>NZ_CP045253.1:0-3489570 GCF_035188445.1 Microbacterium sp. JZ37 | reverse complement strand
GGCCTCCCCTAGCCTGTGGATAACTTCGTGACACGCTAGTGGATGGACGGCGAACGGCAAACTCCGTCTTGGCGCGCGCTCGCGTGTTCCTGCGGGCGCGGATCCGACACTGTGGAGATACTGTCAGGTTGTCCGCCTCATTTGCAGGATCGCCCTCGGTCGGCGTACTCTAAATCGGTTGACTTATGCCCTTCCGGGCTCCACCAACTCTCGTCTCCGGTCACATGATTCCGGTGACCATCCCTCCGGAGTGATTCCATGAGCAAGCGCACTTTCCAGCCCAACAACCGCCGTCGTGCCAAGAAGCACGGCTTCCGCGCTCGTATGCGCACCCGCGCCGGCCGCGCCATCCTCGCCGCACGTCGCGGCAAGGGTCGCGTCGAGCTCTCGGCGTAATCCCGACGACGAGTCCGTGCTCGCGAGGCCGCATCGCCTGGTCCTCGGCGCCGACTATCGCAAGGTCGTGCGTCGAGGCTCTCGATGCGCCGGTGCGTCGACCGTGACGCACGTCGTGCACTCCTTCGAGGAGCGCGCGCCGCGGTTCGGATTCATCGTCAGCAAGGCCGTCGGCAACGCCGTCACGCGGAACACCGTGCGCCGCCGCCTCAAGGCGGTGTGCGCGGAGGCGCTTCCGGACGTGCGACCGGGGGCCGATGTCGTCATCCGCGCCCTGCCCTCGGCGGCCGACGCCACCTTCCAGGAGCTCCGCTCCGAGGTGACGCGCTGCCTCGCGCGCAAGGCGGCGGCATGAGCGTGCTGCCCGCGTCGGCCACAGGGTCGGCGCGGTTTCGCGTATCCGACGCCGTTCGGGCGCTCCCGCTGCTGCCGCGCAACGCCGGCCTCGTGCTCCTGCATGGATATCGCGCGACGATCTCGCACCTCTACGGCGACGTCTGCAAGTACTACCCCTCCTGCTCCGCATACGCGGTGACGGCCGTGCAGCAGCACGGTCTCGTGAAAGGATCGGGACTGGCGGCGATGCGCATCGCCCGGTGCCACCCGTGGGCTGCGGGCGGCGAAGACGACGTGACGCCGCACCCGCGCTTCCGCTACGACCTCACCCGTCACGGCTTCGTCGTGCCGCTACGAAAGGACTGACCTCCGTGGACTTCCTCGGAATCATCCTCTGGCCCATCCGCTGGGTCATCGAAATGATCCTCGTCGGCTGGCACGCCGTCCTGACCTTCTTCGGCATGCCGGTGGACGGCGGACTCACCTGGGTCCTCTCGATCGCCGGCGTCGTCGTCATCGTGCGCACGGCTCTGATCCCGCTCTTCGTGAAGCAGATCAAGAGCCAGCGCAAGATGATGGAAATCGCTCCTGAGATGAAGAAGATCCAGGAGAAGTACCGGGGCAAGCGCGATCAGCTCTCTCGCGAGGCGATGAGCCGCGAGACCATGGCGCTGTACAAGAAGCACGGCACGACGCCGGTGTCGAGCTGCCTGCCTCTGCTCGTGCAGATGCCGGTCTTCTTCTCGCTGTACTACACGCTGTACGACATCAAGGCGCACGCGGCGGCGAACAAGGGCGGCGTCGGTCTGCTGTCGCCGGAGCTCACGCAGCAGTTCAACGACGCGAAGCTCTTTGACATCGCCCCGCTGAGCGAGACGCTCGTCGACGCCATCCAGCACCGCCCGGACGGCTGGGTCGGCACCACGATCATCCTCGTGATCATGGTCGCGCTGATGATCGCGACGCAGTTCTTCACGCAGCTGCAGATCGTCTCGAAGAACCTCTCGCCCGAGGCCAAGACGGGCCAGGCGTACCAGATGCAGCGCATCATGCTCTACATCATCCCGTTCGCGATGATCTTCTCGGGCGTCTTCTTCCCGCTCGGCGTCGTCTCGTACTGGTTCTTCAACAACCTCTGGACCATGTGCCAGCAGTTCCTCGTGATCCGCGAGCTGCCGACGCCCGGCTCGGATGCCGCGAAGGAGCGCGAGGCGCGTCTGGCCCGCAAGGGCAAGGCGATCAACAGCCAGGGCAAGGTCGTCACGATCGCCGAGTACGAGGCCGAGCAGCAGGAGCTGCTGCGCAAGGCCGAGGAGGCCCGCGCGAAGCAGCCCAAGCGCCAGCAGCCCATGAGCGCGAAGCGCGCGAAGAAGCAGCAGCGGCCCGACGGCGCGTCGAGCTGACGCCCCCTTCCGCCCGGACCGGCCACACGAGAATGGACGCCATGAACACGCAGCCCGCCACCGCGGCCGACGCCCCCACCGAGGCCGACCTCGAGCGCGAGGGCGACGTCGCCGCCGACTTCCTCGAGGGCCTTCTCGACATCGCCGACATCGACGGCGACCTCACGCTCGACGTGCGCCAGGGGCGCGCGTACGTGTCGGTCGAGTCGGACGACGCGTCGCTGCGCGTGATCTCGCACCCGGACACCGTGCAGGCTCTGCAGGAGCTCACCCGGCTCGCGGTGCAGAGCGAGACCGGTGCCTTCTCGCGGCTCATCCTGGACATCGGCGGCTCGCGCGACGTCCGCCGTCGACAGCTCGAGACCCTCGTCGACGCGGCCGTCGCGAAGCTCGAGGAGGGCGCCACGCAGGCGTCCCTTCCGTCGATGTCGTCGTACGAGCGCAAGCTCGTGCACGACATCGCGGCGGACCGCGGTCTCGTCTCGGAGTCGTACGGCGAGGGACCCGACCGCCACACGGTCATCCGCCGCGGGTGATGGTCTCCTCCCCCGCCGGCCTCGAGGCCGAGCCCGCCGAGGCGGCCGCGCTCTTCGGAGATCGGATCGATCTGGCGCGCACGTACACGCAGGCACTCGCCGAGCACGGCGAGGAGCGCGGGCTGATCGGCCCCCTCGAGGTTCCGCGCCTCTGGTCGCGCCACATCCTCAACTCCGCCGTGACGGCACCCCTCTTCCCCGAGGGCGGACGCGTCGGCGACGTGGGGTCGGGTGCCGGTCTGCCGGGGCTCGTGCTCGCGATCGCGCGGCCGGACGTGCAGTGGGTGCTCATCGAGCCGATGGAGCGTCGCACGACCTGGCTCAACGAGCAGGTTGCGGCGCTCGGCCTCGACAACGTCGTGGTCGAACGCGCACGCGCCGAAGAAGCGGGGCGCTGGGAGGGTGTGCTCGACGCCGTCACGGCACGCGCGGTGTCGGCGCTGAGGACGCTCATCCCCTGGACTGCTCCGCTCGTGCGCGACGGCGGAGAGCTGATCCTCCTCAAGGGGCAGAGCGCTCCGAACGAGATCGATGCCGCGGCGAAGGCCATCCGGAAGTACAAGCTCTCGGATGTCCGCGTCGAGATGGTCGGCGAGGGCACGATCTCCGAGCCCACGCGGGTCGTGCGCGCTCTCGTCCGCGCGTAATTGGCCGCTGACCTGGGATTCCCTTCGTTGCACGACTGATGATGTCTCCGGGCGCTGCCTCTCGGTAGCCTCGGAGCATGGATCAACGCGAGCGTGACGAACGCATCCGCGCGTACTACGGGGAGCATTTCGACGAGGGCGAGCGCCTGTCCTCGCGATCGGCGGCGGGTCGACTTGAGTTCCTCCGTGTTCAGTCGCTGGTCCGCGCCCGGCTGCAGCCCGCGTCGACCGTGCTGGACGTCGGCGGGGCGACCGGCACGCATGCGCGCTGGCTGGTTGCGGACGGGCATGCCGTGACCCTGGTCGATCCGGTGCCTGCCCAGGTCGACGTCGCTGCCCGCATCCCCGAGGTGAGGGCTCTGGTCGGGGATGCACGTTCTCTGGAAGACGTCGATGCGAGCGCGGACGCGGTGATCATGCTCGGGCCGCTCTACCACCTGCAGGATCGGGCCGATCGGCTGCGCGCGTTGACTGAGGCGCTTCGCGTCCTGCGCCCGGGTGGCGTCGTGTTCGCGGGAGCGATCTCTCGTCTCTCTGCACTGACCAAGACGGTGCTGGCTCGTGGATTCCGCGATCTGCCCGCGGATGAGGTGCGCGTGCTGGTCGAGAACGGAGCCACGGCGGGATCGCTCGAGCCCGCCGCGGGGCGCTTTCCGGGTGGCCATCATCACACGGCCGCGGAGCTCTCCCACGAGCTTTCGGAGGCTGGCTTCGTGGACGTGGAGATCGTGGGGCTGGAAGGTCCCGGCGGGATGGGTCTCGAACTGATGGCGCCGGACGAGGAGGTGGTCGCGGCCGGGGACGTGCTTGCGAAGCGCCTTGAGGCGATTCCGTATGGCCCGGACCTGTCACCGCACCTTCTCGGCATCGCGTCGAGACCGCACGAGGTGTGAGTCGCTGCGCACCCGGCGCGGTCCTGGGTGCAGATGTGTTTCACGTGAAACCCTTTCGGGAGTGGTTGGGTCGCTCGCGTGTGTGCACCGGGTTCGTGTGGCGTTTCATGTGAAACGCCACGGCCCCTCGCGGATCGCATCGCTACTTCGCGGGATTGCTCCTGGATGCGTGGCCGGCCACGCTCTCGGGCGCTGACGATACGGAGTGACGGGCGGCGGGAGTGGCCGTGCGCGACATCGATGAATCTGGATCTTCCGGTTCACCGCGAGTACGCGCCCGGATCGGACGATCACGAGGATCCCGGAGCGCATTGCGCCCCGGGTGGCGCCGTGGAACCGGGTGTACCGGCGGTCGCCCGCACGCGCACGCCACTCGGCACTGAAGTCGAGGAGATGACGCGTTTCACGTGAAACATTGCGGAGCGCGGCGACCGCGGTCGCGGCCAGCGGGTGTCGCGCGAGCTGTCGCGCCCCATGCCGTCCCGAGGCGCGTATGTCCGGAGGAGATGGCGCGTTGTGAGGATCGCGAGGGGTTTCACGTGAAACAGAGCCATGTTGGTCCGTGTGGGCGCCACCTTGAAGACGGAAGCGACGCCTCGGACTCGGCAGCGTGAGAAATCTGGGAGAGCGACGAGACGTCGATGTGGAGGCCCGCTTGGTCGTGGGCGCTGCCCGCCCGTTCCCGGGCCGCACCCGCGCTCTGCACGAATCTCACTCGTCAGATCCAGTGCAACGCGGTCGTCTCCGTGATTCGATGTGGGACGTTCCTCGATGCCTTCTGCCCGTCGGTCTCCCCCGCGGTGGCGACGTTGGGCCCTCCGCTCGCCCTGCATCGACTCCGGAGATGCGGTTGGGTAGACCGGGCGCTCGAGATCAGCCCGGTCGGGACGTTTCACGTGAAACACGGGGACGGCCGACCGCTTCGGACCGCAACTTCGAGCGGAGCCCGAGCTCGCCGCTCTGCAACACGCCGAGCCACCCCGCGCCCATCTCTATTGCATGGGTTCGATGGCTCGTGCCGCCGCTCTGAGGTTCGAGTGCGGCATTGCTGCGCGCGATGTTTCACGTGAAACGCTGCGGGCCGCCGCGCGAGAACCGGACCGGCAGTGCGGCGGCGCCGTGATCGACGCGACGTTTCACGTGAAACATCCCGCCGGCACCAACACCCAGCCTCTACCTGGGTGCCCCTGCAGGCGTGGCGGGGTATCGCCCGTTAGAGTGGAGAGCGTCTGCTCGCGGCGAAGGGATGAGTGTTTCACGTGAAACAGTCCGGCAACATCACGGAGCCTGACGACAGTCCGATCGCGCGGGAGCTGGCCGACCTCACAGCCCGTCGCCGCGCGCTTGCGGACGTCGAGGTGTCGTTCACCGGCCCCACTCGGATCATGACGATCTCGAACCAGAAGGGCGGGGTCGGCAAGACCACGACGACAGTGAACATCGCTGCCGCGATCGCCTCGCTGGGTGGTCGTGTCCTCGTGATCGACCTCGATCCGCAGGGGAACGCGTCGACGGCGCTCGGTGTCCCCCACAACGCCGAGAGCCCGAGCATCTACGACGTCCTGATCGACGACGTTCCGCTGAAGGATGTCGTCCAGCAGAGCCCTGAGGGGGAGACGCTGGTGTGTGCACCGAGCAACATCCACCTCGCCGGCGCCGAGATCGAGCTGGTCACGCAGGTCGCCCGTGAGCAGCGGCTGAAGACCGCGCTGGCGGAGTATCTCGAGGATCGCGAGGAGCGTCTCGACTTCGTCCTGATCGACTGCCCTCCCTCGCTCGGGCTCCTCACGATCAACGCATTCACGGCAGCGACCGAGGTGTTCCTCCCGATTCAGTGCGAGTACTACGCGCTTGAGGGACTGAGCCAGCTCCTCGGGAACGTGAAGATGATCCAGAAGCACCTCAATCCGCGCCTGCGTCTGTCGACCATCCTTCTCACCATGTTCGACGCGCGCACGCGTCTGTCTCAGCAGGTCGCCGACGAGGTGCGAGGGCACTTCACGGGCGAGGTGCTCGACACCGTCATTCCGCGCTCCGTGCGCGTCTCCGAGGCACCGAGCTTCGGGCAGACGGTCATCACATACGACGGCAACTCCGCAGGTGCGATCGCGTACCGCGAGGCCGCGCTCGAGATCGTGCGACGCGGAAGCGCGGACGCGAAGGAAGGGGAATCCTGATGGCGAAACGTACTGGCCTGGGTCGCGGCATCGGAGCGCTCATTCCGACCTCGGAGCTGAGCGACGAGCGTCCCGTCGACGTCTTCTTCCCGTCGTCGACGAAGACCAAGGGCTCGAGCGCCGGCGAGACGTCGCCCCGGAAGCGCGCGTCGAAGGAGGAGGCCTCCCCCGCGTCGGGCGAAGAGCTCGTCGAGGTCCCGGGTGCGCGCCTCGTGCACATCGACCCGAAGGCGATCGTCCCCAACCCGCGTCAGCCGCGCACGAACTTCGACCCCGACGACCTCGCCGAGCTCGTCCACAGTGTGAAGGAGTTCGGCGTCCTGCAGCCGGTCGTCGTGCGCGACAAGGGCGACGGGACGTACGAGCTCATCATGGGCGAGCGCCGCACGCGAGCGTCGCGAGAGGCGGGACTGACCGAGATCCCGGCGATCATCCGCGACACGGCGGATGAGGACCTCCTGCGCGACGCCCTGCTGGAGAACCTCCACCGGTCGCAGCTGAATCCGCTCGAGGAGGCGTCCGCGTACCAGCAGCTCCTCGAGGACTTCGGGATCACGCAGGAGAAGCTCGCGACTCGGATCGGGCGCTCGCGCCCCCAGATCAGCAACACCATCCGTCTCCTCCGGCTGCCGGTGCCCGTGCAGCAGCGAGTGGCAGCGGGCGTGCTCAGCGCCGGCCACGCGCGCGCCATACTCTCCCTCGAGACCGAGGAGCAGATGCAGCAGCTCGCGGACAAGATCGTCAACGAGGATCTGTCCGTCCGCGCTGCCGAGGCAGCGGCCAAGCAGATCGCCGCAGCCGGGACCGCAGCGCCCCAGCGCACTCCTCGCCCTCAGGGCGGAGCGCGGCGCGCCTACCTCGATGAAGTGGCGACGCGACTCGGCGACCGGCTGAGCACGAAGGTCCGGATCAAGCTGACGGCGAGAAAAGGCCAGGTCACGATTGATTTCGCTTCGATCCAGGATCTCAACCGGATGCTCGAGGAGATCGGCGAGACCGCTTACGGCGAGTGAGGGTGGCGGCTAGCGTGGTCGCATGACCGCGCCCACGCCGTACATCCTCTTCCCCGGCACCTGCCGAGAGGCGCTGGAGCACTATCGCGCTGTGTTCGGCGGTGAGCTCGAACTCCACACGTACGGCGAGTTCGGGCGCACCGACGGCCCTGCCGACGACGTCGCGCACGGCGATCTCCTCGGGCCCGTCTCGCTTCAGGGCGCCGACGCCGGCGCGGACGAGGACGCGGTCGCGCTGACCGGGGTCATGCTGTCGCTCCTGGGGCGATCTGACGCGGCTACGCTGCACCGCTGGTTCGATGCGCTGGCCGAGGGCGGAACCATCGTCTCGCGGCTCGAGAGGCGCCCCTGGGGCGACTGGGACGGGATCGTCGTGGATGCGCACGGGCTGCGCTGGCTGATCGGCTACCGCGGGGCCTGAGCGCTGTCCGTAGGGCATGCGCCGCACGACCGTCAAGGGGTTTCGAGCAGAGTCACGGATTCGTAACGTCGAAACCGCACGACCTGTCGAGACACCGAGCCGGGAGGACGAAGCCCCATGGAGACGACCGAGAACGCAGGCACGAGCGGAGCGCAGAGCGGGCAGGACCCCCGCGACGCGAAGGACGGGGGCCCCTTCCCCGAGCAGGAGCAGGAGACGCAGCCGGGGCTGACCGAGGAGATGACCCCCGAGCCCGACCACGGCGAGTCGAGCTGGGTCGGTCGAGGCCGCCTGATCGGGCGCAAGGCGCTCATCACGGGCGGCGACTCGGGCATCGGCCGCGCGGTCGCGCTCGCGTACGCGCGAGAGGGCGCGGATGTCGCGATCGCGCACCTTCCCGAGGAGGAGGCCGACGCAGCCGAGACGCGGCGTCTCGTCGAGGCGGAGGGTCGCGTCTGCGCGACATTCGCCGTCGACCTCACCTCCGAGCAGGAGACCGTCGAGCTCGTGCGCGCGGCGCGCGAGGCCCTCGGCGGCATCGACATCCTCATTCCCAACGCCGCCTACCAGAAGCAGCGCGACGGCATCGAGTCGATGCAGGTGTCGGAGATCGAGCGCGTGTTCCACACGAACCTCGTCTCCGCCATCGTGCTGGCCCGCGAGGCCGTGTCGCACATGCCGGCAGGCGGCTCGATCATCGTCACGACGTCGATCCAGGCGTCCGAGCCCTCCCCCGGGCTGCTCGACTACGCCATGAGCAAGGCCGCTCTCGTGGCCTATGCGCAGGCTCTGGCGCAGGAGCTGGCCGAGAAGGGCATCCGGGTCAACGCAGTCGCTCCTGGCCCCATCTGGACGCCGCTGATCCCCGCGACGGGCTTCCCCGCCGACAAGGTGAAGACCTTCGGCTCGGACACCCCGCTCGGCCGGGCCGGCCAGCCGGCCGAGCTCGCGGGCGCCTACGTGTACCTCGCGAGCGACGAGGCGACGTATGTCACCGGTGCGGTCATCCCGGTCACCGGGGGCCGCCCCTTCTGAGAGGAGGCACGCAGATGCCCAACCCGAGGATCAAGGACGAGAAGCTCTACGAGGAGCTCCGCGAGGACGGTGCGTCGGCCGAGAAGGCCGCACGCATCGCGAACGCGGCCGCGCGAGACGGCCGGAGCTCGGTCGGCAAGCGCGGCGGCAAGGCGGAGGACTACGAGGAGCGCACGGTGCCGGAGCTGAAGAAGCGCGCGAAGGAGCTCGGAATCGAGGGGTACTCCAAGCTCCGCAAGGGCGAGCTCATCGACCGGCTCCGCAACCACTGAGCCGCCCGCGGCCGCACTCTGCATGTCTCACTCGGCGAGGCCATCCGGACCCGGATCCCTCGTCGAGTGAGACATGCAGAGTCGGGAAGCGCGGTAGAGCGGGCGGAATGGGGTGCGCGCGGCCCTCGTGCGCGTGCACGCGCGTACGCTTGACGGGTGGAGCTGCCCGCCGAATCCCTCCCCCGCCGCCGCGCGAGCGTCGAGGTGCTGCGCGCCGAGGCGGCCGACGAACTCGCGGCCCTCATCCACGAGCGGCTGCGCGAGGGCGAGGATCCCTGGGACTTCATGGAGGACCTCCCCACGGTCGACGAGCTCGTCGTCTTCACGCTCCGGGCTGAGCACATCGAGGCGGATGGCGGCCTGCGGCCTACGCACGCGCGCAATCAGCGCGTGCTGCGGCTCATCGCGGCCGAGTACCCCGAGCTCACGAAGGCCGTCTGGCGGCTCATCGGCCAGGAGAACACCCATCGCCGCTGGGACGCCGTCGTCCGGGTCGTGGATCGCGGCTGACACGGCGAAGCCGCCCTGCGGACGGATCCGCAGGACGGCTTCGAGGTGCACGCGGCGCAGGATTCGCTCCTGCGCGGAGTCTCAGCCCAGGTAGGGGGCGAGATCCTGCTCGAGCGCGAACTTCGGCTTGGCGCCGATGATGGTCGAGGCGACCTCGCCGTTCTGGAAGACCTTCATCGCCGGGATCGACGTGATCTGGTACTTCATCGCGAGGTCGGGGTTCTCGTCGACGTTGAGCTTGAGGATGGTGATCTTGTCGGGGTTCTCGGCCTGGATCTCGTCCAGGACGGGCGCGACCATGCGGCACGGACCGCACCAGGCGGCCCAGAAGTCGACCAGCACCGGGCCGTCGGCCTGGAGCACATCCTGCTCGAAAGTGGCCGACGAAGTGGCCTTGACGTTGCTCATGGGATCTCCTTGTTCAGCAGCTAAGGGGGAGAACACCGGATGGCGGTGCGATGTTCCCCGGGTCAGGCTTCGACCAGCTGGTCCTCGGTCGGGGCCGGCTCTCCCGCGTCGCCCAGCGACGCGAGGAAGTGCTCGGCGTCGAGCGCGGCGACCGTGCCGGACGCGGCCGCGGTGACCGCCTGACGGTACGACGGGTCGATCACGTCGCCGGCGGCGAACACGCCGCGCGCGGACGTGCGCGACGAGCGGCCGTCGACCGCGATCGTGCCGTCCGCCGTCAGCTCGAGCTTGTCGTGGACGAGGTGCGTGCGGGGGTCGTTGCCGATCGCCACGAACAGGCCGTCGAGCGCGAGGTCGCGGGTCTCGCCGGTGACGGTGTCACGCAGTGTCACGCCCTCCACGGCCGACTCACCGCGCACGTCGGCGACCTCGGCGTTCCACACGAACTCGATCTTCTCGTTCGCGAAGGCGCGATCCTGCATGATCTTGGAGGCCTTGAGGCTGTCGCGGCGGTGGATCACGTAGACCTTCGACGCGAACTTCGTGAGGAACGTCGCCTCCTCCATCGCCGAGTCGCCGCCGCCCACGACCGCGATCTCCTTCTCGCGGAAGAAGAATCCGTCGCAGGTCGCGCACCACGAGACGCCGTGACCGGACAGGCGCTCCTCGCCGGGCACGCCGAGCTTGCGATAGGCGGAGCCCGTGGCGAAGATGACCGCCTGGGCCTCCTCCACGGCGCCGCTGCCGAGCGTGACGCGCTTCACATCGCCCGCGAGGTCGAGCTCGGTCACGTCGTCATAGCGGACCTCGGCGCCGAAGCGCTCAGCCTGCTCCTGCATCTTCTGCATGAGCTCGGGGCCCATGATGCCCTCGGGGAACCCGGGGAAGTTCTCGACCTCGGTCGTGTTCATGAGCTCGCCGCCCACTTCGACCGAGCTGGCCACGACGAGCGGCTGCAGGTTCGCGCGCGCCGCGTAGATCGCCGCCGTGAATCCGGCCGGGCCTGATCCGATGATGATGAGCTGTCGCACGCGCGCCTCCTGAGGTGTCTGGATGACTCAACCCATGGTACGTCCGTGGTATTCCATAGATATTCGTCAATGTATCAGGATGGCCGCGCCGGCGGGGCGGTGCTCTCGCGCACGACGAGCTCGGTCGGCACGACGTCGACCCCCGGTCGGCTCTCGGCTCCGGTCCGCAGCTGAGCGAGAGCGGCCGCGACGGCCCGTCGACCGGCGTCCGCGAAGTCCTGATGCACGGACGTGAGCGGCGGGTCGTACGCGACCGCGTCGGCCGTGTCGTCGAAGCCCACCACGCTCACGTCGTCGGGCACGCGGCGCCCGGCCTCCCGCAGCGCACGGTAGAGGCCGAGCGCCATCTGATCGTTCGCGCAGAAGACGGCCGTGCACGACGGATCCGCGGCGAGAGTCCGCCCGATCTCGTAGCCGGACTGCGCCGACCAGTCGCCGCGGAGCAGCGGCGGCACGTCGCGCCCGGCGCGCTCGAGCGTCTGCCGCCATCCGTCCGCGCGGCGCTGCGCGGGATGCGACTCCTCGGGGCCGGTCAGATGCCACACCGTGCGGTGTCCGAGCGAGAGCAGGTGCTCGGTCGCCTGGCGCGCGCCGTCGAACTGATCGGTGTCGACCACGACGTGGGTGTCATCCGCGCTCGTGTCCATGAGCACGATCGGCACCCCCGGCGGGACGAGCGTCTCCGCGCGATCCAGCAGCTGCTTCTCGATGTTGAGGATGAGCGCGTCGACGGCGAGCTCCTGGAGGCGCGAGTACACGCGCTTGACGCCGCCCTCGGCCTGCGCGCGGAGCGGGATGAGCGTGGTCGTGTACCCCTCGACGGCAGCCGAGTGCGCGATCGCCTCGATCGTGCGGATGTCTCCGATCGTCGACAGGGTGCTGGAGACCACGCCGATCGTCCGGAAGGACCCGAGCTTGAGCGCGCGCGCCGCGCTGTTGGGCCGGTAGCCGAGCTCGTCCATCGCCGCGATGACCAGCTCGCGGGTCTCGTCGAGCACCCCGCCGAAGCCGTTCGCCACGCGCGAGACGGTCTGCGCCGAGACGCCGGCATGGGCCGCGACATCGGCCATCGACACGCGGCGTCCCTCGGAGGTGCGGCGTCGGCGCCGGGGGCGGGGGGAAGCGTCTTCGTCCATCGTCCTGAAACCGTATCGTGACCCCGCCGAGTTGCGCGCTCATCGATGTCGCGTACGATGTTTACGCAAACATAGCTGTTCCCACACTCCTGTCGACGCAGCGGAGGACCCCAGGATGATGACGACGTCGCCTGCCGTCTCGGTGAAGCCACCGGGCCGGGCGCAGACGAGAGCCGCGCGCCATGCACGCGGCCGATGGACCGGATGGGGGTTCCTCGCTCCGTTCATGATCGTGTTCGCGGTCGTCTTCCTCGCCCCGATCGCGTACTCGATCTACCTCAGCCTCTTCCGCTCGCAGCTCGTCGGCGGCACGGTCTTCGTCGGCCTCGACAACTACGTCGCGGCGTTCTCCGACGCCGCGTTCTGGGAGGGCTTCGTCCGCGTGGCGCTGTTCCTCGTCGTGCAGGTGCCCATCATGCTGTGCATCTCGCTCATCGCCGCTCTCGCGATCGACAGCGGCCGCCTGTACGGACGGGACTTCTTCCGCATCGGCATCTTCCTGCCCTACGCAGTGCCGGCCGTCGTCGCCGCGTTCATGTGGGGCTTCATGTACGGCGAGCGCTTCGGGCTCGTCGGCAACCTCGAGGACCTGCTCGGCATCGCGCTCCCCGAGCTGCTCTCCCCCGACCTCGTGCTCGCGTCGATCGGCAACATCGTCACGTGGGAGTTCGCGGGCTACAACATGCTCATCTTCTACTCGGCGCTGCGTGTCATCCCGACCTCTCTCTACGAGGCGGCGGCGATCGACGGCGCGAGCCAGTTCCGGGTCATCCGTGCGATCAAGCTCCCGGCCATCCGCGGATCCCTCGTGGTGGCGACGATCTTCTCGATCATCGGCAGCTTCCAGCTCTTCAACGAGCCGAGCATCATGCAGTCGCTCGCGCCGAACGCGATCACGACCTCGTTCACGCCCAACCTGTACGCCTACAACCTCGCGTTCTCGGGTCAGCAGCTCAACTACTCCGCGACCGTCGCGATCATCATGGGCGTGATCACGATGGTCATCGCCTACGTCGTGCAGCTGCGCGGGATGCGGAAGGCCGACTGACATGTCCACCACGAGCCTCGTCACCCTCCGCCCCGGCGCTCGCGCGCGCCGCCCGCTCGGCACGATCGACCGCCCGCGTCGCAGCGTGCTCCTGACCGCGCTGACCGCGATCATCCTCATCTACTCGCTCATCCCGCTCGTCTGGCTCTTCATCAACGCATCGAAGACGCAGGACGACCTCTTCACGACGTTCGGCCTCTGGTTCGGCGACGAGTTCGCGCTGTTCGACAACATCGGCCGCGCGCTCACGTACGACGACGGCATCTTCCTGCGCTGGTTCGCGAACACCCTCCTGTACGTGATCGTGGGCGCGGGCGGGGCGACCCTGCTCGCCGTCCTCGGCGGCTACGCCCTCGCGAAGTACGACTTCCCGGGGAAGAAGGCCGTGTTCGCGGTCGTCATCGGAGCGGTCGCCGTGCCCGGCACCGCCCTGGCCGTGCCGACCTTCCTCATGTTCAGCGAGATGGGCCTCACGAACACGCCGTGGTCCGTCATCGTCCCGTCGCTCATCTCGCCGTTCGGCCTCTACCTCATGTGGACCTTCGCGAGCGAGGCCATCCCGACCGAGCTCATGGAGGCCGCGCGGATCGACGGCGCCAGCGAGTTCCGGATCTTCTGGCAGGTCGCGCTGCGCCTGCTCGCTCCCGGGATGGTCACGGTGCTGCTGTTCACGATGGTCGCCACGTGGAACAACTACTTCCTGCCGCTCATCATGCTGCGCGACCCCGACTGGTACCCGCTCATCATCGGCCTCAACCAGTGGAACGCGCAGGCCGCGACCGCCGGCGGCACGGCGATCTTCGACCTCGTCCTGACCGGGTCGCTCCTCACGATCGTCCCGCTCATCATCGCCTTCCTCTTCCTCCAGCGCTTCTGGCAGTCCGGCCTCGCGGCCGGGTCCGTCAAGGAGTGACCGTCCTCACCCATCACAAAGGAGTGCCAACCGCATGAACCGCACCTTCCGCCGCCTGGGCCGCCGCGCCCTCATCGGCACCGCCTTCACGGGCGTCGCAGCCCTCGCCCTCGCCGGGTGCTCGGGCGGCGCCGCCGACCCCGACACCGCTGCCGAGGAGGGCGGCGAGCTCACCGTCTGGGCCTGGGATCCGACCGTCGAGACCATCGCGGACGCATACCAGGAGGAGCACCCCGACGTCACGATCGACGTCGTCAACGTCGGCACCGGCAACGACCAGTACACCGCTCTGCAGAACGCCATCACCGCCGGATCCGGTGCCCCCGACCTCGCCCAGGTCGAGTACTACGCGCTGCCGCAGTTCGCGATCGGCGAGTCGCTCGCCGACCTGACGGAGTTCGGCGCGGCCGATCTCGCCGACGCGTTCGCTCCGGGGCCCTGGAACGCCGTGAACTACGGCGGAACGGGCGTCTGGGGCCTGCCCCTCGACTCGGGCCCGATGGCGCTGTTCTACAACCAGGCCGTCTTCGACGAGCACGGCATCGAGGTGCCGACCACGTGGGACGAGTACCTCGAGGCCGCGCGCGCTCTCCACGAGGCGGACCCCGACCTCTACATCACGAACGACACGGGTGACGCGGGCTTCGCGACCTCGATGATCTGGCAGGCGGGCGGTCAGCCGTTCCAGGTCGACGGCACCGACGTCTCGATCGACCTCGCCGACGAGGGCTCCACGCGCTTCGCCGAGTACTGGCAGCAGCTCGTCGAGGAGGACCTCGTCGCGCCGATCAGCTCGTGGAGCGACGAGTGGTACCAGGGTCTCGGCAACGGCACGATCGCGACGCTCACCATCGGCGCGTGGATGCCCGGCAACTTCGAGACCGGCGTTCCGGACGCGGCGGGAGACTGGCGCGTCGCGCCCATGCCGCAGTGGGAGGAGGGCGGCACCGCGACCGCCGAGAACGGCGGGAGCGCGATGAGCGTGCTCGAGAGCAGCGAGAGCAAGGCGCTCGCCTACGACTTCCTCGAGTTCGCCGCGAACGGCGACGGCGTGCAGCTGCGCATCGACGGCGGCGGGTTCCCCGCGACGGTCGCGGACCTCGAGTCGGAGGAGTTCCTCGCGAAGGAGTTCGAGTACTTCGGCGGTCAGACCGTGAACGAGGTTCTCTCCGAGTCGTCGGCCAACGTCGTCGAGGGCTGGGAGTACCTGCCGTTCCAGGTGTACGCGAACAGCGTGTTCAACGACTCCGTCGGCAAGGCGTACGTCGGCGACACGACGATCGCCGAGGGCCTCGCCGAGTGGCAGCAGACCCTCGTGAAGTACGGAGCCGACCAGGGCTTCACGGTCGAGTAGCCGCGACCTCCCCTCGCGGGGTGCGTCGCGACCGCGACGCACCCCGCGCCTCGTCCCGCACCATCCGCCGGACCATCCCCATGACAAGGAGCCGATCCATGCAGACGCACCGCTGGCTGCGCACCCCCGAAGGCACGACGCGACGCATCTCGTACGGGGCCGACTACAACCCCGAGCAGTGGCCCCGAGAGGTGTGGGACGAGGATGTCCGCCTCATGCGCGAGGCGGGCGTCGACGTCGTCTCGGTCGGGATCTTCTCGTGGGCGAAGATCCAGCCGGCAGAGGACACGTGGGACTTCGCGTGGCTCGACGAGGTCATCGACCTGCTGCACGCGAACGGGATCGGCGTCGACCTGGCGACGGCCACGGCGTCGCCTCCGCCGTGGCTCACGATCAAGCACCCCGAGGTGCTCCCCGTCACGCACCACGGGCACATCCTCTCCCCCGGCGCGCGTCAGCACTGGCGCCCGACGTCGCCGGTCTTCCGCGGCTACGCCCTCCGCCTCGTCGAGGCGCTCGCCGAGCGCTACCGGGACCATCCGGCGCTCGTCGCGTGGCACGTCAACAACGAGCTCGGCTGCCACAACGCGTGGGACTACTCGGATGACGCGGCGCGCGCCTTCCGCGGATGGCTCGAGAGGCGATACGGCACGATCGAGCGACTCAACCACGCGTGGGGCACGGCGTTCTGGTCGCAGCAGTACGGATCCTTCTCCGAGATCCTCCCGCCGCGCGAAGTCGACTCGCATCCGAACCCGACGCAGCAGCTCGACTTCAAGCGCTTCTCGTCCGACGCACTCAAGGAGCACTTCATCGCCGAGCGCGATCTGCTGCGGCGGATCACCCCCGACATCCCCATCACGACGAACTTCATGGTGATGGGCGAGACGCAGCACGCGGACTACGCCGACTGGGCGCACGAGCTCGACTTCGTCTCGAACGACCACTACCGGCACCCCGGGCCGCAGTCGTACGACGAGCTGGCCTTCTCGGCGGCGCTCGTCTCGGGCATCTCGCATCGCCGCCCGTGGTTCCTCATGGAGCACTCGACGAGCGCGGTCAACTGGCAGAGCGTGAACCGCCCGAAGCGCGAAGGTGAGCTCGTCCGCGACTCGCTCACCCATGTCGCCCACGGAGCGGACGCCGTCTGCTACTTCCAGTGGCGCCAGTCGGCGGCGGGGGCGGAGAAGTACCACTCGGCGATGGTGCCGCACGCCGGCCCCGACAGCCGGGTGTTCCGCTCGGTCGTCGAGCTCGGCGCGACGCTGCGGCGCCTCGACGACATCGCGGGCGCCGAGGCCGTGCCGGCTCCTGTCGCCATCCTGTTCGACTGGGACTCGTGGTGGGGCAGCGAGCTCGACTCCCACCCCACCGAGCTGCTGCGGTACCGGCAGGAGGCCCTCGACTGGTGGACCGCCCTGCGGGATGCCGGCGTGCGCGTCGACGTCGTGCCCGCCGACGTCGACCTCTCGGGCTACCGCCTCGTCATCGCCCCTGTGCTCTACGCCGTCCCGGCCGCGCTCGCGGAGACGCTGGCGGCCTACGTCGAGGCGGGCGGGCACCTCGTCACGACGTACTTCTCGGGTGCCGTGAACGAGGACGACCGCGCGTGGCTCGGCGGCTACCCCGGCGCGTTCCGGGAGCTGCTCGGCGTGCGCGTGGAGGAGTTCCGTCCTCTGTACGACGGCGAGACCATCCGCCTCGACTCCGGCGCGATCGGCACCCTCTGGAGCGAGCCCGTCGACCTCGTGGACCCGGGCGTCGAGGTGCTCGCGCGCTACGCGGAGTCCGAGCTCGACGGCTCCCCCGCCGTCACGCGGCGCGCCGTCGGCGCAGGATCCGCCGCCTACGTCTCGACGCGCCTCGGCGCCGAGGGGCTCGCCACGATCGTCCCCGCACTGCTCGAGGGCGCGGGCGTCGAGAGCGAGCTGCCGGAGGCTCTGCGCGGGCGAGCCGCGCTCACGCTGCGCGGCTCCGACGGTGCCCGCTTCGCGTTCGTGCTCAATCGCACGGATGACGAGCTGCCTCTCGACGGGGTCGCCGGCGCGCCGCTCCTCGGCGGGGAGACCCTGCCTCCGCGCGGCGTGGCCGTGTTCCGCCAGGACTGAGGGGCGAGGGCTCGCACCGAACTAGTAGACAAGTCAACTAGATGTGTTGTCTACTAGGGGCGTGACCCTCTCCCGCATCATCCTCGGCCTGCTCGCTCTCGCGCCGATGACCGGCTACGACCTCAAGCGGCATTTCGACTCCACCGCCCGGCACTTCTGGGCGGCCGACAAGGCGCAGATCTACCGGACGCTCGCGCGCCTCGTGGACGACGGGCTGGCGGCCGTCGAGGTCGTGCCCGGTGCGGGCGCGCCCGACCGCCAGGTGCATCGCATCACGGCGGAGGGGCGGGCGGCGCTCGCCGAATGGCTGGTCTCGCCCGTCGAGGCGCATGCCGACCGCGACCCGTTCCTCGCGCGTCTCTTCTTCGCCGACGGGCTCGAGCCGGAGGCTCTCCGTCGACTTCTCGCGGTGCGCCGTCAGGAGGCGGAGGAGCTCCTCGCGCACTTCGAGAGCATCCGAGAAACGACGGGCGCACCCCGCGATCGCGCTGCCCGCTTCCGTCTGGCGACGCTCGCGAACGGCATCGCGCACATGCGGGCGGAACTCGCCTGGCTCGACGAGATCGAGGCGGACCTGCCATGAGCGCCTTCCCCGTCATCCACCCGGCGCATGCGGAGACGGGCACTCGGCCCCTCGTGCTCCTCCACGGCGGGAACGTCGCCAACTGGATGTGGGCGCCGCAGGTCGAGGCGTTCCGCGACCGGCTGGTCCTCACGCCGGATCTGCCGGGGTTCGGCGCGCGCACGGCGGAGGACTGGCCCGGCCTCGACGCCGTCGCGGATGACGTCGTCGCGCAGGTGCGGTCGGCCGGGGTCGGCGGCGCGTTCGACCTCGTCGGACTGTCGCTGGGCGGAGTCGTGGCCCTCCGGCTGCTGGCCCGGCACGGGGCGGATGTGCCGCGAGCGCTCGTGACGGGGGCTCCGCTCACGGGTGTGGGGCGCAGCGCGCGGGCCATCACCGCGCTGCAACTCGCCCTGTGGGACGCCGCCTGGTTCTGGCGTGCGCAGGCCGCGGCCTTCCGGCTGCCGGAGGATGCCCGCGAGGAGTTCGTGCGGCACGGGCTCTCGGTGCGGAAGGAGAACGCCCGTGCGATGTCGGCCGATGTCGACGCGGGCCGCGTGCCGACGGGTCTCGGCGCCTACGGCGGCGCCCTCCTCGCGGTCGCCGGGGAACGCGAGCCGGCCGTCGTGCGCCGGTCCCTCGCCGTGCTCCGGGCAGCGCTGCCGACCGCGCGGACGGGCCTCGTCCCTCGGATGCACCACGTCTGGAACGTCGAGGATGTCCCCCTGTTCAACGACGTCGTGCGCGAGTGGATGGATGGCCGGATGGACCCGCGGATCGCGCGCGCCGACTGAGCCCGAGAGCCGGGGAGGCAGGTCTCGCGGAGATTCTGACCACGACTCCCCGTTCTGCCCGGGTGGAACTGCCCGCCTGGCGTGGTGCGACGGGCGACGCGCCCGAGGCGCTCGCACCGCGCCGATAGCGTCGGAGGCGCCCGCGTTCCGCGGGTGCTCCGCTCGGGCGACCCCAGCGCCCGGAGCCGCACCGGCAGGCGTCCCCAGCGCTCCGGTGACCGCCTGCGGCGGGCGCGCCTCGGAACGCGCCCGCCGCAGGTGAGCGTCAGCGCCTGAGCCGCGCGCGGATGAGCTGCGTGACGGACTTCAGCTCGGGTGAGCGCAGGACCGCGAGGGCGACGACGTAGACGAGCGCCGTGGCGCCGCCGATGAGGATGCACCCCGCGATCGCCTGCGCGATGCCGTCGAGCATCCATCCCCCGGCGCCGCCGCACAGGAGGTACACGCCGACGCCCGCACCGGCGGCGGGGAGGGCGGCCAGCGCGAAGCGCAGCAGGGCCCGGAGCGAGACGCCGAGGCCGAGCGGCCCGAGACGACGCCGGAGGAGCCAGGTCGCGAGCACGACCTGCGCCGTGCTCGACAGCGACTGCCCGGTGGCCACCGCGGCGGTGAGGTAGGGGCGCAGCTCGTCGGTCGAGAACACGAGGATCGAAGCCGTCGCGAAGGTCACCGACAGCGCGCCCTGGAAGACCGTGAACCAGAACGGCGTCCGCGTGTCTCCGTAGGCGTAGAACGTGCGCTGCACGACGAACTGGACCGCGAGCGGGACGAGCCCGATGAGGAATCCGATGAGCACGAGGGAGGCCTCGACCGCCTGCTCCCCGTTCTCGGTGAAGATCCGCGCGACGGGCGCCGCCGCCGCCATGACGGCCGCCGTGGCGAGCACGCAGAGGAGCCCGAGCATCCGGATGGCCCGGCTGATGTCGGCGCGCACCTCGTCGTCGCGTCCGGCAGCCGCGTGCTCGCTGAGCTGGGTGAAGTAGGGGGTGCCGATCGAGAGGACGATCACCGAGTACGGGAGCATGAACACGAGCCACGACGTGAACCAGACGGTCACGGACGCCTGCCCGGACGCGTCCGAGATCGTGCTCTGCTGGTACATCGACACGAGCTGGCCGATGACCATCATGAGGAACGTCCAACTCGTGAGGCTGCCGACCTCGCGCAGGCCCATGCCGCGCCAGCGGAAGTCGGGGCGGATGCTCAGCCCCGTGCGTCGCCAGAAGAACAGCAGGACGAACATCTGGGCGACGATGCCGAGCGTCGCGACGCCGCCGAGGAGCGCCACCTTGGGGAGGTTCCAGCCGCCGTCCGCGGTCGTCCACTGCGCGAGGGACGACTGATGGCCGCCGAACACGGCGATGAACACGCCGAATCCCGCGATCGAGACGATGTTGTTGACGATCGGCGCCCACGCGTACGGGCCGAACACGCGGCGCGCGTTGAGCGTCTCGCCGAGCAGCGCGAACATCCCGTAGAAGAAGATCTGCGGCAGGCACCAGTAGGCGAAGGCGACCGCGAGCGCGATGGTGTCGGGGTCGAACCGGGCGCCGTACAGCCAGATGAGCGGCCAGACGAGGATCATCGCGAGCACGCTCGCGCCCGCGAGCAGCACACCGCCCAGCGTCATGAACTTCGAGATGTGCGAGGCCCCGCCGTCCTCGCGCGCGCTCCACCTCACGATCTGCGGCACGATCACGGCCGTCAGGACGCCCGTCGAGATGATCATGAAGATGTTGTTCGGCAGCTGGTTCGCCGCCGTGAACGCGTCGGAGGCGTTGCCGAACGAGCCGACCGCCGCGATGAGGACGATCGAGCGCACGAGACCCGTGACCCGCGAGGCGAGCGTCCCGGCCGCGATCATGGCGCTGGAGCGGCCGAGGCTAGTCATCCGATGCGTCCCTCTCCCCTGCGGGCGGGCCATCCGCGCCGTCCGCCGTCGCGCCGTCCGCATCCGCGCCATCCGGGGTCGCGCGCTCGGCCATCCGCCGGCGTCGCCGGAGCACCGTGCGGATCACGCCGCCCACGACGAGCAGCACGATGATCGCGACGAGCACGGCGATGCCGATGCGCTCCCACTCGGCGCGCACGGTCACGTCCATGGTCTGCACGCCGCCGATCTGCTCGCCCGATGCCGTGAACAGCGAGACCGCGAGCTGCACCTCGCCGCTTCCGACGCGCGCCTCGACGGGGATCTCGACGCGCGGGTTGCTGCCCGCCGGCACCTGCACCTCGATGCGCTCTTGCACGTCGAGGCGCACGTTGTCGGGCTGCACCTCGAGCACGACCGTGATGGGCCACGCGAGGCTGTTGCGCACCCAGACCGGCAGCGGCGCCTCGGCGCTCAGCAGCTGCACCTGGTCGGACACCGTCACGCCGATGCCGTCGACGCGCTGAGCGGTCAGCTCGGCGTGCGCGCCGATGGCCTCGCGCCAGCGGTCGGGGTCGTCGGTCCATCCGACGCCGAGCAGCTGCAGGGCCTCGGCGCGCGCCTGGCCCGTGAGCAGCTCGGGCTCGTCGAGCGCCGACGCCATGTGCGCGAGGCCCGGCTCGGCGGACGTGAAGGCCGAGACCGCCGCGGTGCGCTCCGGCTCCGGCGCGACCTCGGACACCGTGACGGGCTGCGCCTCGGCCTCGAGGACGTCGGTGAGCGGCACGGCCTCGACCGACGCATTGCGGGTGACGCTCTCGATGGCGTCGCGCAGGCTCTCCTCGGTGCGGATGGCCGTGGGCGCCTCCGCGTCGTCGGCCGGGTAGGCGGGGCGGTCGAGCGCCACGAGGAGCGGAGCTCCTCCGGTCTCGTGCGCCGCGAACCACAGCTCCGCGGAGGCCTCGACGAGATCGTCCTCGTGCGCGCTCTGGTCGAGCGCGGCGGCGCTGAGCACCTCGGAGATGGCCTCGTCGTACACGAGCGCGCCCTCGGCGCGCGCGGGCACGGCGGCTCCTTCTGCTCCCTCGGCGGTCGACGTCGAGGGGATGAGCGTGGTCGCTCCCTCCGCGGCGAGAGCGGACACGACGTCGGGCCCCGCGGAGCCCTCGGCCGGCCAGTACACGCGCGCCGCCTCCTCGCCGATGGAGAGGAGCTCCTCGAGGGAGGGGTAGGCGGGCTCATCCGGCGCGGCGGGCTCCTCCTCCGCGGCGGGCGTGGCCGACGGCGTCGGCTCCGGTGCCGCGAAGTTCTCGCCGCTCTCGAACGCGCGCAGACTCGTGGGCGCGAGCGGCGCCGCGAGGCCCGCCTGGATCTGCGGTGTCACGTCGGCGTCGCCGAACTGGAGGGCGAAGCGCTCGTTGGGCAGCTCCTCGAGCCGCTCGAGCCACTCGAGGGCGGCAGCAGGCGCTGCCGTGCCGAGCGCGCGGATCGCCGCCGGGATGGCCGGATCGACCGCGAGCACGGCCGTCGTGCCGGCGACGGCCTCGAGCGCCTGCGACAGCGCGCCGTCGGGGCCGGTCAGGGTGCCGATCTCGTCGGCGGTGAGGAGCCCCGCCGCGGTCGGCGGCGCGGTGATCGGGACGATGACCGAGACCGGCGCGCGCTCGCCGTCGGCGACCACGACGACGCTGCGGCCCTCGACCGCGGACGCGCCTGCGCCGAGCGTCGCGCGCAGCGGGTAGACGCCGGCTGCGAGACCCTCGAGGCCGGCGACATCCGCCGCGACCGAGAGCTCCTCGGTCGCGCTCGCACCTCCGCCGACCTCGTCGACCGGTGCGGTCTGGAGCGTCGCGAAGTCTCCGTCGGCGTCGCCCGACGCCAGCCAGGCGTCCAGCGCGGCGCGGTCGCCGAGTGCCGACCGCGCGATGTCGAGGCGGAGCGTGCCCGCCGGCAGCGCCTCCGCGCCGGGATTGGCGATCGTCGCCGTCGCGTTGAGGGCGGCACCGGCGCCGAGCACTCCCTGCTGGGCGGGGAGGAGCGAGAGAGCGGGCGCCTGGTCGTCGTCGCCGTCCGCGTCTGCGGGGACGCCGACCCGCGCCTCCTGCCCGCTCTCCTTCGGAGCGGTCACGTGACGGCGGGGCGCATCGGATGGCTCGGAGGTCGCATCGGGGACCGACGCGAGCGCGGGCTGGGCGCCCAGGAGCAGCGCGAGCAGGACCGCGGTCGGCGCGCCCAGACGTCGCAGACAGCTGCGTGCCTCGGCCGTGCGGCGGTGGGTCATGGACATCCTGCTCATCGGGTCGTGCGAGGGCGCACGGGACCGTTCAATCCTACGAACACGGCTGGACGCGCCCTGCGAGGCGTGCCGCAATGGTCACCGGGGGCGCAGTGAGCTCTCGCGGACGATGAGGCGCGTCGGCACGATCGTGCGGTCGGCCACGGCGTCGCCCGCGAGCAGCGCGAGGAGCAGGTCGACCGCGGTCGAGCCGAGCTCGTCGAAGTCCTGCGCCACCGTCGTGAGCGGCGGCCAGTAGTCCGCCGCGTCGACGACGTCGTCGAACCCGGCGACTGCGAGGTCGTCGCGCCCCGCTGCGTGGGCGGCGTGCAGGGCGCCGAGCGCCATCTGGTCGTTCGCCGCGAAGACCGCGGTGACCGCGGGGTCCGCGACGAGCTCCTCCGCGAGATCGCGGGCGGACGCGGCCGTCCAGTCTCCGCGCAGAGGACGCGGCGCGGTCGCGCCCCTCGCCGCGAGGGCGGCGCGCCATCCCCGTTCGCGCTCGGCGGCGGCGAACGAGCCCGCGGGGCCGGCCAGATGATGCACGGAGGCGTGCCCCTGCGCGAGGAGGTGCGCGGTGGCGCTCTCGGCGCCGCCGGCGTGATCCGACGAGATGACGGTGAACCGCTCGCTCGTGTCGGCGTCGACCGCGACGACGGGGAACCCGGGCTCCGCGGCCTCGTGGATGCTCGGTGTCGCCTCGTTGAGGACCACGGCGCCGTCGACGCCGTGGTCGGCGAGCGCCGCGAACGCCGTGTCGGCGCGCTCGGCGTCCTCCGAGAGCGTCACCACGAGGACGGCGTGGTCGCGGGCCGACGCGGCCTGCGTGACGGCCTCGAGCATGCGGGTGTTGCCGACCGAGGCCAGCGTGCGCACGACGACGCCGATCGTGCGGGTGCGGCCGGTCCGCAGGGCGCGCGCGGTGCGGTTCGGCCGATAGCCGAGCTGAGCCATGGCGGCCTCGACCCGCGCGCGGGTCGTCGGGTCGACGCGAGGAGATCCGTTGGCGACGCGCGAGACGGTCTGGCCCGAGACCCCGGCGAGTCGGGCGACGTCGGCGGCCGACACCTGCGCCATGGGGTCTCCCTTCTCCTGCGACCCACTTTGCACTACCATCCATGTTGACGTCAACACGCGCGGCATCGCGCAGGAACGGAGGAGCCATGGTGGCACCGGGGACGACGCTGGGCGCCGGCGTGGTCAAGCGCGTCGCGCGTCTCGCCGACGGGCGCGAGCTCATCTACTACGACGACCCGGGCACGACGCTGCCCGAGGAGCGGCGCATCGACGAGCGCGAGCTCGGTCCGCGGCCCGAGACGGCGACGATGCGTCGCGACGTGCTCACGGGCGACTGGATCTCGGTCGCCGCCGCGCGCCAGAACCGGGCGTTCCTGCCGCCGGCCGAGCTCGACCCGCTCGCCCCGCAGACGCCGACGAACCCGTCGGAGGTGCCGAGCCTCTACGACGTCGCGGTCTTCGAGAACAAGTCGCCGTCGTTCGGCCCGGCACTCGACGTCGCCACGGGGGACGCGCCCGCCGCCGTCGACCCGCCGCTCGGCCTCGACGACCTCGACGCGCCGGGGCTCGGCCGCAGCCGCACGTCGGTCGGCCGCTGTGAGGTCGTGTGCTTCAGCCCCGAGCGCGAGGGCTCCTTCGGCACGCAGACGGAGACCCGCGCTCGGACCGTCATCGAGGCATGGGCAGACCGCACCGCCGCGCTCTCGGCCCTGCCGGGCATCCGCCAGGTCTTCCCGTTCGAGAACCGGGGCGAGCAGATCGGCGTGACGCTGCACCATCCCCACGGCCAGATCTACGCGTACCCCTACATCACGCCGCGCACGAAGCTCCTGCTGCAGGCCATCGAGCGCGAGGGCGCCGATCTGTTCGAGAGGATCATCGCCTTCGAGCAGCAGGGCCCCCGCGTCGTGCTCGAGGCCGAGCACTGGATCGCGTACGTGCCGTTCGCCGCGCGATGGCCCGTCGAGGTGCACCTCGCGCCACGGCGCCACGCTCCCGACTTCGCCGCTCTCACGGACGCCGAGCGCGACGAGCTCGCCTCGGTGTACCTGCGTCTGCTGCGGGGCGTCGACCGTCTCTACGACACCCCCACGCCGTACATCGCGGCGTGGCATCAGGCGCCCGTGGACGTCGCGAGGGACACGGCGCGCCTGCACCTGCAGCTCACCTCGCCGCGTCGCGCGGCCGACAAGCTCAAGTACCTCGCCGGATCGGAGGCCGCCATGGGAGCGTGGATCGGGGATGTCCCGCCCGAGCAGACCGCAGAGCGACTGCGCGAGGCGGTGGGGGCATGACCGCGCAGCACGAGGCGATCGAGCTGCTCCGCCCGCTCACCGGCGGAGAGCCGGCGGGCGTCTGGTCGGCGCCGGGGCGCGCCAACCTCATCGGGGAGCACACCGACTACAACGAGGGCTTCGTGCTCCCGTTCGCGATCGAGCACCGCACGTATGCCGCGGTCGGCATGCGAGGCGACCGCATTCTCCGGGTCATCTCGACCCTCGACCGGGCCCCGTTCGAGCTGTCGATCGACGCGCTCGCGGCCACCTTCGACGGCGCAGCGGGTCACGCCGTGCAGAGCGGATCGGTGCCCGAGTGGGCCGCCTATCCCCTCGGCGTCGCCTGGGCCGCCCTCGCGGCGACCGGGCGCAGCGCATCCGACGTCGGCGGCCTCGACATCGCCCTCGCATCGGACGTGCCGGTCGGCGCGGGACTGTCCTCGTCGGCGGCGATCGAGGGGGCGACGGCATCGGCGCTCAGCGATCTGTGGGAGCTCGGGCTCGACGGCCTCTCGATCGCGAAGATCGGGCGGACGGCGGAGAACGAGGCGGTCGGCGCGCCGACGGGCATCATGGACCAGGTGTCGTCGACGCTCGGCCGGCCCGACGCCGCGACGTTCCTCGACTGCCGGACCCTCGCGACGGAGTCCGTCGACCTCGGCTTCGCCCGGGAGGGGCTCGCCCTGCTGGTCATCGACACGCAGGTCACGCACGCGCACTCGACGGGCGGCTATCGCGACCGCCGGGCCTCGTGCGAGAAGGGCGCGGCCGACATGGGGGTGCCCTCGCTGCGCGACCTGTCGGTCGACGACCTCGCGCGCGCCGCGGAGACGCTCGACGAGGTGACCTTCCGCCGGGTGCGGCACATCGTGACGGAGAACCAGCGTGTGCTGGACACCGTCGCCACGCTGCGCACGGCCGGGCCGCGGGCCATCGGCGATCTCCTCGTCGCGTCGCACGCGTCGATGCGGGACGACTTCGAGATCTCGGTCCCCGAGCTCGACACCGCCGTCGAGGCTGCGCTCGCGGCGGGCGCGATCGGCGCGCGCATGACCGGCGGCGGCTTCGGCGGCGCGGCGATCGCGCTCGTGGACGCCGATCGGGTCGACGTCGTCGCCGAGGCGGCGCATGCGGCCTTCGCGGAACGCGGCTTCCGGGCGCCGCACACCTTCACGGTGACGCCGTCGGAGGGCGCGCGTCGCGACGCGTAGCCAGCGCACAGGGAGAGGGGCAGATGCGATGAACTGGTCCGCGTTTGTTGGACTGGTCTAGTTGAAGCCTAGGCTGCGAGGGTCTGGGTCCGGTGTTGCGCCGGGCTCAGGCCCTCGAGTCGTTCGGTGATGCGGTCGTTGTTGTACCAGCGGATGTAGTCGTGCAGTGCGGTGTCGAGGGCTTCGATGCTGAGGTAGCGGACGTGGTGGAAGCACTCTTCCTTGAGGTGGCCGAAGAAGTTCTCCATGACCGCGTTGTCGAAGCAGTTGCCCTTGCGGGACATCGACTGTGTTGCGCCGGCGTCGGCGAGCAGCGCCCGCCAGGAGCGGTGCTGGTACTGGAATCCCTGGTCGGAGTGCACCAGCGGGTGCTGCCCGGGCTCGAGTGTTGCGATCGCCGCGGACAGCGAGCTGTTCGTCAGGTTCAGGTTCGGGGACCGGCTGGTCGAGTACGCGATGATCTCCCGGTTGCAGAGGTCCATCACCGGCGACAGGTAGAGCTTCTCGTCGCCGACGCGGAACTCGGTCACATCCGTGACCCACTTCTCATTCATCGTCTCGGCCGTGAAATCACGGTCCAGGATGTTCTCGGCGATCTGCCCGACCTCGCCCTGGTAGGACACATACCGCCGTTTCCGGCGGGATGTGGAGGCCAGACCGAGCTGACGCATCAGCTTCAGCACGGTCTTGCGATCGATCTGCCACCCGTCGTGCACCAGCACACGGTGCACGCGCCGATACCCGTAACGGCCCTTGTTCACGGTGAACACGTCCGTGATCGCGGCCTTCAGCTCCGCATACGGGTCCGGGGCGTCGCGGCGGGCCTGGTGATAGAAGAACGTCGACCGGGCAAGCCCGGCCGCGGCGAGCAGGTCGGTGAGGGAGTGTTCTGCCTTGAGGGTCACGACGGCGTTCACTTTGACCGTCGTTGCTGCTCCATCAAGGCCCGCAATTTTCCCAAGTACGCGACCTGCGCCTGCAGCCGCGCGTTCTCCCGCCGCAACCGCTCCAGCTCAGTCGCCTCGCTCGGGTCAGCGTTCCGTTCGGGTGGTCTGCCCGTGCGTTTGGGGCGCAGCGCGTCCTCGCCCTCGTTCCGGTATCTCCGCGCCCACGTCTCGATCAGCTTCGGAGACGACAGATCGAACTCGCGAGCCAGTTCCGCCTTGGTCTCGCCGGCGAGGAACCGGGTGACGATCTCGAGTTTGCGTTCGAACGAGTACGACGCCTTCGTCGGCTTCATCAGCAATGTCCTACCCTCACGCACCCGCCACCGGTCATAGAGCCGGCGCACCGGATTCAGACGCGATTCGAGTCGCGTGGCGACCGCATCCGGACCCCACCCGACCTCGAACAACGCTACCGCCGCCTCCCGCTGGTCATCGGACAGTGAACTACGTGGATGCATGAAACTGCTCCCTGGAAGTCGGAACTGAATTCAACAGTCCAACTTCCAGGGAGCAGTTCACGATCGCATCTGCCCCTCTCCCTGTGCGCGCGGATGATCCGGGGGATCAGGAGGTGAGCTCCGGGGCCGTCAGCGTCTGGCTGCTGTCGCCCGAGCGCTGCACCTCGATCTTGCGCGGCTTCGCCTTCTCGCTGATCGGGATGAGCACGCTCATCACGCCGTTCTCGTAGGTCGCCGTGATGCGCTCGGTATCGATGCCCTGGCCGAGGTTCAGCTGACGCATGTACGCGCCCGTCGGCCGCTCGCGCGTGATCCACTTCACGCCCTCTTCGCTGCGGCCCGTCCGCTGCGCGCGGATGGTCAGGAGCTGGCCGTCGACATCGATGTCGACGCTTCCGGGATCGATGCCGGGAAGGTCGGCGCTCAGCACGTAGTGGTCTCCGTCGCGGTAGAGATCCATCGGCATGAGGCGGGGGCCCTGGCGGTCGAAGAGCTGCTCGGCCACCCGGTCGAACTCACGGAACGGATCGAAGAACATCGCCATCGTGATCGTCCTCCTCTGTTCGCTCGGCGCTGTTCGCAACATCACCTTGAGTCGCATCGACTCATGTTTCAAATTAGCACTCTCAGGGGGAGAGTGCTAAAAGTGCGCTGTGAGCTCCCTTCGAGCTCGCTCGGAGCGGCGCGGGGAAGCGGATGACACGAGCGCGCGGTTGAATGGTCGGGTGACCCCGCGCCCCGATCCCGCCCTGTGCCGCGACCTCGCCGCCGACCTCTCGGCCGCGCGGTTCCGATCCGAGGCGCTGCGCGCGATGTGGGGAGTCGAGGCCGATGACGCGATCGGGCGCGGGCTCCGCGCCCCCGCCCTCCGGGCCATCCGCGAGCGCGACGACGCGCTCGCCGTCCTCGCGCGGCTGCTCGTCTTCGGCGTCGGGCAGCCGCTCGCCGCGGTCGACGCCGCGCTCCCCCGGGTCGGCGCCAGCGGGCTCGTCGCACTCGGACTCGCCGCGGTCGACGCCGACGTGGTCGCGCCGCTCGCGGTCATCCGCCCCCAGTCCTTCCACGACGACCGCGGTCCGGGCGAGTGGCTGCTCGCGAGCGATCTCGACGAGATCGCCCTGGGCGGGGGCGCGCTCGCGGAGGATCACGTGCTCGGCGCGGGCGGAGCATCCCTCACGCTGGCCGGTCTGCAGCTTCCGACTCCCGTGCGGACGGTCCTCGACCTCGGCACGGGGTGCGGCATCCAGGCCCTGCGCGCCCGTCGCTTCGCCGACCGGGTCGTCGCGACGGACATCTCCCGGCGCGCCCTCCGCTTCGCGGGGCTGAACGCGGCGCTCGCGGGCGCGACGGGCATCGAGACGCGGGCCGGGTCGCTGTTCGACCCCGTCGCCGGCGAGGTGTTCGACCGCATCGTGTCGAATCCGCCGTTCGTCATCACGCCGCGGGTCACGGGCGTGCCCGAGTACGAGTACCGCGACGGAGGGCTCGTCGGCGACGCGCTCGTGCAGCAGGTCGTCGCGGGCGTCGGCCGCCACCTCGCTCCGGGCGGAACCGCGCAGTTCCTCGCGAACTGGGAGACGAAGGACGGCGTGCCCGGGCTCGACCGCATGCGCGCGTGGGTCGAGGCGTCCGACGTCGCTCTCGAGGCGTGGGTGATCGAGCGCGAGGAGCTCGACCCGATCGCCTACGCCGAGATGTGGATCCGCGACGGCGGCACGACCCCTGGCAGCCCCGCGCACGACCGACTCCTCGACGCCTGGCTCGACGACTTCTCCGAGCGAGGCGTCACGGCGATCGGCTTCGGCTACGTGCTCCTGAGGAGAGCGGATGGCGCGCCGCGGCTCGCGCGCTATGAGCGCGTCACGCAGGCGATCCCGTCGGAGGGCGCGCTCGGCACGCATCTCGCGGCGGTGCTCGCGGCGCACGACCGCATCGCGCCGCTCCCCGACGCCGAGCTGCTCGCCCTGCGCCTGCGGGCGGCGCCCGACGTCACCGAGTCGCGTCACCACCTCCCCGGCGCCGCGGACCCCAGCGTGATCGAGCTGCGTCAGGGCGGCGGCTTCGGGCGCTCCGCGCAGGCCGACCCGGCGCTCGCCGCGCTCGTCGGCGCGTGCGACGGGGAGCTCGCCCTGGGGCAGATCGTCGCGGCGCTCGCGCAGCTGCTCGAGACGGACGAGGACGCGCTGCGTGCGGGGCTCCTGCCCGCCGTCCGCGAGCTCGTCCTCGACGGCTTCCTCGCCCCCGCCTGACCCCGCCCCCGGCCCCCGGGCCCGGCCCCGGCCTCCCGGTCCGTGAGACTAGCGCTCGTCGTCGAGACCAGTGCACCCGGCGCTGGCCTCGACGACGGACGCTAGTCTCGGGGCCGCCCTGCGACCGCCCGGTACCCTGGAAGCCATGCTCAACATGGCCGCCGGTCTCGCGCGCCTCGGCGACCTCGCGGCGTCGCCCGTGGTCGCGACCCTCGCGCAGGCGTTCGCCGATGCGGGCCACGGCCTCGCGGTCGTCGGCGGACCCGTGCGCGACGCCCTCCTCGGGCGGACGACGAACGACCTCGACTTCACGACCGACGCGCGCCCCGACGACATCCTGCGGATCGTCACGCCGGTGTCCTCCGCGCAGTGGGACATCGGCCGGGCGTTCGGCACGATCGGCGCGCGCGTGCAGGGCGAGCAGGTCGAGATCACGACCTACCGGGCCGACAGCTACGACGGCGAGACGCGCAAGCCGACCGTCGAGTTCGGCGACACCCTCGAGGCCGACCTCACGCGACGCGACTTCACCGTGAACGCGATGGCGCTGCGCGTCCCCGACGTGCGGCTCGTCGACCCGACCGGCGGCGTGGAGGACCTCGTCGCCGGCGTCCTGCGCACGCCGATCGATCCGCGGGTCAGCTTCGGAGACGACCCGCTGCGCATGCTGCGCGCCGCCCGCTTCTCCGCGCAGCTCGGCTTCGCGATCGAGGAGGGCACGCTCGCGGCGATCGCCGACCTGCGCGAGACGCTCGCGATCGTGAGCCCCGAGCGCGTCCAGGGCGAGCTGACCCGCCTCCTCCAGACCGACGACCCCGTGCGCGGGCTGCGCGTTCTCGTCGAGACGGGCCTCATCGACCAGTTCCTCCCCGAGATCCCCGCGCTGCGCCTCGAGGTCGACGAGCACCACCACCACAAGGACGTCTACGAGCACTCCCTCACCGTGCTCGCGCAGGCCATCGAGCACGAGCGCGCGCGCCATCCGGACGCCGAGCCCGATGTGAAGCTGCGCCTCGCCGCCCTCCTGCACGACATCGGCAAGCCGCGCACCCGCAAGCTCGAGCCCGGCGGAGCCGTCTCGTTCCACCACCACGACCTCGTCGGCGCGCGGATGGCGAAGAAGCGGCTGCAGGCGCTGCGCTACGACGGCGAGACGATCGGCTCGGTCTCGAAGCTCATCGAGCTGCATCTGCGCTTCTTCGGCTACGCCGAGGGCGCGTGGACGGATTCCGCCGTGCGCCGCTACGTGCGCGACGCGGGCGACGAGCTCGAGCGCCTGCACATCCTCACCCGCGCCGACGTCACGACGCGCAACCGCCGCAAGGCCGCGCGTCTCGCGCACGCGTACGACGACATCGAGGCGCGCATCGCGGCTCTCCGCGAGCAGGAGGAGCTCGACGCCATCCGCCCCGACCTCGACGGGAACGAGATCCAGCGGATCCTCGACGTGGGCCCGGGCCCGGTGGTCGGCCAGGCGTACCGGTTCCTGCTCGACCTGCGCCTGGATGAGGGCGCGCTGGGCCCCGAGGAGGCCGAGCGACGGCTGCGCGCGTGGTGGGCCGAGCAGGGCTGAGCCGCGTCGGCACGCCTCACAGTCAGCTCCAAACTGGTGCAATAGGCTCGGGAAGACTTCCCCCAGGCCGCATGGCGCCGCCACGAACTGCACTGTGAGGCATCCGTGACCACTTCCGCGTCCGACCGACTGACCATCCTGCTCGGGTGCGACACGTTCTCGCCCGACATCAACGGGGCGGCCCGGTTCGCGGAGCGCCTCGCCGCGGGTCTCGTCCAGCGCGGACACGACGTGCACGTGAGCGCGCCGAACACGGCGTGGAAGCGCACGGCGCCGCGCACCGAGGTCATCGAGGGCCAGCCCATGACCCTGCACCGGCTGCCGTCGGTGCACCTGTGGTGGCACGAGTGGCTCCGATTCGTGTGGCCGTGGCGCTCGAAGCACTACGCGCGCCAGGTGCTCGACGCCGTGAAGCCCGACGTCGTGCACATCCAGTCGCACATCGTCATCGGCCGCGGCCTCGCCCGCGAGGCGCGCAAGCGCGGCATCCCCGTGATCGCCACGAACCACGTGATGCCCGAGAACATCGTCGACTCGACGAAGCTGCCGCCGGCCCTCAACCGCCTCCTCGTCAAGCTCGCGTGGGACGACGCCAAGCGCACGTTCGACCTCACCGCGGCGGTCACGACCCCGACGCGCAAGGCCGCCGACTTCCTCGAGGCGACGATCGACATCGCCGGCGTCATCCCCATCAGCTGCGGCATCGACAAGTCGCAGTACACGGCCGACCTCTCCCCCGCACGGAGAACCGCGTCGTGTTCGTGGGGCGCATCACGACCGAGAAGCACGTGGACGTGCTCCTCCGCGCGATCGCGCGTCTCGATCCCGCCCTCGACGTCAAGCTCGACCTCGTCGGCGACGGCGACCAGCGCCCGCTGCTCGAGCGGCTCGCCGACGAGCTGGGGATCGCCGACCGCGTGACGTTCTTCGGCCACACGACCGACGAGGTGCTGCGCGACGCGCTCACGCGCGCCTCGGTGTTCGCGATCGCCTCGATCGCCGAGCTGCAGTCGATCGCCACCATGGAGGCCATGGCGTCCGGTCTGCCGGTCGTGGCGGCGAACGCCGTCGCGCTCCCGCACCTCGTGCACGAGGGCGAGAACGGCTACCTCTTCGAGCCGGGCGACGTCGACGCGCTCGCGGCGCGGCTGACGGATGTGCTCACGGCAGCTCCCGAGGAGCGCGAGCGCATGCAGAGAGCATCCCTGCGGATGGTCGAGGCCCACGACATCACGCGCACGCTCGACACGTTCGAGGCGCTGTACCGGGGCGAAGCGCTCCCCGCCTGACGCCGTGCACATCGTCATCTTCGGCGACCAGCACGTCGAGACGCTGGGCGGGGCGCAGGTCTCGACGCGGCTGCAGCGCAGCTTCCTCGAGCGGGCGGGTCACGTCGTCACCGTCGTCGCGCCCCGGCGCTGGTCGCGCGACCCCGTGAACCGCGACGATCCCGCCTACCTCGACCTGCCGTCCGTGCCCGTCACGTGGGACCGCGAGTACTCGTTCACCTGGCCGGGCGCCTCGGCCGACGCGTTCATCGACCGCGCGCTGACCCGCCGGGTCGCACAGGGCGCGCCGCTGCCCGACCTCGTGCACGTCCAGGCCGACTTCTGGAGCGCGTTCCTGGGGCATCGCCTCGCGCGGCGGCTCCGGGTTCCGGTCGTGCACACCATGCACAACCGGGTCGACGTCGGCATCGAGGCCACCGCGCCCTTCCCGGGTCTCGTCCTCCGGGCGCTCAACGCATGGCGACGACGCGCCCTCCCCGGCTCAGGACCGGGCGATGACGGATGGGCCTACCTGCGCGGCCTCGCGCGCGGTGCGTCGGCGGTGACGGCGCCGTCGCGCCACTTCGCGCGGCGGCTCGAGGAGCACGGGGTCTTCGCGCCCGTCGACGTCGTGTGGAACGGCATCGACGACGACGTCCGCGCGCGCGTGCTGCAGGCCGCCCCGATCCTCCGCGCCCCCGGGCGTCCGCGCTTCGTGTGGCTCGGGCGCATGTCGCCCGAGAAGCGGCTCCTCCCCGCACTCGAGGCCTTCGCCGACGCCGGCGTGCGCGCCGAGCTGGAGGTCATCGGCGGGGGCTTCGAGCTCGAGAAGGCGCGACGACTCGTTGCGCAGCGGGGGCTCGGCGATCGCGTGCGGTTCGCCGGCCGGCTCCCCTACGAGCAGACTCTCGCGCGCATCGCAGCGGCCGACGCCCTCATCCAGACATCGATCGGCTTCGAGACCCAGGGCATGACCCCGTTCGAGGCGGCGACCCTCGGCACGCCGTCGATCATCAGCGACCCCGACATCGCGGGCGAGTTCGACGGCGGCATCTGGGCGGTGCCCGCGCCCGACGACGAGCCGGGCCGGATCGCGGCGCTCGCCGCGGCCATCCGCACCGCCGCCGCCGACATCGCGGCCGGCACCGCGCCCGTCCCGACGGAGCGCGTCGCCCACGAGTTCCTGCAGTCGTCGCGCACGGCGGCGATGGTCGAGGTCTACGAGCGCGTGCTCGGCCGCTGACTCATCCCTGCACGGGGTTCACGCCGACCGTGTGCGCACGTGCCGCGTCGGCTTCGGACCCGTCCGAGGGCGCGCCGCCGCCCGGGAGCACCGCCGCGGCGACGGCGGCTCCCGCGGCGACCACAAGGGCGGTGACGATGACGACGACGAGCATGGCAGGAACGCTACGGTTGTGCGATTCCTGCCGCGAGTGGCAGGATGGCCGCAGATCGTCGCATTTCTGCCAACCGGAGCGCTCATGAAGACCGTCGCGTGCATCGTCCAGGAGGGGTTCGCCCCGTTCGAGTTCGGGCTGGCGTGCGAGGCGTTCGGCCTCGACCGCAGCGCCGACGGCGTGCCGAGCTTCGACTTCCGTCTCGTCTCCCCGACGCCCGGTCTCGTGGCATCCAACCTCGGGTTCTCGATCACGGTCGACGCCGACCTGTCCTTCGCCGACGAGGCCGATCTCGTCGTCGTCACCCCGATCCCCCGGTCGTCGTGGGGCGCCGTCGACGAGCGCGTGTGCGAGGTCATCCGTCGCGCGGTCGCACGCGGAGCGTGGGTGCTCACGGTCTGCAGCGGCTCGTTCGTCGTCGCGGCCGCGGGCGTGCTCGACGGGCGCAGGGCGACGACGCACTGGATGTACGCCGACACGATGCGGCGCATGTACCCGCGCATCGAGGTCGACCCCGACGTCCTCTTCGTGCAGGAGGGCCGCATCATCACGAGCGCGGGCACGGCGGCGGGTCTCGATGCCTGCCTGCACCTCCTTCGCCAGGAGATCGGGGCCGAGCTCACGAACCAGATCGCGCGGCGGATGGTCGTCCCGCCGCAGCGCGACGGCGGCCAGGCCCAGTTCATCCTGAACCCGCTGCCGGCGGAGGCGAGCCTGTCGCTCGCGCCGGTCGCCGACTGGGCTCTCGAGAACCTCCACCGCGAGCTGCCCGTCGACGAGCTCGCGCACCGTGCGCACATGTCGCCGCGCACGTTCGCGCGGCGGTTCAAGGCCGATTTCGGCACGACGCCGGCCGCGTGGCTCGCGCGCCAGCGGGTCATCCAGGCGCAGCGCCTGCTCGAGCGGACGGACTGGGGGCTCGACCGCATCGCGGCCGACTGCGGCTTCGGCTCGGCCGCGGTGCTGCGCCAGAACTTCTCGCGCGTGCTCGGGATCTCGCCGGCCGCGTATCGCGCGCGCTTCGCGTGCCCCGAGATGGCAGACGGCGACGAGCGGATGGCCGCAGGGGCCGATCCGCTCGTCGCCGCGTAGCGCGGGGCGTCAGCTCGCGATCGAGATGATGCCGGTCAGGGCGAGCGTGATGAGGGTCGTCCATCCGACGATCGCGATGCCCTGCCAGAAGAGGATGCGCGCGCGGCCCACGCCGGCGGCGGCGAGCATCGTCGCGGTGAACTGCGTCGGCAGGAGGAGCGGGCCGAGGAGGCTCACGCCAGGGACGCCGTAGCGCACGAGCGCCCGCTGGAACTTCTCCCTGCGGGGCGACGCAGCGGGGGCCGCGACGGCGGTGCCGCCCTCGGCGATCGCGCCGCCGCCCGCGGCGACCGCCACGCGCTCGCGGTGCCGCGTCACGATCGCGCGTCGGGTGCCCGAGCCGAGGAGCACGAGCGCGGCGACGCAGAGGAAGTTGCCGATCGCGCCGGCCGCGGCGGCGATCGCCGGGTGGATGCCGCCGATGATGCCGATCGCCGCGGCGCCCTCGCCCTCGATGAACGGGACGGCGCCCGCGAGGGCGACGATGAGCGGCTGGACGAGCTCCGGGACCTGGGCGACGAGGTTCTGGAAGGTCTCGATGAGGTTCATGCTGTGCTCCTGTCGGCTGTGCTGCGGAGGGGTCTCTCCGGCGATGTCTCCACTCCATCGCGCCGCGGCCGATCGCGGCAGTGCCGAGGTGTCACCGGAGTGCGGGAGAGCTGCACGCGCAGGGGGTGACATCTGTCACGGCCGTACTGTGGTGAGAGTGAAGGCGACATCGGGGGACGCGCGTCGGGGCGCGATCGATCTGACGCGCGGCATCGCCGCGACATGGTGGTACACGATCAGCGCGGTGATCTTCTTCGAGGCCATGATCGCCCTGCTCTGGACGACGACCTGGACCGTCGCGAGCGGGGCCGCGTGGCAGGGGCTCCTCGCCGGAGCCGTCGGCGTCGTGTGGGTCGCGTGCACCGTGCCCCTCCTCCTCGTGCATCGGTCGCGCAGCGAGTCGGACCCGCTCGTGGCGAAGCGCCTCGTGCCGCTCGTGCTCGTCGCAGCCGCATCGGGCGCGGTCCTCGGCGTCCTGACGCACAGCTGGCTCCTCGGCCTCCTGCTCCCCGCGCACGCCGTGGTCCTGCTCAACTGGTCTCGCGGCGTCCGCCTGCGCCTCGTCATGGCGATGACGGCCGCGCTCGCGGCGGCATGGTGGGTCGACGCGCGCGGCGGCGGGGGCGTCCTCGCGGTCGAGGGGGCGCCGATGCTCGCGGCCTTCTGCGTCATGCTGCCGGGAGTGGCCGTCCTGTCGCTGTGGTGGTGGGATGTGCTCGTCGCGCTCGACCGCGCGCGCGTCGCGGAGTCGCGGCTCGCGGCGACGCAGGAGCGGCTCCGGGTCGCGACCGACGTGCACGACCTCCAGGGGCACCACCTCCAGGTGATCGCGCTGCAGCTCGAGCTGGCCGAGAAGCTCATGGACCGCGGCGAGACCGGCGCGGCGCTCGAGCAGGTGCGGGCCGCGCGGGTGAGCGTCGCGGATGCCACGCAGGGCACGCGCGACCTCGCGACGCGCTTCCGGTCGGCGCCGCTGTCGGATGAGCTCGCCAACGCGCGCGACCTCCTGCAGGCCGCGGGGGTCGCGGCGGCGCTCGAGATGCCCGCGGATGCCGACGAGGCGCCTGGCGCCGTGCTCGGGCCCGTCATCAGGGAGACCACGACCAACGTCCTGCGGCACGGCGGGGGGCGGATGGCGCGCCTCTCGCTCGCGCGCGTCGACGGCGCATGGCGCTACGAGATCGCGAACGACCGCGCAGGGGCCGCCGAGGCGCGCGACGGCGCCGGCCTCGAGGGGATCGGACGCCGTGTCGCCGAGGTCGGCGGGCGTCTCGACGTTCGACGGGACCCCGACGCGTTCGCCGTCGTGGTGGAGGTTCCCGAGGAGGTCGTCCGATGATCCGCGTGCTGCTCGCCGACGACGAGGCGATGATCCGCTCCGCGCTCGCGGCGCTCCTGCGCCTCGAGAACGACATCGAGGTCGTGGCCGAGTGCGCCGATGGCTCCGAGGCGGTCGCGGAGGCGCTGCGCGTCGAGCCGGACGTCTGCCTCCTCGACCTCGAGATGCCGGGTCTGGACGGCGTCGAGGTCGCCGCGCAGCTGAGCCGGCGCATCGCGACGCGGTGCGTGGTCGTCACGCGCCATGCGCGGCCCGGCGTGCTGCGCCGCGCGCTCTCCTCGGGCGTCGCGGGGTTCCTGCCGAAGTCGCGCGGCGCGGGCGAGGTGGCCCAGGTCATCCGGCGGGTCGCGGCCGGCGGCCGGTACGTCGACCCGGAGATCGCGGCCGACGCCCTCGCGGACGAGCGCTGCCCGCTCACCCCGCGCGAGCTCGACGTGCTGCGCGTGGGACGACGCGGCGAGACCACGGGGCAGATCGCGCGCTCGCTGTCTCTCGCGCCCGGCACGGTGCGGAACCACATCTCGGTGATCCTCGGCAAGCTCGGGGTCGAGACACGGCAGCAGGCCGTGCTCATGGCCGAGGAGAGCGGCTGGATCTGAGCCGCGCCCTTCCCCGCGGGTCAGGCGGCTGATAAACTTGAGTCACTTCGACTCAGGTTTAGAGTCACCGTGACTCAGGGAGGACAGGAATGCAGGCGAACCAGATGCCGCAGCAGGAGGAGCAGCAGAGCGCCCTCGAGCAGTTCGGCATCAACCTCACCGAGCGCGCCAAGCAGGGCAAGCTCGACCCCGTGATCGGCCGTGACAGCGAGATCCGCCGGGTGAGCCAGGTGCTCACGCGGCGCACGAAGAACAACCCCGTGCTGATCGGCGAGCCCGGTGTCGGCAAGACCGCGGTCGTCGAGGGGCTCGCCCAGCGGATCGTCGCCGGCGACGTCGCCGAGAGCCTCAAGGGCAAGGAGCTCATCGCCCTCGACATCTCCGCCCTCGTCGCGGGCGCGATGTACCGCGGCCAGTTCGAGGAGCGCCTCAAGAAGGTGCTCCAGGAGATCACGGAGTCCGAGGGCCGCGTCATCACGTTCATCGACGAGCTGCACGTGCTCATGGGCGCGGGCGGCGGCGAGGGGTCGGTGGCCGCGGCGAACATGCTGAAGCCGATGCTCGCCCGCGGCGAGCTGCGCATGATCGGCGCGACGACGCTCAACGAGTACCGCGAGTTCATCGAGAAGGACGCCGCTCTCGAGCGCCGCTTCCAGCAGGTCTACGTGGGCGAGCCGAGCGTCGAGGACACCGTCGCCATCCTCCGCGGTCTCAAGGAGCGCTACGAGGCGCACCACAAGGTCGCGATCTCGGATGGCGCGCTCGTCGCGGCTGCGGGGATGTCGCACCGGTACATCCCGAGCCGGCAGCTGCCCGACAAGGCCATCGACCTCATCGACGAGGCTGCGTCGCGGCTGCGCATGGAGATCGACTCCGCGCCGCTCGAGATCGACGAGCTGCGCCGGCACGTCGACCGCCTGAAGCTCGAGGAGCTCGCGCTCAAGAAGGAGAAGGACGCCGCGTCGAAGGACCGGCTCGAGAAGCTCCGCGAGACGCTCCGCGAGGAGGAGGCGCACCTGAAGGGGCTGCAGGAGCGCTGGGAGGCCGAGCGCGCGTCGCTCAACCGCGTCGGCGACCTCAAGACCCGGCTCGACGCCGCACGCAGCGAGGCCGAGCGCGCGCAGCGCGAGGGCAACCTCGAGCGCGCGTCGCGCCTGCTCTACGGCGAGATCCCGGGTCTCGAGCGCGAGCTCGCGGATGCCGAGAAGGCCGAGCGCAGCGACGAGCGGATGGTCGGGGACCAGGTCAACGACGCCGACATCGCGTCGGTCATCGCGGCGTGGACGGGCATCCCCGTCGGGCGCCTGCTGCAGGGCGAGACGGAGAAGCTGCTCCACCTCGAGGCCGAGCTCGGCAGGCGGCTCATCGGTCAGAAGGAGGCCGTGAAGGCGGTCTCCGACGCCGTCCGGCGCTCGCGTGCGGGCATCAGCGACCCGAACCGGCCCACGGGGTCGTTCCTGTTCCTAGGCCCCACGGGCGTGGGCAAGACCGAGCTCGCGAAGGCGCTCGCCGAGTTCCTCTTCGACGACGAGCACGCCATGGTGCGCATCGACATGTCGGAGTACGGCGAGAAGCACTCCGTCTCGCGCCTCGTCGGCGCCCCTCCGGGCTACATCGGCTACGAGCAGGGCGGGCAGCTCACCGAGGCGGTGCGCCGGCGGCCCTACAGCGTGGTGCTGCTCGACGAGGTCGAGAAGGCCCACCCCGAGGTCTTCGACGTGCTCCTGCAGGTCATGGACGACGGACGGCTGACGGATGGCCAGGGCCGCACGGTCGACTTCAAGAACGTCATCCTCATCCTGACCTCGAACCTGGGATCGCCGATCCTCATCGATCCGACGATCTCGGCCGAGGCCAAGCGCGAGCAGGTGATGCTCCTCGTGCGGCAGGCGTTCAAGCCGGAGTTCGTGAACCGTCTCGACGACATCGTGATGTTCCAGGCCCTCAGCCAGGACGACCTCGCCCAGATCGTCGAGCTGCAGGTCGACGCGCTGCAGGAGCGGCTGGGCGACCGCCGGCTCACGCTCGCGGTGACGCCGGATGCCCGCGCCTGGCTCTCCGAGCGTGGCTATGACCCCGTGTACGGGGCGCGGCCGCTGCGCCGCCTCATCCAGCAGGAGATCCAGGACCGCCTCGCCATGGCCATCCTGTCGGGCGGCGTGCATGACGGCGACACGGTGCGCGTCGACGTCGACGCCGCGGGCGACCACCTCGCGCTCGTCAGCGAAGGCCAGTAGGTCCGGCCGAACACACGGAGCCGGCCCCGGGAGGATTCCCGGGGCCGGCTCCGTGCGCTCGTCAGGTCAGCGCGCGTCGACGATGACCGTCTCGGCGAGCGGACGGCGCTCGCGCGGCGCGGTCTCGCGCTCGCGGAGCGCCTCGGGGAGGGCGTCGACGTCGCCGAGCTCGCCGAGCGCGACCACGGTCGTCGGGGCGAAGCGCGCGTCGAGCGAGAAGCGCTCGCGGACGACCTCGGGGTCGAAGCCGCTCATCTGGTGGACGACGAGGCCGTCGTGGTGGGCCTGCACCGAGAGGTGCGCGACGGCCTGACCGAGGTCGTAGACCGCGTGCGAGTTCGCGCGGCCCTCCTCGTTCGCCGTCTCGGCGACCGCGACGATGAGGACGGCGGCGTTCGCGGCCCAGAGCTGGTTGAACTCGACGAGCGACTCGACAACCGACGCATGCTCGGCCGTGCCGCGGCGCGCGACGATGAACCGCCAGGGCTGCACGTTGTAGGCCGACGGGCTCCAGCGGGCGGCCTCGAGGGCGCTCGCGAGCTTGGCCTCGTCGACGGCGCCGGTCGCGTCGTAGGCGCGCGGGCTCCAGCGGTCGGCGAGGACATCGAGGACGGGGTGGTCGGTGGCCGCGGTGCGGTCGAGGGTCGTGGCGCCCATGGCGTGCTCCTTGCTGGTCGGTGGACTCGGTGGGCGCCGTTGCCCGATGGGAGAGGGAACCTCCGCGGGGACGATTGTATTCCGGCGCATGCTCTTCGCCGCGAGCCGACGCAACACGCGGAAACGCGAGACGCCGCCGCCCGCGAGGGCGACGGCGTCTCGCGCGTCGGGCTCAGCCCTTCAGAGCGTCCTTGAGCTTGACGCGCGCGCCCATTCGCAGCAGCGAGTTCTCGTAGATCTTGGCGCCGAGCGCGATCACGAGCACGCACGAGCCGAGCAGCACGACGAGCGAGAGGAGCGGTTCCCACCACTGCGCCTCGTTGAAGAAGAGGCGCAGCGGCATCCCGACCGCGGCCGAGAACGGCACGTACGACAGGATCGTCATGACGAGGGGGTTGTCGCCGAGGAAGATGACGAGGAAGTACGGGATCATCGTCAGGTAGATGAGCGGCGTGAGGGTCGGACCCGAGTCCTCCTGCCGGGAGACGAGCGAGCCCGCAGCGGCGAACATGGCCGCGAGCAGGATGAATCCGAAGAGGAAGAACACGGCGAACCAGACCATGGGCGCGCCGAGCCCCTGGAGGAACTCCGTCTGCCCCGTCACGATGAGGCCCACGACGGCGACCGCGATGAGCACCACGATCTGCGCGAGGGCGAGGATGGTGTTGCCGAGCACCTTCCCCGCGAGCAGCACGCGGGCCGGGATCGCCGAGATGAGGATCTCGACGACGCGGGTCTGCTTCTCCTCGATCACGCTCTGCGTGATGGGGGTGCCGAAGGACATCGCGGCCATGAAGAAGACCATGCCGAACACGATCCCGAGGATGTAGCGCAGGGGGCCCTCCTCCCCCGCTCCCGCATCCAGCAGCTCGACCGTCGGCGACAGCGACAGCGCCGCGATGACCGACGCCGGCGCCTCGCTCTGCGCGATGACGGTGACGCCGGTCGGCGACGCGTCGTCCTGCACGGCGGCCGCATCCACCTCGCCCGCTGCGACGAGCTGCTCGGCCTCGGCTCGATCGTCGACCTCGATGACCTCGAGGGCGTCCGCCGCGCTCAGCTGCGCCGCCACGGCCTGCGTCGCGGCGACCGGCGTCGTGCCCCCTCCTGCGGCCGAGAAGCCCATCCACAGCACCGCCGCGAGGGCGCCGAGCACGAGGATGGCGGTCGAGATGAGGAACGCCTTGCTGCGCAGCTTCGCGGCGAGCTCGCGCTCGGCGACGAGCCACACGCTCTGCGCGGTCGTGGGGGCGGGCGCCGGGGTGCGGTGCGTCGACCGCACGCTCGTGGGGGTGCTCACTGGATGACCTCCTTGAAGATCTGGGAGAGCGAGGGGTGCTGGGGCGCGAAGCTCGCGACCGCCCCGAGGTCGACGGCCTTGCGCAGCACGCGCTGCGCCGTGTCGTCGGAGTCGACGTCGAAGACCGCGAAGCCGCCCGCGAAGTCGACCACCTGCACGCCGGGCTCGCCGCGGAGCCAGCCGGCATCGCCATCCGACACGAGCTCGTAGCGGTTCGTCGCGTGCTGCTCGCGGAGGGCGTCTCGCCCGCCGGCCGCGCGGATGGTGCCGCCCGCGATGATGACGAGGTCGTCGCACAGGCGCTCGACGACGTCGAGCTGATGCGACGAGAACAGCACGGAGACGCCGTCGGCCGCGCGCTGCTGCAGGACCGACGCGACGGTCTCGACGGCGAGCGGATCGAGCCCCGAGAAGGGCTCGTCGAGGATGAGCACGCGCGGCTCGTGCACGAGCGACGCGGCGATCTGCGCGCGCTGCTGGTTGCCGAGCGAGAGGGTCTCGACGTTGTCGCCCAGGCGCTCGGCGAGGCCGAGCTGCTCGAGCAGCTCGGTGGCCCTGCGGGTGGCCTCCGCCCTGCCGAAGCCGTGCAGGCGGGCGAGGTAGACGATGTGGTCGAGGACCTTCATCTTGGGGTACAGGCCACGCTCCTCGGGCATGTAGCCGAAGTTGCGGCGCTCCTCCGGCGTGAGCGGCGCACCGTCGAGCGTGACCTCTCCCCCGTCGCGGGCGAGCAGGCCGAGGACGATCCGCATCGTCGTCGTCTTGCCCGCGCCGTTGCCGCCGACGAAGCCCGTGAGGCGGCCGGGCGCGACGTCGAACGAGACGTCGTCGAGCACCTGCCGCTCGCCGTATCGCTTGGTGATCCCGCGCAGTCTCAGCATCCGCGCTCCCTTCCTCATCGTGTGCTTCACACGCTACGGACGGGCGCGGAGGCGCGCGTCCCCCGCGGGGAGGAACGCGCGCCTCCGTCGCGCGGGGGAGCCGCCTCCCGCGCGAGGCGTCAGGTCAGTCCATGCCGGTGCGCGTATACGACGGCGGCGACACGGTCGCGCGCACCGAGCTTCAGCAGCAGGTTCGACACGTGGGTCTTGACGGTCGCCTCGCCGATGTACAGCTCGCGGGCGATCTCGCTGTTGCTCATGGCCCGGGCGAGCAGCCGCAGCACCTCGAGCTCGCGCTCCGTGAGACCCGCCGCAGACGGGTCCGCAGGGCCCGCGGACGGGGCAGGGGCGGACGCCGTGTGCCGCTCGATGACGCGCCGCGTCACCTCGGGAGCGAGCAGCGCGTCGCCTGCGGCGACGACCCGCACGGCGCCCACGAGCTCCTCGGGCCCCGCATTCTTGAGCAGGAATCCACTGGCACCGGCGTCGAGCGCGGAGAAGAGGTAGTCGTCGCGGTCGAAGGTCGTCACGATGACGACCTGTGCCGCCGTTCCGGCCGCGACGATGCGGCGCGTGGCCTCGATGCCGTCCATGTCGGGCATCTGGACGTCCATGCAGACGACGTCGGGGCGCAGCTCGGCCGCGCGTGCGACGGCCTCCTCCCCCGTGGCCGCCTCCCCCGCGACGTCGATCCCCGACGCCTCGAGGATCATCCGGAAGCCGGCGCGCATCGTGGCGTGATCGTCGACGAGCAGGACGCGGATGGGCGAGGTCATGACGGATCCTCCTCTGCGGTGACGGGCGAGGCCAGTGGCACGGTCACGCGCACGAGGTAGCCGCCCTGCTCGCGCGGCCGGAGCTCGAGCTGGCCGCCCGAGGCGATCGCGCGCTCGCGCATCCCCAGCTGACCGAGACCCGGCCGCGCATCGAGCGCGACGCGGCCGGTGTTGACGACCTCGAGCTCGACGGTGTCCGGGGTGTAGCGCACGCGCATCTCGGCGCGGGCGTCGGGGCCGCCGTGCCGGCGGGCGTTGGTGAGCGCCTCCTGCGCGATGCGGTACAGGTTGACCTGCACGAGATCGGGGACGGGCACCGGGTCGCCCACGACGACGTGCCGCGTGGGCGTCCCCGACGCGGTCATCACCTCCGCGAGGGCGGGCAGCCCCTCGAGGGTGAGCGTCGACGGCGCGCCGACCGCGAAGTCGGGATCGCCGTCGAGCGACCGGAGGGTGTCGAGGAGGTGGCGGAGCTCCGCGATCGCCGAGCGCGCCGACTGCTCGACGACCGAGAGGGCGCGGCGCGCCGCCTCCGGGTCGCGCTCGATCACGGTGCGGGCGGCCCCCGCCTGCACCCCCATGGCCGAGACGTGGTGGGCGACGACGTCGTGCAGCTCGCGCGCGATCCGCACGCGGTCGAGGGCGACCGCCTGGGCTGCGGTGAGCTCGCGCTCCTCCTCGAGCTCGCGCGTGCGCCGCTGGAGCACCGCGCGGTCGCGCGCGGCGGCATATGCCCGATTGCCCATATAGTAGGCGCCGCCGAAGTACGCGGCATTGATGAGCCACATGAGCAGCATGTAGGCGATGTACGGGGAGAGTCCGCCCGGGAAGTTCTCCTGGAGCGCTTCGGTGTCGGTCGCGCCGACGAAGGTCGTGACGAGCAGCCACACGAACATGCCGACGATGATGACGACGCGCGCGAGCGCGGCCCGGCGTCGATCGTCGACCCAGGCGCCGATCGTGAACATGCCGATGAACATCGTCACCTGGCTGACGTAGATCTCCGGAACCTGGAACGACGTGGCCACGAAGTACGCGGTGCAGATCACGGCCGCGACCGTGACGGGAAACCGTCGGCGCAGCGCGAGCGGCAGGGTCATGAACACGCTCGCGAGGAGCGACCACCCCGCGTTCTCGGGCTCCGTGAGGTACGCGCCGGAGACGGCGGTCAGGGCGATGCTCACGATGGCCGCGCCGAAGAGCGCGACCGCGAGGATCGCGTCCTTGCGCAGGTCCCGTGGCGTGACGCGCCGATTCAGCGGCTCTGATTCGTCGATCTCCGCCTCGGGCTCGGCGGGCGCGGTCGTGGCGGTCATCCCTCCACCGTAGGCATTCTGCGCCGTCCGGACATCCGTCGCGAGACGGACGAACTTGCTCTTGACAAGCGTGCTTGCTTTTAACAAGCTGGTGCCGTGCCGCACAGAGGCGGCGCGAAACAGACCAGAGCGATACGCGAGGAGCACACCGTCATGGCCACTCACATCTTCGTCAACCTGCCCGTCACCGACCTCGACCGCGCGAAGGCGTTCTACGAGTCGCTCGGGACGACGATCGTCCCCGAGTTCACCGACGAGAACGCCGCGTGCGTGAAGTGGGACGAGAACGTCTTCTTCATGGTCCTCAAGAAGGAGTACTTCGCGACCTTCACGTCGAAGTCGGTCGTGCTCGGCTCGGAGGGCGCGCAGGTCATCACCGCACTCAGCCGCGACTCCCGCGAGGACGTCGACGCGATCCGCGCGAAGATCCTCGAGGCCGGCGGATCGGAGAACAAGGATCCCCAGGACTACGGCTTCATGTACTCCGTGAGCATGGCCGACCCGGACGGCAACATCATCGAGTTCCTGTGGATGGACCCGGTGGCGGCGGAGAAGGGCCCCGAGGCCTTCTTCGCCGAGCAGGGAGCCTGATCGCTTGGCAGCACGCAGCTACGGGCAGTACTGCGGCGTGACGACGGCCGTCGAGCTGGTCGGGGAGAGGTGGGCGCTGCTCATCATCCGCGACCTGCTCGTCGGCCCTCGGCGCTACACCGATCTCAAGCAGGGCCTGCCCCGGATCCCCACGAACATCCTCAGCGCGCGGCTCAAGGAGCTGCAGGCGGGGGGCGTCGTGCGTCGCGTGCCCATCGCGCGCTGCGGGCTCGTCTACGAGCTCACGCCGTACGGGCGCGAGCTCGAGCCGATCGTGCTCGCGCTCGGACGCTGGGGATTCCAGAGCATGGGGGAGCCGGAGGAGGGCGACGCCGTGACGCCGGACTCGCTCACGATGGCTCTGCGCACCGCGTTCCGCCCGGATGTGGCCGCGACTATTCCGAGCACGGCATATGAGCTGCACGTCGGGGACGTCGTGCTCCGCGCCGACGTCGCGGGCGGCGAGCTCGCTGTCGCGCAGCTCGCACCGCCCATGCCGCCCGTCGGCGGGGCGGCGCCGAGCGGCGAACCGGACGCCGTCATCGTGGCGGGTCCGGGCATCCGCGGCGTGATCTCGGGCGAGATCGCGCCGCAGGACGCGATCGATCAGCAGATCGCGCACCTCCTCGTGGGCGACGTCTCGCACCTCGAGCGCTTCGCGAGGACCTTCCACATCGACCCCGGCCGCTCGACCGCCACGGCGCAGGCGGCCTGACCCCAGGAGGAGCTCATGGACGAGCAGACAAGCACGCGAGGCCGCATCCGCATCGACCTCTTCACGACCCTCGACGGCGTCGCGCAGGCGCCCGGCGGCCCCGAGGAGGATCCCTCGGGCGCGTTCCCCTTCGGCGGCTGGCAGGCGCCGCTGTTCGACGAGACCGTCGGCCGCGAGGTCGGACAGGCGATCGACGCCATGGATGCGCTGCTGCTCGGCCGGCGCACCTACGACATCTTCGCCGGCTACTGGCCGCAGCACACGACGGGTGAGAACGGGCCGATCGGGCGGAAGTTCGACGCCGTGCCCAAGTACGTCGCCTCCCGCGGCGAGCCCGACCTGTCCTGGCAGGGGAGCGCGCGCATCGGCGACGATCTGGAGGCCGACATCGCGGCCATCCGCTCCCGTCACGCCCTCACCGCCGTGATCGGCAGCGTCGACTTCGTGCAGACGCTGCTCTCGCGTCAGCTCTTCGACGAGCTCTGCCTCTGGGTGTACCCGGTCGTGCTCGGCCGCGGGAAGAAGGTCTTCCCGGATGGCGCGGCGCCGGCGACCCTGCGGCTCACGGCGCCGCCGGTGGCGGGGGAGAGCGGAGCGGTCCTGCTGCGGTACGCGCCGGTCGATCTCGAGGTGCGAACCGGGACCTTCGACTGAGCGATGGGAGGGCGCGCGCCGATAGGCTCCTCCGGTGGAGTTCACGGCGCGGCGCATCCTCATCGCCGGGGTGTCCGGCTCGGGCAAGTCGACGCTCGCCGCGCGCATCGCGGAGCGGACGGGTATCCCGCACGTCGAGCTCGACGATCTCCACTGGGGCCCAGGCTGGCAGCCCCGGCCGACGTTCGCTGCCGATGTCCGCGACCTCGCGGCGCGCGACGAGTGGGTGACGGAGTGGCAGTACGCGGGCGCGCGGCCTGTCCTGCTCGCCCGCGCGGAGGCGGTGGTCTGGATCGACCTGCCCACGCGCGTCACGATGGCGCGCGTCATCCGCCGGACCATCCGGCGCCGGATCCGACGCGAGCGCCTGTGGCGGGCGGGGAACGTCGAGCCGCCGATCCTCTCGGCGCTCGTCGACCCCGACCACATCGTCCGGTGGGCGTGGCGCACACGCGACAAGTACCGCACGGGCGAGGAGGCGCTGCCCGCGCGCCTCGAGAGCCGACCCGACGTGACGCTCGTGAGGCTGCGCACCGCGCGCGAGGTCGCGGACTGGCTCGACGCGCTCGGCTGATCAGCCGAAGATCATCGGCACGTCGTCGTCCTCCGCAGGGGAGAGGTCGAGGTCCACGACGACGGGCACATGATCGCTCGGGGAGTCGCCCTTGCGCTCCTCGCGCTCGATGAACGCGCCCGTGACGGCGTCGGCGAGCGCACGGGAGCCGAGGATGAAGTCGATGCGGATGCCCTGGTCACGCGGGAACTTCAGGCGCTGGTAGTCCCAGTACGTGTAGCCGGAGGGGACGAGCGGGCGGACGACGTCGGAGACGCCGGCGGTCTCGAGGGCGAAGAAGGCGTCGCGCTCGGGCTGCGAGACGTGCGTCGAGACGCCCGGCACGATGTCCGGGTCGCCGTTGTCCTCGTCGAACGGGATGATGTTGAAGTCGCCCACGAGCGCGAGCGGGAGGTCGGGCTCCGCCGCGAGCTGGGCGCGCGTCGCCTCGCGGAGCGCCTCGAGCCACCGCAGCTTGTACTGGTAGTGGGGGTCGTTCAGCGAGCGGCCGTTCGGGACGTAGAGGCTCCACACGCGGACGCCTCCGACGAGCGCCGAGATCGCGCGCGCCTCGTGCGGAGCGTCGTCGCCGTCGTACCCCTTCTTGAACCCGGGCATCCCCGCGAAGGCGTGCTGCACATCCTCGAGGGGCTCTCGGCTGGCGATCGCGACGCCGTTCCACTGATTGAGCCCGTGCGCCTCGACGTGGTAGCCCGCCGCCTCGAACGCGGCGTACGGGAATTGCTCGGGCTTGCACTTGATCTCCTGCATGGCGAGCACGTCGATGTGCTGGCGCTCGGCGAACGACACGATGCGGTCGACGCGCGCGCGGATCGAGTTCACGTTCCAGGTGGCAAGGCGCATGCTCCCAGCCTATTTCCCGCCGCCGACACGGCCGTCGCTCCGAGGGGCCGTGGCTTGGCGGGGTCGCTTGTCGGGGGCGTCGCCCTGTCCAGGTCGCGACTTGCGTCCTGAATCGGCGGTTGGGGGCCGCGAACTGCGACCTGGGCGAAGGAGGTGCCGTTCCGGTCGCGGTTTGCGTCCTGGATCGGCGGTTGGGGGCCGCGAACTGCGACCTGGGCGAAGGAGGTGCCGTTCCGGTCGCGGTTTGCGTCCTGAATCGGCGGTTGGGGGTCGTCAACTGCGACCTGGGCGGGGTGGGTGCCGTCAACGGCGCCGTCGCCGTCCTCCGCGGCAGCCCATCGTCTCTAAGCTGGAGCGCATGGCCATCGCATCCACGCCCGAACTCGAAGCCGACCGCCAGGAGCTCATCCGGCTCATCAAGGAGGACGCGGTCTTCCACGGCGACTTCACGCTCTCGAGCGGCAAGAAGGCCACGTACTACGTCGACATGCGCAAGCTCACGCTCGATCACCGCGCGGCACCCGCGATCGGCCGCATCATGCTCGACCTCATCCGCGACATCGACGGCGTCTCGGCGGTCGGCGGGCTCACGCTCGGTGCCGACCCCATCGCCAATGCGGTCGTGCACGCCTCGGTGGCTGCGGGCACACCCGTCGACGCCTTCGTCGTCCGCAAGGAGCCCAAGGACCACGGTCGCGGGCGCCAGATCGAGGGAGCCGAGGTCGAGGGCAAGCGGGTCGTCGTGCTCGATGACACGGTGACCACGGGCGGATCGCCGCTCAAGGCCGTCGAGGTGCTGCGCAAGGCGGGCGCCGAGGTGGTCGCGGTCGCGACGATCGTCGACCGGCGGACGGGGGCGCAGGAGCGCATCGAGGCCGAGGGCCTCCGCTGGCTCGCGGCGATCGACCTCGACGACCTGGGGCTCGAGGCCCAGTAGTCATAGCGGCGATCGCGGTCGCCGCTACGCTGTGGGGTGCCCGCGCCTCGGGCCATCCGCAGAGGAGCTCTCATGACCCGCATCGCGCTCGCCGTCGACCTCGGCGGCACCAAGATCGACGCCGCACTCATCGACGACGAGGGCGCGATCCTCGCGCCCAGCCGGAACCGTCGACCCACGGGGCCCGCCATCACGCCCGACGGCCTCCGGGCGGCCGTGACCGACGTCGTCTCGCGTGCGCTGGCGCACCTGCCCGAGGGTGCGGAGTTCGCGGGCGCCGGCATCGGCAGCGCAGGGCCGATCGACCTCCCGACCGGCTCCATCCATCCGGTGAACATGCCCGGCGTGCACGGCTTCGGTCTCGTCGAGGCGGTTCGCGATGCCGTCATCGCGTCGAGCGGGGAGTTCGATCCGATCGTCCGTCTCCGGCACGACGGCGGATGCCTCGCGCTTGCCGAGTCGTGGCTCGGCGCCGCCGCGGGCGCGCGCACCTCCCTGTCGCTCGTGGTCTCGACGGGCGTGGGCGGGGGAGTGGTGATGGGCGGCATCCCCATCGGAGGGGCGTCGGGCAACGCCGGCCACCTCGGCCAGATGCACGTCGGCGAGCTGACCGTCGAGGAGATCGCGGCGGGCCCCGCGAGCGTCCGCTGGGCGCAGCTGCAGGGATGGCACGGCGAGACCGGCGAGGACCTCGCGCGCTCTGCAGCGGAGGGCGACCGCATCGCCCGCGCGGCGATCGAGCGGTCGGCGAAGACGGTCGGCCAGGCGCTCGCGGACGCGTCGTCGCTGCTCGACCTCGAGGTCATCGCGATCTCCGGCGGCTTCTCGAACGTGTCCGACGACTACGTCGACCTCGTCGCGGCGGCGCTGCGCGACTGGGCCGCCCTGCCGTACGCGCAGCGCACCCGTGTCGTCCGCAGCGCGCTCGGCGGCGATGGGCCGATCATCGGCGCCGCCGCGCTCGTGCTGCGCGCCTGACCCGTACGCGGAATCGGAGTGCTGGGGCTGGTGTAGACCCGCGGGACCGACACGCGCACACGCGACCCGGCCATCCGATTCCGGTGACGCGCCGACCCGCTCAGGCCCGGCGGTAGGCGGCGCGCATGCGCGGCGTCGTGAGGAGCGCGCCCACGCCGAGCATGAGAGCGGCGAAGGCGAGTTGCTCGACGGTCATCCAGAGCGGGTAGATCCCGGGGATGGCGGCGATCGCCAGGGTGACGCACGGGAAGATGAACGAGAACAGGCGCATGCGCGAGTAGGCCCAGTACCAGCCCTGCTCGGCGCGGAACGAGAAGTAGCCGAGCCCGCCGGTGAGTCCGAGCACGACCGCGCTGCGCATCCACACCATGAACGGCTCCGGCATGCCCTGCATGGTGAGCCAGAAGGCGATCCCGAGCGCGCTCACGCCGAGCATGATCGCGACCCCGAGGAGCACGCGCACGACGAGCCAGTCGCGATGCAGGGTCGGATCGGCGAGGCGCACGGCGGGCACGCGGATGTCGCGCTGGCGCCCGGCTGCGAGTCGGTCGATGCGCAGCAGCACCTCGTTCAGACTCACGTCTGAGATCGTACCCGCGGGTCTGCGGCGGACCCCGGGAGGAGCCTCGACGTCGAGACGCTCAGTCGTCGTCGCGGTTGCGGCGGATGTACTGCCAGACGAACGCGACGAGGGTGCCGGCCGTGATGACAAACGTCGCGGCGAAGAGCAGGTCGCGCTCGGACATCCTCAGACTCCGGCGTCGAGCTCGGCGCCGCCCTCGCCCTCGACCTCGGGGTCGAGCAGCTCCGCGACCGAGGTGACGATCTCGTCGGGCCGGAACGGGTACTGCTCGATCGAGGTCCGCGTGCTGATGCCGGTCATGACGAGCACGGTGTGGAGCCCCGCCTCGATGCCCGCGACGATGTCGGTGTCCATGCGGTCGCCGATCATGCCCGTGTTCTCGCTGTGCGCGCCGATCCGGTTGAGGGCCGACCGGAACATCATGGGGTTGGGCTTGCCGACGATGTAGGGCTCCTTGCCGGTCGCCTTCGTGATGAGCGCGTTGATCGCGCCCGTCGCCGGCAGCACGCCCTCGGCGCTCGGCCCGGTCGCGTCGGGGTTCGTCGAGATGAACCGGGCGCCGTTGTTGATGAGGCGCACGGCCTTCGTGAGCGCCTCGAACGAGTAGTTCCGGGTCTCGCCGACAACGACGTAGTCGGGATTCGTCTCGGTCATGATGAACCCGGCCTCGTGCATCGCCGTGAGGATTCCGGCCTCGCCGATGACGAACGCCGAGCCGCCGGGGCTCTGCTGCTTGAGGAACGCCGCCGTCGCGAGGGCGCTCGTCCAGATGTGCTCCTCGGGGACGTCGATGCCCGAGCCGCGCAGACGGGCCGCGAGGTCGCGGGGCGTGAAGATCGAGTTGTTCGTGAGCACGAGGAACGGCGTGCCGGTGTCGCGCCACTGCGCGAGCAGCTCGGACGCGCCGGGGATGGGCTGCTCCTCGTGCACGAGGACGCCGTCCATGTCGGTCAGCCAGCACTCGATCTCGTCGCGTCGCGCCATGGCATCAGCCTAGAGAGCGGGCGGCTCGGCCGCGACGCTCCGCGCGCCGGGACGCGGTTTCCGGCGCGCGCTCGCGGCATGCTCCCGAAGGCATGCCGTTCGGCGTATCTTCGTCTCGTGACCGAACACGCGCCCCGGAGCTGGGATCCGGCGCGCCTGCCGGATCAGACCGGCCGCACCTACCTCATCACGGGCGCCAACGCGGGTCTCGGCTACTTCGCGAGCGAGCAGCTCGCGCGCGCAGGCGCCCACGTCATCCTCAGCGGGCGCAGCCCCAACAAGCTCGCCGCGGCGCACGACGCGCTCGAGGCTCGGGTGCCCGATGCCTCGGTCCAGACACTCCTCCTCGACGTGAGCAACACCGGGTCGATCCGCGCGGCGGCCGCGAGCGTGCGCGGCGGCCTGTTCAAGCGGCAGCGCCTCGACGGCGTGCTGCTGAACGCGGGCATCGTCCACACCCCGCGCCAGCGGGAGACGACCCGCGACGGCCGCGAGCTCGTCCTCGCGACGAACGCCCTGGGGCACTTCGTGCTCGCCGCCGAGCTGCTGACGACGCTGTCGAAGTCGGCGACCCGCACCTGGACGCCGCGCATGGTCTGGCTCGGCAGCATGTCGACGCGCATGGGCGCGTACGACCCCGTCGACATCCAGCTCGAGCGCGGGTACCACGCGTATCGCGCCTATGTGCAGTCGAAGGTCGTCGTCCAGGCCCTCGGAATCGAGGCCGACGTGCGCCTGCGCGACGCCGGCGTGCCCGTCGAGAGCGTCGTCGCGCATCCCGGGTACTCGATCGGCGGACGCACGCCGCGCGTGCAGGGCGTGAACGAGCCGAGTGTGTGGAAGCGCTTCAAGGACGGCCTCCAGGCCCCGATCGCGCAGTCCAAGGAGCGCGGGGCGGCCTCCCTCGTGCGCGCGCTTGTCGATCCCGCCATCACGGGCGGCGAGTACTGGGGGCCGCGCCTCATCACACGGGGTGAGCCCACCCGGCAGCAGCCCTCGCGCACGTCGGCGGACCCCGAGGTGCGTCAGCGGATCTGGGAGACCTGCGAGCGGCTCTCGGGCATGGAGTGGCCCTTCGCGCGCGCGGCGCGCGTGGCCGGCCGCTGACGCGTCAGCTGCCCGCGATCCCCGCGATTGCAAACCCGCGCAGGGGCGCTTCGGGGCGCGCGTCCTGATGGATGGCGCGATCGAGGCACTGGTACGTTGCGCTGACAAGGAGGTCATCATGTCTGACCCGTCTGCGGACCCGCGCTCCGCCCGGAATGACCGGCCCCCGGTGGAAGCGAGAAGGGGCTGGACGATCCACGCAGGGACGGCCCCCTTCCGGCCATCCGAAAGGCAGCGCGAGCTTCTGGGCGAGGTCGAGCGGATCATCGCCTCGGCGCGGAGGGGCGATGATCACCGGCAGATCCTCGAGGAGCTGGCGCCCCTCGTCGCGGAGCTGGCGAGGACAGGCATGACACGCGATCAGATCGCCGATCATTCGAGGATTCGACCGCAGGGCGTCGCCGCGATTCTGGAAGGTGACGAGCCGTCGTGAACAAGGGCGCGCCTGGCCGGCCGCTGACGCGTCAGCTGCCCGCGATCCCCGCCTCGTAGGCGAGGATGACGAGCTGCACGCGATCACGCGCCCCGAGCTTCTGCAGGAGCCGCCCGATGTGCGTCTTCACCGTCGACGACGCGAGGTAGAACCGCGCGGCGATCTCGTCGTTCGTGAGGCCCTCGGCGATGGCCGCGAAGATCTCGCGCTCTCGCGGCGTCAGCGCGTCGAGCTCGGCGGATGGCCGCGGTGCGGCGTGCGCGGTGAACTGCTCGATCATCCGGCGGGTGACGCTCGGCGCGAGCGCGGCGTCGCCCGCGTGCACGGCGCGGATCGCGCCGAGGAGGTCGGCCGGCAGCGCGTCCTTGAGGAGGAAGCCGCTCGCTCCTGCGCGCAGGGCGGCGAACGCGTACTCGTCGAGGTCGAAGGTCGTGAGCACGAGCACACGGGGGAGGGGCCCCGCGGCCGCGATCCGCTCGGTGGCTGCGATCCCGTCGAGCTGCGGCATGCGCACGTCCATGAGGATGACGTCGACCCTGCCGTCGCGGGCGACGGCCACGGCGTGCTCACCGTCCTCGGCCTCGGCGACCACCTCGATGTCGGGCTGGGCGTCGAGCACCATCCGCAGCCCCATCCGCACGAGCTGCTGGTCGTCGGCGATCGCGACGCGGATCCGCTCCCCGGTCATCCCTGCTCCTCCTTCAGCTGCGCGCGCAGCAGCCATCCGCCATCCGCCGTCGGCCCCGCGTCCACGTGACCCGCGTACAGAGCGGCGCGCTCCCGCACCCCGATGATGCCCGTCCCGCGCCCGGGAGGCGCTGTGCTCTGCCGCGCGGGCGCGTCGTTGCGCACCTCGACGGTCACGATCCCGTCCTCGCGGCGGATGGTCACGGCCGCGTACCGCGCGCCCGGCGCGTGCCGGAGGGCGTTCGTGAGGCCCTCCTGGACGATCCGGAAGACCGCGAGCTGCAGCGCGCGGTCGGCGATCGGGGTGCCGATCCGCGTGAGGCGGACGGGGAGGCCCGTCTCGCGGAAGCGCTCGGCGAGGATCTCGAGATCCGCGTCGCCCGGCTGCGGCGCGAGCTGCGCCGCCTGGTCGGGCGCGCGCAGGACGCCGAGCAGACGCCGCATCTCGGCGAGCGACGACCGGCCGGTCTCGGCCACGAGGCGCATGGCCTCGGCGGCGCGCGGCCCGCCCGTCTCGGCCTGCGCCGCCGCCCCCTCAGACAGGGTCACCATCACCGTGAGGCTGTGCGAGACGATGTCGTGCATCTCGCGTGCGATGCGCGCCCGCTCGTCTGCGACCGCGAGCTGCGCGCGCTGGTCGCGCTCGCGCGCGAGGTCGGCGGCCCGCGCGATGATCGCGTCGATGTACCGGCGGCGGTTGCCGACCGAGAGCCCGAGCAGGGTCGGGACGAGGTAGACGATCGCGTTCGGGACGGCCGTGGCCGCGGGGCTGATGTCCGGGTCCTCTGGGAGCACGGCACCCGAGAGGGTGAGCCACGTCGCCACGCCGGAGACGATCACCGTCACCGCCGCCACGACCCCGTAGCCGATCCAGGTGCGCCGCGGGGTGCTGTGGACGCCCAGCGCGTAGAGCGCGACGAAGACGGCGAGATGGCCGCCCATGCTGAAGGGGAGCGGCAGGACGGCCAGGCTGCCGCACACGATCGCGGCGATCAGGGGGCGCTCGCGCCGCACCACGAGCGCGACCGAGCCGACGGCGATCGATGCGGCGGCGCCCGCTCCCGACCATCCGTCGAGGGGGAAGTCCTCCGGGACCGCGGCCGCGAGGACGAGCGTGAGCAGGGCCGGCGCGATCTGGCACGTGAAGACGATGAGGACGTCGACGATCCGCGGATGGCGATCGACCCATCGCCGGATGACGCCGGGAGGGCGGGGGAGGGCGAGGTCCAGCCCGCCCGTCCTCGTCCCCTCTGCGCTGCTCACGTCTCCGACCCTATGCGGATGGCCCCGTCCCGCGCGGGACGGGGCCATCGGCCCGATGAGCGGATGGTCACGCGTCGCGGCGGCGGACCACGGCCATCCCGGCGACGAGTGCCGCGATCGGCCACGCGAAGGCGATCGCGATGTCGCGGACGGTCTCGCCGTCGACGTCTGCGTTCGGCGTCATGAGGGCGTCGCCGGCGGGTGCCATGAGCGCGTCGTGGATCGTCGGCGCCCATTCGAACGGCAGCGTCAGCAGCACGGTCGGGAGCACGAGGAGGAACACGAGCACGAGCGTGACCGACCAGGTCTCGGAGCGCAGGAGCGCCGCGACGCCGAGGGACAGCACGCCGACGAGCGCCGTGAACAGCGCCGCGCCGACGATCGGCAGCAGGATGGCCGTGAGCGCGTCGTCGAGGGCGGGCTCGACGCCCCAGACGGCGCCGACGGCGACGACGCCCGCGAACGACAGGAGCAGCGAGGCGAGCGACCACGCGAACGTGCTCACGGCGACGACCACGGCCTTCGCGCCGACCGTCGCGACGCGGCGCGGTGCCGCGGCCAGCTTGGTGCGGAGCGAACCCGTCGCGTGCTCCTTCGCGAAGACGCCCACGCCCACGAGCACGGCGATGATCTGCGCGACGGTCGCGGCGCCGAGGGTCATCATGAGCGCGGGCGGCGCGCCCGCCGGGTCGCCGTTCACGGCGAGGAGCAGGGCGGTCATGCCGACCGAGACGGCGAGCACGAGCACGGTCCCGACGACGAGCGAGGCGATCGTGCCGCGCAGACTCGTCAGGCCGATCCACTCGGCGCGGACGAGGCGGGAGAAGGTCAGGCGCGGGGCGCCGAGAGAGGCGGTGCGGCGCGGAGCCGCGGCGATGGCGGTCATGGGAACTCCGTTCAGGCCGCGAGAGCGGCGGGGTCGCTGCGGTACTCGACGGCGTCGCCCGTGAGAGCCAGGTAGGCCTCCTCGAGCGAGCCGCGCAGGGGGACGAGCTCGTGCACGTCGATGTCGGCGTTCACGGCGACGCGCGTGATCTGCGCCGCGGGCAGGCCCTCGACGTCGAGCGTGTCGGCGGCCGCCTGGGTGATGGCGACGCCCGGGTCGGCGAGGAGGAGACCCAGCCGGCGCGCGTCGGAGGAGCGGACGCGCGTGCGCTCGCGCTCGGACCCGCGCAGGAAGTCGCCCACGGGTGCATCCGCCAGGATGCGGCCCTTGCCCAGGACGATGATGTGGTCGGCGGTCTGCGCCATCTCGCTCATGAGGTGCGAGGAGAGGAAGATCGCGCGCCCCTCGGCCGCGAGCGAGCGGACGAACCCGCGCACCCAGTGCACGCCCTCGGGGTCGAGGCCGTTGACGGGCTCGTCGAGGATGAGCGTGTGCGGGTCGCCGAGCATGGTCGCGGCGATCCCGAGGCGCTGGTGCATGCCGAGCGAGAAGCCGCCGATGCGGCGCTTCGCGACTCCGGCGATGCCCGTGAGCTCCATGACCTCGGCGACCCGGGCCATCCCGATGCCGTGCGTCGCGGCGAGCATGCGCAGGTGCGCCTCCGCCGTGCGCCCCGGGTGGACGGCCTTCGCATCGAGGAGCGCTCCGACCTCGGTCAGGGGAGCGGCGTGCTGCGCGAACGGGCGCCCGTTCACCGTGACTGAGCCGGCGTCTGGCCGGTCGAGGCCGACGATCATGCGCATGGTGGTCGACTTGCCCGCGCCGTTGGGCCCGAGGAAGCCGGTGACCTGCCCCGGCCGCACCTCGAACGAGATGCCGTCGACGGCGGTCTTGGCGCCGAAGCGCTTCGTGAGGTTCTCTGCCGTGATCATGCCTCCGACGCTACGGAGGACAGGTGCCCTGCCGCGTCGGCGCGGAGGCGGATGTTCGCGGGGCGGTGCGGTACTGCGGTACTACGCCGTCAGCCAGATCACGTCGGCCGCACCTTCGGGCAGCACGACGTCGTCGCCGTCGAGCAGCACGCCGCGCTCGGTGACCGCCACCTCGCGGCCGACGTCGATGCCGGCGCCCTCGATCTCGCGCAGGAGCTCGGGGTCGCGGTCGCGCACGCGCAGCACCCGGCCGACGTGCCCGACCGGGGCATCCGCCAGCAGGACGAAGGCCTCGCGCTCGATCTGGCCCTCGGCATCCGGGATCTTGTCGCCGTGCGGGTCGAGCGACGGGCGCCCGAGGCGCTCGTCGATCCGCTCGAGCAGCCGGTCGCTCAGCGCGTGCTCGAGGACCTCGGCCTCGTCGTGCACCTCGTCCCAGCCGTAACCCATCTCGCGCACGAGCCACGTCTCGATGAGACGGTGCCGGCGGATGATGCCGATCGCGCGACGCTCGCCCTCCTCCGTGAGCCGCACGGCGCCGTAGGGCACATGCGAGACAAGGCCGGCCGCCGCGAGCTTCTTCACCATCTCGGTCACGCTCGACGGGGCGACGCCGAGCTTCCCGGCGAGCACCGACGGCGTGATCGGGTCGTCCTGCCACTCGGTGTGCGAGTACACCGTCTTGAGGTAGTCGTCCGCCGCGGGTGAAGCCACGCGATCAGCCTACGGCGACGCGCGGAGGTGCTGAAAGAGCTAATGTCTTGACAAAAGGGATGCGCGTTCGTAGCGTGGTGCGGTCCCGTTCCCGCGACGTCGTCGTCGCCCGTGCCCCGGAGGTCGTCGATGACCGCATCCCCCGTCCGCGAGATCGGCGTCGGCCTCGTCAGCGTCGGCTGGATGGGCCGGCTGCACAGCCGCGCCTACCGGTCGGTCCCGTTCGTCTACCCCGAGCTCGGTCTGCGGCCGCGCCTCGTCCAGGCCGCGGATACCGCGGAGGCGGGTCGCTCGCACGCGACGGATGTGCTGGGCTACGAGAGCGCCGTGGCGGACTATCGCGAGGTGCTCGCGAACCCCGACGTCGACGTCGTCTCGATCTGCGCGCCGAACTTCCTGCATGCCGAGGTGGGCGTCGCGGCCGCGCGGGCGGGCAAGCACATCTGGATCGAGAAGCCCGCGGGGCGCGGCGCGCACGAGACCGCGGCCATCCGCGACGCCGTCGTCGACGCGGGCGTGCAGTCGGCCGTGGGCTTCAACTACCGGCAGCCGCCGGCCATCCAGCGGGCGCGCCAGCTGATCGGGGAGGGCGCCCTCGGCCGGATCACGAACGTGCGCGGTCGCTTCTTCGGCGGCTTCAGCGCCGACCCGCAGTCGCCGCGCGCGTGGCGCTTCGTGCGCGAGACGAGCGGATCCGGCGTGCTCGGCGACCTCATGGGCCATCTCGTCGACCTCGTGCACTTCCTGCTCGGCCCGATCGGCTCGGTGACCGCGTCGACCGGCACGTTCATCACGGAGCGCCCGGGCCTTGCCGGGACGCCCGACGAGGGGCGGATGCTCCCGGTCGAGAACGACGACTACGCGAACATGCTCCTGCGCTTCGACGACTCCGCGCTCGCCGCGGGCGCGCTCGGCACGCTCGACGCCTCGTGGCTCGCGGTCGGCCCCAAGGCGGAGTACGCGATCGAGGTCTTCGGCACCGAGGGCTCGCTGCGCTGGGACTTCGAGCGCCTCAACGAGCTCGAGCTCGCCATCCGCCGCCCCGGCGAGAGCCTCGGGTACACCCGGCTGCTCGCCGACGAGACCTTCCCCGAGTTCGCGCGCTTCCAGCCGGGGTCCGGCACGTCGATGGGCTACGACGATCTCAAGACGATCGAGGCGAAGAAGTTCCTGCTCGCGGTGGCGGGTCAGCCATCCGATACTTCGACCATCCACGACGGGCTCGCGTCGGCGCAGGTGCTGACCGCGGCCGAGGAGTCGGCCGCCTCGGGGCAGTGGGTCGAGACCCCCGTGGTCCCTGGACACACGGGTCACGTGCGCTGAGCGGACTCGGGCAGCGGCCCGTGTTGCGCTGGCGCCGGGCCGGCGTGCGTGTGCGGATTCGGATGGCTGGGGCTGGTGTCGCCGGGTGGGGTCGACACGCGCACACGAGCCCCACGGGTCCGACAGGAGGACCGGGCGCCGGGGCCGTGTTGCGCTGACACCCGGTAACCTCGTCCGGTGACGGACCCGCAGCCCGAGCCCCACCGCGAGGCGTCGACGCACGGCGTCGGGCCCTGGCCCGGCGCGTGGCCCGAGGGCGATCACTACGACCCCGAGCTCCTCGCGAACGGCGATTCGCGCAATGTCGTCGACCGGTACCGCTACTGGCGCATGGAGGCGATCGTCGCCGACCTGGACACGCGCCGCCATCCGTTCCATGTCGCGATCGAGAACTGGCAGCACGACATGAACATCGGGTCGATCGTCCGCAGCGCCAACGCGTTCCTCGCCGAGTCGGTGCACATCATCGGCCGCAAGCGCTGGAACCGGCGCGGCGCGATGGTGACCGACCGCTACCAGCACGTGGTCCACCATCCGGATGTCGCGTCGTTCGCGGCCTGGGCCGCGAAGGAGGGGCTCCCGATCATCGCGGTCGACAACGTGGGCGACGCCGTGCCCGTCGACAGGGCCGAGCTGCCAGAGCGGTGCGTGCTCCTCTTCGGCCAGGAGGGGCCGGGCCTGACGGACGAGGCGCTCGCCGCGGCCTCGGGCCACATCGAGATCACGCAGTACGGCTCGACGCGCTCGATCAACGCCTCCGCGGCGGGTGCGATCGTCATGTACGAGTGGGCCCGGCGGCACGCGCGCGACGCGTGACGCCACCCCTCGACGCGACCCGCGCGCGGGCGTAGCGTGAGCGGCGTCAGCGACCGTCGACGCCGAAGGAGTCCGAAATGGCCGAGCTCGCCCGCATCCAGCCGTGCCTGTGGTTCGACGACAACGCGCGGGAGGCGATGGAGTACTACGTCTCCGTCTTCCCGAACTCGCGCATCCGCAGCATCGAGGAGTACCCCGACGAGAAGCTCGACGCCCACTTCACGGGCATGAGCGGGAAGGTCCTCAACGGGCAGTTCACGCTCAACGGGGTCGACTTCGTGTGCCTCGACGGCGGACCGCTCTTCACCTTCAACGAGGCCGTCTCGTTCGTCGTCTCGTGCGACGGGCAGGAGGAGATCGACCGCTACTGGGAGGCGCTGTCGCACGTGCCCGAGGCCGAGCAGTGCGGATGGTGCAAGGACCGGTTCGGGGTCAGCTGGCAGATCATCCCGCGCAACATGGGCGAGCTCGTGAGCAGCCCCGCGGCCATCCAGGTGATGATGCAGCAGAAGAAGGTCGTGATCGCCGAGCTCGAGAGCGCCTGAGCTACGCGGCCTGCTCCATCCAGGCCCGGCCGCGGATGCGCGCGCCGAGCGTGACGCCGCGCGCGAGCATGTAGACCCCGTAGTAGGTCGCGGAGAGCCACGCGAGCGCTCCCGGTCCGGATGGCGAGAGCCACGCGAGCGCGATGAGCGCGGGCAGGTAGGGGAGGAGGTTCAGGCCTCCCGCGATCGCGAGGTAGCGTGCGTCGTTCGCGCCCATGAGCACGCCGTCGAGCACGAACACGAAGGCGCCGATCGGCTGCGAGACCGCGAGCACGAGGAGCGCGGGCTGGATGTCGGCGGCCACCTCCGCGTCGCCCGTGAAGACGACGCCGATGACGCCCGACAGCGCGGCGATGACGACGCCGGCCGCCACGCCGCCCCACACGCCCCACAGCACGGTGCGGCCGAGCACGGCGCGCACCTGCCGCGGGTCCCTCTCGCCGAGCGCCTTGCCGACGAGGGCCTGCGCGGCGATCGCGAGCGCGTCGAGCGCGAACGCCGTCGTGGAGAAGATCGTGAAGACGACCTGCCATCCGGCGAGCTCGCGCGTGCCGAGGTCGGTCGCCACCCAGACCGTGCCGAGCGTCGCGACGCGCAGGCTCACGGTGCGCAGGAACATCCATCCGCCTGAGCGGGCGGAGCCGCCGAGCCCCTCGCGGTGCGGACGGATTGTCGCGCGGTGGCGTCGCGCGAGCCGCCCGATGACGACGACGTAGGCGCCGACCATGCCCCACTGCACGAGGACGGTTCCGGCCGCCGACCCGGCGACGCCCCATCCGAGCCCGTAGATGAGCAGCCAGTTCACCCCGGCGTTGAGCGTGAAGCCCGCGCCCGCGATCCACAGCGGCACGATCGTGTTCTGCAGCCCGCGCAGGAGGCCCGTCGCGGCGAACACGATGAGCATCGCGGGAAGACCCCACATCGAGATCCCGAGGTACGCCTCGGCGTGCCCGGCGACCGCGGCGTCCGGCGAGAACGCCGCGACGAGCGCGGGGACGGCGAAGGTCCCGGCGACTGCGAGGACGGCGCCGATGCCGAGTGCGAGCCACATGCCGTCGATGCCGACCGAGACGGCCGCGCGGACGTCTCCCGCGCCGAAGCGGCGCGCGACCGCGGGGGTCGTGGAGTACGCGAGGAACACCATGAGGCCCACGATCGTGGTGAGGACCGCCGACGCGATGCCGAGGCCCGCGAGCTCGTCGATGCCGAGGTGCCCGACCATGGCGGCATCCACCGCGAGGAAGAGCGGCTCGGCGATGAGCGAGCCGAGAGCGGGGACCGCGAGCCGCAGGATGTCGCGGTCGAGGGAGCGGCGGGCGGTCACCATCCGAGCCTAGGACGGAGGCGGGACGCGAGCGCGGCGCCCGCGTCCGGGGCTGTGCATACGATGGAGCGCATGACGGCTGCATCCCTCCCCTCCGGTATCGCCCTCGACGAGCTCAGTGAGGAGATCCGGCCGCAGGACGACCTGTACCGCCACGTCAACGGCGCCTGGATCGATCGCACGGAGATCCCGGGCGACAAGGCGCGCTGGGGCGCCTTCCACCAGCTCGCGGAGCAGGCCGAGAAGGACGTGCGCGCGATCGTCGAGGAGGCGCAGGCCGCCGAGCCCGGCACCGAGACGCGCAAGGTGGGCGACCTCTACTCGAGCTTCATGGACACCGAGCGCATCGCCGCGCTCGGGGCCGCTCCGCTCGTCCCGCTCCTCGAGCGCGTCGACGCGGTCTCCGACGTGGCATCGCTCCTGCGCACCGCCGGGGAGTTCGACCGCGAGGGTCTGGGCGGCCCGATCGGCGTGTTCGTCGAGCCCGACCCGGGTGACCCCACGCGCTACGTCCCGTTCCTCGTCCAGTCGGGCATCTCGCTCCCCGACGAGAGCTACTTCCGCCTCGAGAACTTCGAGGGCACGCGCGCGGCGTTCCGCCGTCACGTGGAGCGCCTGCTCGAGCTCGCGGGCGTCGACGACGCCGCGGGCCAGGCCGAGCGCCTCTACGCGCTGCAGAAGGACATCGCGTCGCATCACTGGGACAACGTCCGCAGCCGCGACGCCGTCGCGACCTACAACCTGAAGTCGTGGGACGAGATCCAGCAGCTCGCGGGCGTCGACCTCGCGCCGTGGCGCGACGCGGTCGCGCCGGGCAGGCCCGAGGTGTTCGCCGAGGCGGTCGTCTACCAGCCCTCGGCGCTCGAGGGCCTCGGCTCGCTCCTCGTCGCCGAGCGCCTCGACGACTGGAAGGCGTGGCTGCGGTTCCAGGTCGTGCACGCCCTCGCGCCGTACCTGTCCGACGACTTCGTCGATGAGAACTTCGCCTTCTACGGCACCGAGCTCACCGGCGTGCCGACCATCCGCGAGCGCTGGAAGCGCGGTGTGTCGCTCGCGGAGGGAGCGCTGGGCGACGCGATCGGCCGCGTCTACGTCGAGCGGCACTTCCCGCCGAGCGCGAAGACCGCGATGGACGAGCTCGTCGCGAACCTCACCGAGGCGTACCGCCAGAGCATCTCGACGCTCGAGTGGATGAGCCCTGCGACGCGCGAGAAGGCGCTCGAGAAGCTCGACACCTTCACCCCGAAGATCGGCTATCCCGCGAAGTGGCGCGACTACGACGCCGTCGAGATCACCGCGACCGATCTCATCGGCAACGTCCGCCGCACGAACATCGCCGAGCACGACCGGCAGCTCGGCAAGGTCGGCAAGCCGATCGACCGCGACGAGTGGTTCATGACGCCGATGACCGTGAACGCGTACTACAACCCGCTCATGAACGAGATCGTCTTCCCCGCGGCGATCCTGCAGCCGCCGTTCTTCGACGCCGATCGCGACCCCGCGGCGAACTACGGCGGCATCGGCGGCGTCATCGGGCACGAGATCGGCCACGGGTTCGACGACCAGGGGAGCCGCTACGACGGGACCGGTGCGCTCAACGACTGGTGGACCGAGGAGGACCGCGCCGCCTTCGAGGAGCGCACCCGGTCGCTCATCGAGCAGTACAACGCCCTCGTCCCGCAGGGCCTCGACGCGTCGCACACCGTCAACGGAGCGCTCACGATCGGCGAGAACATCGGCGACCTCGGCGGTCTCGGCATCGCCCTCAAGGCCTACGAGCTCTCGCTCGGCGGCGAGGAGGCGCCGGTCGTCGACGGCCTGACCGGTGTGCAGCGCCTTCTGCTGTCGTGGGCGCAGGTGTGGCAGCAGAAGTCGCGCGAGGCCGAGACCATCCGCCTCCTCACGATCGACCCGCACTCGCCGAACGAGTTCCGGTGCAACCAGATCGTGCGCAATGTGGACGCGTTCTACGCCGCCTTCGACGTCCAGCCGAGCGACGCGCTGTGGCTCCCCGAGGACCAGCGCGTGACGATCTGGTGAGAGTTCGCTGAGGGCGGCTCCCGCGCGGGCATAATCGAGACACACCTGCATCCATCGCGGAGCGGGCGTCGCCGAGAGCACCCCGACGTCGCCGCTCGCGGGTGCGAGCGGATGGGAAGGGACCCGTGGCCATCGAGCCTCAGAAGGAAGCCGTCTCGCTGCGCGGCGAGCGTCGGGAGGCGCGCCGCCTGCGTCGCCGTGCCATCCTGCAGCCGACCTTCACCGCGACGCTCCGCTCGATCGAGGCCCTCGTCGCGGCGGACGCCCGTGCCGGCGTGCACGTCGTCGACCTCGACCGCGAGACGGTGCTGCTGAGCGGAGACGACCACGTGACCCTGCCGGTCGGCGGCGTGGGCACGGTGCCGCTGCTCGTCGAGGCCGCCGCGCAGTTCGACGCCGGAGAGCTGGATCCCGACGAGATCGTCGCGCGGGATCCGCTCGACCCGGTGCGGATGTCGGGGGTGTGGCGGCACCTGCGCACGCGCGAGCTCCCCGCCGGCGACCTCGCGATCCTCGCCGCCACGACCGACGACGCGCTCGCCGCGAACGCCCTGCTGGACCGGGTCGGGCACGAGAGGGTGACCCGGCGCTTCGTCTCACTCGGGATGCCGCGGTCGGCCCTGCTCGACCACTTCCGCGAACGGCGAGGGCCGGATGATGCCCCGCACGTCGCGCTCGGAACGGCGCGCGAGTTCGCGCGGCTCTTCGCCGACATCGTGTCGCGTCGCGTCGTGAACGCCGCGGTGAGCGCGCAGGTCGCGGAATGGCTGACGCAGGGTCACGATCTCAGCCTCGTGGGCAGCGCGACCGGGCTCGACCCGTTCGCCCACGACGACGACCCCCACGGGCTCCTCTTCCTCAATCGCACGGGCAGGGCGCCCGACGTGCGCGCCGAGGCCGGCGTGCTCGCGGGAGCGCGCGGCGCCGTGGCCTACGCGCTCTTCGTCGAGTTCGACGACGCCGGGATCCTGCACCGCGACCGTGCGCACGAGGCGTTCCGGGCACTCGGCCGCGAGCTCATGGAGTACGTCGTCTGAGGCACGCCGCGACGCCTGACGGCCCCGCGCGCACGGGGAGTTCACCGACATCCGTAGGCTGGACGGGTGCGGTTCGAATCGGGTGCCCCTGACGTCCGGCCTTTCCAGGTCGATCTCCGCGGGGTCGTCGACCTCCTGAGCCGCCACATCTACTCCAGCCCCCAGGTCTTCCTGCGCGAGCTGCTCCAGAACGGCCGGGACGCCATCCGGGCGCGCCGCGACCTCGACGGAGGGGCTCCCGCCGGCGTGCTCGAGATCGAGCCGGCCGCCTCCGGACGCCCCTTCCGCTTCCGCGACAACGGCGTGGGCCTCACGGCCGAGGAGGCCGCCGAGCTGCTGTCGACCGTGGGGCGCTCGTCGAAGCGCGACGACCTCCTGCAGGCCCGACGCGCGGACTACCTCGGCCAGTTCGGCATCGGCCTGCTGAGCTGCTTCATGGTGGCCGACCGGATCGTCGTGCGCAGCCGGTCGGCGAAGGGCGCCCCCGCGATCGAGTGGATCGGCGACGCGTCGGGGCAGTTCGGCATCCGGGAGCTCGACCCGGAGGAGACCGCGCGGATGGCCGTGGGCACCGAGATCGTGCTGGAGCCGCGCCCCGACGACGCGGCTCTGCTCGCGCCCGACCGCGTCCGGGCCCTCGCGACGCGCTTCGGGCAGTACCTGCCGGTCTCGGTCGCCATCCGCAACGACGACGCCACGCTCGACACCGTCACCCGCACGCCCGTCTTCCTCGGGGCCGCGGCGGATGAGCCGTCCGACGCGCTCCTCGCGCTGGGCACGGAGCTGCTCGGCCGGCGGCCGCTCGACGTCATCCCGCTCTCCGTCCCGGGGACGGGGACGGAGGGCGTCGCGTTCGTGCTCCCGTTCGCGCCGCCTCCCGGTGCGCGCCAGGCGAGCACGGTGCACCTGGGCCGGATGCTCGTGAGCGAGCACCTGGACGGCCTGCTGCCCGACTGGGCCTTCTTCGCCCGATGCGTGCTCGACACGACGGGGCTCTCGCCGACCGCGAGCCGCGAGGCCTTCGTGGAGGACCCCGCGCTCGAGCACACGCGCGAGCAGCTGGGTGCCGCCATCCGCGCGTGGATCCTGCGGCAGGCGACCACCCGGCCGTGGAAGTTCCAGGAGTTCCTCGCCGTGCACCAGCTCGCGCTCAAGGCGATGGCGGCTCACGACGACGAGCTCGCGCGCACGGTGCTGCCGTGGCTGACCGTCGAGACGTCGGCGGGCGACATGACCATCGCCGACCTGACCCGGCGGCACGACGCGGCGCGCTACGCCGAGACGGTCGACGAATTCCGCCAGGTCGCGGCGATCGTGCCGTCCGACGCTCCCGTCGTGAACGGCGGATACGCGTACGACGCCGCGCTGCTGCGGCGGCTGCCCGAGCTGCTGGACTTCCCCGTCTCGCGGGTCACCGTGAGCGAGCTCCTCGACGAGCTCACGCCGCCGCCGCTCGCCGAGCGGGCGAGGGCCGTCGCGCTCGAGGAGCGGGCCACGGCCGCGCTCGCCGAGGTGGGCTGCTCGGTCTCGGCTCGCGGGTTCGCTCCCGCCGAGCTGCCCGCGCTCTGCGTCGTGGATCCCGAGGTCGTGCGCCGCATCGAGCGCGACAGCGCGCGCGAGGTCGCATCTGGCGGGATCTGGGGCGACGTGCTCGGCGACGTGAGCGCCCTCATCGAGGAGCGCCGTCGCGAGGACGGCAGGGAGGCCGCGACCGTGCGCCTCTGCCTGAACTGGACGAGCCCGCTCGTCGCGCGCCTCGCGGCGCTCGGCGACGACCTCGTCTTCGACCGCACGGTCAAGCTGCTGTACGTGCAGGCGCTGCTCGCGTCGCATCGGCCGCTCACCGCGGCCGATCGCCGGATGCTGACGTCGGCGATGAACGACATGGTGACCCTGAGCGTCGGGATCGCCGGAGACCTCGAAGGGGAACAGGCATGAGCGCACTCGGAAGCCGCAAGGCGCGGAAGATCGAGCGGCTTCTCGAGGAGGCGGCGGAGCTTCCGGTCGGACCGGAGGAGCGCGCGCTGCTCGACGAGGCCGTGCGGCTCGCCGACGAGGCGGGCGAGGAGGAGCTCGCCTATCGCGCGCGCATGCACCTCACCCCGTCGGCGCACATGGCAGGCGACACCGACACGATGCTCGCGTCGTTCGGATGGTGCGTCGGCAAGCACGATGCGGACCCCGTGCGCTTTCCGATCGACCCCGGCGTGCACGTCGACCTGCTGTTCCAGTACAAGTGGATGGCCGGGCGGCTCGCGAGCAACAGCCGGTTCCCGCGGGAGCGCGTCACCGCGTTGCACGCCGACATGGAGCGGCGCTATCGCGAGGCCGGCGTCGGCCAGACCGGCGTCCTGCAGTCCCGGCACGACGTCGCGCTGCTGCTCGGCGACCCGGATGCGGCCGCGCGCTTCCTCATCGAGCGCGACGGACTCGAGCGAGACGACTACTCGCACTGCGAGGCGTGCGTGCGCTCGAGCGACGCCACCTTCGCCCAGCTGCGGGGAGACGATGCCGAGGCCATCCGGCTGTGGGAGGAGATCCTCGAGCAGGGCCTCTCGTGCGGGGAGGAGCCCGAGTTCGCCGAGTCGGAGGCGCTGCTCCCGCTCCTGAGGGCGGGGCGCGTCGAGGAGGCGCTCGCCGCCCACGCCCGCAGCTACCGCGCGGCCCGGACCAACCCGGACGGCTTCCCCATCATCGCCAACCACCTCGTCTTCTGCGCGGTGACCGGCAACCTCGCGCGCGGGCTCCAGCTGCTCGAGCGGCACATCGACGGGCTCGCGCACGACCCCTTCCACGAGGCGAACCACTTCTCCGGACTCGCCGCCGTCGGCGTCCTCCTCGACGCGGTCGTCGAGGCGGGCGAGGGAGCGACCCGGGTGCGCGGCTCCGACCATCCGACGCTTGAGCCGCTCCTGGGCGCCGCGGACGGGCCGCGGACCGCGGGCGAGCTGCGGGATGCCGCGTGGTCGGCCGCCGAGACGATCGCGGCGCGCTTCGACGCGCGCAACGGGAACGACTGGTTCGCCCGCACGCTGGCCGGCAAGCGGGCCCTGAGCGCGCAGCGCTGGGAGGCGCCGTTCGGCGGCGAGAGCTACGCGCCGCCCGTCGTCGACGACGCCGAGCCCGCTGACGCGGCCGGATGGCTGACGCACGCCCGTCGGCGCCTGTTCGCGGCCGACCTCGATGGCGTGCGAGCGGCCGTCGCCGCAGGCCTCGCGCTCGGAGAGGGCGACCACGATGCCGAGCTGCATCGCGTGCTCCTCTACGCGCAGCTCGAGAGCGGCGACGATGAGGCCGCCCTGGCTACTCTGGCCCTGCGGACCGCGGCCCTGCGCGCCCACGGCCTCGCCGAGCACGCGGACCTCGAGGAGCGTCTCGGCCTGCTCCTGCTCGGCCGGTGCACCCCCGACGACATCCCGACGCTCGAGGCGGAGATCGAGCGCGCACGCGCCGCGCACCTGCCGTCGACCGTCGTCGCCGACCTGCTCATCACGATCGGCGCCGCCCGCCTGCGCGCCGAGCAGCCCGAGGCCGCGCTCGCCGCTCTCGACGAGGCGGAGGTGCTTCTCCCCGCCGACGACCCGCTCCTGCTGCGCCACGCGCTCGAGAGCGAGCGGCTCCAGGCGCTCATCCAGCTCGGACGAGCGGACGAGGCCGACGCGCTTGCCGCGTCGCGCATCGACGACCGCGCGAACGCCGGGTGGCCGCTGTTCTCCGAGCTGCGCCTGCGCGCCCAGGTGCTCGGCGGTCAGGGGCGCTTCGACGAGGCGCTCGGCTTCGCGGAGCGGCTTCTCGCGGAGTCTGTCGCGATCGACGTCGCGGGCCTCATCGCGTCGTCGGCACAGCTCACCGCCATGATCCTCAGCGACCTCGGGAGGCCTGAGGAGGCCGCGGCGCGCATCGAGTTCGCCCTGCGCCACGCCGAGCGGGCTGAGCTGCCCACGGTCGGCCTGCGGTTCAACCTCGCGCGCATCCAGCTCGAGGCGGGTCAGGCGGCCGCCGGCCTGGAGAACCTCGAGACGGTCTACCTCGAGGAGAAGGCGACGGGCGCGGCTCCCGAGGCGGTGGCCGAGACCGGTCTCCATCTCGGGCACGCCGCCCTCGCGAACGACGAGCCGGGGATGGCGTATCGCGCGTGGAGCGAGGCGATCGACCTCGCGGAAGGGGCGGAGGCCTTCGGGCTGGCCGCCGAGGCGGGCTCCGCACTCGGCGAGCTGCTGCTCCGCTTCGGCGACCCCGACGCGCGCGACGTGTTCGAGCGCGCGCTCGAGCACGGGCGGCGCGTCGAGGGCTTCCGGGGGATGCCCGCGCTCCTGCACGGGATGGGCCGCGCGCGGCTGATGGGCGGCGACGAGGCGGGATTCGCGGACCTCGACGCGGCGACCGCGCAGGCGGAGGCCGAGGACGCGGTCTGGTACGCCGCGAACGTGCAGGACACGAAGGGGCGCTTCCTCGTCGACGCCGGCCGCCTCGACGAGGGCGTGCGCGTCCTCCTCGCCTCGGCCGACGTGCTCGCGCGCGAGGGCGACGTCATGACGGCAGCGGGCGGCGAGGTGTACGCCGCACGCGGTCTGGCAGCGGCCGACCGCGCGGACGAGGCCGTCGCGGTGATGGCGAGCGCCCGCGATCGGGTGTCCGTCGGCACGGCAGCGCACACGGGGATCAGCCTCGAGCTCGCCGACCTGCTCGACGGGCTGGGCCGCGGCGCCGAGGCGGCGCAGGTGCGCGCGAGCGTCGCCTAGGGGCCGCTGCGCACGGGTGCCCAGGTACCGCTCAAGGCCTGCGTGGCAGGATGGAGCGAATGAGCGGAACTGAGAAGAGCCGCCGTGAGCAGAGCGCGCCCCTGAAGCCATCGGGGCCCGCCGACGCGGCGAAGAGAATCGTCCGTGACATCGCCGACCCGGCACCGCAGGGAGTCCACCCGGCGCTCATCCCCGGCATCGGGGTCGAGCAGACCGGCCGTGATTTCCGGACGGACCGGGTCGTCTTCGGTGCAGCGATCGTCGTCACGATCGCGTTCATCGTCTGGGGCGTTGCGGCAGGAGACAACCTCGCGGGGACCGCCTCGAGCGTGCTGTCGTGGGTCATCGAGTACGTCGGGGTGTTCTTCACCGTCATCGCGACGGTGGTCCTGGCCTTCATGCTGTACATCGGCTTCAGCCGGTTCGGCCGCATCCGGCTGGGGCGCGATGACGAGGAGCCCGAGTTCTCGGTGTTCTCCTGGATCTCGATGCTCTTCGCCGCCGGGATGGGCATCGGGCTCGTCTTCTGGGGCGCAGCCGAGCCGCTGACCTTCTTCGAGTCGCCTCCTCCGAACACGGCGGAGGCGGGCACCGTCGAGGCGATGCACACCGCCCTGACCCAGGTGCTCTACCACTGGGGCCCGCAGGCCTGGTCGTTCTACGCGCTCGTCGGCGGCGCGATCGCGTACGGCGCGTACCGCCGCGGGCGCACGCCCCTCATCTCGTCGATCTTCGCGCCGCTCCTCGGCGAGCGGCGGACGACGGGTCCGGTCGGACGCACGATCGACGTCTTCGCGATCATCGTCACGCTGTTCGGGACGGCCGCGTCGCTGGGCCTCGGCGCGCTGCAGATCGGCCACGGCGTCGAGCTCATCTCGGGGATCGGCGAGGTCGGCAACGGCCTCCTCATCGGCGTGATCGCGGTGCTCACGGCCGCCTTCATCGCGTCGGCGGTGTCGGGCGTCTCGCGCGGCATCCGCGCGCTCTCGAACATCAACGCCGTCGTCGCGCTGCTCCTGGCGTTCTTCGTCTTCTTCGTCGGCCCGACGATGCTCATCATCAACATCATCCCGTCGGTCGCCGCGCAGTTCCTCACCGACTTCACGACGATGGCCGCGCGCTCGGGCTCGCAGGGGCCCGAGGTGCAGGCGTTCCTCTCGGGCTGGACGATCTTCTACTGGGCCTGGTGGATCTCGTGGTCGCCCTTCGTGGGCATGTTCATCGCGAAGATCTCGCGCGGCCGCACGCTGCGCCAGTTCGTGTCGGTCGTCGTCGTGGTGCCGTCGGTCATCTCGTTCATCTGGTTCGCGATCTTCGGGACCACCGCGATCGACCAGCAGATGAACGGCGCCGGGCTCGAGGTCTCGCCGCCCGAGAGCGTGCTCTTCGGCGTGCTCGGCAACCTTCCTCTCGCGGGCGTCACGACGGTCATCCTCGCGGTGCTCGTCGCGATCTTCTTCGTGACCGGCGCCGATTCCGCCTCCCTCGTGATGGGGACGCTGTCGCAGCGCGGCAACCCCGAGCCGACGCGCTGGGTGACGATCGTCTGGGGCGCCCTCGTCGGCGTCATCGCGGCCATCCTCCTCGTGTCGGGCGAGGAGGGGAGCGGCCTGACCGCCCTGCAGAACGTGACGATCATCGCCGCGCTGCCGTTCGCGGTCATCATGGCGCTCATGATGGTGGCGTTCATGAAGGACCTGCACCGCGACCCGCTCATCCTCCGCGACGAGTACGCCGAGCGCGCCGTCCGCCACAGCGTGCGGACGGGTCTCGAGGAGTACGGCGACGACTTCGCGCTCGTCCCCGCTCCGTACGACCACTCGAGTGACGACCTCGCGTGGGTCGAGCCGGTCGTGGACGAGGAGTTCACGGAGCTCTACGCCAAGACCGAGGCGATGCCGATCGTCTCCGACGAGACCGAGCCCGATCTCGGCGGCTCGGCCGCGCCGGGCGGCGACCGCCTTCCCGACGACGAGCGCGACGAGGAGCGCGACGACGAAGGGCGCAGGGCGGAGGTCTGACGACCTCGGAATGCGACAGGGGCTCGGCTTCGGCCGAGCCCCTGTCGCATTCCGGAGGTGCGCTACGGGCGCGCTCCGACCATCCGCTCGCGCACCTCGCGCCGCAGGACCTTGCCGACGAGCGAGCGCGGCAGCTCGTCGACGACGTCGATGCGCCGCGGCACCTTGTAGGCAGCGAGGTGCGTGCGGCAGAAGTCGCGCAGCGCCTCGGGCTCCGCCGCCGCGCCCTCGCGCAGTACGACCGACGCGCCCACGGACTCCCCGCCCTGCCCGCGCGGGAGCGACACGACCGCCGCGTCGACGACGTCGGGATGCGACAGGAGCGTCTCCTCGACCTCGCTCGGCGAGACGTTGAACCCGCCTGTGATGATGAGCTCCTTGAGCCGGTCGACGATCGTCACGAACCCGTCGGGCGAGACCGTCGCGATGTCGCCCGTGCGCAGCCATCCGCCCTCGAGCAGCGCCGCGCGCGTCTCGGCGGGGCGCTGCCAGTAGCCCGAGAACACCTGCGGCCCGCGCAGGAGCAGCTCGCCCGCCTCGCCCGGAGGCAGGTCCTTCGTCGGGTCGTCGGGGTCGACGACGCGGATGTCGGTGCTCGGAAACGGGACGCCGACCGTCCCGGGGCGGCGCGTGGGTCCCATCGGGTTGCCGAGCGCAACGGGGGAGGACTCGGTCATGCCGTAGCCCTCGACGAGCACGCCGCCGCTGATCTCCTCCCAGCGGCGGACGGTCGCCGTCGGCAGGCTCATGGCGCCCGAGATGGCGAAGCGGATCGAGCGGAGGTCGATCGCGCCCTGCGCGGCCGCGCGCGCGAGGCGGTCGTAGATCGGCGGAACCGCCGGCAGGAACGTCGGCGGGCTCGTGCGCGCGGCCTTCGTGACGAGGTCGACGTCGAACGTCGGGAAGAGCACGAGGCGCGCGCCGATGCTCATCGCGAAGGTGAGGCAGAGCGTCATGCCGTACGCGTGGAACAGGGGGAGGACCCCGTAGAACGTCTCCGCACCCGGCCGGAGCCCTGGCACCCAGGCCTCGCCCTGCATCGCGTTCGCGCGGAGGTTCCGGTGCGTGAGCATGGCGCCCTTCGGCGAGCCGGTCGTGCCGCTCGTGTACTGCAGGAGCGCGATGTCGTCGAGCGCGGGGCGGGGCGTCCGCCGCGACAGGCGGCGCGCGCCGACGATCGACTCCCAGGTCGTCACCCGGCGGGCGGATGGCCGCCGGGTGAGCTTCGCGCGGGCGGCGCGCGCCGACGGGAGGGGAAGGCGGAGGCCCAGCCGCATCGCGAACGGGAGCGCTCGCGTCAGGTCGACGCTCACGATGCCCTCGACGCGCACGTCGTCGGGGAACCCCGCCACGGTGTCGTGCACCCTGTCCCACACGATCGCGAAGCGCGCGCCGTGGTCCTCGAACTGATGACGCAGCTCGCGCGCGGTGTACAGCGGGTTGTGCTCGACGACGATGGCTCCCAGACGCAGAAGCGCGTAGAACGCGGCCACGTGCTGCGGGCAGTTCGGCAGGACGATCGCGACGCGGTCTCCGCGTCGCACGCCGAGACGACGCAGGCCCTCGGCCGCGCGCTCGATCTGCTCGCCGAGCTCGCGGTAGCTCGTCTCGGCGCCGAAGAACTCGAGCGCGGTGCGGCGTCCGAAGGCGGCGACGCTCGCGTCCATCATGTCGACGAGCGTCTGGGTGACCTCGCCGATCTCGTGCGGCACCTCGGGCGGATACGCGGACAGCCAGGGCCGGGAGTCGTACGGAGACGTCATGACCCCACGCTAGCCGCGGCCCCTCTGCGCCACCCGGGTCTTGACAGGCGGCAGGGTCTTGACGGGCGGCCGAGTCGCGTCAGTCGCGGGATGTCACCCAGCGCGCGAGCTGCGCGAAGAGCGCGCGGTGGCCATCCGAGGCCCACGACCGCTCGTCGTGGCCGAGCGCGTCGACGGCGACCCGCGACGCGCCGTGCGTGCGCACCCACGCGGTCGGCTGGCTCTCGCCCTCCGTCTCGTGCCGCGCCACGACCATCCGCTCGCCGAAGGCCTGCAGACGCGTGTAGCGCTCGTCCTCGACGTCGAAGTCGTCGATCCGCGTGCCGTCGGGCAGCGCGTCGCCCGCGATGCGCACGCGGTCGAGGGGCGGATGCCACGAGATGCCCGGCACCCACATCCCGCCGATCGCGCCCGGCCAGTCGGGGTAGTCGCGCAGCGAGGAGAGCGCCGCGTGCACGGCGATGACGCCGATCCCGCGCTCGAGCGCGGCGTGCAGGCCGTCGACGGAGGCGCCGGGGAGCGGCTCGGTCGTCTCGGATCGCCACGGGTCGCCCGCGTTCACGACGAGCAGGTCGACGCCCTCGAGCCGGGTCATCGCGCCGTCGACGTCCTCGTCGATCTCGACGTCGAAGCCCGCCTCGCGCAGGACATCCGCGATGAGCGGGCTGGTCTTCGTGTACGGATGCCAGGGGTCGGCGTAGCGGCCCGTTCCGGTGGCGATGAGCGCGCGCATGGGTCTCCTTCGTGTCCAGCCCGATGCTATCGGCCCGCCCACGTCGGAGCGGAGAGCTCACCGTGTCTCACTCGCCGCGGGAATGGCGGCGGGATTCCCGCGGCGAGTGAGACATGCAGAGGGGGCAGAAGACCCGGGGGTCAGAGGGTCAGAACACGATGGTGTGGTTGCCGTGGCGGATGACCCGGTCCTGGGCGTGCCAGAGCACGGCGCGCGAGAGGACCGCGCGCTCGACGTCGGCTCCGCGGCGGCGGAGGTCGTCGGCCGAATCGGCGTGCGTGACCCGCACGACGTCCTGCTCGATGATCGGACCCTCGTCGAGGTCCTCCGTGACGTAGTGGCTCGTCGCGCCGATGAGCTTGACGCCGCGCTCCTTCGCCTTGCGGTACGGGTTCGCCCCGATGAAGGCCGGCAGGAACGAGTGGTGGATGTTGATCACCGGCACGCCGACCTGCTCGAGGAAGTCGCTCGAGAGGATCTGCATGTACCGGGCGAGCACGACGAAGTCGACGTTGCCCTTCAGCAGCCGGACGATCTCGGCCTCGGACTGCGACTTGTCCGGCCCCGCCTGCGACGGCACGTGGAAGAACGGCACGCCGAACGAGCGGACGTCCTCGGCGGTCGTCGTGTGGTTCGCGATGACCATCGGGATGCTCACCGGCAGCTCGCCGCGACGATGGCGCCAGAGCAGGTCGAGCAGGCAGTGGTCGTCCTTGGAGGCGAGGATGGCCATCCGCTTCGGGATCGACAGATCGTTGAGCGTCCAGTTCATGCCGAGCGGCGCGAGCGTCGCGGTGAGATCGGCCTCGATCTCGTCCTTCGCGACCGGGAAGTTGGGGCGGTGGAACACGACGCGCTGGAAGAACTTCCCGCCCTCGGGGTCGGTCGAGTGCTGATCGAGCGACACGATGTTGCCCTGGTTGCGCGCGATGAGCGCGGCGATCGCGGCCACGACTCCCGACTGGTCGGGGCCGTCGACGATGAGGCAGGCGTGGTCGATCAGTTCTTCCCTCTGGGGCGTCATGCCCTCCATTCTCTCAGCGCCTCTCCGGGCATCCGTGCAGCGGCGACTCGCCGGATCCGCTACCGTGCCTTAGGTTAGCCAAGCCTAAGTAGAAGACGAGCATGGAGGATCACGCGAATGGCACGAGTTCTGCCGGAGACGAGCGGGAGCGCCGCGGGGGAGACAGCCGGTGCGACCGCGCTGCTGACGGATCGGACCGCGGACGAGTACGCGCGGCTCGTGCACGGCGTCGTCGACGCCGTCGCGGCGCGGTTCCGGATGACGACCGCCCCGTCCTCGGGTGCCGAGCGGCGGGAGCTCGAGGCGCTCGTCGACGCCGTCGCGCTCGACGACGATGGCATCGGCAGCGCGGCGGCCCTCCGCGAGGCCGACGAGCTCTACGCGCAGCACGCGGTCTGGTTCCACCACCCGGCCTACGCCGCGCACCTCAACTGCCCGGTCGTCCTCCCGGCCGTCGCCGCCGAGGCGATGCTCGCGGCGATCAACACCTCGGTCGACACGTACGACCAGTCGCTCGTCGCGACGCTCATGGAGCGGCGCCTCGTCGCCTGGACGGCGGAGCGGATCGGGTTCGCCGACGGCGACGGGATCTTCACCTCGGGCGGCACGCAGTCGAACCTGCAGGCGCTCTTCCTCGCGCGGGAGAAGGCGCTGCGCGGGGTCGACGACCGCGGACGCGCGATGGCGCGGCTGCGCGTGCTCACGACCGCCGCGAGTCACTTCTCCGTCGCCCGGTCCGCGCACCTTCTCGGGCTCTCGGCCGACGCGGTCGTGCCGGTCGGGGTCGACGCGGACGGGCGGATGGATCCCGCGGCGCTCGCACGGGCGCTCGCGGAGACGACGGGCGCGGGCGGGGTCGTCATGGCCGTCGTCGTCACCGCGGGCACGACCGACCGCGGCATCGTCGACCCCATCCGTCCGGCGGCCGGTCTGTGCGACGCGTACGGCGTGTGGCTGCACGTCGACGCCGCGTACGGCGGGGGCCTGCTCGTGTCGCCCACACGGCGCGGGCTGCTGGACGGGATCGAGCGCGCGAGCTCGGTCACGGTCGACTTCCACAAGACGTTCTTCCAGCCCGTGTCCTCGAGCGCGCTCATCGTGCGCGAGGCGACCGACCTCCTCGCCGCCGCGTGGCACGCCGACTACCTGAACCCCGCCGAGGAGGCGCGGGCCGACGACGCCGACCCGAACCAGGTCGACCGCTCGTTGCAGACCACGCGGCGCTTCGACGCGCTCAAGCTGTGGACGACCCTGCGCGCGCTGGGCCCCGACCGGGTGGGGCGGATGTTCGACGACGTCTGCGCGCTGGCCCGCCGTGTGCGGGAGCGCCTCGACGCCGACCCCGAGCTGCGCCCGGTCGGCACGACCGATCTCAGCACGGTGCTGTTCCGCTACCAGCCGGATGGCGTCGACGACGCGACCGCGGACCGGCTCGTCCCGCTCGTGCGCCGCGTGCTCTTCCAGTCGGGCCGCGCCATGGTCGCCCGGACGGTCATCGACGGCGTCCCGTGTCTCAAGCTGACGCTGCTGAACCCCGACGCCACTCTGGCGGACATCGAGGCCGTGCTCGACCTCGTGCGCGCGACGGCGCACGGGCTCCTCGCGGGCGACGCCCTCGCGACGCGCGACGATCCGCCCTGCCGCGACGTCCATCCGCGCCTCCCGCGCCTGACCGCCGAGGAGGACGGCCGATGATCGCGGTCCGCGATCTCGTCGGGATCGGCATCGGCCCGTTCGGACTCGGGCTCGCCGCCCTCGCGCAGCCGCTGCCCGACGTCGATGCCGTCTTCCTCGATCAGGCCGACGGCTTCCGGTGGCATCCGGGCATGATGATCGACGGCGCGACCATCCAGGTGCCGTTCCTCGCGGACCTCGTGACGATGGCCGACCCGACCTCGCCGTACTCGTTCCTCGCGTTCCTGAAGGCGACGGGGCGGCTCTACCCGTTCTACATCCGCGAGTCCTTCTATCCGCTGCGCTCGGAGTACGACGCCTACTGCCGCTGGGTCGCGGCGCAGCTGCCGACGCTGCGCTGGCGCCGCCGTGTCGTCGCCGTGGAGGAGGCCGGAGACCTGCTCCGCGTCCGCGCCGAGGTGCGCGGGCCGGATGGCGAGGTGCGCGGCATCGAGGAGCATCTCGCGCGGCACGTCGTCCTGGCCGTCGGCACGCGGCCCGTGCTGCCGTCGGCTCTCCAGGGGCTGTCCGGCGCGGGCGCAGGCCCGGTCGTCCACTCCGCCGAGTACCTCCCGAACCGCGCAGCGCTCCTCGCGAGCGGCGCGGTGACGGTCGTCGGCAGCGGGCAGTCCGCCGCCGAGGTCTACCGCGACCTGCTCGAGGCGCGCGAGGGGCGGGTGGACTGGGTCACGCGCTCGCCGCGGTTCTTCCCGATGGAGTACACCAAGCTCACGCTCGAGATGACGTCGCCCGAGTACACCGACCACTACCGCTCCCTTCCCGAGGAGCTGCGCGAGCGTCTCGGCCGCGAGCAGCGCGGGCTCTACAAGGGCATCAGCGCGGACCTCGTCGACGAGATCTACGACACCCTCTACCGGCTGTCGAGCGCGGACGGCACGGTGCCGTCGACGCTGCTCACCGACACCGAGGTCGTCGACGCGCGCCATGACGTCGAGACGGGCGAGCACGTGCTCACCCTGCGCCACGCGCAGCTCGATCGGACGCACGAGCACCGCACGAGGGCCGTGGTCGCCGCAACCGGCTACCGCGCCGAGGTCCCCGACTTCCTCGACCCGGTCGCGCATCGCGTGCGCAGGGATCGCCGCGGCCGCCTCGACGTCGCGCGGACGTACGCCGTCGACGACGCCGAGCGCATCCACGTCGTCGGGGGCGAGGAGCACACGCACGGCGTGACGGCGCCCGACCTCGGCTTCGGGCCCTGGCGGGCGTCGGTCGTGCTCGCCGCCATCACGGGCCGTGAGCCGTACCCGATCGAGCGAAGGATCGCCTTCCAGACCTTCGGCGTCCCCGGTGACGGCGCGGCGACGGATGGCGCGGCGCGCGTGCTCGAGGAGGCGGCGCGATGAGCGCGGCGGCTGTCTCCGCCCGGCTCGCCGTCGAGATCGAGCCGATCGATCCCGCGCGCGATGCGGCGCGCCTGCAGCGGTGGCTCGCGCATCCGCGCTCGCGCTTCTGGGAGATGGCGGACCTCGACGTCGCGCAGGTCCGCGCGTACCTCGAGACGATCGCGGATGACGCGAGGCACGGCGGATGGCTCGGGCGCGTCGACGGGGAGGCCGCGTTCTACGTCGAGACCTACGAGCCCGACACGCTGCTCCCGCCGGACGTGTTCCGCGCCGAGCCCGGCGACATCGGCATGCATCTCCTCATCGCGCCGCCTGCGGGCGACCCGAAGACGGGCTTCACGTCGGCGGTCATGCGCGGGGTGATGCGCTTCTGCCTCGGCGCGGCGCAGGAGGGCGGACTCGGCCGGAGCCGGGTCGTCGTCGAGCCCGACGTGCGCAACGAGCCGATCCTCGCGAAGAACGCCGCAGCGGGCTTCCGGGTGCTCGGGGAGGTCGACCTCCGCGCGGAGGGGCGGGTCAAGCGCGCCGCGCTCAGCGTCTGCACGCGCGACGACTTCGCGGCGAGTCCGCTGGGCGCCGGCTGGGCGGGGGAGCGCTCGCCGCTGCCGCACCTCACCGCCGACCTGGCGGCGCACGCGCATCGGCACCTCGTCGTGAAGGCGCTCTCGGAGCTCTCCCACGAGCGGCTCATCGCGCCGACGCCGCTCGCGGACGGGCGGTGGGAGGTGGCCGAGGGCGACGTGCGCTACACCTTCCGCGCCCGCCTGCTCCCCCTCGAGCACTGGGCGATCGATCCCGCGAGCGTGCGGCGCGAGCGCGACGGCGCCGAGCTCGAGCTCGACGTGCTCGAGCTGATCCTCGAGCTCCAGCCGCGCCTGGGCATCCCCGATCAGCTCCTGTCGGTGTACCTCGAGGAGCTCTCGTCGACGCTCGCGAGCGCGGCCGGCAAGCGTCTGCGCGGTCTCGAGGGCGCGGCGCCCACCGCCGAGGGCCTGCTCGAGGCGAGCTTCCCCGAGACGGAGGCGGCGATGACGGAAGGGCATCCGGGGTTCCTCGCGAACAACGGGCGCATCGGGTTCTCCCACGCGGACTGGAGCGCGTACGCGCCCGAGAACGGCCGCCGCACGCGCCTCGTGTGGGTCGCGGCTGCCCGCGAGCACACGCACCTGTCGCTCGGGCGCGGTCTCGACGAGGCGACGCACCTCGAGCAGGCGCTCACGGCCGACGAGCGGCGCGCCTTCGCGGAGCGCCTCGCCGACGGGGGGCACGACCCCGCGGGCTTCCACCTCCTCCCGCTCCACCCCTGGCAGGCGGAGCACCGTCTCCCGGTCACCTTCGCCGCGGACGTCGCGCGCGGTCACCTCGTCCTCCTCGGGCGGAGCGCCGACGAGTACCAGGCGCAGCAGTCCATCCGGACGTTCCTCAACCTCACGCGACCCGGCGCTCCCTATGTGAAGGTGGCCCTGGCCATCCAGAACATGGGCTTCCTGCGCGGGCTCTCGCCCGCGTACATGCGCGACACCCCCGCGATCAATGACTGGGTCGCCGACACCGTCGCTTCGGACGCGACCTTCGCGGAGGCCGGCTTCGCCGTGCTGCGCGAGCGTGCGGCGATCGGGTACACGGGCGACGTCTACCACCGCACGCCGACCCCGAACCCCCACCGGAAGATGCTCGCGGCGCTGTGGCGGGAGAGCCCCGTGCCGCTCATCGGCCCGGGGGAGCGGCTCGTCACGATGGCCGCCCTGCTCCACCGCGATCACGAGGGCTCCGCCTCCGCGACGACCCTCATCCGGGCGTCGGGTCGATCGCCCGAGGAGTGGCTGCGGGCCTACCTCCACGCGTACCTGCGGCCGCTCGTGCACGGCGTGCTCGGCCACGATCTCGCGTTCATGCCGCACGGCGAGAACCTCATCCTCGTGCTGCGCGAGCACACCGTCGCGCGCGCGTTCATGAAGGACATCGGCGAGGAGGTCGCCGTGCTCGGTCCGCGCGGCCTGCCGCCGGAGGTCGAGCGCATCCGCGCCGAGGCGCCGGGGAGCGAGAAGGCCCTCGCGATCTTCACCGACGTGTTCGACGGCGTCCTGCGGCACCTCGCGGCGATCCTCGATGCGGACGGGCTCCTCCCTGCCCCGTCGTTCTGGCGGCTCGTGGCCGAGTGCCTCGACCGCTACGAAGGCGACCACCCCGACCTCGCGCGCGGGCTCGCGGGCGACGTCGACCTGAGGGCCGGGTCCTTCGCGCACTCGTGCCTCAACCGCCTCCAGCTGCGCAACACGCTCCAGATGGTCGACCTCGCCAACCAGGCGGAGTCGCTGCTGTACGCGGGTGAGATGCCGAACCCGGTCGCGCGCGTCTGATCGTCACGCGAGGGAGGGGAGTGCACGAGCCCCTCCCTCGCGTGACGGGCCGTTCCCAGGGGCGGGTTCCCTAGACTGGACGTGTCCCTTCGCACGCACGAGGTCCCATCACCATGCCCGCACGTCAGCCGTTCGCCCCGAGCACGCGCCACGTCCAGCTGCTGCGCGCGCTCATCGCGGCGCTGGCGGCCCTCATGGTGACCTTCTCGCCCGATCACTCGGCCGCGGTCGGGCTCTCGGTCTTCAGCGGGTGGGCGATCGCGACCGCCGTCGTGCTGGGGCTCGGCACCTGGATGGTCACGCCCGCGGGGCAGCGCGTCCTGCCTGCCCTGCTGGCCTTCGCGCACCTCTTCGCCGGCATGGCCGCGGGCATCACGAGCCTGCGCGGCCCCGCTCTCTACTTCGTCGTCATCCCCGTGTGGGCGCTCGTCGCAGGAGCGCTCGAGACGGGCCTCGGCGTCGCCCAGCGCCGCCGTGGCGAGAGGATCGTCGCGCGCGACACCCTCACGATCGGCGTGCTGACCCTCGTCATCGGCGCGGCGACGCTGCTCGTGCCCTCGGGATACGCGCTCGACTACTTCATCGAGGACGCCGGACGCACCTTCACCCTCACCGGCGAGATCATCGCGGTCGGCCTCTTCGGCGGCTACGCGGCGATCGTCGCGGTGTTCCTCGCGATCGCCGGGTTCTCGCCCGCGTCGCCGTCCGCCGCGTCGGCGGAGACCGCAGCACCCATCAGCGGGGGCGACCCCCGCACCTCGGAGGACCGTCCGTGACCGACAAGCCCACCCGACGCGCGCTCATGCGCCCTGTCCAGCTGCTCGCGATCGCCTTCGGGTCGGCCGTGTTCGCGCTGCTCGTGGGCGCCATGTCGATGGGGGCGTTCACGCAGCAGCCCATCGAGGTCATCTCCCAGGCGTGGACGGTCGCCTCGATCATCGCGGGCATCGTCTTCATCGTCGTGCTGCTCGTCGTCGCGATGCTGCTCCTCGTGGTCGACCCGGCCGACGTGACGAAGACGATCGACCGCCCCGTGCTCCTCCCCGACGAGGACGAGCCGGAGGCGAAGTAGCCCGCGCGCCACCGCCCCGCGCCCCGCCGCGCCCTGCGCCACCGCCGAGCGCAGGAGAATCGCGCGGCAGCAGGACGTCGTCGCCGAATCCATCCTGCTGTGGGCGGATTCTCCTGCTCTGGCGCGCGCTCCGCGTGCTCAGAACCGGGACGAGCTGCCGGAGCCTGAGAAGCTCCCGCCGCTCGATCCGTACCCGGTCGCGCTGCCGCCGCTCGAGAACGAGGACGACGACGCGGCGCTGCGGTCGCTCTCGACCTGCGTGACGCCGGCCGAGTAGCCGGCGCTGAAGGCCACGGGGCTCCAGTACTGCCCCGGCGTCGACACCGTGTCGAGGATCGAGCCTGTGCGGGCGCGGTTCGTCTGGCGCTCGCGCTCGAGCTCGGCCTCCATCGCCTCGCGCTCGGAGTCGGCCTGCGCGAACGCCGCGATGAGGGCGCGCGAGTGATCGGCGAGCAGGTCCGAGAGCCGCGCGCGCAGCGCCTCCAGCGCCGCGAGCGCATCGCCCGGTTCGAGGGAGCCTGCGCGCAGTCCGGCGCCGAGCCGCTCGAGCTCGGCCTCGGCCTCCGCCCGGAAGGCCGTGAGCGCGTGGGCGGTCGCGAGCTCAGCCGCCGCGGGGTCCTCCACGAGCGCCGTGATCCCCGCGAGGTCCTCGCGCACCGGATCGACCTGCGCAGCCCACGCGCGCTCCCACGTGTGCGACTTCGTGAGGAGCGCCGCGGCGTGCACGATCGCGTCGTCGACGAAGTCCATCTCGGCCGTCTCGTCGGCGAACCGGCGCGCGGCCTCCACGGCGTCGGCGCGCGAGCGCTCCTTCTTCGTGAGCGCCTCGATGCGGCGCTGCTCCTCGAGGGCACGGTGGTAGCGGGCCGAGAAGTCGTGGAAGCGCTGGTCGAGCCGCTGCGCGTACGGCGAGTCCGACGGCAGCGTGCGCGCCGCGAGCTCGGTCGTCTCGAGGTCCATCGTCACGCGGGTGAGATGCTCGCCGCCGCGCGCGAGCGCCGTCGCGACCTTCTCGCGGCGGCTCGCGCGGACGCCGAGGGCGATGAGCCACGCGCCCACAGCCGCACCCCCGCCCACCCAGCCTGTGACGATGACGGCGGGCGAGGCGTACCAGGGGCGCTCGATGATCCCCGCGGCGGCCTCGACGCCGTCGATCACCCCGCCCGTCCAGTCACCCGCGCGGAACGCGTCCTTCGTCGCGTCCTGGATGGCCGCCTGGTCGTCGAGCGACACGGCGCGATCCTCGCCGAAGTACGTCCCGACCTGTCGGCCCTCGGGGTCGAGGGCGAGGAGGAACAGCCCGTCCGCCCACTTCTGGCCGTTGTCGGTGATCCACTCGGGATGGCTCTCGCGCGCATACGCGAGGACGCGCTCGTTCATCTCATCGGAGGCCTCGCCCTCGTAGGTGTAGATCGCGACGGTGGTGGGCGCGTAGAAGTCGATCTCGTCGAGCGCGTCCTCGAGCTGCGGCAGGTAGAGGCGACCGGCGGTGTCGTCGACGACGAGGTCGCCGTCGTCGAGGGAGACGGCCTGCGCGGCGGTCGCGCCGCCGAGCGCGGTCAGGGCGAGGATGGCGGTCGCGACCGCCGCGCGCATCCATCGGGACATGGGACCTCCCCGGTCGTCGTCGTGACCACCCTAGGCGCGCGTCCCGGCCGCGCGGATCCGCCGCACGACGGAGGTCAGCACCCCTGCGCGAGATCCTCCGGGGCCGTCACCGCGACGTCCTCGCCCCATCCCGCGAACGAGAAGCGGCCGTCGCCGGAGCCATCTCCCGCGAGGAACTCGAGAGGGAGCGGCGCACCCACGGCGGCGACGGTCAGGTGACCGGTCGGGCTCTCGCTGCCGCCCATCACGAGCTCGGCCGTCTCGGCGTCGGCCGCGGGCGGCATGACGGCGACCTCCTCGGCGCTGCGCAGGAGCTGCTCGACGAGCAGCGACGGATCCAGCAGCGGCTGCCAGTCGTCGAGCGCGCTCGCGGAGGCGAGGCACACGAAGCCGTCCCGCGCCGCCGCGAGCCCGCTTCGCTGCGCGAACGCGTCGTTGCCGCGGACGTACGCGGCGCCCTCGGCGACGACGACGTCGAGCGCGAGGTCGCCGGCCGCGAGGCTCGCCTCGTACGACTCGGGGTCGCCCGCGAACGTCACCGACACCGTGCGCCCGGGCGAGGGCGGCGTCTCGGGATCGTCGTGCGCGACGAGCTCGGTGTACGACCCCTCGTAGCGCACGTCGCCCGCGGCGCGCACCGCCTCCGCGATCTCCGCGATCGCCTGCTCTCCCGGGATGAGCCAGAGTCCGTTCCCCGGGTGCGCGGGGTCGTAGGCGCCGAGGTCCACGCCCTCGAGCGGCTCCGCCTCGACGCCCGCGGCGCCCGAGCAGCCGGCGAGCGCGAACGCAGTCGCCGTGAGCACGAGGGCGGCGGAGGGCCGTCTCATCGCTTCGCCTGCGCCACGCAGACGCTCTGCGCGCCCTCGCGGGTGAGGGCCGCCGCGTCGAGCGCGACCGGCTGGTCGGCGAAGGCCGCTGCGCGCACGACGAAGCACGTGTCGCTCTCGAAAGCGCCCGTCGACTGCGGCAGCCAGACCTCGGAGCTCTCGATCACGAACTGGCTGAGGTCGGTCGCCGTGCCGTCGCCGTGCACGGCGTAGACCGAGTACGCCGCGTCGGGACCCTCCCAGTCGAGGTGGGCGTTGCCGTCCTGCACGGTGAGCGCGATGTCCGAGACGACGACGTCGCTCGAGAGCATCGCGCTGACGACCATCCACGCGGCCATCCCGAGCATCGCGAGGATCGTGAGGATGGCCGAGACGAGGAAAGCGGGGTGCCGCCACCACCGCTTGGGGCGCTGCTGGCGCGCGGTCAGCTCGGGGAGCGGCCATCCGCCGCGGCCGAGAGGCGGCTTCGGGCCGTCGGCGCGCAGGCGGGTCTGCCCGGCGTCGGTTCCGATCGCGGGCGGCGGGGCTGCGGATGGCGCGTTCATGGGATCCCGTCGATTCTCGCGCACGACCGGATGGGCGGAGGTGGGGAGTACTGCCCCCAACGACACCGGGCAGCCCGACCTAGCATGGGAAGCCGCCGCGTCCGCGCGCGGCGAGGCGACGGAGAGGAGCGACGCATGCGCCGCAGCCTCGCCGTCCTCGCGCTCGCCGCGGCCTCTGCCGCGAGCCTCGTCGCGCCGGCCGCCGCCTACAGCGGGCCGAACGCGATCGCCATCCCGTATCTCGATGAGAAGGCGGTGAACACGCCGGAGGGCTGGACCGTGACGGACTGCGCGCCCGTGCTGGCCGCGTCCGACCTCGTCGTCGCGTGCGCGGCGGACGGGTTCCTCCTGCGCGCGGAGGAGTACGACCCCGACTACGGCAGCGACATCGTGCCGGTGCCCATGACGAACGGGCGCACGACGACGATCATGGAGTACGTCGTGTCTCTCGAGGCGCCCGAGGCGCCGTCGGTCCCGTCGGCCGCCTACCCGCATCCGGTCGCGGCCGGCGGCACCCTGCTCCTCCCCGTGAGCGACCTCGGGGCGACGTGCCTCGTCTGCGGGGGAGGCGGTCGCCTGGAGGTCTTCTCCGTCTCGCCGTCCGATGTCGCCGAGGTCACGGCCACGGAGACGCACCTCGTGATCCGCCCGAAGGCCTCGTTCGACGGCCCGCTCGAGGTCACGGTGCGGATGGCCGACCAGTACGGCACCTGGTCGGAGCCCGCGACCATCTCGGTGCCGGTGTACCGCGCCGAGCGGCCGCCCGTGGCGCAGTCCGTGCATGCGCCGCTCACGCCCGGGGAGGTCTCCGAGTTCGATCTCGCGGGGCTCGTGGCGACCGAACCGGGTGCGCGTCTGTCTCTCGTCTCGTGCGGCGACGCGGTGCACGGGACGGTGGTGTGCGGCGCCGACGGCATCGCGCGCTATCTGCCCCGCGACGGCGCGCGCGCCGATCAGTTCAGCTTCCACGTCGCGCAGGGCGGCGCGCAGGCGACCGGCTCCGTGACGCTCGCGCTCCCCGACGGCGACCTGCCCACGGAAGGCCTCGTGTCCGCCCAGCCGGTCGAGCCCGCGGAGCGGGTGCCGCGCGCCGAGCTCGAGGCCGCGCAGCAGGCGCAGCGCGACAAGGAGGTCGAGGCCGCGGAGGCGCGCGGCGAGGAGCCGCCGGCAGAGGACGAGGACGTCGAGCTCGTCGGCCTGCGCGTGCCCCTGCGGCTCGCGCCGGCGACGCCCGTGGAATCGGAGCGCTCGGCGGGCGTCTTCCGACCGCTCGGCGCGCTGCTCGACCGGGTGGGCGCCCGATGACCCCGAAGACCCCGAACGACCGAGAGGACGCGAGCCGATGAGCGTGCGCCTGACCCTGCAGACGACGCCCGTGCAGGCCGATTCCTGGCTGCTCGACGTCGACGAGGCGACGACCGTCGGCGAGGTCGCCGAGTCGCTCGGCGTGAGCCCGCAGCTGCTCGCGGGCGGCGCAGACCCGGCGACGCCGCTCGCCGGGGCCGGTCTGCTCTCCGGCGCGGTCATCCCCGACCGGGCCGCGCCCGAGCCCGACCCGCGCACCGTGCGCCTGGAGATCGTCGGCGGCCCGTTCGCGGGCCAGACCGTCCCCGTCGAGCGCGGGCAGGCGCTCACCGTCGGCTCGGGCGAGGGCGACGACGTGCGCGTCGCCGACCCGGCGCTCGCACCCGCCCACCTGACGATCCAGATCGCCCTCGGCGGGCCATCCGACCCCCTCCTCGCGACGATCACCCCCGCGGCCGGGGCGAAGACGCTCGTCAACGACGTCGCGATCACCGCGCCCGAGCGCATCGTGCCGGCCGACCTCGTCCAGATCGGCAGCCTCGTGCTCCGCATCGGCATGGCGCCGCACGCCGACGCCGACCTCACAGACACGATCGGGGGCCGAGGATTCAACCGCCCGTCGCGCGTCCCCGCGCGCGCGGTGCAGCCGTCCATCCAGCTCCCGGGCGACAAGCCGGACGACCCCGATCAGTCGCCTCTGCCGTGGCTGTCGGCCGTCATCCCCGTCGTGCTCGGCGTGACCATGGCCATCCTCTTCCAGCGACCCGTCATGCTGCTCATGGCCGCGGCGAGCCCGATCATGGTGATCGGCTCGTTCCTCACGCAGCGCAAGCTCGCGCAGAAGAAGGGGCTGAAGACCGAGCAGCAGTGGATCGACGAGGTCCGCGTCGCGGGCGAGCGCATCCGCGATCTCGTCAAGCGCCAGCGCCTGGCCGCCTGGTACCGGCTGCCCGACCCCGTGGTCGTGCGCGACATCGTCCTGCGCCCGCTCTCGCGTCTGTGGGAGCGGCGCAAGGCCGACGACGACGCCATGGCGCTGCGCGTGGGCGTGACCGAGATCGACCTCGACGTGCGCTTCGAGGGCGGCGGCCGCGACCGCGGCGCCGAGCAGCGCGTCGGCGTCGGGCCCGCGCCCGTGGCCGTCGACTGCCGCGCGGGCGTCGTGGGCGTGGCGGGGCCGGCCGACGCCGTGCGGTCGCTCGCGCGCTCGATGGTGCTGTCGTTCGCGGCCCTGCGCAGCCCCCGCGACGCCGAGGTCATCGTGCTGTGCGACGACGGCGCGGAGGCCGAGTGGGGGTGGACGAGCTGGCTCCCGCACGCGCACACCGCCGAGCACGTGCCCGCCCTCATCGGCAACGACGACGACACGCGCCGCGAGCGGCTGCGGGAGATCGCCGTCGCCCTCGACGTGCGCATGCGGATGGCCGGCCAGCGCGGCTACGAGGCGCCCACCGACGTGCTCGTGGTCGTCGACGGGGCGCGCCGCTTCCGCATGCTGCCCGGCATGGTGCCGCTGCTCGAGCACGGAGCGCAGCACGGCATCCACGTCCTCGCGCTCGACAGCGACCGGTCGCGCCTGCCCGAGGAGGCGACGAGCGTCGTGGTCGTCGACCCGTCTGATCCGTCGATGGCGTCGCTCGAGCGGCCGGGCGGCTACTTCCCGTCGGTGCTGCTCGACGGCGTCTCGGTGCCGCAGTGCGAGCGGATGGCCAGGGCGCTGTGCTCGCTCGAGCACGTCTCGGGGGTGGGCGACGAGGCGATGCTGCCGACGAGCGTGCGGATGGTCGACCTCCTCGGGATCGACCTCGAGGATCCGTCGCCGCTCGTGCGCCGCTGGAACGCGCAGCCGCGCAACACCTACGTCGTGGTGGGCGCGAACGCCGACGGGGAGTTCGCGCTCGACATCTCGCGCGACGGCCCGCACGCCCTCGTGGCGGGAACGACCGGATCGGGCAAGTCGGAGTTCCTGCAGGCGCTCGTCGTCGGCCTCGCGATGGCCAACCGCCCGGACGCGCTCAACTTCGTGCTCATCGACTACAAGGGCGGGTCGGCGTTCGCCGACTGCGAGCGCCTGCCGCACACCGTCGGCATGGTCACGAACCTCGACGCGCGCGAGACCGAGCGCGCGCTCGCGTCGCTCGACGCCGAGCTCAAGCGCCGCGAGCAGGTGCTCCGCGAGATGGGCGCGAAGGACGTGGACGCCGCGTGGGCGAAGGACGCCGAGACGGCAGCCCGCCGCGGCCTCGCGCGCCTCATGCTCGTGATCGACGAGTTCGCCGAGCTCCGCACCGAGCTCCCGGAGTTCATCGACGGCCTCGTGCGGATCGCCCGCGTCGGCCGCTCGCTCGGCGTCAACCTCGTACTGGCGACCCAGCGGCCATCCGGTGTCGTCACGCCCGAGATGCAGTCGAACATCAACCTCCGCGTCGCCCTGCGCGTGACCGATCGCAACGACTCGTCCGACGTGCTCGGCTCGGGCGAGGCCGCGCTCATCAGCCCGTCGACCCCCGGGCGCGGCTTCGTGCGCCTGGGGCCGTCGGCGGCGCCGATGGGCTTCCAGACGGCGCGCGTCGCGGGCATCCGCCCCGGCGCCGTGCGCACGACGAAGGTGCTGCCGCCCAAGGCGCCGATCACGTGGGATGCGCTCGGCTTCCCCGTGAAGTACCCGCCCGCTGCCGCGCACGCCGAGAACCACGACCACGACGACACGGATCTGCGCGCGCTCGTGAACCTCATCACGGCCGCGGCGGACCAGCTCGGCATCGCGAAGAACCCGAGCCCGTGGCTCGTCCCGCTGCCGGTGACGCTGCCGATCGAGCGGTTCGAGGGGGAGGCGCTGCGGGAGACCGAGATCGTTCTCGGCCTGGAGGACGTGCCGAAGGCGCAGGCGCAGCGCACGCTCACGTGGGACATCGCGACCGGCTCGCACCTGCTCTTCGCGGGCGGGGCCCTGTCGGGGCGCACGACGGCGCTGCGCACCGTGCTCGCGCAGGTGGTCGAGCGGGTCGACCCGGGCGACGTGCACCTCTACATCGCCGACTTCGGCAACGGCGCCCTCCTGCCGCTCGCGGACGCCCCGCACTGCGGCGCGGTCGTCACCCAGCTCGACAGCGACCGGCTGCCGCGCCTCATGCAGCGCCTCCTCGAGGACCTCCAGCGCCGCCAGACGGTGCTCTCGAGCGCGGGCGTCGGGCACATCTCCGAGCAGCGGCGGAACGCGCCCGGGGCCGCACTGCCGTTCGCGATCGTCGCGGTCGACGGCTGGGAGCGCCTGCTCTCGTCGATGGGCCCCGACCAGCTCCTCGCCTTCCGCGAGCAGTTCATCCGACTCCTGCGAGAGGGCCCCGCCGTGGGCGTGCGCGTCGTGATGACGGGCGACCGCGGCGTCTTCGGCGACAAGGTGACGAACTTCGTCGACACGCAGTACGTGCTGCCGGTGCGCGACATCGCGGACTATCGCGCGGCGGGCATCCACGCGAAGGATGTCCCGACCGATCTCCCGCAGGGACGCGTGCTCTTCGGCGCCGAGGCGGCGGAGGCGCAGCTGGCCGTGCTCGGGCGCGACACGAGCGGCGAGGCCCAGACGACCGCGCTGCGGCGCGTCGTCGAGCGCGTGCGCGACGCGTTCGACGAGCGCGGGGGAGCGACCGGCCCCGAGCCGTTCCGCGTCGACCCGCTGCCGAAGTACATCGCGCTGTCGGCCGTGCGCGACCTCCCCGTGGCGGAGGGCGACGACCCCGACGGCATCGTCGTCGCCGTCGGGGGCGACCGACTCGCGCGCTGCACGCTCACGTGGCCGGGCGACGGCGGCTTCGTCGTCTCGGGCACGCGGCGCTCGGGGCGCTCGTCGACGCTCGCCGTCATCCTGCGCCAGCTCGCCGAGCGCGGCGACCACGCGGTCGTCGTCGCCCCCCGGCCCTCGCCGCTCAGCGAGCTCGCGCGCGACATGGGTGTGCCGGTCATCGAGAACACGGCACTCACCCCGCTCGAGCTCGACGAGGTGCTCGCGCCCTACCCCGGGGTCGTGACGTTCGTGGTCGACGACGTCGAGCAGCTGAAGAACGCCCCGCTCGACCACGCCCTCACGGGCGTGCGGCACCGTGCCGTCTTCATCGTGGCCGTCGACGCCGAGTCGACGTCGACCCTCTTCGGCGGTCCGTTCGTCGAGGCCAAGCGCTCGCGGCGCGCGATCGTGCTCCGCCCGGAGGCCGCGCTGTACGGCACCCAGGCCGCGGGCGCGGCCATCCCGAAGTTCATGCTCGGGCAGGTGCCGATCGGCGGCGGGGTGCTCTCCACGCCCCGCGGCTGGCTGCCCGTCCGCGTTCCCGACATCCGCCAGTGAGGAGCTGACATGGCATCGGCACGCTGCGCGTACTGCGCTGCGACACTCGAACCCAGCAGCATGTACTGCCTCGCGTGTGGGCAGCTCGTCCTCACCACGCGGGCCGACCGCGCCGCCGACGACGGGTGGGAGCCGACGGAGCGCGCGGCGGCTCCGGCACCCGTGCCGCCCGCGGAGCCGGCCGCGGATTCGAGGGCCGCCACCGCGCCATCCGCCCCCGCGTGGACGCCGCCCGACATCGCACCGCCCGCGACCCGTGCCGCGGCCCGGGCGCGCGAGGCGTGGGGCGAGCGGGTCCGACTCGTCTTCTCGACAGGGGAGGACGTCATCGTCTCGGGCAGCGCGGTCATCGGGCGGCGACCCGAGCAGACCGCGGCGACCCTCGGCGCGCAGGCCGTGGAGGTCGCCGACACGACGCGGTCGATGTCGCGCGTGCACCTGTACCTCGAGCTCGAGCGGGGCGTCCTGCGGGCGGGCGACGCCGGTTCCGGTAACGGCTCATCGCTGCGCCGCGGCGACCGGACCATCCCGCTCCCCGTGGGCGAGGAGCGGGTCGAGGTGCGCCCGGGCGACGCCCTCCGCGTCGGCGACGTCGAGATCGCGCTGTCGCCGGCCTGAGCCCGTGGTGGCGCCGGTGGCGGGGGCGGCGCCGGTGGTGGGTGCGGCTGTCGGGGTCGCAGTTCGCGGCCGTGTTCGGCGGTTTGGGGCCGGGAAGTGCGACCGGAGTGGTGGGTGCGGCTGTCGGGGTCGCACTTTGCGGCTCTATTCGGCTGTTTGGGGCCGGGAAGTGCGACCGGGATCAGGCGCGACGGCCGCCGAGCGCGTGACGCACGCGTCGGACGAGCTCGCGCGGATTCGCCAGCAGCGGTGCGGTGACCTCGACGACCGTCCATCCCGCTGCGCGCAGTGACGCGATGCGCTCCACGTCGCGAGCCCACGAGGCGCCGTGCAGCATCCCGAGGTACTCGATCGCCACGCGCTCGCGGCGGTAGAGCATGTCGACGCAGGCGAGGAATCGTCCGGAATCGTCGAACACGTCGCCGTTGAGCTCCGGCTCGGGCAGTCCGCCGCAGACGAGCTCGAACCGGACGCGCGATTCCTTGGGCGACCAGGCGTCGGGCCGGATCCATCCGACCGCCTCGCGCAGCCTGACGATTCCCTGCCACCGGCCGGTCGCGAGCGCGGCCTCGAGCTGCGCGACGGTGGCGAGGGGAAGCCGTCCGGGCGTCGGCCGGCCGACGCCTTCGCGCCAGACTCGGCAGAAGAAGTCGCCGAGAGCGATGAGATCCGGCAGCGGAAGCGTTCCGAGGCCGGCCCAGGTCGTCGCCGGCGAGGTCACGAGCAGGCCGGCGTGCTCGCGGAGCGACGTCATCTTCGCCTGCGCGCGGTGCCGGATGACGCCTCGAGCGCGAGGAAGCGCCGTCGGTCCGATCACACCCACGTGGACGCCGAGGTGCGTCTCGTCCGCGACAGCTCCGTCCGGCGTGAACACCAGGGGCAGCGGCGCGCCCCAGACCGACGCTGCCGTCTCGCGGCAGAAGAAGTGGCCCGGATGCAGGCGATGCGCGTACGCCCTGGCGAGTCGGAGCCGCTGCTGCCGCTGCCGTTCGTAAGGGTCCTCGACCTCGAGCGGAGCCAGGTCGACCGTGCGGATGCCGCGAAACGGGCGCCCGAGATCGGCCGCGCGCAGGCGCTTCTCCCCGACGCCCAGCGCGCGTGCGTCGCGCACGGCGAAGGTGTCGCCGAGATCCTGCGGGAGGTTCATCCGGTGCCGGCCCATCTCCTCACCGTCGCACCAGCGCGCCGAGGCGCGTCCGCGCTCTCCACAGCCACCGCGACCTCTGGCTCGCGGTCCACGAACGTTCCGGTCGTAGCTCGCGGCCCCCATCGTCGATTCGGGGCCGCAAACTGCGACCTGGGCGGTGGTGGCGCTCTTCCCGGGGGCGGAACGCGGCAGGTCCCGGCGGGTCCCGGCGGATCCGGGGCGGGTGCCGGCGCGTCGACGGCGGCGCTGTGCAGACGGCGTCGACGCGCGTCCGGGAGACGCCCTCGGCGTCGCCGCCGGCGACATCCCCTGCCGCCTGCCCGCCGGCTGCGCCTGGGCACTCCTCCCCACAGACGGATTTCGGGCCCGCGGCTAGCGTGGAGGCGACCCCGATCATCTGGGGTCAGGGGGCACGACTTCACCGCGCAGCGCGGTCACACCACGGAGGAAGAAATGGCAGAGATCAAGGTCACATCCGAGTCGCTCGCCAGCGTCGCGGGACAGCTCTCGAGCGGATCGCAGTCGATCGAGTCGCAGCTGTCGAACCTCAAGTCCCTCGTCGAGGGCCTCATCGCGGGCGACTGGAACGGCCAGGCGTCGCAGAGCTTCAACGAGCTCTACTCGCAGTGGGACCAGGCGGGCATCCAGCTCAAGGAGTCGCTGCAGGGGATCAGCGACCTCCTCAACCAGGCCGCGCTCTCGTACGAGGACAGCGAGTCGGCGATCGCCGCGACGTTCAACGGCTGATCCGTCGCGGTCGTCGGCGTCCGCGCCGACGACCGCGCCTGCGTAGGGGGCTTCCATGGTGCAGTTCAGGGTGCGGGCCGAGTCGCTCGCCGAGGTCGCGGGCCTTCTCGGCTCGGTGATCGCGACGTTCGACGGCAACATCTCGTCGGTCGACTCGCAGGTCCAGAACGCGCTTCAGAACTGGAAGGGCGACGACGCCGAGTCGTTCCGGCAGAACTGGTCGCGGTTCGTCGCCCTCTCCGAGCAGGTGCGCCTGTCGCTGACCGGACTGCAGAACGGCCTCATCTCCGCCGGCGTGAGCTACGACACGACCGAGAGCGGGCTCCGCCAGGGGATGGCGCAGACGGTGCCGAGCGTGCAGGGGCTGCGCAAGCACGCCGTGCAGTTCGAGGAGGGCGTCGCCCGAGGCGAGGCCCGCGCCGAGGACATGGCCGAGTTCTTCGGCCGCGACTACGCGGGCGACGACGAGGTCGAGCGCTTCGGGGGAGGCGCTCTCGGCGGTTCGAAGGGCCGCTACACGGGCGGCGGCTCGGGCGACACCGACGGCGACGGCGACGACGACTCGATCGGCACCACGCCGTTCCTGTCGGACGAGTCGGTCGAGGAGCTGCACGGCGACGACAGCGAGCTCGAGGCGGGCTTCGTCGAGACCGAGGACGGCGTCGTGCAGAAGCCCGAGGGCGACGTCGACGCCGGCGACGACGCCTCGGACGGCGGCGCAGCAGCGGATGGCGGTGCGCCAGCGGATGGCGGTGCGCCAGCGGATGGCGGCGCGGGCGCGGGCGAGGACGCCGCCGGGCTCGACGCCCAGGGGCAGCCGGCTCCCGCCGATCTGCCGCCGGCTGCGGACTCGTCGATCCACGGCGACGCCGTGCCCGCCGAGTTCGAGCGGCCCGCACCGGAGCAGCGCGCCGAGGCGCCATCGCTCGATGCGCCGTCCTTCGAGGCCTTCGTCGGCGAGCAGCGGGTCGAGGCCCCGTCGCTGCAGGCCGAGTCGCTCCGGGCCGAGATGGGCGCCGTGAGCTTCGAGAGCCCGTCGCTGCAGGCCGAGTCGCTGCAGGCCGACGTCGAGCTCTCGTTCGATGACACGCAGGGGGAGCGATGACCGATCAGCAGGCCGATCCCGCCGAGCTCAAGGCGCTCGAGCAGGCGATGACCGAGCTCGTGGGCTACTGCGACGCACTCCGGAGCGGGGCGTCCGGGTTCGCGTACATGCTCCCCAACGAGTGGCAGGGGCCCGCCATGCAGGCGTTCCTCGGCGCGTTCAACTCCTGGGCGCTCGGCGCCGAGGCCATGCGCCTGAGTGCGGAGGGCCTGCAGAAGCAGGTGCACGCCGCTCAGGTCGCGTACGAGACCTCGGTCGACGCCATGGAGGACTACTGGTCGACCCTCGCGGCGGCTCTGGGATAGGCACGATGTCGAAAGAAGTGAAGATCACCGCGGCCACGATCGAGGCCGACGCCGCCACGTATCGGAACGCCGCGCAGCAGCTCGAGTCGGCCGTCTCGGTGGCGAAGGGGTCGCTGAGCGGCGTCGCGGGCATGGCCGGCGACGACAACGCCGCCGAGGACTTCGCCGGCGGCGGCGACGACGGCTACGACGCGACGGCCACAGCCGTGCTCCAGTCGGTCCAGAGCATCGCGAACGGCTACTGGATCATGGCCGCCGCGCTCGAGAACACCGCGCGGATGTACCGCGCCGCGCAGTCTCCCGGTGCGGGTCAGACTCCCACGATCGAGAAGGCGACGGCGACCGAGGTCAAGGACGAGAAGGGCATCGACGCCCCCTCGGCGCTCGGCCCGGGGCTCCCCGGCGTGCTCGGCGAGTTCCAGGAGATCATCGAGTGGGGCCTCCAGCAGGTCGGCGTCGTGATCCCCACGGGCGACGAGGACAAGCTCGCGCGCGGATCGACCGCGTGGATCACCCTCGCGACGACGGTGCGCACCTGCGGCACGACTGCCGACGGCGCGCTCTCGTGGATCGGCGGCATGAGCCTGCCGCAGCAGGCGATGGTCCAGACGTCGCACGACGGCCTCCGCGCCTCCACGACCGCGATCGCCGGCAACGCCGAGAGCCTCGCGACGCGCATCGACGACTTCGTCGAGCAGCTCAAGATCATGCGCGAGCAGCTGAAGGACTTCCTGCAGCAGATGGCGCTCGAGCTCGCCGTGGATCTCGCGATCACGGGCATCCTCGGCGCCCTCACCTTCGGGCTCGGCGCGATCGCGGGCTCCGCCAAGGCCGCCGCGACCGTCGTTCGCTGGGCCATCAAGATCAAGAACCTCATCGACAAGCTGAAGAACGCCCTCCGCGCGATGCGCGGGGCGCGCGGGGTGACGGCACGCGCCGCGCTCGCCGCGGGCCGTGAGGGCCTCCAGTCGGCGATCTCGAGCTCCGTCTCGACGGCGATCATGAACGCCGCGCACGACGAGAACGACCCGTCCTACCAGCAGCAGGATGTCGGCACGGCCTTCATCTCCGCGTTCGCGGGCGGCGCGGTCGCCTCCCCGGTCTCGCGCGGGCTCGGCGGATCGGGCGGCCCCGGGTTCCGGAGCGGGCTGCGCGAGGTCGGCGGCGAGACGGCGGGCGGTGCGCTCGACGGCCTCGCGAGCGGCGCGGTGGATGCCGCGATGAACGGCACCGAGTTCAACCCGCTGAGCGCGGCGGTGGGTGGCATGATCATCGGCGGCGTCATGTCCACCGGCATGCGCGGCGGCACGAGCGCCGTGAACGCGGGCCGGAACGCCCTCGGGCTCAACAACGGGCGCACGGTGACGCCGAACCCGGCCGGCGACACGAGCGGCAACGCCTCGCCGAGCCAGAACGCGGGCACGACGACGAACCTGCCCGACAGCCCGGCCACGGGCGGAAGCGTCGGCGGCGGATCGTCGAACGGCGGCGGCGGCGGGACGGGCCGCACCGACTACGACGGTCCGACCCCCGGCGGCGTGGGCAGCGGCGGCTCGACGACCGCCGGCGGCGGCGGAGCGGGCACGTCGGACTACGACGGCCCGACCCCGGGCGGCGGAGCGGATGGCGGCGGCGCGGGAGGCGACGGCGGTCACGTCGACGTGCCCACCGATGCGAGCCCCGACGCGCCGGCCGAGCTCCCGGGCGACGGCCCCTCGGCCGAGACCCCGGAGAACGGCTCTGCCCCGGAGAACGGTGCGGGCGACAGCGGCACGGATGGCACGACGCCCGACGCGACGCAGAGCACCCCGGAGACCACGTCGCCCGACGGCACGACTCCCGAGAGCGCGACGCCGGATGGCACGACCCCGGAGGGCCCGACGCCGGATGGCACGACTCCCGAGGGCGCGACGCCGGATGGCACGACTCCCGAGGGCACGACTCCCGAGGGCACCACGCCGGTTGGCGCGACTCCCGAGGGCGCGACGCCGGATGGCACGACTCCCGAGGGCACCACGTCGGATGGCACGACCCCGGAGAGCGCGACGCCGGATGGCACCACACCGGACGGCACGACCCCGGAAGGCACGTCGCCGGAGGGCACGGCCCCGGACGGCACCACGCCGGACAGCACGACTCCCGAGGCCACCACCCCGGAGACCACGGCCCCGGACGGCACAGCCCCCGAGACCACCTCGCCGGAGGCCACCTCGCCCGAGGCCACCTCCCCGGAGGGCGCGTCGCCGGAGTCGGGCACGCAGACGGATTCTCCGTCGGACGGCTCGGCGGAACACCCTGTGGCCGGCGACTCGGACGCATCGCCCGAGAGCTCGACGGACTCCGCCTCGAACGCAGACGCGGCCTCGCCGCAGGAGAGCTCGACGAGCACCGAGTCGCCCGACTCGAGCACGGACGCCGCTGCGGACAGCGACCAGACGCCCGCTGCCGCGGCCGCCGGTCGCGCATCGACGCGCGAGACCGACGCGGCGCCGGTCGATGCGGATGCCGGGCAGAGCGCGGGCGACGGCGCCGGAATCGAGGCCGCGACCTCGGCCGAGTCCGACGCCGACGCGTCGTCCGACGCCGATGAGTCGTCCCACACCGACGACTCCGGTGACACCGAGGAGTCCCGCGACGGCGAGAGCGACCAGCAGGACGCGGATCAGCAGGACGCGGAGCAGCAGGAGGCCGAGGAGGCTGCCGCGGCCGGAGCGGCTTCCGCCGCCGCGGCGGCGGGCGTTCTGGCCGCCCCGCGCGCGATGCCGTTCCGGGGGGCGGGAGCCGGAACCGGCAGCGTCGCCGGCGGTCATGGCGCGGGTGCCGGCAACGGCTCTTCGTCGTCCAGCGATTCGTCGTCCAGCGACCCGATGAGCTCGCCGGATCAGTTCGGGAACGGGTGGGATCGCACGCAGAGCCCCGTCGGGTCGAACCCGATCGATCCGGCCTACGGCGACCCGCGGGGGCCGGGCAACAGCGGGCAGCTCGACCCGCGGTACACCCACCCGGGCGCGGTCCGCCCGGACGTCCAGCACCTCGTCACCGACCCTGCTGCCCCGTACGGGCGCGACGACGCCGGCAACCCGCTCTCTCAGGCGGACTGGGAGTCGCGGTACACCGACGCGAACAACCGGCCGGTGTATCCCGGCAACGACGGCGGCGACCCGGGGTCGTATCGGCACATCACAGACCTCGACGTGTTCCACCAGAACTACGGCGGGCAGCTCGATCGCATGGGCGGTCCGCAAGGCGACTACTTCTCGCTTCCCGGCACGCCGTTCGAGGCGCGCGCCCTTCCGCCGGGCAACCTCCGCGCGGACTACACGATCCGCGATCTCGTGAGCCTCCCTCCGGGCGGGCGGATCGAGGTCTCCCGGATCGCGCCGGCCTTCGGGCAGCCGGGCGGCGGCCTGCAGGTGCGCATCCTCGACGGCAGCGGCCGGCCGATGTCGCAGGAGGCTCTCGAGCGCGGCGGCCACCTCCGCGATCCCGATGCCCCGGACGCGTCCGACGGATCGAGCACGCGGAACGGCGCTGCGACCGGACACGACGCGGACGCCTCGGATGGCCCTGCGGACGGCGCTGCGGACGCCTCGGATGGCGCTCCGGACGCCTCGGATGGCGCTGCGGACGCCTCGGATGGCGGTGCGGACGCGGACGAGACGGGTGCGGCCTCCGACGACCAGTCCGCGGCCCAGGAGGGCGAGCGTGACCCGCGGTCGCCCTCGCCCGAGGACAGCCCCGAGCAGATCCGCGACAAGATCGACGAGGCGCTGGGGCAGTCGAACACGGGCTACGACCCGTACGACCTCTCGAACGGGTACGCCGAGAACTGCGGGAACGTCGCGGCGAACATGCACGACTTCCTGAGCGGCCAGCCGATCCGGGATGCCGACACCGGCACGCTCGACATCGACGAGATGGAGGCGCGCACGGGGCTGCCGCAGACCCCGATGACGCCGGATCAGATCGAGGCCACGCTGCGCGCTCAGGGACCGGGCTCCCACTGCGTCGTCGGCGTCGACCGCGGCGACGACCTCGACGGGCACTGGTTCAACGCGGTGTTCGACGGCGAGCAGGTCTGGGTCGTCGACGGCCAGGACGGCACGCGGTCGCCGTGGCCGCCGGACGAGCCGGACGCGACGAACTGGGACGCGTCGATCGACCCGTCAGACGTCGTCGACGGAGGCGTCGACGCGGATGCCGGCGCCGACGGGGCCGGCGCCGACGTGGACGGCCCGGCCGGTGACCGGACGGGCGGGCGGCGGATGCAGCCCGTGCACACGGGACAGGACGCTGCGGGCCGGCACACGTACACGGTCGACTGGGATCGTCCGAGGACGCCGTTCGCGAAGCAGAGAGGGCTGGAGCCGAACGCCGTCTACGAGGTGAAGGGCCGGGGGACGTTCTACACCGACGCTTCCGGCACGGTGACCCGCGTTGAGACCTCGTACAGCTCGGACGGACTGAATCCGGACCTCCACAATCCGCAGCCGAGCACGACCTACGTCGTGACCACGGAGAACGGCAACAGCACGCACACGTTCGAGACGGACCATCGGGGCCGGACGATCGAAGCGCACACCGACAGCCTCGACTTCGACGACGCGCGTCGATCGGAGAGCGTGCAGAGCCGTGTCGGTCGGCAGGGCGGTGCCGACTACGACGGCGGGCACCTGTTCGGCAATCAGTTCGGCGGCGGCGGCGAGAGCGTCAACCTCGTCGCGATGCTGCGCGACGTCAACCAGAACAGCGGAGCGGACAGCTTCTACGCGCTCGAGCAGCACTGGGCCGACCTCCGCCGCGCCCACCCGCAGACGCCGATCGAGGTGCGGATCTCGCCGATCTACGATGGGAACGCCAAGACGCCGGATGTCATCCAAGTCCGCTGGACGGAGAACGGACAGGTGAAGATGAGGGAGTTCTTCAATGACGACATCTGATGACGCGGCGGTCGAACCCCCCTTCCTCGTCGAAGCGCGGCTCCGAGAGGAGATCGCGAGGACCCTGGCGAGCGCCGCACCCGGCGACTGGGAGGCCATCCGCTACCGCGCCGCGACCGTCGCCGGCGTCGCGGATGTCACGATCTCCCTCGTGCGGGAGGGACGCGAGGAGCCCTTCCTCGACGCTCCGTCGGTCGCGCTGCCTCGGAGGCGACTCCGCGCGGCGATGTACCGGCCGGGCGAGGGGACCTGGTTCTCGCTCGAGCTCGAGGTGTCGCGGAGCGGGTCGGTCGAAGCCCGGTACGACTACGACGGCGAGCCGGCCTTCCACGTCGCCCCGGCGGCGAGCGCATGGGCGCAGGACCAGGAGCGGTTCCCCCGCGATCCGGAGAACCAGCCGGACTGGCTGAAGCGCAAGCTCGAGGAGGCGTCGTCGTGAGCGGCGCATCACCCTCTCCGGCGCAGCAGCGTCTCATCGACGTCGGTGTGGCGTACTGGCGGCGGATGGTGTCGGAGGAGGCTCCGCTCGGCGTCGAGCTGCTGCCGGACGACGATGCGGTCGTCGTCTCGCACGCCGTGCGCGGCGGAGGGCGGATCTACGTCGCCGCCGATGAATCCGTCCTGTTCGCGGGGTCGGGGGCGCCCCCGCACGAGGCGATCGAGGTCTTCCGGTCGGGGCGGCGCACGCCGCCGGAGCAGTTCCGGCCGCGCGACGGCCGCCGGTGACGATGCGCACGAGCTTCTCGGCGCCTCCGCCTCACGGCCCGGACGCGCCCCTCGTCGGCGAGGCCGAGCTCGACATCTGGGGTGCGCGTGCGGTCCGGCACGCGTCCTGGGCGAGAGAGCTCCTCGGCCGGCTCGCGGCGCAGCGCGGGGAGCATCTCGACCGGGAGAGCCTCCGCTACGCGGTGACGGCGGGTCCGGAAGAGCTCGCGGCCGTGTGGGCAGCGGGGCACGCCGTCGTGTACGTCGCGCCCGACGGCTCCGTGTGGCATGCGGACGCGGAGACCGTGCGCCGAGAGGACTACGAGGACTTCGCACGGGGAGAGCGGACGCCGATCGAGCGGTTCGGCGCGCCGGCCGACGAGGGCGACCTCGCGCGGTCCGCGATCCCGGGGCTGGCCGAGGATCTGGCCGCGCGCGCGGGACTCGACGTGCTCCCTCGTCGAGCAGGGGTGCTGCTCGCGGTGGGCGACATGGAGCTGGAATGGCTCATCGCGGAGGAGGACGGCGTGCTCGTCGCCTATCGCGTCGAGCGGGGCTCCGCGCGGGAGCTCGCGCGATCGTCCGACGCGTCCGTCGCGGTGCGCGCTGTCGAGTCCTCGCTCGGTCTCCCGCGCGACTGAACGGCCGTCAGCCGTCGACGCGGATCCGCTCGAGCGCTCCGCCGACGACGAGGTCGCGGATGCCGACGAAGTCCTGAGCGAGCGTGCAGCGGAGTCCTCCGCCGCGCTGACCGAACCAGGGCTGGGCGATCTCGACGCGCACGAGCACGTTCGACCGGGTGAGGAACGCATGCCGTTCCGAGCCCTCGGGCAGCACGCCCACCGGCGGGAGCGAGCGTGCTTCGTAGGCCGTCCCGTAGGGGAAGAGCATCGTGCCGTCGAGAGCGCCGATCCGGTCCAGCGCGACGCCCGACGGCAGCTCGACGAGGAGCGAGCCGCTCGCCGCGCGGTCCTGCAGATCGGCGAAGTGCGCCGTCGCATCCTGCACCGCGCGCTCGACCTCCGCCTCCGGCAGCGTCGTCTCCTCCGGGATCGGGCGGTCCAGGTACGCGAGCAGGAGCGTGGCGGCGGCGGCCTCGTCCGGCGCCGATCCGAGCGCGAAGGCGCGCCCGTAGTCGACGGTCTCCAGCAGCCATCCGTCGGCGTCGGGGGAGAGGCGCAGTGCACCCTCCAGCGCGGGGCCGTCGTCTCCGGGCAGGATCACCGCCCGAGGGTGCACGGATCGGCGCGCGAGTTCCTGCCGCAGCGTGTCGAACATGCCTCGAGCCTAGCCAGCGCGCCCGCCGGGCGCGGGTCTCCGACATGGGCAGGACGACCCGCTGGCGCGCCCGTCCCGGGTGCAGCGCATGCGCATGGGCTGAACTCCCCATCCCGCGGACGGGGAGCGGATGGCCCGCGCCTCTAGCATGGAGGATCGCGAATGCCGTCGCGCCCGCGCGACGGCGAGGCAGGACCCACGGAGCGGAGCAGGACTGTGTCGACGACCGCGGACACCCTCGCGCAGCGCTGCGAGCGGCTGCGCGAGCCGGTGACCCAGCTGACCGCCGTGAGCATCGGCGCTGCGGTGAGCCCGACGGGCATCGCGGAGGCGCTCGTCGCGGCGCGCGAGGTGCAGGCCATCCTCGAGGACGACAGCTCGGGCATCGAGCCCGGAGCCTTCGCCGACTGGCTCCCGACCGCCCGCTCGACCGTGCGCGGCATGGTCGAGGCGCTCGAGCGCGGCGACGCCGCCGAGTCCTACCGGCTCTTCACCGACCAGTCCACGGGCTTCTACCGTCTCGCGCTCGGGTGCGCGGGATTCCCGGGGTGGTGAGGATGGCCCTGCAGGAGATCGAGCGCGGGCTCCTCCGCGCGCAGCCCGAGCGGTTCGCGCAGGAGCGCTCGCGACAGAAGCTCGTCGGGTACGGCATCGCCGCGGGCGTGCTGCTGCTCGCCGCGATCATCGGCACGGCGAGCCTGCCCGCGTTCTGGGCGCACTTCAGCGGGATGGCGCAGGCCGGGTACGACCCCGTGCGCCCGTTCCGCGGCGCGGGGATGGGGTTCGTGGGGGTCGTGATCGCCCTCGTGTTCCTGTGGCTCTTCGGCCTCCTCTTCGCCCATGCCGCGATCTTCCGCGCACGCAACTGGGTCGAGCGCGCGTCGGGTCACCGCATCCGCACGGGTCGGACCGCCCGGTTCGGGGACGTCGGCGCATACGACCGCTGGCTCGCGCAGATCCAGTCCGGCGGCCTCGCGTCGTTCCCCGACGCGGCCGGCGGCGCCGGCGCGGGGAAGGCCATCCTGCAGACCTTCGAGGATCGCGAGGGCGGCCGTGTCTTCGTGTGGCTCGAGGCGGCCGACGGGCGCCACGCATCGTTCGAGTTCGAAGGCGCGCCCGCCCGGGCGCTGATGACGCCCGCGGGGTGACATGAGCGGCTGGGCGATCATCGACGCACGGGAGGCGGCGCCGGAGCCGACCCCCGTGAGCGTCGACCGCGCCGCTCAGCTCGGCCTCCGTGCCGCGCCGCTCGGGCGCCGCATCGGCGCGGCGGCGATCGACGCCCTCCCGGCCGCCGTGTTCGCGGCGCCGGTCGCGCTCGCTCCCCGCGCCATCCTCTCGGGCGAGCTCCTCTGGATCCTCATCGCCGCGACGGGTGCGCTCCTCCTCGTCGTCTACGGGCTCGTGCAGCTCGCCTCGCACGGTTCGCGCGGTCAGACGTTCGGCAAGCAGCTGCTGCAGCTGCGCACCGTCCGCGCCGACACGCTCCGTCCGATCGGATTCTGGCGCGCGGTCCTCAAGGCCGGCATCCCCGTCGCCGCGGGCGTCGTGCCCGTGGTGGGAACCGCCGTCGTGCTGCTGTCGCCGCTGTGGGATCGCGAGGGACGCCGCCGCGGCTGGCACGATCATGCGGCGCGCGCGTGGCTCATCGACCTGCGCGCGGTCGACCCGACCGACCCGATCGCGTTCGAGGCCGCGCGCGGCCGGGCCAGGGCGCGCGTCGACGTGGCGCCAACGCCATCCGCTGCCGCGCCGTCGCCATCGCCCGCGTCGGCGCCATCCGCCGAGCCCGTGCCGTCCGCGCCGGCCGAGCCCGCGCCATCCGCATCGGCACAGGCGCGCGTGCGCCTCGACACGGGCGAGGAGTACCTCGTCTCGGGGCTCTGCCTCGTCGGCCGGATGCCCGCACCCGAGCCCGACGAGCGCGTCGCCTACGCGCTGCCCGTCCGCGACGATGCGCGCTCGGTGTCCAAGACCCATTTCGCCCTCGACGTGCGGGCCGAAGGGATGGCGGTCCTCGATCGCGGTTCCGGCAACGGCACGCGCGTCATCCGAACCGGCGTCGAGTACCCTGTCGCCGTCGGTGTCCCTGTTCCGATCCGCCCAGGCGACCGCATCCGCTTCGGCGATCGCACGATGGAGGTCCTCCATGTCTGACAACCTCATGAGCGCGCCCGACAGCGCTCCCACCGACACCGTCCCGGGGGCCGAGCGCCCGCTCCGCGTCGAGTTCGCCGGCGAGTGGTTCACGGTGAGCCCGAGAGCGCGCTTCTCGATCGGGCGCGAGGGCGACCTCGAGGTCGACGACAACCAGTACCTCCACCGGCACTTCCTCGAGCTGTCGTTCAACGACGGCCTCTGGTGGCTCGCGAACGTCGGGTCGCGCCTCGCGGCGACCGTCTCGAGCGCGGGCGGAGCGGTGCAGTCGTGGCTCTCGCCCGGCGCCCGCATGCCCGTCGTCTTCGCGCAGAGCGTGATCGTCTTCACCGCCGGCCCCACGACGTACGAGATCGGGCTGCACACGGAAGAGGCCCACTACGCCGTCTCGAGTCAGGTGCAGACGTCGATGAGCGGCGAGACGACCGTGATGCCGGTGAGCTTCACGCCCCTCCAGCGCGTGCTCATCGTCGCGCTCGCCGAGCCCATGCTGCGTCGCGAGGGCGTGAGCGTGAGCGAGCTGCCGTCGTCGAGCGCCGCGGCCGCGCGGCTCGGGTGGACGATGAGCAAGTTCAACCGCAAGCTCGACAACGTCTGCGACAAGCTCGACCGGATGGGCGTGCAGGGCCTGCGCGGAGGCCCCGGCAAGCTCGCGACGAATCGCCGCGCGCGCCTCGTCGAGTACGCGGTGTCGTCGCAGCTCGTGACGCGCGCCGACCTGCCGCTCCTCGACGACGAGGCGCTGCGGAACTCGACCGAGGAGGACTGACCCGCCATCCGGTTGGATGGGGGCATGCCCTCTCCTCGCGTCGTCGTGTGCGGCCCCTCCGCCTGGAACCATCTGATCGTGCTCGACCGGCTCCCCGAGCCCGTTCCGCACATGCAGTTCGCCGAGCGCGCCTGGCACACGGCGGGCGGCACATCGGCCGGCAAGGCGCTGCACCTCGCCGACCTGGGCGTCGACGTGCGCCTGCGGACGCCCGCCGGCGACGACGCCGACGGCGCGCGTCTTCTCGCGGCGCTCGAGGCGGCAGGGGTCACGGTCGACCGGGTCGCGTCGGAGCGCACCGAGCGCCACGTCAACCTCATGACCGACGCCGGCGCGCGCGTATCGCTGTACGTCTCGACGCCCACCACGCCGTCGTCGGCGGATGTCGACGCGGCCGCGCTCGCCGTGGCGGAGGCCGACATCGCCATCGTCGACCTGAGCGAGCTCGGGATGCTGCTCGTCGAGCGCTCGCCCGCGACCCCGCTGTGGATCGACCTGCACGACTACGACGGCTCATCGGCCTTTCACGAGCCGTTCGTCCGCGCGGCCGACGTCGTCTTCATGAACGACGACCGCACCGACGACCCCTGGGCGCTCATGCGGTCGTGCCTCGACCGCGGCCCGCGCCTGGCCGTCTGCACGCGCGGAGCGGAGGGCGCGGTGGCCCTGTCGGCGTCGGGCGAGCGGTTCGAGGTCGCGGCCGCACCCGCGACCGTGGTCGACACGAACGGCGCGGGCGACGCCTTCATGGCGGGCTTCCTCGCGGCGACGGCGCGCGGGGCGGCGGTGGACGATGCCCTGCGCGCCGCCGCCGAGCAGGCCCGCATCGCGATCGGATCGCGGCACCTGCACCCCGCGCTCGAGAGCGCCGTCGGCGACTGAGCCCGCGACTACATCCCCAGCGCCTCCGCCACGAGATCCTGCACGCACGCGGCGCCGGCGAGCTGCCCCGACGCGACAGCGGCCGCGACCGCGTGCAGCGGCATCGGCAGGCCCGGTGGCTGCGCGATGTCGCCGGCGGCGTACACGCCCGCGCGGCTCGTGCGGCCGAAGCCGTCGACGACGATCGCTCCGCCGTCGCTCATGGCGAGCCCGAGGTCCGCGGCGAACGGCGCGGCCTGCCGCCACGCGGTCGACGTGAACATCCCCGCGAAGCGCTCGCTCGAGCCATCCGAGAACCGCGCGGCGACGCCGGCGCCCTCCTGCGCGATCTCGGCGATCCGGCCCGAGCGGATGGCGGCGCCGAGCCGCGCGAGCACGCCGGCCACCTCCGGGGCGACGGGCTCGTCACCGGGCAGGACCACCGTCTCGGCGGCGATCGGAGCGAGCATGGCGACGAGGCGCGGCGTGTGCTCGCCGGCCCCGATGATGCCGACGCGTCCGCCCGCGAACTCGTGCCCATGGCAGAACGGGCAGTGCGCGACGGCGTCGCCGAACGCATCGGCGAGGCCCGGGATGGCCGGCAGGGCGTCGGCCACGCCCGTCGCGAGGATCACGCGGCCGGCATCGATGCGATCGCCGTTCTCGAGCTCGAGGGCGAACGCTCCGAGGTCGCCCGTGATCGACACGACCTTCCCCTCGACCGGCGTGATCGTCGGGTAGGCGGCGATCTCCTCGCGTGCCGTGGCCCGGAACGCGGCGGGCGGGCGTCCGTCGTTCGTGACGATGTTGTGCATCGCGCTCGTGGGGGCGTTGCGGTAGACGCCCGAGTCGATGAGCGCGGCCGAGCGGTGCATCCGGCCCAGTGTGAGGGCGGCCTGGAGGCCGGCCGGGCCTCCTCCGATGATCGCGACGTCGTGCATGTGCGGCTCCTTCCGGATGGTGCGGGTTGCGGGAGGAGGCCAGTGTGTGACTTCATGTCGACATGAAGTCAAGTGCGTGGACGGTCGGCGAGCTGGCGGAGCGATTCGGGCTGGCGACGCACGTGCTGCGCCACTGGGAGGACCGCGGGCTCCTCGCGCCCGAGCGCGACGGCGCGGGGCGGCGCCGCTACGGCGAGGCCGACGCGTATCGCGTCGCGGTCATCATCGCGAGCAAGGCCGCCGGGATGAGCCTCGATCAGATCCGCGCGCTCGTCGACACGGGCGCGGCCGGGCGGCATGAGATCCTCGAGCGCCACCTCGCCGAGATCGACGAGAGCATGGCCGCGCTCGAGCGGGCGCGCGCGATGGCGCTGCACGCGCTCGAGTGCCGCGCGCACGACATCTCGACGTGCCCGAACTTCCGCGCGAACGTGGCCGACATCGTCGCGGGCACGCGTCGCGGCATGGGGTTCCCCGGCGTGCGAGCGCAGGAGAATCCGCCGAGAGCAGGACGGCAGGGGCCGATCGGTCCTGTCGCGGCGCGATCGTCCTGATCCCGCGCGGGCGCTGCGGCCATCCGCCGACGACGGATGGCCGGACCCGGCTCAGAGGTAGGTGCGCGTGAGCTGCTCGGCCAGGCCCGAGTAGGTCGCGGGCGTGAGCGCGAGCAGGCGCTGCTTCGCCTCGTCGCCGATGTCGAGGCCCTTCACGAACTCGGCCAGCTCGGCCGCGCCGACGCGGCGACCGCGCGTGAGCTCCTTGAGGAGCGCGTAGGGGTCGCTGATCTGCGAGCGGCCCGCGACGACCTCGGCGCGCACGACGGTCTGGATGGCCTCGCCGAGAACCTCCCAGTTGACGTCGAGGTCGGCGAGGAGCACGTCGCGCGAGAGCGAGATCTCGCCGAGACCCCGGCGCAGGTTGTCGAGCGCGAGCAGCGAGTGCCCGAACGCGACGCCGATGTTGCGCTGCGTCGTGGAGTCGGTGAGGTCGCGCTGCAGGCGCGACGTGACGAGCGTCTGCGCGAGCGTCGTGAAGATGCCGCCCGCGATCTCGAGGTTCGCCTCGGCGTTCTCGAAGCGGATCGGGTTGATCTTGTGCGGCATGGTCGACGATCCGGTCGCGCCCGCGACGGGGATCTGCGCGAAGTAGCCGAGCGAGATGTACGTCCAGATGTCGCTCGCGAGGTTGTGCAGGATGCCGCCGGCGTGCTTCGCGCGGTCGTACAGCTCGACCTGCCAGTCGTGCGACTCGATCTGCGTCGTGACCGGGTTGAACGTGAGGCCGAGCGACTCGACGAAGTCGCGCGCGAGGTTCGGCCAGGCCACCTGCGGGTCGGCCGCGAGGTGGGCCGACCACGTGCCGGTCGCACCCGAGAACTTGCCGAGGTACTCGGTGCCCTCGATCTGCCGGATGACCCGCTCGAGGCGCCACACGAAGACGCCCAGCTCCTTGCCCATGGTGGTCGGCGTCGCGGGCTGTCCGTGCGTGCGCGAGAGCATGGGCGCGTCGGCGTGCTCGTGGGCGAGTGCGCGCAGGCGCTCGACGACCGCGCGCAGGGCCGGCAGCCAGACGCCGATGACGGCGCGCTTCACCGTGAGGGCGTACGAGAGGGAGTTGATGTCCTCGCTCGTGCAGCCGAAGTGCGTGAGCTCGGCGATCGCGTCGAGGCCGAGCTCGGACAGGCGGTCGCGCACGAGGTACTCGACGGCCTTGACGTCGTGGCGCGTGACGGCCTCGCGCTCGGCGAGCCAGTCGATCTCGGCCTGGCCGAAGGTGAGGTAGAGGGCCCGCAGCCGGTCCTTGTCCTCGCCCGACAGCGGCGCGGTGCCGAAGAGGGCGTTGTCGGTGAGGGCGATGATCCACTCGACCTCGACCTCGACGCGGGCTCGGTTGAGGCCCGCCTCCGACAGGTAGTCGCCGAGCGGCGAGACGACGCCCTGGTAGCGGCCGTCGAGCGGGCTCAGGGGCTGGGTGGGGAATGCGGTCACGATGAGCCTCCGGTGACGGGCTGGCGCGCGCTCGCGTGCGGATGGCGGAAGGGAGCGGCGGGACAGCGGCGTGGCTGGCCCTCCCGATCATACTCAGCGCGGCATCGCGGCCCCTCACCGCGTGCACAGGCGGGCGACACGCGCGCGGGCCATCCACGCGCCCGCTCCGTCGTCTTCCCGGGCCGCCGTCCGCACGATCCTGGACGCATGATGACGCAAGACGAGCTGGCCGCGATGATCGAGATCGCCCAGCGCAGGATGGACGAGATCGCCGGCGAGCTGCGCGAGGTGGCGGCCTCGGTCGAGGCCGTGTCGCTGCTCACGACATGGCGGTCGGAGGCGGCCGACCGGTTCCGCGCGTCCGCCAGGGACCTCCTCACCGCCCTGCACAGCGCGGCGTTCCGGTGCGAGGCCGAGGCGCGGGCGCTGCCGTCCGCCGCGGCGACGGTGCTCTTCCCCGCGGCATGATCGACGTCGGCTCGGGCGGCGCCGTGGCCGTCGATCCCTCGGAGCTGCGCACCCTCGCGGCGCAGCTGGATGGCGACGCCGCTCGGCTGGGCGACCTCGCGCGCGAGATCGGCGGCGTCGCGCGCCTGCTCGGCGACGTGCTCGCGGCGGTCGAGGGGCTGCACGCGTGTGCCTCGACCGTCGCGGTGGACGCGGCATCCGCCGGAGACATCGCGCGGGCGATGCGCTTCGCCGCCGACACCTACGAGATGGTCGAGCTGCAGGCGCGCGCGCTCATGGAGCAGCAGGACGCAGACGCGCGAGGTCCGCTCGCCGAGCTCCTGCGGATGCGCCAGGAGCAGCTCGAGCAGCGGAGCCCCGGTGCGGGTGAGGAGGCGGAGCGCCTGCTGAGCGCGTGGCGCGCCGAGCATGGCGGCGAGTTCCTGCGGCAGATCGACCGCGGCCCTGGCTGGCTGCTCGGGATGTTCGGCCTCTCGGCTCCGCTCATGTTCGCGCCCGTGCCGTTCATCATCCAGGGGCTGCGCCGCGCGCGCACGGGGCGGATCCCCGACGGCACCTCCCTGCGCGGGCGCGCCCCCGAGCCGGTGATGCGGCCGGGGGCACGCGGGGAGCCGGGGCGCGCTCCGCTGTCGTTCGGCGATCTCGCTTCCCGCGTGCCCGACGGCGATGACGCGACGATCCGCGTCGAGCGGTACACGCTCGCGGATGGCCGACGCGAGTTCGCCGTGTACGTCGCGGGCACGCAGGGCGAGAGCGGCACGGTGCTCGACTGGGACTCGAACGTGCGCCTCTACAGCGGCGAGCGGTCGCAGGCGTACGAGGCCGTCGAGCGCGCCCTCGAGGAGGCGGGGGCGCAGCCGGGCGACGTGCTGCACGCGGCCGGGTTCTCGCAGGGCGGCATGATCGCGGGCTGGCTGGCGGCCGAGGGGCGCTACGACGTGCAGACGCTCGTGACCCTCGGTGCGCCCATGGAGCTCGACACCCGCTCCGACACGGTCGTGGTCACGGTGCGCCACGACGACGACCCGTTCCCGCTGCTCGTGGGCGGCGGGGCGCCGCATGCGCCCGGCTCCGACCGGAGCGTGCTCATCGAGCGCACGCTCGACCCGGCGAGCACGCCCTTCGACGTCGCGATCCCCGCGCATCGGCTCGAGGCGTACATCGAGACGATGCGCTCGTTCGACGCCTCGGGGGATCCGAGGGTCGCCGCGCTCGGCGAGCGCCTCGCGCACCTGCAGGAGGCGCCGACCGTCGAGGTGTTCGACTTCCGGCCCGAGAAGTCGCCCGAGCGGTCGGCGCGGGAGGGAGGCGGTGCGTTCTGACCCGCGTCAGCGGGCGCGCTTCTGCTGCGGGCGCAGGATGACGCCGAACAGCCAGTTGATGATGCTGATGAGGATGCCGGCGAGCACGGCCGGCCAGAACCCGTCGAGGCCGAGACCCCATCCCCACGACGACATCACCCAGGCCGTGACCCACAGCAGCACGCCGTTGAGCAGGAGGGAGATGAGGCCCAGCGTCAGGATGAACAGCGGGAAGGCGACGATCTTGATCGCCGTGCCCACGATCGTGTTCACGATCGCGAACACCGCCGCGATCGCGAGCAGCGTGAGCACGAGCTGCAGGTCGCCGCCCGGCGCGAACGGCGTCACGGTGACATGCAGGAACGGGATGAGGCTCACGATCCAGATCGCGAACGCGTTGACGACGACGCGGATGACGAAGCGCATGCCCGCAGTCTTCCACCGCCGTCTGCATCCGCGCTGGCCATCCGGCGGCGGTCCCTAGAATCGACCCGTGACCACGCCAGAGCCCGTCCTCCCGCGCATCCGTCCCGAGATCGCGGCCCTCCCGCCGTATCGCCAGGGCAAGGCCGCGGGCGTCGGCGGGTTCAAGGTCTCGAGCAACGAGAACCCGTTCGACCCCCTTCCGAGCGTCGTCGAGGCCGTCCGCGGGGCGTCGGCGCTGAACCGCTACCCCGACGCCACGGCCGCCCGCCTGCGCGAGAAGCTGGCCGAGCGCTGCGGCGTCACGGCCGACGGCGTCATCGTCGGGGCGGGCAGCGTGTCGCTGCTCGCCGCGTTCATCCAGGCCGCCGCGGGGGCGGGCGACGAGGTCGTCTACGCGTGGCGATCGTTCGAGGCGTACCCGAGCCTCGTCCTCGTCGCGGGCGCGACGGGCGTGCAGGTGCCGCTGCTGCCCGACGGGCGCCACGATCTCGACGCGATGGCGGCCGCCGTCACCGATCGCACGCGCGTCATCCTGCTCTGCACGCCGAACAACCCCACCGGGCCGATCATCACGGCGGCCGAGTTCGCGGCGTTCATCGCGCGGGTCCCCGCCGACGTCCTCGTGCTCCTCGACGAGGCCTACGCCGAGTTCGTGACCGACGCGGCGCGCGTCGACGGGCTCGCCGAGCGCGTCTTCGAAGCGCACCCGAACGTCGTCGTCCTCCGCACCTTCTCGAAGGCCTACGGGCTCGCGGCGCTCCGCGTCGGCTACGCGATCGGGCACCCGCGCGTGCTCGACGCGGCCCGCAGCACGGCCATCCCGCTGTCGGTGACCGCGCACGCCGAGGAGGCGGCGCTCGCGAGCCTCGACGCGGCCGACGAGCTCGAGGCGCGCGTCGCCGAGATCGTCGCCCGGCGCGACGATCTCGCCGCGCGACTGCGCGAGCTCGGATGGCGCGTGCCGGCCGCCGAGGGGAACTTCGTGTGGCTGGACGGAGCGGATCAGGCGATCGCAGACGCGTTCGAGGAGGCCGGCATCATCGTGCGGCCGTTCCCCGAGGGCATCCGGATCTCGGTCGGCGAGCCCGAGGCCGTCGAGCGCATCCTCGAGGTCGCCGCGGCCGTCGCGCCGGCCTCCTGATCGTCCGCGCATCCGCCGCGGCGCATACGACTGTGGGGTGCGGACCACGAAATCGGCGATCCGTTGTCCGCCGTGTTCCCCCGCCCGACCGCCGCAGGGCGATTAGCGTGGAGAAGTGACTTCGTCAGACTTCCTGACCGACCCGGAGACGGTTCGCGTCCTGGCCCCGGACGGGACCTTCGCGCCGTCCCCCGCGGCGGAGCGGTACCTGCCCGTGATCGAAGCGCTCGGCGACGCCGATCTCGAGCAGTTCTACCGCGACATGGCCGTCATCCGCGCGTTCGACCAGCAGGCGACGCTCCTGCAGCGCCAGGGGCAGCTCGCCCTGTGGCCGCCGTCGTTCGGGCAGGAGGCCGCACAGGTCGGGTCCGCGCGCGCGACGCGCCCCCATGACCACGTCTTCCCGTCGTATCGCGAGCACGTCGTCGCGCGCATCCGCGGCGTCGACCCGATCGACATCATCAAGCTCATGCGCGGCCTCACGCACGGCGGGTGGAACCCGTGGGAGGAGCGCAACGGCAACACGCACATCTACACGCTCGTGCTCGGCTCGCAGACGCTGCACGCGACCGGCTTCGGGATGGGCCTGAACTTCGACGGCAAGACCGGATCGGGCGACCCCGAGAAGGACGAGGCCGTGATCGTCTACTACGGCGACGGCGCATCGAGCGAGGGCGACGTGCACGAGGCGATGGTGTTCGCCGCCTCGTACAAGAGCCCGACCGTCTTCTTCCTGCAGAACAACCAGTGGGCGATCTCGGTTCCGGTCGCGACCCAGGCCAGCGCGCCGTTCGCCGCGCGCGCGGCCGGCTACGGCATCGGATCGGTCCGGATCGACGGCAACGACGTGCTCGCGAGCTATGCCGCGACGCGCGTGGCGCTCGACGAGGCGCGCTCGACGCCCGGACCGCGTGCGATCGAGGCGGTCACCTACCGCCGCGGCGCGCACACGACGAGCGACGACCCCACGAAGTACCGCACGGAGGACGAGGAGGCCGCCTGGGCGCAGCGCGACCCGATCGCCCGCATGCGCGCGTACCTCCTCGCGCGCGGGGCATCCGAGGCCTTCTTCGCCGAGGTCGATGCCGAGGGCGCCGACCTCGCCGCCGACGTGCGCAAGCGCACGGTCGAGCTGCCGGCGCCCGTGCCCGCCGACATGTTCGCGCACGTCTACGCCGATCCGCACCCCCTCATGGACGAGCAGAGCCGCTGGCTCGCCGACTACGAGGCCTCGTTCGAGGAGGGACGCGCATGACCCTCGAGACCCTGACCTTCGCGAAGGCCCTCAACGCCGGCCTGCGCCAGGCGATGGCCGACGACCCGCGCGTGCTCATGATGGGCGAGGACATCGGCCGCCTCGGCGGCGTGTTCCGCATCACCGAGGGCCTGCTCGCGGAGTTCGGCGAGCAGCGCGTCCTCGACACCCCGCTTGCCGAGTCGGGCATCGTCGGCACCGCGATCGGCCTCGCGATGAACGGCTTCCGCCCCGTCGTCGAGATCCAGTTCGACGGCTTCGTGTTCCCGGCGTTCGACCAGATCACGACGCAGCTCGCGAAGCTCACGAACCGGCACGAGGGCGCCCTGTCGCTGCCCGTCGTCATCCGCATCCCGTACGGCGGTCACATCGGGGCCATCGAGCACCACCAGGAGAGCCCCGAGGCGTACTTCACGCACACCCCGGGTCTGCGGGTCGTGAGCCCCTCGACGCCGAACGACGCCTACTGGATGATCCAGGACGCCATCCGCTCGAACGACCCCGTGATCTTCATGGAGCCGAAGAGCCGCTACTGGCCCAAGGGCGAGGTCGACCGCAGCGAGCGGCCCGCGCCCCTGCACGCGAGCCGGATCGTGCGGCGCGGCACCGACGTGACGCTGGTCGGCCACGGCGCGATGGTCACGACGCTCCTGCAGGCCGCCGCGCTCGCCGAGGCGGAGGGCACGAGCTGCGAGGTCGTCGACCTGCGCTCGCTCTCGCCCGTCGACTACGGGCCGATCATCGACTCCGTGAGCGCGACCGGCCGCATGGTCTACGCGCAGGAGGCGCCGCAGTTCACGAGCCTCGGCAGCGAGATCGCGGCGACCGTCGCGGAGCGCGCCTTCTACTCGCTCGAGGCGCCCGTGCTGCGCGTCTCGGGATTCGACGTCCCCTTCCCGCCCGCCAAGCTCGAGGGCGCCTTCCTGCCCGACGCCGACCGCGTGCTCGAAGCCGTGGACCGCGCGCTCGCGTACTGAGAGGATCGACGGATGCAGACCTTCCACCTCCCCGACGTCGGCGAGGGCCTGACCGAGGCCGAGCTCGTCGCGTGGCGCGTCAAGCCCGGCGACGCGCTCCAGGTCAACGACGTCGTCGCCGACATCGAGACGGCGAAGTCGGTCGTCGAGCTGCCCTCGCCCTACGCGGGGGTCGTCGGCGAGCTCCTCGTGTCGGAGGGCGAGACGGTCGACGTCGGAACCGCCATCATCACGATCGCGGAGGCCGACGACGCGGCCCCCGAGGAGCCCCGAGGGGCGGCGGATGGCGCTGCCGCGAAGGAGGGCGGCGGCTCGGTCCTCGTCGGGTACGGATCGGGGGGCGAGGCGTCGACGCGCCGACGCCGCAAGCGCCCCGAGACACCGCCCGCGAAGCCCGCCGGCGTGCTCGCGAAGCCGCCCGTGCGCAAGCTCGCACGCGACCTCGGCGTCGATCTGTCGGAGGTGCGCGCCACGGGCCCGTCCGGCGAGGTGACGCGCGACGACGTCGTGCGCCACGCCGAGCAGGCGTCGGTGTTCCGGAACATCTCCACGCCCGAGTGGTCGCCCGTCCGCGAGGAGAAGATCCCCGTGGCCGAGCCCGCGGCCCCCGAGGCCCAGCCCTGGACATCCGATCCCTCCCGCGTCGAGTCGATCCCGGTCAAGGGCGTCCGCAAGGCGACCGCGAACGCCATGGTCGGATCCGCGTACTCGGCGCCGCACGTGTCGGTGTGGACCGACGTCGACGCGAGCCGGACGATGGAGTACGTCAAGCGGCTGAAGGCGTCGCCCGACTTCGCCGACGTCAAGGTCTCCCCGCTGCTCATCATGGCGCGCGCCGTCATCTGGGCGGTGCGCCGCACGCCCATGATCAACGCGGCGTGGGTCGAGGAGGAGGACGGCGCGAAGATCCACGTGCGCCACTACGTCAACCTCGGCATCGCCGCCGCGACCCCGCGCGGCCTGCTCGTGCCGAACATCAAGGACGCGCAGAGCATGTCGATGCGCGACCTCGCGAAGGCGCTCGAGCGGCTCACCGTCACGGCGCGCGAGGGCAAGACGACGCCCGAGGACCAGCGCGACGGCACGATCACGATCACGAACATCGGGGTGTTCGGGATGGACGCCGGCACGCCGATCATCAACCCGGGCGAGGCCGGCATCATCGCGATGGGGGCCATCCGCCAGAAGCCGTGGGTCGTCGACGGCGAGGTGCGCCCGCGCTGGGTGACGACCGTGTCGGGGTCGTTCGACCACCGCATCATCGACGGCGACAAGATCAGCCGGTTCATCGCCGACATCGCGTCGGTGCTCGAGGAGCCGGCGCTCCTGCTCGACTGACGGCGGCGGGGTCAGTCCGCGCCGGCACCCTCCCACGCGGGGAACGGGTCGGGCAGGCCGGCCCACGCCTCGGGGCCGGCGGCGAACTCGTCGTCGGTGAGGCACGCCGCGTCGAGGGCGGCCACGAGTCCGGCGCGATCGAGGTCGAGGCCGATGAACGCGAGGTCCTGCCCGGCGGCGAGCAGCTCGTCATCGACGCCCAGGTCGTCGTCGGTCGCGAGGGGCTGGAACGACAGCATCCGCCCGACGTGCTCCCAGTGCGCCGTGACGTGCGGCCGCGTCGCGAGGCGGCAGAAGCCGGCCGAGCGGAGCACCGTCCCGAAGGCGCCCGCTTCGACGGGGCCGTCGAGCAGGGCCGCGAGACGACCGGGGTGGAACGGGCGCAGCGCCTCGTAGCGCAGCGCGCTCACGCGCGCGTCGGTCATGTGCGGTGCATGGTCGTCGTTGAGCACGGCGATCCACCCCGGGCGCTCCTGCACCGCGGCGTACTCGGTGCGGAGCTCGGGCGCGGACGACGGCGCCGGATGGAGGCGCAGGCGGCAGCGAGGGCTCAGTGCGCTCACGATCGCGAGCGCGAGCGACAGGTCGGGCGTCGAGAGGCGCTCCCAGCCCACGAGGACGACGGTCGAGGCGTACTCGATCTGCGTCACGGCCGCGAGCGCGGCGGCCCGCAGCGTTCTGCCCCCGTCGGGCGCTCGATAGGCCAGGTAGTCGTCGCGCCCGAGATCGTCGAGCAGGTGGGGCGCATCGACGACGCACGTGACGCCGACGAGGCGGGCGGGCGACGACGGATGCGCGAACTCGCCGATGATCTCGGTCGTCGGCGTGCCCGTGGGGAATTCGATCACGGCGCCCGCACGCGTCTCCACCCACGGCGCAAGGGCGATCGCCTCGTCGACGGGGTCGAGCGAGACGGCCAGACGCGAAGCGGGGATGACCGTGCGCGCCGTGTGCTCGGCCGTCTCGACCGCGTATCGGAGGCGCTCCGGCGGGCACGTGCCGACCACGGCGACGACGTCGATCTGCGGCATGAGGTGGTCCTTCCGTTGGGCAGGCGGGTCTGCACACGCTACCTTAGTGAGAACCATTCTCAGTAACGGAGGTCGCCATGAAGGTCCGCGCATCCCTCAAGTCGCTCAAGAATCAGCCGGGGGCGCAGGTCGTGCGCCGTCGGGGTCGCGTCTACGTCATCAACAAGCTCAACCCTCGCTTCAAGGGTCGGCAGGGCTGACCCGATTCGAGAACGATTCTCATTTCGTTTAGTCTGGAGTCATGATCGATCGCCGCCTCGCCCTGCCCGCCCTCATCGCCCTCCCCGCGCTCGCCCTCGCCGGCTGCGCGACGGCGTCGAGCGGTGAGACGGGCGACGGCGGCGACGCCTTCCGGATCGTCGCCTCGACCAGCGTCTACGCCTCGCTCGCCGAGCAGCTCGTGGGCGACGCTGCCGAGGTGACCGCGATCATCGACTCGCCCACGCAGGATCCGCACTCGTACGAGGCCACCGCGCGCGATCAGCTCGCGGTCGACGGCGCCGACATCGCCATCCTCAACGGCGGCGGGTACGACCACTTCATGGAGGAGCTCGTCGAGGCCGCGGGGACCGAGCACGTGCTCACCGCCGTCGAGTTCTCGCATGCCTACCCCGGCAACGAGGGGCATGAGGAGGGCGACGGCCACGACCACTCCGCGGAGGCGGAGGAGGAGCACGACCACGCTGAGGAGGAGGAGGGCGCCTCTCACGAGGGCCACGACCACATCGAGGGGTTCAACGAGCACGTCTGGTACGACCCGCACACGATCGCGCACGTCGTCGAGGATCTCGCGGGCGAGCTCGAGGAGCTCCTCCCCGACGCCGCATCCGACATCGCTGCGGCCGAGGAGGCGCTCGTCGCCGACATCGAGGGGCTCGAGGCGTCGCTGGATGAGATCTCCACCGCGCATGCGGGCTCGCACGTCTTCTTCACCGAGCCCATCGGCGGCTACCTCGCCGAGGCGGCCGGTCTCGAGGACGTCACGACCGACGGCTTCGCGGAGGCGGTCGAGGAGGGGCAGGATGTCGCGCCCGCGACGCTCCTCTCCGCGACTGAGGCGATCGAGGGCGGCGAGGTCGACGTGGTCGTCGCGAACGCGCAGACCGGCGGTGCGGAGACGTCGCGGATCATCGAGACGGCCGAGGCCGCGGGGGTCCCGGTGGTCGAGTACGCCGAGACGCTCCCGGAGGGGCAGACGTACGTCGAGTGGATGGCCGACAACATCGCCGCCCTGGGCGACGCTCTCGAGGGCTGATGCGCGGCGGGGGAGTTCCCGCTCTCACGGAGAACGATTATCAATCCGGGACTAGGCTGACCGTCATGCCCGAACCCGTCCTCGAGATCTCCGGAGCCGCCCTCCGCCTGCGCGGACGCGAGCTGTGGTCGGGGCTCGACCTCGCCATCCGTCCCGGCGAGTTCGTCGCCGTGCTCGGGCCGAGCGGGTCCGGCAAGACCACGCTCCTGCGCGCGATCCTCGGTCTCCGGCAGCTCAGCGCCGGCTCGATCCGCGTCGAGGGCAAGCCCGTCCGCAAGGGCAACCGCCGCATCGGGTACATCCCGCAGCAGCGGCCGTTCACCCCGGGAACGAGCCTGCGCGCCCGCGACCTCGTCGCGCTCGGCGTCAGCGGCTCACGGTTCGGCCTGCCGATCCCGCGGCGCGGCGACCGCGCGCGCGTGGATGCGCTGCTCGAGGCGGTCGGCGCGACGCGGTACGCGGATGATCCGGTCGGGTCGCTCTCGGGCGGCGAGCAGCAGAGGCTGCGGGTGGGGCAGGCGCTCGCCGACGCGCCGGGTCTGCTCCTGTGCGACGAGCCGCTCTCGAGCCTCGACCTCGCGAACCAGCGCGCCGTGACGGCGATCATCGACCGCGAGCGCGCCGAGCACGGCGCCGCGGTGCTGTTCGTGACGCACGACGTGAACCCGATCCTCGACTCGGTCGACCGCATCCTCTACATCGCGGGCGGCCGCTTCACGTTCGGCGCTCCCGACGAGGTGCTCCGCACCGAGGTGCTGAGCGACCTCTACGGCGCTCCCGTGCAGGTGCTGCGCGCGGGCGGCCGCCTCGTGGTCGTGGGGATCCCGGACGCCGAGCCGCACCATCCGCACGAGCACCACGACCACGCCCACCATGACGCGGAGGCGCACGCATGAGCCCGCGCATCCTGCCCGGCGTCGAGTGGAGCGACGTCTTCTCGTTCGACGACTACGGCGCCCTGCTGCAGCTCGTGTCGAACTCGATCATCGCCGCGGCGGCCCTCGGCATCGTGGGCGGGCTGATCGGCGTCTTCATCATGCAGCGCGACATGGCGTTCGCCGTGCACGGCGTGAGCGAGCTGTCGTTCGCGGGCGCCGCCGCCGCGCTCCTCTTCGGCGGCAGCGTCGTGATGGGGTCGCTGCTCGGCGCCGTGGCAGCCGCGCTCATCATCGGCGCCCTCGGTGCGAAGGCGCGCGACCGCAACTCCGTCGTCGGAGTGCTCATGCCCTTCGGGCTCGGCATCGGCATCCTCTTCCTGTCGCTCTACGAGGGCCGCAGCGCGAATCGCTTCAGCCTGCTCACGGGCCAGATCGTCTCGGTCTCGAGCCCCGACCTCGGCTGGCTCATCCTCATCAGCGCGATCGTCTTCGCGGGCCTGCTGCTCATCTGGAATCCGCTGCGCTTCGACTCCCTCGACCCGCAGTCGGCCGAGGCGCGCGGCGTGCCGACCCGGCGCGTGAGCATCCTGTTCATGCTGCTGCTGGGCCTCATCGTCGCGGTCGCCGTGCACATCATCGGCGCCCTGCTCGTCATGGCCCTGCTCGTGACGCCCGCGGCGGCGGCGATGCGGGTGAGCCACGGTCCGCTCGCCGTGCCGCTCCTGTCGGCGCTGTTCGGATTCGTCTCGGCGGTCGGCGGCATCCTCCTCGCGATCGCGGGAACCCTGCCGGTGAGCCCCTACATCACGACGATCTCCTTCGCGATCTGGGGCGCGTGCCGCCTCATCTCGTGGCGTCGCGATCGGGCCCTGCGCACCGGCGATGCTCAGTCGGCGCCCAGCGCTGCCCCGAGCATCGCATAGGCGCCCGGCCTAGAATCTCTCGTATGGCCCAGCGGAACACGTGGCAGCGCGAGCGCGTGCGCGACGCCCTCAGCGACGCCGAGGGATTCGTCAGCGCGCAGGCGCTGCACGCGGCCCTGCGCGACGAGAACACGGGCATCGGGCTCGCGACGGTGTACCGCGCGCTCGCGGGGCTGACGGCCACGGGCGAGGCCGACACGCTGCAGAGCCCGGACGGCGAGGCGCTCTACCGCGCATGCTCGCAGGGGCATCATCACCACCTGATCTGCCGCCGCTGCGGAAAGGCCGTCGAGATCGAGGCCCCGCCGGTCGAGCGGTGGGCACAGGAGACCGCCGCCAAGCACGGCTTCCGCGAGGCCGAGCACATGATCGACATCTTCGGGATCTGCGCCGAGTGCGCGGCCGAGAAGGACGCCGCCTCGGCGTGACGTCCGTCACGACGCGCGAGCGCCCCGCGCAGCCGCCGACATCCCGGAGCCGTCTCGCGATCGGGCTGGGAGCGGGGCTCGCGGTCGTCGCGGCGCTGTTCCTCATCGACGCGCTCGCGCCCGCGCTCTTCCCGCAGCCGCTGCCCACGCGCGCGCAGGACGGCCTCACGCTCTCGCTGAGCGTGCTCATCGAGTCGCTCCCGTTCGTCGTGCTCGGCGTGCTCCTGTCGATCGTCGTCCAGGTGTGGGTGCCTGCGCACGTGATCGAGCGCGCGCTCCCGCGGCAGGGCTGGGCGCGGCGGGCGGTGCTGTCGCTCCTCGGCATGCTCATCCCGGTATGCGAATGCGGGAATGTGCCGTTCGCACGGGGGCTCCTCATGCGCGGGCTCACCCCGGCCGACGCCCTGACCTTCCTCGTGGCGGCGCCGATCGTCAACCCGATCGTGATCCTGACGACGCATCAGGCGTTCGGGTGGGACGGCGGCATCCTCGTGGCGAGGCTCGTCGGCGGCTTCCTCATCGCGAACCTCATCGGATGGCTGTACAGCCGCCATCCTGATCCGGAGCGCATCCTCACCGATCGCTTCCGCGACACGTGCGAGGTCGTCGCGGGCGAGCAGGGCGACCGCGCGCGTCGCAGCCTCGCCCAGTTCGTCGTCGAGCTGCGCGCGGTCATGCCGGCGCTCGTCATCGGGTCGGCGATCGCGGGAGCCGTGCAGGTGCTCATCCCTCGCAGCGTGCTCATCGCGATCGGCTCGAACCCCGTGCTGTCGATCGTGGCGATGATCCTCCTCGCGATGACCGTCGCGATCTGCTCGAACGTCGACTCGTTCTTCGCGCTCTCGTTCGCCTCGACGTTCTCGTCTGGCTCGCTCGTCGCCTTCCTGCTCGTCGGGCCGATCGTCGACGTGAAGATGCTCGCGCTCATGCGCACGACCTTCACGGCGCGCGTCCTCGCGGGCATCGTGGCGGTCGTGCTGCTGTCGGCCTTCGTCATCGGGATCGGGGTGAATCTCGTTGCGTGACGATCGGACGGCCGCCGTGCGGAAGGCGGGCGCACGCTGGCTCGGCGTGGGCCTCGCGGCCGTGCTCGCCGTCGTGACGATCGGGCTCGCCGTCGCCGGCCGGCTGCAGCTCTACATCAACCCCGCGCAGACCTGGTTCGCGGTCGGGATGGCCGTGCTCGCGCTCGTGGGCACGGTGTGGTCGTTCGCGCTCCCGCTCGGCGCCGAGGCCGACCACGGCCACGACCACGGCCCCGGTGGCGCCCACGATCACGCTGACGCCCACGGCCACGGCCACGCCCACCACGACCACGTTCACGCCCCGGCCGACGGGCACCACCCCGATCAGCATGTCTCGATCGCCGCGGGAAACCGACCGCCATACCCGCCGGGAGTGAGACATGCAGAGGGGCGGCACGGCGCAGGGGCACGTGGGGTCGCAGGGGTGCGGCGAGTCACCGGGACGCGGCGCGTCGCAGGGGCGGCGGCGGTCGTGGTCGGCGGTGTGGCGGCATCGGCCGTCGCGGTCGCGGCGCTCGTCCTCCCGCCGGCCTCGCTGTCGGTCGAGCTCGCGATGGACCGCGACACGGGCACGCCGCCGCTCTTCGCCGGAGCCGACACCGTCACCCTGGCCGCGAGCGGCGACACGAGCGGGTTCGGCATCGGGGAGTGGTCGACCGTCTTCGCGACGGCGACGAACCCCGACGCCTATGCGGGCAAGGAGGTGACCCTCACGGGCTTCGTCACGCCCGACGAGGAGAGCCCCGACGGCGTCCGCCTCGGGCGCCTCGTCATCACGCACTGCGTGATCGACGCGCAGCCCGCCTCCGTTCCGGTGTCGGTGCCCGAGGGCACGGCCAGCCTCGCCGTCGGCGAGTGGATCGAGGTCACCGGCACGATCGCCGCCGACGCGTCGGGCGCGCTCTCCATCGAGCCCGAGACCATCACGGCCGTCGACGCACCGGAAGATCCGTATGAGTACTGACGGCGGGCGTCCTCTCAGCCGCCGGGAGCTGCGCGAGCGGACCGAGGCCGCGCGAGCCCCCGAGGCCGCGCGAGCCCCCGAGCCGCCCGAGCCCGAACCGCCTCAGCCCGCACCGTCCCGCCCCGCGGAGCCCGAGCCATCCGCGCGGCCTCGCCGCTTCGTCGCGGCGATGCTCGCGGTGCTCGGCGTGCTCGGGGTGCTCGCCGGCGGCGGCGCGGCCGTGAGCCTCACGCAGGGGCCGCGCGTGAGCACGGTCGAGGTCGACGCCGAGGCGGCCACGCAGGCCTCGGGGAGCCGCGTCGTCCTCACCGCGAACCAGGCCCTCGCCGAGATCGACGCGTCGCAGGTCACCGTCTCTCCTGAGACCCCGTTCACGGTCGCCGCGGCCGGGCGCATGGTGGGCGTGCGGTTCACCGTGCCTCTCGACGACGACACCGAGTACACGGTCACGATCGACGGCGCGGAGAGCGTGGGCGGCGGGCCGGCGGCGACGCTCGAGACGACGTTCACCACGCCGCCCGCGGAGATCTTCCTCCTGCAGCGCGACGCAGACGGCGACGACACGATCTTCCGCAGCGACATCTCGGGCGACGCGGCGGTGCCCGTCTACACGGCGGCGTCGATCGACGACTTCCGGGTCACGGGCGAGCACCTCGTCGTCTCGGTGCGCGAGGACGACGCCTCGGCGCTCTACGTCGCCGACCGCGACGGTTCGCACGCGGAGAGGATGCCGCTGCCGGGCGAGGGCACGATCACCGGCCTCCAGGTCTCCAGCCGCGGCGAGCTCGTCGGATACACCTACACCGACCTGCAGCTGAGCGAGACCGAGGGGCGGGCGAGCGTGCTCTTCACCGCAGACCTCCGCGAGCCAGATGCGGAGCCCGAGCCGATGGTCGTCGGCGACGAGGAGCCGAGCATCGCGAGCTGGCGCTTCGTGCCCGACTCCTCCGCGCTGCTGTTCGTGAACTTCGCGGGCGACCTCATCGTCTACGACCCGGCCGCCGAGAATCCGTCGCCGACCGCTCTCGGCACGGCGTTCGCGATCGACGCCGTCACGCGCGGCACGTACACGGCGTTCATCGAGCGCCTGGATGTCGCCGGCGGCGTGCAGCTCGACCTCACCACCGGCGACGAGACCGACCTCGTCGAGCCGTCAGACGACCTCGGGCAGCCGGGTCGTGTGCTGCCCGTGCCCGGCGGAGGGACCGTCCGGGAATTCGTCCGGCTCGGAGCGGATGGCACGCCCGAGGCGCAGCTGGTCGCGTACGTCGACGACGAGGGCGCGTCGCGGACGCTGCTCGAGGCGACGGGCGCGGATGGCCTGCTCCAGACGTGCGTGTCGCCGAGCGGCCGGTACGCGGCGGCTCTCGTCGCTCCGGATCTCACGACGAACCGCTACGACTACGACGCCCTGCAGCCGCTGCCGACGACGCTCGAGACCCACATCATCGAGATCGAGACCGGCGAGGAGGTCTCGAACCTGTCGGGCTTCGGCATCAGCTGGTGCGACGTCGGCCCGTGGGACTCAGTGACCGGATGACCGACGGTCTCCACGCGGCGACGCGGGAAGAGCTGCGCGGTCTTCCCGTCGAGGTCGCGCCCAGGCTCCTCGACGGGCTCCTCGCGACGACGATCGACGGCGACGACGTCGTCGTGCGGCTGACGGAGGTCGAGGCGTATCACGGACTCGGCACGGGCGACGTCCATGACGCCGGCTCGCACGCCCGCATGGGGCGCACCGCCCGCAATGCGACGATGTGGGGCGAGCCCGGCCATCTCTACGTCTACCTCAGTCACGGCATCCACTCGTGCGTCAACGTCGTCTGCGGCCCCGAGGGAGAGGCCGGCGGAGTCCTCCTGCGCGCCGGGGAGATCGTGGAGGGTGCGGATGTCGCGCGCCGGCGGCGCGAGGAGCGCGGCGTTGCGCGCACGGATCGGGATCTCGCCCGCGGCCCCGGTCGCCTGGGCGACGCCGTCGGGCTGCGGTACCCCGTGCACGACGGGATCGATGCCGTGACCGGCGAGCCGCAGGCCGGCGCGACCGCCCGCCTGCAGCTGCGGGACCATCCGATCGGGTTCGTCTCGGGGCCGCGCGTGGGCGTCGCGGGCCTCGCGGGCACGAGCGCGTTCCCGTGGCGCTTCTGGATCCCGGGAGACCCGACCGTGTCGGCGTTCCGCCCGGGCCGCGGAGCCGTCGAGCCGCGCTGAGGCGCGTGCGCCGCCCGTGGACGGCGCACGCGCCTCAGCGGCTCAGTACACGTAGGGCCATCCGCCCGAGTAGCCGAGCAGATTGATGCCGAGGCGCGAGGCGCCCGCGTCGTCGTAGTAGTGGTAGAAGAGCACGTCGGCGTCCGCGTCGGCGAGCACGGCCTGGTGCCCGGGACCGTGGATCGATCCGTGGCTCGCGAGGATCTCCGTTCCGCCGCCCGCGGTCATGGCGACGCCGTTGCGGTCGAGATACGGCCCCGTGACCGACGTCGCGCGGCCGACCATGACGCGGTACGTGCTCGCGGCGCCCTGGCAGCAGCGGTCGAACGACACGAAGAGGTAGTAGTACCCGTCGCGGTAGTGGATGGTCGGCGCCTCGATCGCGCCGCCGCCGCGCCCCGCGATGCTCGCGAACGTGCTGTCGAGCCGGAGGCCGGACACGTTGCTGAGGCGGATCATCTTGATGCCCGACCAGAAGGATCCGAACGACAGCCACCATCGTCCCGTGTGGTCGATCACGAGGTTCGGGTCGATCGCGTTCCAGTCGTTCGACGTCGTCGACGAGATGATCGCGCCCTGGTTGGTCCAGGTGCCCGGAGCGCCGCTCGTGCTCGTCGCGAGGAAGATCGCGGAGTTGTTGGAGCCGAAGGTCGACGCCGAGTAGTAGAGGTAGTACTTGCCGTTGGCATAGGTGATGTCGGGCGCCCACACCGTGTTCGTCCCGTTCGTGTAGCCGTGCACCCACGGCATGCCGCCGGGGAAGGCGACGCCCGCGTCGGCCCAGGCGGTGCGGTCGCCCGAGGTCTTCAGGGGGATGTTGTCGCCGGTCTGCGCGAGCAGGTAGGTGCCGTCGGGCTTCTTCACGACCTCGGGGTCGTGCGTGTAGGTCGAGCCGGTGACGTATCCGGGATTCGGATACGTCGCCGCGGCGGTCGGCTCGGCGCCGCCGGGGGCGACCAGCGGCGCGAGGGCGACCGCGAAGGCGAGCGCGAGGGCGATGCCGGCGCGTCGTCTGCGGTGCGGGCGGGGGAATGCGGCCATGAGACCTCCTCGTCGAGGTGATGGATGCGCTCGGCTCCGAGCGCGTCGCCAGTATTCCAACGTTGGAAATGCTGCGTCAAGGGGGAGATGGAGGAGCGGGCAGGGGTCCTTGCGCTCCGATTCGGGCGACACGCCCGGCTGTGCTAGGATCGACGTTTGTCTGCGTGCACTCCTGCGCGCAGTTCGTGCGGCCCCACCTGTACACAGCCCGGTCTCCGGGTGGGTGACGGCTGCGCAGACAAGAGATCTTGGGTGGAGCCGTCCGGCTCCACGGTAGTGAAGGAGTGAACCATGGCTGCTGTGTGCCAGGTGACCGGTGCCGTACCCGGCTTCGGTCACAATGTCTCGCACTCGCACCGACGGACGAAGCGCCGCTTCGACCCGAACGTGCAGAAGAAGACGTACTACGTTCCGTCGCTCGGCCGTAAGGTCACGCTGAACGTCTCCGCCAAGGGCATCAAGGTGATCGACGTCCGCGGCATCGAATCGGTCGTGAAGGACCTGCTCGCGAAGGGTGTGAAGCTCTAATGGCGAAGAAGGCTCAGGACGTCCGTCCCATCATCAAGCTGCGTTCGACCGCGGGCACGGGCTACACGTACGTGACCAAGAAGAACCGCCGCAACAACCCCGACCGCCTCGTGCTGAAGAAGTACGACCCGGTCGTGCGCAAGCACGTCGACTTCCGCGAGGAGCGTTAATCATGGCGAAGAAGAGCAAGATCGCTCGCAACGAGCAGCGCAAGGCCGTCGTCGACCGCTACGCGGCGAAGCGCCTCGAGCTGAAGAAGCAGCTCGTCGACCCGAACGCGACGGACGAGCAGCGCGAGGCCGCTCGCGTGGGCCTGCAGAAGCTGCCCCGCAACGCGTCGCCCGTGCGTCTCCGCTCGCGCGATGTCATCGACGGCCGCCCCCGTGGCGTGCTGACGAAGTTCGGCATCTCGCGTGTCCGCTTCCGCGACATGGCGCACCGTGGCGAGCTGCCCGGCGTGACCAAGTCGAGCTGGTAAGCACCCGCTTCGGCGAGAGGGCGGGACTCCTTCGGGAGTCCCGCCCTCTTCCTTTTCCCGCCTCGCGAACCGTCACTTCCGTCACATCCGTCACATCCGAGGGGCGACACGCCGGGCGAATCGCGCGGAAAGCCGCGAGAATCCGCGGAATTCCGGGGCGCGTTGGTACATTCATCACGGTCGCAAGACCACCGGAGGCAAACGCCTGCGGTCCGTTGAAACGTCGCGGCGTCCTCACGCCGCTGGAGGATGACATGGCCGACAAGACCATCACCAAGACCGAGCTCGTCGCGAGCATCGCCAGCGCCACCGGTCAGAGCCAGGCCGCCGTCTCGGGCGTCCTCGACGCTCTGTTCACCTCGGTCTCCGAGTCCGTCGCCAAGGGCGCGAAGGTCTCGATCCCCGGCTGGATCGCGTTCGAGCAGGTCGACACCGCCGCCCGCACCGGCCGCAACCCGCAGACCGGCGAGGAGATCGCCATCCCCGCGGGCAAGCGCGTCAAGGTGACCGCGGGCTCGAAGCTCAAGGCCGCCGTCAAGTAAGACGTCTGCCGCGTCGAAAGGGCGCCGTCCTCCGGGACGGCGCCCTTTCGCATGCCCCCACGGAAGGGTGAACGATCCGGACATGCCCCGCGCGGCGTCCGCCCAGGGGCGCGCGCATAGGGTTGAGGGGTGAACCCGCGCGCGCTGCGGGCCGCTGGGCCCCTCATCCTCGTCGTCGCGGCGATCGCAGCCGTCATCGCGGGTCTCGTGATCGGCGGCGGTGCCGCCGAGCGGTTCAGCGCCGACCCCGGCGCCTTCGTCCGCTGGGGCCTCCCGATCGCGAAGCTCGTCGTCAACCTGGCGGCGGCGACGATGCTCGGCGCGCTGGTGCTCGCGCTCTTCGGGCTGCGCGCGCAGGAGCGCGAGTTCGACGTCGCGCTCGACACGGCGTCGATCGGCGCGGCCGTCCTCACCCTCTCGAGCGGCGCGGTCGGGTTCCTGACGTTCCTGTCGTCGTTCAACCCGCAGCTCAGCCTCGGCGCGGAGTTCGGTGCGCAGCTCGGCCGCTTCCTCACGCAGACCGAGCTCGGCAGCGCCTGGCTCCTGACGACCGTCCTCGCGGCCGTCGTCACGATCCTCGCGTTCGCCATCCGCTCGTGGACCCCGACGCTCCTCACCGCCGTCCTCGCGGCCATCACGCTCGTCCCGATGGCCACCCAGGGCCACTCGGGCGACCTCGCGGGCCACGACGCGACCGTGACCGCGTTGACCCTGCACATCGTCGCCGCGGCGGTCTGGCTCGGCGGCCTGCTCCTGCTCGTCATCCTGCGCCCCGCCATGGAGGAGGGGCGCCTGGGCCCGCTTCTCGCGCGCTACTCGTCGCTGGCGCTCGCCGCGTTCGTCGTCGTCGCGGTCTCGGGCTACGCGCGAACCCTCACCTCCATCGGGCAGTGGGACCAGCTGCTCACCCCGTACGGGGCCATCCTCATCGCGAAGATCGTCGCACTGCTCGCGATGGGCCTCCTCGGCGCGCTCTACCGCCGTCGGCTGCTCGCGCGGGCGGCGGATGGCGCGGGCGCGTTCTGGGGTCTCGTCGCCGTCGAGCTCGCGTTCATGGGCATCGCGAGCGGAGCGGCCGCCGCGCTCGCGCGCACGTCGCCGCCGGTCGGGGAGGTCTCGGCGCCGCAGTCGACGCCCGCCGAGATCCTCACCGAGGCGCCGCTGCCGCCCGAGCTGACGCCTGCGCGCTGGCTCACCGCGTGGGACGTCGACCTGCTGTGGGTGTTCGTCGCGGGCTTCGGGCTCTTCTTCTACTACGCGGGGGTGCGGCGCCTGCGTGCGCGCGGCGACGCGTGGCCCGTGCACCGCACCGTGCTGTGGACGATCGGCATGGTCCTGCTCGTCTGGGTGACGTGCGGGCCGCTCACGGCGTACGGCGACTACCTCTTCAGCATGCACATGCTCGGGCACATGCTGCTGAGCATGGCCATCCCGCTGCTCCTCGTGCCCGGCGCACCGGTCACGCTCGCGGCGCGCGCCATCCGCAAGCGCGAGGATGCCACGCGCGGCGGCCGCGAGTGGATCCTGTGGGCGGTGCACAGCCCGTTCGCCCGCGTCATCACGCACCCGCTCGTCGCGGCCGGCATCTTCATCGGGTCGCTGTGGGCCTTCTACTACACCGACCTGTTCCGGTGGTCGCTGTACGACCACTTGGGCCACGAGTGGATGATCGTCCACTTCCTGCTGTCGGGCTACCTCTTCGTCATGTCGCTCGTGGGCATCGACCCGGTGCCGTACCGCCTGCCGTACGCGGGGCGTCTCGTCACCCTCATCGTCACCATGGCGATGCACGCGTTCTTCGGCATCTCGATCATGAGCCACTCGGGTCTCATGGTCGCGGAGTGGTTCGGCGCGATGGGCCGCACGTGGGGCGCCACCCCGCTCGAGGACCAGTACACGGGCGGCGGCGTCGCGTGGTCGATCGGCGAGATCCCGACGCTCATCACGGCCGTCATCGTCGCGATCCAGTGGAGCCGCAGCGACGAGCGGACGCAGAAGCGCGCCGATCGCCACGCCGACCGCACGGGCGACGCCGAGCTCGAGGAGTACAACGCCCGCCTCGCCCGTCTGGCCGAGCGCGACCGCCGTCGCGGGCTCTGACCCTCAGCCCTCATAGGCCGTTCACAGACCGGTGAACGGCCGCGCATAGCGCCGTTCTCCAGCATGGACGCATCACCGCCCCCAAGCGGGCGGCCGCGAGACAAGGAGACGGATCATGGCGCGCATTCCCGAGCCCGAGCAGACCCCTGACGGGCCGGCCTACGAGGGCCGGCTCCTCGCCCGACCGGACGAGGAGGTCGTGGACCAGGGTGCCGGCTTCGACCTCAGAACGCTCGTCAGCCGGCGAGGCATCCTCAGCCTCGTCGGAGTCGGCGTGGGCGCCGCGACCCTCGCGGCCTGCGCGCCCGCCGCGACGAGCTCGACGCGCACCTCGACCCCGAGCGCGACATCGGACACCTCCACGAGCACGTCCACCCCGACGCCGACGGCAACGGCCGATTCGACGGAGGCCGCGCTCCCCGACGGCGAGATCCCCGACGAGACGGCTGGGCCCTATCCGGGGGACGGGTCGAACGGGCCCGATGCGCTTGCGGACTCGGGCATCATCCGCAGCGACATCACGTCATCGATCGACGGGTCGGCCACCGCCGAGGGCGTCCCCCTGACCTTCACTCTGCGGCTGACCGACATGGCGAACGGCGACGCGCCGTTCGAGGGCGTGGCCGTGTACGCCTGGCATTGCGACGCGCAGGGCCGCTACTCCATGTACTCGTCCGGCGTCGAGGACGTCACCTACCTCCGAGGCGTCCAGATCGCCGACGCGAACGGGCAGGTGACCTTCACGTCGATCTTCCCCGCGTGCTACACAGGGCGCTGGCCCCACATCCACTTCGAGGTGTACCCCGACGCGGCGTCGATCTCGGACTCGGCGAACGCGATCGCGACGTCGCAGCTCGCGCTTCCGCAGGCCGCGTGCGAGACCGTGTACGCGCTCGCCGGGTACGAGGGCTCGACCGCGAATCTCGCTCAGGTGACGCTCGCGAGCGACAACGTGTTCGGCGACGACGGCGGCGCGCTGCAGGTCGCGACCCTCACGGGCGATGCGACGGGCGGCTACGCGGCATCTCTCGTCGCCCGCGTCGGGACGTGAAGCCTAGACGTCCGGCGACCCGATGCTGATCGCGGCGGAGCCGTCGGGCAGGATGTCGATGGCCCCGTCGATCGTGAAGGTCACGTCCTGGCTCACGTGGAAGATCGAGCCGTCGTAGATCGACTGCACGTCCATCTCGATGTGGGCGATCGCGCCGGCGGGCGCGATCGCCCAGTACGCGCCGTCCGGCACGACGGCGACGTTCGGCTGCGCGGCGATCGACCAGGTGGGCGGCGTGATCACGCGCTCGTAGGTCTCGTAGCCGAACGGGCAGCCGGTCGGCTGAAGCACCCGCTGCGTCGTGCACTGCTCGAGGAAGTCGTGCACCTGACCCGTGATGATGTCGTTGAACTCGTCGGTCGGGCGCGCCTGCACGTCGACGGGGACCGCCGCGAGGGACTGCTGTGCGAGCGCGCGGACGGGCGCGGCCTGCGCGGCCGACGTGTCGACCGAGACGGCGTACGCGCCCGGCGCGAACACGAGCATCGAGACCGGATCGAGGGGCGCGGCGTCGGCCCCGTCGGGCGAGACCTGCCGCTTGTCGAGCTCGAACCCGTTGACCGTGAAGCGCATCGAGCCGCGCACCGTCACATCGAGCACGGCGAGGGGCGTCGTCTCGAAGCGCCAGGCCGGGACGAGGCCCGACCATCCGTCCTGCTCGACGCGGAACGTGGAGCGCCCTTCCTGGCCCGCCGCGGAGAACGAGAGGGTCACCTCGACGACGCCCTCGGACATCCGCGACGCGATCACCTTCACGTCGCCGAGGTCGTCGGACAGCGCCGATCCGCGCAGCAGCGCGTCGCTCACGGTCGTCGGGATCCCGGCGGCCTCGAGATCCGCCGAGTCGACGGCGACGCCGGGGATCGTGAGCGCGTCGGCCGCGCGCCCGTCGGCGAGCATCCCGACGTACCGCTCCACGAAGGCCTCCGGGCCCCAGAAGACGCGATACAGGGCCGCGAAGCCCGCGGCGATCGCCGCGACGAGGAGCAGCCCGACGACGACGAAGCCCGCCACCTCGGCGGTGCGCCCCCGCTCGCGCCGGCGGATGGCCGTGGCCGGGGAGGGCGCGTCGGCCGACCCTCCGCGCGAGGGCGCGGCATCGGTCACGGCCTGCTCCATGCGGCCAGTCTAGGAACGACACGCCGGGCGGAGCCTGCGAACGGCTGTGGAGTGCCGGAACCGGGCCGCGTTCACCTCTCTACGATGGAAGGGTGACCGCACCTGCTCTGTCGGCGGAGCAGGAAGCCCTGTTCCGCCTCATCGAGGACACGCGCGAGCATGTCTTCATCACGGGGCGCGCGGGCACGGGCAAGTCGACCCTGCTGCGCCACCTCACGTGGCACACGAGCAAGCAGATCGCGATCTGCGCGCCGACAGGCGTCGCGGCGCTCAACGTCGAGGGCCAGACCATCCACTCGCTCTTCAAGCTCCCGATCGGGCTCATCGCCGACCAGGATCTCGAGCAGAGCGACGCGACCCGCAAGCTTCTCAACGCGATCGACACGCTCGTGATCGACGAGATCTCGATGGTCAACGCCGACCTCATGGACGCCATCGACCGGTCGCTCCGGCAGGCGCGCGGCCGACGGCGCGAGCCGTTCGGCGGCGTGCAGGTGGTCATGTTCGGCGACCCCTACCAGCTCGCCCCCGTCCCGCCGCGCGGCGACGAGGCGCGCTACATCGCCGACCACTACCGCTCCTTCTGGTTCTTCGACGCCCACGTGTGGGCCGGGGCCGAACCGGGCGGCGACGGGCTCATCGACCTGGGGCGCCACGGAGCGGATCTGCACATCCGTGAGCTCACCCACATCCACCGTCAGTCCGACGACGGGTTCAAGGCGATGCTGAACGCGGTCCGGTACGGGCGCGTCACCGCCGACATCGCCGATAAGCTCAACCGCGCGGGCGCGCGCACCCCGCCCGCCGACCCCTCCGATCCCGTGATCACGCTCGCGACGCGCAACGACCGCGTGAACGCGATCAACGCGAAGCACCTCGCCGCACTGGCCGGGAGAGAGCAGACCGCGGTCGCCGAGATCAGCGGCGACTTCGGCCGCGGTGACGTGTACCCGGCCGACGAGCAGCTCAAGCTCAAGGTCGGCGCGCAGGTGATGTTCCTCCGCAACGACGTGTCGGGCCCCGACGGGCCGCGCTGGGTGAACGGCACGATCGGCATCGTCACCCGCATCATGGGCGACTCCGTGCGCGTCGAGGTCGACGGCGAGGAGTTCGACGTCGAGCCGACCGTGTGGGAGAAGCACCGCTACTCGTACGACGCGGCGTCGAAGAAGCTCAGCCGCGACGTGGTCGCCGAGTTCACGCAGTTCCCGCTCCGCCTCGCGTGGGCCGTCACGATCCACAAGTCGCAGGGGAAGACCTACGACCGCGCGATCGTCGATCTCGGCTCAGGCGCCTTCGCCCCCGGGCAGACGTACGTCGCGCTCTCGCGCCTCACGTCGCTCGACGGCCTGTACCTCACCCGCCCCCTGCGGCCATCCGACATCCGCGTCGACGAGGACGTCCGCCGGTTCATGCGGGCCGCGTGGGAGCGCGACGCGGCGGGCATGCGCTCGGCGGCGACGGGCTGAGCGCCGCGGAACGTCACGGTTCTGCATCCTCGCCGGGATCCCGGGCAAGGGTCGCCTAAACTCGACCTCGGAGCAACTGGGGGGTTGTGGAATGCGGAAATCCACTGTGCGCGCGCGGATGGCGCGCGCCTCGGCGGTCCTCGCGGGACTCGCGGCGATCGCGCTCGCGGCGTCCGGCTGCACGGCGAGCGCTGCGGCTGCCGGATCGGAGGTGCCGATCGCCTCGTCGGAGCTTCCGAAGAAGACCGTCGAGCAGCTCGAGGCGGCGGTGGACCACGCGATGCAGGGTGCCGGAGCATCGGGCGCCCTCGTCTCGGTCTGGATCCCGTGGGCGGGGGCCTGGGTCGAGGGCATCGGCACGACCGGCCCCGACTCGGACGAGCCCGTCACGACCGACATGCGCTTCCGCGTCGGCGAGGTCACCCGGGCGATGACGTGCGACGTGCTCTATCGGGTCGCCGACGAGGGCGTCGTCGCCCTCGACGACCCCGTGAGCGAGTGGGTGTCGAGCGTTCCCAATCTCTCCGACGTCACCCTCCAGCAGCTCTGCGACGGCACGTCGGGCCTGGGCGACGGCCGCGACCGCCTCTCCCCGCAGTTCACGGCCACGCCGAAGCGCGAGTGGAACCCGCGTGAGCTCGCCGCGACCGGCATCGCCGAACGGGGGCGCGTGGGCGCGGAGGTCCGCGACTCGGACGCCGGGTACATCCTCCTCGGCATGGCCCTCGAGCACGCGACCCGCGAGAGCATGCACACGCTGTTCGAGGAGTACCTCGTCGAGCCGCTCGACCTGACCGCGACCGAGCTCCCCAAGGACGCGGCCGCCGAGCCGGGGGAGCCCGCGCTGCGCGGCTGGATCTCGGACGGCGCGGATCGCGAGGCCGGCTGCGTCGCGCCGAAGGAGTACACGACGAGCTCGTCGAGCATCGGCTTCACCGACTCGGGCGCGACGAGCACGATCGGCGATCTCGCCCGCTTCGGGCAGTCGCTCGCGCTCGCGTCGGTCGACGATGAGGGCGAGCGCACGGAGCGCTGGTCGAAGGCGCTGCCCTACGAGGGCGACGACTACGTCAGCGGCGCGTACATCGCGGGCAGCCTCGTCGGCCAGAAGGGCGCGGCGCTCGGGTACCTGACGAGCGTGTACGCCGACCCGCAGACGGGCATGACCGTCGCCGTCGCGCTCAACAACTCGGCCGCCGGCGCGGATCTCGTGGGCGCGCTCGCGAAGGAGCTCGCGGCGATCGCGTCGAAGGCGCCGGCCGCGGACGGCCAGGAGCAGCCCGAGTTCGGCCTCCCGTGGACCGCGGAGGACTTCCACGCCGTCGTCGCCGAGAAGGCGGTCTGCCCGATCGACTGACGTCGACGGCGCCTACTCCGCGTCGCCGCGCTGACGGCGCTCGCGGGTGATCAGCGTGATGGCCATCGCGACGGCGACGCCGAGCACGGTCTCGATCGCGCGGTCCGCCATGAGCTGCGTCACCGGCAGCGGATGGCCGAGCTGCACCATGCACAGCGCGAGCGGTGTGATGAAGAGCAGCGCGACCGTGTAGTTCCGGCCGATGAACAGCTCGGCGCCGAGCTGCATCACCGCGATGATGAGGATGAGGGCGAGCGGCGGCGGCGCGAAGGCCAGCACGGCCCACGTGATGAGCACGCCGACGAGGGTCCCGACGACGCGCTGCGTGCCGCGGAGGAGGCGCGCGGATGCCGTCGGCGCCGCCATCGGGACGACGACCGAGACGATCGCCCAGTACGGATGGCCGATGCCGATCGCGGTCGCGACGGAGCCCGCGAGCACGACGCCGAGTCCGTACCGGACGAGGTAGTGCCGCAGCGGCCACTCGGGGCCGTCGCCAGGCAGGGTGCCGGGGTCCGCGGGGCGGCGCGGCCAGGTCTGCGCGACGCGCGCGACGTGGCGCCGCCAGAGGTGGCGACCGAGCGAGGTCAGATAGGTGAGCGCGAGGCTCAGCGCGAGGGCGGCGGCCGACACGAGCGCGGCGGGCACGAGGTCGGCGACAGTGCGGGCGGTCGAGGCGCACGCGCCGAGCGCGAAGACGTGGAAGAGCACGCCGGGCGGGTGCCAGTTGCGTCGGTGCGAGACGACCGCGATCCCGGTCGCGAACACGGCCGCGACCGGGATGAGCAGCCACTCCCGTCCGGGCGAGAGCGCCACCGCGACGCCGAGGAGGATCGCGAGGATGAGCGTCAGCCCCGCCTCCGCCTGCGACCGCAGCCGCTCGGGGAGGGGGAGGGTCCGGCCGAAGATCGACGACAGCGCGCCGAACGACGCGTACATCGCCCAGTCGAGCCGGTCGGCTCCCCAGAGCACGAGGAGGGGCAGCAGCACGGACAGCGCCGTCCGGATGGCCACGGTCCACTCCCCGCGCGCCGGCTGGATGCGGAAGAGGTCGCGCAGGAAGGAGGGAGGAGCCATCCCCTCTATTCTCCTCCTGCGGTCAGGCCGCGACCGCGACCGCGTCGGCGGCGACCCGGGTGCGCGCCATCCCGGCTGCCACGGCGAGCACGGCCAGGGCGGCGGCGGTCATCGCGGCGCCGACCCAGATCGGCGCGGTGTAGCCGAGGCCCGCGGTGATCGCGACGCCTCCGGCCCACGCGCCGAGCGCGTTGCCGACGTTGAACGCGCCGATGTTCGCGCCCGAGGCGAGCGTCGGAGCCTGGCCGGCATACGCCATGATGCGGCTCTGGAGGCCCGGGACGGTGCCGAAGCCGAAGCCGCCCATGAGGAAGAGGGCGACGACGGTCGCGATCTGCGATCCGGCGAGCAGGGCGAAGAGCGCGAGCACGACGACGAGCGCCGCAGTGAAGACGATGAGCGTCCGGTCGATCGCGCGGTCGGCGAGCCGCCCGCCGACGCCGTTGCCGAGCACGAGGCCGGCCCCGAACACCACGAGCAGCCAGGGCACGGCGCCTGCCGCGAAGCCGCTGACCTCGGTGAGCGTGTACGCGATGTACGTGAAGGCGCCGAACATGCCGCCGAACGCGAGGACCGTGACGACGAGCGAGAGCCAGACCTGGGTCGAGCGGAACGCACGCAGCTCGCGGCGCAGGCTCACGCGCTCCTCGGGAGAGGGGATGGCCGGGACGAGGGCCGCGACGCCCGCGAGCGCGATGAGGCCGATCGCGGAGATCGCCCAGAACGTGGAGCGCCAGCCGAGCTCCTGGCCGAGGAACGTGCCGAAGGGCACGCCCAGCACGTTCGCGGCCGTGAGGCCCGTGAACATGATGGCGATCGCGCCGGCCTTCTTCTCGGTCGCGACCAGGCCCGCGGCGACGACCGAGCCGATGCCGAAGAACGCGCCGTGACAGAGCGCGGCGAGGACGCGCCCGGCCATGGCGGTGGCGTAGTCGGGTGCGAGCGCAGTGAGCGCGTTGCCGAGGATGAAGAGGACGACGAGGCTGAGGAGCACGGCCTTGCGGGGGAGGCGGATGGTCGCGGCCGTGAGGAGGAGGGCGCCGACCACGACGCTGAGCGCGTAGCCCGAGATGAGCCATCCGGCGGCCGCCTCCGAGACGGCGAACTCGCGTGCCACCTCGGGCAGCAGGCCCATGATGACGAATTCCGTGAGTCCGATGCCGAAGGCGCCGATGGCGAGGGCGATCAGTCCGAGGGGCATGAAGGGGTCTCCTGGTATGCTCGGTTTACTTGCACGCGCGGGATTTTGCAGCGGCCCGAGAAATACTGCCACACGCGGATACAACGCGCAAGCAACTATCTGGAGGAGACATGGGAATCGCCGACGACGCGGTCGAGGTGCGCGCGCAGGGATGGCGCACGCTCGCGGCCCTGCATGGCCTCATCGAGACCGCCCTCGAGCGCGCGCTCGCGACATCCGTCGAGCTCTCGGTCGTCGAGTACACGGTGCTCGACGCGCTGAGCCGTCAGGACGGGTGGCACATGCGGATGCAGCAGCTCGCGGGCGCCGCCGCCCTGAGCGCGAGCGCGACGACGCGGCTCGTGAACCGGCTCGAGGACCGCGGGCTGCTCACGCGCGTCCTCTGCGCGGACGACCGCCGCGGCATCTACACCGAGCTCACGCCCGCCGGACGCGATCTCTTCGAGCGGGCGCGCCCCATCCACGACGAGACGCTCGAGCGCGTGCTGGACGAGGCCGCTGCACGACCCGAGCTCGCTCCGGTCGTGCACGCGCTGCAGGGCGCGCCGGTCTCAGCGTAGGGCGACGTCGCGGAACGCCGTGATGAACGAGTAGCCGGCGTCGTTCTTCGTGACCGAGAGGTTGAGCCCCATGTGCGGCTCGAGCGTCGTCACCTTGTCGAGCGGCGCCACGACGATGATCTGGAAGCCGAGGCCGAGCCACGCGCGGATCGCGCGCCCCGTGAACGCGCTGTCGGCCTTGACGAATCCCTCGTCGAGGAAGACCGGCGCGAACCGCGGCCAGGAGCGCGTCTGATCGCCGAGCTGGTACCGCAGGGCGGCGCCCACGATGAACGCCACGAGCTCCTGCGACTCGCCGCCCGACTTGTCGCCGAGGGTCGAGTACGTGCTCACCTCGCGGCCCTCGGGATCGATGCGGCTCGCCGTGATCTCGATGTGGCGGCGCACGTCGAGCACCTCGTCTCGGCGCGGGTTGACGCCGGACTCGGGGAGGTCGATGAGGTCGATGAACTCCTGCAGACGCGCGAAGCGCCGGTCGGCCTCCTCCGCGGTCCACTCGCCCGTGACATCCGCGGAGAGCTCCCTCAGCTGCGTCTTGATCGACTCGATGCGCTCGGGGTGCAGATGGCGCATGTCGATGCGGAGCCGGTCGGTCTCCGATGCGAACGGCAGATCGCGGAGGATGTCGTTGACCGGCTCGAGGCGCTCCTCGATGCTCAGCAGGGCGTGGCCGAACGAGTCGCTCAGCATCTTGAGGTCCATCGTGCTGACCTCCTGCAGGTGACGCCGGAACTCGAGCCGGTGCTGCGAGAGGCCGTGGTGCGTGATCTCCTCGTAGATGGCGGCGAACTCGTCGTACGCGTCGACGGTCGTGCCGCGGTTCGGATCCGGCCACCTCTCGTTGTAGGCGGCGAAGATGCGCTCGAGCGACGCCGCGGCCGAGTCGAGCGTGGCGTGCGCGCGGCGGACGTCCAGCTGCAGCTCGTCGGCGAGCCGGGGGACGGCCTTCGCGAACCGGTCGTGCGTCGCGTCGGGCTCGATGCGGCGGAACTCCCGGTCGAGGTGCGCCGCGTCCTCGTCGGTCAGGACGATGTCGGGGCGCTCGGCCAGGCGGTCGCGCTCGGTCGCGACGGCATCCTGCCGGTCGACGATCGCGCCCCACGTGCGCTCGAGGTCCTCGAGCGCGGCCGCGCGGCGGTAGCGCTCCTCGCGCGCCGACTCGAGGCGCTCCGCCGCATCGCGCAGCCGCTCCTCGAGCTCGACGAGAAGGTCCGACCGGTCGAGGATGGCCTCGCGCTGCGCCTCGAGCTCGGCGACCTCCTTCTCGACGGAGGCGACATCGATCGACGCCCACTCGACGTCCTGCACGCGGCGGTACGCCTCGGCGACGCGCTGCACCTCGTCGGCCTCGCGCTCGTGTGCGGCTCGGGCCTCCTCGTGCGCGGCGATGCGGGCGGTCGTCTCGGCGATCTCCGCCTCGATCTCCTGCCGACGCGCGGCGTTCGAGAAGCCGAGGATCGAGCGCTCGCGCGGATCGCGGCCGTGCGCACCGCGCCGGCCGTGCGACGTCTGGCCGTTGACGGTGACCTTGGGCTCGTCGCCGCCGAGCTCGGCGGGCGAGTCCACGCAGAGGTGGTCGCCCGCGACGACGCGCCGCTTGACCCACGCCGTGAACGGCGAGTCCCGGAAGATGAGGCGCCCCGAGATGTACCGCGGGTCCGACGGGGTCTCGGCGTCCTCCGACAGGTCGACGCCGTCGAAGCGGATGCGCCGCGTGAGCTTCATCGACTCGATGGCCTCGCGGATCTGCCGCTGCCGCCGCGCGTCCATGAGCATCGTCATGCCGATGCCCGACAGGGTGACCTCGGCGGCCGTGCGCCACGGCTCGTGGTCGGGGTGCACGTCCATGAGCTCGGCGGCGAAGGGCAGGTCGGATGGCTCGAGCCCGCATGCGCGGGCGATCTCGCGCCGGGTGCGGTCGTAGGCGTCGGGGATGAGGCTGTCGCGCCCCGAGAGCGATTCGAGCTCTGCGGCGTCGCCGCGCCGGCGGCGGGTCAGGTCGCCGATCGCGAGGACCTCCTCGTCGCGACGGCGCTTGAGCTCGGCGAGCCGGTCGTCGACGCCCTCGAGGAACGTCGCCGCGGCATCCTGCACGGCGCGCAGCGCGCTCTCGGTGGGGAAGTCCGCGCCGAGCGTGCGCACGCGCTCCTGCAGGGTGCGCCGGGCGTCGGCGATCCGGGCCGCTCGGGCCCGCGCCTCCGCGACCCGCGCGTCGAGCCGGGCGAGCAGGTCGCCGCCGTTCTGCGCCCGCTGCTCCTTGATCTCCTCGACCTCGACCGCGAGCGCGGTCTCGGCCGAGAGGGCGAGCGTGAGCGCCTCCTTCTCGGCGTCGCGCGCGGCCTTGTTCGCCTCCTCGGCCTCGCCGAGCAGGCGGTACTCCGTCGTCAGGCACCACAGCCGGAAGGGCGTCGCGTCGTCGCCGCGCGTGAGGCCGTAGCGGTCGAGGCGCGCGACGCGGTCTCGTGCGCTCTCGTAGTCGTCGTGCAGGTGCGCGATCTCGGCGAGCATCCGCTCCTTGGCCTCGTCGGTCGCGAGGCTCTCGTGACTCTGCTTGAGCGCCTGGAACTGCGCGAGCACGGCGTCGGCGGCCGCGTACGTCGGCGGCTCCTCGAGCACCATCTCCTTGTAGAGCCGGTCGACGGTGCGCACCTGGTGGCCGGCCTGGATGCGCGACAGGAGGCGCAGGGCGTTGTCGCTGTTGCCGCCCTCGCCGATGCCGAGCCGGGCGGCGACCGCGGAGAGGAAGTCCTGGGTCGTCTCGTAGGAGCGCAGCCCCGTGAACCGGGCCCGCAGGGCGCGCGGATCGAACCGGCCGTCCGCGAAGTCGGCGAGATCGGGCAGATGGAAGTCGCCCTCGACGGTGAGCTGGCGCGTGCGCACCTCGGTGCTGCGCTGGGCGCCCGCGGGCGCGAAGTACGTGCGCAGGGCCGTGTACCGCCGGCCGGAGCCGTCGACGAAGGTCATCGAGATCGCGCCCCACGCGCTCGTGCCGTCGCCGCGGAGCACGCGCTCGACATCGCGGACGGTGTCGCGCTTGCCGCGCAGGTACGTCAGCACGTTGCGCTGGTCGGCACCGCGGGCCCGGCCGACCGTCGCGTCGTTCGAGGCGCCGTTGAACGGCACGGTCGACGGCATCATGAGCGCGATGTACGCGTCGAGGAGCGTGCTCTTGCCCGTGCCGGAGCCGCCCGAGATGAGGGTCGCCTCGCGGTCGAAGTCCACGCGGTGGTGGCCGTGGAAGCCGCCCCAGTTCAGCACCTGGAGGTGGCTCGCGCGCCACTGGGCGGTCTCGTCGTCGTACCCGGCGATGAGCAGATCCGTCACGCGGCGTCCTCCTCGTCGTCCTCGTCCTGCGGTGCGTCCTCCGGCTCATCCGCCGCCGGCTCGATCCGCCGCCGCAGCGCGTTCTCGGGGCGGTTCTGCTCGGCCAGCCACTCCTGGATGACCCGCAGCCGGTCGATCGGCAGGAGCGTCTCGATCACGGGCGAGATGAGGAAGCGGTCGTCGCCGTCGGCCTTCACGAGGATGCCGGACTTGAGGAGCGAGTCGACGGCGGCGCCCGCCTTCTTCTCGTCGCCCGAGCGGTCGGTCGCGTGCGCCGGGCGGAACTGCGCCACCGCGGCGAGGCAGTCGTCGCGGTCGATGTGGGCGTGCGGGCGCCCGCTGCCGCGCTCGGCGAGGTGCCGCTGGCGCAGGTGCGCGAGGAGGACGGTCTCCTCGCGGGTGTAGGCGGAGTCGCGCAGGAGCGGGGGGACGTAGCCCGACGCGTCGGAGCGGATCTGCACCTTGTAGGCGACGCCGCGATCGCGGTCGATCACGAGGTCGAGGAAGAGGTCGTTGAGGCGGCTCTTGATGAGGCGCGCGTCGCGCAGGAGGACGGGCCACTCCTCGCGCTCGTCGGTGATGATCTGGTGCTTGAGCATCACGACGAGGCAGCGGCGCTGCTCGAGCGTGAGCATGCCGTCGTCGCCGTCGAAGAGCGACAGGGCGGTGTCGTCGGGCGCGTTCTCGATCGCGTCGGGCGTCGTGAAGGCGTCGTCAGGCGTCGTCATCGTCGTCTCCTGTCAGGTCGGTCGGCGGCTGCAGGCGGGGGAGCGCGAGCGCGCGCTCGGTGCCGTCGGGGCGGACGGTGCGGACGACGCCCCCGTCATCGGCGATCCCGCCGGGAAGGCCGTCGCGGGCGGCGAGGTAGGCGAGGCCGAAGACCTCGACGGGGCGGCGCAGGTCGTCCGGGAGGGCGTTGAACGCCTCCGCGAGGGTGGTCGCGCCGTCGGCGGCCGCGGCGTCGAGCCCTCGGCGCACCTCGTCGAGCAGCGGGCCGCCCTGACGCCGGACGTCGTCAAGCGACGGCGGCGCCGGCGCGAGGTCGGAGACGTCCTCGAGCGCGGGAGCGGGCTTCTCCCGGCTCGGATCGTAGAAGCGCGTGCGGAGGTGCTCGATGTCGAGGCGCGACGGCATCCACGGCAGGGGGACGGTGTCGCGGGCGCGGGCGGTCTCCATCCACACCGCGAGCTCCTGCTCGACCCGGCGCAGCGTGCGGGTGACCTCGCGCTCCTGCAGGGAGTCGTACGCCGCGAGGTACTCGGCGAGCGACTGAGACGCCCGCTGCTGGCGCGTCTGCACGTCGCGGAGACCGCGGCGCAGCAGCGCGTCGGCGTTGACGAACGCCGCGCGCTCGTCGGGGGACAGGTCGCGCGCGAACGGATGGCTCATGATCGCGCGGAGGTCCTCGCGGAACTCGGCGAGCAGGTCCTCATCGCTCAGCACGGTGAGGGCGCCCTGGAACGCGCGGCCCTCGCGGGTCTGCGACGCGAGGCGGGTGCTCGAGGCGAGGTACTCGCCGAGCACCTCGCCCTTGGGGCGCTCCTCGGCGCGGAAGTCGCGCACCATCTGATCGTGGATGGCGTCGAGCGCCTCCTCGACGCGGCGGAAGTCGCCGGGGAGCTGACCGAGGAGGTCGACGAGATCCGTGTAGCCCCCGAGCATCCGCTCGTCGTCGGCGATCTCGACCTCGCCGCCCGCCGCGATGCGGTCGCGCTCGGCCGTGAGGCGCGCGATCTCGGCGTCGAGCATGGCCATCCGCGTCGTCTCGTCGGGGTTCGCCTCGGTCGCCCAGCGGCGGACCGCGTCGAGGATGGTCGTGAGCCGCGACTCGCTGAGCAGAGCGCGCTCGCGCGAGAGCTCGCTGTGCATCCGCATCGCGGCGAGGGCGTGCGACGTGAGCTCGTAGGCCTCGCCGCCGTCGTCGAGCGGGACGCGCCGCAGCCACTGACTGCGCATCCACGACAGGCACAGCGCGCGCCCCTCCTCCTGCGCGGGGACCTCGAAGCCCGCATCGCGCAGCTCGTGCAGGTAGGTGTCGACCTGCACGTGCAGGCGCTCGGCGCGGACCTGCTTGATCTCCTGCGAGAACGAGGCCCGGAAGATCGCGAGGATGAGCGGTGCCCAGCGGCTGCGGACGAGGCTGAGCGCCGCGCCCTCGCGCGCCTCGGTGAGGCGTGCGACGTCCCTGGGGACTCCGCTCACTCGGGCCGCTCCGTTCTGCGCTTCGGGGGTTCTCGCCGCACGGCGGCGGCAACCCTCGATTCTCTCACGGAGGCCGGGATGGTCCGGAAGCCGGGTGCGCGGCGGATGTCCCTCTCGAGGATGACGCGGTTCGGCCTGCGGGGTGATCCCCTCGCGGCTGCCGCCCGCGAGAGTGGGATCACCGTCGTTCGAAGAGGGAGAAGCCGATGTCCACGGTCCAGTCGGTCGGAAGCGAGGTGCTCGTGCGCGGCGCATCCGCCGCCAGCGCCGTCGTCGAGGTGCTCGTCCTCGCGGGAGTGGCGGTCTTCATGGTGGGGGTGGTCGTCGTGTCCCAGATCGTGCAGGCCGTCGAGGCCGCCAAGGAGGCCCGCAGCCTGCGGCGGCGACTGCGGCACCCGGTGACCGCCCCGCCCGTCATCACGCCTCCACGCGCGAGGGCTTCGTGAAGCAGAACGCGATCGCGCCCACGAGGAGGAGCGCTGCGGAGAGATAGAAGCCCGACTCGAGCATGCCGGTCGCGTCGGCGAGGGCGCCGGTGATGTACGGAGCGAAGATCGACGACAGCATCCCGGCGAAGTTGAAGTAGCCGTACGCCCGCGAGTACATCTCCTGAGGCGTGTTCTCGGCCAGGAACGCGATGAGGATCGGGTCGAGCGCGAGCTTGCCCACGAGGCCGTAGACGACGAGTCCCGCGATCATGAGCGCGTAGTCGCCCGTGAGCGGAACGAGGATCTGGCAGAGGCCGCCCAGCAGCGCGAGGGCGATGATCAGCGGCCGTGTGTTCGACATCCGGCGGGCGAGCATGCTGAGCACGATGGCCCCGGGGATCGAGGCCCAGGGCACGAGGGAGGCGATGATCCCCGTCTGCGCGGGGGCGACGTCGCGCACCTGCTGCAGGTAGGTCGGCAGCCACGTGAGCATCGAGAAGAAGCCGTACAGCGAGCAGAAGATCAGCACGTACGTGAGCAGGTGGTTGCGCGAGAAGAGCGCGCGTCGCGCCGGCGCGTCGGGAGTCGCCACGGTGCGCGCGGCGGCGAGCTGCGCGCGGTGCTCGTCGTCGATCGGCGCGAGGAAGTAGTGGATGAGGCCGGCCACCACGACCGTCGCGATGCCGAACACGAGGAAGGTGACGTGCCACGGCAGGCCGAGCGTGAAGGTCAGATAGCTCGACCCGATGAATCCGAGCGAGATGCCGACGGCCATCCCGCTGTTGATGACGGCCGCCGAGACGCCGCGCCAGCGCTTCGAGACGTAGCTCGACGAGATGCCGTAGACGGGGCTGTAGTACGTGCCCTCGCCGACGCCCGTGAACGCGCGGAACATGAGGAAGATGAGGAACGTCGACGCGAAGCCGCTCAGAATCGTGCCGATTCCGAAGAGCACGTAGCCCACGACCACGACCCGCACGCGGCCGAACCGATCGGCGATGTACCCCGTCGGGATCTGCATGAGCGCGTAGGTGAGGAAGAACACCGTCGACATCAGGCCCAGCTCGGTGCGCGAGAGGCCCCACTCCTCCTGGATCACCGTCATCACGGGCGAGAGGATGTTCCGATCGGCGTACATGAAGACCCAGCCGAGTGAGAACAGGGCCGTCACGAGGAGCGGGCCCGGTCGGCGTCGGCTCGCGGGGAGCAGCCGCCTGGCGGGGGAGGGCGGTGCGGTCGGGGCGGAGATCGTGGGACGCGACTGCGTGGACGTGGTCATCTGGCTCCTCGTCGCCGGGCTCGAATGGTCGTCTCATTCGAGCGGAGCCGTGTTGCGGCCGATCCCGCGCCGTGTGAAGGCTCTGTTACGCGCCCGCTACCCGATCCGGAGCCCTTCCGGCAAGCACCTCCCGTCGCGCGAGCGCACGTGCGGATACTCGAGCATGAGGACATTCGGCGTGGAGGAGGAGCTGCTGCTCGTGGACGCGACCACGGGGCGGCCGCGTCCGCTCGCGCCCGAGATCCTCGCGCAGGCGGCCGGCCGCGAGCTGGCCGGCTTCGCGCTCGAGTCGGAGATGGACCAGGAGATGCTCGAGGTCATCTCGCCCCCGTGCGCGACGGCCGACGAGCTGAGGTCGTTCGTGCTCGCGGGGCGGGAGACGGCGGATGGTCTCGCTCGCGAGCTCGATGCGCGCGCGGTCGCGCTCGCCACGTCGCCCATCCGCGGCCGGCCGCACACGAGCGTGAGCCCGCGCTACAACGCGGTGCTGGAGCGCTTCCGCGGACTCGCCGCGGCGACGCTCGAATGCGGCCTTCACGTGCATGTGTCCATCGCGGACGCCGAGGAGGGTGTGGCCGTCCTCGACCGCATCCGCGCCTGGCTGCCGATCCTCCTCGCCCTCAGCGCCAACTCGCCCTTCCGCGACGGCGCCGACACGGGGTACGCGAGCTACCGTCATGTCGTGTGGCACCAGTGGCCGACCGCCGGTCCGCTCGAGCTCCTGCACACGCCCGCCCGCTACGAGCAGCTCGTGCAGTCGCTCCTCGCGACGGGCGGCATCCTCGACGACGGGCAGCTCTACTTCGACGCGCGTCTGTCGCGGCACCATCCGACCGTCGAGATCCGCGTCGCCGACGTCTGCCTCGATCCCGAGGACACGATCACGATCGCCGTCCTCGTGCGGGCCCTCGTCGACACCGCGGCCGCGGCATGGCGCGCGGGCGAGCCGGCCCCCGACATCCCGACGCCGAGCATCCGCCTCGCCTCGTGGATGGCGGCGCGGTGGGGCGTTCGCGGCGACCTGGTCGACCCGGGCACGGGGCGCGCGGTGCCCGCGGCGGATGCCGTCGAGGCGCTGCTGGGTCACGTCCGCGCGGCCCTGCGCGCGAACGGCGATGCGAAGCGGGCGCAGACCGGCGCGCGGGACATCCTCGTGCGCGGCACGGGCGCCGAACGGCAGCGGGCGCGGCACGAGCTCTCCGGATCGCTCGCGGGCGTCGTGCTCGGAAGCGATCACGAGGGCTGAGCGGCGCTACCCCATGACGGTGCGCACGGCCTCGAGGAGCGTCCGGCGCACGCCGAGGTCCTCGGCGGTGTCCAGGGCGCGTCCGGCGCAGCACTCCCATCCTTCGCTCGTGCAGCAGAGGTATCCGCGCACCTGGTCGCCCACGGCGACCTGATAGCAGGTCAGGGTCACCGGGATCAGCCGCGCGCCCAGGGACCGCACGGCCTCCGGCGTCGCGCTCCGGGCCTCTCGGGCATCTGAGATCACGCTCACGGTTCTCCTCCGCTCTCGACAGCGCTGTCGATCCGTCCGCTGATGTGCCGTCCAGTGTCGCGTCCGCGATCCTCCGGAGCACACGGGTTGACAACGCCTGTCGAACGTGAGGGGCGAGGGCGCGCGAAGATACCCGTCGTCGGGCTGCCCCGTGCCGGAGGCGCCTGTCAACCCCGTGGGATCCGGCCCTGCGCCCTGATTACCTCGGAGCATGACCGCATCCGCCTCCGCGCCCTCGAGGCCCTCCGACGGATCCGCCGCGGACGGCGTCCCGACGCTGTGCCTCGACGCCACCCATCGCCTCGCGCGCGACGGCTACGCCTTCGGCCTCCGCGGATACCGGGACGTCGGGGCCGACGCCTTCCGCACCCGGCTCGTCGGGCGCCCCGTCGTCGTCGCCCGCGGATCCGAGGCCGCCCACGTCTTCGGCGCGGGCGGCTTCCGACGCAGCGGCGCCATCCCGCGATCCGCGATGCACCTCCTGCAGGACGAGGGCAGCGTCCAGGCGCTTGAGGGCGAACGGCACCGCGTGCGCCGCGCGCTCCTCGTCGAGATCGCCGAGCGCGGGCGCGGGACGCTCGTGGCGCTGTTCCGCTCCGAGTGGGGCGCCGCGGTGGAGGAGGTGTCGGGGGAGCGGACGAGTCTGCTGGATCTCGCGACGACGGCGCTCGCACGCGCTGCGTTCCACTGGGTCGGGGTGATGCCGCCGCCCGTGGAGGAGCGCGCGATCACGGCCGGACTGCGCGGCATGATCGACAGCGCGGCGAGCGTCGGCCCCCGCAACTGGGCGGCACGCGCGCACCGTCGCCGGGTCGAGCGCTGGGCGGCGTCGCTCGTGTCCTCCGCCCGATCCCGCGGAGACGCCGTCTCGATCGTCGGTCGCCTCGCGCACCACGAGGAGGATGGCCGCCCGCTCGACGTCGAGGTCGCCGCGGTCGAGCTGCTGAACCTCCTGCGCCCCGTCGTCGCCGTGGCCCGGTTCGTCGCGTTCGCGGGCCACGCGCTCCACGCGCATCCGGAATGGGCGGCGCGGGTCGGGACCGGCGACGCCGAGACGACGCGCTGGATGGCCGACGAGGTGCGGCGCTTCTACCCCTTCTTCCCGATGATCGGCGGGATCGCGACCGCGCCGTTCCGCCTGCGCGGAGAGGAGTTCCCGGCAGGCCAGTGCCTCCTCTTCGACCTCTACGGCACCGACCACTCGCCCGAGCTCTGGGAGCGGCCGGACGTGTTCGACCCGTTCCGCTTCGCGGACGCCTCGCCGCACGCGATCGTCGCGCAGGGCGTCGGCGATGGCCTCGGAGCGCACCGGTGCCCCGGCGAGCTCGCGACATCCGATCTCGTCGCCGAGGCGCTGTCGCTGCTCGTCAACAGCTCGCGGTACGAGGTTCTGCCGCAGGATCTGCGCATCAGCCTGCGGCGCATCCCGGCGCGGCCGGAGGGCGGGATGGCGGTGGTGTTCGCATGAGCCTGCCCGTTCTGCGCACGCTCGAGGAGCTCGCGGCCGCGGTCCGCGCGGCGAGGGGCCTGCACGTGCGCTACTCCGCGGGGCCCGATGCCGACGCGTCGCGGACGAGCATCGACACCGAGAGCGGCCTCGAGCTGCCTGGCCTGTCGGTGAACCCGCTCGATCCGGAACCGTGGTGGACGCGCCCGCTCGACGACTGGCTCGCCCGCCAGCTCTGCCAGTACCGCCACCTGGAGGAGAAGGACGCCGAGCGCTATGCGTGGGTTCTGCGCGGCCGCGAGGCCGGTCGCGGCCCCGACTGCGAGCCGCTGCTCGCCGACGTCGAACCCGTCGCGAGACTCGCCGACGCGCTGCTCGACGAGGCCGAGGAGCGGTATCGCGCCCGCTTCGACGCGGGACGCGGCCCGGCCGATGGCGACGAGGGATGAGCCGCGCCGACATCGAGCGCACCGCGCGCGAGCGCTTCGGGCTGGATCGGCTTCGCCCTGAGCAGGCGGAGGCGATCGCCGCGGCGGTCGAGGGGCGTGACGTGCTCGCGGTCTGGGCGACCGGATCGGGCAAGTCCGCGGTGTACCAGGTCGCCGGTGCGCTGCGCCCGGGGCTCGCGGTGGTCGTCTCGCCGCTCATCGCCCTGCAGGAGGATCAGCTCGCCGGGCTCGGAGATGCGCCATCCGCGCCCGGTGCGGTCGCACTGAACTCCGCGCGCGGCGTGCGCGCTCAGAGAGAGGCCTGGCGTCGGATTCGCGAGGGCGACGCGGAGTACGCGCTTCTCGCACCCGAGCAGCTCGTGAAGGACGATGTCCTCGACGCGCTCGCCGCATGCGATGTCTCGCTGCTCGTCGTCGACGAGGCGCACTGCATCACGTCGTGGGGGCACGACTTCCGCCCGGACTACCTCCTCCTCGGAGGGCTCGCCGATCGGCTGGGGCGCCCGCCGATCGTCGCCCTCACGGCGACCGCGTCGACGCCCGTCCGCGAGGAGATCGTGCGGCGCCTGGGAATGCGCGAGCCCGCGGTGCTCGTGGGCGACATGGATCGTCCGGAGATCTCTCTCGCCGTCCGCCGCCACCGCGACGACGCCGCCAAGCGCTCCGCCGTCGTCGACGAGGTCGCCGGTCTCCGCGGCACGGGTCTGCTGTACACCTCGACGCGGAAGGACACCGAGCGGTACGCGCACGAGCTCGCGGATCGCGGCGTGCGCGCTGCGGCCTATCACGCGGGTCTTCGCGCCGCCGAGCGCCATCGCGTGCATGAGGCGTTCCTCGACGGCGAGGTCGACGTCGTCGTGGCCACCTCGGCGTTCGGGATGGGCATCGACAAGGAGGACGTGCGCTTCGTCGTGCATGCCGATGCGCCCGAGTCGCTCGATGCGTACTACCAGGAGATGGGTCGCGCCGGTCGCGACGGCGAGGCCGCGCAGGCGACGCTGCACTATCGGCCCGAGGACCTCGCGCTGCGCCGGTACTTCGCGGCCCGCTCTGCCGATCCGGACGATCTGCGGGGTGTTCTCCGGGCCATCCGCGACGGACGCCGGCGCCGCGCGGAGATCGCGGAATCCGCGGGCGTCCCGGCCCGCAGGGTCTCGGCCCTGCTCACGCTCCTGTCCGACACCGGCACGGTGCGCCTCGACCGGCGAGGGGCGGCGCTCGTGCGCGGGGTGGACGACGATTCGGCGGTCGACGCCGCGCTCGCGCACGTCGAGGACCGGGAGCGCATCGACCGATCGCGCATCGAGATGCTCCGCTCGTATGCCGAGGCGCGGCGCTGCCGACGCCAGGTGCTCCTCGGCTACTTCGGCCAGGAGCTCGCCGACGCGTGCGGCAACTGCGATGTGTGCGCGGAGGAGCGGGGAGAGGGGCCGGATCTGACGGACGTTGCCGTGTCAGACGTGTCAGACGCGCCGGATGCGGCGTTCCGCGCGGACGATCGCGTGCGTCATCGCGAGTGGGGCGAGGGCACCGTCATGGAGGTCGAGGAGGATCGGATGACCGTGTTCTTCGAGACGGCGGGGTACCGGGTGCTCGCACTCGAGCTCGTCGACGAGGGGGGTCTGCTGGACCGGGTCTCTTCGGGCTGACGGGAAGGTGGGTGCGGCATGCCCACCACGGGTCTAGGATCTGTTCACCAGGAGGGCGGCCCGACGCCCGACGTCAGCCCTGGGGAGGGAAGATGACGACCACGCAGGTTGCGCAGATCCACGTCGACGTGCCGATCGAGGAGGCCTACCGTCGCTGGACGGCGGTCGAGTCGTTCCCGGACTACATCGACGCAATCGACTCCGTGCGGCGCATCGACGAGGTGCGCTCGCGATGGTCGGCCACGATCGAGGGCGTCTCCGACGACTTCTACGTCGACATCGTCGATCAGACCCCTCCCGAGCGTATCGCCTGGCAGAGCACCGACGGCGTCTTCCACAATGGCCGTGTCGACCTCTCTCGCGACGGCACGGGCACCCGGATCGTGCTGCGCATGGCGTGGGAGGTCGAAGGCGATGAGGGCACAGGCTCCGAGCTCGGCGACCGCCCGATGCAGCGCGACCTCGAGCGGTTCAAGGCGCTCGTCGAGGGTGCGGCTGCGGCGGACGACGATGCGGAGGACGGAGCCGTCGCCTCCTGACCGGCCGCGGCGTCGCGTAGGGTCGTGCGCATGGGCGTCCTCTACTACGGCTCCGAGTCGCTGCCGATCGCGATCGAGGATCGCACCCTCGCGCACCTCAAGGCCGTGATCGTGACCAAGCTCCGCCGCCACGAGAGCTTCGCCGTCTCGTGGCGCCATCCCGAGGGCGAGCCCGCGGGCCGAAGCACGATCTGGGTGCACCCCGCCATCCCGCTGCGCTTCGAGTTCGATGAGCCGGTCGCGCCCGAACTGAACCGAGCCTGGCTCGAGGAGCTGGCGACCTCGGCCAACGTGCTCGGCGGTGTCACGCTCGTCGAGGAGCACATCGCCCCCGCCGTGTCGTAGCCGGGGGTCTCCGCGCCTTCGCGTCTCCTCGCGTCCGTGTCCGCCGCGTTTCCGTCGGCCCAGGCCTCCTCGCGATTCCGTCGCCCGCGTCTCCGTCCGCCATGCGTCCGCCCGTCCGGGCCTCCGCCGGCGGGCCGGTTTCAGGGTGCTGCTGTGGCGAGCTGCGGTTGCGGTTCGGTGCGTGGGGGTGTGCCGGGGCCGTGGTCGAGGTCTTCGTGGTGGGCGATGTCGTCGGCGTCGAGGAGGGCTTGGGCGAGGTATTCGGGGGTTGTCCGGTAGTGGCGGAGCCATTCCTGGATGTCCTGTTCGATCTCGAGGTGCAGCCGCCTCTCCCGCTCCTCCTGCTCACGCTGGCGGTGCTCCTGCTCTCGCTGGTGCTGTTCCTGCTCGCGCTCCTGTTCGCGTTCGTGCTGGCGGGCGCGGCGGCGCTGCTCGGCCTGCTCGCGGTCGCGGTGGTGGCGGGCGAGGGCGTCGGCGATGAGCGGGTTCGGGGTGGCTTCCGCGCGGACCTGCGGGGGTGGTTTCTCGGTGTACGTGTGTCCGGCGGGGCTGGTCCATTCCAGGACCCCGTCGCCGAGCTGCCTGACCTGCCAGGGCGTGTGGTGCTTGTCCTGGTGGCATCCCTCGCACAGGCAGGCGAGGTTGCCCACGTCCGTGACACCGCCCTGGGCGTACGGGATGGTGTGGTCCAGGTCGGCGGTGATCGCGAGGTTGCGGCACCCGGGGGTGCGGCAGCGTTCGTCGCGGGCGAGGAGGTACCGCTTCTGCGCCGCGGTGGGGGTGTACCGGTCGACGGTGAGCAGCGCCCCGGTGTCGGGATGGCAGAACACCCGCTCCCACCCCGCCGCGTTCCCCGCGAGCTTGCGGGCGGTGTCCGCGTCGATCGGCCCGTACCCGGCCAGGAACCCCGGCTCGTCATCCAACCCCGCCAGCGTCGTCGCCGCGACCGTGACCTGCACCACCGCCCGCACCCGCGACAGCACCCGATCCACATCCCCCACCAAGCCCCGCACCGACGGCGCCACACGAGGAGGACCTCCGTCTGGAGGCGATCCGTCCGGGGGCGCTCCGTCCGGGGAACCCGCGTCCACGCTGTCCGCGTCGGGCCTCGCGCCGTCGTCCTCGGCGGCCGCATCGGGGGCCGCCGAATCCGTGTCCGCGGTCGCACCCGCGGCATCCACTTCGGGCGCCGTCGTGCCCGTTCCCGCGTCCGCGGGGTCCGCGCCGTCCGAGTCGGGTTCCATTGAATCCGCGCCGGGCTCCATCGTCCCCGTCGCGCCCGCGTCCGCATCGCCGACATCCGTCGCGTCCGCGCCGTCTGCGTTCGTGTCTGTGCTCCAGGGGGCGGGGGTGTCGTCGGCGTCGCCGCACAGGGCGGACAGGACCTCCACGGCGAGGTCCGACGCGATCTGCATCGCCGTCCGCGACCCCTCCCCACCCTCACCGACCCGCTCCGAATCCTCGAACCGCACACCCGACCCACCGGCGACGCCCGCACCCGCGGCGCCCACACCCACACCCGCACCCGCGCCCGCAACGCTCCCGACGCCCCCACCGGTGGTGGTTTTCGGCGGCGCGGCGTTCCTGCCGGGCCAGGTCCCGTGCGTGCTGGCGCAGGGCCCGGGCGATCGCCTGGATCCGGGTCGCCTCGCCCACGATCTCCAGCGCCTGCGTCCCATCCGGGAGCACCTTCACCCACACACCCCGCCGCGCCATCGCCGACCGATGCCGATCCGAGAACGACCCCGGATCCAGCCTCTCCGCCAGGGCCTCCGCGAACACCCGCGTCTCGAACGGCGTCGCACCCTCCGCGTACCCGACGGCCGCGGCCTCGAACACCTCCCGCAGCCCATCCGGCAGCCGCATCCCGACCTGCCGGATCACGTCCGCGTGCCGACCCGTGATCCGCGCGCCCTCCAGTGCCGCGAACGTCTCCGGGAACGACCCCAGCAGCACCATCGCATCCGAGATCCGCGACTGCATCCGCCCCTTCGACTCCCCCAGAGCCGCCGCGAACTCCCCCGCCATCGCCCGGAACGGGAAGTCATACCGCGACGAGACCGCCCCCGACCTCGCCAGCTGCGCCCGCGCGACCTCCCCCGCCTCAGCCAGCGCCCGCGCCTCCATCGCCGCCGCCTGCGCCTGAAGCACCCGCGCCTGGCGCGCCCGCTCCACCGCCGAACGCGTCACCGCGACCTCCGCCGGAGTGGGCTCCCAGCCCACCCCCGCGTCCTCCCGCGGCATCGTCCTCGACATACCCCCACACTACCCACCCCATCGGACATTCCACCAAACAATCCCGAACTGTGGATAACTCCACATTCGCAAAGAGATACGAGCGATGAGAGGCGCGCAGGGCCCCTGCCTTCTCCTCCTCACTCTGTCAACCCCGTTCTGCCTGCCCGTCGCGTGTAGTCGAATGGTCTGCACGACCGAAGGCACGACGAGAGGAGGCCCCATGGGACTCGACGACAAGATCGAGAACGCCGGGCAGGACATCGCGGGCAAGGCGAAGGAAGCCACCGGCAAGGCCACGGACAACGAAGAGCTCGAGGCTGAGGGCGAGGCCGACCAGTTCGGCGCGAAGCTCAAGAAGGCCGGAGAGAACGTCAAGGACGCCTTCAAGTAAGAGGCCTCCTCAACGCCGGCGGCGCACTCGCGCCGCCGGCGTTGCCCTCGCACCCGGGAGTGCGACATCGCGTGATCGACGAAGACCACACGACAGACGAGGACGTGCACCATGATCGAACCCCTGCAGAACGCAGACCCCCACAGACGCGACGGTTTCCGCCGTGCCGGCGCCGCGAACGGGAGGCACCCGTCGCAGCGACCCGTGCCCATCCCGCATTTCCCGCCGTTGACCGACGGCTACCACCGTCCGACGGGGCGGTGACCCGTGCTCAAGCAGATCGGCGGCCGCCGCGGCTACGCGGGCCGCGAGGTCATCGAGGGCTGCTGCGCGGATGACGACGCCTGGGCTCTCATCGCCTGGGACGGATGGGACGACGAGCGCTGGTGGGAGCTGCCCGACGGGCGCGCGATCGACGAGGTCCTCGCCGCGGGCGATCTCGCGTCGCTCCCGCCGCTGCGACTCGCGTTCGAGCGCGGCGGCCGTCTCGGCGACATCCTCTGGTCGAGCACGCCCGTCGCGCCGATCGTCTCGCAGCGCTTCGCGACCGTCCTCGCCGACATGGGTGCCACGGGGTACGCCCTGGTTCCGCTCGCGACGCCCGAGGGCATCCCGCCCTACTTCCTGCTGCTGCTCGACGACAACGACTTCGACGATGTGCGGGCGTTCCCCCAGGGCGCGCAGCCCGTGGATCGCCTCGACGTCTCGCGCGAGGTGATGGCGGCGCTCCGCGCGGCGCACGCCGACTGCTTCCATGTCGAGCATGCCGAGGCGGCGTCGCAACGTGAGCGGATGCGCCAGCTCACGGTGGCGATCCCCTCCTGACAGCCGATCGTGGGCGGACGCCCCGGCTCACCGAGCGGGGGAGCGGGGAACTCCGCCCACGATCCTCAGTCGAGCGGCTTCTCGAAGAGCGCGGCCGGCACGCGGCCGATCTCCGGCGGGAACTCGCGGATGCCCTGGAAGACGTACCCGCGGCCCTCGTAGTAGCTGCGGAGATCCGCGTTCGACGCGACGCAGTCGAGGCGCGCCGCGGCCCACCCGCGCGAGCGGATCATCCCCTCGGCGAACGCGAGGACGCGCCCGCCGAGGCCCTCGCCCGCGCGCGACCGCGCGACCATGAGGCCGTGGATGTATCCGGCGTCGTCTCCCTCGGCGTCGGGCCAGAAGAGCGGGTCGTCGTCGAGCACCCGCACGGTCGCCTCGATCCCGTCGCGATCATCGAGGACGTGCCACTGGCCATCCGCGATCTGCGCCTGGATCTCGGCGAGCGGCACCTGCCCGGGCGTCCACTGGCGGATGCCGCGCGAGAGATGCCAGCGCGCGAGCGCATCGCGCAGCGCGAGGATGGCCGGGGCGTCGTCGGTCTGAGCGGGGCGCAGCACCCGACCATCCTCTCGCATCCGGATGCCCCGATCAGATCTCGGGGACGATCCGGACAGCGCCCTTGTCGGCCGACTGCGCGAAGGCCGAGTAGGCGCGCAGCGCGGGCGAGACCTCGCGGACGCGGTTCCTCGGCCGGTAGCCCCCGCCCGCCTCGAGCGCAGCGCGACGGCGCTCGAGCTCCTCGGGCGCGACGTCGAGCGAGATCGCGCGCGTGGGGATGTCGATCGAGATGATGTCGCCGTCCTCCACGAGCGCGATGAGCCCGCCCGCCGCGGCCTCGGGGGAGACGTGTCCGATCGAGAGACCCGACGTGCCACCCGAGAAGCGGCCGTCGGTGATGAGCGCGCAGCTCTTGCCGAGGCCGCGCCCCTTGAGGAACGACGTCGGGTACAGCATCTCCTGCATGCCCGGCCCGCCCTTGGGGCCCTCGTAGCGGATCACGACGACGTCGCCCTCCGCGACCTCCTTCGCGAGGATCTTCTGCACCGCCTCGTCCTGCGACTCGCACACGACCGCGGGGCCCGAGAACGTCCAGATCGACGGATCGACGCCGGCGGTCTTGACGACCGCGCCGTCGACGGCGATGTTGCCGCGCAGGACCGCGAGGCCGCCGTCCTTCGAGTACGCGTGCGCGACGTCGCGGATGCAGCCGCCCTCGGCGTCGAGGTCGAGCGCCGCCCAGCGCTCGGACTGCGAGAAGGCCGTCGCCGAGCGGCGCCCGCCGGGAGCCGCGTGCCACAGCTCGACGGCCTCGTCGCTCGCGGAGCCGCCGCGGACATCCCACTCGTCGAGCCAGGCGCCCAGCGTCTGCGCGTGCACCGTGTGCACGTTCTCGTCGAGGAGCCCGCCGCGCCGCAGCTCGCCGAGGAGCGCGGGGATGCCGCCCGCGCGGTGCACATCCTCCATGTAGTAGGTCCGGCCGTTCGCGACGTTCGGCGCGACCTTCGCGAGACACGGCACGCGGCGCGAGACCTCGTCGATCTCATCGAGCCCGAACGCGACGCCGGCCTCGTGCGCGGCAGCGAGCAGGTGCAGGATCGTGTTCGTCGACCCGCCCATCGCGATGTCGAGCGCCATCGCGTTGCCGAACGCGGCAGGCGTCGCGATGCTGCGCGGGAGGACCGAGGCGTCGTCCTCGTCGTAGTAGCGGCGCGTGATGTCGACGACGAGCGAGCCGGCCTTCTCGTAGAGCGCGCGGCGCGCGGTGTGGGTCGCGAGCACCGACCCGTTGCCCGGGAGCGAGAGGCCGATCGCCTCCGTGAGGCAGTTCATCGAGTTCGCCGTGAACATCCCCGAGCACGATCCGCAGGTGGGGCAGGCCGACTCCTCGATGCGCTGGATGTCGGCATCCGAGACGTTCTCGTTCACGGCCTCCGAGATCGCGTCGACGAGATCGAGGGTGCGCACGGTGCCGTCGACGAGCGTCGCGCGGCCGGCCTCCATGGGCCCGCCCGACACGAACACGGTCGGGATGTTGAGGCGCAGCGCGGCCAGCAGCATCCCGGGAGTGATCTTGTCGCAGTTCGAGATGCACACGAGGGCGTCGGCGCAGTGCGCGTTCACCATGTACTCGACCGAGTCGGCGATGAGGTCGCGCGACGGCAGCGAGTAGAGCATGCCGCCGTGGCCCATGGCGATGCCGTCGTCGACCGCGATCGTGTTGAACTCGCGCGGCACCCCGCCCGCGGCGGTGATCGCGTCGGAGACGATGCGGCCCACGGGCGCGAGGTGCGTGTGGCCGGGCACGAACTCGGTGAACGAGTTGGCGACCGCGATGATCGGCTTCCGGCCGATGTCGGCGCCGGGGACGCCGGCGGCGCGCAGCAGTGCGCGGGCGCCGGCCATGTTGCGGCCGTGCGTGATGGTGCGAGAGCGGAGTGCGGGCATGCTCCCATCTCCGCACGTCGCACGAGGAAGCGGGAGATGCGGTCAGTACCGGTACTCGCAGTACCATCAAAGCGTGATCCGGCCGCGCACTCCTCGTCGCGAGCAGCTCGGCGAGTTCCTTTTCGCGCGCCGCCGCACGACGAGCCGCTCCGCCTTGGGGCTGCCGCTGACCGCCCGCCGCGGCGACGCCGGTCTCACCCGCGAGGAGGTCGCGACGCTCGCCGGCGTGAGCGGGTCCTGGTACACGTGGCTCGAGCAGGGGCGCGACATCAACGTCTCCCGCCAGGTGCTCGCCGCCGTCGCGCGCGTGCTCGGGCTGACCTCGGTCGAGACGGAGTACGTCTTCGCGCTCGCCGAACAGGAGTCAGCCGAGCCCGCGCCCGAGCGCGAGGCGGTGCCCGACCACCTGCAGCGGCTCGTCGACGCCCTCGACTTCCCGGCTTTCATCGTCGCGACCGACTGGGCGATCGCCGGATGGAACGCGCGCTACGCGTGGCTCTACCCGCGGATCGCGACCCTCGACGAGGCTGACCGCAACCTGCTGTGGCTCGTCTACACCGACCCCGAGCTGCGCGAGATGCTGCCCGACTGGGAGCGCGACAGCCGGCGGTTCCTCGCGGAGTTCCGCGCCGAGGCCGGGGTGCGCCTCGCCACTCCGCGGCATCGCGCGATCGTCGAGCGGCTGCGCGCGGCGAGCGACGACTTCCGCGTCCAGTGGGCCGAGCTCGAGATCCTGCGCTTCGCGTCGCGGCGGCGGATGTTCCGGCATCGCGAGGCGGGTCTGCTCGCGTTCGAGCACCATCGGCTCGTGCCATCCGACGCCTCCGACCTCCACGTCGTGATGTACGTGCCCGTCACGACCTGAACCGCGACATACTGCAGAGGATGCTTCCGCTGATGACGACCGTGTTCACGGTCGGGCACTCCAACCGGCCGATCGAGGAGTTCCTCGCGATGCTTGCCGCGAGCGGGATCGAGCTCGTGTGCGACATCCGCTCGGTCGTCGGATCGCGTCGGAACCCGCAGTTCGGGCGCGACGAGCTGCCGCGCGCGCTCGAGGACGTGGGCATCGCATACCGGCGTCTCGAGGATCTCGGAGGGCGTCGCTACACGCGGGTCGGCGAGGAGTCGATCAACGGAGCCTGGCGCAACCGCAGCTTCCGCGCGTACGCCGACTACATGCAGACCGAGCCGTTCGCGCGCGGCGTGGACGAGCTCATCCGCCTCGCGGAGCGGCAGCGGACCGCGATCATGTGCGCCGAGGCGGTTCCGTGGCGCTGCCACCGCTCGCTCGTGGGCGACGCGCTGCTCGTGCGCGGGATCGAGGTCGTCGACATCATGAGCCCGACCGCGTCCCGGCCGCACACGCTCACGTCGTTCGCGCGCGTCGAGGGCGAGCGCGTCTGGTACCCGCCGGAGGACGACCCGGCGTGAGCGACGTCAGTGGGCGGCGCGGCTGCGCTCCTCGACGAGGCGCTTGAAGCGCTCGAGGTCACGCTGGGCGAGGTCGTGGTCGAGGTCGAGCGGCAGGCCGATCGCGGCGAACGGATCGGGAGCATCCCAGGTCGTCTCGAGCGCGACATGGGTGCCGCCGTCGCGCGGCTCGAACTCGGCGCGTCCGGAGTGGAGCGCGCCGTCGGTGCTCTGCCAGCAGATGCGCCGTTCGGGCACGTCGTCGACGATGTCGGCGTAGAACGTCTGCGGGGTCCGCCCGAGCCGCACCGTCCAGAACGAGCGGATGTCGTCCACACGGCGGACGGATTCCACGAGCTCGACGAACTCGGGGAACGCCTCGACGTCCCTCCAGCGCGCGTACACCTCCCCGGGAGGGGCCTCGACGTCGATCTCACCGGTGAGTGCTGTGCGCATGTGTGCCTCGGCTGGTCGCATGATGGAGTGCTCTCTTCGTGGACCCGAGGCTATGTTCTGCTCCCGCGCGGGTTTAATGGGCTTGACGAGCGGTCCGCTTCTCCTCACGCGCACGCGACCGCCGCCATCCGCCGCTCACGGCGTTCGAGCCGGGGTCGACGTGGAACAGATTCCCTTCGGAGGGGGAGGCGGCCATCCGGCGCACGCCGACATGGCGCATGTACGCCGACATGAACGCGTCGACGAGCCCCGGGCACAGGGGGCGCAGGTAGACGGCCGCTCCCTGCGTCCAGCCGACGACGCGACGGCGACGCGGGCGGATGGCGAGCTCGACGATCGCGCTCGCGACGCGCTCCGCTGGCACGAGCGGAGGGAGGGGGCGGATCGCGCGGCCGGTCGCGTTTGCGGCGTGCTGGTGGATCGGGGTGTCGATCGTCGCAGGGAGAAGCAGGCACACGTCGACCTCGCCGCGCAGCTCGAGGCGGAGGACCTTCGCGAATCCGGCGATGCCGTGCTTGCTCGCGGCGTACGCGCCGACGAACGGCGCGGGGACCTCCGAGAAGACGGAGCCGAGGAGGATCATCGCGCCGCGCGACCTCCGCAGGTACGGGATGGCCGCACGCGCGGCCTCCATCTGCGCGATGAGGTTCACCTCGAGGATGCGTCGCGTCACCTCGCTCGGCGTGCTCTCGACCGTGCCGAGACTGTAGAGGGAGCTCGCGGCGACCCAGACGTCCACGCGTCCGAGGCGGCGCTCGACCGAGGCGAGCATGTCGGCGACCGCGTCTTCGTCGACGACGTCGAGGGGGAAGATCAGGACGTCGGCCGCACCGAGGCTGCGGCACTCGTCCGCGGCGGCCTCGAGGCTGGCCGGCGTGCGTGCGCAGAGCACCAGACGCGCTGCGTGCCGCGCGAAGGCGTGCGCAGCCGCGCGCCCGATGCCGCTCGAGGCGCCGAGCACCACGACCACGGTGCCCGAGTCGATGCGGCGTCTCATGGCCGCTCGCATGCTGCCATCGGTTCCTCCCGTCGGTGCCATCCCTAACACCGCCGATCGGCGCGCGGCAAGCCCCTGGCGGACGCGGCGGCGCGGACGCAGGGTGCTCTCATGCGCGATCGATCGAGATCCTGGAGCGTGGTGGCCGAGGGGGTCCACCGGCTCGATGTCGCGCACGTGAACTGCTATCTCGTCGTGCGCCCCGACGGCATGACCCTCGTCGACGCGGGCCTGCCGGGCACGTGGGGCGCGCTCCGGGACGTGCTCGGCCACCTCCGCGCGACACCGGCCGACATCGACGCCGTGGTGCTCACGCACGGCCATTTCGATCACGTCGGGATCGCCCGGCGGCTGCAGCGCGCGCACGAGACCGCCGTGCACGTCCACGCGCGGGATCGACGACTCGCGCGCCATCCGTACCTCTACCGCCCCGAGCGCGCCCGGCCGCCGTACCTCGCCCGGTATCCGAAGGCGCTCCCCGTGCTCGGCGACATGGTCCTGCACGGAGCGCTCGGCGTGCGCGGCGTGACCGCTCGCGCGTCGCTCGCGAACGGCCATCCGCTCGATGTGCCGGGATCGCCCGTGCCGCTGTGGACGCCGGGGCACACCGACGGGCACTGCGCGCTTCTCTTCGACGACATCGGGATCCTCTTCTCGGGCGACGCGATCGTCACGCTCGACCCGTACACGGCCGAGACCGGGCCGCGCCTCGTCGCGAACGCCGCGACGGCCGACAGCAGGGCCGCGCTCGCCTCGCTCGATGCGCTCGCGCAGGTCGAGGCGCCGCTGATGCTGCCCGGCCACGGCGAGCCGTGGCGCGACGGCGTGCGCGCGGCCGCACGTCTCGCCCGCGCCGCGGGCGCCCGCTGACGCTGGCACCCGCCCCACCAGTGCACTATGGTGCACCTATGACCTCTGCGGCATTCACGGGTGTGAGCGCGTTCCCGCTCACGCCGCTGCGCGACGACGCGCTCGATCGCGACGCGTACGCGGGCCTCGTGGAGCGCCTGGCGCGCAGCGAGGTCGACACGATCACCGCGCTCGGCTCGACGGGCTGCTCCCCGTACCTGTCGCGCTCCGAGCGTGCGGAGGCGGCGCGCATCGCGGTCGAGAGCGCGGGCGAGAAGCCCGTGCTCGTCGGGATCGGCGCGCTGCGGGCGAGCGAGGTGCGCGCGCTCGCCGCAGACGCGCAGGAGGCGGGAGCGGCGGGTCTGCTCGTGCCCGCGCTGAGCTACCAGCCTCTGACCCATGACGAGGTCTTCGCTCTCTTCGAGACGGTGACGGCCGAGGTGTCGGTGCCTGTGGTCGTCTACGACAACCCCACGACGACGGGTTTCGCCTTCACCGACGATCTCCTCGAGCGTGTGGCGGCGCTGCCCCACATCGCCTCGATAAAGATCCCCGGCGTGCCCGCCGAGCCGCTCGCTGCCCGGGAGCGGGTCCGGGCTCTGCGGCGGCGCATCCCGGCGAGCGTGAGCGTCGGCATCTCGGTCGACCCGCTCGCCGCGGCGGGCTTCGCCGCCGGCTGCGCCGTGTGGTACTCGGTGGTGGGCGGCCTCTTCCCGCAGGCCGCGATGGCGATCGCCGAGCCTGCCGGCCGGGGCGATCACGCCGCCGCGGCGGCGGCATCCGAGCGCCTCGAGCCGCTGTGGCAGCTCTTCCGCGCGCACGGGAGCCTGCGCGTCGTCGCCGCGCTCGCTGGGGAGCTTGGCCTCACGGCGGACGACCCGCTGCCGCGGCCGCTCCGCGCGCTCGAGGGGGACGCGCGGCGGCGGGCCGTCGAGGTCGCGCACGAACTGGGCCTCGACGAGGAGCTCTGAGGAGGGCGGGTCACCCGTCCGGCTGGGGCCGTTCGCTTGGCTTCCCGGACGTCCACGCCTGGACCTCGCGGTACGACGGGTCGCGGATCGCGTGGATCCACGACGCCACCGTCGCGCCCGGCGGAACATGCGCGCCCACGTCGATGCGCTCGGACGTGTCGAGCGCGCCGGTCTCGTGCCGGAGCGTGAGCTCGGCGAAGGGATGCCAGCGCCCGGTCGGGGTGGCGACGTGCAGGCGCAGGCGCCAGGGCGTCTCGCGCAGGGCGGCGGCCAGAGCGGATGGCTCGCTCGGCAGATCGCTCGGCGCGAGCGGCCGCGCGGCGAGCAGCAGAGAGCCCCGGGAGCCCCTGTAGGGGAGGAAGGTGCTCAGCCATGCCGCCGAGGGCGACCGGTGCGCCGTGAGAAGCCAGCGGGAGACGGGCCCACGCCCCGTCGACGCCAGAGCGAGGTGCACGCGGCCGCGTTCATCGTCCACACGGAGCGCAAGGCCGATCACGTCGGGCAAGGGCGCGGGCACGCCGATCGAGCGCGATGCTCGGGCCGACACGCGCTGCGGGCCGCTCGGCGGCTCGTCGACCCACGCGATCCCCGAGCCGCTCGGGCCGAGCCATCGCATCTCGCCCGTGAGCGCGACGCCATGGGGATGCACGGGGCGCGGATGGCGCACGCGCACGAGTCCCGAGAAGAGCGCCTTCAGGACCGTGCCGGTGAGCGAGGCGATGCGATGCATGCGTCCATCCCACAGAAGCGGGCGGTCTCGGCGGAACCCGTTGACAGCGTCTGCGGTCAAGGGCTCAGCTGCTGCCGGACTGGTCCTTCCTCGCCTGCTCGGAGACCCATTCCGCCCACTCGGCGAGCGCGTCGTACAGTCGCACCCCGGCCTCGAGCGTTGTGCGCACCGAGCGTCCGGATGGCGTCTGGGTATGCCCCGACGCCTCCTTCGCCTGCGCGATCTGCGCGTACGTGTCGCGGAGTGTGCGGTAGTGGGCGGCCTCCGCGACGGCGACGTCCAGCAGCTCCGCGGGCGTCAGCGTCCAGAAGAAGAACGACCTCAGGAGGGGCTCGTAGCGGAGCGTGTGATCGGGCTCCGAGAGCAGCCAGCGGTGCAGCTCTCCCTCACCCTCGCTCGTCAGGCGGTACACCTTCCGTGCTCGAGCGCCCTCGCTCTCGATCTCGATGAGTCCCTCGTCGCGAAGGCGCGCGAGCTCCCCGTAGATCTGCGGGTGGCGGGCCGGCCACACGGCACCGAGAAGCTCTTCGAATCGCTTCGCGAGGTCGTATCCGCTCGCCGGCGCCTCCGCGAGCAGGCCGAGCAGTCCGTGGCGCAGCGACATCGGCGCCTCCCTTCTCCCCTCAGACTAGCGCTCGCCACCGCGGACATGTATAAGTAGACCTGTCCGTAAGTACATGTGGAAGGGATGACTCGGATGAGCCGAGAAGCAGTGTTCCTCACCGGCGCGAACGGAGGGATCGGCCGGGCGACCGTCGCTCGTCTGTCCGGCACCGGCCTGAGGGTGTTCGCGGGCGTGCGCGATCGCGCGACGGCCGCCGTGTTCGACGGTCTCGACGGGGTCGAGTCCGTCCATGTCGATGTGGCCGACGACGCCTCCGTGGCCACGGCCGCGCGTGAGGTCGAGCGCCGGCTCGGCGGCGATCGCCTGGCCGCTGTCGTCAACAATGCCGGGATCATCGTGCAGGGGCCGCTCGAGCAGGTCCCGCCCGCGGAGCTCGAGCGGCAGTTCCGGGTGAACGTCCTCGGCCCGGCCTCGGTCATCCGCGCCTTCGGCGAGCTCATCCGGCGCGACGGCGCGCGCGTCGTGAATGTGAGCGCGCCGACGGCACGTCGTGCGGTTCCGCATCTGGGTGCGATCTCGGCGAGCAAGGCCGCGCTCGAAGCGCTCTCGGCCGCGCTCCGTGTCGAGCTCGCGCCGTGGGGATGCGACGTCGTCATCGTCGAGCCGACGGCCGCCGAGACCGGCGTGTTCGCCGCCGCGGCGGAGTCGGCTCGCGCGGTGCAGGGCGAGGTGCCGAGCTCGGTCAGGGACGCGTATCGGGAGCAGTGCGCGGCCGTCGAGCGGGCGACCGAGAAGCAGTCTCTCGCCGACCCGGACTCGGTCGCGGCGGTGCTCGTTCGCGCCATCACGGCGCGACGGCCGCGAACCGTCTACTTCGCGGGCCGCGGCGCTCGGGTGCTGCCGATGCTCAGCGCCCTCCCTGATCGGATGGGCGACAGGCTCGTGGCAGGATCCTTCGGCCTCGACGCACGGGTGCGGCGTCAGTCCTGATCGACCTCGCGGCGCACGGCCGTGAGGTAGGCCAGGACGCCGCGGTGCAGCTCGTCGGCGAGTGCCCGGCGGCGGTCGTCGTCGGCCTCGGCGACGATCACGGGCAGAAGGCCCTTCACCATGCTGAGGATCACGGTCGCGGTCGTGTGCACACGGCCCTGGTCGGCGTGCGGCAGCACGGCCGCGACCGCTCCCCGGATCCGCTCCTCGATCGCGGCGTGCGCGGGAGCGACCGCCTCGCGCATGGACGCGGGCATGTCGGTGCGCGCGAAGAGCGCCTTGAACCCCGGATGGTCGATGTTGAACGCCGTGATGCGATCCAGCGCGTCGCGCAGCGCTCCGTCGAGGCTGTCCGCACGGAATCCGGCGAGCACATCGAGCGTGGCGAGTCGCTCGGCGTAGGTCTCCGCGAGTGCTCGGCCGACCTCGTCCTTGTTCGCGAAGAACTGGTACAGCGAGCCCGGGGAGATGCCCGCGCGCGCCGCGATGGCATTCGTCGTCGCCGCTTCATAGCCGACCTCGCCGAACACCGCGGCTGCGGCCTGCAGGATCTGCTCCATCCGCGCTCGACCGCGCGCCTGACGTCGTCGCGGACCGGTGTCGTCCGGCATCGCTTGACCTCCCCGCTCACTAATGCGAGTATTTGCTCGCGTTACAAATACGACTGACTGCTCGCATTCTATGGGAGGCGCCCATGATCATCCGCGCTGTCTCGACCCGTCCCCGGGTCGTGATGCTCGTCACCGCCGTGATCTTCGCGGTGTACCTCGCGCTCGGCGCGGCCGCGTTCGAGGCGCTGTCGCTGAGCCGCTACGAGGCGCCGGGATCGGAGTCCATGCAGGTGCGCGCCGAGCTGGCGAGCGAGTTCGAGACCGGTGCGGCCAACATCGCCGTCCTCGTCGAGGCGGATGCCGGGGTCGACGACCCCGACGTCGCCGAGGCAGGGCGCGACCTCACGGCACTGCTCGCGGACTTCCCCGGGATCGGGGACGCCTGGTCGTACTGGACGCCGGGGGCGGCCGAGACCCTCGCGGCGGACGATGGATCATCGGCGCTCGCTCTCGCCTGGGCGCCGGGCGATGCCGATCTCGTGCGCGCCGAGCTGCTGCCGGCGCTCGCCGAGGCGATCGACGAGCGCATCGACGACCCGTCGATCCACGTCACGCTCGGAGGAAGCGACGAGGTGTTCCGCGCGGTCGCCGAGCAGGCGAGGGCGGACTTCCTCCGCGCCGAGGCGATCATCCTGCCGCTCGTGCTGGGTCTGCTGTGGGTCATCTACCGGCGCTTCCGGACGGCGCTCGCGACGCTCGCCGTCGGCCTGTACTCGGTCGCCGGCACGCTCGCCATCCTCCGACTCGTCAGCGGCTTCGCCGAGATCTCGACCTTCGCGTCGAACATCGCGCTCGTCATGGGCATCGGGCTCGGCGTTGACTACGGCCTGTTCATGACCTATCGCTTCCGTGAGGAGCTCCGCCGCGGCTCCGACGCCCAGCAGGCGACGGCCGACGCCGTGCGCACCGCCGGCCGGACCATCCTGTTCAGCGGCGCCACCGTCGCGGCGTCCCTCGCGGTCCTGTTCGTCTTCCCGCTGCCGTTCCTCTCCTCGTTCGCGTACGCCGGGATCGCGGTCGTGCTCACGGCGATCATCGGCTCGACCGTCTTCCTGCCCGCGGTCCTGCGCCTCCTCGGCACGCGCGCGCTCCCGAGAGGGGAGGGGCAGAGGCAGAGGCAGCCGGATGGCGACGCGAGCGGCTGGGCGCGGCTCGCATCGCGGGTCATGCGGCGGCCCGTCGCCTTCGGCGCCGTCGGGCTCGCGGTGCTGCTCGCGCTGGGCGCTCCGTCGGCCGCGGCGCAGTTCGGCGCCCCGGACGACCGCGTGCTCCCCGCCGGTCAGCCCGTGCGCGACATGTACGACACCGTCCGGAGCGACTACACGGCGGAGGACGCCGATGCGATCCAGGTCGTCGCCGGCGACATCTCGGACGCGGAGGTCGCCCGCTTCGCGGCGGAGGCATCGCTCGTCGAAGGGGTGGAGAGGGTCGACTCCTCGGCCGGCGTCTTCATCCGCGGCGCCGTCGCCGCGGAGGCTCCGGATGATCGCTTCCGCTCCGGCGATGCGGCGTACCTCGCCGTGCTGCCGACGTCGGAGCGCCTCGCGGCCGATCCGGTCGGGCTCGTCGAGGAGATCCGCGGGCTCGACCCCGGACTCGATGCGCGGGTCGGCGGGTATCCCGCCGAGCTCGCCGACTACCGCGCGACCGTCATGGAGCGCCTGCCGCTCGTCCTCTCGCTCATCCTCGCCGTGACGTTCGTCCTGCTGTTCCTCATGACCGGGAGCGTGATCGCGCCGCTCAAGGCCTCCGTGCTGAACCTCCTGTCGCTGTCGGTGATGTTCGGGGCGCTCGTGTGGGGATTCCAGGAGGGCGGGCTCGCGCCCCTGCTCGGCTTCACGCCGACGGGGGTCATCGAGCCGAGCATCCCGCTGCTGATGTTCTGCATCGCGTACGGGCTCTCGATGGACTACGAGGTGTTCCTGCTCGCGCGCATCAAGGAGGACTACGACCGCACCGGCGACGTCCGCGGCTCCGTCGTCCGAGGGATCGGCCGCTCCGCCCCGCTCATCGGAGCCGCGGCGCTCACGCTCGCCGTCTCGTTCCTCGTCTACGCGACGAGTCAGGTGACCTTCCTCCAGCAGCTCGGAATCGGGATGGCCCTTGCGGTGCTCGTCGATGCCACGGTCATCCGAGGAGTTCTCCTTCCCGCATTCATGCAGCTCGCGGGCGACCTCAACTGGTGGGCGCCGGGGCCGCTCCGGCGTCTGCACCGGAGGCTCGGATGGCGCGAGGTGGCGGCGCAGGACCGCGTCGAGGCCGTCGAGGTGGCGGCGTGACCGGGCGGATCCTCGTGACCGGCGGGTTCACGGGGCTCGGGCGGGAGCTGACGAGAGAGCTCTCCTCGCGCGGTGAGTCGGTGATCGCTGCCGGGCGGGACGCACGCCGCTGCCCTCCGTTTGCCCGGGTCGTCCCGCTCGAGCTGGATCTCGCCTCGCTCGGCTCGATCGCCTCGGCGGTCGAGCGCGTGAGGGAGGTGGTGGAGGACGGGCTCTCGGGCATCGTGTGCAATGCCGCCGTTCAGGTCGTCGACGGCGTCCGCCGTTCGGCGGAGGGCCACGAGCTCACGTTCGCGACGAACCATCTCGGCCACTTCGCACTCGTGACGCGGCTGCTCGAGAGCGTTCGCGACGGCGGCACGGTCACGATCGTCAGCAGCGGAACGCACGCCGGGCCGCAGGGCGCTTTCGGGTTCCCCGGGCCGCGGTGGCGCCCGCCGGCCCTCCTCGCGGATCCGCGCGAGCAGGACCCCTCGCCCAGGGCGGGGCGCGTGCGATATGCCACCTCGAAGCTCGCCAACCTCTACTTCGCGTACGAGCTCGCCCGGCGCGAGCCCCGGCTGCGCGTCCGCGCCTTCGATCCGGGGCTCATGCCGGCGACGGGTCTCGCACGGGACTACCCGGTGCTCGTGCGCGGTGCGTACCGCCTGCTCGCCCCCGCGATCGCCGCGCTCGTCCCCGGCGTGCGCACGCCGGCGTCCGCGGCGCGTCACCTCGCCCGGCTCGTGTGCGATGCGGCGGACGCCCAGACCGGCGCCTACGTCGTCGGCGGCCGCGTCGCGCGATCCTCCGAGGAGTCATACGACCGTGAGCGGGCCAGCGAGCTCTGGCGGTTCTCGGAGGCCGTGGTGTCGTCGGGCTGAGTTCGCTCGCTTGCAATGTCCGCCGGACAATGCGTAGCGTCTCGCTCCAGGCGTTGACAACGATGTCAACCCCCGCGCGACGAAGGGCGAACACCATCCCATGACGAAGAGACGACTCCTGCGCTTGGCCGCGATCGCGGCCGCCACTGCTCTCGGATGCTCCCTCGCGGCATCGCCCGCATGGGGCGCGGACGAGCCACCACCGCCCGAGACCGAGCAGCACCGGCCGTACCTCCACTTCACGCCCGAGCGCAACTGGATGAACGACCCGAACGGACTCGTCTTCGAGAACGGCACGTGGCACCTGTTCTTCCAGCACAACCCTCATGGCACGCGCTGGGGCAACATGAGCTGGGGGCACGCGACGAGCACGGATCTCGTGCACTGGGAGGAGCAGCCGCTCGCGATCCCCCGCGGGTTCGGCGAGAGCGGCACCGAGATCGAGCAGATCTTCTCGGGCTCCGTGGTCTACGACGAGGCGAATACGAGCGGCTTCGGGACGAACGAGAACCCTCCGCTCGTGGCGATCTACACGAGCGCGTACACCTCGCAGCACCCGACCCATCCCGGCATCCAAGCGCAGTCGCTCGCGTACAGCCTCGACCACGGCCGGACGTGGACGAAGTACGAGGGGAATCCCGTGCTCGACCGCGGCTCGCAGAACTTCCGCGACCCGAAGGTCATCCCGTACACCGATCCCGAATCGGGTGAGTCGTACTGGGTGATGGTCGCCGTGGAGGCGCTCGATCACAAGGTCGTGCTGTATCGCAGCGAGGACCTCCGCACGTGGACGCATCTCAGCGACTTCGGCCCGGCGAACGCGGTCGGCGGCATCTGGGAGTGCCCTGACCTCTTCCCGCTTCCGGTCGACGGCGACCCCGCGAACACCAAGTGGGTTCTCGTCGTGAACCTCAACCCGGGTGCACCAGCCGGCGGGTCGGGTGGCCAGTATTTCGTCGGCGAGTTCGATGGCACGACCTTCACCTCCGAGAGCACCGTCGCGGGCGATGCTCTGCCGCAAGGGGAGCTGTTCGCGGGCTTCGACGGCGGCGGCTACGACGGCTGGACGGTCATGAACGAGCAAGGGGGCACCGGTCCGTGGGGCGCGGCTCCCGCGCCCGGCACGCTGGACGGCCAGAACCCCGTGACCGGCTTCGTCGGCAGTGGTCTCGTCAACGGCTTCGTCGGCGGCGACGGGCCGGTCGGCTCGATGGAGTCGCCGCCGTTCACGGTGTCGGAGTCGCACGTCAACCTCCTCGTGGGAGGCGGGCGCCATCCGCGTGTGGACGGCACCCAGCTCGGCAACGAGCCGCCCGAGGGTCGCCTTCTCTTCGATGGCTTCGAGCTGCCCGACGGCACGGACCTCGCCGACGCCGGATGGGAGCTCACGGGCGACTTCGCGACGGATCCGTCGCGCAACCCGTCGACCACAGGTGGGGACTACTATCTGGGAGCCAAGCGTCTGAACACGTGGGAGGGTGGGCCGAAGGGCGACGAGAACCTCGGCGACCTCACCTCGCCCGCCTTCGCGATCGAGCCCGGCGAGGACCACCTGTCGTTCCTCATCGGCGGTGGCAAGCGTGCGAACGGGACCCTCGAGGTGCGCCTGATCGTGGACGGGCAGGTCGTTCGCACCGCGACCGGCCCGGAGGCCGGCCAGCTCAACTGGCAGTCCTGGGATGTGTCGGAGTTCGCCGGGCGCGAAGCGCGCTTCCAGGTGCATGACGACGCGACAGGCGGGTGGGGCCACCTCACGGTCGATCACCTCGTGCTGGGTGCGGAGCCCGCGCAGCCGCGCTCCGAGGAGACAAGCGTGAGTCTCGTCGTCGATGGCGAGGTGGTGCGGACCGCGACCGGAGCGAACAGCGAGACCCTCGACTGGGTGAGCTGGGACGTCGAGGAGTACCTCGGGCGCGAGGCGACCATCCGCATCGTCGACAACAACCGGTTCGGCTGGGGGCACATCCTCGTCGACCAGATCATGTTCGGACCGGAGGCGGCTGCCCCCCGCATCGAGTCCTTCGACTGGCTCGACTGGGGGCGTGACGCGTACGCGACCGTGTCGTTCAACGGCGCGCCGGACGGGCGGCGCGTGCTCCTGGGGTGGATGAACAACTGGGACTACGCGAACGACATCCCGACCGGCTCATGGCGCAGCGCTATGGCGCTGCCTCGCGAGGTCGAGCTCGCGTCCACTCCCGAGGGGCCGCGTCTCGTCCAGCACGTCGTACCCGAGTTCGCGCAGCTCGAGCAGTCGGACCGCGCGTGGAGCGAACCGGTCGGGCCGATCGCCGATGGCGCGGCGACGCTCCCCGTCGAGGGCGACGTGCTGAGGATCGACGCCGTGCTCGCACCCGGCGGTGCCGACGCCGTCGGACTCAGCGTTCTCGGAGACGACGAGAGCGCGACTCGGATCGGCTACGCGGACGGGCGGCTCTTCATCGACCGGCGCGACTCGGGCGACGTGGCGTTCCACCCCGCGTTCCCGTCGCTCGACGACGCCCCCGTCGCGCTGGAAGACGGCCGCGTCGCGATCACGGCCTACGTCGACCGCGCGAGCGTCGAGGTCCTCACGGCCGACGGCGAGATCTCGATCACCGACCAGGTGTTCCCGAACGAGGGCGCAGACCGCATCGCGCTCTGGGCTGAGGGAGACGGCGCGACGGTCGAGTCCCTCACGATCACGCCGATGCACGGGGCGATGTGGAAGGAGGCCGGCGCGGACGACGCGACCGCGACGCCCCCGGCCGCCGAGGTGAGCGCCCTAACCGGCCCGAGGCGTGGACCGGATGCCGATGGCGACTTCTCGATCAAGGTGAAGGTCGGCAAGGGGCAGCCCACGACGGTCGTCCGGCTGCTCGAGGACGGACGCGTCATCGGCCGCGTCCACCGCGCCGTCGCGAGCGATCGCGTCGTCGAGTTCCTGGTCAGCGGCGCCTCGCCGGGCGCGCACGAGTACCGCGTCGAGCTCGAGAACTCGGTCGGCGTCGTCGACGGCGGTGCAGTCCGCGTCGGCGTCGCGGGGTGAGTCGGGGTGTCCCGGGGCTCGTCCCCGGGGCACCCCGCTCACGCGGGAGCGGCGATCTCGCCACTCCCGCGTGGGATGAGGCTCGTCTGCACGACGATCCGGCGGGCGGAGGCGTCCTCGCCTTCGAGCCGCGCGAAGAGCAGCTCGACAGCGCGGCGACCGATCTCCTGCGGGTCCTGCGCTGCGACGGTGATGCCCGGATCGAGAAGGTCCGCGAGGGGCAGGTCATCGAACCCGACGAGCGCGACCTGATGCTGGAGACCAGCCTCGCGCAGGGCGTGGAGTGCGCCGACGGTGACGAGGTTCTGGCTGCTGAACACGGCGGTGGGCGGCGTCTCGAGCGCGAGGAGCTCGGCGAGCGCCGCGCGCGCCTGCTCAGGGGTGTGCAGCTCGGTGACGGTCGGAGCGAGTGCGGTCGGGATGCCCGCCGCCCCGAGCGCGTCGAAGAATCCCGCTTGGCGCATCCGTGCGGTCTCGATGTCAAGCCGATCGGCGAGAAGGGCGATGCGGCGGTGCCCGTGCCGGATCAGGTGGGCCGTGGCTGCGGCTGCCCCGTCACGGTTGTCGCTCGCGACCTGGTCGACCTCGGCGAGCGGGTCGCGGTCGACGAACACAGACGGGATGCCCCGCGCGCGGAGCGTCTCGAGGTAGGCGGGGCGCGCCTGGGCCGTCGTGAGGATGAGCCCGTCCACTCGGCGCTGCAGGAAGGTCCGCACCGCAAGGTCCTCGCGGTGCGGGTCGTCGTCCATGCTCGCGGCGAGCACGGCCACGCCGCGGGGAGAGGCCGCGTCCTCGACCGCGCGGTGCACGGCGCCCGCGAACGGGTTGTCGACGCTTCCGACCAGGAGCCCGATCGTCCGCGTGCGTCCGTCGGCTCTGCGCAGGCTGCCGGCCTGGAGGTCCACGTGGTAGTCCAGCGTGCGCACCGCGTCCCAGACCTTCGCCGCCGTCGCCGCAGCGACGTTCGGCTCGCCGTTGACCACGCGCGAGACGGTCTTGATCCCGACACCCGCGAGCGCCGCCACGTGCTTCATGGTCGCCCGGGGTCTGCGGGCGTGGTCTTCTGCCAGATCTGACATCGATGTCACATTCTCATCTCGGCGACGGTTTGTCCCCTTGACTCTATCCGAGCTCTCAGATACAAACGTCACTGACATCGTTGTCATCACCTGGAGGACTCAATGACGAAGCACAGCATCCGGTCCCGCTCCCTCATGGCGGTCGGCCTCGCGGCAACCGCCGCGCTCGCGCTCTCCGGCTGTGCCGGTTCCGCGTCGAGTGGCGACCCAGACGCGATCGGCGTCTCGCTCATCGTGAAGACGAACTCGAACCCGTTCTTCATCGCGATGGAGGAGGGCGCCCGCGCTGCGGCAGAAGAACACGGCGTGAGCCTCACGGTCGCCGCCGGCAAGGAGGACGGCGACGAGGACACCCAGATCCAGGCCATCGAGGCCGCGATCTCGAAGGGCGACCAGGGCATCCTCATCACCCCGAACGGTCCCTCCGTCCTCGACGCGATCCAGAAGGCGCGCGACGCCGGGCTCTACGTCATCGCCCTCGACACCGTGCCCGAGCCGGCCGACGCGGTCGACATCACCTTCGCCACGGACAACTTCCTCGCGGGACAGCTGATCGGCCAGTGGACGGCCGGCGCGCTCGGCGGGGAGGACGCCGTGATCGGCATGATCGACCTCTTCGACGACAAGGTCGTCACGGTGGACTACAGCCGCGACCAGGGCTTCCTCGATGGGCTCGGCGTCGATCTCGGCGATCCGGCCGTCAACGGCGACGAGGCCGCGAGCGGCGAGTACTCGGGCGGCTCATACACGATCGTCGGCAACGAGGCGTCGCAGGGCGCCGAGGACGGCGGACGCGCGGCGATGGAAAACCTCCTCGCGAAGAACCCCGACATCAACGTCGTCTACACGATCAACGAGCCCGCGGCCTACGGCGCATATCAGGCGCTCGAGGCAGCGGGCAAGAGCCCCGAGGACGTCATCATCGTCTCGGTGGACGGCGGATGCGCCGGCGTCGGCCAGGTCGCGGACGGCATCATCGACGCCACGAGCCAGCAGTACCCCGTCAAGATGGCGGAGCTCGGCGTCGAGGCGATCGCGCAGCTCGCAGAGACGGGCGAGACCCCCGAGGTCAGCGAGGGCCTGGACTTCTACAACACGGGCGTCGCGCTCGTGACCGACACGCCCGTGGACGGCGTCGACTCGATCGACACCGCCGAGGGTGCGGACCTCTGCTGGGGCGCCGAATAGGCGGAGGTGGCGGGGCGGCGCGTCCTCCCCGCCCCCGCTCCTCGTCCACGCCATCCCTATCCCTGGAGATCCCGTGACTCAGAACATCTCACCGCCGACCAGCGCCCTCGACCTCGCAGCCGAGTTCCTCGATCGTCGGACGCCCGTCGACCGCCTTCGCGGCCTGCTGCACCGGTACCCTGTGATCAGCCCCGCGGTGGTGCTCGTCCTCGCGGTCATCGTCTTCGGCAGCATCAACCCGCGATTCTTCGCTCCCGCGAACCTGTCCCTCGTGCTCGACCAGGTCTCGGTCGTCGGCACCGTCGCCGTCGCGCAGACGCTGATCATCCTCACCGCCGGCATCGACCTCTCGGTCGGCGCGGCGATGATCCTCGCGTCCATGGTCGCCGCGCAGACCGCCGCCGACGCGGGGCTTCCGGCGCCTCTCGCGCTCGTCGTGGGCCTCGTCGTGGCTCTCGCTGCCGGTGCGATCAACGGACTGCTCGTGACGCGGCTGAAGCTGCCGCCGTTCATCGCCACGCTCGGGACGTTCAACGCGTTCCTCGCGCTGAGCCTGCTGTACAGCGGCGGGCAGACCGTGAGGCGCACCGACATGCCCGACCTCATGACCTGGACTGCCACGGCCATTCCGGTCGGAGACGTCCGGCTGACCGTCGGGGCGATCATCATGCTCGCGCTGTACGCGGGCGTCGCGTTCATCCTCGGCCGAACCGCCTGGGGGCGTCACGTCTACGCCGTGGGCGACGATGCCGAGGCCGCGCGCCTCGCGGGCATCTCCACGAGCCGCGTGCTGATGAGCGTCTACGTCGCGGCGGGAGCCGTGCTCGCGATCGCCGCCTGGATCCAGATCGGACGGTCCGGCGCTGCCAGCCCCAACGCCGGCGCGGATCTCAACCTCGACTCCATCACGGCGGTCGTGATCGGCGGCACGTCGCTGTTCGGCGGGCGCGGCGTCATCTGGGGCTCGCTGCTCGGCGCGATCATCGTCGGCGTCTTCCGCAACGGCCTCTTCCTCGCCGGTGTGGACGGGCTCTACCAGACGCTCGCGATCGGCATCCTCGTCATCGTCGCCGTCTCCGTCGACCAGTGGATCAGGAAGGTGCGCAAGTGATCCCTTCAGAGAGCGCCGCCGCGGCGGCCGTGGCCTCGGGGCGCGCCCCGGTGCTGGAAGCACGCCGGCTCGTGAAGACCTTCGGCCGCGTGGTCGGCCTGGACGGCGTGAGCCTCCAGCTCCACGCGGGCGAGGTGCTCGCTGTCATCGGCGACAACGGCGCCGGCAAGTCCACGCTCATCAAGTGCCTCACGGGCGCCTACATCCCCGACGAGGGCGAGCTCCTCCTCGACGGCTCCCCCGTGCACTTCAAGCGTCCGCAGGACGCGCGCGCGGCGGGCATCGAAACCGTGTACCAGAACCTCGCCGTGTCGCCCGCGCTGGACGTCGCTTCGAACCTGTTCCTGGGGCGCGAACGGCGCAAGCCCGGTGTGCTGGGCTCGGTCTTCCGCATGCTCGACACCGCGGGGATGCGCAAGGATGCCCGCGATGAAGTGCAGCGCCTGGGCATCTCCACGCTCCAGGACGTCACCGTCGCCGTCGAGAACCTGTCCGGGGGCCAGCGTCAGGCTGTGGCTGTCGCGCGCGCTGCGGCCTTCGGCTCGAAGGTCGTCATCCTGGACGAGCCGACGGCCGCGCTCGGGGTCCGCGAGTCGAATATGGTGCTCGAGCTCATCACGCGGCTGCGCGACAACGGCGTGCCGGTCATCCTCATCTCGCACAACATGCCGCACGTCTTCCAGGTGGCCGACCGCATCCACATCCAGCGTCTCGGCAAGCGGGCCGCGACGATCACGCCGCAGTCGCACTCCATGACCGACGCCGTTGCGATCATGACGGGAGCGGCCACCGAATGAGCGAACCGGTCGTCCTGCATGCCGAGTTCACCGCCCGACCCGGCTCCGAGGATCATGTCGCGCAGCTGATCACCGCGTACGCGAGCGTCGTGCGCGCAGAGTCCGGGAATGTCGTGTTCGACGTGTACCGGAGGGCCGAGGCGCCCGAGCATTTCTTCGTCTTCGAGGTGTACCGCGATCGCGCGGCGTTCGACGCGCACCTCGGGGGCGACGCCGGTAGCGCGTTCAACGCCGAGCTGGCCGACCACGTCACGGGCGGCGGCAGCGCGCTGCGCTTCCTCGAACCGGCGTCGGTCGACGGATGGCGCACGTGACGGCGCGGCGGATCCTCGTCGTCGGCGAGGCGCTCATCGACATCGTGCGCCGCGCCGACGGGCGCATCGAGGAGATCCCCGGTGGCAGTCCCGCCAATGTGGCGATCACGCTCGGGCGCCTCGGACGTTCGCCGCGTCTCCTGACGGCGCTCGGGGCGGATGGCCACGGCGGGGTGCTGCGCGACTGGCTCGCCGAATCGGGCGTCGATGTCGCGCACGCTGAGATCCCGCGGACGGCGACCGCGACGGCCGAGCTCGATGGGACGGGAGCGGCCACGTACGTCTTCGACATCGCCTGGTCGCTCTCCGGGGCGACGACCGAAGATGCGGACGTCATCCACGTCGGCTCGATCGCCGGCCTGCTCGAGCCGGGAGCGGACGAGGTCCTGCGCATCGTGGAAGCGGGGCGACCCGGAGCGCTCGTCACGTACGACCCGAACATCCGCCCCGCCCTCGTGTCGGATGGGGCCGACACCCGGCGGAGGGTCGAGTCCCTCGTCGCCCAGGCGGACGTCGTCAAGGCGAGTGACGAGGATCTGCACTGGCTCTATCCCGGATTCGACCCTCGCGACGCTGCACGCGCCTGGCAGGCTTCCGGGCCGGCCGTCGTCATCGTGACGGAGGGGGCGAAGGGTGCGTTCGCTGTCGCCGACTGCGGGGAGCTGGAGGTGCCAGGGCGCCGCGTCTCGGTCGTCGACACGGTCGGTGCGGGGGACACGTTCATGGGCGCTCTGATCGACGGCCTCATCTCCGCAGGGTGGGTAGACGGCACCGCGCGCGATGCGCTGCGCGCGGCGGACTCGGCGCAGCTCGCGTCGATCCTCGACTGGGCCGCGCGGGCTGCAGCCGTCACGGTCTCACGCCCGGGCGCGGACCCGCCGCGACGCGGCGAAGTCGCCTAGCGAGATGAGGGAGGGCCCTCCACGCGCGTGCGCGGAGGGCCCTCGTGTGCTGCGGCTCAGCGGCTGTTCTGGGGCTTGAGCTCGAGGTTGGAGGGGATGTCGGCGTAGCCGCCGAGGCCGTTGTCGCCGTACGTGCGGTCGACCGTTGCGGTGTCGCCGTCGATTTCGATGCGGACGGTGGGGCCGAGGGTTCCGCCGCGGCGGAAGTCGTCCTTGGTGCCGATCGTGTCGATGAACGACTGCACGAGGCCGTTGGGCATGACGTAGTGCGAGTACGCCTGGAACTGGCCGGGGTGCTGGTTGTAGTCCGGGTCGAAGGGGTGTCCCACCGCGTAGTTCAGGTTCGACGGGCTGGCCAGCGCGAGTCCCGAACCGCGGTTGAGGGGCTGGTAGTCGCTGCGGATGCCGTCGCCGACGAAGCCGTACACGCCCTCGGGGCCGTCGAGGCCTGCGGCATACGTGTGGCGGTGGCTGATCGTGAAGAGGTAGTACTTGCCGTCCTGCATGTAGATCTGCGGGCGCTCGGTCTGGTCCGTGACGCAGTTCGCGGAGAGGATGGGCGGGAGGAACTCCCACTCGGTGAGGTCCTTGTTCGTCGCGCGGGCCAGTCCGACGTTGCCGATCTGGTAAGTCGCGCCCGAGGCGTTGACCTCTTCGACGGTCTCCGCGTAGGGGTCGCCTTCGCGGTAGCCGAGGTCCTCCTCCGTGCAGTAGGCCTCGTCACGGGGCATGGCGGTGTTGCCCTCGAAGACCATGAAGGTCTCGCCGGGGTGGGCGGGGTCCTCGAACGTGAACGGGTCGCGGAAGTTGAAGAACGGGTTCTGCTCGGCGGTCTGGTAGTACTCGCCGTCGGCCTGGAGCAGGTCGTGGACCTTGTCGAAGCCCGTGAGCTTGACGCCGTTCTTGTTGGCGTGCACGTGCCCGACCGAGAGGGCGATGCGCGGGTCGTAGGGCTTGATGTCCTGCCCGTTCTCGTCGCGGTAGAACGCCACGTCGGTGAAGAAGAGCTTGATCTCGCCGTTCGGGTACACCCGGGCGGAACCGGACCACTGGGTCTGGTGGCTGTAGGACTGGTCCTCGAAGATCGTGCCGGTCACGCCCTCGTCGAACACGAGGCCGCCGTAGGTCCAGCCGCCGTTCTCGGCGTACTCGCCGCCCTCGTTGCCCGGAGCGGTGCCGGCCGGGCGGTAGAAGTAGCCGATCTTGGCGTAGTGGTGGCGCTCGTCGAAGCCGAGGCTGCGGTCGGCGACGAGGGAGAAGATGATCTCCCAGCCGTTCACGCGGTACTGGTTCGCCTTCTCGTCGGTGAGCGGCCAGGTGTCCCAGACCCAGACCTGCTCGTTGCTCATGTCGGGGAAGTCCTGCGGGATGGTCGGCATCGTGTACTCCTCGGGGAGGGAGTTCTCCCGGGGAGCGGCGTTCGGATCGGACATCGCCTGGATCTGCATGGCATCCGCACGCGTCCACTTCGCGGTGAAGTCCGACAGCGGGTCGTATGCCTCCTGCGTGTGCTCGGTGGGAGCGGGGAAACCGGGCACCGCATCCGAGGCGGCGATGGCTGGGGTGGCCAGGAGGGAGGCGCCGAGGGCGCCGATCGCGACAGCGGCACCGAGCAGGCGCCGTCGAGTGCGTGTGATGGTCACGTTCTTCGCTTTCGTGGGGAGACAGGAAAGTCGCTCGAACGCAGGGTGTGATCTTCCGGTGGGCAAGCTATGCGCGCGCTGAGAGCCGTGTCAAACGCGTCGGGTACCCAGGCGGAGATCCGCTGCCGATTCCGCCGCGTCATCGCGCGGCGGAAGACGGTTTCCTGGGAATCCACTGATTGCAAAACGGTTTGCAACGCCATACGGTGGAGGCGTCACTCGGATGTGGCGTGCTGAACTTCCACCCCTGTTGTCCGCGATGGTGCACCGTCTCCGTCGCCCATCGGCGGGGAGGCGGTGCACCCCAAGGAGTCCTCATGACCTCCCGCCGCGCTCGCACGCGCCTCGCCGTGCTGGCCGCGCTCTCCATCGTCCTGGTTGTCGGCGCCGCTCTCGTATGGGCCTGGCCCCGCGACGACGACCGATCCGCACCCGGGCCGTCTGGGTCGCCCGCCGCGACGGCCGATGGTCGTCCGAGCATCCACCTCACCCCGTCGGCGCACTGGATGAACGACCCTCAGCGGCCCGTCTTCGTCGACGGTCGCTGGCATCTCTACTACCTCTACAACGCCGACCACCCGCACGGCAACGGCACGGCCTGGTACCACGTGAGCTCGACCGACCTGGTGCACTGGCGCGACGAGGGCGTCGCGATCGAGAAATACCGGAACGGCCTCGGCGACATCTGGACCGGCAGCGTCGTCGTCGACGAGCACGGCACAGCGGGCTTCGGGGCGGGCGCGCTCGTTGCGCTCGTCACGCAGCAGGACGACGGCGTCCAGCGGCAGTCGCTCTTCTTCTCGACCGACGGCGGTGCCAGCTTCGCGTCGTACGACGGCAATCCGGTGATGGACAACCCGGGGGTCGACGCCTGGCGGGATCCCAAGGTGATCTGGGACGAGCAGCGCGGGCGCTGGCTGATGCTCCTGGCTGAAGGCGACAAGATCGGCTTCTACACCTCGCCTGACCTGAAGGAGTGGACCTATCGCTCGGGGTTCGAGCGCGACGATCTCGGCGTGCTCGAGTGTCCGGACCTCTTCGAGATGACGGCCGAGGACGGGTCGCGGCACTGGGTGCTCGGTGTGAGCGCCAACGGCGAGGCGCACGGGCGCACGACCGGGTACGCGTACTGGACGGGCTCATTCGACGGCGAGGTGTTCGCCCCCGACGAGGATGACCCGCTCTGGCTGGACGGCGGCGCCGATTTCTATGCGGGCGTGACGTGGAGCGATCCGCGCGACGGCGCCGCGAGCATGCGGCGGTATGCGCTCGGATGGATGAACAACTGGGCGTACGCCGGATCGCTGCCGACCGCAGGGTGGCAGGGCGGAGCGCTCTCGATCGTGCGCGAGCTCCGCCTTCGCGAACAGGACCGGCGCCTTGCTCTCACGTCGGAGCCCATCGACGCGATCGGCGCCCTCGAGGGCGCGCCGATCTCGGCATCCGGCATCCGGATCGTCGAGGGCGAGACCGCGGTCGACGGGATCCCGCAGCCAGCGGAGGGCGCGTTCCGGTTGCGGATGACGATCGCCCAGGACCCTCGCGATCCTGCGGACGAGGTCCGGGTGCGGGTCGGCGACGAGAGCGCGTTCGCGACGGTCGGCGCGGACTTCGCCCAGGGAGCCGTCTTCCTCGCCCGCGACGCGGACCTCGCTGCGGACGCGATGCCCGAGCAGTACGGGGCTGTGCGCACCGCGCGGGCGCCGCTCGCCGACGGGCGGGTCGAGTTCGACGTCGTCGTCGACGCGATCTCCATCGAAGCCTTCGCGGAGGGCGGGATCGCGTCGCTCACGGGGCTGGTCTTCCTCGATCCCGCGGCGCGAGCGATCGCCGTCGAGTCCGTCGGCGGTGACGTCATCGTCGAGGACGTGAGTGTGGCGTCTCTCTCCAGCACGCGCTGACGAGAGACGCCACACTCGGCACCGCGTCAGCGGTTCTTCTTGGGCTTCAGTTCGAGGTTGGCCGGGATGTCGGCGTAGCCGCCGAGGCCGTCATCCCCGTAGGAGCGGTCGACGACGGCGGTGTCGCCGGAGATCTCCAGCCGCACCGTGGGGCCGAGGGTTCCGCCGCGGCGGAAGTCGTCCTTGGTGCCGATCGTGTCGATGAACGACTGCACGAGGCCGTTGGGCATGACGTAGTGCGAGTACGCCTGGAACTGGCCGGGGTGCTGGTTGTAGTCCGGGTCGAACGGGAACCCTGCCCAGTAGTTCAGGTTCGACGGGCTTCCGAGGGCGAGGCCGGAGCCGCGGTTGAGGGGCTGGTAGTCGCTGCGGATGCCGTCGCCGACGAAGCCGTAGACGCCTTCCGGGCCGTCGATGCCGGCTGCGAAAGTCGATCGGTGGCTGATCGTGAAGAGGTAGTACTTGCCGTCCTGCATGTAGATCTGCGGGCGCTCGGTCTGGTCCGTGACGCAGTTCGCGGAGAGGATGGGCGGGAGGAACTCCCACTCGGTGAGGTCCTTGTTCGTCGCGCGGGCCAGTCCGACGTTGCCGATCTGGTAAGTCGCGCCCGAGGCGTTGACCTCTTCGACGGTCTCCGCGTAGGGGTCGCCTTCGCGGTAGCCGAGGTCCTCCTCCGTGCAGTAGGCCTCGTCACGGGGCATGGCGGTGTTGCCCTCGAAGACCATGAAGGTCTCGCCGGGGTGGGCGGGGTCCTCGAACGTGAACGGGTCGCGGAAGTTGAAGAACGGGTTCTGCTCGGCGGTCTGGTAGTACTCGCCGTCGGCCTGGAGCAGGTCGTGGACCTTGTCGAAGCCCGTGAGCTTGACGCCGTTCTTGTTGGCGTGCACGTGCCCGACCGAGAGGGCGATGCGCGGGTCGTAGGGCTTGATGTCCTGCCCGTTCTCGTCGCGGTAGAACGCCACGTCGGTGAAGAAGAGCTTGATCTCGCCGTTCGGGTACACCCGGGCGGAACCGGACCACTGGGTCTGGTGGCTGTAGGACTGGTCCTCGAAGATCGTGCCGGTCACGCCCTCGTCGAACACGAGGCCGCCGTAGGTCCAGCCGCCGTTCTCGGGGCGCTCCTCGGACGGGACGCCGGCGGGGCGGTAGAAGTAGCCGATGCGGGCGTACTGGTGGCGTGCGTCGAAGCCGAGGCTGCGGTCGGCGACGAGGGAGAAGATGATCTCCCAGCCGCCCACGCTGTACTGGTTCGCCTTCTCGTCGGTGAGCGGCCAGGTGTCCCAGACCCAGACCTGCTCGTTGCTCATGTCGGGGAAGTCCTGCGGGATGGTCGGCATCGTGTACTCCTCGGGGAGGGAGTTCTCCCGGGGAGCGGCGTTCGGATCGGACATCGCCTGGATCTGCATGGCATCCGCACGCGTCCACTTCGCGGTGAAGTCCGACAGCGGGTCGTATGCCTCCTGCGTGTGCTCGGTGGGAGCGGGGAAACCGGGCACCGCATCGAGCGCGGTAGCCGCAGGGGCGGCGATCGCCGGCCCCGCGATGACAGTGGCGCTGAGTGCGCTCAGCGCCAGGGCGACGCCCAGAAGGCGGCGCCGGGTTCGTTGTGTGCTCACGATCTTCGCTTTCGTCAGATGGGTGGGACGGCCGCTCGAACGTGACGTGTGATCTTCCGGGGCAGACGCTATGACTGCGCTGAGGGTGTGTCAACTGCCCGGGTTACCGGGCAGCGGCGGCACACGGTTTCCGCGAGAAGACGGGTTGCAAATCGGTTTGCAACAGTGTTAGCCTCCGGGCGGTCACTCGAGAAGTGACGTGCGCATCTTCCGATCGCTGCACGGTGCATCGCCCTGTCGTGACCCGACGGGGCGATGCACCCCGCTCACGCGGGAGGCGCGACCGAGCCGCGCTCCACGAGGGCGCATTCCAGGCGCGCCTGGACCGGCTCGGTGTCGCCCTCGACAGCCGCGAGCAGACGCGACGCCGCCCAGTGGCCCATCTCGGCATGCGGCAGCGCGATGGTCGTCAGAGACGGGCGGAGACCTGCGGAGATGATCCGCAGGTCATCGACGCCGACGACGGAGAGCTCGTGCGGGATCGAGATGCCCGCTGCTGCCGCCGCCTGGTACACGCCCATCGACATCTCGTCGTTGAAGCAGAAGACGGCGGTCGGGCGCGGTGTGCGCGCGAGCAGCGCGACGCCGGCTTCGTAACCACCGGCCGGATCGCCGCTCGCGCGGACGACGAGCCGCTCGTCGGCCGCGAGCCCCGCTTCCGCGAGGGCCGCGCGGTAGCCGGCCTCTCGCCCGTGCGCAGCGGGCACGTCCCCGCCGATCGTGGCGAGAGCGATCCGACGGTGCCCCGCCGCGATGAGGTGCCGCGTCGCGGTGAGTCCGATCCCGTGCTCATCGGGCACGACCGACGAGAGGCTCGGATCGTCGCTCGTCGCGTCGGCGAGGACGACGTTCTGGTCGCGCAACTCCTCGGGGACGACGACGGATCGGTGGAACATCCGCGCGTAGATGAAGCCGTCGACGCGATGCGTCAGCAGCGTGCGGATCTGACGTCGCTCGCGGTCGGCCATCCCATCGGAATCGAGCACGACGAGGACGCTGTCGTGCTCGGCAGCGGCCGCCTGGGCGCCGCTCACAATGCGACCGGCGTGCGGCGTGGATGCGATGACGTCGCTCAGGAAGCCGAGCGTGTACGTGCGCGAGCCGCGCAGCGATCGCGCGCGGACATCCGGCAGGTAGCCCAATCGCTCAGCCGTCTCGATCACCCGCGCGCGGGTATCGGGGTTGAGAGCGCGTGCGCCGCTGAAGGCGTGGGAGACCGTCGTCGGCGACACGCCGGCGGCAGCAGCGACATCACGGATGCCGACCCTCCGCTTCGGTTCCGCCGTGGCCATAGCGCAACGCTAGTGCACACGCCTTCAGCTCCCCTCGAAAGAGCGGATGACGATACCCGAGAAGCGCGCCGGGCCGCCGTCGGTGTAGAGCGAGATGCCGGTGTCGCCCTCAGTGAAGTGGACCTGCTGTGACAGGACCGTGTGTCCGGCGTTCACGAACACCTCCACGCTCTGCGTGTCGACGAAGATGCGAAGGTGCACCGTGCGCGCGGCGGGATCGATCGGCGCAGCTGCCCGCGTGTAGGGCGCAAGCTCATACCCCGCGAGCTCGGACGGCCCGCGGTCGACGTAGAGGTCGCTGCCGTACTTGCCGATGTTCGTATGGCGCGCGCCGTCTGCGGAGCGCCCGACCGAGACGCCGACGTTGGTCGCCGAGTCCCACGAGATGTCCACTTCGAGTTCGTAGGCGCGCCCGCTCCAGGGCAGCACGACACTTCCGTCGACGATCCGATCAGGCAGGGCCGTCTCGGAGGTCACGCGTTCCGCGAGCGTCGCGACGGGACTGCTGAGGAGGCTGTACCAGCCGCCGGCCTGGCGTACGAGGCGCAGTTCGCGCGTGATCGCGTTCTGCCCGTTGTATCCGTCGGTCGCGTCTGTCGGCACATCGCGGGCGGCGTACTTCCAGTTGTTCATCCAGGCGGTCGCATAGCGCCGGGTCTCGGGCGCGTCCGCCTTCGGCCACGTCACCGCTCCGTACCAGTCCCAGCCCCAGTCGAGCCACTGCGGAGTGAGGTCGTCGGCAAGGAACTGCTCGCCGTCCCACGTGCCCATCCAGTACGCGTAGGTCATGGGGAGTCCGACGCCGTACGCGTCCATGCTCGCGCCGAGGATCCAGTGACGAGAGCCGTCGTCGGCCGTCATCTCGAAGAGGTCGGGGCACTCGATGCCGCCGAGCGCGTGGTCCGGGTAGTCGAAGTTGCGTCGCAGGCGCCAGTCGCGCAGGTTCGTCGAGGTGTAGAAGGTCGCGTAGCGCGCACGGCCGATCACGCACACCCACTCGCCCCGTGCAGCATCCCAGTGGATCTTCGGGTCGCGGAACCATTCCGCGTTCGCGATCTCCTCGGGCGTGCTCGCCGTGCGCCCATCCGGGTTGACGATCACGGGGTCCGGCAGGGGAGTGAACGTGTACCCGCCGTCCGTCGACCAGTACAGGTACTGCTCCTGGAAACGGCGCACGCCGTCGGTCGGCTGCGTCGCGAGCGCGACGATCGCCCCTGACCCGAAGCCCGCGGTGTTCGCCGCGTCCACGACGAGCGATCCGGACCAGACCGGGACGTTCTGCCGCAGCGGCATGACCGTCCCGTGGTGCGTGAACGTCACCGCATCCACGGTCGTTGCGTGGTCCCATCCGCCTGGCCCATTGTTCACATCGGAATGCAGGTAGTACAGGTGGTAGGCGCCGCCCACGTGGACGGGACGCTGGGGATCGCAGAGCCAGCCGGACGGCGGGGTCAGGTGGTAGATCGCGCGCAGGGACGTCAGCGCGCGCGCAGGCGCTGCGTCGACGGAGCCGACGAGCAGGGCGAGGGCGCCGGCTCCGGCGCCTTGCATGAGTCGGCGGCGGGAGATTGGATGCATCATCGCAGATTCCTCTCGGTGTTCGCGGGCGCAACGGTGCGCCCGCCGTGGCGTGTGCGGACGGCGGCGTTCGAAGGGCAGGGTCAGGCGAGGGCGGCGGCGAGGGCCTCGGTCGGACGATCGGCGGCGAGATGGGCGGTCGAGGCCCTGACGGCGCCCGCCCGCTCGGTCTGCAGGCTTGCGACGACTGGGCCGTCCCCGAGCATCACGAGATGTGTGATCGTCGCCGCGCCGTCGTCGGCGAACACCTCGAGCAGAGGGCCGTCGAGGCTGATCAGCAGCCGTCGTGTCGATCCGTCCTCGATCAACCCGGTCGTGCACGCCGATGCGAAGTCGGGATGGACGGCCTCCGCGTCGGGGCCGCCGCGCTCGAAGCGGAGGGTCGCTGTCTCGGGATCGTGGCTCAGCTCTGCGAACGCGTCGGCGTCGCCCGCGAGCCGCAGGCGCAGAGAACCGGTCGTGCGCGGATCCCACTCCAACTCGAGCAGGGAGTGGCCGGTCAGGGCGAGCTCAGCGAATGGTCTCGCGGCGAGGACCACCTTCGACGGCGTATCGGCGAGGTGCTCACGCACGAAGACCGGGGGTTCCTGGCGCAGTCGCACTCGTCCGCGACAGTCTCGGCGGAGCGAGAGTCGACGCGGGAGCGACATCGCTCCCCGCCAGGGCGACGACGGGATGGCATGGGCGTAGCGCCAGTTGCTCATCCACGCGAGCATGACCGCCTCGCCGTCTGGTGCGCTGTCGAACGTGACGCCGGCGTAGAGGTCACGTCCCTCGTCGAGCCGAGCGAACCGGCGGGTGTCGGGTGTGAAGGCGATCCCGTCGAAGGTCCCGGCGATCCAGCTCATGGCCGATCCGCGAGGATCGGCATCGTCGCCGACCGGGTTCGTGCTGAGCAGGAGAACCCAGCGGATGTCATCCGGATCGTCGTCGACGGCGAGCGGGACGAGGTCGGGGCACTCCCAGACCACACCGCCGGGTCCGAGTGGCCCGAACGAGCTGAGATGCTCCCACGTGCGGAGATCGTCGGACCCGTAGAAGAGCACCTGACGCGCGTCGGCTTCGACCGCGACGAGGATCCATCGATCGCGGCCGTCGGCCGTCGGGAACCGGACGACCTTCGGATCGCGGAAGGACGTCGTCCCTCGGTCGAGCACCGGGTTCTCGAGGTCGGGCGACCAGGTGAGGCCGCCGTCGTCGCTCACGGCGCGGGACTGCGCTTGCCGGCCGTCGTCGTATGCGCTCGTGTAGTGCGCGATGAGCCGGCCGCCGTCCTGCTCGGCCACCACGGACCCGGAGAAGATCTGTTCACCCGGCCGGTGCCGCAAAGCGACCGGGTGCTCGGTCCAGTGCGCGAGATCCGTGCTGGACGCGTGGCCCCAGCTCATGTTGCCCCAGTCGGACGACTCGGGGTTGTACTGGAAGTAGGCATGCCAGAGGCCGCTGTGATGGACCAGGCCGTTGGGGTCGTTCATCCAGTTGCGCCTCGGCGTGAGGTGGAACGCCGGACGAGGGACGCGGATCATGACCGAGGCTCCGCGATCGACGCGCGCGCGACGGGAGGGCAGGCGATGCGGCGCAGTCCGTCGGCCGCCTCGTCGATGCCGAGCAGAACCCGCACGCCGGCGGCCCCCAGCTCGTAGTGCGGGAGGGCGACCGTCGACAGGGGCGGTCGGAGGTGCGCGGCGATGACCTCCTGGTTGTCGAACCCCATCACGGCGATGTCCTCCGGCACGCGTCGTCCGTGTTCGCGGAGTCCGTCATAGAGGCCCATCGCCACGCGGTCGTTGTGACAGAACACCGCTGTCGCCTGTGACGCGAGGACCTGCCGCGTGCACGCGTAGCCGCCCTCCTGCTCGGGCGCCGCGGGGAGGACGAGCGCGTCGTCGAAGGGGACGCCGGCCGCCTCGAGGGCTGCGCGGTAGCCCGCCAGGCGTCCGCTCTGAGCGGGCGAGGGCGTGGTCGTGTTGATGAAGGCGATTCTCGTGTGCCCCGCTGCGAGCAGGACCTCGGTGGCCGTGCGGCCGCCCTGCTCCTCGTCCGGCACGACGGCGGGGAGGCCGCTGCCCGGCGCGAAGCAGTCGACGAGCACGGTGTCGGTCTGGCGGAGCGTCTCCGGGACGACGATCTCGCGGTGGTACCAGGTCGAGTAGAGGATGCCCTGCACCTGGTGCTCGAGCATCATGGCGATCGCGTCCGTCTCGGCGGCGGTGTTGCCGTCGGTGTTGGCGACGAGCAGCACATAGCCGTGCTTCCAGGCCTCGTCCTGTGCGCCGTGGATGATCTGGCCGGCGAACGGCGTCGTCGCGATCGCGTCGGCGACGAGGCCGATGAAGCGCGAGGAGCCTTGCGACAGGGTCTTCGCGAGGGCGTTCGGACGGTAGCCGAGTTCGAGCACGGCCTCTTGCACGCGGCGGCGGGCGTCTTCGCCGATGCGCGCGCCGGGCTTGTCATTCACGACGTGGGAGACGGTCGCCACCGAGACGCCTGCGGCCCTGGCGACGTCTCTCATGGTGACCGGCGAGCGCCCGTGGTCGGTGGTCGTCATCCCTTGGTCGCTCCGCTCTCGAGTCCGCTGATCATCGCCTTGTTGAGCACGAGGAACACGAGGAGCAGCGGAGTCACCGTGACGCACACGGCGGCGAACGTCGCTGTCCAGTCGGTGTTGCCCATCGCCCCGATGTAATTCTGCAGGCCGAGCGGGATGGTCTTGAGACCATCCGACAGCACGAACGTGTTCGCGAAGATGAAGTCGTTCCAGATGAAGATGCTGTTCACGAGGACGACCGTGATGATCGTGTTCGCGGAGAGGGGGAAGGTGATCTTCGCGAAGATCCGATACGGGCCCGCTCCGTCGAGTGAGGCGGCCTCGTACATCTCTCGCGGGATGTACTCGTAGAAGGAGGAGAACAGGTACACCGACATCGGCAGAGAGAACGCCGCGAGCGGAATGATCATCGACATATGGGTGTCGAGCAGGCCCACTTGCGAGTAGTCGATGAACAGCGGAACGAGCGCGATCTGGACCGGCACGATGATGCCGAGGAGGAACAGCGAGCGCACGAGCCCGCTGAAGCGGAAGCCGAGCACCTGCAGGGAGTACGCCGCCATCATCCCGGCGATCACGATGAGCGCGCTCGAGCCGAGCGTCACGATGAGGCTGTTGAGGATGTTCAGCCACAGGTCGCCGGTCGCGAACGCCCGCTCGTAGTTCTCGAGCGTGTACGCCGACGGCAGGGCGAACGGGTTGCCTCCCGCGAAGTCGGACGCCGTGCGGAAGCTCGTCACGAACAGCCAGGCGAGCGGGTAGACCTGCACGACCACGATCAGGGCGACCGTGACGCTCAGCAGTGCGCGGTGGATCGGGAGTCGCTGCGTGCGCGGGCTCCGCGCGCGATCGCGCGGCGGTTCGGTCACGGCGGTCTCCGGAGGTCGGATGAGGGCGGGAGCGGTCACGAGTCGTCCCTTCGACGGAGCAGGAGGATGATGAGGCCGACGGCGACGAGGCACTCGACGACGATGAAGACCGAGATCGCGCTCGCGTACCCGTAGTCCGTGTGCACGAACGCGGTCTTGTACATGTACGTCGTCAGGAGCTCGGAGGCCTGCCCCGGACCTCCTCCTGTCAGGAGGTAGGGGATATCGAACCCCCGCAGGGCGAAGGTCGTCGCCATGATCGTCGTGGTGATCCAGACGGGGCGGATATACGGGAAGCGGATGCGCCAGAAGGTCTGCCACCAGGAGGCGCCGTCGAGACGAGCGGCCTCCTCGAGCTCGCGCGGGACCGCGATCAGGGCCGCGTAGATGATCAGCATGTACAGGCCGGTGAAGCGCCATCCCTCGGGGATCGAGACCGCAGCGAGCACGGTCTGGACGTCCGAGAGCCACGCGGATTGAAGGTCTTCGAGACCGAGCCACGCGAGCGCCTGGTTGAGGAGGCCGACCGGGTCCAGCGAGTAGATGCGCTGGAAGAGGAAGGCGATCGCGACGGTCGAGATCACGGCAGGCAGCAGGTAGAGCGTCTTCACGAGCTCCCGGGCGCGCGGCAGCGCGGTGAGCAGCCCGGCGACCGCGAGCGCGCCGCCCAGCTGCAGCACGAGGCAGATCGCGAGGTAGCCGAGCGCGTTTCCGAACGACGTCCAGAACACGTCGTCACGCGTGAGCATCTTGACGTAGTTGTCGACGCCGACGAAGACCATGTCGGTGATCCCGTCCCAGCGGAACAGACTGAGGACGAGCGACTGGATGATCGGCAGCAGCACAGCGACGCCGTAGAGCAGCAACGGCGGGACGAGGAACACCGCGACCGAGAGCGCCGAGCGGCGCGGCAGCATGGACGTCCGCATCGTCGGGCGGGGCCGGGACGGGCGGCGTACGCTCGCCCCGGACCGAGCCGTCTCAGCCATCGAGGTTCTCCGCGAGGGTCGCGTCCATTGTCTCGATGAACTGGTCCGGGGTGATCTCGCCCTGTACGAGCAGCGTCAGCTCCTGCTGGAGGCGCGTGTTCGTCGCGGGATCGAGCTGCGTGTCCCACGGCATCGCGATGGCCTCGCCGACGCCGTCGGCCTGCTCGACCGCGCGCGTGTACAGGTCGGTGGCGCCCTCGGGGATGGCGGTCTCGGAGGTCGTCGTCGGAGACAGTGCGCCCGTGGCCGCGTAGACCTCGGGGTAGCGCTCAAGCGCGAACGCGAGGAAGTCGCGGACGAGCGGGTCGTACGTCTTCGCGTTCACGGCCATCCCGATGCCCGACGGCGTCACGTACTCGTTATCGGCCGTCACCGCCCCGTCGATCGTCGGCAGCGTGAAGTAGTCGACGGCGTCTCGCACCGCCGGGTCGAGGGCATCGGTCGCGAGGCTGCCGAGCTCCCAGGTCCCAATGTTGTAGATGGCCGCGCGCCCCGAGGTGAAGAGCGCCTGCGCGTCCGCGTATCCGGTCGAGGAGAAGCCGTCGGCGAAGCAGCCGGCCTCGCCGAGTGCGTGCATCCACTCGGCAGCGGCGCGACCCGCCGGGTCGGCGAACGACGCGTCGCCGTTCTTGAGGTCCTGAACGTACTCGGGCCCGGCCATCCGGAACGGGTAGTAGGCCAGGTAGCGCTCGAGCGGCCACTGGTCCGCCCCGTCGAGGGCGATCGGTGTGATGCCGGCGGCGCTCAGCTGCTCGCACATCTGCGGAAAGTCGTCGAGTGTGGCGGGCACCTGGACGCCCGCCTCGGCGAAGAGATCGGTGTTGTACCAGAAGAACTCGAGCTGGAACTCGAACGGCACCATGTACAGCGACCCGTCGTCGAACCGCTGGTAGGCGAGGGCGGCCTCGCGGTAGTCGTCGGCGAGTCCGAGATCCTCGAGGAGCAGTTCCACGTCGACCATGCGACCCTGATCGGCGAGCTTCTGCGCGAACGGCGTCGCATCGGTGTCGAACAGCTCGGGCAGCTTGTTCGCCGCGGCGAGCGTCTCGTACTTCTGGATGTACGAGGGGCGGTCCGGTGTCGTGATGAGGTTCAGAGCGAACCCGGGGTGCTCATCGGCGTACTCGTCGGCGATCTGCTGCATGGCCGTGATCACGCCGCCGTCTGCTGGTCGGGAGAGGAGCCACGAGATCTCGCGGGCGACGATCTCGCCGTCGGGGTCGACGTCGGCGGGATCGGAGGAGGCGGTCGTGCCGGAGCAGCCGGCGAGGGCGAGAGCGGAAGCGGCGAGGCCGGCGAGCAGCGCCGCGCTGCGGTGAGGGCGGGACATGGTCGTCATCTCCATTGACTGATCGATCGGGTGTGGGCGGGCGTCGGCTCAGCGGCCGAGGGAGAGGAGGTTCTCGCGGCGATCCGCAGAGGCGGTGGACTCGGGGACGCGGACGGTGAGTTCGTGCAGGAGTGCGGATCCTTCGCCGACAAAGAAGCCCACGCGGCCCGAGGTGCGGTCGTAGATGCGCGTGCTGAGCACCGTTGCGTCGTCGAGGGTCGCGACGCAGATGTCGCCGTCGACGAGGACGTCGAGTACGTGCGCGCCCGGGTCGACGGTGCACGGCCGCTCGAGCTCGACCGCGAACGGGACGTCGCCCGAGATCTGCCATTGCTCGCCGCCCGTGCGGCGCCTCGGCCAGCGGTCGAAGACGAGGCGGTTGCGTCGAGGCTCCACGCGGATGGCGTAGCCGGCGTCGCCGTCGGCGCTCGTCCGCAGGAGCATGCCGCACTCCGTCGTGCCTTCGCTGATCTCGAACTGAGCAGTGACTCGGAAGGCGTCAGGGGCATCCTCGTGCGAGAGGATGTGCTGATAGCCGTCGGGTGCGGCGAGCGTCTCAGCGTGCATGACGACCCCCGTCGACCCGGTGGAGTAGGCGCTGCGCAGCTCGGCGGGCGGATGGAAGGCGAGCGTGCCGTCCATCCGCTGCTCCGCCTCGAGCACCGAAAGCGTGCCGGCCCACTGCCACGCGCCGTCGTCGCACGCGCCTTCGCGCGTCGCGATCCAGCCGAAGAAGAGGCGTCGTCCGTCTCGCTCGGCCGACTTGGCCGCGTAGTAGGCCCGTCCGTCGAGCGTGTCGTGCTCGGGTACCAGCCACGGGCCGTCGAGGCTCCGGGCCATCCGGTACCGGGTGGTGAACGACTCGCTGAACTCCGACGAGACGAGGTACCACCAGTCCCCCCACTGGAACACCTCGGGACACTCGTGCGCGAGAAAGCGCCGCGGGTCCCAGAACGGCGCTGCGGGTTGCCACGCGCGCAGGTCGTGCGAGACGCACTGCGCGATGACGCCCCGTCGGCGCCGCGGCCCGCTGTCGTGGCGAGCCGTGATGAGCATGCGCCAGAGGCCGGCCTCGTGGTCGCGGAACACGAACGGATCGCGCCAGTCCGAGGTCTCGTAGCCGGGCGTTGCGCCGAAGGCGTCGTCGGGGTGCCGTTGCCACGTGCGCATGCCGTCTGCGCTCGTCGCATGCATGACGACCTGGACGGGAAGGCCGTCGGATCCGAGTACGGCCGGGTTCTGACCCGTGTAGAACGCGTGGTGGAGGCCGCTCTCGTCGCGGACGATGCTGCCGGTGTAGACGTTGAAGTCTGCCGCGTCCGGCCCGCCCGAGGCGAGTGCGACGCCCTTCTCTGAGAACTCGACGAGGTCCGTCGTCTCGATGCGCAGCCACGGCATTCCGGTCTTCGGTTCGCGGCGCTCTTCGTGAAGGTAGAAGAGATGGAAGACGCCATCCTCCTGCCAGGGGATCACGTCCCCCACCCAGGCTCCGTCCGGTCGGTAGAACCCTCGTCGGCTCATCGTCACCCCGTCATTGGTGGTTAATCGGTTGAGCAGGACGTTAGCAGGTCTCGGTGGAGATGGTCAAACGGTTAATCACGATCAAGGGGAACGGGCCCTCCGCGTCTGACGCGGAGGGCCCGTCGTTCGGCCCCCCTCGTCAGCGTGCGAGTGCGGCGAACCCGGTGACGCGCTTGGGGCGCGGCGGCGCATAGGTCCGCACCTTGGACGTGCGAAGGCCCAGGCGCACGAGGCCCTCCGCGACCGCGACCGCCGCCTGGACGCCGTCCACGACGGGCACCCCGCACAGCTGCACGACGCGGTCCTTCAGCTCGGCCATCCCGCCGCATCCGAGCACGATGACCTCCGCGCGGTCCTGCTCGACGGCGCGCTGCGCCTCCGCCGCGATCGCCTCGACCGCGCGGGCGGGGTCGGACTCGAGCTCGAGCACGCCGAGGCCCGACGACCGCACGGAGGCGCACCGATCGTGCAGCCCGGCGAGGACGAGCCGGTCCTCGATGAGCGGGACCGCCCGGTCGAGCGTCGTGATGACCGAGTACGAACGGCCGACGTACATCGCGGTCGACGCCGCGGCCTCCGTGATGTCGACGACGGGCACGTCGAGCAGCTCCTGGAGTCCTTCGCGCCCGTGCTCGCCGTACCCTGCCTGGATCACGGCGTCGTACGGGCCCTCGTACCGCGTCACCTTGTCCATCACGGCGATCGCGGCGAGGTAGCTCTCCACGTTCCCCTCGCACGACTCGGCGCCGAAGTCGGGGGTGAGGCCGATGATCTCGGTGCCCGGAGAGGCGGCCGAGCGCGCGGCCTCCGCGATGCCCTCGGTCATCGACTCCGTCGTGTTCACGTTCGCGACGAGAATGCGCATGTCGGTGCTCCTTCTTCCGGGGCGATCAGTGGGTCGGCGTGACGGCGATGTCGGTGCCGGCGACATCGTGGAACGGCCCGCGGCGATCGGCGATCACGGCGTACACGACCGCGGCGAGTCCGGCGGCGAAGAACCACGAGAAGTCGCGGACCGCGGCGAACGCGGGCAGGAACGTGAACAGGAGCGAGATCGCGCCCGAGATCGCGAGGGCGATGACGGCCCGTGGGTTGAAGCCGCGCGTGTACGCGTACTCGCCGACCGGCGAGGTCGAGTACAGCTCGGGCACGTTGATCCGCTGCCGGCGGATGATCCAGTAGTCGACCATGATGATGCCGAAGAGCGGGCCGAGCAGGGCGCCGAGGCCGCCGAGGAACACGTTGATCACGACGGGCGAGTTGTAGAGGTTCCACGGCAGGATCGCGAGGCCGATCACGGCCGACAGGATGGCCGCCTTGCGGAAGTCCAGGTGACGCGGCAGGAGGTTCGTGAACGCGTAGGTCGGGGCGACGAAGTTCGCCATGAGGTTCACCGCGATCGTGAGGGCGATGAGCGCGAGCGAGGCGAGCACGAGCAGGAAGGTGTTCGGGATGGCCGCGACGACGTCGGCGGGCGAGGTGATGAGCGTGCCGTTCAGGCGGAACGTGCCGCCCGAGAGCACGACGACGATCGCGCCGAAGAAGAGCATGTTGATCGGGATGCCCCAGAAGTTGCCCTTGACGACGGCCGCGCGCGACTTCGCACCGCGCGTGAAGTCGCAGAAGTTGAGCACGAAGGTGCCGTAGATCGAGACCCACAGCGACGCCGCGCCGAGCATCGTGAGCCAGAGCTCGCCGCCCTCGGCGGTGCCGAGCGGCGCCCAGTCGATCTGGAACCCGCTCTGGATGAGCACCCAGACGGCGAGGACGACGAAGGTGCCGAGGATGATCGGCCCGGCCCACGCCTCGTACTTGCGGATCATCTCCATGCCGTAGCTGACGATGACGACCTGGATCGCCCACAGGGCGAGGAACGTGATCCACCCGAGGGCCGACAGGCCGAGGAAGGATCCGGCCTGCAGCGCGACCGCTCCGGGCGCGACCGCGATGATGACGACCTGCAGCACCTGCGACGCGAGGTACGTCTGGATGCCGAACCATGCGATCGCGACGATGCCGCGGAGCAGGCCGGGGATCTGCGCGCCGTGCACGCCGAAGGCGATGCGGCTCATGACGGGGAAGGGCACGCCCGTCTTCTCGCCCATGAAACCCGACAGCGTCAGGAGCAGGAAGAGGAAGAGCGCCCCGAAGGCAAGTGCCCCGAGGATCGCGCCGCCGCTCAGCCCGAGCGCGAACAGGCCGATCGCGAACGCGTAGTTGCCGAGGCTGTGCACGTCGTTCGCCCAGAGGGTGAAGATGCTGTAGGCGCTCCAGTGGCGGCCCTCGCGGGTCGTGGGCGCGAGGTCGCTGTTGTAGAGGCGCGGGCTGATGCCGGCCTGGACGGCGAAGGTCGCGGATGGCGGGTTCGCGAGCCCCTCGGAGGCGCGGCTCGGGATGTGGACGTACTCTTCGGTCGACATGGACGCTTCTTTCCTCGACATCGTCGTCAGGGGAGAGGGATGATAAAAGTTCCATAATATGGAACGCCTGTTTCGGGTAAAGGAATTTCACCACGTCGTCGGTCGAGCTGTCAACGGTCTGGCCTGCGCCCGCGCCCTAAGATCGACCCCGTGCCGACCCCCTCGCTCCGCCACCCCCTCGACATCGACGGGATCCCGTACGCGCCCCGCGCGCAGGCGCTGCGCGACGCGCTCGCGACGCGCGTCGTCATCGCCGACGGCGCGATGGGCACGATGCTGCAGCGGTACGAGCCGACGCTCGACGACTACCAGGGGCTCGAGGGCTGCAACGAGATCCTCAACGTCTCGCGCCCCGACATGGTCGGCCGCATCCACGACGACTACCTCGCGACCGGCATCGACGCGATCGAGACGAACACTTTCGGCGCCAACTGGTCGAACCTCTCCGACTACGACATCGACGACCGCATCCACGAGCTCGCCGAAGCGGGCGCCCGCATCGCGCGCGAGCGGGTGGATGCGGCGGAGGCGGCGGATGGCCGGATGCGCTGGGTCCTCGGGTCGATGGGGCCGGGCACGAAGCTGCCCTCGCTCGGGCACACGACCTACGCGCACCTCAAGGAGACCTTCGCGCGGCAGGCCGAGGGCCTGATCGACGGCGGCGCCGACGCCCTCCTCATCGAGACGTCGCAGGACCTGCTCCAGACGAAGGCCGCCGTGAACGCGTGCAAGCAGGCGATCGTCGCCCGCGGCATCCGCCTGCCGATCTTCGTCGAGGTGACCGTCGAGACGACCGGCACCATGCTCATGGGGTCGGAGATCGGCGCCGCGCTCACGGCTCTCGCACCGCTCGGCGTCGACGCGATCGGCCTGAACTGCGCGACGGGGCCGCAGGAGATGAGCGAGCACCTGCGGCACCTCTCCAAGCACTCGCCCGTCACGGTCATGTGCATGCCGAACGCCGGCCTTCCCGTGCTCACGGCCGAGGGCGCGCACTACCCCCTCATGCCCGCCGAGCTCGCCACGGCGCACGAGCAGTTCGTACGGGAGTTCGGCCTCGGCCTCGTCGGCGGATGCTGCGGCACGACGCCCGAGCACATGCAGGCCGTCGTCGACCGGCTGCGCGGGGCATCCGCCGCCGAGCGGTCGGCGCAGATCGAGCCCGGCGTCGCCTCGCTCTATCAGCACGTGCCCTTCGACCAGGATGCGTCCTACCTCGCGATCGGCGAGCGCACGAACGCCAACGGGTCGAAGGCGTTCCGCGAGGCGATGCTCGAGGGCCGGTGGGACGACTGCGTCGAGATCGCGCGCTCGCAGATCCGCGTCGGCGCGCACCTGCTCGACGTGTGCGTCGACTACGTCGGGCGCGATGGCGTCGCCGACATCCGCGAGATCGTCTCGCGCTTCGCCTCGGCCTCCACCCTGCCGCTCGTCGTCGACTCGACCGAGCCCGCCGTCATCCAGGCCGGTCTCGAGCTCATCGGCGGTCGCCCCGTCGTGAACTCGGTCAACTACGAGGACGGCGACGGCCCGACCTCCCGCTTCGGGCGCATCATGCCGCTCGTCAAGGAGCACGGCGCGGCCGTGATCGCGCTCACGATCGACGAGCAGGGGCAGGCGCGCACCGCGGAGGACAAGCTCCGCATCGCCTCGCGCCTCGTCGACGAGCTCGTCGGCGAGTGGGGCATGAAGGTCTCCGACATCATCGTCGACTGCCTCACCTTCCCGATCGCGACCGGCCAGGAGGAGACCCGGCGCGACGCGATCGAGACGATCGAGGCCATCCGCGCCCTCGTCGCGAAGTACCCCGGCATCCACACGACGCTGGGCGTCTCGAACGTCTCGTTCGGGCTCAACCCGGCCGCCCGCTCGGTGCTGAACTCGGTGTTCCTGCACGAGGCGTCGCAGGCGGGCCTCGACTCGGGCATCATCGACGCCGCGAAGATCGTGCCGCTCGCGTCGATCCCCGAGGAGCAGCGCCAGGTCGCGCTCGATCTCGTCTGGGACCGCCGCGCATACGACGCCGACGGCACCCTGACCTACGACCCGCTCGCCCGCATGCTCGACCTCTTCGCGGGCGTCGACAGCGCCGCCCTCCGCGACCAGCGCGCAGCCGAGCTCGCCGCGCTGCCCACGGGAGAGCGGCTCCAGCGGCGGATCATCGACGGCGAGCTGAAGGGGCTCGAGGACGACCTCGACCTCGCGCGCGCCGAGGGGATGACCGCACTCGGCATCATCAACGACCACCTGCTCGAGGGCATGAAGGTCGTCGGCGAGCGCTTCGGGTCGGGCCAGATGCAGCTGCCCTTCGTGCTGCAGTCGGCCGAGGTCATGAAGACGGCCGTCGCGCTGCTCGAGCCGCACATGGAGAAGAGCGACGACGCGGGCAAGGGCCGCATCGTCCTCGCGACCGTGCGCGGAGACGTGCACGACATCGGCAAGAACCTCGTCGACATCATCCTCACGAACAACGGGTACGAGGTGATCAACCTCGGCATCAAGCAGCCGATCGCCGACATCATCGCCGCGGCCGAGGAGCACGACGCCGACGTGATCGGGATGAGCGGCCTGCTCGTGAAGTCGACGGTCGTCATGAAGGAGAACCTCGAGGAGCTGCAGGCGCGGGGCCTCGCGAAGCGCTGGCCGGTCATCCTCGGCGGTGCGGCGCTCACGCGCGCCTATGTCGAGGACGACCTCGCGAGCCTGTTCGAGGGCGAGGTGCGCTACGCGAAGGACGCGTTCGAGGGCCTCGCCCTCATGGAGCCGCTCGTCGCGATCGCGCGCGGCGCCTCCCCCGACGAGGTGGGCCTCCCGCCCCTCAAGAAGCGCATCCACCGCAAGGGCGCCGCCCTCACGCTCACCGAGCCGGAGAGCATGCCCGAGCGCTCCGACGTCGCGGCCGACAACCCCGTGCCGGCGCCGCCGTTCTGGGGCACGCGCATCGTGCGCGGCATCGCCCTGGCCGACTTCGCGGCCTTCCTCGACGAGCGCGCGACGTTCATGGGCCAGTGGGGGCTGAAGCCCGGTCGCGGCGACGACGGACTGTCGTACGAGCAGCTCGTCGAGCGCGAGGGCCGGCCGCGCCTGCGGTACTGGCTCGACCGCATCCTCGCGGAGGGCATGCTCGATCCGTCGGTCGCGTACGGGTACTTCCCCGTCGTCTCGGAGGGCGACGACCTGGTCGTGCTCCATCACGGAGACGATCCGGATGGCCGCATCGGCCGCGCGGGGCTGCTCGCGCCCGACGGAGGGTCGGGCGGGCCGGTCGGCTCCGACCGGCTGCGCTTCCACTTCCCGCGCCAGCGCCGTGATCGGCACCTGTGTCTGTCGGACTTCGTGCGCGCACGCGCATCGGGCGAGGTCGACGTGCTGCCCGTGCAGCTCGTGACCGCGGGCGCGAGGATCGACGAGGTGACCGCGCGGATGTTCGCCGAGAACCGGTACCGCGACTACTACGAGCTGAACGGCCTCGTCATGCAGCTCACCGAGGCGCTCGCCGAGTTCTGGCATGCGCGCATCCGCGACGAGCTGGGGTTCTCGGCCGAGGACCCGACGAGCACCGAGGGGCTCTTCAAGCTCGAGTACCGCGGCGCGCGCTTCTCGCTCGGCTACCCCGCATGCCCCGACATGGAGGACCGCCGCAAGGTCGTCGAACTGCTGCGGCCCGAGCGGATGGGCGTCGAGCTCAGCGAGGAGCTGCAGCTGCATCCCGAGCAGTCGACGGACGCGTTCGTCTTCCACCACCCGGAAGCGAAGTACTTCTCGGTGTGACGGCCGGCTTCGCCCGCCGCAGCGCGCGCAGGCACGCGGTGCCGACGAGGGCGAGCCCGACGACGGTCGTGATCGCCCGCAGCGTGTCCCAGCTCAGCGTGGAGGTCACGAGCGAGTACACGAGGAAGCTCGCGAGGTTCTCGGCGAGCGGCGCCCCGGGCGCGTAGGACGCTCCCGTGCCCGCCCCGACCGCGAACGGCCAGAACCACATGTTCATGATGAGCCCGAAGGCGTACGACGCCGCGACTCCGTAGACGCACAGCATCGCGATCTCGGCCCGTCCGCGCACGCGGCGGGGGAGGAGCCCCGCGCCCGCCGCGACCCATCCGCACGCGAACATCTGGAACGGCAGCCACGGGCCGACGCCTCCCCAGAGCAGCGCCGACATCCCGATCGACACGGCGCCCAGCAGCAGGCCGAAGCGCGCCCCGAGCACGCGGCCCGCGAGGATGAGCAGCACGAACAGCGCCTCGACGCCGCCGACGCCCGTCCCGACGATGCGGATGGCCGCGCCCACGGCGCCGAGGACGGCCAGGTGCGCGAGCGTGTGGGCGGAGCGCACCGAGCCGTCGAGGAGGGCGAGCACGGCGATGACCGCGAGCGGCGCGACGGCGACCGCCACGTACGGGACGGCGGCCTGCGCCTCGGTCGGGAGGGCGCTCGCGAAGAGGGGCCACAGGAAGGCCCCCCTGCGACGAGGTTGGCGAGTGCGAGCAGCGACCTGCTTCCGGTCGTTGAGCGAGCGGAGCGAGTCGGTTCGTTCGGGGAGCGCAGCGACCTGCTTCCGGTCGTTGAGCGAGCGGAGCGAGTCGGTTCGTTCGGGGAGCGCAGCGACCTGCTTCCGGTCGTTGAGCGAGCGGAGCGAGTCGAAACGTCGTGACCCGTCGTCGACAACCGCACCCCCGTTCCGGCTCCGTCCGCGGGCACCCTGCCCCCGGTCGTTGAGCGAGCGGAGCGAGTCGAAACGCCGTCCCCCTCCGTTGAGAACGCACCCACGCGCCCGTCCGCGATCGCCAGCCGGCGGTCCGCGACGAGCTCCGCGAACGCCGCGTCGTGCGTCGCGAGCAGCACGCCCACGCCGGCGTCGGCCTCGGCGAGCACGGCGCGTGCGACGAGCGCGCGGGCCGCGGGATCGAGCCCGCGCGTCGGCTCGTCGATGAGCAGCGCCCTCGGGCTGCGCGCGGTCTGGAGGGCGATGGCCAGGCAGCGTCGCTGCCCCGCGGAGAGGTCTCGCGGGTGCGTGCGGAGGATGCGCGTGAATGCCGGCGCCCCGGGCTCGAGGCCGAGGAACGCCGCGAGCCGCTCGGCGGTGGGCTGCGCGGGGCGGAAGCGCCGGTCGGCCGCCCGGCATTCCGCGGCGACCGTGTCGCGCAGGAGGAGGTCGTCGGACGCATCGGGGACGAGCGCGACGCGGCGGCGCACCCCGCCCGCGACCGCGACCCCGGGCGCTCCGGTCGCGAGCGCCTCGAGAAGGCTCGACTTGCCCGCCCCGTTGGGGCCGGTCAGCACGAGCACCTCGCCCGCGTGCAGCTCGAAGCTCGCCTCGTCGACGGCGATGCGCTTCCCGCGTCGCACGGTGACGTCGTGGGCCGCGAGGGCGACGGCGGCTGCGGGCGGCGGCGTGCGGCGCGGCGCTCTGCTTCGCTCGGAGCCGGAAGGGCGGTCGGCAGGCCCCGCCGTCCCATCCTCGATCCGCAGCGAGAGGTCGGCGATCGACGCGAGCTCGGCCATCCGGTGCTCGGCGACGACGACGCACATGCCGTCGCGATGGGCGAGCGCGTCGAGGAGCGCGACGATCCGGCCGCGGAAGTCGGCGTCGAGGTCGGCGAGCGGCTCGTCGACGAGGAGGAGCGCCGGGTCGTCGACGATGGCCGATGCGAGGGCGACGAGGGTCGCCTCGCCCGCCGAGAGCCCGCGGACGGGGCGCTCGAGGAGGCGCGCGATGCCCATCCGCTCCGCGACGTCGGCGACCTTCTCGCGACGGTCCGCTGCGGAGACGCCGCGCAGCTCTAGGGTGAAGCCGATCTCGTCGACCACGCGAGCCGCCGCGAACGCCTGCCGGGGCTGCTGCAGCACGACGCCGATGTCTCGCGCGAGGTCGCGCGGCGGCACCGCGCTGCGGTCGCGGCCGACGACCTCCGCGCGTCCCGCCATCCATCCGCCGTCGACGTGCGTGTGGAGCCCCGCGATGAGCCGCAGGAGCGTCGACTTGCCGGCGCCGGTCGGCCCCGAGAGGCAGACGACGGATGCCCGCGGCAGCGCGAGCGCATCGACGCGCACGACCTCGACGGGCCCGAATCCCGCGCGGAGGCCATCGAGCAGGACGGCCGTCTCGGCGCGCGCCGCTGGGGATGGCCGGGCCGCGTAGCCGCGGAGCTCGAGTGCCGCGCTCAGCGCGGTCGCGCGCTCGATGGCGCGCTCGAGCACGGGCGCGAGGAGGCGCACGGCGTTCCGCTCGTCGCGCAGTCGCTGGGCGAACCGCGCGGCGCGCACGGCGTCGGCGAGAGAGGGAACGGTGGCCCACGCGATGGCGAGGGCGCGGCAGATTCCGCCGAGGAAGCGCCCGCGCGCGCCGTGCGCGAGGAGGCGCGGCACGTCGACGAGCGCCGTGAGCACGCCGATCCCGAGGATGACGAGCGCGATCGGAACCGCGCTCAGCGCGGCGTCCGCCAGGCCATCCGCCGTGACCTCGCCGAGCAGGCGCACATGCGCGAAGGGCGGCGGGAGGCGCAGCTCGGGCAGCGCCCAGAGCACGGCGCCGTCGCCGTCGGCGCCGTGGAAGAGGATGCGGTAGACGATCCGGACGACGATGAAGCCCGCGGCCACGACGGCCGCGGTCCTCACCGCCGCGGATCGCGTGGTCACGGTGCCGCGGGTGCGCCGTCCAGCGCGAAGAGGAGCTCGAGGCTCTCGCCCGGTGCGACCTCCTGGGTCGACAGGCCCTCCATCGCGTACCCCCACTCGCCGTCGGCGGGCTGGATCCAGATCGACCAGTAGGCGAACGCGGCGGGCATCGACGCGCACTCCTCGACGTACGCCGGGCCCTCGGTCGAGCCGACCGGCTCGGTCGCCGACGGCAGGCCGTCCACGCGGCAGAGCACCTCGTCGCCGTACTCCTCCGTGCCCTCGGTCTCGACGCCGGCCTCGGCCAGGACGTCGGCCGCGACCTGCGGCTCGTCCGCGAGGACGCAGCGCTCGCTGCGCTCGCCGCCCTCGAGCGCGGTGCTGTCGACGATGAGCGTGATGCCCTCGTCGTCGGCGCACGCGCCGTCGACGACCGTCTCGGCCGCAGGGGTCTCGGCCGGTGCCGACTCGGCCGGCTCCTCGGATGCGGGGCTTGCACAGGAGGCCAGGGCGAGCAGGGCGATCGCGCCGGCGAGGCCCGAGAGGGCGCGCAGTGTCTTGGTCACCGACTCAGCGTAGGGCGCGCGGCGGCGGTGGTCGGAACCGTGCGTAACAGGAGCGCTCGGGGGCATGCCGACGTTTCCCTGCCCTGATGCCCCGGCAGCGCCCGCCTGTCGGTCGTTGCCCGTAGCGTTGGCGGTGATGTCCGACGCAGCCTCTCCCGATTCTCCCGCGCCCTCCGGCCCCCGTCGTCCCGCTGACGCGGCGCGGAGCGCATCCGAGCGCCCCGCCTGGCGCCGACTGGGCTGGCGTCGGCTGGGCGGGCCCGCTGCGTTCGCCGCGATCGTCCTGCTCGTCGCGGGCACGACCGGCCAGGCCGCGGGGACCGTGATCGCGGGGCGCCTCTCGGGCGACCCCACGGTGGACGCGCTGCTCCTCTTCGCCCTGTGCGTCGTCGGCGGCGCGGTCGTCGACAGCGTCGGGCAGGTCCTGTGGGCCGGCGTCGTCGACCGCGCCGAGGGGCGCCTGCGCGGCGATCTGCTCACGGCCGCGATGAGCCAGCCCCTGGCGGTGCTGTCGGAGCAGGCGGTGGGCGAGGTGCTCGACCGCGTCGACGACGACACGCGCGCGGTCGGCTCGCTCGTGCGGCGTCAGCTGTGGGGAGCCGGGCGGACCCTCGTCGGCGTCGTGCCGCTGTGGATCGTGGCGAGCACGACGTGGTGGCCCGCGTGGATCCTCTTCCCCGTCCTCGGCGTGATCGTGGCGCTCGTCGCTCGCCCGCTGCTGCGCGAGATCGCCCTGCGCAAGGTCGCGGAGGAGGAGGCGTGGACCGACCACGCCGCCGCGTTCGAGGAGGCGGTCGCTGCGCGGAACGACCTCCGCACGAGCCTCGGCCAGGCGTTCGCGGTGCGGCGCCTCGCGCAGATCTCGGCCGTCGTGCACGCGCGGCTCCGCACGCTGACGGGCCTCGAGATGCGGCTCATCAACCGGGCGGAGGTGCTGCTGCACGCCCTGCTGGGCGGCGTCGCGGTGACCGGAGCCGTGCTCGCCTTCGGCGGCAGCCTCCCCGTGGAGCAGCTCGTCACGCTCTTCCTCTCGACCGCCCTGCTCGTCGGGTCGGTGTCGAACCTCGTCCACCACCTGCCGGACATCCAGGAGGGCATCGGCGCGCTCATCCGCATCCGGCAGATGCTCGAGGTGGAGCCCGAGCCGGTGGGTGGCCTCGACGTGCCGCCCGGCCAGGTCGGTCTGGAGGTGCGCGACCTCGACTTCGCCTATGAGGAGGGCGCGTTCGCCCTCGCCGGGGTGTCGCTCGACGTGCCGGCCGGGCAGACCGTGGCGCTCGTGGGGCGGACGGGGTCGGGCAAGTCGACGCTCGCCGCGCTGATCTCGCGCGCGCAGGAGCCGCCGCGCGGCACCGTGCTGCTGGGCGGCGTCGATGTGCGCGACCTGGATCTGCAGAGGCTGCGCGCCGCTGTCGGCGTCGTGACGCAGCGCACCGAGATCCTGTCGGGCACGCTCGCGGAGAACATCGCTCTGTTCGCGCCGGTCGACCGGCGCGAGATCGAGGCGGCCGTCGCGGAGCTCGGCATCGCCGACTGGGTCGCCGGCCTGCCCGACGGGCTCGACACCGCCCTCGGGCCGGGGGGAACTGCGCTCTCCGCAGGCGAGGAGCAGCTCGTCGCCTTCGCGCGCCTGCTCGTCCGCCACGTCCAGGTGGTCGTCCTCGACGAGGCGACGGCGCGGATGGACCCGCTCACCGAGGCGCGCGTCGTCGCGGCGTCCGAGCGGCTGCTGCGGGGGCGGACGGGCGTGCTCGTCGCGCACCGCCTCACGACGATCGAGCGCGCCGACCTCGTCGCCGTTCTCGACCATGGGCGCATCGTCCAGCAGGGGCCGCGCGAGGCTCTCGCGGCAGCGGACGGCCCCTTCCGCCGCCTGCGCGAGGCGGCGGCGTCCGACGGTCAGATCGACGACGCCGCGCCCGACGCGCAGCCGGATGGCGCAGGGGCGGATGCCCCGGCGGCGGTTCCCGACGCCGCGGCCGGCGTGGGCACGCGGCGCCGCACCGGCACTCCGCCCGCGCTCTCGGAGCCCGGCGATGGGCCGTCGCTCGCGCGCGGCATCCTGCACGTGCTGTTCGTCCGGCCCCAGTGGGGCATCGCGGGCGCGGCGCTCTTCCTCGTGTCGTCGCTCGCCGCGGCGCAGGGCGCGCTGACCGGCTTCCTCTGGGGGCGGATCGTGGAGGCGCTTCAGGCGGGCGAGCTGCCGTCGGCTCTTCTCCTCGGGCTCGTGGTGCTGATGCTGCTCAGCCCGCTCGCGCTGGGTCGGGCGATCTACCTCTACCCGAGCTGGTGGGTCGAGAACCTGCTGCGCGTCCGCATGCGCGTCATGTACGGCCAGACCCGCCAGCACCGGCTGCCGACGACTCCCGCCGGCGAGATCGTCGCGCGCGCGATGGACGCCGACCGCTACGTCATGTACGCCGACCGCTGGGTCGACTTCGTGAACGGCCTGGTCATCGCGGCGGTCACGGCCCTCGTCTCGCGCTCCTGGCTCGCGGGCGGCGTGCTGCTCGCGGTCATGGTGGTCTCCGCGCTCGCGGCCGCCGTCGGCCGGCCGATCGCCGGTCGCTCGGCGACCCGCTCCTCGGCTGCCCGCGCGCGGTTCGGGCGCTCCCTCGTCTCGGCTCTCGATGCCGCGCGCACGGTCAAGCTCGCCGCCCGCACGCCGGAGGTGCACCGTCATCTCCAGGAGGTCGACAGCGGCCGCGTGCGCGCGGCGATCTTCGAGCACCGCGTGCAGGCCGTCCTCGATGGCGTCCCGATCGTCGCCCTGCACATCGGGGCGGTGGCCGCATGGGCGGCGTTCCTCTCCGGCGTCTGGGATCTCGCGACCACCCTCCTGGTCGCGAACGCGGTCACGGGCTTCGGATGGTTCGGCGTCGTCGCGGGAGCGGTGGTCACCGAGGCGCCGGGCACGCGCAGCTGGCAGCAGGCGACCGCGCGCTTCGCGGGCGGCGTCGACCTCGTCGATCCGGTGCCCGGCGTCGACCTCGTCGCGGGGACCGCGCCCGAGCCGCCCTCGACGGGCCGCGAGCCGCTGCAGGCGCTCGAGCTGCGCCGGGTGAGCGCGGTGCACGACGACGGAACGCTCGGCGTGACGGACGTCGATCTCGAGGTGCGCCGAGGCGAGCTGGTCCTGCTCCTCGGGCAGGTCGGATCGGGCAAGTCGAGCCTGCTCGCGGCGCTCGCGGGGCTCATGGAGCACACGGGCGAGATCCGGTGGAACGGCGTCGAGATCGCCGATGCGCAGGAGTTCCTCCGCCCCGGCCAGGTCGCGCACGTCGCTCAGGTGCCCCGCGTCCTCAGCGGCACCTTCGCCGACAACGTGCGCCTCGATCACGAGCGCGACGTCGACGGCCCGATCGACAGCGCCCGGCTCAGCGAGGACGTCCGCGAGGCGGGCGGCGCCCACGCCCTCGTCGGCCACCGCGGGGTGCGCCTGTCGGGCGGGCAGGTGCAGCGGCTCGCGCTCGCGCGGGCGCTCGCGGCCGACGCCGAGCTCCTGCTCGCGGACGACGTGTCGTCTGCGCTCGATGCGCGCACGGAGATCGAGCTCTGGCAGGCGCTGCGCGATCGGGGTGCGACCGTCATCGGCGCGACCTCCAAGCGTGCCGCGCTGGCCCGAGCGGATCGCGTGGTCGTGCTGTCCGACGGCGAGGTCGCGGCCGTCGGCCCCTGGCGCGAGCTGGCGCCGCGGTGGGGGCACCTGGCGGGGTGAGGCGCGACGCTCGCCGTCCGGCGCGCGTCAGTCCGCGAGTGCGTAGGCCTCCTCGTGGTGGATGGTGTCGATGCCGGCGATCTCGTCCTCATTCCTGACGCGGAAGCCGATGGTCTTCTCGATCGCGAACCCGAGGAGCCAGGTGACGGCGAAGGAGTAGGCTGCCACGCCCACCGAGGCGATGATCTGCACGATGAGCTGGGAGAGGTCGCCGCCCGTGAACAGGCCCGTGCCCTGCGCGAAGAAGCCCAGGTACCAGCAGCCGAGGAAGCCGCCGACACCGTGGATGCCGACGACGTCGAGGGAGTCGTCGAAGCCGAGCTTGTACTTGAGCTCGATCGCGAGGGCGCACAGGGCCCCGGCCATCAGACCGAGCAGCAGCGCCCAGCCGGGGTCAAGGGCGGCGCAGGCGGGGGTGATGGCGACGAGACCGGCGATGGCTCCGGAGCCGGCCCCGACCGCGGTGGCCTTGCCCTCCTTCAGCTGCTCGACGAGCACCCAGCCGACGATGCCCGCGCAGCCGGCGACCAGCGTGTTGAGGATGATCTCGCCCGCATCGGCGTTGTCGGGGCCGAGCAGGCCGAAGGTGCCCTCGGCACCGGCGTTGAATCCGAACCAGCCGAAGAACAGGATGCCGACGCCGATCAGAGTCAGGGGCACGTTGTGCGGCTTGGACACGCCCTTGGCGAAGTGGATGCGCTTGCCGAGCACGAGGGCGAGCGCGAGGGCCGCGGCGGCGGAGTTGATGTGCACGGCGGTGCCGCCCGCGTAATCGATCGTGGAGGCGCCGAGTCCGAGGATCTCCCCGAGGTCGAACACCCAGCCGCCCGCGCCCCACACCCAGCCGGCAACGGGGAAGTAGACGAGCGTGGACCACAGCGCGGCGAACACCAGCCAGGAGCCGAACTTCGCGCGGTCGGCGATCGCCCCGGACACGAGCGCGGTCGTCGCGATCGCGAACGTGGCGCCGTACGCGGCGGTGATCAGGGTGAAGCTGTCGTAGCCGGCGAGGGCGAAGTGCTCCGTGAACGGATTGCCGGCGAACGTGAACCCGGGGAATGATCCGTCCTCGGCATCCGGGATCGCGGACATCCCGAATCCATAGAGCACCCAGAGCATGCCGACGACGCCCATCGCGCCGAAGCTGAGCATCATCATGCTGATCACCGACTTCGCCTTGACCATCCCGCCGTAGAAGAGCGCGATGCCGGGCGTCATGAAGACGACGAGGGCGGTCGCGACGATCGCCCAGGTGAACTGTCCGCTGTCCATGAGGGTCCTCTCGTGCGCGGCGAGGCCGCGCGAGCTTGGGAGACTGATATGCAACAAGGTTTACGGACAGGAGGCGGCGCGCGGGTTTCGCTGTCATGAAGTGCCTGTTTCGCGTTTCCTCGGGGCTTTTACGTGCTTGCAACACGTGCGGCACGCGCCCGTTATCCGTGAACGGTTAATGTCAGGGAACCAGCTTCACTGTTGGTAAACTTCCGGCATCGAACACGGAGACTCCCATGACTCTGACCACCCCGTTCGCCACGGACATCGCGCCGGCGACGCCCAGCCTCAAGGAGCGTGCCCTCGCCGATGGTGTGCGGTTCATCCTTGCCCTGTTCGTCGATCTCAATGGCAAGCCCTGCGCGAAGCTCGTGCCCGTCAGCGCGTCGGACGAGCTCGAGGGCGGCGCCCTCGGCTTCGCGGGGTTCGCCGCCGGCCTGGTGGGGCAGAAGCCCCAGGACCCGGACCTCATCGCCATCCCGGACCTGGACTCCTACACGCCGGTGCCGTTCATCCGCGAGGGTCTCGCGATCGTCCACTGCGATCCGCATGTGGACGGCGAGCCCTGGCCGTTCGCGCCGCGTGTCATCCTGAAGCGCGCGTTGTCCCGGCTGGCCGAGCGCGGACTGAGCAGCAAGGTCGGCGCGGAGGTCGAGTACTTCCTGCTCGACAAGGATGAGGAGGGCCGCCTCGTCACGGCGGACCGCCGAGACGGAGAGCGCGCGTGCTACGACGCGCGCGGCCTCACCCGCATGTACGAGCACCTCACGGCCGTGAGCGATGCGATGAACCGGCTCGGCTGGGCGAACTACGCCAACGATCACGAGGATGCCTCGGGTCAGTTCGAGCAGAACTTCGCCTACGACGACGCGCTCGTCACCGCCGACCGCGTGATCACGCTGCGCTACCTCATCAACGTGCTCGCCGAGCAGCGCGGCATGACGGCGACATTCATGCCCAAGCCGTTCACGGAGCGCACCGGCAGCGGCCTGCACCTGCACCTGTCGCTGTGGGAGGGCGATGCGCCGGTGTTCCCCTCTGCCGCGGACTCCCGCGGATTGGGGCTCTCGGGCACCGCCTACTCGTTCATCGCCGGGGTGCTCGACCACGCGGCCGGGCTGCAGCTGTTCCTCGCTCCGAGCGTGAACTCGTACAAGCGTCGCGGCGCGACGACCAGTGCCTCCGGCGCGACCTGGTCGCCTCGGCGCGCGACGTACGGCGGCAACGACCGCACCCACTTCATCCGCGTGCCGGACGGCAACCGGATCGAGCTGCGCGCGGGCGCCGGGTCCGCGAACCCCTATCTCGCGATCGCGACGACCCTGCTGGCCGGGCTCGAGGGGATCGAGCGCTCGGCTGATCCGGGCGACCCGTGCGGCCCCGGGCAATCGCGCGAGGGATCCGCGGAGCTGCCGCGCACGCTGCTGCATGCGGTCGAGGAGCTTCGCCGTGACGAGACGCTGCTGGGCGCCATCGATGCGGGTCGCGGCGTCGGGCGCTACTTCGCGGACGCGAAGGAGGAGGAGTTCCTGCGCTGGCACAACACGGTCAGCGAATGGGAGATCGATCACTACCTCACGGCGTACTGAACACCACCACGTCCTCAGAACACTTCGACAGGAGAAGACCATGTGCGGGATCGCTGCACTGCAGATCCGTAACCCCGAGCTGCGCGAAAGCCTCGGGCAGATGCTGCACGGCATGCTGTGTGAGATCGTCGACCGCGGGCCCGACTCGGCCGGGCTCGCGCTGTACGGATCGGACCGGCTCACGCCCGAAGGCACGGCGACCGTGACCGTGCTCGAGACGGGCTCGTCCGCCGATGTCCTGGCGGCGACGATCGCCGCCGTGCTTCCGGGGGACGCCGACGTCACGGTGACCGACTACGGCGAATCGACCCTGATCAACGCGCGCACCGACGCCGCCGTGCTCGAAGACGCCGTCGCCCGCGCGCTGCCGGACGCGCACGTGATCGGCCGCGGCGAGCATGTGGCGGTCCTGAAGGGCGTCGGTCACCCCGTGGAACTCGCCGAGCTCTACCGTCTCACGGCGACCTCCGGTGTGCAGGGTCTGTCGCACACGCGCATGGCGACCGAGTCGGCGGTCACCGCCGGCGGCGCCCACCCGTTCACGGTCTCCGAAGACCTGTGTCTCGTGCACAACGGCTCGTTCAGCAATCACGCGACCATCCGCGGGCGTCTGCGTCGCGTGGGCGTCGAGTTCGACAGCGAGAACGACTCCGAGGTCGGCGCGCGCTACATCGCCTGGCGGATGGAGCAGGGCGCCGACCTGAGAACCGCGCTGCAGGATCTCGGTCGAGAGTTCGACGGCTTCTACACCCTCGTCGTCACGACGGCCGACAGCATGGCTGTCGTGCGCGATCCGATCGCCTGCAAGCCCGCCATCATCGCGGAGACCGACGACTGGGTGGCCATGGCCTCGGAGTACCGGGCCCTCGCCGGCCTGCCCGGCATCGAGGGCGCCCGCATCTTCGAGCCCGACCCCGGCGTGGTCTACACCTGGAGCATCTCGGCGCCCGTCGCCGACCTCACCGTCGCGGAAGGAGCGATCCGATGAGCATCATCACACCCGTCGCGGAGGCCACCGTGGTGGATCTGGCCGTGCGCACCGTCCGCGAGGTGAACCAGTGCCTGCACGACGCCGAATCGGGCACGTCGTGGCTCATCGAGAACCCCGCGGGGCAGCACAACGTCGCCGTCGGCATCGACCGCGAGCTCGATGTGACGGTCGAGGGCAACGTCGGCTACTACTTCGCGGGCATGCATCAGCGCGGCACGGTCAGGGTGCACGGCAGCGCGGGCGTCGGCCTGGCCGAGAACATCATGTCGGGCACGGTGCATGTCACCGGCGACGCGTCGCAGTCCACCGGCGCGACCGGGCACGGCGGGCTCGTCGTCGTGGAGGGCAACACCGGAGCGCGCTGCGGCATCTCCATGAAGGGCGTGGACATCGTGGTCGGCGGCAGCATCGGACACGCCTCGGCCTTCATGGCGCAGGCCGGGCGCCTTGTGGTGTGCGGGGACGCGGGTGAAGCGCTCGGCGATTCGATCTACGAGGCCCGCATCTACGTGCGCGGCACCGTCGCATCGCTCGGCGCCGACTGCGTCGAGAAGGAGATGCGCGCCGAGCACATCGCCGAGGTCGCCGAGCTGCTGCAGCGCGCCGGTCGACCAGAGGACCCGTCGGAGTTCCGCCGCTATGGATCGGCACGCACGCTCTACCACTTCCACGTCGACAACGCCGGCGCGTACTGAGCCGGAAGGGAACCGCATCATGACTCTCGACCTCGCCCCCGACCTCGCCGGCCCGACGCGCGCCCGCGACCTGTCCGCTCTCGGACTGCGCGAGTCGGCCACGTTCGATCGCGCGACGATCCATGACATCCAGCGCGCCGCGGCCACGGGCATCTACGACATCCGCGGCTGGGGGGCCAAGCGCGCCCTGCCGCACTTCGACGATCTGCTGTTCCTCGGCGCCAGCATGTCCCGATACCCGCTCGAGGGCTATCGCGAGAAGTGCGGAACCGACGTCGTGCTGGGTTCGCGCTACGCGCAGAACCCCATCCAGATCGACATCCCGATCACGATCGCGGGCATGAGCTTCGGCGCCCTGTCCGGCAACGCGAAGGAGGCCCTCGGTCGCGGTGCGAGCGCCATGGGCACCACCACCACCACGGGTGACGGCGGGATGACCCCCGAGGAGCGCAGCCAGTCGTCGAAGCTCGTGTACCAGTACCTGCCGTCCCGGTACGGGATGAACCCCGATGACCTGCGCAAGGCCGACGCGATCGAGGTCGTCCTCGGTCAGGGCGCCAAGCCCGGAGGCGGCGGGATGCTGCTGGGGCAGAAGATCACCGAGCGCGTCGCCGGCATGCGCACCCTCCCCGTCGGCATCGACCAGCGCTCCGCCAGCCGCCACCCCGACTGGACGGGCCCGGACGACCTCACGATCAAGATCGCCGAGCTGCGCGAGATCACCGACTGGCGCGTGCCGATCTACGTCAAGGTGGGCGCATCGCGCCCGTACTACGACACGGCGCTCGCGGTGAAGGCGGGGGCGGATGTCGTCGTGGTGGACGGTATGCAGGGCGGCACGGCGGCGACGCAGCAGGTGTTCATCGAGCACGTCGGCATCCCGACTCTGGCGGCCATCGGGCCGGCGGTCGCGGCCCTGCAGGACCTCGGTGTGCATCGCACGGGCGTCCAACTCGTCGTCTCCGGCGGCATCCGCACCGGGGCCGACGTGGCGAAGGCTCTCGCGCTGGGCGCGGACGCGGTCGCGATCGGCACTGCCGCGCTCATCGCGCTGGGAGACAACGATCCGCGCTACGCGGACGAGTACGCGCAGCTCGGCTCCGCGGCAGGGTTCTACGACGACTTCCAGGACGGCCGCGATCCTGCCGGCATCTCCACGCAGGATCCGGATCTCGCCTCCCGGCTCGACCCGGTCGCCGCCGGTCGCCGACTGGCGAACTACCTCAGCGTGCTGACGCTGGAAGCGCAGACGATCGCCCGTGCCTGCGGCAAGTCGCACGTGCGCAACCTCGAGCCGGAGGACCTCGTCGCGCTCACGGTCGAATCCGCGGCGATGGCCGGCGTGCCGCTGGCCGGAACCTCCTGGGTCCCGGGCCGCGCATGAGGGCGGAGCCGGGCGCGACGGCGCGCTTCGAGAGCGATGTCGTCGCGCCCGGCTCCGTCGTCGCCGAACCCTGGTCCAACGGCGTCGGCGTCACCCGGGTGCTCGCGCGGCGTCTGGGCTGGCGCCTGAGCGTCGCCGACATCCGCGGCGCGCACCGCTTCTCGCACTTCCCGGGGCTCGACCGGCTGCTGCTCGTGGCGGGAGACCAGCCCCTCGGCCTCACGATCGACGGACGCGCGCATCGGCTCGACCCGGGTCAGGGTGTGGAGTTCGCGGGCGAGGCGCGGGTCGTGCCGGCGCCGACCGCCCTCGGCGCCACGGTCGTCAACCTCATCACGTCCCGCGCGCTGACCACGACGCGATGGGCGCTCGCGGCGTTCGACGGGAGCCGCCCTGTGCGGGCGGAAGAGACCAGCGTCGTCGTCGTGCTGACCGGCGACGTGCGCTACAACGGCGTCCTTCTCCCTCACGGCACCGCGTTCCTGCCCTCCGAGCGCCCGCGGACCGTGACGGGACGCGGCGTGCTCGGCGTCCTGACCATCGAATCGCAGCGCGACGCCCTCTCCCTCTAGCCGACATCGATCCGAACCGGAGCATCATGTCCGTCACCTCCATCGCCGTCATCGGCGCAGGCCTCGCCGGCGCCGCCACCGCCTGGCAGCTCGCACGCCGCGGTCACGATGTGACCGTGCTCGAGCGCAGCGAGCCGGCCAACCCCTGGGGCAGCTCGCACGGCTCGGCCCGGATCTTCCGGTACGCCTACCCCGACCCGCTCTACACAAGGCTCGTCGTCGAGTCCCGCGCCGGATGGGACGAGCTCGAGCGCGACGGAGGGCGGCGGCTGATCGCACCCGTCGGCGCCCTCGACCACGGCGCCGAGCGCGACCCGGAGGGTCTGGCCCGCGTCCTCGAGGTGGCGGGTGTCGCGCACGAGCTGCTGTCCGCGGCAGCGGCATCCGAGCGCTGGGGCGGCATCTCCTTCGATGGGCCGGTGCTCTGGCATGGGGACGCCGGAGTCGTCGACGCCGAGGGCGCGGTCCAGACCATGCTGCGTCTCGCCACAGCGGCCGGTGCTGTCGTGCACCGCGGCTGGTCGGTCGCAGCCGTGACGCCCCGGGGGTCCGGGTACCGGGTCGTCTCGCAGACGGGCGAGATCGTCGAGGCCGCGCAGGTGGTCGTCGCCGCCGGCGGCTGGCTGCCCGACCTGCTGCCGCGCCTCGGCCTCGGCCCCGGCGTCCTCCGCGGCCTTCCGACGCTCCAGGTTCGTCAGGAGCAGGTGTTCCACTTCCCGTACCGCGATGGGGTGGGCGAGTGGCCCACGATCATCCACAAGACCGCGCCCATCCGGGTGTACGCGCTTCCGGGCGGACGCGATGCCGGCTTCCGCGGGCAGAAGGTCGCCGAGTACAACGGCGGCCCGGCGATCCCGTCCGCCGCGTGGCACGATCGCGTGATCGACGAGGCCCGGCGTGAGCGGGTCGTCGCGTACGTGCGAGAGCACCTGCCCGGCCTCGAGCCGGAGCCGTACGCCGAGTCCACGTGCCTGTTCACGAACACCCCCGACGAGGACTTCGTGATCGACAGGGTGGACGGGATCACGATCCTCTCTCCGTGCTCGGGCCACGGGGCGAAGTTCGCTCCGCTCATCGGGGAGCACGCCGCTCGGCTTGTCGAGGGCGATGCACGGGTGCCCGAACGGTTCCGCCCGCTGTCGGCGCGTGGTGTGCGCGCATGACGGGCGTTGCACGCCTGCTCGGCGAGGTCGCGCACATCGGCGTCGACGCCCGCGGCGGGTACGCGCGTCCCGGATACGGCGACGCCGACCGCGAGCTGCGCGAGTGGTTCGTGGGGCATGCGCAGGCGCGGGGGCTCGACGTGCACCGCGACCGCAACGGCATCGTCTGGGCGTGGTGGCGCCCTCCCGGCAGCAGCGGCCCCGCCGTCGTCACCGGCAGCCACCTCGACTCCGTGCCGGGCGGCGGCGCCTACGACGGCCCGCTCGGGGTCGCGTCCGCCATCGGCGCGATCGACGTGATGCGCGCCCGCGGCCTCGCCCTTCAGCGCCCGATCGCGATCGCCGTGTTCCCGGAGGAGGAAGGCTCGCGGTTCGGGCTCGCCTGCCTCGGCTCCCGTCTCCTTGCGGGCGGGGTGCAGGCGGAGCGCGCCCTCGCCCTCACCGACCGCGAAGGGGACACGCTCGCCGAAGTGCTGCGGCGCGACGGTCTCGACCCGCGGCATGTCGGCCGCGACGACGAGACGCTTGCCGGTGTGGGGTGCTTCGTCGAGCTGCATGTCGAGCAGGGCCGCGGGCTGGTCGACCTCGGTCGGCCGGTGGCGATCGGCTCCTCCATCCTGGGACACGGCCGGTGGCGCATCACGATCGACGGCCAGGGCAACCACGCGGGCACGACGCGGATGAGCGATCGCAGGGACCCGATGGTGGCGGCGGCGCGCACGGTCGTGGAGATCCGCGATCTCGCCCGGGGGATCCCCGACGCCCGCGCCACCGTCGGACGGATCGAGCCGGTCCCCGGCGGCACGAACGTGATCGCCTCGCGCGTCTCCTTCTGGGTCGACGCCCGCCATCCGGACGACCTCGTCACCGCCGCGCTCGTGACATCGATTCGCGACGCCGTCACCCGGGTCGCAGCGGAGGAGGGGTGCGCCGCGGCGCTGCAGGAGGAGTCGCTCAGCCCGACCGTCGACTTCGACCACGGTCTGCGGGACCGCCTCCGCTCCGCCCTGCCGGATGCGCCTGAGCTCGGCACGGGAGCGGGCCACGATGCGGGCGTGCTCGCCTCGCGCATCCCCACCGCCATGCTGTTCGTCCGCAACCCCACGGGCATCTCGCACTCGCCCGAGGAGCTGGTCGAGGACTCGGACGCGGATCACGGTGCTGTCGCGCTCGCGGACGCGCTGGAGGCGGTGGCGGGAAGCGCGGCTGATGGCTCCATATGATGGGTCGATGACGATCGACGAAGGCGACCCTGGCGGCGTCCTCGAGCCGATCATCGCCCAGCAGGTGCGCCGATACCGGGCCGAGCTCGGGTACACCGCCGCCGAGCTCGCCGCCCGCACCGGGCTGTCGAAGGCGATGATCTCGCGCATCGAGTCGGCAACGACATCCTGCTCCCTGACCACCCTCCAGCGGCTCGCGGAAGGGCTGGGAGTTCCCGTCACCGCGCTGTTCCGGGGAAGCGACAGCGACCGCGAGGCCTCGTTCACGAAAGCCGGGCACGGGAGCGTCAGCGTCCGCAGCGGCACTCAGCACGGGCACGAGTACCGGATGCTCGGCGTGCTGAAGGATGTCCCCGGCGCGATCGAGCCGACCCTCGTCACCCTCACCGACGCGTCGAACGTCTTCCCTCTGTTCCAGCACCCCGGCACCGAGTTCCTCTACATGCTCGAGGGCAGCATGGTCTACGGACACGGCGGCTACGAATACGAGATGGAACCGGGTGACTCGCTCCTGCTCGACGGCGGGGCGCCCCACGGCCCGGTCGAGCTGCGCGAGCTGCCGATCCGGTTTCTCGCCATCCGAGATCGGTGGCGTCTCTAGCGCTCGAATCGAGCGCTCAACTCTCTGCGAGACGGATCGCGCTCGTTCGGGGAGAACGAGCCAGGTGGAGGGGCTGACGGGAATCGAACCCGCGCTGTCTGCTTGGGAAGCAGAAGTTCTGCCATTGAACTACAGCCCCGCGCGCGTGGAGCACGCGACTCCGCCAGCATAACAGGGGCTGCGGGCGCCCCGGGATCCCCCGACAGCAAGTAGCGTCGGCTTCATGGGACGCGACGACCGGTACACCGAGACCTTCACCTCGGTGCCCGAAGGGCATCAGGGGCCCTACGTCATCCCGCCTCTCGACGAGATGCGGCGTCGCGGGACGCGCACGCCGACCCCGCAGCCCTCCCGACCCCGACGGCGCGGACGCGGGTGGCTCGTCCTCCCGATCCTCGTCGTGATCGTGGTGGCGGCGTTCGAGACACGGCTCTTCGGGCTGTGGCCGGTCGTCGTGGAGACCGTCGAGACGTGGATCAGCAGCGCGCCGGACGAGCCCGAGCCCGTCGTGCCGACCGCGGATGCCGATGCCGATGCCGAGCCATCCGCCCCGCCCGTGCCGCAGCCATCCGAGTTCCCTCCCGTCGATGCAGCCCGGCTCGCGGCCATCCTGGATGCCCCCGAAGCGCACGTGGGCGAGGGGTTCGTCGCGTACGCGGAGATCCTCGCGCCCGACACGCCGGAGGCCGACGTGCCCGCCGACGCCGCCGCGCACCTCGTCACGCTCAGCGCACGGCAGCCCGCGACCGCGTACGAGTACGTCGGCGACAACCAGACGGTCATCGTCGACCCCGAGGGGCGCCCCGTCGAGACAGGCGACGTGCTCCTCGTCTCGCTCGCCGTGCCCGATCTTGAGAGCTTCGAGTCGTACTACGACCTCGCCGGCATCGACTCCGCGCGGTTCGACGTCGTCGAGCTCGAGGTCGTCGGCCTCTACGACCTCGCGCAGGACGTGACCCTCGGCGAGCTGAGGCTCGACGGCGACGAGCCCGTCCTGCCCGTGAGCGTCCGGAACTCCGCCGACGTGCCGATGGAGTACGCGATCGACATCACCGCCCTGAACCCCGACGGGTCGGAGGCGGCGACGTCGATCGCCTGGTCCGCCGACATCGCGCCGGGCGAGACGGGTGCGGCCGACGTCACGCTGTACGGGGCGGTCCCGGATGGCGTCACGTTCCGCATCGACAGCGTCTCGCGCTACGCGCACTGAGGCGGATGGCCGCGGCCGACTACGCTGGCACCGTGCTGCTCTCGGATCGCGACATCAAGGCCCAGCTCGACGCCGACCGCATCAGGCTCGACCCGCTCGATCTCGCGATGGTGCAGCCCTCGAGCGTCGACGTGCGCCTCGACCGGTACTTCCGTCTCTTCGACAACCACAAGTACCCCTTCATCGACCCCGCCGAGGACCAGCCCGAGCTCACCCGCCTCATCGAGGTCAAGCCCGACGAGCCGTTCATCCTGCACCCCGGCGAGTTCGCGCTCGGCGCGACGTTCGAGCAGGTCACGCTCCCGGATGACATCGCGGCCCGTCTCGAGGGCAAGTCATCGCTCGGCCGCCTCGGTCTCATCACCCACTCGACGGCGGGCTTCATCGACCCGGGCTTCACCGGCCATGTCACGCTCGAGCTCGCCAATGTCGCGACGCTGCCGATCAAGCTCTGGCCGGGCATGAAGATCGGCCAGCTCTGCTTCTTCCAGCTGACCTCGGCGGCCGAGAACGCCTACGGCTCGGGCCCCTACGGCAACCGCTACCAGGGGCAGCGCGGGCCGACCGCCTCCCGCTCGTTCCAGAACTTCCACCGGACGGACGTGTCGGTGAGCGATGCGGGCGCGAGCGGGGCCTGACCTACAGCCGCTTCAGATGCACCGCCGCCATCGCGAGCGCGGCGATCGACTCGCCGTCTGAGATCTCCCCGGACACGGACATCCGCAGCGCCTCGTCGAGCGGCACCCACCGCGAGGCGGTGATGCCCTCCTCGGCCTGATGCGCGCCCGCGTCGTGAGCGGACATGAGCCCGCGGGCGAGGAACACCGTCTCGGGGGCGACGCAGATGCCGTTGAGCGCGTTCATCCGCCCCACCTCGATCCACTCGGCCGCCTCGAGCCCGCTCTCCTCGAGCAGCTCTCGACGCGCGGCCTGCTCGGCGGGCTCGCCATCGCTGCCGCCCGCGACGACCTCCCACGATCGTCCGACCGTGTAGCGGTCGACCTCGACGAGCAGCACGCGGCCCTCCTCGTCGAGCGCGACGACGAAGACCGCCGGATGCCGCAGCTCGACGACGCCGTAGATGCCCTCCCCGCCGTCCGGCCGGGCGACGTCGTCCTCCCGCACGCGGATCCACGGGTTCTCGTACACGGTGCGCGTGCGCTTCGTCTGCCAGGCCATGGCCCCATCGTAGGAAGGCGCCCCGCATGTCGCCGATCGGTGCCAGGATCGACTCTCGTGGCATCACTGGGTGAGATCGTCGCGCCGCGGCGGATGGGGCGCGACTTCCGATGGCTCCTCGCGTCGTCGTGGACGAGCAACATCGGCGACGGCATCGCGCTCGCCGCAGGGCCGCTGCTCGTCGCGTCGCTGACCGACTCCCCGTTCCTCGTGGCCTCGGCGGCCCTGCTGCAGTACCTGCCGTGGCTGCTCTTCGGCCTGCACGCCGGCGCGATCGCCGACCGGTTCGACCGCCGCACGCTCGTCATGATCGCGAACGCGCTCCGCGCGCTGGTCGTGGCGATGCTCTGCGTGTTCATCGTCACCGGCGCGGTGAACATCGGGATCGTGCTCGTCACGATGTTCGCCTACGGGGTCGCCGAGGTGTTCGCCGACTCCGCGAGCAGCACGCTGCTGCCGATGCTCGTCGACCACGACGACCTCGGCGTCGGCAACGCGCGCATGCAGGGCGGCTACCTCGTCGCGAACCAGTTCGCGGGGCCGCCCCTCGGCGCCTTCCTCTTCGCCGCCGGCTCCGCCTGGCCGTTCGCCGCGCAGATCGTCTGCGTCCTGCTCGCGATCCTCCTCGTCTCGCGCATCGCCCTCCCGCCGCTCCCGCCGCGCGAGGGCGGCCATCCGCCCGTCCGCCGCGACATCGCGGAGGGCCTGCGCTGGACGTGGCGCAACCCTCCCATGCGCACGCTCGCGATCGTCATCCTCGTCTTCAACATCACGTGGGCGGCGCCGTGGGGCGTGCTCGTCCTCTACGCGACCGAGCACCTGCACATGGGCGCCGTCGGCTACGGGATGCTCACGACCGCATCCGCCGCGGGCGGTCTGCTCTCGACGATGGCGTTCGGATGGCTCGAGCGGCACGTCTCGTTCGCCACGCTCATGCGCGTGTGCCTGTCGCTCGAGGTGGTCATGCACCTCGCCTTCGCGCTCACGACCGAGGGATGGCTCGCGCTCGTCATCATGGGAGTGTTCGGCGCGTACGCGTTCGTGTGGGGCACGATCTCGACGACGGTGCGCCAGCGGGTGGTGCCGAACGAGCTCCAGGGCCGCGCGAGCTCGCTGAACATGGTGTGCGTGTTCGGCGGGATGGTCGTGGGTCAGGCGCTCGGCGGCGTGATCGCGCAGCTGTGGGGCCTCACCGCCCCGTGGTGGTTCGCGTTCGGCGGCGCCGGCATCACGCTGCTGCTCGTCTGGCGGCAGCTCGGCCACATCGCCGCCGCGAAGCGCGCGCCGGCGTGATCGCACGGCGGGCGCCGGGCGGACCGTCAGGAGACTGCGGCACGCTGAGGGCGTGAGCAGGCGCCGGAGGAGCACGACGCAGGCCGCCGCGGTCGTCGTGAGCGGCGTCGTGGGTGCGGGCGTGCTCGTCGGGCTGATCGCCCTGGCCGTGCGGCCCGCGGAGCCCACTCGGCCCGCACCCACCTCGGCTGCCGCGCTCGCGACGCCGTCGTCGGACGGCGCCGCGGTCGACGCCGAGTGGCTCGCGGCGACGGCCGCGTCGCAGGGGATCCCCGAACGCGCGCTCGCGGCATACGGGGCGGCCGACCTCGGCGCGCGGGCGACCTACGGCTGCGCGGTCGGATGGAACACGCTCGCCGGCATCGGATGGGTCGAGAGCCGGCACGGGGCGCTCGAGGGCGGAGCCGTGGACGGCGACGGCGTCGCCCGTCCGGCGATCATCGGCATCCCGCTCGACGGCACGAACCGCACCATGGCCATCCCCGACACCGACGGCGGCGCTCTCGACGGGGACGCGGTCTGGGATCGCGCGGTCGGGCCTCTGCAGTTCATCCCGGAGACCTGGGCCATCTGGGCCGTCGACGCCGACGGCGACGGCCGCACGGACCCGCACGACATCGACGACGCCGCGGCCACGGCCGCACGCTACCTCTGCCAGGCGCACGGGACGCTCGATTCGCCCGAGGCCTGGATCGGCGCCATCCGCTCGTACAACGACACCGACGACTACCAGCGGCAGGTCGCCGAGGCTGCGACGCGGTATGCCGAAGGCGGATGAGCCCGATGTCGCCCGCTCGCGCTAAGGTCGCGCCGTGATGCGCGACTCCCTGCCGCCTCCTCCGTCGCGTCGCCCCGACGTCGAGGACGACTTCGCCGACGGCCCCGATCCTGCGCTCTGGGTCGCGCACTACCTGCCGCACTGGACGACGCCCGACCGCTCCGCGGCGCGGTTCGACGTCGCCGCGGATGGCCTGCGCCTCCGGATCGATGAGGACCAGCTCGACTGGCGCCCCGAGGACGCCCCGCTGCGCGTCTCGAATCTGCAGACCGGGGTCTTCTCGGGGCCGCTCGGGTCGACGCGCGGCACGCATCGGCATCGCCCCGATGGCCTGACGGTTCGAACCGAGACACCGGCGCGCCTGCTGTGGGCGCCGCGCTCGGGCCGCGTCGAGGTCACCGTGAGTGCGAGCACGGATGAGGGCGCGATGCTCGCCGCTTGGCTCGTCGGGACAGAGCATGAGCGCGCAGAGGACGCGGGCGAGATCTGCATCTTCGAGATCGACGCGGACGCTGTGGGGTCATCGACCGTCGCCCGCACGGGCATCAAGGCCCACGGCGACCCGGGGCTGCGCACCGACATGGCCGAGGTGACGCTGCCGTTCGACGCCGCGAGACCGCACACGTGGACCGCGATCTGGGGCGCGGGCGAGACCGTCATCGGATGCGAGGGCGTGGTCGTGCGCCGGATCCCGCAGGCCCCCGACTGCCCCCTGTTCCTGCTCGTCGACCTGTTCGAGGTCGGCGGGCGCGGCGGCTCCTACCCGAAGACGGCGCGGCTGCACCGCGTGCGCGGCTGGAGCGGCGCGTGACTCAGCCGGCGACGTCGCCGTCGACGTAGACCCAGCGGCCGCCGCGGCGCGCGAAACGGGAGCGCTCCTCGAGCCGGCCAGGGCCATCCGCCGTCGTGAAGTGCGCGACGAACGCTACCTCGTCGCCCGCGGCCTCGAGGATATCGAGGCGCGTCCACGTCGTGCTGTCGTCGAGCGCGAGGTCGGCGGGGCGCGTGCGCGGGTGCCAGGTGCGCGCGAGGTAGTCGACATCGCCCTTCGCGAAGGCGCTGTATCGCGAGCGCATGAGCTCTTCCGGGGTCTCCGCGACGCGAGCGCCGGAGTGGAGGGCGCCGCAGCACGACGGGTACGGCCGCCCGCTCCCGCACGGGCAGGTCTCGGCGAAGCTCATGACTCGAGCCTACGGTCCGGGGCCGAGACCGCCCGTGTGCAGGGAGACCGCGTCACGACGCGTCGCGGTGGCCGTGGTGGAAGCCGCGCGCGCCGAAGCGGTGGGGCCCGAAGCCGTGGCCGTGCGGGCCGTGGCCGTGGCCGTGGGGCCCGAACCCGTGGGGCCCGAAGCCGTGGCCGTGCGGGCCGAAGCCGTGGCCGTGTCGGCCGCGGGGACGCTTGCGGCGGGGCAGGGGCTTGCCCTCCTCCCAGCCGAGCTCGCGCGCGATGGCCTCGAGTGAGGCGAGGGTCGTGGCGAAGTCCTCGGGAGAGACCGCGGCGGCGACGTGCTCGCGCACGGCGGCGACCCGGGGCGCGAGCCGATCGAGCGTCGTGCGCCCCTCGTCGGTCAGGGTCCACTCGCCGTCGACGAGCTCGACCCATCCGTGCTCGGCGAGCATCGTGACGCGGTGGGGCTTGCGGGCGAGTCGGTCGTGCAGACCTGGCGCGTCGACCGTGCCCGCGAGTGCGTTCAGCAGCCGCCAGTCGCGGTGGTCGATGCCCTCGCTCTCGAGCGCGGCGTCGATCTGCTGGGAGAGCAGGGAGTCGACGGCCTTCAGCCAGAAGCCGAGGGGGCGTCCGTCGTCGTGCGGGGTGCGGTGTGTGGTGTCGGTGTTCATGGAGGTCTCCAAATCAATGTCATCGTGCATGTATATGCAGGATGACATGCATCGGATCTCCATGTCAAGTGTCATGTACTTTAGAGGGGTGGCAGAGCCGACCGATCCCGCAGCCCGCATCGCCGCCGCCCTCGCGCGGCTGCGGCTCGGGCGCCGCGGCGGGGAGGGGCCGTTCGAGCACGGGCATCCGCTTCACGGCGGCCCGTTCGGAGGCCCCCACGCCGGGCCGCACGGCGGTCCGCTCGGTGCGCACCATGGGCACGGCGGTCCGCACGGCGATCACCCGCGCGGTCCGTTCGGGCGCTCGATCGCACGTCTGCGGCTGCTGGAGATCCTCGCCACGGCGGATGGTCCGCTGTCGGTCGGGCAGATCGGCGAGCGCCTCGGCGTCGATCAGCCGCGCGCGAGCCGGCTCGTGCAGGCCGTCGTGGAATCGGGGCATGCTCGTCGGGAGGCCGATCCTGCCGATGCACGTCGGACGCTCATCGCGCTCACCGACGAGGGCCGCGCGATCGCGGCGCGCACGCACGGCGCGCGCACGGAGGCCGTCGAGCAGGCGCTGGCTGGCTTCACCGCCGAGGAGCGCGCGCAGCTCGCCGACCTCCTCGGCCGCTTCGCCGACGCGTGGCCCGACCCGCGCCGTCCGCAGGGCTGAGCCGGCCCGGGCTCCGAGCCGAGCCATCCGTCTCCCGCCCCGGGACACACCGCAGGAGTTTCTTCCCACCGCGCGCTGACCATCCGCGGGATCACGTGCCTCGGGCGCGCACGTGTGCGAGATTCTCCTGCGTCGTGTCCCGCTCGCAGCCCCGCTGACGCGGAGAGGCCGGGCCGCCCGGAGGGGCGACCCGGCCTCGGTGTCGTGCCGTCGTCAGGACCCGGCGTTGACCTCGATGGTCATCGTGCCCTCGCGGCGGTCAGCGCCCACGACCTGGATGGTCGTGCCCGTGCCGCCGACGATGACCGAGTTCTGCGGGTTGGCCTCGTCGTAGTAGGCGTACGGGTCGGAGTCGTCGAAGAGCGACACCGGCTTCTGCTTCTTGAGCTCGAGGGTGGTCATGCCCTCCTCGGTCTCGCGGTGCAGCGACAGCTTGTCGGTCTTGTCGAGCCCGAACGTCGCGTCGAACGTCTGGATGCGGTTGCGCGCGATCGTCCCGTCCGTCCAGGTCAGCGCCTGCGGACGCGCGTCGACCGGCAGGGCCTGGCCGCCGCCCGGGTGCGCCGAGGTGTTGTTGTCCTCGTAGAGCCCGTTCACGTACCAGATGAGCAGGCCGTCCTGGAACGGGAAGTGCTCGACCTGGTTCGGGTTGGTCTGCGACCAGCCGAAGTTGTACGGGCCCTCGGCGAGCGTCGCGTCGTAGCCGCCGTACACGCGGTTCTCCGCGATGTAGCGGTGGTCGTACTGCACGGTGTACCCGCCGTCCTCGATGAGCTCGAAGCCGGCGCGCTCCCAGTCCGCTGCGCCGTCCTCGACGTCGGTCGACAGCGCGTCGCCCACGGCGATGTCGTCGACCTTGAAGCCGGGGTTGTTGACCGCGCCGTCGGTGACGTACCGGAAGCGGATCTGCGCGGTCTGCCCCGCGTAGGCCCCCAGGTCGGCGGTGAGGGCCGTCCAGCCCTCGGTCGCGCCCGTGATGCCGTTGCCGAGGTTCGCCCCGTTCGGGTCCTCGGTCGTCGAGTGGTCGGTCGCGAGCGGCGTCCAGCTGGACCCTGCGTCGGTCGAGATCTCGGCGTACGCGTAGTCCCAGTCGGCTTCGATGTCGTAGTCGACCTGCGCGGTCAGCGCGGCGCCTGCCGGAACCTCGAACGCAGGGCTCGTGACGGTGCTGTCGAGCCCTGCCCCGCTGCCCGAGAAGAAGTACTTCGTGCCGGATGCCGCGGGCCCGGTCTCGACGAACTGCTCGCCGGGAGGCAGGTTGACGATGACGGCCTGCGGGCGCGTCGTCGCGTGGAAGGCTGGTCCGAGGTCGACGGTCGCCGACTCGCCCGCCTCGACCGTCTCGTAGTCGAGCCAGCCGAGGAACAGCTTCTCGGTCGCGCCCATGTGGTTCGGGGTCGTGCCGATCGTGCCGTCGCCGTGCCCGAGCCACGAGCCCGAGCTCATCAGCGTCCAGAAGGCGGTGCCGTTGTCGCCGCCGTCGGTGTCGTAGTAGTCGGGAAGGCCCAGGTCGTGCCCGAACTCATGGGCGAAGACGCCGAGGCCGCCGTTCTCGGGCTCGGTCGTGTAGTCGCGGATCCAGATGTCCGTGTCGCCGATGCGGACGCCGCCCGCCTTCGGGTGGTCGGCCGGTCCGTCGACGCCGAGACCCGCCTGGTTCGCCGCCCAGCGGTGCGACCAGATCGCCCACTCGGGGGCGCCCGCCTCCTCGCCCTCGCCGGCGTGGATCGCCTGGAAGTGGTCGATGTAGCCGTCGGGCTCGTTCGTGATGCCGTCGCCGTCGAGGTCGTACCGGTCCCACACGTCGAACGCCTGGAGGTACGCCACGATCTCGTCGTGCGTCTTGCCCTGCGCGAGCTGATCGGCGTACCACGCGTCCGCGGAGTCCTGGATGAAGCGCGTCATGTCGTCCTGCGACTCGGTCTGCCCGTACGACGCCTCCGCGTACGGCACGGTGACCCAGTCGGACACGTCGCCCTGCAGGTCGAAGCGGCCGGACGACATCTCGTCGTAGACGCCGCGGAACGACTCCCCGCCCTGGTCCTCGAGGCCCGTGAAGAACATCTCCAGGAAGTGCTCGCGCGAGAAGTCCTCCTCCCAGTAGGTCGAGTTGTCGTCGGCGGCGGGCTCCGGGATCTCGTTGTGCAGCGGACCCGCGGCCGGGGCCTCGGGGAACCGCTCGTCCGGGGTGTCGCCGAACTCCACGAGGATCGAGAACAGCTGGGCCGTCTCCTCGACGCCGTACTCCACCCAGTCATCGGGGGCGATCTCCACGACGCGGGTCTTGTTCTTCCCCTTGCCGCGCTCGGTGACCTCGGCCTGGCCCGTCGCGACCAGCTCGGCCGCCCGCATCTTCTCCGCCGTGCGCTTCTCGGCGAGCGGATCGGGGCGGTCGTCCTGCTGTGCGGGGACGGTCGGGTCGAGCGGCGGAGCCGTGTCGGTGTCGCTCGGTGCCGCGGTGGCGGCCGTCGGTGCGAGCGCCCCGGCGAGCAGGATCGCTGCTCCCAGTGCGCATGCGGTGCGTGACTTCACTCTTCCTCCAGGTTTCACGCGTCGACCGCGAGGTCGGCGCCCGGATGTCCGCGACACGGCGTCGTCGCCGTGCGCAGACGGATGAACCCAACCTAGAGACCCAGGTGTTTCACAGAAATGACATTCTGTCGAACCGCGATGGGGAGTTCTGCCCATGAGGTGCCCATCTGGTGCGTCGTTCCGCACATCCACGCGGATGCGGACGATCGGTCGGATGGCCCGGACGCGCGGTCGGGCGGCCAGCGCCGGGCTCCGCGACGCTGGAGGGCATGACGAACACCGCCTCGCTTCCGACCGTCGACGAACGCCTCTCACCTCCGCGCGAGCGCCTCCGCTACGGCGCGCTCGTGACGATGATGGTCATGAGCTTCGTGCTGGTGACCGCGGAGTTCCTTCCGAACGGCGTGCTCACCGAGTTCGCGCGCGACCTCGGTGTGACGGCGGGCCAGGCGGGGCAGGCGGTCACCGTGACCGCTCTCGTCGGATTCCTCGTCGCCCCGACGATCGGCCTCCTCGTGCCGCGCCTCGACCGCAGGGACCTGCTCGTGTGGCTCGCGGTCGCGGCCGCCGTGTCGAACCTGCTCGTCGCGCTCGCGCCGTCCCTGGGCATCGTGCTCGCGTCGCGGGTCCTGCTCGGCGCGGCGCTCAGCGGGTTCTGGTCGATGTCGCTCACGGTGGCGTCGCGCATCGCCGGCCCGGAGCGGCTCGGGCGCGCGGTCATGTTCACGACCGCCGGGACGTCGCTGGCGACGGTGCTCGGGGTTCCGCTCGGCGTGCTCCTCAGCACGTTCGCCGACTGGCGCGCCGTCTTCGCGGGCGCCGCCGTCGTCACGGCCGCCGTCGCCGTCGCGCTCCGCGTGCTCCTGCCGAAGGTGCCGGCGCAGAGCGCAGCGAGCCTCGCCATCCTCGGCAGCACGCTCCGCCGGCCCGGGATCGCACTGGGCCTCGCCGGCCACGTGCTCACGGTTCTCGGCCACTTCACCGCGTACACCTACATCCGGCTCGCGCTGGAGCGGATCACGGAGGGACCCCAGCGCACGCCGCTCGACGAGGGGGCGATCGTGCTCCTCCTCGCCCTCTTCGGCGTCGGCGGGCTCGTCGGCAACGTCGTCACCGGCGTGATCGTCGACCGCCACCTGGGCCTGCTCTCGGCTGCCGTGCCGGTGCTCGTCGGCGCGCCGATCGTCGCGGTCATCCTGTGGCCGACCTCGCTCGCGGTCGTCGGCGTCGCCGTGGTCGTGTGGGGTGTCGCGTTCTCGGCGTGGCTCATCGTGCTGAACGCCTGGATCGGCCGCCGCCTGCCCGACCGACTCGAGGCCGGCGGAGGCCTGGTCGTCGCGGGATTCCAGCTCGCAATCATGCTCGCGGCCGGCATCGGCGGGGTGCTCGTCGACGCCGCGGGGGTCGACGCGGCCTACATCACGGGAGCCGTCGCGGTCGCCCTCGGCGCCGTGCTGTTCGGTCTCGCCGGTCGCGGGTAGGGGCCCGGCCGCGTCTACGCGCGGACGAGCGCTCGCGCACGCCACGCCGACGGCGTGACGCCCGTGTGGCGTCGGAATGCGCGGCTGAAGCCCTCGTCCGACGCGTAGCCGAGGCGGCGGGAGACCTCGGAGACCCCGGCACCGCCCGCGAGCAGGTCCTGCGCGGCCGCCATGCGCACCTCCGTCAGGTATCCGAGCGGCGACCGTCCGACGACCGAGCGGAACCGCTCGGCGAAGACCGAGCGAGACATGGCCGCGATCGCGGCCATCCGCTCGACCGTCCAGTCGCGCCCGGGCTCTGCGTGGATGGCCTCGATCACGCGCGCGAGGAACGGATCCGCGGTGCGCGCGGGCCATCCGTCGGGTGCGCAGCCGGCGACGGCCCACGCGCGCAGCGTCGCGAGAGCGAGCGTCGTCGCCATGAGGCGGCAGATCACGGGAGCCGCCCCGGCGTACGGGCTCGTCACCGCGGGGAGGCCGAGGTGGGCTGCGAGCGCCGCGGCGGCGGGCTCGATGCGCGAGAATCCGCTGACCGACACGAGATCCGGCACGATCGCGAGCTGCCGCTGGACGGACTCGGATGCGCTCAGCCGCGAGACGATCACGAAGGCTCCGTCGCCGCGGATCCGCATCGGCTCGCGGCCCAGGGAGAGAAGCGTGTCGCCCGCGACGAGCTCCGTCGGCGGCGCTCCGTCGCGCGCGCCGCAGTCGTAGGCGCGCGGCGGCAGGGCCAGTGCCCCCTCGAGTACGTACACGAGCGCGGCGTCGCCCGCGCCGAGAGCGATCTCCCGCTCGATGCGGAGCCGGTCGGTGCTGCGCACCTCCCACTCGAGCGACGACAGCAGGCGCTCGAGCGCATCGCCGTCGCGCAGTGCGGGGAGCGGGGTCAGCAGCGTCACACCGGCGTGAACCGCCGTCGGCGCGCCCCTATTCCGTCTGCGTCAGAGGAGACCGTGCCGCGCGAAGGCCTTCGCGAGGCCGTCCTCGTCGATCGGAGCGGTCACCTCGTCGGCCGCCTCCTTCGCCTGCAGCGTGCCGTTGCCCATCGCGATGCCGACACCCGCGAGCTCGAGCATCTCGAGATCGTTGTTGTTGTCGCCGATCGCGATCGCGTCGGCGAGGTCCATCCCGATCCGGTCGACCAGCTCGCGGATCGCGCTGCCCTTCGTCACCGCGGGCATCGACACCTCGCCGCTCGCCGTGCCCATGCCGGGGATCGTGCCCGTGATGACCGTGAACTCGGCGCCCACGGCACGCTGCACGGCGTCATAGGCCCCGAGGTCGTCGCCCGAGAACACGGCCTTCGCCGTGCGATCGTGGCGCAGCGGCGGGATCTCGCCGAGGTACCGGCCGAGCCCGCGATCCGAGACGCCCTCGCCATCCGAGACGCCGAGCTGACGGCGCAGGTGCCGCTGCATGCCCGCGGTGGCATAGAAGTACTCGCGCCCCTGGAGCACGTAGTCCAGCCCGAGCGCGTCGAACTCCTCGCGCAGCCTCCGGCAGGACGCCTCGGGCATGAGGCGCTCGATGACCCACTCGCCGTCGTACTCGACGAAGGCGCCGGCGCCCGCGACGATGCCATCGAACCCGATGTCGGTCACCTGCACGTCGACCTCGTAGGGCGTCCGCCCCGTCGCGAGCAGCACGAGATGGCCGTTGGCGCGAGCGCGGCGGATGGCATCGGGCGTCGAGGGCGGGATGGTCCCGTCGTGGTCGAGGATCGTCCCGTCGATGTCGAGGAACACGATGCGACGGCGGGCGGTGCGGGGCATGCTCCCGACGCTACCCGCCCCGGATCACCGCGCGGCCTTCACGGGCAGCAGCAGGAGGAATCCGAGCAGGAGGACGAGCACGAGGCCGAGGATGCCGAACGTCGTCTGGTGCGTGACGGTGATGAGGAGCGCCCATGCGGCCGAGGCCATCCAGCTCGCGGCGCGCCCCGTCGTCGCGTAGAGGCCGAAGATCTCGCCTTCGCGGCCCGCGGGCGTGACCCGGGCGAGGAACGACCTCGACGCCGCCTGGGCCGGTCCGACGAACACGCACAGGATGAGCCCGCCGATCCAGAACACGGTGCGCCCGGCATCGGCGAGTGCGAAGACCGCGAGCCCCGCGAGGGTCATCGCGCCGAGCGAGAAGAGGATGATGCGCTTGGGCCCGAACCGGTCGTCGAGGCGACCCGAGATGATCGTCGAGACGCCCGCGATGACGTTCGCGGCGACGCCGAAGATCATGAGCTCGAGGGTGCCGAAGCCGAAGACGCTCGCCGCGATCACCGCGCCGAACGTGAACACCCCGGCGAGGCCGTCGCGGAAGACCGCGCTCGCGAGGAGGAACCAGAAGGTCGGGCGCGCGGCGGGGGAGCGGTAGAGGCCGGCGACATCCTTCACGAGCAGCGCGTACGACTGCACGAAGCCCACGCGGCGCTCGGGGCGCCCGAGCGAGGGCTCGGGCACCTTCACGAAGATCGGGATGGCGAACGCGATCGTCCACAGCGCGCAGCCGACCGCGATGACGCGGAATGGGAGGCCGCCCTCCGACGAGAGCCCGAACCAGTCGCCCAGGTAGAAGACGATGACGAGAGCGAGGGCGACGATGCCGCCGAGGTACCCGAACCCCCAGCCGAGGCCCGAGATGCGCCCGATCGTCTTCGGCGTCGCGATGCCGACGAGGATGGCGTTGGAGTTGACGGCCGCGATCTCGCCGAACACCATGCCCGCGGAGATCAGCGCGACCCCCAGCCAGAACAGGGTCGGGGTGGGCTCGACGAACCACAGGCCGAGCATGCAGACGATGAGCGCCCCCGTGCCGATCCCGAGCCACAGCTTCTGCCGGCCTGCGGCATCCGCCTGCTGTCCGAGAACCGGGGCGAGCAGGAGGATGAGGAGGCCCGCGACCGTGGTGCCCCATCCGAGGCCCGACGCGAGGTCGGCGAGAGCCGCGACCTTGACCGGGTCCTGGTCGGCGAGACCCTGCACATCGGGCGGAAGGAAGGCGTCCGTCGTGAGGTAGAGGGCCGTGAAGATGAACGTGAGGATGACCGTGTTGAACGGCTGGGTCGCCCAGTCCCAGAGCGCCCAGGCGAAGACTGTGCCGCGCGATGCGGGAGCGCGCTGAGGGAGCTCGAGCCCCATCACGGTCAGCGCGGCGGTGTCGGCGGCCGCGGGCGGCGCGGAGGGGTGGGCGGGCTCGGGCATGTCGGTCACGCTAGGCCTCCTCGGTGAACGCGCGGTGGCGCGCCGTCGCGCCGCGCTCGAGACGAGTCTCCACCACATCGCGGAGGACGTCGAAGGCCCGTTCCGCGCGCCGCTCGTCGCCCGTGCTGATGAGGTCGACCATGAGGCCGCGCAGCGACGCGAGGACGAGGGTCGCGAGCGGCTCGGCCTCCTCCTGCGGGCAGCCCGCCTGCGTGAACCCCGCGGCGAGCAGATCGACGCGCTCGCCGACCGACCGGACGACCGCCTCGCGCAGGGCGCCGTCCGCGTGCGCTGCCGCGACGGCGATCTCGAGGAAGGCGGTCGACAGGGCTCGGCCCCGCGCAGACCGCGCCCTCTCCCAGAGGGCGGCGAGCGGATCGGGATGGCCGTCGGGGATCTGCGGTGCGGCCAGCGCGGCGCCGAGGATCGACTCGACGACCTCGGCGACCAGCTGCTCTCTGCTCCCGAAGTGGTGCAGCAGCGTGGCGTGGCTGACGCCGACGTGCGCGCTGAGGCGGCGAAGCGACAGCCCGGAGAGCCCGTGCGCGAGCACCGCTTCGGTCGCTGCCTGCAGCACCTCTCCGCGGCGGTGCTCGAAGCGGCGTCGGCGCCCGTCGTCGTCCGTCATGGACCCAGGGTAGACAGCGCGGCACACGCCTGGCAGATTGATCTACCAATTGGTAGATCAATCCAGAAAGGGAAGCCATGGGGGGACGCACGACGTCATTCAGGAGGAGAGTTCGCGCGGCGGCGCTCGCGATCGCGCTCGCCGCGGGGTCGCTGGCGGCAGCGGGGCCGGCGGCCGCGATCGTTCCCGCGGTCGAGATCGGGCCGCCTCCGACGCAGCAGACGATCGAGGCGCCGCGGGGTCCGTTCGCGGTCGCGGAGGAGCGCGTGCCGGGCTACGCCGTGCGCGGCTTCGGCGGCGGCGCGATCTACTTCCCCTCCGGCCAGCAGGGCGTCGCATTCGGCGCCGTGGCCATCTCGCCGGGGTACACGGCCTCGCAGTCGAGCATCGCCTGGCTCGGGCCGCGGATCGCCTCGCAGGGGTTCGTCGTCTTCACGATCGACACGCTCGGGCGCTATGACCAGCCGGGCCAGCGGGGCGACCAGCTCCTCGCCGCGCTGGACTACCTCGTCTCCTCGAGCGACGTCCGCGACATCGTCGACCCGAACCGGCTCGCCGTCATGGGGCACTCGATGGGTGGCGGCGGGGCCTTCGAGGCGGCCAAGGACGATCCGTCGCTCCAGGCCGCGATCGCGATGACCCCGTGGGACGCGGACAAGACGTTCCCCGAGGTGTCGACCCCGACGCTGGTGTTCGGCGCGGAGCGCGACACGGTCGCTCCCGTCGCTCGTCACGCCATCCCGCTGTACGAGGGGCTGCCCGCGGATCTGCCGCGCGCCTATCTGGAGCTGCGCGGGGCGTCGCACTTCGCGCCCAACACGTCGAACACGACGATCGCGGCGCAGTCGATCGCCTGGCTGAAGCTGTTCGTCGACGACGACCCGCGCTACAGCCCCTTCGTGTGCCCGGGCCCTGCGGTGGGCATCACCCTGAGCGACGCCCGCTCCACCTGCCCCTTCTGACCGGCGCCCGGCCCCGCCGCCCCGCCGCCCCGTGCCGCCCGTTCTGCCGCCCGTTCTCCCGCTGAGACTAGTGTCCGGCGTCGAGACCTCTGTTCCCGACACCGGTCTCGACGACCGGCGCTAGTCTCGGACCCCCGCTACACCGGTCTCGACGGCCGGCGCTAGTCTCGAGGGTGCGGGGTGAAGTTGAGTCGGGCTGTATCAAGTTTCTTGACTTCCCCCGGTTGTCGCCGTACGCTTGAGTCAGCGCGACTCAAGATCGCGCGCAGACTTCAGGCAGCGACAGAAGGAGAAGCAACATGGCACGTGCTGTGGGTATCGACCTCGGGACGACCAACTCGGTCGTCTCGGTCCTCGAGGGCGGCGAGCCGAAGGTCATCGCCAACGCCGAGGGCTTCCGCACGACCCCGTCGGTCGTCGCGTTCACCAAGGACGGCGAGGTGCTCGTCGGCGAGACCGCGAAGCGCCAGGCCGTCACCAACGTCGACCGCACGCTCGCGTCGGTCAAGCGCCACATGGGCACCGACTGGACGTTCAAGGTGGACGACAAGTCGTACACGCCGCAGGAGATCTCGGCGCGCATCCTCCAGAAGCTGAAGCGCGACGCCGAGCAGTACCTGGGCGACACGGTGACCGACGCCGTCATCACCGTGCCCGCGTACTTCAACGACGCCGAGCGCCAGGCCACGAAGGAGGCCGGCGAGATCGCGGGCCTCAACGTCCTGCGCATCATCAACGAGCCCACGGCCGCCGCCCTCGCGTACGGTCTCGACAAGGGCAAGGAGGACGAGCTCATCCTCGTCTTCGACCTCGGCGGCGGAACCTTCGACGTCTCGCTGCTCGAGGTGGGCAAGGACGACGACTTCTCGACCATCCAGGTGCGTGCCACGGCGGGCGACAACCGCCTCGGCGGCGACGACTGGGACCAGCGCCTCGTCGACTACCTCATCAAGCAGTTCAAGGACTCCACGGGCGTCGACGTCTCGAACGACAAGATCGCCCTGCAGCGCCTCAAGGAGGCCGCGGAGCAGGCGAAGAAGGAGCTCTCGAGCTCGACGTCGACGAGCGTCAACCTGCCGTACCTCTCGCTCACGGAGAACGGCCCCGTGTCGCTGTCCGAGACGATCTCGCGCGCGAAGTTCGAGGACCTCACGAAGGACCTCCTCGAGCGCACGAAGAAGCCGTTCCAGGACGTCATCCGCGAGGCGGGCATCAAGGTCTCCGACATCGCGCACGTCGTGCTCGTCGGCGGCTCGACCCGCATGCCCGCGGTCAGCGAGCTCGTGAAGAGCGAGACGAGCCAGGAGCCCAACAAGGGCGTCAACCCGGACGAGGTCGTCGCCGTCGGCGCCGCCATCCAGGCGGGCGTGCTGAAGGGCGAGCGCAAGGACGTCCTCCTCATCGACGTCACCCCGCTGAGCCTCGGCATCGAGACCAAGGGCGGCGTGATGACCAAGCTCATCGAGCGCAACACGGCCATCCCGACCAAGCGCAGCGAGACCTTCACGACCGCAGACGACAACCAGCCGTCGGTGGCCATCCAGGTCTTCCAGGGCGAGCGCGAGTTCACCCGCGACAACAAGCCGCTCGGCACCTTCGAGCTCACCGGCATCGCGCCGGCGCCCCGCGGCGTGCCGCAGGTCGAGGTCACGTTCGACATCGACGCGAACGGCATCGTGCACGTGTCCGCCAAGGACAAGGGCACGGGCAAGGAGCAGTCGATGACCATCACGGGCGGCTCGTCGCTCTCGAAGGAGGACATCGAGCGGATGGTCCGCGACGCCGAGGAGCACGCGGCCGAGGACAAGAAGCGCCGCGAGGCCGCGGATGTCCGCAACCAGGCCGAGACGCTCGCGTACTCGATCGAGAAGCTCATCTCGGAGAACGACGACAAGCTCCCCGCCGACGTGAAGGACTCGGTCAAGGCCGACGTCGACGCGCTCAAGACCGCGCTCGCGGGCGAGGACGACGACGCCGTGAAGGCCGCGTTCGAGAAGCTCAACGAGAGCCAGACCAAGCTCGGCGAGGCGATCTACCAGCAGGCTCAGGCCGCGCAGGAGCAGGCGCCGCAGGACGCCCCGGCCGGCGAGCAGAGCTCGGCGGAAGAGGACGTCATCGACGCCGAGGTCGTGGACGACGAGGACGAGAAGAAGAGCTGATGACGGACAAGGACTTCGAGGAGCCCCAGGGCGAGCAGCCCGACGGCGACGAGGTCCAGCCGGACGCCGAGGGGTCGGAAGCCGCCGCTTCCGACCCCGCGGCGCAGCCGGCTGAGACCGCAGAGGAGGGCGACGGCCTGACGGTCGACGACATCCTCGGCGCCGAGCAGACCGACGAGGCGGCGGAGGCGGAGAAGAGCGACTACGAGACGCAGCTCCTGCACGACCTCAAGCGCCTCCAGGCGGAGTACGCGAACTACCGTCGCCGCACCGAGGAGCAGCGCGAGATCGAGATCTCCCGTGCCAGGGGCGAGGCCGTGAAGGGCCTCCTCCCCGTGCTCGACGACCTCGACCGGGCCGAGAAGCACGGCGACCTCGCCGAGGGCAGCCCGTTCTCCGCTGTCGCTGCCAAGGTGCGCGGCGTCGCCGAGCGCCTGGGCGTCGTCGCGTTCGGCGCGACCGGCGAGACGTTCGACCCGCAGCGTCACGAGGCGATCTTCCAGCAGCCGGTTCCCGGCACGACGGAGAGCACGATCCTCGAGGTCGTCGAGGTCGGCTACCTGCTGGGCGACGTCGAGCTGCGCCCCGCCAAGGTCGTCGTCGCCGTCCCGGCGGAATGACTCCCGGTCGGCCCCGCTGCGGCGGGGCCGACCGCTTTCCGGATCACGCGTAGAGCATTCGCAAGAAGAAGGTGCAGATGGCCAGTCAGGACTGGTTCGACAAGGACTTCTACAAGATCCTCGGCGTCGACAAGAACGTGAGCGACGCGGATCTGAAGAAGACCTACCGCAAGCTCGCGCGCAGGTACCACCCCGACTCGAACCCGGGCGACGCGGCTGCGGAGTCGCGGTTCAAGGAGATCAGCGAGGCGTACTCGGTGCTCTCCGACCCCGAGCAGCGCAAGGAGTACGACGAGCTGCGCGCGATGGGCTCGGGTGCGCGGTTCACCGCGCCCGGCGGCGCCGGCGGCGGGTTCGACGACGTCTTCAGCCGGTTCACGCAGCAGCGCACGGCGTCCCCGGGCGACTTCGACGACATCTTCTCGATGTTCTCCGGCGGGGGCGGAGGCTTCGGCTCCGGCCGCTTCGGGCAGTCGACGGGCGGGTACCGCGGCTTCGGCGGCCCCCAGCGCGGCGCCGACGTGCGTGCGCGCACGACGATCGACTTCACGACGGCCGCCAAGGGCGAGACCATCACGCTCCAGGGCGAGGACGGCAAGCCGTTCAAGGTCAAGATCCCCGCGGGTGTCGCGGATGGCCAGAAGATCCGCCTGCGCGGGCGCGGGCGTCCCTCGCCGGACGGAGGCGAGAGCGGCGACATCGTCGTCGAGGTCGCGGTCCGATCGCACCCCGTCTTCACGCGCGACGGCCTGAACGTCCGCGTGACCGTGCCGATCACGTTCACCGAGGCGGTGTTCGGCGCGACCATCGAGGTTCCGACGCTCGGTGGCGACCCCGTGAAGCTGCGTGTCGCCCCCGGCACGCCCTCCGGCCGCGTGCTCCGCGTCAAGGGACGCGGCATCGCGTCCAGCAAGGGCACGGGCGATCTCCTCGCCGAGGTGCAGGTGGCTGTGCCGTCGCATCTCGACGACGCCGCGCGCGAGGCGCTTCTCGCCTACCGCGAGGCCGAGCCGAAGGAGAACCCCCGCGCTGAGATGATGGCGAAGGCGAAGCAGTAGCCCGCTGCCGCCATCCGCCCCCGACACCTTCAGGAGGTGAGGACCATGCCGATCCCGGTCGACCCGGCCGACATCGACCCCGATGCGCCGATCTTCCCCATCGCGGCGGCTGCCGAGCTCGCCGCCATGCACCCGCAGACCCTGCGGCAGTACGACCGCATGGGCCTCGTCGTCCCCGGGCGCACGCGCGGCGGATCGCGGCGCTACTCGCTGCGCGACATCGACCAGTTGCGCGAGGTCGCGCGGCTGTCGTCCGAGGGTGTGCGCCTCGCCGTCATCGAACGCATCCTGCACATGGAGAACGAGGTGCAGGAGCTGCGCGGCCGTGTCCGGGAGCTCGAGCGCGAGCTGCGCGCCGAGCGCGAGCAGCGTCCGGGCGCGCGCGTGTTCGCGACGAGCGCGAACGGCGCGGTCGTGACGCTGCGTGCGGGCACCCGCGTGCGCCGTCAGACCGACGTCGTGCTCTGGCGTCCCACCGACTGACGCCCGCAGGCGCGCGCGGCCGTCAGGGCTCGATGCGCGAGTGCTCGCCGAGGCGGTGCCACGTGCGGTTGTGATAGACCAGCGCGTCGCCGGCGTCGCCCGGGTGGACGTCGCGCTCGATGTGCGACTGCAGTGCGTGGGCCGCGACGACCGTCGACGTGCCCGCATCCATCCGGTCGATGACCGCGCAGCGCACCCACGCGCGCACGCCCTCGTACACGGGCTCGCCCGTGGCCAGGCGCGTCCACGGGTGCTCCTGGGCGAAGCGGTCGACACCGCTCGCGGCGCCGAGCTTCGCCACCTCCAGATCGTGAGCGTCGAGGAAGTGCACGACGACGGTCTCGGCGCGCGAGAGAACGTCCGACGCCGACGACAGCGCCGAGATCGAGAACACCAGGAGCGGGGGCTCGGCGCTCACCGACGCGACCGAGGTCGCCGTCAGGGCGACGGGCCCGTCGCCGGCATCCGCCGTGATGACGGTGACGCCCCCGGGGTGCCCCCGGAAGAGGGCCTTGAAGTCGTCGGGCGACAGCGACGGCGCGAAGCCGTGGCGCGGGGTCTCGGCGGGTGCGTCGGCGGGCGACGCCTCAGACGCGCGCATCGGCCAGCTCCTCGCGCAGGATGGCCGCGCCCGCGCTGAGCGCGCTGAGCTTGCGCAGCGCGACCTCCCGGGGGAACGGCGCCATGCCGCAGTTCGTGCTGGGCACGAGCTTGTCCGCGTCCACATAGGCGAGCGCACGGCGGAGGGTGTCGGCGACCTCCTCGGGGGTCTCGACCGTCTCATCCGCGACGTCGATCGCGCCGAGCATGACCTTCTTGCCGCGGACGAGCTCGACGAGCTCGAGCGGGACGCGGGAGTGGTGGCACTCGAGCGAGACGATGTCGACGGCCGACCGCTGCAGAAGCGGGAACGACTCCTCGTAGTGGCGCCACTGCGAGCCGAGCGTCGCCTTCCAATCGGTGTTCGCCTTGATCCCGTAGCCGTAGCAGATGTGCACGGCGGTCTCGGCGCGCAGCCCCTCGCACGCGCGCTCGAGGGCGGCGACGCCCCAGTCCTTGACCTCGTCGAGGAAGACGTTGAAGGCGGGCTCGTCGAACTGGATGATGTCGACGCCCGCGGCCTCGAGCTCTCTGGCCTCCTGGTTGAGGATGGTCGCGAACTCCCACGCCAGCTTCTCGCGGCTCCGGTAGTGGGCGTCGTAGAGCGTGTCGACCATCGTCATCGGGCCCGGCAGCGTCCACTTGATCGGGCGGTCGGTGCTCGCACGGAGGAACGCCGCGTCGTCGACGAAGACGGGGCGCTCGCGGTGCACCGCGCCGACGACCGTCGGCACGCTCGCGTCGTAGCGGTCGCGGATGCGCACAGTCCTGCGCTGCGCGAAGTCGACGCCGTCGAGGTGCTCGATGAACGTCGTCACGAAGTGCTGGCGCGTCTGCTCCCCGTCGCCGATGATGTCGATGCCGCGGCGCGTCTGCTCCTGGACGGCGATGCGCATCGCATCCTGCTTGCCCTCGGTCAGCGCGGCGCCCTCGAGCTTCCAGGGGGACCAGAGCGTCTCCGGCTCGGCGAGCCACGACGGCTTGGGAAGGCTGCCGACGATCGAGGTCGGCAGGAGCGCGGGGGTCATGGATGGTCCTCCGGGGGTCATGCGACGAGAACGGGGTCGCCGGCGGTCCACTGCTCCAGCAGCTCGCGGTTCGGCTCGATGAAGTGCTCCTGCGCGTACTTCCCCTGCGTGACAGCGAGCTGGCTGCGCTCCTCGCGGTCGTAGGAGATCTGCGTCCGCGAGAAGTCCTGCGCGCCCAGGCTCGGGCGGTAGACGGCGGCGGCGGCCGAGTTCGCGTTGTAGATCTCGGGGCGGTAGATCTTCTGGAATGTCTCCATCGTGCTGATCGTGCTGATGAGCTGCAGGTTCGAGTAGTCGTTCAGCAGGTCGCCGCGGAAGTAGAACGCGAGCGGCGCGACGCTTCCGCGCGGCATGAAGTAGCGCACGCGGAGCCCCATCTTCCCGAAGTACTCGTCGGTCAGGGAGTGCTCGTCCTGCTGGTACTCGACGCCGAGGACGGGGTGGCTGTTCCCGGTCTGGTGGTAGGTCTTGCTCGTCGAGACGCTGATGCAGATGACGGGCGCCTGCGGGAAGCGCTGCCGGTAGACATCCGAGTCGAGGAAGTGCTGGAAGAGCCTGCCATGCAGGACGCCGAAGTCGCGGGGGAGCGCGGGCGCGCCCGTGCCATCCTTCGCCGAGGGCAGGACGACGCTGAAGTCGTAGTCGCGGATGTAGGACGAGAAGTTGTTGCCGACGATCCCGTGGTGGCGGGCGCCCGTGTGCCGGTCGATGATCCGCGTGTCGAGGACCTCCAGCAGTGGGAACGGCTGAGCCTCGTCATCCGCCGACGTGCGCAGCTGCACGGAGACGATCTCGAGTTCGAGGGTGTAGCGGTCGCGAGTCGGGTTGTCCCAGTGCGCGAGGTCGTTGAACCGCCGGTCGATCATCGTCAGGGTGCTGCGGAGGTTCTCCTGACGGCGCTCGCCGCGCGCGAGGTTGGCGAAGTTGGTCGTGATCCGGGAGCTCTCCGACGGCGTGTAGTCCTCGTCGAAGGGGGTGGTCGTGATGCTGAACTCGAATGCGCTCGCCATGGGCCAATCCAGGGGTGATGAGGGTCGGGTCGATCCTCGGTCGTCGGAGCCTCCATCGTGCCGGGATCCGGGCGATATCGGGTAAGAAGACGACGCTATCCCTTCATATAGTCTGTGGCTATGGCACAGGGAACGAGCGGTCTCACGCTGCAGCAGCTCCGCTACTTCATCGAGGTCGCCGCCGAGGGCTCGATCTCGGGTGCCGCCGACCTGCTCTACGTCGCGCAGCCGACCATGTCGGCGGCGATGAAGGAGCTCGAGGCGCGCGTGGGGCGCACGCTCCTGGTGCGCTCCGCACGCGGCGTGACGCTCACCCTCGACGGGGCGGAGTTCCTCGGCTATGCGCGGCAGGTCGTCGAGCAGGTGGAGCTCCTCGAGCAGCGCTACCTCGACCGGCCCCCGTCACGGCGTCTGCTCGGGGTCTCGGCGCAGCACTACTCGTTCGCGGTCGACGCGTTCGTGCGGATGGTCCAGGCGAGCGGGGCGGCCGAGTACGAGTTCTCCCTGCGGGAGACCCGGACGGGGGACATCATCGAGGATGTCCGCACGCTCCGCAGCGAGATCGGCATCCTCTACCGGAACGACTTCAACCGGAAGGTGATCGACAAGCTGCTGCGGGACTCGGGGCTCGCGTTCCATCCGCTGTTCCTCGCCGAGCCGCACATCTTCATCTCGCGGCGCAACCCGCTCGCCTCCCGGAAGCGCGCGACCCTCGCCGACCTCGAGGATCTGCCGCGACTCACCTTCGACCAGGGTGCGGACAACTCCTTCTACTTCGCCGAGGAGATCCTCTCCACCATGTCGAGCAGGCGGGAGATCCGGGTCTCCGACCGGGCGACGATCTTCAACCTCATGATCGGCCTCGGCGGGTACACGATCTCGACCGGCATCATCAGCGACGAGCTCGATCCGGAGATCGTCGCCATCCCCCTCGACGTCGACGAGCGCATCGAGATCGGGTGGATCGACCACGCCGCGATCCCGCTGACGGAGCAGGCGCAGCGCTACCTCGACGAGGTGCGCGCGGTCGTCGCCGGGTTCGGCGTGGAGGTGCTGGGGTAGCGCGTCCCTGATGCAGCAGCAAGACGCCAGAGGGCGCTGACGGACGCGTCCACCTGGTCGCGCGTGATCGCGCCGCCGACGTACTGGAGCACGAGACCGTCCAGTGCTGCGAAGACGGCGCGTGCGAGGGCGTCGTCGTCGGCTGTCGCGGCGCTGCCGAACATGCTCCGCGAGACTCCCGCCGTGTAGCGGTCGTACATATCGATGATCTGCGAACGGACTTCGGCGTCCCGACTCGCTTCGAGAATCATCTCGAACTGATAGACGTGCAGGTCCCGACGCTGGTCGAGGGTGGACCACAGCGCGGCCTTGTAGTCGCTCTCCGAGTCAAGGAAGCCGTCGAGGTGGGAGTCGCGCATTGCGGTCGCGGCCGACCACTCGAGGGCGGCGTTGGCCAACGCTGACAGCGACCCGAAGTGGTGGGCGACCAGCGAGTTGTTGACACCCGCCTCCTGCGCGACCTTTCGGAAGGTCATGCCATGCAGGCCGTGTCGCGCGACCACGCGAACGGCGGCCTCGATGAGCGCCTCGCGGCCGGTGCCGTACTTGATGCGTTGAGGTTCATCGGCCATGTTCGCACCCTATCTCCCGATGAAGCGACGGCGAATCTAAGCAAACGCTTGACTTTAAATTGAGCAGATGCTGGAATTGCTCGCACTACCCGACGTTCAAAGGAGAACGCCATGGCAACCGCTCGAACGGATGCGACCGCCGGACCGACGACGGCGCTGAAGCGCAACAGTCTCGGCGTGGTGGGCATCGCCTTCTTCGTCATCGCCGCCGCTGCCCCGATGGCTGCCTTCGTCGGCGCGTCTCCTGTCGTCTTCTCCCTCGTCGGCCCTGGTGCACCTGCGGTGTACGTGATCGTCGCCGGAGTGATCGCGATCTTCGCGATCGGATATCTGAAGATGAGCCGGCACATCACGAACGCGGGCGGCTTCGTGGCGTACATCGCTCGCGGGCTGGGATCGAGGACGGCCACCGGCGCGGCGGGGATCGTCGTCGTGACCTACCTCGCCCTTCAGATCGGCCTGGTGGCTCAGTTCGGTGTGTTCGCACAGCAGCTGGCTGCCGAGGCGGGGCTCGACCTCCCTGTGTGGGTCTGGGTCATGCTCGCCATCGTCATCACCACCATCCTCGTCATGCGCGGCGTCGACCTGAACATGCGCGTGCTCGGCGTGATCATCGCGCTCGAGGTCGTGGTCGTCGCCATGCTCGTTGTCGGCATCCTCGTCGCTTTCCCGGGCCAGGACCCCTCGCTGGTGAGCTTCAGCCCCGCGGTTCTCGCGAACCCGGGCGTCGGCGTCGCCGGCCTCTTCGTCTTCACATGCTTCACGACCTTCGAGGCGACGACGGTGTTCGCCGAGGAAGCCCGCAACCCTCGCCGCACCATCCCCGTCGCGCTGTTCGTCGTGATCGGCTTCGTCGCTGCCTTCTACACCCTCGCCACGTGGGCGGTCAGCTACGGGATCGGCGCCGACAACGTCCAGCAGGCGTCGGCAGACGATCTCTCCGGGGTGATCTTCGATATCGCCAACCGTGCCGTGGGCCCGTGGTTCTCGCTCGTCCTCCAGGTCCTCGTGCTCACGAGCTTCCTGGCGATGCTCATCGGCGTGCAGAACATGTTCGCCCGCTACTGCTTCGCGCTGGGCCGAGCCCGCGTCCTGCCTCGTCTCTTCGCTCGCGTGTCCGAGGTCAAGCGCGCCCCGCACCTGGCCGCGCTCGTGGATGCCGCTGTCTGCGTGGTGATCCTGGCAGCGTTCTTCGCCGCCGGGGCGGACCCCATCGTCGTCATCTACGCCTGGTTCGTCGCGCTGGGCACCATCGGCTTCATCGTGATGATGACCATCGCTTCGGTGGGCATCCTCGCCTTCTTCATCCGTGAGCGGCTGGAGACCGGATTCTGGAGCACCAAGTTCGCGCCGACGCTCGCGATGCTCCTGAATGCCGCGGTTCTCGTCATCGCTCTCTCGAACTTCGACGTGCTGCTGTTCGATGACGGCACGGTCGCGAAGACGATGCTCTGGATGATCCCCATCGCCTTCGCCATCGGGTTCGTGATGCCCAGCTTCCGCAAGAACATCGACTTCCACGTCGTCGCGATCTCCTGAGCCCCACCGCCAGCTTCAGCAAGGAACGAATCATGAGCACAACCACCGACTCCCAGGTCCAGGCACGGGACTTCGTCGCCCAGAGTGACTGGCCCGACGTCTCCGCCATGATCAGCGGCTTCGGCGACCCGAGCCTGCCCGCCAGCAGCGCACTCGTCGGCCAGACCATCGACATCACGTACGACAACGGATGGATGGTCCGGCACGAGTTCCATACCGACGGTGAGTTGACCTGGACCTTTCTCGAGGGCGACGATGCCGGCGCAGCGGGCACCCATCCGTACCGCGCCGTCGAAGTGCGCCCCGGCATCCAGCTTGTCGACGTCCTCAAGGGCGAGGGGCCGCGTACGCACTCCTTCACCTTCGTGCTCGACCTCGCTGACGGACGGGTCACGGCCGCGGACAGCGGCATCACCATCGCGGATGGCATCGGACGGACGAACACGACGTTCCTCTCGGGTCGCGTCGTCGGCACGGGCGAGATCGAACCCCGTCGTCGCAGTGACGAGCTCGTGGGCAAGCGCATCTACTACCGCTACAGCGAGACCGAACGGTACGAGCACATCTACCTCAATGGCGGCACGTTCGTGTGGCACTGCATCTCTGGTGCCGAGGCCGGCCTCGCCGACGTCGACGAGACGAAGGCGTTCGAACTCGCCGACGGGATCGTCGTCTTCTTCTGGAAGGAAGGCGTGATGCCGGTGGAGAGCTTCCTGGTGGTCGACCTCGACGAGAAGCGCTCCGTCGGACGCATGTTCTGCTGGGAGAACTCGACGCAGAGCGTCGTGCACATCCCCTTTGACAGTCGCTTCACCATCCTCAACGAGACCACTTATCCGAACGACTGATCGGCACCATCCACAAAGGAGATCACGATGCCAGACTTCATCAGCCACGCTCGTCTCGACCGCTCGAATGCGGAGCCGTTCGAGGTCGGCGTCGTCCAGTGGACCCGACGCCCGGGCGACGGCGAGCGACCCCATCTGTCCTCCGGTTTCTGGTTCGTCACCCCCGAAGAAGCGCCTGGTGCAATGCGTGTCGTCGGGCACGCCGACGAGACCGTGTACATCCTCGAAGGGCATCTGCGGATCGAGCCCGAGGGTGGCGAGCCCTTCGAGCTGACCGCAGGTTCGGTGGCCTCCTTCAACAAGGGCGCTGCCGCGCTGTGGACCGTCTTGGCGCCCACGGTCGAGTTCTTCGTCTACTCCTGAGAAGCGCGCCATGATCGATCAGCACTACGAGGTCATCGTCGTCGGAGCCGGGTTCGCAGGCCTCACCGCCGCACGCGAACTCACCTGGAGCGGAAAACGCGTCCTCCTCGTCGAAGCGCGCGACCGCATCGGCGGACGCACATGGTTCGACCGTCGGCTCGGCATCGAGATCGAGCTCGGCGGCACCTGGGTGCACTGGACGCAGCCGTACGTCTGGGCCGAACTCCATCGCTACGGACTCGGAGTCGTGGCCAGCCCAGCGCCCGCCACTGCGTGGTGGCACGTGGACGGAAAGCCGACCGTCGTCGCGCCCGATGCGCTACTCGAGCTCATGGACGAGCCGAACCGCGAGCTCGGTGCAGAAGCGCGTGCCGTCTTCCCGCAGCCGTTCTCGCCCCTGAGCTCTGCACCCGGAGCGGCATTCGATGCCCGCGGGATCTCCGAGCGCATCGACGCTCTGGATCTCGACGAGAATCGTCGCGCACTCCTCCGCGCGTTCTGGGCGCTGAACTTCAACGGGCGCCTCGGCGAGGCCGCCTACACTCAGGCCCTGCGCTGGCTCGCGGTCGCCAATGGTGACTGGAGGGTCATGTTCGAGGCGTGCGCGAGTTACAAGATCGCGGGAGGTACGCGCGCTCTGGCCGAAGCGATCCTCGCCGACACGAACGCGGAGCTGCGACTCGGCGCAGAAGTGACGGCCGTGGTCGAAGGTGACGGCCCCTCTCGCGTGGAGTTCGCAGACGGCACGCACGCTCGCGCGGACGCCGTGATCCTGACGGCTCCGCTGAACGCACTCTCCCGCATCCGCTTCGAGCCCCCGCTGCCGGAGAGCGCCGGGCGGGCGGTCTCCGCCGGACAGATCGCACTCGGTACGAAGATCTGGTTCGCGGTCCAGGGAGAGCTTCCCCATTTCGTCGCCTTCGGCAGCGAAGACGATCCCTTCACCTTCCTTCAATCCGAATACCACGTGGACGGACGCACCATCGTCATCGGCTTCGGCCCTGATGCGCGCGCGATCGACGCGAGCGATGTCGCCGCCGTGCAAGCCGCGGCGGACAGGCTCGTGCCCGGGCTCGCCGTCGTCGCTGCGACGGGCCACGACTGGACGGCCGATCCGCTGTCGGGGGAGACCTGGCCGATGCACCGCACCGGATACCTCTCACAGGGGCTGCCGGCGCTGCGCGCCGGACATGGATGCGTCGTCTTCGCCGGCTCAGACGTCGCCGAAGGGTGGGGCGGATTCATCGACGGCGCCATCGAGAGTGGCCTGTCAGCTGCGCGGAAGGTTCTCGACCGCGCACCCCACGCCGTCGATTCGACGCTCACCCGTACCGCCTGATCACCCCACTCAGCCCAGGAGCAATCATGACGACCGCCACCAGCATCCTCGATGCCATCACCGTTCCCGTCTCAGAGGGTCGTGCGATCCCTGATGCCGCGACGCGGGAGACCATCGGCTACGCGCCGATCCACACCCTCGCCGACCTCGAGTCCGCCGTGTCCGCCGCCCGCGCCGCGCAGCCTGCCTGGGATGGCCTCGGCCACGCGGAGCGCAGCCGTGTGCTGCATGCCATCGCCGATGACATCGATGCCCATGCGGAGGAGCTGGCCGTCATCCTGTCTCGCGAGCAGGGCAAGCCGCTCGACGGGCCCAACGCCCGATTCGAAGTCGGCGCGTGCGCGGTGTGGACCCGCAGCGCGGCGGACACCGTTCTCGAACCGGAAGTCGTCTTCGAGGCGGGCGCAGCGCGAGCCGAGGTCCACTATGGGGCACTCGGAGTGGTGGGAGCGATCGGCCCCTGGAACTGGCCGATGATGATCTCGGTCTGGCAGATCGCGCCATCCCTGCGCATGGGCAACACGGTCGTCGTCAAGCCCAGCGGGTTCACACCGCTCTCGGTTCTCGCGCTCGTGGAGATCTTCAACCGCCACTTGCCCGCGGGTGTCCTCACCGCGGTCACGGGCGACCGGGAGATCGGATCGACTCTCGCTGCGCACCCTGGCGTGGACAAGATCATGTTCACGGGTTCGACACCGACGGGTCGGAAGATCGTCGAAGCCTCGGCGCAGAACCTCGCCCGCCTCACCCTCGAGCTCGGCGGAAACGACGCCGGCATCGTCCTGCCGGGCACCGACGTCGCCGCGCACGCCGAGGACCTGTTCTGGGGCATCTTCATCAACACCGGGCAGACCTGCGCCGCGCTCAAGCGCCTGTACGTCCACGATTCCGTCTACGACGAGACCGTCGAAGCGCTCGCGCACCTCGCACGCACGATGCCGATGGGGCGGGGGCTCGATGAGGGCAACGTCCTGGGGCCTCTGCAGAACCAGAATCAGTTCGACATCGTCCAGCGCCTCGTCGAGGACGCCCGTGCCCGTGGAGCGCGGATCGTCGCCGGAGGCGAGCCTGCGGCCGACCTCGGGCCTCTGTTCTTCCAGCCGACCGTGGTTGCGGACATCGCCGACGGAGCAGCGCTCGTCGACGAGGAGCAGTTCGGGCCGGCGATCCCGGTCATCCGGTACAGCGATGTCGATGATGCGATCTCGCGCGCGAACGCCGCCGAGCAAGGTCTCGGTGCCTCCGTATGGTCCGACGACCCTGAGGCGGCGCTCGCCGTGGCGCAGCGCCTGCAGGCCGGTACCGTTTGGATCAACCAGCACGGCGTGCTCAACCCCCAGGTCCCGTTCGGGGGCACCAAGTCGTCCGGATACGGGCAGGAGTTCGGTGTCGCCGGCCTCAAGGCCGTTGCCGCCCCGAAGGTCATCAGTCGATGACGTGCGCCGGGGCGGCTGTCAAGGCGGTCCGCGTCCCGCCCGACGCTCAGCAGTTCATCCGACGGTCGTTGCGTCACCGGTCTTTCTCGACAGCGAGTCTTGACACGCGCCCGCCGCGGCCCTAACGTACAACCAAATGGTTGCACAAACGGAGTTGAGCGAGACGGAGATCGACCGTGTCTTCCATGCACTGGCAGCGGCGACGCGGCGCGACATCCTGCGTCGGACGATCGAGCGCGAGCAGTCCGTCTCCGCACTGGCCCGCGACTACGACATGTCGTTCGCCGCGGTCCAGAAGCACGTGGCCGTGCTCGAAGAGGCGCGGCTCATCGTCAAGCGCGCGGAGGGGCGCGAGCGGCTCGTCCGCGCGAACCCCGAGATGATCGCGCGCGCCAGGGCCCTGCTGGGCCGATACGAGCAGCTGTGGCGCGCCCGCATTGCGCGCCTCGACGACCTGCTGGGCGAACCGCACGACACCACTGGATCAGGAGATTGACATGCCCGTCACCGATGTCACCACCGACGCCGAGAATCTCACGATGACCGTCGTCGCCGACTTCGCAGCGCCGATCGAGCGCGTGTGGAGCGCCTACGCCGACCCGCGCCAGCTCGAGCGCTTCTGGGGTCCTCCCGGCTGGCCTGCGACATTCACGGCCTTCGACCACACGGTCGGGGGAATGGCGCAGTACACGATGGCCGGCCCGCGCGGCGAGCGCTCCTCGGGGTCGTGGGAGTTCCTCGAGATCGACGAGCCGCGGGGGTTCGCGGTGATCGACCGGTTCGTCGACGACGAGGGCCGTCCGCTCGAGGGCTTTCCCTCCCTGCGCATGACGTTCTCCTTCGAGGAAGCGGGCGACGGCACGCGGATGGTCACCACGAGCCACTTCGACTCGATCGAGGCGCTCGAGCAGGTCGTCGAGATGGGCGCGATCGAAGGCACGCGGATGGCCATGGCCCAGCTGGACGCCGTGCTCCAGGACCTGCGCGCCTATGCGCAGGGGAAGGGGACGCGCGTCGAGGAGCTCGACGACACCCACGTGCGGATCACGCGCCTCGTGGAGGGCCCGCGGGAGCTCGTGTGGCGGGCCCACCACGACCCCGACCTGCTGCGGCAGTGGATGCTCGGTCCCGACGGGTGGGAGATGACCGAGTGCGTCGTCGCGCTCGCTCCCGGTGACCGGCACAGCACGTCGTGGGCGCCGGTCGGCGAGACCGAGGGCGAGGCCTTCGGCTTCGAGGGGGAGGCGCTCCTCATCGAGGCTCCGCGGCGCGCTGTCACGACGGAGCGCATGAAGGGCACCGAAGGGCCCGAGACGCTCAACGACCTCAACCTGTACGAAGAGGACGGCGCGACCCTCATCACGCTCCTCATCGAGTACCCCGACAAGGAGACGCGCGACATGATCCTCGCGACCGGGATGGCCGACGGCATGGAGGCCTCGTACGCCCGCCTCGAGAGGGACGTGCTCGTCGCCTCCGGTCGCTGACTCGCCGCGGCCGCGTCACCCGAGGTGGCGCGGCCGCGTTCTGGGCGTACTCTGTTGACAGTCAACGACGTTCAGGGAGGCACGATGCGGGACAAGGTCGAGCGCGGCGTATCGCTCGGAACGCAGGTCGCGGACATCATCCGGCAGCGCATCGTGCGCGGCGAGCTCCAGGCCGGCGACCGCCTGACGGAGGAGGGTGTCGCCGAGGAGTTCCAGGTGAGCCGCGGGCCGGTGCGCGACGCCGTTTCGCAGCTGAGCTACGAGGGCCTCGTCGAGGTGCGGCGCCCGAGGGGCATCTACATCCTCGGGCTGTCGGCCGATGACGTCGAGCAGCTGTACAGCCTGCGGGGCGCGCTCGAGCGGCTCGCCGTTCAGCGCGCGATGGATGTGACGGACGACGAGCCGTGGCGCCGCGTCTGGCAATGCGTCGAGCGGATGGCTGTCGCAGCCGATGAGGGCGATCATCCCGCCTTCCAGAAGGCCGACGTCGAGTTCCATTCGCTCTTCTACGAGATGGCGCGGCATCCGCGTCTTCTCGCGACCTGGCGTCAGTACGAGCCGACGTTCGCCGCTCTGCTCGACGTGACGATCAACCACGACGACGACCTGCACGAGTCGTCCGAGGCGCACCGGCGCTTGTATGACGTGCTGCGCTCCGGTGATCGAGCCGCCGCCGAGGCGGAGCTCATCGAGCATCTGCGAGGCGCGGAGGAGCGCATGCGGCTGGAGCTCGTCGCTCGGCGCTGACTCTCCTCGGATGATCTGAGCGCGGTCAGCGTTGACTGTTAACAGTAAACGTGCAAGACTCGGCTCAGCCGACAGAGCCCGTCGGTTCCGCGCCGAGAGGAGCAATGATGCCCCGGTACATCCGTTTCACCGCAGCGTTCGCGGCGGCAGGCCTGGCCGCGACCGCGCTGGCTGCCTGCACGCCGGTGGCTGAGGGCGGCGACAGCTCGTCCTATCCCGAAGAGGACATCCGCCTCATCATCCAGGCTGACGCGGGAGGCGGCTCCGACCTCTCATCGCGCGCGCTCGCGACGGAGCTCGAGAAGATCCTCGGCGTCAGCGTGATCCCCGAGAACATGCCCGGGGCATCCGGAGCGCTGGCGATGGAGTACGTCGCCGAGCAGGAGCCCGACGGCTATGTCATCGGCTTCGGTCCGGTCGAGATCTCCATGCTGAACACGACCCAGAACGCAGACGTGCTCCCGGAGAACTACGACCTCCTCGGACAGATCATGCTCGCGCCCGGCGTCATCTCGGTCAGCGCTGACAGCGGCATCGAGACGCTCGAGGATCTCATCGCGCAGGGTGAGTCCGGCGCGCTGACGGTTGCCAATTCCGGCGCCGGCTCGATCTGGGAGGCCGCCACTCTCGGCCTCGGCGACTCGACGGGGGCCCAGTTCACTCCGGTCGCGTACGACGGCGGCGCGACGGCGGTGAGCGCCGCTGCATCGGGTGAGGTCGTGGCCGCGGTCTCCGGAGTCGGCGAGGCTCTCGCTCAGGCTGAGTCGGTCCGGATCCTCGCCATCATGCACGACGAGCGTCATCCCGACCTGCCCGACGTCCCGACGGTCGCGGAGGCGATCGGCGAGGAGATCGAGTTCGGCGGCTGGGGTGGGATCTACGCCCCCGCAGGGCTTCCTGACGATGTGCACGACACCCTCGAGTCCGCGATCGCGAAGGCGGTCGAGACCGAGTCCTACCAGGACTTCCAGAAGAGCTCGGGCAACCTCGTGGTGTACCGCGACTCCGCGGAGTTCACGACCTTCGTCGACGAGCAGTTCACTCGCTTCCAGGAGCTGCTCGGCTGATGAACGTCGACGCTGAGGCGGAGCCGGGCACAACGCCCCGCCCCTCTCGAGCACTCGAGATCGCTTTCGCAGGCACCGCCCTGGTCTTCTGTGTGGTCTACTTCGCGCTGGGGCTGCAGATCGAGCTGCGGCGCGAAGTGCCCGGTCAGATGGACGCGCGCACCTGGCCGCTCGTCCTCGGCGTCCTCGGAATCGTCGTCTCGCTCGTGCTCGTCGCGATCGCGATCACCCGACCACCGTCGACGAGGAGCGACCTGGAGCGCGTCGCCGTCGGCGGCCCGCTCAGGGTCGTGCTCACGCTGCTCGTCTCGGGCGGGTTCCTCGCTCTCTGGTCGTTCTCCGATGTGATCGCATTCGGGTACCGCATCCAGCTGTTCCCGATCGCGGCGGCGATCTACCTGGTCGCTCTGCTGCTGCTCTTCGGACAGCGGCGCCTGATCGGACTCATCGTCTATCCCGTCGCGGTGACGGCCTTCGTCTACGTCGTCTTCGGCCTGCTGTTGAGGATCCCGCTATGAACCCGCTGATCGAGGGTCTGTCGTCCCTCATGGACATCTCCGTCCTCCTGTACATGTGCGTGGGACTCCTCCTCGGCTTCCTGGTCGGAGCGTTCCCCGGCATCACCGCGACGATGGCCGTCGCGCTCGCCGCCGGGTTCACCATGACGCTCGACCCTGTCCAGGGACTCGCGGTCCTGCTCACCATCTACGTCGCCGCGAACTTCGGCGACCGGGTGCCGGCCATTCTCGTGAACACGCCGGGCACACCCGCGTCGGTTGCGACCACGCTCGACGGATACCCCATGGCGAAACAGGGAAGAGCGGGGCTCGCCCTGACCATCTCGGCGATCGTCAGCGCGGTCGGGATCCTCGCCTCCGTCATCCTCTTCGCCGCACTCGCCGTGCCGATCGCGACGCTGGCCAGGAACCACTTCCGCTCGCCCGAGCTGTTCGCCCTGGTGGTGTTCGGCATCGCGATCATGATCGGCATCTCGTCGAAGTCCATGATGAAGGGGATCCTCGCGGGCCTGATCGGGCTCATGCTCGGAACCGTGGGCACCTATGCCGCGACAGCGGACCAGCGCTTCACCTTCGGAGTGCTCGAGCTGTCGGAGGGCCTCAACTTCATCGCCGTCATCATCGGGCTCTTCGGCATCGCGGAACTGCTCGATCAGCTGCTCACGCATCACGCATCGAAGGTGCGTCCCATCTCGTCGCTCGGGCGCTGGTTCCCGAACGGCCGCGAACTGCGGCAGACCGGGCGAGCGGTCGCGGTGAGCGGCGCGGTCGGCCTCGGTGTGGGTCTGGTTCCCGCGGCAGGCGGCGACATCGCCGGTCTCATCGGATGGGAACGGGCGCGCGCGGTCTCGCGGCACCCCGAGATGTTCGGCAAGGGATCGATCGAGGGAGTCGCGGCTTCGGACACCGCCTCGAGCGCGACTCTCGGCGGGTCCCTCACGACCACCATGGCGCTCGGCATCCCGGGCGACTCCGTCATGGCCGTCATGATCGGCTCGATGATCATCTGGGGCATCACCCCGGGGCCCACGCTCTTCGCCGAGCGCCCGGAGCTCGTCGTCTCGATCGCGACGATCATGATCGTCGCGACGGTGCTCTCCCTGGCGCTGAGCCTCGTGCGCATGCGCGGGATGGTGAAGCTCCTGGACATCCCGCGGCCCTATCTGTGGAGCGGCATCCTCGTGTTCTGCATCATCGGGACCTACGCCACGTCGAACAGCCTCTCGGCCGTCATCCAGATGCTCGTGTTCGGTGTCGTCGGGCTCGCCTTCAAGCGCCTCGAGATCCCCGCAGGCCCCGTGGTGCTCGGCCTCCTTCTCGGTCCCCTCGCAGAGCAGAATCTCGCTCGCACGCTGGCGATCCTCCCGACCGAGCCGTTCTTCAGCGTGGTCAGCCCGATCGCACTCGTGCTCATCGCTCTCGCGATCGCCTCGATCATCGTGCCGGTCGTCCGCAACGCGCGGCGATCGCCCGAGCAGCGTCGGTCCTTCGCCGAATCGGTCCTCAGCGAGGACACCGTCGCCGAGATCGAGGAGGCGCACGACGAGCTGCGCGCGCGCCCGGATCTGCTCACATCGACCATCCGCAACGACGAAGCCGACCCTGCGCGCGAGCGCACGGCGCGAAAGAACCGCAAGGAGCCCCGTTCATGACCCGCCGAGACATCCTCACCGCCGTGCCGACCTCGTTCCTCGCGGACGGCCGACTCGACCTCGAGGGGAGCCGCGCGATCTTCCGCTACGTCGCGGAGTCGGGGAACGAAGGGGCGTTCGTCCTCGGGACGACGGGCGAGTTCCCGGCCGTCGACGACGCCGAGTTCGCCGAGCTCGTCGAGGCCGCGCTGGCGGATCTCGCCGACGCCATGCGCGTCGTCGTGCACGTCGGGGCGACCAGCGCGTTCGAGGCGGTCCGCCGCGTGCAGATTGCTCGCCGCCTGGGTGCCCGCGAGTTCGCCGCGGTCACGCCCTACTACCTCCCCTCGTCGGAGGCCGGTCTGTTCGCGTACTTCGCCGCCATCTCCGAGGCGGTCGGCGACGGGCAGCTGTACGTCTACGCGTATCCGGCCCGCACGGGGAACCCCGTCTCGCCAGAGCTTCTGGCCCGCCTCGCCGAGCTGCCCAACGTGGTCGGGATCAAGGCCAGCGAGCTCTCCCTCGAGCAGATCGCGGCCTATCGCGCGGCGGTGCCCGCGGACTTCGTCATCTACACGGGAGCGGATCGCGACCTCGTCGCGGCCGGAGAGGTCGGCGCCCAGGGCGTGGTGTCCGGAGTCTCGTCGGTGCTGCCGAAGCCGTTCCGCGCACTCGCAGCCGCTGCCGACTCCGGTGATGCGGACGCGATCGCCCGTGCGCAGGCCGCCGTCGACGACGTGGTGTCGGTAATCGGCGGCGACATGCCGCGCATGAAGGCCGCCTACCGCGCGATGGGGGTCGCGGATGGCCGCTGCCGCATGGCCCTCGACGAGCCGGACGCCGCCGCCCTCGCCGAGATCGACCGCGTCATTGCGACGCACCGCTGAAGGAGCCCCATGTCCTACGCATTCCCTGAACCGTCCACGCGGCCCGCGCTCGCCCCGAAGACGGCGTATCTCATCGCGTCGGGCGATCTGCGCGAGTCCGCGAACGTCGCAGGATGGCCCACGCAGGTCGCGCTCGAGTCCGCGGTGACGCGCGTGCTGAACGACCTGGGGTGGCAGGTGATCCGCGCCAACGACGTCGATCCCGCGACGGGTCACGGGTTCATCTCGAGCCAGCGGATGGGCCTCGAGGTGTTCAAGACGATCCCGGTCGACGCGCCGCTCATCGTCGCCGAGGCGGTGTGGCAGTACTCGCATCACGTCCTGGCGGGTCTCCGCACGCATCGCGGGCCGGTCCTGACGGTCGCGAACTTCGCGGGCGACTGGCCGGGTCTCGTCGGGCTTCTGGGCCTCAACGCGGGCCTGACGAAGATGGGCAAGGACTACGCCACGATCTGGTCGACCGACTTCACCGACGAGTGGTTCACCGCCGGTCTCAAGGAATGGACCGAGACCGGTCGCATCACGCACGACGCCTCGCACGTCCGCGCGCTCCCGTCGCTTCCCGACACCCCCGAGGTCGAGCTCGGCCGGGCGCTGGGCGATCAGCTGCTCGCCGACAAGGCGATCATCGGCGTGTTCGACGAGGGCTGCATGGGCATGTACAACGCCATCTTCGACGACGAGCTGCTGAACCCGACCGGCATCTACAAGGAGCGCCTGTCGCAGTCCGCCCTGTACGCCGAGATGCTGACGGTGCCGGACGCGGAAGCCGACGCCGCCCGCGACTGGCTGGTCGACCGCGGAATGACGTTCCGCTTCGGCAGCGATGAGGCGACAGAGCTCACCGAGTCGCAGGTGCGCTGGCAGATGAAGATGTACATCGCGGCCCTGCGCATCGCCGACGACTTCGGCCTGGACGCCGTGGGCATCCAATACCAGCAGGGCCTGAAGGACCTAATCCCGGCATCCGACCTCGCCGAAGGCGTGCTCAACTCCACCGAGCGCCCACCGGTGTTCTCGCGCGACGGTCAGCGCGAGCTCTTCGCCGGCCGCGCATTCCCGCACTTCAACGAGGCCGACGAGGGCGTCGCCGTCGATGCGCTCGTGACCGACCGCGTGTGGACGGCGATGGGACTCGTGCCCGACAACACCCTGCACGACGTCCGCTGGGGCGAGGACTACGACGGGCAGTTCGTGTGGGTCTACGAGATCTCGGGCTCGGTCCCCGGATCGCACCTGGGCGGATGGGACAAGGCGGAGGGCTGGCGTCAGGACCCCGTGTTCTTCCCGGCCGGCGGGTCGACGATCAACGGCGTGTCCCGGCCGGGGGAGCTCGTCATCTCGCGGATCTTCATCGCGGACGGCGTGCTTCAGGCCGACATCTTCCGCGGAACCGCGATCGAGCTGCCCGAGGAGGAGACCGCGCGCCGGAAGCAGGCGACCAACCCCGAGTGGCCCATCGCGCATGTCGTGCTCCACGGCATCACGCGTGATCAGTTCATGGCCCGGCACAAGGCGAACCACGCTCAGGTGGTCTACGCGCCCGACGCCGCCACGGCCGACCGGGCGCTCGTCGCGAAGGCGGCCATGCTCGACCGCATGGGCATCCGCGTGAATCTCGTGGGGGACGTGCGCCTGTGACCGGCGAGACCGGGCGCGCACTAGCGTGGACGTCGTGAACCGCACGGGCCCCATCGTCGTCCTCGGCAGCGCCAACATGGACCTCGTCACGCGGCAGCCGCGTCTCCCCGAGCCGGGCGAGACGATGGCCGGCTCCGACTTCTCGACGGGCGCCGGCGGCAAGGGGCTCAACCAGGCCGTCGCCGCCCGTCGCGCCGGAGCCGAGGTCGCGTTCGCGGGCGCGGTCGGCGACGACGGGTTCGGGCGCGAGCTGCGCGCCTTCCTGGAGGGCGAGCGCATCGCGACCGCCGCGCTGCGGACATCCGCTGCGCCGACGGGCATCGCCCAGGTCAGCGTGCTCGACGGCGGCGAGAACAGCATCGTCATCGTCGCGGGCGCGAACGGCGAGGAGGAGCTGACGGATGGCGACCGCGCGCTGATCGCGTCGGCTGCGGCCCTCGTCGTGCAGCTCGAGCGCCCGCTCGCCCTCGTCGAGCGCGCCCTCGTCGCCGGCCGGCAGGCCGAGGCGCTCACGGTGCTCACCCCCGCCCCGGTCGACGCCGAGGCGGCGCGCCTGCTGCCGCTCGTGGACATCCTCGTGCCGAACGAGTCGGAGGCGCTCGCGCTGTCGGGCGCGTCCGATGTCGAGACCGCGGCACGGCGCCTGAGCGAGCAGGCGTCGACGGTCATCGTCACGCGCGGGTCGGCGGGCGCCCTCATCGCACGCGGCGGCGAGATCGTCGCCGCGGTGCCGGCGCACGAGGTGGAAGCCGTCGACACGACGGGCGCCGGTGACACGTTCGTCGGCGTGCTCGTCGCGTGGCTCACCCGCGGCGAGCCGCTCGAGGCGGCGGTCGAGGCGGCGACGGCGGCTGCCGCGATCGCGGTGACCCGGCCCGGGGCCGCGCCCGCGATGCCGACGCGCGAGGAGATCGATGCCGCGCTCGAGTGACCGGCGCGCATTGTGTCCGTACTGTGGCCATCCGGTTACCGGAACGGCGGGTTCTGTCATCTGAGCCTGGGACAATCGCCCTGTGAGCCCGGAGATCTGGACCCGCATGGGTGAGACAGCCGCCATCTGGCCAGGACGCAACTGGCCGCTCGGAGCGACCTGGAGCGAGGAGTCGACGAACTTCGCGGTCTACGCGCCCAACGCGACGCGCGTGTGGCTGTGCCTCTTCGACGAGAACAACTCCGAGACGCGGCACGAGCTCACCGAGCACTCCCAGAGCATCTGGCACGGAGCCCTTCCCGGCATCCGCCCCGGGCAGCGCTACGGCTACCGCGTCGACGGCCCGTGGGATCCGGCGCAGGGCCTCCGGCACAACCCGCAGAAGCTCCTCCTCGACCCGTATGGCCTCGCCACGAGCGGCACGATCATCGCCGAGCAGCCGATCTTCGGTGTCCGCGAGGACGACCCCGCCGTGCGCGACGACACCGACTCGGCCGCGTACACGGCACGGAGCGTCGTCGTGAACCCGTCGTTCGACTGGGGCGACGACGAGCCGATGAAGACGCGCTGGCGCGACACGGTCATCTACGAGCTGCACGTGAAGGGGTTCACGAAGCTGCACGACCGCATCCCCGAGCACCTGCGCGGCACCTACGCGGGCCTCGCCGAGCCGGCGGTCGTCGAGTACCTCCGCGACCTCGGCGTCACGGCCGTCGAGCTGCTGCCCGTGCAGCAGTTCTTCTCGGAGCCGGGCCTCCTCGAGCGCGGGCTCGTCAACTACTGGGGCTACAACACCCTGTCCTACTTCGCGCCCGATGCAGCGTACTCGTCGTCGGGCGATCGCGGCGAGCAGGTCGACGAGTTCAAGCGGATGGTGAAGGCGCTGCACGGAGCGGGGATCGAGGTCATCCTCGACGTCGTCTACAACCACACGGCCGAGGCCGGTCCGCACGGGCCGACCCTCTCGTTCCGCGGGCTCGACGACCGCGGCTTCTACAAGCGGCTGATCCCGGAGAACGGCGGGTTCGACGACACCTACTGGGATGTCACGGGCTGCGGCAACACCGTCAACACGGGCGACCCCTACGCGCTGCGCCTCATCCTCGACTCGCTGCGCTACTGGGTCACCGAGATGCACGTCGACGGGTTCCGGTTCGACCTCACCTCGGCGCTCACGCGCACGGGATACGACATCGACTTCGCGTGCGCGTTCCTCATCGCGGTCGACCAGGACCCGGTGCTGCGTCACGTCAAGCTCATCGCCGAGCCGTGGGACGCGTCGATGGACGGCTACCTCGTCGGCCGCCTGCCGCAGCCGTGGGTCGAGTGGAACGACAAGTACCGCGACACCATCCGCGACTTCTGGCGCGGGCACGCGCAGATCAAGGACGTCGCGACGCGGCTCGCGGGCTCGAGCGACCTCTACGCCGACGACGGCCGCTCCGCGTACAACTCGGTGAACTTCATCACGGCGCACGACGGCTTCACCGTGCGCGACCTCGTCAGCTACGACCACAAGCACAACGAGGCGAACGGCGAGGACAACCGCGACGGCACCGACAACAACCGGTCCTGGAACCACGGCGTCGAGGGCGAGACCGACGACGCCGAGATCGTCGCACTGCGCCGCCGCCAGGCCGCGAACCTCATGATGACGCTGTGCCTGTCGAACGGCGTGCCGATGATCACGGCCGGCGACGAGCGCGGCCGCACGCAGCGCGGCAACAACAACGCCTACTGCCAGGACAACGAGATCTCGTGGATGGACTGGCGCCCCGACGACGCGTGGCTCGACGTGTACGAGCTCACCAAGGCGGCGCTCAGGCTCCGGCGCGAGCACCTGGCGCTGCGGCAGCGGCACTGGTTCGAGGGGTCGCCGACGATCAAGGGCGGCCCGGCCGACCTCGTCTGGCTGCATCCCGAGGGGCGCCGCATGCGCACGGCCGACTGGGCGGATGGCGGGCTCAGGACCATCGGGATGTTCCTGTCCGGCGGTCCGCTGCGCGAGCCGGGCCCGCACGGCGAGCAGCTCGTCGACCACTCGTTCCTGTTCTGGTTCAACGCGGGCGAGACCGAGGTGACGATCACGTTCCCCGAGAACGAGTGGATCAGCATGGGCGACGTCGTGCTCTCGACCGATGAGGCGGTGCCCCCGGGCACGCGCGTCACGGTGGAGGCGCCGCTCGTCATGGCGCCGCGCACCGTGGTCGTGATGCAGTCGCTGCAGGCTCCGCTCTGACGCGGGCCGGGCCGCTCGACCCTACGCGGTGGCGACCAGGCCCAGCTCGGCGACCGAGGCGAGGTGCTCCTCCTGGGGCACGACGCGCACGGTGTACCCGAACGCGCCCGATCGGTCGAGGGTGATCCCGCCCGCGAAGCAGACCCGTCCGCCCTCGTAGCTCTCCACCGGCGAGAGCGCCGTGTACGTCGGGTCCGCGATCTCGTCCTCGCCGACCGCGCGCCCCGAGACGAGCTGCACCGCGACATCCGCCGGCCGCAGGTCGCCCAGCGCGACGAACGCGCGCACCGACAGCTCGCCGCCGACCTCGGCGGCGTCGCCCGGGCCACTCGACTCGACGTGCTCGACGCGCACCGCGTGCCATCCGGCCGCGACGCGCGCCTTCCAGGCCGCGAGGTCGATCGCCGCGGCGAAGCCGTCGTCGAGCGCCCGTCCCGACGTCGCGGCCGGCGCGTAGAGCTCGGTGACGTAGTCGCGCACCATGCGGGTCGCGAGCACCTTCGGGGCGAGCGACACGAGCGTGTGCCGCACCATCTCGAGCCAGCGGATGGGCAGGCCGTCGCCGTCGCGGTCGTAGAAGCGCGGCGCGATCTCGCGCTCGACGAGGTCGTAGAGCGCAGCGGCCTCGAGGTCGTCGCGCTTGTCGGGGTCGTCGAGGCCGTCGGCCGACGGGATGGCCCAGCCGTTGTCCCCGTCGAACCACTCGTCCCACCATCCGTCGAGGATCGAGAGATTGAGCCCGCCGTTCAGCGCGGCCTTCATGCCGCTCGTGCCGCAGGCCTCGTAGGGGCGCAGCGGGTTGTTGAGCCAGACGTCGCAGCCGGGGTAGAGCGGCAGGGCCATCGCGATGTCGTAGTTGGGCAGGAACACGATGCGGTGGCGGACCTCGGGGTCGTCGGCGAAGCGCACGAGATCCTGGATGAGCTTCTTGCCGCCGTCGTCGGCGGGGTGCGCCTTGCCCGCGACGACGAGCTGGATGGGCCGCTCGGGGTCGAGAAGGAGGCGCTTGAGCCGCGCGGGGTCGCGGAGCATGAGGGTGAGGCGCTTGTACGACGGCACGCGCCGCGCGAAGCCGATCGTGAGCACATCCGGATCGAGCGCGTCGTCGATCCAGCCGAGCTCGGCCTCCGCTGCGCCGCGCTTGCGCCACGAGGCGCGCAGCCGATCGCGCGCATCGAGGACGAGCCGCTCGCGCATCGCGCGCTTGAGCTCCCACATGCGGCGCGACGGCGCGGTGTCGATCGCCTGCGCGAACTCCGCGGGGTCGCCGTCGGGGTCGGCGCCGAGCTCGGCCACGAGCTGCTGGAACTCGCGAGCCACCCACGTCGGGGCGTGCACGCCGTTCGTGATGGAGGTGATCGGCACCTCCGCCTCGTCGAACGCGGGCCACAGGCCGTGGAACATCTCGCGGCTCACGTGTCCGTGCAGCTGCGAGACGCCGTTCGCGCGCTGCGCGAGGCGGAAGCCCATCACGGCCATGTTGAACACGCCGGGGTCGCCGCCCGGGTAGCTCTCGGCGCCGAGAGCGAGGACCCGGTCGAGCGGCACGCCCGGCGTCGCGCCGTCGGATGCGAAGTACTGCTCGATGAGCGTGCGGGGGAAGCGGTCGATGCCCGCGGGCACGGGCGTGTGCGTCGTGAACACGGTCGAGGCGCGGCACACCTCGAGCGCCGCGTCGATGTCGAGGCGCGGGCCCGCTGCGTCGACCGTGAGCTCGCGGATGCGCTCGAGCCCCTGGAACCCCGCGTGCCCCTCGTTGGTGTGGTACACCTCGGGCACGGGCGCGCCGGTCAGGCGGCTGTAGGCCCGCAGCGCGCGCACGCCGCCGACGCCGAGGAGCAGCTCCTGGCGGAGCCGGTGCTCGCTGTTGCCGCCGTACAGGCGGTCGGTGACGGCGACGTGGTGATCCGGGGCGCCCTCGACCGCCGTGTCGAGCATGAGCAGCGGCACGCGCCCGACCTTCGCGACCCAGATGCGCGCGACGAGATCGCGGTCGCCGGGCTGGGCGATCGAGATCGTCGCGGGCGTGCCGTCCGGCTCGCGCAGAGCCGTGATCGGCAGCTCGTCGGGGTCGAGCAGCGGGTAGCTCTCCTGCTGCCAGCCCTCGCGCGACAGCGCCTGCGAGAAGTAGCCGTGTCGGTAGAGCAGGCCCACACCGACGATCGGGACGCCGAGGTCGCTCGCCGCCTTGAGGTGATCGCCCGCGAGGATGCCGAGGCCCCCGGAGTACTGCGGCAGCACCGCGGTGATCCCGAACTCGGGGGAGAAGTACGCGATCGCGCGCGGGCCATCCGCGACCTGGCGCTGATACCAGCGGTCCTCGGCGAGGTAGCGCTCGAGGCTCGCCTCCGCCTGCCCGAGGCGCGCGAGGAAGCCGTCGTCACCAGCGAGCTCGTCGAGCCGCTCGCGCGAGACCGATCCGAGCACGTGCACGGGATCGTGCGTCGCGGCCCACGCGTCCGGCGCGACCTCGGCGAAGACATCCTGCGTGGCGGGATGCCAGGACCATCTGAGGTTCCCGGCGAGGCTGCCGAGCGCCGCGATCGGGGCGGGGAGGACGGGTCGGACGGTGAAGCGACGGATGGCGCGCATGCGCACACGGTAGTGCATGGACGTAGCCATGTCAGCACAAGGGGGTTGACACGAGGTGTCGGAGCGTGCGGCTCCGTCAGTCCACGGGCGACGCGCCCCACGCCGTGTACTCGATCACGGTGTCGGCGGGCAGATCGAGTGTGTCGCTGCCGCCCCGGTACACGACGTCGGCCGCGATGAACTGGCGCGTGTCCTCGTCGAGCACGACGGTCACGTCGAACGCCGGCCGCTGCTCGGCGGTGACGGAGAGCGCGACGCCCTCGCGCCCGAGACGATCGGTCACCGAGCCGAGCAGGTCGACATCCCCCGTCCGCATCAGGAGCTCGAGAGCCGCGGCGGACTGCTCTCCGGACAGCATCCATTCGTCAAGGAGCGCGTCGACCGCACCCCACACCTGCAGGCCGTCCGCCTCCTCGGGCAGATATGCACGCTCCCTGAGGTACGCCGCGAGAGCGTCGGCGTCCGACGGGGGAGATTCGTAGAACCATCCCTCGTAGCTCGCCTCGTCCCACTCCTCGGCGGTCATGCCCTCCGCCGCGGGCGGAAGCGGGAACTCCTTCTCGACGACCTCGCCGTCCTCGATCGAGTAGGCGTCGCCGGGGACCGTCTCGAGGTGGCCGGTGCCGTCGTCGTCCCAGACCCAGCGCGCCCAGAAGGGGGCGATGACGCGCTCATCCGCGATCTCGGGGTCGTAGTGCCAGGTGACATGCCAGCCGCCGCGCTCTCCGGCCGTGCCCGCGGTCTCCAGTGCGGCGAGCGACTCGTCCACGACCTCGTCGAGGGATGCCGCGAGCGGCGCGGTCTCGAGCAGGGGCGGTGTCACCGCCACCGCGGGTGCGGGCGCCGCGACCTGGGCGGCGACGACAACCGCCGTCGCGAGCGCCATCGCCGCGAGCGGCGTGATCCAGGCCACGCGGATGGCCGTGCGCGACCGCCGAGGGCGGCTCGCGTCCATCGCGCGCTCGAGGCGCGCCCATTCCGCCGCGGTCGGCCGGGCATCCGCGCCCGAGGCCGCGGGATCCATCGCGCGGAGCCCTTCGGCGATCCGCTCATCCGTCCACTGCATGCCACTCACCTGCTCTCTGTCTGGCGGGGCTCGGCGGGTGCTGCGAGGCGGGAGCGGAGCGCGTCCCGCGCCCGGCTCAGCCGCTTCCATACCGCGGCCTCGCCGCATCCCAGCACCTTCGCGGCGTCTGCCGCGGAGAGTCCGTCCCAGTACACGAGCGCGAGGACCTCGCGCTCCTTCGGCCGCAGCCCCGCCATCGCGATGGCGAGCTCGGCGCTCTCGAAGCCGTCCGACCCGTCGGCGTGCCGGCCCGCCTCGAGGAGGTGCGCGGTCGCCGCGCGCTCCCTGTCGCGCTTCCGGTAGGCGTCGCCGATGCGGTTCCGTGCCGTGCGCAGCAGCCATGGCAGCTCGAACGGCGCCGCGGGGTCGAAGCGGCGCCACGCGATCTCGAAGCTGTCCATCGCGATCTCCCTCGCCTGCTCGCGGTCGTCGACGCGGCGCTCCGCGAAGCGGAGGACCGTGGCGAAGTGCGCGCGGAAGAGGCTCTCGAACGCGGCCCTCGCGCCATCCGCGGCGGTTCGCGCCGAGGCTCTCGCCGTGAGGGGGAGATCGCTCTCGGAGCCGAGATCGGCCGGCACGCTGCTCACGTCGGTCAGCCCTCGACGGTGTAGCCGTCGACGGCCGCCAGCATCTCCGTGCGGAGCTCCGACCAGCGGTCGCGCTGCGCGCGGATCTCGTCGGCGTGCTCGACGATGTAGGCGACCTGCGCCGTCCACTCCGCGTCGTAGCGCTCGGCGTTCCACCCGCTCGTCGCGCGGCAGGCAGCGTCGGCGGAGGCCAGTTCGATCTCGGCGGCCGTCGGCGCCGGCCAGGGGACGACGTCCTTGAGGCCCGTGAGGCCCCAGTCCTCCGCGTCGGCAGTCGTCGGCATGAGCGTCGGGTCGTCCGTGCGCCGCTCGAACCCGGCCTCGGCGAGGCACCGGGACCACGTCCTCGCCGCCGCCGCGACCTCCTCGTCCTCCGCGGCGCGCTCGGCCGCGAAGGTGAGACCGGGCGACAGGATCCCGTTGAGGATCTCGACCTCGATGCGCGACCAGTCGTGCTGCTCGCGGACGCCGTCGAGGCAGTCCTGGAAGGCCGTCTCGAACCCGGGGGTCGAGCCCGCGATCCGGTTCAGCAGCTGATGGGCCTCCTGGCCCGCGACGTCGACCTCGCCCGCCGTGTGGTACCCGTGCGCGTCAGCCCACTCCTGAGTGAGCGGGGCCCGGCCGTGCGTGCTCGCGTCGATCTCCGCGACGTCCTCCTCGGGGATCGGCCAGTCGAGGCCGGCTCCCTCGAGGCATGCCGCGACGAGCACGTTCTCGGCGTGGTTCCCGAGACCGCCCTCGACCCCGGGGAACAGGCTCGGCAGCGGCAGCCTCCAGGCGGCCAGGTCCCGCTCGGGCAGCTCGATGCCCTCGACCACGTCGCCGGGCTCGGCGCTTGCGGCGATCTCGGCCCCGTGCGCCGACGCGCACCCCGCCGCGAGCAGCGCGACCGCGCCCACCGCCACCGCGGCCATCCCGTGTCGCATCCGTGTCCTCATGCGCATGTCCTCTCGTTCCGACCGCGCGGTTCACGGGCGGTCATGGGGGAGGTTGTCGCAGGTGCGGGATCCTGACGCGATTCCCGAGACCGCGGGACCGTGAGCCCCTCCGCAGACATTCTGCGGGGCGAAGGGCGCCCCTGCCGGCGAGCCCATGCGCGGTGGTCGAGAGCAACGCTGGATGATGTGGAAAATATCCTATAGGATCGTGCTCGACCACGGATGACGACGTCCACGAGGAGGCGGCGCGATGACGCGACTGTTCAACGACCCTGCGGCGTTCGCCGACGAGATGACCGAGGGCTTCGCCGATGCGGCCGCGCGCTGGGTGCAGCGCGTGCCGGGCGGCGTGGTCCGCGCCACGGCGGCCGATGAGCCGACCGTCGCGCTCGTCGTCGGCGGCGGCAGCGGCCACTATCCGGCCTTCGGCGGCCTGGTCGGGCCCGGCCTGGCGCACGGAGCGGCCATGGGCAACCTGTTCGCCTCGCCCTCGGCGCAGCAGGTGTACTCGGTGGCCAAGGCCGCCGATCAGGGCCGCGGCGTCCTGCTGTCGTACGGCAACTACGCCGGCGACGTGCTGCACTTCACGCAGGCGCAGGACCGCCTGAACGCCGAGGGGCACGACGTGCGCACGGTGCTCGTGACCGACGACGTCTGGAGCGCCCCGGCCGATCAGCAGGAGAAGCGCCGCGGCATCGCCGGCGACCTCGTCGTGTTCAAGATCGCGGGCGCCGCGGCCGAGGCCGGCATGGACCTCGACGACGTCGAGCGCCTCGCCCGGCGCGCCAACGCCCGCACGCGCTCGTTCGGCGTCGCGTTCGGCGGGTGCACGATGCCGGGGGCCGACGCCCCGCTCTTCGAGGTGCCGAAGGGGCGGATGGCCGTGGGCCTCGGCATCCACGGCGAGCCAGGGATCGACGAGGTGGACATCCCGACGGCCGAGGGCCTGGCCGGGATGTTCGTCGCGAAGCTGCTCGAGGAGCTGCCCGACGGCGTGACCGTCGCCGGGTCGCGCGTGGTGCCGCTGCTGAACGGCCTCGGAAGCGTGAAGAGCGAGGAGCTCTTCGTCGTCTACCGCACCGTGCACCGCCTGCTCGACGAGGCGGGCGCGACCGTGGTCGAACCCGAGGTCGGCGAGCTCTGCACGAGCTTCGATATGGCGGGCTGCTCGCTCACCCTGCTCTGGCTGGACGACGAGCTCGAGCGCCTGTGGGCCGCTCCCGCCGACAGCCACGGGTACCGGAAGGGAGCGGTCGCTCCGCAGCGTCGCGTCGAGGTCCACGTCGACGAGGAGGAGGCGCAGCTGCCGATCGGCCCCGCGTCCGAGGCCTCGCGGGCCCTGGGCGACGTGATCGCGAGTGCCCTCGCCGATGTCGCGCAGGCCCTGGACGACGCCGCCGACGAGCTCGGCCGCATCGATCGGGTGGCCGGCGACGGCGACCACGGCATCGGCATGCAGCGCGGGTCGCATGCTGCTCGCGACGCCGGTCGCCGCGCGAGCGAGGCCGGCGCCGGCGCCCAGACGGTGCTCGCGCATGCCGCCGAGGCTTGGAGCGACAAGGCGGGCGGGACCTCGGGGGCGATCTGGGCCGAGATCCTGAAGACCGTCGGCACGGCCCTGACCGACGACGAGGCCGTCACCGCGCAGCGGGTCGCCGACGGCGTGCGCGCCGCGAGTGACGCCGTGCGGGCGTTCGGCAAGGCCGAGGTGGGTGACAAGACGATGGTCGACGCCATCGTGCCCTTCGCCGAGACGCTGAGCGCCGAGGTCGCCGCCGGCCGCCGCCTCGGCGACGCATGGGCCGCCGCGACCGACGCCGCCGAGGCGGCTGCCCGGTCGACCGCCGACCTCGTCGCGACGCTGGGCCGCGCTCGCTCGCACGGCGAGAAGTCGATCGGCACGCCCGACCCGGGCGCGGTGTCGTTCGCGCTCGTCTGCCGCACCGTCCACCGCGCCTTCGTCGACGCACCCGCGACGACGTGATCCCCACGAGACCGAAGGAGTGACCATGGCCCTGCGCCTCATCGTCGGCTGCGACGACGCCGGCTACCAGTACAAGGAGATCCTCAAGGGCGACCTCGAGGCGAGCGACCTCGTCGAGAGCGTCGCCGACGTCGGCGTCGACGCCGACGGGCACACCTCCTACCCCCGGATCGCGATCGAGGCGGCCGAGCGCATCGCGCGCGGCGAAGCCGACCGGGCCATCCTGATCTGCGGCACGGGGCTCGGCGTCGCGATCGCTGCCAACAAGGTCAAGGGCATCCGCGCCGTGACCGCGCACGACTCGTTCTCGGTCGAGCGCTCGATCCTGTCGAACAACGCGCAGGTGCTCTGCATGGGCCAGCGCGTGGTGGGCATCGAGCTGGCGCGCCGTCTCGCCGCGGAGTGGCTGACGTACACGTTCGACCCGTCCAGCGCGTCGAACGACAAGGTCAACGACATCTGCGCGTACGAGGGCGACTGAACCGTGGCGCGCTTCGTCGTCGGCGCGAGCCTGAAGGCCTACTTCGGTCGCGAGCGCACGATGACCTGGGCCCGCGCCGTGGATGAGCTGAGCCGAGCGCATCCCGCGGTGCGCTCGGGAGCGGTCGAGCCGTTCGCGGTCCCGGGCTTCCTGTCGATCGCGGAGGTCGCGGCGGTCGCCGCCGACGGGCCGCTGCGCGTCGGCGCGCAGGACGCGCACTGGGACGACGGCGCGTTCACGGGGGAGGTGTCGCCGCGGCAGCTCGCCGAGTTCGGGGTGAGCCTCGTCGAGGTCGGCCATGCCGAGCGGCGTCGCCACTTCGGCGAGACCGACGAGACCGTCGCGCGGAAGACGGACGCCATCCTCGCCGCGGGGTTGACGCCGCTCGTGTGCGTCGGGGAGGAGAGCGAGGGGTCACCGCAGGATGCGGCGCGTGCGGCCGTGCGGCAGCTCCAGGCGTCGCTCGCCCGCGCGCTCGCCGCAGGACGCGACGGGCGGGTGCTCGTGGCGTACGAGCCGGTCTGGGCGATCGGAGCGCCGGAGCCGGCGCCCGACGAGCACATCCGCGTCGTGTGCGCGGAGCTGCGCGCGGCGCTGCGGGCGATGGGGATGGCCGTCGATTCGGCCGTCCTCTACGGCGGGAGCGCCGGACCGGGGCTGCTCTCGCGCATCGGCGCGGCCGTCGACGGGCTCTTCCTCGGTCGCTTCGCACATGATCCCGAGGCGTTCGGCCGTATTCTCGACGAAGCGGGATCCCTCGCCCAGAGCGACGGGGTCCGGCGGCCGGGAACGGAGTGAGCACCGAGGAGGAGCACGCGTGAGCAGTCTGCCGCTGGGACGCGTCGTCGAGATCGAGCGGCGCGGTCTGCGAGACCGTGTCTACGATCTGATCCTCGAGATGCTGCTGACCGGCGAGGTCGAGCCGGGTGCGCGCCTGTCGATCGACTCGATGGCCCGCCTTCTCGACGTGTCGCCGACGCCCGTGCGGGAGGCGATGGTCCAGCTGGAGCGCACCGGCCTCGTGACCCGCGAGGCGCTGCGCGGCTACCGCGTGGCTCCTCCGCTCGCGCCCGAGGAGCTCGAGCAGCTGTTCGACGCGCGCCTGGTCATCGAGACGGCCGCTGCCGGGGGCGCCGTCAGGGGAGGCGCTGCCGCGGTGACCGCGCTGCGCGCAGCGCACGCGGGGCACGTCGACGCGGCCGAGGCGGTCATCGCCGCCCACGACGACGCGGGCGTGCCGCTCGAGGTGACGAAGGCCTATTTCGCCGCGGACGGCGAGTTCCATCGGCAGCTGTTCCTCGCGAACGGGAATCACTACCTGCTGGAGATGCACGACGGGCTCGGCGCCCTGACGCATCGGATGCGCCAGGCCGTCATGGGCGGGCCCGACGACGTCCGCGAGGCGGTCGCCGAGCACGAGACGATCCTCGACGCGGTCGAGCGCGGCGACGCCGAGGCGGCCGTCGCCTGCATGCGCGCGCACCTCGAGAAGGTGCGGGCGCGCTCCCTGCGCGACACCGACCGCTGATCCCGCGCGCACGGTCGCGCAGCCGCCGCGTCTGACGGCGGGGTCTCCGCTGATCCCTCGGATCCTCGGATCCTCGGATCCTCGGATCCTCGGATCCGCCCTTGACGCGTCCTAGCAAAGATCCTATAGGATCGATGATGCGCCGCCGATGGCGCGAGAACGCAACGGAGCACACCACATGGCGACTGCATACGAGTACACCCGCGAGGGATGGCCGATCGCGACCTGCCTGCACGGATTCCCCACGGTGGGGCGCGACGGCACGGCCCTGCACGACGCGGCCCCCGAGGTGTGGGACGACATGTTCGAGCAGATCGAGGAGGTCGGCTTCGACCTCGCCGAGCTCGCCGACAGTCACGTGCGCCCCGCCGATCTCGAGGCGAGCCGCCGCGACGAGCTCCTCGCGATCGCCCGATCGCACGGCGTGCGCATCCCCAGCGTGCACCTGCAGCGCCGGAGCGTGATCTGGCCGGGGCGCGAGGACGAGAACCTCGCGTACGCCCACCGCACGATCGACGCCGCGGCCGAGTGGGGCATGGACGTCTTCTCGACCGGCCTTCACCAGCCCTTCAGCGAGGCCCAGCGGGATGCGCTGTGGTTCTGGACCGCGCAGGGCCCGAAGGACCCGGATGACCCGGAGGTCTGGAAGGCGGCCGTGTCGCGTCTGCGGGAGCTGGGCCGGCACGCGGCCGAGGTCGGCCTGCAGATGTCGCTCGAGATGTACGAGGACACCTACGTCGGCACAGCCGACAGCGCCGTCCGGCTCATCGAGGACATCGGCCTCGACAACGTCGGCATCAATCCCGACATCGCGAACCTCATCCGCCTGCATCGCCCCATCGAGGACTGGCGCGAGATGTTCGCCAAGACGCTTCCGTACACGAACTACTGGCACGTCAAGAACTACACGCGCGACGAGGCGGGCGACGGATCGTGGGCCACGTCGGTCCCGACGAGCATGGAGCTCGGCCTCATCAACTACCGCCAGGTCGTGCGCGAGGCCATCAACGAGATCGGCTTCCGCGGCATCTTCCTCATGGAGCAGTACGGCGGCGACTCGCTCGGCGTCTGCGCCACGAACGCGCGATACCTCCGCACCCTCATCCCCCGCAACATCAAGGAGCGTCAGCAGTGACCACCATCGCCATCGTCGGATCGGGCTACATGGGCGGCGGCATCGCCCAGGTGCTCGCGCTCGCCGGCTACGACGTCCGCATCGCCGACGTCTCGGCGGAGATCGCCGCCGCCAACCTCGAGCGCCTCCTCACCGAGGCCGGGCAGTTCGTCGCAGACGGACTGTTCCCGGCGGACGCCGTCGAGCGGATCCAGGCGCGCCTCACGGCCGCCGCATCCATCGAGGAGGCCGTGGCGGGCGCCGACCTCATCGAGGAGGCCGTGCCCGAGAAGATCGAGATCAAGCACGCCACCCTGTCCCGCATCTCCGCCGCGGCCCGGCCCGACGCCGTCATCGGATCCAACACGTCGACGATCCTGATCGCGTCGCTCGCGACCGCCGTGGAGCATCCCGAGCGCTTCCTCGGGGTGCACTTCTCGAACCCCGCTCCGTTCATCCCGGGTGTCGAGATCATCCCCCACGAGGGCACCGACGAGGCCATCCTGCCGTTCGTCGAGGAGGTCGTGCGGGCCACGGGCAAGCAGACCGCGCGCGTGAAGGACTCGACGGGCTTCGTGCTCAACCGCCTCCAGTACGCGCTGTTCGCCGAGGCGTCGCAGCTCGTCGAGGAGGGCGTCGCGTCGGCCTCCGACGTCGACACGATCGTGCGCACGACGTTCGGCTTCCGCCTTCCGTTCTTCGGCCCGTTCGCGATCGCCGACATGGCCGGGCTCGACGTCTACGCCTTCTGCTACGAGTCGCTGCAGACCCGGTGGCCCGAGCGCTTCGCCACCCCGGCCGCCCTGCAGGAGCTCGTCGACGCCGGCAAGCTCGGCACGAAGTCGGGCGGGGGATTCCTCGACGTCCCCGCCGAGCGCACGCCCGAGCTGGTGGCCTACCGCAACAGGGCGTACGTCGCGATGCAGAAGCTGCTCGACGAGCTGGGCCCTGCCCCGATCGAACCCGCGGCGCAGGCCTCGGAGGTCGTCCGATGAGCGCGTTCCCGGCCGAGCGCACCGCGATCCTGACCGGCGCGGCGTCGCCGCGCGGCATCGGCCGCGCCACGGCGCACTACCTCGCCGAACGGGGCTGGAGCATCGGCATCATCGACCTCGACGAGGCGGCCGCGCAGGGCGTCGCCGACGAGATCGCCGAGCAGCACGGCGTCGCGGCCGCGGGAGCCGGGGCCGACGTCGCCGACGAGGCGCAGGTGCGCGCCGCCTTCGATGCGCTCGAGCCGCGGCTGCCGACTCTCGTCGCGCTCGTGAACCTCGCGGGCGTCTCGTCGCCGGATCCGTACCTCGAGGTCACGCCCGAGGAGTGGAACCGCGTCATCGCGATCAACCTCAACGGCGTGCACTACGCCACACGGCGGGCCGCGGAGACGATGACCGCGAACGGGCTCGGCCGCATCGTGAGCATGTCGTCGATCTCGGCACAGCGCGGCGGCGGCACGTTCTCGAAGACCGCGTACTCCGCGGCCAAGGCCGGGGTCATCGGCTTCACCCGATCGGTCGCGCGCGAGCTCGGGCGTCTCGGCGTGACCGTGAACGCGATCGCCCCTGGCCCCATCGACACCGACATCATGGGCGGCACCCTCACCGAGGAGCGGAAGACGGCCATGGCCGCCGACGGCGTGCTGCCCCGCATCGGCTCCCCTCGCGACATCGCCGCGGGCGTCGCCTACCTGATCAGCGAAGACGCCGGCTATGTGACGGGCCAGACCCTGAACATCGACGGCGGCACCTACATGCACTGAGGAGTCCTCCATGACCACCGGCAGCTGGAGCAAGTCCCGCCTGGCGTTCCTCGCCCTCGGCATCGTCCTCGTCGGCATCGGGGTCTGGCAGATCCTCGCGGTCTGACCCGCGCACCGACCACCTCGGCCCGACACCCCCAACCCGTCCGTAGCCATGCTCGAAGGAGAGTCCATCTATGGCTGACACCGCCACCCTGAGGACGGAGCCGCTCGCCAGCGCCGTCCGCAAGGCGACCCGGCACCTCATGCCGATGCTCGTCATCCTGTACTTCGTCGCGTTCCTCGACCGCACCAACGTCGGCTTCGCCGAGGCCGCGCTGCAGACCGACCGCGGCATCTCCGCGGGAGCGTTCGCGCTCGGCGCCGGCATCTTCTTCATCGGCTACGCGATCTTCGAGATCCCGTCGAACCTCGCGCTCAAGAGGTTCGGCGCCCGCTGGTGGCTCGCGCGGATCGCGATCACGTGGGGCCTCGTCGCGGCGGCGTTCGCGTTCACGACGAACGACACGATGTTCATCATCCTGCGGTTCCTGCTCGGCGTCACCGAGGCCGGGCTCTTCCCCGGCGTCATCATGTTCCTGGCCGAGTGGTTCCCGAACAAGGTGCGCGTGCGCATGTTCGCGATCTTCTACCTCGCTCAGCCGTTCTCGCAGATGCTCGGCGCTCCGCTCTCCGGCGGCCTGATCAGCTTCGGCGACCAGTACACGCCGTGGGCGGGCTGGCAGGTGATGTTCTTCAGCGAGGGCATGCTCGCGGTCATCGCCGGTGTGGCGGCGATCTTCCTGCTCATCGACACGCCGCAGAAGGCCAAGTGGCTGAACGACGACGAGAAGCGCGCCCTGACCGACGTCATGGCGCGTGAGGACGCTGTGCGCCAGGAGGACGGCCCGACCGGCATCTGGCGCGCGATGGCCAACTGGAAGGTCTGGTACTTCACGGTCATCTACTTCTGCCTGCAGATCGCGGTGTACGGCACCACCTTCTACCTGCCGCAGCAGGTGGCCGGGCTCCTGGGCCAGGACGTCGGATGGCAGGTCGGCCTCGTCACGGCGATCCCGTGGCTCGTGGGCCTGTTCGCCTGCTACTACTTCGGCAACAAGGCCGACACGGTGAGGCGCCGTCGCAACTGGGGCGCCACGTTCTACGTCCTCACGGGGGCGTTCATCGTCGGATCCGCGTGGGCGGGGGCGACGGACCAGCCGCTCCTCGGCATCCTCTTCATCACCGTCGCGGTCGCGAGCTTCCTCTCGGTGGGCCCGATCACGTGGTCCTTCCCGACGGCGTTCCTCACCGGCACCGCGGCCGCGGCCGGCATCGGCCTCATCAACTCGCTCGGCAACCTCGGCGGCTTCGTCGCCCCGCTCATGCGCACGGCCTTCAACGAGGCGATGCCGACCGAGAGCGGCGCCTGGGGCGTGGTCTCGCTCGGGGTGTTCGCGTTCCTCGCGGCCGCCATGATGCTCGGCACGCGCTTCTTCCGCGCGAAGGCCGACGACCTGCTCGACGACGCGCCCGCGCAGACCCCGGCCCACTGAGGAGGACCCCATGCCCCGCCCTGTCATCGTCCTCGACGACGACCCCACCGGCACGCAGACGATCCGCGGCGTCCCCGTCCTGACGCGGACGGACCCCGACGATCTGCGGTGGGCGTTCGATCAGGGCGGGGAGGGGTTCTTCATCCTCACCAACACCCGCAGCCTCGGACCCGCCGAGGCCGCGGAGCGCGTGGCCGGCGTGGCCGCCGCCGTTCGCGGAGTCGCGGCCGAGCTCGGCGTCGATCCCGTGTTCATGGCGCGCGGCGACTCGACCCTGCGCGGGCACTTCCCGCTCGAGACCGACGTGCTCGCGGCCTCCGAGCCGCGGCCCGTCGACGCCGTGCTGCTCGTCCCCGCCTACATCGACGCCGGGCGCATCACGGTCGACGGCGTGCACCTCGTCGTCGGCTCCGACGGCACGCGCACGCCCGTCGGCGAGACCGAGTTCGCGCGCGACGCGACGTTCGGCTTCCGCGAGTCGGCGCTGCCGCGCTGGGTCGAGGAGCAGACGGGCGGGCGCGTGCGCGCATCCGACGTCGCGCAGATCCGCCTGTCCGACATCCGCGAGGGCGGGCCGGATCGCGTGCGCACCATCCTCGACGAGGCGCGGGACGGGCGAGTCGTGGCCGTCGACGCCGAGCACGACGACGACCTGCGCGTCGTGGCGGAGGCGGTGCAGCGCGCGGAGGCGGACGGCCGGAGGCTCGTCTACCGGTCGGGGCCGTCCTTCGTGCGGGCGCGGCTCGGCCAGCGCGCGAGCAGCCCCGTGGCGGACCACGAGCTCGCGGCGCCGGAGGGCGGCGCACCAGGCGGGCTCGTGGTGGTCGGATCGCACGTCGCGATGACGACCCGCCAGCTCGAACGGCTGCTCGCGGACCGCGAGCTGCCGATCGTCGAGCTCGACGCGGCGCGCCCGTCGGACGCCGCGCACCGGCGCGCCCTCGCCGATGCGATCGTCGCGGCGCTCGAGCGCGGCACGGTCGTCTTCCGGACGAGCCGCGCCCTGCGGCGCGGCGACGACGCCGAGGGCAGCCTCGCGATCGCCCGCGAGGTGAGCGCCGCGGTCGTCGACGTCGTGAGCGAGGTGCTCGCGCGTCGGCAGCCCGCCTTCCTCGTCGCGAAGGGAGGCATCACGTCGTCCGACGTCGCGACCGAGGCGCTCGGGATGAGCCGCGCCGAGGTCGTGGGCACGGTGCTGCCCGGCATCGTCTCCGTGTGGCGCCCCGTCGACGGCCGCGCGCCGGGGCTGCCCTACGTCGTGTTCGCCGGCAACGTCGGCGGCGACGACGGCCTCGTGCACGTCGTCGACCGCCTCGAGCAGGCGACCGCGCGGACCGGCCGCCGCTCCGCGGGCTGAGCGGCGCACTCTACCGTGTCGATCGAACGCGATCGGGAACTCTCCGGACACCGTCGACACGCGCGGGAACGCGGGTAGTCGCCGGGTGCTCCGGATGGCTAGGTTGGGTGCCATGGTCGGACGCATTCCCGTGATCGACGTCCATCCGCTCATCGAGGGCGGCGAGCTGCCGGCGAAGGCGACTCGGGGCGAGCCCCTTCCCGTGCGCGCGACGGTCTTCCGCGAAGGCCATGACCGTCTCGGCGCCGAGGTGGTGCTGATCGATCCGGATGGCGCGCGGCGCCCGCCAGTGCGCATGCGCGAGATCGCGAAGGGCACCGACCGCTACGAGGCGTGGGTCACCCCCGACGTCGAGGGCGCGTGGACGTTCGAGGTGCACGGATGGTCCGACCCGCTCGCGACGTGGGAGCACGCGGCGAGCGTGAAGATCGCCGCCGGCGTCGACGTCGACCTCATGTTCCTGGAGGGGCGGCTGCTGCTCGAGCGCATCGACGCGGCGGCGCTGTCGGCCGCCGAGCGCGAGGTGCTGCAGGGCGCGCTCGAGGCCGCGACGGATGCGTCGCGGCCGGCTGAGGCGCGGATGGCCCAGCTCGCGAGCGACGAGGTCGTCGCGCTGTTCCGCGCGCATCCGCTTCGCGACCTGCTGACGGTCGCGGGGCCCTACCCGCTGTACGCTGACCGTCCGCGCGCGCTGTTCGGCAGCTGGTACGAGTTCTTCCCCCGCTCCGAGGGCGCGAAGGTCGACAGGAAGACGGGCAAGGTCGTCAGCGGAACGTTCAAGACCGCGGCCAAGCGCCTTCCCGCGGTGGCCGCGATGGGCTTCGACGTGCTGTATCTGCCGCCCATCCATCCGATCGGCGAGATCAACCGCAAGGGGCCGAACAACACGCTCACGCCCGGGCCGGACGACGTCGGATCGCCGTGGGCGATCGGCTCGAAGGACGGCGGGCACGACGCCATCCACCCCGATCTCGGGACCTTCGCCGACTTCGACGCGTTCGTGAAGAAGGCGAACAAGCTCGGCCTCGAGGTCGCGCTCGACCTCGCGCTCCAGGCCGCCCCCGACCATCCGTGGGTGAAGGAGCATCCGGAGTTCTTCACGACGCGGGCCGACGGGTCGATCGCGTACGCGGAGAACCCGCCCAAGAAGTACCAGGACATCTACCCGATCAACTTCGACAACGACTTCGACGGCATCTACGCCGAGGTGCTGCGCGTTGTCCGGCTGTGGATGAGTCACGGCGTGCGGATCTTCCGCGTGGACAACCCGCACACGAAGACCGTGCAGTTCTGGGAGAAGCTCCTCGGCGAGATCCGCCGCACCGACCCCGACGTGCTCTTCCTCTCGGAGGCGTTCACGCGCCCCGCGATGATGCACACGCTCGGCGCGGTCGGCTTCCATCAGTCGTACACGTACTTCACGTGGCGCACCGCGAAGGGCGAGATCGAGGACTACCTGCGCGAGGTCGCGACCGAGAGCGACCACCTCATGCGGCCGAACTTCTTCGTGAACACCCCCGACATCCTCCACGGGTTCCTCCAGTACGGCGGCCCCGCGGCGTTCCGCCTGCGGGCGGCGCTCGCCGCGACGGGCTCGCCCTCGTGGGGCGTGTACGCGGGCTACGAGCTCTTCGAGCACGTCGCGGTCAAGCCCGGCAGCGAGGAGTACCTCGACAGCGAGAAGTACCAGATCCGCATCCGCGACTGGGAGGGCGCGGAGCGCGAGGGGCGCACGCTCGCGCCTTACCTCACGCGGCTCAACGAGATCCGTCGGGCGCACCCCGCCCTCCAGCAGCTGCGCAGCCTCGTCATCCACTGGACGGACGATGACCACGTGCTCTGCTTCTCGAAGTCCGATCGCCAGGGCGACACGGTCATCGTCGTCATCAACCTCGATCCGCACGGGACGCGCGAGACGATGGTCCACCTCGACCTCGCGGCGGCCGGCCTGCCCGAGGCGTTCGCCGTCCGCGACGAGATCACCGGCAGCGAGTGGACGTGGGGGCGCGACGCGTACGTGCGGCTCGACCCCGGCCACGAGGTGGCCCACATCCTCGCCGTGCGCGACCCGCACGCCGAGCCGGCGCCGAGCCCCGCCGCCGACATCCCGAGGGGAGCGTCATGACCGCGTCATCGCCATCCGTCCTGCCCATCGATCCGGCGATCCTCGCGCAGATCGCCCACGGCGAGCACGGCGATCCGCACGCCGTCCTCGGGCCGCACCCGCACGACGGCGGCGTCACGGTCCGGGTGCTGAAGCCGCTCGCGAAGTCGGTCACGGTGCGCTATCGCCTGCCCGCGCCGACGCGCAAGAACCCCGACGGATGGGCCGCGGTCGACCTCGCGCACGAGCACGAGGGCGTCTGGGCCGGGGTGCTGCCCGTGGCCGACGTCCCGGCGTATCGGCTCGAGGTCGCCTACGAGGGGTCGGAGCCGATCGAGCGCGACGACCCGTACCGGTTCCTGCCGACGCTCGGCGAGGTCGACCTCCACCTCATCGGCGAGGGGCGGCACGAGCAGCTGTGGACCGTGCTCGGCGCGCACGTGCATCGCTACGACGGCCTGGGCGTCGCGCCCGACGTCACGGGCACGGCGTTCGCGGTCTGGGCGCCGCGCGCCCGCGCCGTGCGCCTCAAGGCCGACTTCAACAGCTGGGATGGCCGCGAGCACCCGATGCGCCAGCTCGGCAGCTCGGGCATCTGGGAGCTGTTCGTGCCGGACGTCGGCAGCGGCACGACCTACAAGTACGTCATCCTCGGCGCCGACGGCGTGTGGCGCGAGAAGGCCGACCCGATGGCCGCATGGGCCGAGGTGCCGCCGCAGACCGCGTCGCGTGTGTTCGACTCGGCGTACGAGTGGGGCGACGACGAGTGGATGGCGGCGCGCGCGTCGCGCGGCCAGGTCGACGCGCCGATGTCGATCTACGAGATGCACCTCGCCTCCTGGCGCCGCGACCGGTCGTACGCGCAGCTGGCCGACGAGCTCGTGCCGTACCTCTCCGACCTCGGTTTCACGCACGTCGAGCTCATGCCGGTCATGCAGCATCCGTTCGGCGGATCGTGGGGCTACCACGTGACGGGCTACTACGCGCCCGACAGCCGGTTCGGCGATCCCGACGGCCTGCGCCTGCTCATCGACCGCCTGCACCAGGCGGGCATCGGCGTCATCCTCGACTGGGTGCCCGGCCACTTCGCGACCGACCCCTGGGCGCTCGTCCAGTTCGACGGCGCACCGCTCTACGAGGACCCGAACCCCCAGCGCGGATGGCACAAGGAGTGGGGATCGCACATCTTCGACTTCGGGCGACGCGAGGTGCGGAACTTCCTCTACGGCAACGCGCTGTACTGGCTCGAGGAGTTCCACGCCGACGGGCTCCGGGTCGACGGCGTGGCATCGATGCTCTACCTCGACTACGCGCGCGAGCCGGGGGAGTGGACCCCGAACATCCACGGCGGCCACGAGAACCTCGAGGCCGTGCAGTTCCTGCAGGAGCTGAACGCGACCGCCTACAAGCGCGTGCCGGGCATCTCGATGATCGCCGAGGAGTCGACCGCGTGGCCCGGCGTCACGCAGCCGACGAGCGCGGGCGGCCTCGGATTCGGCTTCAAGTGGAACATGGGATGGATGCACGACACGCTGCAGTACCTGCAGCGCGACCCCATCCACCGCGCGTACCACCACGGCGAGATGACCTTCTCGCTGGTCTACGCGTGGAGCGAGAACTACGTCCTGCCGCTGTCGCACGACGAGGTCGTGCACGGAAAGGGCTCGCTGCTGCGCAAGATGCCCGGCGACCGCTGGCGCCAGCTCGCGACGCTGCGCGCGTACTACGCGTTCATGTGGGCCCACCCCGGCAAGCAGATGCTCTTCATGGGCTCGGAGTTCGGCCAGGAGGCGGAGTGGGCCGAGTCGCGCGAGCTCGACTGGTGGCTGCTCGACCACCCCGAGCACCGAGGCCTGCGTGACGCGCTCCGCGACATCAACGCGCGGTACCGCGAGTCGCCCGCGATCTGGCGATCCGACGCCGACCCCGGCTCGTTCGCGTGGGTCGAGGCCGACGATGCGGCGGGGAACGTGTTCGCGTTCGTGCGCCGCAGCGGGGACGACGAGATCCTCTCGGCGACGAACTTCGCGGCCATGCCGCACCACGGCTACCGCCTCGGCTTCCCGGGCGACGGGGAGTGGGAGGAGTGCCTCAACACCGACGCCGAGGCCTACGGCGGGTCGGGCGTGGGCAACCTCGGCGCGGTCACGGCGGTCGCCGGCGAGCACAAGGGATGGCCCGCGCACGCGGAGGTCGTGCTGCCGCCGCTGTCGACGGTGTGGTTCCGGCGCAAGCGCTGACGCGGGGTCGGTGAGGGCGGGCGTGGCTCGGTCGCCGTGGGTGTGTCTCAACCGCCGTGGGTTTGGGCCGGGTATTCCGGCGTCGGGTGAGACATGGTGTGCCCGTGGGGTGGGGCGTGTCCCAAACGCCGTGGGTATGGGCGGGGTATTCCCGCGTGTCGTGAGACATGGTGTGCCCGGTCGGGTGGGCGTGTCTCAACCGCGGTGGGTATGGGCGGGGTATTCCCGCGTGTCGTGAGACATGCACACCCGCGGCCACGCAAGCGTGTCTCACTCGTCGCGGGTATCCGGAGGCGGAACCCGCGACGAGTGAGACACGTGGGGCGGCGTCAGCCGCGCTGGAGCCAGACGGTCGTCGCGCCGGGGAGCTCGTCGCCCTCGAGCGGCCCGCTCGAGAGGAGCACCTCGCCCTCAGGCAGCGGAACCGGGGTGTCGCCGAAGTTCGTGACGCTCGTCCAGCCGCCCGGGCGCGAGAACGCCAGCACGTCGCCCGTGGTGAGCTTCTCATCCCACGTCAGCGCCTCCGCCGCCTGGAGCTCGTGCCGCAGGCGGAGCGCCTCGCGGTAGAGGTTCAGCGTCGACGCGGGGTCGTCGTCCTGCGCCTCGACCGAGACCTCGGCGAACCAGGCCGGCTGGGGCAGGTGCGCGCCGTTCGGGCCGAAGCCGAACGACGAGCCGCTCGTCGTCCAGGGCAGCGGCACGCGGCATCCGTCGCGGCCCACCTCGACGCCCTTGTTGCGGAAGAACGACGGGTCCTGCCGCGCCTCGTCGGGGATGTCGCCGACCTCGTGCAGACCGAGCTCCTCACCCTGATACAGGTACGCCGAGCCGGGAAGCGCGAACTCGAGCAGCGTCGCCGCGCGCGCACGGCGCACGCCGAGCTCGCGGTCGAGCTCCTCCTCGGGGGCGCCGCGGAGAAGCCAGTCCTTGCTGGGGATGGCCATGATCTCCGACGTCTCGACCTTCTCGGTCGGCGTCGGCAGGCCGTAGCGGGTCGCGTGCCGGACGACGTCGTGGTTCGAGAACACCCACGTCGTCGACGAGCCCGACGCCGCCGACAGGGCGAGGTTCTCGGCGATGATCGTCCGGAACTGCGCGGCGTCGAAGTCGGCCTGCAGCAGGTCGAAGTTGAACGCCTGGCCGAGCCCCTCGGCGCTCGCGTACCGCGGGCGGCGCGACGTCTCGACCCACGCCTCCGCGACGGCGATGCGCGGCGGGTCGTACTCGTCGAAGACCTTCCGCCAGTCGGCGTAGATGTCGTGCACCTCGTCGCGGTCCCACAGGGGGTGCTGACCGGGCTCCGTGATCGCCTTCATCTCCTCCTTGGAGGGCAGCTCATCGGGGAGGTGCTTGGCGAGGCCGTGCGCGACGTCGACGCGGAACCCGTCGACACCCCGGTCGGCCCAGAAGCGCAGCGTCGTGCGGAAGTCGGCGCGGACCTCCTCGTTGTCCCAGTTGAGGTCGGGCTGCTCCTTCGCGAAGAGGTGCAGGTACCACTGCCCGTCCTCGACGCGCGTCCACGACGGGCCGCCGAAGATGCTCTCCCAGTCGGCGGGCGGCAGCTCGCCGTTCTCGCCGCGTCCGTCGCGGAAGATGTAGCGGTCGCGCGCGGGCGACCCCTTGGGCGAGCGCAGCGCCTCCTGGAACCACGCGTGGCGGTCGGAGGAGTGGTTCGGGACGAGGTCGACGATGAGGCGGATGCCCGCGGCATGGAGCTCGCGGACCATCTCGTCGAACTCCTCGAGGGTCCCGATCCTCGGGTCGACGTCGCGGTAGTCGTCGACGTCGTAGCCGCCGTCGGCGAGGGCCGACGGGTAGAACGGGCTGAGCCACACCGCATCGATCCCGAGGGCGCGCAGGTACGGGATGCGCGAGATGATGCCGCGCAGGTCGCCGATGCCGTCGCCGTTCGCGTCCGCGAAGGAGCGGGGGTAGATCTGGTACACGGCGGCCTGGCGCCACCAGTCGGCCTCGCCGAGGAGGGTGGGTTCGGATGTCGCGGTGAGCGTGGTCAAGGGATGTCTCTCCTCAATGCGGTGCGGATGGCGGGTCGTGCGGTGTGCGGATGGCGGGTCATGCGCGGGTCAGCCAGGCTGTCGCCGCGCCGGGGAGGAGGTCGCCGTCGAGCGGTGCGCTCGCGAGGACGACCTCCCCGTCGGGAAGGGCGACGGGAGCGTCGCCGAAGTTGGTCACGCTCACCCACCCGCCGGGGCGGGAGAAGGCGAGCACATCGTCTCGTCCGAGCTCATCGTGCCATGCGAGCGTCTCGTCCGACTGCAGCTCGCGGCGCAGTCTCAGGGCCGCGCGGTACAGGCTGAGGGTCGAGGCGGGATCGCCCTCCTGCGCCTCGACGGAGACGTCGCCGAACCAGGCCGGCTGCGGCAGATGCGCGCCGTCGGAGCCGAACCCGAACGATGAGCCCGAGCGTGCCCAGGGGAGCGGCACGCGGCATCCGTCGCGCCCGAGCCCGTCGTAGCTCCAGGCCGGCTGTCCGACGGACCGGTGGTACGCGGGATCCTGCCGCTGCTCGGCGGGGATGTCGCCGACCTCGTGCAGCCCGAGCTCCTCGCCCTGATAGAGGTAAGCGCTGCCGGGGAGGGCGAGCAGGAAGAGCGTGGCGGCGCGCGCACGACGCAGCCCGAGCGCGAGGTCGACGCCGTCGGCTGGCGCGCCCGCGAGCATCCACTCGACGCCCTGCTTGACGCGGCGCCCGTTCAGCGGAGGCAGGCCGTAGCGCGTCGCGTGGCGCGTCACGTCGTGGTTCGAGAGGACCCAGGTCGACGACGAGCCCGTGGCCGCGGACTGCGCGAGGTTGTCGGCCACGATGCGGCGGAACGCGCCGGCGTCGAAGTCGGCCGTGAGCAGGTCGAAGTTGAACGCCTGGCCGAGGCCGGCGGGGGAGGCGTAGCGCGCGCGGCGCGCGGGGGAGTCGACCCACGCCTCGGCGACCGCCGTGCGCGGCGGGTCGTACTCGTCGAAGACCGCGCGCCACTGCGCATAGACCTCGTGCACCTCGTCGCGGTCGAGCAGCGGATGGCGCCCGGAATCGCGGTCGAGGGCGTCGAGCTCCGCCTGCGAGGGCAGCGGATCGGCGAGCTCCTTCACGAGCAGGTGCGCGACGTCGATGCGGAAGCCGTCGACGCCGCGATCCGACCAGAAGCGCAGCGTCGTGAGGAAGTCCTCGCGCACCTCCGCGTTGTCCCAGTTGAAGTCGGGCTGCTCCCTCGCGAACGTGTGGAGGTACCACTGGCCGTCGCCGACCGGCTCCCATGCGGATCCGCCGAACACCGACGGCCAGTCGGCGGGCGGGAGCTCGCCGTTCTCGCCGAGACCGTCGCGGAAGATGTAGCGGTCGCGCGCAGACGAGCCCTTCGGCGCGGCCAGGGCCTCGCGGAACCACGCGTGCTGGTCGGACGAGTGGTTCGGCACGATGTCGACGACGACGCGGATGCCGGCCTCGTGCAGCGCGGCGACCATCTCGTCGAACTCGGCGAGCGTGCCGATGCGCGGGTCGACGTCGCGGTAGTCGGCCACGTCGTATCCGCCGTCGGCGAGCGCCGACGGATAGAACGGGCTCAGCCACACGGCGTCGACCCCGAGCGCGCGGAGATACGGCACGCGCGAGACGATGCCGCGGAGGTCGCCGATCCCGTCGCCGTTCGCGTCGGCGAACGACCGCGGGTAGATCTGGTAGACGGCGGCCTGGCGCCACCAGTCGGCGCCGGCGGGCGCGATCTGCTCTGACATGACGTGGGATCCCCCCTGGGAGCAAGGGGCGGATGAGCGGGCGCGGCCCGCTCATCCGCCCGTGGACGGTTCGGCGCTCAGCCCTTGACGGCGCCCTGCGTGACGCCCTCCATGACCCAGCGCTGCGCGAACAGGTAGGCGATGATCGCGGGCGCCATCGCCATGAGGTACGACGCGAACGCGACGTTGTAGTTGCTGCTGAACTGCGTCTGGAACAGGTTCTGGCGTACCGGCAGCGTCTGCAGGTTCGCGTCGGAGATGATGAGCGACGGCATCATGAAGTCGTTCCACGCGTAGAGGAACGCGAAGATGCCGACCGTGGCGCTCATCGGGGCGAGGAGCGGGAAGATGAGCTTCCAGAACGTCTGCCACGTCGAGGCGCCGTCGATGCGCGCGCTCTCCTCGAGCTCGAGCGGGATCGACCGCAGGAACGCGGTGAACAGCAGCACGCTGAAGCTCAGCTGGAACATCGTCGCGAGCAGGATGACCCCGAGCGGGTTGTCGAGGCCGACCCGGCCCGTGAGCTGGATCTGCGGGAGGGCGACGACGGGGAACGGGATGAACATGGCCGCGAGCAGGTAGAAGAACGACCAGCGGAACAGCTTGCGGTCCCAGTTGCGGACGATCGCGTACGACGCGAACGCCGCGAGGATGATCGTCGCGACGACGGTGCCTGCGGTCACGATGAGCGACATCGCGAAGCCGACCGGGAACTTCGTGAGCTGCCAGGCGTCGATGAACCCCTGGATGCTGAACGGCATCGGCAGCGAGAACGCGTTGCCGTCGACCGCCTGCGAGCTCGTCTTGAACGCCATCGAGACGGTGACGTAGAGGGGCAGGAGCACGGTGATCGCGCACAGGAACAGGATGACGGTGGCCGACCAGTTCACGCGCTCCATGCGGAAGCGCGGGGCCTTGCCGGCGGCGCTCGTGACGATGGCTCTCGTGCTGCCGGTGGGGGCGGTGTGCGTGGACATCAGAGTGCGCTCCTTCCGCGCGTCACCGACAGCTGCAGGACGGCGATGATGACGGTGATGATGAAGAACAGCGTCGCTGTCGCCATCTGGTAGGCGTAGTCGCCCGTCTGGAAGCCGCGGATGATCGTCATCGCGATCGTGCGGGTGGAGGTGCCGGGGCCGCCGTTCGTGAGGCCGACCACGATGTCGTACGAGTTCAGGAAGTTCTTGAAGCCGAGGATGACGTTGATGACGACGTAGCCCGCGACGAGGGGGAGCGTGATCCGCAGCAGCTGCTGCGGCTTGGACGCACCGTCGATGTCGGCGGCCTCGTAGACCTCGCCGGGGATCGACAGGAGCCCCGCGATGTAGATGAGGAGCGTGCCGGGGATCGACTGCCACGCGGTCACGATGACGATGCCGAGCCAGGCGAGGTCGGGGTTCGCGAGGATGCTCTCCTCGAGGAACGGGATGCCGAGCGCGGCGCCGGCGCCGGGGAGGGAGTTCTGGAAGAGGAACTGGAAGACGTACGCGATGATGATGCCCGACACGACCATCGGGATGACGAAGATCGCGCGGAGCCCCATCTTGAAGCGGATGCGCGCCGTGAGCCCCACCGCGAGGAGGAACGCGATCACGTTCACGACGACGACCGTCACGAGCGAGAACCCGAAGGTGAACAGGAAGCTCGAGAGGATGGCCGGGTCGCTGAAGGCCGCGATGTAGTTGGTGAAGCCGATGAACTTCCAGTCGCCGAGGCCGATGGAGTCGGTGAAGCTGAAGACGATGCCGATGACGCCGGGAAGCGTGATCGCGAGCGTGAACAGCAGCAGCGACGGCAGCAGGAAGAGGTAGTAGATCGGCTCGACCCGCTTGCGGCTGCGGCGCACGCGGCGGTCGCCGCCGGTCACGATCGTCGTGGTGGTGCTCATTCTGCCGTCTCCTCGGTCGAGACCGCCGGCTGGCGGAAGGCGAGGCGGGCCCAGTCGGCGTCCATGGTCTGCAGGACCGAGGAGGCGTCCGCCCCGAGGACGAGCGACTGCGCGTAGTTCTCGGTCGGGATGGCCCGCGGGTTCAGGACGCCCGGGCCCTGGTAGACCGCGCCCTCGTTGTAGTAGCCGATCATCCCCTCGACGCGGGGGTCGCTCGGGTCGTCGCCGGTCGTCGTCGGCACGAAGCCGAGCTGCGACTCGTTGTACTCCTGGATGAGCTCGGGCTGGAAGAGGTGCTCGAGGAACGCGAGCGCGCCCTCCTTGTTCTCCGCCTCCTCGGGGATCATCGTGACGAGGTCCATGTTGACGCGCACCTTGAGGTCGGCCGGGTCCTCGGTCATCGGGAGCGGGAAGGTGCCCAGCTCGAGGTCGGGGTTCGTCTTCGCGATCTCGCTGAAGGCCCACGGTCCCTGCAGGTACATCGCGCCCTCGCCATTCGCGAAGGCGACGTTGCCCGCGTCGTAGCCGCGGCTGCTCGCGTTCGGCTGCGTGTAGGTGCTCGCGAGGAGCTGCATCTTCTCGATCGGCTCGAGGAAGTCCTTCTGGAAGGACACCGGCGAATCCGGGCCGACGTCGGTGCCCTGCGCGGCGAGCTGGTCGTAGAAGTCGAGCACGTCGAGGGATCCGCCGATCGCGTAGTCGAACCATCCCTGGTTCGCCGTCCAGGCATCCGCGAACGTCGCGTAGAACGGCGCGACGCCCGCGGCCTGCAGGGTGTCGCAGACCTCGATGAGCTCGCTCCACGTCTGCGGGACCTCGAGGTCGTGCTCCGCGAAGATCTCCTTGTTGTAGATGACCGATGCGGCCATCACCGAGTACGGGAGCGCGGTCGTGCGGCCCTCGCAGACGCCGTACTGGTCGAGGAGGGGCTGCATCTCGGGGCGGATGTCGGCGGCCGCCTCGGTCTCGGACAGGTCCGTGAGCGCGCACCGCTGCACGAAGCGCGCGACCTCCTGGTTGTAGTTCGCGAGCATGAGGTCGGGCGGATTGCCGCGGACGAAGCTCGCCGCGATGACGTCGGGGCCCGACGTGTCCATGACCACCTCGTACTCGTCCTGCGACGCGTTGAACTCGTCGACCACCTCGGTCATGAACGAGATCGCCTCGCGCTTGCTGAACGTGAAGTGGACGGTCTCCCGTCCGCCGGCGGAGCAGCCGGCGAGCAGCGACGCGGTCACGGCGACGCCGATCCCGGCCGCGGCGACCCTCGTCGCTCTTCTCAGTCCCAAAGACATCGTCGTCCTCTCCTGCGTCTCGATTTATTCAGCGAGTAAATCTAGACTGCGAATATAACGGGGACACTCTCTCACCGCCAGTCGGGCGGCGTCAAGACCCCCAGTAAGGTCGAGAACATGGCTCACGGCACGGCGAACTCGCCCCAGGTGCTGCGTCGGATGAACTCCGGCGCGGTGGTGCGCTTCGCCCTGCGCGTCGCGGAGTTCACGGCGGCCGAGGTGATGGCGGAGACCTCGCTCACCCGCGCGACGGTGCTCGGCGTGTGCGACGACCTCGTCGAGGCCGGATGGCTCGTCGAGCTCGAGGACAGCCGCGCCGCCGGCCTGACGAGCAAGGGGCGTCCGGCACGGCGCTACCGTCTGCGCGACGAGGCGGGGGTCGTCGCCGGCATCGACGCGGGCGAGCACCGCTTCACCGCCATCGTCGCCGACCTCCGCGGGAAGGTGCTCGGCGAGGTCGGCGCCGACGCGCCCGCCGTCGACCGCCGCCCCGGTACCGCGGCCGAGCGCAGTCGCGCCGAGGCGGCGGACGAGCGCCGCGCGCTCGCCGTGCGCCTGCTCGACGAGGCCCTCGCGGCGGCGGGGGCCCGGCGTGACGATCTGCTCGTCGTCGTCGCCGGCGTTCCGGCGCCCGTCGACGCCGACGGGCGCTCGCCCGCGGGAGATCGGGACTACTGGAAGACGATGAACCCGGGCTTCGCGGACGCGCTCCCCGGCCCGTCCGTGGTCGTCGAGAACGACGCCAACCTCGCGGCGGTCGCCGAGCAGAGCCACGACGGTCAGGCCCACACGGCGAACGTCGCGACGCTGCTCTCGGGGGAGCGCCTCGGCGCGGGCGTCATCGTCGACGGCCGGCTGCTGCGCGGAGCGCGCGGCGGAGCGGGCGAGATGCGCTTCCTCGACATCGTGGAGGGAGCGGGGAGCCCCGACGGCGTCGGCGCGCTCGCCCGCATGTGGGCGCAGGACGCCGTGGCGAACGGGGAGCGGAGCGCCCTGGCCGAGCTCCCCGTCGACGAGATCACGGCGCGCGACGTCTTCCGCGCGGCCGCCGACGGAGACGCGCTCGCCGCGGCCATCCTCGATCGGCTCGGCGACCGCATCGCGCGGGTCGCGCTCGTCCTCGCGAGTCTCCTCGACATCGAGCGGGTCGTCATCGCCGGCGCGATCGCGGAGGCGGTCGAGCCGGTCCTCGCGCGTGCGCGGACGGTGCTCGCGGAGAAGTTCTACCCGCCCGTGCCCGAGCTCGTCGCGAGCACGCTGGGTCGCGACATCGTCGTCCGAGGCGCGGTCGAGTCGGCTCGCGCCCGCATCCGCGAGGAGCCGCTCGCCTTCGAGCCGCGCCGCTGACACGGCGATGGCCGGCGCATCCCCCGACGCGCCGGCCACCTGTGCCGCTCGATTCCCGGCACGCTCACATGCCGTGCACGCTCACACTCAGTTCGTCTTGCGTCGACCCGTGATGAGTCCCCAGATGAGGAGGACGATGATCGCTCCGCCGATCGCGAGCAGCCAGCTGCCGAGATCCCAGAACTGGTCGACACCCACTCCGAAGAGGGCCGTTCCGATCCATCCGCCGAGCAAGGCTCCGACCACGCCGAGGATGAGGGTGGCGATCCAGCCGCCGCCCTGGTTGCCCGGCAGGATGGCCTTCGCGATGGCTCCGGCGATGAGGCCGAGGATGAGGAATGCGATGAAGCCCATGACTGCTCCCTTCTCAAAGCGGTGCGCGGATGTGCGCCGCTGATGCAAACCTAGGGGCGACGGCGGCAGCGGCGCATGGGCTTGACAGCGATGACTCGGCGGCGGTAACCGGGCCTCAGCAGTGCGCGAACACGTGCGCGGGGTCGCCGCGCGGGGTCGCGTCGCGGTCGCGGAGGGTGATCGGATGGTCGCCCGAGCGACGGGCGCACGCCCATTCGAACGCGGTCCGCGTGGTGCCGTCGCGCTCGACGGCGCCCGTGTCGTCGTACTCGATCTCGAGCACGCGGCCCGGGTAGCGATAGTCGGCGCACTCGTCATGGAGCTCGCACTCCTCGGCGACGGCGAAGTCGAAGCCGAGCTCGGGTCCGGACGTCCCGAGCTCGGCGGTGTTCTTCTGCGCGACGGCCAGCCCGAGCCGGTGCGCGAGGGGGATGACCTCCGCCATGTAGGCGAGCGCGTGGTCGAGGGTCTGCAGCCCGTGCGAGCGCTCGTGCTGATCGAGGTTGTCGGGCTCCACGGCGTCGTAGCCGTCGTCGGCGCACCCGCGCAGCCACGCCGACTGGATCTGGAGCAGCGCCTCGCGCGTGGCGGCGGTCCGGATGTCGAACAGGGCCTCGTTCCACTCCTCGTCGACCACGAGAGCGCCGTCCGCATCGCGCAGCAGCAGCTCGGGGTGAACGGCGTCCCACCACGCGGTCGTCCCCTCGAGGGCGGGGTCGGGCCCCGACGCGGGGTCCGGCTGGGTCTGGAAGAGGTTGACGTAGCAGACGCCGTAGGCCCCGTCCGCGGGCGCCTCGGTGCGGTCGCGCACGACGATCGTCACCTCCGGGGCGGGCGCGTACGCGCCGCCGAGCTGGTAGTCGAGCACGCCGTCCCGAGGGGGAAGGCGGATGCCGTCGTCGGCCGCCGCGCATCCCGCGACGAGCGCGGCGGCCGCGAGCAGCGCGGCGGCTCCGCCGGTCCGCCGCATCAGGCGGGCGGGAGCCGGAGGATGTTCGACTCCCCGACCTCGAGGTCGTCCGAGAGGCGGATGGTCCGGGCCAGGTCCTCGATCGCCGGCAGCAGCGTGCGGAAGCGCTCGCGGTCGGGCGATGCCGCCTGCAGCGTGACGAGCTGCGTGCCGGTGTCCCACGTGTAGGTCGCCGAGAGGAGGGAGCGCTCGCCCTGCGGCATGTCGATGACGAGCTTCTCGCCCTGCCCGAGGAACGGCGACCGGAAGTCCTCGGTGTCGTCGTACTCGATCGGCATCATGGCGCGGGCGGTCCGCAGCTGCGCCGTGAGCTCCTGGACCTGGGCGATCGCGACGAGGAGCTCGGGGTCGTCCTTCCAGACCCACGCGAGGATGCGGCCATCCGATCGGCGCATCATCGCGCGCGCCGCGCGATTGGCGATCCACGCGAGGAATCCCGACCCGGGAGCGCCCTGCGGGAGGCCAGCGCTCCCGAGGAGCATGCGGATGGCCGCCTTCCGGTGGCGGCCGCCGCGGAGTCCGCGCCCGGTCACGGGCACCCAGCGGGTCGAGTCGGCGTCGGCGAGCAGGCGCGTCATGGGTCCAGGGTAGGGGCTCGGATAGCGTGGATGCCTGTGAACGGTCAGGTGCTCCCCGCTGTCGTCGCCGTCCTGCTCGGGGCGGTGTTCGCGGTGCTGCTGTTCGTGCCGTTCGTCGCCGTGCAGTATCGGCGGGAGGGCCGGCTCACCCTCCGGCAGCTGCTGCTGTGGGGCGCCTTCCTCGTCTACGGCCTCGCGCTGTGGACGTACACGCTGCTTCCGCTCCCTGACCCCGACGCGATCCGCTGCGCGGCGCCGCAGCTGCGGCCGTTCCAGTTCGTCGACGACATCCTCGACTACCCGGTCGGCTCGCTCTCCGCCCTGCGGCACAATCCCGCGGTCATGCAGGTCGCGCTCAACGTGCTCCTGTTCGTGCCGCTGGGGTTCTTCCTGCGCCTCATCTGGCGGCGCGGCGTGCTCGTCTCGACGCTCGTCGGGTTCGGGCTGTCGCTCGCGATCGAGATGACCCAGGTCACGGGCGTCTGGGGCATCTACCCCTGCGGGTACCGTCTGTTCGACGTCGACGACCTGCTCGCCAACACCGCGGGAGCCCTGCTCGGCGGCGCCCTGTCGCTCGCCGTGCGGCCGCTGCTCGCCCGCCGCGATGCACGGCCTGTGGCGGACGCCCCGCGCCCGGTGACGATCTGGCGGCGCCTGCTCGGCATGCTGTGCGACGCGCTCGCGGTCGCGCTGACCGGCGGTGCGGCGGGCATCGCCGTGAACGCGTGGCAGCTCTACGTCGTCGGCGTCCCCGCTGCGCAGCTGGATCCCGCCGCCCCGAACGCCGCGGCGACCGCCGTGCCCTTCGTCCTCCTGGGGGCGGTCGTCCTCGTGACGGGCGGCACGGTGGGCGACCACGCCGTCCTCGTCCGGTGGGAGGGCGGGGTCGGGCCCGCGCCGGCGGCCCGCGCGCTGCGCTATCTCGCGGGCATCGGCGGCTGGCAGCTCCTCGGCATGCTGACGTCGCCGCTCGACGCGCTGTTCGCCGTGGCGAGCATCGTCGCGCTCGTCATCGCGACCGAGCGCGGCGGACTGCCGGGCGTCGTCTCCAGGATGCGCCCGGTGGATGCGCGCGCAGGGGCTCGGGTCTAGGCGGCCCCGCTCGTCACTGCCGGCGGCGGAGGACCAGGAGCCCGGCGCCCGCGAGCACGAGCACCACGGCGCCGCCCACGATCCAGGGCACGAGGTCGTTGCCGGTGCTCGCCAGCGCGGTCGAAGCGGAGAGGAGGGTCGTCGTCACGCGCCCAGTCTGCCTCATGCCCGCCCCGAACCGGGAGCACCGCCCCCGCGGCCGTCCAGGCGGCGCCGGTAGCCTGGGCAGGTGAACGACGCCCTCGCCCGTGCCGAATCGCTCATCGACCTCACTCCGGACTACCCGGAGCCGGGCATCCTGTTCCGTGACATCTCGCCGCTGCTGGCCGACCCCGAGGCTCTCCGCGTCGCGTGCGCCGCGCTCGTCGAGCCGTTCGAGGGCCGGTTCGACATCGTCGGCGGCATCGAGGCGCGCGGGTTCCTGCTCGCGGGGTATGTCGCGGCCATCGCCGGAGTCGGTGTGCTGCCGATCCGCAAGGCCGGGAAGCTGCCCAAGCCGGCGGCCGCCGTGTCGTACGACCTCGAGTACGGGTCGGCGGCGATCGAGGCTCCGGGCGTCCTCAGGCCGGGGGAGCGCGTCCTGCTCCTCGACGATGTGCTCGCGACCGGCGGGACGCTCGCGGCCGCCCAGCAGCTCATCCGGGACCTCGGCGCCGAGGTGGCCGGGTCGGCCGTCGTGCTCGAGCTCGTCGATCTGGGCGGCCGGGCCGTCGCGGGCGACGTGCACACGCTCTTCACGGCGCACGAGTCCGCCTGACGCGGCCCCTGAGGCGCTCGTCATGAAGTGACTCCTTCACGAAACGCCCGGGCAACACCGCGTCATTAGCGTCGCGGCATGACGACCTCCTCCCGCGACGCGAACACCGTCGACTCGATCCCGCCGCTCGCGCGGCTGTTCCCTCTCGGCCTCCAGCACGTGCTCGCGATGTACGCGGGCGCCGTCGCCGTCCCGCTCATCGTCGGCGGCGCGATCGGGCTCGGCGGCGCCGACCTCGCGTACCTGATCAGCGCCGACCTCTTCGTCGCGGGCATCGCGACGATCGTGCAGTCGATCGGGTTCTGGCGGTTCGGCGTGCGCCTGCCGCTCATGCAGGGCGTCACCTTCGCCGCGGTCGGCCCCATGATCGCGATCGGAACGCAGCACGGCATCACGGCGATCTACGGCGCGACCATCGCCTGCGGCCTCTTCATGATCCTCGTCGCGCCGTTCTTCTCGCAGCTCCTGCGCTTCTTCCCGCCGCTCGTCACCGGCACCGTCATCCTCATCATCGGCCTGTCCCTCATGGACGTCGCGGCCGGGTGGGTGATCGACGGCGCGGAGGACGGCGCTGCCGACCCGCTCAACCTCGCCTTCGCGGCTGGGACCCTGCTCTTCATCGTCCTCGTCGAGCGGTTCGCTCCGCGGGCGCTCGCCCGCATCTCCGTGCTCCTGGGGCTCGTCGTCGGCACCCTCGCCGCACTCGCCGTCCCCGGGATGGTCGACTGGTCGGGCGTGGCCGACACGGCGTGGTTCGGCATCGTCACGCCGTTCCACTTCGGACTGCCGACCTTCGAGATCGCCTCGATCGTCTCGATGCTCGTCGTGGGCCTCGTCATCATGACCGAGACGACGGGCGACATGATCGCCGTCGGCGAGATCGTGGAGCGCCCTGTGGGCCGTCGTCAGCTCGCCGACGGGCTGCGCGCCGATGGGCTCGGCACCGTCATCGGCGGTGTCTTCAACACCTTCCCCTACACGGCGTTCGCCCAGAACGTGGGGCTCGTCTCGCTCACGGGCGTGCGCTCGCGCTGGGTCGCGACGATGGCGGGCGGCATCCTCGTCGTCCTCGGCCTGCTGCCGCCGGTCTCGGCGATCGTCGAGGGCGTCCCGCGGGCCGTGCTCGGCGGCGCGGGGATCGCGCTGTTCGGGATGGTCGCGGCCAGCGGCATCCGGACGCTCGCGAAGGTCCGCTTCGACAACCGCAACGTGCTCGTCGTCGCGGTCTCGGTCGGCATCGCCCTGCTGCCGACGGTCGCGCCGGAGATCTACGCGCGCTTCCCCGACGCGTTCACGCTCATCTTCGACTCGGGTATCTCCGCGGGCGCGATCGCGGCCATCCTGCTCAACCTCCTGCTGAACTCGCGCTCGGCGAAGGAGAGGTACGGCGCCGACCCGGTCGTGGGGTCGTATGACGGCGTGCGCTCGACCGCCGCGATCGCCCTCGTCTCCTCCGAGGCGGTGGGGGCCGGTCTCACCCCTGTGCGGTTCCGCGACGAGAGCGGTCAGGAGCTGCCGGCCGTCGACAAGGACGGCAACCCGGTCGACGCGCACGTCGTCGCGCCCGAAGGCGACCCCGGCCGCTGAACGGCCGCCCTCGGCGGGCGGGGCGGGCAGGGCGGGGAGGGTCTTGTCCAGGTCGCACTTCGCGTCCGTAAGGGGGCTTTTGGGGACGCGGAGTGCGACCTGGGCGAGGAGGGTCTTGTCCGGGTCGCACTTCGCGTCCGTAAGACGGCGTTTGGGGACGCGGAGTGCGACCTGGGCGGGAGAGGCGGGGGAGAAGAGGGGACGACGGACTGGAGGGAGGGGCAGACCGAGGGGCAGACCGAGGAGCGGCGTGACGTCAGATGAACGTCGGGACGTCGGCCCAGGCCGCGGGCGCGTCGTCGACGCCGTCGCGCACGACCGTCCCCTCGATGAGCCCGTAGGGGCGGTCGTCGGCGATGAACACCTCGCCCTCGTTCTCGAGGTCGAAGCGCGCGAGGTCGTAGAGGAAGTGGTGCCGGTTCGGCATCGCGAAGCGGATCTCCGCGAGCTCGGGCCGCGCCTCGATCGCCGCGCGCCCCATCGCGAAGAGGGTCTGCTGCAGGGCGAGCGAGTGCACGACGGCGAACCGCTCGAGGAGCACGGCCGTGACCTCCTCGTACACGCCGTTGTAGTCCACGCCCTCCGCGACCGCCTCGGGAAGGAAGCGCCAGCGCGCCGTGACCGACGTCGCCATGATGCGGTCGTCGGTCTCGGGGAGGGTCGTGAACGGCGTCCTCGGGAACCCCCGGAACTCCGATCCCGTCGACTTCAGGACGACGAGGTCCTTCACGCCGCCCAGTACGTGGGTGCCGCCATCCGCGACCTGGACGGCGGCGAGCCGCGTGCCGCGCCCCGTGCGCACGAACGCGTGATCGTGGCCGGAGCCGTCGACGACGATGCGCTCCCACACGTGCTGCTCGGCCTGCCACAGCCCTCCCTCGACCCAGTCGAACTCGGTCGTGAAGTGCTCGGCGAGGAGGGAGAGGAAGCGCTCGGGCGAGCCCACGCCGTGCGTCTTCGCGAATGCGAACACCGTGTTCTTCTGCGTGTCGGTGGCGATGACCTTCGCGTTGTCGCCGGTCAGGAACGAGTCGGCGAACGCCTCGCCGCGCAGCTGCGAGGTGACCGTGAGGTCCTCGATCTCGTGCCGGGCGGTGTCCCGCGTGATCCGCACGAGGCGGTTCTCGGCCTTGCCGTACTTGTGCGGTCCCAGGTGCACGGACACGTCGCTCATGGATCAGCTCCCTCGATAGGTGGAGTACGCGAACGGGCTCAGGAGGAGCGGCACGTGCGCGTGCGGCTCGCCGTCGACCCGGAAGGCGACGGCGACGGACGGATAGAACGCCTCGACGCCGCGCGCCGCGAACCACGCGCCGGTGTCGAAGACCAGCGTGTGCTCGCCCGCGCCGAGCGCTCCCAGCGCCGCGCGCCCGTCGGCGTCGGTCGCGGCCGTCGCGACGACGGCGCCCGCGGTGCGCACGGCGACGGCCATGCCGGCCGCGGGGCGTCCGCTCGCGGCATCCAGCACATGGGTCGTCAGCTCGGTCATCGGGTCTCCTCGGATGGCGCGGCGGCGGATGGCGCGGTCTCGGATGGCGCGGCGAAGGCCGCGCGGATGCGGGCGAGGGCGATCTCGAGGAGCTGCCCGCACGCCTCGCGGACCTCGGCGGCGTCGTCGTTCGCGCGCCGGCGGTCGAGCTCGCCGAGCATCTCGACGGGGGAGCGGCCCGCGGCGCGGATGAGGAACACCCGGCCGAAGCGCGCCTCGTAGGCCGCGTTGCCCTCGGCCATCCGCGCGGCGACCTCGGCGTCGGCGTCGGCCATGGCCGCCTGCTCGCGCCGGGAGGCGGCCGCCTCCGCGCTGTCTCCCGTCGGACGATCGCCGATCCGCGGATGGTGCGCGAGCGCCGCGTCGAGCTCGCGCTCGCCCCAGGCCGCGGCCTCCTCGGCCGCCCTCGCGAGCAGCGCATCGAGCGACCCGTGCGGTCGGGACGCGACGAGCGCGTCGACCCAGCTCGGGACATCCGCCCACACCCGCGCGACCGCCGCGGCGTCGGGAGCGGGCGCGCGGTCGAAGTCCTCCAGGAGCATGCCGCCACGCTAGGGGCGGCGTATTTCGGCGCGGTAACGCGGGGCGGTTCGCTCAGTCGGCCGAGGGCGGATGGACGATGAGCCAGCGGGCGACGGCGGGTTCATCGCCCGTGTTGTGCAGGCGGTGCGGCTTGTCGCAGGGGTACCGGATGGTGTCGCCCGCGCGCAGCACGACGACCTCGTCCGAGAAGTCGATCGTGAGCTCGCCGGAGAGCACCTCGCCGACCTCGTACCCCTCGTGGCGGAAGAGCTGATCCTTCGACGACGCCGTGCTGCCGGGCGGGTAGATCGACTCGAAGTAGTCGATGCCGGGGCTGTCGCCGGGAGCGAGGCGGCGGAAGACGACGCCTCCGCCGAGCTCGAGGTACGCGGCGTCCGCGGCGCGCTCGAGAGCGTACGACCCGTCGTCGGGCCCCGTGGCGACCGACCCGGAGAGCACCGTGGCGAGCGGGACGCCGAGGGCGTCGGTGATCGCGATGAGGCGCGAGACGCTCGGCTGCATGACGCCGCGTTCGATCTGCGAGACCGCGCTCGTGGAGATCCCGAGGCGCCGGGCGAGGGCGGAGACCGAGAGCCCGGTGAGCGTCCGGGCCTCGCGGAGCCGGCGCCCCACGAGGGTGCGCGGGTCGGGCGCGTCCCCGACGCCGGCAGCGGGTCCGGGGGCCGAGAGGGTCACGCCGACATGCTAGCCCGCGCCGCGAGCGAGCCGCCGTCGGGATTTACGCCGCCGAAACACGAGGGACACGGCGTGGGAAACGTGAAGGGATAACTTCACACCACGCCTCTCGTCCGGCAAGCCTCCATCGGCCGGAGCACCACCGACACCGCATCCTCCTCTCGAAAGGCACCATCGTGTCGCAGAGCAGCTCCCCCACCCGGCCGCAGGACGTCGTGGAGGCCGCGGGCCACCCCGTCGGCTCCGGCAACATGCGCCCCGGCTACGACCCCCGCCTCGCCAACGAGGACCTCGCCCCGCTGCGCCGCCAGCGCTGGACGAGCTACAACATCTTCGCGTTCTGGATGAGCGACGTGCACTCCGTCGGCGGCTACGTCACCGCCGGCTCCCTGTTCGCGCTCGGCATCGCGAGCTGGCAGGTTCTCGTCGCTCTCGTCGTCGGCATCCTCATCGTCCAGTTCTTCACGAACCTCGTCGCGAAGCCGAGCCAGCGCACGGGCGTGCCCTACCCCGTCGTCAACCGCTTCCTCTTCGGGGTCAAGGGCGCGAACATCCCGGCCATCGTCCGCGGCGTCATCGCGATCGCCTGGTACGGGGTGCAGACGTACCTCGCCGCCGAGTCCCTCACCATCGTCTTCCTCAAGTTCATCCCGGCGTCGGCCGCGCTCCTCGAGCCGAGCTTCCTCGGCCTCGACGCGCTCGGATGGATCTCGTACGCGATCCTCTGGGTCGCGCAGGCCGCCGTCTTCTGGAACGGCATGGAGGCCATCCGCCGCTTCATCGACTTCGCGGGCCCCGCCGTGTACGTCGTGATGATCGTCCTCGCGGTGTATCTCGTGAGCCAGGCGGGCTGGGAGAACATCAGCCTCGACCTCTCGAGCGGCGAGCCCCTCGACCTGTGGGCCTCGATCCCCGTCATGCTCTCCGCCATCGCGATCGTCGTGTCGTACTTCTCGGGGCCGATGCTGAACTTCGGCGACTTCGCGCGCTACGGCCGCAGCTTCCGAGCCGTGAAGCGCGGCAACCTCTGGGGCCTGCCCGTCAACTTCCTCTTCTTCTCGATCCTCACGGTGGTGACGGCGTCGGCGACCGTGCCGGTCTTCGGCGAGCTCATCACCGACCCCATCCACACGGTCGAGCGCATCGACCACTGGTTCGCCATCCTGCTCGGCGGTCTGACCTTCGTCACCGCCACGGTCGGCATCAACATCGTCGCGAACTTCATCTCGCCGGCGTTCGACTTCTCGAACGTCGCGCCCCACCGCATCTCGTGGCGGATGGGCGGGATGATCGCGGCCGTCGGGTCGGTGCTCCTCACGCCCTGGAACTGGTACGCGAACGACCAGGCCATCCACTACACGCTCGGCATCCTGTCGGCCCTCATCGGCCCGCTGTTCGGCATCCTCATCGCGGGGTACTACGTGGTGGCGCGTCAGCGGATCCGCGTCGACGACATGTACACGATGTCCGAGCAGGGCGCCTACTGGTATCGCCGCGGCTACAACCCGAACGCGCTGTGGGCGGTCGCGGGCGCGGGCGTGCCGACCATCCTCCTCGCGATCGTGCCCAAGTCCCTCGTGTTCGCCGGAGCGATCGACCCCGCGTGGGGCGCGATCGGCGATTTCACGTGGTTCATCGGGTGCGGTCTCGGCTTCGCCATCTTCACGCTGCTCGAGCGCGCCCGACCGACCGTTCCCGTGTTCGACGGCGAGACCGCCGGCGTCTCCGACGGCACGGCAGAGGACGTGCTCGAGGAGTACCCCGACACCGCGACCGCCTCGCTGGCGGTCGCGCAGGCCGAGGCCGCGCTCGCGGCCTCCGACGAAGAAGAGGACGCCCAGGTCCGCTGATGCGCATCACCCTCATCAACCCCAACACCTCCCGGGCCATGACGGCCAAGATCGCCGCCGCGGCCCGGGAGGCGGCCGCCCCCGACGTCGAGGTCGTCGCCGTGTGCCCCGCGGAGGGCGACGGCCCGGCCGCGATCGAGAGTCACCTCGACGAGGTGCACGCGGCGGCCGCGGTCGTCGACGCCATCCGGCGCGACCAGGCGGCGGGCGGCAGCGACGGCTACATCGTCGCGTGCTTCGGGGACCCCGGCCTCGACGCCGCGCGCGAGCTCGTTGACGCACCCGTCGTCGGGATCGCGGAGGCCGCTATGCACGTCGCCGCCCTCACCGGGCGGACCTTCGGGATCGTCACGACGCTCTCGCGCACGCTCGGCCGCGCCGAGGACCTCGTGCTCCGCTACGGGTTCGAGCGCGCGTGCGTCGCCGCCTACGGCACGGGCATCCCCGTCCTCGACCTCGAGGAGGCCGACCCCGCGGCCGTCGAGCGCATCGCCGCGTGGTGCGAGCGCGTCGCGTGGGAGGACCGCGCCGACGCCGTCGTGCTCGGCTGCGCAGGCATGGCCGACCTCTGCGCGCACCTGTCCGAGCGCGTGGGCGTCCCGGTCGTCGACGGCGTCGCCGCGGCGGTCGGGCTCGTCTCGGCGATGGCGCGGATGGGCGTGGGCACGAGCAAGCGCGACGAGTACGCGACGCCGCCGCACCGCGAGCCCCTGGCGCGCGACGCGGCTGTCGCGGGGAGCGTGACCGCATGAGCGGCCCCGTCTCCGCCATCGCCGCGCGGCGCGTGCTCGTGGGCGGCGCCTTCGCGGCCGCCACCGTGCGCATCGCCGACGGCCGCGTGGCCGGCGTGGAGCCGTTCGACCCCGACGCCGAGGTCGTGCTCGCCGACGCGGAGGTGCTGCTCCCTGGCCTCGTCGACAGCCACGTGCACCTCAACGAGCCGGGGCGCACCGCGTGGGAGGGCTTCGCCACCGGCACGGCGGCGGCCGCCGCGGGCGGCGTGACGACGCTCGTCGAGATGCCGCTCAACTCGGTGCCCGTCACGACGACGCCCGCCGCGCTCGCCGCGAAGCGGCGGGCCGCTGCCGGCAAGCTCGCGGTCGACGTCGCGTTCTGGGGCGGCGCCGTGCCCGAGAACCTCGGCGCCCTCGGCACTCTGCTCGACGCGGGGGTCGTCGGGGTGAAGTGCTTCCTCGCCCCGAGCGGGATCGACGAGTTCGGGCACCTCGACGCCGCTCAGCTGGAGACGGCGCTCGCCGAGCTCGCCGCGCGCGACGGCCTGCTCATCGCGCACGCCGAGCTCGAGGAGCACCTGTCCGACGCCGCGGGCCCCGTGTTCACCGATTTCGTGGCATCGCGCCCTCCTCGCGCGGAGGTCGAGGCGATCCGCCTCGTGATCGAGGCGGCCCGGCGGACCGGGGCCCGCGTGCACATCGTGCACGTCTCGGCCGCGGAGGCGCTCGACCTCGTGCGCGCGGCCCGGGCCGACGGCGTCCGCATCACCGTGGAGACGTGCCCGCACTACCTGACCCTGCGCGCCGACGAGCTGCCGGACGGCCAGGGCCGCTTCAAGTGCTGCCCGCCCATCCGAGACGGCGCGAACCAGGACGCCCTGTGGGCGGGCGTCCTCGACGGCACGATCGCGGCGATCGTGAGCGACCACTCGCCCGCGACCTTCGATCTCAAGGGCGTCGCCGACCTCGGGCTCGCGTGGGGCGGGATCGCGGGTGTGCAGACCGGGCTGTCGGCCGTGTGGACCGAGGCGCGCCGCCGGGGCCTGCCGCTCGAGGCCATCCTGCCGGCGTTCACGACCGGGCCAGCGGACCTCGTGCGCCTCGGCGACCGCGGCCGCATCGCCCCGGGGGCGCCGGCCCACCTCGTCGTGTTCGACCCCGAGGCCGAGTACGTGCTCGATGCCGCATCGCTCGCCTACCGGAACCCCATGTCGCCGTGGGAGGGCGCGCGTCTGCGCGGGATCGTCCGGGAGACCTACCTGCACGGCGAGCTCATCCACGCGCACGGCACCGGACTGCGCGCACGACGCGGGCACGAGGTGCTCGCCCCCACGACGACCGCGACCCTGACGGAGGCCAGCGCATGACCATCGACACCGCCGAGCGGAACCGGTTCGGAGCGGCCGCAGCGCCGGCGCGCTTCGCCGACATCCCGATCCTGCAGCCCGGTCGCGGCCTGCCCGACGGCGCGACGTACCTGACGTCGTCGCCCGAGACCGTGCGGTGGGGGCGGCTCCCGAGCGGCGAGGACGAGCCCGTCCTCACGATCGCGTCGGGCGAGACGATCATCGTCGACACGGTCAGCCACGAGGGGCTGCTGCCCGACCAGGGCCAGGACCCGGTCGCGTTCTTCGCGCAGCACGGCGTCCCCGCGGGCGCCGTCCTCGACGACGCGGTCGCGATCGCCGCATCGGTGCCGCGCGACCCCGTCGCCGACGGCCCGCACGTCGTCACCGGTCCCATCCGCGTGGAGGGCGCGCAGCCGGGCGACCTCCTCCGGATCACCGTCGTCGCGCTCGAGCCGCGGGTTCCGTACGGCGTCATCTCGAATCGACACGGCAAGGGGGCGCTGCCCGGCGTGCTGCCGCGCAGCGGCCGGACGGTCAGCGTCTTCGCCCCGGTCGAGGAGCGCGCAGGCCGCCTCGTCGGAGCGCTCCCCGCGACCGAGGGCGGAGCGCGCGACGTCGTCTTCCCGCTCGCGCCGTTCCTCGGCACGATGGGCGTCGCGCCGGCCGGGCCGGAGCGCGCGCATTCGGTCCCGCCCGGTGCGCACGGCGGCAACATCGACATCAACCTCCTGACGGCGGGCTCGTCGCTCTACCTCCCCGTGCAGGTCGAGGGCGCGCTCGCGTACGTGGGCGACCCCCACTTCGCGCAGGGCGACGGCGAGGTCGCGCTCACGGCGCTCGAGGCCTCGCTGCGGGCGACCCTCCGCTTCGACGTCGTGCCCGCCGCCGCGGCCGAGCGCGCCTTCGGACGCATCGCCGGCCCGCTCGTGCGCACGGCCGACCACCTCGTCCCGACGGGCCTCGACCCGGATCTCGATGCGGCGATGCGGGCGTGCACGACGGAGGCGATCGCGCTCCTGCAGGCGCGATGGGGGATGGACGAGCATCTCGCCTACGCCTACCTGTCGGCGGCGGTCGACTTCGACATCTCGCAGGTCGTCGACGTCGTGTGCGGCGTGCACGCGCGCATCCGCGAGGCCGACTTCGCCGCGATCGAGGCCGCCGATGCGTGACGCGACGGCCGTGCAGGCGCCGCCGCGGATCCCGGGCGACGAGACGGTTCCGGCCGAGCTGCTCGACGCGTTCCACGCGTACGAGCGGGCCGTGGTCGCGAACGACCTCGATGCGCTCGATGCGTGGTTCGACGACGCCCCCGACACGCTGCGCGGAGACGAGGGCGGCCTCCTCGTGGGGCACGACGCGATCAGCGCGTTCCGCGCGCAGCGGGGCGGAGTCGCGCCGCGCGCCATCGAGCGGATCGAGCACCGTCCCCTCGCCGACGGGACGGCCCTGCTCGTCTCGGTCTCGCGCTTCGACGCGGGCGGGCGAGGGCTGCAGACCCAGATCTGGCGCCGCACGGCGGCAGGATGGCGCATCGTCGCCGCGCACGTCTCCGCGCGGCCGCGGGCTTTCGACCGCGCGATCTGGCGCGAGGTCGGCGAGCCCCTCGCGCCGGCGGTGGCCGACGGCCCCCTCTCGGGCCTCTCGTTCGCGGTCAAGGACCTCTTCGCGATCGCCGGGAGCAGGATCGGCGCGGGCAATCCCGCCTACCTCGACGAGGCGCGGCCCGCCACGACGACCGCGCCCGCCGTGTCGACCCTGCTCGGCGGGGGCGCTGCGCTGCGCGGGATCGCGCGCACCGACGAGTTCGCCTACTCGATCGCGGGGGACAACGCGCACTACGGCACCCCGCCGAACGGGGCCCTCCCCGGGGCTCTCCCCGGCGGGTCGTCGAGCGGGCCCGCGTCGGCCGTCGCGCTGGGCCAGGCCGACATCGGCCTCGCGACCGACACCGCGGGCTCCATCCGCGTACCGGCGTCCTATCAGGGGCTGTGGGGCCTGCGGACCACGCACGGCCGGGTCCCGCGACGCGGCGTGCTGCCGCTCGCGCCCGCGTTCGACACGGTCGGATGGCTCACGCGCGACGGCGAGACGCTCGAGCGGGTGGCCTCGTGGTGCCTCGACGGCGACGCCGAGGCGCCGCTGCCGTGGCGCTTCCGCGTCCCCGTCGAGGCGCTCGAGCTCGTCGAGCCCGCCGTGCGCGAGGCGTTCGAGGAGCTGCTCGCGGCGCTCGGCCGCACCGCGCCGATCGAGCGCGTCTCGATCGGCGACCTCGCGGCCTGCCACGAGCGGTTCCGCACGGTCCAGGCCGCCGAGGCCTGGCGAGTGCACGGGGCGTGGCTGGACGCGCATCCCGGGGCGCTCGGCGGAGCCGTCGCCGCCCGCTTCGCCGCCGCGGCGGAGGTGACCCCGTTCGCCGAGCAGGCGGCGCGCGAGCAGCTGCGCCCGTTCGCCGCGCGCGTGCGCGCGCTCGTCGGCGACGCGGTGCTGATCCTCCCCGTCGTCCCCGGCCCCGCGCCGTCCCGCACCGCCGAGCCCGACGAGATCGACGCCATCCGCACCGCCACCCTCCGGCTCACGGCTCCCGCCGCGGTGGCGGGAGCGCCCTCGATCTCGGCTCCGCTCCTGACCGTCCCGTCCGCCCTCGGTCCTGCTCCCGTCGGGGTGGGGCTCATCGGGCGGGCCGGCTCCGACCTCTCCCTCGTCCGCCTGGCGCGGGCGCTCGCCGACGCCGTGTCGTGAGCCCGCGCCGTCCCCTCCCGACCGCCCCACTCGGAAGCAGCACATCATGACGATCACCGCCCCGCTCGACCCGCCCGCCCGCCTCCTCATGGGCCCCGGCCCCATCTCGGCGTATCCGCGCGTCCTGCGCGCGATGTCGGCGCAGCTCGTCGGGCAGTACGACCCGTTCATGACCGCGACGATGCGCGAGACGCAGCAGCTCTACCGTCGCGTGTGGGCGACGCGGAACGACGCGACGCTTCTCGTCGACGGCACCGCGCGCGCCGGCATCGAGGCGGCGCTCATGTCGCTCATCCGCCCGGGCGACCGGGTGCTCGTGCCGGTCTTCGGGCGGTTCGGGCATCTGCTCGCGGAGATCGCGGAGCGCGCGCTCGCCGAGGTGCACGTCGTCGAGGTCCCGTGGGGCCAGGTGGTGCCGACCTCGCTCATCGAGGAGGCGGTCGCGCGCGTGAAGCCGGCGGTGCTCGCGCTCGTTCAGGGGGACACCTCCACGACGATGAACCAGCCGCTCGACGAGATCGGCGCGATCTGCGAGCGGCACGGCGCGCTCTTCTACACCGACGCGACGGCCTCGCTCGGCGGGAACGCGTTCCTCGCCGACGCCTGGGGGGTCGACGCCGCCACCGCGGGGCTCCAGAAGTGCCTCGGCGGGCCCAGCGGCTCGGCGCCGCTCACGCTCTCGGAGCGCGCCGTGTCGGTCATCCGCTCGCGCTCGCGCGTCGAGGCGGGCATCCGCGAGGACGCCGACGCGAGCGCCGCCGACTTCGTCCGCACGAACTACTTCGACCTCGGCATGATCCTCGACTACTGGGGGCCGCGACGCCTCAACCACCACACCGAGGCGACCTCGATGCTCTACGCGGCGCGGGAGTGCGCGGCCGTGCTCCTCGAGGAGGGGCGCGAGGCGGTGATCGAGCGGCACCGGCTGGCGGGCGCCGCGATGCTCGCGGGAGTCCGCGGTCTCGGGCTGGGCGTCTTCGGCGATGTCGCGCACCGGATGAACAACGTCGTCGCGGTCGAGGTCCCGGATGGCGTGCCGGCGGACGCCGTGCGCGAGGCGCTGCTCGACGACTTCGGCGTCGAGATCGGCACGTCGTTCGGGCCGCTGCACGGCCGGGTCTGGCGGATCGGCACGATGGGCTACAACGCGCGCAAGGACGCGGTTCTCGTCACGCTCGCGGCGCTCGAGGCGGTCCTGCGCCGCTTCGGCGTCGCCGTCGCGGCGGGCGGCGGGGTCGAGGCGGCCGGCGATGTCTTCCGCGCCGCGGTGCGCGAGGAGGTGCTCGCATGATCGCCTCGCGTCTCGCGCTCGCGCCCGAGCAGATCGCCGCGGCCGCCCGCCGCGTCATGGCGCGCTGCGACGAGCTCGCGCGGATCAGCGCCGACAGCGGAGCCATCACGCGCGTGTACCTCTCGCCCGAGCACGCGCGGGTGAACGCGCTCGCCGACGCGTGGATGCGCGAGGTCGGGATGACCACCCGGCAGGACGCCGCGGGCAATCAGCTCGGGCTCCTCCCCGCGGCCGATCGCGACGCGCCCGTGCTCATGCTCGGCTCGCATCTCGACACCGTGATCGACGCGGGGCGCTTCGACGGCATCGTCGGCGTGCTCATGGCGATCGAGGTCGTGCGCATCCTCCGGGTCGCGTCGGCGGACGGCGGGTGGCGGTCGCCGTTCCCGTTCGGGATCGAGGTGGCGGCGTTCGCCGACGAGGAGGGCACGCGCTTCGGACGCGCGCTGCTCGGGTCGTCGGCCGTCGCGGGCACCTGGGACGACGCCTGGTGGGATCTGGAGGACGCCGACGGGATCACGCTCCGCGACGCGCACCGCGCCTTCGGACTGGACGCGGCCGCCATCCGCGACGCCGCTCGCGCCCCCGGGCAGCTCGTCGGCTACCTCGAGGCGCACATCGAGCAGGGGCCCGAGCTCGATCGTCGCGACGAGCCGCTCGCCGTGGTGTCGTCGATCGCCTCGGCGCGGCGGTTCCAGGTGGTCGTCGAGGGCGAGGCCCGTCACGCGGGTGGCACGCCCTACGACATGCGGCGCGACGCCCTCCTCGGAGCCAGCGAGGCGGCGCTCGCGGTCGAGCGCATCTGCGCATCGGAGCACCACATCATCGGCACCGTCGGGCAGCTCGAGGCGTTCCCGGGGGCGGTGAACGTCATCCCCGGCGAGACGCGGATGAGCATCGACCTGCGCGGCGAGTTCGACGGCGCGCGCGACCGTGTGTGGGAGCGGATCGCCCGCGAGCTCGACGAGATCATGGGCAGGCGGCGGCTCCGCTGGCACGCGCGCGAGGTGCACAGCGCTCCCGCGCTCTTCTGCGCACCGCTCCTGCAGGACGTCGTGCGCGAGGGCATCCGCGCGAGCGTCGCGAGCGCCGAGCCGGCGTCGCTGTTCAGCCCGGCCGGGCACGACGGGATGACGCTGGGCGCGCTGACGGATGTCGGGATGCTCTTCCTGCGCAATGCGGACGGCATCAGCCACCATCCGGCCGAGTCCGTCCTCGGCGGCGACGTCGCGCTCGGCATCCGCGCGCTCGCGGAGGCCGTCGCGCACCGCGGCGCCGAGCCGAGCTGACCGGCGTCCTGCCGCGTAACACCGGCGCAACAGGCGCGCACGTCGGCGAAATCTGAGGCCCGTACTGTCGCCGAGTACTCACCCGAGAGCACCACCACCTGCAGATGGAGACCCGCATGCCCGCTTCATCCCTTCGTGCCCGGCTCGGCGCATCCGCCGCGGTCGTCGCCCTGTCATCGCTCGTGCTCGCCGGATGCGCGGGCGAGCCCGCCGGCGGCGCCGCCGGCGACGACGAGAGCTTCGGCGAGATCTCGCTGCAGCTCAGCTGGATCCTCAACGAGGAGTTCGCGGGCGAGTACATCGCCGACAGCGAGGGCTACTACGAGGACGCCGGCTTCGACGCCGTGAACCTCGTGCCCGGCCCCTCGACTGGCACCGCCGAGCTGCTGAGCGGAAGCGTCGACATCGCGCTGAGCGACTCCGCCGCGGTCGGCACGGTCATCGCGAACGAGGGCGCCCCGCTCAAGATCATCGGCGCGACCTTCCAGGCCAACCCGTTCACGGTGCTCTCGCTCGCCGACGGCGGGAACATCGCCACGCCGGCCGACCTCGTCGGGAAGCGGATCGGCGTGCAGGACTCGAACACGTCGCTCTTCCAGGCGCTCCTCGCGGCCAACGGCATCGACCCCGCCGACGTCGAGGTCGTGCCGGTCCAGTACGACCCCGCGCCCCTCGTGAACGGGGAGGTCGACGGGTTCATCGCCTACCTCACGAACGAGGCCATCACGCTCGACCTCGCGGGGCTCGACACAGTCAACCTCGCCTTCGCCGACAACGGCCTGCCGTTCGTGGCGGAGACGGTCACCGTCACGGACGAGACGATCGAGACCGAGCGCGAGATGCTCAAGGCGTTCCTGGTCGCCGAGATCCGCGGCTGGACCGACGCGCTCGCCGACCCGCAGCGCGGCGCCGACCTCGCGATGGAGGAGTACGGCACCGATCTCGACCTCGACCCGGAGAAGACGCTCGCGGGCTCCGAGGCGCAGAACGCGCTGGTCGTCTCGGCGGACACCGAGGAGAGCGGCCTGTTCACGATCAGCGAGGAGCTCCAGGAGCGCACGATCGCGAGCCTTGCGGGGGCGGGCATCGACGTCACCGCCGAGGAGCTGTTCGACATGAGCCTCCTCGCCGAGGTCTACGAGGAGAACCCCGACCTCGTGGCGTACGCCGGCTGAGCGCAGCCAAGGGCCGGCCGACCCGGCCGGCCCTTCCCGGCATCCCGACAACCCAAGGAGCACACGTGACCGACACGGCCATCCCCGCGATCCCCGCATCGACGGCGGGGACCGGGCTGCAGATCACGGGGCTGAACAAGGTGTTCCGCTCGGGGCGCCGCAGCGTCGTGGCTCTGCAGGACGCCGACCTGCACACCGATCGGGGAGCGTTCCTCTCGCTCCTCGGACCGTCCGGGTGCGGCAAGTCGACCATCCTGCGGATCCTCGCGGGCCTCGAGGAGCCCACGAGCGGCACGATCCTCGTCGACGGACGCAGCCCAGAGGACCTGCGCCGCGAGAACCGGCTGGGCATCGCGTTCCAGGACGCGGCGCTGCTGCCGTGGCGCAGCGTGCAGGCCAACATCCAGCTGCCGTTCGAGGTGGCCGGCCGGCCTGTCGACAGGGACTACGTGCGCGAGCTCATCGATCTCGTCGGCCTCACCGGCTTCGAGAAGGCGCGCCCCGCGCAGCTCTCCGGCGGGATGCGCCAGCGCGTCTCGATCGCGCGCTCGCTCGTCCTGAAGCCCGACGTGCTGCTGTTCGACGAGCCCTTCGGCGCGCTCGACGACATGACGCGGCAGCGGCTCAACCTCGAGCTGCTGCGCATCTGGACCGAGAAGCCCGCGACGACGCTGCTCGTGACGCACGGCATCTCGGAGGCGATCTTCCTCAGCGACAAGGTCGCGGTGATGAGCCCTCGGCCCGGGCGCGTCAAGGCGGTCATGGACATCGACCTGCCGCGGCCGCGCACCCCCGAGCTCATGCGCACGCCCGAGTTCCACGCGTACGTCGACCAGGCATCGGAGCTCCTGTTCGGAGGGGGCGACGATGAGCGCTGACGGGGTGGGCGGCGGCTCGGGCGACGCGCTCGCGGCGGTTGCGGCCCAGGCCCCGGACGGACGCGGCGCGCGCATCGCGTGGGAGGACGTGCGCCTCCCGTCCTGGCTCGTCGGCGCGATCGGGCTGGTGGGCGTGGTCATCGCATGGTGGGTGCTCGCCGAGACCGCGCTCGCCGGCGTGGGCGCCGGCGTCCGCGCCGTCCCCACGCCGCCCGAGGTCGTGGTCGGCATCGTCTCGGCGGGATGGGACTTCTACGCGCGCAACTTCGCGGTCACCCTCGCCGAGGCCGGCATCGGGTACCTGTGGGGCAACGCCATCGCCCTCGTGCTCTCGGCCGCGGTGCTCGTCGTGCCGCGCCTCGAGGGCCTCGTGATGCAGCTCGCGATCCTGACCTACTGCATCCCGATCGTCGCGATCGGCATCGTGCTCGTCGTCATCATCCCGGTGCCCCCTGCGGGGCAGCCGGCGGGCAACGCCGTGTTCCTGGCGGCGCTGTCGGTGTTCTTCACGACCGTCGTGAGCACGCTGCTCGGCCTCAAGGCCGCCGACCGCTCCGCTCTCGACGTCGTGACCGTCTACGGCGGCTCGCGTCTGATGCAGCTGCGCAAGGTCCGCATCGTCGCGGCGCTGCCATCCGTCCTGAACGCCCTCCAGGTCGCCGTGCCGGCCGCCTTCCTCGGCGCGGTGCTCGGCGAGTTCTTCGGCAAGGTGCAGTCCGGCGTCGGGCCGGCGATGATCGCCGCCCAGCAGGGCCTCGACGCGCCGCGCGTGTGGGGCCTCGCGCTCGTGTCGGGTCTCGTCGCGCTCGCCGGATTCGCGCTCCTCGGCGCCGTCGCGCGTCTCGTCGCGCCCTGGGCGAAGGGCGCGGCATGAGCGCGGGAGGCGCCGCGGCGGGCATCCGGCGCGAGGCGCGCAGGGCCACCCTCCGCGCGCTCGGATCGAGTCTCGCGACCTTCGGCCTCACGCTCGCGGCGGTGCTCGTCCTCTGGCAGGGCCTGCTGTGGGCGACGGGCGTCTCGCCCTACGTCGGGAAGGGGCCGCTCGACGTCTGGACCTTCCTCGTCACGGCACCCGAGGCGGCGGAGAACCGTGCGCTGCTGATGGGCCAGCTCGTCACCACGCTCCAGGACGCCGCGATCGGGTTCGTCGCGGGGCTCGTCGTCGCGCTGCTCGTCGCGATCGGGTTCCAGCTGAGCCGGGGGCTCGAGCACGCGCTCATGCCGCTCGCGATGCTGCTGCGCTCGGTGCCGCTCGTGGCGATGGCGCCCGTCATCATCCTCCTGTTCGGGCGCAGCGCGGCCACCGTCGCGGTGATCGGCGGCATCGTCGTGCTGTTCCCGGCGCTCGTCAACATCGTGTTCGGGCTGCGGCAGGTCTCTCCGCAGATGAGCGACGTCATCCACGTCTACGGCGGATCGGCGTGGACGGCCCTGCGGAAGGTCGCGCTGCCGAGCGCGCTGCCCTCGCTCCTCGCCGCCGTGCGGATCTCGGTGCCGGGGGCCATCACGGGCGCGCTGCTGGCCGAGTGGCTCGCGGTGGGCGGCGGGATCGGCGGAGCCGTGGGCGCGTACAGCTCGCAGGCGCAGTTCTCCGCCCTGTGGTCGGCGGTCGTGCTCGTCACGGCCGCGGCCCTCGTGATCTACAATCTCGTGGCCGTCGTCGAGTCCGTCGTCCTCGCCCGGATGGGCATGGCGGATCGCGCCTGAGCTCGCATCGAAGGGAACCCATGACCACCGACCTCCGCGCGTTCGCGCGCGCCCTGCCGAAGGCCGAGCTGCACCTCCACCTCGAAGGGACCCTCGAGCCGGAGCTGAAGTTCGCGCTCGCCGCCCGCAACGGCATCGCGCTCGCCGAGAAGACCGTCGAGGACGTCGTCGCCAGCTACGACTTCACCGATCTGACGAGCTTCCTCGCCGTGTACTACCCCGCGATGACCGTGCTGCAGACCGCCGACGACTTCCACGATCTCGCGTGGGCGTACCTCCAGAAGGCGAGGGAGCAGGGCGTCGTCCACGTCGAGATGTTCTTCGACCCGCAGGCGCACACGAGCCGAGGGGTGCCGTTCGCCGACGTCATCGCCGGCTACCGCCGTGCGGTCGTGCGCGCGCAGGATGAGCTCGGCGTCTCGGCCGAGCTCATCCTCTGCTTCCTCCGCGACTTCACGGCGGAGCACGCGATGTCGACCCTCATGGAGGCGCTGCCCTACCGTGCCTGGATCATCGGGGTCGGACTCGATTCGGACGAGCGCGGCAACCCGCCGGCGAAGTTCGCCGAGGTGTTCGCCCGTGCGAAGGCGGAGGGCTTCTTCACGACGATGCACTGCGACATCGACCAGCCCGGCTCGATCGAGCACATCCGCCAGGTGATCGAGGAGATCGGCGTCGACCGCATCGACCACGGCACGAACATCGTCGAGGACCCGGCGCTCGTCGCCGTCGCCCGCGAGCGCGGGCTCGGCTTCACGACCTGCCCCGTATCGAACTCGTTCGTGACCGAGGAGATGAAGGCGGACGAGATCGTCCAGCTCCTGCGCGAGGGCGTGCGGGTGACGGTCAACTCCGACGATCCGGCCTATTTCGGCGGCTACGTCGCCGACAACTACGTCGCCCTCGCGGAGCACGCGGATCTCTCCGCCGCCGACCTCGCCCGGCTCGCGATCAACTCGTTCGAGGCCGCGTGGCTCACGCCCGCGCGCCGCGCGGCCTACATCGCATCGGTCGTCGACTGCGCGCAGGCGCACGGCGTGCCGCTGCCGGAGTGAGCGCTACGCCCCGAGCAGCGCCCGGATCGGCTCGATCGTGAAGTACACGACGAAGAGCGCGCCGACGAGCCACATGAGCCAGTGCACGTCGCCGACCTTGCCGCGGGCGAGCTTCACGATGATGTAGGCGATGAAGCCCGCGCCGATGCCGTCGGCGATCGAGTACGTGAACGGCATGATGACGATCGTGAGGAAGGCCGGCAGGGCGACCTCGATGTTCTTCCAGTCGATGCCGGCGACCTGCGTGAGCATGAGGAAGCCGACGAGCACGAGCGCGGGGGCCGCGGCCTCGTAGGGCACGAGCGCGACGAGCGGCGCGAAGAGGGTCGAGAGCAGGAACGCGATGCCGGTGACGACCGACGCGAGGCCGGTCCGCGCGCCGTCGCCGACGCCCGCGGTCGACTCGACGAAGGCGGTGTTCGAGGACACCGAGCCCACGCCGCCCGCGACGGCGCCGAGCGAGTCGACGATGAGGATCTGCTTCGTGCGCGGCGGGTTCCCGTTCGCGTCGAGCAGCTTCGCCTCGGCGCCGATCGCGACCATCGTGCCCATGGTGTCGAAGAAGTCGGCGAGCAGCAGCGTGAAGACGAGCAGCACGAGGGTGACGATGCCGATGCTCTGCACCGAGCCGAGCAGGTTGAACTGCCCGATGAGGGAGAAGTCGGGCACGGCGATGACGCCCGAGAACGTCGGGGGCGAGTTGAAGCCGCCGGGGTTCTCGTCGCCGCGCGCGCCGATGTGGAGGGTGTTCTCGAGGAGGATCGCGAGCGCGGTCGCGACGAGGATCGAGATGAGGATGGCGCCCTTCACCCGGCGCGCGTGCAGGACGATCGCGAGGACGAGCCCCACGACGAAGACGAGGATCGGCCACGTGCCGAGGTTGCCGAGGGCGAGGATGGTCGCGCCGTCGCCGGTCACGAAGCCCGCGTTCGCGAGGCCGATGAGCGTGATGAACAGGCCGATGCCCGCCCCGATCGCGGTCTTCAGCGGCGTCGGGACGGCTCGGAAGACGGCCTCGCGGAACCCGGTGAGCACGAGGAGCAGGATGAGCAGGCCCTCGATTACGATGACGCCCATCGCGTCGGCCCAGGTCACGCCAGGGATCGCGGCGATCGAGTAGGTCACGACCGCGTTGAGGCCGAGGCCCGCCGCCATCGCGAGCGGGAAGTTCGCCACGACGCCCATGAGGATCGACATGATGCCGGCGATGAGAGCGGTCGCCGACGCGATCATGCTGAGGTTCGGAGCGTCGCCGCCGCCGAGGAACTCTCCCGTGCCGTCCGCCGACGTGCCGATGATGAGCGGGTTCAGCACCACGATGTACGACATCGCGAAGAAGGTGACGAGGCCGCCGCGGATCTCGGTGCCGACGGTCGAGCCGCGCTCGGTGATGCGGAAGAAGCGGTCGAGGGCGCCGCGGGGCGCAGGGGTGCTCATCATAGGGTCATCGTTCCATCGGGGTGAGGGGTGGAGCCGCACGGGTCACGGGTTCAGGATGGCAGTTGCGGGCTGCGCGCGCATCGACCCGCCTGTCTTCGACAGGCGTAGTCTAGATGTCAGGGTTCATGCAAAGGCATGGATCTTCGCGCAGGAGATCGAAGGGAACATTATGTCATTCGACGGAAGGGTCGCCCTCGTCACGGGCGGCGGATCGGGCATCGGCGAGGCCATCGCGAAGGACCTGGCGGCCCACGGCGCGAAGGTCGTCGTGACCGACATCGACCTGGATGCCGCGCAGCGCGTGGCCGACGACATCGCCGCTGCCGGGGGCGAGGCCGCGGCGTTCCGCGCCGACACCTCGGTCGCCGAGGACAGCGAGAAGGCGGTCGCGTTCGCCAAGGAGACGTTCGGCCGCCTCAACTACGCGGTCAACAACGCCGGGATCGGCGGCCGCCAGGCGCCGACCGGCGAGATCGACGTGGACGACTGGAACCGCGTCATCGGCATCAACCTCGACGGCGTGCTCTACGGCATGCGGCACCAGATCCCCGCGATGCTCGAGGCCGGAGCCGGCGAGAGCGCGATCGTGAACATGGCGTCGATCCACGGGATGGTCGCCGCGCTCGGCAACTCCGCGTACACGGCCTCGAAGCACGCGGTCGTCGGCCTCACGAAGAACGCCGCCGCCGAGTACGGCGCGCAGGGGCTGCGCATCAACGCGGTCGGGCCCGGCTACATCGACACCCCGCTCCTGCAGAAGCTGCCCGCCGAGGCGCTCGAGGCGCTCAAGGCCAAGCACCCGCTCGGGCGGCTGGGCCGGGCAGAGGAGGTCGCGAAGGTCGTCCGGTTCCTCCTCTCCGACGACGCGTCGTTCGTGACCGGCGGCTACTACCTCATCGACGGCGGCTACACCGCCGTCTGACCCTCCTGCAGCAGCCGCCACACGCGCTCGCGGGTGAACGGCTGATGGAAGGGGCGCCGGCCGATGGCGCGCGCGATCGCGTTGCCGATGGCCGGCGCCACGGGGTTGTAGGGGGACTCGCTCATCGACTTGGCCCCGAACGGGCCGAGCGCGTCGGCGGTGTCGGCGAAGAGCACCTCGGTGTCGGGGATGTCGGCCGACTGCGGAACCCGATACGTGCGGAACATCGGATTCCGCACGACCCCGTCCTCGACGAGCACCTCCTCGTAGAGTGCCCCGCCGATGCCCTGGGCGACGCCTCCCTCGACCTGGCCGCGGCACTGCGCGGGGTTCATGACGAAGCCCGCGTCGGCCGCGTGGACCGACTTCAGGATGCGGACGACGCCGGTCTCCGGGTCGACGGCGACGCGGACGGCGTGCACGTCGAACGCGAGGGAGCGGCGGTCGCCGTGCTCCTCGCCGGCCGCGGTGATCCCGCCGGGCCCCGCGAGCTCCGCGAAGGGGATGACGCCCGCCGGGGTCGCGACGCCCTCGGCCGTGGGCGCGCACTCCGCCGGGGAGACGCCCGTGCGCGCGGCAGCGAGCCCGACCATCCGCTCGCGCAGCGCGAGGCAGGCGGCGTGGAGCGCCTTGCCGGCGACGGTCGTGCCGGCCGACGCGAACGCGCCGGTGTCGTGCGGAACGAGCGCCGTGTCGGCGTGGGCGAGCCGGATCATGGAGAGCGGCACGCCGAGCGCGCTCGCCGCGATCTGCCGGTGGACGGTGGTCGTGCCGTTGCCGAACTCGGCCGTGCCCGTGCGCAGCTCGAAGACCCCGTCGGGCCGCAGCGATGCCGACGCGTGCGCCACGTGGCCGAAGGGCGCCATCGTCGCGATCATGGCGGCGGCCATCCCCTCGCCGACGAGCCAGCCGTCGGGCGCGGTCTCGCCGTCACCGCGCTGCATCGCCTCCTGGGCGAGGTCGAGGCACTGATCGAGCCCGTAGCTGCCCCACACGAGGTCGTCCTCGACGTGGCCGTCGGCCGCGAGGATCGGGTCGCCCTCGCGCACGGCGTTGCGGCGCCGGACCTCGAACGGATCGAGACCGAGCCGCTCGGCGAGCATGTCCATGGCCGACTCGATGCCGAGCATGACCTGCCCGAGGCCGTATCCGCGGAAGGCCCCCGACGGCGGGTTGTTCGTGTAGACGACCTCGGCGTCGAGCCGGAGCACGGGCGTGCGGTAGATCGTGACCGACTCGGCGACGCCGTGGAAGAGCACGCCGAGCGCGTGGTTGCCGTACGCGCCGGTGTCGCTCAGCACGTCGAGGCGCATCGCCGTGAGCCGGCCGTCGGCATCCGCGCCCAGCTCGACGCTCACGCGCATCGGATGCCGCACGGGCGCGCGGAGGAACTCGTCCGCGCGGGAGAACTCGTACGCGACGGGGCGCCCCGTGCGCAGCACGGCGAGCGCGACGAGGTCCTCCGCGAGGAGCTCCTGCTTGCCGCCGAAGCCGCCGCCGACGCGGGGCGCGAAGACGCGGACGCGCTCGCGCGGCAGCTCGAGGATGCGCGCGAGCTCGTCGCGGGTGAGGAACGGGACCTGCGTCGACGAGCGGATGGTCAGGACGTCGCCCTCGAGCCATCCGACCGCGCCGTGCGTCTCGAGCTGCGCGTGCGACGTGCGCGACGTCTGCCAGGTGCCCGCGACGGTGACGGCGCTCGCCGCGAGCGCGGCGTCGATGTCGCCGCCCCGCCCCGTGTGGACGGCGCCGACGACGTTGCGCGCGGCATCCGCGACGCGGTCGTCGGGCGTGCGGTCGGGATGGACGGCCGGAGCACCCGGCGTGCGCGCGGCCTCGGGGTCGAAGACGGCGGGGAGCGGCTCGTAGGCGACCGCGATGAGGCCGCAGGCGCGCTCGGCCGCCGCCGCGGTCTCGGCGACGACGGCCGCGACGCGCTGGCCGATGTGCCGCACGACGTCGTCGAGCATGCGCGTGTCGTCGGGGTCGTCGGTGCGGTGCTCGTGGCGCCCCGTCGAGTAGCGGATGCCGGGCACGTCGCGGTGCGTGAAGACCGCCACGACGCCCGGCACCGCCTCGGCTGCGGTCGTGTCGATGGACGTGATGCGGGCGTGCGCGTGGGGCGACGACAGGACGCGCAGGATGAGCGCCCCGTCCGGCACCTCGTCGAACGTGTACGACTCGCGCCCCTGCACGATGCGGCGGGCGGCCTCCGGCACGACGGACCGGCCGACGCCGCCGGCCTCCTCCTGGGACGAGCCGGACCTGGTCTCACGCACGGCCGTGAGCGTCGACGCGATCGCCTCGCGGATCGGGCGGTATCCCGTGCAGCGGCAGAGGTTGCCCTTGAGGCGCCGGTCGAGGTCCCGCTCGTCGCCCGGCTGCAGGCACGACGCGGTCACGCTCATCCCCGGCGTGCAGAACCCGCACTGGAACCCGAACCCGGTCGCGAGCGCCTCCTGCACGGGGTGGAGCTCGTCGCCCGGAGCGAGCCCGGCCGCCGTCGTGACCGCGACGCCCTCGGCGCGCACGGCGGGGATGAGGCACGAGTGGACAGGGACGCCGTCGACGAGCACGCCGCACGCGCCGCAGTCGCCCGCATCGCAGCCCTTCTTCACCTCGGTGTGCCCGTGCTCGCGCAGGAGCGTGCGCAGGCACTGACCGGGGCGCGGATCGGCGTCGACGGGGGAGCCGTTGACCGTGAACCTCATTCCGCGTCTCCTTCCGCGAGGGCCGCGCGGCAGCGCTCCGCGAGGACGACCGAGACGCCGCGGCGCCAGTCGGCGGCGCCCAGGGGGTCGGTGTACCAGCCCTGGGCCCCGGCCACCGCGGCCCTCAGGTCGGCCGCGCTCGGGAGGGATGGCCAGCGCAGCACGACGGGGCGCGCGACGCTCGCCGTGATGCCGAACACCGCGGCTCCGCCCTCGTCCACCCGGCCGATCACGACGGCGCCCGAGCGTCCGAGCTCGGCGAGCGCGATCCGACGCAGCGCGGCCCGCGACCGCAGGGCCCGCGCGGGGATGTCGATGGCGCGGATGATCTCTCCCGCACTGAGCGAGCTGAGGCCGTTCCCTGCCGGGATCTCGGCCACGGGCATCCGGCGCTCGCCTCCGTCGGGGGTCCAGATGAGCGCCTCGGCGTCGAGGGCCGTGCCGAGCGCGACCATGGCCGCCGCGGCGTAGGACTGGGCGATGTTGCCGCCGACCGTCGCGGTGTTCCAGATCTTGAAGGAGGCGAGGAGAGCGTGCGCGGCGTCGGCGAAGAGCGGCACGGCCGTCCAGGTCGGATCGGGGCGCAGCGCGTCGCGGCCCTCGGCGAACGCGACGAGGCGCGCGATGGGGCAGGTCGCGCCGATGCGCAGGCCATCGGCCGACGGCTCGAGGTCGGGCCAGCCGAGTGTCGTGAGGTCGACGAGCCCCGTGATGAGCGGGCTCGGCGCGCTGAAGAGCAGCGTGCCGCCCGCGAGCGGCACCTCGCCCGGCGCGAGGGCGAGGTCGGCGCGCGAGCGTGCGCGCCGGTAGGTCTCGACGGCGTTCAGATCCATGACGCCCGCTCCGCCAGCGCGCGCGATGCGGCGGTCGCCCGCTCGGCGATCCGCCCCTCGTCGGAGGAGACGAGCACGTCGTCCGCCACGACCGTGCGCCCGCCGACGAGAAGCCGCCGCAGCGGCGGCAGGGCGCCCAGGCCGAGCGCCGCGACCGGGTCGAGGATGCCGGCGTGCTCGACGCCCCCGATCCACCACACGGCGACGTCCGCGAGCAGTCCGGGCTCGAGCGCCCCGATCGCGTCCTCGCGCCCGAGGACGCGCGCGCCGCCGGCCGTCGCCATCCGAAGGGCGTCCCGCACGCTCATCCCGTCAGCGCCCGAGCGGAGCCGGCCCATGAGCACGGCCTCGCGGATCTCGACCCCGAGCTGCCCCGACTCGTTGGACGCCGCCCCGTCGACGCCGAGCCCGACGGGCACGCCCGCGTCGAGCATCGTGCGCACGGGCGCGATCCCGGCCGCCAGCCGCCCGTTCGACGACGGGCAGTGGGCGACCCCCGTGCCGGTGGCCGCGTACCGCGCGACGGCGGCGTCGTCGAGGTGCACGGCGTGCGCTATCCAGACGTCGTCACCCAGCCAGCCGAGGCCCTCGAGATACGCCGTCGGCGACATCCCGAAGCGCTCCGCGCAGAACGCGTCCTCCTCGGCGGTCTCGGAGGCGTGCGTGTGGAGGCGGACGCCCAGGGTGCGAGCCAGGGCCGCCGATTCGCGCAGCAGGTCGCCGGTGACCGAGAACGGCGAGCACGGCGCGATCGCGATGTGCACGCGCGAGTCCGGGCTCGGGTCGTGCCAGCGCTCGACCGCCTCCTGCGATGCGCGGAGGGCGGCGTCCGTCTCCTCGACGGCGGCGTCCGGCGGCAGCCCGCCCTGCGAGGCGCCGAGGTCCATCGACCCGCGGGTCGCGTGCAGCCGCACGCCGATCTCGTCGGCGGTCGCGACGAGCGCGCCGACGATGTCGCCGGAGCCCTGCGGGAAGACGTAGTGGTGGTCGGCGACGGTCGTGCAGCCCGAGCGGGCGAGCACGGCCATCGCGCCGGCGGCGCCCTCGCCCGTGAGGTCGGCGTCGATGTGCGACCACAGGGGGTAGAGCGCCGTCAGCCAGTCGAAGAGGATGGCGTCCTGCGCGCGCCCTCGGGTGAGCCACTGGAAGAGGTGGTTGTGGGTGTTCACGAGGCCCGGGGTGACCAGGCAGTTCGTCGCGTCGACGACCTCGGCGCCCGCGCGCAGCTCGGCCGGAGCGGCCCCCGCTCCCACCGCGGCGATGCGCCCGCCCTCGATGACCACGTGACCCGTGCGGTGCTCGGTCCCGTGCTGGTCGACCGTGACGACGTAGCCGCCCTCGATGATCGTGCGGGCGGGTGCGATGGTGCTCATGACGCTCCTGGGGTCTGTGACGGACGTCGCAGTCCCCGCCCTGACGTGCGCGGAGTCATGGTGATAGGACACGCTCACGCCGATCCTAGGAACCCCGTGTCACGGCGGTGTTACGCGGAGGAGCCGCGCACGCGGCCTCGGCCGCCGGGCGGTCGCGGTGCAGCGGCCCGGTCCGCTCGCGCAGCGGCGCGCCGGTTCCCCCATGCCGGGCGGCGAGGATCTCCGCGAGGATCGCGACCGCCGTCTCCTCGGGCGCCGAGCCGCCCAGGTCGAGCCCGAGCGGGGCGTGCAGCCGCGCGAGGTCGGCGTCGGAGACGCCCTCCGCCCGCAGGAGCTCGGCGCGCCGCGCGACGGTCGCGCGGGCGCCGAGCGCGCCGACGAACCCGATCGGCAGGGCGAGGGCCTGGCGGATGGCCGGCACGTCGAGCCGCGCGTCGTGGGTGAGCACGCACACGGCCGTGCGCGCGTCGACTGCGCTCTCCGGAAGGCGCGCGAGGTGCTCGTGCGGGAGGGCGACCACGAGGTCGTCGGCATCGGGGAACCGCTCGCGCGTGACGAGCAGCTCCCATGGATCGACGACGGTCACCGCGAAGCCCGCCGCCGCGCCGACACGGCAGAGCGCCGCGGCGTGCTCGGTCGCGCCGGCGAGGATGAGGCGCGGTCGCGGGGCGCTCGAGACCGCCAGCACCGCCGGACGGCCGACGACCCGCGTCTCGGCGAGGAGCGCCGCGGCGTCGAACGCGGCCGACGACGCGGGGCCGAGGTCGCGCGAGGCCACGATCCGACCGCGGTCCGCGCCCTCCAGGACGATCCCGGCGGTCGCCGCGCGGCCATCCGCCGCCCGCTCGAGCGCCCGCATCGCGACGGGGTCGGCGGCGCGGACCTCGTAGGCGATGACGTCGACCTGGCCGCCGCACGCGAGGCCCGCCGCGTGCGCCGTCCGGTCGTCGAAGCCGAAGGTCGCGGTGCGGGCGACGCCGTCGGCCAGCACGGCGTGCGCGAGGACGACCGCGTCGCCCTCGACGCATCCGCCCGAGATCGAGCCCACGACCTCGCCCTCATTCGTCACGGCCATCGACGCGCCGAGACCCCGGGGCGCGCTGCGCGCGACGCGGGTCACGGTGATCACCGCGGCGCGTCGGCCGCGCGCGAGCCGATCGAGGAGAGCCGAGGCGAGTTCGAGCATGCTCCACGCTATCCCTCCCCATGTTTCACGGAGAAGACAGGAGCGCTGTGAGATCGGCGCGCTACGGTCGGAGGATGGCGGCGATCTGCGGGATCGTGCTGGCGGCCGGCGCCGGCACGCGCTTCGGCGGGCCCAAGGCGCTCGCGCGCACGGCGGATGGCACGCCCTGGCTCGCCCGCGTCGTCGCGGCGCTCGAGGAGGGCGGCTGCGATCGCGTCGTCGTCGCCCTGGGAGCGCGGGCCGCAGCGGCGCGCTCACTCGTGCCGGACCGCGCCGACATCGTCGTGGCATCCGACTGGCAGGACGGCATGTCCGCCACCCTGCGCTCCGCGCTCGCCGCGTCTGCGGGCGCGGACGCGGTCGTCGTCGCGACCGTCGACGTCCCCGAGCTGCCGAGCACGGCCGTCCGGCGCGTGCTCGCGGCCGCGGGCGATCCGCCGACCGCCCTCGCGCAGGCCGTCTACCGGGGCCGGCCCGGCCATCCGGCCGTCATCGGCTCCGCGCACGTCGACGCGCTGACGGCCTCGCTGTCGGGCGACCGGGGAGCGCGCCCCTACCTCGTCGCGAACCGCGTGCGCGAGGTCGAGTGCGGCGCCCTGTGGTCGGGCGAGGATATCGACACGCGCTGAGGGAGGCGAGAGACGCCGAAGCGGCCGGATCCATCGGGATCCGGCCGCTTCGGGTGCGCGGCGTCAGCTGCGGCGCGTGCGGGCGCGGGCGACGAGCGCCGTTCCGAGCGCGATGAGCGCGAGCGCGGCGGCCACGAGCGTCGCGGCCATCGTGATGCCGGTCGGCTCGAGCTCCCGCTGCTCGTCAGCGGTCGGCTCCTCGGGTGCGTCCTCGGGCGCCGTGTCCTCGGGGGCAGCCTCGGGCGTCGACTCGGCCGGCGGAACCGGCTGCTCCGACTCCGGGGCCTCCGACTCGGGCGACTGCTCCGGGGCGGGGGACTGCGGTGCCGGCGTCTCGTCGGGGCGCGGAGCCTCGGGCGGGGGCGACCCCTCGGGCTTCGGCGTCTCCTCGGGCTCGGGGGTGCCCGCGGGCGCCTCCGGCTCGGGCGTCTCCTCGGAGTCCGGTCCGCCCGGGCCCTCGCCGAAGTCCGGCGTCTCCTCCGGCCGGGGCGTCTCGCCCGGCTGCTCGGACCCGGGCGTCTCACCCGGACCGGGCGTCTCGCCCGGACCAGGCGTCTCGCCCGGCTCGTCGGTCGCCTCGATGAGGGTGAAGGTGCGCACGGCCGAGACCTCGACGGCGCCGTGCGGGTCGCGCGTCTCCACGAACCAGCCGTGGTCGCCGAGCACCTCGAGCGGCCACTTGACCGCAGCCACGGTGCCGCTCTCGACGCCGGCGAGGGCGTCGATCTCGTTCGCGGTGAGGATCTCCGCCGTGAACGCGGAGGTCGCGAGCGTCTTGTCGCTCGGCGCGATCCCGAGATCCGCGTAGGGCACCTCGAAGTCCTGGTGCAGGTAGGGGTCCTCGGCGGGCCCCAGCAGACTCGGCTCGTCGGAGTTGTAGCGCTGGAGCGACGGCGAGAACGTGCGCACGGCCATCCGCTGCCCGACGTTGTCGAACTGCAGCAGGCGCAGGAAGCCCTGACCGCCCTCGGGCAGGCCCTGGTAGTCGAACAGCATCGCGTGGACCTTGCGGTCGGCGACGCCGTCGCCGTCGTCGTCGAACTCGTCCACGCGCGTGAACGCGTCGTGGTAGTGCCCCGAGAAGACGAGTCGCACGTTGGGGTTGGTCGCGACGACCTCGTCCATGATCTGCTGCGGCACGGGTCCGAGTCCGCCCGTCGTGAGCATGAACTCGTGCAGGTTGATGATCGCGATGCGCTCGGGGTGCTGCGCGAGCACCTCGTTCATCCAGTCGATCGCGCTCTGCTGGGGGTCCCACCCCATGTAGAGCATGATGAAGTCGATCCCGCCCGCGGTGATGAGGTCGTAGTGACCGCGGTTGTCCTCGAAGCTCTCGCCGTACCAGGGCCGGTCGGCATAGCGGGCCTCGCCGAAGTACCGCGAGAAGTTCGCGTAGTCGCTCACGCCGTGCCCGACGTCGTGGTTGCCCGCGAGCACGCCATAGGGCAGACCGGCGTCATCGAGCCGCGCGTACTGCGGGGAGGCGTTCAGCCACTGGTACTCCTGGTCGTAGTCGTCCACGACGTCGCCCGTGTGGATGAGGTACTGGATGTTCTGCGCCTCGCGCTGGCCCAGCACGTAGTCGTGGATCGCCGCCTGGTGCTGGGTGAACTCCTCGTTGTAGTACTGCGTGTCCGACTCCCACGCGATCGTGAAGTCGTACTCCGAGCGGGGCGTGTCGTCGGGGTGCGCGGGGGCGACCTCCGAGTCGCGCGTCGAGAGGTTCGCGCCGGCGAATCCCTCGGAGTGCTGCACGAGCGCCGTGATCACGCCGTCGTGCGCCGCGTCGGCCACGGGGATGGAGCCGGTGAGCGTGAACTCCTCGCCCTCCGACGCCGTGAGGTGACGCGAGATCTCGATCCATGAGGCGCCGTCGGCCGCGAGCGCGTACAGGATGACCTGCGCGTGCGCGTCGGCCGAGCCCGACCAGGTGAGGCGCGCGGTCGCGCCCTCGCCCGCGTCGTCGGGGACGGCGACGTCGAACGTGTAGTACGGCAGCGCGTCGGTCGACGTCACGGGGGCGAGCCCCGTGGTCGTCGGCAGGTCCGCTGCGGCCGCTGCGGCACCGGCGGATGGCGCGGGCTCGGCCGACGGCTCGAGGTCGCGCTCGAGGGCCGACGCGTCGTGCGTCGTGCCGCTCGCCGCGGTCACCTCCTCATCGCCCAGCTCGAAGCGGTGCCCCTCGCGGAACGACACGTCGAGCGGGTCGCCCGTGGGGTCGGTGACCGTCGCCTGCAGGATGACGTCGCCGGCCTCGACCTCGGCGCCCTCATCGGGGGCGAAGCCGTCGGCGCCCGGCTGCTCCTCGGGCACCGTGAAGGTCGTCGTGGACTCGCCCACGTTGCCGACATGGTCGGTCGCCGTGACGGCGAGCACGTGCTCCCCGGCTGCGAGCTCGACGGAGGAGGTCCGCGTGCCGAGCTCGACCGGCTCGCCGTCGAGGGTCGCGACGACCTCCGCGACGCCCGAGCCCGCGCCATCCGCCACCTCGGCGTCCAGGACGATCTCGCCCTGGTACACGCGCCCGTCCTCGATCGCGGGTGCGATCTCGGGGGCCGTGTTGTCGACCGTGACCTGCGCGGTCGCGGCGTGCGTGCCGTCGGTCGCGCTCACCTCATGGGCGCCGTCGGCGGTCGCCGTCGTGTCCCAGTCGTGCGCGACCGCCGTGAACGCGTCGTTGGGGATCGCGAAGACCGACGCGAACATGTCGTTCTTGCCCGCGCTGTCGCCCATCTGGATGATCCGCGTCGGGTCGTCGTAGCCCTCGGGGCGCAGCGTGCGCCCATCCGGCAGGACGAGCCGCATGCCCGAGATGACGAAGTCGTCGTTGTTCTCGAACTCGTCGATCCACGGGCCGGCCTTCGTGCCCGCCCAGATGTCGACCGAGAGCGGCGCACCCTGCGCGATGTGCTCGAGCGGCACGGGGACGGCGATCGTCTCGGTGCGCTCGTACGTGCCCTCGTCGAAGATGTGCAGGATCTCCTCGCCGATCCGCACGCCGTTGCGGAAGTAGAAGTCGGTCTGCGACGTCTCGAACACGAACTGCGGCTCGTGCTCGAGCGACGCGCGCGTCGGCACCGACGCGCCGTCGATCGCGAGGTCGAGCGCGGGCGGGAAGTCCTCTCCCGCCGCCGACACGGTCGTCGTGCCGCCCACGAACTGCCCGTCCGACACATTGAGGCGGACGGGATCGGTCGACGCGCCCGCGACCGGGACGCGTCGCGTCTCCGTGCGGATCTCGTTGACGCCGTCGGTCGCGACGACGGTGTACTCGTACCAGCTCTTGCCCATGAGGTCGGCGGCGCCGACGGTGTGCCGGTAGGTCGCCTCGTCGTCTGCGGCGTGGACGAGGTTGACGACGCGCGACTCCGGGTCGACGTCGTTGCGGATCTCGAGCGAGACCGTGCGCACGCGCACGTCGTCGGTCACGGAGAGATCGACCGTGAAGCCGGCGGCCGGGTCGATCTCGGCGACCGTGCGGTCGGCGAGAGACGGCGCGACCGCGTCGTCGGCCACGACCGCGAGGCCGGACGGCACCTGATCGACCTGGACGCGACCCGGCGACGCCGCGCGCGCATCGACGATCGACTGCAGGGCGAGGTCGTCCGAGGAGGTGTAGCGGATGCCGCGATCGGCGTCGACGTCGTCGGCTCCCGCCATGTTGTAGTAGACGCGGTTGATGCTGAAGCCCGTGTTCGTGCGGATGTCGAGACCGCGCGCCGAGCCGTTGGCCATGCCCGCCGACGCGATCTCGACGAGACTCTCGCCGGCGACGAGGTCGGTGCCGAACTTCGCGTTGAAGTCGGCGGCGCCGAGACCCGCGTTGCCGGCGTTCTTGATCCAGAGGACGAGCGTCTCGCCGCCCGGGATCACGACGTCGCGCGGCGACGACGGCCACAGCGCCTCGTTGGTGTTCGTCTCGTAGTCCTGCGGGTACAGGTAGGTGATCGCGTAGTCCGCGAAGTCGATCGGAGCGCTCGTGGCGTTGTAGACCTCGATGAACTCGTAGCCGTCGGCGCCGCCGACGTTCTCCGAATCCGGGAGCACCTCCGTGATCTGCAGCGGCGCGGCGACGACCGACGGGTCCGGCTCGAGCACGCCGATGTCGGCCGGATCGCCCGGCGTCGGCTCAGGCGTCGCGGTCGGCTCGGGGGTCTCGGTGGGCTCGGGCTCGGGCGTCGTGGGCGTGAGCTGCGCGGGCGAGACCGCGCCGGGGGTCATCGCCGTGCGGGTCGCCACGACCGGGGCGGGCTCGCCCACGGCGGATGGCACCGAGAAGTCGACGCCGAGATCGGTCGCCATCGAATCGGTCGGGTAGAACGACCACGAGAGGATGCCGTGGGCGTCGCTCACGCGGATGCCGCGCCCGCCGCCGTTGGCCATCCCCGGCTGTCCGGTCACGCGGAGCACCTGCGTGCCCTCGGGCGTGCCGGTGGCCGCGCGGAACTCGTCCGCCGTGCGCGCGAAGGAGTCGAGCGTGCCGTCGCTGTTCGCGTAGCTCACCCACAGCACGACCGACCCGCCGGGGGCGATCGTCGCGTCGCCGTCCACCGTGAGCGCGATATCGCGCGCCGTGTCGGCCGAGTCGACGTAGGTGTATGCGAAGGAGAGGCTCGAGAGCGGCACGGGCGCATCGGTCGGGTTGGTGACCTCGATGTACTCGAACTCGTCGGCTCCCGCGGGATTCGCGAGGATCTCCGACACGAACACGGGCGGCGTGGCACCTCCTTCCGCCGCGGTCGCCGAGACGGGGACGAGGGCAGCGCAGCCCGCGAGGATCACGGCGGTCGTCGCGAAGGCGAGCGACCGCGTGAGCCCCGGGCGCGCCGAACGATGTTCGGGCATGAGGGTGCTTCCGGGAGAGATGCGGGAGAGGGGCCGTCGAGACGGCGATGACCCGCACGCTAGCGATCCCGGTCAACCGCGCGGTGACGCCCGCTGTCCGAACGGTGAACGACAGGTGTCGAAAGAGGGGCCGCACCGAGGGGGGCGTCCGCGATCAGGTCCGGATGACGACGTTCTCGGGCTCCTCGCCCCGCGCCATCCGCTCGGCCTGCCGCGCGATCAGGCGCGCGATCCGCGGGCGCATCGCGCCGCTGTTGCCGCCGACATGCGGGGAGATGAAGACGCCGTCGAGCGACCAGAGCGGATGGCCCTCCGGCAGGGGCTCGGGGTCGAACACGTCGCTCGCCACGCGGATGCGCCCGCGGCGGACGTGCTCGACGAGCGCGTCGGTGTCGACGGTCGGCCCGCGGCCGACGTTCACGAGGAGCGCGTGCTCGGGGAGTCGCCCGAGGACAGCGGCGTCGATGAGGTGGCGCGTCTCCTCTCCGCCCGGGAGCGCGTTGACGAGGATCTCCGCGCCGGGAAGCAGCTCGTCGAGCTCGTCGAGGGCGTGGACGTGCAGCCCGTCCTCGTCGCGCGCGCGGGAGGCGACCGGCACGAGGTCGACCTCGAAGGCCGCGAGGCGACGGGCGATCGCCTTGCCGACGCCGCCGAAGCCGAGCAGCACGACCCGCCGATCGGCGAGCCCGGGCATCCGGAAGCTGTGCCACTCGCCGCGCTCCTGGCTGTGCACCATCCGGTCGAGACCGCGCTGCGCGAGGATCATGAGCCCGACCGCGAGCTCGGCGGTCGCGGTCTCGTGGACGCTCGCCGCGTTCGCGTAGACGATCCCCGGAGGCAGGCGCTCCTCGACGCCGTCGAAGCCGATGGCCTGCGCCTGCACGAGACGGCACTCGAGCTCGGGCAGCCGCGCGAGCATTCGACCCTGGCGCATGTACGGCGGCACGACGATGTCGATGCGGTCGCGCGGCGGCGCATCCTGCCCGTCCCACAGGACGACGTCGATGTCGAGCGCGGGGTCGAGCAGCGCCGTCACGTCGGCGACGAGCTCGTCGGTGGGAACGGAGAGCGTCAGTGCAGTCACGCTTCGAGGCTACCGGCGCGGGCACGCCGAAGCCCCGGGGAGTGCCCCGGGGCTTCGGACGGCGGGCTACGCGGTCTGCGCGACGACGGCGGCGATGGCCGACTCGAAGAACCGCAGCCCGTCGATGCCCGAGCGCATGGCGGCGGGGATGCCGGGGCCGAAGCCGGGCTCCACCGCGTGCTCGGGGTGGGGCATGAGGCCGACGACGTTGCCGCGCTCGTTCGTGAGGCCGGCGATGTCGTCGAGCGAGCCGTTGGGGTTCACACCGAGGTAGCGGAACGCGACCTGGCCCTCGCCCTCGATGCGCTTGAGCGTCTCGTCGTCGGCGATGTAGCCGCCGTCGGCGTTCTTGAGCGGGATGACGATCTCCTCGCCCTGCTCGAACGCGTTCGTCCAGGCGGTCGACGCGTTCTCGACGCGGAGGCGCTGGTCGCGGCGGATGAACTGCTGGTGCGCGTTGCGGATGAGCCCGCCGGGAAGGAGGTGCGCCTCGACGAGCATCTGGAAGCCGTTGCAGATGCCGAGCACCGGCATGCCCTTCGCCGCGGCGTCCGCGACCTCGGCCATGATCGGCGCATGCGCGGCGATGGCGCCCGCGCGCAGGTAGTCGCCGTACGAGAACCCGCCGGGGAGGATGACGGCGTCGACGCCCTCGAGATCGTGCGAGCCGTGCCAGAGCGCGACCGGCTCGGCGCCCGCGATCCGCACCGCGCGCTGGGCGTCGCGGTCGTCGAGGGAGCCGGGGAAGGTGATGACCCCGATGCGGGCGGTCACTCGACCACCTCGATGTTCACGACATCCTCGATGACGGCGTTCGAGAGGATCTCGTCGGCGACCGTCTTGGCCTCGGCGAGCACCTCGTCGGTGACCTCGCCCTCGACCGTGAGCTCGATGCGCTTGCCGATGCGGACGTTCTGGAAGGCGCCGTGGCCCAGACGGGCGAGCGACCCGGTGACGGCCTTGCCCTGCGGGTCCAGCAGCTCGGCCTTGGGCATGACGTCGACGACGATGGTGGGCATGAGATGAGCTCCGGATGTCGCGGGCGGGGAATCGGGACCATTCTAGTCGCCGAGACCCGCGCCATCCGCCGCGCTGCCGTGGGACGCTGGTCGCGGTGCTCGGCTCAGCGCCCCACGGCGTAGCCCTGGGCGCCGCGCGGGTTCGCCGCGGCGCCGAGCAGCCCGGTCCGCGGGTCGCGCGTGACCGCGGAGAGGCGCCCGAGGGCCCATGCGCCGGCGCGCGTCACGGCGTGACCGCGGCGCTCGAGGCCCGCGATGACGTCGTCGCCGAGTCGGTCCTCGACGGCCGCGCCACCGGGCGTGCCCGTCCGCGGCCAGAACGAGCCGGGGAAGGCCGTCGTGTGGAAGGCCGGCGCGTCGATCGCCTGCTGCGGCGACCATCCGCCCACGAGCACCCGGAGCAGGAAGAGCAGCTGCCACTGATCCTGCTGATCGCCCCCGGGGGAGCCGAGCGCCATGACCGGCTCGTCTCCCTCGAGCACGAGGGTCGGTGTGAGCGTCGTGCGCGGTCGCGCGCCGGGGCGCAGCGCCGACGGCGACGTCTCATCGAGCCAGGTCATCTGCAGGCGCGTGCCGAGGCAGAAGCCGAGGCCGGGAAGGGTCGGCGACGACTGCAGCCAGCCGCCCGACGGCGTCGCCGAGATGATGTTGCCCCACCGGTCGACGACGTCGACGTGGCACGTGTCGCCGCGGGCGACCCCGCGGGCGTCGGTCTCGAGTCCGCTCTCGGAGGGCCGGGCTCCCGGGACGGTCGGCTCGCCGACGCCCGCTGCGAGCTCGGCCCCGTCGCGGTGCAGCGGGCGGATGGTCGGCGCCGGGCGGCCGGGCAGGCGTCCGGGGCGCGGGGCGAGCGCCGCCCGATCGCCGATCAGGGCCCGCCGTTCCGCGGCATATGCGTCGGAGAGCATGTACGCGAGGTCGTCCGAGGAGAGCTGCTCGCCGTACCAGGCCTCGCGGTCGGCGAAGGCGAGCCCCAGCGCCTCGAGGATCGTGTGCGCTCCGAGCTCGGTCGACGGGTCGAGTCGGTCGTCGTCGAACCCCTCGAGGATCTTCAGGGCCTGCAGCAGGACGGGGCCCTGCCCCCATGGCCCGGTCTTCGCGATGGTCCGCCCGCGGAACGTCGCGGTCGTCGGATGCTCCCAGCTCGCCGAGAACGCCTCGACATCCGCGCGAGAGAGCACGCCGGCGTGATCGCGGCCGTCGGAGTGGCGGTGCGGTGTGCGAGCGAGCTCCTCCGCGGCGCGGCCGAGGATCTCGCGCCACCGCACCCGCGCGGCGTCGATCCGCGCGACGCGGGTCCCCGCGACGGCCGCGGCGTGGGTCGCGACCTCCTCGAGCACCGCGGCGTACTCGGGGTTCGTCACGATCTCGCCCGGGCGCGGGATGCGGCCGCCGGGCATCCACCGCTCCGCCGAGGTCGGCCAGTGGTCCCGGAAGAGCGCCGACACGCCCTCGATCGTCGTCACCACGTTGCGGAGGACGGGATGGCCCTCCCTGGCGTACCCGATCGCGTAGGCGAGAGCATCCGCCGGCTCCCATGTGCCGTGGTCGCGCAGGAGGAGGAGCCACGCGTCGACGGCACCCGGGACGGCCGCCGCGAGCGCGCCCGCGCCCGGGACGAGGTCGAGGCCCTCCGACCGGAAGTGCGCGACCGAGGCGGCCGCGGGCGCCGGGCCCTGCCCGACGAGCACGCGGGGAGGGGTGCCGGCAGGTCGGATGATCGCGGTCAGGTCGCCGCCGGGTCCGTTGAGGTGCGGTTCGACGACGTGGAGCGTGAAGGCCGCGGCGACCGCGGCGTCGAAGGCGTTGCCGCCGCGCTCGAGCACCGACTGGGCGACGCCGGTGGCGGTCCAGTGCGTCGAGGCGGCCATGCCGAACGTGCCGGTCAGGTCTGGTCGCGTCGTGAACGCAGCAGGTGTCGAGAACGCCATGTCCTCCACCCTCGCATCGAAATTTCGACCAGCGCCGTCGAAATATCGACTTGACGGATGTGAGAGCGCTCCCATAGAGTCCGTGAGCATGTCGTGGGAGCGCTCTCACGGCAGGTCCCACACCCACCACAAAGGAGTGACAGTGAACACTCGTGCCTTCCGCCGCGGAGCCGCCGCGGTCAGCGCCCTCGCCATCGGCGGTCTCGCCCTCGCGGGCTGCTCCGGCTCGTCGCAGGGCGCCGACGCCGCCGATCCCGACGCTCCCGTCGAGATCTCGATCTCGACCTTCAACGACTTCGGCTACACCGACGAGCTCCTCCAGGAGTACATGGACGAGCACCCGAACGTCACGATCGTCCACAACAAGGCGGCGACGTCGAACGACGCCCGCGCCAACTTCTTCCAGAAGCTCGGGAACACGGGCCTCGCCGACATCGAGGCGGTCGAGGTCGACTGGTTCGCCGAGATGATGGAGTACGCCGACCTGCTCGCGCCGGTGCCCGAGGACCTCAAGGGCCGCTGGCTCGACTGGAAGGAGGCCGCGGCGACCGACGCCGACGGCAACCTCGTCGCGTACGGCACCGACATCGGCCCGCAGGCGGTCTGCTACCGGTCCGACCTCTTCGAGGCAGCGGGCCTGCCGACCGATCGGGCCGAGGTCGCGGGCCTCTTCACGACCTGGGACGACTTCTTCGCCGTGGGCCAGGAGTACGTCGACAAGACGGGCAAGCCGTTCATCGACTCCGCGAACTCGGTGCTGCAGGGCCTCATGAACCAGATCGAGGTCACCTACGAGGAGGCCGACGGCACCGTCGTCGCCACTGAGAACCCCGACGTCCAGGAGGCGTACGAGACGGTCGTCGAGAAGGCCGTGCCGATCTCGGCCTACGCGGGCCAGTGGAGCGAGGACTGGTACGCGTCGATGGCCAACGGCGAGTTCGCCGCGATGCTCTGCCCGGGCTGGATGCACGGCATCATCTCGGGTGAGGCGCCCGACATCGAGGGCTGGGACATCGCCGACGTCTTCCCGGGCGGCGGCGGCAACTGGGGCGGTTCGTACCTCGTGATCCCGGCGAACGGCGAGAACGTCGCGGCCGCGCAGGAGCTGGCCGACTGGCTGACGTCGCCCGAGACGCAGGTCAAGGCGTTCGTGAACGCCGGCACGTTCCCGAGCCAGCCCGAGGCGTACGAGGACGCCGAGCTCACCGGCTTCTCGAACCCGTACTTCAACGACGCGCCGACCGGCGAGATCGGCATCGCTCGCGCCGAGGCCGTCGAGGTCTCGCCCGTGAAGGGGCCGAAGTACTTCCAGTTCCACGACGCGCTGCAGAACGCGGTCACCCGTGTGTTCGACGGCATCGAGGACGCCGACACGAGCTGGGACACGTGGGTCGAGGAGGTCTCGGCGTTCTGACGCCCCTCCGTCTCCCCGACGCGGGCGGCCGGCTCCGGCCATCCGCCCGCGTCGGGGGCAGGCGACCGCCAGCCCCGATCATCCGCCCGCTCCTTCCGAGGGAACCTCCGTGACCGTCACCGCCACTCGCCCGACGCGCGCCGACGCGCCGCCGCCGGATCGGCCCATCCGCGTGCTGTCCTTCTCCCAGCGCCTCAGCCGCTGGGACCTCAAGCTCTCGCCGTACCTCTACATCTCGCCGTTCTTCGTGCTGTTCGCGATCGTCGGCCTCTTCCCGATCATCTACACGGGCGTCATCTCGTTCATGGACTGGGACCAGGTGCGCCGATCGGGCGAGTTCATCGGCTTCGACCAGTACGCGTGGATCCTCACGCAGCCGAAGTTCTGGACGGCGCTCGGCAACACCTTCAGCATCTTCCTGCTCTCGAGCGTGCCGCAGCTCATCCTCGCGATGTTCATCGCGGCGATGCTCGACCGCCACATCCGCGCGCGGACGTTCTGGCGGATGAGCGCCCTCCTGCCCTATGTCGTCGCGCCCGTCGCGGTGGGCCTCATCTTCAACGCGCTCTTCGCGGACAAGTCCGGAGCGATCAACGGCTTCCTGTCGCTCGTGGGGATCGGGGCGATCCCGTGGCACGTCGAGCCGTTCTGGAGCCACGTCGCGATCGCCACGATGGTGAACTACCGCTGGACGGGGTACAACGCGCTCATCCTGCTCGCGGCGATGCAGGCCATCCCGCGCGACTACTACGAGGCAGCGACGGTCGACGGGGCGAACGCGTTCCGGCAGTTCTGGAGCATCACGCTCCCGTCGCTCAAGCCGACGCTCATCTTCGTGATCATCACCTCGACGATCGGCGGCCTGCAGATCTTCGACGAGCCGCGGATGTTCGACCAGTTCGGGCGCGGAGGCTCGGCCCAGCAGTGGCTCACGATCACGCTGTACCTCTACGACATCGGGTGGGGCGAGTGGAACTTCGGGCGCGCAGCTGCGATGGCCTGGATCCTCTTCCTCATCATCCTGGCCATCGGCCTCATCAACCTGCTCATCACCCGGTCGCTCGTGCGCGACGAGGGGACGCGCGGGCGGCAGCTGTCGCGACGCGAGCGTCGAGCCCTGAAGCGAGCGGAGGCCCGCCGATGACCGCCACGTCCGCACTCGTCCTCAAGGAGGCACCGCGCCGGTCCCGCACGGTGCGCATCCGCGGCGCCCGGCCGGGCTTCTGGGTCTACGCCGGACTCGCCGTGGTCCTCGTCGCGAGCCTCTTCCCGCTGTACTTCTCGTTCCTCATCGGATCGGGCGACTCCACGACGCTCCGCGACCCCGCGCGGTCGTGGATTCCCGGGGGCAACTTCATCGCCAACGCGCTGAGCGTGATGAACGATCCCGCCGTGAACTTCTGGCTCGCGCTGTGGAACTCGCTCTGGAGCTCGACGGTCATCGCCGTGAGCGTCGTCGTGTTCTCGACGCTCGCCGGGTGGGCGTTCGCGAAGCTGCGCTTCCGCGGCGGCAAGGTGCTCCTGTCGTTCGTCGTCGCGACGATGGCGGTGCCGCAGCAGCTGGGCGTCGTGCCGCTCTACATCCTCTTCAGCGAGATCGGATGGACGGGGCAGATCGGCGCGATCGTCGTGCCCGCTCTGACGAGCGCCTTCGGCGTGTTCTGGATGACGCAGTACCTCCAGCAGGCAGTGCCCGACGAGCTCATCGAGGCCGCTCGGATGGACGGCGCCTCGATGATCCGCACCTTCTGGACGGTCGGGGTGACGGCCGCGCGGCCTGCCGCCGCGATGCTGTTCCTCTTCACGTTCGTCACGGCGTGGAACAACTTCTTCTGGCCGTTCATCGTGCTCGACCGGCAGAACCCGACGCTGCCCGTGGCGCTCTCCCTGCTGCAGTCGAACTACTTCGTCGACTACTCGATCGTGCTCGCGGGGGTCGTGCTGGCGACGCTTCCGCTGCTGCTGCTGTTCGCGGTGGCCGGCAAGCAGCTCGTCAGCGGCATCATGGCCGGCGCGGTGAAGGGATGATGTCCTTCATGACCCGAACCTTTCCGGACCACTTCCTCTTCGGCGCGGCCACGGCGGCCTATCAGATCGAGGGCGCGGCGTTCGAGGACGGACGCACCGCATCGATCTGGGACGCGTTCGCACGCGTGCCGGGAGCCGTGATCGACGCCGACAACGGCGACGTCGCGTGCGACCACTACCACCGCTACCGCGATGACGTCGCGCTCATGAAGGACCTGGGCCTGCAGGCCTACCGGTTCTCGACGTCGTGGTCGCGCGTGCGCCCCGACGGCGGGGCGCCCAACGCCCGCGGCATCGACTTCTACAGCCGCCTCGTCGACGAGCTGCTCGAGGCCGGCATTCTGCCGTGGCTCACGCTCTACCACTGGGACATGCCGCAGGCGCTCGAGGAGAAGGGCGGATGGACCGCCCGCGACACCGTCGACCGCTTCGTCGAGTACGCGATCACGATGCACGAGGCGCTCGGCGACCGGGTCACGCACTGGACGACCTTCAACGAGCCGTGGTGCTCGTCGTTCCTGTCGTACACGGCCGGCGCTCACGCCCCCGGCCGGCAGAGCGTCCGCGACGGCCTGCTCGCGTCGCACCACCTCCTGCTCTCGCACGGGCGCGCCGTGCAGGAGCTGCGGGATCGCGGTGCGCAGGAGCTCGGCATCACGCTCAACCTCACGAACGCCGAGCCGGTGGACCCCTCGGATCCGGCCGACCTCGACGCCGCGCGGCGCATCGACGGCCAGTTCAACCGGTGGTTCCTCGAGCCCGTCTTCCACGCGACCTATCCCGGCGACATCGTCGAGGACATCCGCGCGGTCGACGCGGCCGCGGTCGGCGAGTTCCAGGCGGCCGTGCGCGACGGCGACCTGGCGACGATCTCGACGCCCCTCGAGTTCCTCGGGGTGAACTACTACCACGGGGAGTACGTGTCGGGGCGGCCGTCGTCGACGCCCGTTCCGGGCGGCGACGCACCCACCGACCGGCACATCGAGCCCGCCTTCCCGTCGCACGAGGGGATCCACTGGCACGAGCGCGGGTACGAGCGGACGAACATGGGCTGGGAGATCGACCCGGCCGGGCTCACACGGCTCCTGCAGCGCGTCTCGGACGAGTACGCGAGCGCGGCCGGCGTGCCCCTCTACGTCACCGAGAACGGCGCGGCGGGCGACGACGCCATCGCGGATGGCCGCGTCGACGACGCGCAGCGCGTCGCGTTCGTGCGCGACCACGTCGAGGCGGTGGGCGCGGCGCTCGACGAGGGCGTGGATGTGCGCGGCTACTTCTACTGGTCGCTCATGGACAACTACGAGTGGGCGTGGGGCTACGCGAAGCGCTTCGGCATCGTGCACGTCGACTACGAGACGCAGCAGCGCACGGTGAAGGCATCCGGCCGCGCCTACGCGCGCATCATCGCCGATCGCGCGGTCTGACCCGCGCCCGGAGGCGCCGTGCTGCGGAGCGCGGCGCCTCCCGAGGGGTGCCCGGATGGCGGGGGTGCGCGGCGGGGCCCGGTCGCGAGAAGATGTCCTGAAGACAGAAGGAGCCTCCCGATGAGCGCGGATGCCGACGCGGGGCGCGTCCCGGCGACGCTGGAGCAGGTCGCCGCGCGCGCGGGGGTGTCGCGCTCGACCGTCTCGCGCGTCGTCAACGGCGGGGAGCGGGTGAGCCCCGAGGCGCTGGAGGCCGTGCGCCGCGCGATCGCCGAGCTCAACTACGTGCCGAATCGCGCGGCGCGCTCGCTCGCGAGCCGGCTGACGCATGTCATCGCGCTCGTCGTGCCCGAGGACACGACCCGCTTCTTCGGCGACCCGTTCTTCGCGGCGATCGTCACCGGGATCAGCAACCGCCTGTCGCGGTCGGATCACATGCTGAACCTCATCATCGCCTCGGACGACCCGGGCGACAAGGCGACGACGTTCCTCGCGGGCGGCAACGTCGACGGCGCGCTCGTGGTCTCGCACCACACGAGCGACACGTACATCGACCGGATCTCGGCCTCGGTCCCCGTCGTGTTCGGCGGGCGCCCCGCGCGCGAGCGCGTCGACGACTACTTCGTCGACGTCGACAACGTTGCGGGCGGCCGCGTGGCGACCGAGTACCTGCTGAGCCGAGGGCACCGCCGCATCGGCACGATCACCGGTCCGCCCGACATGCCGGCGGGCGTGGACCGGCTCACGGGCTTCCGCGATGCGCTCGCGGAGGCCGGGATCGAGGCGGGGCCGGTCGTCGACGGCGACTTCACCTCGGTCGGCGGCGCGGCCGCGATGCGCCGCATCATCGAGAGCGTCGACCGGGGCGAGGCCGAGTGGCCCGACGCCCTCTTCGTCGCGAGCGACCTCATGGCGCGCGGTGCGCTCGAGGTGCTCGCCACGGCGGGCAGGCGCGTCCCCGACGACATCGCGATCATCGGGTTCGACGACTCGCCCGTCGCGACGAGCGTCGCCCCCGCGCTCACGACCATCCGCCAGCCGTCGCTCGAGCAGGGCGAGGCGATGGCCGACATCCTCCTGGCGCGGCTCGCCGGGCAGTCGCCGCCGCGCGTGACCATCCTGCCCGCCGACCTCGTCGTACGCGACAGCGCGTAGGGCTGTCGGATGTCGGCGGTGCGCGGGATGCTGTCGACATGGACATCGAGGTGCGCCCCGCGACCGTCTTCGACGACGTCAAGGTGCTGCTGGGCCCGAAGCACCCCGATGCGAGCGTGTGCTGGTGCCTGAGCCACCGCCTGCCCTCGAAGGTCAACAGCGCGCTGCACGGCCCCGAGCGCGGCGCCTTCGTGGCCGAGATGTGCGCATCCGATCTGCCGCCGGGCGTCGTCGCGTATGACGGCGGCGAACCGGTCGGATGGGCGGGGGTCGCTCCCCGCGCGCACACGCAGTTCGCGCGGAGCACGAGGATCCCGCACGTCGACGGCCCCGAGCCGTGGTCCATCTGGTGCCTGCGGGTGCGCCCGGGGCACCGCGGTCGCGGCATCCTGCCGCCGCTGCTCGACGGCGCCGTCGCGTTCGCGATCGAACGCGGCGCCGCGGCGATCGAGGGGTATCCCGTCGACAACGGCGACCGGAAGGTCGATCTGACGATGGCCTTCGTCGGCTTCCGGTCGCTCTTCGAGCGGGCCGGCTTCCGCAAGGTCGCCGACACCGACTCCGTGTCGGGCGGCATCCCGCGCGTGCTCATGCGGCTCGAGGTCGCCGGCTCGCCCTCGACGGAGGCGGAGGGTGCTCGCTAGCGTGAGAGCGTGCCCATGCTCTTCTCGCTCCTCGTCCTGGCCTTCTCGGTCGTCACGCTGATCGACATCATCACGCGCGAGGAGGGGCAGGTGAAGCACCTCCCGAAGTTCGGATGGGTGATCATCGCGATCCTCATCCCCCTGCTCGGCGGCGCCCTGTGGTGGGCGATCGGCCGCGAGTACCCCGAGCGCGTCGCGCGCCCCGCGCTCTTCACGCGGCCCGCGGCCGAGCGGCCTCAGGCCGCGCCCGTGCGCCCCGTGGACACGCGCACGACGGAGCAGCAGCTCGCCGACCTCGAGCGCGAGGCCGAGGAGGAGCGGCTGCGCGCCGAGATCCTCCGCCGCAAGCGCGAGCGCGGCGAGGCCTGAGCCTCACGCGGTTGCGACGATCTCGGCCTTGAAGCCGCCCGGCCCCTCGATCCAGCCGGCGTAGTGGTCGGGGCCGCCCGCGTGCGGGTACCGCTCCGAGTACAGGGGCGTCCACCGGTGCGCGGGCGCAGCCGCGATCACGGCGTCGACCTCCTCCTTCGTGCCGCCCTCGAAGGCGAGATGGTTGAGCCCGGGGCGACGCCGGTCGTGGAGGTGCCCCACGAGGTTGGGCGACTCGGTGAAGGTGAGGTAGGCGCCGTCGGACACGAAGGTGAAGCCGCCGTCCCACGCGGCGTCCAGCAGCCATCCGAGCCGCTCGAGCAGCCAGGTCCACTCTTCGCGCGCGTCGGCGGCGTCGGCGACCCAGATCTCGACGTGGTGCAGCCCGCTCATCGCTCCATCATGCCGTTCTCCTCGAGCCAGTCCCGCGCGATCCGCTTCGGCGCGCGGAGCAGCCACGACTCGACGACGAGCTCGCGCAGCAGGTCGACGGGCGTCTCCGGAAGGCGCAGGAGCACCGCGGGATAGCCGTCGAAGTGCGGGATCGTGAAGGCGGCCCGCGGGTTCGCGGCGAGCACCTCGCGCTTGCCCTCCTCGCCGTCGACGCGGACCCCGAGCACCGCGTCACCCGGCTCGTCGCCCTGCGCGCGCATCCACTCGAGGTCGCGCCCCCGCACCGGTCGCGACCACGCGAACATCGTGCCGCCGATGATCCGCCAGCTCGGGCCCATGTGCCATCCGCCCTCGCGCTCCTCCGTGCGGGGGAGGGCGAGGGCGATCGTCCGCACATCGTCGAACGTGGACATGACACCAGTGTGGCCCCGATCGGGCCACCGGTGTGCGATCGGACCGGGAACCCGCTGCGGACGCCTTGCCAGACTGGGACGATGGACGACGCGCTGTACGAGTTCTCCGCCGACGCCACCCGGATCGACGCGGCGTGGGTGCACGAGATGCTGAGCACCCACGCGTACTGGGCCGTCGGCCGCACGCGCGCACAGCAGGACGCGGCGAACGCGGGCTCACGCTGCTTCGGGGTCTACCGCCGGGCCCGAGGCCGCCAGGTGGCGTTCGCGCGCCTCGTCACGGACGGGGTGACCTTCGGATGGCTCGCCGATGTGATCGTCGACCCGGCCGTGCGCGGCGAGGGCATCGGGAAGGGCCTCGTCGAGGGCATCGCGGCGGAGGCCGACGCCCTGGGCCTCAGACGGACGCTGCTCTTCACGAAGGACGCGCACGCGCTCTACGCCCGCAGCGGCTGGGAGCCCGTCACACCGCCCGAGAGCTGGATGGTGCGCTGGCGGAGTGAGTGAGCGTCACGCCGTGTCGTCCCACCAGGAGAGCACGCGCAGGGCGAGGAACGTCACCCAGGGGGAGGGCAGCCCGGGGGAGACCATAGGGCGGAGGGTTCTCGCGACCGCCCGTGAGCTCGGCCCCGACGCACTCGGCCTCAGAAGCACCCGGCCTCAGAACGGCCCGAGCGCCTCCTCGGTCGTCGCGTCGAGGTCGAGCGCGTCGAGCACGACGAGCAGCTGTCGTTCCTCGAAGCGGAAGTGCGACTCCATGATCGCGGAGACGCCCTCGAGGTGACGGAGCAGCTCGTCCGGCGAGCTGCCGCCGTCGACGGCCTGCTGCAGCCCGCCGAGGAGGTGCGCGATCATCGAGTGGTCCTGCTCGAGCTTGCGGATGGTGTCGCGCAGTTCGGGGTGCGCGCTCACGACCGCGGGGAACAGCGTCCGGTCCTCGGCGACATGGTGCGCCGTGAGCGCCGCGCAGAATCCGTGGCAGAACAGCAGCAGCTCCCGCGAAGCCGCCTCGGCCATCCGCTCGTCGGACGCGAGGGCCTCGCGCGTGACCTGAAGCGCCTTGCGCAGGCGCGCGTGCACGTCGCGCAGCTCACGCGCCCACGCGGCGAACCGTCTCTCGTCGCCCTGACTCATCTGCCTGTGAGACTAGCGCCCGTCGCCGAGCCCGGTGCCGGGAGCACTAGTCTCGACCACCGCCGCTAGTCTCACCGAACGGGTGATCACCGCCGCTAGTCTCACCGGGGGCGCCACCGGGGGCGCCACCGGGGGCGCCACCGGGGGCGTCACCGGGGGCGTCACCGGGGCGCGTCACCACCGGCGGCGTCGCCGTCGAGGGGGTCGCCGCCGAGCGGGCCGACGGCGGGGATCGGGCCGCCGTCGTCGGCGCCCGTGCGGCGCGCGCGGGCGATGAGGTTGCCCAGGTGGTAGATCGCGAGCGCGGCGACCGTGCCGAGCACGATGCCGCCGAACGAGAACGCCCCCGCATCCAGGCTGAAGCCCGCGATCGCGATGACGAGGGCGACGGCCGCCGTGTACTGGTTGACGGGGCGCGAGAAGTCCACGCGGTTGTCGACCCAGATCTTGATGCCGATGATGCCGATGAGCCCGTACAGCGCGGTCGTGGCGCCGCCCAGCACTCCGGCGGGGATGGAGTTGAAGACCTCGCCGATCTTCGGCGAGAAGGCGAGCAGGATCGCGAAGCCGCCGGCGATCCAGTACACGGCCGTCGAGTACACGCGCGTCGCGGCCATGACGCCGATGTTCTCCCCGTACGTCGTCGTGCCCGAGCCGCCGAAGCCGCCCGCGAGCATGGTCGCGGCGCCGTCGGCGATGAGCGCGCGGCCGGTGTGCCGGTTGACGGACGCGTCCGTCATCGTCGCGACGCCGCGCACGTGCCCGACGTTCTCGGCGACGAGCACGAGCACGACGGGCAGGAACATGGCGATCGTCGTCCAGGTGCCGGGCGAGACGAAGTCGGGCAGGTGGAACTCGGGAAGCCCGATCCACGGCGCATCCGCGATGAGCTCGGCCGGGGTCCGGTCCCCGCGCAGGGGATTCGGGATGTCGAACGAGCCCGTGAACGCCGCGTAGACGTATCCGACGACGACGCCGAGGAAGATCGAGATGCGACCGAGGAAGCCGCGGAACATCACCGAGAAGAGGATGACCGCGACGAGCGTGATCGTCGCCGTCGCGCCGTCGGCCTGGAAGTTCGTCCACGCGGTCGGGGCGAGGTTGAACCCGATGAGCGCGACGATCGCCCCGGCGACGACGGGCGGCATGAGCGCGTCCACCCACCCGAGCCCGGCGACCTGGACGACGACGCCGACGAGGGTGAGCAGCAGGCCGACCGCGACGACGCCCGCGAGCGCCGAGCCGGTGCCGCCGGCCGCGACGGCGGCCGTGATGGGGGCGATGAACGCGAAGGACGAGCCGAGGTAGCTCGGCAGCTGGTTCTTCGTGACGACGAGGAACAGCAGCGTCCCGAGACCGCTGAAGAGCAGCGTGGTCGACACGGGGAAGCCGGTGAGCGAGGGCACGAGGAACGTCGCGCCGAACATCGCGACGACGTGCTGCACGCCCATCGCGAGCGTGGCCGGCCACGACAGCCGCTCGGTCGGCGCGACGACGGCGCCAGGGGCGACGGTGCGTCCGTCGCCATGCACGGTCCACAGGGGCATGGTTCTCCTTCGGGAAGCGGGAGCGCGCGCCGATGCGGATGGCCGGCGCGGGAGGAGCGGATGGCCGGATGCGGCCTCTGAAACGCTAGCGCCTCGCGCGCGCGGGCGGTGCGGGCGCCGCGCGTGCCCCTGTGCGATCGGGCCGTCGTCGCTATCGTGAAGCGCAGCATACGGACGGACGCATACGGAACGCAGGGAGCCCCGCGGGGCGACGACGGCTTGGGGGAGACATGACCCAGAACACCGGCGCGGCAGGTGCCGCGCGCAGGAGCGAGGCCGGCAGGGAGAGCAGGAAGAGGGTCCTCCGGGAGGTGACCCACCCCGCCCTCATCCCCGGCATCGGGGTGGAGGACACCGGGAGATCGTTCACCACGAACTGGGCGGTGTTCGGCATCGCGGGCGTGCTCGTGTTCGCGGTGGTCCTGTGGGGCTTCCTCGCGCCCGAGAGCATCAGCGAGGTCGGTGCGGCATCGCTGAGCTGGGTGACGACGAACTTCGGGTGGCTGTTCTCGCTGCTCGCGGTCGTCACGATCGTCTTCATGCTCGTCGTCGGCTACGGGCGGACGGGCGGCGTGCGCCTCGGGTCGGATGAGGAGGAGCCGGAGTTCTCGACGGTCTCCTGGATCGCGATGCTCTTCTCCGCCGGGATGGGCATCGGCCTGCTCTTCTGGGGCCCCGCGGAGCCCCTCGGCTACTTCACCGACGTGCCGTACGGCTTCGACTCGGAGCCCGGCAGCCGCGACGCCATGCACGACGCGCTCGCGCAGTCGCTCCTCCACTGGGGGCCGATGGCGTGGGCCTTCTACGCGCTCGTCGGCGGCGCCATCGCGTACGCCGCGTACCGGCGCGGGCGCCCGCCGCTCATCTCCGCGATCTTCCATCCGATCTTCGGCCAGCGCACCGAAGGATGGGCCGGCGCGATCATCGACGTCTTCGCGATCATCGTCACGCTCTTCGGAACGGGCGTCACGCTCGGGATGGGTGCGCTGCAGATCGCGAGCGGCGTCGAGTACGTCACGGGCGCCGGGCCCTTCGGCAATGCGGGCCTCATCATCATCGTGACGGTGCTGACGGCGGCGTTCGTCGCGTCGGCGGTGTCCGGCATCAAGCGCGGGATCCGGGCGCTGTCGAACATCAACATGATGCTCGCGTTCGTCATCGCGGTGATCATCTTCGTCGTCGGACCCACGCTCTTCCTGCTGAACATCATCCCGGCGAGCCTGTCGGCGTTCCTCGAGGACCTCTGGACGATGCTCATGCGCAGCGCCGCCCAGGGTGAGGCCGCCGGAGAGTTCGTCTCGACGTGGACGAACTACTACTGGGCCTGGTGGATCTCGTGGACGCCCTTCGTGGGCATGTTCATCGCGAAGATCTCGCGCGGCCGCACCCTGCGGGAGTTCGTCACGGTCGTCATCGTCGTGCCGTCGGCCGTGTGCGCCATCTGGTTCGGCATCCTCGGCGGCACGACGATGTGGCTCGAGGAGGCCGGACGCGGGATCAGCGAGGCCGGCGCGCCCGAGGCCATCCTCTTCGCGGTGCTCGACGAGATGCCGTTCGGGGTCGTCCTGTCGGTGGTCGCGATGGTGTCCATCGTGCTCTTCTTCGTCACGTCGGCCGATTCGGCCGCGATCGTCATGGGCTCGATGAGCCAGCGCGGAAAGCCCGAGCCGTCGACGTGGGTCACGCTCACCTGGGGGCTCCTCCTCGGCGCGGCGGCGCTCGCGCTGCTCCTCGCGGGCGGCGAGACCGCGCTGTCGGGCCTGCAGTCGATCATGGTCGTCTCGGCTCTGCCGTTCGCCTTCATCGTCATCGGCGTTCTGATCGCGTGGGCGAAGGAGCTGCACACCGACCCGTACATGCTCCGTCGGCGCTTCGCGAAGGCCGCGATCGCGCAGGGCGTGCGTCTCGGCATCGCCGAGCACGGTGACGACTTCGTCTTCGGCGCGACCGAGGTGGCGGCCGACGAGGGCGCGGGAGCCGGCATCGACACGGAGGACCCTGCGCTCACCGAGTGGTACGAGACGGCCACCGAGCAGCATCCGATCGTGACCGCGGAGGATGTGCGGCGCACGCTCGACCCCGGGCACATCCAGCCGCGCGGACCGGAGAATCCCCGGCACACCGCGTCGGGCGATGCGTCGCTCACGGTGGGAGAGGAACGGCGCGCGCAGCGTCGACCCCGCCCGGAGGACGAGGAGGCCTGAGCCCGGCGGTCGCCGTCAGGCGGTCATGCGCTCCAGAAGCTCGCGGTAGCGCGCGACCGTCCGCTCGACGATCTCGGCGGGGAGCGACGGCGGCTCGCCCTGCTTGTCCCAGTTCGCGGCGAGCCAGTCGCGCACGATCTGCTTGTCGAAGCTCGCCATGCGCTCGGCGGGCGTCGTCCCGGTCTGCCACGACGCGGCGTCCCAGTAGCGCGACGAGTCGCTCGTGAGCACCTCGTCGGCGAGCCGCAGAACGCCCTCGTCGTCGAGGCCGAACTCGAACTTCGTGTCGGCGAGGATGAGGCCCTTCGCCTCGGCGGCTGCGGCCGCTCGGCGGTAGATCTCGAGCGAGCGGTCGCGCAGCGCGGCCGCGCGCTCCTCGCCGACGAGGTCGACGGTCTGCGCGTACGAGATGTTCTCGTCGTGCTCGCCCATCGGCGCCTTGTACGCCGGGGTGTAGATCGGCTCGGGCAGGCGGTCGCCGTTCTGGAGTCCCTCGGGAAGAGGGATGCCGCACACCGTGCCGCTCTCGACGTACTCGGCCCAGCCCGATCCTGTCAGGTAGCCGCGCACGACGCACTCGACCGGGAGCATGTCGAGCGAGCGGACGATCATCGCGCGTCCGGCGACCTCGGCGGGGATCTCCTCGGATGCGAGGTGGTTGGGGACGCGCTCGCCGCCATCCGCTCCCGCGAGCTGGTCGAACCACCACAGGCTGAGCGTCGTGAGGAGCTCGCCCTTGCCGGGGATGCCCGGAGAGAGCACGACGTCGAACGCGCTGACGCGGTCGCTTGCGACCACGAGCATCCGCTCGGCGCTCTCGCCGTCCGGTGTGTCGGCCGGCACGTACAGGTCGCGGACCTTGCCGGAGTAGACGTGCTTCCAGCCGGGGATCTCGAGGGCGTCGCTCACGGGACCATTATCGCGGGTGCGGAGGAGGCCTCCGCACCCGCGATAATCGGCGTCACTGCACGGCGACGAACGCCGTGTCGGCGAAGAGCCCCGGGGTCACCGCGCTCTCATGTGCATCGCCGTCGAGCGCGCGGGGTTCGGCCCTGGCATGGTCTGACCCGACGAGCGCGCGGCAGATCGGCCGATCCGCGGCGGGATCACGGCGAGGACGACGCGGAATCGGCCGGGGCCGCATACCGTGGACACATGGCTTCAACCGATCCGACCGACACGCCCATCGACGGCGAGGGCGAGAGCACGCCGACCTTCTCCGACCTCGGACTCGGCGACGCCGTCCTGAAGGCGCTCAAGGACGTCGGGTACGAGACCCCGTCCGCGATCCAGGCCCAGACCATCCCGCTTCTCCTCGGCGGCCGCGACGTCCTCGGCGTCGCGCAGACGGGGACGGGGAAGACGGCCGCGTTCGCGCTGCCCATCCTCGACCAGCTCGACACGACGCAGAAGACGCCGCAGGCGCTCGTGCTCGCGCCCACGCGCGAGCTCGCGCTGCAGGTCTGCGAGGCGTTCGAGAAGTACGCCGCGCGCATGAAGGGCGTGCACGTCCTGCCGGTGTACGGCGGACAGGGCTACGGCACGCAGCTGTCGGCCCTCCGTCGCGGCGTGAACATCGTCGTCGGCACCCCGGGCCGCGTCATGGACCACCTCGACAAGGGCACGCTCGACCTGTCGGAGCTGCGGTTCCTCGTGCTCGACGAGGCCGACGAGATGCTCAAGATGGGCTTCGCGGAGGACGTCGAGACCATCCTCGCCGACACCCCCGACGACAAGCAGACCGCGCTCTTCTCGGCGACGATGCCCGCGCAGATCCGTCGGATCTCGCAGCAGCATCTGAACGACCCCGAGGAGATCACGGTCAAGAGCAAGACGACCACCTCGGCGAACATCACCCAGCGGTACCTCATGGTGTCGTACCCCCAGAAGGTCGATGCGCTCACGCGCATCCTCGAGGTCGAGAACTTCGACGGGATGATCGTCTTCGTCCGCACGAAGAGCGAGACCGAGACGCTCGCCGAGAAGCTGCGCGCCCGCGGCTACACGGCCGCGGCGATCAGCGGCGACATCGCACAGGCCCAGCGCGAGCGGACGGTCGAGCAGCTCAAGTCGGGCAAGCTCGACATCCTCGTGGCCACGGATGTCGCCGCGCGCGGCCTCGACGTCGACCGCATCACGCACGTCGTGAACTACGACATCCCCGTCGACACGGAGTCGTACGTGCACCGCATCGGCCGGACGGGCCGCGCGGGCCGCACGGGCGACGCGATCAGCTTCGTGACGCCGCGCGAGCGCCGCCTGCTCGGCGCGATCGAGAAGGCGACGCGGCAGCCGCTGACCGAGATGCAGATCCCGACCGCCGAGGACGTCAACGTCACGCGCCTCAGCCGCTTCGACGACGCGATCACGGCCGCGCTCGCCGACCAGGAGCGGATCGCGGAGTTCCGCGACATCATCGCGCACTACGTCAACCACCACGATGTCGTCGAGTCCGACGTGGCGGCCGCGCTCGCGGTCGTCGCGCAGGGCGACACGCCGCTCCTGCTGCCGCCCGACCCGCCCCGGCGCGAGCGGGCGCAGCGCGAGGATCGCGAACGCCGCTTCGACGACGACCGCGGCGGGCGCGAGGAGCGCCGCCCCCGCGGCGGCGGCCAGTACTCCCCGTACCGCATCGAGGTCGGGAAGCGCCAGCGGGTCGAGCCGCGCCAGATCGTGGGCGCCCTCGCGAATGAGGGCGGGCTGCGTCGCGACGACTTCGGTCGCATCGACATCCGCCCCGACTTCTCGATCGTCGAGCTGCCGGCCGACCTGCCCCAGGAGACGCTCGACCGCCTCGCCGACACGCGCATCAGCGGCCAGCTCATCGAGCTCAAGCCCGACCCGCGTCCGTTCCGCAGCACGGGCGGACCGCGTGGCGGCGGGCGCTTCCGCGACGACCGCGACGGTGGGCGTGGCGGCTACCGCGGGGACCGGGATGGCCGCGGCCGCGGATCGCGCGACGGCGGCTTCCGCGACCGCGACGACCGGCCCCCGCGCAAGCCGAGGCACTGACGCTCGCGCCGCGGCGGCGACGGCCGCGGCGGTGGCGCCGCGGCGGCCGTTCAGGTCGCGGTTGGCGGCCTTGATCGGCCGGTTGGGGCCGGTTACTGCGACCTGGGTTGGATGGTGGCCGTTCGGGTCGCGGTTGGCGGCCGTAATCGGCGAGTTGTGGCCGGTTACTGCGACCTGGGTTGGATGGTGGCCGTTCAGGTCGCAGTTGGCGGCCTTGATCGGCGAGTTTGGGCCGGTTACTGCGACCTGGGTGGGGCGGCGCCGTTCAGGTCGCGGTTCGCGGCCTTGATCGGCGAGTGGGGGCCGCTTTCTGCGACCTGGGTGGGGCGGTGGCTCCGCCTGACGTCCGACGCGCGTGCTTCGATGGACGCGTGAACGACGTCGACGCCCTCCGCTCCGAGTCCGCCGAGACGGCGGCGTCGTGGGTGTGCTTCATCGTCGGCGCGCTCGCGGGGTCGGCACTGCTGTGGGGCGTCGCGCGGCCGCTTGCCGGAGAGGGGTCGATCGGCTTCCCCGCGGCGGCCGTGACGGCGCTTGTCGCCGCGGGTGCGTTCGCGATGAGCACCGTGCGCTTCCGCCGTGCGGAGACCGCGAACATGCCGCCGTGGCAGACCGCCGTGTCGCGTGTCTCGGATGCCGCGGTCGCCCTCGCTGTGGCAGGCGTGAGCGCGCTGGCGGTGCTCTGCGCGGGGGAGGTGCTCGCGATCGGCCTGCACGGGCTCGAGGTGCCGCCGCTCGGCGGAGGGCTCCTCACGGGCATCGCCTCGGCGGCGAGCGGAGGCTTCGCGTATGGCCTCGGCATGCGCCTGCGCACCCGCGAGCTCGTGACCCTGCTCTTCGCGTTCCTCATCACGGGGACGCTGTTCTCGATGCTCACCGCGGCCGACCCGCGGTGGTGGGAGCGCAACTTCTCCCAGCTGGGCGCGGGCGGGCAGACGTCCTGGGCCTTCAACGGCACGCTCGTCGTCGGCGGGCTCCTGCTCGCGACGGTCGGCTCGTACGTGGGCCGCGACCTCCACCGGATCCTCGGCGACGACGCACTCGGCCGCATCGGATGGATCGTCGTGCTGTTCGCGCTCGCCGGCGCCGCGCTCGCGGGCGTCGGGCTGCTCCCGGTCCACCGCGCGCAGCTCGCCCACAACGTCGCGGCCTTCGCCCTCCTCGCCCTCCTCGGCGCGCTGGCGGTCGCGACCATCCGGATCATCCCCGGCCGCCCTCGCGCCCTCGCCGTGACGTCGGCCGGCGTGGCCGTCGGCCTCGTCGTCGCGGTCCTGCTGTGGCGGCCCCTTGCGATCTACTCCGCGACCGGTCTCGAGGCCGTCGCAGTGGGGCTCGCGTTCGTGTGGCTCACGACGCTCCTGCGCACGCTCGCTGCACTCGCTCCCGAGGGCTCGAGGCCCTCCGCACGCGCGCGTCTCGCCGTGCGCTGAGCGGCCGATCCGCGGATGTCGGCGGTCGGCCGTACGTTCTGCGCATGGAGACGAAGGATGTCGGCGATGAGGCCGAGCAGATCGTCCGGGCGCTGTCCGACGGTCTGACGACACCGCGCGAGGTCGAGTGCCTCGTGTGCTACCTGAACCGGATGATGACCGAGTTCGGATGCGACGGGACGCTGCGGTTCGCGCGGCGGTTCCGAGACGAGCGCGCGCCGCGGGCGACGGGGCTCGAGGCGCGCCTGGAGGGGATGGGCGGGTTCTGCGACTGCGAGGTTCTCTTCAACGCGTACGCGCCTGCGCGCCATCTCTGGACGCCCGAGCACTGGAGCGTCGATGACGACGGCGAGCCCGTGCTGATCGAGGAGGCGGAGCCGGAGACGATCCCCGTGTGCGCGGGCGTGACGCGAGGCTCCTCGCAGCCCTGCCGCAACTGGGAGCGCGCCCGGCGATGGTGACGCACACCCGCCGCGGGCAGCGTGCGCCTCCCGCCGTGCGCCTCCCGCCCTGCGCCTGCCGCGTCTACTGGGCGACGCGGGCCGCGATGTCGGTGCGGTGGTGGGAGCCCTCGAGACGGATCTCCGCGATGCCTCGGTAGGCGCGCTCGCGCGCCTCGCGGAAGTCGGCGCCGCGGGCGACGACGTTGAGCACGCGGCCGCCGGTCGCGATGAGTCCGCCGTCGTCGGCCTGCGCGGTCGCGGCGTGCGCGACATGCACCCCGGCGATGGCCTCGGCCTCGACGATGCCCGTGATCGGCCGACCCGTCACGGGCGACTCGGGGTAGCCCTCGCTCGCGACGACGACCGTCACGGCGACGTCGTCGGAGAACGCGGGCGCGGGCTCGTCCTCGAGGGTGCCGGTCGCCGCCGCCAGGAGCAGGCGCGAGAGCGGCGTGACGAGGCGCGGCAGGACGACCTGCGTCTCGGGGTCGCCGAAGCGCGCGTTGAACTCGATGACGCGCACGCCCGCCTCGGTCACGATGAGTCCCGCGTAGAGGAGGCCGATGAACGGGGTGCCCTCCTCGTCGAGGCGGCGGATGACCGGCAGCGCGACCTCGTCGGTCACGTGCTGGACGAAGGCGTCCTCGCCGCCGAAGCGCTCGGCGAGCCACGGGAGCGGCGAGTAGGCGCCCATGCCGCCGGTGTTGGGGCCCTCGTCGCCGTCGAGCGCGCGCTTGAAGTCCTGCGCGGGGCTCAGGGCGCGCACGGTGTCGCCGTCGCTGAGGAAGAAGAGCGAGACCTCCGGCCCGGAGAGGAACTCCTCGACGAGCACGGGCCCCGTCGGCAGGTACTCGGCGGCGTGGTCGAGAGCCGCCTGTCGGTCGGAGGTGACGATCACGCCCTTCCCGGCGGCGAGCCCGTCGGCCTTCACGACGTGGGGCGCTCCGAACGCGTCGAGCCCGGCGGCGACCTCGTCGAGCGAGCGTGCGTGCGTGGCGCGGCCCGTGGGGACCCCGGCCTCCTCCATGATCCGCTTCGCGAAGGCCTTCGAGCCCTCGAGCGCGGCGGCGGCCTTGCCCGGGCCGAAGACGGGGATGCCGTGCTCGCGCAGCACATCCGCGACGCCGGCGACGAGCGGAGCCTCGGGGCCGACGATGACGAGGTTCACTCCGTGCTCGTTCGCGAACTCGGTGACCGCCGCGCCGTCGAGCATGTCGACGTCGACGATGTCGGCGTCGCGGGCGATGCCGGCGTTGCCGGGGGCGGCGAGCAGCTCGTGGCCCGCGTCCTCCGACTTCAGGGCGAGGATGATGGCGTGCTCGCGCGCACCGGAGCCGAGAACGAGGATCTTCACGCGCAGAAGCCTACCGAGGCGCTTCCGGGCGCGGAAACGCGATGACGCTCACGGCCCCGCGCGGTACTCCGACGGTGTGAACCCGAGGACCGACGAGAACTCGCGCGTGAGGTGGGCGTGGTCGGCGAAGCCGAACTCTGCGGCGATGTCGCGCAGCGGGCGATCCGGCGCGAGCCGGACGGCCTCGGCCGCGTCCTGCAGACGGCGGCGGCGGATGATCGCGGCGGGCGGCAGGCCGAAGCTGCGGCGAGCGAGGCGGTCGAGCGAGCGGACCGAGCGGTGCATGCGCTCGGCGAGGTCGGCGACGCGCAGCAGCGTCGGATCTCCCTCGACCGTCTCGAGGAGCGCGTTCGCCGCGAGATCGTCGTCATCGAGCCGCTCGAGCACGCGGCGGAGCGCCTCGGTCAGGGCTTCGCGCGCGGTGTCCGGACGGTCGACCGCTCCCTCGACGGCGACCGGCTCCCACGCGTCGACCAGTGCGGCGAAGGGGCGGGTCGCGAGGTGACGCCCGGCCGCCGGCGTGAGCAGCGCGCCCAGCGCCCAGCCCGTGCCGCGCAGCTCGCGGACCCCGTGCGTCGTGGTCGGACCGTACAGCAGCGCGGCGCCGTCCTCCGCGACGAGATTCGCGACGGGGTAGCCGAGCACGTGCTGCGCGCGCACCTCCCCGTCGGGCAGATCCCACGAGGGCTGCCACCACTGGCGCATGACCGGCGCGAGCTCCGCCGACGCCGCGACCCGCACCATCCGCACGTCTGGGCGCGGCGTGAGATCGCCCTTCCGGAACAGGGGGTCGTCGGCCACGCGTCCGAGTATGGCGCGAATCTTCAAGCGCGGCCTCGAGCCCCCGACCTAGCGTCGGGGCATGGCAGAGAACACGATCGCCGCGAACGGCGAGCACACCGACAACGGAACCCCTCGCACCGTCACCGCGCTCACGCCCTTCCTCGCGCTGCGGGATGCGCGCAGTGCCGTGCGCTTCTACACCGAGGCGCTCGGCGCCCGGCAGCTGTACGCGGTCGAGATGCCCGGCGAGAGCGGCGAGTCCGTCGTCTCGCACGCGACGCTCGACTTCGGCGGGCGCGGGCGGCTCGAGGTGGGGGAGGCGATGGCGGCCTTCGGCACCGTCCCGCAGCCGGACGGCGACGCGGCGCACTTCTCGATCGCCCTCTACGTCCCCGACGTCGATGCCGTCGTCGCGCGCGCCGTGGCCGCGGGTGCGACGGTGCGCGAGGCGCCGCAGGACTTCGTCTCGGGCGACCGATTCGCCTCCATCCGCGACCCGTACGGCGTGCGGTGGTCGATCATGACGCGCATCGAGGACCTCTCCGACGAGGAGAGCGCCGACCGCGTGCTGACCTGGGCCGCCTCCTACGCGGAGGCGACCGTAAGCTGACGGGATGGCACGGAGGATCCCGACGGGCGACGGCCGCGACGCGATCGCGGCCGTCCGCGCCGCCGTCGCGCAGGGGAGCCGGCCGCAGCGGACCGACCTCGCCACGGCCGTCCGCTACCTCCTGCAGCTGCTCGAGGAGCGCGCGCCCGGCGGCAGCGTCGAGGTGCGCGTGCCGCCGTTCGGCGCCGTGCAGGTGATCGAGGGCCCGCGCCACACGCGCGGCACCCCGCCCAACGTCGTCGAGCTCGACCCGGTCACGTGGATCGCGGTCGCGACCGGCGAGCGCAGCTGGGAGGACGAGGCCGCAGCGGGCCGCATCTCGGCCTCCGGCACGCGCGCCGACATCTCGATGCTCCTGCCGGTCCTCTTCTGACGGTTGCCGGCTCGTCCCCCGATGGGAGACGGTTCCCAGGATGCCGGGGGAGAATACCGACCATGGCCGAGACCTCCGCAGCGCACACCGACGCCGATGTGGCGAAGGTGCGCCGCGCCCCGAAGTACAGCGTGTTCGCCGCGCTCGGGGCCGCCGTCGGCATCATCGCCGCGCTCATCCTGTCGACCGTGTTCGACGGCACGGGGGAGGCGAGCCCCTTCACGAAGGTCGTCTACTCGCCGTCGCAGGCGTTCGGCTTCATCATGCTGTGGTGCGTGCCCGCGGGCGTGCTCCTCGGGATGCTCGTCGCGCTCGTGCTCGACTGGACGATCGGCCGGCGCACGCGCGAGGTGCAGGTCGCGCACGAGCAGGTCGACGAAGCCTGAATCCGGGCACAGCGAGCGGCCGCTATCCTTGTCCGGTGGTCTTCGATCCCACCGCAGCTGCGGCTGAAACCCCCTCATCCACCTACGCCCAGGCCGGCGTCGACACGGCTGCCGGCGACCTCGCCGTCGAGCTCATGAAGTCGTCGGTGCGCGCCACGCACGGCCCCGAGGTCCTCGGCGGTGTCGGCGGGTTCGCGGGGCTCTTCGACGCGAGCGCGCTGCGCGACTTCCGTCGCCCGCTGCTCGCGACGAGCACCGACGGCGTCGGCACCAAGGTCGCAATCGCGCAGGCCATCGACAAGCACGACACGATCGGCCAGGACCTCGTCGGCATGGTCGTCGACGACATCGTCGTGGTCGGCGCCCGTCCGCTCTTCATGACCGACTACATCGCGTGCGGCAAGGTCGTGCCGCAGCGCATCGCCGACATCGTGCGCGGCATCGCCGAGGCGTGCGCGGCGACGGGGACGGCCCTCGTCGGCGGCGAGACTGCCGAGCACCCTGGCCTCCTCGGCGTCGACGACTACGACGTCGCGGGTGCCGCGACGGGCGTGGTCGAGGCCGACCGCGTGCTCGGCGCCGAGCGCGTGCGCCACGGCGACGCCGTGCTCGCGCTCTCCTCGAGCGGCCTGCACTCCAACGGCTACTCGCTCGTGCGTCACATCCTCTCCGGCGCGGGCATCGGCTACGCCGACCGCTCCGACGACCTCGGCGCGACCTGGGGCGAGGCGCTGCTCGAGCCCACGCGTCTCTACACCTCGCCGCTGCTGCGCCTCATCGAGTCCCTCGGCGACGACGTGCACGCGCTCAGCCACGTCACCGGCGGCGGCATCGCGGCCAACCTGGCCCGGGTGCTCCCGGTCGGCACGTGGGCCGAGGTCGACCGCTCGACGTGGTCGCCCTCGCCCGTCTTCCGCGTGCTGAGCGACATCGCCGGCACCTCGCTCGAGTCGAGCGAGGGCACGTGGAACCTCGGCATCGGCTTCCTCGCCGTCCTGGCCCCCGAGCGGGTGGATGCGGCCGTCTCGGCGCTCGCCGCCGACGGGATCGACGCGTGGCAGGTCGGAACGGTCAAGACCGGAGAGCGCCCCGTGGGCGCCTTCGAACAGGGCGCCAAGGGCGTCGACGGCGGTGCCGTCCGCCTGGTCGGCGCATACGCGGACGGAGCGAAGTAACCCCACATGTGCGGCATCGTCGGAGCGGTCGGGCGCGGCCCGGTCAACCAGGACATCTACGACGCCCTTCTCCTGCTGCAGCACCGCGGCCAGGACGCCACGGGCATCGCCACGGCCGAGCCGAGCGGCGTCATGCACATGAGCAAGTCGCGCGGGATGGTCCGCGAGGGCTTCCGCACGCGCGACATGCGCTCGCTCCTCGGGAACGTCGGCCTCGGCCACGTCCGCTACGCGACCAAGGGCACCGCCTCGAGTGAGGAGGAGGCCCAGCCGTTCTACGTGAACGCGCCGTACGGCATCATCCTCATCCACAACGGCAACCTCACGAACACCCGCGAGCTCACGCTCGACATGGCGCAGCGCGACCGCCGCCACCTGAACTCGTCGAGCGACACCGAGCTCCTGCTCAACGTGCTCGCGAACGAGCTGCAGGCGACGACGTCGCCCGTCGACCTCGACCCCGAGCGCATCTTCGAGGCCGTGGCGCGCACGCACAAGCGCATCGAGGGCGCGTACGCCGTCATCTCCGTCATCGCGGGGTACGGGCTCCTCGCGTTCCGCGACCCGTTCGGCATCCGGCCGCTCATCCTCGGACGTCGCACGGCGGAGGACGGCGGCGACGAGTGGGTCGTCGCGAGCGAGTCGCTCGTCCTCGAGAACGCCGACTACGAGGTCGTCCGCGACGTCGAGCCCGGCGAGGCGATCTTCATCACCAACGACGGACAGCTGTTCTCGAAGCAGTGCGCCGAGTCGCCGCAGCTGTCGCCGTGCTCGTTCGAGTACGTCTACCTCGCGCGCCCCGACTCGATCATGAACGGCATCTCGGTGTACGAGGCGCGCCTGCGGATGGGCGCGAAGCTCGCCGCGACGATCGAGAAGCACGTGCCCGAGGGGGCGATCGATGTCGTCATGCCGATCCCCGACTCGTCGCGTCCGGCGGCGATGCAGGTCGCGCGCGTGCTCGGGATCGAGTACCGCGAGGGCTTCTACAAGAACCACTACGTCGGCCGGACGTTCATCATGCCGGGCCAGGCCGTGCGCAAGAAGAGCGTGCGCCAGAAGCTCAACGCGATGTCGAGCGAGTTCAAGGGCAAGAACGTGCTGCTCATCGACGACTCGATCGTCCGCGGCACGACGAGCAAGCAGATCATCCAGATGGCTCGCGATGCGGGCGCCCGGTCGGTCACCTTCGCGTCGGCAGCGCCGCCCGTCCGCTACCCGCACGTGTACGGCATCAACATGCCGTCGAGCAAGGAGCTCATCGCGCACGGCCGGTCGATCCCCGAGATCGCCGCGGAGCTGGGCTGCGACCACCTCGTGTACCAGGAGGTCGAGGACCTCAAGGCCGCGATCCTCGAGGGAAGCACCGCGGGGCAGGGTCTCGACGACCTCGACATGAGCTGCTTCGACGGGCGCTACGTCACGGGCACCGTGTCCGAGGAGTACCTCGAATGGGTGGAGCAGACGCAGGGTTCCTGAACACCCAGCGCCCTTCGAGATATATCGTGTGGAATCCCGTCATGGAACGGGATGCGATTCAGGCGACCTCGACTGCGGGCGCCCACCTCGACGGGCCGGCTCCGCGGCCATCCGCCCTGGTGCGCGCCGGGCGCGCGACGCGCCGCGCGATCGGGCGCAGCCGCACCATCGAGCGCGCCTACCGGATCGCGGTCGGCACGGTGGGCGGCGTCCTCGCCGTCGGCGGCCTGCTGCTCGTGCCGCTGCCCGGGCCCGGGTGGCTCATCGTCTTCGCGGGCCTCGCGGTGCTCGGCACGGAGTTCGGCTGGGCGAAGCGCGCGGCCGGATGGCTGAGGCGGCAGCTCGAGCGGTTCTGGGCATGGTGGAAGGCGCGTCGAGAGCGGAAGGCCGCCGCCGCGCGCTGACCTCCGCCGTGCGGGGGATCCCCGGAACTCCGCCCCGAGGGGGAGGCGCGCCGGGCGCGCGGCCGGGCACGCTGGGGGCATGACGAGCGCAGAGAGCATGCCGGAGACCACCCGCGTCCCGTGGGGCGCGATCGCGACCTTCCTCGTGATCGCCTTCGCCCTCGCCTGGGTGGTGACGCTGCCCCTGTGGCTCGGCGGAGAGGGGCTCCGCTCGCCGCTCGCGCTGCCGCTCATGGCCGCCATGATGTGGACGCCCACGGTCGCGGCGCTCGTCGCGACGTTCTTCGTGCGGCGACCGCGGCGGCGCGCGCACTACCTCGGGCTCGTGCCCTTCCGGCCGGTGGGCCGCAAGATCGCGCTGTTCCTCCTGTTCCCCGTCGCCTGGACCGCGATCGCCGTGGCGTCGCTGCTGCTCGCGACGGCACTCGGATGGGCGCACCCCGACTGGAGCCTGTCGCAGATCGCGCCGTTCCTCCCGGAGGGCATGACGACCGACGTCTACATGGCCGTCACGCTCGCCGCCATCCCCGTCAACACGGTCGTCGCGACCGTGTCGGCGTTCGGGGAGGAGCTCGGATGGCGCGGGTTCCTCACGACCGCGCTCGCGCCGCTCGGATTCTGGCCCTCGGCCATCCTCATCGGCATCGTGTGGGGGCTGTGGCACGCGCCGGTCATCCTGCTCGGCTACAACTTCGCGCGCCCGGATGCCGCCGGCCTCGCGCTCATGGTCGTGTTCACGCTGTTCGTCGGCGTCATCCTGCAGTGGTCGCGGTACTGGACCGGCAACGTGTGGCCCGCCGCGGTCGGCCACGGAGCGCTCAACACGGCTGCATCGGTCGTCGTGCTGTGGAACGGGCCGGGCGACGACGCGGCGATCGCGACCGTGCTCGGCGCGCCCGGCTGGATCGTGATGGGCGTCGTCATCGCGCTGCTCGTCGTCACGGGCCTGCTCGGCCGGCGCACGCGCACCGCGCTCGAGGCCGTCCCGGCCTGACGCTCACGCGCGTTCGCGCCGCCATCCGGCGGTGTCGCGCAGGTACACGACGCGCACGTGGTCGCGATCGTGCGCAGCCTGGAAGAACTCGACGCGATCCGGGCGGATGGCCCACGCCTGCCAGTCGGGATCGACTGCAGCCCCCGCGGTCGGGCGCGCGAGCCAGTCAGTCGCCGATTCGTCTGCGGAGAGCGCGACGGCCTCACCCGACACCTCGACCTGACGGCCGAGCGTCCGCCAGAACACGTGCGCTCCGACGACCGGGCGCTGCGCGAGATGGCGGCCCTTCCGCGAGCTGCGTCGGCCCGCGAAGTGCACGCCGCGCCCGCGGTAGCATCGCCCTGCCGGCGTCCTCGTCCGACGCACCATCCCATCCGCCTCGCAGAGGAGCGCCATGCCCATCGCCGCCGACGACCCCCGCCTGCACGCGCCGCACGTCGCCTCGGCATCGCGTTACGACGACGTGCCGTTCCTCCGCGCCGGCGCGAGCGGGGTGAAGCTGCCGCGCGTCTCGCTCGTCCTGTGGCAGAACTTCGGGCGTGACCGCTCGATCGAGAGCCAGCGCGAGATCCTCCTGCACGCCTTCGATCGGGGCGTCGTGCACATCGACCTCGCGAACAACTACGGGCCGCCCTACGGCGCCGCCGAGTCGACCTTCGGCACGGTGCTCGACTCCGACCTGCGGCGCTACCGCGACGAGCTCTTCGTCACGAGCAAGGCCGGCTACGACATGTGGCCGGGGCCCTACGGCGACGGCGGCTCGCGCAAGTACCTCATGCGCTCGCTCGAGCAGAGCCTGACGCGCATGCGCACCGACTACGTCGACGTCTTCTACTCGCACCGCGTCGACTCCGAGACGCCCATTGAGGAGACGATGCAGGCGCTCGTCGACATCGTGCGCAGCGGCAAGGCGCTCTACGTGGGCATCTCGAACTACCCCGCGCCCCTCGCGCGGCGCGCCCGCGAGCTGCTCGCCGGAGAGGGCGTGCGCCTGCTTCTGCACCAGCCGCGGTACTCGCTCTTCGACCGCACGCCGGAAGCCGAGCTCTTCCCGCTCCTGCGCGAGCTGCAGGTCGGCAGCGCCGTGTTCTCGCCGCTCGCGCAGGGTCTGCTGACCGGCAAGTACCTCGACGGCGTCGTCCCCGCCGACTCTCGCGCGGCGGGGAGCTTCTTCCTGAACGAGTCGGCGATCACCGACGACTACCTTCGGCGCATCCGGGGGATCGATGCGATCGCGCGGGAAGCCGGTGTGTCGATCCCGCAGCTCGCGATCGCCTGGGTGCTGCGCGATCCCGTCGTGACGACGGCGATCATCGGAGCCTCGCGTCCGGCTCAGGTCGACGATGCGATCGCGGCGAGCCGCCTCGAGCTCTCGACCGACGCGATCGCGGCCCTCGAGGAGTTCGCGGCGCCGAGCGGCGCCGCCACCGCCTGAGGCGCGCTCAGCGCGCGCGGGGCGGCGCGACCGACTCCCGCCAGACGACGCGCTGCAGCACGGCCTCCTGCTCGGGCGGCGTCTCACCGCGGATCGCCGCGATCAGGCGGCGCATGGAGTCGGTGCCGAGCCGCTGACGGTCCTGGAACACCGTCGTGAGCGACGGGATGAAGTGCGCGCTCATCGTGAGGTCGTCCCATCCGGTGACGCTCACATCGCCCGGCACCGACCATCCGCGCGACACGGCCGCCCGGATCGCGCCGGCTGCGAGAACGTCGTTCGCCGCGAGGATCGCCAGCGGCGGGGCGTCGTCGGGCAGCTCGCTCACGCATCGGTTCGCGGTGATCCCGCTCCAGTCGCCGCCGACGACGCCGAGCGACTCCACGCCGAGCCGGTCGATCGTCGCGAGATAGGCGTCGCGTCGGGCGACGGCGGCGGGGAAGTCGGAGGGGCCGGCGACGTGGAGGAAGCGGCGATGCCCGAGCTGGACCAGTCGCTCCATCATCTCGACGACCGGGCGGGCGTCGCTGAACGCCCCCGTCGCGTGCATCTCCTCGTCGAACTCGGAGAGCGAGAGGAAGACCGGCGCTGCGGCATCGGACGCGACGCGCGGGGTCCGCATGGGGCTGAAGGAGAGGACGCCCTCGTACTCGGTCGAGTCGATGAGCGACGCGAGCTCGCCCTCTCGCTCCTCGGGTGAGCGGGAGAGGCTGAGGACCTCCACCACGTAGCCGGCATCGCGGGCGGTCGAGACGGCGCCCTCGAGGACGGGGAAGAGGTTGAGACCTGTCACCGGGATGACGACCGCGATGCGGCCGGTGCGCTGAGTGCGCATCGATCGCGCCGCCAGATTGGGGCGGTAGTTCAGGTCGGCAGCCGCCTTCAGGACCCGCTCGCGGGTCGCCTCCGAGATGCCGCTGCGCCCCGTGAACACGAACGACACCGTCGACTGCGACACCCCCGCTCGTCGCGCGACGTCGTGGCTAGTCGGGCGCTTCGCCATCCCTCGATCCCCCATCTTCGACATCCTGCCCCGAAAAACCTCTTGACCGAGCGGACGCGATGTGTCCATACTACCTACTACGTCTTAGTAATACGTAGTAGAACTTGCGAGGAAGCAATGCTCAGAATCGGGATCATCGGCACGGGCAGCATCGCGAGTGCCCACATCAGCGGGTATCTCGCGTTCCCGGAGGAGTGCGAGATCGTCGCGCTCGCCGACGTGATGCCCGGGAAGGCCGCGCAGAAGGCGGCGGAGTTCGGGCTGACCGACGCCGTGGGGTACGACGATCCTCTTCGCATGATCGCCGAGGCGGGGCTCGACCTCGTGAGCATCGCGACGCCGCCGTCGACGCACGCCGCGCTGTCGATCGCGGCCCTCGACGGGGGCGTGAACGTGCTCGTGGAGAAGCCGATGGCGCCGTCTCTCGAGGAGTGCGACGCGATGCTCGCGGCGCAGGAGCGCTCGGGCAGGGTGCTGTCGGTCGTGGCTCAGAACCGGTTCCGCGACGACCTCGCGACCCTGAAGGAGGTCGTGGAGTCGGGCCTGCTCGGCACGATCTCGCATGTGCGTGTGGATTCGGCGTGGTGGCGCGGTCTTCCGTACTACGACCTCTGGTGGCGGGGCACGTGGGAGAAGGAGGGCGGCGGCTGCACCCTCAACCACGCGATCCACCACATCGATCTGCTGCTGTGGCTCCTCGGTCGTCCGACCGAGATCACCGCGATGCTCGCGAACGCGCAGCACGACAACAGCGAGGTCGAGGATCTCTCGGTCGCCGTGTTCCGCTACGAGCGGGGCCTGGCGCAGCTGACGAGCTCCGTCGTGCACCACGGCGAGGAGCAGGAGATCGTCATCCAGGGCGAGAAGGCGCGGGTCTCGCAGCCGTGGAAGGTGATCGCGGAGCGCGCGGATGGCGGCGGCTTCCCCGCGAAGGGCGGCGACGCCGATCTGGTCGCCGAGATCGAGGCGGTCGCGGCGGCGAAGGAGCCCCTGGGGCACTACGGGCACGAGGGGCAGATCGGGGATCTGCTCGGCGCGATCCGCGACGGGCGCGCGCCGATCGCGGATGGGCGGGATGGTCGCAACGCGATCGAGGTCGTCACGGCGATCTACAAGGCGGGCATCGAGCGCGCGTTCGTCGAGCTGCCCCTCAAGGCCGACGACCCCTATTACCGTGCCGGCCAGCTCGTCGAGCACGCTCCGCACTTCTACGAGAAGCAGGCGTCCCTCGTCGAGGCGGCATCATGAGCGCCTCATCGTTCCCGGGCGGCACCTCGCTGTCGCACCTCGACATCTACGACGGCGCGGCGCCCGACGGCATCTGCGGCGGCAGCCCGCACATGCATCTCGTGTCGACCGAGGCGTACCTCGTGGTCGAGGGGCGCGGCGCGCTGCAGACGATCGACGGCGACGGTTTCCGCGAGACGGACCTCGAGCCCGGGTCCGTCGTGTGGTTCACCCCCGGCACCATCCACCGCGCGGTGAACCGCGGAGGGCTGAAGGTGCTCGTGCTGATGAGCAACGCGGGTCTTCCCGAGGCGGGTGACGCCGTGATGACGTTTCCCGCCGAGATCGTCGGGAACGCCGACGCGTACGCCGAGGCGGCGTCGCTGGGCGAGGCGGAGGGGCGCGCCGAGCGCGCCGCCCGTCGCCGCGATCTCGCGGTGACCGGGTTCGAGGTGCTGCGCGACGCGGTCGTCGCGGGCGACCGCCGGCCCCTTGAAGACTTCCATGCGGCGGCCGGTGCACTCGTCCTGCATCGCGCCGCCGCATGGGGGCAGCTCGTGCGCGAGCGGCCGCTGGCCCAGGCGGAGCGCTCCCTCGCGCTCACCGAGGCGATCGCGCGGGGCGACGTCGCCCACCTGCGCGAGGCCCGGGTGCACGAGGCGTCCTCGCCCGCGGGCGGGCGCGCCTTCGGAATGTGCGGACGGATCCGCGCCTACGACGTGACAGACCAGGAGAACCCCCGATGAGCCATCCGTACACCTTCGACCCGCTTCCGCAGCCCGCCGTCGCGCCGGGGGAGTTCGCCTTCGCGGCCGTCGGCCTCGACCACGGTCACATCTTCGGGATGACCGACGGACTCCTCGGCGCCGGCGCGACGGTGACGTGGGTCTTCGACGAGAACCCCGAGCGCGCCGCCGCGTTCGCCGAGAAGTACCCGACGGCCCGCATCGCATCCAGCGAGCAGCAGGTTCTCGACGACCCCGACGTGCGGCTCGTCGCGACCGCGGCGATCGCCTCCGAGCGTGCTCCCATCGGGTTGCGCGCGATCGAGGCGGGCAAGCACGCGTTCGTCGACAAGGCGCCGCTCACGACCTTCGCGCAGCTCGAGGCGGTGCGCGAGGCCACCGCGCGGACGGGCCTGAAGTACGCCGTCTACTACGGCGAGCGCGTGCACTCGGAGGCCGCGATCCTCGCCGATCAGCTCATCCAGCGCGGGGCGATCGGGCGGGTCCTGCAGGTGGTGTGCTTCGGCCCGCACCGCATCGGAGGAGGCCGGCCCGACTGGTTCTACGACCCGGCCCAGTACGGCGGCATCCTCTGCGACATCGGCAGTCACAACTTCGACCAGATCCTCCACTACACCGGCGCGGCGGACGGCCGCGTGTCGACCTCGACGATCGCGAACTACGCGCACCCCGAGACCCCGGGCCTCCAGGACTTCGGCGACGCGCACGTCATCCTCGACAACGGCGCCACGGGGTACGTCCGCGTGGACTGGTTCACACCGGATGGCCTGGGCGTGTTCGGCGACGGACGCACCCTCCTGCTCGGCACCGACGGGTACATCGAGCTGCGCAAGTACATCGACATCACCACCGACAACGGCGGCGGCCAGGTGCTCCTCGTCAACCAGGAGGGGCAGTACCGCTTCAACGCGAACGGCATGACCGGGTTCCCGTACTTCGGGCAGCTCATCCGCGACTGCATCGACGGCACCGAGACCGCCATGAGCCAGGCGCACGCGCTGAAGGCGGCCGAGCTCAGCCTGCAGGCGCAGGCCGACGCGACCGTCCTCACCTCGCCGTCCGAGGCCATCCTGCTCACTCCCTAGCGGCGACCCGTTCGCCTGAGAACCACGAGGATGTGGAGTTCCGAATGACGCAATCCGTTGACGCGCCCCTGCGGCTCGGGGATGCCCCGCCCGCAGGGGGCGCGACGCGCCTCATCACGACAGCGCGCGCGAAGCGGCGGCTGTTCCGGCGCGATCGCACGCCGCGCGCGAAGCAGACGTGGCGGCGCGCTCTCGCCCGCGACTGGCGCCTCTACACGTTCCTGATCGCACCGGTGATCTTCCTGCTCATCTTCCGGTACGTGCCGATGCTCGGCAACGTCATCGCGTTCCGACGATTCCGCCCCGGCGGCTCGATCTTCGGCGACGAGTGGGTCGGCTTCTACTACTTCGAGGCGTTCATCTCGAACCAGCAGTTCTGGACCGTGTTCTGGAACACGGTGATCCTCGGAGCGCTCACGCTCCTGATCACCTTCCCGCTGCCGATCGTCCTCGCGCTCATGCTCAACGAGCTGCGCTCGCGGCGGTTCAAGCGGATCGTCCAGACCATCTCGTACCTCCCGCACTTCATGTCGATCGTCATCGTCGCGGGTCTCGTGCTCCAGCTCACCGCGCTCAACGGCACGATCAACCAGGTCGTCGAGGCGATGGGCGGCGACCCCGTGCCGTTCATGCAGCGGCCCGAGTGGTTCCGCTCGATCTACGTCTCGTCGGAGGTGTGGCAGACCGTCGGATGGGGGACCATCCTCTACCTCGCGGCCCTCACGACGATCGACGATCAGCTGTACGAGGCCGCCCGCATCGACGGCGCGAACCGCTGGCAGCAGACCTGGCACATCACGCTGCCCGGCATCCAGCCGACCATGATGGTGCTCCTCATCCTCAACATCGGCTCGTTCATGGCGGTCGGATTCGAGAAGGTGCTGCTCCTGCAGAACCCCCTCATCTACTCGACGGCCGACGTGATCTCGACCTACCTCTACCGCGTCGGCATCCAGTCGGCCCAGTTCTCGTACGGAACCGCGATCGGCCTCTTCGAGGCGGTCATCGGCCTCGTGCTCGTGCTCGGCGCGAACGCCCTCTCTCGACGAATGGTGGGTACCTCGCTGTGGTGACCGAAGCCCTTCCCCAGAAGCCCGACATCGCGCACGTCCGCCGGGAGACCGGCATCATCCGCGAGTCGCTCGGGTACCGCGTGTTCCGCGTGGTCAACGCGATCGCCCTCGTGCTCGTGTGCGCCGTCACGCTCTACCCGTTCATCAACCTCGTCGCGAAGGCGTTCTCGTCCGAGGGGTACATCGCCGCCGGCGAGGTGAACCTCATCCCGCGCGGCTTCAACATCGACACGTTCCGCGTGGTCATGAGCGATGAGATGTTCTGGACGAACTACGGGAACACGTTCCTGTACACGATCGTCGGCACGATCATCGCGATGGCGATCACCACGACGTACGCGTACGCGCTCAGCAAGCCGTACCTCAAGGGGCGCACGTTCTTCGTGGGCATCGCGGTCTTCACGATGTTCTTCGGCGGCGGGCTCATCCCGAACTACATCCTCATCGCCAACTACCTCGGTTGGCGCAACAGCATCTGGGCCGTCGTCGTCCCGGGAGCGCTGAGCGTCTTCAACCTGCTCGTCATGAAGTCGTTCTTCGAGAACTTCCCCGAGGAGCTCGAGGAGGCCGCCGCGATCGACGGGCTCACGACATACGGCATCTTCTTCCGGATCGTGCTGCCGCTGTCGAAGGCGGTGCTCGCGACGATGACGCTGTTCTACGCCGTGAGCATCTGGAACTCGTGGTTCAGCGCCTTCCTCTTCATGGATGACAAGTCGCTCTTCCCCGTGACCATCTACCTGCGCAACCTCATCGCCGCGGCGACGGGCGCGCAGGAGGCCGTGGGCGGCGAGGCCGCGCAGATCGCCTCGAACATCCAGGCCGTGACGATGCTGCTCACCGTCCTGCCCATCATCTGCTTCTACCCCTTCATCCAGCGCTACTTCGTCTCGGGCGTGATGCTCGGGTCGGTCAAGGGCTGATTCCCCCACGTCGAACGACGACGTTCACCTAGAGGAGAAACACAATGAGAATCACTCGCCACACCCTCGTCGGTGCTGCGGGCCTCGCCGCCGTCGCGGTCGCGCTGTCCGCCTGCTCCGCCACGCCGAGCGAGGAGGCCGTCGGAGACGACGGCGTCACGATCGACGAGGCGCACTCCGTGGGCGCCATGGAGGACTTCGAGGCCGGTGTCACCTTCAAGGCGACCGAGCCCGTGAACTTCTCCCTCATGTACCGGGATCACCCGAACTACCCGGTGAAGGACGACTGGTCGGTCTTCCAGCACCTCGAGGAGGACCACAACGTCACGTTCTCCCGCACCGACATCCCGATGGCCGACTACGACCAGAAGAAGTCCCTGCTCATCGGCAGCGGCGAGGCGACCGACATCATCTCGTCGACGTACGCCGGCACGGAGACGCAGTTCGTCTCGGGCGGAGCGATCCTCCCTGTCTCGGACTACTTCGACTACATGCCGAACTTCCAGCAGAAGATCGAGGACTGGGGTCTGGAGGAGGACCTGCAGAACCGTCGTCAGGAGGACGGGAAGATCTATCACCTCCCTGGCCTCCGCGAGGTGCCGGACGTCCAGTACTCGGTCGTCATCCGCGAGGACCTCTGGGAGAAGGCGGGCATCACGGAGGACCCGGCGACCTGGGACGAGTACCTCGAGCAGCTCGAGCAGGTCAAGGAGGCCAACCCCGAGCTCGACTACGCGATGTCGGACCGATGGACCGACGCCACGCCCCTCGGCTCGCTCCTGAGCGTCATGGCGCCCAACTACGACACTGCGGCCGGATGGGGATACGCGAACACCTGGTACGACGAGGAAGCCGGGGAGTACGTGTTCACCGGCACGTCCGATGAATACCGGGAGCTCGTGGCGGACGCCGCCGCGCTCGTCGAGGCGGGCGTCCTCGACCCCGAGATCACCCAGAGCGACGACCAGGCCGTGCAGAAGTTCATCTCGGGCAAGTCCGCCGCGATCTCGGGCAACACCCAGGTGATCGCGGAGTACCGCCAGAAGTTCGCCGACTCGGGGCAGGGCGACGTCCCGATCCGCCTCATCTCCATCCCGGGCGGCCCCGCCGGCGACAACCTCCCGAGCGGTCGATTCACGTCGGGCATCCTCATCTCGAGCGAGGCCGCCGAGAAGCCGTACTTCAAGGCGCTCCTGCAGTTCGTCGACTGGCTGTACTACTCCGACGAGGGCCTCGAGTTCGCGCAGTGGGGCGTCGAGGGCGAGACGTTCACGCGCGAGGCGGATGGCACGCGCAAGCTCATGGACGACATCGCCTGGAGCTCCATCAACGCGGGCGCCCCCAAGCTGCTGAACGCCGACTACGGCTACAGCAACGGCGTCTTCCTGCTCGCCAACGGCTCATCCGAGGAGCTCGTGCTCTCGATGATGACCGACGAGATCGCCGAGTGGACCGCGCAGCAGCTCGAGAAGAAGGAGCAGCTGCCGACGGCTCCCGCGCCGCTGCTCAACGAGATCGAGCTCGAGCAGACCTCCCTCCTGCAGACGCAGCTCACGGACGCCGTCCACGCCGCGACCGCCTCGTTCATCACGGGGCAGCGCTCCGTCGAGGACGACTGGGACGCGTATGTGACCGAGCTCGAGGGACTCGGGTCGACGCAGCTCGTCGACACGATCAACGCGGCGCTCGAGCGCACGCAGAGCGAGGGCTGATCGGAGGCGGCCGGCCGTCCGCACCGGCCGGCCGCCTTCCCTCACGCAAGGGAGCTGAGGACATGGACACACAGAACCGCACATCGTCGCGCGGCGACAGCGCCGACGAGATCGGCCGCGGGCCCCTCTCGCGGGGCGCGGCGGCCATCTACCGGATGATCGTGCTCGAGGCGCAGCTGCTGCTCGCCGCGCTGCCGTCGATCATCGCGGTGATGCTGCTCGACCGCGACCCGTCGAATCTTCCCCTGTTCGTGATCGCGCTGCTCCCCGTCGCTCCCGCCCTCGTCGCCGGGGTCGCCGCGGTGAGGGTCCCTGGCACCGACCTCTCCCCGGGGCGGCACTTCTTCCGTGCGTATCGGCGTGATGCTGTCCAGACCCTTCGCTGGGCGACCCCTGCGACCGCAGCGCTCGCGCTGCTGACCTTCAACCTCATCCACCTCGACAGCGTCGACGGCGGCGGGGCGCTCCGGCCCGCCCTCGTCGTGCTGGGCACGCTGATCCTCGTGTGGGGTGGCCACATGGTCGTCCTCACCGCAGGCTTCCGCTTCCGCACGCGCGACGCCGCGCGCATCGCCGTCGTCCAGATCGCGTCGCAGTGGAGGTTCTCGCTGGGCGTCCTGTCCCTGCTGGTCGTGGCGGGGTTCCTCGTCCTCGCGGCGTCGGAGCTCCTCGTCCTGCTTCTCCTCTGGGCCTTCGCGGCCCTCCTCGCCCTCATGGCGCGCCCCGTGCTCGCCGACGTCACGAGAAGGTTCACGCGCGATGCCTGAGCGGCGCCCCCGCCCCGTCCCGTCCCGCTCTGTCCTCGGCCATCCCGTCGCCCCTCCTTCGCCTGCGCGCCTGCCGCGCCTCGACCGCATCGCGTACGGCGGCGACTACTCGCCCGAGCAGTGGGACGGCGAGGTCTGGGACCGCGATCACCGGGCCTTCGACGCCGCGCGCATCTCGACCCTCACGGTCGGGGTCTTCACGTGGTCTCTCACCGAGCCAGAGGAGGGACGATTCGACTTCTCGACGCTCGACGCGATCATCCGGCGCGCGGCCGACGAGGGCCGCACCGTCTGCCTCGGGACCGGCACGGGCGCCATCCCGCCGTGGATGGCGCGTACCTACCCCGACACGACGCGCGTCGACTTCGACGGCCGTCGGCACCGCTATGGACAGCGGCACAACGCGTGCTGGAGCTCGCCGGACTTCCGACGGCTCGCCGCGCGGATGGCCGAGCGCCTCGCGGAGCGGTACGGAGACCATCCCGCCGTCGTCGCCTGGCACGTCGGCAACGAGTACGGCGGCCGCTGCTACTGCGACCTGTGCGCGGCCGAGTTCCGCCAGTGGCTGCGCCGCCGCTACGGCACGCTCGACGAGCTCAACACGGCGTGGAACACGACGTTCTGGTCGCATCGGTTCACCGACTGGGACGAGATCGAGGCGCCGAGCGCGCTGACCGAGCACTGGGGCGGAGAGGGGAAGACCGCGTTCCAGGGCATCACGCTCGACTATCGGCGGTTCTCGACCGACAACGCGATCCGACAGTTCGCCGATGAGAAGGCGGCGATCCGGGCGCACTCCGACCGCCCCGTGACGACGAACTTCATGGGGTTCTACGAGCCGCTCGACTACCACCGCTGGGCGCCGCATCTCGACTTCGCCTCCTGGGACAACTACCCGCGTCGGATGGACGAGCCGTGGGGCACCGCGCTCGCGCACGATCTCATGCGCGGGCTCAAAGACGGGGCTCCGTTCTGGCTCATGGAGCAGACGCCGTCGGTCACGGCCTCGCGCGACGTGAACCCGCAGCGGAGACCCGGCATCATGCGGCTCTGGTCCTGGCAGGCCGTCGCGCATGGCGCCGACTCCGTGCTCTTCTTCCAGATGAGGGCCTCACGCGGAGCCTGCGAGATGACGCACGGGGCGGTCCTCGACCACTCCGGGCGACTCGATACGCGCACGTTCCGCGAGGTCGCCGCACTGGGCGGCGAGCTCGCCTCGGTCGGCGACGCCCTGCTCGGCGCGCGGACCAGCGCGCGCTGCGCGATCGTCGTCGACTGGGAGTCCTGGTGGGCGGTCGAGATGGCGGATGGTCCCAATCGCCTGCTGAGGTACCTTCCGACGGTCACGGAGTGGACGCGCCCCTTCTGGGAGGCCGGCGCGCAGCTCGACGTAGTGCCGCCGACCGCGGACCTCGGCGCCTACGACGTCGTCGCGGCGCCCCTGCTCCATCTCGTCGCGGGCGACACGGCTGAGCGGCTGCACGCGGTCGCCGAGCGAGGCGGAACGGTGATCATCGGCTGCCTGTCGGGGCGAGCCGATGAGGACGATCTGCGCTTCCTGGGCGACGTCCCCGGACCGCTCGTGCGGATGGTCGGCGCGCGGGTCGCCGAGACCGATGCCGCCGAGCCGGCCGTGGCGAATCCCGTGCGGTTCTCGGACGGGGCGACGGCGAGGGGCCGGATGGTGTTCGAGGTCCTCGTGCCGGAGGGCGCGGAGGTGATGGCGCGATACGGCGCCGACTACTACGCGGGAGAGCCCGCGGTGACGCGGAACGTCATCCGGGGCCCCGAAGGCGAGGGCCACGTCTGGTACGTGGGGAGCGTCCTCGACGAGGAGGGGATGACCCAGGTCGCGCGGTCGGCGATCGAGCGCCACGGGCTCGCCGGCCCCTACGCCGGTGTCCCTGGTCTCGAGTTCGCGACGCGCGAGGCTCCGTCGGGCGCGGTCATCGACTTCCTGCTGCATCACGGTGCGGAGGCCGTGACGGTGCGCCTCCACGCCGACGGCACCGACCTGCTGACCGGTCGCGTGCTCCGCGAGGGGGAGGCCGTTGTGCTGAACCCCACGGACGTGATCGTCCTCCGCCGCTGACGCGGTGCTGTCCGCACCACTCGAGAGAAAGAGAGAATGCCCATGGCAACGACGCCATCCTCCGACGGCATCAGCCGACGCACCGTCCTGGCGGGCGGTGTCGCCGCCGTGCCCATCGTGCTCGGCCTCGCGGCTGGGCCTGCGCACGGCGCGGCCCCCGCCGTCCGGCCCCGTTCCCTCGTGATCCAGCCCACGCAGCGCCGACAGGTGATCCGCGGCTTCGGCGGCATGACCCACGCGGGGTGGATCGGCGAGCTGACGCCGAGCCAGTGCGCGACCGCCTTCGGCAACGGCGTCGACGATCTCGGGTTCACGATCCTCCGGATCCCCGTCCCCGAGGACTCGGCCAATTGGGCGCGCGATCTCGCCTCGGCGCAGGCGGCGGTCGCGAAGGGCGCGCTCGTGTTCGCGTCGCCGTGGAACCCTCCGGCCGACCTCGTGGAGCTCTTCGAGCGCGTGGACGACGTGCCGCGCGGCAGCCAGTACGAGGCCGAGGCCGCGGCGCTCGTGAACGCGCACGTCGCGACGGACCTGTCCGGCTACCAGGGCGAGGGCTACGTGCAGTTCGACGGCGCGACGGGCGCGAGCGTCGAGTTCAGCGGCGTCATCATCGGGTCGTCGGGCACGAAGAACCTCGCCTTCCGCTACGCGGCGCCGACGGGCGACGTGCACGTCGACATCCACGTCGCCGGTGCGCTCGTGGCGGAGAACGTGCTCTTCCCCGCGACGGCAGCAGGACAGTGGTCGTGGAAGTCGATCCAGGCGGTCATGACGCCCGGGCAGTGGACGGTCAAGGTGGAGACACGGGGCGAGGGCGGCCCTGCCCTGGACTACGTCATGGCGGCCCCCTACACGCCGCCCGCGCAGGCGCGGCGCCTCCGGCACGACGCCTATGGCGCGTACGCGGACCACCTGAACGCGTTCGTGCACTACATGCGCGACAACGGGGTGGAGCTGTACGGCATCTCGGTCCAGAACGAGCCCGACTACGCGCACGAGTGGACGTGGTGGACGACGGAGGAGATGAACCGATTCCTGCGCGACTTCGCGGGGCGCATCGACTGCCGGGTGATCGCGCCCGAGTCGTTCCAGTACGTCAAGGAGGTGTCCGACCCGATCCTGCAGGACCCGGCCGCGCTCGCGAACGTCGACATCATCGGCGCGCACCTCTACGGCACCGCCTACGAGGACTTCCCGTACCCGCTGTTCGAGGAGAAGGGCGCGGGCAAGGAGCTGTGGATGACCGAGGTCTACCACCCGAACAGCTCCAGCTCCGCGGACCTCTGGCCCGAGGCGCTCAAGGTCGCCGAGCACGTCCATCACGCGATGACCGACGCCGAATTCCAGGCGTACGTCTGGTGGTACATCCGCCGCTTCTACGGCCCGATGCGCGAGGACGGCACGATCAGCAAGCGCGGTCGGATGCTGTCGCACTACGCGAAGTTCGTCCGCCCCGGGTTCACGCGCGTCGAGGCGCCGCGCGAGCCGCAGCCCGGCGTCCTCACCTCCGCGTACATCGGCCCGGACGGCCTTCTCGTGCTCGTCGCCGTCAACATGTCGGAGTCGACGGCGAACCCGTCACTCGCGGTGCAGGGGCGGCGCGTGCGCAGTGCGCGATCGTGGCTGACCGACGCCACGCGCGACCTCGAGGAGCAGCCGGTGATCACAGGAAAGGCGGGCGGCTTCGTCGCGACCCTTCCGCCGCAGAGCGTGACGACCTTCGTCATCCACTCCTGACACGACGAAGCGCCGGCCGCTCGAGAGCGCGGCCGGCGCTTCGTGTGTCGCGACGCGCTCAGCGCTCGAGCGTCGCGGCGCGGACGATCTGGATCACGCCGAAGACGAGCAGCGAGGCGCCGATGAAGAGCCAGAGCCACACGGCGGCGAGCATCGGCGAGACGAGCAGCACGATGCCCGCGAGGATGCTGACGATCGCGTACGCGATCGTCCAGCCCTTCGAGCGGACGACCGGGCTGAACGGGTCCTTGGGGCCGCCGAGCGCGAACAGGGTGACGACACCCTCGAAGATCCACGCGATGCCGAGGAACGTCGAGACGAAGACGCCGAGGAGGGCCGTCGTCGACGCGAGGTTCGAGAAGGCGACGATCGAGGCGACCACGAAGAGGACGCCGAGGAGCGCCAGGCCGACTCTCAGCCATCCGCTCAGCCCCTTCGAGACGACCGCGAGCGCGATGTCGATGATGCCCGCGACGAGGGTGTAGATCGCGATGAGAACCGTGACGGCGACGGCCGACTTGAACGGCCAGATGACGATCACGAGGCCCGCGATGAGCGAGATGACGCCCGTGACGATGGCGATCGTGCGCAGGGTGCGGGCGAGTCCGATGGGCTGGTGCTGGGTGTCCGTCACGGTTCCTCCTGGTGTGCGCCGATTCTCCGACTGCCTCGACGCTATCGCGCTGGCCGCGCGAAGTGCAGGAGCGCCCCGTGTCTCACGGACACGGGGCGCTCTCTGGCATGTGCTGGCGCGCGATCACAGATGCGCGTCGGCGTAGACCGTCAGCGCGTCGCGCACGAACGTCGCGCCGGCCGTGCCGCCGTAGTTCGCGGCGAACCGGTCGTCGGCCACGTACATCTCGGCGAGACCGAGCACGTAGGCCTTGACGTCGCCGCCGGGCACGGCCGCGGGGGTGCCGGGGATGCCGGTCAGCCACTCCACGTGGCGCTGCGCCAGAGCCTGTGCGTCGTCGGACGCGGGATCGACGCCGGCCTCGGCGGCCGCCGTCCAGTCGCGCGCGAGCTGCGACGTGCGCTCGCCCCAGGCGCTGCGCTCCGCATCGCTCATCCCGCGCCACCAGGCGTCGCCCCGCGCGTACGCGTCGCGACCCCAGCGCTGCTCGACCTCGTCCTTGTACTGCGTGTGGTCGAAGCCGTCGAACATGTTCTCTGCCATGAGCTCCTTCCCCTCCTTCAGGGATCCGATGGTCGACGTCACCGCGCGGATCTGCCGCTCGAGTCGACCCTTCTCTTCCTCCAGCCACGCCAGATGCGTCTCGAGCGCGCGGGCCGGACTCGTCTCGCGAGCCAGCACGTCGCCGATCTGCGGCAGGCCGAGCCCGAGCTCGCGCAGCAGCAGGATGCGCTGCAGGCGGACCAGGGCCGACTCGTCGTAGTAGCGGTAGCCGTTGTGGCCGACGCGCGACGGCGGCAGCAGCCCGATGTCGTCGTAGTGACGCAGCGTGCGGCTCGTCGTGCCCGTCAGGCGGGCGATCTGCTGGATCGACCATTCCATGGCGGCTCCCTCTCCTCTGTCGTAGTGGTGAGAATCACGCTAGAGGTTGACGTTGCGTCAATGTCAACCGCGGATTTCCCGAAGACGCTTGCGGATCGAGATATATCGTGTTTGACTTCCCCCAAGTCGAGATATATCTCGAGTCGGATGCCCGTGCCGGGGCAGACAGGAGCAGATCATGACAGACGAGAAGTGGGTCATCCATCCGGGGGAGACCCGCATCATCGACGTCGAGGGCGTCCGCCGCCTCAAGGTGGGCCTCATCGGCGGCCAGGTCGACATCATCGGACACGACGAGCCGCATGCGCGGGTCGAGGTGCACGGCGTGACCGTCAAAGACCTTCGCATCGAGCTCACGGGAGACGAGCTCGAGATCGACCACCCGCAGCTGCGCTGGGACAACTTCCTCGAGGTCTTCCGCAACTTCGGCGCGGCCGGTCCGCGTGCGGAGATCAGCGTCGCCGTCCCACGCGCGGTCGCCCTCACGCTCGGCGTCGTGAGCGCGGGCGCGCTCGTGGCGGGGCTCGAGCAGCCCGCGCGTCTGAACACCGTGTCGGGCGACGTGCTCGTCGACGGCCTGCGCGGCGATCTCGGAGCGAATGCCGTCTCGGGCGACGTGCAGGTGCGCGACCTCGAGGGCGCCTTCTCGGCCAACACCGTCTCCGGCGATGTCGCCGTCTCGGGCGCCGTGTCGCGGGTCGACGTCGACACGGTCTCGGGCACCACCTTCGTCGACGCGGTCGGACAGGTCGAGCGCGTGTCGATCAACGGCGTGAGCGGCGCGGTGACGCTGCGCCTGGACAAGGGATACGCCGCGAACTACGTGGCGCGCTCGGCGAGCGGCCGCGTGCGCATCGACGGCGTCGCGTACGCGTCGTCCGGACCGGTGAGCTACACGGACTCGGTGGGCGAGCTGTCGAGCCGCTTCGTCGACGTGCGGATCAACACGGTCGCGGGCGACATCACGGTCGTGCGCCGCGAGGACGGCTCGGTGCCCGATGCCGCGGCCGAGACGGATGGCGAGGTGCAGTGGCCGGGGCAGGCAGCGGCCGGCGAGGGAGAGGCTCGCTGATGCCTCCGGTCTTCTCGCACGGCGACCTGCGCCTCTACCTCCTGAGCCTCCTCGACGAGACGCCGCGTCACGGCTACGACATCATGCAGGCGTTCGCGGAGCGCACGGGCGGCACCTACACGCCGAGCGCGGGCACGATCTACCCCCGCCTGGCGAAGCTCGAGGAGGAGGGGCTCGTCACGAAGAGCGTCGACGGCCGCAAGACGATCTACGCGATCACGGATGCCGGGCGCGCCGAGGTGCGTGCGCGCGCGGCCGAACTCGACGGCATCCAGGAGGGGCTCGCCGACTCCGTCCGGATCATCGCCGACGGCGTGCGCTCGAGCGTGAGCGAGGCGATGAAGAGCCTGCGCGCCGACCTCGCGGCGGCCGCGAGCGCGACCGCGGAGGCGCCGCGACCGCACCGTGGGGATGACCCGCGCGTCCGCGCGCGCGAGCAGCTGCAGCGCGCCGAGGTGCTCGTGGGCGAGTTCCGCGGTCGCATCCGGGCTGACCTGCGCACGCACGTGGCGCGCGGAGGCGAGCTCGCGTCATCCGTCGTCGACGACCTCGGCCGTGCTCTCGAGGACGCAGCCGCCGCCCTCGAGCGCGCGCTCGGCGGCCGCTGAGGGCTACTCCTCGAGCGGCCAGTCCTCGTCGTCCGCGAGCGGCTCGCCCACGGGCACCACGAGGATGTTGCGGTGCTGCCGGTGCGACAGGCGCGCGGCGACCGATCCGGTGAAGAACTCCCGGATCGAGTCGCCGATGCCGCGCTTGCGCGTGCCGACGACGATCAGGCGCGCGTCGATCTTCTCGGCGAAGTGCTTGAGGGCGAGCGCCGGGTCGCCGACGAGCTGGCGGACCGTCCAGCGGACGTCCTTGCCGGCGAGGTTCTCCTCGGCTGCTCGGCGGACGGCCTCGAGCTCCTCGGCGCCGGCGTCGATGTGGATGTCGACGGGTGCGGTCTGCACGAATCCGTCCGGATCCTCGTAGGTCACGAAGCGCGTCACGTCGACGTGGGCCACGACGAGCGGCGCGTGCAGAAGGGCCGCATAGCGGGCCGCCTCCTTCATCACGCGGGGTGCCTGGCCCGGGATCGCGCCCACGATGACGGCCCCGTGCAGGGACTCGTCGGCTGCCGCGTCGGGTGCCTCGTCGGCGGGGAAGACCTCGTTATCGCTCATGGCCCGTCCTCTCTGTGCCGCAGCCCGGCCGGTGCCCGAGGGCCGCGTGGTATCCTGGATCCTACTCTTTCCCGGCATCAGCCGGCTGTCGGAAGTTATGCATACGGGCCGGCGCATGAAGCCCGATGCTGCTCAACATAAGGGGGTCTCGCGCATGGGGCGTGGCCGTCAGAAGGCGAAGCACACAAAGCTCGCCCGCGAACTCAAGTCGTTCAGCCCGAGCGTCGATTATCGGGCACTGGAACGCGAACTCGCGCATCCGGATGACGACCCGTACGTCGACCGCTGGGCTGACCAGTACGCCGACGAGGACGAGGACGAAGACGAGCTCGAGAAGGCCTAGCCCTTCTCAGATCATCATGGAAAGTCGCCGCGGAGCACCCTCCGCGGCGACTTTCGTGTGCCTGCGCGACGGGCACCCGCGCACGTGCGTCGAGCCGGTAGTGTCTCGCTCGTGACGCGTGCACCCATCCGCTGGGAGCTGCTGCCCCTCGTCTGCGCGGGCGGCGCGATCGGCGTCGCCGCACGTCACGTGCTGACGGCGCTCGTGCCGGACGGCTCCGTCGTCTGGATGACGGCCGTCATCAACGTGGTCGGATCGCTCCTGCTCGGGTTCGTCGCGGGCGTATGCGGCGCGCGGCATGCACGATGGCGCGGGTTCCTCGGGACGGGCGTGCTGGGCGGCTTCACGACCTACAGCGCGTTCGCCGTGCAGGTCGCGGGCGCGACCCCTGGCCCGCAGATCGCGCTCGTGCTCGCCGGCTCCGCCCTGCTCGTGATCCTCGCGGTCGGCGCGGCGCTCGCGGGTCTCGTCGTCGGCGCGCGCGTCGCGCGCGGGGCCGCGGCGTGACCCCCGGTCTCGTCGCGCTCGTCGCTCTGGCCGGCGGGATCGGCGCCGGTCTGCGCTGGCTCGTCGACGTGCTGCTCTCGCGCATCGTCCCGCGCGGCTTCCCCTGGGCCATCCTCGCGGTGAACCTGTCGGGTTCGCTCGCGCTCGGGGTGCTCACGGGCGCCGCGCTCGGATGGCCATGGCTCGCGATCGCGGGGACGGGACTGCTGGGCGGCTACACGACCTTCAGCACGGTGTCGCTCGACGCGGCGGCGTTCCTCCGCGAGGGCCAGGTGCGGAAGGCGCTTCTCGACGCGCTGGGGACCCTCGCGCTCTGCGTGGCGGCCGCCGCGGCCGGTGTCGCGATCGGTGCCCTGGTCTGATCAGGATCATCCCGTAGGTGGAGGCGCCGCTGCGCGCCCCGCTGAGAGAATGACGACGCGGATACAGGACCGTATCGGTCCGTCCGCTCCCGCGCCAGGCTCCACCAACGAGAGAGATCCGTGTCGAAGCTCGCCGTCCTCAGCCTCAAGAACCGCGCCCTCATCGCGCTCATCACGATCTGCGCAGCCGTCTTCGGCGGGCTGTCGCTCACGAGCCTCAAGCAGGAGCTGATCCCGTCGATCGAACTCCCGACGCTCGTCGTGATGACGACCTACCCCGGGGCATCGCCCGAGGTCGTGGAGTCCGATGTGTCGACGCCGATCGAGACGGCCGTGCAGGGCGTCGCGGGTCTCGAGTCGACCACGGCGACATCGACGACTGACGCGTCGATCGTGCAGGCGACGTTCGCCTACGGCTCGAACCTCGCGACGGCCGAGCAGAAGATGCAGCAGGCGATCAACCGCATCTCGAGCCAGCTGCCGGAGAACGTCGAGCCCCAGGTGCTGTCGGTCAGCATCGACGACCTGCCCGTCATCCAGGTCGCGGTCTCCGGTCTCGGCGAGGACGCGCAGGCGCAGCTCGAGAGCATCGCCATCCCCGACATCGAGGACGTCGACGGCGTCGGCTCGGCCGAGATCGTCGGAGGCACGGGCCAGCGCATCACGATCACCCCCGACGCCGAGGCGCTCGCGGCGAACGGCCTCACGCAGCAGGCGATCTCGGATGCGCTGCAGCAGAACGGCAACCTCTTCCCCGGTGGCGAGATCACGGAGGGCGACCGCACCCTCACGGTCCAGACCGGGGCGAAGATCGAGGATCTCGACACGCTGCGCGAGCTGCCCCTCGCCGCGGCCGCCGCCCCGACGGTCGACCCGACGACGGGGCAGCCGATCGTGCCGCCCGCGCTGACGATCGACGATGTGGCCGAGGTCGAGCAGACCGACGATCCGGCCACCTCGCTGTCGCGCGTGAACGGCGAGGACGCGATCTCGATCTCGATCACGAAGCTGCCTGCGGCGAACACGGTCGAGGTGTCCGAAGGCGTGCAGGCGGTCATCGACGAGCTGCGCGAGACCTTCCCCGACGCCGAGTTCACGATCGTGTTCGATCAGGCGCCGTACATCGTCGAGTCGATCGAGACGCTCGCCACGGAGGGACTGCTCGGCCTCGTCTTCGCCGTGCTCGTCATCCTCGTGTTCCTGCTGTCGATCCGCTCCACGATCGTCACGGCCATCTCCATCCCGACGAGCGTGCTCGTCACGTTCATCGGCATGCAGGCCTTCGGGTACTCGCTCAACATGCTCACGCTCGGCGCGCTCACGATCTCCATCGGGCGCGTGGTCGACGACTCGATCGTGGTGATCGAGAACATCAAGCGGCACTACGTGCGCGGCGCCGAGAAGGGTGCGGCCATCCGCCTCGCCGTCCGCGAGGTCGCGGGAGCCGTCACGGCGTCGACGATCACGACGGTCGCGGTGTTCCTGCCGATCGTGTTCGTGGGCGACATGGTCGGCGAGCTCTTCCGTCCGTTCGCGCTCACGGTCACGATCGCGATGAGCGCGTCGCTCCTCGTCGCGCTCACGATCGTGCCGGTGCTCGCGTACTGGTTCATGCGCCCCGGCAAGCCGCTGCTCGACGCGGAGGGGCGCCCGATCGACCCCGAGCACCCCGACGCTCCGCCGTCGCGACTGCAGCGTGCGTACCTTCCGGTGCTCGGATGGACCCTCCGGCACTCGGGCATCACCCTCGTGCTCGCCGTGCTGGTGCTCGTCGGCACGGTCGCGGCCGCGCCGCTCATGAAGGTCAACTTCCTCGGCGACTCGGGTCAGAACACGATGACCATCTCGCAGGACCTGGGCGACACGGCGAGCCTCGAGGCGAAGGATGCCGCGGCTCGCCAGGTCGAGGACGCGCTCGACGGGATCGACGGCATCGAGGCCGTGCAGGCCTCGATCGGCTCGAGTGGATCCGCGCTGTCCGACGCGTTCCGCGGGGGCGGCGGCGTCACCTACTCCGTCATGACCGAGGACGGCGTCGACCAGGAGGCTCTGCGCGCCGAGGTCGAGGAGGCCCTCGACGGCCTCGAGGGAGCCGGCGAGATCACTGTCGCCGGCTCGTCCGGATTCGGCTCGTCCGACATCGAGATCAGTGTGGAGGCGCCGACCTCCGACGCGCTCGCCGATGCCACCGCGGCGATCGTCGCCGAGCTCGAGGGGCGCGAGGGCGTCGGCACCGTGGCGGACGACCTCGCATCGTCGCTGCCGTACATCGCCGTCGAGGTCGACCGCGCGGCCGCCGCCGAGGCCGGTCTCTCCGAGGCCGCCATCGGCTCGATCGTGTCGTCCGCGATGCAGCCGCAGCAGGCGGGCACGGTCGAGTTCGGCGACACCGCGCTGACGGTGTACATCGCCGCCGAGGACCCGCCCGCGACCGTCGAGGAGCTGCGCGAGCTGGCCATCCCGACGGCCCGCGGCGTCGTGCCCCTCGAGGATCTCGCCGTGATCGAGGAGAGCGAGGGCCCCGCCTCGATCACGACGGTCGGCGGACGCCGCACGGCCACGATCACGGTGCCGCCCTCCGTCGACGACCTTGCGGTCGCGACCGGCTCGGCCTCCGCCGCGATCGCCGCGGCCGACCTGCCCGACGGCGCGACCGCCTCGGTCGGGGGTGTGGCGGAGCAGCAGGCGGAGTCGTTCGCGCAGCTCGGCCTCGCCATGCTCGCGGCCATCCTCATCGTCTACGTCGTCATGGTCGCGACGTTCAAATCGCTGCGGCAGCCCATCCTCCTCCTCGTCTCCGTCCCGTTCGCGGCGACCGGCGCCATCCTGCTGCAGGTCGTGACGGGCGTGCCCCTGGGCGTCGCCTCGCTCATCGGCGTGCTCATGCTCATCGGCATCGTCGTGACGAACGCGATCGTGCTCGTCGACCTCGTGAACCAGTACCGCGAGCGCGGGCTGTCTGCGCATGACGCGACGCTCGCGGGGGCGTCGATGCGACTCCGGCCGATCCTCATGACCGCGCTCGCGACGATCTTCGCCCTCACGCCGATGGGCCTCGGGATCACCGGCCACGGCGGATTCATCTCGCAGCCGCTCGCGATCGTCGTGATCGGCGGCCTCGTCTCGTCGACCCTGCTCACGCTCATCGTGCTGCCCACGCTCTACAACCTCGTCGAGGGGGCGAAGGAGCGCCGTGCCGCCAAGCGCGCCGGCCGCGGCGGCTCGGATGGCGAAGGCACGGCCTCGGACGAGCCGACCGACGACGGGCCGGTTAGCGGCGCCACGGCGGATGGCGGTGCGCGAGCCGGCCACAGCGCGGCGGCTCCCGAGGTGCGCGCGGGGGAGCGGGTCGGCGCCGCGGTGTACGTCGCGCCGACGGCGACTCCGACCCAGACGGCGACGATCGCGGGCGGTCTGCCGGCGGCCTCGCCGGTGCAGCACCGACCGCAGTAGGTGGGGCGCGGGCGCGGGCCCGGCGGAGGCCGCGGGCCCGGGCCCTGCGGGTTCGGCGGGCTCGTGTCTGGAATCGGATCGCTGGGGCTGGTGTGCGCGTGTCGTGCTCATGAGTCGACAGGGGCACCACGGGTCCGATTCGGGGGACGGCGGGCTTGTGTCTGGAATCGGATCGCTGGGGCTGGTGTGCGCGTGTCATGCTCATGAGTCGACAGGGGCACCACGGGTCCGATTCGGGGGACGGCGGATGGCGTTGCCGGGCGGTTTCCCAGACCGGTCCGGTAGTGTCGTCCGGTCGGCTTCGGACACCGCGCACAGCGCGGACGTTTTGGCAAGGTGTGAGTCCAGGGGCCGATGGTGAGCGTCGATCGACGCGCATGAACCATCACATGAATGGCCCCCGGCCGACGACTGTCCGGGTCTGCTCGCGCCTGCGTGCGTCGAGCGCTGTTCTCGTGCGAGAACCCGAAGGACACACCCATGCCCAAGAACAAGAAGCCCGCCGGCGGTCGTCCGGCCCAGAACTTCGACCCCCGCTACGCCAAGAAGAAGCCCGGCGGCCCCTTCCGCGGCAACGACGGGGCGTCTCGCGGCCCGCGTCGCGACGACGCGCGCCCCGCGCGTGACGGCGACCGCTTCGACCGCTCGTCGAGCGACCGCTTCGAGCGCCGCGACGACCGCGGTTTCGGTGGTCAGCGTCGTGAAGGCGGATACGCCGGCCAGCGCCGCGAGGGCGGTTACGAGCGTCGCGACGACCGTGGTTACGGCGGTCAGCGCCGTGAGGGCGGCTACGCCAGCCAGCGTCGTGAGGGCGGCTACGAGCGCCGCGAGGGTGGCTTCAACGGCCAGCGTCGTGAGGGCGGTTTCGCCGGTCGTGACAACGGTCAGCGTCGCGAGGGTGGCTTCGAGCGTCGCGAGGGTGGCTTCAACGGCCAGCGTCGTGAGGGCTTCGCCGGTCGCGATGGTGGTCAGCGCCGCGAGGGTGGCTACGAGCGTCGCGAGGGTGGCTACGCCGGCCAGCGTCGTGAGGGCGGATTCGCCGGTCGTGACGCCGGCCAGCGTCGTGAGGGCGGATTCGCCGGTCGTGACAGCGGCCAGCGTCGCGAGGGCGGCTTCGAGCGCCCGCGCTTCAACCGCGACGACCGTACCGAGCGCCCGCGCTTCACCCGCGACGACCGCGCGCCCCGCACGGACCGCCCGTCGTTCCGCGACGACCGTCCGCGTCGCGACGAGCGCCCCGCGCGCTCGGCCGCGCAGGAGCAGCAGATCGACGTCGTCCACGAGCGTCTCGAGGCCCAGGCGGTCCAGACGAGCGAGGCCGTCGACGTGTCGTTCGGCGAGCTCGGCCTCGGCGACAACATCGAGCGCGCTCTCGCCGAGCTCGGCGCGGCGAAGCCGTTCCCGATCCAGGCTGCGACCATCCCCCCGATCATCGAGGGCCGCGACGTCCTCGCTCGCGGACGCACGGGCTCGGGCAAGACCATCGCGTTCGGTGCACCGCTCGTCGAGCGCGTGCTCCGCTCGAAGGCCGGCCAGAAGCGCGAGTTCGGCCGCGCGCCGGTCGCGCTCATCCTCGCCCCGACGCGCGAGCTCGCCCTGCAGATCGACCGGACCATCCAGCCGATCGCGCGCAGCGTCGGCCTCTTCACGACGCAGATCTACGGCGGCGTGCCGCAGGCCCGCCAGGTGGGCGCGCTGAAGAAGGGCGTCGACATCATCATCGGCACTCCCGGGCGCATGGAGGATCTGCACGCGCAGGGCAAGCTCGACCTCTCGCAGATCAGCATCGCCGTCCTCGACGAGGCCGACCACATGTGCGAGCTCGGCTTCCTCGAGCCCGTTCAGCGTCTCCTCCGTCTCACGGCCGACGGATCGCAGAAGCTGCTGTTCTCGGCCACGCTCGACCGCGAGGTCGCCGCGCTCGTCGACGAGTTCCTCGTCGAGCCGTCGGTCTACGAGGTCGCCGGCGAGACGCAGGACTCGGGCACGATCGACCACCGCGTGCTCGTGATCGACCAGCGCCGCAAGGGCGAGATCCTCGAGACGCTCGTCGACCGCGAGGGCAAGACGCTCGTCTTCTCGCGCACCCGCGCCTACGCCGAGCAGCTCGTCGAGCAGTTCGAGGACGCGGGCCTCACGGCCGTCGCCCTCCACGGCGACCTGAACCAGGCCAAGCGCACGCGCAACATCGAGAAGTTCTCGAAGGGTCGCGCGCAGGTGCTCGTCGCGACGGATGTCGCCGCGCGCGGAATCCACGTCGACGACGTCGATCTCGTGGTCCAGGCCGACGCGCCGACGGAGTACAAGACGTACCTGCACCGCGCGGGCCGCACGGGTCGTGCCGGCCGCGAGGGCCGTGTCGTCACGCTCATCACGCGGATGCGCCAGCGCCGCATGAGCGAGCTGCTCGAGCGGGCCGAGATCGACGCGCCCTTCGATCAGGTGCGCCCCGGCGACGACCTCCTCGAGGAGCTCGCGGGCGCCCCCACCGCGGAGCAGCTGACCGCGTAGCCCCCGTACATGCAGAACGGCCCCGTCATCCGACGGGGCCGTTCTGCGTCAGCTCTCCGGTCAGCGATCGCCGCGGCTGAGCTTCGACGGCCACCAGACGGCACGGCCGATGTCGTATGCGAGCGCCGGCACGAGCAGCGAGCGGACGACGAACGTGTCGAGCAGGACGCCGAACGCGACGATGAACGCGAGCTGCACGAGGAACAGCACCGGGATCACCGACAGCGCCGTGAACGTCGCCGCGAGCACGAGGCCCGCCGACGTGATGACGCCGCCCGTGATCGCGAGACCGCGCAGGACGCCGTCGCGGGTCCCGTGCGCGAGCGACTCCTCGCGCACGCGCGTCATGAGGAAGATGTTGTAGTCGATGCCGAGTGCGACGAGGAAGACGAACCCGTAGAGCGGCACGGCGGGGTCGGCGCCCGGGAAGCCGAGGAGCTCGTTGAAGACGAGCGCCGAGACGCCCATCGCCGTCCCGAACGACAGCACGGTCGTGAGGATGAGCAGCACGGGCGCGAGGATGGCGCGCAGCAGCAGCATGAGAATCACGAGGATGACCGCGAGGATCACCGGGATGATGAGGTTGCGGTCGTGGATCGAGGCGTCGTTCGTGTCGACGTCGGTCGCCGTGACGCCTCCGACGAGCGCACCCGGAACGGCGTCCTCGAGGGCCGCGCGCAGGTCGCGCACCGTCTGCTCGGCCGCGGCCGAGTCGGCGGCATCCGCGAGCGTCCCCTGGAGCAGCACATCGCCATCCGCCACCGTCGGCGCGGGCGCGGGCGTTCCGGGAGGGCCGAACGCGGTGACACCGTCCTCCGTGACGGGCGCCGTGCCGCTGTCGGTGTCGGCCGACACGGCCACGCCGTCGATCCCGTCTTCGGCGAGGAGCACGTCGGCCGCGGCCTGCAGGTCGTCCTCCGCGACGACGACGTATACGGGGCTGCCCGAGCCCGCCGCGAAGTGCTCGCCCAGCACCGCCTGCCCGTCGCGCGCCTCGGATGACCCGAGCACGAGCTCCGACTGCGGCACGCCCGACGCCTGGAACTGGGTGAAGCCGAGCGATCCCGCCGCGAGGACGAGCGCCGTGACGATCCAGATGAGTCGGGGCCGTCGCTCCACGAGACGCGAGACACGCGCCCACAGCCCGCGCGACGGCACGGCGGCCGACGGCGCGTTCGGCGCGTAGACCGGGCGGCGGGGCCAGAACGACGCCCGCCCGAACACGTACAGCAGAGCGGGCAGCAGCGTCAGCGCCGAGAGCATCGCGAAGACGATGCCGATGGCGGCCACCGGGCCGAGGGTGCTGTTCGACTTGAGGTCGCTCAGGAGGAGGCAGAGGAGCCCGGCGATCACGGTGCCGCCCGACGCGAGGATCGGCTCGAACGACCCGCGCAGCGCGCGCATCGAGGCGGTCCAGCGGCGCTCCTCGTGGATGAGCTCGTCGCGGTAGCGGGCGACGTAGAGGAGCGAGTAGTCGGTCGCGGCCCCGATGACGAGGATGAAGAGGATGCCCTGCGTCTGCCCGCTCAGCAGCAGGACGCCCGCCTTGGCGAGCCACCACACGGTGAGCAGCGCGACGCACAGCGCGAAGAGGCTCGTCGACAGCACCGCGAGCGGCAGGAGGAGCGATCGGTACACGATCACGAGGATGACGAGCACGGCCAGCAGCGCGACGAGCAGCAGGATGCCGTCGATGCCGGCGAACGCCGACACGAGGTCGTTCGAGAAGCCCGCCGGGCCCGTGATGTGGACCTCGACCCCGTCCGGGAGTCCGTCGCGGAGCGTGCTCCCGAGCTCGGAGATCGCCTCCCCGAGCTCGGCCTCCGACGACACGGGCACGAACGCCTGCGCCGCGAGCTCGTCTTCCGAGGGGATGGCCGGCGACACCTCGTCGACGGCGGGCAGGTCGGCCGCGGCGGCGAGACGGTCGTCGATCGCGGCGAGGGCATCGCCGTCGAGGGGCTCATCCGACGAGAACACGACGACGGCGGGGATCGCGTCGCCGTCCGTGAAGTCGGACAGGCGCTGCTGCACGGCGGTCGCGTCGGCGCTCTCCGGCAGGTACGTCGTCTGGTCGTTCGACGACACCTCGTCGACCTTGCCGAAGTACGGTCCGCCGATGGAGGCGGCCGCGAACCAGACGAGGATGAGGATCGCCGGGAGAAGGATGCGCAGCCATCGCGGTGCGCGCGGGGTGCTGCCGTTCTGCGGCCTCACCGTCTGGACCCGGGGTGCGGAGGGAAGGTCGACGGGCGTGCGGCGGTCGCGCATGGAGCTCCTGTTCGGCGAAAGTCTTTAGCCAGGCTAGCAAACTCGGACGGCCGCGGAGCGCGATACTGGGGTTGCGGCGGGTGGCCGCAGAAGCAGGGAGCGACGATGAAGCGAATCGATCCGACCGGCGAGCAGGTCGTTCTCCGGGCACAGGGCGCGTCGGGCGAGGTCACCGCGCAGATCGCGCAGGTCGGGGCGTCGCTGCGCGCGCTGACGGTCGGCGGCGTCGACCTCGTGTCGCGGTACCCGGAAGGCGAGCGCACGCCATCCGCAGCGGGCATCGTGCTCGTGCCGTGGCCGAACCGCATCCGCGACGGCCGGTGGACGCAGCGCGGCGCCACGGAGCAGCTCGCCATCTCCGAGCCGAAGTACGGCAACGCGAGCCACGGACTGCTCCGCTTCGCGCCGTATGAGATCTTCGCTGGCGAGGCGGAGGCGACGCTGTCGGCCGTTGTCTATCCCCAGAACGGCTACCTGTTCACTCTCGCCACGAGTGTGACGTACACCCTGGTCGACGACGGGCTCGCGGTGACGCACCGTGTCCGCAACGCGGGCGACGCCGAGGCTCCCGTCGCGCTCGGCACCCACCCGTTCTTCGAGATCGGCGGCGTCGACACGGCGGACCTCGTGATCGCCGCGCCCGGCACGACCTGGTTCGAGGTGGATGACCGGATGCTGCCCGTCGCCGAGCACGACGTCGACGACGCGACGGATCTCCGCGACGGCGTGCGCCTCGGCGACGTCGCTCTGGATCGCGCCTACGGCGGCGTCGTGCGCGGGGAGGATGGGCTCGCCCGAACGACTCTGACGGCGCCGGACGGTCGCCGGCTCACCGTCTGGCAGGACGAGAGCTTCGGCTTCGTGCAGGTCTTCACGACCGAGAACTATCCCGGGCGCGACCTGGCCGTCGCGATCGAGCCGATGACCGCCCCCGCCGACGCGTTCAACTCCGGTCGCGCGCTCACGTGGCTCGCGCCCGGCGAGGAGTGGGTGCTGCGGTGGGGTGTGTCGTACTCGGGGTGAGCGCTCAGAACAGCGTGGGCGCCGCCGCCGGAGCCGAGCGTGTCTCGATGAACCGCGGTGCCGCGCGCGGCGTGACGCGTGTGCGCGGGGGCTCGTCCTCCTCGGCGTAGCCGTTCAGTCCGTGCGCGCGGATGAGCGGGCGGATGCGCTGCGCGAGCCACGTGCGGTACCCCTTTGGTGCCTCGACGGACGCCCCGGGATAGAGCCCGCGATACGCGGGGACGAGGTCGGGATGCTCGCGCTGCAGCCACTGGAAGAACCACGGCTTGACGCCGGGCCGCAGATGAAGCGCGCCGTAGACGACCCGGTGCGCTCCCGACGCCTTCACGCGCGCGAGCGCATCGTCGAGCGCTTCGACCGAGTCGCTGAGGTGCGGCACGATCGGCATGAGGAAGACCTGCACCCGGAATCCGAGGTCGGCCGCCGCGCGGACCGTGTCGAGCCGCGCCTGCGCCGAGGGCGTCCCCGGCTCGATCGCGTGCTGCAGCGCATCGTCGTAGACGGCGATCGACATCGCGAGCGAGATGTCGACATCCGCTCTGCGCCTCGCGAGCTGCGGGAGATCCCGCCGCAGCAGCGTGCCCTTGGTGAGGATCGAGAACGGCGTCCCCGAGTCCGCGAGCGCATCGATGATGTCGGGCATGAGCCGATAGCGCCCCTCCGCCCGCTGGTACGGGTCGGTGTTCGTGCCGAGCGCGACGTGCTCGCGCTGCCACGACGGGCGGGAGAGCTCGCGGCGCAGCACCTCTGCGACATTCACCTTCACGACGATCTGGGAGTCGAAGTCGCGCCCGGCGTCGAGCTCGAGGTACTCGTGGGTTCCGCGAGCGAAGCAGTACACGCAGGCATGGCTGCAGCCCCGGTACGGGTTGATCGTCCAGTCGAACGGCATCGAGCTCGGCCCGGGAACGTGGTTCAGCGCCGACTTGGCCATCACCTCGTGGAACGTCATCCCCGCGAACTCGGGTGTGGTGACGGTCCGCACTCCGGCGTCGACGCGGTCGAGACCGGGGAGTGCCGATGCGTCCACCGCACCCAGACGCTGCCCCTGCCACCTCATCCCTCCATAGAACAGATATCCGAAAATGATGTCAAGTCCATACTGGACAGAAGTTCGATCCGGGGAGTCGGAGGATCGTCAGGGTCGGGTCCGCGACAATGGGGGCATGACGAACGGGCGCTATGCACGGCGCCGCGGGCTCGTCGCGCGACATGCGGCGCGGCCGCCGCGGCTGCTCTCGGGGCGCGGCCTCGTCGTGCTCGCGACCGCGGCGGGCGTCGTCGCCGCGTGCGTCCTGGGTGCCGTCTGGTCGGTCGCCCACGACGAGCGCCCCGCGCACGCGTCGTCGGCGCAGACGGCGTCGCCCGCGCCCGTCGAGACGCCTCCCGGCTCGATCGAGTCGCTGCCCGTGCCGCAGTTCGAGGTGGTCGTCGCGGAGGATCCGTGCGCGTCGCCCGCCGCAGCGGCGGCCGGAGACGCCGCCGCGGTCGTCGCCGCGTTCGGCGGAGCGGAGGAGTTCCGCGAGGCGGCGGCGGAGGGCGCCTCGTGCATCCGCCTCGACGACCCGACGCAGCCCTGGGTGGTCGTGAACAAGCAGCGGCCCGTGAACCCGATCGACTACGCCCCCGAGGTGATGGTGCCCGCGGGCACGCGGAGCCTCGTCGGCGGCGGGCTGCGGCCGGACGCGGCCGCCGCGCTCGACGCGCTCGTGGCGGATGCCGCCGCATCGGGCGCGGGGGACGTGGCGCTCCAGAGCGGGTACCGCTCGTATCAGACCCAGGTCAGCACGTTCCAGGGGCAGATCGGCGCGCTCGGAGAGGAGGGCGCCGAGGCGATCTCCGCGCGCCCGGGCTTCAGCGAGCACCAGCTCGGTCTCGCCGCCGACGTCGTGGCCTGCACGTCGGGCAGCTGCGGCACGATCTACGACATCGCCGGCACGCCGCAGGGTGACTGGATCGTCGAGAACGCGTGGCGGCACGGCTGGATCGTCCGCTACGAGAGCGGCCACACCGACACGACCGGCTACAACCCGGAGCCGTGGCACCTGCGCTACATCGGGGTCGAGCTCGCGCAGGCCTACCACGAGGGCGGCTACCACACGCTCGAGGAGTTCTTCGGGCTCCCCGCTGCGCCCGACTACGCCGACTGAGCGGCTTCGGTCACCCGCCCGCGCCGGCCCCGACCCGCCAGTATCCGCAGAAGCCGATATCGGCCTTGTCGACGCCGCGCTCGTGGACGAGGAGCCGTCGCGCGCCGGTGGCGAGCTGCTGCTCCCCGACGAGGAAGGCATGGAAGCGCTCGGTCGGGAGCGCGGCATCGCGCAGCGCCGCGAGGGCGGCGGCGCCCGGACGGGCGTGCGGATCCTCGCGGATGACCCAGTGCACGGCGACTCCCTCGGGGTGCGCGAACGGGAGCGCGTCGTCGTGCGATGGCACCTCGATGATCGCGAGGCCGGTCGCGTCGGCGGGGAGCGATGCGCAGATGCCCGCGATCGCCGGCGCCCCCGTCTCATCCGAGACGAGCACCACGCGATCGGTGCCGCGCTCGGGATGGAAGACGAGGCCCTCGTCGATGATCGCGACGTCCTCGCCCGGCTGCGCGGCGACCGCCCAGCTCGGCGCGGGGCCCATCGAGCCATCCGGAGCCTCGTGCACGACGAAGTCGACGTCGAGCTCAGCGCCCGCCGCGCCATCCGCCGGGCGGAACGCGCGCACGGTGTAGCTGCGCATCGCGGGCCGCATCCCCTCGGGGATTCGCAGGAACTTCAGGTACCCGAAGAGGCGGTTCGCCTTCGCGGGCACCCGCTCGAGCCCCGCCTCCCCGTGCACGGGGAGGAAGATCCGGAACCACTGGTCGTAGCCCATCGGGCGGAAGCGCGCGATGTCGCCGCCGCCGAGGGTGACGCGCATCCAGTGCGGGGAGAGTCGCTGCGTGCGCAGCACGGTCAGGCGCAGCAGCTCCTGTGTCTCGGGCTTCACGAGTCGGCTGGCGACGGCCATGGCGTTCCTTCGGGTCGGGGCGTCAGCCGAACGGGCGGATGAGCGCGATGAGCAGGGCGGTGCACGCCCAGAAGGCGAGGACGAAGACGGTGTCGCGGGTGCGCCAGAGCACGACGTGCCGCTCGGTGCGCGTGGGATGGGCGCCGAACGCGCGCGCATCCATAGCCAGGGCGACGCGCTCGGCATGCCGGATGGCTCCCGCGAGCAGCGGCACGATGGTGCCGAATCCGCGTCGCACTGCCGCGAGCGGGCCCCGGCCGCCGTGGTGCCCGCGCACGCGGTGGGCCGCGCGGATGAGCTCGAGCTCGTGCCGGAACCGGGGCACGAACCGGTACGCCGCGAGCGCCGCGTAGCCGATGCGGTACGGCAGCCGCAGCGTCCGGATCGCGGCGCGCACGAGATCGGGCCCCTCGGTCGTCGCGCCGCCGATGAGCGCGAGGGCGAGGAGCGCCGCGAGGCGCAGCGACGTCGCGAAGCCGACGGCCAGCGCTCCCGCGTGCAGCCGCCATCCGCCGATCTCCGCGACGACGGGCGTCCCCGCGACACTCGCGGCGTCGGTCCAGATCGAGAACCCCGCGCCGACCGCGAGCACCATCGCGGGCAGGGCGACGCCGAGCAGGAGCGCGACGCGTCGCGTGAGGCGGGCGCCCGCGAGGACGAGCGCGCACGCGAGCGCGAGGAAGGCGGCAGGAGTCGCGAGGTCGCGGCTCAGCAGCACGATCGCCATCGCGGGCAGCGGGGCGGCGATCTTCGCGAGCGGATTGAGGGCGAGGAGGGGAGGGCAGCGGCGGACGGATGGCGCGGTGTGCGCGACCGAGGACGAGGCGATCGTCACGCGGGCACCTCCGCCTCGAGCGCGGTCGCTGCCGCGGGGTGCGCTGCGAGCACGCGCCGCAGGGGCGACGGGCGCAGACCGGCGCGCGCGAGCAGCCCCGCGTCGTCGAGCACATCCGCCGCCGTGCCGAACCCGACGACCGTGCCGTCCGCGACGACGGCGGCGTGCGTCGCGTGCTGCTCGACGACGGAGAGGTCGTGCGTCACGATGACGACGGTCGTGCCCGCCTCGTGCAGGCGCGTGAGGATGCCGAGCAGCTCGTCAGCGCGTGCGCGGTCCTGGCCGAAGGTCGGCTCGTCGAGCACGAGCACGCTGGGCGCCGTGATGAGGGCGGTCCCGACAGACAGGCGCCGCTTCTGCCCTCCGGAGAGGCGGAACGGGTGCGCGTCGGCATGCGCGGTCAGGCCGAAGCGCTCGAGCATGTCGCCGACGCGCTCTCGGATCTCGGGCTCGGGAACCCGCCGGATGCGCAGCCCGTGCGCGAGCTCGTCGAAGACCGTGTGCGCGATGAACTGGTGCTCGGGGTTCTGGAAGACGAAGCCCACCCGCGCGGAGATCTCGCGTGCCGACGCGCGCCCGACATCGAGGCCCTGCACGCTCACACTCCGCTTCGGCGGGGCGACGACGCCCGCGATCGCCTGCACGAGCGTCGTCTTGCCCGCGCCGTTCGTGCCGACGACGGCCGTGAACGATCCCGCGGGAAGATCGAGATCGACGTCGCGGATGGCGACGGCGCGGCCCCGGCGGACGGTGAGACCGCGCACGCTCACGGCGGTGCCGCGAGCCTCGACACCTCGGGTGGTCGCGGCCGGGGACGGTGCGATGCCCGACGGCGGTCCCTGCCTGTCGAGCGCCGAAGCGAGCTCATCGGGAGTGAGCGGCAGGGCGTCGAACCGCCATCCCTGCCGCTCCAGGCGGCGTGCGGCGATGAGAGCGGATGGGAGCCAGACGCCCATCCGCTCGAGCGCGTCGACGCGCGTGCGCAGGACCTCGGCCACCGGTCCGTCGAACGCGAGCCGGCCGGAGGCATCGAGCACGATCGCGCGCGTCGCGAGGGCGACCGCGGCGTCGAGATCGTGCTCGATGAGCACGATCGCCCGGTCTCCGGCGGACACGAGATCGTGCAGCGCCTCGTACACGTCGGCGACGCCCTGCGGATCGAGGTTCGCGGTCGGCTCGTCCAGGACGACGACGTCGGCGCGCGCCGCGAGTGCGCACGCGATCGCGAGGCGCTGGCGACCGCCGCCCGACAGGGCATCGGGGTCGAGGTCGCGCTGCTCCCACAGCCCGACGCGGCGCAGGGCCGCCTCGGAGCGGGAGAGCACCTCGTCGACGGGGAGCAGGAGGTTCTCGAGGGTGAACGCGACCTCGTCGAGCACGGTCGCGGTGACGACCTGGGCGTCGGGATCCTGGAACACGATGCCCACGCGCGTGCTGAGCCGGGCCGGCGAGCTGTCGCGGGTGTCGATGCCGTCGACCTCGACCGTGCCGGCGAGATCGGCGTCGATCGCGTGCGGGATGAGCCCGTCGAGCGTGAGCGCGAGCGTCGACTTGCCCGAGCCGCTCGGTCCGAGGACGAGCACGACCTCTCCGCGCCGGACCTCGAACGTCACGCCGTCGGGTGCGCGTCGCTCGCTTTCCGGATAGGCGACCGAGACCTCGCGCACGCGCAGGAGCGTCTCGTCGTCGGCGGGGGTCACCCCACCAATTTAGCCTTACCTAACCTGAGTGAGCGGTCTGTCGGCTCACGGGGTCCGCGCGGGCTGCCTCCGTGGCGTCGCGACGCCGGCGCGTCGGAGGCCGGCGCCGACGGCGAGCCCCACGAGCGTCCAGGCGAGCGGCCCGAGCACCGAGAGCACGAGGTAGGCGACCTGCGCCCAGGTGGGAAGGGCTGCGATGTCGGCGGCCAGTGCGACGATGACCGCCACGAAGACGCCGATCGCCGCACCGGAGAGGAGGAAGCGCCACCACGACCACGCGCGATAGCGGAACAGGGCGGCGACGCCCTCCTGCAGACCGCCGAAGAGCAGCGCCGTCATGAGGAACTGGAGCGTGAACGGCGGCGCGACCGCGGCGCTCACGAGCGCGGCGAGCACGTGCGCGAGAAGCGCGACCCAGGGCATCCGGAGCAGCTCCTGAGCGACGATGCCCGGGAGCACGTGCACGCCGAGGAGGAACCCGTAGATGATCGGCGCCCCGGCCAGCACCGGCGTGACGAGCCATCCCTCGATGCCGCCGAGAGCGCCGGTCGCGACCCCGATCGCGGCGCAGACGAGCAGGACGCGCGTGGACAGGGCGGAGTTGCGGGGCACGAAGCCCAGCCTAAGTCCGCTCAGATGCGACGGCGCCGAGTGGTCAGGCGGACGTTCGGCAGGGGAGGGGCCGGGATACGCTGCTCGGGCGGATGGCCCTCGACCGTGCCGAAGCGAGCCCCCGCCGCCTCCCACTCCTCGCGCGCGACGGCGATCTCGTCGTGCGATCGCCCCACGAAGTTCCACCACATGACGATGTCGTCGGGGAAGGGCTCGCCGCCGATGAGGAACAGCAGGGCGCCGTCCTCCGTCGCGAGCTCGATCTCGTCGCGGTGCACGCCGAGGTAGAGGAGGTCCTGCGCCCGCACGGGCGTCTCCTCGAGGTCGGAACCGGTCACGACTCGGAGGTCGCCCTCGATGCCGACGACGGCGTGCTCCCACTCGTGCTGCAGCGGAACGCGCACGCGAGAGCGGGGCGGGAGCGAGATCTCGGCGCCGACGATGGGCGTGTGCATGGTCGCCGGGGAGGCGACGCCGGCGAGCTCGCCGACCACGACGGTCGCCTGTGCCGCGTCGCCGTCGCGGGTCGGGAGTGACAGGGTCGGCAGGCGGTCGTGCCGCTCGAACGCGGGGCCGCCGTGGCGGCGCTCCTCGGGGAGCGCGACCCACAGCTGCAGGGCGTCCAGGGGCACAGCGCCCTCGCCGAGCGAGTACTCCGAGTGCGAGATGCCCGCCCCCGCGGTCATGATGTTGAGCGAGCCACGGCGGACGACGACGTCGCTGCCGATGCTGTCGCGGTGGTGCACCTCTCCCACGAGCGGCCAGGTCACCGTCTGGAGCCCGATGTGAGGGTGCGGGTCGACCCGCATGACGGCCTCCTGCGGACCGAAGCGGTCGAGAAAGCACCAGGCGCCCACCGTCGGGAGCTCGCGCTGCGGGAGCGAGCGGTGCACCTCCATCGCACGCACCCCGCCCAGCGGGACCTCCCGCGCGGCGAGGAGCACGGCCCGCGGGCCGTCGCACCGGGTCGAGCCGCTCTCCTCGACGCCGGCGTCGAGCCGGGTCATCCCGGCTGCTCTCCCGGGGTCGCGGCGTCGTGCGGCGTGCCGTCGGGCCACTGCACGACCGCGCCGGAGACCTCGTTCTCCTTGAGGAACTTCGCGATGAAGGGGCACAGCGGGATGATCGTGTCGCCGCGGCGGGCCACATCGGCGAGGGCGTCGGATGCGAGCATCTCGCCGTACCCGCGGCCCCGGAACTCGCGCTCCACGACCGTGTGCGTGAACCGGATCCGGCCCGTTCCCTGCTCGAACTCCGCGTAGCCCGCGACGACGCCTGCTTCGCCGTCGTGAAGCTCGTACCTGCTCAGCTCGTCGTTCCGGGTGACCGTGAGATCGCTCATGGGCGCTCCTTTCCTGGGGCTTCCACGCTAGGGCAGATCCCGGGCGCCGGGGCCGGATGTCGCGGGTCGTCTTTAGACTCGAGGGCATGCCCGCGCATCTGCAGAGCGACCCCCAGGGCGATCCGTGGATCGTCGCGCGCATCCCCGACGACGACAGCTGGGTTCCGCCGGAGGAGCCGTACGACGACGGCCCGCCGGAGGGATGGATCCCGCCGGATGACGCGCCCCGGGCGCCCCGCGAGCCGTCCCGCGCGCGGCAGGCGGCGCCATCCCGCTTCCCCCGTGCGATCGACGCGCTGCGCACGGTCTACGGCTACGAGTCGTTCCGCGGCGATCAGGAGGCGATCGTCGAGCAGGTCATCGCGGGCGGCGATGCCGTCGTGCTCATGCCGACCGGTGGCGGCAAGAGCGTCTGCTACCAGGTGCCGGCGCTCGTGCGCGAGGGCACGGGGCTCGTCGTGTCGCCGCTCATCGCGCTCATGCACGACCAGGTCGACGCGCTGCGCGCGAACGGCGTGCGGGCCGCGTACCTCAACTCCACGCAGGCGCCCGACGAGCGCGCCGCGGTCGAGCGCGCGTACCTCGCGGGTGAGCTCGACCTGCTCTATGTGGCGCCCGAGCGGCTGAACGGCGAGCAGACTCTCGCGCTGCTCGCGCGCGGAGCGCTCAGCGTGATCGCGATCGACGAAGCGCACTGCGTGAGCCAGTGGGGCCATGACTTCCGCCCCGACTACCTCGCGCTGGGCGGGCTCGCCGAGCGCTTCCCCGGCGTTCCGCGGATGGCGCTGACGGCCACCGCCACGCGCGAGACGCACCGCGAGATCACGGAGCGGCTGCGCCTCCCCGAGGCCAAGCACTTCGTCGCGAGCTTCGATCGACCGAACATCCGCTACCGCATCGAGCCGAAGACCGACGTCCGTCGCCAGCTGCTGCAGTTCATCCGCTCGCAGCCCGAGGGATCGGCTGGCATCGTCTACGCGCTGAGCCGCAAGTCCGTCGAGCAGGTCGCGGCGTTCCTCGCCCAGCAGGGGATCGACGCCATCCCGTATCACGCGGGTCTCGACGCGCGGGTGCGCGCGGCGCACCAGGCGCGGTTCCTCCGCGAGGACGGCGTGGTGGTCGTCGCGACGATCGCGTTCGGCATGGGCATCGACAAGCCCGATGTCCGCTTCGTGGCGCACGTCGATCTGCCGAAGTCGGTCGAGGGCTACTACCAGGAGACCGGGCGCGCGGGTCGCGACGGCGAGCCGTCGGTCGCGTGGATGGCCTACGGCCTGGGTGACGTCGTCCAGCAGCGGCGGATGATCCAGCAGAGCGACGGCGACCGCGCCATCCAGCAGCGCCAGGGGCAGCATCTCGACGCGATGCTCGCACTGTGCGAGACGGTCTCGTGCCGTCGGCAGAATCTGCTCGGCTACTTCGGGCAGGAGTCGGGCCCCTGCGGCAACTGCGACACGTGCCTCGAGCCGCCCGAGACGTGGGATGGCCTCATCGCGGCGCAGAAGCTCCTCTCGACGGTCGTGCGGCTGAAGCGCGAGCGCGGGCAGTCGTACGGCGCGGGCCACATCATCGACATCCTGCGCGGGGCGTCGACGGATCGCATCCGGAAGTTCGGGCACGAGTCGCTCTCGACGTACGGGATCGGGCAGGACCTCTCCGAGCAGGACTGGCGCAGCGTCATCCGACAGCTCCTCGCGCGAGGCCTGCTCGCGGCCGAAGGCGAGTACGGCACCCTTGCGCTGAGCCCGGCGTCCGCGGGCGTGCTCCGTGGGGAGACGCCGGTGCCGCTGCGGAAGGACGTCATCGGGCGCGCGTCGCGCGGTCCCCAGCGCAAGGCGAGTGCCGCCGATGCGCTCGCGCCCGAGAATCGTGACCTGTTCGAGACGTTGCGAGCCTGGCGGGCGGAGACGGCTCGCGAGCAGGGCGTTCCGGCGTACATCGTCTTCGGCGACGCGACCTTGCGTGCACTGGCGGAGATCCGCCCCACGACGCTGTCGCAGCTCGACGGCGTCACCGGCATCGGCGCCAAGAAGCGCGATGCCTACGGCGAGGCGGTGCTCGCCGTCATCGCGCGGCATTAGGCGACTCGCCGCGTCACAACCGGTATCCCAGACTGGACACCTCGACTGATATAACGCCATACTCAAATTCGACGTGTGTGCACAGTGTGCCCGGGGGGTGCCCGTGCATGGCGTTCTCCCAACCCCAGAACCAGGAGACCCATGGATAACTCGACTGCGGGCGCGAGAGCGCCCCGCAAGCGAAGGCTCGCGCCTATCGCGACGCTGGCCGCGGCCAGCCTCGTCGCGGGCGGCGTCGCCTACGCGGCGAATGTGAACACGACAGGCGCGGCGAACGCCGCCGTCGGTGACACCTCCACGACGAGCTCGCAGTTCATCAGCGGCTCCCTTCTCGCCGACCTCGATCTGTCATCGGTCGCCGGCGTCGAGGGAACTACCGCCTCGAACCCGGGTGGCGTCCCCGACGTGGTGGATACGACGGATCTTGACGTCACTGCGCTCAGCGCGATCAACGTGATCATCGACGACGGCCTCTCGGTTCCCCTTGGGGAGCTCCTGGCTCTCGGAGCGGTGAATCAGTACTCGGTCGCTAAGGACGCTGGCGTGTCCATGTCGGCGTCCGGAGCTGTCAGTGACGCCGGCGTCATCGACACTTCGGGCAACGGCAGCTTCCCGGCCGATGCCAGCCTCGACCTGACCGCACTTCTCGGCCCCATCGTCGGAGAGAGCGTGATCAGTGAGGCCGGGCTGACGCTGAACGCCGTCACGGGCGTCGCGGCGCTCGACGCGGCGAACCCTGCGGAGATCGCGCAGGCGTGCGCGGACCTCAGCGCGCCGGGCCACTGCCTTGACTACAGCATCGCGGGCGCCACGATCGACGTCGAGTCTCCGCTCATCGGCGAACTCGTGACGGACGCGCAGGGTGCGCTGTCCACACTCTCGACCGGCCTCGATGGCCTCGGCGACGACATCGTCACGGGTCTGCTCGGAGGAGTGACAGACTCGCTCGAGCTGATCTCGTCGCTCGTCCCGGGTGTCAGCCTGGTGAGCAACGACCTCGTTGCCGACGTGACCGTCGACCTCTCCGGTGCTCTCGCCCCCGTGCTCTCCGAGGAGCGGTCGGTCGGAGGGGTCACGCTCGACCTGAGCAACGGCAGCGTCTCGGTCGACCTCTCGCAGCTGCTCGACCTCAACAACCTGCCGCCGAACACGCCGCTGCTCAGCGACGCGGTGCTGTCGACGATCGGCGCGAGTCTGGGGACGCTTATCACGGACCTCCAGAGCGACCTCACCGCCGTGCTCGACGGCGTGCTCGGCTCGACGACGGTCAACATCAGTGGCGGCGTCTGCCTCCTCGAGGTGCTTGGCGTCTGCACGGCCGGGCTCGACCTGAGCTACAACGGCTCGCTGGGTGCCCTGCTCGACGGGACCTCGCCCCTGACTATCGGCGGCACCGGCGCGCTCGCTGTGCTGAACCCGATTATCACGCCCCTGCTCTCGACCGTGACAGCTGGCCTCACAAGCGTGGTTGATCCGCTTGCCGATGGCCTGCTCGCAACCGCGGGTGCGACGATCTCGACCGCGGTCAGCGCGCTCTCGACGGAGCTTGTGCCGGTGTTCAACGCGCTCGCTGAGGTCGTGACCGTCAACATCAACGTGCAGGAGGCTGAGGGAGGCGTGTTCACCGAGACGGCTGTGCAGCTCGCCCTCATTGGCGGCAGTGGCGCGACGGTGAACCTCGGCCGCGCTTCGGTCGGGCCGAACGCGATCCTGGTTCCCGCGACGATCGCCGGCACGGACCCGGCCTACGCCGGGATCGACCTCCCGCTCACGGGAGCGAACTGGCCAACTTCTTCGACGGTCTCCGTGACCCTTGAGGATGGCGACGGCAACATCGTTGCCGGCCCCGTCGACGTCGAGACCGACGCCGACGGTGCGATCGTCGCCGGTGCGGTGCTTCCGCTCGACGACGTGGCTGCGGGCGACTACACGATTGTCGGCACCTCAGGTGCAATCGAGGCGACGGATGCCCAGACCGTGTACGCACCGACGGTCGCTGCGACCGAGCCGGCGACGCCCGGCACGGATGTCCCCGTGACGGGCGAGGGCTTCCCGCCCAGCACCCTCATCGAACTCGTGGTGGTCGACCCCGATGGCAACCCTGTCGAGGACGCTGACGGCAACGTGATCGTCATCGAGTTCACGTCGACGCCCGAGGGCGGAGTTCCCGCTGGCACGGTCTACCCGCTTCCCGAGGACGCCGTCGACGGCACCTACACGCTCGAGGCCAGTGACCCGGCCGTGGGTGGCCCGGTGGCCACCGATGACTTCCTCGTCGGTGACGGCTCAGACGTTGATGCAGCGGCGAACGCGGACGCAGAAGCAGACGTGAACGCCTCCGCCTCCGCGTCGGCCTCGGCTGACGCCACCGCCGACGGCGACCCGTCCGCTCAGGCCGCTGCTCAGGCAGCCGCACTCGCTGACGCCACGACCGACGCCTCGGCTGCGGCTGACGTGACGGCCGCTGCGGCTGCTCAGGCTGCCGCTACCGCTGACGCTTCGTCGGACGCTTCGGCGACCGCGGAGTCCGACGTGAATGCCGCAGCTCAGGCTGCTGCCCAGTCGTCGGCCGAGGCCGACTCGCAGGCAGACGCGAGCGCTGCCGCCGAGGCGAACTCCGCCGCTGCGGCAGAGGCAGCGTCCAACGCCGACTCGTCCACCAACGCGTCGGTCGAGGCCTCGGCCAACGCCAACGCATCGTCCTCGGCCGCCGCTTCGGCGAACGCCGACGCGGACAGCAACGCGGTGGCTGAGGCTGCTGCTCAGGCTGCTGCCTACGCAGACGCAACCGCGGAGACGTCGGCCGCTGCCGACGCCACGGCGAACGCTGCCGCGCAGGCGGCGGCGACCGCTGACTCGTCGACGAACGCGTCGGCTGACATCTCGGCTGACGCGAACGCATCGTCGGCTGCGGCAGCGCAGGCTGCGGCGCTGGCGGACGCGTCGACCGACGCCAACGCAGAGGGCTCGGCCGCTGAAGAGGGCAACGCCGCTGCTGCTGCTGAGGCCGCATCCGATGAGGACTCGTCCAACGAGGCCTCGGCGAACGCTGCGGCGGACGTCAACGCCGCGGCGAATGCGGACGCGGACGCTGATGTGAACGCTTCGGCGTCGGCTTCGGCTTCGGCGAATGCGGATGACAACAGCAACGCGTCGGCTCAGGTTGCGGCGCAGGCTGCGGCTCTTGCGGACGCGACGACGGACGCCTCGGCTGCGGCTGACGCGACGGCTGCTGCGGCTGCTCAGGCAGCGGCGACGGCTGACGCTTCGTCGGACGCTTCGACGACGGCTGACTCCGACGTGACGGCTGCGGCTCAGGCTGCTGCGCAGTCGTCGGCTGAGGCTGACTCGCAGGCGGACTCGACCGCTGCTGCCAACGCGAACGCTTCCGCAGCTGCTTCGGCCGCATCCAACGCCGACTCGTCGACGAACGCCTCGGCTGAGGCCGCTGCCAACGCCGACGCGACGGCTGACGCGACCGCTGCTGCCACGGCTGACGCGACGGCTGACGCCACCGCTGCTGCCACGGCTGACGCGACTGCTGAGGCTTCGGCCGACGCGACCGCTGAGGCCGCTGCTGACGCCACGGCTGAGGCTTCGGCTGACGCGACCGCTGAGGCCGCTGCTGACGCCACGGCTGAGGCTTCGGCTGACGCGACCGCTGAGGCTTCGGCTGACGCGACCTCGGAGGCTTCGGCTTCGGCTGATGCCAACGCCGCAGCAGAGGCCTCGGCCGCTGCCGACAGCTCGTCCGCCTCGGACAGCGACTCCGCTTCGGACAGCGACTCGGCTTCGGACAGCGACTCGTCGGCGACGGCCTCGGCCAACGCCAACGCGTCGAGCGACTCCGACGGCAGCGCGATCTCGATGGAGCTCGAGCACGACCGCCGCATGGTCGGGCAGGTGCAGATCGCCTACGGTCACGGCTTCGAGCCGGGTGAGACCGTCGAGGCGACGATGTACTCGACGCCGCACGAGCTGGGCACCCAGGTGGCTGACGAGAACGGCGACGTGACCTTCACGTGGACGATCAAGTCGGGCACGCCCACGGGCGACCACCGTGTCGAGCTCGTCGGCGCGACGTCCGGCTCGGTCGACGCGACCTTCGAGGTCTACGCGAAGTCCGGTCAGCTCTCGCCCACGGGCGGCGACCTGACCCTCCCGCTCGGCGGTCTCGCCGCAGCGATGCTTCTCGGAAGCGCCGCCATCTGGATGATGGTGCGCCGCCGCGGGGCGGACGTCTGATCCAGACGTGAGAGCCGGGTGCTTCGGGCTGGCAAGGCCCGAAGCACCCGGTAACCTTTTGGGATATCGGCAGTGCCCCGGTGAACGCTCACCGGGGCACAGTCGGTTGGCAAGGAACTCCGGCCAGGGGAGGCGGCACCAGTGCCCGAAAAGACCGTCCCACGACGACGTGTGTACACGCGCGTCGTGATGATCCTCGCGGTGGCCTTCACGGCCTGGCACGTCTTCGCGTCGTTCCTCTGGATCGCGCCGTGGTCGCCGTTGCGCGAGGTCGTCTCGCAGAAGGCGCTCTCGGCGTACATGCTCCCGTTCTTCGGCCAGTCCTGGAGCGTCTTCGCCCCCGAGCCCATCAACGGCGACTACCGGTTCGAGGTCCGCGCGATCGTCGACGGGCAGGAGACCGAGTGGGTCAGCGCGAGCGACGTCGAGCTCTCGATGATCCGCTACAACCTCTTCACGCCGCGCGCCGGCATCCAGGCGATGGATGTCTCGAGCCAGCTCAAGGGCGCCTGGGCCGATCTCAACGACGATCAGAAGGCCGTCGCCGAGCTCAACTACTTCAAGGACGACTGGGAGGCGCGGATGTCCGAGGCCATGACGGCGTACGGCGACGCGGAGGTCGTCGACGCGTACGTCGCTCAGGAGCACCGCGCGACCGCCTACGCGACGCAGGTCGCCCTCGCGGTGTGGGGCGACGACGTCGAGCGGGTCCAGTACCAGGCCACGCGGCAGAACGTCATCCCGTTCGCCGATCGCCACGACCCCGAGGCCGAGCGCCCGGCCATCCAGTACTCGCCGACCGGATGGCGCGGGCTCGTGGTGAACGACGGGCAGTCCCAGCAGGCCTTCGAGGACGTCTTCCTCCCCGCCTACGAGCGGATGGCCGAATGAGCGCGCGCGAGAAGGCCGGGATCGCGGATCGCCTCGGCGAGGTGCGCGCGATCGCCGCCCGCACGCCGCGCGCGCTCGGTCGTCTCGTCTCCGAGCTGCTGCGCATCGTGTGGGATGTCGCCCGGCGCGCGTGGCTCTTCACGGAGGCGTGGCTCCTCGACTCCAAGAAGTCGCTCTACGGCATCGCCGTCACGCGCATCCTGCTCGGCCTCACCGGCGTCGGCCTGCTCCTCACGAACTTCTCGACCCGCCTCTACACCTTCGGCTCGGGATCGGCATGGAACGGCGAGGCTGCCGAGCCGGTCAGCGACTTCCCGAAGATCTGGCTGTTCGGACTGTTCGACAGCGTGCGCCTCGACGACGGCCTCTTCACGGTCCTGTACCTCGTGCTGCTTGCGCTGGCCGTGCTGTTCACGCTCGGATGGCGCTTCAAGATCGTGCTGCCGGTCTACTTCGTGCTGTGGGTCAGCTTCATCGAGATGAACGACGCCGTGGGCGACCAGGGCGACAACATGTACCGGATCGTCCTGATCCTGCTCTTCTTCGCCGACCCCGCCGCCCGCTGGTCGCTCGACGCCCGCCGTCGCGCGCGGGGCGGCGACCGGACCATCCTGCCGCGCGAGATCAGCAACCTCCTCCACAACCTCGCCCTCGTCGCGATGACGGCGCAGGTCTGCTTCGTGTACGTCTCGGGCGGCCTGTACAAGGCCGGCGGCGACCCCTGGTCAGGCGGCTACGCGGTGTACAACCCGCTCATGACCGAGCGCTTCGGCACGTGGCCCGTGCTGAGCGAGCTCATCACCGCATGGGGCCCGGCGGTGACGATCGCGAGCTGGGGGTCGATCATCCTGCAGATCGCCTTCCCGTTCATGCTCCTGTCGCGCCCCACCCGCATCCTCGCGCTCTTCGGCATCATGAGCTTCCACATCGGCATCGGCGTGCTGATGGGCCTGCCGTGGTTCTCGCTCGCGATGATCGGCATCGACTTCATCTTCATCCGCGACCGCACATGGCAGCGCGCGCTCGAGATCGTGAAGGGCAGCTTCCGCAGCGACGACGACGCGATGCGGGAAGCGGCAGCGGAGACCGAGCCCGCATCAGAGGCGGACCCCGTCGTGAGCGACGATCGCGCGGAGCGCGGGCGGCCGGTCGGTGCGGGAGGCGGAGTGCGCGCCCGACGTCGCTAGCGCCGTTATCGATTCGTTACCTGCTGATGATGCGAATCTCTGTACGAATGTCGGGATCCAGAGTAGCATAGAGGCATGGAACGGATGTTCCCCGCGATCGATGAGGATCTGCGGGAGGCCTGCGAGGCGCTCGAGCGGGTGTGCGACCGGCTCGAGCCCGGCGGTGCGGCTCCCGGCGAGCTGTCGTCGCTCCTCGCTCGCTTCGGCGAGGTGAAGCGGAGAGCGGATGCGGGGTTCGCGGCGGTCGCTGCGGAGGTCTCGCGGCAGTCCCGGCGCGAGCTCGGCAAGGACGGGTTCGCGCGCCGGCAGGGGTTCTCCTCACCCGCGGCCCTCATCTCGGCGGAGACCGGGGCCGCGACCGCGGAGGCTGCCCGGCTCATCCAGGTCGGCGAGGCGATCGCGCCGCGCGCCAACCTGGTCGGGGAGACCCTTCCCGCGAAGCATCCGCACGTCGCGGCCGCAATGCGGGCGGGCCTGCTCGGGATGGCGTCGGCCGGCGCGATCATCTCGCTGCTCGACCGAGTGGTCGTGCGCGCCGGAACGGCGGCGTGCGAGCGGATGGAGGAGATGCTCGTCGAGCACGCGCAGGGCCTCACGAGCGACGCGCTGCGGAAGCTCCTCCTCGAGGCCGAGGCCCGTCTCGATCCCGACGGCGCGGCGCCCCGCGAGGGCGCGGCGCACGCGGCCCGTCGTCTCACGTTCCGCCGCGACCGCGACGGCGGCGTCTCGTTCTCCGGCTGGCTGGATGCGGAGTCCGCCGCACCGGTGCTGACGGCGATCGACTCGTCGGTCACCGGCATCCTGCGGCGCAGAGAGCAGTGCGCCGATGAGGCCATGCGCGACGACCGCTCGGTCGTGCAGATGCAGGCCGACGTGCTGGTCGACCTGGCCCGCCACGGGCTCGGCTGCGAGCAGGTGCCGACGCGGCCCACATCGACCGTCGTGGTGCGGATGGCGCTGGATGACCTCCTGGCCGCGACGGGCGTCCGCCCCCTCGGCGAGGGCGCCGCGGAGGTGCACGTGCCGGGCGAGCCGGACGGGGTCGCGGGGTGCGCGGTCGGGTTCGCGACGATCGACGGCGTCGAGCAGCCGGTGACCGCCGGGATGGTGCGGAGGATGGCCGCCGATGCCGACATCATCCCCATGGTGCTCGGCACGGGAAGCGAATGCCTCGACGTGGGCTACCGCTACCGGTCCTTCACTCCCGCGCAGCGCGTCGCCCTCGCGGAGCGCGACGGCGGGTGCGCGTTCTGCGGAGCGCCCCCGGGTCACACGGTCGCGCACCACATCCGCTGGTGGTCGCAGGGCGGTCGCACGGATCTCGACAACGGCATCCTCCTGTGCACGCGATGTCACCACCGGATCCACGACGACGGGTGGGAGATCCGGATCGACGGGGTCGGTCGCGACGGCATTCCGTGGTTCATCCCACCCGCGTGGCTCGATCCGCTGCGCGCGCCGCGCATGGGCGGCCGGGCGCGCTACGCGCTCACCGCCTGAGCGCGGGGGCGGCGGCGGATCACCGTCGTCCGCATCTGTCGCCGACGGACAACACCGCGGCCGTGCGCCGCCGGGCCGCGCTGTGCGCCCTGGACAAACTCCCGGACGCGTCGTTGTCGGGCGCCTAGCGTGAGAGACATCCTTCCCACCCCGCAGAAGAGGTGTGCCCATGGTCGACACAGTCGTTCGTCCCGCTCAGCCTGGCTCGCGTCCGGTCGCCGCAGAAGCCGACGACGCCCGCATCGACATCCCGGCCGTGACCCGGATGCTCCTCGGCACCTGGGCGGACATCCGGCTCGAGGCGCGCGAGATGATCAAGGACTCGGCGTTCTGGCGCATCGACGGCCTCAGCCACCACGCGCACCGCGAGCGCGTCCTCGAGCAGACGCAGCTGCTGGCGGACGCCGGCGCCGGAGCCCGTGCCTACCCGACCGAGTACGGCGGTCGGAACACGAACGGCGGCAACCTCGCCGGCTTCGAGGAGCTCGTCCTCGCCGACCCGAGCCTGCAGATCAAGTCGGGCGTGCAGTGGGGGCTCTTCGGGAGTGCGGTCCTGCAGCTCGGGACGAAGAAGCACCACGACCGCTGGCTGCGCGACATCATGAGCCTCAAGATCCCCGGCGCGTTCGCGATGACCGAGAGCGGGCACGGCTCCGACGTGCAGTCGATCGGGACCACCGCCACCTACGACCCCGAGACGGAGGAGTTCGTCATCCACACGCCGTTCCGCGGCGCCTGGAAGGACTACCTCGGCAACGCGGCCGTGCACGGCAAGGCGGCGACGGTCTTCGCGCAGCTCATCTCGAAGGGCGTCAACTACGGCGTGCACTGCTTCTTCGTGCCGATCCGCGACGACAACGGGGTCTTCCTCCCGGGCGTCGGCGGCGAGGACGACGGCGTCAAGGGCGGCCTCAACGGCGTCGACAACGGGCGCCTGCACTTCGACCACGTCCGCGTGCCGCGCGAGAACCTCCTGAACCGCTACGGCGACGTCGCCCCCGACGGCACGTACTCGAGCCCGATCGCGAGCCCCGGCCGCCGCTTCTTCACGATGCTCGGCGCGCTCGTGCAGGGCCGCGTCTCGCTCGATGGGTCCGCCACCTGGGCGTCGGGCCTCGCGCTCAAGATCGCCGTCACGTACGGCAATCAGCGCCGGCAGTTCGACAGCGGAACGGGCGCCGGCGAGACCGTCCTCCTGGACTACGCCAAGCACCGCCGCCGCCTGCTCCCGCTCCTCGCGACGACCTACGCCCAGGCGTTCGCGCACGACGAGCTGCTCGTGAAGTTCGACGGCGTGTTCGGCGGCACCGCCGACACCGACGAGTCCCGTGAGGACCTCGAGACGCTGGCGGCGGCGCTCAAGCCGCTCTCGACCTGGCACGCGCTCGCGACCATCCAGGAGTGCCGCGAGGCCTGCGGCGGAGCGGGCTACATGGCGGAGAACCGCCTCGTTACCCTCCACCAGGACCTCGACGTCTACGTCACGTTCGAGGGCGACAACAACGTGCTCCTCCAGCTCGTCGGCAAGCGCCTGCTCTCGGACTACGGAAAGCAGTTCACGGGCAAGGACGCACGGGCGCTCGCGGCCTACGCGGTGGGCGAGACAGCCGACAAGATCTTCCACGGCGCGGGCCTGCGCCGGCTGGGGCAGGCGTTCGCCGACCTCGGCTCGACCGCGCGCTCGGTCGAGCTGGGGCTGCGCGCCCACGACCAGCAGGAGCTCCTCACCGATCGCGTCCAGCGGATGACGGCGGATGTCGCGGGCCGCCTGCGTCTCGCGTCTCGCCTCTCGCCCGCACAGGCGGCAGAGCTGTTCAACGAGAACCAGGTCGCCCTCCTCGGGGCCGCCCGCGCCCACGGCGAGCTGCTGCAGTGGGAGGCCTTCACCGATGCCGTGGAGCGCGTGGAGGACGAGGGCACCCGTCAGGTGCTCACGTGGCTCCGCGATCTCTTCGGCCTCGGGCTCATCGAGAAGCACCTCGCGTGGTACCTCCTGAACGGGCGCCTGTCGACGCAGCGCGCGGCGGCCGTGTCGAGCTACATCGACCGTCTCTGCGCGCGGCTCCGCCCGCACGCTCAGGACCTCGTCGACGCGTTCGGCTTCGAGCCGGAGCACGTCCGGGCGCCCATCGCTTCCGGGCAGGAGCAGGCGCGTCAGGAGGAGGCGGCGGCGTACTATGCGGCCCTCCGTGCCAGCGGCGAGGCCCCGGTCAAGGAGAAGAAGCCCGCGCGCTGACCGCCGCCGGTCAGCGCCTGCGGAGCGCGATCACGGTGAGGTCGTCGTCCGGCGTCCCGTGCGACGCGAGCTCGACGACCGCCTCGACGGCCTCGGGCGCCGAACGCGCCGACGACACCCGGCGCCACACGGGCGCGAGGTCGTCGAGCCCGCCGCCGACCGCATCGAGCACGCCGTCGCTCACGACGAGCAGGGTCTCGCCGGGTGCCAGGCGCTCGGCGCCCGCCTCGCGCTGCTCCTCCGGCGCGATGCCGAGGGGCAGGCCGCCCGCGGGGAGGCGCCGGACGTCGCCCTCCGGCGGGACGATCGCCGCGAGCCCGTGGCCCGCGTCGGCGTAGGCGATCTCTCCGGTCGATGCGCGCACGAACGCGCGGAAGGCCGTCACGAAGGCACCCGCATTCGCGAGGTCGGCGTCCATGCGGCGCTCGGTCTCGACGAGCGGCCGCACGACCTCGCCGTCGGCGCTGTGGGCGCGCAGGAGCGAGCGTGTCGTCGCCGCGAGGATCGCCGCGCCCATGCCCTTGCCCATGACGTCCGCGAGCGTGATGACGGCGCCGTCGTCCACCTCGTGCCAGTCGTAGAAGTCGCCGCCCACCGAGCCGGCCGGCACGAAGCGCGCGGCGAGGCTGTAGCCGGGCAGCCGCGGCTGAGCGACCGGCAGGAGGGCCGCCTGCACCTGCGCGGCGCGCTCGAGCTCAGCGCGCTCGAGCGTGACGTCGCGGAGGACGGTGACGACGCCGCCTCCCGCGCGAGCGGGCAGCCGGGCCGTTGTGAACGCGACGGTGCGCTCGTCGGCGACCGGCGGCCGCACGAGAAGCGGCAGGTCCTTGACGTCCTCGCCCGCGAGTGAGCGGCGGAAGGGGAGCTCATGGTCGGCGAGCGGGCTGCCGTCCAGATGGCGGAGGCCCGCGAGGTCGTCCGCGTCGCCCGTGCCTTCCGCGGGCTCGGTGTCGTCGCCGGTCAGGAGGCGCCGTGCGGCGGGATTGCGGACGACGATGCCGCCGTCGCGGTCGACGACCCGCACGCCCTCCGTCATCGTGTCGACGATCGTGCGCAGCAGCTCGGCCTGAGCCTGCGCTCCGTCGCGTGCCTCGCGCAGCGCGGTGGCGAGCGCGTGCCGGTCGTCCCTGTCGAGCGCGAGCGCGAGTCCGATCGTGCACACGAGCACGGTGTAGAGCTGGGCGACCGCGATCTGCGTCGTCGCATCGTCGAGCCCGAGGAAGGGGCCGATGCCGCTCGCGGTCAGGGCGATCGCGACGACCGCGACGAGGGCCCCGTGTCCGATGACGAACCGCGCCGGGAGGCGCACGCCCGCCCAGCAGGCCAGTGTGAGCAGCGGGAAGACGACGGTCGGCTCGGCGAATCCCGAGAACCAGGCGGCGTGCACGGCGGGGGAGAGCACGAGCACCGCGAACCACTCGAGCGGGCGCGACGCGAGGCCGGCGCCGAGGTCGGACAGGCGGAGAATCGGGAGCCCCGCGCGCCGACGACGCACGCTGTCGCCCACCATGAAGCCGAGGGGCACGAGCACGACGATGCTGCCGAGGTTGCGCGCGCACCAGAGGAGGATGACGTTCCACTGCCATCCTGTTCCCGACAGAAGCCCGTCGAGCTCGATGAGCGGTGACGAGATGAGCGGGCCGGCCAGTGCCGCGAGCAGGAACCACCACAGCTCGCGGCGGTCGAGAAGGCGACCGGCGCGGCTGAACCATACGCGCGGGCAGTGCCGAGCCAGCACCGCGCGGCACACGACGGCCTGCACGACGGCGGCGAGCCCGCCGAGCGCGCTCTGCAGCGGGGCGCCGCCGGTCGCCGAGACGACCGCCCACGTGAGGACCCCCATGAGCGCGAGGTCCAGGGCGATCCAGGGACGCCGCGCTCGCGCGACCATCCACAGCACCGAGACGCCGGCGGCCGGCCACACCATGCTGATCCCGCTGTCCGGCAGCACCGTCAGGCGCCCCGCGATCGCGGCGAGGGCGTACGCGAGGGCGAACCCCGCGAGCAGCGACGCCTCCGAGGCGACCGTCACAGCCATCCGCGCGGGGCGGTTCGCGGTCATGGCGCTGTCCTCACTCCGGGGCGTCGGGGGCGGGCGCGGTGGCCGCGAGCGCCTCGAGGAAGCGGATGACGACCTCGCGCTCGTCGGGCGCGAGGGCCGCGGCGACGTCGAACCTCCGCGCATGCGTGCGACCGACGCTCGCCCGTGCGGACGCCCGCGTCTCCTCGGTCACCTCGATCGCCAGGCTCCTGCGATCGTGGGGGTGGGGGAGGCGCCGGATGTGGTCGCCCGCCGCGAGACGATCGAGGAGCTTGGTCGTCGACGCGGTCGAGATGCCCAGGTGGGCCGCGATCGAGCTCGGCGTCACGACCGCGCCGTGGCGCTGCGACGCGATGATGTAGCGCAGGGCGCGCATATCGGTCTCGCCGAGCTTCATGTAGCGGCGCGAGGCCTCGCTCATGGCGCGCTCGGCGTTCCGCCAGGTCTGCAGCGCCTCGAGCACGCGCACGACCTGAGCGAGCTCGTCGTCCGTGAGGTGGGCCCGCTGGACGAGCTCCTCGTCGGGATCGATCACCCGGGGATCGAGCATCGAGAACCGCTCGTCGCGGGGCGCGTGGTCTTCTGGCACAGCGTGAGCTTACCCTCCGTCGGAAAATCAGCTATGTTGATTGCTAGCTTAGCTAATAACACGGTGGGAGAGACGATGCGGACGATGACGGGTCACGACGAGCGGGTGGTGCTCCTCGACGAGGACGGCCGTCCCACGGGCGTCGCCGACAAGGCGAGCGTCCACGGGGCGCGCACGCCGCTCCATCTCGCGTTCTCCTGCCACGTGAGCGATGACGCGGGGCGCATCCTGCTGACCCGCCGCGCCCTGTCCAAGCGCACGTGGCCGGGGGTCTGGACCAACGCGTTCTGCGGTCATCCGGCGCCCTTCGAGCCGATCCCGGCGGCGGTCGAGCGACGCGCTCGCGAGGAGCTGGGGCTCTCGCTGCGCGCGATCCGGCTCGCCCTGCCCGACTTCCGATACCGCGCGGTCGACGCCTCGGGGATGGTCGAGAACGAGCTCTGCCCCGTCTACCTCGCGGTCGCCGACAGCGAGCTCTCTGCGCGCCCGGACGAGGTGGTCGAGGCCCGATGGGTCGACCCCGCCGACCTCGACGTCGCGCTCGCCGCGGCGCCGTGGGCGTTCAGTCCGTGGCTCGTCCGGCAGCGGCAGGAGCTCGTGCGGGCGGGCGCCGCGGCGAGGACGCCGTGATGTCCGCTGTGCGCAGCGCCCCCGAGCGGGTGGACGACGTGCTCGACGCCTTTCTCGCCGAGAGGGTCGAGCGGGCGGCGAGCCTGGGGGCGCCCTACGCCCGCCTCTGGCGGCGGCTCGCCGACGCGTCGCGCGGCGGGAAGCGCCTGCGCCCGCGGCTCGTGCTCGCCGCGCACGACGGTCTCGGCGGGACGGACGACTCCTCGGCGCGGACGGCCGCCGCCGCGATCGAGCTCCTGCACACCGCCCTGCTCCTCCATGACGACGTCCTGGACGGCGATCTCGTCCGCCGCGGCCGTCCGAATCTCGCGGGGGCGTTCGCGACCGAGGCCATCGAGAGCGGCCTCGGATCCGACGCGGCGACGTCCTGGGGCGCCGCGTCCGGCGTGCTGGCGGGCGACCTGCTCCTCAGCGCGGTGCACGCGCTCGTGTCCCGCATCGAGTCGCCGGCGCGCGCCGCCGTGCACGAGATCGTCGACGAGAGCCTCTTCCTCACGGCGGCGGGCGAGCACGCCGACGTCGGCTTCAGTCTCGGCGCCGTGCCCGCGGACACCGCCGGGATCGTGCGCATGATGGAGCAGAAGACCGCGAGCTACTCCTTCGCCGCTCCGCTGCGCGTCGGCGCGGTCCTCGCCGGCGCCGGGCCGCTCGTCGATGCGGCGCTGCAGCGGATCGGCACGCAGCTCGGCTTCGTCTACCAGCTGCGAGACGACGTCCTCGGCGTCTTCGGGACGGAGGAGCGCACGGGCAAGACCGCTCTCGGCGACCTGCGCGAGGGCAAGCGCACCCTGCTCGTGGCCTTCGCCGAGCCGCATGCGGCGTGGCGCGAGGTCGCGCATCTCTTCGGCCGGCGCTCTCTCGAGGAGGACGACGCCGCTCTGCTGCGCGACGCGATCCGCGCGAGCGGAGCGGCGGACGAGATCGAGCGGCTCATCGCGGAGCAGAGCGCGGCGACGCGCCGCGAGATCGCGGCCGCGCCGATCCCCGACGGGCTGCGGGCGGAGCTGGATGCGCTCGTCGGGCGCTGTGCGGAGCGGGACGCATGACCGCCCTGGACCTCTACACCCGAACGGCGCGCGCGGCGTCGTCCCGCGTGCTTCCCGCCTATTCGTCCTCGTTCGGGCTCGCGAGCCGCCTGCTGCCCCCGCGCGTCCGCGGCCACGTCGCCGACGTCTACGCGCTCGTGCGCGTCGCCGACGAGATCGTCGACGGCCCCGCGAGCGAGGCGGGGCTCGGCGACGCTGCGCGGCGAGCCGCCCTGGACGAGCTCGAGGGCGAGACCCTGCGGGCGCTCTCGTGCGGGTTCAGCGCGAACCTCGTCGTGCATGCCTTCGCCGACACCGCGCGGCGCACGGGCATCTCCGAGACCCTCGTTCGGCCGTTCTTCGCGTCGATGCGAATGGACGCCGACGGCGTCGAGATCGGCGACGAGGCGACGTACCGCGCCTACATCCACGGCTCCGCGGAGGTCGTCGGGTCGATGTGCCTGCGCGCGTTCGCCCAGGAGGACGGCGCGCTCCTCATCGACGACGAGCTCGAGGAGGGCGCGCGGCGCCTCGGCGCGGCCTTCCAGAAGGTGAACTTCCTGCGCGATCTGGCGGATGACCGCGAGCGGCTCGGCCGCTCGTACTTCCCGGGGGTCGACCCGTGCGCCCTGTCGGAGGACGACAAGCTCCGCATCGTCTCCGATGTCGACTCCGACCTCGCCGTCGCGTCGTCGGCTCTGACGCGGCTGCCGCGGAGGTCCCGACGGGCGACCGCCGCGGCGGCTGGCCTCTTCTCCCGTCTCAACGATGCCCTTCGCGCGACGCCCGCGCGCGAGCTCCTCGAGCGGCGGGTCTCGCTGCCGCGCCGCGCGAAGGCCGCCGTGCTCGTGCGGGCAGCGCTGGACCGCCCGACGGCGGTGCGCGCATGAGCGCGCGCGCGGTCGTCGTCATCGGCGGCGGCATCTCGGGCCTCGCGACCGCCGCCCTGCTCGCGGCGGAGGGCGACGACGTCACTCTCATCGAGGCTCGCGACGAGCTCGGCGGTCGCGCGGGCCGGCGCCGCGTCGACGGATTCACGTTCGACACGGGCCCCTCGTGGTACCTCATGCCCGAGGTGTTCGACCACTTCTTCCGTCTCCTCGGCACCACGGCGGCGGAGCAGCTCGACCTCGTGCCGCTCGACCCCGCCTACCGCGTGTGGTTCGAGGGCGACGAGGTGCCGTTCGACCTGCCGGCGCACGGCGCGCGGGAGGCGCTGCGGGCGCTCGATCCCGGCGCTGCGTCGCGGATCGACGCCTACCTCGCCTCGGCCGCGGAGACCTACGACCTCGCCACGGAGCGGTTCCTGTACAGCACGTTCGCGTCGCTCCGCCCCCTGCTCGACACCCGCACGCTCCGGCGGCTGCCGCGTCTCGCTCGCCTTCTGGCCGAGCCGCTCGACCGTCTCATCGCGCGGCACGCCGACGACCGCAGGGCGCGCCAGGTGCTCGGCTACCCCGCCGTCTTCCTCGGGACCTCGCCGTCGCGCGCACCGGGTATGTACCACCTCATGAGCCATCTCGACGTGGGCCAGGGCGTGCTCTATCCGCGCGGGGGATTCGGGACGGTGATCGACGCGATCGCGGCGCTCGCCCGCGACCGCGGCGCGCGCCTGCACACCGGATGGCGCGCCACCGGCATCGAGGTCGCGGCCGGCGCGGTGCGCGCGGTCGAGGCGGAGCGCGCGGACGGCTCTCGCACGCGCCTCGTCGCCGACGTGGTCGTCTCGAGCGCCGACCTGCGGGTGACCGAGAGCCTGCTGCCCTCGCCGCATCGCTCGCGCACCGAGGCCTGGTGGGACCGCCGCGACCCGGGCCCCGGGGCGGTGCTGGCCCTGCTCGGCGTGCGCGGCGAGCTGCCGCAGCTCGCGCACCACTCCCTCTTCTTCACGCGCGACTGGGACGCCGGATTCGACGCGATCTACGGCCCCGCGCGTCGCATCCCCGATCCCGCGTCCCTGTACGTGTGCCGCCCGAGCGCGACCGACGACACGGTGGCGCCGGCCGGCCACGAGAACCTCTTCGTGCTCGTGCCGGTGCCGGCCGACCCCGGGATCGGATCGGGCGGGGCGGATGGCGCGGGCGACGCCGACGTCGAGCGCACGGTCGATGCGGCGATCGACCAGATCGCCTCATGGGCGCGGGTGCCCGACCTGCGCGAGCGGATCGTCGTGCGGCAGACGATCGGGCCAGCGGACTTCGAGCGCGACTTCGGCGCCTGGCGCGGGGGAGCGCTCGGCCCCGCGCACACGCTCCGCCAGAGCGCGCTCCTGCGCGGCTCGAACGCATCCGCCCGCGTCGGCGGCCTCCTCTACGCGGGGGCGACGACGATCCCCGGCATCGGGCTGCCGATGTGCCTCATCAGCGCGGAGCTCGTCGTGAAGCGCCTGCGCGGCGATGTCTCCGCGGGCCCGCTGCCGGAGCCGCTGTGAGCCTCGTCTACCTCGGATGCCTCCTGCTCGCGCTCTCGTGCGTGCTGGCGGTCGACCGGCGCTTCCGGCTGTTCGTGTGGCGCGCTCCCGCGCACGCGGCGCTCGTCCTCGCCACCGGGCTCGTCTTCCTCCTCGCGTGGGATGCCGCCGGCATCGCCCTCGGCATCTTCTTCCGCGCCGAGACCGCGGTCATGACCGGCCTCGTGATCGCGCCCGAGCTGCCCGTCGAGGAGCCCGTGTTCCTCCTCTTCCTCTGCGAGCTCACGATGGTGCTCTTCTGCGGCGCCGACCGACTTCTGGCCGCTCGCGACAGGGGGCGGCCATGACCTACGTCGTCCTGTGCGCGGCGTTCCTCGCCGTCGCCGTGGCCTCCGCCCTGGCACTGTCCGCCCGGCGCCGCCCGCGGCTGAGCGCGGTCGCGCTCGCCGCCGCCGCGCTCGTCGTGCTCACGGCGGTCTTCGACAGCGTCATGATCGCGGTCGGCCTGTTCGCGTACGACGACGAGCGGATCTCCGGCGTGCGGATCGGCCTCGCGCCCCTCGAGGACTTCGCCTACCCGCTGGCGGCGGCCATCCTGCTGCCCGCGCTGTGGGTCGCCCTGAGGAGGCGCCGAGATGATCCGTGACCTGCTGGTCGCATCGCGGCCCCTCAGCTGGATCAACACGGCCTTCCCCTTCGCCGCCGCGTATCTCCTGACCGCGCGCGAGGTCGACCTCGCTCTGATCGTGGGCACCGTGTTCTTCCTCATCCCCTACAACCTCGCCATGTACGGCGTGAACGACGTGTTCGACTACGCGTCCGATCTCGCCAATCCCCGCAAGGGCGGCGTGGAGGGCGCCCTGCTCGCCCCGGCCGCGCACCGCGTCGTGCTCGTCGCCGCCGCGGTGTCGTGCCTGCCGTTCGCGGTCGCGCTCGTCCTTCTCGGCGGGCCGATGTCGTGGGCCGTCCTGGCCGTGAGCCTCTTCGCGGTCGTCGCCTACTCCGCGCCGCCCTTCCGGTTCAAGGAGGTGCCGTTCCTCGACTCGCTCACCTCGAGCGTGCACTTCGCGAGCCCCGCCGTCTACGGGATCGTGCTCGCGGGGGACGCACCCGATCGCGGAGCGCTCCTCGTGCTCGCGGCATTCCTGCTGTGGGGCGTGGCCAGTCACGCGTTCGGCGCCGTGCAGGACGTCGTGCCCGACCGAGAGGGCGGGATCGCGTCGATCGCGACGGTCCTCGGCGCGGCCCGCACGGTGCGCTTCGCGCTCGCCGCGTGGATCGCCGCGGCCCTGCTCGTGCTCGCCGCCGGCGGCACGGCGGCCTGGGCCGCTCCGCTCGCGCTCCCCTATCTCGCGACCGCCGCTCCGTACGCGCGCGTGTCCGACGCCGACTCCGCGTGCGCGAATCGCGGCTGGCGGCGCTTCCTCTGGATCAACTACGCCGTCGGCTTCGCGGTGACGATGCTCCTCATCGTCTTCGCCCTGCAGACGGCCTGAGCCCGACCACCCTCGAACGACAGGAGCACGCCATGACCACGGCATCCGTCCCCTTCGCCTCGCCCGCCGCGCGCGACGGCGCCCCGTACGCGACCGTCCCGCAGCGCTACGACGCGATCCTCCTCGCGGGTTTCGGCGGCCCCGAGGGGCAGGACGACGTCATCCCCTTCCTGCGCAACGTCACGCGGGGCCGCGGGATCCCCGACGAGCGCCTCGAGGAGGTCGCGCACCACTACCGCCACTTCGGCGGCGTGAGCCCGATCAACGCCCAGAACCGCGCGCTCAAGGCCGCGCTGGAGGCCGAGATCGCCCGGCGGGGCCTCGACCTGCCGGTCTACTGGGGCAACCGCAACTGGGCGCCGTACCTCTCCGAGGCCGTGCAGGAGGCCGCCGACGACGGGCGCACGCGCCTCCTCGCGGTCGCGACGAGCGCCTACAGCTCGTACTCGAGCTGTCGTCAGTATCGCGAGGACTTCGCGCGCGCCCTCGACGATACCGCGCTGGGGAGCGTCGTCGAGATCGACAAGGTGCGGCAGTTCTTCGACCACCCCGGGTTCGTCGAGGCCTTCGTCGACGGGCTCGTCGACGCGATCCGAGGCTTCCTCGCCGACCGGCTCCGAGTGCGCGTCCTCTTCGCGACCCACAGCATCCCGGTCGACGACGCGCGGCGATCCGGCCCTCGCGACCTCGATCTCGGGCCGGGTGGCGCCTACGAGGCGCAGCATCGCGCGGTCGCCGCGGCGGTCATGGAGCGGGTCGCCGCGATCGTCCCCGAGGCGGCCGATGTCCCGTGGGAGCTCGTCTACCAGTCGCGGTCGGGCCCGGCCTCGCAGCCCTGGCTCGAGCCCGACATCTGCGACCGGATCGCCGAGTTGTCCGCGGAGGGGGTCGAGGCCGTCGCGATCGTCCCGGTCGGGTTCCTCAGCGACCACATGGAGGTCATGTGGGATCTCGACGAGGAGGCGCTGCAGGCGGCGGCCGACGCCGGCCTCCGAGCGGTGCGCACGCCGACGCCGGGCGCCGACCCGCGGTTCGTCGCGGGCGTCGTCGACCTCGTGGAGGAGCGGATGGCCGCCACGCCGCGCGAGGAGCGGCCGGCCGCGACGCCGCTCGGCCCGTGGTTCGACGTCTGCCGCCCCGGGTGCTGCGAGAACGTGCGCGCGGGGTTCCGCCCGGCCGCCGCGGGCATCGCGCCCTGAGGCGTGGGCACCTGTGCCCATGCGCTCGCATGGGCGGATCAGGGGGCACAGGTACCCTGGAAGTCCGTGACCGCGCGCCGCCACGCTCCCTGCGGCCCGCGGCGAGGCGAGCATCAGGGGGAGGCCGACCGCGGATGAAGGCATGGACCCGTCTGCGCGCACGCCGCAAGACCCTCATCGGCACGGCGGTCGTCACGGCCGCGACGCTCGCGATCGGCACGATGGCGTTCGCCTACGACGGCAACCCGACGACCGAGGTCGACCTGCATGACGGGAGCGTGTGGATCACGCGCTCGTCCAGCCTCCTCGTCGGCCACTTCAACCACGAGTCGCGCCTCCTCGACGGGAGCCTCCGGACGACGAGCGAGCGCTACGACATCCGGCAGGACGGCGGCAACGTCCTCGTCGTCGACGAGGCGGATGCGGCGGTCGCCGTCGTGAACCCCTCGACCGTCTCGCTCGGCGATCGCGTCGAGCTCCCCGGCAACGCGCGGGTCGAGCTCGGCGGCGACACGGTCGCGATCCTCGACCCGGAGTCGGGCGACCTCTTCGTCGCGCCGGTCGCGGCCCTCGGCGGGTTCGACCCGGCGGAGGCCGAGCCGGTGGCCGAGCTCGGCGAGGGAGCGGCGGTCACGGTCGGGCTCGATGGCACCGTGCACGCCGTCTCGCCGAAGAAGGGCATCGTGACAGTTCCCGTCACGGCGGAGGGCGAGCCCGGCGAGCCCGAGGCGCGGGAGCTGGACCTCGAGAAGGGCGCCGAGCTCTCGATCACGTCGGTCGGCGACCGGGCGGTCGTGCTCGATCGGTCGACGGGCGTCGTGCACCTCGACGACGGCACCGAGATCGAGGTCCCGGGAGGGAAGGAGGCGGCGCTCGCCCTCGACGCCGCCGCGGCGTCGAGCGTCACGGCCGCGACCGCCTCCGAGCTCGTCACGATCCCTCTCGACGGCTCCGAGATCGTCTCCGCCCCGAGCGGCGCGGGCCCCGGCGACCCGGTCGAGCCCGTCGTCCTCGGCGGATGCGCGTACGCGGCCTGGGCGGGCGCCGGCCAGTTCCTGCGGGACTGCGCGGGCGATGCGCACGACCTCTCCACCGCGGTGCAGGACTACGACTCCGATGGCGAGCTCGTCTTCCGCGTGAACCGCGACGTCGTCATGCTCAACGACTCCGTGAGCGGCGCCGCATGGCTCGCGAGCGACTCGATGCTCCGCGTCGACAACTGGGACGAGCTCACTCCGCCCGACGACGGCGACGAGGAGCAGGAGGAGGAGACGACCGAGGAGACGCTCGAGACGACGCTGCCCGAGCGGAGCGAGGAGAACACCGTCCCGATCGCGGCAGACGACCGGTTCGGCGTCCGCGCGGGGCGCACGACGATCATCCCCGTGCTCGACAACGACTCCGATCCCGACGGCGACGTCCTCACCGTCTCCCTGCCCGACGGGAGCCCCGACTTCGCGGACGTCCAGCTCATCCACAACGGGACGTCGCTGCAGGTCGCGGTGCCCGAGGGGCGCACGGGCTCGGGCAGCTTCACGTACCAGGTCGACGACGGCCGCGAAGGGCGGGACCGCGCGACCGTGCGCATCGACGTGCATCCGGAATCGCAGAACGCGGGGCCGGAGCAGACGCGCACGCCGACCGTCGCGGTCGAGACCGGCGGCACCGTCACCTACGACGTCATGCCCGACTGGCGCGACGACGACGGCGACGACACCTATCTCGTCGACGTCTTCCCCGCCGAGGGCGACGAGGCGGACTTCACCTCGGATGGGCGCATCACCTACCGTGCGATCTCCGGCGCACAGGGGCCGCTCGAGGTCGAGGTGGTCGTCTCGGACGGGAGGCTCGCGCAATCGGGCACGCTCAAGCTCGACGTGCGGCCGGCCGGCTCCGCCCCGCCCGTGACGAACGCCGACCACGTCGTCGTGCGACTGGGACAGCAGGCGACCGTCTCCCCGCTCGCGAACGACATCTCCGCGAGCATCGACCCGCTGCGGCTGACGCGCGTCGACGAGGAGGAGGGGCTCATCATCACCCCCGACTTCTCCGACAAGACCTTCACGGTGGAGGGGACGCGCGTGGGCACGAGATACGTGCAGTACCTCGCGGCCTCGGGGGCTGACGGCGTGCCCGGTCTCGTCCGGGTCGACGTCGTCGCCGACGAGGGCAGCGATCTGCCGCCCGTCGCGGTGCGCGATCTCGCCCTCCTCCCGGCGGGCGGCGAGGTGCTCGCCGGCGTGCTCGACAACGACTCCGACCCCGCCGGCGGCGTCCTCGTCGTGCAGTCCGTGTCGGTGCCCGAGGACGCGGGCATCTCCGTCTCGGTGCTCGGCCACGAGACGCTCCGCATCGCGGACCGTGCCCAGCTCGCTGAGCAGACCACGGTGACATACCGGCTGTCGAACGGGAAGGAGAGCGTCGAGGGCGAGGTCGTGATCATCCCCGTCCCTGCCGACGAGAAGCTCCGGCCTCCCGTCGCGAACGACGACGAGGTGGTCGTCCGCGCGAACGATCTCGTCACCATCCCGGTCCTCGACAACGACTACCACCCGAACGACGACGAGATCCACGTCGCCCCCGAGCTCGTGGAGGCGCCGTCGGCCGAGGCCGGGCAGATGTTCGTGTCGGAGGACACCGTGCGCTTCCGCGCGAGCGATGTCGCTCAGACGGTGTACGCGACCTACGACGTCGTCGACTCGACCGGGCAGAAGGACGCCGGCCTCATCACGATCCAGGTGCTGCCCGTCGACGCCGAGACGAACGCGCCGCCGAACCCGCCCGACGTGACCGTGCGCGCCCTCGCCGGCGAGACCGCGAACATCCCGATCCCGCTGAACGGAATCGATCCCGACGGAGACTCGGTCGAGCTCGTCGAGCCCGCGTCCGCCGCGAAGAGGGGGACGATCGACGAGGTTGCGGTCGACCATCTCGTCTACCGCGCCTACGACGACGCCGCGGGGCTCGACACCTTCACGTATCGCGTGCGCGACGCGCTCGGCGCCGAGGCGATCGGGACCATCCGCGTGGGCGTGGCGCCCGCGGAGTCCGCGAACCAGGCGCCGTACGCCGTGACCGACTCGCTCCATGTGCGTCCGGGGCGCGTCGTCGCCGTCCCCGTCCTCGCCAACGACTCCGATCCCGAGGGCAAGCAGCTGCTCGTCGTCCCCGACGGGCTCGTGGTCCCCGACGTCGACGGGCTCGAGGCGGAGACCCTGCCCGGCCTCGTCGAGATCACGGCGCCCGGCCGCGAGATGGAGACCTCGGTCCAGTACACGATCGAGGACGAGCACGGCGCACGCGCGCAGGGCGTGATCCAGGTGACCGTCGACGACGAGGTGCCGCTGCAGGCTCCCGTCGCGAAGGACGCTCATGTGCTCCCGGCCGACATCCAGGACGACTTCACCGCCGACGTCGATCTGCGCGAGCGGCTCTCGGATCCCGACGGCACGCCGAGCACCCTCGAGCTGACGGCGGACGGCGGCGAGCTCGTCGACCCCGAGGCCGGCGTCCTCCGGGTGTCGATCGGGGAGGAGCGGCAGCTCATCCCCTTCACCGCGACCGACGAGGACGGCCTGACCGCGACGGCGTACGTGCACGTCCCCGCGAGAGCCGACCTCCGCCCCGTCCGCACGAGCACCGAGCCCGTCGTCGTCCAGAGCGGCGAGACGGTCGAGATCGCCCTCGCGGATCACGTGCGCTCGGCGACCGGCGACCCGGTGGTCATCACCGAGGCGGCGAAGGTGCAGGCGGGCAACAGCGACGGCTCGCCGCTCGTGCGCGACCAGCAGACCCTCGTCTACACCTCGGCGTACCGCTGGTCGGGCGATGACGCCATCACGTTCGAGGTCACCGACGGGACGTCGCCGGACGACCCCAGCGGCACCAAGGCGACGCTGTCCATCCCGATCCACGTGCTCCCACCCGAGAACGAGCCGCCCGAGTTCGTCGACAGCGAGCTGACGGTGGGGGCCGGCGACGGCCCCGCCACGCTCGACCTCGCGCCGCTCGCGAGCGACATCGACGAGGACGACCTGACCTTCGCGGTCGCCGCCACCGCGGACGCCGGCGACATCGCCGTCTCGATCGACGGCACCGTCCTCACCGCGGAGGCCCAGCCCGACAGCGCGGGCACGGAGCGCACCGTCAGCGTGACCGTGTCGGACGGCGTCAACGAGCCCGTCCGCGGCGAGGTGCGCGTGGCCGTGACGGCATCGAGCAAGCCGCTGCCGGTCGCGAACGACGACGTCTTCGACGCATGGAACCAGGGCGAGACGCTCACGGTGCCCGTCCTGGACAACGACGTGAACCCGTTCCCCGAGACCCCGCTCGAGCTGCTCTCGGCGACCCTCGAGACCGGCGAGGCCGAGGTCGCGGCCGAGGGCGACCAGCTCGTCGTGACGCCGGCGGCGGACTTCCACGGGACCGTCGTCGTCCGCTACCGCATCGCCGACGCCACGGGGGATCAGTCGCGGATGGTCGAGGGCCGCGTGCGCGTCACCGTGCGCGGCGTGCCGGATGCGCCCGGCAAGCCCACGGTCTCGAGCGTGCAGGACCGCAAGGTCGCGCTCAGCTGGACGCCGCCGTCGGACAACGGCGCGACGATCGCCGAGTACGTCGTCACGAGCGTCGCGGGCGATTACGAGAAGCGCTGCGCCGCGACGACGTGCACGCTCGACGGGCTCACGAACAACGTCGAGTACCGGTTCACGGTCGTCGCCGTGAACGAGGTCGGCGCATCCGAGCCCTCGCTGCCCAGCCAGCCCGCGCGCCCCGATGCGCGCCCCGACCAGCCGCAGGCTCCCAAGCTGCCGTCGTTCGGCGATCGCGCCCTCGGGGTCACCTGGGAGACGCCGGAGACCCCCGGCTCGCCGGTCTCGAGCTTCACGCTCGAGATCTCGCCCGCGCCGCCCAACGGGATCTCGCAGAAGACCGGCGTCACGGGCAACAAGATCACCTGGGAGGGCCTCGAGAACGGCACCGCCTACCGGGTGCGGGTGCGCGCGCACAACCAGGCGCCCGACCCGTCGAGCTGGAGCGCCTGGTCGGCGGCCAACATCCCGGCGGCGCCTCCGGCCGTCCCCGCGCAGCCGTCCGCGCAGATGGCGGCGCCGGTCGGCGATCAGGCGCAGATGACCGTCTCCTGGACGAAGCCGGCGACGAACGGCGATGAGATCGACGCCTATCAGCTGCAGGTGCTCCGGGGCGGCGAGCTCGTGCACACGGTGGACGTCCCCGGCGACCAGACGACGCAGAACGTGACGCTCGACACGTCCGAGACGGACTACCGCTTCCGCGTGCAGGCGAAGAACAAGGCCGGCTGGAGCGGCTGGAGCACGGAGTCCGAGCCGCGACGGGCGTACACCGCGCCCGATGCGCCCACGAACGTGAAGGCCGCGCCCCACGACAACAGCATCTCCGTGAGCTGGACGCCGGCCGCGCGCAACGGTATCAAGGAGAGCGAGATCAGCTGGCAGTACTCGCTCAACGGCGGCGCGTGGAGCAGCCAGTGGTCGGGTGCCGCGGATCCGGCCGGATCGACGATCGCCCAGGGCATCTCGAACGGCGCGTCGTACACCGTCAGCATCCGCGCGGTCTACGCGGCCACCCTGGGCACCGGCAACGGCACGGTGGCGAGCCAGGGCTCGGCGCCGTCGAACGCCGTCGTCCCGTTCGGACCCGTCCGGAACCCCACGGTCGACGCCCAGCGCACGGGCGACGGTCGCGAGATCACCTACTCGTGGGCCGCTCCGCAGCCGAACGGGCGCGACGTCGCGATGCAGATCCGCATCGACGGCGGCGCGTGGCAGGACGTCGCCCTCACCGGCTCGACGAGCGCCCGGTACGGCTACTCGACGACGCACACGATCGAAGCCCGCGCGACGGACACCGAGGGGCAGCAGAGCGCGATCGTCTCGGCGCAGGCGACCACCGTGCCCGAGGCGAAGGCGTGGACGACGCAGGGGCCTGACCGCAGCGCCAAGGACGAGAAGAACTGCGACACGGACAACTGCGAGTACCTCGTCCTCAACACGGAGAACTTCCCCGAGGGCGACTACCGCGCGACCTGCAACGACGCTGACGGCGCGTTCCGCGACGTGGGCGTCATCCACATCCCCGCCAACGGCTCCATCTACGTCGGGAAGAACCCGCACTGCTACTTCGGTACGCCCGGCGACACGGTCTACGTCCACATCGAGGGCTGGGGCAACGCGCAGTCCGTCGTCTGGCGCTGACCGCCGACCTGAGAAGAGAGAACACGCATGACGATGACGCCCGAGCAGGCATCCTGGTTCGAGGGGACCTTCGCGCGCCTCGTCGACAACGTCGACCGCGCCCTCATGGGCAAGCGCGACGTCGTCGGGCTCGTGCTCTCGGCGATGCTCGCCGAGGGCCACGTGCTGCTCGAGGACGCACCCGGAACCGGCAAGACGAGCCTCGCGAAGGCGCTCGCGGCGACCGTGCAGGGCACCTCGAACCGCATCCAGTTCACCCCCGACCTCCTGCCGAGCGACGTCACCGGTGTGACGATCTACGACCAGCAGAGCCACCGCTTCGAGTTCCACCGCGGGCCCGTGTTCGCGTCGATCGTGCTCGCGGACGAGATCAACCGCGCCTCTCCCAAGACGCAGTCCGCGCTCCTCGAGGTCATGGAGGAGTCGCGCGTCACGGTCGACGGCGTCGCGCACGACGTGGGCCGCCCCTTCCTCGTGATCGCGACGCAGAACCCCATCGAGCAGGCGGGCACGTACAAGCTGCCCGAGGCGCAGCTCGACCGCTTCCTCATCAAGACCTCGATCGGGTACCCGACGGTCGAGGTGACCGAGCGCATCCTCGCGGGCTCCGCCGACCGCAACCCCTCCGCGGGGCTCACCCCGATCATCACGACGGGCGCCGTGGCCGACATGGCCGACCTCGCGGCGACCGCGCACGTCGAGCCCAGCGTGCTGCGCTACGCCGCCGAGCTCGCGGAGGCGACCAGGGACGACTCCGACACGATGCTCGGCGTCTCGGTGCGCGGCGCCATCGCGATGGTGCGCCTCGCCAAGGTGCGTGCGGCGTCGCTCGGGCGCCACTACGTCCTCCCCGACGACATCAAGGCGCTCACCGGCCCGGTCTGGACCCACCGCCTCGTGCTCGACCCGGAGGCGGAGTTCTCGGGCGCGACCGCGGAGCGCGTGATCGCACGCGTCGTGTCGCAGGTGCCGGCGCCGCAGGTGCGATGAGCACGGAGGCGCCCGAGGCGGCCGAGGCCGAGCAGGCGGAGGAGCGGGCAGGCTGGGCCGCGGTCCTCCGCTACGTCCTCGCGCGCGGATGGCGAGGCGTCCGCGTCGTCGCGGCCGTCGTCCGTCCGCTCGGCTGGGTCCTCCTCGTCGCCGCCGTCGCGCTGTGGGTCGTCGGCATCGCCTTCGGGTGGGTCGAGGTGCGCGCGATCGCCGCCATCCTCACCGCGACCCTCGTGCTCTGCGCGGGCTTCCTCTTCGGGCGCACGTCGTACGACGTCGAGCTCGACCTCACGCGCACGCGCGTCGTCGTCGGCGAGCGCGCAGTCGGCGCGCTCCGGCTCGCGAACACCGGCAGCCGCGCCATCCTCCCCTCCCGGATCGTCCTGCCGGTCGGATCGGGGCGCGGCGTCTTCGGCATCCCGCAGCTCGCGCCGGAGGAGTCGATCGAGGAGCTGTTCGCGATCCCGACCCAGCGCCGCGCCGTGCTGCCGGTCGGGCCCGTGAGCATCGTGCGGGGAGATCCGCTCGGGCTGTACGAGCGGATCGACCGCCGCGACGAGCCCGTCGACCTGTACGTCCACCCGCGCACGGTGAGACTGGATGGGCAGTCGATCGGCTTCGTGCGGGATCTCGAGGGCATGGAGACGCGCGACCTCGCGCGCGACGACATCGCCTTCCACGCGCTCTCGGAGTACCAGCCCGGCGACGACCTCCGTCACGTGCACTGGCGCTCGACCGCGCGCACGGGCACGCTCATGATGCGCACGTACGAGCAGACCCGCCGCTCGCACTTCGTCATCGGCCTGTCGACCGCGACCGCCGACTACGCGTCGCCCGAGGAGTTCGAGACCGCGATCTCGGCGGGCGGCTCGCTGGGCCTGCGCGCCATCCGCGACGCCTTCCACGTGGATGTGCGGACGCCGGCCGGTCCGCTTCGCGCCGGCACCGGTCGCCAGCTGCTCGACTCGCTCTCGGGCGTCGAGCACAGTCGTGCGCGGGCGGGGAGGGTGGCCGACCTCGCCGGCGCGGTCGCCGCGGCGGCTCCGCTCGCGAGCGTCGTCGTGCTCCTGTGCGGCAGCACGGCTGACCCCGCCGACCTCCGCGACGCCGCCTCGCGCCTGCCGCTCGGCGCACGCACGCTCATCGTCGTGGCCGCCGCCGACGCGGATACCGGGCGCCGGCGCATCGGCGAGACCGACGTGCTCACCCTCGCGACGGTCGACGACCTGCCGCGCGCGCTGCGGAAGGTGCTCGGATGAGCGCGCGCGACGGCGGGCGCCTCGGCGGATGGCGCGGCGACGCGATCGACCTGGGCGCGGTCGCGCTGCTCCTGCTCGTCCCCGTGATCGGCTTCGCGCCGACCTTCGACGGACCGCAGTACCTGATCCCCGCCCTCGCCGGCCTCGTGCTGGGGCTCGGGATCGCCTGGACGGGGGCCATCCGGCGGTGGAGCGTCCTCCTGCTCGCGGCGGCCGCCGTGGGCGTGTACTTCGTGCTCGGCGGGGCGCTCGCGCTGCCGCACACGGCGATCGGCGGGGTGATCCCGACCATCGACACGCTCCGCCAGCTGGCGGCGGGCGTCGTGACGTCGTGGAAGTCGCTGCTCACCTCGATCGCGCCGGTCGCGGCCGCCGACGGGCACCTCATCGTGCCGCTCCTCCTCTCGCTCGCCTTCGCGACGCTCGCGGGGAGCCTCGCTCTGCGCGTCGTCCCGGCGGCCTGGACGCTCGTGCCCGCCGCGGCGCTGCTCGTGCTCCAGATCGCCCTCGGGACGGCGCAGCCCGCCGCGCCGTTCGTGCAGGCTGCGGTGTTCGCCGTCGTCGCGGTCGCCTGGCTCGCGCTGCGGACGGCGCTCGCGCCGCAGCGGAGCGCGGTCGCGACGGCCGAGTCGCCACAGGCTGACGGGGGTCGCTCGAGCGTCGTGCGCCGGGTTGTGTCGGGCGCGGTCGTCCTCGCGATCGCGGCGGGCGCGGGCGCGGTCTCGCTCGCCCTCGCGCCCGCGAACGAGACCCGCTACGTGCTGCGCGAGGTGATCATCCCGCCGTTCGACATCCGCGAGTACCCGAGCCCGCTGCAGTCGTTCCGGCTCTACGTGCGCGACTTCGACGAGGACGCCCTGTTCACGGTCCGGGGCCTGCCGAGCGGGGCCCGCCTGCGACTCGCGACGATGGACGCCTACTCGGGAGTGGTCTACGACGTCGCCGACTCGTCGAGCGACTTCACCCCCATCCGCTCGAACATGGCGCAGGGGGCCGCGGGGGAGGCCGCGCGCCTCACGGTCGAGGTCGGCGGCTACGAGGGGGTCTGGGTTCCGGCCGCCGGCGCGGTGCGCAGCCTCGCGTTCGACGGCGACCGCGGAGAGAGCCTGCGCCGCAGCGCGTACTACAACGCCGACACGGGCACCGCGGTCGTCCGCGACGGGCTCCGCGAGGGCGATCGGTACACCGCCGATGTCGTCATCCCGCCGACGTCGGCCGACGAGGCGCTCGCCGACGACGGCTTCGCGGACGTCGACCTGCCGCGGCCCGTCGACGTTCCCGGCGACGTCGCCGAGCTCGCCGCCGACGCGGTCGCGGAGGCGCGCACGCCGATCGAGAAGGCGCGCGCCCTCACGTCGTTCCTCTCGGAGGGCGGCTTCTTCAGCCACGGTCTCGAGGGCGAGGTCCCCTCCCGCGCGGGGCACGGGTCGCAGCGCATCGCGAGCCTGCTCGGCGCCGAGCAGATGGTCGGCGACGACGAGCAGTACGCGGTCGCGATGGCGCTCATGGCACGGGAGCTCGGCATCCCGGCGCGCGTCGTGCTGGGCTTCCACCCCGGCGAGGACGAGACGGCGGAGAACCCGTACGTCGTCACGGGCGACGACGTGCACGCGTGGGTCGAGATCGCCTTCGAGGACGCCGGATGGGTCGCCTTCGATCCCACACCGCCCGAGGACCAGCAGCCGAACGACCAGACGACCCGGCCGAAGAGCGCACCCAAGCCGCAGGTGCTGCAGCCGCCTCCGCCTCCGCAGGAGCCGGTCGAGCTCCCGCCGCTCGTGCCCGACGATCGGAAGGCGGATGAGGACGCCGAGCCCGAGGACGGCGCTCTCGGCCTGATCCTCCTCGTGGGCGGGGCCGGCGTCTCCGTCCTCCTCCTGCTGCTCGCGCCCTTCGTCGTGATCGGCGCCGTGAAGGCCGCCCGCCGTCGCCGACGGCGCGCGGCCGAGCGCGCGGCCGACCGCGTCAGCGGGGGCTGGGATGAGCTGCGCGATCGCGCCGTCGACTACCGCGCCTACCCGCTCGACGGCGCGTCGGCCGGAGGAACGCGCTCGGAGGAGGCCGCCGTGCTCGTCGCGACGCTCGAGGACGCCCGCGTGACCGACCTCGCCGCGCGCGCGGACGCCGGCGTCTTCGGGCCGGGCGAGCCCGACCCCGAATTCGTCGCGGCGTTCTGGAGCGAGGTCGACACCCTGGTGGACGGGATGGGCGAGAAGGCGACATTCTGGAGTCGCCTCCGCGCCCGACTGAGCCTGCGCTCGCTGCGGCGCAGGACCGGATCGTCGTGGATCCGGAGGCTGCGCGCCGCCGCGGCCGATCGACGGAAGGATGGCTGACATGACCGCGTCGAATCCCCACCGCGCACCGCTGCCGCCTGGGTACGGGCTGCCGGCCGCTGCGCCCGAGCCGCGCCCTGCTCCGCTCGGCCGGCGCGCCGGCGCCTACATCGTCGACATGCTCATCGTCGGCGCGGTGATGTCCGTGCTCTCGGGCGTCACGGTGTGGGTCGCGATGAACGGCCCGCTGTGGCTCACGCTGACGCTCTCCGCGGTCGTCGGCCTGCTCGCGATCGGCTGGGTCCTCCTCTACAGCTGGTGGCAGGGCACCCGTCGCGGAACGCCGGGCATGCGCGCCCTGCGCGTGCGGCTCGTCCGCGACGACGACGGCGCGCCCCTCGGGTTCGGCCGCGCCTTCCTGCGCAACGTGATCTGGGGCCTCGGCGCCGCTATCGTCGTCGGCTACTTCTCGCCCCTCTTCGACGGCTCCCCGTGGCACCGCGGCTGGCACGATCGGGTCGCCGGATCGCGGATGGCCGACGCCCGCTCCGCGCGCGACGCTGCTCCGCTGCACCAGGCGAGCGCGCCTGCGGCCCCCGTCGCGCCCGCGGCGCCGGTGCCGCCGATGCCCGCCGCCGTGCCGCCGCGTCCGCCGGCTCCGCCCGCCGCCGCCCCCGCCGCGCCTGCCGCCGCCCCGGCCATCCCGCCGCGGCCGCCGATGCCCCCCGCACCTCCCGCGGCTCCGCCCGCACCCCCGCGCGTGGGGGGCGGTTCCGCTCCAGTGGCTCCTCCTGCGCCCGCGACGCCGCCCCCGCCACCACGCTCGGAGCCGAGCGCCCCTCTCGGCGTGATCGCGTACGTTCCCGGCATCACGCAGGACCCGCCGGCGCCCGCCCCGGCTCCGGCGGAGGCCCCCGCGCCGGCCCCCGCGTCCGCCCCGGCCCCGGCGGAGGCCCCGGCGCCCGCCCCGGCGGACGAGGTCTCCGACGACACGATCGTGCCGGGAGGCGACGCGCACGACGGGTACGACCCCCTTCTCGATGACACGATCGTCGTGCGTCGCGAGCCGCCGCGGCCGACCGCGACGCTCGTGTGGGACGACGGCGCCGTGCACACGGTCGACGGCTTCACGCTCTTCGGCCGGAACCCCGCGGGGGAGGGGGAGACCGTCGCCGTGCGCGACGAGAGCCTCTCGCTGTCGAAGACGCACTTCGCGCTCGACGTCGACGGCGACGGCGCGTGGATCACCGACCGCCACTCGACGAACGGCGTCGTCATCGTGCGCGGCGGCGACCGCATCGACGTCGTGCCCGGAGAGCGCACGCCGCTCGTCGAGGGCGACGTGCTCGAGATGGGCGACCGGACGGCGACCTACGGGGCGCCCGCATGACCGCGCCGATCACGGTCGCGGTCGGCGCCGCGACGGACACCGGCCGGCGCCGGGCGATCAACGAGGACGCGCTGCTCGCGTCCGCCCCGGTGTTCCTCGTCGCAGACGGGATGGGCGGGCACGACGCGGGCGAGGTGGCATCGCGGATGGCGGTGGCCGCGTTCGCGGACCTCGTCGGGCGCGATCACCTCACGGTCGACGAGGTGCGCGAGGCCGTCGAGGCCGCCCGTCGGCGCATCGACGCGTTCTCGTCATCCCGCGAGACGGGCGCGGGGACGACCCTGTCGGGGGTCGTCATCGTCGACGTGCGCGGAGCGGGCTACTGGCTCGCGCTCAACATCGGCGACTCGCGCACCTACCGGCTCGCGGGCGACCGCCTCGAGCAGATCAGCGTCGACCACTCGCTCGTGCAGGAGCTCGTCGACTCGGGGCGCCTCGCTGAGGCCGACGCCGAGCACGACCCGCGCCGCAACGTCATCACGCGCGCCCTGGGGGCCGGCAGCAGCGAGCGGGTGGACTTCTGGATGCTCCCGGCGAGCCGCGGCGACCGCCTGCTCATCTGCTCGGATGGCCTGCCGCGCGAGGTCGGGCGCGACCAGATCGCGGCCATCCTGAGCGCCGAGGACGACCCGCAGACCGCAGCCAGCCGACTGGTCGAGGCGGCCGTCGCGCGCGGCGGCCGCGACAACGTCTCGGTGATCGTCGTCGACGCCGTGCACGTGGCGTGGCACGACGGAGACACCGGCACCCGCGACATCGACGCCGACACGCGGCCGCGCGAGCCGGTGGGGGGTCGCCGGGCATGACCGCGGGCGATCAGCGCGAGGCAGCAGCCGACACGATCGCCCCGACGGGAGATGGGCTCGGCGACCACGACGGCGCGACGATCTCGGCCGCCGACCTCCGGGGCCTGCGCGGGGACCACGACGGCACGACCATCCCGCGCGGCGCGCGCTCGGCCGCTCCCACGCGGACGGCACGCGCCCGCATCCGCCTCTCGAGCGGCGAGGTCGTCGCGCTCGATCGTCCGATCGTGATCGGGCGCCGTCCGCGCGCGACCCGGTCGACCGGCGCCGAGCTGCCGCACCTCATCTCGGTCGAGAGCCCGTCGCTCGACATCTCGCGCAGTCATGTCGAGGTCATCCCCGACGCCGACAGCGTCGTCGTCGTCGACCTCCACTCGACCAACGGCACGACGCTCCTGCGCGGAGGGGAGGAGCCCGTGCAGCTCCACCCGGGCGAGCACACGGTCGTCGTGACGGGCGACGTCGTCGATCTCGGCGACGGCGTCTCCTTCGCGTTCGAGGACCTGCCGTGAACCAGCGCCGCCCGCCCGCACCGCCGCCGCGCATCCCGGGCTTCCAGTGCATCGAGCTGCTCGGATCGGGCGGCTTCGCCGACGTGTACCGGTACGAGCAGGAGCTCCCGCGTCGCCAGGTCGCGATCAAGGTCCTCCTGCCCGATCGGATGGGCGGAACCGCCGGCCAGTTCACCGCCGAGGCGAACACGATGGCGATGCTCTCGAGCCATCCCGCGATCGTCACGATCCTGCAGGCCGGCGTCTCGGACGACGGCCGGCCCTACCTCGTCATGGAGTACTGCCCGGGCGCGAACCTGCAGGTGCGGTACCGTCGCGAGCCGTTCTCGGTCGCGGAGGCGCTGCGCGTGGGCATCCCGATCGCCGCGGCCGTCGAGACCGCGCACCGCGCGGGTGTGCTCCACCGCGACATCAAGCCCGCGAACATCCTCGTGACCGAGTACGGGCGGCCCGCGCTCACCGACTTCGGCATCGCCGCGACCGCGCACGGGCCGACCGAGACGACCGGCATGTCGATCCCGTGGTCGCCGCCCGAGTCGTTCGGCGACGTCGCGCGCAGCGGCCCGCGCTCCGACGTGTACCAGCTCGGCGCGACCGTCTACACGCTGCTCGCGGGCCGCTCGCCGTTCGAGGTCGCGGGCCAGAGCAACGCGAGCGCCGACCTCATCGACCGGATCGAGCGGATGCCGCTGCCGCCGCTCGATCGGCCGGACGTGCCGGAGGCGCTCCAGAGCGTGCTCGAGCGCGCGATGGCCAAGGATCCGGCCGACCGCCACACGAGCGCGCTGGCCTTCGCGCGCGCTCTGCAGAAGGTGCAGATCGAGCTCGCGCACGCGGTCACGCCGATCGACATCATCGACGAGGGCGCCAGGGGCGACCGCGACGAGGACGAGGACGGCGGCCTCACGCGCGTCCGCGCCGTCATGAGCATCGCCCCCGACGCCGCCGACGTGGCGACGTCGCCGCGCCCGGCGTCGGCAGAGACCATCCGCCGGGGCGCGCAGGACGAGGCGACCGTCGTGCGCGGGGCCCGCAGCATCCATCCCGACGACGCCACGGTCATCCGCCCTCCCGTGCCCGCGTCGGCTCCCGAGTCGACCATCCCGCGGCGCGAGATCGCGGCCGAGGCGCCGCGACGGGGCCGGTGGGGATGGTGGGTGTCAGTCGGCGTGATCGCGCTCGCCGCGGTCGCCGTCATCGGCTTCGGGCTGCCCGCGCTGCTCGCCGAGCCCGACCCGGAGGACACGCCGGCGCAGACGGTCGCGCCGCAGGACCCGATCGTCGCCGTCCCGTCCGTCGCCGACCTCCAGGGCGCCGTGGAGGGCGATGAGGTCGTGTTCACCTGGACGAACCCCGAGCCGGAGGAGGGCGACAGCTACCTCTGGACCATCGCGAGCGTCGCCGGCGAGCCGGACTACGAGCGGACCGTCGAGCCGACGGTGACCGTGCCGGTCGCGGAGGGCGAGACGTGCGTCGAGGTGGTGCTCCGCCGCGCGAGCGGGACGAGCTCCGAGCCCGCCGTCGCGTGCGTCGGCGGCTGACCGGCGCGCCGGGGGTGGGCATCCGCACTGCGGGCACGGCACAATGGACGTGGAGGAGCACCATGAGCCACGCAGACACCGCCGAGACCGAGATCCATCAGGCTTCGGAGTGCCCGAAGTGCTTCGTCGAGCTCCAGCGGGACGGCGGATGGTGGCAGGCGCGTCCTGCGGGATCGCGTCTCGTGGGCCTCGTCGTGCAGCGCGACGACATGCCGTCGGTGATCCAGCAGCGCGAGGACCTCACGCGCTTCGGCGTGCCGATCGAGGGCTTCCGGCACCCTGCGCCCGACATCCTCGAATCATGGGAGGAGCGCCTGCAGCGCCTCTTCTCGCGCCTGAAGTCGGGCGATGTCGTCGTCGTCGCGAGCGTGCACGCGCTGGGCCGCGACGCGGCGGAGGAGGTGCGCACGATCGCCGAGCTCTCGCGCCGCGGCGTCGTCGTGAAGGTGCTCGGGCACGGCCAGAAGCACCTCCACGACGCCTGATCGCGCGAGGGCCTCAGATGAGGGCGAGCTCCTTGAGCTTCGCCTCGACGTCGGCGTTCGACGGCTCGACGTGGTGGGTCGCGTCGGGGTAGACCACGACCGGGATGTTCGTGCGTCCCGAGATCTCCTTGGCGACCTCGGCGGCCGCGGGCTCGGCCTCGAGGTCGACGTACGTGTACGCGACGCCGAGCTCATCGAGCTGCGCCTTGGTGCGGCGGCAGTCGCGGCACCACTCGGCGCCGAACATGGTGATCTCGTTGGTGGCGGAAGTCGTCATGCCTTCCAGGTTACGCGCGCTGCGGGGCGCGGGATCCGCGCGATCGTAGGCTGAGGGGATGGGTGCGCTCGAGGACGCGGCGGAGGCCGCGGATGACGTGATCGACGAGCTGGCGGGGGCGCCGGAGGACGGCCGCATCTCGCGCTTCACATGGCAGGGCGCGACCCTCGTCGCGGAGGAGCGCGGAGCGGGCGAGCCCGTCTTCCTCCTCGTGCACGGGATCGGCATGGGCCGCCGCGTCTTCGCCGACGTCGCCGTCCACCTCGCCGAGCGCGGGCGGGCGATCGCGATCGACCAGCCCGGATACGGGGAGGCGCCCGAGCCGCCGCGGACGCCGTCGATCGAGCGCGTCGCCGACCTCGTCGCGGCGTTCATCCGCGATCGCCGTCTCGAGCGCCCGGTCCTCATCGGGCACTCGATGGGCACGCAGGTCGTCGCCGAGATCGCGGCCCGCCACCCGGATCTCGCGGGGCCGGTCGTCCTCGTCGCCCCGACCGTCGACTCCGAGGCGCGCCGCGCCGTCCCCCAGCTGCTGCGTCTGGGGCGCGATCTCCTCGGCGAGAGCCTCAAGGTGCTCGTCCTCGGTGCGAGGGAGTACCTGCGGGCGGGCCCGAACCTGCGGCGCAAGATGAAGGCGATGCTGTCGCATCGCCCCGAGGACGCGTACGAGCGGATCCGCTCGCGCACGCTCGTCGTGCGGGGCGCGAACGACGTCGTCTGCCCGCCCGTGTGGGTGCGCCGCGTCGCGGAGCTCGTGCCCGACGCGACCTCGATCGAGATCCCCGGCCACGGGCACGAGACGATGATCCGCGACGGCGCCCCCGCGGCCGAGCGCATCCTGGCGTGGCTCGACCGCGGGTGACGCGTCGGATCAGGCCGTCGCGGCGTCGAGGACGATGACTGCCCACGACATCGGCGGCAGGGTGGCGCGCACGGCGCCGTCGGCGATGCCCGCGTCGCGCAGGGGGACGAGCCCCACGCGGTCCTGATCGTCGGCGACGTTCGCGGAGCGCCGGTCGCCGCCCTCGGGCACGGTCAGCACCTCGGCCGAGCGGATGGCCGTGGCTGCGAGCCCGCGCAGGTCGACCGTGACGTCGCCGGCCTCCTCGAGCGAGCGGTTCGCGACGAACAGCGCGATCGTCCCGCTCGCCTCGTCCCACGTCGCGGCCGCGTCGATCGCGTCGACGTCGCCGAACTTGCGCGTGCTCGTCTGCGACGAGTCGACCGCGAGCCGCAGGATCCGCCCCTGCGCGAGACGCGCCATCCGCGCGAACGGCCAGAAGATCGACTGGCGCCACGCGGGCCCGCCCTCCTCCGAGCGGATCGGCGCGATGACGTTGACGAGCTGGGCCTGGTTGGCGATGCGCACGCGGTCGCCGTGGCGCAGCAGGCTGTGCAGCAGGGTGCCGACGACGACGGCGTCGGCGACGTCGTACGTGTCCTCGATGAGGCGCGGGTGCTCGCGCCATCCCGCCGCCTCGATCTCGCGCGCCTCGTGGTCGTTGTACCGGTCCTGGTCCCAGACGTTCCACTCGTCGAACGAGATGTCGACCTGCTTGCGGTGCTTGCCCGCGGCCTTCACGGCGTCGATCGTCGCGATCACGCCGTCGATGAACGCGTCCATGTCGACGCCCTCGGCCAGGAACGACGCGGCGTCGCCGTCGCGCTCCTGGTAGTACGCGTGCATCGAGATGTAGTCGACCTCCTCGTACGCGTGCGTGAGCACGGTGTGCTCCCACGTGCCGAAGGTCGGCATCTGCCGGTTCGACGATCCCACCGCGACGAGCTCGATCGTCGGGTCGACCAGGCGCATCGCCTTCGCCGTCTCCTGCGCGAGGCGGCCGTACTCGTGCGCGGTCTTGTGGCCGATCTGCCACGGCCCGTCGAGCTCGTTGCCGAGGCACCACAGGCGGATGTCGAACGGGTCGGCTGCGCCGTTGCGGCGGCGCAGGTCCGACCAGTAGGTGCCGCCGGGGTGGTTCGCGTACTCGACGAGCGCGCGCGCCTCCTCGACCCCGCGCGTGCCGAGGTTCACGGCCTCCATGACCTCGACGCCCGCCTCGTCCGCCCACTCGACGAACTCGTGCAGGCCGAAGGCGTTGGTCTCGATCGTGTGCCATGCGCCGTCCAGCCGGCGCGGGCGCTGGTCGACCGGCCCGACGCCGTCCTCCCACAGGTAGCCCGAGACGAAGTTGCCTCCGGGGTAGCGGACGACGGTCGGCCCCAGCTCCTTCACGAGCTGCAGCACGTCGCGCCGGAAGCCCCGCTCGTCGGCCTGCGGGTGGCCGGGCTCGAAGATGCCGGTGTAGACGCAGCGTCCCATGTGCTCGACGAACGATCCGAAGAGCCGGCGCGGCACGTCGGCGATCGTGAAGTCGCGGTCGATGGTGATGCGGGCGCGGGTCATTTCTCTCCTGGTTCCGGGTGTCACTGGCCGCCGAAGCCGGTGGTCGCGACGCCCTTGACGATCTGCTTCTGGAAGATGAGGAACACGATGATGAGCGGCAGCGCGGCGAGCACGGCCTGGGCCATCACCTGCGCGTACTGCACGCCGTAGGCGCTGATGACGGTCTGCAGGCCGACCGGCAGCGTCATGAGCGTCGTGTCGTTGATGACGAGGAACGGCCAGAGGAAGTTGTTCCACGCGCCGATGAACACGAAGATCGCGACCGACGCGAGGATGGGCCGCGACAGCGGGAGCACGATCGACCAGAACACGCGGAAGCGGCTCGCGCCGTCCACGCGGGCGGCGTCCTCGAGCTCGATCGGCACGGCGTCGAAGAACTGCTTGAGGATGAACACCATCGCCGGGGCGACGACCTGCGGCAGGATGAGGCCCCAGTGCGTGTCGATCATGTTGAAGGCGAGCATCTCGTAGAACAGCGGGATGATGAGCGCCTGCGGTGGCACGACGATCGCGGCGATGACGGCCACGTAGAGCCAGCGCCGCCCGGTGAAGTCGAGCCGCGAGAACGCGTAGGCGGCCATCGCGGAGATCGCGAGCGTGATGGCCGTCACGGCGGCCGACGTCCAGAGGCTGTTGAAGGCCCAGATCCACACGTTGCCCTGCGAGAGGATGGCCGTGAACGCGTCGGTCGTGGGGCCGCTCGGCCCGATCCACGAGGGGTCGCCCGACGCGGCGTCGGTCTCGGTCTTGAACGCGGTCGCGACCGCCCACAGGAACGGCAGCAGCCATCCGATCGCGAGGAGCAGGAGCACCGCGAACGCGACGATCCGCAGCGGGCCGAACCGCCGGGCCCCGGGCTTGCGCTCGGCGCGGCGCGCGGTGGAGGGGGTGACGAGGGTCTGCGTGACGGTGGTCATCGCTGCTCCTTCCTGCGCGCGGCGGCGGCACCACGGGACATGATCGCCGCCTGGGCGACGCCGATGATGACGATGAGCGCGAAGAACACGTAGGAGATGGCTGCCGAGTAGCCGAAGCGGTAGCCGACGAAGCCGGCCTCGTACATGTACTGCACGATGGAGCGCGTGGTGTCGCTCGCGACGCCGCCGAGCATCTGGTACGCCTGGTCGAACAGCTTGAGCGACGCGAGGATCTGCAGCATCACGATGAGGACCGTCGCGGGCCCGAGCTGCGGGATCGTGATCGACCAGAGCTGGCGCCACGGCCCCGCGCCGTCGAGCGACGCTGCCTCGTACTGCTGGGCGGGGATGTTCTGGAGGGCCGCGAGGTAGAGCAGGAAGTTGAACCCGACCGTCCACCACACGGTCGCGATGACGATCGCGATCATGTTCGTGTCGGGGTTCTGCAGCCACGCGATGGGGGCGAGCCCGAGCGCCTCGAGGATGTTGTTGGCCGCGCCGATCTGAGGGTTGAAGATCCAGACCCAGATCTGCGAGATGACGGTCGAGGCGAGGAGGAACGGCATGAAGAACGACAGGCGCCACAGCCACTGGCCGGGGATGCCGCGGTCGACGAGCACCGCCATGACGAGCGCGATGACGACGAGCGGAACGGTCGAGAGCACCGTGAACCAGAGGGTGTTCCCGAGCGAGCGCCACATGACGGGGTCGGCGAGGGCCTCGGCGTAGTTCGCGAAGCCGACGAGGTCGCCGCCCGCGCCGGTCAGGGACTGGTTCGTGAAGCTCAGGTAGATGCCGTGGAGGATCGGCCACACGAGGAAGAGCGCGAACGCGATGAGGAACGGCGCGAGGAAGACCCAGCTCACGAGCTGCTCGCTGCGCTGGGCTCCGACGTGACGGCGTCCGCCGCGCTGCGCGCCGCCGGTGACGATCGTGCGGGTGGTGGGAGCTGTGGTCGTCATGACTGCCACGTCCCCTCGGGGTCGGCCGGGTTCGGCTTGGAGAGCATGCTGTCGACGCGCGCCTGGAAGGCCGCGATGGCGGCGGCGGGGTCGCCGCCGCTGAGGAGCACGTCCTGCACGGACGCGCCGAAGTCGCCCTGGAAGTTCGAGCCAGAGCCGGTGAACCACGCGGGCGGGTCGTATGCGACGTTCTCGGCTGCATTCGCGTAGTGCGCCTGGGGGACGAGGTCGGCGTAGTCGGGCGACTCCGTGATCGGCAGGTAGGCCGGGATGTGGCCCGCCCCCGCCCAGTCGAACGAGCCCTTGAGGATGTCGGCGACGAACCGGTAGGTGAGGTCGCGCTTGACGGGGTCGGGGCTCGTCTGGTGCGGCAGCACGAACGAGTGCGAGTCGGCGTACACGGAGTCGGTGCCGTAGAGCGTGGGGATGGTCGTCGCGTCGAACGGGATGCCCGCGTTCTGCATGGTCCGCAGCTCCCACACGCCCGTGAGGAACATGCCGCTGCGGCCCGTCGCGAACTCGGCGACGGCCGACTGGTAGTCGTTCTGCGGGGCGGCGATCTCGCCGTCCAGCAGGCTCTGCATGAGCGTGAGCGACTCGACGGCCGCGTCCTGGTCGAGCACGCTCTTCCCGCCCTCGGGCAGCTCCATCGCGAGCCCGTGCTGCGTGTAGAGGGTGTAGAAGAGGCGCCACATCTGAGCGCCGTCGCCGAGGTACCCGTACGAGAGGCCGTGGCTCTCCGACGATCCGGCCACTGCCCGCGTGAGCTCGAGGAACTCCTCGGGCGACGACGTCGGCAGGAGCCGCCCGTCGCTGTCGAGCACGCCGGCGGCGTCGCAGATGTCGGTGTTGAACATGAGGATGAACGGGTGCGCGTCGAGCGCGACGCTGTAGAGCTCGCCGCCCGCGAAGCCCTTCTCCCAGATCGGCGCGGGGAAGGTGCTCTCGTCGACGCCGAGCTCGGCGAGCCGGTCGACGTCCCACGGGTCGAGCAGGCCGCCCGGCGCGTAGCCCGCCACGCGCGTGGCGTGCATGACCGCGACCTCGGGTGCGCGCCCGCCCGTCGCCGCCATGGCGAGCTTGGTGTAGTACGGCGAACCCCACGCGAGGACGGTGGGGCGGATGCGGTACTCCTCCTGCGCGGCGTTGACGCCGTCGAGGAGGCCCGACATCGTCACGCCGTCGCCGCCGGAGAGCAGGTGCCAGAACTGCAGCTGCTGCGCGCCGCGGGCGGCGCTCGCCGGGGTGCAGCCGGCGATGAGCGCCGTCCCCGCGAGAGCCGCGGCGCCCGCGAAGAGCTGGCGCCGCGTGATGTGGACCGGTGGTGATGCCATCGCCACTCCTTCGTGACCGTCTGACAGAGACGACGCCATCATTACATCGATGTAATGGATGCGCAAGAGGCGTGCGGAGGCGAGCCGCTCACGAGCGGTCGGTGCTCGCGCGGACGATGAGCTCATGAGCGACCTGCACGGCGCGCGGCGCCTGCGACCGGTCGGACATCCGGCTCTCGAGCAGCGTGACGGCCTCCCGCGCGAAGGCGCCTCGGTCGAAGCGGATGGTCGTCAGAGCGGGGGTCGCGAAGCGCGCGGGCTCGACGTCGTCGAACCCCGCGACGAGCACGTCGTCGGGGACGCGGAGCCCGTGCGCGTGCAGGGCGTGCAGCGCGCCGATCGCGATCGAGTCGGTGAACGCGACGACGGCGTCGAACGGGGTCCCGCGCGCGACGAGCTCGTCGATGCCGGCCGCGCCCGCCGCCATCGTCCAGGGGAAGCGGTTGACCTCGAGCGCGGGATCGAGGGGGATCCCCGCGTCGGCGAGCGCCTTGCGGTAGCCGGCGAGCCGCAGCCGGCTCGTGGCGGTCGCGATCTCCGACGCGTCGTCGCCCCCGACGGCCGCGATCCGGCGCGCGCCGCGCTCGAGGAGGTGGCGGGTGATCTCGCGCGAGGCCGCGAGGCTGTCGACGAACACGCGGTCGGTGACGTGCTGCTCGACCTCGCCGATGAGCACGACGGGTGGCAGGTGATCGGCGTGCTCGACCGCGCTGTCCTCGAGGCGGATCGGGTTGAGGATGAGCCCGTCGATGAGGTGCGCGCGGGCGCGCGAGATGAGCTCGTACTCGCGGCCGGGCTCGGCGGCCGTCTCCTCGATCTGCACCGCGAAGCCGCGCTCGTGGGCGACGTCGAGGATGCTGTCGAGCAGCTCGGCCGAGAACGCGGTCGCGAGATCCGGCAGCGCGACCGCGATCGTGCCCGAGCGGCCATTGCGGAGGCCGCGCGCACTGAGGTTGGGCACGAAGTCGAGCTCGGCCATCGCCCTCTCGACCCGCTCGGTCGTCTCGGGGCGGACGAAGACCGTGCCCGTCACGACGTTGGAGACGGTCTTCGGCGACACTCCGGCGAGCGCCGCCACGTCCTTCATGGTGGCCCGCATCGCCCTCCTCGCCATCCGCTCAGAATAGACGCCCCCCTGTGCGTGTCTCACTCGGCGCGGGAATGCCGCCGGCATTCCCGCGCCGAGTGAGACACGCAGGGGAGAGAGGGCGGGATCAGCCGGTGTTCTGCAGACCGGCCGCGACACCCGAGACCGACAGGAGCAGGAGGCGCTGCTGCTCGGGGTCGGCGTTCCCGCCCGCTGGCGTCTCGCGCAGCGCGCGGAGGGCGCGCAGCTGCAGGAGCGAGAGCGCGTCGACGTACGGGCTGCGGAGCTTGACCGCGCGCTGGAGCACGGGCTTGTTCGCGAGGAGCCCGTCGCCGCCCACGATCCGCACGACCCACGAGCGCGTGAGCGCCATCTCGTCCATGACGAGCGCGGCGAGGTCGTCGCGGTCGCCGAGGGCGAGGTACTGGCGGGCGATCCGGTCGTCCGCCTTCGCGAGGCTCATCGCGACGTTGTCGATCATCGTGCGGAAGAGCGGCCACTCGGCGTAGGCGGCCCGCAGCCGCTCCTCGTCGCCGACCGACTCGAGCGCGGTGCCGAGCCCGAACCATCCGGCGAGGTTGATGCGCGCCTGCGTCCACGCGAACACCCACGGGATGGCGCGGAGGTCCTCGAGCGACTCGACCGAGAGCCCGCGGCGGGCCGGGCGCGAGCCGAGCGCGAGCAGCCCGATCTCCTCCATCGGCGTCACGGTGGCGAACCACGGCGCGAAGCCCGGGGCCTTCACGAGGTCGAAGAACCGCGCGCGCGACGTCGTCTCCATGACCTGCGCGATGTCGGCGTACCGCTCGGCGGCCGTGCGGTTGCGGTCCTCGTTCGACGGCGCGCCCGCCGTGAGGATGGCCGCGGCCACCTGGTCGATGTGCCGCATCGCGATGTCGGGGTCGCCGTAGCGGGCGAAGATGACCTCGCCCTGCTCGGTGAGCTTGAAGCGGCCGTCGACCGAGTGCGGCGGCTGCGCGAGGATCGCGCTGTTCGCGGGGCCGCCGCCGCGGCCGAGCGCGCCGCCGCGGCCGTGGAAGAGCGTGAGCTCGATGCGGTTCTCCTGCGCCCACGCGGCGATCGCCGCCTGCGCCTCGTACAGGGCGAGGTTCGCCGCGACGGGGCCGACGTCCTTCGACGAGTCGGAGTAGCCGAGCATGACCTCGAGGCGACGGCCGGTCGCGTCGAGGCGCGACGCGAACTCGGGGTGCTCGACGATCTCGGCGAGGATGCGCGGCGCGGCCTGCAGGTCGGCGAACGTCTCGAAGAGGGGGATGACGTCGAGCACGGGCGCGGGCCCCGCGTCGCCGACCGCGTAGCGCGCGAGGCGGTGCACGTTGGCGAGGTCGTCGGCGGACTGCGTGAACGACACGATGTAGCGGCCGGCCGCGCGCGGCCCGAAGCGCTCCTGGATGAACGCGATCGCGCGGAAGACCTCGAGGACCTCCTCGGTCAGCTCGCTGCGCGGGCCGCCCGCGTCGAGCTCGGCGAGGACCTTCGCGTGCACGGCCGAGTGCTGGCGCACCTCGAGCTCGGCGAGATGGAAGCCGTAGGTCTCCACCTGCCAGATGAGGTGCTGCAGGCTGCCGTACGCCTGACGCGCGGCGCCCGCGTCGGCCAGCGACGTCTGCACGATCCGCAGGTCGGCGAGCAGGTGCTCGGGGTCGCGGTAGGCCAGGTCGGCGTCGCGCGTGCGGGTCGCCGTGATGCGGCGCGCGATGAGGAGGAGGATGCGCCGGTGCGGCTCGTTGGGGGAGCGCTTGGCGATGTCGGCGGCGGCGTCCTCGTCGGCGCTGCGCAGACGCTCCCAGAGCGCGAGCAGCTCGTCGCTCGGCGGCGTGGAGGTCGCGTCGAGCGTGAGCCCGCGGCCCACGCGCTGCGCGGCGCGCTCGAGGCCGAGGAGCACGTGCTCGCTCGCGATCGCGGCGGCCTTGCGGCTCACCTTGGCCGTGACGAACGGGTTGCCGTCGCGGTCGCCGCCGACCCAGCTGCCCACGCGGACGAACGGGCGCACGACGGGCGGCCGGTCGCCGTCGACGCCGCCGTGGATGGCGTCGTCGACGCGGCGGTACATCTCGGGGACGGCCGTGAAGAGCGTGTCGTCGAAGACCGCCATGACCGCGCGCACCTCGTCGGTCGGCGACGGCTTCTCGGGGCGGATGGGCGCGGTGCGCCACAGCGTGTCGATCTCCTCGAGCATGAGGCGCTGCGTGCGCTGCGCGGCCGAGCCGCCCTCGGGCGCGGCGCCCAGCTCGTCGACGAGGGCCGACAGGCGGCGGATGCTCGTCGAGACGGCGCGGCGGCGGGCCTCGGTCGGGTGGGCCGTGAAGACGGGGTGGAAGCGCAGCGCCTGCAGGCGCTCGCGCGCCGCGTCCTCGCCGATCTCGCCGGCGAGCTCGGCGAACGCGCCGGCGATCGTGCCGCGCGGGTCGCGCTCGGGCTGGCCGTCGCGCTCGCGGAGCACGCGCACGCGGTGGTGCTCCTCGGCGAGGTTCACGAGGTGGAAGTAGCACGTGAACGCCCGTGCGACCTCGTCTGCCCGCTGGATCGAGAACGAGTCGGCGATCCGGACGGCGCGGTCGAAGGCCTCGGGGCTGGGGTCCGTGTACGCGTGGATGGTCGCGACGCGCAGGCGCTCGACGTCGTCGAACAGGCCGGCCGAGCCGCTCTCGCGAAGCACCTGGCCGAGGAGGGAGCCCAGCAGGCGCACGTCGGCGCGCATCTGCTCGGGGATCTCCTGCTCCGCTTCCAGTCGCCCGACGGCGTCGAGAACTTCCGTGGGGGTGGGATCGTGCATGCAGACAACGCTAGCGGGCGCGCGCGACCGCTCCGTTCACGCGAGGGCGGATGTGACGGCGTGCGACAGCGCGTCGCGCACGCGCTCGACGTGCGGGCCCGCCGGGGCGCCGGGTCGCCGCACGAGATGGAGGGTGTTGCGGGGCGGGTCGTCGGACGGCCGGAGGTCCACGAGCTCGCCGCCGGCGAGCGCCGCGCGGCAGAGATGCTCGGGGAGCGCGGTCACGCCGGCGCCGGCGATCGCGGCCGCGCGGAGCGCGCGCAGGTCGGGGAGCGTGAGCGCGGGCTCGCGCTCGAGTCGCGTTCCGAACACGTGCCGCCAGTACCGGCGCAGGATGGGCACGTCGTGCGCATAGGCGAGAAGCGGCACGTCGGCGAGGGCATCGGGCGCGACCGCGCCGCGTGCGAGCCCGCGGGCGCGCGCGAACGCGGGCGACGCGACGAGGACGAACGCCTCGTCGGCGAGCGGCGCCGCGACGACCGCGCGTCCGCGAGGGCGCTCGGACGCCACGACGAGGTCGAGCACGCCCGCGCGGAGGCCGTCGACGAGCGCGCCGCTCAGCCCGGGCACGAGCTGCAGCCGCACGCCGTCCGCGACGAGCGGTGCGAGCGCGGGCGCCGCGATCTCGGCGAGGAGCTCGGCCGGCCCGCCCACGCGCACGGGCGCGTGCGACGTCGCACTTCCCGCGTCGGCACCGGACAGCGCGGTGGCGAGCGCGCCGAACGGCTCCGCGAGCCGGGCGGCGAGCGCCTCGGCCCGGGGCGTGGGCGTGACGCCGCGGGCTCCGCGGGCGAAGAGGCGCTCGCCCAGGCGCCGCTCGAGGGTCTGCAGCTGCGCCGTGACGGCCGGCTGCGTGAGGCCGAGCGTGCGCGCGGCACCCGAGAGGGACCCGGCCGTGTGCACCGCGAGGAAGGTGCGCCACAGGGCGAGGTCATCCAGCCCATCAGAGGATCTATGGCTCACATCGCGAAGATATCGGAAGAGTAGCGGTCTCCATGCGTTGTCCTCGGTGCCGGCCCGCTCGGGCCGTCCCATCGAGAAGGAGTCGCCATGTCCACCGTCCTGTTCGTCGTCACCGGAGCCCGCACCTGGACCCTCTCCGACGGCACCGCGCATCCGACCGGATACTGGGCCGAGGAGCTGCTCGCGCCGTACCGCCTGCTCGTCGGGGCCGGCCACGATGTCGCCTTCGCGACCCCCGGCGGCGTCGTCCCCGTCGTCGACGAGGGATCGATCGCCGACGACGAGGAGGCGCGGGCCGCGCTCGCCGCGATCCCCGGCCTGCAGCGCCCGCTCGTGCTCGCGGAGGTCGACCCCGGCGCGTTCGACGCCGTGTTCTACCCCGGCGGGCACGGACCCATGGAGGACCTCGCGCGCGACGCCGCCTCCGGCGCCCTGATCGTGCGGGCGCTCGACGCCGGCACGCCCCTCGCGCTGGTCTGCCACGGCGTCGCGGCGCTGCTCGCGGCGAAGCGGTCGGACGGCGCGCTCGCGGCGGCGGGGCGCACCGTCGCGGCGTTCACCGACGAGGAGGAGCGCCAGGGCGGGCTCGCTCCGAAGGCGCCGTGGCTGCTCGAGTCGACGCTGCGCGACGGCGGCATCGCGGTCGACGCCGCCGAGCCGTGGGCCGATCACGTCGTCGAGGACGGCGCGCTCGTGACAGGTCAGAACCCGCAGTCGTCCGCATCCGTCGCGCGCGCCCTGCTCGCGCGCCTGTCCTGAGGCGGCGCGGAGCCATCCGCCCCGGCGGGCGCTACGCGGCGACGGCCGCGTGGCGCCCGCACGGGTGCACGTCGCCGCAGCCCGCGCACAGGACGACGCGGACCTGGCAGGTCTCGTCGACGCAGTCGACCATCCGGTCGGTGGGGCTCTCGCACGCCGCGCAGCGCGAGATCACCGCCGCGCCGTCGCCGAACGTCATCGACTCGCGGCCGTCGAAGACGTAGAGCGATCCCTCCCACAGGCCCGCGTTGCCGAAGGTCTCTCCGTAGCGGACGATGCCGCCGTCGAGCTGGTACACCTCGCCGAAGCCGCGCGCCGTCATGAGGCTCGAGAGCACCTCGCACCGGATGCCGCCCGTGCAGTAGGTCACGACGGGCCGCCCCTTGAGGTCGTCGTAGCGCCCCGAGTCGAGCTCCGCGATGAAGTCGCGCGTCGTGGCGACATCCGGCACGACGGCGTTCCGGAAGCGGCCGATCGCCGCCTCGAACGCGTTGCGGCCGTCGAAGAACACCACCTCGTCGCCGCGCTCCTCGACGAGCTTGTGCAGGGCACCCGGTGTGAGGTGCGTGCCGCCGCCCACGACGCCGTTCTCGTCGACCCGCAGCTCGCCGGGCGCGCCGAACGACACGATCTCGTCGCGCACCTTGACCGACATCCGCGGGAAGTCGAGGCTGCGGCCCTCCGCGTCGAGGCCCGACCCCGACGACCACTTGAAGTCGATGCCCTTGAAGGGCGCGTAGTCCTTCGTCTTGCGGACGTAGCGCTTGAGCGCCTGCATGTCCCCGCCGACCGTGCCGTTGATGCCGTGCTCCGACAGGAGGATCCGGCCCCGCAGCCCCAGCAGCTCGCACAGGTCGCGCTGCCAGAGGCGGATGGCCTCGGGGTCGGCGATCGGCGTGAAGAGGTAGTAGAGGAGGATCTTGGCGGGCACGGATCCAGGGTAGGCGAGCAGGCCGTGAGGACGCCGGTCGGGAGCGGTACCGTGGGCGTCATGACGTTCAACGAGAACGCGGATGTGAGCGGGCACGGCGCACGGCGTCGAGGACGGACCGCGGCGATCGCGGGCGGCGGGATCGGCGGCCTCGGCCTGCTCGGCGTGCTCGTCGTCGGACTGCTCACGGGCGGCGACTTCGGGTCGGTGCTCGGGCTGCTGTCGCCCGACGCCGGCGCGCCCGGCGGCTCCGGCCAGGAGACGGCGATCTCGGACTGCGAGACGGGCCAGGACGCGAACGAGAACGACGACTGCCGGCTCGCGGCCGGATCGCTCGCGCTCGACCAGTTCTGGGCCGGCGCCCTCGAGGGGTACCGCGAGCCCGAGCTCATCATCGTGGACGGGCAGACCGAGACCTCGTGCGGCACCGCGTCGAACGCGACGGGGCCGTTCTACTGCCCGCCCGACGAGACGGTCTACATCGACCCGACGTTCTTCTCCCTGCTGCGCGAGCGCTACGACGCGCAGGCGGGCGACCTCGCGCAGCTGTACGTGCTCGCACACGAGTACGGGCACCACGTGCAGAACCTCACGGGCGTGCTGCAGGAGCATCAGGGCGGCGGAACCGGGCCCGAGAGCGACGGCGTGCGCACCGAGCTGCAGGCCGACTGCTTCGCGGGCGCCTGGGTGGGCGCGATGACCGAGCAGGTCGACGAGAACGGCGTCCCGTACCTCGAGGCGCCCACCCGCGGGCAGCTCGCCGACGCGATGGACGCCGCCTCCGCGGTGGGCGACGACCACATCCAGCAGGAATCCGGCGGCGTCGTCAACCCCGACAGCTGGAGCCACGGCTCGAGCGAGCAGCGCATGCGGTGGTTCCAGACCGGGTACGAGCGCGGAGAGCGCGCGTGCGACACCTTCGCCGTGCCGGGGAGCGAGCTCTGACCCGCGCGTAGTCTGTCGCGTGTGAACGCACCGCACTCCGCGCTCGGCCGTCTGCGGATGGTCCCCATGCGCCCGCGCGACCCGCGCGAGCCCCATCGGGCCGCGACCTCCCTCGAGCTGTTCTTCGACCTCGTGTTCGTGATCGCCGTGAGCACGGCGGCGGTCAACCTGCACCACGCCCTCGTCGAGGCGCACGTGCTCGACGGCGTCGTGTCGTACCTGCTCGTCTTCTTCGCCATCTGGTGGGCGTGGATGAACTTCACGTGGTTCGCGACGTCGTTCGACGCCGACGACTGGCTGTACCGCGTGCTCACGATCGTGCAGATGGGCGGCGTGCTCGTGCTCGCGGCCGGGGTGGGCCCCGCCTTCCACGGCGACTTCACGATCCCCGTCGTCGGCTACGTCATCATGCGCGTCGCGATGGTGGCGCAGTGGCTGCGCGCCTCGCGGGGCGCCGGCCGCACCCGGCGCACGACCCTCATGTACGCGCTCGGCATCGCGGTCGTGCAGGTGTACTGGCTGCTCACTCTGCTCGTGCCCGAGGGCGCGTTCCTCGTGGCCTTCCTCATCGGCGTCGTGCTCGAGCTCGCCGTCCCGATCATCGCCGAGCGCGGAGCGAACACCCCGTGGCATCCGCACCACATCACCGAGCGGTACGGGCTCTTCACGCTCATCCTGCTCGGCGAGAGCCTGCTCGCGTCGGCCAACGCCATCATCGAGGCCCTCGAAGACGCTGACGCGCTGGCTCCGCTCATCGCGATCGCCGTGCTGACCCTCGTCGTGACGGCCGCGCTCTGGTGGATCTACTTCTGGCCCCCGCACCACTCCGCGATCGGATCGCTCGCGCAGTCGATTCGCTACGGGTACGTGCACTACGTCGTCTTCGCGGCGGCGGGGGCGTTCTCGGCCGGCGTCGAGGTCGAGATCGACGCGCTGACCCACCACAGCGAGCTCACGGGGCCCGCCGCGGCCTCCACGGTGACCATCCCGATCGCGCTGTTCGTCCTCGGCATCTGGTGGATCGCCATCCGCGCGCACGCCGATCGCGTCGTGAACACGGTGGTGCCCGTGGGCGCCGTGCTCGTCCTGCTCGACGCGCTCCTGCCGTTCCCGCTCGCGCTGAGCGCGGTCATCCTCGTGGCGATCGTCGTCGTCCTCGTGCTGAGGTCGCCGCGCTCCGCCGGGGCGCCGCTGCCCGGGCAGGCGCGCTGAGCGCCGCCTGGGCAGCGCCTCGGTATCGACTGCATCACGTATCACGCCGCGTGTTGCACGCCTCGTCGCAGGTATGGACACAATGTGTCTGACATGGACGATCTCTCCCTGTCGCCCGCGGATGACGCGGACGACGTCGCCGACGCCCACGGCGCGGCGCGCTGGGAGCAGGCGGCCGCGCACTTCGCGCGCTGGCGCAGCGGCGACCCGCAGGCGATCGACGAGCTGGTGCGCATCATGACCCCCGTGCTGTGGCACGTCGTCCGCGCGTACGGCCTGCGTCGCGCGGCGGCGGAGGACGTCATCCAGACGACGTGGCTCACGCTCGTCCGCAAGCACGACACGATCGCGAGCGCCGACGCGGTCTCCGGATGGCTGCGCGTGACCGCGCGCCGCGAGGCATGGCGCGTCGCGCGCGCGGACCGTCGCGCCGATCCGACCGACGACGACCTGCTCGAGGCGCGGCTCCCGTCGCGCCGCGCGGCCGAGGACGACGTCGCCGAGGCCGACACGGCCGACCGCCTGTGGCTGGCCGTGCGCGCGCTCGACGAGCGGTGCCAGCGGCTGCTGCGGATCGTCGCCTTCGAGGACCGACCGGACTACGCCCAGATCGCCGCCGATCTGCGCATGCCGGTGGGAAGCATCGGGCCCACGAGGCAGCGCTGCCTCGCTAAGCTTCGAGCCAGATTGAATCCCGATATACGAGACGAGGGACGATCGTGAACGACCACGTCGGGGGAGCAGAGGACCGCGAGCTCCTCGACGCGCTGCGCGCGTCCTGGGAGCAGGCCGATCCCGTCCCCGCAGGACTCGCCGACCGCATGATCGCGGCCGTGGCCGTGGACGACCTCTCGCGCGAGTTCGCGCTGCTCTCCCTCGTCGACGGCGCGCAGGCCGCCGTGCGGGCGGGCGACGAGCGCCGCACGCTCCAGTTCGCGGACGACGACGCCGAGGTGCTGCTGCACGTGTCGCCGACGGATGGCGGCGCGCGCCGGATCGACGGATGGTCCCGTCCTGCGGTGCTCGCGGCGCGCCTCGCGCAGGACGACGCCGAGTGGGCCGCCGACACGGTCGGCGACGGCCGCTTCTCGTTCGAGGGCGTGGCCGCGGGGCGCGCGCAGGTGCGGATGGTCGTGCGGCAGGAGGAGGGTCTCCGGGAGGTCGCGACCCCCTGGTTCGACATGTGAGGTCGATCTTCCCGTGACCGCGGTTCTGGGGCAGAATACGCGCAAGCGGTGCTCCCCTGGCCGAGTGCCCGGGGAGGTGCGCGATGCCCGACGACAGCCGGACCACATCCCAGCCCGACGGATGGTCGTGGCGTGATCGCGCCGCGGGATCGATCCCGGTCGGGCGGGTCCTCGACCCGGCGGTCGAGCCCGTCGACGGCGTGCGCGCGTTCCCGACCGCGTACGTTCCCGACCGGCTCCTGATCGCACGGCGCGACGACGATGCGGAGGCGGTCGACGGACTCCGCCTCGTCCGGGAGGCCGCTGCCTTGTTCGGGTGGCAGGTCGTCCCCGAATCGCTGCGCGGCGACGCGCTCGGCGAGGCGGACGAGCCGACCCCGCTGCTGCCGGGCCTCGGGATGCTGCGCGCGCAGCTCGTCGCGCCCGACGGGCCGTCGCGGGGAGAGGCGCCCGTGCCGCCCGATGCATGGCGCGTCCTGCAGCGGGCGCGACGACTCTCTCGAGGCCGACTGCGCGACGTCGCGCTCGACCACGTCGTCGCGATCGACCCCGTCGGCGTCAATCCGTTCACGCGCACGAATCCCTTCACCCGGACGAACCCGTTCACGCGCACCAACCCGCATGGCGCTGACCAGTACGCCGAAGCGGGGCACGGCGGGCGGCAGCCCGTCGTGCGCCTCGGCGCCGGGCCGACGCGCGCGGGGAAGCCGCCGCGCGGCCGACGGCGCCCCGTCGTCGCGATCCTCGACACGGGGTGCGGCGCGCACGAGTGGCTGCCCGACGACATCGTCACGCGGCGCGTCGAGCTCGACGGAGCGCCGCTCGGACTCACGGACGACGCCGACCCCGAGCGGTTCCCCGACCTCTACGGCCAGCTGGACGGGGAGATCGATCCGGTCGCCGGGCACGGCACCTTCATCGCCGGGATCGTCCGGCAGGTCGCCCCGGAGGCCGACATCCTCTCCGTGCGGGTCGCGAACGCCCTCGGCATCGTCGACGAGAGCGCGCTTCTCGAGACGCTGGCCGGGCTCGTCGAGCTGCTCGCGCGGCACCGCGCGGGGCGGGAGGGCGGATGCGCGATCGACGTGATCAGCCTGTCGCTCGGCTACTACCACGAGACCCCGGAGGACGGGCTCTTCTCGACCGTGCTCTTCGAGCTCCTGCGCAGGGCGCGCGAGCTCGGCTGCGCGGTCGTGTGCTCCGCGGGCAACGACGCGATCGACCGGCCGCCCTTCCCCGCGTCGCTCTGGCCGTGGCCGGGCGGCGACAACGGCATCGAGCCCGACGACGGGGCCGAGCACGTGTCGGTGGGCGCGCTGAACCCGAGCGGCGCGGCGGTCGCGCTCTTCTCGAACGTCGGGTCGTGGGTGCGCGTGTACGCGCCGGGCGCCGCGGTGGTGAGCACGATCCCCGCGTTCGAGGGCGGGCGGCAGGCGTCGTCGCGCGATGACCGCTTCGCGCGGCGGCGGGAGACGATCGGGCCGGAGTGCTACCTCGGGAGCTTCGCCGTGTGGAGCGGCACGTCGTTCGCTGCCCCGTTCGCCGCCGCGATGATCGCCGCGCAGCTCGGATGGCCCGCGGCCGGCATCCGCGCGGCGGGCGATGCATGCGCCGAGAGCCGCGCGGCCACGGCGGCCGCGCTCGAGCTGCTCGCCGCCCGGGACCGGTCAGGGGGATGACGTGGCCTCGCGCCCGGAGCTTCCCGTCGAGGAGCTCCTCCGCCGGGGAGTCGACGCCGCCAACGCGAAGCGGCTGCGCACCGCGAGGCGGCTTCTCGTGCGCGCCCTCGAGGCCGCCGACGACGATGTCCTGCGCGCACGGATCAGCGCGTCGCTGGCCTACGCGCTCGGGCAGCTCGGCGATCCGGACGGGGCGGAGCTGCTCTGCCGCACCGCCCTGCGCTTCCCGATGCTGCCGGAGGAGACCCGCGGCATCATCTCCGGTCAGCTGGCGACGCTGCTCCTGCACCGGGGCGACGTCGACGCCGCCCTCCCGCTCTTCGAACGGGCCGTCGCGCTCATCGACAGCCCCGCCTCGCGCGCCAACGTCGTCCTGAATCGCGGCGTCGCGCTTCTGCAGCGCCGACGACTCGGCGAGAGCGCCGACGCGTTCCGGTCGGCGGCCGCGCTCTTCGCGGACCTCGGCGACCGCGGCGGCGAAGCGCAGGCCCGCCACAATCTCGGGTACACGGCGCTCCTCGCGGGGGACCTCGTGCTCGCGCTCAGCGAGATGACCGTCGCGCGCGCGGAGATCGCGCGCGACTCCGCCGTCGCCGCGGCGATCTCCGACCTCGATCGCGCCGAGGTCCTCCGGGAATCGGGTCAGCTGCGCGAGTCGGCCGCTCTGCTCGAGCAGGTCGCCCAGGCGTTCGGCCGGGCGCGCATGCAGCAGGCGCGCGGTGAGGCCGAGCTCCAGCTCGCGCAGACCCTGCTCGGCTACGAGCCGGGTCGCGCCGCCCGGGTCGCGCTCCGCGCCAGTCGGCGCTTCCGCGGGCTCGGCAGCGCGTCCTGGGAGGTGCGAGCGGAGGGCGTCCGGCTGCGGGCGCTCCTCGCGCCCACGGCCGACCGCACGTCGGCGAAGCCCGTCCCCTCGGCGCTCGAGGAGGAGTGCGCGCGCGTCGCGCGGCGGCTGTCGCGCTTCGGGTTCCGCGTCGAGGCCCGCGCGCTCCGCTACGTGCTCGATGCGGCCCTCGCGCGCACGGGGCGGCCGCCGTCGCGCGCGGCCCGCCTGCATCCCGACGACCCGCTGTCCGTCCGCGTGCTCGCCCACGAGGCGAGGGCCGCCCGCTCGGCGGCCCTCGGGCGCGACGCGGACGCCCGCCGGCACGCCGAGGCGGGCCTCCACGAGGTGTCGGCCTGGCAGCGGTCGTTCGGGTCGCTCGAGGTGCTCTCGTCGACGGCCGTGCACGGATCGGGGATCTTCATCGAGGGCCTCGCAGCGAGCGTGCGCTCCGGCCGCCCCGACACGGTCTTCCGCTGGTCGGAGTACACGCGCCACTTCAGCCAGCAGGTCTCGCCCGTGCGCCCTCCGCAGGACGCCGAGCACGCGGCCGACCTCGCGCAGCTGCGTGCGCTGCGCGCCGAGCTCGCCTCGTCGGACTGGGTCGCCGACCCGCGGGTGACGGCACTGCGCCAGCGGATCAGCGAGCGTCAGTGGGTGGCGACGGCCTCGACGGACGGCCCTCCCGTGGTCTCCCTCGACGAGCTGCGGTCGGCGCTCGACGGCGACACGGCCCTCCTCACCTACGTGTACGTCCGGGGCCGGCTCACGTGCCTCGTCGTGCCCGGGCGCGGCGCGCCCTCGCTCATCGACATCCCGTGGGGGCGCGTGCGCGACCTCCGCCGCGGTCTGTACAGCGAGCTCAACGCGGCCGCGGCGACGCGCACGGGGCCCGGAAGCCGGCTCATCCGCGAGTCGCTCGAGGCCCGGCTGTCGTGCCTGTCGCGCGCACTCGTCGAGGAGGCCGTGCGCGCCGCGGGAGACCCGAGGAGGGTCGTCGTGACGGCGCCGGGCGAGCTGCGGGGAACGCCGTGGGGCATGCTGCCGGCGCTGCGCGGCCGGGTCGTGACGCACGTCCGCTCGGCATCGCGCTGGGTCGCCACGCGCGGCTCGGTGCCGCTCTCCTCGGCCGGGTTCGTCGTGGGCCCGGGCGTCGCGCGCGGCGACGAGGAGGCGGACACGGGTGCGCGGGCCTGGCGGCGCGCCGGGCGCCCTGCGCGCATTCTCACAGGCGACGCGTCGCGGATCGAGCACGCGACGGCTCTCGCGGAGGGTGTCGATGTGCTCCACGTCGTCGCGCACGGGCGGCACTCGCCGGATTCGCCGCTCCTGTCCGGATTCGAGCTCGCGGACGGCACGCTGTTCGGCTACGACATCGACGCGATCGCGCGCCCGCCCGCCGTCGTCGTGCTGTCGGCGTGCGAGCTCGGCCGCTCGTCGGCGCTGTGGGGCGAGGAGGCGGTCGGGATGGCGAGGGCGTGGCTGCACGCGGGGTCGCACTGCGTCATCGCGGCCCCCGTGACCGTGGCCGACGATGTCGCCTGCGAGCTGCTGGGCGCGATGCACGAGGGGCTCGTCGGCGGGCTCGACCCTGCCGAGGCGCTCATGCGGGCGACGGCCCAGACCGGGCACGTCGCGCCCTTCGTCTGCTACGGCTCGGGCTTCTGAGTCACCGCGCGACGGGAAGGGCCGGCGCGAGGGCGTCGAGCGCGCGCCGCAGCGCGGTGCTCGAGGTGTGCGCGGTGTAGGGGAAGTAGACGACCTCGACGCCGACGGCGCCGAACTCGCGCTCGAGGCGGAGGCCCTTCTCGGTGCCCCGCCAGTCGTCGCCCTTGAAGAAGTGGGTGAAGCCGACCTCGCGCCACACATCGAGCTTGTCCGGCACCGTCTCGACGTGGACGTCGTCGACGTACCGGATGCTCCGGACGATCTCCGCGCGCTCGGCGGTGGGCACGACCGAGCGGATGCCCTTCACGGCGCGGAGCATCTCGTCGCTCACGACGCCCGCGATGAGGACGTCGCAGTTCTCCTTGGCGTGGCGGAGGAGGTTGAGGTGGCCGACGTGGAAGAGGTCGAACGCGCCGGCCGCGTAGCCGATGCGCGTCATGCGGGCGCCTTCCCGCGGGCGGGACGGCGGGAGGTGCCCCGGTGGCGCAGGGGGCGCACCACCGGGGCGATGGGAGAGAGCTCGGATCTCTCCCATGGCTCGGCCGGGACGGCCGAGGCGACCGATGCGGACGTCGCCGGGGGTTCGGCATCGGCATCGGGGTCTGGGGCCGCTCGGCCGGGGGCCACGGGCACCGCGCGGACCGCCCCAGACGGCGGCAGTGCCCGTGAGCTCTCAACGGATCGCATACTGGGGAAGAGCGCGGACCGCGTCGGCTGATACATCACGACTCGGTAACGAGCTCGGACCGCGGCGAGCGCACGACGCCGCCGGCCGGCACGTCCTTGACGACCACGGCGTAGGGGCCGATCCGCGCGCCCCGGCCGACCGTGATCGCGCCGATGACGACGGCTCCGACCCCGATCTCGACGTCGTCCTCGATCACGGGGCAGTCATGCGGCGTGCGGCGATTGCCGAGCGTCACCCCGTGGCGGAGCATCACGTTGCGGCCGATCACGGTCGCGGGGTTCACGACGACGCCGATGCCGTGACGCAGCCGGAGTCCGGGTTCGACGCGGGTCGTCGGGGGGATCTCGATGCCCATGATCCACTCCGTCACGAGCTTGTATCCCGCGGCGTGCGCGAGGTAGATCGCGCGGCCGAGGGGCCGGCGGCTGCCCTGCCAGCGTTGGCAGCGGCGCAGCCAGCCGAGCACGAACCGGCTCTTCGGGTACCGCGCGTTCGCCGCCCGGTCGGCCTGGAGCGCCGCGCGGAGGCGATCGCGCGCGGCGCTCATGACGCTGCCTCCGCTCGCTCGTCCGCGGCGGCGCGGATCCGCTCGCGGCACCAGGCCGCGCGCCGCGCGAGGCGCGGCAGCACCGCGGCGCGATCCGTCGGCCGGAGCCGCGACGCCGCACAGCGGAACCGCCGCTCGAACTCGTCGAGGCATGCGGCCTTCTCCTCCGCGGGCAGCGGAGCGACCGCGAGGGCCGTGAGGCGCGGGAGCGGGGCGCCGAGCACGCGAGCCGACAGCTCCGCGAAGGCGGCCTGCGTGCGCTCGTCGTTCCACGACCGCAGGCGCCAGCCCTCGGCGGACGTGACCTGCCCCGGATGCACGCGGTAGAGAAGGGACGGGGCCGCGAGACGACGCAGACGAGCGCCCGACGAGGCGAGCCGCAGCCACAGGTCGTAGTCCTCGCTCGGGACGACGCGGTAGCCGCGAACGGCCTCGACCGCGGAGCGCCGAGCGGCCATGGTCGAGTGGGCGACGGGGTTCGTCAGGAGGAGATGGAACGGGAAGGACGCGATCCCGATGCCGGACGGCCACGGCGGGCGGGGCACCCCGGCTCCGTGCCACGAGGCGACGGTCGTGAAGACGGCGTCCGCGGCCTTCAGCGCCCGCAGCTGCCGGCGGAAGCGGCCGGGGAGGACGACGTCGTCGGCGTCCATCCGCGCGACGAACTCGCTCGCTGAGGCATCCAGCAGGGCGTTCAGCGCCCGGGCGACGCCGCGATTCGGGCCCGTCAGCACGCGCAGGCGCGGATCGTCGATGCGCTCGAGCGCCGCGAGCGTGCCGTCGGACGATCCGTCGTCCTGCACGACGAGCTCGGCGTCGGCTGGCAGGTCGCGCAGCGTCGACCGCACGGCGCGGTCGATCGTCGGCGCCGCGTCGAACGCCGGCATGAGCACGGAGAGTCGCGGCATGTCACATCCCCCGTCCGCGCGCGTTCAGGGCCGAGACGACGCGCCCGCCCGAGACGAGGTGGAGGCCGACGCACATCGCGAGGTACGCGCGCGGCTGCAGGAGGTCGTGGCGGATGGCCGCCCGAGCCCATCGCCGGGCGGGGGCGAGCGCGCCGAGCGCTCCGTGCGCGAAGGCGATCTGACCCTCGATGCGCGCGCGGCCGCGCGCGGATCGGGCGAACTCGGGGTGCTTGTCGAGCAGGTAGCTGAGGCCGTCGGCGATGCCGCGCCAGCGCTCGCTGAAGTACGACGGCCGGTCCCAGTGGACGATCGTCAGCGGCGCCGCGACCGCGGCGATGCGGCCGATCTTGGCCGCGCGCAGCAGCAGGTCGTAGTCCTCGCCGTAGCACGCGGGCAGCTCCTCGTCGACGAGACCCAGGCGCCCTCGCGCATCGGCCGTGCGCAGGAGGAAGGAGGACGGGTGCAGCTCGGTGATGCGCGAGCGGAGGAGGTCCTCGAGCGCGACCCGCTCGGGCGGGAGCCGGTCGTGCGCGCCTCCCGTCGAGAGGATGCGGATGCCGGTGGCGGCGATGACGACGTCGGGGTCCTCGAGGAGCGGCAGCTGCGCCTCGAGCTTCCCGGGCGCCCATTCGTCGTCGTCGTCGCAGAAGGCGATGATCGGCGCCTCGGCCGCGAGGATCCCCGTGTTCCGACCGCCCGCGAGTCCGGGCGTCCGGTCGTTCGCGATCGTCCGCACGACGTGGCGACCGCGCGGGAGGTCGGCGAGGGGATCGACCGCGCATCCGTCGAAGACCACGACGATCTCGAGCGGGTGCGCCGTGTCCTGAGCGAGCACGGAGCGCACGGCCCGTCGCAGGAGCTCGGGGCGGTCGCGGGTGGCGATGACGACGGTGACGCGGGGGTTCATGAGGACGGCCTCTCGAGAGCGGTGTCGCGGGGAAGGGCGGCGGCCGCCGGGAGGAGGGCCAGCACGAGCCCGTGCGGGAGCACGCCGTAGTAGAAGACCTCGACGAGGAGCACCACCTGCACGACGTGGACAGCGGTCATCCGCCTGCGCACATGGCGCGTCGACCACGCGAGCCAGAGGAGGGCGAGGAGGAAGACCGCGAGCGCGGGCAGGCCGTGCGAGAACATCACCATCCACACGTGACCCTGCGTGCCCGCGGACGGCGCGCCCTCCGTCCACGACGGGCGCGGCGCCCCGTAGCCGAAGACCGGGGACCGGAGGGTCCGCACGAGCGTCTCCTGGTAGAGGTCCGCACGGTCCTCGGTCGACGAGCTCGACTCGACGCGCCCGAGGAGCCGGTCTCCGACGTCGAGCACCGCGGCCGCGGCGAGGCCCACGGCGCACGCCGCCGCGAGGCCCGCGACGGCGCGGACCCGACCGGAGGCGAGGAGGATGAGGCCCCCGTAGACCGCCGCGACGCCGAGCCCGATGAACATCCCGCGATTGAGGGTGAGGAACGCGGGGACGAACGAGAGCGGGATCGCGACGAGGAGGCCGAGGAACCGGAGGTCCCGGGGGATGCGCGCCACGTACGAGATGACGAGCGGGAGGAGCATCGAGTACGCGTTGCCCCAGCCGTTCGTATAGAGGAAGGGAGCGGCCGGGCGCGGATCGAGGACCGTCCAGGCGTCCGGGTTCCACTGCGTCGCCCGCCGCACCACCATCTCGCCCACGAGCTCGTTGCTCTGGAGGCCGCGGGGGAGCACGTAGCCGAGCGGGGTCCGGAAGGAGAACTCGGGGGCGATCACGCCGAGCCATCCGCCTGCCACGACGAAGAGCCAGAACAGCGTGAGCATGCCGAGCAGCCAGTCGAGCGTGATCGTGCGGCGCGCGTTGTAGACGTAGAGGAAGGCGATCGTGATCGAGAGGTACTGCAGGGCGCGGTAGACGAACCCGATGAGCCGGCCGGGGGTGTCGATCCCGATCACCGACACGGCGACGAGCGCGAGGAACAGCAGCCAGATCCCGAAGCCCCGCGGCGCGCGGACGTCGCCGCGGCGGATCAGGAGCACCGCCATGGCCGCGGCGAGCGGGATCCACGCCATCTCGGCCATCCCGAGCGCCCACCACAGGGGGAACGCCGCGAACATCGCGGTGATCGGCCAGTGCGGCAGGTCGCCGCGAGCCTCCGTCGCGGTCAGCCGTGCGGGAGCCGGGGCGAACGCCGTGTCAGACCGCATCGGCGTACTCCTCGCGAGCGGGCGTCTCGTCGGCCGCGGGCGCGACCTCCCGTCGGCCTGAGCGGCGCCGTGATCGCCGCCGCTCGCGGGGGACGACGACGGCGCCGATGAGGGGCACCCCCGCGGTCACGGACTCGTCGCGCAGGGCGGCGGCTGTGGTGCGGCGGCTCGCGCCCTCCTGCAGCACGACGACCACCGCGTCGGCCAGGCGCAGCGCGGCGAGCAGGTCGGCCGTGCCGGCCGAGACCGGGACCGCGAGCATGACGAGCGTCCCCTCGGGCGCGGACTCGACGGCGACCCGCGCCTCGGCGGTGCGCGCCTCGCCGTGCAGGTCCGCGCGCCCGAAGCGGACGCTGAGCCCGGGCACGGCGGCCCGGGGCGCCGCTCCGGCCGACCGGAGGACCGCGAGGCGCCGCTCGGAAGGATGGGGGAGCACGAGCCGCACGGAGAACCCGCTCTGCGCGGTCGCCATCGCCAGCCCCGTCGCGACGGCCCCCTCCGACGACGTGTCGTCGAGCACCGCGACCGCCCGCGCCCCGGCGGGGAGGTCGGCGAGCATGCGCTCGCGTGCGATGCGCATCGCCTCGGCGTCCGGCGCCTCGAGGGGCGTCCGCGGGTGCGGCGTGCGGAGCGTGGCGAGCACGCGCGCGCCGAGCGCGCGCGTGATCTCGGCTCCGCTGCGCAGGCGCCCGTCGAAGGGCTCGCGGAGGAAGGCCAGCAGGATGCCGACGATCGCGCCGATCCCGATCCCGGTCGCGGCCGTCGTGTAGCGCGGCGGCGCCGAGTCGATCGGGTTGTCGGCGGCTCCCGTCAGCACGCTGCCGCCCGAGGTGTCGACGCTCTGCAGCGCGTTCCGCTGCGACAGCAGGCCCTCGAGCTCGAGGAGGATCTGCTCTCGGTCGCTCGTCGCCTGCGCCTGCGCGGCGCCGGCTCCCGCATCCGCGATCGCCGCGTTCGCCTCGGCCAGCTGCGCGTCGAGCTCGTCGATGCGCGTGCTGAGCCCCGAGACCATGACGTCGAGCCGGCTCTCGGCCTGCTCGCTGCGGTAGGCGAGGTAGGCGGCCGCGACGGAGTCCGCCCGCTCGATCGCGAGCGCGCGCGTCGCGGCCGTCGCGGAGACGTGGGCGATCGTGCCGCCCTCCGAGATCGTGACGTCGACGGTGTCGTGGATCTCGCGCGTCGCGTCGGCGTCGCCGAGCAGGGCCGCCGCGCGCTCGGCCACGACGTGGGAGCGGGCGATCGCGGCCTCGGTGGCATCGTCCAGCAGACCCGACGCCGCGCGCTGCGGATTGAAGGGATCCGTCGTGATGACGGAGAGGTTGACATCGGTCGTCGCCGTGATGCGCTGCGGGGCGACGAGCAGGTACGCGATCGCGGCGATCGCCCCGATCGCGATCGCGGCGACGACGAGGCGCCACTGCCTGCGCAGCACGCGAGCGTAGTGATCGAGACCGAGTGTCGTGGTGTGTGCGGTGTCGGACATCGTGCTTCCCCCGGTGAAGCCGTCACCTCAGACGGCGGTGCTTGCGGCGCATCGAGATGCCCGCGTGGATGAGGTTCGCGATGAAGAGGAGGCCGTAGACCGCGGCGAAGGCCGCGTGCGCTCCCCACAGCGCGAAGGCCCAGCACAGCGTGCCGGGGTCGGTCGGGATGAGCGCGACCGACTTGGCGACGCCGCTCGGCTCCGAGACCGAGCGGCCGTGACGCGACGCGAGCTGCTCCGCGAGGATCTGGCTCATGAACTGGCCCGACGTCAGGAGCGCGAAGCCGAGCGCGACTCCCATCAGCCAGACGTCCTGAGGGCGGTGCACGAAGCATCCGACCGCGACGCCCAGGTGGATCGCCGGGGAGCGGATCGCGTCGACGACGTGATCGAGCCATTCGCCGGCCGGGCTCGACGCCCCGCTGAGCCGGGCGACCTGGCCGTCCGCCGAGTCGAGGACGTATCCCGCCGCCAGGAGCACGGCGGCGGCGACGCCCGAGCCCGCGGACGGCGGGGCGGCCGCGATCACGGCGATGCCCGCCGCCGACATCGCTGCGCTGAGCAGCGTGACCGCGTTCGGCGTCATCCCGATCCTCACGGCAGCGGCTGCGACGCCGCGCGCGAGGCGGCGGTTGATCCAGCGCGTGTACGCGGGGACCCCGGCGCCGCTCTTCTGCGCCTGCGCGAGGGCGGTGCGCGAGGTGCGGAGGGCGCGCGCGGGCCGCGCCGATGCCGTCTGGGCGCTCATGGCGCCGTCACCGTCATCTCGAAGCTGTGGCTGTTCGCGGTCCGGTAGTTGGAGTGGACCTCGACCGCGATCGTGTTGGCCCCCGTGCGGAAGGCGGTCGCGGGGATCTCCGCCACGTACGGCTGCGCCATCGCCGTGGTGCCCGAGACCGCGGTGTTGGCGTAGGTGCTCGCGGTGACCGGGCCGGGGTCGATGTTCCTGCGGAGCACTTCCGCCCCGTTGACGTAGACGACGACCCCGTCGTCGACCCGGACCGAGAAGCGCAGCGCGACCGCGCCGCCCGGGAGGTCGATGTCGTGCCGGTGGTAGCTCGTGAGCGGGCGAGGCGACAGCGACGTGTCGAGGGCGGTCGCGATGTCCGACGTCCCCCAGCCGACGGGAGTCGCGCCGCTGAGCCAGGAGCCGTCGTCGAACTCGGGAGCAGCCCAGTCGGACGGCGGCGCGGCGGTCGACCAGAGGGTCGCCCAGGTCGAGCCGGCGTCGATGAGCGTCGGCGAGGCCGGATCGGGCCCGGGAGCCGCCTCGGCGGGGACGGCCGGGGTGCTCGCCGAGCGGTTCCCGGCCGCGTCCACGGCGCGCACGGCATAGAGCGTGCCGTCGGGAGCGGGCGGGAGAGCCGCCGACGTCCCGCCGACGGTCGCGACCACTCGATCGGCCCGCAGCACCTGGTAGGCGGTCACGGCTCGGTCGTCCGTCGCCGCCGTCCACGTGAGGTTCACGCCCTCGGCCGTCCTGACGGCCTTGAACGCGCCCGGCGTCGACGGGCTCGTGACGTCGGAGGGGGCGTGGCGCACGAAGCCGCCCGACCACTGGCGCACATAGCCCGCGCGGGTCGAGTAGCTGTAGTCGCCGCCCTGCCAGAGCGTGCCGCGCGAGTCGACGAAGAGGGCCCAGGCGCCGGCGCCGGCGCGCGTGTTGAGGATGCCGTTGAACGACTCGAGGTACTCGCCGCTCTCGGCGCTCCAGGCGCCGCTGCCGTAGATCGCGTGCGCGCCGGTCCATGCCGTCCCGATGCCGGGCCACACGGTCGCGCCCTCGTAGTTCGTGCCGAAGCAGTGGCAGCCGGCGTACACGGTCTCGCCGTCGGACGCGATCGCCTGGAAGTCCCCGCCGGCGAGCGTGATGTTCGAGCTCGCCATCTCCATCGTGTCGCGGCGGTAGCTCATGAGCGAGTGCTCGGAGCCGCCGAGCCAGACGCGATCTCCGACCTCGAGCACGGCCTGCTGGTAGCCCTGGCGGCCGCTCGTGCGGTTGGAGAACACGACCGGCCACGGCGTGAGCGACTCATCGGCGGTCGACAGCACAGCGGCCTTGTCGGCGGGGCGCCCCTTCGACTGGCTGAAGAACCCGGCCGCGTACACGCGGTCGCCGTGAGCTGAGGCGTCGAGGCTGATGACGGTTCCGTTGAACTCCGGGTTCCACGCGTCGGGCACGCTGCTCGCGATCGAGAACCGCACGGTGTTGCGTGCATAGACCTGAGCGCCGGTCGCGGCCTTGGCGTGCGTGAAGGACCCGCCCACGTACAGCCAGTCGCCCTGCACGTCGAGGGTGCGCACGACGGGCACGCCGCCGGAGAGGAAGTTCAGCAGGGCGCCCGTGAACGAGGCGTCCACGGCGCCCGTCGTCGCGTCGAGCACGACGAGGCCGGGGTGACTCTCGCCGTTCACGGTCGAGAAGTAGCCGCCGACGGCGATGCGCCCGCCCGGGAGCGGCGCGAGGGCCTTCACCTGGTTGTCGAACACCGGGCGGAAGGTCGAGATCCAGGTGCCCGTGTCGCGCTCGAACGCCGCGAGATACGCCTGCTCGACCGCGCCCGAGCCGCCGGCCGAGCGCTGCACCTTCGTGAAGTTGCCGCCCACGAAGACGCGGTCGACGTTCTCGGTGAAGGCCGACACCTCGTTGCTGCCCTCGAGGGTCGATGGGCCGGCGCCGAGGCCGGCGACACCCCACGGCTGGGTCTGCGCGAAGGCCTCCGCGACCGCCGTGCCGGCCGTCGCGGGCGTGCCGCCGGCCGGGACCGGTGCGAAGACATCGGCGCTCAGGAGCTTCGGTCGGATGAAGACCTGCGTGAACGGCCGGGCGTAGCCCGCGTTCGTGCTCGTCGACCACAGGTAGCTCGTGCCGTCGGGTGAGCCCTTGATGTCGGAGCCGTACCCGAATCCCATCGCCCAGCCCTCGGCGGAGCCGGTGATGGTGCGCACGCGGATGAGCCCGTTGTCGTTCCCGAAGTTGCTCGTCGTCCCGCCGGTGCCGTTGCGGTTGCCGATCCGGAACGACCCCACGCGCTGCTGGTTGTTGAACTCCCACGTCCACTCGTCGCGCGGGCTGGTGAGGCGGAAGCGCGTGTCCTGCCAGGACGTCCCGGCCGCGTTCGCGGCGCGGACGAGGCGGATGCCGTCGGCGAGGGCGCCGATCGGCTGGTCGTTGTTGAGCTGGTCGATGAGGGCGCCGGGCAGCTGCCGGGGCGTGAACGCCGCGGTGCCCGTCGCGGGCTCGCGCACCTGCGCGGGCGTCCCGGAGCCGAGGATGGACTCGGACCATCCCTGGCGTCCGCGCCCCACGAGGACCCAGCCGCCGCCATCCGTCTCCTGGTCGCAGTAGAACTGCTGCGCGGAGCCCATGGCGGGGGTCGCGAGCCAGTAGACGCCGCTCGGGGCGTCGGGGTCGACCTGCGCGACCTCCCAGCAGGAGGCCGCGGCCGTCGCCTCGGTGCGCCCGTCGGGGGCGGGCAGCGTCGGATCGGCGGCCGTCGCGGGGATCGGCGCTGCCAGCGTCGCGATGAGGGCGATCGCGGCGACCGCCGCGATGCGGGTGCGGAGTGTCATGAGCGGGCCCTTCTTCAGCACGCGGGGTCGTCGGGGAACGAGCGGGAGAGGACGCGCCACGTGCCGTCCTCGTAGACGAGGTCGAAGAGGTGGGCGGCCCGCGGGTGGGTGTCCTTCTCGGAGCCGATCCGCTCGCCGTCGGCGTCGACGAGCTCGAGCCCGCTCGCGTCGATGCAGGCCTTCACCTGCGCGGTGGCCGGCTCGGCCTCCTCGTCGAGCGCGAGGATCTCGAGCCCGACGACCTGGGACTCCCCGACGTACGACCATCCGTTCGCCGAGAGCTCGAGCCACTGGGCCTCGAGCTCGGCGCGGTAGGCGCCGGCGGTCACGTCGGCGAGGAGCGCCTCGAGATCGCCGGGGCGGGCCGCATCCTCCGCGTCGGGTGGGGTGAGCACCTCCTCCACGAGCTCCTCGGCCGGACCCTTCTCGAGATCCCGGTCGCCGAAGCGGCCGCGCCCCTCCGCATGCTCGTCGCGATCCGGCTCGGGAGCAGGACGGGTCGTCGCGGGCGGAGCGGGGCGGTCGCGCCGCGGCGGCTCCTCGGTCGCGACCGGCGTCGCGGATGCGGTGGGCGTCGGGGTCGCGGATGCCGTGGGCGTCGGAGAGGGCGGAGCCGCCTCGTCACCGGGGTCGGCGTTCGCGACGGCGCCCGCGAGGAGCGCGGCGCCGATCGCGACGAGCAGGGTGGCGGCGCCGGCGACCGAGCCGGCCACGGTCGCGGACAGCCGGGAGCGATATGGACTCATGAGGGGTCTCCTGTGGTGCTCCGCCGGATCCGAGCGAGATCGGCGAAGGCGTCGAGGTGAAGGGAGCGCGGGGCGAGCCGCGCCCAGGTGAGAAGGGCGCCGCCGCCGACGACGGCGGCGACGGCGAGGCCGAGCCAGGTCGAGCCGAGCAGCAGCCGGGCGCCGAGGGCGGCGGCCCCCAGGGTCGAGAGCGCGATGAGCAGCGGGCGCACCCCCGCCGCGAGCGGCAGGGGCAGCGCGAGGACGCGGTGCACCTGGATGGTCGCGAGGATCGCGTCGAGGAGGCAGGCCGCGGCCCACGCGACGGCGGCGCCGGTGACGCCCCAGAGCGGCACGAGCACGAGCAGGAGCGCGACGTCGGCCGTGACCGCGATCGCCTTGTTCGCCGCGGCGAGACCGCTGCGGCCGCTCATGAGGAGCACCGAGTGGACGCTGCCGGCGAGGAAGGTCACGACCGACCCGAGGCAGAGGGCGGCGAGCGCGACGGCGCCCTCCTCGAAGGATGGCCCGAGCAGCGACAGCGCGAGCGGCGAGAACACCGCGAGGAGCAGGTAGAGCGGTGCGCTGAAGAGCACGAGCCAGGTCGTCGCGGCGCGGAAGAGGTCGGCGAGGGCCGCGTGGTCGCGACGGTGCAGCAGGCGGCTGAAGACGGGCGAGACGACCACGCGGATGGCGGAGTCCACGAGCGATCCGGCGGACGCGATCCGCGTGGCGGCGCCGTAGACCCCGGCAGCGGCCGGGCCGGCGATGGCGCCGACGATGAGCACGTCGAGCCAGATGAGCAGCTGCGACAGGAACTCCGACACGACACGGGGGAGCGCGTAGCGGTGCAGGCGCCGCGGGAGACCGGACGCCCGGAACGCGCTCGCGGTCATCGGCTCCACACCGAGCGCGTCGGCCCGCCGGCGGAGGACGAGGAGGGCCGCCGCGAGGGCGAGGGCCGCGGGCGCGGCCCACGCGAGGCTCGCGGCGACGACGCCGCCCCCTGCGGCGACGGCGAGGGCGACGGCCGCCGGCCGCAGCGCCGGGAGCCCGACGCCGCCGATCGCGACGTAGGGGCCGACCCCGCCGAGCGCTCGCTCCCCGGCGAGCGCGGTCAGCATCATCGCCGCGAGAGGGAGACACCATGCGGCCGCGGGAAGCGCCGCGGCCACGGGGCCGTCGAGAAGCGCGGCGCCGAGGGTCAGCGCGACCGCGCCGACCGCTCCGCCGAGCCCCGCGACGGCGATGAGGTGCGCGAGCGCGGGGCGGATGGCGCCGCGCTCGCCGTCGGCGAGGCGGGGCAGGATCCACAGCGCGGCGGAGTCGGCGCCCCACCGGGCGAACCCGAGTGCGATCGTGAAGAGCGCGATCACCTGCAGCACGATCCCCGCACCGACGTCGCCGAGCAGCCGGCCGAGCAGCACGACGAGCGCGAGTCCGAGGACGGCGCTCGCCGCGGACCCGGCGAAGCTCAGCGCGCTGCCCCGGGCGAGGGCGGCGCGGTCGGATGCGGCGACGGTGCTCATGCTGCTCGGTGGTGCGCGATGCGGGTCGGGCGCCGCGAGGCCTCGGCGAGACGCTGGCGGACGACGGCGGCGACGAATGCGGGGTTCCCCGCGAGATAGCGGCGGGCGAGCCGGCGCGGCTCGAGGCCCAGCCGCCACAGCCACTCGAGACCGGCGCGGATCATCCACTGCGGCGCCCGGCGATGCGTGCCGCTCAGCCAGTCGAAGAGCCCGCCGCAGGTCAGGACGACCGGCGGCAGCTGATCGCGGTGCCGCTCGACCCAGCGCTCCTGCACGGGATCGCCGAGCCCGACGAAGAGGATCCGGGTGCCGTGCTCGCGGATGTCGCGGATGAGCGCATCCGACTCCTCGTCGGGGATGTACCCGTGGCTCGTGCGGATCGCGAGACCCGGCAGCTCCTGCGCCATCCGCTCGGCCGCGGCCGCAGCCACTCCCGGGCGTGCGCCGAAGAAGTACACGGGCAGCCGGTCGCGCGCGGCGGCCGCGAGCAGCGGAGCCGCGAGATCCGTGGTCGCGACCCTCTCGGGCAGCGCCGCGCCCAGCAGGCGCGTCGCCCAGACGACGGACTGCCCGTCGGCGTAGTTCATCGTCGTCGTCGCGAGGAATCGGCGCAGCGTCGCGTCGTGGCGCGCGAGGTTCACGACGTGCGCGTTCACGCCGACGAGGACGTCGACGCCCGTCGTGCGCGTCATGGCGACGATCGCGTCGACGAGGGCGGCCATGGTGAGCGACCGCACGGGTACGCCGTCCACGATGCGGGCTTCGCCGAGCCCGATGCCCTGCTCGGCCGCCGCTGGCCGGCTGAGTGCTGCGGCTCGGGCGAACGAGGGGACCGGCAGCGCGTGGCCGGGGAGGATGACGGACATCAGTACGCTCCTTTCGGGCGGACCATCACCCTGACGGTGCGCCACATGATCGAGATGTCGTCCTGGAGCGACCAGTTCTCGACATAGCCGAGGTCGATCCGGACGCTCTCCTGCCAGGACAGGTCGCTGCGCCCGCCGATCTGCCAGGGACCCGTGATCCCGGGCTTCACGTAGAGCCGCCGCACGGTCGCGTCGTCGTACGCGAGGACCTCGCTCGGAAGCGGCGGGCGCGGCCCGACGACGCTCATGTCGCCGACGAGCACGTTCCAGAACTGCGGCAGCTCGTCGAGCGAGTAGTGCCGCAGGAAGCGGCCGACGCGCGTGACGCGCGGATCGCGGCGCAGCTTGAACAGTGGGCCGGCGCCCTCGTTCTGCGCGCGCAGCTGCGCGAGCTCGGCCTCCGCGGTCGTCCGCATCGACCGGAACTTCACGAGCCGGAACGTGCGCCCGTCGCGCCCCACGCGCTCCTGCGTGAAGAAGACAGGGCCCGGGGAGTCGAGAGCGATCGCGAGCGCGATGACGGGGGTGATCAGCGCGATGCCCGCGAGCGCGACCGTCGAGACGACGATGTCGAACGCCCGCTTGAGGACGAGGGCGCCGCCGTCGTACTCCGGCATCCGGAGGCGGACGAGGGGGAGCCCGCCCACCGCGTCCAGCGACATCCGGGCCCGCGCGACGTCCATAACGCCGTTCGCGACGATGAGCTCGGCGGCCGTGCCCTCGAGGCACCAGCCGAGGCGCTTCACGAAGTCGGCGTCCGAGGCGGCCGTGCTCGCGACGATCACGGCGTCCGCGTCGCGTCGAGCCGCCTCCTGCGCGATGTGCATCGCGGCCGCCTGCGTGCGCGGCGCCTCGTCGAACTCCACGGCGCCGACGACGCGGTACCCCGAGGCGTCGCTGCCGGTGATCGTCGACGACACGCGCGCGACGTCGGAGGGGCGGCCGGTGACGAGGGCGCGCGAGACACGCAGGCCCGCGGCGCGCTCGGCCGTGAGCCGGCGTCGCCAGATGGTGCGCGCGGCGAGGAGGCCGGCGAGCCCGATCGGCGCCGCGACGAACAGCTGCGCGCAGATCGCGGGGGCGCCGGTCACGACCAGGCCGAGGCCGAGGAGCCCGAAGACGTCGAGCGTGACAGCGGCGACCCGCGCGAGCTCGCGTCCGCGGGTGTCGTGGACGCTCCGCGGTGCCGCGATGGCGAGGCCGATCCACCAGAAGAGGCCGAGCGCGACCGCGAAGAGCACGGGGAGCGCGGGGGCGACGACCGCGGAGGACGGGGCGAGGGTCCCGCGTGCGGCGAGCGTCGTGGCGGTCGACGGGCCGGTCGAGGAGACGGCTCCGGCGACGAGCGCCGCGAGGGCCACGACGCCGGCGTCGGAGAGCAGCACGCGCGCCGTGTGGCGGCGCTCGAGGCGCCGTCTCCGCTCGAGCGAGGGGGCCATGCGCGGCGTGCGGATCGCGGGAGCGGCTTCGCGGCTCGCCCGCGAGGGGGAGACGAGGCGGCTGCTCGGCGCGAGGACGAGCGCCCGCTCGAGCACGGTCACCGGTGTCCTCCGCCACGGCGCATGCGCGAGCCGGGTGTCCTCGTGGCGGATGTGGGTCCCTGCTCCCCGATACCGGAATACATCGCGTCTCCCCGCTGCGCCTCGCCGTGGACATCCGGGAGGCGCGCGCTCGCCGGCGCCTCCCGTCACAGGGGAGGAGAGGTCAGCGCCGGATCTGATACATCACGGCTGGATAACGGCGCGCGGGCAGAGCCCCATGCGCTCGGGCGCTCTTAGAGTGGCGGCATGAGCGACTACCAGGTGAGCGAGATCGGCGGCCTCGACCAGTGGCGCGACCACTTCGGCGGCTTCCGCCCCGACAGCTCGCGCGACGGACGGCGCGTGGTCGACTTCGAGCTCGCGATGCAGTACATCGGGCTCACGGCGAACGCGCTCGAGCCCGGGGAGCAGGCGGGCTACTGGCACCGCCATGCGCGCGTCGAAGAGGTCTACGTGTTCCTCGAGGGGCGCGGTCAGATGGGGCTCGACGACGACGTCGTCGACGTCGGCCCCGGGACGATCGTCCGGGTGGGGCAGGGCGTCTGGCGCACGTGGCGCGCGCACCCGGAATCGGATGGGCAGCTGCGGTGGCTCTGCATCAGGGCCGGCGGTTACGAGCTGCCCGACCTCCCCGACGACAGCGAGCGCGGGCCGGAGCGCCCGCTGCCGTGGTGAGCTGAGCGGGGCTCACTCCAGGCCGAACGGGCGGCCCTCCGAGACCGAGATCGCGTAGGCGCGCGCGAGCTCCGACGAGACCCCGGGGCTGAGCCGGTCGACCATCTTCCGCGCGTGCGGTTCGATCTCGTCGACGGGGTGCCCCGTCCATTCGCGTCGGAACTCGGCGTCGAGCTGCTGCCACCTGTGATTCATCTCCTCACGGTCGCACGTCTGAGGGCGCGCTGTCGTGGGGTTGAAGCTCGTCGCGACGCGCGCTAGCGGGGACTGCGCGCGGCGGGGCCGCTCAGTAGGGTGGGGAGCGTGACATCGCTCGTCCTCACCGTCATCGGAGACGACCGCGCGGGCCTCGTGGCGGCCCTCGCCGACGTCGTCGACGCCCACGGCGCCAACTGGGAGAACAGCCGGCTCGCCGAGCTCGACGGCACGTTCGCGGGCGTGATCCAGGTCTCGGTGCCGCCCGAGCGCGTCGACGCGCTCCGCGAGGGGCTGAAGGGCCTCGAAGGGCTGCTCACCGTGGTCGTGCGCGCCGCCGAGGAGGTGCACGCGCCGCGCGGCCGCAGCGTCACGCTGCAGGTGCTGGGGCACGATCGTCCGGGTATCGTGCGCGAGATCTCCTCTGCGCTCCGCGCCCGCTCGCTGAGCATCGAGTCGATGGCGACCGAGGCGCGCGACGCGGCCATGGCGGGCGGGCGCCTGTTCGAGGCGACGGCGGAGCTGCGGGTGCCCGACGACGTCGATCTCGCCGACGTCGTCGCCGACCTCGAGCGGATCGCCGCCGAGATCCAGGTCGACGTCACGTTCGTCGAGTAGCTCAGACGGAGGGGCGCAGCTCGAACGCGGTCGCGCCCGTGGGGGCGATCTCCTCGATCGCGATGTCGTCCACGCGGGAGCCGGTCGGCCCCTGCCGCATCCACTCGACGACCGCGTCGACGGCGTCGGAGCCGCCCTCGAGCTCGGCCTCGACGCGATGCGCGCCCGCGTTGCGGACCCAGCCGACGACGTCCCTGCGCTCTGCCTGACGCGCCGTGCTCCACCGGAATCCGACGCCCTGGACGACGCCCTCGACGACCACCCTGACCCGCCTCATGCGGGCCATCCTCGCATCGGATGGCCCGCAGCTGAAGCAGGTGCGCGGGCACCCCGCACGGCCGATCTCGCCGCGGGTCTTCCGTCTGCGACGAGAACCGGTCAGTATAGGCGCGGGGGAAACATGCAGCAGGACACTTCCGACGGCGAGTCGAACGACGCATCCGCGACGCGGGTGCGCTCGACGCGCGCCGCGCACGCGAGCGTCATCGTGGCGGCCCTCGTCGCCGCGGCCACCGGAGCCGGCGCCCTCGCGGCGGCCGGCGCGCCGCCCGAGAGCGAGCCGGTCGCGGCGGTCTCGATCGCGGTCGACGACGGCGAGGTGTCGGACGACCTCGAGCGCCCCGAGTCACCGACCGCGGGCCTCTCGGATGAGGCGGCGGCGTTCGCCGAGGCCGGCGCGATCGAGGTGCCCGCGCTCGCCGGAAGCGATTACGGCGCGACGACCGTCGACGAGGTGACGAAGCTGCGGCGCGAGGCGCGCGAGAAGCTCATCCGCGCGGCGATCGCCGCGGGCATCGACGTCGACCTCTCGCGCCTCGGGGATGACGGCAAGCTCGCGTCCCTCGACACCTTCCTGTGGCCGATCGCGAACCCCGTGCTCACCGACCAGTTCGGGGCGCGCAACGGTCGCCACATGGGCATGGACATCGCGGCGCCGGGCGGCACGCCCATCGGCGCGGCCGCCCCCGGCATCGTCGTGCTCTCGAGCGAGAGCCACTACGGCTACGGCGTCGCGGTCATGATCCAGCACGTCAACGGCGTGCGCACGCTCTACGGGCACATGACGCACGGGAGCCGCGTGGTCGAGGAGGGCGACTGGGTCGAGGCCGGCGATCCCATCGGGCTCGTGGGCAACACCGGTCGCAGCTTCGGGAACCACCTCCATTTCGAGGTGCACGTGAACGGCGTCCCGGTCGACCCGCGTCGCTACCTCGACGGGGCCGGCGAGCCGGTCGACATCAAGCCGTGGGCTCCTGATCCGCGCGCATCGCAGAACCCGCAGCCGGCCGAGAGCCCGCAGTCGAGCGAGCCGCCGAAGCCGTCGGAGAACCCGCAGCCCTCGGAGAAGCCGAGCGAGACGCCGAAGCCGAGCACGCCGCCGACGACACCGCCGCCGACGACCCAGCCCCCGGCGACGACGCCGCCTCCGACGAGCCCGCCGCCGACACAGCCGCCCGCGACGACGCCGCCTCCGACGAGCCCGCCGCCCACGCAGCCGCCCGCGACGACGCCGCCTCCCACGACGCAGCCGCCCGCGACGAGCCCGCCGCCGACCGAGCCCGCGCCATCCCCCGAGACGAGCGAGCCGGCGCCCTCCCCCGAGACGAGCGAGCCGTCCACCCCGTCGCCATCGCCGTCGCAGACCCATACGCCGGTCACGCCGATGCCGCTGCCGACGGTGACGCTGCCGGCGGAGTGACCAGGCGGCCGGGCAGTCCTGCCGCAGCCCGTTCCTGTTTCTCGACGCCTCGACGCCTCGCCGCCTCGACGCCTCGCCGCCTCGCCGCCTCGCCGCTGACCGAGCGCGGCTGGGGCCTCCGACGAGTCGCCGAGGCACCCCGACATGCGGGGTCGGATTCGCGGGATCACCTCTTCCGCCAGCCCGTTCGAATGTCGGTGGTGGGGTTGATGATGGGGGTGTGACGAGCAGGAAGCCGCGGTTTGTGGATCCGCTGTCGTGGGATGCGACGGTGGAGGAGCGGTGGGTGCTGTCGAATGTGCGGGAGACGTTGACGGGTTTCCGGCGGGCGGTGGCGTCGGCTGCGGCGGCGGAGGTGCAGGCGTTCGCGGTGGCGGCGCGGGTGGCGCGGGCGCAGATGGAGCGGTCGGGGTCGGATTCGGAGTTCGCGTTCCCGTGGCGGGCGGTCGCGGCTGAGCTCGCGGTGGCGTTGCGTGTGCCGGTGGGTGAGGTGGAGGCGCGGATGGCGGATGCGGAGCTGCTGGAGGCGCGGTTGCCTCAGGTGCGGGCGGCGCTGTCGGCGGGGCGGATCACGCGCAAGCATGCGGATGTGATCCGGGAGGTCGCGCAGGGGCTGCCGGATGCGGTGCTGGGGGAGTTCCTGCGGCGGGTGGTGGGGTTCGCGGAGGAGGCCACGCCGCGGCAGTTGCGGGTGTTCGCGAGCGAGCTGGCGGGTGTGCTGCATCCGGTTCCGGTGGCGGAGGGTCAGGCGGCGGTGCGGGAGAAGCGGGGAACGTGGACGCGGGCTCTGCCGGGTGGGCTGGGTGAGTTCGTGATGCGGGACGAGGCGTCGGTGATCGCGGCGGTCGCGGACCGGCTGGATCAGATGGCGCGTCTGGTCGAGGCCGATGAGCGCCGCGCGGACCGGGAAGCGCAGGACGCGGCGCGGGATGCGCGGGATGCGGCGGATGCGGCGGTGGGGGTGACGAGGGACGGGTTGGGGTTCCGGGTGGATCGGGAGGGGAACCGGATCGACCAGGGCGCGGTGCGGGTGCCTGGCGGTGCCCCGGACCCGGTGGTGTCGGCGGTCGATCCGGAGCGGGTGGTGCGGGATGCGGGGCTGTTCTCGGGCCGGTGCGCGCCGGGGGAGCGGGAGGGGGCTCGGGAGGCGGAGCGGGTGCGGGTGACGCGCACGCAGCGGCGCGCGGATCTGGCGGGGAACCTTCTTCTGACGGGGGCGCCGACGGGGTATCCGATCGACGGGGATCCGGAGCGGCTGGCGGGGGTGCGCGGGACGGTGACGGTGACGGTGCCGGTGACGAGTCTGGTCGGGCTGGATGACGGGCCGGCGATGCTGGCGGGGTACGGGCCGGTCCCGGCCGAGACCGCCCGCCGGCTCGCGCGGTACGCGCCGGGGTGGGAGCGGATCTTCCAGAACCCCGACACCGGTGCTCTGCTGACCGTCGATCATTACCAGCCGACCGCGGCGATCCGTCGTCTGGTCGAGCTGCGCGACGAGTGCTGCCGTTTCCCGGGCTGCTCGCGCCCGGCCCCGGGGTGCGAGAAGGACCACGTCCGGGAGTACTCCCGCGGCGGCCCGACGAACGCGGAGAACCTCGAGGCCCTGTGCCGGCCGCACCACTACCTGCGGCACCACACGAGGTGGTCTCCGCGGGCGCTCGAGGACGGCGGCATCGAGTGGACCAGCCCGCTCGGGCACGTGTACGTCACCGAGCCCGAACCCCGAAGACGACACCACGCCATCCACGACCCCCAGCCCCCACCCGAACCCCCACCCTTCTGAGACAACCCAGCCCCGCCATCCGCCATGCGCGCCTTTGCGCGGGTAGCTCGGATCTGCTGTGCTGGGCGGATGGCGATCACCCTCATGCGACCCACGCTCGAGCTGTTCGACAGCTGGTCGGCCGCGATCGACGAGTTCGGTGGCGTGCATGTGGACGGATCGGGGCTGACGCCGCCGACGTCGGGAGACCGGGCGACGTGCGAGAAGCTCGTCGCCAAGGCCGCGGAGATCGCCGACACCTCGCGCGTCCTCCCGGGCGGTCTCGTGCACAACGACCTCTACTGGATCGTCGACGGGGGTGAGGTCGTGGGCTTCGTGTCGTTCCGGCATGCTCTGAACGACTACCTGCGCCGGGTCGGCGGGCACATCGGCTATTCGGTCCGCCCCTCCCGCCGGCGGCGCGGCTACGCGTCGCGGGGGCTCGCTCTCGCGCTCGAGCGTGCGCGCGAGATCGGCCTCGATCGGGTGATGCTCACGTGCGATGACGACAACGTGGGCTCCGCGCGGACGATCGAGGGCGCCGGGGGCGTGCTCGAGGATGTCTCAGATCAGTCGGCGCACGGCCATCCGCTGCTGCGCCGGTACTGGATCGAGCTGTAGGGCGGAGAAGGCTCTCTCGTAGCTCGCTTGCGCTCGAACGACGGACGGGGACTCGGCGTGGAGGTCGGTGCCCTTAGCTTTCACGTCGTGGACGACTCGTGCCAAGTATCCAATCTGGCGGTGGGCGCGGACGCGCGGCGAGTGTCGGTGGGGCGCTCTACCCTCGCGGCATGGCCCTGAAATGTCCCACGACGCGCGCCCCGATCGCATCGCAGGCCGAAGCTATGGTCTTCGCGAGGCGGGCGCACAAGCCGACTAATGTCGTGCGCTGCCGCTACTGCGGATGGTGGCATGTCGTCGGAGTGGGCTCGTCGCTGGAGCGACCCTCGGAAGGGCGCAAGCGTCGATAGGGACGAGGCCTAGGCGGCCACCCAGAAAGGCCAGCCCTCAACGCCCGGGGGAGGAACCAGCCCTCAACGCCCGGAGGTGGAGCCCGCCCTCACCAGGGCAAAGCAAAACCCCCGCGATGTAGAAGCTACGCGAGGGTTTCTGGGACCGTTGTAACGACGGTCCTTGTGGCTCCGACGGGCGTCGATCCCGTGACCTCACGATTTTCAGTCGTGCGCTCTACCAACTGAGCTACAGAGCCGAGCTGCAGAAAACTGCCGCTTCCTAGACGAAAGGCCTTCTCGAAAGAAGGCCCGTCGCTTGGAGCGACCCTGACGGGACTTGAACCCGCGACCTCCGCCGTGACAGGGCGGCACGCTAACCAACTGCGCTACAGGGCCATGAATGTGCTTTCGCACACGATTTTCAATTGTATCAGCTTGAGTGACCCCAACGGGATTCGAACCCGTGCTACCGCCGTGAAAGGGCGGCGTCCTAGGCCGCTAAACGATGGGGCCGCGGTGTGAACCCGGGGCTCACGCTTGCCGACGATCAAGCATACGCAGACGCTCTCCGAAAATCCAAACCGCGCCCGCGCGCCGGGCGTGCCGCGCGGCCGATCCGGGTGAGGATGGCTCTGTTCCGCGCCCCGAAGCGGATCTTTCATAGTGCCAGAAGTGAACGATGTTGCTACTGTTGCGGATGTGATTGGCCGGAGAAGGGTGTGATGGAAGCCGAGCAGAATCTCGCGGAAGAGTGCGGCTGCGCGCCCACCGCCGCTGAGCGACGCATTCTCTGGAACCCCATCTCGCGGCGCAACGCCCTCGTGATGGGCGCGCTCGGCGTCGCTGCCATCGGCGCGGCGACCGCCACGAGCCCCTTCGGCCCCGGTGTCTCCGGCGCGTTCGCCGCGTCGTACAACCCCGACGACTACCCCTCGTGGGAGGACGTCGAGGCAGCCCGCAACAACGAGGCCGCCAAGGCGGCCGAGGTGCAGCGCATCGAGGGCCTCATCGCCGGTCTCAAGCAGCGCGTCGCCGAGACCCAGGCGGCCGCGAAGGCCGCGGCCGACGCCTACTACGCCGCCCAGCAGGCCTACTATGAGGCGGCCTACCGCGCCGACGAGCTCCAGAAGCAGGCCGACGAGCAGGCTGAGAAGGCCGATGCCGCCGCGTTGACCGCGGCCCGCCTCGCCGCGCAGCTCTCGCGCTCGGGCGGAGACGACACCTCCCTCGAGCTCCTCTTCGCAGGCTCGGCCGAGAACGCCGACCAGCTCCTCACCCAGCTCGGCCAGATGGACAAGCTCATCGAGCGCAACGAGTCCGTCTACGCGGAGGCCGCGTCGGCACGCGACTCCGCGCAGTCCCTGAGCGATCAGGCCGAGGTGGCCCGCGCCGAGCGCGACCGCCTGCAGAAGATCGCCGAGGAGAAGATGGTCGCCGCCCAGGAGGCGCAGCAGGCCGCCGAGGCCGCGCTCGCCGACCAGGAGGAGAACCTCATCACCCTCGAGGCGCAGCTCGCGGCCCTCAAGGACACGACGAGCAAGACCGTCCAGGAGTACCAGGAGGGCGTCGAGGCCAAGCGGAAGTACGAGGAGCAGCTCCGCCGCGAGGCCGAGGAGCGCGCCCGCAAGGAGGCCGAGCGGCAGCGCGAGCTCCTCCGCCAGCAGCAGCTCGAGCAGCAGCGCCAGCTCGAGCAGCAGCAACAGCAGCAGCAGAACAGCGGCGGTGGAGGCGGCGGCGGTGGAGGCGGCCAGCAGGCGCCCGCCGACAACGGCGGCGGGGGCGGCACGACCCAGCCCGGAACGGGCGGATGGGTGCGCCCCAACAACGGCACGCGCACGTCGGGCTACGGCCCGCGGTACCAGATCTGCGGCTCGAGCTACTGCTCATCGTCCTTCCACGCGGGGGTCGACCTCGCCGCAGGCTGCGGTGCGGGCATCTACGCGGCGCACTCGGGCACGGTCGTCTACGCCGGCTACAACGGCGGCTACGGCAACTACATCCACATCGACAACGGCGACGGCACCGGAACGGGCTACGGCCACATCGTCGACGGCGGCGTCCTCGTCGGCTACGGACAGTGGGTCGAGGCCGGCCAGCTCATCGCCCTCGAGGGCAACACGGGCAACTCGTTCGGCTGCCACCTCCACTTCGAGGTCTACGTCAACGGCGCGACGGTGAACCCGATCGACTTCATGGCGGCGCGCGGCATCTGGGTCTGACCGTCGGATACGCGAAGGGCGCCTGCCGGCCGGCAGGCGCCCTTCGCGTATCCGCAGCGCGGGATCAGGAGCGGGAGTCGGGCAGCTCGCCCTCGCCCTGCGTGCGCGTCTGGCCCTCGTGCTCCTCGAAGCGCTCGAATGCCTCCTTGACGAGGCGCTCGGCCTCGGCGGCGTTCGCCCACTCGTCGACCTTGACCCACTTGTTGGGCTCGAGGTCCTTGTAGTGCTCGAAGAAGTGCTCGATCTCCTTGCGGGTGTACTCCGGGAGGTCGTCGACGTCCTGGATGTGGTCCCAGCGCGGGTCCTTCGCGAGCACGGCCACGACCTTGTCGTCGCCACCGGCCTCGTCGCTCATCTTGAGCACGGCCACGGGGCGGACCTTGGCGCTCACGCCCGGGTAGATCGCGTGGTCGAGCAGCACGAGCACGTCGAGCGGGTCGCCGTCCTCGCCGAGGGTGTTGTCGAAGAACCCGTAGTCGGTCGGGTAGCCGAAGGTCGTGTAGAGCACGCGGTCGAGGTACACGCGCCCCGTGCCGTGGTCGACCTCGTACTTCACGCGGCTGCCGCGCGGGATCTCGATGACTGCGTCGTACGCGCCCATGCGAGTGGTGTCCTCTCGTAAGGAAATCTGACGTCAGCAAGCGTAGCCGCGCCCGCGAGCCGCGACGAAGCGGGGAGCGCGGGGAGGGCGATTCGCCGCGGGCGGACTACCGTTGACGCGTGCTCGATCCCGCCATCGCCGCCGTCCGCCTCGCCGTGCGCACCGCGCTCGCCCCGCTGGAGGGATCGGCCGCGACCGTCCTCGTCGCCCTGTCCGGCGGCGCCGACTCGCTCGCGCTCGCGGCGGCCGCCGCCTTCGAGGCCCCGCGGCTCGGCCTCCGCGTCGTGAGCGTCACGGTCGACCACGGGCTGCAGGAGGGGTCGGCGGAGGTCGCCGCGCGAGCCGCCGAGCAGGCGCGGATGGCCGGGGTGACGGATGCCCGGATCGTGCGCGTCGAGGTGGGCGCGGAGGGCGGGCCCGAGGCCGCGGCCCGCACGGCACGCTACGCGGCCCTGCGCGATGCGGCGGCGGAGACCGGCGCCGTCGCCGTGCTCCTCGGCCACACCCTCGACGACCAGGCCGAGACCGTCCTCCTCGGGCTCGCGCGCGGCGCGGGCGCCGGGAGCCTCGCGGGCATGGCGCCGCGCCGCGACGAGCGCGGACTGGCCTGGATCCGCCCGCTCCTGGCCATCCGACGCGAGCAGACCCACGGCTTCTGCGAGGCCTCGGGGCTCGAGCCGTGGCACGATCCGCACAACGCCGACGCGCGCTTCTCCCGCGTGCGGGTGCGGCGCGCGGTCCTCCCCGTGCTCGAGGCCGAGCTGGGCCCCGGCGTCGCGCTCGCGCTCGCCCGGACGGCCGAGCAGCTGCGGGAGGACAACGAGGCCTTCGCTGAGATGATCGACGAGACGATCGAGGACATCGTCGAGCACATCGAGGCGGGCATCGCGATCTCGGTGCCCGCGCTCGTCGCCAACCCGCCCGCGCTCCGGCACCGGATCATCCGCCACGTCGCGCAGAGCGAGTTCGGCGCGAGCCTCACGCGCACGCAGACCCTCGAGGTCGCGCGGCTCGTCTCCGACTGGCAGGGCCAGGGGCCGATCGACCTCCCGGGCTTCGTCGCCGACCGGCGCGGAGCGCTCATCGCGTTCACGGCCCGCAGCACGGAGCGGGGGAGCGAGGAGCAGGGGAGCGCGGGGTGAGCGGACCGCGCGACATCGAGCCCCTCCCGATCGGGCCGGCGCTCGCGTTCGCGGCAGGCCTCGCGCGGACGACGGGCGGGGCCTTCGTCGCCTCGGGGATCGTCTTCGTCGTCGTGCTCGTCACGGGCATCATCGGCGAGGAGGCGTACTCCCTCCCGTCGGTGTTCGACGCGATGCTCCGCGCGCTCATGGGCGGCGTCCTCGTCGTCACGGGCGCCGCGCTCCTCGTCGAGCTGCTCCGCGGCATCGCCGAGCGGAGGATGCGGCTGCGCGCGGCCGAGCGCCGGCACGCCCAGCCGACCGCGCCGCGCGTGCCGGTCGTCGAGGCGCGGCGCCTCCGCGAGGATCCGTACGGCGGCATCATGGTGCTCGCCTGGTTCGCCGTCGTCCTCGGCCCCGTCACGGCGCTCGTCGACCTCGTCTCGGGCTTCGACTACGACGGCATCGCCCTGCTCGCCGGAGTGGGGATCACGCTCGCCGCGGTCGCGCTCTTCACGCTGCGCGGCTGGCTCGGCCGGCGCTGGGAGGCGCGGGTGAAGCGCCTGCCGGGGCCCGGCGGCGGCGCGCGGATGGCCCATCCGCGGCCCGCGGGCGCCAAGCGGCGCGACGGACGGTGGGCCGCAGCGGGCTTCGCGCTGCAGCTCGGCGCCTACGTGTTCTTCGCCGGCGTCCTGCTGCGCCAGCCGTGCCGCGACTGCGACCCCGTCGACTACGGCGGCGGCCCGATCGAGGGCGTCATCGATGCGCTGGTGAGCGTCGGCGGGGTGCTGATCCTCATCCCGATCGCCCTCCTGCTGCTCTCGACGGTCCCGTTCCTCGTCCGCACCGCGGTCCTCGAGCGGCGGACGCTCCGGGCCGCGCGCGAGGGCGCCCTCTCGCCATCCGCGGACGTCGACGCGCAGCTGACCGGAGCCGGCGCGCTCTCGCACCTCGCGTCGGGCCTCACCGTGATCGGCTTCCTGCTCGTCATCCTCGGCGCGACCCCGTGGACCGTGCTCGCGAACGACTCGGCGGGCGACGACGACATCGCGGCGCTCGCGGCCTTCCAGCCGCTCCTCGCCCCCGGCTGGGCGCTCATCGCCGCCGGGCTCGCGGCGGGCATCGCCGGGGTCGTCGAGACACGTGCGCGCAGGGCCGCGATCCACCGCGCGCTCCCGCGCTACGACGTCGGGGTCGCAGCGGAGGAGTCGTAGGATGGCCTCCATGCGTGCTGCCGACATCTCCGGTGACCTCGACCGCGTTCTCGTGACCGAGGAGGAGATCCAGGCCAAGCTCCGCGAGCTCGCCGCCCAGGTCGAGAAGGACTACGAGGGCAAGAAGCTCCTCCTCGTCGGCGTGCTCAAGGGCGCCGTCATGGTGATGGCCGACTTCATGCGCTGCCTCACGCGCGAGGTCGTCATGGACTGGATGGCGGTCTCGAGCTACGGCACGAGCACCAAGTCGAGCGGCGTCGTGCAGATCCGGAAGGACCTCGACACCGACCTCGAGGGCTACCACGTGCTCATCGTCGAGGACATCATCGACTCCGGCCTCACCCTCAGCTGGCTGCTCAGCAACTTCGCCTCGCGCGGCGCCGAGTCGATCGAGGTGCTCGCGCTCCTGCGCAAGCCCGACGCGGCCAAGGTCGAGATCGACTGCCGCTACCTCGGGTTCGACATCCCCAACGAGTTCGTCGTCGGCTACGGCCTCGACTACGCCGAGCACTACCGCAACCTGCGCGACGTCGCCGTGCTCGCGCCGCACGTCTACGCCTGACGTACGCCGTGGGCGAATCCCAGTCGGCGCATAGACGCGCCGGGGTAGCCTGAGACGACTACGCGCTCGTCGCGTCGACGGGAGGAAGTCACCCCAGGTATGGACGTCAAGAAGCTCACTCGCAACCCGCTGATCTACATCCTGCTGGTCGGCGTGCTGCTGATCGTCGGGTTCTCGCTCGTGTCCAACCTGGGCGCCCCGCGCCAGGTGTCCACGCAGGAGGGGCTCGAGCTGCTGGACGGCGACACCGTCAGCAAGGTGCTCATCACGGATGGCGACCAGCGCGTCGACATGACCCTCACGAAGGCCTACGAGGGCGCCACGGACGTGCAGTTCTACTACGTCTCGGCGCGTGCCGAGGAGGTCGTCGACGCGGTAGAGGCGGCGGCGCCCGCCGACGGCTACGACGACGCCGTGCCGCGCGCGACGATCTGGGACAGCCTGCTGTCGCTGGCCATCCCGATCCTCCTGCTCGGCCTGCTCTTCTGGTTCCTCATGTCGAGCGCCCAGGGCGGCGGTCGCGGCGTCATGCAGTTCGGCAAGTCGCGCGCGAAGCTCATGAGCAAGGAGCACCCCGACGTCACGTTCGGCGACGTCGCGGGTGCCGACGAGGCCATCGAGGAGCTCCAGGAGATCAAGGAGTTCCTCAAGGACCCGGCGCGCTTCCAGGCGGTGGGCGCGCGCATCCCGAAGGGCGTGCTGCTGTACGGCCCTCCCGGCACCGGCAAGACGCTGCTCGCGCGCGCGGTCGCGGGCGAGGCGGGCGTGCCGTTCTACTCGATCTCGGGCTCGGACTTCGTCGAGATGTTCGTCGGCGTCGGCGCGAGCCGCGTGCGCGACCTCTTCAACCAGGCCAAGGAGAACTCGCCGGCGATCATCTTCATCGACGAGATCGACGCCGTCGGCCGGCACCGCGGCGCGGGCATGGGCGGAGGCCACGACGAGCGCGAGCAGACGCTCAACCAGATGCTCGTCGAGATGGACGGCTTCGACCCCAAGGTCAACGTCATCGTCATCGCGGCGACGAACCGCCCCGACATCCTCGACCCCGCGCTGCTGCGCCCCGGCCGCTTCGACCGCCAGATCGGCGTGGACGCGCCCGACCTCAAGGGGCGGCTCCGGATCCTCCAGGTGCACAGCCGCGGCAAGCCGCTCGCCGACAACGTCGACCTCGAGGTCGTCGCGCGCAAGACGCCCGGCTTCACGGGCGCCGACCTCGCGAACGTGCTCAACGAGGCGGCCCTCCTCACGGCGCGCTCGAACGCCCAGCTCATCGACGACCGCGCGATGGACGAGGCGATCGACCGCGTCATCGCGGGCCCCCAGCGCCGCACGCGCGTCATGAAGGACAAGGAGAAGCTCATCACGGCGTACCACGAGGGCGGCCACGCCCTCGCCGCCGCGGCGATGAACCACTCCGACCCCGTCACGAAGATCACGATCCTGCCGCGCGGCAAGGCCCTCGGCTACACGATGGTGCTGCCCCTCGAGGACAAGTACTCCGTGACGCGCAACGAGCTCCAGGACCAGCTCGCGTACGCCATGGGCGGCCGCGTCGCCGAGGAGATCGTCTTCCACGACCCCACGACCGGCGCGTCCAACGACATCGAGAAGGCGACGAGCATCGCCCGCAAGATGGTCACCGAGTACGGCATGACGACCGCCGTCGGGCCCGTCAAGCTCGGCAGCGGCAGCGGCGAGGTCTTCATGGGCCGAGACATGGGCCACGGCCGCGACTACTCGGAGCGCATCGCCGAGCACATCGACGAGGAGGTGCGCGCGCTCATCGAGCTCGCGCACAACGAGGCGTACGAGGTGCTCAACGCGAACCGCGACATCCTCGACAAGCTCGCCCTGGCCCTCCTCGAGCACGAGACGCTCGATCACGTCCAGATCGAGGAGATCTTCAAGGACATCAAGAAGCTGCCCGAGCGCCCCCAGTGGCTCTCGTCGAGCGATCGCCCGGTGTCGGCGCTGCCGCCCATCGACGTCCCGCGCAAGCGCCAGCACGACGGGATCGCCGCGTCGACGACGGCCGAGAGCTCGCCGTCGCAGCCCGCGACCCGGCCGGCGTCCGGTCACGCGCGGCCCGCGACGGCCTGAGGACGCGACGCGTGACCGTCGATCGGGAGCGCGTCGCGGCGCTCACCCGCGAGCTGCTCGTCGCGATCGGGGAGGACCCCGATCGCGCGGGTCTGCGGCAGACGCCGCAGCGCGTCGCCGACGCGTACGCCGAGTTCTTCGCGGGCGTGGGCCAGGACGCTGCCGAGCCCCTCGCGCACACCATCAGCGTCAGCCGCGGCCCCGCGCCGGACACGCTCCCGTCGGGCGCGGTCCTGCTCCGTGGCGTGCGCTTCCGCTCGGTCTGCGAGCACCATCTGCTGCCGTTCATCGGGCACGCCCACATCGCCTACCTCCCCGGTGAGCAGGTGGTCGGCCTCGGCGCGCTCCCGAAGGTCGTCGACGTGCTCGCCGCGCGCCCGCAGGTGCAGGAGCGGCTCGGCGAGCAGATCGCCGACACGATCGCGGGCTCGCTCGACACCCGCGGCGTCGTCGTCGTGCTCGACGCCGTCCACCAGTGCGTGACGATGCGCGGCGGCCGTCAGAGCGACAGCTCGACGGTGACGGTCGCGGCCCGCGGAGAGCTCGCCGAGCCCGCGGCGCGGGGCGAGATCGTGTCGCTCATCGCGCTCGGGGGCGGCATCGCCCACGAGGACCTCGCATGACCTCCATCTGGGGCATCGTCAACGTCACGCCGGACTCGTTCTCGGATGGCGGCGCCCACTACGCGGCCGACGACGCGATCGCGCACGGGCGGCTTCTGCGCGAGGGCGGCGCGACCGTGCTCGACGTCGGCGGCGAGTCGACCCGTCCCGGCGCGGAGCCGGTGGGCGCGGAGGTCGAGATCGCACGCATCCTGCCCGTCATCCGCACCCTCGCGGCCGACGGCGCCACCGTGAGCGTCGACACCTACCGCGCCGCGACCGCCGAGGCCGCGATCGCCGAGGGGGCCGCGATCGTCAACGACGTCTCGGGCGGCCTGGCCGATCCGGAGATCCTCGATGTCGTCGCCGAGCGGGGCGTCGACATCGCCCTCGGCCACTGGCGCGGCCCGTCATCCGACATGTACGCGCAGGCGACCTACACGCACATCGGCCGCGAGGTCGCCGACGAGCTCTCGGCGCGCGCGGAGGCCGCGATCGCCGCGGGCGTCGCGCGCGAGCGGGTCATCCTCGACCCGGGCATCGGGTTCGCGAAGCGCGGCGAGCAGAACTGGGCGCTCCTGCGCGAGCTCGACGCGATCGTCGGCCTCGGGTACCGGGTGCTCGTCGGGACATCGCGCAAGCGGTTCCTTGCCTCGGCGCTCGGCGAGGAGGCGACCATCGAGCGGCGGGATCTCGCGACAGCGCTCACGAGCGTGCTCGCCGTGCAGGCCGGTGCGTGGGGCGTGCGCGTGCACGACGCAGCGGCGACCCGCGACGCGCTCGCGGTCGCGCGGGAATGGAAGGGCTGAGGGCATGAACCCGTTCGACATGATCGAGCTCCGCGGGCTCACCGCATTCGGGCGCCACGGCGTGTACGAGGCCGAGCGCGCGGAGGGGCAGGACTTCACCGTCGACCTGCGGCTGCACGTCGACACCGCGCGTGCCGCCGAGACCGACGACATCGCCGACACCGTGCACTACGGCGAGCTCGCCGAGAAGGTCGTCGCGATCGTCGAGGGCGAGCCCGTCGATCTCATCGAGACGCTCGCGCACCGCATCGCCGACGCGGTGCTCGAGGACGAGCGCGTGCACGGCGTCCTCGTCACCGTGCACAAGCCGCACGCGCCCATCCGCGCGCGCTTCTCGGATGTCTCGGTCACGGTGCACCGCCTGCGTCAGGAGCGCGCATGACCGCCGGCCGCCGCCCTGACCCGCCGCTGCGTCCCCTCGCGGCGCCGCCCGCGCCCCGACGCCGAGAGCCCGTGACCGCCGTCGTCGCGCTCGGCGCGAACCTCGGCGACCGCGCGGCCACCCTCGACGCGGCCGTGCGCGAGCTCGAGCGGCTGCCGCTCACGGATCGGGTGGTCTGCTCCTCCGCCCACGAGTCCGTCGCGGTCACGCTGGACGGCCCCGACGCCGAGGCGCCGGCGTACCTCAACGCGGTGGCCCTCGTGACGACGCGCCTCGCGCCGAGCGTGCTCCTCGGCTTCCTGCACGCGATCGAGGAGCGGCACGGGCGTGTGCGCCGCGAGCGCTGGGGCGACCGGACACTCGACCTCGACCTCGTGGCCTACGGCGACGTCGTCTCCGACGACCCGCGGCTCACCATCCCGCACCCGCGCGCAGCCGAGCGCGACTTCGTGCTCGGCCCGTGGCTCGAGGTCGACCCCGACGCCGAGCTCCCGCGCGCCGGACGCGTCGACGCTCTCCTCGCGCGACTCCGCGGAGCCGCGCCGTGAGGCGGACGAGCCTCCTCGCGCTCCTCGTCGCCGCCCTGCTGGGCGGAGGCGGCGGCTTCCTGCTCGACCACCTCCTCACCTCGTCGGGGCGCTCGACCTTCGCGCCCTCGCTCATGCTGCCCGTGCTCCTCGTGCTCCTGGGCGCCCTGTGCCTCGCGCTCGCGTGGCCCGTGCGCCGCTCGGTGCGCGACCCCGACGCGCCGCGCATCGACCCGTTCCGCGCACTGCGGATCGCGATGCTTTCGAAGTCGGCGAGCATCGTGGGGGCCGCCGTCACGGGCGCGGCGCTCGGCCTCCTCCTGTACGGCGCGACGCGCCCTGTGGCCCCCGCGCTAGGGTCGTTGGGGACGACCATCGCGAGCGCGATCGCGGGCGCACTGCTCGTGGGCGCGGCGCTGCTCGCAGAGCATTTCTGCACGCTGCCGAAGGATCCAGATGAGCGACAGCCCGACGACACCCCAGCCGGACTCGAACCAGACTGACCCCCAGACCCCGGCCCCGCTCACGCGCGCCGAGGCGCGCGCGGCCGCAGCCGCGCCATCCGCACCCGCACCGGAGGCACCCGCCGGACCCGCACAGCCCGAGGTGCTCGACGCCGGCACCTTCACCGCGATCCGCGAGCCCCGCGGCGCCGGCCGACTCGCTCTCGACGGGGCGTGGCATCAGATCTCGCCCAAGTACGTCGTGTCTCAGCTCGTGCAGAACGCGATCTTCCTCGCGATCGTGTGGGCCGCGGCCTTCGTCGTGGCCGAGGTGGCGCGCCTGGGCATGTGGGCGTGGATCGTCGCGGGTGCGATCACGGTCGTCACGCTCCTGACCCTGATCGTGCTGCCGCGGCAGGCGCGCGCGCTCGGGTACATGCTGCGCGACGACGACATCGTGTTCCGCAAGGGCATCCTGTGGCAGCGGATGGTCGCGGTGCCCTACGGCCGCATGCAGCTCGTCGACATCACGCACGGGCCCATGGACCGCGCGTTCGGCATCGCCAAGCTCAAGATGGTGACCGCCGCCGCGACCACGGGCGTGGAGATCCCCGGGATCAGCCAGGCGGCGGCCGAGGCGCTGCGCGACACGCTCATCGAGGTCGCCGAGACCCGCAGGACCGGGCTGTGACCGGTCAGCCTCCCAGCGCGGCGGAGACGGCCGAGGCGCCCGTCCTGCCCGGCGGCGGTTCGTCGTCGCTCGCCGACGGCGCCTGGCACCGGCTCCACCCGCTCACGCCCCTGTTCAAGGGCGGGCTCGTGCTGCTCATCGTCGCGGGCATCGCGATCGGGAATGCGCGCGACCGGATCATCTTCTGGGTCGTCTCCCTCTTCACCCCGAGGAGGCGCACGTCGAGGACTACGCGGGAGGGGACCCCTTCGACTGGGTGCTCGCGAACAACCTCATCCTCGTGGCGCTCCTCGCCCTCGTGGGCGTGCTCGCGGTGCTCGTCCTCGCGTTCTGGCTCGTCTGGCGGTTCCAGCAGTTCCGGATCACCGACGAGCACGTCGAGGTGCGCAAGGGCATCGTCTTCCGCTCGCACCGGCGGGCCCCGCTCGACCGCGTGCAGGGCGTGAACCTCACGCGCCCCTTCCCCGCGCGCCTCATCGGGATGGCCAAGCTCGAGGTCGTCGGCGCGGGCACCGACGCGAACGTCGCCCTCGAGTACCTCGCCACCGCGCGCGCGGAGGCCGTGCGCGCCGACATCCTCCGCCTCGCCTCGGGAGCGCGGGCCGCGCGGGAGGCTGCGCGCACCGGGCAGCCGGCGCCGCGCACCAGTGCGCGCGGACAGCTCGTCGGGCACCTCAACGACGGCGTGAGCGGCCTCATCGAGGGGGTCGACCTCTCCGACGTCGCGCCCGAGAGCGTCGTCAAGATCCCTACGGGCCGCCTCATCGGCTCGCAGGTGATCAGCGGCGTGCTGTGGCTGGTGTTCTTCGGTCTCCTGTTCGCCGTCGTCATGGCCTTCCTGCTCCCGATCGCCCTGGCCGACGGCGAGGGGCTCATCGTGCTCCTCGGCGCGGGCCTCGGCACCGGCATCCCGCTCGTCCTCACGGCGGTCGCGATCACGTGGGCGCAGATCTCGAAGTCGCTGCGCTACGCGATCGCCCCGACGCCCGACGGCGTCCGCATCACCTACGGCCTGCTCACCACGGTCACCGAGACGCTCCCGCCGGGCCGCATCTTCGCGGTCGAGGTCTCGCAGTCGCTCCTGTGGCGGCCGTTCGGATGGTGGACCATCAAGATCAACCGGATGTCCGGCAAGAGCGCCGCGCAGCAGCAGTCCGGCAGCGCGCAGCAGTTCAACGTCGTCCTGCCGGTCGGCAAGCGCGCCGACGTCGAGCGCGTGCTCGCGCTCATCCTCCCCGACGCCCCGGTCGAGGATCTCCCGCTCGTCTGGGAGCACGGCATCCTCGGCCCCGTCGAGGGCGACCCGTACCGCACGATGCCCGCGCGCGCCTGGTGGCGCCGCCCGGTCTCGTGGCGACGCCACGGATACGCGATCACCGACTTCGGGCTCCTGCTGCGGCGCGGGCGCGTCTGGCGCAAGCTCGCGATCTTCCCCCTCGCGCGGCTCCAGGGCGTCTCGATCGCGCAGGGCCCCGTCGACCGCCTGCAGCGCGTCGCGTGGGGGCAGGCGCACACGGTCGCCGGGCCCATCTCCGGCCAGGTCGTCGGCCTCGAGCGCGACGACGCCATCGCGCTCCTGCAGCGCGCAAGCCGCGGGGCGGTCGAGGCGGCGTCGCGCGATCACACGCATCGCTGGGGCGAGAGGTAGGGCGCGTGCGACGCGACGGACGCCTGGGGGTCGGGATCATCGGGGCCGGTCGGGTGGGCCCCGTGATCGGCGCCGCGCTCGCGGGCGCGGGGCACGCCATCACCGGCATCACCGGCGGATCCGACGACGATCGCGCGTCGGCCGTGCTGCCCGACGTGCCGGTGCTCGACCCGCTCGAGGTGGTGCGCCGGTCGGAGCTCGTGGTCCTGGCCGTTCCGCGCGCTGAGCTGCCCGGCCTCGTGCAGGGGCTCGCCGACATCGGCGCGTGGCAGATGGGGCAGCTCGTGCTGCACACGGACGCGTCGTTCGGCATCGAGGTGCTCCGCCCCGCGGCCGAGAAGGGCGCCATCCCGCTCGCCGTGCATCCCGCGATGGCGTTCACCGGGACGACGATCGACCTCCGTCAGCTCGCCGCCTCGTACGCCGCCGTCACGGCGCCGCCCGCCGTGCTGCCGATCGCGCAGGCGCTCGCGGTCGAGCTCGGCTGCGAGCCCGTCGTCGTCGCGGAGGACGACCGGCCCGCCTACGCCGAGGCGATCGAGACGGCGTCGGCGTTCTCGCGTCAGATCGTGCACCAGGCCACGGGCCTGCTCCGGGGGATCGGCGTCGAGAACCCGGGCGGCTACCTCTCCGCGCTCGTGCGCTCGACGGTCGACCAGGCGCTCAACGAGGCGACACCGGCCATCCCCGATCTGCCGCCCGAGGACTGAGCCCGCCCGCAGGGAGCGCCGAGGCCTGCTGACTAGACTTGACGGCAGACTTTCCTGAGGAGCTTTTGCATGTCTGAGACGCCCGCCGAGAACGCCCCCGAGACCGAGGAGGACGTGTTCGAGCAGAAGGCGGTGCGCCTCGCCAAGCGCGAGCGCCTGATCGCCGAGCGCGCCTCCGCCGCGGGCGGCGCCTACCCGGTCACCGTGCCCGTCACGACGACGATCCCGGCGCTGCGCGCGGAGTACGGCGACCTCGAGCCGGGCGCCGAGACGGGCGTGACCGCGGGCGTGGCCGGCCGCGTCGTGTTCAGCCGCAACACGGGCAAGCTCTGCTTCGCGAGCCTGCAGTCGGGCGATGGATCGCGGATCCAGGCGATGGTCTCCCTCGCGAACGTCGGGGACGAGTCGCTCGCGCGCTGGAAGGAGCTCGTCGACCTCGGCGACCACGTGTTCGTGACGGGCGAGGTCATCTCGAGTCGCCGCGGAGAGCTCTCGATCATGGTGACGGACTGGCAGATCGCCGCCAAGGCCGTGCTGCCGCTGCCGAACATGTACACGGAGCTCAGCGAGGAGAGCCGCGTCCGCAGCCGGTTCCTCGACCTCATCGTGCGGGATCAGGCGCGCACGACCGTGCGGGCACGCGCCAAGGTGAACGCGAGCCTGCGCGCCACCTTCGAGCAGCACGACTTCGTCGAGGTCGAGACGCCCATGCTGCAGGTGCAGCCGGGCGGCGCGACCGCGCGCCCGTTCATCACGCACTCGAACGCGTTCGACACCGAGCTGTACATGCGCATCGCGCCCGAGCTCTACCTCAAGCGCGCGGTCGTCGGCGGCATCGACCGGGTGTTCGAGATCAACCGCAACTTCCGGAATGAGGGCGCCGACTCCACCCACAGCCCCGAGTTCGCGATGCTCGAGGCGTACCAGGCGTACACCGACTACAACGGCATCGCCGACCTCACGCAGGAGCTCATCCAGAACGCCGCGATCGCGGTCGCCGGCGACACGAAGGTGACGTGGGCCGACGGCACCGAGTACGACCTCGGCGGGCAGTGGGACCGCGTGTCCATGTACCCCTCGCTCTCGGAGGCCGCGGGCGTGGAGATCACGCCCGAGACCTCGCTCGACGAGCTCGTGAAGCTCGCCGAGGCGAACGGCGTGGACGTGCCCCCGCACGCGACCCACGGCAAGCTCGTCGAGGAGCTCTGGGAGCACTTCGTCAAGCAGCACCTCACGCGCCCGACGTTCGTGATGGACTTCCCCGTCGACACGAGCCCCCTCGTCCGCGAGCACCGCACCACCCCCGGTGTGGTCGAGAAGTGGGACCTCTACGTGCGCGGCTTCGAGCTCGCGACCGGCTACTCCGAGCTCGTCGACCCGGTCATCCAGCGAGAGCGCTTCGTCGAGCAGGCGAAGCTCGCCGACCGCGGCGACGACGAGGCCATGCGCATCGACGAGGAGTTCCTCCGCGCGCTCGAGCACGGCATGCCGCCGACCGGCGGCATGGGCATGGGGATCGACCGCCTGCTCATGGCGATCACGGGGCTCGGCATCCGCGAGACCATCCTCTTCCCGCTCGTCAAGTAGCGTCACGGGCGCTCGAACGCCCACGGCGGCAGGTAGCTCGCCTCGAGCATCGACGCGATGATGCTCGCGAGGCCGTGCTCGGGGTCGATCTCGGCCACGAGGGCGACGTAGCGGGCCGCGTGCGTCGCCCGGCCGAGCGCCCAGCTGAGCCAGGCCGCCGCGACGAGCGGGCCCACGCGCGCCTCGCGCGGTGCGGCCGCCGCGAGCCTGCGGACGAGTTCGAGCGCGCGCTCGAGCCGGTCGGCGTCGGGTCGCGGGCCCTCGCCCATGAGGCGGACGGGGCCCGTCGGCTCGGCCCGGTGCCCCGCCCGCCAGCGCTCGTTGAAGGCCAGCGTCTCGTACCCCTCCTCGATGTCGGCGCTCCACTGCGAGAGCGCGACGTCGCGGAAGAACGGACGGTTGAGCGCCCACGCGACCGCGCCGGCGAGGTACGGCTCGAGGGCCTCGACGTCCCATGCCAGGCTCTCCTCGAACACCTCGGGGATCTGCCCGAGGAGGCATGCCGTCGCGAGCGCGCGCGGATGGATGCCGGCGATGCCGCTCTCGTCGCCGTCGCTGCCGAGAGCCGCGCACGCGCGGTCGATCTCGGCGAGCGCGCGGCCCAGGCGCTCCTTCTCGGCGAGGTCGCACGCGGGCAGCTCGGCGCCGTCGCCCTGATCGGCCCGCACGGGTGTCGGCTCGACGCCCTCGGGCAGCGCGCCCTCGAACGCGATCTCGTCGAGAGGGCGCCCGTGCTCGGGCGAGGGGTCGTCGAGGTACGAGCCCCAGCCGTCGGCCGCGACGCACAGCGCGTCGACGACCTCGACACCGCAGTGGTCGGCGCGCTCGCGGAGGTAGCCCATGAACCCCTCGAACGCGATCGCACCGTCTCGGTCGACGAACGGGTCGTCGGTGTACACGACCGCAGCGAAGCGCCCGGCGTCGGGCAGGCGGCACACGATGCCGAGCGCGGTCGCGGCGACCTCTCCCCACGCCTCCTCGTCCTGCGGGAGATCGAGCCGCGCGACGCCGGCGGTGCGCCCGTCGACGACGGGGACCACGACGAGGCTGAGGCGCGGCACGTAGCCGCACACGTGGGGGAGGACCGAGAGGAACTTCTGCGCGGATCGCGCGGGGATGATCGTCGTCATGCTCCGAGGCTCGCGCGCCGGGTGGTCGCGGACCCCGATCAGCCGGGTGCTGTGGAGGCCAGGACGGAGCGCCGCGACGCTGTGCACGCGGCGTCGATCCGCTCACGCCCGGGTTTCTCTCGACCGCGCCTCGTAGGATGGGCCCGTGGACAGTTTCTGGGTGGCGGCGCTGTGGTCGCTCGCGCCCACCGTGGCGATCGCGATCGTGTTCTGGCTCATCCTCCGGAACATCCTCCGATTCGACCGCACCGAGCGCCGCACGTACGCCGCGATCGAGGCCGAGGAGCGCGCCAAGCGCGGACTCCCGCCGCGCGCGGACGGCGAAGCGGGCTAACGCCCGGCCGCGAGGCCTGTCAAGGCACTCCCGCGCAGGCCGCGTGCACGCGACCCTGGAGGCCATGTTCATCGGCTACCACGCGTCGCACGAGCAGCTCGCGCCGAGCGAGCTGCTGTCGTCCGTCCAGCTCGCCGAGCGCGTCGGCTTCCACGGCGCCATGTGCTCCGACCATCTCGCGCCGTGGGGCGTCGCGCAGGGGCACTCGGGGTACGCGTGGTCGTGGCTCGGCGCCGCGCTCGCGCTCACCCGCTTCGGGTTCGGCGTCGTCACGGCGCCGGGCCAGCGCTACCACCCCGCCGTCGCCGCGCAGGCGATCGCGACTCTCGCCGAGATGTTCCCCGGGAGGTTCTGGGCCGCTCTCGGCAGCGGCGAGCTCGTGAACGAGCACGTCACGGGCGATCCGTGGCCCGAGAAGGGCGAGCGCGATCGGCGTCTCGACGAGAGCGCGTCGGTCATCCGCCGCCTCCTGCACGGGGAGCGCGTCGACCACGACGGCGCCGTCCGCGTGCACGACGCGCGCGTGTGGAGCCTGCCCACCGCGCCGCCCCTGCTCGTCGGGGCCGCGATCTCCCCCGGCACAGCCGAGCGGGTCGCCGCCTGGGCGGATGGCCTCATCACGACGGGCACGGACGCATCGGCGCTCGCGGACGCGATCGGCGCCTACCGCGCGGCCGGAGGGTGCGGCGAGGTGAGCCTCCAGGTGCACCTGAGCATCGCGCGGACCGCCGACGACGCGGCGGCGCTCGCGCGCGACCAGTGGCGTCATGGGGCCGTGACGCGCGTCTCGCCCTGGGATGTCGCGCAGCCCGAGGACTTCGACCGGCTCGCGGCGGAGTCCGACGCCGACCCCGCCGAGTCGGTCATCGCGGGGGCCGAGCCGCACGAGATCGCCGACCGGGTGCGCGCGCTGTGCGCCGGCGTCGACCGTGTCTACCTGCACCACATCGGGAAGGATCAGCGGCGGTTCGTGGAGGAGGACGCCCCCGCGCTCATCGCCGCGCTGGAGGAGGCCTCATGAGGCGGGAGAACATCGCGGACCTCTGGTGGCGGTCGTCGGTCATCTACTGCCTCGACGTCGAGACGTTCCTCGACGCGGATGGAGACGGCACGGGCGACCTGCAGGGGCTCGCCCGCGCGGTCGACTACATCGCCGACCTCGGGGCGGACGTCATCTGGCTCATGCCGTTCTACCCGACGCCGAACCGCGACGACGGCTACGACGTCACCGACTTCTACGGGGTCGACGCGCGCTACGGCACGCACGGCGACCTCCTCGAGGTCATCCGGCTCGCGCACGATCGCGGGATCCGCGTGATCGTCGACCTCGTCGTGAACCACACCTCCGACGAGCACCCGTGGTTCCAGTCCGCGCGCAGCTTCCGGACGTCGCCCTACCGCGACTTCTACGTGTGGCGCGACGAGAAGCCCGAGAACGACGCCAACACGGTCTTCCCGGGCGAGGAGTCGAGCATGTGGGAGTGGGAGCCGCGCACGCGGCAGTACTTCCTGCACAGCTTCTACCGCCATCAGCCCGACCTGAACTTCGGGAACCCGCGCGTGCGCGACGAGATCGCGAAGGCGATCGCGTTCTGGCTGAGCCTCGGGATCGACGGCTTCCGCGTCGACGCCGTCCCGTTCCTCATCGACGTGCCGCACGAGGGCGTCGCCGATCCGCACGAGTACCTGCGCGACATCAAGCGCTTCCTGCGGCGGCGCTCGCCGCAGGCCGTCCTCCTCGGCGAGGTCGGTCTCGATCACGCGGGACAGGAGCCGTACTTCGGGGCCGGAGGCGACGAGCTCGATCTGCAGTTCGACTTCGAGACGAACGTCGCGATGTACCTTGCGCTCGTCCGCGAGGATCCCGAGCCGATCGTCCGCGCCATCCGGAGCCGCACGGCGCCCTCGTCCGACGTCGGCTGGGCGGTCTTCCTCCGCAACCACGACGAGCTCTCGCTCGAGATGCTCGCCGAGGACGAGCGCGCCGAGGTGTTCGATGCGCTCGCGCCCGACGAGGATCAGCGGGTGTACGGGCGCGGCATCGTGCGGCGGCTCCCGCCCATGCTCGGCGGCGATCCGCGGCGCGTGCGACTCGTGTACAGCCTGGTGTTCTCGCTGCCCGGCGCGACCGCGCTGCTCTACGGCGAGGAGATCGGGATGGGCGAGAACCCTGCGCTCGAGAAGCGCCGGGCCGTGCGCACGCCCATGCAGTGGACCGCGCAGGGCGGCTTCTCAACGGCGGAGGCGGCCGAGCTCGTCGCGCCGTTCCCCGAGGGCGGCTACGCGCCCGAGCACGTGAACGTCGCCGACCAGCGGCGCGACCCCACCTCGCTCCATCGCTTCATGCGGGCGATCATCGCGGCGTACCGGGCGACGCCCGCGATCTCGTGGGGCGCGTTCGAGGTGCTCGAGCACGACGCGCCGTCCGTCCTCGTCCACCGGATGCGCTCCGACGTGGGCGACGCGCTCTTCGCGCACAATCTCGGCGGAAGCCCGGCGACCGTGCGGATCCGCCTCGACGAGGCCGACGACGCGGTGCTCATCGACCTGCACGGCGAGAGCGCGCCGCTCGAAGTGAGCGACCCCCTCGAGCTCGCGCTCGACGGCTACGGGTACCGGTGGTTCCGGCTGCGCAGGGAGTCGGACATCGGCCCCGACGAGGCGGGGCCGACCGTGCGCGGGCACACTCCCTGAGCGCAGGGGCGCCCCGTACCCGCGGGGAGGAGCGGGCACGGGGCGGATGGCGTCAGAGCGAGATCTGCTCGACCGTCTCCCCGGTCTCGACGGGGGCCAGCGCGAGCGCGACGTCGGCCTGGCTGACGATGCCGACGAGGAGGTGGTCCTCGATGACGGGGAGCCTGCGCACCTGGTGGTCCTGCATGAGCGTGAGCGCGTCGCGGATGTCCTGATCCGCGTCGACCGTCACGGGCTTGCCCTCGGCGAGCTCTCCCGCGGTCGTCGTGGCCGGGTCCGCTCCCTTCGCGAGCCCCTTCACGACGATGTCCCGGTCGGTCAGCATGCCCTTGAGCTTGCCGTCGTCGCCGCAGATCGGCAGCGAGCCGACGTCGAGGTCGGCCAGCAGTCTCGCCGCCTCGGTGAGGGACTCGTGCTCGCCGACGCAGCGCGGCGACGGGGTCATGATGTCGCGTGCCGTGGTCATGATGTCTCCTCTCTCTCCTCTTTCCGTGTTCGCGGGCGACGATACGAGGCGCGAGGGCGTCGGGCAGGGCGGTTGACAGATCCGGATCGGGTGATCTCGCGACGAGCATCCCGCGCCGCCCGCGCGCAACCCCCTGTCGCGGGCCCGCGGCCGCGGATACTGTCGCGCCATGACCGTCACACTGACCGGCCTCGCGACCGTCGTGCCGCCGACCGTGCTCCACCAGGACGAGGTGAGGGAGGTGTTCGCGGCGCAGCCGGGGCTCACCCGCCTCTCGCAGCGGATCGTCAGCACGTCGTTCGGCGTCTCGGGCATCGAGCGCCGCTACACCGTGCTCACCGAGCTCGGCGACCGCACGGCCGTGCCGGGTGCGGAGCGCCGCTTCTACGACCCCACGACGAACGAGCTCGCCTCTCCCGGCACGAAGCTGCGCAACGACATCTACGCGGTCGAGGCGAGCCGCCTCTACGTCGAGGCCGGCCGCGCCGCGCTCGCGCAGCAGGAGGACTTCTCGGCCGACGACGTCACCCACGTCATCACGGTGTCGTGCACGGGGTTCTACGCGCCCGGGCCCGACTTCGTCGTTGCGCGCGACCTGGGCCTCCCGGCCGACGTCCAGCGCTTCCATCTCGGCTTCATGGGCTGCTACGCGTCCCTCCCCGCGCTGCGGCTCGCGAGCCAGCTCGCGCAGGCCGACCCCGACGCCGTCGTCCTCGTGATCAGCGTCGAGCTGTGCACGCTGCACCTGCGGACCTCGAACGACCCCGACACGATCGTCGCGACGTCGCTCTTCGGCGACGGAGCCGGGGCGGCGCTCGTCACCTCCCGCCCCGTGTCTGCCCACGAGCCCGGCTTCGAGCTCGAGCGCTTCGCGTCGCGCGTCGCGCCCGAGGGCGAGAGCGACATGGCGTGGCGCATCGGCGACCACGGCTTCGAGATGGTCCTCTCCAACGCGGTCCCCGCGATCCTCGGACAGCACGTGACGGGAGCCGTCCGTCCGCTCTTCGCGCCCGAGCCCCGTCTCGAGCGGGCTCTCGACGAGCGGCGGGCGGGCGAGGCCATCCCGCACTGGGCCATCCATCCCGGCGGCCGGAGCATCCTCGACAAGGTGGAGTCGGCGCTCGAGCTGAGCGAGGCGCAGCTGCTGCCCGCGCGCGCCACGCTGCGCGACTTCGGCAACATGTCGAGCGCCACCGTGCTCTTCGTGCTCCGGCACATCCTCGACTCGCCCGCCGCATCGGCCGGCGAGCGCGTCGTCGCGATGGCGTTCGGCCCCGGCCTCACGGTCGAGTCGGCGCTGCTCACCCTGCGGGGCTCGTGATGCCGGGGCGGCTCGCCGTGCGCGACGCCGTCGCGACCGAGCGGATGGACGACCCGCACTGCGACCCCGAGCGGCTCGCGCGGACCTACGCGCGCTTCGGCCTCGTCAACGCGGTCGTCGCGTCGCCGCGAGCGACGTACCGCCGCTGGATCGCGCCGCGCCTGAGGCAGGGCGACGTGCGCCTCCTCGACATCGGCACGGGCGGGGCCGACTTCCCCCGCGCGGTGTGCCGATGGGCGCGCCGCGAGCGCGGCCGGCTCGACGTGCTCGCGATCGACCCCGACCCGCGCGCGTTCGCGTTCGCGGCGCGTGGTCCTCGGGGGCGCGGGCTGCGAGTGCGGCAGATGGATGCGGCGGCCGTGATCGTGACCGGTGAGCGCTTCGACGTGGTCGTGTCCAACCACGTGCTCCACCACCTCTCCGACGCGGAGGTCACCGCCCTCCTCGAGGAGTCCGCGCAGCTGCTGCGACCGGGCGGCGTCGCCGTCCACCGCGACATCGAGCGCTCGTGGGGCGCGTACCTCGCGTTCTGGATCGGGACGCTGCCCTTCGTGCCGTTCGTCCTGCGGGGCACGTTCCTGCGCGAGGACGGTCTCACGTCGATCCGCCGCAGCCGCACGGCGCGCGAGCTCGCGCAGCTCGTCCCGACGGGCTGGCGCGTGGAGAGGGGATGGCCCGCGCGCGTCGAGGCGGTGCGCGAGGCATGACGCGCGTGCACGACGCCGCGATCGTCGGCGCGGGGCCGGTGGGCCTGCTCGTCGCCGCGCTGCTCGCGCAGGGCGGCGCCGACGTCGTCGTCCTCGAGCGGGCGCAGGCGCCATCCGCCAGCACGCGCGCGATCGGCATCCATCCGCCCGGGCTCGCGGCGCTCGACGCGGCGGGCGTCGGCGACCGCGTCCGCGGCGAGGCGGCGCTCGTGCGCGGCGGCGAGGCGCTCCGCGACGGCCGGATGCTCGGCGCGCTCGCGTTCGACGAGCCCGTCCGCACCCTCCCTCAGCACCGCACGGAGGCCCTCCTCGTCCAGCGCCTGCGCGCGCTCGGCCCCGGCGCGCTCCGTCGCGGCGAGAGCGTGCGGGGCCTGCGCTCCGTCGCGGGCGGCGTCGAGCTGCGGACGGATGACGGCATCGTGCGCGCCCGCGCCGTCGTCGGCGCCGACGGCACCCGCAGCGCGGTCCGCGCGGCCGCGGGGATCGGGTGGGAGCGCCGCGATCCCGACACGCGGTGGGTCATGGCCGATGCCGACGACACGACGGGGCGGCCCGAGACGGCGCTCCTCCACCTCAAGCGCGACGGCGTCGTGGAGTCGTTCCCGCTCCCGGGCGGCCGACGCCGATGGGTCGTGCGCGTCGACGACAGCGCGGGACCGGAGACGGCGGCGGGCTTCGCGGCTCTCGTGCGCGAGCGCGTGGGCGTCGACCTCGAGGGGCTGGAGGAGCCGAGCCGATTCGCCGCGCGGCAGCGGATGGCGCGCGCGTTCGCGCGGGGACGGATCGCGCTCGTGGGCGATGCGGCGCACGAGATCAGCCCGATCGGCGGGCAGGGGATGAATCTCGGATGGCTCGACGCGCTCGCGCTCGCCGAGGCGTTCGCCGCGGCCCGCGCGCGGGGAGCCGAGGGGGAGGAGCCCTGGGCCGGCTGGGCGGAGGAGCGCAGGGCCGCCGCGCGCCGCGCGATGCGCCGAGCCCGCTTCAACATGGCGATGGGCGCGCCCCGCGCCGGCGCGGCGCTCGCGGTGCGCGACGTCGCTGTGCGCGCGCTCTCATCCGCGCCCTTCCGCGGAGCGCTCAGCGCGGCCTTCACGATGCGCGGACTCTGATGCGGCGGCGCGGTGTCAACCCCCTGCCGCGGGTGCGCCGCGCGCGGTTGCCTGGGGGAACGGCAATCACAGCAGCAGAGGAGACACAAGAATGAGCGACAGAACCGTGAACAGGGTCCGATACGCCGGCACGGCCATCCAGAAGGCCGCGCTCGTGTTCGGCATCGTGTTCCTGCTCGTCGGCATCGCCGGGTTCATCCCCGGGATCACGACGGGGACCGACCAGCTCGAGTTCGCCACGCACACGTCCGGCGCGATGCTGCTGGGGATCTTCCAGGTGTCGGTCCTGCACAACCTCGTCCACGTCATGTTCGGCGTCGCGGGGCTCGCGCTCGCCGGGTCGGCGCCGGGGTCGAAGGGGTACCTCATCGTGGGCGGCGCGCTGTACGCGGTGCTCTGGGTGTACGGCCTCGTCGTGCCGCACGACCACGCGGCGAACTTCGTCCCCCTCAACGCAGCGGACAACTGGCTCCACCTCGTCCTCGCGGTGGCGATGATCGCGCTCGGCGTCTTCCTCGGGCGGGACGCGCGCAACCGGGTCTGATGTCCAGGCACGCGCGAGCCGCCGTCCGCCGCACGCGGGCGGCGGCTCGCGCGCTGTGCGCGGGGCTCGCCATCGGCGCGCTCCTCGCGGCGCCCGGATGCGGCCTGCGCGTTCCGGAGGACCCCGACGGCACGCTCGACCGCGTGATCGCGGACGGCGTGCTCGAGGTCGGGGCGACGGTCGAGGAGGGCCTCGTCGAGGAGGGGCCGGGCGGCGCGGCGGAAGGGCCCCTCGCCGACCTCGCGGAGGGGTTCGCCGACACGGTCGGGGCGCGCGTGGAGTGGACATGGGCGAGCGAGGAGTCCCTCGTGGGCCTGCTCGAGCGCGGGAGCATCGACCTCGCGGTCGGCGGCTTCACCGATCAGACGCCGTGGGTCGACCGCGTCGGCGTCACGCGCGGCTACCCCGGCGTGCCGGGCGCCGAGCGGCGGTCGATCGTCATGCTCGTCCCGCTCGGCGAGAACCGGCTCCTGTCGGCGCTCGAGAGCCACCTCGACGAGGAGGTCGGCGGATGAGCGAGACCTGGCGGCGCTTCGGCCGCGCCGACCTGCCGGATGAGCAGCGCGGCGCGCTGCGCAGCGCCGTCCGCTGGGAGATCTTCACGATCTGCTACACGACGGTCACGATCGCCCTCGTCGCCCTCGTGGTCGGCAACTCGCAGGCCATGCGGACCGCGTGGATCGAGGACATGCTCTCCCTCATCCCGCAGCTCGCCTTCCTCGTCGCCCTGCCGTTCGTGCGCAGCGCGCCCTCGCGCCGGTACCCCTTCGGCAAGCACCGGGCGATGGGCGTGGGCCACCTCGTGGCGGGCGTCGCCCTGCTCACGGTCGGCCTGAACCTCGCGGTCGAGGCCGTCGTCGGGCTCGCCTCTCAGGAGCATCCGACCATCGGCACGGTGCGGCTCTTCGGCCACACCGTCTGGCTCGGCTGGCTCATGGTGGCCGTGATGGTCGTCATCGTCGTCGGCCCGGTCTTCCTCTACGGCCCGGCCAAGGCGCGCCTCGCACCCGTGCTCCACAACAAGCTGCTGTACGCCGACGCCGACATGGCGAAGGCCGACTGGCACACGAACGCGGCGTCGATCGTCGGCGTGCTCGGCGTCGGCATCGGCATCTGGTGGCTGGACGGCGCCGCGGCCCTCTTCATCTCCGTCGGCATCGTGTGGGACGGCGTGCGCAACACCCGCTCCGCGGTCGTCGACCTCATGGACCGCCGCGCGCTCACCTACGACGACGCGGCCCCGCATCCGCTCGCGGCCGCGGCCGTGACGCGGCTGCGCTCCCTGCGCTGGATCGAGGACGCCGCCGTGCGCGTGCGCGACCAGGGGCAGGTCCTCCACATCGAGGCCTTCGTCATCCCGCGTCGCGGTCGGGTCGCCGTCGACCGGCTCGTGCGCGCGTCGCAGGCCGTGGCGGCGCTCGACTGGAAGATCCGCGACGTGCAGGTCATCCCCGTCGACGTGCTCCCCGAGGAAGCCGACCCGGCGCGCTGAGTCGGCGCGGCGCGGGGCCTCGGTCCCCGCTTCGCTAGGCTGGCGGGGACGAGGAGGATGCCGATGGACTGGTGGGCGAATTCCGCGTTCTGGTTCGGTGTCTACACGGTCGTCGACATCATCGTCCGCATCCTCGCGCTCGTCGTCGTGCCCGGCAATCGCAAGCCGACCTCGGCGATGGCGTGGCTGCTCGCGATCTTCCTCCTGCCGATCCCGGGCATGCTGCTCTTCCTCCTCATCGGCAACCCGCGTCTGCCGCGCAAGCGCCGCAGGATGCAGACCGAGATCAACGCCGTGCTGCGCGAGGCGAACGAGCACCTCGAGCGCGGGACGCTGCGGCCGCACGAGCCGGAGTGGTTCACCTCCCTCGTCCGCATGAACCGCGAGCTCGGCGCCCTTCCGCTCTCGGGCGACAACGGCGTGCGCCTCGTCACGGGATACCAGGAGAGCCTCGACGAGATGGCCGAGGCCATCCGCTCCGCCCGGCGCTACGTGCACGTCGAGTTCTACATCCTCAAGTCCGACCGGTCGACGGAGAACTTCTTCCGCGCGCTCGAGGAGGCGTGCGCGCGCGGCATCCCCGTGCGCGTGCTCATGGACCACTGGGCGAACCTCTCCAAGCCGCTGCATCGCCGGACGCGCGACCGCCTCGAGCGGATGGGCGCGGACTGGCACTACCTCCTTCCGCTGCGGCCGCTTCACGGCCGCTGGCAGCGCCCCGATCTGCGCAACCACCGCAAGCTGCTCATCGTCGACGGCGAGGTCGCGTACCTCGGCTCCCAGAACGTCACGGACGCGAGCTACAACGTGCGCGCGAACATCAAGCGTGGCCTGCAGTGGGTCGACCTCATGGTGCGGCTCGACGGGCCCGTCGTCTCGAGCGTCGACGCGGTCTTCCTGAGCGACTACTACAGCGAGACCGGCGAGACGCCGGCGGGCGTCGACCTGCGCGAGATGGACGCCGGGTCGGGCGACCTCGACTGCCAGGTGGTGCCGTCGGGACCCGGGTTCGAGGTCGAGAACAACCTGCGCCTGTTCCTTGGGCTCATGTACGCGGCGCAGGAGAAGATCATCATGATCAGCCCGTACTTCGTCCCCGACGAGGCGCTCATGCTCGCCGTCAGCGCGGCGGTCTCGCGGGGCGTGCGGGTCGAGCTCTTCGTGTCGGAGATCAGCGACCAGGCGATGGTGTTCCACGCGCAGCGGAGCTACTACGAGGCGCTCCTGCGGGCCGGCGTGCGGATCTACCTCTTCCCACCGCCGTACATCCTGCACACGAAGACGCTCTCGATCGACGACGAGGTCGCCGTCATCGGATCGAGCAACATGGACATGCGCTCGTTCGGCCTCAACTTCGAGGTCTCGCTGCTCGTGCGCGGCGAGGAGTTCGTGCAGCAGCTGCGCCGCGTGGAGGACGACTACCGCGACCGCAGCACGCGGCTCTCGCTCGTGGACTGGGTGCGCCGGCCGTTCGGGAGCCGGGTGCTCGACAACCTCGCGCGGCTCACGTCGGCGCTGCAGTGACCGGTCAGAGCCGGTCGGTCGGGTGCCCCTTCGGCACGGCCATGAGCAGGGCGCCCTTCTCGATGCGGCAGTAGACGCGCGTCGCCTCGCCGAACTCGTCGCCGTCGAGCTCGACCGGCTGCACGTCGACCGACGCGGTCTCGATCCCCTCCCCGCGCAGGAACCGCACCGACGTGTCCCTGCGCCGCTCGACGACGCGGCGGCCGAGCCGAGAGCGCCGCAGGACGGAGTTGTCCCACCACACCTTGCGGAAGACCCCGAGCCATCCGAAGGGGCCGGATGGCTGGATGATCGCGATGTCGAGCTGGCCGTCGGCGACCGAGGCGCCGGGGATGAGCTCGATGCCGGCCGGGAGCGCGCCGCAGTTCGCGAAGAGGACGCTCTGCACCTTGGCCGCGTGGAGGCGGCCGCCGTCGAGCTGGTACACGACGCGGAACGGCTCGGCGCCCGGGAGGGACCGCGCGGCGCCATCGACGTAGGCGACCCAGCCGACCTGCTTCTTCAGCTTCGCGTTCGTGTTGGCGATCATCGCCGCATCGAGGCCGATGCCCGCCATCACGACGAAGGCGTGGTCCTCGACGGCGCCGTCGGGGCGGCGCAGCCGCGCGATGCCCAGGTCGATCGCGACCGTGTCGCCGTCGATCGCGGCCCGCACCATCTCCGCCGGGTCGGTGAGGGGGAGACGGAGGTTGCGCGCGAGGAGGTTGCCCGTGCCGCTCGGGACGATCGCGAGCCGCACGCCCGTCCCGTTCATCGCCTCGGCGACCGCGCGCACCGTGCCGTCGCCGCCCGCGACGAGCACGGCCGAGACGCCCTCCCTGAGCGCCCGTCGCGTCGCCTCCTGCCCCGGATCCTCGATCGTCGTCTCGAAGATGAGCGGCGGCAGCCATCCCGCCTCGTGGGAGACGAGCGCGACCGCCGACCGGAGGGCGTCGGACGAGGCGACCTTGACCGGGTTGTAGACCAGCGCGGCCCGCTGCGCGGAGGCGGCGGGGGCGGTCATGGTCACACTCTAAGTGGGGGCGGCGAGCCCGGGCGCGCCCCGCGCCTAGACTCGTAGGGTGATCGACCCCGTACTCCTCCGCGAAGACCCCGAGCTCATCAAGCGTTCTCAGGTCGCGCGCGGCAGCTCGCCCGACACGGTCGACGCGGCCCTCGCCGCCGACGCGGCGCGCCGTGCGGCGATCACCGCGTTCGAGGAGCTGCGCGCCGAGCAGAACGCGTTCGGCAAGACCGTCGCGAAGGCCCCCAAGGACGAGAAGGCCGCGCTCGTGGCGCAGGCCAAGGAGCTCGCGGACCGCGTGAAGGCCGCCCAGGCCGCCGCGAACGATGCCGAGGCCGCGTTCCGCGCGGCGATGGACGCGATCCAGAACGTCGTCATCGAGGGCGTGCCGGAAGGCGGCGAGGACGACTTCGTCGAGCTGCGCCGTGTGGGCGAGATCCCCGCGTTCGACTTCGAGCCGCTCGATCACCTGGCGCTCGGCGAGAAGCTCGGCGCGATCGACATGGAGCGCGGCGCGAAGGTCTCGGGTGCGCGCTTCTACTTCCTCACGGGCATCGGCGCGCGCCTCGAGCTCGCGCTCATGAACTACGCGCTGAACACCGCCCTCGAGCACGGGTTCACGCCGATGATCACGCCGACCCTCGTGCGGCCCGACATCATGGCGGGCACGGGCTTCCTCGGCGCCCACGCCGACGAGATCTACCGGCTCGAGGAGGACGACCTTTACCTCGTGGGCACGAGCGAGGTCGCGCTCGCCGGGTACCACAAGGACGAGATCCTCGACCTGCAGGGCGGTCCGATCCGCTACGCCGGATGGTCCACGTGCTACCGCCGCGAGGCGGGCTCGCACGGCAAGGACACCCGGGGGATCATCCGCGTCCACCAGTTCAACAAGCTCGAGATGTTCGTCTACACGGCGCCCGAGGACGCGGAGGCCGAGCACGAGCGCCTGCTCGCGCTCGAGGAGCAGATGCTCACCTCGCTCGGCCTCGCGTATCGCGTCATCGACGTGGCGGCGGGCGACCTCGGCTCGAGCGCCGCGCGCAAGTTCGACACCGAGGCCTGGGTGCCGACGCAGGGCGCGTACCGCGAGCTGACGTCGACGTCGAACTGCACGACCTATCAGGCGCGACGTCTCGACATCCGCCACCGCCCCGAGGGCGGCCGCACGCAGCACGTCGCGACGCTGAACGGCACGCTCGCGACGACCCGCTGGATCGTCGCGCTGCTCGAGACGCACCAGCGCGCCGACGGCTCGGTCGTCGTGCCCGAGCCGCTGCGCCCCTACCTCGGCGGCCTCGAGGTCATGGAGCCGATCGCGTGACGATCCCCGCGCCCGAGGAGGAGCGCCTCTTCATCGCGCTCGACATCGACGGAACGGTGCTGCTCGAGGACGGCTCGTACAGCCCCGGCGTCGAGGAGGCGGTCGCCGAGGCCGCCGAGCGCGGGCACCTCGTGACGCTCGCGACCGGGCGCAGCTGGGAGTCGACCCATCCCGTGATGACGCATCTCGGCATCCTGCCGCCGTACGTCGTGTGCGCGAACGGGGCGACGATCATGTCGCGCGACCCCGATGACCCGACCGGGTACATCCGCCACACGATCGAGACCTTCGATGCGACCGAGGCGCTGCGGTTCATCCGCGAGCACCTCCCCGGCGCGAACTACATGGTCGAGCTCGCCGACGGCACGCGCCTCTTCACGGAGTACATGGACGACTGGGATCTCAACCGTCCCGGCGCGCGCCACGTCGCGTTCGACGAGATGCTCGGCCTGCAGGTGACCCGCGTGGTCGTCGTCTCTCCCGAGCACGACGGCGACGAGTTCAACGCGTTCGTCGAGCGGATGGGGCTGCAGCAGGTGACCTACTCGGTCGGCTGGTCCGCGTGGCTCGACATCGCCCCGCAGGGCGTCAACAAGGCGACAGCGCTCGAGAAGGTGCGCGAGTGGCTCGAGGTCGACCCCTCGCGCGTCGTCGCGATGGGCGACGGCCGCAACGACATCGAGATGCTCACCTGGGCGCACGAGGGCGGCGGTCGCGGCATCGCGATGGGCCAGGCGCCGGACGAGGTGCAGGAGTGTGCGACGCAGCTGACCCTGCCCGTCGAGGGCGGGGGAGTGGCCGCCGCGCTCTCGGAGCTGGGCGCCGCGACGTCCACGATCGCGTGAGGCGCTGACAGGGCTCGCCCAGGGACCGCGTCGACAATAGCGGGAAGGCCGGTCGACTAGACTCGACGCCAGTCCGCGCGCGAGCGGGGGCACGGAGGGTTGTCCGAGCGGCCGAAGGATCCGGTCTTGAAAACCGGTGGGCAGCAATGTCCCGTGGGTTCGAATCCCACACCCTCCGCAGAGCGGGGCGCGCGCCCCGAGGTCGGAGCACCGTTCGTCCCAGCCCGAGAGGACTCGAGTGAGCGAGACCCCGAAGCACGCCGTGCGGCGCACGATCGCCCGCCACGGGCAGCTCTCCTCGCCCGGACCGGTGCAGCAGCTGCTGCGCGTGCTCGGCGTCGCCCTCGCCGTCGTGATCGTGAGCGCGTTCGGCGTTGTCGGCTACGCCGCGTACGACTTCGGCGCGACCTTCAGCGCGGACGCGGTCGTGCTCGAGGGGCAGGAGGCCGCCCCGCCGGACATCGGCGAGCTCGACAACAAGGGCGTGAACATCCTCTTCGCGGGCCTCGACGCGTGCGAGGAGGAGTACAAGCAGTACTTCGGCGGGCGCTGCCCCGACGACGCGGCCTACGACCCCGAGTCGCGCGAGGCGGTTCTGAACGACGTCAACATGCTCGTGCACATCTCGCCCGAGCCGCGTCGCGTGACGGTCGTGAGCTTCCCCCGCGACCTCATGGTCGAGGGGCCGGAGTGCACCGACCCGCAGGGCGACGTCGCCTCCGCGCTCTCGCGCACGCAGCTCAACGAGGCGTACTACCGCGGCGACCTCGGCTGCATCGTGAAGACGATCGAGGAGCTGTCGGGCCAGACGATCGACTACGGCGCGACCGTGACGTGGGGTGGCGTGATCGAGATCACGAACGCGATCGGCGGCGTCGACGTGTGCGTCGGCGGAGAGGGCATCTACGACGAGCACACGGGCCTCGCGATCCCGCCGTCGGAGAAGTACACGCTCGCGGGCGTCGAGGCCCTGCAGTTCCTCCGCACGCGTTACGGCGTGGGCGGCAGCGACCTCAACCGCATCAGCAACCAGCAGGTGTACATGTCGGCGCTCGCGCGCAAGCTCACGAGCGAGGAGGTGCTGTCCAATCCCAGCACGCTGCTCACGCTCGCGCGCACGACGCTCGAGAACGTCGACCCGTCGTCGAGCCTGACGAACCCGGTCACGCTCGTGCAGATCGCGATGGCCGCGAAGGACGTGCCTCTGCAGGACTTCACGTTCGTGCAGTACCCGGTCGTCGACGACCCGTACGACAGCAACCGCGTCGCTCCGGACTACGCCTCGGCCGAGGCGCTGTGGGCCGCCCTCGAGCAGAACGTCCCGCTGCAGATCACGGGCGACACCGGCGGCGGCGCCATCCTCGCGGAGGGCGAGGAGGGAGCGGAGACCCCCGCTCCCGAGGACACGCAGGCGCCCGTGGAGACCACGACGCCGGAGACGCCCTCGATGACGGAGACGCCGGCCCCGACCGACACCCCGGCGAGCGGCGAGCTGAGCGCCAACGTGCACGGCTCCGACGCGAGCCAGGTCACCTGCTCCAACGGCGTCGGCTGAGCCGGACCCGCGGATGGCGCAACGGTGGGGCGTGCTCTGAGTCGCGGTTCGCAGCACCCCGTCGGACCCGTTAGGATGGTCTACGTGTCTGCGTGCAGGCACCTGGAGACGTCGCATAGTCAGGCCTAGTGCACCACCCTGCTAAGGTGGAGTCCCCTTTAAGGGGACCGAGGGTTCAAATCCCTCCGTCTCCGCTCCGATCCGTGGTCCGCGATCCCTTGAAACACTGGGATCGCGGGCCATCGGTTTCTCAGGGAATGCCGCTTGCGAAGAATCTGCGAACAAACGTTTGCGGAATGGCCTTGTGATGTCTCAGGACATCGGTGACGGACGAGTGCGCCAGGACATCGGCGGCTGCGAGGCCGACTCAGGGCAGTTCGTCGATCCCGACCTTCCGGGCACCCTTGTCCAGCCTTTGGCACCGCGAGCAGGCGAACGCCCACCAGCGTGAGAAGTACCACGCCGATCCTGAGAGGCGGCGCCAGCGCCGCCGCGAGGCCTACGCCCGCAACCCCGACGCGCAGCGCACCTACTATGCCGCGAACTAGGAGAAGTCGCTCGCCACGCAGCAGCGCTGGCGCGATCGCGAGAAGCGTCGCGTAGAGGCAGGGCTCCCCGTCCGGCGACTGCATCGGGTATCCCCCGAGGAGCGTTTCTCGAACCGCGCCGCAGCGGATGAGTTCTTCGACCGAGTGCGGACGAACGCTGAGCTTGCCGTCGCGCTGCGGGAGATTGCCCACCGCCCGAAATCTTCGCCGCGTGGAAGCGAGAATCCCTTCGAGTTCGCGCGGCCCACCACCTCGTCGTTCAAAAGGAGGAGCTTGAGCGCCTCCGCACGGCACTCGCTCGTGGACGCCCCGGCCCGGAACCGAATTCGCTCCTGACGCCCGAGCAGATCGAGGACGCGCGGATGGATGCGATCGCGCGGCAGGTCAACAACCGTCTGCGCCACCGTGAGCCGCCACGACGCCGTCACGACCTCGACCCCGCCGCGCCGCGCCCGCAGGCACTCAGCAACGACCAGATGGGAATGAGCCGATGAAAACCATCCGCGACACCCTTCCGAGCTTCATCGATCGATCACAGACCGAGACGGTGCTGTACCGCGCCGCAGTCAGCGCACTGACGTGGCGGGCAGATGCCGAACCGGGCTACAGCATCGAGGACGAACAGCGCTGGTGCCTGGCCCCGCTAAGGGGCGTCGATCCAGGGCTGCCTCTCCGAGTGCTCGTCGTTGAAACGATCCTCGACCCGTCGCGCAACTGCGCCGAGCTCGTCCAGGCGCTCGTCGCGCTCCGCGATGGATGACCGCCGGGCACACGGTCGCGAGCGACTTCCCGGTGGCTGATCGTAGCTCCCGCCAGGGTGCTCCGTTCCGGGCTTTCGCGGCATATCCTCACCCCTCCGCTGGCGCTCCGGGCCTCCGGTATTCCACGATCCGGCACTGCGCACCCCTCCGGTCGCTTCTCGTGCCGCTTACCGGGAAGACGCCGCAGACAGGTCAGGTGCGAGTTCCACGCAGGAGCGTGAGCTGCGTCGGCGCGAGGTTCAGATCGTGAGTGTGGAGGCCGTAGCGACGGCTGCGATCGTCGCCGTTGTCATGGGCGGCGCCTTCGGGGCCGTAGCCGCCGCAGGGTCCATGGGAGCGGTGTGCGAAGGAAACGGCAGGCAGATGCTGCGCCTCGGAGCCCTCGTCGTCACGCTCGCGTTCGTCGCCTTCGTCGTTGCACCCGTGCTGGCTGCTTCTGGAGCGCCTGAGTGCCCCGGTTGCGCTGTCCTGCCGCGAGAAGTACTCAGATGAATCCTGCCGGTCGAGGTGCTCGACCAGACTCTCGGCGTGTCAGGCGGCGATAGCGGGGAACACCAGCAGCGACCCGTCTTTGCGACGCTCGATCTCGATTGCGACATCGGCCGGCTGCGCCGCCAGGTTGAGTTCTTGACCGAATGCGCGGAGGCGATATGCAGCCGCGAGGAGGTCGTCGACTTCGCCCGGGGTGAATGCCGGGATCCGGAAGCCGCCATGACGCTTTAGCTCCAGCGTCGACAGCTTGAGTAGTACGGAACTGATTCCGGCCTCGAGTTCGTTGACGCGGCGCTCGTCGTCATGCAGTTCGCCGAGGAAGCGCTTAAAGGGATTGTCGTCTAGTTGCGCGTGCTCGACAGCCTGCAGCACTAACACTCGCCGCTTGAGAGCGATCGCGAGTCGCGCGAGTTCGAGATGCGCGCGGAACGTGCCGCCGTCCTCGTCGATGCCGGGGAACGACTTGGTGAGCGTGCCGACTTCGACCGGACCTTCAGGGAGCCCGTCGATCGCAGCCTGCCACTTCGTGAGCCGTCGACGGGTCGCTTCGATGGCCTTGTTGATCTCGAACGTCGAGGAGTCGAGCCCAAGCGAAAGCCCGATCCGGCCCTGGTCGAGGAGTATCGCGGTCGCTTTGTCGATCGCGTCTCGACAGCCGTCGAGATTGTTGCGCTCAGCGTCGAGGCTGTCCTCATGTAGCTGCTCAAGCAGATCAGTGATCCGCTCGATCGCCTTCTGGCGCTCATGGTCGGCATGCGCGGCAACAGCGACCGCGACGGCCATGAGCACAAGCGGAGCAGCCACAGTCAAAGCCCCAGCGCTCGCCACCGCCGCTCCGGCCGTGGCAGCCGAGCCCGTCGCCGCCCCGGCGACGGCGGCCTTTCCCGCGACCGGAACGAACGTGGCCTTGGCGACGATCCCGGTCGAGTCGCGCAGTGCGCTGTATACGCCGCCCGCAACGGCCTTGGAAGTCATTGGCGTCACCAGGCCCTTGCCTACCTGCGCCGCGACCTTGGCGGGCACGACCATCCGGTAGAGAACCTCACCAGTCTCCGCGACGTTGATCTTGGCGGGAGCCGCCTTCGCGGTCTGCGCAACGAGTTGCGAAAGCTGCTGTGCGAGCGGGCTTGCCGCGTGCAGGGCGATCCCACCTGTGCGTTCGCGGGCGGCGGGCACCGGATGCGCCTCGAGCGTCGCGACCGGTGCATCGGCAAGCGCCGCGAGCACCGTCCGCAGCTCTGTGAGCCGGGCCGGAGTCATTCCAGTCTCATCGAGCACGCTCGGAACGCTCACAGGCTCGGTTGTGAGAGCCCAAACCGGCACGAGCGTGTCAGTCTCAGCAGCCATGACGTTGTCCTTCCCCAGGTCGGACTCCACCATAGAGCGTGGTTGCGACAACTTGATCGCGCAGCGGGTCGACGCGCGCCAGCGAGGCCCGTTCGCTCATCCCAGTCCGATTTCGAGGCGCGGCGCCGGCGTGGCAGCAGCGGGTTCCGCGATGTCGACACTCGTGCGCTCGGCTGGTGTTGCCCGCCGCAGTGCGTCGATCCGAGCGATGATTGTCGCTTCCGCTCTGGAGCGGGCCAGGGACTCCACTGGCAGCGGCAGGCGAGGGAGAACCTCGCCAAGCGCGAGCTCGTGCAGTTCCATAAGGACTTCGGCCAGTGGAGCGTGCACGCGGCGCGTGTTCAGCGCGAACTCGGTGCTTGCGCGGAGTTCGGAAAGCCACCGCCTCGCCTGGGGTCCGGACATCGGCGTCACCTGCTCGCGTACGAGCGCCCGGCTGGCTCCCGCGAAGCCTTCGGCGCGACGGGCATCAAAGACCCAGTCGCCTGCACGACCGACTACGGTTAGCCGATTGACGGATGCGTCGCCCTCGAGCGCGGTCACCAGCGCTCGCGTCGTCTCGAACCCCGCGTCATGCGTTGCGCGGTCAGTGAATGGAGCGCTCCGTTCGTCGAGAGCTGCAAGTAGGTGCCGCGATGCCTCGGACAGCAGGCTGACAGCGCGCGACTGTCCGACGACGGCCACGTGCGTCTCGAAGCCTTCGCGTTGGAACAGGTCCGCGGTGGCGATCGCTACTCGAGCGGACGAGAAGGATCCTTCGAGAAGGAGCGAGTGTCGATTCGTCCGGGCATATGCCAGGCAGTCACGTAGCCATACCGAGGTCGCCTCGGCGAAGATGCGCAGCGCTTCCGGGGACCGCGACCGCGACAGCTCGAAGAAGCGAGGGTGGAACGCGCGCAGGCGCCCTCCGTCGACTATCGCCGCACCAGGATGCTCCGCAAGCAGCGCCCGAGCCGCTCGGCCGGCACCAGCGCCGGGCTGCCCGACTACGAGCGTAAGGGCCGGAGCTTCGGGGCGGTCCATTGACGGGAACAGGAACGGCACGATCGTCGCGTCGAAGATCGCTCGCGTCTCGGCGGCTTCCAGTTCGAGGTCCGTCACGGCCGCGGCCTCGAGAACTCGGCAATGCGGTGCGTGAGGCGATCAATCAACGTGTCAAGTGTCGATCGGTCGAATGCGTCGACATCGAAGATCTCATGTCGGATCACTGATACCTCGGCGACAGCCTTATCGCGTGAGATCGCGCCGTCCGCGACAAGACGCAAGACGGCCGCGGTCGCCAGGTCCGCAACGTCGCGCAAGGCGTTGTACGCGACGATGTCGTTGGACCTCCATGCCGATTGCGGTGCCATTCGACCTCCAACGCGAGTCTACGAGTCGGGCACGGACACCCGCTGGACCCCACGCACATCCAGCGCGGCCTCCTGCCCCATCGGACGTGCACTTGCGCGTTGCCTGGGGCACGAGATCGAGACATCGCGGGTCCGCGGAAAGCTTGGTTAATTCCCGTGGCGTGGTGCCATCGCCACAGCAATAGGTCTCGGCGTTGGGTCGTCGGTCCGGACCGCTTGACCGTCATTTTTCTTGCCTATCGATCAAACTATGTCTGTGGTCTGGGCCAGACTGAAGGCCGATGGCGCGTTAGGCATAAATTAGCGATCAACACGAGAAGGGGGAAGTGCTGTGACACCGTTGACCGCGGATACTGCGCTCGATGTGCTCGGCCACCTCCACGTTCGTCTTGACTTGCAGTTCCGTGCCCTCCAGGAGTCTCGGCGCACTCTGGCCGCTGACGCCCCAGTATTCGCCTTGGAGCATGGGCTCTCCGAGACGGACCTAGACGCTCTATGCGCCGCCGTCCGCCATGCGGTGGCGCAGGGATTCGACCATCGTTACTGGCGGCAGAACTGGCTCCCATTCATCGTCTACGCTGCTGAGTCCGGCTACTCCTACATCGGCGGCGAGTATTGGCTGAGCTTCGAGCAGTCGACACCGGGATGGGCGCAGTACGGCAGCCGCGACCGTATTCGGATGTGGTTCCGTAAATTCACTACCGAGTACGGCGGAGCTGTCCCGAAGGGCGCGTTCGCCAGGAACTTCCCGATCATCGCCTGGCCGATCACCCACGCGGTCCTGCCGATCTATCTGCAGCGACATCTCGCTCAACTCCTTTACGAGTTCCGCATGGGGTTGACGACCAGCCTGCTCCAGAATCCCGAGGAGCTTGGCGAGCACCTTGCGGCGCGCACTTGGGGGTACACCGAACGGTTCCGCATCTTTTGTGAGAACACCTCCCTGCTCGGACAGGTCGCCGCCGCGTTGCTGTCCGGTGAGGGGGAGGATTCCCCCTACTTGCTCCGCTCGACGCTGCTCCGCCTGGTTGATGGTCTCGAGCAAGAGCGTCAGGCGAAGTTCTGGTTGAATCGCGCGCGTCAGGCAGCCAACCGGATACGGGCGCGCGGGTTCCAGCCAGGACTCTCGCGTGGGACAGGATCGGCCTCGCACGATCGTCTGCCGAGTCCGACTGATCCACGCCTCGTCCTCCGTGCTGGAGAGAACGGCTGGCAACTGTTCGCGGAACTGCCCGACCTCAGCACGCTCAGCGGGCGGCTGCCTCACGTCTATGAGGAACTCCGCACCAAGCGAGCACGGGTTGAGGGCGCCGACCAGACGATGGTGGCGCGCGGTCGACTGACGGCGGCAGGTCAGGAAGTCCGTCTCACGCGACGCCCAAACCCCGAGGTGCCATTCATCCAACTGGAGAACGGCGAGCCTGCCGTCAATGCACTCGTCCGAGATCAGGTGGAGGTCAGCCGCGGACCGATCTGGCTTTTCAAGCGCCGCGCTCCGGGGTCAGCCGTTGAGGTCAAGTGCAAACTGATCCGCCCCAACAGCACCTACTACGTCCTCCATGACGACGAGTGGTCGGTGCCTGATCTGCCCTGGGTGGAGCCGACCGCACTCGACGTTGTCGGTGCTGAGGCGGTGCGGCTTGCCGTCCCCGAGCGTCTCACCGAGGAAGCCACCGCTGCCCTGGTCGCTTCGGGTCTGAGCGTCATGTCCGACGCGTTTATTCGTCCAGTCGGCTTCGCCGCCAGTGCGTGGGACGGTGAGGGCGCGGTCGAGTGGTTGGCTGGTGAGCCAGGGCTTATCGGCATCCACGTTCAACAGATCCCGAGTGGCTGTACGTTCATCATCGCTGGCAACCGCTACACACTGGATTGGCCGGATGGCGAACGCGAACTCTTCCTGAGCCTCGATGATTTGCCTGTCGGTTCGCACGAGTTGAGGGTGACACTCACGGGTGCCCAGCAGCAGACCCTTGTCGAGGGATCTCTGCAGGTCACCATCCGTGATCCGCAGGCGCGCTCCGAGGCGGCCGAGGCTGGCGAGGGAATCCGCCTGCTGGCATCCCCGGCTCGCCCTACTATGAGCGAACTGTGGGAGCCGGAAGCTATCACCATCGCCGGCCCCGAGGGGCTTCACGTCGACCTTGCCGTCGTGCTCCGGTCGGAGACGAGTGCTGAGCTTGCCAACATTCGTCAGCAGATCACGTTGCCGCTCCGTGACACCGACTGGGCTGGTGTCGCCAAGAAGGTTCGCGGCGACACCCGCTTCAGCCGCTCCTTCGATCGGGCTGAGTCGATTGAGCTTTCGGTCTCTCGTGCTGGCGTGGGGTATGCCGTCCTCTCGGCGGATCGGGGCTTCCAACCGCTTCGATGGCAGTTGCTTCGAGATCGTGAAATCAACCGTGCGCGTCTAATCGATCGGACGGACAGCGGCGCGACGCGCGTCGAACTCTTTCGCGTGGAGTCGCCGCTGGCTGCCAGCGTCTGCGAGGCCGGAGTGGACATCGAGGTTCCGGCGTCTGGCGGACTGCTCCGCGCGGTTGCCGGGGAGGGCGTCGATGCCACGGCGACGGTCCTGCTTCCGACAGACCCGAACCAACTTCGAGGGGTGCGGCGTCTCATCCCTGACGTTCCGACGGGGAGCAAGACACCGGAGGAAGCGATGAAGCTTGTGAACGCCTACCAGCAATGGGCCGACGCTGATTTGCCCGGTGACGTTTTCGCGCAGTTTCAGCGCGACATGGTGCTGGCAGCGATTACCCGAGCTTTGGTGTCGCTCATCGCGGGAGGTCGATGGGCATCGGTCGAGCGAGACATCGCGCGCGCCGACGGATTGGAGGACTTTCTCGATGACATGCAGCGCGCGGTCGGAGAAGTCGATGAACAGAGGAAGCTGGCAAGGACGATCGGCATGAACCTCCACGCTTGGCTCAATCCAGCGTCACTCTTGATTGGGTTTGCCGAAGTCGCGGAGAGCGCAATCCGCGCGAACGGGATCGTAAACCGCCCTTCGACGGCTCGCTTCCTCCTCACCCTCGCGGGGCATCCTGGGCAGATACTGCAGTGGGAGGCAGGCGAGCGCAGAGTGCTGCTCCAGCACGTACTGAACTCGCCGATCCTGCTGCGGGCCGCGCGCTTTGCCGTGCTTGGCACGCGGGCGCTCAAGGACGCAGAGGATGCCGTGAGGGGATTCTGATGGAGCTTTCGCTACGGACTGCCGACGAGGTTTCCGCGACCTCGGTACGAGTGCTGGGGCTGGATGCCGGCAGCATCGCGTTGGACTACCCGGAAGCATTGAGCGCTTCGCTTCGGCGGGCGGCCGCGTTTCTCTGCCCGACGACGCCGAGGGCGCTCGTGGACGCGGTACTGGAAGTCCTGATGCCGGTGATCCCGCAGCCGCCAACACGGGATGACCTGATGGCGACGCTCGACCAGATGATCTCGACGGGAGATCTGCTCGAACTGGTCGACGCGACCAGCGATCGGGCGACTCGCTTGCTCTATCTCGGGCCACCAAGCTTCATCGAGCGGTCTCCCGGTCGCTACCTCGTGACGGGCATCCGGCCTCTTAGCCTGGCGCTCGTCGGAAGCGACATCACCCTTGAGCACGAGGGATACACACGCACGGCGGTACTCGACCCGGACGACGCCGTGGCGCGTCTTCGTGCTGCGGGTCTGCACGAGATCAGCCAGACACGGTGGATCGGGCAGCCGAGTTCGGTGCCGGCACTCGACTACCTGGCGGAGTACCGGACTCGACTCGACGTCGCACTGGCCGCAGGTTTCGTTGACGGCCTGACGATCATCGATCCCGCTACTCGTCCGACGTACTATCGCGGTCGCTGGCGCGATCCGGCCGAGGGCGACTCCGGCGAATTCGTGGGGAGGCGTCCCCAGGCGTATGGCGCGGACCGTTGGTGCCTTGTGCGACTGGTCGACGGCACTCCCGAACGCCTTCTTGATCTTCCCGTCGACAGTTCTGTGGCGCCGGGGCGCGACGAGGCGTGGCGGCTCCAAGCCGCGATCGACGCGGCGCGGGGCACCCCGCTTCAGTACCGCACTCGTCCCGTGCCCGGAGTCGATCCCGCGCAGGCGGTCGTTGACTTCTTTTCGCCGCTGCCGAGTTGGGCGGAGCGATACCTTGGACTCGTCGGATTGCCGGTGGAGAAGTCGCGCGGTGCGTTGTTCTCCTACCGGCTCCCGACATCCGCGCTGACAGGTCTCGCGTCGGTGTTGACCGAGACCCTGTGGATGACCACCACGACCGATGAGGAAGTCCAGTGACGGCAGAGGCACCAACGATCGCTGAGACGATCACCAAGATTCAGGCTGCTCTGCGCGACTACATCGAAGCGACCTATCACGTAGGGCATCCGACGCTCATCGAACAACGACGCGCGCTGTTGGACGAGGACGGCGTGATCTTCCGGGCACCGTTCATCGAGAGCACCCCGCGCTATCAGACCGATCGGCGTTTCGTGGAGTTGGCGCTCGACCCAGCAGTTCAGACGCTGTTCGCTCGTCTCACGAGTTCGGACGAAGGAACGCCGCTCCTCTATGACCCGCCCTACACGCACCAGGCAGAAGCTCTGGAGCTCACCATGCGTGACGGGTTGAGCCTGGCGGTGACCACGGGTACCGGCTCTGGCAAGACAGAGTCGTTCCTGCTCCCGATGCTGGCGAAGCTCGCGGCGGAGGCAGCTAACCGCCCGGACTCGTTCGCTCGTCCTGCGGTGCGCGCCTTGATCCTTTACCCGATGAACGCGCTCGTGAACGACCAACTCGGTCGACTCCGCTTGCTCCTCGGTGATACCCGCGTGACGAGTCAGTTTCAGTCGTGGGCCGAGCGCCCAGCGCGCTTCGCGAGGTACACCAGCCGCACGCTTTACCCCGGAGTGCGGAAGGTAGAACGCGACCAGCAGCGGCTGAAGTCCATTGAGGATTTCTACATCGATCTGCTCGACCGGAGCGATGACCCGGCATCGCGGTATCACGCGGACGCCACCGCACTCGTCGGCAAGCTCAAGGAACGCGGGAAGTGGCCCGCGAAGCCAGATCTCCGCGAGTGGTATGGGGCGAAGGGGTCGCGCTGGAAGAAGGACGGAGAGTTCTTGCGCGCCGTCCTTCAGCCGCGCGACGCCGAACTCTTGACGCGGCATGAGGTGCTTGGCGCCCCGCCAGACGTGCTCATCACGAACTACTCGATGCTCGAATACATGTTGATGCGCCCGCTGGAGCGCCCGGTCTTCGATGCAACGCGCGCATGGTTGGCGACCAATCCCGACGAGAAGTTCCTGCTCATCATTGACGAGGCACACCTCTACCGGGGCGCAGCGGGAGCCGAGGTCGCCCTGCTCCTACGGCGGCTGCGTGCCCGGCTGGGTATTGATGCGGATCGCCTTCAGGTGATCGCCACGAGTGCGAGCTTCGACAGCGCCGACTACGCGCGGCACTTCGCCGCGCAGCTCAGTGGCAAGGACGCCGACGACTTCCGCACGATCGTCGGGAAGTTGGCACTTCGTCCGAGGGCAGGCGTCGGTTCTGCTGTCGACGCCTCCCAACTCGCGGCGGTCTCGCTTGAAGACTTCTATGACGGCGCCACAGAGGACAAGCGCATCGAAGCCGTCGCCGGCCTCCTGTCGTATCGCGGACTGACCGCCGAACCAGGCACGACGGTCGGCGCGCTCCTCGACAAGGCGCTCGCCTCCTACGAACCCATGAACCTGCTTGTGAACGAGACGATGCAGCAGGCCCAGCCGGTCAGCGAGCTCGGCGCGAAAGTGTTCCCTGGTGTCGATCAGGAGACAGCGGATCGCGCAATCACCGCCCTTGTCGCGCTGGGGAGTGCTGCTCGTCTCAAGCCAGACGACGCGGGTCTTCTCCCGTGCCGCGTCCACGCCTTCTATCGGGGATTGCCCGGCCTCTGGGCGTGCGCCGATGCCGACTGCCCGCACGTAGATCGGGAGCGATACTCGACGCCCGGCCCCGTCGGCAAGCTCTACGCACAGCCCCAGGCGACTTGCTCCTGCGGTTCCCGAGTCTTCGAGCTCTTCACCTGTCGGCACTGTGGATCGGCGTATCTGCGTGCCTACACGGACGATCTTGCGAACCCGTCCTCGCTTTGGCACGAACCGGGCAACAGCTTCCAGGTGGCTTCCGGTGCGGTCCAGGAACTCCAGCCGCTCGACTTGCTCATGGAGGAGCCCGATCCGCAACTTGTCACACAGCCCGCTGACCTCGACCTCGTCACCGGGCGTCTCGACCCGATGAAACTCGGTTCGCGGGTTCGCACGGTGTATCTGCCAGGCAAGCGAACCGGCGACGTCGGCATCGCCGACGACGAGGAAGTGGACGGTACCAGCGAGGTCAAGGCGAACGGCGAGTTCAGTCCTTGCGGGGTTTGTGGACAGAGAGCTGGATTCGGTCGGTCCTCAGTGCAGGACCATCAGACCAAGGGTGACCAGCCGTTCCAGGCGCTGGTAACGCGACAGATCGAGGTTCAGCCCCCGTCACGCCCGTATAACGACTTCGCGCCGCTGCGCGGTCGAAAGGTGCTGGCGTTCTCGGACTCTCGGCAGGTGGCAGCTCGACTCGCGCCGAACCTCCAGAGCTACGCCATGCGCGACGTGATCCGGCCGCTCATCGTGCGTGGGTGGAGCGAGCTTTCGACCATCCCCGGGATCGGCAAGCAACTCAGCCTTGACCACTTGACGCTTGCCTCGATGGTGGGGGCGAAGAGGCTATCGGTGCGTCTTCGCCCTGAGCTTCGTCCGAGCGAGTCGATGAGTGCGCTTGCTGACGTTGGGCGGGTTCTGGATGCTGGTGCACTCGACGGAAACGATGATGCGCGGACCGAACTGGTCATGATGCAGCCGCAGACGCCGGAGTCGCTCCTCAAAGCCATCTACAAGACCTTGACCGATCGCTACTACGGGTTGTCGTCGCTCGGACTTGCCTCGCTACGCGAACGGGGGTCGCTTCGTGAGGACCTCCTCGACGTCCTGCCGGATATACCAGGAGTCGCAGACAGCGACGAGCGGAAGCTGGCCCTCGTGCGCCTGTGGCTGGCGCAGTGGAGCACGCCGTCGTGGGGCATCTGGTTCCAGTCTATGACCGCCGACTGGCGTGGCGTCAAGGAGGGCGTGCGTCCGCACTCCGGCAAGTTCCGCCCCTTCGAGCGATGGCTTGGCTCCGCTACCATCAGCAAGCAGTTCAACCAGGGCTGGCTGCCGACGCTGCGCCAGAAGTTCTGCGAGACGGCAGGAAACAAGTACTATCTGCTCGCCAGTCGGGTTGCGCTCGAACTCGGCGGCGAGTGGGGCTATTGCGAACGCTGCCGCTATACCCAGCGGCCGTTCCCTGGTGCGAACAAGTGCGCCAACTGCGGAGTTGACGAAGTCCGCGTTCTTGATCCTGAGACGGACCCTGTCTTCCAGGCGCGCAAGGGCTACTACCGCGCGAGCACCGTCCGTGCGCTCGCCAATCCGCCTGAACCGCCGATGAGCATCATCGCGGCCGAGCACACCGCCCAGCTCAACGCGGCGCAGTCCGACGCGGTGTTCTCGAAGGCAGAGGAGCACGAATTGCTCTTTCAGGACGTCAACCTCGGCCTCCCTGGACCGAACGCTCAGGAGCGGGCAGCCATCGACGTGCTGTCGTGTACGACAACGATGGAGGTCGGAATCGACATCGGCGCGCTCTCGGGCGTCGCCCTCCGCAACATGCCGCCGTCCCGCGCCAACTACCAGCAGCGAGCTGGTCGTGCCGGACGTCGCGGCAACTCTGTGGCAACCGTGATCGCTTTCGGTAGTGCCGACACGCACGATGACCACTACTTCCGCGAGCCAGCCGAGATGATCCGTGGCCGCGTTGACGATCCCGTGCTCACGATGGACAACGACGAGATTGCTCGTCGACACGTCGTTGCCTATCTGCTTCAGCGGTATCACCAGGATCGGCTGCCGACCTTCGACCCCTCGACGCAATCATCCCAGTTGTTCGAAGTGCTCGGGACGGTTCAGGAGTTCGTCGGCGCCCAGTCCCCTCTGAATCGCACCGACTTCGCACACTGGCTGGAAACGCACGAGGCACAGCTCAGGAACGACATCGATGGCTGGCTCCCATCTGAGTTGACGTCCGAGAGTCGGAATACTGTCCTCGATGGCATCGTCAGCAGGACGCTGGAGGACATCGACGAGGCACTCGATCTGACGGCCGAGGGTATGCTGCCAAAGCCGGTCGAGGGGGATCTCCCGCCAGAGCCTGAAGAGGTCGAGGCGGAAGGCCCCGGCGAGGACGGCGCGGATGAGCCAAGCCCTCAGCGCAGCCAGACCAATCTGCTCGACCGTCTGCTCTACAAGGGCGTGCTTCCTCGATATGCCTTCCCGACCGACGTAGCGGGATTCCACGTCTTCGACGTGGATAGGTCCGAGCGTTTTCGAGCAGCGTTCCGCTACGCGCCGAGCCAAGGGCTTCCGGTGGCACTGACTCAATACGCACCGGGCAAAGTCGTCTGGATCGACAATAAAGAATGGCGTTCCGGCGCGGTCTACTCTCCGGTAAGGGCTGAGCGGTACAAAGCATGGCAGGGGCACAAGCTCTACTTCGAATGTACGGTATGCCACTACGCCAACTACTTCGATCAGGAGGAGGCGCACCGTGGTGAAATCCGCGAGTGCCCCGCCTGCGGGTCTGAAGACTCGTTCGGCAAGGCGATGGCCTGGATGCGCCCGCCGGGGTTCGCGCACCCCGCCTACGAAGACCCTGGCACCAGCCCCGATGATGCCCCGGCGCGAAGCTACGCAACTCGCGCCAAGCTAGTCGCCCCTGGCCCTACCGATGACTCAGCCTGGACTCAGGTCACCGATCGCGTTCAGCAGACCTACCATCGTGAGACTCTGCTGGTCACGAACACCGGACCAAGGAACGAGGGCTACACCTACTGCTTCAAGTGTGGCCTCATCGAACCGACCAAGTCTGCAACCGGCGTCGTCGTGGGCCAGCATAAGAAGCCGTATCCAGACGAGCAGGAGCCGAACTGCCCCGGCTCATCCTCGACGAGCGGCCTCGTGCTCGGGACCGACTTCATTACCGATGTGCTGCTGGTGCGCTTCAAGGTCAAGCGTCCCGTGCGCCTTGGCCCTCAACTCCTCTCCACCCAGGTCGCGCTTCGCACCATCGCGGAGGCGATGACGATCGCGGCTACGCAGCGGTTGGACATCGAGGCCACGGAACTTCAGGCCGAGTTCCGCCCAGCGCTGACGCTGGGCGGCGCGGAGGGACTCGAGGCAGAGGTGTATCTCTACGACACACTTGCCGGTGGCGCGGGGTTCTCACGACGAGTCGAACACTTCGGCATCGACATCCTTCGTCAGACCCTGCAGCGGCTCGAAGCGTGCCCAGCGGACTGCGACGAGTCCTGCTATCGCTGCCTGCGGAGCTTCCGTAATCGCTTCGAGCACGGCCTGCTCGATCGCAAAGTCGGTGCGAGCCTACTCCGCTACCTGCTCGACGGCACCGCGCCGAGGCTTGACGAGGCTCGCCTGGCGCTCTCGACGGACCGCCTGTATCGCGACCTCATCGGGCGCGACATCGCTGGCGTGACCTTCGAGCGCGATCAGCAGGTCAACATTGCCGGCATCGGGCAGGTGCTGGCACCGATCCTGGCGACGAGGGGCGACCGGCAGTTCATCTTCGGTGTTCATGGCCCTCTGACTCCTGACCTTGCGCCAGACCCCGCGCTCAACGACGCCAAGGAGAACCAGACGACCATTCCGGTTCGTCTCATCGACGACATCGTGATTTCACGGAATCTGCCGAGCGCCAGCCACCAGGTTGAGAAGGCGCTGGCGTGACTGAGATAGCAGGCATGCTCGACACGGGCATTGCGCGGAGCCGAGCCTTGCTCCCTTCGCCGCCGAGTTACTGGAGTTACTCGTCCCTGAAGGAGATCGAAGCCTGTCCTCGCCGCTTTGCGCTGGCGCGGGCCACGTACCCAGACCTCTGGGATGGTCGTGGCTACCCGTCGCTACCGAGTACGCGCGCCTTGTTCGGAGATGTCGTTCACAGCACGCTCGAAGTCGTTGTCAAGGCGCTCGCAGAGGCGGGCGTGGAGTCGCCACAGGCAGTCGAGGCAACAATGGTGCTCCGCGATCTAGGCGGAATCACCGCCGTCGTTGAAGAGGTGGTGACCAAGCAACTTGCCCCGCTGGAGGGTAACCCGCGCGTCGACCTCGATCGCCATCGCAGAATAGCGCGCGAGCTTCGTGCTCAGATCCCGGATGCTCGTGTCCAGGTGCAGACCTACCTCAGCCGGACAGTGTTAGTCCCACGTCCATCTGCGTCGAGCGACATGCGGGACGGGAGTGCTGCCGCGCGTGGAGGCCAGCCCACGCGCAGAGCTCTCGGGAAGGGATCGCACGCCGAAGCGGTGCTCGTCGCCGACGAACTGCGGCTGCTCGGGCGTGTCGACCTTCTCACCATCTCTGGGGTCTCAGTCGACATCGTCGACTACAAGACCGGGGTCGAAGCTCCAGGGCATCACGAGCAACTGCGGTTGTACGCCCTGCTCTGGGATGCGGACCGGCAGGCGAACCCTGCCCGACTTCCGGCGGCGAGCCTCACGGTCGCGTATCGCGACCGTGACGTCGATGTTCCCGTTCCGTCGAGCGCAGACCTGGACGCGCTCCGCGTAGCCGTGTCAGCTCTGATTGAGTACGCCGATGTCGAGTTGAAATCGACGCTGCCCACGCCATTGCCGAGTCCAGCGAACTGCGAACGGTGTGCGGTACGTCACTTGTGCGCTGCGTACTGGGACGAGTCGACTCAAGAGCTGACGGCCATCGGCGACGGGGAGTGGTTCGACTACGAGGGGAAGATCGGGAAGCAGAACGGGCAGCGGAGTTGGTGGGTAATTGACCCCGAAACGGGAATCCAGCGCCTGCTGCTCCGAACCACCTCGGCAACACCGCCCTTCGCGACTGGTGATCACGTTCGTCTACTCGGGCTGCGCCACGAGCTCGATCCCGAAACGAATGCGCCGGTTGCTCTCCTCACGGCCGCCTCGGAGGTGTTCCAGGTCGTCTCTTCCTAGAGGTTCTCGACGCAGAGCGTCCCGTCGCTCTGCTCGATCTCTGCCCTCTCACCGCTCGGCAGCGGTACTCGCGCCGCATGCCGGAACGGTCGCACTAGTCGATGAGCACGCATCGACTCCCGCACCGGCGCTTGCTCCGCTCGGCGACGTCCCCAGCGCTCGAACCACCAGCGCGCGACCTCTACCTCACCATTTGTGAGATCAGCGTCGATCAGATACGTCGGATCGGAATCGATGCCAAGCGAGTAGTCGCGCAGGTTTTCCACCAGGCGCACGCCGTAGACGATGCGTTCGCGGCCATGCTTAAGCAGTTCGTTCGTCGGCCACCCGAGCGCAGCGAGACCGAGCCGGACCTTCCGCAGGCGCGGGCTGACGCCTTCGCCGAAAAGGCTGTTGACACGAACCGTCGTTCCATTGAGTCGCGACAAACGCACGAGCGCGTCTACGGTCTCGTCGCTGAACTGCGACGTGCCGAATGAGCGTGACCGACCAAGCTGCTGAAAACTGATCTGCTCATCGCGCGAGCCGCCCATGACATCAGCCGGCCAGCGAAGTCGGTTGTACTGACTTGATCCGCTGCCGTAGAGCGAAGTGGTGCTGATGAATGAGAGGCGCGACTCGCGCTCGATGGAGCGCCCCGCGATTGACGAGGCAATCTCGCTGGGGCGGGCGTACTTGGCGCGGTACGCCGCGACGACCTTCGGGGAGACCGCAAGCGCTCCAACCAGCTTGCCTGCAGCGAGCGCACTGTACGGCGCGACAGCACCGCACACCGTTAGGTCAGCGATGACGGTGCCTACGCGTTCGCCTCGAGCGCGACGGACAAGTCGGCGGATCTGCGTCCGAGCCTTCGAGTTCTCGAGGGCCTCCTTCAACCCTTCGGCCGTTGGAGTCGGGCGTAGGAATGGGCCGAGGACGAAGGCGATCTCCAGGGTTTCCGCGAGCACCGAAGCGCGCTTGCTCCGAAAGAGCGGCGTCAGCGCGCGCTCCAGCCAGGAGTCCTGCTCAATCTGACGCATAGCTTGGAGGGGGCCGCGGTGATGCTTCTGGCGATGTCGCTCTGCATCAGCCCGAAGCAGGGCGATGGCGTCGGGGGTGGGGTGCCGCAGGTCCGTAGGCTGGAGGACTCCGTCCCGAAGGAGGTCATCGAAGTAGATCTCACTGAGTTGAGCGTCGATACGCTCGGTGATCCACACGGCGATTTCGTCCGTCGGGTTGGCGCGCACCGACTCTAGGAACGTGTCGGTGTCCCATCCAATCCACTGGTCGCGTTCGGCAATCTGGACGACGGGGCTTGAGATGGCGGCGAGGCCGATCACAGCATGGTTCGGTGTCGCCGCATCTCGAATGAGGATCGGCATCGAGCGTCCAGGGACCGTGAAGTAGGCGTTCGACCAGGTGTGACGGAAATAGCGCCAGATGTCGTGGAGGGCGAAGCCCGTCAGGTCGCACTTTCCGCCATCGACGATCTGGATATATGGGCGGATGATGGTCTCGGGATTGGGGTCGCGCTCTAGGGCGTCGGCCAACTCACGCCCATCGCGCATGAGGCTGAAGATGGAGACTAGTCGTCCTCCGTGTTCGCGGGGCTTCTCCATCCTTTCGACAAACCGTCTGACGCTCGGCTTCCGAAGCTGTGGGTCACGCCGCAGATGCTCTTGGCGTCGGATCCGTACCTTCTCGATCTCGGGGTCGGCGTGCGACGGTGGCGGAGCCAGCAGTGGTCCGTGCTTGTAGTCGGTCAATTGCCACCCCTGGTCCAACAGGTCGATCAAGGTATGCGCGGCCGCTGCCAGGGTTGGCTGGTTGTAGAGATCGCCCAGTTTCGCCTGCTCGAACCAGCGCGTCCGGTCGATGGCCTCGGTCGGGTCGAGAGCCGCCGCGGTGAGCGCCTTGCAGAGTCGGAGGAACCCCTCGCGCTCGACGCGGCGTGTTCCCCTGGGCAGTGAGATGTTGATGAACTTCGCTTCGTTCTCGTGGCTCATGACTTCTGCAGCATCCGTCCGTAGGTCGCACCCCATACGCGGAGCAGGTCACGACAATCCTGCTCGCTCGCACCGACAGAGGCGACCGATCGCGCGAACGAGAGGAGTAGCAGTTCGAGTGCCGTGCGAACGGGCGCACCTGAGTCGCCCAACTCCTGGAGCGGGACGTACAGTGCGGTGAAGCCCGGATGGTCGATGTTCATCGTGACGTATAGGTGGCGCTGCTTCAGTGTCAAATCGAACATCGACTCTCCCGACATTTGATCTGCCCCAAGGTGGTAGCTCAGCGCTCCGGTGGTGCGTCCCGAGGTGCGGATCACCGGGAGGTCGGCGTCGGCGGCGCCGGCGATGCGGCAAGCGCCTTGCACGGCTGCCTCGAACTTTACCTCCTCGAAGGCACGGCGGACGCGGGCGTTCAAGACGCGGGCGATGGACTCCAGTTCGGGTTCGAGCGCTTCACGAAGCGCCGCGGTGGGGCGCACCCCCTGCTTGTTGACGGTTATTCCGAAGTGCTCGTCGAGCGCGGGGTCGAACTCGATCTCGCACCGCCACCAGTCGTCGTAGTTCTCCTTCCGTTTGCCCCCCATGAGGTACCAGCCGTTGGCAATCTCCCGCCCCGCGCGCAGGATCGAGACACCGCCGTGTCCCACAATGCCGGCCTTCCGCTTCGTGGTGTTGTCGAGGTGATGCCAGCGAGTGACGGGGAGGACCGTGAACGTGACCGTTACAAAACTCGTGTCGCCGGTCGTGGTAGCGATCTCGTAGCGCATTGGCTCGAACGCGAGCCGGGCCGCGTGGCCATTGAGTTCCGTAGAAAGCAACATCGGATCGAGCGGTTCGACCGTATGTCCGTTGATCCGCAGCGTCACGCCGCGGGCGAGGAACTTCCGAAACATCCGGCCAAGATCGCGGTGGAGCGCGCGCTCGAGCCATGCGAGGCGCCGGTACTCAATCCGGTCGCACTCCGTCCAGACGACCCGGCAGCCTGACGATGCGGCGCCTCTCACGCCATCGCGAAGCAACAGTGCTTCCTCGCCGCGCGCCACCGCGTCGACATCGAGGTGAACCGCCCGCGCAGCGGTGTCCGCTTGCCATGCTGTCACCTCGACCTTGCGTGCCTGGCTTAGCGATGCCGCAGGTAGCCCCATACCGAACCGCCCAAGAGAGGAGCGCGAGTCAAAGCGAGATGATCCACCAAAGCGAAGGCAAGCCGCCAGTTCGTCGTGGGTCATACCGTCGCCGTCGTCTTCGACACAGATCCGAGGAAGCGTATCAGGATCGCTCCGATCGACCGTGATGTCGATGACTGCAGCATTCGCTTGGAGCGAGTTATCGATCAGTTCTGCCAGCGACGTGGAGAGGCTGACGTAGCCCGATTCGCGGATCGCCCTGATGAAATTCGCGGGTACGAGCAGGCTGAGCGTCCGGTCCTGGAATCCGCCCATGTTGGCTCCCTCCGTCGGAGTTGGGGATAGGTCTAGGGTAGCTCGCCGGACTCGCTCACGAGCCACTCAACCTGTCCCCTCGCGATGCACGCAGGCACTGTCCTCGGGGAGCACGACGCCCTGGCGCAGTTCGAGTTGCGAGGCGCGCATGTCCTCTTCGCGGTCCGCCTCGGACGTGTAGCGGGTGTCGTGCGTAAACCAGGTGTCGAGGTACGCGAGCCACTCTTGTCGAGTGGTCAGCTGGGTGTCGAACGTGGAGGCAGTCGCCAGCGCCGCGCGCACGTAGTCCTCAGGGTCGGTCGTGATCGGCTCGGGTGCCCAGCCCTCCTCGGACGCCGTGTCGTCGACGTATTCGCCGGTGGGAGGCGCCGTCGCGGGCGGGGCGGACGTCTCGCGGGGATCGCTGCTCGGAGAGGGTTCGGTGGTCGGCGCCTGTGCCGTGACGGCCGAGAGGATGATCGCCGCGATCGCGGCGACGACGATGATGCCGCCGACAACAGCCCAGATAGCACCCCGGCGCGCGGGAGTTCGAGGGCGCGACATTAGCTGCCTCGCGCGCTTCCCGTGGCTCCTGACGGCCTTGACATGAGGGAAGCATATAACACTACCCTAGCGAAGGGGAAGCGTTTTTCGCTTCCGTTCCATGGACGAGTGAATCTCGCATGCGTCAGACTGGGGCGGTGCCCCGTTACGCTCGCCCCGCGAACAGTGATTTCGCGGAGGATCCGATCAAGGCTCTCGGGAACATGATGCAGGCGACGATCATCGGTCACCTGCGGAAGAACCCTGGCCAGACCAGGGGTGAGATCGCCGACGCGCTCGAGATCCCCGCGCTCACCGTCTACAACGGGCTCGAGAGGCTGCTCGACGCGGGCCTGATCATTGCTGATCCGCCGCGTGATGTCGCGACCCGCGGACAGCGCGTCCGGTACATCGTCGACGATGCTCAGGTCACCGAGATGGTGATGCGGCTGGAGCAGGTGCTGGGCGAGTTCTAGCCAGGTCGTGTGATCTCGGCCGCGCCGGTCTGGCATGCGGTCACGGAGGTCTGGCATGTCGACCCCGCTCGGCGATGTCGTCGTATCCACCCCTCGCGTTGAGCATGCTCAAACGCGGGCGGGACCCAACCGAGCCTTACCCGAAGGCGGAGGATGGGCAGGGGAACATGACAGAAGATGAGAGCAAGGCCGCGGCCGAGGGCCTGGCCAGGCGGTTGCGCCTGCTGCTTGACGTTGCCATTGCCGAGACGGGAGCTGAGCCGACGTACTCCCAGATCGCCGCGTTCGCGCGACCGGGGCGTCAACCTGTCCCGGTCTCGATGGACCTACATGGTCAACGGGCACCGCTATGTGCAGGACCGTCCGCTCTTCGAGGTACTCGCTGAGTTCTTCGACGTCGACGCCGCATTCCTTGCCGACGGGGACGACGCGCCGATGCCGGCGAAGGTCAGGGCGCAGCTTGATCTTGTCCGGTCGATGCGGGCCGAGAAGGTGAAGTCGTACGCGGTGCGAACGCTCGGCAACATCTCACCAGAGGCGCTCGAGGCGATCAGTCGATTCCTGGACAAGGAAGTGGCGAACAGATAGCGGCTGGCCCGGCGGGTGCGTGCGCTGCGACGGGTCGGATGGATGCGGAAGGAGTGGAACCGTGAACATCGAAGCGACCGTGTCGACGGCCATGGCAGAGCTCGCGCTCGGCGAGGCTTTCTCATTCGACAACCTCGTCGGCGCGTTGTAACTACGCAGACAGCGCCCGATTCGGATCGTGGAACTCGCGAATCTGAGCGACCAGGACGGCATCTGCGCGTTGTGGTTGATGACGGATACCGAGGACCTCGTCCTTCACGCGCGAAGTGAGTCGGCGTTGCATCGGCAGCAGTTCGTGCTCCACGAACTCGCCCACATGATGCTCGGCCACGGCGAGCACGAAGAGGCGACGACGCCCCACTTCCTGCTGCCCGACTCCCGCATCCACTCGCCAGCGTCTGCTCCGCCGCCAGGACCTTGTGACGGACGACGAGATCGTGGCGGGGTCGCTCGCGGACCACCTCGCCGGCGCGATCCGCGGTTCGGCTCTCCACCGCTCCCGTACTGCGGGCGATCACCATCTGGCTCAAACGGTTATGAGACACGCCCTAGTGCGCAGCAGGCGCCGACTCGGCGCCACCGCCTGCGGTCAGCAGCTCCTCGCTCAGGTGCCACAGCCGTCGAGCGGCATCGGGATCGATCGCGTGCGGCGCGACATCGGTGGGCGGCGGGCCGTCGAACGCGACGGACATCGGCGTTGCGTCGACCGCGGAGATGTCGTTGTCCTTGAGGTAGACGCCCCCGATGCCCTCGAGCAGGGGACTCGTCGCCGCGAACACCATGGTGCTCGCACCCTGCGCGACGGTCTTGAGTCCGTGCTCCGGCGCGATCACCGGCCGCCCTTCCGCGTCGATCAGGCCCTGCGCGCGCTGGAGCTCCTGCGGGGCCTCGATGCGCTCGCCGACTGCGCGCGCCGGCCCGAGGGACGTGCCGACGATGATGCCGGGGTGCACGGCGTAGCCGCGGATGCCGACCTCCGCCCACCGGCGGTCGAGCTCGACGGCGAACAGCACATTGGCGGTCTTCGACTGGCCGTAGGCGACGTGCCCGTCGTAGTCGTCGACGAGGAAGTTCGGATCCTCGAAGCGGATGCCCGTGAGCCGGTGGGCGCCGGAGGTCATGTTCACCACGCGGGCGCCGGCCGCTGCCCGCAGCGCGGGGAGGAGGCCGATCGTGAGCTGGAAGTGGCCGAGGTGGTTCGTGGCGAGATTCGCCTCGTAGCCGCGCGCGTCGCGCACGAGCGGGCCGGCCATGATCCCGGCGTTGTTGATCAGGATGTGGAGCGGACGACCCGACCCGAGGAAGCCGGCGACGAAGGCGTCGATCGAGGCCGGGTCCAGCAGGTCGAACTGCGCGGTCTCGACGCGGGCGATGCCCTCGAGCGCGACGGCGGCGCGCTCCGGATCGCGTGCAGCCACCGTGACGGATGCTCCTGCTGCGCTGAGGACGCGGGTCGCCTCGCGGCCGAGGCCCTGGTGCCCGCCGGTGATGATGACGTTCTTCCCGGCGAGGTCGATGCCCACGGCGACCTCCTCGGCGGTGGAGGCGGGTGAGAAGCCGGTTCCGATGGGGTGCTGGGTGCTGGTCATGAGAGTTCTCCTGTCGTGAGTGCGGGGAGGGGGAGGAGGGCGCGGGTCAGCGCGACGGCGGCCAGCGCGACCGCCGCCGACATCACCACGGCGGTCGCGAGTCCATCGCCGCCGAGGGTTCCGACCGCGGGTGCCGTGAGCGCGCCGCAGGTGAACTGCGCCGCGCCGATGACGGCGGCGGCGGTGCCTGCCGCCTCGCCGTGGCGCGAGAGGGCGGCCGCCGTCGTGTTCGGGATGACGAGCCATCCGCCGGCGAGCATCACGGCGACGGGGAGCAGGAAGCCGAGGACACCGCCCACCTGGAGCAGCTGCAGGGTGATGAGCACGACGCCGGCGACGAGGACGGCCGCGAGTCCGGCGGCGGCGATGCGCTCGGGTCGGTGATGCCGCAGCAGCACGGGGTTCACCTGGGAGCTCGCGACCATCACGACAGCGCAGGAGCCGAAGATCGCGCTGAACTGCTGCTCGTCCATGCCGTACTGCCCCTGCAGGACGAAGGACGAGCCCGCGACGAACGCGAACATCGCCGCGAAGCTCAGCGCCGTCGTGGCGACGAGCGGTCGGAAGTGCGGATCGTCGACGACCGCCCGGTACGACGCGAGCACCTGCCGGATGCCGAGCGTGCGCCGCCGTGCGGGAGGGAGGGTCTCCGGGAGGGCGAGAGCGGCGAGCACGATGACGCCGATCCCGAGCACGGCGAGGACAGCGAACACCCACCGCCAATCGCCGACGACCAGCACGGCGCTCCCGAGCGTCGGCGCGAGGATGGGCGCGACGCCCATCACCAACATGAGGCGGGAGACGGCTGCGGCCGCCCGGTGCCCGTCGAAGAGGTCGCGGACGATCGCCATGGCGACGACCGTCGCCGCCGCGGCGCCGAGCCCCTGCAGGATGCGCAGCGCGCCCATCGCGGCGAGGTCGGCGGCGCACGCGGTGAGCGCGGAAGCGATGACGTGCACGGCGACGCCGGCGAGGAGCGGACGACGGCGCCCGAGGGCGTCGGACAGCGGGCCGATGGCGAGCTGACCGAGCCCGAGGCCCAGCAGGGTCCCGGTGAGAGTGAGCTGGACGAGGGCGTCAGACGCTCCGAGGTCGGAGACGACGCGCGGCAGCGCGGGCAGGTACATGTCGATCGTGAGCGGGCCGAGCGCGACGAGCGCGCCCAGCACCGCGATCACGCGGGCAGAGCCCTGGCGTGTGGAGACATCCGGCGGGGACATCACGGCTCCCATCTGATTTCGGTGCGGTGCCTCCACGGTCGCGGGCGCTCCGGGATGCAGGAAGGCCCGCTTCATCCAGGGACGACCCGTCCCTGGATGGCTCAGAGCGCGCGAACGATACTGGGGTCATGATCGACCGCGCCGGGCTCGCCGCCTTCCTCCGCCGTCGTCGGGATCAGCTGCGCCCCGCCGACGTCGGTCTGGCCGACGGCGTGCGGCGTCGGGCGCCCGGCCTTCGGCGCGAGGAGGTCGCCCAGCTCGCGGGCATCTCGAGCGACTACTACGCGCGGATCGAGCAGGCGCGCGGGCCCCATCCGTCGGAGCCCATCATCGCGTCGCTCGCGCGGGCGCTGCGTCTCGACGTGGACGAGCGCGACTACCTTCTCCGCCTCGCCGGCTTCGCGCCTTCTCAGCGAGGAGGACATCACATCAGCCCGGGGCTGCTCCGCCTCGCCGATCGCCTCGCCGATGTCCCCGTGCTGATCGCGACCGATCTCGAGGTCGTGCTGTGGCAGAACCGCCTCGCGGCGGCGCTCGTGGGGCCGAGGAATCAGTCGCCGGGAGTCGAGGCGAGCGTGACCTGGCAGTGGTTCATGCGGCCGGAGACGCGGGCGATCTTCCCGCGGGAGGACTGGGAGCGGCACTCCGCGGCTCACGTGGCCGACCTGCGCGCGACCTCTGCCCGCCGCGGCGGCGATGCCGATGTGCGGCGGCTCATCCGGAGCCTCCAGGAGAGCGAGGAGTTCCGCCGGCTGTGGGAGCGGCATGACGTCGCCGTGCGCCGCTTCGACCGGAAGACCTTTCCTTGTTCCGAGCATCGGCGAGATCGCGCTGACCTGCGAGGCCGTGCTGAGCGCCGAGACGGACATCCGCCTGCGCGTGTTCTTCCCGGCCGAGGGGAGCGACGCGGGCGAGAAGCTCGAGCTGCTCGCCGTGATCGGCACTCAGAGGTTCGACGCCACCGCGCTGGGCTGAGCCGCAGCGCGGTGGCGTCGAACGGGCTCAGCGAGCGCTGACCTCGACCCTCAGGATGCGGTCGTCGCCGGGTCGCGGCTCGGTGCCGCCCCACGTCGCGCCGTCCGTGTTCGACGTGATCAGCCACAGCGAGCCGTCGGGTGCGGCCTCGACCGTGCGGATGCGGCCGTATTCCTCGACGAGATGGGCGATCGGCTCGGCCGCGGCCCTGCCGCCTTCGACGGGCAGCTGCCAGAGCCGCTGCCCGCCGAGCGCCCCGATCCAGAGCGATCCGCCCGCGTAGGCGACGCCGGATGGACTCGCCTCGTCGGGGTGGATCGTCGTGATCGGCGGCTCTCCTGTGTCCCCCGCGATGCCCTCCGTCTCCGGCCAGCCGTAGTCCGCGCCGGCGCGCAGGACGTTGACCTCGTCCCACGTGCGGTGGCCGAGCTCCGTGGCATAGGCCGTGCCATCGGGGCCGAAGACGATTCCCTGGACGTTGCGATGGCCCGAGGAGTAGATGAGGGAGTCCCGCGGATTGTCCTCTGGGATGCTCCCGTCCACCGCGATGCGCAGGATCTTGCCGTTGAGCGAGTCGGCCGTCGCGGCGTTCTCGGGCTCGAACGCGTCGCCGGTGCCGATCCAGAGGTGCCCGTCGGGGCCGATCGCGATCCGACCGCCGTGATGCCGGTCGGCGGTCTCGATGCCGTCGAGGAGCACGCGCTCGACGCTCAGGGAGCGCCAGTCGTCGGCCACCCTCACCGCGACGACCTGATTCTCATCGGCCCCGGACCGGTAGACGAAGACGGTGCGGTCCTGTTCGAACGTCGGCGACGCGACGATGCCGAGGAGGCCCCCCTCCGACGAGACCTCGACGTCGGGGACGACGCCGACGGGCTGCGCCGGCCCGCCCCCTGCCGGGATGCGGAGGATCCGCGCGGTGAGTCGCTCGGTGACGAGGGCGGACCCGTCGGGCAGGAACGTCAGTCCCCATGGAGAGCGCAGTCCGGTGGTGAGCTCGACAGGATCGGACAGGGTGGCGATGGCGGCCCTGTCGGGTGCCGCAGCGGGCCGGCTCGGCCGAGCTGAGCCATCCGCATCGTCGGCGTCTGCCGTGCCCGTGCACGCGGTCAGCATGCCGAGCACGAGAGCCAGGGCGGCGGCGGGAAGCGCCCTCGTCGCGCGGACCCGGCGTCGGGTGTTCATGCGTCTTCTCTCCTCGACGGCGGCTCAGGCGGCGCCGCCGTTGACGAAGATGTTCTGCCCGTTGACCCACCGGGCGGGGCCGGCGAGGAAGGCCACCGCCTCGGCGATGTCCTCCGGCGTGCCGAGCCGCTGGAACGGGTTGCCGCCGGCGATCTGGTCGATGAGCTCCTGGCTCTTGCCCTCGAAGAACAGGGGCGTCGCCGTCGGGCCCGGCGCGATCGCGTTCACGGTGATGTCCCGACCCCGCAGCTCGCGGGCGAGGATCAGCGTGATGGCCTCGACCGCCCCTTTCGACGCCGCGTAGGCAGCGTAGGCCGGGTACTGGAGCCGCGTGATCGATGTCGAGAAGTTGATGATCGCGCCGCCGCGGCGGATGCGCTGAGCGGCGAGCTGGTCGACGACGAAGGTGCCGCGCACGTTGACCCGCTGGACGCGGTCGAAGACCTCGAGGTCGAGCTGCTCGAGCGGCGACAGCGGCATGATCCCGGCGGTGTGCACGAGGACGTCCACGCCGCCGAACTCCTTCTCCGCGAGGTCGAAGAGCGCCTTCGCCTCGGCTTCCTCGGCGATGTCCGCCGAGGCGGCGATGGCGCGCCCGCCGGCGGCCTCGATCGCCGCGACGACCTCGTCGGCACCCTCCCGGTTGCTGCCGTAGTGCACGACGACGTCCATGCCCTCGGAGGCGAGGCGCCGAGCAGCGAGACCGCCGATGCCGCCTGAGCCGCCCGTGACGATGGCCACACGGTCGCTGATGCTGTTCATGAAGACTCCGTTCCTTATATGGACATTGTGTACATTACCGTGTCGCGGAGGAAATGGACAGAGGGTCCAGATGTATTCTCGGACGATGCGAGATGAGGCGAACACGCCGCAGACGCCGGCGACGCCGCGGCGCGGGCGAGGTCGTCGCCCCGCCGCCGAGGTACGTGCGGAGGTGCTCGCCGCGACCGGTCGCGTCCTTCTCGGCGAGGGACTGTCGGCCGTGACGTTCGGCCGCATCGCGGACGAATCCGGCGCGAGCAGGATGACGCTGTACAAGTGGTGGCCGTCGCCGGGCGCGCTCGCGGCGGAGGCGTACTTCGCGCAGAGCGCCCCGGTGCTCGACTTCCCGGATACGGGCGACGTGCGCGAGGACCTCGTCGCCCAGCTGACGGCGTTCGTGCGGTGGCTGACGGGTGGCGCGGCCGCCCCGGTCTCGGAGCTCATCGGGGCGGCGCAGCGGGATCCGGACGTCGCAACGGCGTGGGCTGAGAGCTACGCTCGCCCGCGGAGAGAGCTCGCGCGCAAGCGGCTGCAGAGTGCTCAGCAGCGGGGCCAGCTCCGGCCCGACGTCGACCTCGACGTCATCGTGGACCAGCTCTGGGGTGCGTGCTATCACCGGCTCCTCGTGCTCAAGGTGCCGCTGGACGAGGAGATCGTTCCTCGCCTCGTCGACCAGGCGCTCTTCGGCGCGGCCAGGCCCGATGCCACAGCCCGGTGACCCTGTCAACCGAGTGCGCCCGGCGACCCGCGCGCGTAGCGTCGCACGTGATCCCACCTCGAGACGACGGAGGACCACATGCAGGAGACGCCGCACGCGACCGACGAGGACCTCGCCCGCATCGCCGGGATCGTGAGGTCCGCCAAGATCGGGCTGCTCACGACCACCAGTCCCGAGGGGCAGTTGCACAGCCGCCCGCTCGCCGCGCAGGACGTCGAGTTCGACGGCGACCTCTGGTTCTTCACCCAGGACCCGAGCGAGAAGGTGCGCGACATCGCCGTGCACCCCGCCGTGAACGTCGCGTTCGAATCGGGCAAGGGCTACCTCTCGGTCGCCGGCACCGCGGAGGTCGTGCACGACCGGGCGAAGGCGGACGAGTACTGGACCCCCGCGGTCGAAGCCTGGTTCCCCGAGGGGCGGGAGGATCCGACCGTCGCGCTCATCCGCGTGCGCGCAGAGTCCGCCGAGTACTGGGCGACGGATGAGCCCGGCATCGTGTCGGCGTTCAAGATCGCGAAGGCCGTCGTGACGCGCACGCAGCCCGACGTCGGCGAGAACCGCGCCGTCGAACTCTGAATCGAGAGGAGCACATCATGGCGGATGCCCAGAGCCAGCCCGAGGGGAGCGTCGACGAGGAGGCGGCCGACACCATCCTGGACGACCCCAGCACGGAGAAGGACCCGGGTGAGGAGCCCAAGGCACCTCAGCCGCAGGAGGGGGAGCCGAGCCACCACGCGGTCGGCATCGGCGTCATCGACGCGGAGATCCCGGGCGAGGAGGAGTAGTCCTCACCACGCGGCTCGGCGCCCCACGGCGGCGAGCCGCGTGAGCGCGTCGGCGGGATGTCTCAGCAGGGCGCGAGACTCGGCGGACGAGGTCAGCACCTCGACGATGCGCTGCGCCGAGCGCACGTGCGACCGCCGGTAGCCAGCGATGTAGTGCGGGTCGACCTCCCACGTCACCTCGTCGCCCGAGGTGACCGTGAGGACGACCGGATACCGCTCGACCTCGCCCAGCGGGCTGACGTCGCCGAGCACGGCGAGCAGCAGCGAGCCGACCGTCTCCTGCATTCCCGGCCACGGCCAGATCGTGGTGGGCGGGCTGAAACGCAGGGCGCGGATGTCCGACCATGGCAGCACGGCCCTTGGTGCGTCGCCGACGCACTCTGCGACCCCGTCGGCGCGGAGCCGGACGTGGAGCGCGGCGACGTCGCCGATCGCGAGGCCGTCGGGGGTCGCGGTGAGGGGGCCGTGTCGAGACGCCATGCCTCGATCCTCACACGGCCCCCGCCGCCGTCGATGTCAGGGGAGGTCCTCGACCTCCACCCGGTCGTCATCGTCCTCCGCATCGTCGCGCCCGGGGCCGCGGATGGCATCGGGCGGCACCTCGCCGTCGCTCGAGCCGAGCCCGGGCGCGCCCTCGTCGGGGAGTCGGTCGGGGTCGCTCACGGCGTTCTCCCGCGCGAGGTCGGAATCGGACGTCTTCTTCTCTTCTGCGCTCATGTCGCGATCCTCGCGCGGGCGGGCGGATGGCGCGAGGGCGTTGACAAGCCCGGGATGCGCGGGAACGCCTTCCTGTTATCGCCAGACGGCCCGCGGCGCAAGGGGATGACGTCGCCCGGTCGCCTCCCGCAGGGTGGAGAGGACCCGACGAGGAGGACACCATGGGCAGGGAAGACGAGATCAAGCGCCAGGAGGACGAGGGCGAGTACACCGACGTCGAGGAGCCGGACGGCGAGCGGCGGCCCGACCGGGTCATCGAGGAGCCCGGTCAGTACACCGACGTCGACCGCGACGAAGAGGTCTGAGCGGTCGGCACGACGGCGCCCGGGGTGAGCAGGTCGACACGTCGGGCGCCGCACCGCGTGCAGCGGACGTAGAGGACGACGCCCTCGGACGTCGGATGGCGCGACTCCGTGCGCCATCCGTGCTCGCACGTGCGCGCGGTCGCGAGGTCGACGAGGGGCTGGCTGCGCGGGGAGGTCATGCGACCAGCGTGATGTAATGCTCTTGTGCATCTCAACCCTTACGGTGAGTACGCGGTGCTCCTCGCGGCGTCACTCGCGAACGCATGGCCGCACGATCGTGCGGGCATCGAGAGCCGCACGCGCGACTTCGGGATGACGATGCCGTTTCCCGAGCGCGCCGATGACCACGCCGCGACGCGCGAGGTGATCGACCGCTGGCTCGCGGTGGTCGACGCGGATTCGCCGGATGAGCGCGCCCGTCTGCTGAACGGGCTCATGAAGGAGGCGACCGCGTACCCGCGTCTGACCGACCATGACGGCGAGGGATGGCACCTCCACTACCGCGACGACGACCAGTCGCTCGCGCACGTGCTGCTCGCCGTCATCTCCGTCGGGACCGCTCTGCACCTGACGACCCGCGGGATGACCCGGCTCGGGCGGTGCGCCGCGGGCCGCGCGCCCGGCGATCCGTGCCGCAACGTCGTCGTCGACATCACCCGGAACGGCCGGCAGCGCTACTGCTCCGTCCGCTGCGCGAACCGCGACGCCGTGCGCCGCCATCGCGCCCGGCTCCGGTGAGCGTCGAGACTACTTCTTGCCGTTGCCCTGGCCGCCGTTCCCGCCGCCCTGATTCCCGTTGCCCTGCCCGCCGTTGCCCTGGCCGCCGTTCCCGTTCCCGGGGTCGCCGTTGCCCTCGCCTTCACCGCCCTCTCCGTCATCGCCGGCGCCGTCCTCGGCAGGCGGGTCTGACGGGAGGACAACCGGCTCCTCGCTCGGAGTCGGCGTCGGAGACGGCTCGGCGAGCCGCTCGAGGTCGGCGCGGACGGCGTCGATCGCCTCCCGGATGGCGACGGCGCGCGCCGCGTCGATCCGCCCGTCCACAAGGGCCTCGTTGACGTCGGCCTCGAGCCTGTCGAGAGAGGCGAGCGCCCCCGCGGCGTCGCCGTCCGCGGCCTGCTCGGCGACCGTCGCCACGGCGTCCTGGAACGCGGCGGTCGGGGTGTCGGACGGCGCGCAGCCGGTCAGGACGACGGCCGAGACGATCAGGGTGGGGAGCAGGAAGCGCCTCATGGCGTGACCGCCTCCATGAGGTCGTCGAGATGGCCGCGCAGGGGCTCGTCGAGCGCGGGCAGGGCGGGCGGCGCGGGTTCCTCCTGCGGGAACATCGTCGGCGCGCCGAGTGCCAGCGCGAGCGCGATGAGGGCGACCGCCGTCATCACCGCGACCATCGCGAGGATGCGCCGATGGCGCCGGCGGGGAGCCGCGGCCACGGCCGGCGGCTGGAGCGTGCCCAGCGGGATCGCGGCGGTCGGCGCAGGGCGGGATGGCAGGGGCGCGGTCGCCTGCGCGACGGGGAACGGTCGCGTCTCCTGCTCGTGGACGGCGGCCGACCGCGGCGTGAGCGGCTCGCTCGGGTCGGCCGCGATCTCCCGCGCGGTCGCGGCGACCTCGCGCGCCGTGGGGCGCCGCGCCGGGTCGCGGTCGGTCATCGCGGTGAGCAGGACGCGCCATCGCGGATCGAGCTCGTCGGGCATCTCCGGCTCGCCCGCGATGCGCGAGGCGAACAGCTCCTGCGCCGTGCCCGAGGGGAAGGGATGGCGGCCGATGAGGAGCTCGAGCAGCATGAGCCCGAGCGAGTAGATGTCGGATGCGGGGGCCGGCTGCATGCCGCGGACCTGCTCAGGGGAGAGGTACGCGGCCGTCCCGATCGTCGTTCCCGGCGTCGTGATGCGGCTCGAGTCGAGCAGGTAGGCGATCCCGAAGTCGGCCAGCGTCGCCGCGCTCGTGATGCCCGGCAGCTTCGGCGCCCGCATGAGCACGTTCGACGGCTTCACGTCGCGGTGGACGATGCCGGCGTCGTGGACGACGGCGAGAGCGTCGGCGAGCGCGACCGCGGTCTCGGCGACCTCCCGCCCCGAGAGCGGGGCTGCGGCCATCCGATCGCGCAGGGTCGGCCCTTCGACGTACTCCATCACGAGGTACGGATGGTCGTCCTCGTCGACATGCGCGTCGAACAGCGTGACGAGGGACGGATGGTTCAGGGCTGCGAGCAGGCGGGTCTCCGCGAGCCGACGCTGTCGCGACTGCGGATCATCCGGCATCGGGCGGAAGAGCTTGACGGCGACGTCGCGGCCGAGCAGCTCATCGCGCGCGCGGTAGACGGTGGCCATGCCGCCGGCGCCCACGCGCGCGATGAGCCGATAGCGGCCGTCGAGCACCTCTCCCGTGACGGGCTCGTCGAGGAGGTCGGACATGCGCGCTCAGGCGAGCGGCTCTCCGTTGTCCGTCGTCCGCCGCGTCGTGATCTGCTCGCCGCTGGCCGGGTCGACCGCCGTGCGCTGAGTGGAGACCGCGCTGCGGCGACGGAGCATGAGGACGAGGCTGATGAGGAAGACGACGGCACCGGCCGCCATGAGGATGTACCCGATGAGGGTGAGGTCGACCGCTCCGCCGAGGTCCACGTTGATGGCGAAAGCGATGATCGCGCCGATCGCGATGAGGGCGATTCCGGATCCGATTCCCATGGTCGTGCTCCTTCCAGGCGCTGGGCCCTGCGGCCGCTGACGGACGGGCTCGGGCGGCTCGTCACCGCGTCAGCGGGTTCCTTCAGGTGTACCGTCCGCGTCGTCCTGGCGTCTCGCGGTTGACACGAAAGCGCCGGGACGGTAGCCGTGCGCGCCGGGCATCAGTCCTCGACGGTCGACGGCGGCGTGCCGAGCTTCTCGAGCTCGGGCCAGAACTCGTCCGGCACGTGCGTCGCGCAGAGCTCCTCGAGCTCGGCGATGCGCTCGGGCCGGCCGACTCCCACGACCGTCGAGTGGACGCCGGGATGACGCAGGGAGAAGTGGAGCGCGGCGGCCGGGACCGAGAGCTTCCATTCCGCGCAGAGCTCGCGGACCCGGGCGAGCCACGCGAGCAGATCGGCGGGCGCCTCGCGATACGCGTAGCTCGTCGACGTTCCGGCGAGAAGCCCGCCGCCGAACGGCGCGGCGTTGAAGACGCCCATGCCGCGCTCGTTGGCCTCCGCGATGAGCTCCTCGGCGCTGCGGTCGACGATCGTCATGCGGTTGTGGGTGAGGACGGCGTCGAAGATGCCCGTCCCGACATACGCCTTCTCGAGGCTGATCTCGCCGACGGCGATGCCGATCGCCCCGGCCCGACCCTGCTCGCGCAGCTCGATCATCCCCTGGACTGCTCCGCCGGGAGCGAGCGCCTCCTCCACCGTGACGGCCCACGGGTCGTGGAGGTGCACGAGCGGGAACCGCTCGAGCCCGAGCTTCTCGACGCTCTCCTCGAACGAGCGCCACACGCGGTCGCGGTCGAATCGTCCGTCCTTCCCGACGTCGACCTTCGTGACGATGCTGTGGCCATCCGCGAGCCCGCCCCGGGCATCCAGCGCCCGCCCGAGCACCCGCTCGCTCTCGCCGCCCGCGTAGTTGTTCGATGTGTCGACGACCGCGAAGCGGGAGGACAGCATCGCCTCGGCGACCTCGAGCGGGTCGGAGGCCGAGCGCTGCGGATCGCCCAGCGACGAGGCGCCGAGCGTCACGGGGCTCACGACGAGAGGAGTCGCGCCGAGCGGGCGGGGGTCGAGCAGGGATGACATGGGGCCTCCATCGGTCGCAGGTGTCCCCACCAGCATGGCGCACGGGTCCGCGGATGTCTGCCGCCCACAATGGACTCGTGCCCATCATCGACAACGCCGTCTACGTCGACGGGCGGCGCATCGCCGACCCGGCGAGCCTCGACCAGACCTTCGAGTACATGCGCGACCAGAAGGGGATGGGCTGGATCGGCCTGCTGCGCCCGACCGACGACGAGCTGATGACCGTCGCGGCCGAGTTCGAGCTGCACGCGCTCGCCGTGGAGGATGCGCGCAAGGGGCACCAGCGCGCGAAGCTCGAGCGCTACGGCGACACGCTCTTCCTCGTGCTGCGGCCCGCCTGGTACATCGACGAGACCGAGACGGTCGAGTTCGGCGAGCTGCACGTGTTCGTCGGACCGGACTTCGTGCTCACGGTCCGTCATGGCGAGGCTCCCGACCTCTCGCGCGTCCGGCAGCGGATGGAGGCCGATCCGGCTCTCCTCGCGCGCGGGACAGAGGCCGTGCTCTACGCCATCCTCGACGAGGTGGTCGACCAGTACACCCCGGTCATGCGCGGCGTCGAGAACGACATCGACGAGATCGAGGACGCGCTCTTCACCGACACCGCGACATCCCTCTCCCGCCGGATCTACGAGCTGTCCGGCGAGGTGATCGCGTTCCAGCGCGGCACGCAGCCGCTCGACGGCATGCTCGCCGGCCTGCTGCGCGGAGGCGAGAAGTACGGTGTCGACCTCGAGCTGCAGCGCCTGCTGCGCGACGTGCACGATCATGTGCTGCGTCTCAACGACCGCATCGCGTCCTTCCGAGCCATCCTCGACAACGCGCTCACGGTGCACGCGACGATCGTCACGCAGCGGCAGACCGAGACGTCGCTGCAGCAGAACGAGCAGGTCAAGAAGATCTCGGGGTGGGCGGCGATCCTCTTCGGCCCGACGCTCATCGGCGGTATCTACGGCATGAACTTCGATCACATGCCCGAACTCCACTGGGCGTGGGGATACCCGCTCGCCCTCGCGCTCATGGCGGCGACGAGCGTCACCCTGTGGGCGCTGTTCAAGTGGCGGAAGTGGATGTGAGGACCACCGTGGCGTGCGGCTCGAGGCGCAGCGTGTCGCCGCACCAGAAGCTCGCGATGCCGCGCGTGCCCACGTGGACATGCTCGCCGGATGCTCCGGACATGCCGGTGCCCGACAGATCGAGCTCGATGGGCTCATCCCACTTGCTGATCAGGAGCAGCGACCTGCTGCCGTCGGGGCGCGTGAGGCCCTGCGCATGCAGGCGGGCGTCGGGGAATCCGGGGTAGCCCGTCGACGTCGGAACAGCGCGATCTCCCGGAGCGAAGTGGCGCAGGAGGAGCTGCGTCACGGCATACCGGGCGTTCGGCTCGCCGGTCTCCCAGTCGAGGAGCGACGTGCCGGGGATCATGCCGGGGTAGTCCATGAACTCCGCGATGCCGAGCAAGTCGATCCCCATGGGCAGCAGCCGCGCCCAGAGGTAGGCGTGGACCGTCCCGCTGAGGGCCCAGTAGAACGCGGGGATCTGCGGAGCGGGGTTCATGATGTCAGCCGGGTACGTCCCGATCTCATTGAGGAACATCCGCGCGCCCGGCGCCAGTCGCCGCGCGATGGACTGGATGTACGCCACGCTCTCCACGAAGGCATCGGCCTGCGCGAAGAAGGTGCTGCGCCACGTGCTCGGGTCGGCGTTGCCTTCCGGCCCGAACGGGTTGACGATCTCCGGCGACGCATAGAAGTGGCAGGAGAAGGCGTCGATGGGGATGCCGTCCTGGTGATTCGCGGCGTCGAGGAAGTGCCAGAAGTACTCGGGGTCGTGGTGCACGTGACTGAGGGACAGGCCGATGAACTTCATCTCGGGGTCCAGGGGCTGCAGCCGCTCGACCACGGCGTCGTACAGCCGGGTGTAGACCTCGGGCGGCATGCGCCGGTTGAGGTCGGGCTCGCAGAGCACCTCCCAGTACGCGAAGCGGTATCTGTGGCCCGACTCGTGCCAGCGGCCGAGCTCGTCGGTGAAGCCTCCCGTGATGTACCAGCTGGCGAGTCGGAAGAAGTAGTCCGCGACCTCGGCGAGCGTCTCGTCGCGGAAGTCCGATCCCTGCTCGTACTGCCAGTGGATCTCATCGCGGTCGCGCGAGACCACGACGTCCTCGGCGCCCTCGAACATCCAGTGCGGGATGGTCGCGAAGTTCGCGACGACCGGTCGCCCCTCGGCCGCGGCCATGAAGTCCTCGACGAACGGATCGAGGTGCGAGAAATCCCATGAGGTGGTCGTCTCGGTGGGCGGCTCCAGGGCGGGCACGGAGAGCACCGGATGCGAGAACCAGGGGAGGAAGCGCGCGCAGTCGGCCTTCAGATCGCGGAGAGCCGCGAACGCGCGATCGTGGATGGGCGACTCGCGGCGGAGGGGCGGTGCGGCCCAGAGGTGCGTGGTGAGGACCGTCTGGTTGACGTGGAACGCGCCATCCCACGACACCGTGACGGGTACGGCGATGCTGCCGGCGTCGGGCGACACGGGCGGGGTCTGCTCTGCGGACATGAGGCTCCTCGAGAGTTTGATACGTGCGTCTTATACGTATGTATAGCACGCCCGTACAGGGTGCGCCGTATGCTCGAGGAATGGGGCAACGTGAAGCGCTTCTCGCGGGAGCGAAGCAGTGCCTGGCCGAGCGCGGGTACGCGCACACCACGGCGCGCGACATCGTGGGCGTCACTGGGGCCAATCTTGCTGCGATCGGATATCACTTCGGCTCGAAGGACGCTCTGCTCAACGCCGCCGTCATCGAGACCTTCGAGGAGTGGGGCGATGCCGTCGCCAGCAGTGTGACCGCCGACCTCGACGGCGGCCCGGGGAGACGCCTCGAGCACTTCCTCGCCGGTCTGCTCGCGGCGGCGCCGGGTAAGCGCAGCGTCCTCGTCGCCAGTGTTCAGGCCTACGCCCAGGCGGAGTTCGCCGAGGAGGTCCGCAGGCAGCTTCTCCGCATCTATGCGGAGAGCCGCCGCGACCTCGCCGCGCTCGTGCTGGAGGTCGATCGGAACGAGGTCTCCGCGGACGACGCCCGCACCGTGGGTTCGCTTGCGCTCGCCCTCATCAACGGCGTGATGCTGCAGTGGATGCTGGACCCCTCGGCCACTCCGTCGGCAGAGGAGCTGTCGCGCGCGATCCGGGCGGTCGCGGCGTAGGTCCGGTCGACGGTCGCGTGGGCGTCACGCCATCGTCTCTATCTCCGAATGTGAAGTTATCCACAGTTCGAGATTGTTCGGTGGAATGTCCGATGGGGTGGGTAGTGTGGGGGTATGTCGAGGACGATGCCGCGGGTGGATGCGGGGGTGGGTTGGGAGCCCACTCCGGCGGAGGTCGCGGTGACGCGTTCGGCGGTGGAGCGGGCGCGTCGGGCGCGGGCTTTGCGGGCGGAGGCGGATGCGCTGGAGATTCAGGCGCTGGCTGAGGCGGGGGAGGTCGCGCGGGCGCAGCTGGCGAGGTCGGGGGCGGTCTCGTCGCGGTATGACTTCCCGTTCCGGGCGATGGCGGGGGAGTTCGCGGCGGCTCTGGGGGAGTCGAAGGGGCGGATGCAGACCCGCATCTCGGATGCGATGGTGCTGGTGGGATCGTCCCGGAGACGTTCGCGGCGCTGGAGGGCGCGCGGATCACGGGCCGGCACGCGGACGTGATCCGGCAGGTCGGGATGCGGCTGCCGGACGGGCTGCGGGAGGTGTTCGAGGCCGCGGCCGTCGGGTACGCGGAGAGTGCGACGCCGTTCGAGACGCGGGTGTTCGCGGAGGCCCTCGCGGAGAGGCTGGATCCGCGGTCGTTCTCGGATCGGCATCGGTCGGCGATGGCGCGGCGGGGCGTGTGGGTGAAGGTGCTCCCGGACGGGACGCAGGCGCTGGAGATCGTGGGCGAGGCGACCCGGATCCAGGCGATCGCCCGGACCCTGCGCCAGCACGCACGGCACCTGGCCCGACAGGAACGCCGCGCCGCCGAAACCACCACCGGTGGGGGCGTCGGGAGCGTTGAGGGCGCGGGTGCGGGTGTGGGCGCGGGTGCGGGTGTGGGTGTGGGCGCCGCGGGTGCGGGCGTCGCCGGTGGGTCGGGTGTGCGGTTCGAGGATTCGGAGCGGGTCGGTGAGGGTGGGGAGGGGCCGCGGACGGCGAGACAGATCGCGTCGGACCTCGCCGTGGAGGTCCTGTCCGCCCTGTGCGGCGACCCCGACGACGGCCCCGCCCCCTGGACCACAGACGCGAACGCAGACGGCACGGGCGCGACGGATGTCGGCGATGCGGACGCGGGCGCGACGGGCCTGGACGTGGATGCCGCGGGTGCGACCGCGGACACGGATTCGGCGGCCCCCGATGCGGGCACCGAGGTCGACGGAACGAAGGTCGACGCGGACGACGTGAGCGTGCACGCGGATTCCCGTGTCTCGGATGCTGCGCGAACGGCTGACGGGGCCGGCGGCCGAGCTGATCCGGTGGGTGCGGGCGCGGAATCCGATCCGCCCGACACCGCCGACGCCGCGCGAGGTCCCGGAGCCTCACCCCCGGACGGATCGCCTCGGGACGGAGGTCCTCCTCGTGGGGCGCCGCCGTTGCGGGGCTTGGTGGGGGATGTGGATCGGGTGCTGTCGCGGGTGCGGGCGGTGGTGCAGGTCACGGTCGCGGCGACGACGCTGGCGGGGCTCGATGATGAGCCGGGGTTCCTGGCCGGGTACGGGCCGATCGACGCGGACACGGCCCGCAAGCTCGCGGGGAACGCGGCGGGGTGGGAGCGGGTGTTCTGCCATCCCGACACCGGGGCGCTGCTCACCGTCGACCGGTACACCCCCACCGCGGCGCAGAAGCGGTACCTCCTCGCCCGCGACGAACGCTGCCGCACCCCCGGGTGCCGCAACCTCGCGATCACCGCCGACCTGGACCACACCATCCCGTACGCCCAGGGCGGTGTCACGGACGTGGGCAACCTCGCCTGCCTGTGCGAGGGATGCCACCAGGACAAGCACCACACGCCCTGGCAGGTCAGGCAGCTCGGCGACGGGGTCCTGGAATGGACCAGCCCCGCCGGTTACACGTACACCGAGAAGCCACCCCCGCGGGTCCGCGCGGAAGCCACCCCGAACCCGCTCATCGCCGACGCCCTCGCCCGCCACCACCGCGACCGCGAGCAGGCCGAGCAGCGCCGCCACGCCCGCCAGCACGAACGCGAACAGGAACGCGAGCGCGAACAGCACCAGCCGGAACGCGAACAGCACCAGCGGGAGGCGGAGCAGCGCCAGCGGGAACAGGAGGAGCGGGAGCGGGAGCGGCGACTGCACCTCGAGATCGAACACGACATCCAGGAATGGCTCCGCCACTACCGGACAACCCCCGAATACCTCGCCCAAGCCCTCCTCGACGCCGACGACATCGCCCACCACGAAGACCTCGACCACGGCGCGGACGCCCGATTCACCCTGGAACCCGCCTGAGCGAGACACCCTCGGATGCGCGGCGGGCCCGGGTTCAATCAGGGAGGAGAGCCCCGGGAGCGGGCGCCGTCCTCGCGATCACCTGCCGCGGGCCCCGGAGGCGTGGCCGGCCGCTCATTCGCCCCGGTCGCTCATTCGCCGCCGCCTCCACCGCCTCCGCCGCCGTCGCCGCCGCTCCCTCCGTCGCCGCCTCCACCGCCGTCGCCGCCTCCCCCGTCACCGCCGCTGCCGTCGCCGCCGTCTCCGCCGCCGTCGCCCCATCCGCCGTCGGTCGAGCTCCAGAGGCCCGCGTCTTCGGCCCACGTGAGCGCGATGCCGCCGCCCACCACGGCCGTGACGCCGTCCACGACGTGCCGTTGCTTCGGTGCGGTCCGCAGGACCTTCAGTGCACTCAGCGGCACGACGCGTCCCAGAGGCCAGCAGACGTCACGCTGTCGGTCGACCGCGATGACCGCGCTCGACCGCGAGCGCGCGTTGACGAGATAGCCCTCGATGCGCGCGGGAACGGAAGGAGGCATCAGCGCGCGGTCGCCCAGCACCGCCACTCGGGTCTCTCCGGCGAGGGCGCGAGCGAGCGCGGTGTCGGGGTCGAGGTGCTCGATCGTGCCCGCGATGACGACGCCCGATGGGCGGCCCCGCATGCCCATGCGACGCACGTCATCCTCGGCGACGCCGAGGATGAGATCCGGACGCCTGCGGTCGGCGTCGAACCCGTGCAGCACTCGCCACCGGCGGAGCCGGCTCACCGCGCGTCGCCCCGCGAGGATGAGCACAAGCAGAGGCCCCGCGAGCGTCAGCACGACGAGCAGGAGCCACAGCAGGAGGCCCATGGGCACAGCCATCCACTCCTGCTGCTCGGGGATCGAGCGCATGAGCTGATCGGTCCAGACGCCGGGCACGAGGATGGCGCCGTCGGTCGCCTGGATCACGCCGCGACTGAACCAGCCCATCCACGCGACCATCCCGAGGCAGAGCAGGATCGGGGGCAGGGCACGCCACAGAGACCGGCGTGCCGCTCGGTCGAGCAGGGATCGGTCCATCGCGTGTCCTCCTCACCGCCATCTTGGCCCATGACGAGGAGGGATCGGTCCGATGACCTCCTCACACCACCCGAACACCGGCCCGCCAGACGGCGGACGTGAGCGGCATGCCGGGGCGATAGGCGAGGTGGCTGACCGACGGGGCGTCGAGCAGCTGCAGGTCGGCGCGCGCGCCGGGCGCGACGACGCCGAGGCGCGGGCGGCCCGGTCGGTCGACGTGGCGGTCGAGCGCGATCGCTCCCCCGAGAGTCGCGGCGCGCACGGCCTCCTCGATGGTGAGCCCCATCTGCAGCACGGCGGTCGCGACGCAGAACGCCATCGACGATGTGTACGACGTGCCGGGGTTGCAGTTGCTCGCGATCGCGAGGACCGCCCCGGCGTCGATGAGCCGACGGGCGGGCGCGAGCGGCATGCGCGTCGAGAGGTCGCAGGCCGGGAGCACGGTCGCGACGGTGCCGCGCCCGTCGCCCTGCCACGTCGCCGCGAGGGCCTCCACGTCATCGTCGGTCAGGAAGCCGAGGTGGTCGACGCTCAGCGCTCCGTGCTCCACGGCGATCCGCACGCCGTCGCCGTGCCCGAGCTGATTGCCGTGCACGTGAGCGGCGATTCCTCGCGCCGTCGCGGCGGCGAGCACGCGCGCGCTCTCCTCCGCCGAGAACGCGCCGCGCTCGCAGAACACGTCGACGGCCGTCACCCACGGCGCGACCGCATCGAGCATCGGCCCGGTCACGAGTTCGAGGTACTCGACCCGGTCCGCACCCTCCGGGACGACGTGCGCCCCGAGGAAGGTGACTTCGTCGACCGCCTCCGCGGCGATCCGCGCCGATCGAACCTCGTCGTCGACCGTGAGCCCGTAGCCGGTCTTCGTCTCGAGAGCGGTCGTGCCGCCCGCGCGCGCCTCCGCGACGAGCCGAGCGACGCCCGCGCGCAGCTCGTCGTCGGAGGCGGCTCGCGTGGCCGAGACCGTCGCGTTGATGCCGCCGGCGGCATACGGCTGGCCCGCCATGCGCGACTCGAACTCGGCGGACCGGTCGCCCGCGAACACGAGATGCGTGTGGGAGTCGACCCACCCCGGCAGCGCGGCTCGACCATCCGCATCGACGCGCTCGTCGGCGTCGGGTGCGTCTGCGGCCGACCCGACCCACGCGAATCGGTCGCCGTCGATCACGACCGCGGCGTCGCGCAGGCGCGGGCCCTCGTTCGTCGTGAGCTCGCGGATGCCCGTGACGAGGATGCTGCCCATGTCAGTCCCGCACGACCGGCGTGAGCGGGATGCGCACGCCGCGCTCGGCGGCCACGTCGACCGCTCGTCGGTAGCCGGCGTCGACATGGCGGATGACGCCCATCCCGGGGTCGTTGGTGAGCAGGCGCGCGAGCTTCTCCGCCGCGAGCGGCGTGCCATCCGCGACGCCCACCTGCCCCGCGTGGATCGAGCGCCCGATGCCGACGCCGCCCCCGTGATGCAGCGACACCCAGGTGGCGCCCGACGAGGCGGCGGTGAGGGCGTTGAGGAGCGGCCAGTCGGCGATCGCGTCGGATCCGTCGAGCATCGACTCCGTCTCGCGGTAGGGCGACGCGACCGAGCCCGAGTCGAGGTGATCGCGGCCGATGACGATCGGCGCCGAGATCTCCCCCGAGGCGACGAGCTCGTTGAAGCGCAGTCCCGCCTTCGCCCGGTCGCCGTAGCCGAGCCAGCAGATGCGGGCGGGCAGGCCCTCGAACTCGACGCGCTCCTGCGCAGCGGTGATCCACCGGCGCAGGTGCGCATCCTCGGGGAACAGCTCGAGGATGGCGCGGTCGGTGACCTCGATGTCGCGCGGGTCGCCCGACAGCGCGGCCCAGCGGAACGGGCCGAGACCCTCGCAGAAGAGCGGGCGGATGTAGGCCGGCACGAACCCGGGGAAGGCGAACGCGCGCTCGTACCCGGCCTGGCGGGCCTCGTCTCGGATGGAGTTGCCGTAGTCGAAGACCTCGGCACCCGCATCCTGGAACCCCACCATCGCCTCGACCTGGGCCGCCATCGATGCGCGGGCGCGCTCGGTGAAGCCCTCGGGGTCGGCCGCGGCGGCGTCGTGCCACTCCTCGACGGATATGCCGACGGGCAGGTACGACAGGGGGTCGTGCGCGGAGGTCTGGTCGGTGACGATGTCGATCGCGACGCCGCGGCGCAGCAGCTCGGGGAAGACCTCGGCCGCGTTGCCGACGACGCCGATCGAGAGCGCGCGGCGCTGCTCCTTCGCCTCGAGGGCGACCGCGACGGCGGTGTCGAGGTCGGCCTCGACGCGGTCGAGGTAGCGCTTGCCGACGCGACGGCGCAGACGCGTCTCGTCGACGTCGACGACGAGGCAGACGCCCTCGTTGAGGGTGACCGCGAGCGGCTGAGCGCCGCCCATCCCGCCGCAGCCTCCCGTGAGCGTGAGCGTTCCGGCGAGCGTCCCGCCGAAGCGCTTGCGGGCGACGGCGGCGAACGTCTCGAACGTGCCCTGGAGGATGCCCTGCGTGCCGATGTAGATCCAGGAGCCGGCCGTCATCTGCCCGTACATCGTGAGCCCCTCGGCCTCGAGACGGCGGAACTCGGGCCACGTCGCCCAGTCGCCGACGAGGTGCGAGTTCGCGATGAGCACGCGCGGCGCCCACGGGTTCGTGCGGAAGATGCCGACCGGCTTGCCGGACTGCACGAGAAGCGTCTCGTCGTCCTCGAGATCAGTGAGCGCCGCCGTGATCGCGTCGAACGCCTCCCAGCTGCGCGCGGCGCGCCCGGTGCCGCCGTAGACGACGAGGTCGTCGGGCCGCTCGGCGACCTCGGGGTCGAGGTTGTTGTGCAGCATGCGCAGGGGGGCTTCGGTCTGCCAGCTCTTCGCCGTCAGGGTGGTGCCGCGCTGTGCGCGGACGGGGCGTGCGCCGGGGAGCGTCATCGTCGGGGGCCTCTCTCTCGAGCCGGGGTCTGCCTCGATCCAATCCCGCGACGGCCCGCGCGACAACGGGGAACGCGACGGCCCCGTCTGGAATCCCAGACGGGGCCGTCGCGTCGCGTCACGGCGCTCGAGGAGGCAGGGGGATGGGCGCTGTCGCGTCTTCGAGGTCAGGCGCCGATCGCCCCTGCTCGCGGACGAACAGCGTGTACGCCAGCCAGAGGACGGCCAGCCACACCGCGCCCACCATGAGCGCGGGCCGCGTGTCGGGCACGATGCCGAGCACGACGACGACGAACAGCACGAAGGCGATCGCCGCGTAGGAGGCCGCCGGCCAGAGCGGGACGGGGAACTCCGACGGCAGCCGGCCCTCCCGCGCGATCGCGTGCTTCATGCGCACGTGCGACAGCAGGATCATGAGCCACACCCACACCGTGGCGAACGTCGCGACCGATGCGATGAGGAGGAACGCCTGCTCGGGGATCACCGCGTTGAGGACGACGCCGACGAGCAGCGTCACCATGAGGATGAGGACAGGGAAGATCGGCACGCCCTGGCGGGAGGTCTTCCGGAAGATCGCGGGCGCCTGCCCCTGCTGCGCGAGGCCGAACATCATGCGACCCGCGCCGAAGATGTCGGAGTTGATGGCCGAGACCGCGGCCGTGATGACGACGGCGTTGAGGAGGTGCGGCGCGAACGGGATCCCGAGGGTCGTGAAGATCGAGACGAAGGGGCTCGCCTCGCCCGTGATCGACGTCCACGGCACGAGCATCATGATGACCCCGAGCGTGAGCACGTAGAAGAGGAGGATGCGCAGCGGCACGGTGTTGATCGCCTGCGGCAGCACGCGCTTGGGATCCTGGGCCTCCCCGGCCGTGACGCCGATGATCTCGATGCCGCCGAACGCGAACATGACGACTGCGAGGCTCGCGATGAGCCCGCCGATGCCCTCGGGGGCGAAGCCGCCGTGGCTCCACAGGTTCGCGATGCCGGAGGCGTTCTCCTCCTGGTTGCCGAGCCCGAACGCGATGATGGCGATGCCGCCCGCGATCATCGCGATGATCGCCGAGACCTTGACGAGCGAGAACCAGAACTCGAGCTCTCCGAACACCTTCACGCTCAGCAGGTTGAGCGCGCCGATGAAGAGGATGATCGAGAGCACCCAGATCCAGCGCGGCACGTCGGGGAACCAGAAGCCCATGTAGATGCCGAACGCCGTCACGTCGGCGAGGCACACGATCACCATCTCGAACGCGTACGTCCATCCCGTCACGAAGCCCGCGAGCGGGCCGAGGTAGCGGGCGGCGTACTGGCCGAAGGAGCCCGCGACGGGATGGCGGACGGCCATCTCGCCGAGCGCGCGCATCACCATGAAGACGGCGGCGCCGCCGACGATGTACGCGAGGAGCACGGCGGGTCCCGCGGACTGGATGGCCGCGGACGACCCATAGAAGAGGCCGGTCCCGATCGCGGAGCCGAGCGCCATGAAGCGCACGTGCCGGGCGGAGAGCCCGCGGCGGAGGGTGTGCGCGGAAGGGGTCGCGGCGGGCGCGTGCGTGGCAGAGGTGTCAGACATCGTCGTCTCCATTCTCCTCGGTCGGGCTAGCGTCCGGCGACGCCCGCGAGCGCCTCCAGGACGAGCGTCGCGACGAGGCGCACGGTGCGCCCGTCGGGGGTGTCCGCGGTCGCATCGACCTCGGTGAGGTCGAGCGATCGCACGCGGGGGTCGCGCGTGACGCGTCGGACGGCCCTGCGCAGCTCGGCGGCCGAGAGGCCGCCGGGCACGGAGGCCGGGCAGGCGGGAGCGACCGCGCGGTCGCAGACATCGACGTCGACGTCGACGTGGACCGCGCCTCCGCCCGCGCCCGCGATCGAGAGCGCCTCGTCGACGACGTCGGCGATCGGGCGATCGTGCAGGGCATCGCGCGGGATGACGGTGATCCCGAGCTCCTGCGCCCTCCGCGCGTACGCGAGCGAGTTCGCGAAGTCGGCGATGCCGATCTGCACCACGCGCCGCCCGTCGAGCCCTGCCTCGATGAGGCGCCGCACGGGGGAGCCGTTGCTGATCCCGTCGCGCAGGTCGTGATGCGCGTCGAAGGCGATGAGGCCGGCCGACACGATGCCGTCGCCCCACGCGCCGCGCGCCGCGGGGACCGTCGCCGCGTTGTCGCCGCCCAGTGCGATGACGAGCCGTGCGCGCTCCGCGAGCGCGCGGACGGCCGCGACAGCGGCGTCCTCATCGCGGCCGTGATCGGGCTCGGCGATGTCGCCCGCGTCGACGATGCGCAGCGCCTCGTCGAGGTCGACGGCGCCCCTGCCCTCCACGTGCGCGAGGGCCGAGTAGCGGCGCAGCGCGTCGCGCACCGCCGATGGCGTCGCGTCCGCGTGCGTCGGCGAGAGCGAGGTGCGCCGCGTCGGGAGCCCGATGAGGGCGGCGTCCGCCTCCGCGCCGTCGGGGCGCGGCCATCCGCCCGTGCGCGGCCAGAGGGGATCGTGCGAGAGGGCGGGGGAGGGCTGATCGCTCATGGCGTCACGGTACCCACGGGCGGTGCGGGGCGAACCGTCGCCTCGCACATCGTCGTCTGGGATCCCAGAGCGTGCCGTCTGGGATCCCAGACGGCGGGAGGCCCTCGGTGCTGTCCGCCGGGACGGACGTGACGTTCCATGGAGGGATGACCACCTCGCACGCCCTCCGCTCCATCTCGCTCGGCTCCGCGGGCCTCCGCCCGGACGACGTCGTCGCCGTGGCCCGAGACGGCGCGCCCGTCCATCTCTCGGAGCAGGCGCTCCGCGACATGGCGGAGAGCCGCGCGCTCATCGACGACCTCGCACACGACGCGCTCCCGCACTACGGCGTCTCGACGGGCTTCGGCGCCCTCGCCACCGTGCAGATCCCGCGCGAGAAGCGCCGGCAGCTGCAGCGCAGCCTCGTGCGATCGCACGCCGCCGGAACCGGGGAGGAGGTCGAGCGCGAGGTGGTCCGCGCGCTCATGCTCCTGCGTCTCGACACCCTCGCGACGGGCCGCACGGGCGCTCGCCCGATCGTCGCGGAGACCTACGCGAAGGTGCTCAACGCAGGGCTCACGCCCGTTGTGCACGAGTACGGCTCGCTCGGCTGCTCGGGCGACCTGTCGCCGCTCGCGCACTGCGCCCTCGCCATCATGGGCGAGGGCACCGTGCGCGATGCGGCCGGCGAGCTGCGCGACGCGGGCGATGCCCTCGAGGAGGCGGGCATCGCCCCCGTCGTGCTGGAGGAGAAGGAGGGCCTCGCCCTCATCAACGGCACCGACGGGATGCTCGGCACGCTCCTGCTCGCGCTGCACGACCTCGAGGCGCTCCTGCGCGTGGCCGACGTCGCGGCCGCCGCGAGCGTCGAGGCGCTCCGCGGGACCGACTCCGTGTTCGCCGCGGATCTGCAGGAGCTGCGCCCGCACCCCGGGCAGGCCGCCGCGGCCGCGAACATGGCGCGGGTGCTGGGCGACTCGGGCCTCGTCTCCCGGCGGGTGAGCGGCGAGTTCACGCGCGTGCAGGACGCGTACTCCCTGCGCTGCGCTCCGCAGGTGCACGGCGCTGCGCGCGACACGGCGGCGCATGCGGCCTCGGTCGCCCGCATCGAGCTCGGCAGCGCGATCGACAACCCGGTGGTGACCCGCGACGGGCGCGTCGAGTCGAACGGCAACTTCCACGGGGCGCCCGTCGGGTACGTGCTCGACTTCCTCGCGATCGCCGCGGCCGACGTCGCGTCGATGTCGGAGCGCCGGACCGACCGCTTCCTCGACGTCGCGCGCAACCACGGCCTCCCGCCGTTCCTCGCCGCCGACCCGGGGCTCGACTCGGGCCTCATGATCGCGCAGTACACGGCCGCGGGCATCGTCTCCGAGATGAAGCGGCTCGCGGTCCCCGCCTCGGTCGACTCCATCCCGTCCTCTGCGATGCAGGAGGACCACGTCGCGATGGGATGGGCGGCCGCGCGCAAGCTGCGCCGCTCGATCGACGGCCTCGCGCGCGTGCTCGCGATCGAGCTGCTCACCGCGACGCGCGCCCTCGACTTCCGCCTCGCCGCCGGCGAGGGCGAGCCGGGCGCGGCCACCCGCGCGCTGCACGCCCTCTTCCGCACCGACATCGCCGCGCCCGACACGGACGCCTTCACGTCGCCCGACATCCAGGCGGCGGTCGCGCACGTGCAGTCGGGCCGCGTGCTCGCGGCGGTCGAGACGGCGATCGGCGCGCTCGCGTAGCCTCGACCTCGATGTCAGAGTCGTCCCGCGTTCCCGCGTTCGAGAACGGGCTGCGCATCCTCGACCTGCTCGCGCGCGCGAGCGGGCCGCTCCAGGCCGCGACGATCGCGCAGCGCCTGGAGCTGCCCCGCTCGACGGTCTACCACCTCCTGAACGTCGCCGAGCGGGCGGGGTACGTCATGCGGCTGCCCGACGAGAGCCGATACGGGCTCGGCATCGCGGCTGTCGACCTCGGCAGCTCCTATGCGCGCACCGATCCGCTCGCGCGCCTCGGCCGCGTGCACGTCGCTCGCCTGGTCGACCGGATCGGGCTCAGCGCGCATCTCGCCGTCCTGCACGGGCGCGAGGTGCTCTACATCGTCGAGATCCGCGCGAAGCACGCCCCCGACCTCGTCACGGCCGTCGACGTCCGCCTGCCGGCCCAGCTGACCGCGAGCGGGCGGGCTATCCTCGCCGCGCTGCCCAAGGCGCAGCTGCGCGCGCTGTACCCCGATGCGCGGGCCTTCGTGCAGCGGCATGCCGAGACGCCCGCCGTGACGACCTACGCCGAGCTGCGCCGGGTGCTCGAGGAGGGGCGCCTGCGCGGATGGGCCGAGGAGACCGGGGACGTCACCCCCGGGCTGTCATCGGTCGCGGTCCCCGTGCTCGATCACCGCGGATGGCCCGTGGCCGCGATCGCGATCACCTATCCGGACGCGTCGGTCGCGCCCGAGCGCCTCCCGGCGCTCGTCGACGACGCCCGATCGGTGGCGGAGGAGATCTCGCGCCGCATCCACGGCGCGCCGCGCGACGCCTAGGCTGGACCCGTGGGCACAGCAGCGCGGCGGGTCGTCATCACGGGGAGCAGCGGGAAGCTGGGGCGCGCGGTCGTCGCGCACTTCGCCGAGCACGGGTACGCGGTGACCGCGGTCGACCGCGTGCGGCCCGCCTCGCTGCAGGAGGGGGCGCGCTTCCTGCAGGCCGACCTCAGCGACTACGGGCAGGCGGTCCAGGTGCTCACGCACGTCGACGAGCACTACGGCGCGCTTCCCGTCGGGTCGGGCCGCGGCGTCGACGCGCTCGTGCACCTCGCCGCGATCCCGGCGCCCGGGCTGCTGCCCGACGCGGCGACCTTCGCGAACAACACGGCGATCACCTACAACCTCTTCTCCGCGGCACGGCTCGCCGGCATCCGCCGCGTGGTGTTCGCATCGAGCGAGACCCTCCTCGGGCTGTCGTTCGCCGACACCCCTCCGCCGTACCTGCCCGTCGATGAGGAGTACGCCGTCCGGCCGCAGACGTCCTACTCCCTCGGGAAGGCGGTCGACGAGGAGCTCGCCCGCCACTTCGCCCGCTGGTGCCCCGATGCGGGCTTCCTCGGCCTGCGGTTCTCGAACGTGATGGATCCCGAGGACTACGCGCGCTTCCCAGCGTTCGACGCCGACCCGTCCGAGCGCTCGTGGAACGCGTGGGGCTACATCGACGCGCGCGACGGCGCGCTCGCCTGCCGCCTCGCGGTCGAGAGCGGCATCGTCGGCGCGGAGAACTTCGTCATCGCGGCGGCCGACACGGTGATGTCGCGGGGCTCGGCCGAGCTCGCCGCCGAGGTGTTCCCCGAGGTGCCGGTGCGCGGCGAGGTCGCGGGCACGCAGACCCTGCTGTCGATCGAGAAGGCGCGCCGCCTGCTGGGCTTCGAGCCGCAGCACTCCTGGCGCGGCTAGCCTCGGCCGGGCACGTCGACGACGCGCTCTCCGCCGACGACCGGCGCGAGGGCGCCGGCCGTGGCGGCTGCGAGGTCGTCGCGGAGCCGGCCGAGCTCGGCGGCCGGCGTCCAGAGCTCGAAGGTCGCGTGCGTCGCATAGGAGGTCTCGCCGAGCGTCGCACCGTGGTGCGCGGCCCACTCGCGCAGCAGGTTGTCGATGCGGCCCGCGTCGCCGTGCGGCACCGCGACCGTCACCTGCGTGAGCGCCTCCCGGCGCACGGGCGCGGCGAGGTCGAGCGCCTCCGACACGGCAGAGGAGTACGCGCGGACGAGCCCGCCCGCCCCGAGCTTGATCCCGCCGAAGTAGCGGGTGACGACCGCGACGACGTCGGTGAGGTCGCGGCGTCGCAGCACCTCGAGCATGGGGATCCCCGCCGTGCCCGACGGCTCGCCGTCGTCGGATGAGCGCGCCTGGTCGCCGAGGAGGCCCGTCACCATCGCGACGCAGTGGTGGCGGGCATCCCATGCGCGCCGGCGCGCGGCGGCGATGACCTCCTCCGCCTCCTGCGGCGAGGAGACCGGCGCGACCTGGGCGATGAAGCGCGACTTCCGCTCGACGAGCTCGTGCTCGACAGGCGCCGCGATGGTCGACGGATAGCGCCGGCTCACGGGGCGGCCGTCGCCCGGACGGTGTCGATGAGCGACGCCGCGAGGGCGCCCGCCGCGTCGCGGTCGCCGCGCGCGATGGCCTCGGCGAGAGCGCGATGGGCGTCGCCCACCTCGCGCGGCTCGGGGAGGGCGCTCGTCTCGGCGATCGAGTGGGTCACGAGCCCCGCCATCGCCTCGTGGAGGCGCGCGAGCAGGGGGTTGCCGCTCGCCTCGATCACCGCCCGGTGGAAGGCCGCGTCGGCCGCGACGCAGGCGTCGAGGTCGCCCGCCTCGTGCGCGCGCATCCGCTCGGCGAGGGCGCGCTCGATCGCCGGGCCGGCGGTCTCGGGGATGGCCGCGGCGGCGCGCGCGGCGGCGGCCTCGAGCCCGGCCCGCGCCTCGAAGACGTGGTCGATCGACACCTCGTCCCGCGCGAGCAGCACGGGGAGCTCGTCGGACGCGCGCACGTAGGTGCCGTCGCCCACGCGCGGCTCGAGGAGTCCAGCGACGCTCAGCGCGCGCAGCGCCTCGCGGACCGTGCCGCGGCTCACGTCCAGATCCTCTGCGAGCTGGATCTCGCCCGGGATCCGCGACCCCACCGGCCACGCGCCCGACACGATGAGCGCGCGGAACTGCTCGGTGACCTGCACGACGAGCGGGGCCTGCCGGATCGGCGCGTTGAGCGGCATCGCGATACCTCCTCCCGTCGAGCGTACCGGCGTCGCCGGCGTCCGGCTGGCGCGCGACGGCCAGATGTCCTACATTTGCACAGATGAACGAGGGCATGCGCAGAACCGGCTGGATGGCCGCTCTCGTCTTCCTCGTCGCGCTCTGCCTGCGCCCCGCGATCACGGCCGTCGGCCCGGTCCTCGGCGGCATCGGCGCGGAGACCGGGCTCGGGGAGGGTGCGCTCGGCCTGCTCTCGGCCCTGCCCCTCCTCGCCTTCGCCGCGGTGTCGCCGCTCGTGCACCGGATGGCGACGCGCTTCGGCGACGACAGGGCCGTGCTCGTCGCGCTCATCGTCCTCGTGGGCGCGACGCTCGTGCGCTCCTACGCGGGCGACGTCGGGCTGTGGGTCGGCACGTTCGCCGTGGGCGCCGCGGTCGCGGTCGGGAACGTGCTCACCCCGGTTCTCGTCAAGCGCGACTACCCGACGCGCATCTCCCTCGCGACCGGGTTCTACACGGCGTTCCTCACGTTCGCGGCGGGCGCCGGCTCCGCGCTCTCCGTGCCGCTCGCGCACCTCGTGGACTGGCGGTTCTCGCTCGTCGTGTGGGGCGGACTCGCGCTCGTCGTCGCGCTCGCGTGGCTGCCGCGGGTGGCGGGCCCCTCGTCGCATGCGCGCTCGCTCGATCCCGTTCCCGTGCCGCACCATCCGAGCATCTGGCGCTGGGGCACGGCGTGGCTCGCGACGGCGTACATGGGGCTGCAGTCCACGACCTTCTACGTCGTCGTCACGTGGCTGCCGACGATCGAGGGCACGTGGGGCGTGCCCGCCGCGACGGCCGGCCTGCACCTCTCCGTCGTGCTCCTCCTCGGCATCGCAGGCGGCCTGCTCATCCCGCGCCTGCTGCGCGATGGCGTCGACCAGGGCCCGGGGATGGTCGTGGCGACGGCTCCGCTCGCGATCGGAACGCTCGGCCTGCTCGTGTGGCCCGGTGCCCTGTACCTGTGGCTCGCGCTCCTCGGCCTCGCGCAGGGCGCATCGCTCGTGGCGGCGCTGACGATGCTCAGCCTGCGCGCGCGCAGCCACGGCGAGGCGGCGAAGCTGTCGGGCATGGCGCAGTCGCTCGGCTACCTGCTCGCGGCCGCCGGTCCGTTCGCCGCGGGCTTCCTCGCCGAGCGGACGGGCAGCTGGGCGCCGACCCTCGCGCTGCTCGTCGGGCTCACCGCGATCCAGACCGCGATCGGCTTCGTGCTGGGCCGCGGCGGCCGCCGCTGAGCAGAACGATGATCGGCCCCGGCGCGTCGCGCGGGTGATCGCGCAGGATGCGCAGCCCATTCGAGCCCGCCGCCGCATAGCCTGGAGGGACCGACATCCACCGCCGCGACGACGCGGCCAGAGCCTCGAAGATCGGAGGTTCCCATGTCCATGAGCCAGGTGCACAGCACGAAGGCGATCATCGGTGAGCCCGAGGTCGTCGAGGACGGCCGAGCCCCCGGCGCCGAGACCTCGGATGCGTGGCGGCGTCTCAAGGACGCCGCGATCGCGATCCAGGCGATGCAGGCATCCGACGGCTCGATCCCCGACGCATCGGCGCATGACGCCGCGCGCGCCGAGGTCGAGCGCGTGCAGGACGCGGTGCGCGAGCTCGCGCCGCGCTTCCCGCACGACGCCGCGTACCTCGAGGCGGTCGTCGCCGACCTCGGCCGCTGGGTCGCCGACGGGTTCGGCGTTCCCGACTTCCACGACGCCCTCGTCGCGTTCCACCCCGAGCAGCACCGGGTCGACGGGCTGCGTCACCTCGTCGTGTTCCCGATGTACACGCAGAACGGCTCGCCCGACCGGCATCTCGAGGCGCTCGTCGTCGAGGTCATCTGGCCCGACTTCATCGCGCGCCTCGAGGCGACCGACTACGGCAACCGGCTCTTCGTGAGCCTGCGTCTGGTCGACTTCACGCCCGGCTACGACACGAACTCCGCCGTGCTCTTCCCCGAGACCGTCGCCGTGCGCGAGATCCCCGCCTTCACGTGGGGAGCGATCTTCCAGGACCGCGAAGCAGCGCGCTACCGCCGCGTCGTCCGCGCGGCATCCGAGATCACGAAGCTCGAGCTTCCCGTCGAGGCCGCGCGGATGCTCGACGACCAGCAGCTGACCGAGCAGACCTTCGTCATGTGGGACATCATCCACGACCGGACCCACATGCGCGGCGATCTGCCGTTCGACCCGTTCATGATCAAGCAGCGGATGCCGTACTTCCTCTACTCGCTCGAGGAGCTGCGCTGCGACCTCACGGCCTTCCGCGAGTGCGTCGCCATCCAGCGGCGTCTCACGGGCGCCGAGGAGCTCTCCGCGGTCGAGGCCGAGACGCTCGAGCACGCGCGGCTCGTGCAGTACGCGGTGATCTTCGACCGGATCTTCCGGTTCGCGATCACGGGCAGCCGCGTGCGCAACTACGACGGGCTCGGCGGGCAGCTGCTGTTCGCGTGGCTGCATCAGCGCGGGGCGCTCCACTGGACGGACACCGCGCTCACGTTCGACTGGGACGCGGTCCCCGACGCGGTCGTCGCCCTGGGCGACGCGATCGATGACCTGTACTGGCGCTCGATCGACCGGCCGAAGACCGTGCACTGGCTCGCGGCATACGACCTCATCCGGTCGGTGCTGACGCCGCACCCCGCCTCGAAGTGGGCCCGCGGCCTTCCGGACGAGGTGCTCGCCGGCCCGCCGCGCGGCTTCACCGACGCCGTGCTGGACGACGAGTTCCCGCTGTCGATGTTCTACGAGGCGCTCGAGAAGAAGATGCGCGACGTGATCGCGCAGACCTCGGGCATCCGCGGGACGGATGACTGACGACGCCCTGGCCGGCCGCGCCGTGCTCCTCGCCGGGGGCACGAGCGCGGCCGGCCGCGCGGCGGCCCGGCGGCTCGCGGATGGCGGCGCGCGCGTCATCGTGGCGGGGCGCGACCCCCGGAAGCTCGCGGCGCTCGCGGGGAGGGCTTCGAGACGATCGAGGTCGACCTTGCGGACGAGGGCGAGGTGCGCACGCTCGCCTCGTCGGCGGGCGCGATCGACGGGCTGCTGCACCTCGTCGGCGGATGGCGCGGAGGCGGAGGGATCCCCGGCCAATCGGAGGAGGACCACCGGTTCCTCGAGTCGTCGTTCACGTCGCTGCGTCTCGTGACGCGCGCTCTGTGGCCGTCCTTCGTCGCGTCGTCGCGCGCTCGCGTCGCGATCGTCTCGTCCACGGCCGTCGCGCGCCCCCGCGCGGGCGGCGCGAGCTACGCGGCGGTCAAGGCCGCGAGCGAGGCGTGGACGCGCGCGCTCGCCGACGGCTTCGCGAAGGAGGCCCCCTCCTCGGCCGCGACGATCTTCCGCGTCACGGCTCTCGCCGGGCGCGAGGAGCGCCTCGCCGACGCGTACGCCGACCTGTGGGCGGCCGACGCGGCCGCCGTCAACGACCGGGTCGTCGAGCTCGCCTGACGACCCTGAATAGGCTGGATCAGTGACCCCGATTCATGACGCGAACCTGCGCGGATTCGCCTCCGACAACTACGCCGGCATCCACCCCGAGGTGCTCGCGGCGATCGCCGACGCGAACGCCGGACACCAGATCGCCTACGGAGAGGACGTCTACACCGCCCGCCTGCACGAGGTGCTCGCCGAGCACTTCGGCGGGCCCGTGGCCGCGTTCCCCGTGTTCAACGGCACGGGCGCGAACGTCACGGCGCTGCAGTCGATGCTGCCCCGCTGGGGCGCCGTGATCGCGGCCTCGACCGCGCACATCAACGTCGACGAGCAGGGGGCGCCCGAGCGCATCGGCGGCATGAAGCTCCTCACGGTGCCCACCGAGGACGGCAAGCTCACCCCCGACCTCATCGACCGCGAGGCGTGGGGCTGGGGCGACGAGCACCGCGCGCAGCCGCTCGTCGTCTCGATCACGCAGGCGACCGAGCTCGGCACCGTCTACACCCCCGACGAGATCCGCGCGATCGCCGACCACGCGCACGGCCTCGGCATGCGCGTGCACCTGGACGGCGCGCGCCTCGCGAACGCCGCGGCCGCGCTCGACCTCCCGCTACGCGCCTTCACGCGCGACGCGGGCGTGGACGTGCTCTCGCTGGGCGGCACGAAGAACGGCGCGATGCTCGCCGAGGCGATCGTCGTGCTCGACCCCGCGGCGTCGGATGGCCTCACCTTCCTCCGCAAGATGAACATGCAGCTCGCATCGAAGATGCGCTTCGTGTCGGCGCAGCTCGTGGCGCTCTTCGACGGCGACCTGTATCTGCGCAACGCCCGCCACGCCAACGCCATGGCGCGGCGGCTGCGCGCGGGCGTCGAGGCGGGCCTCGCGGACGGCTCGATCCGCGGCGTGCGGTTCACGCGCGAGACGCAGGCGAACGGCGTGTTCGCCATCCTCCCGGGCGGCGTCGCCGATCGCCTGCGCGAGAGCGTCCGCTTCTACGACTGGGACGAGTCGGTCGGCGAGGTGCGCTGGATGTGCAGCTTCGACACCACCGAGGACGACGTCGACGCGTTCGTCGCCGCGATCGCGCGCGAGACCTCCCGCTGACCGCCGCGGGGCGGCGTCACCGCAGCAGCGGCGCCGCCTCCGCCGCGAAGGCCGCGAACGGGCGCGCGGGGCGACCCGTGACGCGTTCGACGTCGGGTGAGACACGCTCGGCCTCGCCCGCTGCGTAGTGCGCGTAGTCCTCGAGGAGGCCCTCCACCTGCCACGCGGGGAGGAGCCCCTCGAGCGACCGGGCGAACGCCGGCGCGGGGACGTCCACGAAGCGGATGTCGCGCTCGGCCGCACGCGCGAGCGCGCTCGCCATCTCGGCGTGCGTGAGCGCGGCGGGCCCGGTGAGGTCGAGCACGCCCAGGCCCGTCTCGGACACGAGGGCGTGCGCGGCGACCGCTCCGATGTCGTCGACGTGCACGGCGCTCACGCGGGCGTCGCCGATCGGCGCGGGCACGATCCCCTGCGCGCGGATGAGGTCGCGGTACACGAGCAGGCCCTGCATGAAGAGGTTCGGCCGCAGGGCGGTCGAGGCCATCCCCGACGCGCGCAGCGCGGCCTCGACCACGGCGTGATAGCGCAGGAAGCGCACGGGGGAGTCCTCCGCCGCCGCGAACTGCGACAGCAGGACGATGTGCGCGACGCCCGCCTCACGTGCGGCCTCGAGGAACGCGAGCTGCTGGTCCTGCGCGCGCTCGGTCGAGGGCGTCACGAGATAGGCCGCGCCGACCCCCTCGAGCGCCCGCGCGACCGCGTCGCGGTCGTCGAAGTCGCCGCGGACGACGGTGCCGTCGCCAGGGAGAGGGGCATCGTCTCGGCGGGTGAATCCGCGGTAGGCGACGCCGCGAGCGGCGAGGGCGCGGGCCGTGGCCGACCCGGTCGCGCCGGTGACGCCCGTGACGAGGACAGAGGGTGTGGTGTGCATGGATTCTCCTTTTGTAGAGTGATCAATCACTCACTGATGGGTGGCGGTTGGAAGGAAGGGTGCGGTCAGGGGTGTCGGATGCCCGCCGTCAGCGCGCGAGCCCAGTCGGCGTCGACATCGTCGAGGCCCGCGGTCACGACGAGGTGGCACAGCTGGCCATAGGCGACGAACCGCTGCACCTGCGGGGGAGTGCCGCCCGAGCGCTCGGCGGCGAGCTCGGCGACGCGGCCGAGCCCGTGGCGGAGCGCGGCGCCGACCTCGGCGATCTCGGCAACGGACTGCGCGTGCACCTGGAGCAGAAGGAGGTCGCGGTCGGCGATGAGTGCAGCGTAGGCGCCGCCCATGGCGTCGAGCACCGCGTCGGCGTCCTCTCCCCGTGCCGTGTCGGCGCCTCGTTCGAGGGCATCCACGACGAGGTCGAAGCACCGATCGACGGCCGCGGCGAAGAGCTGCTCCTTGCGCGGGAAGAGCTTGAACGCGTACGCGGCGGAGATCCCGGCCTCGGCCGCGACAGAGGCGACGCTCGTGCCCGCGTAGCCGCCGCGCGCGAACCGGCGCACGGCGGCGTCGACGAGGTCGGGGCGTCGGGCGTCGGCGGTGAGGAGGGTGCGCGGCATGTGAGTGACTGTACACTCACTCTTCGCGGCCGGCAAGCGCAGCTGCGCTGCAGGGCGATGAGGCAGACTCGAGGGGATGGCCTCCTCCCTGCTCGACCGCATCCGAACGACCGACGGCGATGCGGACGCGCTCTACGACGCGTTCACCGCGTGGACGACCGAGCGCGGGCTCGCGCTCTACCCCGCTCAGGACGAGGCGCTGATCGAGCTCGTCTCGGGCAGCAATGTCGTCCTCGCGACGCCCACGGGCACGGGCAAGTCGCTCGTCGCGATCGCCGCGCACGCGATCGCGCTCGCCCGCGGCGGCCGCACCTACTACACGGCCCCCATCAAGGCGCTCGTGAGCGAGAAGTTCTTCGCGCTCGTCGACATCTTCGGGGCCGAGAGCGTCGGGATGGTCACGGGCGACTCGTCGGTCAACCCCGACGCCGCGATCGTCTGCTGCACCGCCGAGATCCTCGCGAACCTGGCCCTGCGCCAGGGGGCCGACGCCCCCGTCGATCAGGTCGTCATGGACGAGTTCCACTACTACGGCGACGCGGATCGCGGATGGGCCTGGCAGGTTCCGCTGCTGCTCCTGCCGCGCGCGCAGTTCCTCCTCATGTCGGCCACGCTCGGCGACACGACGGCCATCCAGGAGGACCTCACCCGGCGCACCGGACGGCAGACGACGCTCGTCGCGGGAGCGGAGAGGCCCGTGCCCCTGCATCACTCCTACTCCGACCATCCGGCGCACGAGACCGTCGAGCGGCTCCTCGAGGAGCGCGAGACGCCCGTGTACATCGTGCACTTCTCGCAGGCGGCGGCCATGGAGCGCGCCCAGGCGCTCGCGAGCGTCAAGGTCACCACCCGCGAGCAGCGCGACGAGATCGCCGAGGCGATCGGCGGATTCCGCTTCACGACCGCGTTCGGCAGGACGCTCTCGCGCCTCGTGCGATCGGGGATCGGCGTGCACCACGCGGGGATGCTCCCGCGCTACCGCCGCCTCGTCGAGACGCTCGCGCAGCGCGGGCTCCTCCGCGTCATCTGCGGGACCGACACCCTCGGGGTCGGCATCAACGTGCCCATCCGCACGGTCATGATCACGGCGCTGTCGAAGTACGACGGCACGCGCATGCGGCGGCTGTCGGCGCGCGAGTTCCATCAGATCGCGGGCCGCGCCGGCCGCGCGGGGTACGACCCGTATGGCAATGTCGTCGTGCTCGCCCCCGACCACGAGATCGAGAACGCGCAGGCCCTCCGCAAGGCCGGAGACGACCCCGTCAAGCGCAAGCGCGTGCAGCGCAAGAAGGCCCCGACCGGGTTCGTGTCGTGGAGCGAGCAGACCTTCGACAAGCTCGTGGAGGCGGAGCCGGAGGCGCTCCAGCCGCAGCTGCAGATCACGAGCGCGATGCTCATCAACGTGATCGGCCGCGGTGGAGACGTCTTCGCGAATGTGCGCGCACTCGTGTTCGACAACCACGAGCCGCAGAGCCGGAAGTACGCGCTCGCACGTCGGGCGCTCGCGATCTTCCGCACGCTGCGCGAGGCCGGGATCGTCGAGGTCGACGCCGACGGGCGCATCCACCTCGTCGTCGAGCTGCAGCCGAACTTCGCGCTCAACCAGCCGCTGTCGCCGTTCGCGCTCGCGGCGATCGAGCTGCTCGACCCCGAGGGCGGCGCCGACGGCGTGGGCACCGGCTCGTACGCTCTCGATGTCGTGAGCGTCATCGAGGCGACCCTCGACGACCCGCGGGCGATCCTGTCCCAGCAGGAGTTCAAGGCGCGAGGCGAGGCCGTCGCCGCCATGAAGCGCGAGGGCCTCGAGTACGAGGAGCGCATGAGCGCGCTCGAGGAGATCACCTACGCCAAGCCCCTCGCCGACCTCCTCCAGCAGTCGTTCGAGGTGTTCGCGACGAGCCAGCCGTGGGTGCGCGACTTCGAGCTGCGCCCCAAGTCGGTCGTGCGCGACATGTTCGAGCAGGCGATGTCGTTCGCGGAGTTCGTGAACGCGTACCAGCTCGGTCGCAGCGAGGGCCTCGTGCTCCGCTACCTCAGCGACGCGTACCGCGCCATCCGCCAGACCGTGCCCGCCGAGGCGCGCACCGAGGAGCTGCGCGACATCATCGAGTGGCTCGGCGAGCTCGTCCGCCAGGTCGACTCGAGCCTCGTCGACGAGTGGGAGGCGCTCGCCTCGGGCGCGGACGGCGACGACGCGACGTCCGTCGTGCCGCCGGCGCCGCCATCCGTCACGGTGAACCGGCGCGCGTTCACCGTGCTCGTGCGGAACGAGATGTTCCGGCGCGTGCAGCTCGCCGCGCTCGAGAAGGACGAGGAGCTCGAGGCGCTCGACCCGGACGTCGGATGGCCGCACGCCCTGGACCGCTACTACGCCGACCACGAGTCGATCGGCACGGGCGGCGCCTCCCGGTCGCCCGCGCTGTGTCGGATCGAGGAAGCGGGGGCGATCTGGCGGGTCGAGCAGACGATCGACGACCCCGAGGGCGACCACGACTGGCGCATCCGCGCCGAGGTCGACCTCGAGGCCTCGGCCGAGGCCGGCACCGCGATCGTCCGCGTGACCGAGGTCGTGCGGCTCTAGACGGGGCCTATGCGGACGTCGCGTCGAAGCCGCGCGCGATCGCCGCACCGGCCGAGAGCCACGCGCGCTGCGTCGCGGGCTTCAGGGCGCCGTAGTGCAGCAGGCCGCCGATCATCGCCGGGTCGTACGGGATGCTCACGACGTCGCGCGCGAGGGCCCGGTATCCGTCGACCACCTTGCGGTGCTCGCTCGACGGCGCGTTCGGGTCGGCCTGGCTCACGACCGCGACGGCGTTCCGCGCGAGACGCGCCGAGCGCTCGTCGCGCATCGCGAGCGCCTCGAGCAGCAGGGCGCCAGCCTCGGCGTGCTCCGCGCGCGACGTCGTCGCGACGACGAGCTGGTCGGTGTGGTCGATCATCTGCAGCCACACGGGGTCGGACTCGTCGTTGCCCGAGTCCATGACGATGAGGCGGTAGTACTTCGCCGCGACGGCGTGGATGCGGTCGACGTCTGCCGCGTCGATGCGCTGCTGCTCGGCGAGCGCCATCGGCTGCGAGCGGAGCACGTCGAAGCGGTCGCGGGTCTGGTGGTGCACGAAGCGGGCGAGATCGGCCGACTGCGCGCTCGACGAGAGCAGGTGATCGGTCTCGGGCAGCAGCTCGTGCAGCGTCGACTCGTGCGGCCCCTGCTCGGTGCGCCATCCGAGCGTGCCGCGCGTCTGGTTGTTGTCCCACGCGAGCACGCCGGCGCCGCCGAAGCGCGCGAAGACGGCCGCCGTGAGGATCGTCGTGGGCGTCTTGCCCGAGCCGCCCTTGCCGTTGACGACGGCGATCGTGCGGGGCCCCGCCCAGTGCTGGGAGACCGCGGCCTGGTCCTCGCGCTCGGCGCGCTCCGCCGACCCCGGCGGAACCCGCATGCCCGCGCGCACGAGCGCGCCCCGCCATCCGCGGGTCGCGGGCTCCTCGATGCGCTCAGGGGCCAGGAACGACGGGCGCTGCGCGCCGCCGTCGGCCGGCGTGCTCGCGGGCTGCGGCGCCGGGCTCGCGGGCTGCGGCGCTGGGCTCGCGGGCTGCGGGGCGGACCCTGTGCGCATGGGGCCGGGCTGCCCCGCCGCGCGCGCGGGAGCCGGGGCGGGGGCGGGAGTCGGGGCGGGCGCGGGAGCCGGGGCGGGCGCGGATGCCTGCTGCGGCGAGGGCTCGAACGTCACGGGGATGCGCGTCACGATCTGCGTGTCGGCGGCGAGGAGGTCGTCATCGGCGGTCTCGCCGCCCGCGGGGGCAGGTTCGGCGGCGCCCTCGTCGGAATCGACGCGGCCGTCGGGGTGCACGAGGAGCGGCCAGTCGCCGTCGGGCTCGTGCACCGTCACGTGCACGGGGCCGGAGAGCATCGCGGCGATCTCGGCGGCCCGGCGCACGATCTCGCGGCGCGCATCCTCGACGAGCGTCGTCGTGATCTGCTGCGGCGTCTCGTCGACGGTGAGCTCGGCGGATCCGTCGGGGCGGATCACAGCAGAGAGCCCGGCCTGGCTCGAGTCGTCAAGCATCTGGTCGTCTCCTCTGGGGAAAAGGCCGATGTCATCGGCGAACGTCGCTCTCAGCCTACAGACGTCGACATCACTGCCCGCGGTGAGAGAGGGCAGAACTGCCCACGCCGCGTCACGAGCGGTCGTCGGCCGCGCGGCGATCGCGCGCGACCTCGTCGGCGAGAGCGCTCATCGTGTCGGTGAGCATGGCCACGTCGAGGTCGGCCGCCGGCGAGAGAGCGCGTGCCCAGACCCGCCGCAGTCGCTCGAGGTTCGCCTCCGCGAGCGGCGTGATCGCGACGACGACGCCGCGGCCGTCGCCGGCAGGCCGCGAGCGGCTGACGAGGCCGAGGCGCTCGAGCTGGCGCAGGGCCTCGCTCACATTGGGGCGCTTGAGCGCGAGCCGGTCGGCGATCCCGCTGGGCGAGACGCCCGGATGGTGATGCACGAAACGCAGCACCATCCGGGCGGTCGCGGTGAGCGGGATGATCTCAGGATCCTCGCCGACGCGGAGATCGAGCTCGCGCGCGAGGGTGAGGACGGCGTCCGCCAGGTCGGCGAGGGCGGCGCGGGTCGGGACGTCGTCGGGCATGCGTTCAGGCTATCGGGCGGTATAGTTATGTACGCATAACTATCTGGAGGATCACATGACCACGGGAACCATCGCCGCGCCCGGCGCCGCCGTCCGCGCGAGCGGGATCACGGGAGGGCTGCTCGCCGTGCTCGCACTGCTCTCCGCGGTGGCGCCGTTCGCCACCGACCTCTATCTGCCCGCGTTCCCGCAGCTCGCGGCCGAGCTCGGCGCCGACGCGACCGGCGCCCAGCTCACCCTCACGGGCTTCCTCGTCGGCGTGGCGGCAGGGCAGCTCCTCTTCGGCCCGCTCTCCGACCGGTTCGGGCGGCGCGGACCGCTCCTCGCGGGCGCGATCGCGCTCGTGGTCGCGAGCGCCGCGGCGGTCGTCGCCCCGACCCTCGAGATCCTCATCGCCGCGCGTGTGGTGCAGGGGCTCGCGGGGGCGGCCGGCATGGTGCTCGGCCGCGCGGTCATCTCCGACCTCGCGACCGGACCCGCAGCGGCACGCGCCTTCAGCCTCATGATGATCGTCGGCGGCGTCGCCCCCGTGATCGCTCCGCTCGTGGGCGGATTCATCTCGGCGCCCCTGGGCTGGCGCGGGGTGCTCGCGGTCGTGCTCGCGATCGCGGTCGCGATGCTCCTCGCCGTGCTCGTGGTGGTGCGCGAGACCCATCCGGCGTCAGCGCGCGCCCGCCGCGCACCCGGCGCGGCCACGGGCGCGCGGGCTCTGCGCACGCGCGGCTATCTCGGCCACGCGCTCGCGTTCGCGTTCGCCTTCGCGGTCATGATGGCCTACATCTCGGCGTCGCCGTTCCTCTACCAGACGATGATGGGCTTCGACGAGGTGCAGTACGGACTGCTCTTCGGCGTCAACGCGCTCGCTCTCATGGCGACGAGCGCGCTCTCGGCGCGGCTCGCGGACCGGGTCGCGCCGCGCCGGCTCCTGGGGTGGGGCCTGACCGGCTCGCTCGCGGGCGCGGTGCTCTTCCTCGCGATCGCGGTCTCCGGCGCGCCGGCGCCCCTCCTCGCGGCGGCCGTGTTCATCGCGGTTGCGCCGCTCGGGCTCGTCCTCGGAAACGCCACGGCCCTCGCGCAGGCGGCGGCTCCCGGTGTGGCCGGCCTCGCATCGGCCGTGCTCGGCGCGCTGCAGTTCGGCCTCGCCGCGCTCGTCTCGCCCCTCGTCGGCCTCGGCGGGGAGACGACGGCGGTCCCCTGCGGCATCGTCATGGCGGTGTCGGCCGCCATCGCGCTCATGGCCTTCCAGCTTGCGCATTCGGAAAGAACTGCGGTTCTTGCCTCACCGAGTGGCCGCAAAGACCTCGATCACTGCGCATAGCCTGGAGTCGCCACGAGCAGCGCGGGCACAGCGGCCCGCCGACCGAAGGAGACAGAGCCAGCGTGAGCCAGCAGTTCGAAGCACGTCGCGCCGAGTGGATCGCCCGAGAGGAGCTGGCCGAGCGGATGATCCCGCTCATCGGCCGCCTGTACCGCGAGCTCGGCATCGTCACATCCATCCACGGCCGCCGCCTGCTGAACATCTCGCCCGTCGAGATCCTCCGCACCCACCGCTACACGCGCAAGGTCGGCGACGAGGTGCTGCGGCCCGAGAAGACCTACGCCGTGCTCGAGGCGCTCGAGACGCTCCGGCCCGGCCCGGCCTCGATCGACGTCGCGCGTCTCGTCGCGCGCTTCGACGCGCGCGGCGGCTCCTACGCGACCGACGAGCTCGTCGACTTCCTCCGCGAGGAGCTGGCCGAGGTGCTCACGGCCCGCGAATCGAAGCCCACCGACGTCGTGCTGTACGGCTTCGGGCGCATCGGGCGCCTCCTCGCGCGCATCCTCATCGCCCACCAGGGCGACGGCTCGGGCCTGCGTCTGCGGGCGATCGTCGTGCGCAGGGGATCGGCAGACGACCTCAAGAAGCGCGCGAGCCTCCTGCGCCGCGACTCGGTCCACGGCCCCTTCGCGGGGACGATCGAGATCGACGAGGAGAACGAGACGATCCTCGCGAACGGCACGCTCATCCAGGTCATCTACGCGAACGACCCTGCGGCCGTCGACTACACGCAGTACGGCATCTCCGACGCGATCGTCGTCGACAACACGGGCCGCTGGCGCGACGAGGAGGGGCTCGGCCAGCACCTCCGCGCGACGGGCGTCTCGCGCGTGCTCCTCACGGCACCCGGCAAGGGCGCGATCAAGAACATCGTGTCGGGCATCAACGGCGAGGACATCTCGCCTGAGGACCGCATCCTCTCGGCGGCGTCGTGCACGACGAACGCGATCACGCCGGTCCTCGCGGCGGTCGATCAGGCCTTCGGCATCCGCCACGGGCACGTCGAGACGGTCCACTCGTACACGAACGACCAGAACCTCATCGACAACTTCCACAAGGGCGACCGCCGCGGGCGCTCGGCGGCCCTGAACATGGTCATCACGGAGACGGGCGCCGCGAAGGCCGTCGCGAAGGCGCTGCCGCAGCTCGCCGGCCGGCTCTCCGGCAGCGCGATCCGCGTGCCCACGCCCGACGTGTCGCTCGCGATCCTCAACCTGCAGCTCGAGCGCCCGACCACGAAGGACGAGATCAACGCCTACCTGCGGCAGACGTCGCTCACGTCGCCGCTGCGCCAGCAGATCGACTACGTCGAGTCGCCCGAGGTCGTCTCGACCGACTTCGTGGGCAGCAACCGCGCGGGCATCGTCGACGGCCTCGCGACCGTCGCCGGCGAGGAGAGCGTCGTGCTGTACGTCTGGTACGACAACGAGTTCGGCTACTCGTGCCAGGTCGTCCGCGTGCTCGAGAAGATGGCGGACGTGCATCCGACGATCCTCCCGGTGCGCGAGCCCGTCGTGCTCGGCGCGGAGGCCGCGGTCGACGCCGTGGAGCCCGCGGCGGTCTGAGCCGCACCCGGACGACGCTCGTCGCTACTTGGCGACGAGCGTCGTCTCGAAGCTGTACATGTCGGGCCGGTAGCAGTGCCGCCCGAACTCGATCGCGCGCCCTGACGCGTCGTAGGCCACGCGCTCCATCGTGAGGAGCGGCCCGCCCCGGTCGACGTCGAGCAGCTCCGCCTCGTCGCCGTGCTCGCGACGCGCGCCGATGCGCTGCTTCGCGACCCGGATGGTCACGCCGCGCGATCGCAGGATCTGATAGAGACCCTGCTGCTCGAGCTGCTCGAGCGAGATGTCGGCGAGGTCGCCCGGCAGCCAGTTCTCGAGGAGGGCGACCGGAACGCCGTCGGTGCTGCGCTGTCGCCGCAGGTAGAGGACGTCGTCGCCGGCCGCGACGCCGAGACGCTCTGCCACGTCGGCCGGGACCGCGCGCACCTCGCGCGTGAGCACGCGCGTCGCCGGGTCGTGGTGCGCGCTCTTGAGGTCCTCGTAGAGGCTCGTGAGCTCGACCTGCCGCGTGACCTGGCCCTGCACGACCTGCGTGCCGATGCCGCGCCGGCGCACGAGCAGGCCCTTGTCGACGAGCTCCTGGATCGCGCGGCGGACGGTCGGGCGCGAGAGCCCGAGTCGATGCCCGATGGCGATCTCGTTCTCGAGGCGCGCACCGGGAGGGATGTCCCCCGAGCGGATGGCCTGCTCGAGCCGGCTGGACACCTGGAAGTAGAGCGGCACGGGCCCCGTGCGATCGAGGTCCGCGAAGAGTTCGTCCGGCCACACGGCCTCGTCGGCTGCCATCGCTGCGCTCCTCCTCGATCGTCAGGATGTGATGTCCCGACAACCTTACCCGCCTCGACCTTTGTCACCTCGGATTGACTGTTGCACGCCGGCGCTCTTGTGATATTGTCAGGACATAGATCGACCCGCGGGCGCAGCCGCCCAGTCACGACAACGGAGTATGACGATGAGCACCTCACCCGACGTCCTCGCGATCGGCCGCCTCGGCGTCGACATCTACCCGCTGCAGGACGGCGTGGGCCTCGAGAAGGTCGAGACGTTCGGCAAGTACCTCGGCGGGACGGCCGCCAACGTCTCGGTCGCCGTCGCCCGCTACGGCCACGACTCGGCCCTCGTCTCGCGCGTCGGCGACGACCCGTTCGGCCGCTATCTCCTCGGCGAGCTCACCCGCCTCGGCGTCGACAACCGGTACGTCGCGACCGACCCGACGCTGAGCACGCCCGTCACCTTCTGCGAGATCTTCCCGCCCGACGACTTCCCCCTGTACTTCTACCGCGAGCCCAAGGCGCCCGACATGAACGTCGACGCGGCGCAGATCGACCTCGACGCCGTCCGCGCCGCGCGCATCCTCTGGTTCACGACGACCGGGCTGAGCGAGGAGCCGAGCCGCGAGGCGCACCACGCGGCCCTCGCCGCGCGCGAGCGCCGGACCCACACCATCCTCGACCTCGACTACCGCCCGATGTTCTGGGAGGACCCGGCGCTCGCGACCGAGCAGATCGGCCAGGTGCTCGACCAGGTCACCGTCGCCGTCGGCAACCGCGAGGAGTGCCAGGTCGCGGTCGGCGAGACCGAGCCGCAGCGGGCGGCCGACGCCCTCCTCGAGCGCGGGGTCGAGCTCGCGATCGTGAAGCAGGGGCCCCGCGGGGTGCTCGCGAAGACGCGCGACGAGGTCGTCGAGGTCCCCGTCCATGCGGTCGACGTCATCAACGGCCTCGGCGCGGGCGACGCGTTCGGCGGCGCCCTCTGCCACGGACTTCTCGAGGGCTGGAGCATCGAGCGCACGCTGCGCTTCGCGAACGTCGCGGGCGCGATCGTCGCGTCGCGCCGCGAGTGCTCGACCGCCATGCCGACGGCCGACGAGGTCGAGAACACCCTCCAGGGAGCATGACATGACCGCACTCTCCGCAGCCGACTTCGAGCGGCTCCGCGACGTCCGCGCCCACCGGCCCGACGAGATCGGCGCCGCGTTCGCCGCCCGCCGACGCCGCGACGTGCTGCGCGGAGACGGCCGGCTCTTCATCGTGGCCGCCGACCACCCCGCGCGCGGCGCGCTCGCGGTCGGCTCCGACCAGACGGCCATGGCCGACCGCTACGAGCTCCTCGAGCGTCTCGCGATCGCGCTCGGCCGGCCGGGGGTCGACGGCGTGCTCGGCACGCCGGACATCATCGACGACCTCGCCGCGCTCGGGCTGCTCGACGACAAGGTGGTCGTCGGGTCGATGAACCGCGGCGGCCTGCGCGGTGCGGCGTTCGAGATGGACGACCGCTACGGCGCGTACGACGTCGCCACGATGGCGGCGAAGGGCATCGACTTCGCCAAGACCCTCATCCGCGTGAACCTCGGCGATCCCGCCACGGCGCCGACGCTCGAGGCCACGGCCCGCGCCGTGAACGAGGCGGCGGCCGCGCGGCTGCCGATCATGCTCGAGCCGTTCATGAGCGAGTGGCGCGACGGCCGCATCGTCAACGACCTGTCGACCGACGCCGTCATCCTCTCTGTCGCGATCGCGGCGGGGCTGGGCGCCGACAGCGCCTACACCTGGATGAAGCTGCCCGTCGTCGACGACATGGAGCGCGTCATGGCGGCCACGACCATGCCGACCCTGCTGCTGGGCGGCGACTCCGGCGCCGACCCCGATGAGACGTTCGCCGCCTGGGAGGGCGCGCTCGCCCTGCCCGGCGTGCGCGGCCTCACCGTGGGCCGCACGCTCCTCTACCCGCCCGACGGCGATGTCGCGGCGGCCGTCGACACGGCCGCGCGCCTCGTGCACCGCGACATCCCCGCGTCCGTCTGACCCCGACCATCCGAAGGACACCCCATGAGCACCATCACCGACACGACGGTCATCGGCCACTGGATCGACGGCGCACCGCGAGCGTCGCAGAGCGGGCGCACCGCACCCGTCTACAACCCCGCGACCGGCGCTGTGAGCGCCGAGGTGGCGCTCGCCGACGAGAGCGAGATCGACGCCGCGATCGCGTCGGCGCAGCGCGGCTTCGAGACGTGGAGCCGGTTCTCGGTCGCGAAGCGGCAGACCGTGCTGTTCGCGTTCCGCGAGCTGCTCAACGCGCGCAAGGGCGAGCTCGCCGCGATCATCACGGCCGAGCACGGCAAGGTCCTCTCCGACGCCATGGGCGAGATCCTGCGCGGCCAGGAGGTCGTCGAGCTCGCCACCGGGTTCCCGCACCTCATCAAGGGCGCGTTCAGCGAGAACGCCTCGACGGGCATCGACGTGTACTCGATCAAGCAGCCTCTCGGCGTGGTGGGCGTGATCAGCCCGTTCAACTTCCCGGCCATGGTGCCGATGTGGTTCTTCCCCATCGCGATCGCGGCCGGCAACGCGGTCGTGCTCAAGCCGAGTGAGAAGGACCCCTCCGCGGCGCTGTGGCTCGCGCAGCTGTGGAAGGAGGCCGGGCTGCCGGACGGCGTGTTCACGGTCCTTCAGGGCGACAAGCTCGCCGTCGACGGCCTCCTCACCGACCCCCGCGTGCAGTCGGTGTCGTTCGTCGGCTCGACGCCCATCGCGCAGTACATCTACGAGACCGCGTCGAAGCACGGCAAGCGCGTGCAGGCGCTCGGCGGCGCGAAGAACCACATGCTCGTGCTGCCCGACGCCGACCTCGATCTCGTCGCCGATCAGGCGATCAACGCCGGATACGGCGCGGCGGGGGAGCGCTGCATGGCGATCTCGGTCGTGCTCGCGGTCGAGCCGGTGGCCGACGAGCTCATCGCGAAGATCTCGGAGCGGATCGCGAAGCTCCGCATCGGCAACGGCGCCGGCGTCGACGGTGTCGAGCCCGACATGGGCCCGCTGATCACCGCGCAGCACCGCGAGAAGGTCGCCGGCTACGTCGACATCGCCGAGCAGGATGGCGCCACGATCGTCGTCGACGGGCGCGACTTCCGCGTCGAGGGGCACGAGGACGGCTTCTTCTTCGGCCCGACGCTCATCGACAAGGTGCCGACCACCTCTCGCGCGTACCAGGAGGAGATCTTCGGGCCCGTGCTCGAGGTCGTCCGCGTGCAGAGCTTCCAGGAGGGCGTCGACCTCATCAACTCCGGGCAGTTCGGCAACGGAACCGCGATCTTCACGAACGACGGCGGCGCGGCACGCCGCTTCCAGAACGAGATCCAGGTCGGCATGATCGGCATCAACGTGCCGATCCCCGTGCCGGTCGCGTACCACTCGTTCGGCGGATGGAAGCAGTCGCTGTTCGGCGACGCGAAGGCGTACGGCGTGCACGGCTTCGACTTCTTCACGCGCGAGAAGGCCGTCACGAGCCGCTGGCTCGACCCCGCGACCCACGGCGGCATCAACCTCGGCTTCCCCCAGAACGACTAGATGATGAGGCGAGCGGAGCGAGCCGCTCCCGGTCGTTGAGCGAGCGCCAGCGAGTCGAAACGCCGCGAGACGACCCCGAGAACGACGAGAAGAGAGATGGACATGACGGACCAGCGCTGGTTCCACCGCCGCGGCGCGCTCGCGCGCGACGGTTGGGAGACCGTCGTCGACGGCTCGATCGAGGGCTGGGAGCACACGGGCCTGCGGGTCGCGCAGCTCGCCGCCGGCGACGAGCTCGCGCTCGAGCCCGGCACCGAGAAGCTCGTGGTGCCGCTCGCGGGTGCGTTCGAGGTGCGCACGGGGGATGCCGCCTACGCGCTCGCGGGCCGGCGCTCCGTGTTCGACGGGCCGACGGACGTGCTTTACCTGTCGACCGCGGAGCAGGGCGTGCTGTCGGGGGAGGGGCGCGTGGCGGTCGCGACATCGCCGACCGAGAGGGTCTTCGCCACGCGTCTCATCCCCGCTGCCGACACGCCGGTCGAGCTGCGCGGCGCGGGGGCCTCGAGCCGTCAGGTCCACAACTTCGGCACGCCCCAGGCGCTCGACGCGGCGCGGTTCATCGTGTGCGAGGTCATCACCCCTGCCGAGAACTGGTCGTCGTACCCGCCGCACAAGCACGACGAGCACGTGCCGGGCCACGAGTCGCGCCTCGAGGAGATCTACTACTTCGAGACGGCTCCCGCCCGGGTCGGAGGCGCGAAGGGCACGCCGGAGGCCTCCTTCGGCATGTTCAGCACCTACTCCTCGCCCGCGGGCGAGATCGACATCAACGCGCAGGTGCGCACGGGCGACGTCGCGCTCGTGCCGTACGGCTACCACGGCCCCGCCGTCGCCGCGCCGGGCTACGACCTCTACTACCTCAACGTGATGGCCGGGCCCGACGCCGAGAGGGTCTGGCTCATCAGCGACGACCCCGGGCACGCCTGGGTGCGCGAGACCTGGGAGGGGCAGGAGCTCGACTCCCGCCTCCCCTACGAGAACAAGGAAGGCTGATCCCATGGGCAGCACCAAGCGGATGACCGTGAGCCAGGCTCTCGTCGAGTTCCTGGCGCACCAGTGGACGGTCGACGGCGACCGCCGCGAGCGCACGATCCCCGGCGTGTTCGGCATCTTCGGCCACGGCAACGTCGCGGGCGTGGGGCAGGCGCTCAAGCAGGTCCACGAGGAGCAGCCGGGCCTCATGCCGTACTACCAGGCCCGGAACGAGCAGGCCATGGTGCACCAGGCCGTCGGCTACGCGCGCATGCACCGTCGCCGTGCGACCTTCGCGTCGGCCGCTTCGGTCGGGCCGGGAGCGGCGAACATGCTCACCGGCGCGGCGCTCGCGACCTCCAACCGCCTGCCGGCTCTGCTCCTGCCGAGTGACACGTTCGCGACGCGCGTCGCCGACCCCGTGCTGCAGCAGCTCGAGCACCCGCACGACATCGGCATCCAGGTGACCGACGCCTTCCGCCCCGTGTCGCGCTTCTTCGACCGCGTGCAGCGCCCCGAGCAGCTGTACTCGATCGCGCTCGCCGCCATGCGCGTGCTCACCGACCCCGCCGAGACCGGGGCCGTCACGATCGCGCTCCCCGAGGACGTCCAGGCCGAGGCGATCGACGTGCCGATCGCGTTCCTCCAGGACCGCGAGTGGCGCGTGCGCCGTCCGCGTCCGGATCGCGACGCGCTCGCGCTCGCCGTGCGGGCCATCCGCGGCGCGCAGCGCCCCTTCATCGTCGCCGGCGGCGGCGTGCTCTACTCCGACGCCGAGGAGCAGCTGCGCGCGCTCGTCGAGGCCACGGGCATCCCCGTGGGCACGTCGCAGGCCGGCGGCGGCGTGCTGAACTGGGACCACCCGCAGTACCTCGGCGGCGTCGGCGCCACGGGCACGCTCGCCGCGAACCGCCTCGCGGCCGAGGCGGACGTCGTCATCGGCATCGGCACCCGCTACAGCGACTTCACGACGGCGTCGCGCACGGCGTTCCAGAACCCCGACGTCGCGTTCGTGAACATCAACGTCGCGTCGTTCGACGCCTACAAGCACGGCACGCAGCTGCCGGTTGTCGCGGACGCGCGCGAGGCCCTCGTCGAGCTCCTCGCCGAACTCGAGGGGCTCCGTGTGACCGGCGAGTACGCGGAGCGCATCGCGCGCGAGAAGGCCGCGTGGGACGCCACGGTCGACGAGGCGTTCGCCCGCTCGGGACTCGCGCTGCCGGGCCAGCCCGAGATCATCGGGGCCGTGCAGCAGGCGAGCGCCCCCGAGGACGTCGTCGTCCAGGCCGCGGGGTCGCTGCCGGGAGACCTCCACAAGCTGTGGCGTGTACGCGACCCGCTCGGGTACCACGTCGAGTACGCCTTCTCGTGCATGGGCTACGAGATCGCCGGCGGCATCGGCGTCAAGCGCGGCGCCGTGGCCGACGGCTCGGACCGCGACGTGATCGTCATGGTGGGCGACGGGTCGTACCTCATGCTCAACACCGAGCTGGTGACGGCCGTCGCCGAGGGCATCAAGATCATCGTCGTGCTCATCCAGAACCACGGGTACGCCTCGATCGGCCACCTGTCCGAGACGGTCGGGTCGGAGCGCTTCGGCACGAAGTACCGGGCCTACGACCCGCAGGCCCGCGACTTCCAGGGCGAGGACGTCCTCCCCGTCGACCTCGCGATGAACGCGCGCAGCTACGGCATGGACGTCATCGAGATCGAGCCGACGCCCTCCGCGGTCGACGATCTCCGCGACGCGATCGCTCGCGCCAAGGCGTCCGACCGGTCGACCTTCATCCACATCAACAGCGACCCGCACATCTACGCGCCCGACGGCGCGGGATGGTGGGACGTCCCGGTCGCGCAGGTGTCGACGCTCGCATCGACCCAGGCGGCCAGGGCGGAGTACGAGCAGCAGGTCCAGGCGCAGAAGCCGCTCATCGGCTGAGCGCGGGCATCGACAGGAGACACAGCATGACCGACAGCATCCCCGACGACGCAGACATCGTCGTCCGCTCCGACGCCGGCCTGCGCATCGGCACCGCGCCGGACTCGTGGGGCGTGTGGTTCCCCGACGACCCGAAGCAGGTGCCCTGGCAGCGGTTCCTCGACGAGGTCGTCGAGGCCGGGTACACGTGGATCGAGCTGGGCCCCTACGGCTATCTGCCGACCGACCCGCACCAGCTCGAGGACGAGCTGGGCAGCCGAGGGCTCCGGCTCTCGGGCGGCACGGTCTTCACGGGATTCCACAAGAGCGACGACGAGTGGCAGCGCGCGTGGGACCAGGCCGTGAAGGTCGCCGGCCTCGCGTCGCAGCTCGGCGCCGAGCACATCGTCGTCATCCCCGACCTCTGGCGCAGCGACGCCACGAGCGAGGTGCTCGAGGCGCGCACGCTCTCCGACGAGCAGTGGGCGAAGCTCGCCGCGGGGCACGACCGGCTCGGCAAGGCGCTCCTCGAGGAGTACGGCGTCCGCCAGCAGTTCCACTCGCACGCCGACAGCCATGTCGGCACGACCCGCGAGGTGCTCCGCTTCCTCGACGAGACCGACCCGCGCTACACGAACCTGTGCCTCGACACCGGGCACTTCGCGTACTACGGCGGCGACAATCTCAAGCTCATCGAGGAGCGGCCGGACCGCATCGGGTACCTGCACCTCAAGCAGGTCGACACGTCGCTGCTCTTCGACGTGCTCAAGAACGACGTGCCGTTCGCCGAGGCGGTCAGCCAGGGCATCATGATCGAGCCGCCGCACGGCGTGCCCGACCTCGGCCCGATCATCGAGGCCGTCGCGGCGATCGACCCCGACATCTTCGCGATCGTGGAGCAGGACATGTACGGCTGCGACGTCGACACCCCGTTCCCCATCGCGAGCCGCACCCGCCAGCACATCTTCAGCTGCACGCACTTCGCGCGCCAGCACTGAGTCTCCAGGAGAAGACGACATGAGCCAGGACCTCCGCATCGGCGTCGTGGGCGCAGGCGCCATGGGCGCCGACCACATCGCCCGCATCACGCAGCGCATCAGCGGCGCCCGCGTCGCGGCGATCATCGAGCCCGACGCAGGGCGCGCCGCGTCCGCCGCGGGGAACGCGCCGGGGGCGCAGACCTTCACCCGCATCGAGGACGCGATCGCGGCCGACGCCGTCGACGCCGTGCTCATCGCGACGCCGGGTCAGTTCCACCTGCCCGTGCTCGAGCCGGCGCTCGCCGCGGGCCTGCCGATCCTCTGCGAGAAGCCGCTCACGCCCGACTCCGAGACGTCGCGCCAGGTGCTCGAGCTCGAGCAGCGACTCGATCGGCCGCACATCCAGGTCGGCTTCATGCGCCGCTTCGACCCCGAGTACGCCCGGCTGCGCGAGCTCGTCGCCTCGGGCGAGGCGGGCGAGCTGCTCATGGTGCGCGCCGTGCACCGCAACCCGAGCGTGCCCGACAGCTACAGCCAGACGATGCTCATCACCGACTCGGTCGTGCACGAGTTCGACGTCGTGCCGTGGCTCGCCGGCTCGCCGATCGTGAGCGTCGAGGTGAAGTACCCGCGTCGCAACGACCTCTCGCCCGAGCGCCTGCGCGAGCCCATCCTCGTGCTCATCGAGCTCGAGAACGGCGTGCTCGTCGACGTCGAGATGAACGTCAGCGTGCAGTTCGGCTACCAGGTGGCGACCGAGGCCGTCTTCCAGCAGGGGATCGCCCGCATCGGCCAGCCGTCCGGGCTGCAGCTGTGGCAGGCGGGACGCGTCTCGACCGCCGAGCACGTGAGCTTCACGACGCGGTTCGCGACCGCGTACGACAACGAGATCCAGCGCTGGGTCGACGCCGTGCGCGACGGACGCCTCGTCGACGGCCCGAACGCGTGGGACGGCTACCTCGTCGCGCTCGCGTGCGAGGCCGGCGTGCGCGCGCTCGACGGCGGCGTGCAGCCGGTCGACGCCCCCGCCCGCCCCGCCTTCTACGCCTGACACCGAAGGAGCACGACGATGGTCCGCATCGCCCTCGACCCGACGCCGTTCCACGACGGGCACGCGCTGCTCGAGTTCCCCGACATCGCCGCACGGCTGGGCTACACGCACCTCCAGCTCACGCCTCACGCCGACTTCTCGCCCTTCTTCCGCTACCCGAAGGCCGACGACGGCCTCGTGGCGAAGCTGAAGAAGGCCGCGAGGGATGCCGGCGTGTCGATCCCGGCCATCCTCCCGGTTCAGCGCATCTCGTGGCCCGACGAGCCGCAGCGCCAGGCGGCCGTGCGGAACTTCCGCCGGATCATCCAGCTCGCCGTCGAGCTCGAGGTGCCCGTCATCAACACCGAGTTCTCGGGCCGCCCCGAGCGTCAGGAGGACTCCGAGGCGGCGTTCTACACCTCGATGGAGGAGCTCCTGCCGATCATCGAGCGCGAGGGCCTCCGCCTCAACGTCGATCCGCACCCCGACGACTTCGTCGAGGACGGCCTCGAGGGATGGCGCGTGCTGCGGGGGCTGAACTCCTCCGCCGTCGGCTTCGTGTACGTCGCCTCGCACACGTTCCACTACGGCGACCGCGCGACGACGCTCCTGCCCGAGATCGGCGACCGCGTCGGCGCCGTGTACACGGCCGACACGTTCGACCACACGCGCTCCCACGGGCTCCGCTACATCACGAACCCGCCGGGCAACGCGGTGCGCGTGCATCAGCACCTGAAGATCGGCGACGGCGACGTGAACTGGGACGAGCTCTTCACGACGCTCCGCGAGATCGGCTACCTCGACCGCGACGACGCGCTCATCGTGTCGAACGTGTTCGCCGAGGACGAGAACCGCGACGAGGTGTCGCGCTACCAGCTCGAGAAGCTGCGCGAGCTGATCGGATCCTGACCCATGACCAAGCTGTCGATGAACGTCACGACGACCTTCTACGGCAACGTCGTGGGCGACATCGCCATCGCGAAGGCCGCGGGCTATGGCGGGATCGAGCTGCAGAGCCCCAAGCTCTACCGGTACCTCGACGCGGGCTACGCCGTCGAGTCCCTGCCTCCCCTCCTCGAGGGGATCGAGGTGTCGGGCATCGGCGCCGTCCTGGATCTCGAGCGACGCGGCGCCGGCCGCGAGGCGCTCCTCGCCGAGGTCGAGCGGATGGCCGACATCGCCGTCGTCGTCGGCGCCCCCATCCTGCAGATGTGCACCGGCCCCGTCGACTGGGAGGTCGTCAAGGACTTCCGGGCCGGACGACTGTCGGCCGACGACGTGCGCTACCGCGGCACGCTCGGGCTCCCCGAGAGCGATGCGCTCGACGTGGCCGCGACGAACGTGCGCGAGGCGGCCGACATCGCGGCCGACCGCGGCCTCGACCTCTACCTCGAGCCGCTCGCCTGGTCGAACCTCAACCGGCACCGGCACTCCCTCGAGATCATCGAGCGTGCCGGCCGCGACAACGTCGGCATCGCGCTCGACACGTGGCACTACTGGACGACGGGCGACACCCTCGAGGAGGTCGCCGCGACGCCGAAGGAGCTCATCAAGGCCGCGCACATCTCCGACGGCCTCGACCTCGACCGGGAGCACGACGTGCCGGATCAGAGCGCGCACCGCAACGTCGTCATCGGCGGCGGCGCCATCCCGCTGCAGGAATGGGTCGATGCGATCAAGTCGACGGGGTACGACGGCTGGTGGGTGTCGGAGATGTTCTCCGACAAGGCGAACGAGCACGACTTCCTCGAGGTGGCCACGACCATCCGCGGGCTCCTCCACATCCTCGTGTCCTGAGAAGGCAGACCATGCAGCGCTTCGCCCTGATCGGAGCCGGCTTCATCGGCTCCGTCCACGCCCAGAGCCTCGCGGCCCATCCCGCCGTCGACTTCCGCCTCGTCTACGACGTCGACAGCGCCCGCGCGGAAGCGCTCGCCACGGCGCACGGCGCCCGCGCGGCGCGCTCGCTCGCCGAGGCCTTCGATCCCGAGCTCGTCGACGCCGTCTTCATCGCCTCGTCGACCGACACGCATGCCGAGAACCTGCGACGCGCCGCCGACGCCGGTCTCGCCGTGCTCGTCGAGAAGCCCATCGACCTCGACCTCGTGCACGCCGCCGAGACCGTCGCGCACCTCGAGCGGGCGGGCGTCCCCGCCATGGTCGACTTCAACCGCCGGTTCGACCGCGACCACGCCGAGCTCAAGCGGCTCGTCGACGAGGGCGCGGTGGGCGAGGTCGCGCTCGTGCAGCTCACCTCGCGCGGGCCGGCGCTGCCGCCGCTCGACTACCTGCGGGTGTCCGGCGGCCAGATGCGGGACCAGACGGTGCACTTCTTCGACCTCGCGCGGTGGATCACGGGCCTCGAGCCCGTCGAGGTTCACGTCGCGGGGTCGGCGCTCGCCGACCCGCGCGTGGCCGAGATCGGCGACGTCGACACCTCGGCGGCGACGCTGAAGCTCGCCGGAGGCGCGCTCGTCCAGATCGACAGCGTGCGGCACACGGGCTACGGCTACGACGAGCGCATCGAGGTGCTGGGCTCGACGGGGATGGCCGAGTCCGGTCGCATGCGCGCCGGCGGGGTCACCCGCTTCCGCGGCACGGAGGCGGTGTCCGACGGCCTCCACGCCGGATGGTTCGAGCGCGTGCAGCCGACCTACGCCGCCGCGCTCGGCGCGTTCGTGTCGGCGCTCGAAACGGGCGGTCCGGTCCCCGTCGGCCTGCGCGAGGGCCTCCGCGCGCAGGCGATCGCCGAAGCGGCGACGCGCTCGCTGGCCTCGGGGCGCAGCGAGCCCGTCGACGCCCTCGTCTGACGGCGCGACGAAAGGGGCCCGATCCGCGTCGCCTGCGGATCGGGCCCCTTCTTCGTGCACCGCGTCAGCGTCGGCGACGCCGTGTGTCCTCCTCGACGGTGCGGATGGCCTCGGTGCGGCCGCCGAGCTCCTTGAGCTCGTGGCTGAGCTCGGCGAGCTCGTCGCCGCCGGCCATCTGACGCGTGAGCTCGTCGAGGGTGACCTCGTCGCGCTTGCGGTCGAGGACGGCCTGGCCGAGCTTGAGGATGACGAAGTGGTCGCCCACGAGGTACGCGTGGTGCGGGTTGTGCGTGATGAAGACGACGCCGAGGCCCGCGTCGCGGGCCGCGGCGACGTACTTGAGCACGACGCCGGACTGCTTGACGCCGAGGGCTGCGGTGGGCTCGTCGAGGATGAGCACCTTGGCCCCGAAGTAGACGGCGCGGGCGATCGCGACGCACTGGCGCTGGCCTCCGGAGAGCTCGCTGATGGGCTGGTCGAGGTCCTTGACGACGATCCCCATCTTGCGCAGCTCGGCATCGGCGATCGCCTTCATGTCGCGGATGCTCATGCTCGCGAGCGGGAAGCGCGAGCGGACGAGCTCGGAGCCGAGGAAGAAGTTGCGCCACACCTCCATGAGGCCCACGACGGCGAGGTCCTGGTAGACCGTCGCGATGCCGTCCTCGAGCGCCTGGCGGGGGGAGTCGTAGCGGCGCTCGGCGCCCTCGACGAGGAGGGTGCCCTCGGTGTGCGGGTGGAGCCCGGCCATGATCTTGATGAGCGTGGACTTGCCCGCGCCGTTGTCGCCGAGCACGCACGCGACCTCCCCGGCGTTGACGGTGAGGTTGATGCCCTTGAGCGCTCGGATGGCGCCGTAGCTCTTGCCGACCTCGGTCATCTGGATGAGCGGCGCGCCGCCGCGGGGGCTCTCGGTCATCGTCGTCACCCGACCTTCCGTGCGGTGGAGAGCTTCTTGACATAGAGGTTCACGAGGACGGCGATGACGAGCATCGCCCCGAGGAACGAGCGGAACCAGTTCGGGTCCCATCCGGCGTACACGATGCCGAGCGAGGTCATCCCGAAGATGAAGGCGCCGATGGCCACGCCGATGGCGTTGCCGAAGCCGCCCGTGAGGAGCGTCCCGCCGACCACCGCGGCGATGATGTAGAGGAACTCGTTGCCGACGCCGTTGCCCGCCTGGAGCGTGTTGAACCGGAACAGCGTGTGCATGCCGACGAACCAGCCGAGGAACGACACCGTCATGAACAGGCCGATCTTGACGGCGACCACGGGCACGCCCACGGCGCGGGCGGAGGCGGCGTTCCCGCCGACCGCGTAGATCCAGTTGCCCACGCGCGTGCGCTGGAGGATCCACGCGGCGAGGGCGACGAACGCGATCCAGTAGAGGACGCTGTTCCAGATCGTGATCCCGCCGATCTGGAACGACCCGGCGAAGATCGTCCGGAGGATGTCGTAGCCGTCCATCCGCGAGATGTTCGGGCTCGCCACGGCGCCGGTGACGAGCTTGGTGATGCCGAGGTTCGCACCCTGGAGGATGAAGAACGAGCCGAGCGTGATGAGGAAGCTCGGGATGCCCGTGCGCATCACGAGGTAGCCGTTGACGAAGCCGACGCCGAGGCAGAACACGAGCGAGAGGACGGCCCCGACGATGAGGTTGATGCCGAGGTAGTACGAGAAGAGCGCGTTGAAGAGCCCCGCACTCGTGACGATGACGCCGGCGGAGAGGTCGAACTCCCCGCCGATCATGAGCAGGCCGACGGCGACGGCGACGATGCCGATCGTGGAGGCCTGGTAGAGCACGGTGAAGAGCGCGTCGGCCGAGCGGAACGCGGGCGCGACGGCGAGGAAGAACACGAAGATGAGCGCCGCGGCGACCGCCGCGCCGACCTCCGGACGGGCGAGCAGGCGGTGCGACCAGCCGAGCTTCACCCGGTTCGACGCCTCCGACGGAGCGGAGGAAGCGAAACCCTGTGACATGGGTACTCCTGGTGGTGGGGGAGGGCGGGCCCTGAGGCCCGCCCTCCGCGGTGGTCAGCGGGTGTTGTTCTCGGCGAACGGGAGGATCGTGTCGATGTTCGACTCGTCGACGAACGACGGGCCCGTCAGGACGGGCTTCCCGCCGCCGATGTCGTTGCCGTTCTTCAGGTAGAGGTAGAGCGACGTGACGGCCATGTACCCCTGCACGTACGGCTGCTGGTCGATCGAGAACTCGATCTGGCCGTCCTTGATCGCCTGCGCGGCGTCGGCGTTGAGGTCGAACGTGATGAGCTTCGCCTCGCTGCCGGACTGCTCCATCGCCTTCAGCGCGTCCAGCGCGATGGGAGCGCCGAGCGTCACGATGTAGTCGATCGACGGGTCCTGCTGGAGCTTCGCCTGCAGGCTCGCCACCACGGCGGAGTCGTCGGCGCCGTTCACCTGGATGTTCTCCGTGCCCGGCACGGCGCTCTTCACGCCCGCGCAGCGCGCCTCGAGGGCCACCGAGCCGGCGGCCTGGATGACGCACAGCGGATGCGCGCCGCCGGCCTCGGCGATGCGCTCTCCCGCCGTCTGCCCGGCGAGCGTCTCGTCCGAGCCGAAGTACATGAGCGCGCCCACATCCTGGTACTGGTCGATGCCGGAGTTGAAGCCGACGAGCGGGATGCCCGCATCGGCCGCCGCCTGCACTGACGCCGCAAGCGCGTCGGGGGTCGCGAGCGTGGTCGCGATGCCGTCGACGTCCGAGTCGATGGCGGTCTGGATGAGCTGGGCCTGCTTGTCGGCCGCCGGGTCGTTCGAGTACTGCAGCGTCGCTCCGACGTCCTTCGCGGCCTGCTCGGCGCCGGCGCGGATCTTGTCCCAGAACGTGTCTCCCGGGGTCTCGTGCGTGACCATCGAGATGACGTAGCCGGAGTCGCCGCCGCCTCCTCCGGACCCGTCATCGGCCGTGTTCTGCTGCGGCGCGCCGCCGCCGCTGCAGGCGGTCAGCGCGAGGACGGTCGCGAGGGCTCCCGCCCCCAGGAGCTTCCGAGGAGTGATCGTCGCCATGAGTGGTCCTTTCGGGAGGGCCGACCCCGTGCGCGCCCAGGGCGGCGCGCGGATGCCCGCGGACGGTCCGCGGGCGGGCAGAGGATGCCGTGCGCGGGCGGGCCGCTCTGCCCATCCGCGGTGCGTGGCCGGCGTCCTCGTCGGCACTGCGATCACTGTGACCCGTCATCGCGCGCTTGTCAACAGATTGTCAAGACATAGTGTCATTTTCGTTATGGAAGGCGGTGACGTGGCTTGTCCGTTTGACAGGACAAAGTGACGCGCTATTATGTAAAGACAAAGGCGTCGCTCGCCGGACGAAGGAGTCACCATGGCACATGCACACGCGGAGGGCTCGAGTACGGCCCTTCCCCCGCTCGTCGGAGGACCGCACCGGAAGCGGCTCGGCCTGGTCGCGCTCATCGCGACCTTCGGCGGGCTGCTCTTCGGCTACGACACCGGCGTGATCAACGGCGCGCTGCGCCCCATGGCCGAGGAGCTCGGCCTGAACGCGTTCACCGAGGGCGTCGCGACCAGCTCGCTCATCTTCGCCGCCGCGATCGGCGCGATGTTCTGCGGGCGGCTCTCGGACGGCTGGGGGCGTCGCAAGACGATCATCCTGCTCGCGGTGCTCTTCTTCGCGGGCACGCTGTTCGTCGTCTTCACGCCCAACCTGCCCGTGCTCGTCATCGGCCGCATCATCCTCGGGCTCGCCGTGGGCGGCGCCTCGACGGTCGTGCCGGTCTTCCTCGCCGAGCTCGCCCCGTACGAGATCCGCGGATCGCTCGCGGGCCGCAACGAGCTCATGATCGTGACCGGGCAGCTGGCCGCCTTCGTGGTCAACGCGATCATCGGCAACACCCTCGGGCACCTCGACGGCGTGTGGCGCATCATGTTCGCGATCTGCGCCCTGCCGGCGATCGCGCTGTTCTTCGGCATGCTGCGGATGCCAGAGTCGCCCCGCTGGCTCATCGAGAAGGGCGACCGTGCGGGCGCGCTCGCGGTGCTCAAGAGCGTCCGCTCGGAGGACCGCGCCCTGGCAGAGCTCGCCGAGCTCGAGAAGGTCGCCGACGAGGAGAAGCAGGAGAGCCAGCTCGGATGGCGCGCGATCCTCGGCAACCGCAACCTCACGCGCATCCTCCTCGTGGGCATCGGCCTCGGCGTCGCCCAGCAGCTGACCGGCATCAACTCGATCATGTACTTCGGCCAGACGGTGCTCATCGAGTCGGGCTTCGACGAGAGCGCGGCGCTCATCGCCAACATCGCCCCGGGCGTCATCGCGGTGGTCGGCGGCGTCATCGCCCTCGCCATGATGGACCGGCTCGACCGTCGGAAGACGTTCGCGATCGGCCTCACCCTCACGACGTCGTGCCACCTGCTCATCGGCGTCGCGTCGACCGTGCTCGAGGTCGGCAACCCCCTGCGCCCGTGGGTCATCCTCTTCCTCGTTGTCGCCTTCGTCGGCTCGATGCAGACGTTCCTCAACATCGCGGTGTGGGTGTACCTGTCCGAGATCTTCCCGCTGCACATGCGCGGCGTCGGCATGGGCATCTCGGTCTTCATGCTGTGGGTCGTGAACGGCGTCCTGTCGCTGTACTTCCTCTCACTCGTCGAGGCGGTCGGCATCACCGGCACGTTCTTCCTCTTCGCCGCGGTCGGGGCGCTCGCCCTCCTCTTCGTCCTCACCCAGGTGCCCGAGACGCGAGGCCGCACGCTCGAGGCGCTCGAGGAGGACGTCACGACCGGGGCGATCTACACCGTCTCGAAGTCGGCCGCACGCCGCCGCTGACTCCGCGCACCCGCAGGCCCGGCCCCCGCGAACGGAGCCGGGCCTGCGGCGTTCGCGGTGTCAGCAGCCGCAGGAGGCGCCGACGACGAGGTGTGGAGGCATGATGCGATGCACGGGCTCGCCGGTGTGGTCGAGCAGGGCCTCGACGGCGGCGGCGGCCATCTCCGTGAGCGGCTGCGCGACGGAGGTGAGCGTCGGCCAGCTGTAGGCGGCGTCGACGGACCCGTCGAACGACACGATCGCGAGATCCTCGGGCACGCGCACGCCCGCCTCGTGCGCGGCCTTGAGCACGCCGCGGCCCATCTGGTCGGAGCTCACGAAGAGCGCGCGCGGCACGCGCCCGCGCTGCAGAAGGCGGCGCATCGCCTCGTACCCGCCGTCGGGCGAGAAGGCGCCGCGCGCGATGGGGCCCGGCTCGAGCCCGAGCTCTTCGAGCGTCTCGCGCCATCCGATCTCGCGGCCGTCCTCCTCGTCGCCCGACGTGCGCCCGATCGCGAGGCCGATCTCCTCGTAGCCATGCCCAGCCAGGTGCTCGACCGCGAGGCGCGCGCCCTGCACGAGGTCGACGCCGATCGAGTTGCGGGCGGGCACGCCCGCGCTGTGGTTGAGGAGGACGACGGGGATGTTCGAGTGCTCGAGTCCGCGCAGGTCGGGCTCGAAGACGTTGCTGCACAGGAAGATGCCGTCGACGAGCCGCGTCGTGAGGTGCTCGAGGTGCCGTCGCTCCGACTCGATGGATCCGTCGGAGCTCGACGTGAGAAGCAGGTAGCCGCGCCGCGCCGCCGCGAGCTCGACCTCGTGCGCGAGCTGCGCGAAGTACGGATTGATGGACGTGGGCACGACCATCCCGAGCATCTCGGTCGATCCGAGCCGGAGCGCACGCGCCGAGGGGTTCGGCCGGTAGCCGAGCTTCTCGATCGCGTCGCGCACGCGCGCCTCGGTGTCGGGGGACACCTTCTTGGTGCCGTTCACCACGTAGCTGACGACCGCGGGGCTCACTCCCGCGAGCCGGGCGACGTCGTTGCGCGTCGCCCGGCTCGCAGAAGCGGACGTCGAGCGCGGCACGTCAGCCATCCTAACGAGCGAGCACCTGGCCATCCGGGGCGTCGGCCGCGACCGGGGCATCGCCGAAGTCGCGGATGGCGAGGCGCTCCCCGCCGCGGAGCGCGGACTGGTGCGCGACGATGCCGGGCAGCGTGTACCGCGCGGCCTCCCATGCGTTGACCGGCGGCAGCGTGCGGTTCGCGACGGCGACGGCGAAGTCGTCGACGAGGAAGTGGTGGCTGCCCTCGTGCCCGGTCGGCTGGCCGCGCAGCTCGACCGGAAGCCGCTCGGCATCGTGGACGCGCGCGAGCCCCGAGATGAAGGCGTCCCGCAGGGCGGGATCGACGTCGGCGAGCGACGGGTCGTCGGGCGACATGCTGGGCTTCGTCTCGAGGAGCTCCGTGACGTCGGAGAAGCCCTGCTTGTCCTGCCACACGGCCGTCTCGACGAGCTGCTCGAAGCTCGCCTCCGTGCCGAAGTAGCGGAAGCGCGACTCGCGCAGGTGCGACGGGTAGCCGACCCGCCGGAACTCGTTGATGCGCATGCTGCCGCCGCCGGCGAGCTCGAACAGCGCCGTGGCGTTCGAGAAGTCGTTGTCGAACATGCTGACCTCGCGATCGAAGACGCCGTCCCCTCGGTCGTCGCGCACGCCGATGCAGCTCACACTGACGGCGCGGCCGCCGATCGCGCCGAGCACGCCGCCGACCGAGTGCGTCGGGTAGAGCATGGGCGGGTAGCTCGCCGTGCGCTTCCATTCCGCGCCGCCGCTGAACTGGTACGCGGCGTAGAAGCCGAGGTCCATGTCGTGGACGTAGTCGCCCTCCGCGTAGAAGATGCGGCCGAAGGCGCCCTCCGCCGCGCGCTTGCGGGCGTAGACGGTCGCGGGGTTGTAGTAGCTCGTCTCGCCCATCATGTAGGTGAGCCCGGTCTCGCGCACGGCGTCGATGATCGCGGCGATCTCGTCCTCGCTGATCGCCATCGGCACGGCGGAGTACACGTGCTTGCCCGCGCGCAGCGCCTGCACGACGAGCGGCCCGTGCGTCCAGCGCTGCGTGAAGATCGCGACCGCATCGAGGTCGCTCGCGAGCATCGCGTCGAAGTCGACCAGCGTGCCGGCGAGGTGCTCGCGCGCGACGAGCGCCTCCGCACGCTCGGGGATGGTGTCGGTCACCCACACCTCGGAGATGAGCGGGTGCGCCTGGAACAGCTTCGCGAAGTGCCCGGAGAACTGCCCTGCGCCGACGATGCCGAGGGAGAAAGCCTGAGAGGTCATGCGGGCGAGTCTGCCACGAGGGGGTTACTCGTGTCAATGAATGCAGAGGAGTGAAACTTTCGGCACGGAATCCGTGCTTGCATCGGCATTGGTGACTCGTGTAACTTCGCCGTCATCACCGCTCATCGCCATCACAACGGAGTATGAAGATGACCACGACGACCATCGTCCTCGGACGCCGGCGCGCTCAGCGCGACGGCGGCGTCCGCAGGCGGAGAGGGCGCGGCGACCTGCGGATCGCACTCCTCTTCATCGCGCCGGCGCTCGTCGGCCTGATCGCGTTCTACCTCGTGCCGACCGTGCGGGGCCTGTTCCTCAGCTTCACGCAGTACAGCGTGCTCGACGAGCCGCGGTGGGTCGGCGTCGAGAACTACGCCCGCATCGCGCAGGACCCGCTGTTCTGGAACGCGCTCGGCGTGACGGTCCAGTACGTCCTCATCAACATCGTGCTGCAGACCGCGATCGCCCTCGGCCTCGCGCTGCTCATGCATCGTGTCGCGAAGTCGACGCTCGTGCGCGGACTCCTCCTCATGCCGTACCTCATGGCGAACGTGATCGCGGCTCTCCTGTGGTTCTGGATGCTCGACTACCAGCTCGGCATCGTCAACCAGGTCATCGAGTGGCTCGGCCTGCCGCGGGTCGCGTTCTTCGGCGCGCAGGAGTGGGCCATCCCGACGCAGGCGCTCATCAACACGTGGCGCCACATGGGCTACACGGCCCTCCTGATCTTCGCCGGGCTGCAGGCCATCCCGAACACCGTCTACGAGGCCGCGCACCTCGACGGCGCGAACCCGCTTCAGACCTTCGGGCGCATCACGATGCCGCTCCTGCGCCCCGTTCTCGCGCTCGTCCTCGTGCTCACCGTCACCGGATCGTTCCAGGTGTTCGACACGGTCGCCGTCACGACCCAGGGCGGCCCCGTCAACGCGAGCCGCGTGCTGCAGTTCTACATCTTCCAGAAGGCGTTCACGGAGCTCGAGTTCGGATACGCCTCCGCGCTGGCGATGATCCTCTTCGTCATCCTGGGCATCGTCGCGTTCGTGCAGATGAAGCTCCTCCGCGGCAACGAATCCGACCTGGCGTAAGGGGAGCAGGCCATGACCACCACCACGACCATCGTGACCCGCGGGCGCGGGGCGCGGAAGCCCGTCAGCTGGGGCCTCGTCCTCGGCTGGATCTGCCTCGGCATCGCCATCGCCGTGAGCATCCTGCCGTTCTACTGGGTGCTGCGGACGTCGCTGTCGATGAACAGCGGCCTCGCGGCCAACTCCGCGAGCATCCTCCCCGTCGACGTCAACCTCGGCGCCTTCGCGCGCGTGTTCGGCATGCAGTCCACCGAGGAGGCGCTCGCGCAGGGCGGCTCGGGTGCCGCGATCAACTTCTGGCAGTACCTGCTGAACTCGGTGCTCTTCTCGACGCTCACCACGGCCGGCGCCGTCTTCTTCAGCTCCATGGCCGCCTACGCGTTCTCCCGGCTGCAGTGGAAGCACCGCGACAAGGTCTTCGGCATCTTCCTCGCCACGGTGCTCGTGCCGCCGATCTTCACGGCGCTGCCCAACTTCCTCCTCGTGAAGAACCTCGGGCTGCTCGGGACGATCTTCGGCCTGATCCTGCCCTACGTGTTCATGACGCCGTTCGCGATCTTCTTCATGCGCCAGTTCTTCCTCAACATGTCGCGCGAGGTCGAGGAGGCCGCCATGCTCGACGGCGCCTCGCAGTGGCGCATCTTCATCCAGATCGTGATGCCCAACGCGGCCGCGCCGCTCGCGACCCTCGCCCTGCTGACCTTCATGGGGCAGTGGAACGAGTACTTCTGGCCGCTGCTCGTGTCCGACGAGAGCACGCGCGTGCTCACGGTGGGTCTGGGCACCTTCAAGTCCCAGTCGCCGCAGGGCGCGCCCGACTGGTCCGGCCTCATGGCCGCGACCCTCGTGTCGGCCGTCCCCGTGCTCATCCTGTTCATCGCCTTCGGGAAGCGGATCGTGAACTCCATCGGCTTCAGCGGGGTGAAGTGATCGTGAAAGGACGCAGGAACATGAAGAAGGTCCTTGCCGCCGCTGCGCTCGCCGCGGTCTCGACGTCGGCCCTCGGCGGATGCGCCGCGATCACCGGCGAGGAGGGGGTCATCGACTACTGGCTGTGGGATGCCAACCAGCTCCCGGGCTACCGCCAGTGCGCTGAGGACTTCAACGAGGCGAATCCCGACCTCACGGTCCGCATCACGCAGCTCGGCTGGGACGACTACTGGAGCAAGGTGACCAACGGCATGGTCGCCGAGAACGCGCCGGATGTGTTCACCAACCACCTCTCGAAGTACCCCGACTACCTCCGGTTCGACCAGCTCGTGCCTCTCGACGACGTCGACCTCGACTTCGGCCAGTACGCCGAGGGCCTCGCCGATCTGTGGGTCGGGCAGGACGGGAGCCGCTACGGCGTGCCGAAGGACTGGGACACGATCGCCCTCTTCTACAACCGCGAGATGGTCGAGGAGGCGGGCCTCTCCGACGAGGAGATGGCGGAGCTCACCTGGAACCCCGACGACGGCGGCACGCTCGAGAAGGCGATCGCGCGGCTCACGGTCGACCGCAACGGAGTGCGCGGAGACGAGCCCGGCTTCGACAAGGACCACGTCGAGGTGTACGGCCTGGGCCTCACCGCGTCGGGGGCAGGCATGGGCCAGACCGAGTGGAGCTGGCTCACCGGGACGACCGGCTGGACCCACACGAACGAGAACCCGTGGGGCGACCGCTACAACTACGACGACGAGCGCTTCCAGAGCGCGATCGCGTGGTGGTCTGGCCTCATCGACAAGGGGTACATGCCGCGGCTCGAGACGACGGTCGGCGCCTCGATGCCCGACAACTTCGGAGCCGGCCGTGCGGCGATCAACGCCAACGGATCGTGGATGATCGGCCAGTACGCCGGGTACGACGGGATCGACCTCGGCATCGCCCCCACGCCGATCGGGCCGGAGGGCCACCGGGCATCGATGTTCAACGGCCTCGCCGACTCGATCTGGGTCGGCACGGACGACCTCGAGGGATCGCGCAAGTGGGTCGAGTACCTCGGCTCGCCCGCCTGCCAGGACGTCGTCGGCGCGCAGGGCGTCGTGTTCCCGGCCATCCTCTCATCGACGGAGAAGGCGGTCGCGGCGTTCGAGGAGCGCGGCATCGACGTCTCGGCGTTCACCGATCACGTCTCGGAGGGCACGACCTTCCTGTTCCCCATCACCTCCGGGGCGGCGCAGGTGGAGGGCATCATGAAGCCCGCCATGGACGCGGTGCTGACCGGGCAGGCAGACGTGTCGTCGCTCACGCAGGCGAACGAGCGCGTCAACGCCCTCTTCGAGGGGGCGGACGACACCAGATGACGAAAGCGAATCGAATGAACCCCATCCATCTGCGCGCCGACGGCGTCAGCGTGCTGCTCTCCTTCCGCTCGGGCGAGGCCGAGATCGTCCACTGGGGTGCCGACCTCGGCGCGCACGTGCCGGATCTCGAGCTGCTCACCGACCCCGTCCCGCATTCGGCGCTCGACGTGCCCGTGATCGCGGGCGTCGTGCCGCAGCCGTCGTCGGGATGGCTCGGACGGCCGGGCCTGCGCGGGAGCCGCATCGACGAGGACGGGCGACCGGGGCGGGACTTCTCGCCGGCTCTGCGCGTCGTCGCGGCGGAGGCGGATGGCGAGACCGCGCGGATCGTGCAGCGAGATGCGAGCGCGGGGCTGGAGGTCGCGACGCGGCTCCGCCTGCACCCGTCCGGGCTGCTCGAGGCGGCGTCCTCGGTGACGAACACGGGCGCGACCCCCTACCAGGTCGACGAGCTCGCCATCCAGCTCCCGGTGCCCGCCGATGCGGGCGAGCTGCTCGACCTCACCGGGCGCTGGTGCCGGGAGAACCACCCGCAGCGGCAGGCCATCCGCCGTGGCACGTGGGTCCGCACGGGGCGGCACGGCCGCACCGGGCACGACTCCTCGCTGCTCGTCGCGGCGGGCACGCCGGGCTTCGGCAACCGCTCGGGCGCCGTGTGGGCAGCGCACTTCGCCTGGTCGGGCGACCACGAGCAGTTCCTCGACGCGCTCGCCGACGGGCGCCAGATGATCGGCGCCGCGGAGCTGCTCGGATCGGGCGAGGTCGTGCTCGCGCCGGGAGAGGCCTACGAGACGCCCGCGCTGTACGCCGCATGGTCGGATCGCGGCCTCGACGGCGTGACGGAGCGGTTCCACCGGTGGTTCCGTGCGCGTCCGCAGCACGTCGAGGTCGACGGCGGTCGCCCGCGGCCGGTCGTGCTCAACACCTGGGAGGCGGTCTACTTCGACCACCGCATCGAGCCGCTCGTCGAGCTCGCCGCGGCGGCCGCCGAGCTCGGCGTCGAGCGCTTCGTGCTCGACGACGGATGGTTCCGCGGGCGCCGCGACGACCGTGCGGGGCTCGGCGACTGGCACGTCGACGAGGGGCTGTGGCCGGATGGCCTCACGCCGCTCATCGAGGCCGTCACGTCGCGGGGCATGGAGTTCGGGCTGTGGGTCGAGCCCGAGATGGTGAACCTCGACTCCGACGTCGCGCGGGAGCATCCCGACTGGATCGTCGGACCCGACGCGCGCTCGCACGACGAGGGCGGGCGCCTGCCCGTCGAATGGCGGCATCAGCAGGTCATCGATCTCGTGAACCCCGACGCGTGGCAGTACGTCTACGACCGCATCGACGCCCTCCTCCGCGAGAACGACATCGCGTACCTCAAGTGGGATCAGAATCGCGACCTGCGCGAGCACGGGCACGATGGGCGCCCGTCCGTGCACGCGCAGACCCTCGCGGTCTACCGCCTGTTCGCGGCGCTCAAGGAGGCCCACCCCCGTGTCGAGATCGAGTCGTGCTCGTCGGGCGGCGCGCGCATCGATCTGGGCGTCCTCGCGCACACCGACCGCGTCTGGGCGTCGGACTGCAACGACGCGCTCGAGCGCCAGACGATCCAGCGGTGGACCCAGGCGGTGCTCCCGCCCGAGCTCGTCGGCGCCCACGTCGGACCCACCCACTCCCACACGACAGGCCGCGTCCACGACATCGGGTTCCGCGTGCTCACGGCCCTCTTCGGGCACTTCGGGATCGAGTGGGACATCCGCGCGGCCTCCGAGCACGAGCGAGCGGTCCTGCGGAAGGGCATCGAGCTGTACAAGCGCTTCCGCGGCCTGATCCACTCGGGGGTCCGCGTCAACGCCGACCTCGTCGAGCCGGCGCTCGCGCTCCACGGCGTCGTCGCGCAGGACCGGGGGGAGGCGCTCTTCACGGCGGTCATGCACCGGACCCCCGTCGCCGAGATGCCCGGCCGGGTGCGACTTCCGGGGCTCGACCCCGACCGGGTCTACCGCGTCGTGCCGCTCCTGCCCACGGCGGAGGACTTCCCGCGCACGACCGAGGGCGACAGCGCGAGCCCCTTCGTGCAGCACCGGGGACCGGGATGGTTCGACGAGGGGCTCACGGCGACGGGGCGCTTCCTCGACGCCGTGGGCGTGACGCTGCCGCTCCTGCGCCCCGAGCAGGCGCTGCTCCTGCACGCCGCCGCGGAGTGAGGCGGGCGGACGAGGGGTTGTCCTCCCGGAGACGCATATGAGAGAATGTCAGGACAAAGTTCTCGACCTCTCTCAGGAGTCCGCATGCCCCTCGTCCGCATCGACCACAGCGACGCCCGCACGAATCCCGCCGAGATCGCCGGCGCCGTCCACGACGCCATCGTCTCCGTCTACGGGATCCCCGAGCGCGACCGGTTCCAGGTGATCACCTCGCGCCCCGCGTCGACGATCGTCGCGGAGGATGCCGGGCTCGGCTTCGAGCGGACCGACCCCGTCGTCATCCAGATCTTCACGCAGCGGGGTCGCTCCGTCGATCAGAAGCAGCGCCTGTACGCCGCGATCGCCGCAGCGCTCGAGCCGGTCGGCGTCGCGCCGTCCGACGTCTTCATCGGGTACGTCGAGAACGGGCCGGAGGACTGGAGCTTCGGCTTCGGCCGCGCCCAGTACCTCACGGGAGAGCTCGCCGTCCCGCAGGCGTGACCCCGCGCCCGCCGCCCGGTCCTCGCGGCTAATCTGGTACGAGGAGGTGCGGTGGGACGGAACGCCGATGCGATCGCCGAGGGTCTCGCGATCGCGCATGCCGCCGCGCGGCTCGCGGTGAAGAACAGGATCCTCGTGAGCACGATCTCGCTCGACGAGGCGTTCGACGCGTCCCATTTCCTGCCGGTCGCCCGCGAGACGATCGCGGCGCTCGCCGACGAGTCCGAGCAGGCGGCGCAGGAGATCTCGAAGGCGCGGAAGGCCGCGTGGGGGAGGCACTCGCAGTCGCGCGGCACGCACGACTACCGCGACCGCGACGTGCGCAACCTCCGCCGCCGCGCCAAGCAGTACGTCGGCGTCGCGAAGGCTCTCCGCGCGGAGCTCGAAGACGAGGCGCAGCTGCTCGCGCTCGTCGAGCAGTCCCGCGAGGCGGCATGGGGCGACATCGCGTCGACGCTCGACAATCGTCTGCGCGTCGAGGCGATGCGCCCCGACGAGGACCCGGACTACGCCTCGATGCGCGAGGCGCGCATGCAGGCGCTGCGCCTCGTCGACCTGCAGAAGCTCGCTGTCGAGACCAAGGAGCGCCGGTCGGAGGGCGCCTCCGCGGCGGTCGACTGACGCGACGCGCCCGGGCGGCGCGCCCCGATTTGTCCGGTGCGGCGAACGCGTTGTATGCTCATACGGTTGCTTCGGCAGCGGTGAATGCGCCCCTAGCTCAATGGATAGAGCATCTGACTACGGATCAGAAGGTTGGGGGTTCGAGTCCCTCGGGGCGCACCACACGAGAACGGCCCCCGCTTCGGCGGGGGCCGTTCTGCGTTCGGGCGGGATGACCGCGCGTCAAGGGCATCGCCACGGCGGGTGCGCATGCGCTAGGCAGGAGGCATGCGCGAGCGTGAGATCGTCGTGGTGACCGGAGCCTCGGGGCGGATCGGGACGGCCGTCGTGCCGCTTCTGCGTCGGGAGGGGCGCGAGCTCCGTCTCGTCGACACGGCCGAGCCGTCGGCCGCCGAGCCCGGGGAGTGGCGCGACCTCTCGATCGACGACGCGACCGGGCTGCGGGACGCGCTGTCGGATGCGCGAGCGGTCATCCACCTCGCCGGCATCGCGTCGGAGGCACCCTGGAGCGACCTCCTGCGCGTCAACGTCGACGGCACGCGCATCCTGCTCGAAGCCGCGCGAGACGCAGGCGTCGGCGCCGTGCTCCTCGCGAGCTCCGTGCACGCGGCCGGGTTCCACGTGCCGGATCGCGTCGGCGAGGCGGAGCCCCTCCTGCCGCGACCGGACACCTACTACGGGGTCACGAAGGCGGCGATGGAGGCGCTCGGGAGCCTCTTCAGCGACCGCTTCGGGATGTCGATCGTCAGCGCGCGCATCTGCACCTTCCTCGAGACGCCCGACCCGGGCAGGGCCGCGGCGTCGTGGCTCTCGCCGGGCGACGCCTCCCGCCTCTTCGAGGCAGCGATCGCGCTCGCGGATGGCCGGCATCACATCGTGTGGGGCGTCTCGCGCAACGCGCCGGGATGGTTCCCGCTCGGGGCGGGCGAGGAGATCGGCTACCGCCCGCAGGACGACGCGATGGCGGAGCTGCACCGGCTCGGCGTGTCGGTTCCCTATCCCGATCCGACCGATCCGATCGGAGGGCCCTTCACGCGCCCAGACCATCCGATCGGGACGCGATGGTGACGTGGGGGAACGCGCCGACGTTGTTCGCGTACGCCCACCGGCCGTCCACGGCGACGAGGATCCGGATGCGGCGCCCGCGCTGCCCTGCATCCTCTTCACCGTGGTCGGCGCGCTGCTCGCGACCGGCGTGAGGTGCCCATCCGCCGGATCCCCGCGGCCGTCATCGTCGGCGCGATCGGAACGGGGCTCGCATGACCGCGCGCTCGGGTTCTCCTCAGGGATGTCTTTCAGGTCAGGCTATCCTTACCTGGGCGCTCGGCGCCTGAGGACCCTTCCCCGTGACCACGGGGGCCTCGAAGCAGGAGGAGACCCTCATGGTCGTCACCCGTTCGCGCGCGCTCGCCGGCGTGCTCCTCGTGTCCGCGCTCGCGCTCGCCGGATGCGGCGCGTCGGAGGCCGTCGAGCCCGAGGAGACGGCTGCGGCCGGCGAGGGCCGCACCGCATACCCGCTCGTCATCGAGAACTGCGGCCACGAGGTCGAGATCGACGCGCCCCCGCAGCGCGTCGTGTCGCTCGACCAGAACTCGACCGAGATCCTCCTCTCGCTCGGCCTCGAGGACCGCATGGTCGGCACGGCGTCGTGGACGGATCCGGTCCTGGAGTCGCTCGCCGCCGCGAACGAGACCGTGCCGCGGCTCGCCGACAACGCGCCCACCTACGAGGTGCTCCTGGGCGCCGACCCCGACTTCGTGACCGCGTCGTTCGGGCGTCACTACACCGAGGGCGGCGTCGTGACCCGCGACCGCCTCGACGAGACCGGCGTCGCGTCGTACCTGTCGCCCACCGACTGCGATGAGGGCGAGAGCGTGAACGGCGGCGGAGCGCGCACGCAGCCCCTCACCGTCGACGCGCTGTACCAGGAGATCCGCGAGCTCGCCGAGATCTTCGACGTCGCCGAGCGCGGGGAGGCGCTCGTGGCCGATCTGCAGGAGCGGGCTGCGGCCGCGGTCGAGGGCGTCGACTTCGGGGGCCAGACCGTCGTGTTCTGGTTCGCCGACACGAAGACGCCCTACATCGCGGGCGGGCTCGGCTCCGCGTCGATGCTGGCCGACCTCACCGGCATGGAGAACGCGTTCGCCGACGAGGTCGACGACTGGCCGGCGGTCGGCTGGGAGTCGGTCGTCGACGCCGACCCCGACCTGTTCGTGCTCGGCGACCTGCAGCGCGACCGCTTCCCCGGCGACCGCCTGGACGACAAGGTCGCCTTCCTCACGGGAGACCCCCTCACGCAGACGCTCGGCGCCGTCCAGGACGAGCGGTTCATCGCGCTGCACGGCGCGGAGATGAACCCGTCCATCCGCTTCGTCGACGGCCTCGAGAAGATCCGGGCGTGGTGGGCCGCGAACCAGGACGCCCGATGACGGCGGCCGCGACGGCCGACGCGCCGACCATCGTGCGCCCCGCGCGCGGGACCTGGTCGCGCGGGCTCGTCGTCGCGGCTCTCGCGCTCGCGGGGCTCGGGCTCGTCGTGCTCTCGGTGGGCGTCGCGGTGACGCTCGGCCCCGCCGACGTCTCGCTCGTGAACGTCCGCGACATCATCCTCAACCATCTCGGTCTCGCCGAGATCCCCGTGCGCGCGTCGGAGGACGCCATCGTGTGGGAGGAGCGCCTGCCGCGCGCCCTCGTCGCGGCCGCGTGCGGCGTGGGGCTCGGGCTGAGCGGCGCGATCCTCCAGTCCCTCCTGCGCAATCCGCTGGCCGACCCGTTCGTGCTCGGCGTCTCGTCGGGGGCGTCGACGGGGGCGGTCGCGATCGGCGTGCTCGGCGTCGGCGGCGGTGCCCTCGGCCTGTCGGGCGGTGCGTTCGCGGGCGCGCTCCTCGCCTTCGGCCTCGTGCTGCTCCTCGCGCGCTTCTCGAGCGGCGGCACCTCGGGCGTGATCCTCGCGGGCGTCGCGAGCACCCAGCTCTTCTCGGCGCTCACCTCCCTCATCGTCTTCGCGTTCGCGGACTCCGATGAGACGCGCGGGGTCATGTTCTGGCTCCTCGGGTCGCTCGAGGGCATGCGGTGGGACGACGTCGCCCTGTGCGCCGCCGCGGTGCTCGTCGGGCTCGTCATCTGCCTCGGCTCGGCGCGCGCCCTCGACGCGTTCGCGTTCGGCGAGGATGTCGCCGCCTCGCTCGGCGTGCACGTCGCCCGCACGCGGGGGCTGCTGCTCGTCATGACCGCGCTGCTCACCGCGACCCTGGTGAGCGTCGCGGGCGCGATCGGGTTCGTGGGCCTCGTGCTGCCGCACGCGGCGCGCCTGCTGTTCGGGCAGCGGCACTCGCGCGTGATCCCGGCCACGGCCATCCTCGGCGCGGTCTTCATGGTGTGGGTCGACGCCGGCTCGCGCGTCGCGTTCGCGCCGACCCCGCTGCCGGTGGGCGTGGGCACGGCGATCGTGGGCGTCCCGGTGTTCGTGCTCCTGCTGCTGCGACGGAGGGGGCGCGCATGACGCTCGAGGCGGAGCGGGTCTCCTGGCGGCGCGGCGGCGCGCTCGTCGTCGACGGCGTCAGCCTGCGGCCAGAGCCCGGTCAGACGATCGGCCTGCTCGGCCCGAACGGCTCGGGCAAGTCGTCGCTCCTGCGTCTGCTGCAGGGGCTCGCCCGGCCAGACGCGGGGCGCGTCACCCTCGACGGCGCCGACCTCTCGCAGCTGCGGCGCCGGGAGGTGGCCCGCGCGATCGCGACCGTGACGCAGCACGCCGAGACCGATGCCGACATCGTCGTGCGCGATGTCGTGCGGCTCGGCCGCACGCCGCACCGCCCGCTGCTCGGCGGCGAGACGGCGCACGACGAGCGGGCGATCGCCGACGCGCTCGAGCGGGTGGGCCTCGCCGACAAGGCCGATCGGCTGTGGCACGCGCTCTCGGGCGGCGAGCGTCAGCGTGCGCACATCGCGCGGGCGCTCGCCCAGGAGCCCCGCGAGCTGCTGCTCGACGAGCCGACGAACCACCTCGACATCCGCCACCAGCTCGAGCTGCTCGCGCTCGTCGCGGCGCTCCCGGTCACCGCGATCGTCGCGCTGCACGACCTCAACCTCGCCGCGATGTTCTGCGACGCCGTGCTCGTGCTGCGCGAGGGGCGCGTCGTGGCGGCGGGCGATCCTGCCGAGGTGCTCACGCCCGAGCTCATCGCCGACGTCTACGGCGTGCGCGCCGACGTGGCGCGCGACCCGGAGACGGGCCGCGCGACGGTGCTGTTCCGGCCGGGAGCGCCCGCGCCGGTCGGCTGAGCGCTCCTGCTCGTCAGCGCGTCTCGCGGACCGCCTCGGCGGCGCGCCACTCCTCCCAGCCGGCGTCGCCGGCCATGAAGCGCTCGATCTCGTCCTGGGAGGCCTCGAGCTTCGGGTCGTGCTTGAGGTATGCGCGCGTCTCGCGGGCGACGAGTCCCGAGAGCACGAGCAGGCCGATGAGGTTCGGCAGCGCCATGAGGCCGTTCATCACGTCGGAGAACGACCAGACGACGCTGAGCTCGGTCGTGCAGCCGACGAAGACGATGAGCGAGAAGACGACGCGGAACGGCAGCACGGCACGTCGGCCGAGCAGCTTCTCGATGCAGCGCTCGCCGTAGTAGGACCAGCCGAGCACCGTCGAGAACGCGAACATGACGAGCGCGAGCGTGACGACCCAGTGCCCCCACTCGCCGGGCAGGCCGTGGGTGAACGCCTCGCCGGTCATGACCGACGGATCGATCTGGGCGCCCGCCTCGTCCGTGAACGTGTAGGCGCCGGTCGTGACGATCACGAGGCCCGTCATCGACACGACGATGATCGTGTCGATGAACGTCTGCGTCATCGACACGAGGCCCTGGCGCACCGGGTGGCTCGTCTGCGCGGCCGCCGCGGCGATCGCCGCCGACCCCATGCCGGACTCGTTCGAGAAGATGCCGCGCGCGACGCCGAACTGGATGGCGATGATGAGCACCGACCCCGCGAAGCCGCCCGCCGCCGCGCTGCCCGTGAAGGCGTCGCGGAAGATCGTCGCGAAGGCGGCGGGCACCTCGCCGATGTTGGCGATGAGGATGTAGATCGCGCCGAGCACGTAGAACACGATCATGATCGGCACGAAGCCCGCGGTCACGCGGCCGATCGACTTGATGCCGCCCACGAGCACCGCGAGCGCGATGATCGTCAGCACGACGCCGGTGACCCAGGTCGGGATCGAGAAGCTGCTCTCGAGGTTCGCCGCGACCGAGTTGCCCTGCGTCATGTTGCCGATGCCGAAGCTCGCGAAGATCGCGAAGATCGTGAACGCCAGTGCGAGCACCTTGCCGACCGGCCCGCGGATTCCCCGCTCGAGATACTGCTGCGGGCCGCCGTTGCGCTCGCCGGCCGCATCCGTCGTTCGGAAGCGCACGCCGAGGAACGCCTCGGTGTACTTCGACGCCATGCCCAGCAGGCCCGTGATCCACATCCAGAACAGGGCGCCGGGGCCGCCGATCGCGATGGCCGTCGCGACGCCGACGATGTTGCCCGTGCCGACCGTGGCGGCGAGCGCGGTCGTGAGCGCCTGGAACTGCGAGATGTCGCCTTCCGCGCCGGCGTCCTTGCGGCGCCAGAGGCCGAGGCGGAGGGCGGGGCCCAGGCGGAGGAACTGGATGCCGCCGAGCCGGATGGTGAGGTAGAGCCCGGTCCCGAGGAGGAGCGGGATGAGCAGCCACGGGCCCCAGATGATGGCGCCGAGCTGATCGAGGAACGCCTGGATCGTGTCGAGCATTCGTGTGCCTTCCTGCCATGCGCGCCTCGTCGCGCGCTCTCCGTCGGAGGCGCGGGTGGCGCTCCTCCGCGTGATTCTAGGAGGAGAGCGCTCCCGCCCAGGCGAGGAACGCCTGCTGCGTGTCGGCGCCGAAGGAGTGCGGGCGATCGGCCCACGCCGTGTGCAGGGCGTGCTCGGCGCCCGCTCGGCGGTAGTGCGCGCGCAGACGCGCCTCGGCGTCGAGCATGCCGCGCAGGGGGAAGAGCGCGTCGCGGCGGGCGAAGCCGACGAACAGCGGACGCGGTGCGCGTGCGGCCGCGATGTCGGGCCATTCCCCGACCCGGGCCATCCCCGGGTTCATGAGCATCCACGTGTGGCGCTGGATGTACCCGTCGAGCATCGCATCGAAGGTCGCCATCATCGCGACGACCGCCGTCGCGCGCACGACCCGTTCGTCGAGCGCGCCGGCCAGGGCCGCGCGGGCGCCGCCGCCCGACAGTCCCACGAGGACGACGCCGCCGGGGCGCACGTCCGCCCGGGCCGCGAGCACGCGCGCGGCGATGAGGTCGTCGCGCGCGACGAGGCCGCCCCACGACGTCCCGAGGACGCCCAGCGTCTTGGCGACGGCGTCCTCGTTCGGGCTGGCGTGCAGGTCGTAGCGCGCGGCATCGTCGAGCGCGCCGCCCCGTGCGGCGATCGCGTCGGCGGCTGCCCGCAGGGTGCGCTCGGGCATGTCCTCCCGGCGCATCCGGCGGCTGCCCCAGCCGAACGCGTCGTGCGCGAGCACGGCGAAGCCGGCGCGGGCGAACGCGTTGGCCACGGCGACGCCGTCGTACGCCTCGGCGCGGAACGCCGCCACCCGCGGCTCGTCCACGGGGCCGTCGGCGATCTTCTCCTTCCCGTGGAACTTCATCCCGCCGTGGCAGTGCAGCGCCACGATGCCCGGGAGCGGCGCGCGCTCGCCGGCCGGGCGCAGGAGCCAGGCGCGGGTGTCGGGTCCGAACCCCGTGCTCCAGCGCAGGGCCAGGCCGTCGACGCCGTCGCGCGTCCAGGTGCCCTCCTCGACGACGGGGGTCGTGTCGGGCACGGGCGGCACGCCGAGCGCCGCCGCGAGGCGGGCGGGGACGGCGCCGAGATCCACCTCCTCGGGCCGCGCGGTGAAGGGCCGGCCGAGGAGCGCATCGAGCCCCTCGAGCCCCCGGAGATCGCGGCGGGTCATGTTCGTCCTTCCCCTGGTGTCGTGCAGCACCCTACGATGGATTGAGAGTAACCGGTTTCTCAGACGGGATCCCATGACAGAGCCGACCAGCGCCGCGCGGTACCGCAACCCGATCATCGACGCCGACGTCCCCGACCCCGATGCCATCCGCGTCGGCGACGTCTACTACCTCGTCGCCTCGAGCTTCAACCGCGCGCCGGGGCTGCCCGTGCTCGCCTCGACCGACCTCGTCAACTGGGAGATCGTCTCGCACGCGGTCGCCGGGAACACCCCGCAGGCCTGGTTCGCGCAGCCGCGGCATGGCGCCGGCGTCTGGGCGCCGTCCATCCGCCATCACGACGGCCTCTTCCACATCGTCTACCCGGATCCGGATCAGGGCGTCTTCGTGGTGAGCGCCGCCGACGCGCGCGGGCCCTGGAGCGCGCCGCGGCTGCTCCTGCCCGGGCTCGGCGTGATCGACCCGTGCCCCCTGTGGGACGACGACGGCGCGACGTACCTCGTGCACGGGTGGGCGCGCAGCCGCGCGGGCCGCAAGAACGTCCTCAGCATCGTGCCGGTCGACGCGGCCCTCACGGCCGTCGTCGGGCCGTCGCGCGACGTCGTCGACGGCGACGCGATCGACGGATGCGTCACGCTCGAGGGTCCGAAGCTCTACAAGCGCGACGGGTGGTACTGGATCCTCGCCCCCGCGGGCGGCGTCGCGACCGGATGGCAGTACGCGTTCCGCGCGCGCGGCCCGTACGGGCCGTACGAGGAGCGCGTCGTGCTCGCGCAGGGCGACACCCCCGTGAACGGGCCGCATCAGGGCGCGTGGGTCGAGACGGCCGATGGCGCGCACTGGTTCCTCCACTTCCAGGACCGCGGGGTCTTCGGCCGCGTCCTGCATCTCCAGCCGATGCACTGGGGCGACGACGGATGGCCCGTGCTCGGCGACCAGGGGCGCCCGGTCCTCGAGCACGCGTCGCCCCAGGGAGCGCCCCAGGGTCCGCGCACGCTCGCGCGCGGCGACGGCTTCCCCGACGGGCTCCCTGGCGCGCAGTGGGCGTGGCAGGCGAATCCCGACGGCGGATGGCTCCTCCCGGAACCGGGATGCCTGCGGATCGTCGCGGGGGTCGACGCGGGGAACCTGCGCACGCTGCCGCGCGTGATCGGGCAGCCGCTGCCGGGCGTCCCGTCCACGATGGCGGTCTCCCTCTCGCTCGAGGGCCCGGCCGGCACGCGCGCGGGCGCCGGGGTGCTCGGCCTCGACTACCTCTGGGCCGGGCTCCGCCGCACGGCCGAGGGCGATCGGCTCGTCGTCGCGACGCGGCATCGCGACGAGCCGGGGGAGACCGTGCGGCATGACGAGGCGGCGCCCGCGGGCTCCGTGCGGCTCGCGCTGTCGTGCGACGCCGACGGCGAGATCGCGGTGGCGGTGCGCGAGCCCGGCGGTGACCGCGCGCTCCCCGTGCGCTTCCGCGCGGCGGAGGGGCAGTGGATCGGCGCCGAGTACGTGCTGTTCGCGGCGACCGGGGCGGCCCAGCACGCCACGGCGCGCTTCGCAGACGTCGAGATCGACGTGCGAGACGGGAGAAGATGAGCCATGGCGACGAAGCGCACCCGACGGCACCCCGTCCGGCAGACGACGATCTCCGACATCGCGGAGCTCGCGGGAGTCTCCAAGGCCACCGTGTCCCGCGTGATGAACGGCGTCCCCACGGTCGCCGAGGACATCGCCGAGCGCGTCCGCGCGGCGATCGACGAGCTCGGATACACGCCCAGCCAGACCGCGCGGTCGCTCTCGCTCGGGGTCAGCCGCACGATCGGCGTGCTCGTGCCCGATCTGTCGAACCCCATGTTCCACCAGGTCCTCCACGGGGTGCACCGTGCGGCCGCGGCCGACGGGTACCGCGTGCTCGTCGCCGACACCCTCGAGGACGAGGCCGGCGAGGCCGCATCGGCCATCGACATCCGCAACCGCACCGACGCCGTCGTCCTCATCGCGCCGCGCATGACACGACCCGAGCTGCTCGACCTGCTCCCGCGCGTGCAGCCGGTCGCGGTCGTGAACCGCACGACGGGGCGCAACGCGGCGGTCGCGCAGGTGGACTACGCGACCGGGATCCAGACCCTCGCGCAGCACCTCGTCGACCTCGGGCACGAGCGGATCGCGTTCCTCTCCGGCCCCGAGGCGTCGCGATCGAACCACGAGCGCCTGCGCGGGCTCATCGCCTTCCGCGAGGCGCACCCCGACATCGAGATCCGGGAGCTCGCGTGCGGGTCGGGCTTCGAGGACGGCTACCGCGCGTGGGACGCCGTGCGCAGCAGCGGCGCGACCGCCGTGCTCGCCTTCAACGACATCGTCGCCCTCGGTCTCCTCGGCCGTCTCGACGAGGAGGGCGTTCGCGTGCCGGACGACCTCTCCGTGACGGGCTTCGACGACATCCCCTTCTCGCGGTACTCCGCGCCGCCGCTCACGACGATGACGGTCGACCTGCCCGGGGTGGGGGCGGCCGTGTGGCGCGAGCTGCACGACGAGATCGGCGGGGGGCTGCGCCGCGACCCCGTCGTGTTCACGCCGGCTCTGACCGTGCGCGCGAGCACGGGGCCCCGGCCATGATCGCCCTGCACGCGGGCGACGCGGCGGTCGCGCGGTACCGGGAGGGGCTCGACGTCGCTCCGCGCCTGTCGCCGCGCCCGTATCTCGAGGCCGTCACGCTCGGCGGCGAGGCCGTGACCGCGGTCGGGCCGGCCGACCACCTTCACCACCTGGGGGTGAGCCTCGCGATCCCCGACGTCTCGCGCGCCTCGTTCTGGGGCGGTCGCACGTTCGTCGCCGGGCGGGGCTCGACGATGCTCGACAACCACGGCGTCCAGCGCGTGCTCGCGCGGGATGCCGACGGCGACGGCGTCGAGGAGGAGCTCGCGTGGGCGGGCCCGGATGGCGCGGTGCTGCTCTCCGAGCGGCGCGCGCTGCGCATCGCCCCCGACCGCGACGGATGGCGGATGTCGTGGCGGTCGACCCTGACTGCGGGCGCCGGCGGAGCCGAGTTCGGCAGCCCGCACACGAACGGACGCGACGGCGCGTTCTACGGCGGGATCTTCTGGCGCACGCCCTTCGCCCGCGCGCACGCCGTGTGCGCCGACGGCGAGGGCACGGACATCGCGCACGGGTCCCGCTCGCCGTGGCTCGCGATCGTCGGCGACCGCGCGACCGTCGTCGCCGCGACGGACAGCGGGCTGCCGTGGTTCGTCCGCACCGGCGGGTACGTGGGATTCGGGCCGGCCGTCGCGACCGTGCGACGGCGCGTGCTCGCGCCATCCGAGACGCTCGAGCTCGACCTCTCCGCGGTCGTCCTCGACGGGCCGGTCGCCGCCGACGACGCGGCGCGCATCGCGGAGCGGATCCGCACGGAGGTGAGGGCATGACCGTCGAGACGCCGCGCCTCGGGATCGTCGGAATCCACGGCCACGGGGCATCGCACGTCCGCCGCGCGCTCGCGCTCGAGGAGCGCGGCGTCGCGCGCCTCGTCGCGGTCGCCGACCCGACGCCGCCCGCGCCGGGGGCGCTGCCCGCGCACGTCGTCCACGACGACGATGCGGAGGGCATGCTCGCGCGGGGCATCGTCGACGTCGCGATCATCTCGACGCCCATCCACACCCACGCCGCGATCGCGGCGGCCGCGCTCGATGCCGGGTGCGACGTGCTGCTCGAGAAGCCGCCGACCGCGACCTTCGACGAGTTCCACGCGCTCGCGGCCCACGCCGCGGCGCGGGGCGCGCGGGTGCAGGTCGGGTTCCAGAGCCTCGGGTCGGAGGCCGTGCCGTACGTGCGCGGCCTGGTCGCCGACGGCGCGATCGGCGAGGTGCTGCGCTACGGCGCGACGGGAGCGTGGGTGCGCGACGACCGCTACTACGCGCGGGCGGCGTGGGCGGGGCGGCGCCGCATGGGCGGCGTGGTCGTCGCCGACGGGGCGCTCACCAACCCGCTCGCGCACGCGTCGGCGACGGCGCTCGCTCTCGCCGGCATGCAGCGCGCGGACGACGTCGACGGCATCGCGCTCGACCTCTTCCACGCGAACGACATCGAGGCCGACGACACCTCGGTCGCGCGGTTCGCCCTGCGCGACGGGCGGACGCTCACGACGGCCGTCACGCTGTGCGCCGCGCAGCGCGAGGAGCCCTGGGTGGAGGTCGTGGGAGCGCAGGGCACCGTGCGCCTGTACTACACGCTCGACGTCGTGCAGCTCGTCCGCGGCGACGGGCGTCCGCCCGTCACGCGCGCGTTCGGCCGCGAGCCGCTCCTCGAGAACCTGCTCGACGCCCGCGCGGGCCGCGCGCCGCTCGCCGTGCCCCTCGCGGAGACGGGCGCGTTCATGCGCCTCGTCGACGCCGTGATGGCCGCTCCCGAGCCGCGCGCGATCCCCGCCGAGCACTGGATCGAGGCCGTCGACGATGCCGGCCGTCATCGCGTCGTCCGGGGCGTGGAGGCCGCGCTGCACGACGCCCTGCGCACGCAGCGGACGTTCACCGAGCTCGGCGCGCCCTTCATTTGTTGACAGCCCCGCTATATGGCACGATGGCTCCTGAATGGAGAGGAGACGCCATGACCTCGACGCTGCGGGTGGCACTCATCGGACACGCCTTCATGGGCCGTGCACACGCTCACGCCTGGAGGACCGCACCGCGGTTCTTCGACCTCCCGGCCCGACCCGAGCTGGCGGTCGTCGTCGGCCGCTCTGCCGAGCGCGCGGAGAGCGCCGCGCACGAGCTCGGAGCCGCGGAGTGGTCGGACGACTGGCGCGCCGTCATCGCGCGCGATGACATCGACATCGTCGACGTCTGCGCGCCGGGCGACGTGCACGCCGAGGTGTCGATCGCGGCGCTCGCCGCAGGCAAGCACGTGCTGTGCGAGAAGCCGCTCGCCCGCACGCTGCCGGAGGCCGAGCGGATGGCCGAGGCCGCGCGCACCGCGCCCGCGGGCACGCGCGCGATGTGCGGCTTCAGCTACCGCCGCACACCCGCGCTCGCCTACGCGAAGCGCCTCGTCGCGGACGGCCGCCTCGGCACCATCCGCCACGTGCGCGCGCAGTACCTCCAGGACTGGCTGACCGACGCCGACGCGCCCCTCACGTGGCGCCTCGACAAGGAGGTCGCGGGGTCCGGAACGCTGGGCGACATCGGAGCGCACATCATCGACACCGCGCAGTGGCTCCTCGACGAGCCGCTCGAGGCGGTCTCCGCGCAGCTGCGCACGTTCGTCGCCGAGCGCCCGGTGCTCTCGGAGCAACGCGGTCTCGGCGGACGCGCGGCGGCCGACGCCGAGCGCGGCCCGGTGACGGTCGATGACGCCGTCGCGTTCACCGCGTCGTTCGCGAGCGGAGCCCTCGGCGTGTTCGAGGCCACGCGCTTCGCGCTCGGGCACCGCAACGCGAACCGCATCGAGATCAACGGCGACCGCGGATCCATCGCCTTCGACTTCGAGCGGATGAACGAGCTCGAGTTCTACGACGCGGCCGACGCCGACGGCGAGCAGGGCTTCCGCCGCATCCTCGTGACCGAGCCGACCCATCCGTACGTCGACGCGTGGTGGCCCGCCGGCCACGGCCTCGGCTACGAGCACCTCTTCACGCACCAGGTCGTCGACCTCGTCACCGCCATCGCCGAGGAGCGCGACCCGTCGCCGAGCTTCGACGAGGCGCTCAGCGTGCAGCGCGTCCTCGACGCGGTCGAGCGCAGCGCAGCGGCCGACGCCGTCCTCACGCAGGTCGGGGGAGGCGCGTGACCCGGGCACTCGTCGTCCGCGGCGGATGGGACGGGCACAAGCCCGTCGAGTCGACGGACCTCTTCCTCCCCTTCCTCGAGGAGCGCGGCTACGACGTCCGCGTCGAGGAGTCGACCGCGGTCTACGCCGACGCCGATGCGATGGCGCAGACCGACCTCATCCTGCAGAGCGTCACGATGTCGACGATCGAGCCCGAGGAGCTCAAGGGGCTCATCGCCGCGGTGCGCGCGGGCACGGGCCTCGCCGGATGGCACGGCGGGATCGCGGACTCGTTCCGCAACAGCTCGGACTACCTGCAGCTCGTCGGCGGCCAGTTCGCGACCCACCCGAGCAAGGAGCCCGGCGAGCTCGTCGGCGACGCGAGCGACAACTACCTGCCGTACACGGTCGAGATCACCGAGCTCGGCCGCACGCACCCGATCACCGCGGGAATCGACGACTTCGCGCTCGAGACCGAGCAGTACTGGGTGCTGCACGACGACCTGAACGACGTGCTCGCGACCACGACGCACCCCGTGCGCCCGTGGCATCCGTGGCACCGGCCGATCACGTCGCCCGCGGTCTGGACGCGGCAGTGGGGCGAGGGGCGGATCTTCGTCGCCACGCCCGGCCACAGCCCGGACGTCCTGCAGGACGAGAACGTCCGCACGATCATCGAGAGGGGCCTGGTGTGGGCGACGCGCACGGCGTAGGCATCGTCGGACTCGGCAACATCTCGCGGCAGTACCTCGACGCGCTCGCGGGCCATCCCGAGATCCGCATCGTCGCGGTCGCCGACCTGTCGGAGGAGCGCGCGGCCGCGGTCGCCGCGGAGACCGGCGCGGAGGCGGTTCCGGCTGCCGAGCTCGTGCGGCACCCCGCGGTGCAGACGGTGCTCAACCTGACGATCCCGGCCGCGCACGCCGAGATCGCGCACGCCGCGATCGAGGCCGGCCGCGCCGTGTACGGCGAGAAGCCGCTCGCGGTCTCGGTCGACGAGGGGCGGGGGATCGTCGAGGCCGGCGCGCGCTCCGGCGTCGCGGTCGGCTCCGCACCCGACACGGTGCTCGGCACGGGTGTGCAGACGGCCCGCCGCGCGGTCGACGACGGCCTCATCGGGCGACCCGTCGCGGCGTCGGCGACGATGATCACGGCCGGCCACGAGCGCTGGCACCCGAACCCCGACTTCTACTACCAGCCGGGCGGCGGCCCGATGCTCGACATGGGCCCCTACTACGTCTCGGCGCTCGTGACGCTGCTGGGGCCGGTGGTCGCGGTGAGCGGTGCGGCATCGCGCCTCCGCTCCGAGCGCGTGATCGGATCCGGTCCGCGCGCGGGCGAGACCATCCCGGTCGACGTCGACACGCACGTGACGGGCATCCTCGAGCACGCGAACGGCGCGATCTCGACGATCGTGACGAGCTTCGACGGCACGACGACGACCGCGTCGCCGATCGAGGTGCACGGCACCGACGGCACGCTCCTCGTGCCCGACCCCAACCGGTTCGACGGCGACGTCGTGCTGCACCGGCCGGGCGCCGAGCCCGAGACGCTCGCCGTCTCGGGCGGCTACGACGGGGCAGGACGCGGCGTCGGCCTCGTCGACTTCGTGCGGACCGCCCCCGGGGTCGAGCCGCGCGCGGGCGGCGCGATGGCGCTCCACGTGCTCGACATCATGACCGGCATCCTGCGCGCGGCCGAGCAGGGCGGGCGCGTCGAGCTCACCACGACCACCGCGCGCCCCGAGGCCGTTCCCTTCACCGCGCGGGAGGACTGGCACAGCTGATCCGCAGGGTCAAGCTCCCGGGACTCGCGCGCGGCGTCCGGCAGGATGGTGACGACGCGTTCGCGACGACAGGGGGAGCACGATGTTCAGACGACGCACGCCTCAGGCGCCGGCGCCCGCGCCGGTCGTGACCGACGGCCGCACGCCGCGCCGGCTGTGGTCCGACGGGTTCGGCACGCTCGCGACGCGCGCGGTGCAGATCATCGCGGTGGTCATCCTCGCCGCGGGTCTCGTCTACGCGTCGCAGACGCTGTCGGTCGTCGTCATCCCCGTGCTCCTCGCGCTGATCTTCGCGTGCGCGTTCGAGCCCCTCATGGGGTGGTTGCGGCCGCGCCTCGGGCCGTCGTTCTCGACGGCGATCGTGCTCCTCGCGATCGTGCTCATCATCGGCGGACTCGGATGGGCGATGGTCTCGGCCGTGCGCAGTCAGTGGAGCGAGCTGTACGCGCAGGCGCAGGAGGGCTTCCTCCAGGTGGTCGCGTGGGTCAACACGCTGCCGTTCGCGCCCGACCAAGCGCAGATCGACGAGTGGATCGCGTCGGTGACCGACTTCTTCACGAGCGCGCAGTTCGGCTCTGGCGCGGTCGCCGGGGTCGGCGCCGTCGCGAACTTCGTGACGGGCTTCGTGCTCATGGTCGTCGTGCTGTTCTTCTTCCTCAAGGACGGCCCGCAGATCTGGTCCTTCCTCACGCGGCCTTTCGAGGGCGAGTGGTACGCGCGCGTGCAGCGCGCGGGAGCCAAGTCGGTGGACACGTTCGGCGCCTACGTGCGCGGAACGGCGGCCGTCGCCGCGGTGGACGCGATCGGCATCGGCATCGGGCTGTTCGTGCTCGGCGTGCCGCTCGCCTTCCCGCTGACGATCCTCGTGTTCCTCCTCGCGTTCATCCCCATCGTCGGCGCGACGGTCGCGGGCATCCTCGCCTCGCTCGTGGCGCTCGTGGCGAACGGTCCGATCGTCGCGATCATCGTCATCGCGATCGTCGTCGTCGTGAACCAGCTCGAGGGCAACCTGCTGCAGCCCATCCTCATGGGGCGGGCGCTCAAGCTGCACTCCCTCGTCGTCCTGATCGCACTGGCCATCGGAACCGTGCTGGGCGGCATCCTCGGCGCGATCCTCGCCGCGCCGTTCGCCGCCGTGGTGTGGGGCATCGTGCAGGTCTGGGACGGACCGGCCACGCCCGCGCGCTGGGCGCGGCGGAAGGACCGGAGGGTCGGCGCGCGGGCGTGAGCGCGCTCAGCGCGCCGTCGCGGCGTCGATGAGCACCTCGGCCGCAGCGCGCGCCTGAGCCGCGACCTGCGGGTCGCCCGAGATGGCGGCCGTGCTCTGCGCGCCCTCCGCGAGGATCGAGAGCTGCGCCGCGAGGGCGGCGGGGGCTCCCGACGCCGCCACGAGCGCCGCCATGTGCTCCTGGAACGACGCCTTGTGCTCGCGGACGATGCGGGCGACCTCGGGATGCGTTCCGCCGAGCTCGCCGAAGGCGTTGATGAACGCGCAGCCCCGGAAGTCCCCCGTGCAGAACCAGTCCTCGAGATAGCGGTAGACCGCGAGCAGGCGCTCGCGCGGATCGTCGCCGGCGGCGGCGATCGCCCCGTCGAGCGCCGACTCCCACTGGCGATGCCGACGGTCGAGCACGGCCGCGACGATGTCGTTCTTGGCGGGGAAGAGCGCGTACAGGCGCCGCAGCGACACGCCGGCCGCCGAGCGCAGCTCGTCCATGCCGACAGCCGCGTATCCCTTGCGGTAGTAGAGCTCCTCGGCCGCGGCGAGGATGCGCTCGCGTGCTTCTTCCTCGGTCATGCGCCCAGTCTACTTGACACGAGAACGATCGTTCTCTAGCGTGGACCTCACCAGCGAGAACGACCGTTCTCGGGGATCGAGAGGAAGAGATCATGGGCTACATCACCGTCGGCGACGAGAACAGCACCCCGGTCGAGCTGTACTACGAGGACCACGGGTCCGGGCAGCCGGTCGTGCTCATCCACGGCTACCCCCTGAACGGGCACAGCTGGGAGCGGCAGACGCGCGAGCTTCTCGCGCAGGGCTATCGCGTCATCACCTACGACCGCCGAGGGTTCGGTCAGTCGTCGAAGGTCGGGGCGGGCTACGACTACGACACCTTCGCCGCCGACCTGAACACGGTGCTCGAGACGCTCGACCTGCGCGACGTCGTGCTCGTGGGCTTCTCGATGGGCACGGGCGAGCTCGCGCGCTACGTGGCCCGCTACGGGCACGAGCGCGTCGCGAAGCTCGCGTTCCTCGCGTCGCTCGAGCCGTTCCTCGTCGCCCGCGACGACAACCCCGAGGGTGTTCCGCAGGACGTGTTCGACGGGATTGCGGCCGCCGCGAAGGGCGACCGCTTCGCGTGGTTCACGCAGTTCTACCGCGACTTCTACAACCTCGACGAGAACCTCGGATCCCGGATCAGCCAGGAGGCCGTGACCGCCAGCTGGAACGTCGCGATCGGCAGCGCTCCGGTCGCGGCCTACGCGGTCGTGCCCGCGTGGATCGAGGACTTCCGCGGCGACGTCGAGGCCGTCCGCGCCGCCGGCAAGCCGACGCTCATCCTGCACGGCACGAAGGATCAGATCCTCCCGATCGACGCGACCGCCCGCCGGTTCCACGAGGCCGTCCCCGAGGCGGACTACGTCGAGGTCGAGGGCGCTCCGCACGGTCTGCTCTGGACGCACGCCGACGAGGTCAACGCGGCGCTCAAGGACTTCCTCGCGAAGTAGCCCGCGCGCGACGACGGCCCGCCCCGATCGGGGCGGGCCGTCGTCGCGTGCGGTGCCGTCGTCTCGCGCGGTGCCTCAGCCGCCGAGGGCCGCGGTCACGACCGCGCGCGCCTCCTCCTGCACCCGGCGGAGGTGCTCCTCGCCCTTGAGCGACTCGGCGTAGAGCTTGTAGACGTCCTCGGTGCCCGACGGGCGGGCGGCGAACCACGCGTGCTCCGTCTGCACCTTGAGGCCGCCGATCGCCGCGTCGTTGCCGGGAGCGTGCGAGAGCTTGGCCGTGATCGGCTCGCCCGCGAGCTCGGACGCCGAGACGTCGTCGGGGGAGAGCGCCTTGAGGGCGGACTTCTGCTCGGGGGTGGCCGGGGCGTCGACGCGCTGGTAGGCCGACGAGCCGTACTCGGCCTCGAGTTCGGCGTAGCGCTGCGAGGGCGTCTTGCCCGTGACGGCGAGGATCTCAGCCGCGAGCAGGCACAGGAGGATGCCGTCCTTGTCGGTCGTCCAGACCGAGCCGTCCATGCGGAGGAACGACGCGCCCGCGGACTCCTCGCCGCCGAACGCGACCGAGCCGTCGAGGAGGCCCGGGACGAACCACTTGAAGCCGACGGGCACCTCGAGCAGGCGACGCCCGAGCGCCGCGGTCACCTTGTCGATCATCATCGACGAGACGAGCGTCTTGCCGACGGCCGCGTCCGACGACCATCCGGGACGATGCGAGAACAGGTAGTCGATCGCGACGGCGAGGTAGTGGTTGGGGTTCATGAGCCCCGCGTCGGGCGTGACGATGCCGTGCCGGTCGGCATCGGCGTCGTTGCCCGTGAGGATGTCGTACTCGTCTCGACGTGCGACGAGCGAGGCCATGGCCGACGGCGACGACGGATCCATCCGGATCTTCTCGTCCCAGTCGAGCGTCATGAACTTCCAGGTCGGGTCGACGTCGGGGTTCACGACGGTGAGGTCGAGGCCGTGCATCTCGGCGATGAGCGCCCAGTACTCGACGGACGCGCCGCCGAGCGGGTCCGCGCCGATGCGGACGCCGGCCTTGCGGATGGCCTCGACGTCGATGATCGTCGAGAGGTCGCGCACGTACGCCTCGCGGAAGTCGTACTGGCCGAGCGAGTCGAGGTCGATGTCGGCGTGCTTGACGCGCTTGACGGCGTCGAGGCCGCTCGCGATGAGCGCGTTCGCCCGGTCGGCGATCCAGCCGGTCGCATCGGTGTCGGCGGGGCCGCCGTGCGGCGGGTTGTACTTGAAGCCGCCGTCGGCCGGCGGGTTGTGGCTCGGCGTCACGACGATGCCGTCGGCGCGGCCCGGGTCGTCGGCGGCGCGGCCGCGGTTGTACGCGAGGATGGCGTGGCTCAGCGCGGGGGTCGGCACCCACGAGTCGCGCGCGTCGACGCGCACGTCGACGCCGTTCGCGACGAGCACCTCGATCGCGCTCCGCTCGGCGGGCAGCGACAGGCCGTGGGTGTCGCGCCCGAGGAAGAGCGGGCCGGCGATGCTCTGCTCGTTGCGGTAGTCGACGATCGCCTGGGTCGTCGCGAGGATGTGGTTCTCGTTGAAGCTCGTCGAGAGGCTCGAGCCGCGATGGCCGCTCGTGCCGAACGCGACCTGCTGCGCGGGGATCGAGGGATCGGGTGCGCGGTCGTAGTAGGCGGAGATCAGCTCATCGACGTCGATGAGGTCGGATGCTTCAGCGGGGAGTCCGGCACGGCTCGTCATAGGGCAAGTCTGCCCCGTCGAGGCCCTCCATGCACAGTTCTTCGTCTCGGAGTCGTCGCAGAGCCGTCTAGGCTGATCGTCATGTCGACGGATGCCCCCGAACGCCGGACGTACAGCTATCTGGGGCCTGCCGGCACCTTCACCGAGGCCGCGCTCGCGCAGGTCCCCGAGGCGCGCGGCCAGATCTGGCGCCCGGTGAGCAACGTCGGGCAGGCGCTCGCCGACGTCGTCTCGGGACGCAGCGACGCCGCCATGATCGCGATCGAGAACTCGATCGAGGGCGGCGTCTCGAGCGCGCAGGACGCACTCGCGACCATCCCCGGGCTCCGGATCGTCGGCGAGTACCTCGTGCCCGTGCGCTTCTGGCTCGTCGCGCATCCCGGGGCGTCTCTCGACGACATCCGCGCGCAGAAGCCGGTCGGCGTCGCGGGCCATCCGGTCGCCTACGCGCAGTGCCTCGGATGGCTGGCCGAGAACATCCCCGATCACGAGCACGTCGTCGCGTCGAGCAATGTGGCGAGCGCCGTGGGGATGCTCGACGGCTCGCTGCCCGCACAGGTCGCGATCGTCGCGCCGGGCGTCGCCGAGCACCACGACGTCGAGGTGCTCGCGAAGGACATCGGCGACAACCCCGAGGCCGTCACGCGCTTCGTGCTCGTCACGCGCACGGTCGCGCCGGCCGCGCCCACCGGAGCCGACAAGACGTCGCTCGTCGCCGAGCTGCCGAAGGACGAGCCCGGAGCTCTGCTCGAGCTGCTCGAGCAGTTCTCGACACGCGGGATCAACCTGAGCCTGCTCGAGTCGCGCCCGATCGGCGACGCCCTCGGGCGGTACCGCTTCGTCATCGACGCCGACGGGCACGTCTTCGACGAGCGGATGGCCGACGCGCTGATGGGCCTGCGGCGCTTCAGCCCGAACGTGGTGTTCCTCGGCTCGTACCCGCGCGCCGATCGCCAGGTCGTCCATTACCCGCAGCGCTATGGGGACGAGGCGTTCGTCGAGGCGCGGGACTGGCTCCGCGGCCTCCTCGCCGGCGAGCCCGAGGCGTAGCCCCCCGTTCTCGGCCGTCCGGGTCGCCGGGGCTGTTGGGGTCGTTCGGGTCGTCGGGTCGTTCGGGCCGGCTGTCCAGGTCGCGGTTTGCGGCCTTCCGGGGCCTCCGGAGGACGGTTTGTGCGACCTGGGCGGGTGGCCGGTTGGGGTCGGCTGTCCGGGTCGCGGTTTGCGGCCTTCCGGGGCCTCTGGAGGACGGTTTGTGCGACCTGGGCGGATGGCCGGTTGGGGCTCGGTGTCCGGGTCGCAGTTTGCGGCCTTCCGGGGCCTCCGGAGGACGGTTTGTGCGACCTGGGCGGATGGGCGATCGTTCGGGTCGCGGTTTGCGGCCTTCCGGGGCCTTCGGGGGACGGTTTGTGCGACCTGGGCGGATGGCGGTTCGTTCAGGCCAGCGCGGCAGCGAGCAGCTCGACCGTCTCGAGGCGACCGGGCGCCGCGTCCAGCGGGTCGGCGTCGTACGACCCGGCGGCGGGCGAGATCATGATCTCGTCGACACCGTGCTGAGCCGCGAACGCGCGCAGCTCGGCGGCCACGGTGTCGGGCGTGCCGACGAACCAGCGCGAGCGTGACTGCTGGATGAACGACTCCTCGAGCGCATCGGATGGCGCCGCGAGCGCCTCGTCGATCGTCTCGATCGGGCGCATGGGCTTGTTCGTGCGGAGGCGTGCGAACTGGCGCAGCTGGGGGAGTGCGCGCCGCTCGGCCTCCTCCGGCGTCTCGGCGACGACGACGTTGGCCGTGACGAACGACTTCGGTGCGTCCAACCACGCGCTCGGCTTGAACTGGCTGCGGTAGAGGGCCATCGCGCGCTCGAGTCCGTCGCCCGCGAAGTGGTTGGCGAAGACGTAGGGCAGTCCGAAGCTCGCGGCCAGCTGCGTGGAGTAGTCGCTCGAGCCGAGCAGCCACACCTCCGGAGCGCCGGTCGCGGCCGGCGTCGCGTGCACGGCGTACTCGCCGCCCGAGGTGAAGCGCACGGTCGCGCCCTCCGGGCTCATGATCGCGAGGATGTCGGTCACGTGATCGGGGAACCGCTCCGCCTCGCTCGTCGTGCCCGAGCGGCGCAGGAGCTGCGTGATGACCGGGTCGCTGCCCGGTGCGCGGCCGAGGCCGAGGTCGATGCGCCCGGGAGCGAGCGCCTCGAGGGCCGCGAACTGCTCGGCGACGATGAGCGGCGCATGGTTCGGCAGCATCACGCCGCCCGACCCGATGCGGATGCGCGCAGTGCGCGCGGCCGCCGCCGCGATGAGCACGGGCGGCGTGGTCGACGCGACCGCGGGCATGTTGTGGTGCTCCGCGAACCAGTACCGGCGGTATCCGAGCTCATCGGCGCGCTGCGCCATCTGCAGGGAGGCGGCGATCGCCTGGGAGCTGGACTGCCCCGTGCGGACCGAGACGAGATCGAGGATGGACAGAGCGGGAGCGGGTGCGTCGGACATCGCTCGAGACAACCGCGCCGTGGGCGAGCGTATTCCTCCGCCCGCCTCGGGCGCGGCATCCTCTCGTTACCGCCCTACAGTCCCCAGTCGTCCGCGACGCGCGGGGCGATGTGGCGGACCCAGGGCGTCGACAGGTGGCTGTCGTCCTCGTAGACCGGGTACTCGTCGACGACGAGCGGGCAGCGTCCGTCGAGGCAGGCGTACCTGACGACGTCGATGTACTCGGCGCCGACGTCGGCAGCCTCCACGGCGGCCTTCGTCAACGCGTTGCTGTCGTACTCGAGACCGCCCGGCGCCGAGATGCACGAGGCCTGCGTGGCGCCGGGTGCGGTCAGGCACTCGGCAGGGCCGGGGCGCGTGGGCACGTCGCCGAGCACGCGGATGTCATCGGTCACGCCGGCGAGCTCGGCGACCGACGCCTCGACCGCCGCGGACCACTGGTCGGGCGCGCTCACCCCTCCGCGGCCATCCTGCAGGAAGAGCATGCCGCGCGCGGTCGTGAAGATCGTGTCGGGTCGCAGCTCGGCGAGCTCCGCGCTCGTCCAGCTGCGGAAGGCGTCGCACTCCTCCTGCGTCATCGCCTTGGCGGCCTGGTAGACGGGGTAGTGCGCGCAGGCGAGCTTGGCGAACATCCGCACCTGGTAGCCGCGCTCGCGGCCGATCTCGTCGAACGCCGGCAGCCACATCGCCGCGTGCGAGTCGCCGACGAGGGCGATGACGCGGTCGGCGCTCTCGTCGCCGAAGACGCACTCGGGGGCGCTCGTCTGGCCATCCGCCGCGAAGCATCCCTCGCCGACCGCACCCCAGTTGTCCTTCGTGAGCGCCGAGCCGTCGATGGACGGAGGGATGGGCGCGCCCTCGTCGGCGAGGCGGAGTGCGGTCTCCAGCTCCCACGCCACGTCGGGGGTGCCGCCGAGCTGGGTGAAGCCGCTCGTCTCGCCGCTCTCGAACCACGCGGCCGCCGCGCGGTCCGCCGCCTGGTCGCGGTAGCCGGCCAGAGCCGTCGCCGTGAGCGCGCCGACGAGCACGACGGCGACGGAGGCGGGCCAGAGAGCGAGCGCGCGTCGCCCCTGCGAGATGAACGGGACGCGCCGGTGATGGAACGGCACCTCGACGAGGTGGTAGCTGACGGCCGAGAGAGCCACGGCGACGCCCACCGCGAGCGCCCCCGACGCGAGAGGCGGCGTTTCGTCGGGAAGGATGGCCGGCACGAGCAGGATCGCCGGCCAGTGCCAGAGGTAGAGCGAGAACGACACATCGCCGATCCATCGCAGGGGGCGCAGCGACAGCAGGCGCCCGACGAGGCAGCGCGGACCCGAGGCGAGCAGGAGCACGGTGCCGATCGTCGGCACGAGGGCCTGCCATCCCGGGAACGCCGAGCCGGCGTCGAACGCGACCGCCGCGACGGCGATGAGGATGGCGCCGAGCAGGCTCGTGAGGGCGCGCCACGGTGCGCGGAGGGTGGCGGGCAGCACGCACGCGAGCAGCGCGCCCGCGGCGAGCTCGTACGCGCGAGCCGGGGTGTTGAAGTAGGCCGCCGCGGGGGAGGAGGCCGTGTAGAGGAGCGACCAGGCGAGCGAGCCCGCGAACACCGCGGTCGCCGCGATCGTGAACGCCCGCCGCGACAGACGCGTGAGGACGAGCATCGCGAGCAGCGGCCAGACGAGGTAGAACTGCTCCTCGACCGCGAGCGACCAGTAGTGCTGCAGGAGCGACGGCTCGCTCGAGGAGAAGTAGTCCGTGCCCTGCGCCGCGAGGTGCGCGTTCGCGAGGAACACCGCCGACCACCGCGCGTCTGACGTCGTCTGCTCGACCTGCGTCGTGGGCAGGAGTGCGGCCGCGGCCGCGAGCACCGTGAGGATGACGACGGTCGCCGCGGGGAGGATGCGCCGCGCGCGCCGCACATAGAAGTCGGCGATGCTGATCCGACCCGTGCGCTCGTGCTCGCGCAGGAGAAGGCCCGTGATGAGGTAGCCCGAGATCACGAAGAACACGTCGACGCCGATGAAGCCGCCGTCGAGGCGCGGCACGCCCGCGTGCGCGAGGACGACGAGCCCGACCGCGATCGCGCGGAGCCCCTGGATGTCGGTGCGCCAGGTGCCGCGCCGCGCGGGCTGGCCGGTCGCGGGCACGCGCGTGTCGGGGGCGGCTGTCGTCTGCATCGCGAGAGACCATACGACGTCGAGCCGAGGAAGTCCGGCAAGCGCGGGCCGGCTCTGCCCGGGGTGTTCGCACGCGGGGAGATAGCCTCGGGAGTATGGGCGTCGAGGTGTTCGTGATTCTCGTCTGTTCCGTCGCGGTCGCGGCTTTCGCCCGATGGCGAGGATGGCCGGCGCCGCTGGTCGTGACCGCGGTCGCGCTCGCGGCCTCGCTGCTGCCGTTCGTGCCGACGGTCGAGATCGACGGTCACCTGCTGCTCAACCTCACCCTGCCCCCGCTGCTCTACTCGGCCGCGCTCGAGGTGTCGTTCGTGAGCTTCAAGCGATCGCTTCCGCACATCCGCCGTCTCGGCGTCGGCCTCGTCGTCGTGACGGCCGCGGCCGTCGGTCTCGTGGCGTGGCTCATCATGCCCGAGCTCACGATCGCCGGCGCGCTGCTGCTCGGCGCGATCGTCGGGCCGCCCGACGCCGTGTCGGCGGCCGCGATCGCCCGGAAGCTCGGGCTGCCTCGCCGCGTGATGACCGTGATGTCGGGTGAGAGCCTCATCAACGACGCGACGTCGCTCACGCTCGTGCGCGTCTTCGCGGCCATCGTCGCGGGAGCGACCGTGACGGTGTGGGATGGCGTCGTCGAGTTCGCGCTCGCGGTGGTCGTCGGCGTCGCGGTCGGCCTCGTGTTCGGCATCGTGCTGCACCAGCTGCGCCTGCGGATCAGCGACCCGGTCGTGACGGGGACCGTCGGCCTCCTCGTGCCGTTCGGCGCCTACGCGGTCGCCGAGCAGCTGCACGGATCGGGCGTCCTCGCGGTCGTCGCGATGGGGCTGTACGTCGGCTTCAACGCGCCGAAGACGCGGTATGTCACGCGGCAGCAGGATGGCCCTCTGTGGTCGTCGATGGACTTCCTCCTCGAGAGCTTCGTCTTCGCGTACATCGGCCTCCAGCTGCCCGACGTCGTGCGCGAGCTGGGCGGCGTCTCGGGCGTGCAGACGATCGTGCTCGCGCTCGCCGTGCTCGTCGTGGTCCTGCTCGTGCGCCCGGTGTTCGTGTACGCGAGCTATGCGTGGGGTCAGATGTGGCAGCGGCTCCGCCTGCTGCGGTGGAAGCACGCGGCCGAGGAGTTCCGCGCGAACCCCGACAGTCCGCGGGCGCGGATGGTCCGCCGGCAGCGCGAGCGCCTCGAGCGGCACGGTCGCCCCGTGACCGAGAAGACCATCCGCCAGCGGATCATCGAGCCCCCGATGTCGGTGCAGGAGCGGGCGGTCGTCTCGTGGGCCGGCATGCGCGGCGTCGTGACGCTCGCGATGGCGGCGGCCCTGCCCGACCTCACCGAGGGCGGGATGTCGCACGGGAACGTCGAGGTGCTCATCGTGTGCGCGTTCGTCGTCACGGTCGGGACGCTGCTGCTGCAGGGCCTCACGCTCGCGCCGCTGATCAAGGCGCTCGGCGTGAACGCCGACGCCGAGCGCGCCGCGGATGCCCGCCAGCTCGAGGCCATCCGCCGGCGCAGCGCCGAGGCCGGGCGCGAGTACCTGCGCGTCAAGCAGCAGGAGTGGGCGGAGCTGTACGGCGAGGACTCGATCGACAAGTTCAACAAGGTCGCCCGGTCGCTGCTGCGGGTCGAGAAGAACGCCGACAAGGCCGAGCGGGCGCTCGAGCGCGCGGAGGGGGCGCCGCCGATCCTCAAGCGCCCCAGTTACGAGAGCGTGCGCGACCTGTCGAAGGGGTGGCTCGAGGTGCGCCGCCAGGTGCTGCTTGAGGAGCGCGATCGCGGCAACCTCAGCGAGGAGGTCATGCGCGAGCTGATCACCGCCATGGACGCCGAGGAGCTCGCGCTCGACACCCGCGGGAACCTGCGCCCGCCGACCCGCTGACGCGCGACCATGGAGGACGACGAAGGCGGCCATCCGATCGGATGGCCGCCTTCGTGCGGAGATCAGGCGATCAGGCCTTGGCGCCGACGGGCTCGGCGTCTTCGCGCTCGGACTCGTCGATGAACGGCAGGCCCGCGCGCTCGGCGTCGTAGAGCTCCTCGTCGAGGATCCCTTCGCGCTTCGCGACGATCGCGGGGACGAGCGCCTGGCCGGCGACGTTGACCGCCGTGCGGCCCATGTCGAGGATCGGGTCGATCGCGAGCAGCAGGCCGACGCCTTCGAGGGGCAGGCCGAGCGTCGAGAGCGTCAGCGTGAGCATGACGGTCGCGCCGGTCGTGCCCGCGGTCGCGGCGGATCCGACCACCGAGACCACGACGATGAGCAGGTACTGGATCAGGGTGAGCTGGACGTCGAAGAACTGCGCGACGAAGATCGCGGCGATCGCGGGGTAGATCGCGGCGCAGCCATCCATCTTGGTCGTGGAGCCGAACGGGACCGCGAACGATGCGTACTCGCGCGGGACGCCGAAGTTGCGCTCGGCGACGCGCTGCGTGAGCGGCAGGGTGCCGATCGACGAGCGGCTGACGAAGCCGAGCTGGACGGCAGGCCACACGCCCGTGAAGAACTGCTTGATCGAGAGGCCGTGCGTCTTCACGAGGATCGGGTAGACGACGAAGAGGACGAGCGCGAGGCCGATGTAGATCGCGAGGGCGAACCACGCGAGCGACGTCAGGCGTTCCCAGCCGTACTCGATGACCGCGTTGCCGATGAGGCCGAGCGTGCCGATCGGGGCGATGCGGATGATCCACCACACGACGCGCTGGATGACCTTCAGAAGCGACTCGGTGAAGACGAGGAACGGCTCGGCCTTGCGGCCGGCGCGCAGCGCGGCGGCGCCGACGACAGCGGCGACCACGATGATCTGCAGGATGTTGAAGTTGACGCTCGAGGTGAGAGCGCCGTCCTCGGCGGCGTAGGTCGAGACGCTCAGACCGAGGAAGTTCTGCGGGATGAGGCCGAGGAGGAAGTCCCACCACGAGCCGACACGCGATGGCTCGGAGGTCTCCAGGCCCGCGCCCGCGCGGTTGCCCGGCTGGAGGAGGAGGCCGAGGCCGATGCCGATGACCACGGCGATGAAGGCCGTGATGGCGAACCAGAGGATGGTCTGGCCCGCGAGGCGCGCGGCGTTCTGCACGCGACGCAGGTTGGAGATGCTCGCGACGATCGCCGTGAAGACGAGCGGCACGACGGCGGTGCGCAGGATCGTGACGTACGAGCTGCCGATCGTGTCGAGGGTCGCGGCGAGCGGGTTCGGCTCGCCGTCTGCGCTCGCGCCGATCGAGCGGCCAACGAGGCCGAGCACGATGCCGACGACGAGGGCGGCGATGATCTGGAAGCCGAACGAGGTGTAGAAGGGGCGCTTCGCCTTGACGGGGCGCGCCGACGCGGTGCTGCTGCTGCTCATGATCTCCTGTGGCGGCGGGGATCTCCCACCCGGCACGAGGGTCTACTTTAAATCCGCCCGAATAGGTGAAGGGCCGATGAGGCGCAGGAAGTCGTCACGTGACGACATGTGTCGGGGATGGTGGATGGCGCGGGGCGCGACGGTCAGACCGCGCTGCGGCGAGTGACTATCGACTCGCGCTTCCCGGAGCCCCGGACGCTCTCGACTGAGGGCACGTCCTCGCGACGCGCTCAGCGGTCGGCGCGGACGAGCAGATCCCCGATCTCGCAGTCGAGCGCCTGGCAGATGGCGATGAGGGTCGAGAAGCGGATGGCCCGAGCCTTGTCGTTCTTGAGGATCGACAGATTGACGATGCTCACGCCGACGATCTCGCTCAGTCGTGTGAGCGTCATCTCCCGTTCGGCGAGGAGTTCGTCGAGTCGGCAGTGGACGCCGGTCTCCTCGTCGTCAGCGGCGGGCGTCACACGAGGCCTTCCGTGTCGCGCTGAAGCCGCTCGCCGACGGCGAAGGCGCGAGCGACAGCACCAAGTCCGAAGAAGAGGAACAGCTGCAGGAAGTCCATCGGCTCGTTGGCCGCGACGTACGCACCGTCACTGATCTGCTCGGTGGCGGCGGCTGTGATGTACGAGCGCAGGAACGACCCGGCGACGAGGTCGAGGCCGATGGCTCCCGCCATCACCACCAGCTGGACCGTGTTGTCGCGCGTGAAGGCCCTGCCGCGCGCGAGATTGAGGACGACGAATGCCGCGCATGCGAGCGCGCCGAGCAGGCTCAGTGCGTGGATCGACACCTCTGCGATCAGCGCGGCGTACGGCGCTGGGGGAAGCCCGCTCAGGAAGAGGGTCGCGCGGTCCACCGAGACATCGACGCCGGAGCCGTCAGGACCGAGCGGCAGTGTGGCCACCTCTTCGGGAAGTCGAACGGTGACCGGCACATCCGCGTTCGGGATGATCCGCGAGAGCCGCAGCACGGCGTCCACGATGACGCCGCACGCAAGTATGACGGCGAAGACGATGATCCCGAGGAACGTCCAGCGATCGCTCTGGGGGAAGAGCTCAGGACGGGAAGTCGAGACGCTCATCACACGAGTCCTTCTGTGTCGCGCTGAAGCCGCGCGCCGATCGTGAGCGCGGCAGCGAGGAGGAACAACAACGTCGGGGTCACCAGGGCGCCGGCGGGGAATTCGAACATGAGGATCGCGAAGCCGAAGTTGTGGAGCCCGAGTGCCTCGGTCGCGGCTGCCGCCGCGAGGCCGCGCAGGAGCGGCGTCAACAGAGCCGCCGCGAAGGACAGCAGTGCGGCGACGAGGGCGACAGTCGCGGTTCCGGGCAAGAGCGGGCGGTGGGAGGCGAAGCGCCGGCCGAGGATGAAGATGAGCACGCAGATCGCCAGAGCGGAGCTCGCCGAGAGAAGGACGCCGAGCGCGAGGGGGACGCGCACGGACCACGGGGCCCCGACGACCGTGACCTCAGCCTCCGTGAAGATCGAAGACGGCACCTGCTTGAGTCCGTCCTCGAAGAAGACCGCGTCGTCCGCGATCGGGACGTGCACCGGGATGGCGCGTGCGAAGACGCCGTTCACAAGCTGCCAGACCATCCAGACGATCGTGAGCGCGAGCGCACCCAAGCTCAGCCAGGCGACCAACGAGATGGCCCGACGGTCTCCGCGCGTGATCGGAGAATCCGAGTTCGACGGCATTCTGACTTCCCCTCGTAACGAAAATCGATAACAACGATAGTCGTTAAGGTGGGCGGGGTGCGCCAGGGGTGCGGTGTCATCGTGACCGTTCTGTGATGAGGGAGGGGTGGGGCATTTCGTCTCGGTCGCTTCGCTCCCTCGCTCAATGACCGGGAGAGGAGGGACGCTCACGGGCGCAATGCCCGGGAGTGGGCATTTCGTCTCGGTCGCTTCGCTCCCTCGCTCAATGACCGGGAGGTTGGTCAAGGCGCTATGCCCAGGGCGAACACGGCTCCTCGAGCGACGGGCGCTCGTTACGGTGGAACCACGACGCGTCGACCGTCCTTTATCGACGCGTCCTGGCCTCGGCCCTGAGGAGTGACATGTTCGAGAGATTCACCGACCGTGCCCGTCGTGTGGTCGTCCTCGCCCAAGAAGAGGCGAAGATGCTCAACCACAACTACATCGGCACCGAGCACATCCTGCTCGGGCTCATCCACGAGGGTGAGGGCGTCGCTGCCAAGGCGCTCGAATCGCTCGGCATCTCGCTCGACGCTGTGCGCGAGCAGGTGCAGGACATCATCGGCCAGGGGCAGCAGCAGCCGACGGGGCACATCCCGTTCACGCCGCGCGCCAAGAAGGTGCTCGAGCTGTCCCTGCGCGAGGCTCTGCAGCTCGGCCACAACTACATCGGCACCGAGCACATCCTCCTCGGCCTCATCCGCGAGGGCGAGGGCGTCGCGGCCCAGGTGCTCGTGAAGCTCGGCGCCGACCTCAACAAGGTGCGCCAGCAGGTCATCCAGCTGCTCTCCGGCTACCAGGGCAAGGAGCCCGTGGGCGTCGCGCCGAGCGGGCAGGAGTCGCAGCAGGCGGCACAGGGCGGCTCGCAGGTGCTCGACCAGTTCGGCCGCAACCTCACGCAGGCCGCGCGCGAGAACAAGCTCGACCCGGTCATCGGGCGCGAGAAGGAGATCGAGCGCGTCATGCAGATCCTGTCGCGCCGCTCGAAGAACAACCCCGTCCTCATCGGCGAGCCCGGCGTCGGCAAGACCGCCGTCGTCGAGGGCCTCGCGCAGGCGATCGTCAAGGGCGATGTGCCCGAGACGCTCAAGGACAAGCAGCTGTACTCGCTCGACCTCGGCTCGCTCATCGCCGGCTCGCGCTACCGCGGCGACTTCGAGGAGCGCCTGAAGAAGGTCACCAAGGAGATCCGCACGCGCGGCGACATCATCGTCTTCATCGACGAGATCCACACCCTCGTGGGTGCGGGCGCCGCGGAGGGCGCGATCGACGCGGCCTCGATCCTCAAGCCGCTCCTCGCTCGCGGCGAGCTGCAGACGATCGGCGCCACGACGCTCGACGAGTACCGCAAGCACTTCGAGAAGGACGCGGCCCTCGAGCGCCGCTTCCAGCCCATCCAGGTCGCCGAGCCCTCGCTGCCGCACGCGATCAACATCCTCAAGGGCCTGCGCGACCGCTACGAGGCGCACCACAAGGTGCAGATCACGGATGGCGCGATCGTCGCGGCCGCGAACCTCGCGGACCGCTACGTGAGTGACCGCTTCCTCCCGGACAAGGCCATCGACCTGATCGACGAGGCCGGCGCCCGCCTGCGCCTGTCGATCCTGTCGTCGCCGCCGGCTCTGCGCGAGTTCGACGAGAAGATCGCGAAGGTCCGCGAGGCGAAGGAGGCCGCGTCGGAGGAGCAGGACTTCGAGAAGGCCGCCGCTCTGCGCGACGAGGAGAAGGCGCTCCTGGGCGAGCGCTTGCGCCTCGAGAAGCAGTGGCGCTCGGGTGACGTCGCCGCGCACGCGGTCGTCGACGAGGGCCTGATCGCCGAGGTGCTGGCCCAGGCCACGGGCATCCCGGTGTTCAAGCTCACCGAGGAGGAGACCAGCCGCCTCGTCTTCATGGAGAAGGCGCTGCACCAGCGCGTCATCGGCCAGGAGGAGGCGATCGCTGCGCTGTCGAAGACCATCCGCCGTCAGCGCGCCGGCCTCAAGGACCCGAAGCGCCCCTCGGGCTCGTTCATCTTCGCCGGCCCCACGGGCGTCGGGAAGACCGAGCTCGCGAAGGCGCTCGCGGAGTTCCTCTTCGACGACGAGGGTGCGCTCATCTCGCTCGACATGTCGGAGTTCGGCGAGAAGCACACCGTCTCGCGTCTGTTCGGCGCCCCTCCCGGGTTCGTCGGCTTCGAGGAGGGCGGCCAGCTCACCGAGAAGGTCCGTCGCAAGCCGTTCTCGGTCGTGCTCTTCGACGAGATCGAGAAGGCGCACCCCGACATCTTCAACTCGCTCCTCCAGATCCTGGAGGAGGGGCGTCTGACGGATGGCCAGGGCCGGGTCGTCGACTTCAAGAACACCGTGATCATCATGACGACGAACCTCGGCTCGTCGGCGATCGCGGGCGGTCCGGTCGGCTTCCAGGTCGAGGGCAACACCCAGACGACCTACGAGCGGATGAAGGGCAAGGTCGACGAGGAGCTCAAGCGCCACTTCAAGCCCGAGTTCCTCAACCGCGTCGACGACATCATCGTCTTCCCGCAGCTGTCGAAGGACGAGCTCATCCAGATCGTGGACCTGTTCACGAAGCGTCTGGCGGAGCGCCTGCTCGACCGCGACATGACGATCGAGCTGTCGCAGGCGGCCAAGGAGCGTCTCATCGAGGTCGGCTTCGACCCGGCGCTCGGCGCCCGTCCGCTGCGTCGCGCCATGCAGCGCGAGGTCGAGGACCGGCTGTCGGAGCAGCTGCTCAACGGCCAGCTCGAGTCGGGCCACCACATCAAGGTCGACCTCGTCGACGGCCAGTTCACGTTCCACAGCGCACCCCGCGGCGAGAAGGTCGCGGTCGGCGTGAACACGGGCGGCGACATCTCGGCCACGCCCGACCTCGCGGCGCTCGGCGACTGACGGAGACGGCCAGGGGCGGAGCCTTCGGGCTCCGCCCCTTTCGCGTGCCCGCGGCGCGCTCAGCGGAGCCTGAGGTGCGCCGTCCTAGGGTGGGAGGATGACCGAGTTCACGGTGCGCGCGGCGCGAGCGGCCGACATGGAGCAGGTGCACCGGATGCTCGAGCCGTACGTCATGCGGCGGATCCTGCTCGGCAAGGACCTCGTCGTGCTCTACGAGGCGACGCAGGAGTTCCTCGTCGCGGAGGACGCGAGCGGGCGGGTCATCGGCTGCGGTGCGCTTCACGTCATGTGGGAGGATCTCGGCGAGATCCGCACCCTCCTCGTGGAGGACGGATGGCTGCACCACGGCGTCGGCCGCGCCATCGTCGACGGGCTCGAGCGCAAGGCGCGCGACCTCGGCCTCACGCGACTGTTCTGCCTGACCTTCGAGGTCGACTTCTTCCGCCGGCGCGGCTTCGAGCCGATCGGCGAGCAGGTCGTCTCGCCCGACGTGTACTCGCAGCTCGTGCGCAGCCCCGACGAGGGCGTCGCCGAGTTCCTCGATCTCGCCCACGTGAAGCCGAACACGCTCGGCAACACCCGGATGCTCAAGCACCTCTGAGAGGATGCACCCGTGAGCCAGCGTCGCCGCCCCTCGAAGGCCGTCTACCGACGGCGTCGTCTCATGGTGCTGCTGCTGGCCGTGCTCGTGATCGGCGGGATCGTCTGGCTCGCGATCGCGCAGCCATGGCAGGCGCTCTTCGCGGGCCCCGCGGCGACCCCTGCCCCCGCGGCGACGACCGAGGCGCCCGCCGCGGCCGAGCCGAGCGAGGAGCCCACGCCGACGTCGACGCCCACGCCGACCGAGCCCGCGGCACCGGGGGAGTGCGACCCCGCGAAGCTCGAGGTCGTCGGGCTCGCCGACCAGGGCGAGTACGCGGCCGACCAGCAGCCCCGCTTCTCGATCGAGCTCACGAACACGGGCGACGTCGACTGCGTGCTCAACGTCGGCACCACCACGCAGCGCTTCACGGTGACGAGCGGCGCCGACACGTGGTGGACCTCGACCGACTGCCAGAGCGAGCCGAGCGACATGGAGGTCACGCTCGCCGCGGGCCAGACCGTGACGAGCGCCGAGCCGGTCGTGTGGGACCGCACGCGGTCGAGCGTCGACACGTGCGACAGCGACGCGCGGCCGGCCGCTCCGGGCGGCGGCGCGTCGTACCACCTCGAGGTCGAGATCGCCGGAGTGACGTCGAAGCAGACGACCCAGTTCCTGCTGCGCTGACGGTCTCCGGCGGACACGCCCGAGGCGCGGTGTCCCCCGAAAGGGGGACATACAGGACGAAGCGCGCCGCGTAAAGTCGTACGTGACTCCGAAGATGATCCCAGAGCTGTCCCCAGCAGCTCGCCGCACATCGTGTCCCCAGCACGGCGGCATCGAATATCGGAGGGATCAGCCCCTCACCTCCCGGAACCCCGGAGGCGAGGGGCCCCTCATTTTCCCTCCTCACGGCGCGGCTCCGTAGGGTGGAGGGCATGGCCTCCTCGAAGCGCAAGAAGTCCGTCGCGGCCGACCCCTCGGCGTTCCGCTCCGAGGCGCTCGCGCAGGCTCTCGAGAAGCAGGACATGGCGGCGGTCGCCCTCGCCCTCCGCAACGGCAACACCGTCGTGCCGCTGCTCTCGCCCGGGCCGAAGGACGACCCGCTCGACGGCGGCGAGGTGTGGACGTACCGCGACGCCAGCACGGGCCAGGTCGCGCTGCTGCTCTTCAGCGATGCCCGGCACAAGCCCGCGAACCTGCCGCCCGCGGTCGGCGTCTACTCGCCCGCCTGGCTGCGCGCGTTCCTCACGCAGCACCGCCGCACGATCACGTCGGTGTTCCTCGACATCGCGGGCCCGCACCCCATGCAGGCGACCCCCGACGACCTGCTCGCGGCGCTCGAGGCCTGAGCGGGTGGCGCGGCGCGCCTGATCAGAAGTCGGCGAATCCCGTGTGCTGCGGGACGAGGTGCAGCGACCGCATGTCGTTGAGCGCCGATGTGAGCTTGCCCGAGCGGTCGTCGACCACGCGCGTGTAGCCGAGACGCGCCGCCTCGGCACGTCGCTGTGCGCCCTGCGTGACCGGACGCACGTCGCCCGCGAGGCTGAGCTCGCCGACGGCGGCCACGTTGCGGGCGATCGCATGGTTCCGCACCGATCCGGCCACGGCGATCGCGATCGCGAGATCGGCGGCGGGCTCGGTGAACTTCACACCGCCGACGGTCGACACGTACACGTCGAGCTCGCTCGTCTTGATGCCAGCGCGGCGCTCGAGCACGGCGAGCACCATCGCCACGCGCGACGGATCGACGCCGTGGACGACGCGGCGCGGGTTGTTCGCCGACGTCGGAACGGTGAGCGCCTGCACCTCGACGGGGAGCGCCCGCCGCCCCTCGAGGGCGATCGAGATGCACGTGCCGGGCTCGGGGCTGCCCTGCGAGAGGAACAGCGCACTGGGATCGGGCACCTCGACGATGCCGTCGCCCGCCATCTCGAAGCAGCCGACCTCGTCGGCCGCGCCGAAGCGGTTCTTGAGCGCGCGGATGAACCGCAGGCTCGTCTGCCGGTCGCCCTCGAAGTGGCACACGACGTCGACGAGGTGCTCGAGGAGGCGCGGGCCGGCGACCTGGCCGTCCTTCGTGACGTGCCCGACGAGGATGACAGGGAGGTCGCGCTCCTTCGCGACGCGGATGAGCGTCGACGCGACCTCGCGCACCTGCCCCGGCATGCCCGCCGCGCCGTCCGACAGGGACGACGAGATCGTCTGCACCGAGTCGATGATGACGAGTGCGGGCTGGACCGCGTCGATGTGCCCGAGGATCCGCGCGAGATCGGTCTCGCTCGCGAGGAACAGCTCGTCGTGCAGCGCACGGGTCCGCTCGGCGCGCAGGCGCACCTGCCCGGGCGACTCCTCGGCACTCACGTAGAGCACGCGGCGCCCCTCGCGCGCCGACTGCGCCGCGACCTCGAGCAGCAGGGTCGACTTGCCGACGCCGGGCTCGCCGGAGAGCAGGATGGCCGCGCCCGGCACGATGCCGCCGCCGAGCACACGGTCGAACTCGCCGACGCCGCTCGCGCGGCGCGGCGTCTCGGCCGTGCTGATCGACGTGATCGGACGCGCGGACGCGGTGGGGATCATCGGCGCGACGCGGCGGCCCGCGTCGGCGGGCGCCGCCGCCTCGGACACGGTGTTCCACTGCTGGCACTCGCCGCAGCGCCCGACCCACTTGGGGCTCGTCCAGCCGCACTCGCTGCAGACGTAGGCGGGCGGGGCGGGGCGCTTCGAGACCATGCTCCTCAGCGTACGAGGGGGCACCGACATCCGATCGACCGGCGCGTGCGGGAATCCCTACCGGATCGACAGACTTTACGCTGCATGAAGCGCGTCAGCGCCCATCGGCTCCGCCTGTGGTGGACTGGATCCATCGGCCCCCGAGCCGATGCCCTTGCCCTGTCCCGAGGAGACTCCCATGTCCCGATTCCCCCGCGCCGCGCTCGCCGCGGCATCCGTCGTCACGGCAGCAGCGCTTCTCGCCGGCTGCTCGGGCGGCACGGCCCCCACGGAGTCCGCCGGCTCTGGCGAGCCCCAGCAGGGCGGCACGCTCACGTACCTCGAGCCGCAGACGTGGCTCACCCTCTACCCGCCGGCCGGAGGCTTCTACCCCAACGGCGGCATCATCAACAACATCACCGACCGCCTCCTCTACCAGAACCCCGAGACGCTCGAGCTCGAGCCGTGGATCGCGGAGGACTGGGAGGTCAACGAGGACGCGACCGAGTACACCTTCACCCTGCGCGAGGGCGTGACGTACTCCGACGGGTCGCCGCTCGACGCCGAGAACGTCGTGCGCAACATCGACCTCTTCGGAAAGGGCGACCCCGACCGCGCCCTCACCGTGTCGGAGGCCATCAACAACTACGACCGCGGAGAGGTCGTCGACGAGCGCACGGTGAAGTTCCACTTCACGGCGCCCTCGCCCGGCTTCGCGCAGGCGGTCTCGACGATCAACTCGGGCCTGCTCTCGAACGAGACGCTCGAGCGCACGGGCGAGGAGTTCGGCCCGGGCAACGCGACCGAGATCATCGGCAGCGGCCCCTTCGTCGTCGCCGACGAGGAGATCGGCACCGAGATCTCGCTCGAGGCGCGCGAGGACTACGACTGGGCGCCGCCGTCGCTCGAGCACCAGGGCCGCGCGTACCTCGACGGCATCGACTACCTCGTCGTGCCCGAGGACAGCGTGCGCGTCGGCACCGTGACGGCTCAGCAGGCGCACATCGCCCGTCAGATCGAGGCGCCCGACGAGCCGCAGTTCGCCGCCGACGGCCTCTCGCTGCACGCCGCCGCGACGAACGGCGTCAACAACGGCCTGAGCTTCCGCTTCCGCGACCCGCTCCTCGAGGACATCCGCGTCCGCCAGGCGCTCATCGCGGGCATCGACCGCGAGGAGATCGTCGAGACGCTCTTCACGGACAGCTACCCGCTCGCGACCGGCGCGCTCGCCGAGACCGCGCTCGGCTACACCGACACCTCGGAGTACTACGAGTACGACCCCGAGAAGGCCGCCGACCTGCTCGACGAGGCGGGCTGGGAGCTCGGCTCCGACGGCGTCCGCGAGAAGGACGGCGAGAAGCTCAGCCTCACGTTCAACGAGGCGCTCCCGCAGCCGCGCTCGAAGGAGGTCGTCACGCTCATCCAGCAGCAGTTGGGCGAGCTCGGCGTCGAGGTGAACCTCCTGCCGGGCGACCAGGCAGCGCAGGACGCCGCTCGCGGCGAGGTCGGCACGCTGCAGGTGTACCACTCGATGGTCGGCCGCGCCGACTTCGACGTCCTGAAGTCGCAGTACCACTCGGGCAACCGCAACACGCTGCTGAACGGCTACCCCGACGGCTCGGTCGGCGACGAGGAGCTCGACGCGCTCCTGCAGGAGATCGCCTCGAGCCCCACCGAGGAGGGTCGCGCCGAGGCGTCGGCCGCGGCGCAGCAACGGATGGCCGAGCAGGCCTACATCCTGCCGATCTTCGAGGAGCCGCAGGTGTTCGGCTACGTCGACGCCGTGCAGGGCTTCCGCACCGAGTCGGTCGGGCGTCCGCTGTTCTACGACACGTGGCTCAGCAAGTAGTCCCTTGCTGACCTACGTCCTGCGACGCGCCGGGCAGGCGCTGCTGGTGCTCGTGCTCGCCTACACGGCGGCGTACGTGCTCCTCGCGGCCCTGCCCGGCGACGCCGTGCTCGCCCGGTACGGCAACCCCGATCTCGGCCTCACGCCCGAGCAGCTCGAGCAGATCCGCGCCGCGTACGGCGTGGACCGCCCGCTCGTCGTGCGCTACCTCGAGTCGGCCGCGGGCTTCCTCCGCGGCGACTTCGGCTTCTCGGTGCAGAGCGGCGCCGCCGTGTCCGACCTCATCGCCGTGAACCTGCCCGCGACGCTGACCCTCGCGGTGCTCGGGCTCGGCGCGGCGATCTTCCTCGCCGTCACGATCGCGTTCACGGCGACGTACGGCGGATGGCGGTGGCTGCGTCGCGCGTTCCGCTCGATCCCGCCGTTCTTCGTCTCGCTGCCGGTCTTCTGGGTGGGCATCATCCTCATCCAGATCTTCTCGTTCCAGCTCCGGCTCATCCCCGCGATCGGCGCCGACCCCGTCCAGTCGCTCATCCTGCCTGTCGCGACCCTCGCCATCCCGATCGCCGCGCCCCTCGCGCAGGTGCTCATGCGCAGCATCGACGAGGTGCGCGAGCGCCCGTTCGTGGCGGTGGTCCGCGCTCGCGGGGCGAGCACGTCGTGGCTGCTCTGGCGCAACGTCGCCCGCAACGCGCTCCTGCCGACCCTCACGATGGCGGGCCTGCTGTTCGGCGAGCTCGTCGGCGGCGCGGTCGTCACCGAGACCGTGTTCGCCCGCAACGGCATCGGCCAGATCACGGCGCAGGCCGTCGCGAACCGCGACACCCCCGTCCTCCTCGCGGTCGTCGTCATCTCGACGGTCACGTTCGTCGTGATCAACCTCGTCGTCGACCTGCTGTACCCCGTGCTCGATGCGCGGCTGCGCACGCGCGCGTCGGCGCGCCCCGCGCGGAAGGGAGCCGTCCGATGACCGCCATCGCCCCCGGCCGCGCGCGCCGCGGCCTCGGCCGGTCGCTCGCGCGCCCCGGCTTCATCATCCCCGTCGTCGTCCTCGTCGTCGCGCTCGCCTGGGCGATCGCGCCCGGCCTCTTCACGGGCATCAGCCCGACCGACACCGTCGCGCCGTCGCTGCAGGCGCCGAGCGCCGCGCACTGGTTCGGCACCGACGCGACGGGGCGGGATGTCTTCGCGCGCGTCGTGCACGGCGCCTCCCAGTCGATCAGCGGCGCGCTCATCGCGGTGCTCGTCGGCCTCGTCGTCGGCACCGCCCTCGGCGTCACCGCCGGCGCGACCGGCGGCGTCGTCGACGAGGTGCTCATGCGCATCGTCGACGTGCTGCTCGCCATCCCCGCGCTCCTGCTCTCGCTGAGCGTCGTCATCCTGCTCGGCTTCGGCACGACGAACGCCGCGATCGCCGTCGGCGTGACCTCGATCGCCGTGTTCGCGCGCCTCGCGCGGTCGGAGGTCGTGAGCGTGCGCGTGAGCGAGTTCGTCGAGGCCGCGTACGGCTCGGGCGGGACCTTCCTCAGCGTGCTGTGGCGGCACATCCTGCCCAACTCGCTCACGCCCGTGATCGCCCTCGCCGCGCTCCAGCTCGGCTCGGCCATCCTGCAGATCTCGACCCTCGGCTTCCTCGGGTACGGCGCCCCGCCGCCCACGCCCGAATGGGGCCTCCTCATCGCAGAGGGCCGCGACTACGTCGCGACCGCGTGGTGGCTGACCGTCCTGCCCGGCGCCGTCGTCGTCGCGGTCGTGCTCGCGACGAACCGGCTGAGCCAGGCCATCCGAGGAGGCGAGCCGGCATGACGGAACCGCTGCTGTCCATCCGCGACCTCGCCGTGCAGTACCGCACGGCGCACGGCCCGGTCGACGCCGTTCGCGGCGTCTCGTTCGATGTCGAGGCCGGCAAGGTCACGGCCCTCGTCGGCGAGTCGGGCTCGGGCAAGACGACCGTCGCCCAGTCGGTGATCGGCCTGCTCGCCTCGAACGGGCACGTCTCGCGCGGGAGCATCCGCCTCGCCGAGCGGTCGGAGGGCCCCACCGAGCTCGTCGGGCTGAGCGAGCGCCGGTGGCGCCATCTCCGCGGCCGCTGCATCGGGCTCATCCCGCAGGACCCGGGCAACTCGCTCAACCCCGTCGCGACGATCGGCGCCAGCGTCGGCGAGGCGCTGCGGATCCACGGCTGGCGCGATCGTCGCAAGATCGAGGCGCGCGTGCTCGACCTGCTCGAGCGCGTCGACATCGACGACCCCGAGACGCGTGCGCGCCAGTACCCGCACGAGCTGTCGGGCGGGATGCGCCAGCGCGTGCTCATCGCCGCCGCGCTCGCGCTCGAGCCCGAGCTCGTGATCGCCGACGAGCCGACGAGCGCGCTCGACGTGACCGTCCAGCGCACCGTCCTCGACCTCCTCGACCGCCTCCGCGAGGAGAGCGGAACGGGCATCCTCTTCATCACGCACGACCTCGCCGTCGCGGCCGACCGCTCCGACGACATCGTCGTCATGCGCGGGGGAGAGGTGCAGGAGGAGGGGCCGTCGGCGGCCGTGCTCACGGCGCCGCAGTCGCCGTACACGCGCACGCTGCTCGCCGACGCGCCGTCGCTCGCTCAGGTCGTCGAGCGCACGCCGCCCGCGGTCGACCCCGGAGCGCGTCCGCTCGTCGAGGTGACCGGTCTCCGCCAGGAGTTCGCCCGCGGGGCGGGGCGGGCGCCGCTCGTCGCCGTCGACGACGTGTCGTTCGCGATCCCGAAGGGGACGACGCACGCGCTCGTCGGCGAGTCCGGGTCGGGCAAGACGACCACGGGGCGCAGCATCGCCGGCTTCAACCGCCCGACCGCGGGGTCCATCCGCGTGGGCGACGTCGATGTGACCGCGCTGCGGTCGGCGCGGGAATTCCGCCGCACGACCCAGCTCGTCTACCAGAACCCGTACGGCTCGCTCGATCCGCGCCAGACGATCGCGAGCATCCTCGCCGAGCCGCTCGAGAACTTCGGCCTGGGCGACCGGGCGGAGCGCGCGGACCGCGTCGCGCACCACCTCGAGCTCGTCTCGCTCGCGCCGGAGATCGGACGCCGCCGGCCGCGCGAGCTCTCGGGCGGGCAGCGGCAGCGCATCGCGATCGCCAGGGCGCTCATCCTCGAGCCGGAGCTCGTCGTGCTCGACGAGGCCGTCTCGGCGCTCGACGTGACCGTGCAGGCGCAGATCCTGCGCCTGCTCGCGCGCCTGCAGAGCGAGCTCGGGCTCACCTACGTCTTCATCTCGCACGACCTCGCTGTCGTGCGGCAGATCGCCGACACCGTGTCGGTGCTGCAGCGTGGCCGGCAGGTCGAGCACGGCACGGCCCAGCAGGTGTTCGACGACCCGCAGGACCCGTACACACGGCAGCTGCTCGCCGCGATCCCCGGGACGACGTTCCGCGAGGCCGACGGGCACGCGCAGGAGGGAGCACGATGACCGGACCGCGTCTGGGATTCTTCTCGCGCCTTCTCGAGGAGGCACCGGCCGCGGACCGCTACCGGTTCGCGCTCGAGCAGATCGCGCAGGCCGAGGAGTCCGGCTTCGCGTCGGCGTGGATCGCGCAGCACCACTTCGGCGAGCACGAGGGCGGGCTCCCCTCGCCGTTCGTTCTCCTCGCGGCGGCGGCCGAGCGCACGACGCGCATCGGCCTCGGCACGGCCGTCCTCACCCTGCCGATCGACGACCCGGTGCGCGCCGCCGAGGACGCGGCCGTGCTCGACCGCCTGAGCGACGGGCGCGTGCAGCTCGGCGTCGCCTCGGGCGGCACTCCGTCGTCGTTCGCCGCGTTCGGGCAGGATGCGGCGCGCCGTCGCGAGATCTTCGCCGACCACTTCGCGGTCTTCCTCGATGCGCTCGAGGGGCGCGGCATCCGCGGCACCGCGTCGCGCATGTACCCCGACGGCGGCGATCTCGCGCGGCGCCTGTGGCAGGCGACGTTCTCGGTCGACGGAGGGCGCCGTGCCGGCGAGCGCGGCGACGGACTCATGCTCTCGCGCACGCAGCCGCGCACCGAGGGAGCGGCCGACGCGCCCCTGCACACGGTGCAGCTGCCGATCATCGAGGCGTACCGACACGCGCTTCCCGACGGCGCGCCCGCGCGCGTCCTCGCGTCGCGCACGGCGGTCGTCGTCGACCCCGAGAACCGCACGCGCGTGCTCGAGCTCGCGCAGGATGGCCTGCGCCGGCTCGCCGAGACCATGTTCGGCCTCGACGCCGGCCGGCTCGGGATCGACGAGCTCGTGCGCATCACCGACACCCACATCGGCACGGTCGACGAGGTCGTCGCGACGCTCGCGGCCGACGAGGCGATCTCCGCCGCGACCGATGTGTCGTTCCAGGTGCACTCGGTCGCGGCGCCCCACGAGCTCACGCTCCGCTCCCTCGAGCTCCTGGCGACCGAGGTCGCCCCGCGGCTCGGGTACGCGACCGGCGCCGACGCGGCGTCGTCGCTGCGCACCGCGCACCATCCGCTCGTCCCCGCAACCGAAGGAGCCTCATGAGCCAGAACGCGGACATCATCGATCTGCTCGCGGGCGTCGCCCCGGGCAGCGCGCTGTCGGCCATCCGAGACCAGCGCCCCCAGGCGCGCGAGAACGCGCAGCGCAGCTTCGAGGCGCTCCTCGAGCCGGCCGACCCCGGCACGTTCCCGCTCTCGGAGCGGTACGCGGTCGCCGCCTTCGTCGCCCGCCTGCACGGCTTCGACGCCGCGACCGACTTCTACGCCGATGTGCTCGGCGACGAGGCGCCCGAGCTCGTCGCGCCGGTCGACGCGGCCGCCGCGAGCGGCGCGACGACGGGTCCGTACGGGGTCTACCGCGAGCCCGGTCTCGCGGGCGAGAGCCGCGAGGGGCTCGTCTGGACGGCCGACGCCGGAGCACTCGGCGAGCGGCTCGCCGCCGCGCTCACGCACGCGCACCTGCTCGTCTTCCGCCCGCGCGAGGCGCGGCCGGAGGCGCTCCAGGCGCTCGTCGACGCGGGCTGGAGCGCAGACGACATCGTCACGCTCTCGCAGCTCGTCGCCTTCCTGTCCTTCCAGCTCCGCGCGGCCTGGGGCCTGCGCGTCCTGGCCGCCCACCCCGCAGAAGGGAGCGTCGCATGAGCGAGCTCGTCACCGCGTACCCCGACCTCGCCCGCCCCGAGGCGTTCACGCAGCAGGGCCTCGGCTGGGTGCCGTGGCTCCTGCCCGTCGCCGAGGACGAGCTGACCGACGCGCAGCGCGAGGCGCTCATCGAGCCGGCGCGCGCGAAGATGCCGTACTTCCGGCTGCTCGCGCGCGATCCCGAGGCGCTCAGGGCCCGCACGCTGACCGACCTCGACATCTTCTTCAACGTCTCGAGCGGCGTCGGCCGAGCCGAGCGCGAGCTCGCGGCGGCGGCCACATCGCGGCACAACGGCTGCGTGTTCTGCGCGCACGTGCACGCGGCAGCGGCGACGCGCGAGTCGGGCCGGGAGGACGACGTGCAGCGCCTCCTCGACGAGGGTGTCGGCGCCGATCTCGGCGACGACACCTGGAACGCGATCGTCGCGTCGTCGGTCGCGCTCGCCGAGACGCCGCTCGCGTTCGACGGCGACGACGTCGCCCGCCTCCGCGAGGCCGGCCTCGACGACGCCGAGATCGTCGACGTGATCAACGGCGCCGCGTTCTTCAACTGGGCGAACCGGCTCATGCTGTCGCTCGGCGAGCCCGAGGTGCCGGCCCGACGTCGCGGCGGCGCATGAGCATCCCGCGGCTCCTCGACCACGTCGTGATCGCAGGACCCGATCTCGACGCGCTCGTGCGGTGGTTCGCGCAGGAGACCGGGGTGAGCGCCGCGCCCGGCGGCGTGCATCCCACGGGCACCGCGAACGCGCTCGTCGCCCTCACGGTCGCCGGAGAGCGCGGCCCGCAGTACATCGAGCTCATCGGCCCCGACCCCGATCGGAAGGACGCCGCGCTCCCGACGAAGTTCGGCATCGCGGGCCTCACCGCGCCGAGCGTGCAGACGTACGCCGTGCACCCCGACGACCTCGACGCGACGGTGGCCGCGGCGCGCGGGCGGGGGTACGACCCGGGCCCGATCGAGCCGCTGTCGCGGCGCACACCCGACGGGGAGCTCCTCGAATGGCGCCTCACGCGGGGCGAGGACGTCCGGCTGGACGTGCCGTTCCTCATCGACTGGGGCGCGACCGCGCAGCCCGGACTGTCGGCCATCCCCGCGATCGAGCTCGTCTCGCTCGTCCGCGTGGAACCCGACCCCGCGCCCCTCCGCCGTGAGCTCGACGCCCTCGGCCTGGGCGACGGCGTCGCGGAGGTCGCGGAGGGCGCTCCCGCCGGCTACCGCCTCACGCTGCGCCGCGACGACGGGCGCGTGGTCGTTCTGTAGCGGGTCGTCCGCCGGGTTTCCCTCTCGCGTTGTGCGCCATAGTTTGTAAGACTATGGAACTAAGTACAGCGCTCCGCCGAGTGGGCGCCCGAGGCGAAGGAGCCGCATGACCGTCATCCCGCTGTCCGAATCCTGGACCGTGACCGCCCTCTCCGGCCCCGCGCCCGAGGGCGTCGCCGGCCGGGCCATCCCCGCGACCGTTCCGGGGTCGGTGCACCTCGATCTGCTGCGCGCGGGTCTCATCGACGAGCCGTTCGACGGCGACAACGAGACGACGCAGCAGTGGATCGGCGATGTCGACTGGCGCTTCGAGACGACGTTCCGGTGGCATGAGGACGGCTCGGAGCGCCGCGACCTCGTCGCCGAGGGGCTCGACACGCTCGCGACGATCACGCTCAACGGCGTCGAGATCGGCCGCACCGAGAACCAGCACCGCAGCTACCGCTTCGACATCGGCGCCGCGCTCGTCGAGGGCGAGAACGCGCTCCGCATCGACTTCGACGCGCCCGTGCCCGCCGCGCACGAGCGCTCGGAGCGGCACGGGGCGCGCCCGCACGTGAACCACCATCCCTACAACGCGCTGCGCAAGATGGGCAGCAGCTTCGGGTGGGACTGGGGCATCGACGTCGCGGCGTCGGGCATCTGGAAGCCGATCCGGATCGAGACGTGGTCGACCGCGCGCATCGCGTCCGTGCGCCCGCTCGTCGACGTCGAGGGCACGACCGGCGTGCTCGAGGCCCACGTCGCGATCGAGCGGGCCGACGGTCTCCGCCGCGGCCCGCTGCGGGTCGAGGTCGAGATCGCCGACCGCGTCGAGCAGGTCGAGGTCGCGCCGGGGGAGAGCTCCGCACGCGTCCGCGTCGAGGTGCCCGACGCCGACCTGTGGTGGCCCCGCGGCCACGGCGCGCAGCCGCTCTACGACGTCGCCGTGCGCCTCGCGGATGTCGACGCGTGGCAGGGGCGGGTCGGCTTCCGCACCGTGCACGTCGACATCGCTCCCGATGAGGACGGCAGCCCGTTCGCCCTCCACGTGAACGGCCGGCTCATCCACGTCCGCGGCGCGAACTGGATCCCCGATCACGCGTTCCTCACCGAGATCGACCGGGACCGGTACGCGCGCCGCATCGCCGACGCCACCGAGGCCAACATGAACCTCCTGCGCGTGTGGGGCGGCGGGATCTACGAGTCCGACGACTTCTACGACCTCTGCGACGAGCAGGGCGTGCTCGTCTGGCAGGACTTCCTCCTCGCGTGCGCCGCGTACGCCGAGGAGGAGTGGCTCTCGCGCGAGATCGAGGCCGAGGCGCGCGAGGCCATCACGCGCCTCTCGCCCCATCCGTCGCTCGTCGTCTGGAACGGCAACAACGAGAACATCGTCGCCTACGCCGACTGGGGGTGGCGCTCGAAGCTCGGCGGACTCACGTGGGGCGAGGCGTACTACCGCCGGATGTTCCCCGCGCTCCTCGCGGAGCTCGACCCGACGCGCTTCTACTCCGCGGGCAGCCCGTACTCGTTCTCGTCGTACCTCAGTCCGAACCTCGACCAGTACGGCACCGTGCACATCTGGGACGTGTGGAACACCAAGGACTACGCCGCATACCGCGAGTGGAAGCCGCGCTTCGTCGCCGAGTTCGGGTTCCAGGGGCCGCCCGCGTGGACGACCCTGACCGATGTCGTGCACGACGCGCCGCTCGACCCCCAGGGGGAGCAGATGCTCGTGCACCAGAAGGCGTGGCAGGGCAACATCAACCTCGAGCGCGGGTACGGGCCGCACCTGCCGGCCCCGAAGACGATCGACGACTGGCACTGGGCGACGCAGCTGAACCAGGCGGCCGCGCTGCGATTCGGCATCTCGTACTTCCGGTCGCTCGCGCCGTACAACACCGGGACGATCGTGTGGCAGCTGAACGACGACTGGCCCGTCATCTCGTGGGCCGCCGTCGACTTCGCCGAGCGGCGCAAGCCGCTCTGGTACGCGCTCAAGGCCGTCTACGCGCCGCGGTTCGCCACGATCCAGCCGGCTGAAGACGGGCTCGCGGCGGTGCTCCTCAACGACGCCGACGAGGCGTGGAGCGGCGACCTCGTCGTGCGCCGGCTCGCGTTCGACGGCACCGTGCGGGCCGAGGCGGTCATCGCCGCCGAGGTCGAGGCGCGCGGTGCCGCCACGGTCGCCCTGCCGGCCGAGGTCGCGGCAGCGGACGACCCGACCGGCGAGGTGCTCGTCGTCGATGCGCCCGGCTTCGGGCGCGCGCTGCACGACTTCGCCGAGGTGGTCGAGCAGTCGCTCGATCGCGCGCCGCTCGAGGTGCGCGCCGAGCGGGCGGATGGCGCGGTGCGGGTGCGCGTGACGGCGCGCTCGTACGTGCGCGACGTCTTCCTCCTGGCCGATCGCGGCCACCGCGATGCCGCCGTCGACACAGGGCTCGTGAGCCTGCTCCCCGGCGAGGAGCACGTGTTCACCGTGACCGGAGCGCCCGAGGACGTCGACCCTTCGGCGTTCACCGCTCCGCTCGTCCTCCGGCACGCGGGAGACCTCAGGGCCTGACACCGCGCCATCCCTCGCCCGCCCACGCCGCAGCTCTGCGGCGTGGGCGGGCTCTTTGTTCCATTCGTTACGAAACGCCCTTGACCGAGTTCGTTTCAGTGCGTAACAATGGTCGCAACGGGAGCCCGCCTCCCGGAACCCTGGTCTCCAGGGCTCGTCGACGCCGACGGCCTCCGCCGCGGCGTGAGGAAAGGACAACGATGTTTCTTCGCACAGCACGCGGACGCCGCGCCTCCCTGGCGCTCGCCGCAGGGGCCGCCGCCCTCGGCCTCGCCCTCACCGCCTGCGCGCCCTCGGGCGGCGCCTCGGGCTCCAACGGCGGCTCCGGCTCCGCCGACACCCTCGTCGCCTACACCGGCCAGTCCGGCGACTACCAGATCAACTTCAACCCGTTCTCGCCCTCGAAGATCGGCGGCCTCGGCACGATCTACGAATCCCTGTTCTTCGTCACCAACGCGAACACGAACGACTACGTGCCGCTGCTCGCGACCGAGTACGCCTGGAACGAGGACGGCACGCAGCTCGACATCACCCTCCGCGACGGCGTGACCTGGACCGACGGCGAGGCGTTCGACGCCGACGACGTCGTCTTCACCTTCGAGCTCATCCGCGACAACCCGGCGCTCAACACGGGCGGCTTCAACGGCGAGGTCACCAAGGTCGACGCGACGCACGTCTCGATCGCCTTCCCCGAGCCCGCGTTCGTCACCGGCCCGGAGTTGCTCGGCAAGACCTTCATCGTGCCCGAGCACCTGTGGGGCGACGTCGACCCCACGACCGACGTCATGGCCGAGCCGGTCGGCACGGGGCCGTACGTCCTCGGCGAGTTCAAGCCGCAGGCGTTCACGCTCTCGGCCAACGAGGACTACTGGGGCGGCGCTCCCGCCGTGAAGAACGTCCGCTACCTGTCGCTGTCGGGCAACACGGCCGGCGCCGACGCGCTCGCCGCGGGCACGATCGACTGGCAGACGGGCCCCGTGCCCGACATCGAGAACGTGTCGGAGAACTACCCCGGCTACGAGGCGATCACGGTGCCCATGAACCAGATGGCGCTCCTGTCGTGCTCGAACGCCGACCTCGGCTGCGAGGGCCCCCAGACCGACCCGGCCGTCCGTCAGGCCATCTACTACGCCATGGACCGCGACCAGCTCAACGCCCTCGCGTTCCAGGGCACGGCGAGCGAGATGTCGCCGACGTTCGCCCTGCTGCCCGCGCAGGAGCAGTTCATCTCGGCGGAGATCGACGAGAAGGTCGCGCCCGCGAAGGCCGACCTCGACAAGGTCGACGAGATCCTCACCGGCGCGGGCTACGAGAAGGGCTCGGACGGCATCTACGCGAAGGACGGCGTCAAGCTCGAGCTCACCGTCGAGGTCGTGACGGGCTGGACCGACTACATCACGGCGATCGACACGATGTCGCAGCAGCTGAAGGCGGCCGGCATCGGCCTCTCGGCCTCGCAGTCCTCGTGGAACGAGTGGACCGACAAGAAGAGCAAGGGCACGTACCAGCTCGCGATCGACTCGCTCGGCCAGGGCGCGGTGAGCGACCCGTACTACCTGTACAACAACTTCCTCTCGTCGGCGAACACCGCCGAGGTCGGCCAGGCGGCTCCCGTCAACGTGGCGCGCTTCAGCGACCCGGCCGTCGACGAGGCGCTCGCGGTCCTCAAGCGCACGAACCCGGACGACACCGCGACGCGGCAGGAGCAGTTCGACGTCATCCAGGCGGCGATCGTCGAGGACATGCCCTACATCCCGATCCTGACCGGCGGCACGACGAGCGAGTACAACGTCGAGAAGTTCAGCGGATGGCCGACCGAGGACGACCTGTACGCGTTCCCGGCCGTGTGGGCATCGCCCGACAACGCCGAGGTCTTCAAGGCCCTCGAGCCGACGGGCAAGTGACCGTGGCCGAGGAGGAGTTCGAGACGGGAGGCGCGACCTCATGAGCTATTTCCTGCGCAAGCTGGGCTTCTACCTCGTCGCCCTGTGGGCGGCGCTGACGCTCAACTTCCTCATCCCGAGGCTGCTCCCGGGCAACCCCGTCGACATCCTGCTCGCCAAGCTCCAGCAGCGCGGCGGCACGGTGACGGCGGAGACCCGGGCGGCCTACGAGCTCCTCCTCGGCGGCAACACGTCGGAGCCGCTCATCGTGCAGTACGGGAGCTACCTCGTGAACGTGCTGCGCGGCGACCTCGGCCTGTCGGTGACCTACTTCCCGGCGCCGGTCACGGAGGTCATCGGGCAGTCCCTGCCGTGGACGATCGCCCTCATCGGCATCGCGACGGTGCTCTCGTTCGTCATCGGCGTCGGCCTCGGCGCCCTCGTCGGGTGGAAGCCCGGCACGTGGCTCGACTCCCTCGTGCCGGCGACCACCCTGCTGGCCGCGGTGCCCTACTTCTGGCTCGCGCTCATCCTCGTCTACTTCTTCGCGACCCTGCTCGGGATGTTCCCCTCGCAGGGCGGGTACGACGTGGCGCTCAACCCGGGGTGGAGCGCCGAGTTCATCGGCTCCGCCGTCTACTACGGCTTCCTGCCGGCGCTGACGATCGTCATCGCCTCGCTGGGCGGATGGCTGCTGGGCATGCGCAACATGATGGTCTCGACCCTCTCGGAGGACTACATCCTCACCGCCCACGCGAAGGGCCTGCCGGCGTCGCGCATCCTGCGCAGCTACGCGGCGCGCAACGCCGTGCTGCCGTCGATCGCGGGCTTCGCGATCTCGCTCGGGTTCGTCGTCGGCGGGTCCGTCGTCACCGAGCAGGTGTTCTCGTACCCCGGGATCGGATCGAAGCTCCTGTCGGCGGTCACGAACAACGACTACGCGCTCATGCAGGGGCTGTTCCTCTTCATCACCCTCGCGGTGCTCGGCGCGAACCTCGTCGTGGACCTCTTCTACGGCCTCATCGACCCCCGCACGCGGGCCCGGAGCTGACATGACCAACATCGCCCCCAGGACAGAGCCCTCCGTCGCCGAGGCGACGGAGGCGATCGTCTCGCGCACCGCGCGCGAGCAGCGCGCCGACCGCGTGCGCCGCTCGCGCTCGGCGCTGCGGCAGATGCTCCCCACGATGACGCCCTGGCTCGCGCTCGGGCTCGCGCTCATCGGCGGCATCACCCTGTTCGGCCTCATCGCCCCCTTCTTCGTGGGCGACCCGAGCGCCATCCGCGACATCGGGCTCACGCCGCCATCCGCGGAGTTCCTCCTCGGCACGACCCAGACCGGCCAGGACGTCTTCGCCCAGCTCGCGATCGCGACGCGCGGGTCGCTCGAGATCGGCCTCATCGTCGGCGTGCTCGCGACCGTGCTGTCGGCCTTCTTCGGCATCCTCGGCGCGTACATCGGCGGCTTCGCCGACGAGGCCTTCTCGCTCTTCTCGAACGTGTTCCTCGTCATCCCGGGCCTCCCGCTCGTGATCGTCATCTCGGGCTTCGTGCCCGCCGAGGCGCGCGGGCTCTGGACGATCGCGGTCGTCCTCGCCGTGACGAGCTGGGCAGGGTCGGCGCGCGTCCTGCGGGCCCAGACCCTGTCCATCCGCAGTCGCGACTACGTCGCGGCGTCGAAGGTCGCCGGCGAGCGGGCGTGGCGCGTGATCGCGGTCGAGATCCTCCCGAACCTCCTGCCCGTGCTCGCGTCGCAGTTCGTCTTCGCCGTCATCGCGGCGATCCTCGGCGAGGCCGGCCTGTCGTTCCTCGGCCTGGGCGCGTCGAACTCGTCGACGCTCGGCACCATGCTCTTCTACGCGCAGAACGGGTTCGCCCTGCCGCTGGGCGCATGGTGGTGGTTCGTTCCGCCGGGCCTCGTCATCGCGCTGTTCGGGATGGGCCTGTCGCTCGTGAACTTCTCGATCGACGAGATCATCAACCCCAAGCTCAAGAACGTGCGCCTCCACGCGCGTCGCGAGCGTCGCGCGCGCCGTGAGGCCCGCAGGAAGGAGCGTGCGGCATGAGCGCGACGACAGCGCGCCGGCCCGTCCTCACCATCGACGACCTCTCGGTCGTGTACGAGGTGGAGCAGCCCGTGACAGCCGTGAAGGGCGCGTCGTTCGAGCTCGCGGCGGGGGAGATCCTCGGCCTCGCGGGCGAGTCGGGCTGCGGCAAGACGACCCTCGCCTACGCCGTGAACCGGCTGCACAAGCCGCCGGCCCGCATCGCGAGCGGCAGCATCGTGTTCCACGACCGAGAGGGCGGCGACGTCGACCTGCTCGCCCTCGCCGACGACGAGCTGCGCGCCTTCCGCTGGTCGAAGCTCTCCATGGTGTTCCAGGGCGCGATGAACGCGCTCAACCCGGTCATCAGCATCCGCGCGCAGCTCGAGGACGTGCTCGTCGCGCACCGACCGCGGATGTCGAAGGCCGAGCGGCGCGAGCGCGCGGTGGATGTCCTGCGCCGCGTGGGCGTGGATCCGTCGCGCCTGACGTCGTTCCCGCACGAGCTCTCCGGCGGCATGCGCCAGCGGGTCATGATCGCGATGGCGATGATCCTCGAGCCCCAGGTCATGATCATGGACGAGCCCACGACGGCGCTCGACGTGGTCGTGCAGCGCGACATCCTGCGCGAGATCGTGCGCCTGCGCGACGAGCTGGGCTTCGCGGTGATCTTCATCACGCACGACCTGCCGCTGCTGCTCGAGATCAGCGACCGCATCGCGGTCATGCTGCGCGGGGAGATCGTCGAGCTGCGCGCGGCCGACGACATGTACCGCGATCCTCACCACGAGTACACGAGGAAGCTCCTCGGCTCGTTCCCCAGCCTCAGCGGGTCGCGCGGGGCGTTCATCCGATCCGGCGTCGACGAGTCGCCGGTCGCCGACGGAGCGGAGGCTCGAGCATGACCACGGTGCGCGTCACGGACCTCGTGAAGGAGTTCAGCGTGCGGGAGGGCCTGCGCCGCAGGCGGTTCCGCGCGGTCGACCGGGTCTCGTTCGAGCTCGTGCCCGGGCGCACGGTCGCGCTCGTGGGCGAGTCGGGGTCGGGCAAGTCGACGATCGCGCGGATCCTCTCGAAGCTCGAGCACCCGACGTCGGGCGAGATCGACGTGCGGCAGGCGGATGGCCGACCGGTCGCCCCGGCCGAGTACCGGCGCCACGTGCAGATGGTCTTCCAGGATCCGTTCGCGTCGCTCAACCCGTTCCACTCGATCGAGCACCACATCGCGCGGCCGCTGCGGATCCACCGGCGCACGCGCGGCGCCGACGAGACGCACGAGCGCGTGATCGAGATGCTCGAGCGCGTGAACCTCGATGCGTCGTTCGCATCGCGTCGCCCGCACGAGCTCTCGGGCGGGCAGCGGCAGCGCGTGGCGATCGCGCGGGCGCTGGCCCCCGGGGCGCAGGTCGTGCTCGCCGACGAGCCGGTGTCGATGCTCGACGTGTCGATCCGGCTCGGGGTGCTGAACCTCCTCGGCCGGCTGCAGCGCGAGGACGACCTCGCGGTGCTCTACATCACGCATGACCTCGCGACCGCACGGCACTTCTCCGACGAGATCCTCGTGCTGTACAAGGGGCGCGTCGTGGAGCGCGGCCCGGCCGACGCGGTCATCCTCGACCCGCAGCACGACTACACGCGCCTGCTCGCGATGGCCGCGCCCGACCCCGAGCGGGTGGGCAAGGTCGTGAGCGGCGAGGCGGCGCCCGACCGGGCGAAGCTCGACAACTCCGTGTGCTTCAACCACTTCACGGGCGAGTGGGAGGGCGCGCGCACCGCTCCCGCCAACGCGGCCTGACAGACCCTGCATGTCTCGTTTTCCCTGGCTTTCCCGACCGGATGGCCGCGGGAAGCGAGACATGCAGAGGGGTGCTACGCGATCCAGACCTCGAGGACGCGCGCGGAGGGCTCGGACGTCGGGGCCGTCATCTCGAGAACGCCGGTCTCGGCATCCCAGCTCCACGACCATCCGCCCTCGCCCGACGGGAAGAACGGCGCGACCTCGAGGGCACGTCCGCGCGCCCAGGGCAGCGACAGCCGTGCCGACGCGTCGCCGCGCCGCCGCCACACCGAGACGTAGGCATGGCCGTCGAGCGCGAGGCCGAGGGAGACCCAGTCGTCCTCCCACGCCGGGAGGCCGAGCGGCCAGATCGGCCGGCGCGACCGGATGTCGCCGAGCACGGCCTTGTGCGCCGCGACCGCATCGCGGACCGCCGCGCGCTCGTGCGGGGCCATCCGGTTGAGGTAGCCCGACAGGTACATGCGGCCGAGCACTCCGTTCACCAGCGCGAACGTGCGCTCCTCATCGGTCATCCCGGCCTGCGGATAGGCCCAGTTGCCGGCCTGCTCGGGGAGGATGGATGCGGGCGCCGCCGCGGCGATCGACGCGTACGCCACGGGGTCCTGCTGGTCGGAGGTCGACTGCAGGTGCAGGCGCGAGAGCATCGCGTAGTCCATCCGCATGGCGCCCGACGCGCAGTTCTCGATGAGGAGATCCGGATGGCGCGCCTGCACGCCGTCGATCCAGTCGAGAACCGCGCGCGCGTGCTCGAGCAGCCCGTGCCCGGGCGCGAGGCCGTCGCGGTCGGTGCCGGGGCCGGTCATCGTGTTCTCGTCCATCTTGATGAACGCGACCCCGTACTCCCCGACGAGCCGGTCGACGACCGCGTCGAGGTGCGCGCGGGCCGCGGGGTGCCGCAGATCGAGCAGGTGCCGCCCGTGCTCGGCGATGCGCACGCCGCCGCGCGAGAAGAACGCGGCGTCGGGCAGCGTCTGCGCGAGCGGCGACCGCACGCCGATCACCTCGGGCTCGAGCCACAGGCCGGGGGTCATCCCGCGCGAGCGGATGTACGCGGTCGCCTCGCCGATGCCGCCCGGGAAGCGCGCGGTCGACGGCTCCCACGCGCCGACGCCGTCCCACCAGTGCCCGTCGGCGTACCAGCCGGCGTCGATGCAGAACGTGTCGGCTCCGGCCTCGGCCGCGGCGTCGATGAGCGGCAGGAGCTTCTCGGTCGTCGGGTCGCCCATGAGCGTGTTCATGTAGTCGTTGAAGACGAGGGGCAGCGCATCGTCGGCGTCGCGCGGGCGGCGGATGGCGCGGCGCTGGTCGGTGAGCGCCTGCAGCGCCGCCTCCACGCCGCCCTCGGCGACCGCGATCGACACCGGCGCGGAGGTGAACGTCTCCCCGTCGCGCAGCCGCACGGACCACTGGTGCTCCTGGTCCGTCGGGCCGGACAGCAGCAGGTAGGCGCCGTGCCCGTTCTCGCCGAGCTCGGCGACCCACGGTCCGTTGTGCTCGATCTGCCACGCGAGCGCGTAGTCGTCGCGCGCGGACGCGATGACCCCCGTGGGCGCCTTCTCGCCGCTAGACCACGACCCGCGGTTCCCGAGCGCGAGGCGCGTGCGGGGCGGCTGGTGGTTGTGCGCGGCGCGGCCCACGTCGACGAGGCCCGCCTCGCGCAGCGGCTGCACGCGCCACCTGCTCTCGGCGATCCAGTCGCTGTCGGCGTGCGCGACGACGATGTCGTCGACGGATGCCGCGCGCGCGTCGGCGAGGAACGAGCCGGTCGCGAAGCTCGACACGAAGTCGACGACGAGGTCGCCGTCGACCGCGACCTCGGTCCACGCCCGCAGCGCCGGTGCGGACGCGTGCGCCGCGAGCACGCTCGTGACGCGGAGCCCCCGCGACGCGTCCTCCTGTCGCACGCGCAGCTCGCGCCATCCGTCCTGCTCCGACTCCTCGTGGCCGACGTAGCGCAGCGCGTGCCCGATCACGGTGTCGACGTGACGGAAGCTGCCGGGGAACCGGCCGTGGCCGAACGCCGACAGCTCGACGAGAGGCTGCTCGCCGTGCCCCTCGGGCAGCACGGGAGCGGGCGCCGGAGACCCGGATGGCCGGATCGCGAGCACCGAGACGGGCCCGTCCTCGGGCAGGGCGAGGGCGACGTGGACGCGCTCGGCGCGCCAGTGCAGGGTCTCGGGCACGACGGATCCTCCGTGATCTCGGGTGTCGCGGCGGGGCGCGGCCGCGTGTGTACTGTGATCTTTCCAGCGCGGGTGGCCGAGCACAAGCGAGTATGTTCAGAAGGGTGACAAACATGGACGTCGAGGACACGGCGCTCGCGGGCGGCGAGATCGGCGAGATGTCGCCGGCGATGCGGGCGGCGCTTCTCGAGGTGCTCATCCACGGCGAGCTCCCGCGCGCCGAGATCGCGCGCCGTCTCCACCTCTCCCGGGCGAGTCTCACCCGCATCACGCGCTCCCTCGTCGACGCCGGTCTGCTCACCGAGGGCGGCACGCGCCTCATGGCGCAGACGGGGCGTCCGTCCGAGATGCTGCATCTGCGCGCGTCGGCTCGCCACTTCCTCGGGATCAAGCTCACCGGCGACACGCTCTACGCGGTCGTCACCGACCTCTCGGCGTCCGCCGTCGAGAGCACCGAGCGTCCGCTCGCATCGCGCGAGCCCGCGGATGTCGTCGCCGAGATCGCCGACGTGGCGCGCGGATACGCGGCGGACTACCCGACGCTGACGTCGGTGGGGATCGCGATCGCGGGCCGCGTGAGCCAGGGCGCGGACGGGGCGCTCGTCGAGCGGTCGTTCTTCCTCGACTGGACCGACGTGCCGCTCGGGGCGCTCGTGCGCGACGCGACCGGGCTTCCGTGCGCCGTGGAGAACGACGTGCAGGCGCTCACGGCGACCGAGCACTGGTTCGGGGCGGGGGCGGGCATCGACGACATGGTGCTCATCACGGTCGGCGCGGGCATCGGCTGCGGACTGGTCGTGAACGGCCGGCCGGTCGACGGCGCGCACAATCGCGCGGGCCAGATCAGCCACCTCATCGTCGACGAGGCCGGGCCGCGGTGCGGCCTCGGCCACCGCGGCTGCGCGTCGAGCCTGCTCGTGAACAGCGCGATCGTGAACGCCTACCGGCGCCCGGGTGTCGAGTACGAGGGCGTCGTCGAGGCCGCGCGCGCGGGCGACGAGCTCGCGCTCGCGGCGTTCGCCGACGCGGGTCGCGCGCTCGGCGTCATGATCGCGACGGTGGCGAGCCTCGTCGACCCCCAGAAGGTCGTCGTCACGGGAGACGGCATCGCCGTGGTCGAGCTCGCGGGCGACGCCCTGCGCGCCGCGCTCGACGAGCGGCTCGACAAGGACGCCGCTCCGGTCGATCTCGACGTGCGGACGTGGGACTTCTCGGAGTGGGCGCGCGCGGGGGCCGGGCTGGCCATCCGCGCACTTCTCACGTGAGCGTTTGTTTCAGCATTTGACAAAGTGAGCCCCGCGCGGGAACCTGGTCTCTGACGATGCCGTCGAGACGGAGGCCCGCATGACCATCACCTCAGCTCCCGTGAGCGCACCCCCGCGCACGACCACGCTGTTCCGCGCCGCGGGCGCGGCGCTCATCGTGGCGTTCCGCGGCGAGGATCTCCCCGAGGTCCTCCACTGGGGCGCGGATCCGGGAGCAGTGGACGAGGCCGCGCTCGCCGCGCTGGACGCGGCATCCGCCCGCCAGGTCACGGCGAGCGCGCTCGACGAGGCGTGGCCGCTCACGGTGCTCCCGACCGAGCGCGACGGATGGCAGGGGCGCCCGGGCATCGCGGGCACGGTCGACGGCGCGCCGCTCCTGCCGGGGTGGCGCGTGGAGTCGGTCGAGAGCGATGACCGCGGCTTCGCCCTGCGGGCATGCGCGGACGGCCTCGTGCTCGAGAGCGCCCTGCGGTTCGACGCCGCGGGCATCCTGCGCGTCGACCACCGCGTCGAGAACGCGGGCGACGCCGTCGTCCACCTGGCCGCCCTCGATGCGACGCTGCCGGTTCCCGCGCGCGCGAGCGAGCTGCTCGACCTCGCCGGCCGCTGGACGCGCGAGCGCTCGCCGCAGCGCCGGCCGGTCGCCATGGGCTCGCACGCCCGCGACTCGCGGCGCGGGCGGACCGGGCATGACGCCCCGACGCTGACCGTCGTGGGGACGCCCGGCTTCGACGATCGCACGGGCGAGGCGTGGGCCGTGCACCTGGCCTGGAGCGGCGACGCGGTGTACCGCACCGACCGCCTCGCCGAGGGGCGGAACGTGCTCGGAGCGGGCGAGCTGCTCCGCACGGGCGAGATCGTGCTCTCGGCGGGCGAGGCGTTCGCTGCGCCGACGGCCTGGTTCGCGTGGAGCGACCGCGGGCTCGACGGGATCTCCTCGCGTTTCCACCGCTCGCTGCGCGCGCGCCCCGGCCATCCGCGCACGCCGCGACCGGTCGTGCTCAACACGTGGGAGGCGGTCTACTTCGACCACGAGCTCGAGCCGCTCATCGCACTCGCGGATGCCGCTGCCGAGGTCGGCGTCGAGCGGTTCGTCCTCGACGACGGCTGGTTCCTGGCTCGGCGCAGCGACGGGGCGGGGCTCGGCGACTGGGCCGTCGATCCGGCCGTCTGGCCCGAGGGCCTGCACGCGCTCGTCGACCACGTGCGCGCTCGCGGCATGGGCTTCGGGCTGTGGGTCGAGCCCGAGATGGTCAACCCCGATTCCGATCTCGCGCGGTCGCACCCCGAGTGGGTGCTCGCGCCATCCGATCGCGCGACGCGCACCTGGCGTCACCAGCACGTGCTCGACGTCGCGCGCCCCGAGGTGGCCGAGTGGCTGCTCGCGACCCTCGGGGCCCTGCTCGACGAGTACCCGATCGAGTACCTCAAGTGGGATCACAACCGCGATCTGCTCGAGGCCGTGCACGCGGGGCGCGCGGGCGTCGACGCGCAGACGCGCGCGGTCTATGCGCTCCTCGACGAGCTGCGCCGCCGCCATCCGCACGTCGAGATCGAGTCGTGCTCGTCGGGCGGCGCGCGCGTCGACCTCGGCATCCTCGAGCGGACCGATCGCGTGTGGGCGTCGGACACGAACGACCCGCTCGAGCGCACGCGCATCCAGCGCTGGACCGAGCTGCTCCTGCCGCCCGAGCTCATCGGCAGCCACGTCGGCCCGACGCAGGCGCACACGACCGACCGCGTCACCGACCTGCGGTTCCGGATCGCGACGACGCTCTTCGCGTCGGCCGGCATCGAGACCGACATCACGCGCTTCACGGCCGACGAGCGCGCGCAGCTCGCCGAGTGGATCGCGGAGTACAAGCGCCTCCGCTCCCTCATGCACACGGGCGAGCTGCTGCACGACGCTGTCGCCGACGAGGGGGCCGCGCTCACGGGGGTCGTGTCGGAGGACCGCGCGCACGCGCTCTACCGGCTCACCCGCGAGGCGACGGGGGAGTGGGCCGTGCCGCCCGCGCTGCGCCTCCCGGGTCTCGACCCGTCGCGGACCTATCGCGTCGAGGTCGTCCGCGCGCTCACGACGGGCCACCTGCTCGACATGCGGCCGGTGCCGTGGGTCGCGGAGGGCTCGGTGACGCTGCCGGGCTCGCTGCTGTCGACGGTCGGCGTGCGCACGCCGCTGCTCGCCCCGGCGTCGGCGCTCGTGCTCGAGGCGACCGCGGTCGCGTGAGGCGCGCGGGAGGGGGAGCGGGTGGAGCGCGCGTCGCGGGTACGGTGAGCGGATGACCCGTGCGGAGATCGAGCGGCTGCGCGAGCGCGCGCGGGCGCTGCTGCCCGCGCACGTGTTCGACTACGTCGCGGCGACGGCGGATGGCTCGAGCGAGGCCGAGGCGGATCGCTGGGATGCCGTGCGGTTCCGTCCGGCCGCCCTCCGCGGCGAGCTGGATGCTCAGGTCGCGACGACCGTTCTCGGAACGCCGGTCGACCATCCGATCCTCCTCGCGCCGATGGCGCAGCAGGTCGCGGCGCATCCCGACGGCGAGATCGAGATGGCGCGCGCGGCCGCGGCGTCGGGCACCCTGATCGGCGTCTCGACGAACACGGCGATCCCGTTCGCGCGCATCGCCGAGCAGGGGGCGCCGTGGTGGTTCCAGACGTATCTGCTCGCTGAGCCCGCTCTGACCTGGGCGCTCGCCGAGCGCGCGGCGGAGGCCGGGGCCGCGGCGATCCTGCTCACCGTCGAGCTCACGGCGCTGCGCGTCGAGCCGCACGTCGAGCCGGTGAACTGGCCCGATGGGCCGGCTCGCGAACGGCTCGCCAACCTCACGGCCGACGAGCGCGCCCTGCTCGGCGACCGCCCGGCGCGCAATCCGGGCCTCGATGACATCGCCCGACTGCGCGACGTGACCGGCCTGCCGGTCGTCGTGAAGGGCGTGCTGCGCGGCGACGACGCGCGTCGCGCGGTCGACGCGGGCGCGGCGGGCGTCGTCGTCTCGACGCACGGGCACCGGCGACTCGCCGGCTCGATCTCGGCGGTCGACGCGCTCGGCGAGGTGGTCGAGGCGGTCGGCGCGGACGCCGAGGTGTCTGTCGACAGCGGCATCCGCGACGGGCGTCACGTGCTGGCGGCCCTGGCTCTCGGTGCACGGGCCGTCTTCGTCGGGCGTCCCGCCTGGTGGGCGCTCGCGGCGGACGGGGCGGATGGCGTCGCGCGGCTGCTCGACGGGATGGCCGACGAGCTGCGGTTCGCGCTGCTCCAGGCCGGGGTCGCGACGGGCGCCGAGGCGAGCGCGGCGCGACTCGCCCGGGTGACGGGATGGTGAACGCTCGATTCGCGTCTGGGGCGCAGTTGTCCTAAGCTTGTCCGCGGTGACGTGTCCGAGCGGCCGAAGGTGCAACTCTCGAAAAGTTGTGTAGGGTAACCCCCTACCGTGGGTTCAAATCCCACCGTCACCGCCATCCGAAACCCCCTCCTTGTGAGGGGGTTTCGTCTTGGGCGCGGCGGGTGGCCTGGGTGATTGCGAGGGTGTCGTCTAGCGGGCGGGTTTCTGCGATGTCCGTGAGCCTCTGGGGTGGCCTGGGCGCCGCTCAACGACTCCAAGGACGACAACGGTCGTACCCCGATCCATCTCGTGGTGGATCTTCGTGAGCTGGGAGGCAACAACGAGCACCTCGATGCGCCCGTAGCGAGCGTTGGTCGGTTGGGAGCCTGGATCGTGATCTCGCCGGTCGCCTCGCTCGGTGCGCGTCTGATGTGGATGATCGACATGGCTCGAGCTTTGTCCTGAGGGATGCGCGCAGGGAACTCGTCCCGGATCGCTACCGGTGACGGCGGATAGCCTCCAGCCAGACGACGAGCCGGTGTCGGAGGTGCCTGTCATGATGCACTCGTGGGACGTCTGTATCAGTTAGCCAGCGATGCCGGCGCAGAGCGATTGGCGCGGCAGTGGTATGAGTCGGTTGACTTTAAGCGTCAGGTCGGCGCGCGGCATCACATTGTCCCGCGCACCATTTTGCGCCGGTTCGCCAATAGCTCGAACCAGATCCGCTTGCGAGATCGCATAACGAGCAAGGTGCGCGTCGTGTCCGTGGGCGACGTGGCGGTCAAGGACTTCTACACGTTCATCGATCTCGACATGGCACCCAACGGTGCAATGGAAGTCTGGCTCAGCGAGGTCGAGGCTGAGTTTGCTCGCGTGATCCGTCCTTACCTGTCGACGTCGGCTTTCGGACGTGCTCAGCCGCCAACAGGTATCGACCGTTTCGCACTCGATACGTTCGTCGCGGTGCAGGCCGTGAGAGGGATGCGAACACGTCGCGCCATGGAACTGATTGCGGATTACGGGATGAAGCTCGTCAACCAGGACAAGATTAGCCCTCAGGAGATCCAGGACCTCGAGATCGTGCCGCACCAGAACGAGCACATCCAGTTTATCAATCGGGCCAGCGAGGATCTGGCTGAGCATCTGTCCCACCGGCCCGTGTCCGTGGCGCAGTTGGACGGCTCGTTGCTGGTCGTCGGGGATGAGCCCGTCGTGCTCACTCCCCGTGACGGTTCGCCGGAAGGCGACTTGCGTGAACGGATTCGGATCAAGGGTGAACACGTCCCTCCCGAGAACCTTGTTCAGGTCTCCAGCGGTCGCGGCGTCGGGTTTCGTGACGCCGACGAGGTGATCCTTCCTCTCGGCCCCCGCCACGCCCTTGTGTACGGCCCAATCGGCGCGCGATGGAATTCCGTGGTATGGAACATCGGGGGCGGCGAAGCGGTAAAGATCGCGCGGAAGGCGAACCTGCTTCAAGCACGGAATGCCTTTGGTTGGGTTGCCGCTCACCCCGATGGTCCGCATCTCGCGCAGATCCCCTGGCCGAAGCCGGCGCCTGCCGTCACTATCTACGACGACCAGAGTCTCCCCGCCACCGTGGTGAACGCGCGACCCCACGCACGACCGCATCGGTTCTCGAGATAGCTCCATATGCAGCGCCGTCCGCGTACTGCCGGCGACCGACGTATCCTCAGAGCCAGCCTCCTCCGCGCGAGCGCCTTGTCGGCCGGCCTGGCCATCGACGACGCTGCTATCGAGGGGCACACGCACGGCGTGGCGCTACGCGCGCGATGGGCCTTCTGCACGGGCGGTGAGCTTGCCGGTTGCTCCTGTAGTGGACCTTTCGCGCGTGGACGCGAACTAGGCTTCGACGCGTGGTGCTCAATGAAGCGGAACTGCAAGCGCTTGTCGACGACATGCAGAGCAATTGGCGAGAGATCGGTGCGCCGCGCCCGTTGCACCAACCTGCTGCGCGTCGAGGAAAGAAGTTCGCAGGGCACGATGCGGCTCGAATCGCCTCGGTCTGGGGCCTCGCGCGACATGTTTACTCCACGGCCGCTGCCGTCAGCACACTCATCCGTGCCAATCAGATCACCGCCGCGATTCCGCTGGCGAGGCTCGCCTACGAGAGCGCGATTACCGCTGCGTGGCTCGTGCAGAGTGCGGAGGACCACGGAGTTCGCGCCTTCCTCCACGAATACACTCGCACCCGTTCGTCCCTGCAGAAGGACGCGCTTCAAGCGGCCTCCGCGGTGTTCCGAGAGGGAGCCGGCACGATTGCGGATGCAGACCCAACCGCTCACGCGGGCTCGTTTGACAGTGCACGTCGGTTCGGAGACATCTGTCAAGATCTGTCGCCGGCAGGACCGGACGCCTTCATCATCTATCGGCTGTTCTCCGGCTTCAGCCACGCGAGCCCGCGGCTCGCGGACCTCTATTTCCACGCCTTGAGTCCAGCGGCAGAGTTGCCCGCATACCGTGAGGAGCCGGACGTACCCCTTCCGGCGGATCTGCTCTTGTTCTTCACCGCTGCATCGATGCTGTGGAGCGCGCGAGCATTCTCTTTCCTGACGCAGGACAAGGCGCACCGAAGTTATCTCCGCAGCTGCGCTCGGCTCCTAGAGATCACCGACGAGCTGCACCTGAGCGACTCCTACCGGCAGCGGCACGCGAAGGCACGTCGGAGCTAGTAAGGGGATGCCCACGATGACTGCTTCTGATGACGGACCGCCCCTGGGTACGCCGTCCGTGGGCGACCGTTGATTCCTCTACGTGTGGGAGACATCTCGAGGTTGGCTGCGTCGATGCAACCGTCCTAGCGCGAGCGTGCCGCTCCCCTTCGCGCTGCCGGTGTCGTTTGAGCGCTATCGCTCGTGTCATCTCGGCCCAGCGCTGACGATGTGAATGTCCTCGCTGCCCGGTACCGTCTGCGGAGACGGCTGCAGGGTGAGCCGCACCCCTAATTCGGAGGAGTGACATCAGCAATGAGATCAGCTGGTCGGTGAAGGAGATGGGCTGTCCGTCATCGGTGCGGCGACCGACGTTGAGCGCTTCACTCTCTTCGCGGGCCTCGACCGCGTGCCGTCGCGCAAGCCCGACCTGGAGCGCCTGCGCTCGTTCTCTGGCGCTGGCGGAGCGGCGCCGGGCGTAGCCGCCGACATCGCGCAGAACTCAGGGCGATGGGTGACACTCACGAAAGAGTCCGCCAAGGCCGTGCCGCATTACGGCCTCATGGCCTCCAAGACGCCCGGTGTGAGCCACGCGATGATCGGCCAGCCAGGCGAGGTCAAGTAGAGGCTGCAGATCGCTCAGGCGCCGGCGACACTCCTCAGCGTCGGTCTGACGGCGCTCGAGGAAGCGCTTACGGTTCGCAAGCAGTAGGACCCGTCTCGGAGATCACGTGGTCGAAGGCGCAGGCGACGGACCTGACGATCGCGCGCACCCAGGCGTACGCGATCCGCCGGTGAAGCCGAGCAACCAGGTAGCGACTCGCGTCCTGGACTTCCGCGAACGCCTCGGCATCGAAACGGGCTACGAGGCTAAGAACGCGAAGCGATGGAGTGAGGCGTTTGTCGAGCCTGGCGAGAAGGTGCGGGTCTCGGAAACTTCAGGCGCGGCGGCCGCTGCCCGCTTCAGCACGCCGACCGTCGACCGTGCCACAGAGGCGTTCCGCGCTGTCAACATCGAGGGCGACGGCATCGCGGATAAACCCAGCGTCGCGGCCGCAGCGGAAGAGGCTAGTGCCGCGCTCAAGGGCGCTGCTGCCGGGGTGGCCGGCGCGTCTGGCATGCTCTTCGCGCGCAAACAGGCTGACTCGGCCACGGACGGAGCTACGGCTGACGAGTGTTGACACCTTTCGTGCGTTGCGTGCTCCGTACGAGTGATACGAAAGCGCGTAGGTCGCGGAATCCCCATGTTTCCGTGCGCCGCGGGAGGCTTACTTTCTTAACGGCGCCGCCAACGGTACGCCCTCGGCCGCGTCTACGTAAGCACCTACTCCGGCCTGACACCGACGCGCGGGTTGCGCTTGATGCGCATGGTGCTCAGTAGAATGCCGGCCTTGTTTCGCTCCTGCGAAGGGGGACGGTCAGGCGAGGGCGTCGATGACTCGGCGGGTCTGCGTGTAAGTGGCGTGCGGGTAGAGCATCACGGCGCGGAGTTCTTTCAGGTGATCGGGGAGCTGTTCGATGACGACCGCGACGGCGGGCTGGAGGCCCGTGGCGATCTGGAGGGCGAACTCCCGCAGGTGTCCTTCAGCAAGCCCTGCGTCGGCTTCGAGGCGTCGGATGCCGTCGGCGTTGAAGGTGCCGAGGGTGTTCGCTCCGTCGACGGCGAAGGCGAGCTCGACGTTGTCGAAGACGGCAGGGTCGTGGGCGAGGACTTGCTCTTGTAGCTTGAACGGGAGCGAGCTGTTGAGGTCGTAGAAGGGGGCGAGCACGCTCCGACCCGGCACATGTGTGAGGGAGTAGTTCTTGGAGTGGCCGTCGTTGTGACCGATGATCCAAGAGAAGACGTGCAGCTTTGCGAACCGCTCCTTAGCCGTCTTGGCGTCGGCGGCGTTGAGGTTGCGGTCGAAGACGGTGAAGATGTCGCGGTAGCCGGGGCCGCCGTCGGACTCGTACTTCTGAACGTGCGGCGTCCCGGTGGCTTGCGCCAGGTCCTCCTGGTGGAGTCGGCCGATGGCGCCATTATCGTCGAAGCGGTCGAAGCGTTCCACGATGAGGACGTGCTCGCCGTCGAACTCGGCGATCACGGATGCGGCCGCGTCGATCCCGAGCAGGGTCGCGACCTGCAGGGTGATGTGCTCGGTGACGTCGGATCCGGGCAGTGGCTGGATGCCCGGCTTGAAGATGTGTGTCGACGGCTGCCGCCCAGACGGCTCGAGCCACTGGTTGTCGCGAAGGGCGAGCGCGAACTTCCCCTGAGCGCCGCCGAGCGAGAACCCCTCTTCGACGGCGCGGTGCTGCAGCCAGTCGGAGTCATCTCGACGGATCTGCCGGATCCGGTCGCCGATCTCCTTCTCGGTGAGCGGGGTCAGGTTCTCCTCCTGCCTGGGTGATACGCCTGCGGGGTAGAACTCGAGCGCGCCGGCGACATCGGCGCCGTAGACAGAGAGCAGGTCGAAGGTGCTGTCGCTGGTCAGCTTCGCTTCCCGTGCCCAGCGGGAACGAACGTCAGCGCGGTCGGGCAGGAGGTTGTCGAGGAACCGCTTGGTGTCGTCGTTCCCGAACGGGGTGGTGACGACGGGGAGCGTCACGGAGATGGGGACGGGGCTGTCCGTCTCGACGTACTCGGGCAGGTAGCGCAGCTGCAGGTTCTCGCCTCGCCTGGTGATTGTGGCGACGTGGGCGTCGTAGAGGTACACATCGAGGGCGCGGATCATTCGACACCCCCTGCGGAACCCGCTGGGGGCTCCGCGGTGGCCGGGGATCCGGCTTCCACCGCTCGCGGCGGATTCATGAGGACGGAACCGGGGATCGCGAGACGCTCGGTGAGCCCGCGGGAGGCTTCGCGGATGGAGGCGAGTGCCGCGGGGTCGAGGTTGGCCTCGACCAGCTTGAGGATGCCGGAGGTGTCGATCTTGGGCGGGAGTGAGGGACCGATCTGGGGCGGCGAGCCAAGGACCTGCTTGTTGAGCGCCTCGAGCGTGTCCGAGCCGATCAGCGGTGCGATGCGCTTGGTGAGTGCATCGGCCGCGGCCTGGGCGGCGCCCCTCGTGGCGACTGCGGCGGGAGCAACGGGGCGGCGGTCGGTGGTGGCGTCCAAACGGATGCCGAGGTAGTCGAGGATGCCCAGCACCGTGTCGAATGATGTGCCACCGTTGCCGCGTTCAAGGCGGGCGAGGGACTGACGGGTGATGCCGACGGCGCCGGCGACGTCCTGCTGAGTAAGGTTCCGTTGGACGCGGGCGTTCTTGACCAGGCGGGCGAGGTCTGAGGGTGTCTGCAACTTCACGTTGACCGCCTCCCATTCGTGTTCGAAAAATAGCACCGCCAGTTGTTGTTAGAAAAATCTACCACTGCGTAGATGTAAGGTAAATAGAACATCTCACCGATGTGCAAAAAATGCAACATGTCACAGTGAGTCTCCGGCGGCTTAATGAAGGAGAGCCCTCGCTGCGACCTGGCAGTCGAGGCGGAAGGGCTAGAGAGTCATCGACGGCCACCACATCGGCCGCGACCTCGACGACGGCGGCGGCCGCGGCTCGGCCGCGACAGTGGCGCGGCTGTCTTGGGAGCATCCTCCACCTGTTCTCAGCTGCTCCGGGAGGTGTCCAACTTCCGCGAAATCGCGTGGCTTCAGCCGCGCATGAAGATGGTATAAAAACCAGATCAGGGTCCAATTCCACCGTTGCCACCGTCCGAAGTGCCCTCCTTGCGAGGGGGTTCCGCCGTTCACTGCATGGCGATCTGCATGCGCCGGTTGAGGTCGTCGAGCTCCGCGCGCAGCTCGGACGCCGCCCAGGCACGGCCTCGATCGCGGCCTGCACGAGCACCGGCGGATCATCGTGGTTGAGGGATGCGATCAAGGTCGTCCATGAAGGTCCGGAACGCGTTCCGGCACCGGTGGTGCGTGAAGAGCGTTTCGGGGGGGTCCCGCCGATTCCGATCGCATGTCGAGAGTGAAAAGGCTGCGCGCCGCGACGTCGGCGATGAGTCGGTGCAACGCGGTGCTCGCGGCGACCATGCTCGAGGGCCACGAGTTCGACCGACTCCCGGCGAGCGCGCGCGCATAGTCCACCGCGCTCGCGGTGATCCGCTCGATCTTCGACGACGCCACCGACTCCATCCGGATCATGAAGCGGCTGAGCGCGGCGGAGTGCTGCTCGTCTTTGACAAGCACAAGGCCGAGCAGTGCTGCAGATGCTCGGCCTTGAGGGGATTCGTCGTGTCGAGGATCGTGCGCCCGGGGCTGTGGCCCTAGGTCGTCTCCCGCTCCACGAGGTGCGCGTCCGTCTCGGGCCCGGCGGCCGGCGGCGTCGATCCCGTGGCGGCGCTGAGGGCGAGCGCGGCGAGGTAGCGGCCGAGTCCGGCGTTGTCGAGACGCACGGTCGACAGGGCCGGCACGACGAGGCGCGCGAGCGGCGTGTCATCATGGCCGATGATGGCGAGCCGATCCGGCACGCTGATGTGCGAGCGGACGGCGGCGCCCAGGATCATCGCCGCGATGTCATCGTTGTAGGCGACGACGCCGTCGACGCCCAGATCCATCCAGCGGGCAAGCTCCTCCGCGGCGTTGGCCTCGGTGATGGGGGAGTCGGCGACGAACCCCGATCTCGTCAGCGAGTGCAGCGTGCGGGACGCGAGGTCGCGGCGCTGCATCACGAGGTCTGCGAGTCGTGGGTCGGCCGAGGCCGCGAAGGCCACACGCCGGCGCCCGCGCGACAGCAGATGCTCGACCTGCAGACGCGGCCCGTCGGCGAAGCCGAGACCTCCTTCGGCAGCCTCATCGCCGCCGGGAAACGGAGGGATGATCTGGTCGACGCCGCTCGCCCGGATCTCGGCGAGCTGCTCCGGCGTGAACGGCGCCAGGCCGATGACGACATCCGGCCGAAGCGTCTCCCAGAGCGGGCGTGCCTGGCCCCCGGGGTGCGGAGTCATCGTCACGAGGGAGTACCCCGCCTCGTCCAGCGCGAGGGACGCCTCGTCGAGGTGGGTCCGCATGCTGTGGTCGAGCGGCCAGTCCGGCAGCACGAGGAGGATGATCCGGCTCTTCCCGCTGGCCAGCGCCCGCGCCGCGGTGTTCGCGCGGTATCCCAGACGGTTCGCCTCCTCGAGCACGCGCGCACGGGTCGCTTCCGGGATGGTCTGACCCGGCGTGTTGTTCAGAACGAAGCCGACGGTGGCGCGCGAGAGGCCGAGTGAACGCGCGACGTCCGCGGCGGTGACTCGCTTCGGTGCGGTTGTCGCCATTCGCTCTCCTTTGGACTTGCGCGCGCTAGTGCACCTACCGTAGCATCCTGGATCAACCACTAGCACGCGCTAGTTTCCCCTCAGACAATGGAGTCTTCCGATGACCCCGACGAACGACGAGCCCCTCGTCACGCCGCTTCCGGCGTCCACTCCCTCTCCCACGGCGAACGCCGTGGAGCTCGACGGAGCAGCGCGCTCCGCTCCCGAACTGCCGAAGGTCGGCCCTCGCTACATCTGGTTCATGGTGCTGGCGCAGTTCGGCGTCTTCATGGCCTTCATCACCCCGCTGGCGATCTCGCTCACGATCCGTGTGAACACGCTCGCGCCCGGTCATCCGGAGTACCTGGGCTACATCACGGGCGCCGGTGCGCTGTTCGTGATGCTCACCGCGCCGTTCATGGGCGTGTGGAGCGACCGGACGCGGACTCCTCTCGGGCGGCGACGCCCCTTCATGATCGGCGGCATGGTCGTGGGCGTCGCGTCGCTGGTGGTCATGGCGCTCGCCCCGAACGTGCTCGTCGTCGGGCTCGGCTGGATCCTCGCGCAATGGGGATGGGGTACGGCGCTGAGCAACCTCCAGATCTCCACAGCGGACCGCCTGCCGGAATCCCAGCGCGGCAAGGTCGCAGGGCTGACCAGCTTCGCCACGCAGATCGCGCCCGTGTTCGGTGTGATCCTCGCCCAGTTCTTCACGGGCGACCCGCTGCTGCTCTTCCTCGTGCCGGGCGCGGTCGGAGTCGTCTTCGTCGTGCTGTTCGTCACGCTCGTGCACGAGGACGACAGCCGAGGCCTGCCGAAGGACCCGATCACGGTCCTCCAGCTGCTCTCGAAGTACCTCTACGACCCGCGCAAGCACCCCGATTTCTCGTGGAACTGGCTGGGCAGGTTCCTCTTCTACACCGGCATCACGCTGAACACGACCTACACGGCGTTCTTCTTCGCCGACCGCCTCGGCATCGCCGTGGAATCGGTCGCGGGGATCATGGCATCCCTCAGCATGGCCGGAGTGCTCGCCGTGACACTGGGCGCGATCGGCGGGGGGTTCCTCTCCGACCGGCTGAAGCGGCGCCGGCTGTTCGTGCTGATCGGGGGGCTCATCATGGCCGGCGGGATGCTGGCACAGGCATACGCTCCCGACCTCGCTGTTCTCGTCGCCGGTTCGCTGGTGACGTCCGTCGGACTCGGGCTCTTCGCCGCGGTCGACCAGGCGCTGCTTCTGGACGTGCTCCCCGAGCGCGAGACCGACGCCGGCCGGTTCATGGGGATCACCGGGTTCGCCACGTCGATCCCCCAGTCGATCGCGCCGCTCGCCGCGTCCGGGATCCTCCTCATCGGGGCGGAGGGCGGCGACCGCAACTACACGCTGCTGTTCATCGTCGCCGCTGTCTCGGTGCTCCTGGCCGGCATCGCCGTCCTCCGCATCCGCTCCGTTCGCTGATCCCTCCTCTCAGAAAGCTCCACGCGATGTCGCTCACCCTCAGTCCCATCCGCTTCGAGCACTCCTCGAACGCCCTCGGAATCGGCCAGCCCCGGCCCCGTCTCTCCTGGGTCGTCACCGACGCGCCCGCCGACTGGTCGCAGTCGGCCTACGAGGTGCAGCAGCGCGACGGTGCGAGTGTGCGCGTCGACAGCCCGGACTCGGTTCTCGTGCCGTGGCCGTTCGAGCCCTTGGCGTCGCGCGAGCGCAGGGAGATCCGCGTCCGAGTGGTCGACGCGGACGGTTCCGCCAGCGACTGGTCCGCATGGGCGTGCGTCGAGGCCGGACTGCTGGAGCGGTCTGACTGGTCCGCGCAGATGGTCGGGCCCGCCGATTCCGCCGTCGCTTCACCCCTGGTGCGCGGGGCCTTCCGGACCCGCTCGGACAGCGAGGTGGTGCGGGCCAGGGTCTATGCCACCGCCCACGGGCTGTTCCAGCTGGAACTGAACGGACACCGGGTCGGCGACGACGAGCTCGCGCCGGGATGGACCGCCTACGAGTCGCGGCTCCGATACACCACGTACGACGTCACCGGTCTCGTGCGGAGTGGCGAGAACGCCATCGGCGCGTGGCTGGCGGATGGATGGTGGCGCGGCTACCTCGGGTGGGGTGGCAAGCGGGGCCTCTACGGCGACGACCTCGGCGTCATGGTCCAGCTGGAGGTCCACTACGCGGACGGCGCCCGGCAGACTGTCGCCTCCGGGACGGACTGGGTCGCGGGAAGGGGACCGATACACGCCGCGGATCTGTACAACGGCGAGGACTACGACGCGCGCGACTTCGATCCCGCGTGGTCGACGGTTGACGCCGCGACGGACGGCTGGACTCCCGTCGCCCTGCGCCCGCTCGGCGAGGTCGAGCTCTCGGCGCCCGACGGGCCTCCTGTCCGAGTCGTGGAGAGGATCCCCGTGCAGCGGGTGCTCACCTCGCCGTCGGGAGCGACCATCCTGGACTTCGGGCAGAACCTCGTCGGCAGACTGCGTCTCACCGTCGAGGGTGAAGCGGGCACCCGCGTCACCCTTCGCCATGCCGAGGTCCTCGAAGGCGGCGAGCTCGCGGTCGCGCCGCTGCGCGGAGCGAAGGCGACAGACAGCTACACGCTCGTCGGGGTCGGCACCGAGAGCTGGGCGCCGCGCTTCACGTTCCACGGGTTCCGGTACGCCGAGGTCACGGGCTGGCCCGGCCCGATCGACCCGGAGGCCGTGACGGCCGAGGTGCTGCACTCCGACATGCAGCGCACGGGATGGTTCGAGACCGACCATCCGCTCGTGAACCGCCTCCACGAGAACGTCGTATGGGGGATGAGGGGCAACTTCGTCGACGTCCCGACAGACTGCCCCCAGCGCGATGAGCGATTGGGGTGGACGGGCGACCTGCAGGTGTTCGCGCCCACCGCGACCTACCTCTACGACTCGGCCGGCTTCCTGGTGTCGTGGCTGAAGGATCTCGCGGCAGAGCAGAGGAAGTACGGCGGCACGACCATGGTCGTCCCGGCGATCGTCACCGGCTACACCGGCCCGACGGCGGGCTGGGCCGATGCCGCCACCGTCGTGCCGTGGACCCTGTACCAGGCCTACGGCGACATCGGAGTGCTCGAGACGCAGTTCGAGAGCATGGCAGCGTGGGTCGACGAGGTCACCGCCGCTGCCGGCCCTGACCGGATCTGGAGCGCGGGATTCCAGTTCGGCGACTGGCTCGACCCGACCGCGCCGGCCGACCGCCCCGAACAGGCCCAGACCTACCCCGAGATCGTGGCCACCGCCTACTTCGCGCGCTCCGCCCGGATCGTCGCGGACGCGGCGGCGCTGCTGGGGCGCTCTGCGGACGCCGAACGGTACGGCGCGCTGGCGAGCGAGGTGAAGGCGGCCTTCCATCGCGAGTACGTCTCGCGCTCCGGGCGCCTGCTGTCCGACTCCGCGACCGCGTACTCCCTCGCCCTGACGTTCGATCTCATCGACGACGCCGATGAGCGTCGCCACGCCGCCGACCGTCTCGCGGAGATCGTCGCGGGCAACGGGTACCGGATCCCGACGGGCTTCATCGGCACGCCGATCCTCACCGACGCGCTCAGCGCGAACGGGCACGCCGACACGGCGTACCGACTGCTGCTGCAGACCGAGGCGCCCTCATGGCTGTACACGGTCGAACAGGGAGCCACGACGATCTGGGAGCGGTGGGACTCGCTCCTGCCGGACGGGAGCGTCAATCCCAGCGGGATGACGTCCTTCAACCACTACGCGTTCGGCGCGGTGGCCGACTGGATGCACCGCGTCGTGGCCGGGCTCGCGGCCGCCGCTCCCGGATACCGACGGCTTCGCATCGCCCCGCAGCCGCCGCGTCGCGGCCTGAGCTCCGCTTCGGCGACCCTGCACACGCCATACGGAATCGCCTCGGCGGGCTGGGAGCTCCGCGATGGCGGGATCCTGGTCTCCACCACGATCCCGGTGGGAGTGAAGGCCGAGGTCGTCCTCCCCTCGGGCAGAGCGTTCGAGGTCGCCGCGGGTGAGCACCACTGGCAGGAGCCGTTCGAGGTGGATGCCGAGGTCGCGCGGGTGTACACGGTCGACTCGCGGATGGGCGACATCGTCGACCACAAGCCCGCACTCGACGTGCTCAAGGGCGTCATCGGCAAGTGGGTGCCGGGCGCCGCCGACCACATGTCCGGCGGGCTCCGGGGCCAGGAAGACCTCACACCGCGGCAGATCACGGGGATGCTCCCCGACCCGGCGGGGGTGCTCGCCGACCTCGAACGCGGATTCGCCGCTCTGAACGCCGGCGAGCCGATTCCCGCCGACGTGTTCACCGCCCCCGCGCCGATCGCGGCGGACTCGGACCTGCAGGAGAAGGCCATGCTGCTGTCCGGCCGCGACTTCTGGTCGACGCAGGAAGCCGCCGGAGTGCCGTCGATGATCATGGTCGACGGACCGCACGGCGTGCGTCGGCAGGACCGTGCGGTCGACAGCCTCGGCTTCAACGAGTCCCTGCCCGCCACGTGCTTCCCACCCGGGGTCGCGATGGGCTCGACGTGGGACCCGGAGCTGATGTGCGAGGTCGGGGTGGCACTGGGCGAGGAGGCTCGCGCGCTGAACGTGAACATGATCCTCGGGCCGGCGATCAACATCAAGCGATCCCCGCTCGGCGGCCGCACCTTCGAGTACCTGTCGGAGGATCCGCTGCTCACGGGGGTGCTCGCCACGGAGTACGTCCGTGGGGTGCAGTCCACCGGCGTCGGCACGTCGGTGAAGCACTTCGCCGCGAACAACCAGGAGACCGGGCGCATGCGCGTCAGCGTGGAAGCCGACCAGCGGACCCTGCGCGAGATCTACCTCCCCGCGTTCGAGCGCGTGGTGACGGAGGCCCGGCCGACCTCGGTGATGAGCGCGTACAACGCGATCAACGGCGTCTTCGCGTCGGAGAACCGCTGGCTGCTGACCGAGCTCCTCCGCGACGAGTGGGGCTTCGACGGTCTCGTGGTCTCAGACTGGGGTGCCATCAAGGACCGGGTCGAGGCCCTCCGCGCGGGGCTGGATCTCGAGATGCCGGGCACCGGCGACGAGGGTACGGAGGCGATCCTCCGGGCTGTGCGCGACGGCCGGCTCGACCGGGCCGTCGTCGAACAGGCCGCCGCGCGCGTGGCCGCGCTCGTCGACCGAACGCGGCTGCCAGACGAGCCGTCCGCGTTCGACGCGGAGGCGCACCACGCGCTGGCGCGGCGCGCTGCGGCCGCGGGCGTGGTGCTGCTGCGCAATGAGGACCAGACCCTGCCCCTGCGCGAGGGCCAGAAGGTCGCCGTCATCGGCACCCTCGCGGTCGAGCCGCAGTTCCAGGGCGGCGGCAGCTCGCATGTCACGCCGACGCGTCTCGACATCCCGCTCGACGAGCTGCGGGTCGCGCTCGGAGAGACGAGCGTCTCGTTCGCCCCGGGCTATGCGGACGACGGAGATCCGGCGCAGCTGCGTGCGGAGGCCGCAGAAGCGGCTGCTGCTGCCGACGTGGCCGTGGTGTTCGTCGGGCTCTCCGAGAAGGAGCAGTCAGAGGGCTTCGATCGTTCGACGATCGACCTGCCACAAGAGCATGTGGCCCTCATCCACGCCGTGGCCGGCCGTGCGCGTCGCACCGTCGTTGTGCTCTCCAACGGCGGCGTCGTCTCACTGGAGCCGTGGCATGACTTCGTGGACGCGATCGTCGAGGGATGGGCGCTGGGCCAGGCCGTCGGCGGGGCTCTCGCCGACGTGCTGACGGGGGCGGTGAACCCATCCGGCCGGCTGGCCGAGTCCATCCCGCTCCGGCTGCAGGACACCCCGTCGTACCTCAACTTCCCCGGCGAGAACGAGGTCGTCCGATACGGCGAAGGGGTCTTCGTCGGCTACCGGTACTACGCCACGGCCGACCGGCCGGTTCGGTACCCGTTCGGGCATGGCCTGTCGTACACGACGTTCGCTCACGACGTCGTCGAACTCGCCGTCACGGGCCCGGACGCGGCGGTCGTGCGGGTCGCCGTCCGCAACACGGGGCAGGCAGCCGGGGCGGAGGTCGTCCAGGTCTACGTCGCGCCCGCGCCCGCACCGGTGCGTCGCCCGGTCCGCGAGCTCGCGGCCTTCCGCAAGGTGCATCTCGAGCCGGGCGAGACCCGGACGGTGGAGATGGCCCTCGACAGGCGGGCGTTCGCCTACTGGGACACGCAGCGCGAACGCTGGCAGGTCGAGCCGGGCGAGTATCGCGTCGAGATCGGCCGATCGTCGGCGGACATCACGACCGCGGCGACCGTCACTCTCGACGGCGATGTCGACCGGCCGGCGCCTCTGAGCCTGGAATCCACGGTCGGCGACTGGTTCGGCCACCCCGTCGTCGGCCCGGCGCTCATGCAGGCCATGGTGTCCGAGGCCACCGCTGAGCAGAGAGCCGCCGCCGAAGACAGTGCAGACATGCTGCGGATGGTCGAGTCGATGCCGATGGCGCAGTTCGCGCGGTTCCCCGGTGTGGAGATCTCCGACGACGCGCTCGACCAGCTCATCGCCCTCAGCCGCTCCGGCAGCTGACGCCTGGCAACCCCACACACCCACTCGTCGAGGAGATGCTCATGACGACACCTGCCCGCCCACCGCTCGACCCGGCGCTCGCGACGATCGTCGAGATGGTGCCCGCCCTGTCAGCGCCGCTGACGCTTGAAGGCATCGCGGCATCCCGCGCGACGTCCTTCGACCCGCCGATCGATGACCTCCTGAGCGGGCGGGGCCTGGTCCGCTCCGATCACACCGTGCAGACTGCGGATGGCGGCCAGATCCTCGTCAGCGTCATCGCGCGCGCGGAGCACGGCGATCCCTCCGCGCCGGGCGTCCTCTGGATCCACGGAGGCGGCATGGTGGCAGGTGACAGGCACTCCGGCGTCGCACTGCCGCTTCAGTGGGTGGAGGAGCACGACGCTGTCCTCGCGAGCGTCGAGTACCGGCTGGCGCCTGAGCATCCGGACCCGATCCCCGTCGAGGACTGCTACACCGCGCTGTGCTGGTTCTCCGCCCACGCGGAGGATCTGGGGTTCGATCCGGAGCGGCTCCTGCTCGCGGGAGGAAGCGCGGGCGGCGGACTCGCGGCGGGGGTCGCGCTTCTGGCGCGCGACCGGCGGGGCCCGCAGATCGCTTGGCAGCTGCTGCAGTGCCCGATGCTCGACGACCGAGACCGGACCGTCTCGTCGCACCAGTTCGTCGATGGCGGGCCGTGGCCGCGCCGCAGCAACCAGACCGGCTGGAGAGCGCTGCTCGGAGATCGGGTGGGCGGGCCCGAGGTGTCGCACTACGCGGCGCCGGCCCGAGCTGCCGACCTCACCGGGCTGCCGCCGACATTCATCGACGTCGGCGACGCGGAGGTGTTCCGCGATGAGGCGGTGGAGTACGCGTCGCGACTCTGGCGGGCCGGGGTCAACTGCGAACTTCACGTCTGGCCCGGCGGTTTCCACGGGTTCTCGAATGTGCCTGGCGTGCCCGTCGCCGAGTCGGCGACGCGCGCCATCCACGACTGGGTGAGGCGTCGACTCCAGCCGCCGCTCGATCTGAGCGCGCAGCTGTTCGCAGCGAGCTCGTCGCCAGTCGGCCCGGAGCTCGAGTCGTGAGCCCCCGTCCGCCCCGCACCGTCCTCCTCACGGGCGCCACCGGGAACTGGGGGCGAGCGACGCTCCGCGCGTTCCGCGAGCACCCCGAGCTGACGGTCCGTGCGTTCGCGCTGCCGAATGCCGCCGATCGGAGCGTGCTCGACGAGTTCCGCGATATGCCGAATCTGCAGGTCGTGTGGGGCGACCTCGTCCGGTATGACGACGTGCTCGCCGCGGTCACCGGAGTCGACGTCGTGCTTCATGTCGGCGCCGTGGTCTCGCCCGCTGCCGACGAGAAGCCCGCGCTCGCCCGGCGCGTGAACATCGGGTCGATGCAGAACATCATCCGGGCCGTCCGCGCGCAGGACGACCCTGGATCGATCGCGGTGGTGGGGATCGGCTCCGTCGCCCAGACAGGCGACCGCCAGGAGCCGGTGCACTGGGGTCGGGTGGGAGATCCCCTGCGGGTCTCTCAGTTCGACGAGTACGGCCAGACGAAGATCGTCGCGGAGCGCCTCCTCATCGACTCGGGTCTGCCCCGCTGGGCGTGGCTCCGGCAGACCGGCATCTTCCACCCCGCGATGCTGGAGATCAGGGACCCGATCATGACCCACTCTCCGTTCGGCGGGGTCATGGAGTGGGTCTCGGTCGAGGACGCGGCGCGGCTGCTCGTGGGCATCTCGGCGTCCGATGTGCCCGAGGAGCTCTGGGGAGGCATCTACAACATCGGGGGCGGGGAGGGGTGGCGTCTGACCAACTGGGAGCTGCAGACAGCGCTCGGCGCGGCGATGGGCGTTGCCGACATCCGACGCTGGTATGACCGCAACTGGTTCGCGCTTCAGAACTTCCACGGCCAGTGGTACACAGACAGCGACCGGCTCGACGCGCTCGTTCCCTTTCGTCGCGACACGTTCGCCGAGGCCCTCGAGCGTGCGATCAGGTCCGCGCCCCGCTCCGTTCGGTCGGCGGGACGGGTGCCGTCGTGGATCGTCAAGAACCTGGTGATGCGCCCCCTCACTCGCCGGCCGCGGGGCACGATGGCCGCCGTGCGCACGCGGAACATCGAGGAGGTGTCCGCCCATTTCGGCTCATGGGAGCAGTGGGAGCGGATCGGCGGCTGGGAGACATTCATCCCGCCCGCACCCTCGAGGACTCCTGCGTTCCTGGACCACGGGTACGACGAGTCGAAGCCGTCGGCCGAGTGGGATGCCGACGACTACCGCGAAGCCGCGGCCTTCCGCGGCGGTGAGCTGCTCGGCGACGCCTCCGTCGGCGACGCGGCGACTCCGCTCATCTGGAGATGCGCGCTCGGACACGTCTTCGCGGGGAGTCCGAGGTTGATTCTCCGCGGGGGTCACTGGTGCCCCGAGTGCACGCGAGACCCCTCGAGCTATGAGCGCCAGGCGGAGGAGAACCTGTTCCTCCGCCAGGTGGTGGAGCCCGGCCTGGCGGTGTCGCGCCCGACGCCGGTCTGAACCCTCCCCGCCCGCACAGCCCACTCCGCTCACACGATGACGTCCTCCCGCGAGCTCAGCGCGCGCCATCCGCTCGCCCGCACCTCGGGGCGATCGAGCACGTCGGCGGTCGGCAGCAGTCCGAGGTCGAGCTCCGCGAGCTCGGCGATGTCGGCGATCGGCACCTGGAACGTGCGGAATGCGCCGAGCGGCGGCGTCGCGAACCGGCCGCCGCTCGTGTCGACGAGGTCGGTCTGATCGAGCACGAAACCGGCCGCCGCGAGCGCGCTGTCGGTGCGCCACGCGGCGATCTTCCAGAAGCGCAGCGGCACCCGGATGCCGCGATAGGGCGGGTCGTCGCCATCGAGCACCGGGGCGGTGAAGACCGAAAGACGCTGATCGGTCGTCTCGGCGTACGCGAGCACGTGGTTCTCGAGGCCGAGCCAGAGCTCCTTCGACTGGTTGAAGCCCGCGGCCTGGGGCGCGGCGTTCGTGTAGAAGAACGTCGCCTCCATCGCGGCGCGCGCGTCGTTCACCGAGCCCCAGCCCGGGTCTCGGCGGCGGACGAGGTGCCCGCGATCGAGGTCGTTGCCGGCATACACCGCGGGCCCGGTCTGCTCACGCTCGGGCACGCGCGGATCGAGGCGCCACTCGCCGCTGCGGCGCAGATCCTGCAGCTGAGCGCCGTCGATGTTCACGGCGGTGACCGCCGCCAGCCGGCGATCGGTGTCGAGGAGGACGGAGAACCGCGGATAGGCCAGCTCGCGGATGGCGCGAGCCGGATCGGGCGCGGGAAGGGGGAGATCGATGTCGAGGAAGTCGGACGCATAGCCGTCTGAGGTCACGCGAGCAGTCTCGCGCGGACCCCGGACACTGTCGACGCCTGGGTCACGCCGGATGCTCGAGGCGGGCTCCTCCCTCGCGCTAATTGTGGCTATTGACAACGTTTCGGGCCCGCCCTACTCTTCAGAAAGTCTCGAAGTCGCTTCCGATAGTTTCGGAGCCGCGAGCACAGCAGCCGATCTCGAAGAGGAGAATCATGGTTCGTTCCACGCGCCGGACAACGTGGGTCCGCGCAGTCGCAGCAGCGGGGGTGGTGGCCGGCCTCGTCGCGACGAGCGCCTGCACGGCAGAGGGCGGAGACGCCGCCGAAGTCGATGTCGATGCGCAGTCGGTCGGGGCGATGGAGGACTTCGCCGCCGACGAGCAGTTCACGGCGACGGAGCCGTTCGACCTCTCGATGCTCTGGACCGACTGGCCCGAGGTGCCGGTCACCGACGACTGGCAGATCTTCGACGTCATCGAGGAGCGGACAGGCGTCTCGATCGACCTCACCCACATCCCCTTCAGCGACGCGACCGAGAAGCGCAGCCTGCTGATCTCGGCCGGCGACGCCCCCACGGTCATCCCGCTCGTCTACACGGGCGAGGAGGAGCCGTTCGTCTCGTCGGGCGCCGTCCTCCCCATCAGCGACTACGTCGAGTACATGCCGAACTTCCAGAAGTACGTCGAGGAGTGGGACCTCGGCGCGATGGTCGAGCGGCTCAAGCAGTCCGACGGCAAGTACTACATGCTGCCGGGCCTGCAGGAGGTCTCGGTCCCGGTCTTCACGCTCATCATCCGCAAGGACGTGTTCGACGAGGTCGGCGCTCCGGCGCCCGAGACCTGGGAGGACCTCCGCACGGGCCTCGAGCTCATCAAGGAGAAGTACCCCGACTCGAAGCCCCTGGCCGACGGCTTCGAGGGCCAGTCGATGCTCAACTACGCGGCCCACGCGTTCGGCACGCAGGCCGGATGGGGCTTCGGCGACGGCACGATCTGGAACGAGGAGAAGGGCGAGCTCGAGTACGCCGGCACGTCCGAGGGCTACCGCTCGATGGTCGAGTACTTCCACGGGCTCGTCGAGGCCGACCTGCTCGACACCGAGTCGTTCACGGCGGCCGATGCGGGCGGCGGCGCGGCGAACGTCGCGGAGAAGATCGCGAACAACCAGGTCTTCGCCGCCTCCGGCTCGAACGGCACGGTGAACGAGTTCGCGGCGGCCCTCGACGCGGCCGGCGTGACCGACTACGAGCTGGTCCAGCTCGCGCCCCCGGGCGGAGAGGCGGGCATGCTCGTCGAGCCGCGCAACTTCTGGAACGGGTTCATGCTGAGCGCCGACATCGCGGAGTCGCCGAACTTCATCGCGACGCTGCAGTTCCTCGACTGGCTCTACTACAACCCCGAGGCGCGCGAGCTGCTCCGCTGGGGCGTCGAGGGAGAGACCTACGACAAGGCGGCCGACGGCACGATCACCCTGAAGCCCGAGTTCTCGTACGACGACTTCAACATCAACCCCGACGGCGCGACCGACATCAAGAAGGATCTCGGATGGGGCAACGACGTGCTCGCGGGATCGACCGAGTCGCGAGAGCTCAAGGAGTCGTACAACGCACCGCAGTTCGTCGAGTACATCGACACCGTCCTGTCGACGCGGACGCCGCGCGACCCGAACCCGCCCGCCCCGCTCGACGAGGCCGAGCTCGAGCAGGCGTCGCTCCTGTCGACGCCGCTCTCTGACGCGGTCCGCACCGCGACGCTGCAGTTCATCCTCGGAGACCGCGACCTCTCCGAGTGGGACGCGTACGTCGCGGAGCTGGAGGCCGCCGGCCTGCAGACCTATGTCGATCTCATCGACGGCGCGCGCGAGCGCTTCGCGGAGCAGAACGGCTGACGCACTCCGGGTCGCCGCCGCGCGCGCGGCGGCGACCCGGAACCCGTCGAAGGGATGACGACATGACCTCCACGACCACGGGTGCGGCGCTCGCCGCAGACCCGTCCTCCGCTCCGCCGGGCGCGACGACGACCCGCGTGATCACGACCGCGGGCGGGCCCCGCGGCCGCGCTGGGCGACGCGGCCGGACGCCCTGGCGCACCGCGCTGCGGCGGGACTGGCAGCTCTACGCCCTCGCCCTGCTGCCCCTGATCTTCTTCGCGATCTTCCGCTACGGCCCCATGATCGGCAACGTCATCGCGTTCCGCCGGTTCCGCCCCGGCGGGAGCATCCTCGGCGAGGAGTGGGTGGGCTTCCGCTACGTCGAGATGTTCATCAAGGACCCGGCCTTCTGGCAGGTGTTCGCGAACACGGCCATCCTCGGCGGCCTCACCCTCCTCGTGTGCTTCCCGCTGCCGATCATCCTCGCCCTCATGCTCAACGAGGTGCGCAAGCGCGCGTTCAAGCGCGTCGTGCAGTCGATCTCGTACCTGCCGCACTTCCTGTCGGTCGTGATCGTCGTCGGCATGGTCATGCAGCTGCTGTCGCTGCAGGGCACGGTCAACCAGATCATCACCGCGATGGGCGGCGAGGCCATCCCGTTCCTGCAGCGGCCGGAGTGGTTCCGCGCCGTCTACGTCGGGTCCGAGGCGTGGCAGACCGTCGGATGGGGGACCATCCTCTACCTCGCGGCGCTCACGACGATCGACGAGTCGCTCTACGAGGCCGCGCGCATCGACGGCGCGAACCGGCTGCAGCAGATCTGGCACGTGACGCTCCCGGGCATCCGGCCGACGATGATCACGCTGCTCATCCTCAACATCGGGTCGTTCCTCAACGTCGGGTTCGAGAAGGTGCTGCTCCTCTACAACCCGCTGACGTACTCGACGGGAGACGTCATCTCGACGTACCTGTACCGCGTCGGCCTCGTGTCGAACAACCTCAGCTACGCCGCCGCGATCGGACTCTTCCAGGCCCTCATCGGCCTCGTGATGGTCCTCGGCGCGAACTACCTGTCCCGGCGAATGGTGGGAACGAGCCTGTGGTGACTCTTGCTCAGCGGGCGCCGTCCCGCACTGTCGGCAATCGCGACTCCGTCGGGTACCGCGTGTTCACGGTCGTGAACACGGGCCTGCTCATCCTCGTGTGCCTCGCGATGCTCTATCCGTTCATCACGGTGCTCGCGCAGTCGTTCAGCTCGTCGGGCGCGATCAAGGCCGGGCAGGTGAGCTTCTGGCCCGTCGACTTCAACGTCGACACCTACGCGGCCGTGATCGGCAACGGGATGTTCTGGCGCAACTACGGCAACACCGTGCTCTACACGGTCGTCGGCACGGCGATCGCGATGGCGCTGACGACGTCGTACGCCTACGTCCTCTCGAAGCACCACCTCCGCGGGCGCCGTCTGCTCATCGGCATCGCCGTGTTCACGATGTTCTTCAACGGCGGCCTCGTGCCGAACTACGTGCTCATCTCGTCGCTCGGCATGAAGAACACGATGTGGGCGATCGTGCTGCCCGGCGCGATCTCGGTGTTCAACCTGCTCGTGATGAAGTCGTTCTTCGAGAACCTCCCGCACGAGCTCGAGGAGGCCGCGCAGATCGACGGGCTCGGGTGGTTCGGGATCTTCACGCGCATCGTCCTGCCGCTGTCGAAGGCCGTGATCGCGACGATGATCCTGTTCTACTCGGTCGCGTTCTGGAACGACTGGTTCAGCGCGTTCCTGTATCTCGACAAGAACGAGCTCTTCCCGGTCACGCTGTTCCTGCGGAACCTCATCGCGGGCGCCTCCACGACCGCGAGCGAGAGCGCGGCCGTGGGCAGCACCGCGGCCGACCTCAACGCGAACATCCAGTCGGTCACGATGATCCTCACGGTCATCCCGATCCTCTGCGTGTACCCGTTCGTGCAGCGCTACTTCGTCTCGGGCGTCATGCTCGGCTCGGTGAAGGGCTGACGGATGGCCGCCGAGCTCGTCGACGAGGTGGGCACCGGGGTCCTCTCCCGGGCCACGGCCGTCGTGTACCGCTGGATCGTCCTCGCGGCGTTCCTCGCGCTGCTGGGCGCGCCGACCCTGCTCGCGTGGATGGCGCTCGGCCTCGCCGACGGCGTCTCGCCGGCGCTCTACGTCGTGGCGCTCCTCCCGGTCGCGCCGGCTCTCTCGGCGGCGCTCTACGCGCAGCGCGCGTGGGCGGAGGCGCCCGACCTCCGCCCCGCGCGCGCCCTGTGGCGCGGGCTCGCGCGGAACGCGAAGGACGTCGCGCTCTGGTGGGCGCCCGTCCTCGCGGCGGCCGCGATCCTGGTCGTGAACGCGACCGGAGCGGATGCCGCGCCCGGCGGCGCCGTGCTGCGTCCGGTCGCGATCGTGCTGCTCGCGGTGCTCGCGCTCTGGTCGGGGCACCTGCTCGTCGTGACCGCGTACTTCTCGTTCCGCACGCGCGACGCCCTCCGGATCGCGGCGGCCGAGCTCTTCTCCCAGTGGCGCGCCACCCTCGGGTTCGCGTCGCTCGCGATCGTCGCGGCCGCGGTCGTGGCGCTCGCGTCCGAAGCCGTCCTCCTGCTGTGCGCGTGGGCCTTCGCGCTCCTCCTGCGCAGCGTCTCCCGTCCTGTCGAAGCCGATGTGAAAGCGAGATTCACCCGATGACCGATGTCCTCACCTCCTCCCGATACCGCCACCGCGAGGTGGACGCGAGCGTGCTCGTGCGCGGCGCCGACGGGGAGCCCCTCCGCGAGCACGACGTGACCGTGGCGCAGCTGCGCCACGAGATCGGGTTCGGATGCACGGCTCCCGGTGTGCCGGGGGAGGGGCCGCTCGCGCGCTGGCTCGACCTGTTCGACACGGCGACCCTGCAGTTCTACTGGGGGCGCTACGAGCCGGAGCCCGGGCAGACGAAGGAGGCCGAGCTGACGCGTCAGGCGCGCGCGCTGAGCGGGCACGGGGTGCGGCTCAAGGGCCATCCGCTCGTCTGGCACACGGTCAAGGCGCCCTGGGTCGACGCCCTCCCGCTGGATGAGGCCGAGGCGGCCCTGCGCGGCCGCATCCGCCGCGAGGTGAGCGCGTTCGCGGGGCTCGTCGACACGTGGGACGTCGTCAACGAGGCCGTGATCATGCCCCGCTTCGAGAACGAGCCCGACGGCATCCGCAACGCCATCACGCGCCTGTGCGAGAAGCACGGACGCGTGGAGTTCATCCGGATGGCCGTCGACGAGGCGCGCGCGGTCAACCCCGACGCGGTGCTCGTCCTCAACGACTTCGATCTCGGGCCCGACTACGAGCGGCTCATCGAGGAGGTGCTCGACGCGGGCGTGCGCATCGACGCGATCGGCCTGCAGTCGCACATGCACCAGGGCTTCCGCGGCGAGGAGCAGGTGCACGCCATCTGCGAGCGCTTCGCGCGCTTCGGGCTGCCCCTGCACTGGACCGAGACGTCCCTCGTCTCGGGCGACCTCATGCCGAAGCACATAGACGACCTCAACGACTACGTCGTCGAGGACTGGCCGTCGACCCCGGAAGGGGAGGAGCGGCAGGCCGACGAGATCGTGCGGCACTACCGCACGCTCGTCGAGCATCCGTCGGTCGCGGCCATCACCTACTGGGGCTTCGACGACGCCACGGCGTGGCTGAACGCGCCGAGCGGCCTCATCCGCCGCGACGGCTCGCCGAAGCCCGCGTACGACGCGCTGCGCGATCTGGTCCGCGGCGAGTGGTGGCTCGAGCCGACGACCGTGCGGACCGACGCCGACGGCCGGCTTCCGCTGCGGGCGTTCGCGGGCGAGTTCGAGGTGACCGCCGCCGGGCGGCGCGGCGTGCTCTCGGCGGCCGCGGGCGCTTCGGACGCCGAGGTCGAGCTGCGCTGATCCGAGGGTGCCGGGGCCTGCGAGCCCCGGCACCCTCGGGCATAGGATGTTCCGGAAGTCTCGGCGGGGAGGGTGCGGATGCCACGAGGCGGCGCGACGATCGCGACGATCGCCAGAGAGGTCGGCGTCTCGGTGCCCACGGTCTCGCGCGTGCTCAACGGGCGCAGCGACGTCGCCCCCGCGACGCGTCGCCGCGTCGAGGAGGCCCTCGCGCGGCACGACTACCGCAAGCCGGTCGGGCCGGCGTCCCCCACGAAGACCGCGGGGCTCCTCGACCTCGTGTTCCACGAGTTCGGCAGCTCGTGGGCGCAGGAGATCATCGTCGGCGTCGAGAAGGCGGCGGCGCCGCGTCGCGTCGGCGTCGTGCTCAGCGAGCTCGGCGGCTCCCACCGCCCGCCGCAGGAGTGGATCGACAGCATCACGGCCCGCGGCACGCGCGGCGTGCTCCTCGTGCTCTCGCGCCTCGACGACACGCAGCAGCGGCAGCTCATGGCCCGGTCGATCCCCTTCGTCGTGCTCGACACCGACGGCGAGACTCCCGCCGGCGTGCCCACCGTGGGGTCGAACAACTGGAGCGGCGGCCTCGCGGCGACGCGGCACCTCATCGAGCTCGGGCATCGCCGCGTCGCCATCATCTCGGGGCCGGAGAACGTGCTGTGCTCGCGCGCCCGTGTCGACGGCTTCCGCAGCGCGCACACCGAGATCGGGCTCGACGTCGACCCGTCGCTCGTCCGCTGGGGCACGTTCGAGGTCGAGGGCGGCTACGAGCACGGGCTCGAGCTCCTGCGCCGCCCGGATCGGCCGACCGCGGTGTTCGCGGGGTCCGACGTGCAGGCACTCGGGTTCATCCGCGCGGCGCACGAGCTCGGCCTGCGGGTGCCCGAGGACGTCTCCGTCGTCGGCTACGACGACCTGCCGCTCGCGTCGTGGCTCGCGCCGTCGCTCACGACCGTGCGCCAGCCGCTCGCCGAGATGGCCGCGCTCGCGACGCAGATGCTCATCGCGCTCTCGGATGGCGAGCCCCTCGCGTCGCAGAAGGTCGAGCTCGGGACCGAGCTCATCATCCGGGAGTCGACCGCCCCGCCGGCGTGAGACGCCCTCCCGCCGCGCCCGCATCCGCGCGATGATGGGAGCGGGCCGCTTCTCGGCTCCGATCGCGGGAGAGCGATGACGACACGGGCGGGCGACATCGCCGCGGACGCCGGGCAGAGGCGACGCGCGGCGGGAGCCGGCGCGGCCGCCGTGATCCTCGGCGCCGGCCTCGGCGAGCTCATCGCCGCATGGTGGGCTCCGGCGTCGCGGCCGACCGCGGTCGTCGGCGCGGCGCTCATCGATCTCGCGCCGCCGTGGGCCAAGGATCTCGCGATCGCGCTGTTCGGCACTGCCGACAAGATCGCCCTGCTCGTCGGCATCGCGCTCGTGCTCGCCGCGGTCGGCGCCGGGGCCGGGCTGCTGCAGCGCGCGCGGCCGCACTGGGGCGCCGTCGCCCTCCTCGCGGTCGGACTGGTCGGGGTCGCGGCCGCCCTCACGCGGGCCGACGCCGACGCGCTCTCCGCGGTCCCGTCCGCCGTCGCGGGGATCCTGTCCGCGGCGGCCCTCGCCGTCCTGGTGCCGGCGCGCCGCGGAGGCCCGCGCGGCGACGGGCTCTCGCGGCGGCGATTCCTCCTGCTCACCGTGTCCGCGGCGGTCGTGGGTGCGGCGGCCGCGGTCGCGTCGACGACGAGCCGCGTCGCGAGCAGCGCGGTCGCGGCCATCCGCGACGCCCTCGTGCTGCCGCGCGCGTCGACGCGCGCGACGGTGCCCGCGTCGGCGTCCCTCGACATCGAGGGGATCGCGCCCGTGATCACCCCGAACGACGCGTTCTACCGCATCGACACCGCCCTCGTCGTGCCCGAGCTCGCCCCCGCCGACTGGAGGCTCCGCATCCACGGCCTCGTCGACCATCCGTACGAGCTCACCTGGGACGACCTCATGGCCCTGCCGCTCGAGGAGTCGGTCACGACGCTCGCGTGCGTGTCGAACCCCGTTGGCGGCGACCTCATCGGCAATGCCGTCTGGCTGGGGTATCCCGTGCGCGAGCTCCTCGCGCGGGCGGCGCCGCAGCCCGATGCCGACATGGTGCTGTCGCGCTCGGTCGACGGCTTCACGGCGGGAACGCCGCTCGAGGCGCTCACCGACGCGCGGAACGCGATCCTCGCGGTCGGGATGAACGGCGAGCCCCTCCCGCTCGCGCACGGCTTCCCCGCGCGGCTCGTCGTGCCCGGCCTCTACGGCTACGTGTCCGCGACGAAGTGGGTGGTCGAGCTGGAGGTCACGCGCTTCGATCGCGCGCGGGCGTACTGGACGGATCGCGGATGGTCCGAGCGCGGCCCGATCAAGCTGCAGTCGCGCATCGACGTGCCGCGCAGCGGCGCTGTCGCGGCGGGCCGGGTCGTCATCGCGGGCGTCGCGTGGCAGCAGCATGTGGGGGTCGCGCGCGTCGAGGTGAGTGTCGACGACGGCGCATGGCAGGACGCCGAGCTCGCGACGGCGATCTCCGACGACACGTGGGTGCAGTGGTCCGCCGCGGCCGATCTCGCTCCCGGGGAGCACACCATCCGCTGCCGCGCCGTGAGCGCGGACGGCGAGGTGCAGACGGGGGAGGCGGCGCCGGTCGTCCCCGACGGCGCGACCGGCTGGCACACGGTGCGCGTCACGGCGCGCTGACCCCGGGGTCGAATCCGGCTCATGGATCGGCCATAGAGGCCGCATAGATCGGGTTCCTACCGTCGAGGGCATGGATCAGAACCCCCAACTCAACCAGCCGCGACACCGTCCCGTCTTCCGTCGCAAGCCTCTCTGGATCGCCTCGACGCTCGTCGTCGGAGGGCTCGCGCTCGCGGGCTGCTCGGCCGTCGCGCAGACAGCAACCGATACGACGTCTGAGTCATCGTCGACGACCGCCTCCGCGTCGACCGCCTCGACCGCAGGGGACGCGATCATCACGGCCTCGACGGGCTCGGAGGATGCGACGACGACGCAGGAGACGATCGCCGACACGACGGCCGCGGTGGAAGCGTTCCTCGCGACGCTGTCGGACGAGCAGGTCGAGGCGGTGACGTACGACTACGACGACGAGACGAAGACGACGTCCTGGTCGAACTTCCCGGTGACGTTCGTCGAGCGCGCGGGCCTCAACCTGGCGGAGCTGACCGATGAGCAGCAGGAGGCCGCGATGGCCGTGCTCGAGGCGCTGCTGAGCGACGACGCGTACGCCACGGTGACGGCGATCATGGGCGGAGACCAGTACCTGCTGGAGAACAGCAGCACGACCGAGACGTCGCTGGGCCAGTACTACATCGCGTTCTTCGGCGACGCGTCCGACACGGACGCGTACGCGGTGCAGTTCGGCGGACACCACCTCGGCATCAACGCCGACCTGAACGGCTCGGAGAACGCGATCACCTTCGCGCCGACGCATCTCGGGGTGCAGCCGGCGGTGTACACGAACGAGGATGGCGAGGAGGTGCAGCCCTTCGACGCGATCTACACCGACGCGTTCGCCTTCTACGGCAGTCTCACGGCGGAGCAGCAGGCGACGCTGACCTCGGGCGATGTGACGTTCTGCGCTCCCGGCGACACCTGCGAGTACGAGAGCGGTGCCGGTCTCTCGGGAGCGGACCTCACGGACGAGCAGAAGGAGCTGCTGCTCGAGCTCATCGCGAACTGGGCGGGCATGGCCGACGAGGAGACCACCGAGACCGAGCTGGCCGAGATCGAGGCGACGCTCGATGAGACGGTCATCGCCTGGTCGGGCGAGACGACGTACGACATGAGCACGGGAGACGGGATCAGCTTCTCGATCTCGGGCCCGAATGTCTACCTCGCGTTCCAGGCGCAGAGCGGTTCGGCCGGTGCTGACGTGGAGGGCGTGTCAACCAGCGGGTGGGGTCACGTGCACACGATCTACCGCGATCCGTCGAACGACTACGCGAACAGCGTCGAGCAGCAGGCGGCGACCGGCGGCATGGGCGGCGGCGCACCCGGCGGAGAGATGCCGTCGGGCGAGCCGCCCGCCGACGGAGAGGCGCCCTCGGGTGCGGCAGCCGAGGGGAGCTGACCCCGCCTACTCCTTGACGAGCCACATCGTCTGATGCGACGTGATGCGGTTGACGGCGGGCAGGCGCGAGAGCTTCGGCAGGGTCTCGAGCGCGTACTGGTCCTGATCCGCGACGAGGATGCGCAGGTAGTAGTCGGGCTGCCCGAACATGCGGCGCAGCTCGAAGACCTCGGGCACGGCGCTCGCGGCGGCCTCGAAGTCCTCGATCGTCTGGCCGTCGTTGACGGCGATGTCGATCGACGCGATCACCTCGAAGCCGCGCCCCGCGGCCTTCGGGTCGAGCACGGCTCGGTACCCGCGGATGACTCCGGTCGCCTCGAGGCGCTGCACGCGGCGCAGGCACGGGGCCGGCGTGAGGCCGACGCGGCGGGCGAGCTCGAGGTTCGTCAGACGCGCGTCCGCCGTGAGCTCGCGGATGATTGCGTGGTCGATGTCATCCAGCTCGTGTTTATTGCGCATGATCTGATTATCCCGCCTGATCTCGCAAGCACTGTGCGCGCTGATTTCCTTACGATTGCGGTGTGATCACATCCGTCCGCTCCGCGCGCGCGACCGGCGACATCCGGGCCGGCGCGCGCACGGTCGCCCCGGCCTGCCTCGCGGTGATCCCGCTCGGGCTCGCGCTCGGCGTCCTCGTCGTCCAGTCGGGGCTCGACTGGTGGTGGGGGCCCGTCATCGCGGCGTTCGTGTTCGCCGGCTCGCTCGAGTTCCTCCTCGTGGGGATGATCGCGGCCGCCGCGCCGCTCGCGCAGATCGCGGTGAGCGCCCTGCTCGTGAACTTCCGTCACGTGTTCTATGCGCTCTCCTTCCCGCTGCACCGCGTGCGCGGACGCGGCGCGCGGGCCTACAGCACGTTCGCGCTCACCGACGAGGCCTATGCCCTCACCGCGACGCCGGAGTCCGCGGGCTGGAGCGGTGCGCGCATCCTCGCGATCCAGGGACTCTTCCACGGCTCCTGGGTGGCGAGCGTCGCGGCGGGCTCGGCGCTCGGCGTGCTCATCCCGCCGCAGGTCGTGGGGCTCGACTTCGCCGTGACGGCGCTGTTCGTCGTCCTGAGCATCGATGCGTACCGCATCCGGCGGTCCATCCCGGTCGCCGTGGTCGCCCTGCTCTGCGCGCTCATCGCCGCGGTCGTGACGCCGCACGACATGCTGCTCACGGCCATGGGCCTGTTCCTCGCGGCGCTCGTCGGGCGGTTCCTCATCGAGCGGAAGGGGTCGCGCCGTGGATGAGCGGTACATCGCCGCGGCGATCGCGATCTCGGGGCTCATCACGTGGGCGCTGCGCGCGGTGCCCTTCGCACTGCTGCGTCCGCTGCGCGACAGCGAGCTGCTCGCCTACGTGGGCGAGCGGATGCCGCTCGGCGTGATGGTCATCCTCGCGGTCTACACGCTGCACGACGTCCGCCCGGAGATGGCGTCGGCGCTGCCGCCCCTTGTCGCACTGGCGGTCACGGTCGCCCTGCACCTGTGGCGCGGCAACGCCGTGCTCAGCCTCTTCGCCGGCACGGTCGTGTGCACCGTGGTCGCCTCGACGCTCGCGGCCTGGGCCTGACCGCGGGGTCGGCGGCCGATAGGCTCGGTCTCCATGGCCATCGGCGCGACGATCCACACCTTCACGGTCCAGCTGGCGGACGTCGACCGCGGCGTGTACGACGAGCTCGTCCTCCGCGTCGCGCGCCATCCGTCCGAGACGGACGCCTACATGGCGACGCGGGTGCTGGCGTACTGCCTCGAGCACGCGGAGGGGATCGCGTTCGGCGAGGGAGTCTCGTCGACGGATGAGCCCGCCGTGCTCGTGCGCGATCTCACCGGCGCGATCACCGCGTGGATCGAGGTCGGCGCGCCCGACGCCGAGCGGCTCCACTTCGCGAGCAAGCTCGCCGAGCGCACCGCGGTGTACACCCACCGCGACCCCGCGAAGGTCGTCGCGGCGCTCGCGGGCAAGACGATCCACCGGGCCGACGACATCGTCGTGCACAGCTTCGACCCGGGTTTCATCGACGATCTCGTGCGCGTGCTCGAGCGGCGCAACACGATGACCGTCTCGGTCTCCGACCGGCACCTCTACGTCGACCTCAACGGGTCGAGCTTCAGCTCCGCCGTCCAGGATCACGCGATCGCCTGACGCGAAGAGCCCCGTCCCGTCCGAATCTGCTCGGACGAGACGGGGCTCGGGTGCGGTCGATGCGACGTGCCCGCCTCACGCGAACCGGCGGCGGTACACGGCCAGGGATGCGAGATACGCGACGACGAGGATCCCGATGCACCACGCGAGCGCGACCCACAGGTCGGCGCCCACAGGCTGCTCCGCGAGGAGGCTCCGGATGCTGTTCACGATCGACGTCACGGGCTGGTTCTCGGCGAACCAGCGCACGGGCCCCGGCATCGACTCCGTGGGGACGAACGCCGAGCTGATGAACGGCAGGAAGATGAGCGGGTACGAGAACGCACTCGCGCCATCCACCGTCTTGGCCGAGAGGCCCGCGATCACGGCGACCCACGTGAGCGCGAGGGTGAAGACCGTGACGATCCCGGCGACCCCGAGCCAGGCGCCGAATCCCGCGGGCGAGCGGAAGCCCATCAGCAGGGCCACGAGCACGACCACGAGCACCGACACGAGGTTCGCGAGGACCGAGGTCGCCACGTGGGCCCACAGGACGGCCGAGCGCGCGATCGGCATCGACTGGAACCGCTCGAGGATGCCGCCCTGCAGATCCATGAAGAGCCGGTACGCCGTGTAGGCGATGCCCGACGCCACGGTGATGAGCAGGATGCCCGGCAGCAGGTAGTCGACGTACGATCCCGCTCCCGTCTCGATCGCGCCGCCGAGCACGAAGACGAACAGCAGCATGAGCGCGATCGGCGTGACCACCGTCGTGATGATGGTGTCGGGGCTGCGCCCGATGTGCCGCAGCGAGCGCCCGGTGAGGACGGCCGTGTCGGCGAGGACATGCGCGGTCATGCCGCTTCTCCTTCCGTGTCGCCCACGAGCGCGAGGAACACGTCCTCGAGGCTGGGCTGCTTCTCGATGTACTCCACCTCGGCCGGCGGCAGCAGCCGCTTGAGCTCGGCGAGCGTGCCGTTCACGATGATCCGGCCGCGGTGCAGGATGGCGATGCGGTCGGCGAGCTGCTCGGCCTCGTCGAGGTACTGCGTCGTGAGCAGGACGGTCGTGCCGCCGGCCGCGAGCTCCCTGACCGTCTCCCACACCTCGATGCGCGCCTCGGGGTCGAGGCCGGTGGTCGGCTCGTCGAGGAAGATGATCGACGGATCGCCGATCAGGCTCATCGCGATGTCGAGGCGGCGGCGCATGCCGCCCGAGTACTCGCCCGCCTTGCGGTCGCCCGCGGCCGTGAGCGAGAAGCGCTCGAGCAGCTCGTCCGCGACGGCGCGCGGGTTCGGCAGGTGACGCAGTCGCGCCACGAGAACGAGGTTCTCGCGGCCCGTCAGCACCTCGTCGACCGCCGCGAACTGGCCCGTGAGGCTGATCGCCTCGCGGACCTGCCCGGCCTGCGTCGCGACGTCGAGCCCCGCGACCTGCGCACGGCCGGCGTCGGCCGCGAGCAGAGTCGAGAGGATCCTCACGAGCGTCGTCTTGCCGGCGCCGTTCGATCCGAGCAGCGCGAAGATGCTGCCGGGCGCCACCTCGAAGTCGACGCCGCGCAGGACGGCGAGGTCCTTGTAGGACTTCTCGATCCCCTGCACGCGGATGGCCGGCGCGGTCATGATCGCCCTCCCGTCGCGTCGTCGACGGCCTTCCGGAGCCGCTCGCGCTCCCGGTCGATCCACTGACGGCTCCGATACGAGCGCACGAACTCGTCCGCGAACTCGACCGGGTCGTCGCCCACGATCTCGCGCACGGCCATCCCGTCGACCGCCGCGCGCTCGAAGAGGTCGGCGAGGTCGCCGAGCATCGTGATCATCGTGTCGCCGTCGGTGATGCCGCCCTGGTACATGAGGTAGCGGTCGACCGCCTGCGCGACCGTGCGGTGCGGCTCGGGGAGCTCCTCGATCCGCGCCTTGTACTGCCGGTACTGCTTCTTCTGCTCGAGCGAGCCCGTGAGGGCTTCGATCCACTTCGCTGCCATGGTCACCTCTCCTTGTCGTCGTGGAGCTGTTCGATGCGCTCTGCGAGGAAGCTCCACGTCCTCCAGAACTCGGCAAGCTGCTCGCGCCCCTGCGGGTTGAGCGAGTACACCTTGCGCGGCGGGCCCTTCTCCGACGGGACCTTCTCGACGTCGACGAACCCCTTCTGCTCGATCCGGACGAGCAGGGCGTAGACGGTGCCCTCGACGAGGTCCGTGAACCCCTGCTCGCGCAGCCGGGCCGTGATCTCGTAGCCGTACGCGGGCCGCCCGGCCAGGAGCGCGAGCACGATGCCCTCGAGCGTGCCCTTGAGCATCTCGGTCATCTGATTGCCCATCGCTCACCTCCTCTACTCTGTGTTGCTGACTACCACTAGACGGTAACACTGAGTACCGGTACTTGGCAACACTGAATACTGAATTCTGTGGAACACGCCGTGAGCGTTCACGGAACTCTTGACCTCACCGCGCGGTGTGCCTATCGTGGTGCACGCCGTGAACGTTCACGGCCTTCGATCGAAAGGACGATGGTGACCTCTCCTCAGCTGGCTTCCGCAGACCCCTCGACGCGACCGACCACGGGCGGATGGGCGGTGCTCGGCCCCGGGCAGATCGCGCGACGGTTCCTCGGCGAGCTCTCCGAGAACGGCGGCGGCCTCGTCGCCGTCGGCAGCTCCGACAGCGGCCGTGCCCGCGCGTTCGCCGACGAGGCGGAGGAGCGCGGGGCGACGGATGTGACCGCGGGCACGTACGAGGAAGCCCTCGCCGACCCGCGTGTCGCCGCGGTCTACGTCTCCGCCGTGCACACCGCGCACCCGGCGCTCGTCGTCGCCGCGATCGACGCGGGGAAGGCCGTGCTGTGCGAGAAGCCGCTCTCGGTGAACCACGGCACGACGATGGCCCTCGTCGACGCGGCCCGCGAGGCCGGCGTGCCGCTCGTCGAGGCGTACATGTACCGGTTCCACCCGCAGACCCGCGCGGTGCTCGACCTCGTCCGGGAGGGCGCGATCGGCCGGGTCGTGCACGTCGACGCGTCGTTCGCGTTCCGCGTCCCGCAGCGCGGGGGCCGCCTCTTCGATCCGGCGGTGGCCGGCGGCGGCATCCTCGACGTCGGCGGCTACCCCGCGACGATGGTCTCCGCGATCGTCGATGCGGCCGAGGGCGCGCACGCGTCGGAGCCGGTCGACCTCTCGGCGACGGGCGACGTCGGCCCCACGGGGGTCGACGAGTGGACGGTCGCGCGCGCGACCTATCGCGGCGGCATCACCGCGACGCTCTCGGCCGGCGTCCGGGCCACCGCGCCGAACGACGTCACGATCCTCGGCGAGAAGGGGCGCATCCGCATCCCGGAGCCCTGGGTGCCCACGGGCGCGACGACGATCGAGCTCACGACCGTCGACGAGGGCGAGCGCGTCATCGAGATCGACGCGGCGCCGGCCTACGCGCTCGAGGCGCAGGCGACGCTCGCTGCCCTGCGCGACGGCGCTCTCGAGGCGGCCGAGATGACGTCGGCCGAGACCCTCGCGACCGCGCGCACCCTCGACCGCTGGCGTGCGGCCATCCGCCTGCGCTACCCCTTCGAGGCGGAGACCGCCGACATCCCGCCCGTGCGCCCGCTCGTCGTCTCGGACGCGGCGATGCGGTACGGCGAGATCCCGGGCGTCGGCAAGCGCGTCTCGCGCCTCGTCATGGGCGTCGACAACCAGCCCGACCTCGCCCACGCGTCGGCGATGTTCGACCACTACTTCGCGCAGGGAGGCAACGCGTTCGACACGGCGTACATCTACGGCGACGGCGCGCTGGAGGGGCGCCTGGGCCGGTGGATCGCGAACCGCGGGGTGCGCGAGGACGTCGTCGTCATCACGAAGGGCGGCCACACGCCGCACTGCGACCCCGAGTCGGTGTCGCGTCAGCTGCTCGAGAGCCTCGAGCGCCAGGGCACGGACTACGCCGACATCTACATGCTGCACCGCGACAATCCCGACGTGCCGGTGGGCGAGTTCGTCGACGTGCTGGACGAGCACTTCCGCGCCGGGCGCATCCGCGTGTACGGCGGCTCGAACTGGACACCCGCGCGCATCGACGAGGCGAACGCCTACGCGCGCGCGAACGGGCGCCAGGGCTTCACGGTGGTGAGCAATCACTTCGGCCTCGCCGAGGCGCTCGACGTCCCGTGGGAGGGCTGCGTGCACGCGACCGACGCCGCATCCAAGCGCTGGCTCGCCGAGCGCGGCATCCCGCTGCTGCCGTGGTCGTCGCAGGCCCGCGGGTTCTTCACGGGGCGTGCGCGGCCCGACGACCTCAGCGACCCCGAGCTCGTGCGCTGCTACTACAGCGACGAGAACTTCGAGCGGCTGCGTCGCGCCGAGCAGCTGGGCGCCGACCGGGGCGTGCCCGCCACCGCCATCGCGCTCGCGTACGTGCTCGCGCAGCCCTTCCCGACGTTCCCCCTCTTCGGCCCGCGTACGATCGAGGAGGCCCGGTCGTCGATGCGGGGCCTGTCCATCGAGCTCACGGCCGAAGAGGTGGCATGGCTGGACCTTCGCAGCTGACGGGAGCGGACGACCCCGCGCCCGCGGGGTCGTCCGCCGCCGGGCGCCGACGCGCGACGATCCTCGACGTGGCCGCTGCCGCCGGCGTCTCGCGGCAGACCGTGACGCGCGCCATGAACGACATGAGCGGCATCAGCGCCGAGACCAAGCGGCGGGTCATGGAGGCTGCGCGCGAGCTGTCGTATCGGCCGTCGCGCTTCGGCCGAGGCCTTGTGACAGGCGGCGCGCGGCAGCTGGGTCTCGTCGTGAACGACCTGCGCAACCCGTACTCTCCCGAGCTCGCGGCGGCCGTCGTGCGGCTCGCGGCGGACGAGGGATGGAACGTCATGCTCGTCGACATCGGTCTTGCGAGCGACGCGGATCGCCTCCTCGCGTCGCTGCGCGAGCAGGCGGATGTCGTCGTCGGCTATCTCGGGGAGTGGTCGACCGGGTGGGGGAGCGGCCTCGCGACGACGCCGCTCATCCAGCTGGATGCGGGCGAGACCACCGAGCACGCGGGCGTGCGGCTCGACCCCGTCGCCGCGATCGGCGATCTCGTCGCGCACCTCGTGGCGGTGGGCGTGCGGCGCCCCGTCGTGCTCGACGCCTCGGCGCCGCGCGAGCCCAGCGCGCGCGGCGCGGCGATGGCGGCGGCGTTCCGCGAGCACGGCGTGGAGGCCGAGGTCGTGCACGCGGCGTCGTCGAGCGCCGAGCACGCGTCCGCCGTCACCGCCCAGGTCGTGCGGCGGGCAGCGCCTCCCGACGCGCTTCTGGCGTTCAACGACCTGATGGCGCTCGGCGCGCTGTCGGCCTGCCGCCATGCGGGCCTCGACGTGCCGCGCGACATCCGCGTGGCGGGGGTCGACGGTCTCACGATCGGGACCCTCGTCGCCCCGACCCTCACGACGCTGGCCGTCGACTTCGACGAGGTCGCCCGCCACACCCTCGAGCTCGCCGTCGCACTCCGCGACGGCGACGCCGACGTCGATCGCTTCCGCGTCGTCCCGCATCGTCTCGTCCTGCGCGAGTCGGCGTAGCGAGGGCGGGGCCGCGGCCCCGCCCTCGCCTCAGTCGCCCTTCACGTTCACGAGCTGGCGCAGCGTGTGCCGCACCGAGACGAGATCGGCTGCGTCGGCCATCACCTGATCGATCGGCTTGTACGCCTGCGGGATCTCGTCGATGAACGCCTCGGTGTCGCGGTACTCGATGCCGGCCATCGCCTCGCGCAGCTGCTCGCGCGTGAACGTGCGGCGCGCAGCCGACCGCGAGTACTCGCGGCCGGCGCCGTGCGGCGAGGAGTTCAGCGCGAGGGCGTTCCCCTTGCCTTCGACGACGTACGACGCGGTCCCCATGGATCCCGGGATGAGCCCGGGGCGACCGGCGTCCGCCAGGATCGCTCCCTTGCGGGACACCCAGACGCGCTCGCCGAAGTGCATCTCCGACTCCGTGAAGTTGTGGTGGCAGTTGATGCGCTCGAGCTCGTCGACCTCGGCGTCGAGGAAGCGGCCGAGCTGGTTCGCGACGCGGTCCATCATCTCCTCGCGGTTGAGCAGCGCGAACCGCTGCGCCCACCGCAGCTCCCTGATGTAGCGGTCGAACTCGTCCGTTCCCTCGACGAGGTAGGCCAGGTCGATGTGCGGCAGGTCGAGCTCGTCGCGCCGGGCCAGGCTCTTGGCGACGGCGATGTGATGCTGCGCGATCCGGTTCCCGACCGCGCGTGAGCCGGAGTGCAGGAACATCCACACGGCATCCGTCTCGTCGACCGAGACCTCGATGAAGTGGTTGCCGCTGCCGAGCGATCCGAGCTGCAGCCGCCATCTCCTCGCGCGCTTCGCGGGATCGAAGCCCGCCTCGGCGGCGAGCTGCTCGAGCTCGGCCACCCGCGGCTCGGCGGTGGCGACGACCTTGCGGTTGTCGTGCCCAGCCGAGAGCGGGATGGCGCGCTCGATCTGCTCGCGGAGCTCGCGCAGATCGCGCGAGACGAGATCCGCGCGCGTGAACGGCGTGCGCACTGCGATCATCCCGCAGCCGATGTCGACGCCGACCGCGGCCGGCATGATCGCGCTGCGTGTCGGGATGACCGATCCGACGGTCGCGCCGAGCCCGAGATGCGCGTCCGGCATGAGCGCCACGTGGGGGTGGATGAACGGCATGCGCGAGGACGTGCGCGCCTGCTCGACCGTCTGCTCGTCGATCAGGCTCGCCCACGACAGCAGGCGTTCCGAGAGCCTCTCCATGATTCCTTTCCTTCGATCCGCGGGTCCTGGTCCCCGGACCTCCTCCGCGTGACGGAAAGGAGACGCCCCGGACCTGTGCGGTGCGGGGCGTGATGCGAGCGGGTGCTGCTACACGGCCGGCGCCGGAGGGGTCGACGAAGAGCGGTTCTGGGGCTTGCTGCCCAGGACCGCCTGGCGAAGCTCCCGCTGCGGGCTCATCGCGTCGTCCTCTCGACTCGCTGCGTGTGCCGGTCGGCACAGCCTTGCGACCCTACCGGCGGGCCGTGTCGGTGCGCAAGGGGCCGTCTCGGAATCGCGAACCGATGCGAACGGATGTCCGCACGCGAGTTATCCACAGATCGAGATCTTTCGGTGGAATGTCCGAGGCGGTCGGTACTCTGGAGGCATGTCGAAGACGACGTCGCCGAGCGGGTTCTCGAGCGTTCCGTGGGAGTTCACGGACGACGAGATCGCGTCGACCCGCGCGCTGTGCGGGCGCCTGGAGACCTCGCGGCGACTGCGCGCGCAGGCCGATGCGATGGAGATCGAGGCGCTTGCCGAGGCCGCACGGATCGCTCGGGTGCAGCGGGAGCGCGCGGGCGGACCCTCGTCGTACGACTTCCCGTTCCGCTCGATGGCGAGCGAGACCGCGGGCGTGCTGCACGAGGCGAAGTCGCGGATGATGACGAAGCTCGCAGACGCGGAGGTGCTGGTCGAGCGGTACCCCGCGACGGTTCAGGCGCTGGCTGAAGGCCGGATCACCGTGCGGCACGTCGACGTGATCCGGCGGGCGGGGGAGCGGCTTCCCGAAGAGCTCGACCAGGAGTACGAGGAGGCGGCGATCGGGTTCGCCGAGACCGCCTCGCCCGGCCAGTTGCGGGCCTTCGCGATCGAGCTCGCTGAGCGACTGTGCCCGACGCCGATCGCCGACCGGCATGCCGCCGCACGCGCGCGTCGACGGGTCCGCGTGGATGACCTCGAAGACGGCGTGAGCAGAGTCGAGCTGATCACCTCCACAGTCGAGGTCCACGCGGCGCGGGACCGCATCCGGAGCATGGCCCGAGCGATCGTCGCCGACAACCGCCGCGCGCGGAAGGCGGCGGAAGCGGAAGGCGGGCCGGAGGCGGCAGCGGAGGTCGACCCGCGCACGCAGTCGCAGATCGAGGCGGACCTGTGGACGGACCTGGCGCTGACGGGCCGGCCGTCCGCGCACGCGCTCCGCGAGGGCGGCGCGCTCGACGTTATCCAGGCGAACGTGCAGATCGTCATCCCCGTCGAGACGCTGGTGGGGCTCGACGACGAGGCCGCCTTCGTCGCCGGGCACGGTCCGGTCGACCCGGAGACGGCGCGGCGCCTGGCCGGACACGCGGCGGGGTGGGACCGGGTGTTCCTGCGTCCTGACACCGGAGCCCTCCTCACGGTGGACCGATACGCCCCCACCGCTGCGCAGCGCCGGTTCCTCCTCGCGCGGGACGAATCGTGCCGTGGCCCGGGGTGCGAGAACCGAGCGGCGACGGCGGATCTCGACCATACGATCCCGTATCTGCGCGGTGGGGAGACGTGCGTGGGCAATCTGGAGTGCCTGTGCGAGGGCTGTCACCTCGACAAGCACCACTCGCCGTGGACCGTCCGCCAGGTCAGCCCCGGGGTGCTCGAGTGGGTCAGCCCGATCGGGCGGACCTCGGTCGATCGCCCGAGACCCCAGGTCCGGTTCGAGTCCCTTCCGGAGCCGAGGGCGAGATCCGGCGCCGCGCCGCCGGGGGAGTGGCCGTCTCTCGAGGACGAGGTCGAGATCGATGCTGACCTCGAGGTCGACGTGCCGATCCCCGATGTGCTGCCGGACGCGCCTCCGTTCGATGAGGCCTGGCAGCAGCTGCTCTATGACGAATGGGTTGCCGAGATCGAGGCGGACGAGCTCGACCTGCTCGTCAGCGAGTCGAGCGGCGCGGTCGGGAGTGCGATCCATCCCTCGGTCTGAGCCGCGGGGCGCAGCTCGTCGGGTACGGGGAGGGTGTGCCCGAGTGCGTGGGCGCGCGCGTTGAGCGCCGCCGCGAGCGCGTCGAGTGCATCGTCGGAACGGCCGAGCAGATCGCGCTGACCATCGTCGACGTCGAGCCACGGGGCGAGGCCGAGGAGCGACTCCGCGGCCCGCATCCGCGCGTCCGGCTGGGTCTTGTAGCCAGCTGTCTGCACACCCCAGAGTCGCAGGGCCGCGGCGGGGTAGACCTCGACCAGCCTTCCCGCGCCCGAGCGGTCGATGCGCTCGCCTGCCGCCTCGAAGGCGGCGAGCAGCTCCGCGCAGTGCATGGCGGTCATCCCGAGTCGGTCCGTCGAGACGCTCAGCGGCCACCGCCCGGTCACCTCCCGCACCGCCCGATCGGTGTGACGATAGGCGAGCCGACGGCGCCAGTCACTCCCGGAGAGCGATCGCGGCGACATCTCACCGCGCTCGTGCGCGGAGACGAAGGCGACGAACTCGGCCGGCCAGCCGAATGCGCAGTCGATCGCCACGACGTCCGCCCCCTGTGCGAGCGCGACGATCTGCACGTCGTCGATTCCGACGGCGAGGCTCGTGAGCCGAGCGGAGCCATCCGTCCACTCGATCCCGGCCGCGGCCGTCCGCTGGGCCTCCGCTGCGAGGTCGACGCCGATCGTGAGCACGCCCCCACCCTATGGGCGCCAGAGCCCCCTATCGCGGCGTCGGCACGGTGAACCGCAGGACGGCGGCGAGCGGGGCGCCGTCGGTGAGATCCTCGCGCCGGACAGCCCGGACCTCGCCGCCCGACTCGAGGACGCGCGCGATGACGTCCTCGATGAGGGCCGCATCCTCGCCGTCCTCCACGACGCGGCCGAACTCGTCGAGCGTCCCGGGCAGATCGGCCGCGTGGTCGAATCGCAGCTCGGCGATCGCGGCAGCGGCCGCGGCGGCCGCGACCTCCTCGAGGCGCGACGTCGCGAGGCCCTGCGAGCGCAGCTCGCCGAAGCGCTCCTTCCACTGCTCGGTCGCGGCCCGGCGGCGATCCTCGAGAATGGCGCGAGCCTCGTCGCCGAGCCGACGATCGTCGAGCGAATCGGGATGCGCGGGGATCGCGGTCTCGAGCAGCGCATCGTGCGTGTTCTGCGCGCGGTACGCGGTTGCCAGATCGTCGGAGATCGAGAGGATGAGCGGGACGCCGCGCGGGACGATGCGGACCACCTCGTCCTGCACGGCGCGACAGAAGCGCTCGCGCTCGTTCTGATCTCCGTCGGCCCCGCGAGCGCGGTCGCGGTCGAGCTGTCCGTCGTTGTCGGCGCGCGCGAACACGAGGTCGAGGTCGTCGGGGAGGTCGAGCGGGTGCTCGACGAGCGATCCGTCGGCCTGCAGCTCGGTCAGGCGCGCGCGGTGCTTCGACAGCTGCAGCACGAAGGCGCACGGATGGTGGTCGCGCGTGCGCAGGAGCGCGCGGATCGCGAAGCGCGAGCCCACACGGACCTGATCCTGCACGGGGAACGGCAGCCGGAACGCCTCGCGCCGCTCAGGTGAGGCGAGCAGGAGGAGGGAGCGGGACTGGTGCTCCCAGAACCCGTCGTCGTCGAGCGTCTCCCGGAGTCGGCGGATCACGGCGCGCTGCTCCTCGGCCGGGATCCCGCGCTGCGCGAGACGATCGGCGACCTGGTCGATCGCATCGCGCAGCGCGATCCGCACGCGCTCATGATCCGCCGGAACCGGGGACGACTCCAGGGCGATGGTCGCGCTCGCGGGGTGACGATGCGCGAGGAGGTCGAGCAGTCGGTCGTCGTCGGGGATGTCCACGGTGAGCATGGGGCGACGATAGGCAGAGCCCCCGGGGAGGACGGGAGGGGGTTGCGGATCCGCCCGGGGCGGGTTAGGCGGCGTCGGCCCGCTTCGCCCGGCGCACGCGGATCTCGTACGCCGCGAGCAGGACGCCGATCCAGACCGGCCCGATGACGACCGCCGTGCGGTACTGCGGCGAGAACGCCATGAGCACGACGACGCCTGCGAGGAAGGCCAGGACGATCCACGGCGCGACCCGCGCGAACGGAAGCGGGAAGGCCAGCGCGGCCGCGGCATCCGGACCGATCCGCCGGCGGAACCTCATCTGCGTGATGACGATCATGCCCCAGTTGATGATCGCGGCGATGAGCGCGATCGACAGCAGGTACTGGAACGCGAACTCGGGCCACAGGAACACGACGACGACCGCGATCACGGTGACGGCCGACGACGTGAGCACTCCGGCGACGGGCGCGCCGCGGCGGGAGAGCCGGCCGAGATACGCGGGCGCGCTGCCCCGCTGCGCGAGCGAGTAGAGCATGCGCCCGTTCGAGTAGAGACCCGAGTTGTAGACCGACACGACCGCCGTGAGCACGACGAGGTTGAGGATGTGCGCGGCGCCCGGAATGCCCACGCGGTCGAAGATCTGCACGAACGGGCTCGTCTCGCCGTCGAGGAGCGACCACGGCACGACCGACATGATCACCGCGAGCGCGCCGATGTAGAAGATGAGGATCCGCAGGACGACCTGGTTCACGGCCTTCGGGATCGTGCGCTCCGGGTCTGCCGCCTCGCCCGCGGTCACGGCGACGAGCTCGGTGCCGCCAAACGAGAACGCGACGATCGCGAGCGAGGCGATGGTGCCGCCCACGCCGAGGGGGAAGAAGCCTCCGTCATCGACGAGATGCGCGAAGCTCGGCGTCGGCAGATCGGCGCTGCTGTTGATCCCGAGCACCACGACGACGACGCCGAGGACGATCATCGCGATCACGGCCGCGACCTTGATGATCGCGAACCAGAACTCGAACTCGCCGAACGCGCGCACGCCGATGAGGTTCACGCCCGTGATGAGCACGAGCACGATCGCCGCCGAGACCCACGTCGGAACGGCAGGGAGCCAGTAGTTGACGAACGATCCGACGACGGAGAGCTCGACCATCGCGACCGCGATGTAGTTGAACCAGTAGTTCCAGCCCGACACGAAGCCCGCGCGCGGGCTCCAGTTGCGGTGCGCGTAGTGGCTGAAGGCTCCCGAGACGGGCTCGTCGACCGACATCTCCCCGAGCGCGCGGATGATGAGGAAGATCACCGCGCCCACGACGAGGTACGCCAGGAGGACGGATGGCCCCGCGACGCCGATCGCGTCGGATGACCCGTAGAAGAGCCCCGTCCCGATCGCGCCGCCCAGCGCGATCATCTGGATGTGGCGGCTGCGCAGCTCGCGCTTCAGGCCGCCGTCGCCGCTGCCGACGGCGCGGGAGGCCGCGGGGATCCTTCGGGTGCTCATCCCTCCATCCTCGCGGATGCGGGCGCTCAGCCCTCGCGCGCCTGGAGTCCGACGACGACCGCGTGCACGGTGGCGGCCACGAGGGAGCGGTCGAGCGGGCGGTGCTCGAACGTGCGGTGCATGGGCCAGCCCTCGACGAGCGCGTCGAGGGCGCGCGCGACGTCGGGCGAGAAGTGGAGGGTGAGGCTGTCGCGGCTGCGCAGGAGCCACGTGCGCGCGAGCTCGGCGACGGCGGCGTTGTGATTGCCGTACGCGTACATCTCGAAGAGCAGGACCATCTCGCGCGGCACCGCGTACTCCGCGCCGCAGATGAGGTCGACGACGGCGGCCTCCGCCTCGGCAGGGCCGGCTGCCTCCTCGAGGCTGCGCCGGTAGCGCGCCGACATCTCGACGGACAGGCTCTCGAACGCCTGCTCGAGGATGTCCTCGAGGCTCGAGAAGTAGTACGTGAGCGACCCGAGCGGCACCTCGGCGCGCGCCGCGATGCGCCGATGCGTGGTCTTGTGCACCCCGACCTCGGCGATGACGTCGAGGGCGGCCTCGAGGATGCGCGACCGGCGGTCGGGGTCGTTCGGAACCTGCCTGCGGCTGCCGCTCATGCCGACCAATCTCTCATGTCCGTGGACTCGGCCCCTCCCGCGCCTGAGTGTGTACCATCGTACAAGTGACCCCTGCCATCCGTCAGCGCCGGAACGCGCTCTTCGTGATGTTCCTCCTCCCCGGAATCGGCATCTCGTCGTGGGTGACGCGGACGCCCGACGTGCAGCGGCTGCTCGGCGCGCGCATCGACGAGATGGGATTCATCCTCTTCGGGCTCTCGGTCGGATCGATGATCGGCATCCTGTCCTCGGGTGCGCTCGTCGCCCGGTTCGGGACGCGCCCCGTGATCGCCGTCGGGACGCTCTCGAGCGCGACCGGCGTGGCGGTCGTGGGGCTCGGGGCGGCCCTCGGGATCGCACCGCTCGTCGCGGTCGGGCTCGGCCTGTTCGGGCTCGGGATGGGCGGCGCCGAGGTGGCGCTGAACGTCGAGGGCGCCGAGGTCGAGCAGGCGATCGGCCGCTCCGTCATGCCGCTCATGCACGGCTTCTTCAGCCTCGGCACGGTCGTCGGGGCAGTCGCGGGCATGCTGCTCACGGCCGCGGCGTTCCCCGTCGCCGTGCATCTCGCCGTCGTCGCCGCGCTCATCGCGGTGGTGCTCGCCGCGGCCATCCGCAACGTCCCGAGCGGCATCGGCCGCCGCGCGACGCCGCGCGAGCGCGGTCGACGCGCCCCGCGCGCCGCAGTCTGGCGGGACCCCGGCCTCCTCCTCGTGAGCGGCATCATCCTCGCCCTCGCGATGGCGGAGGGGACAGCGGGCGACTGGCTGCCGATCCTCATGGTCGAGGGGCACGGCGTCGATGCGGCGCTCGGGTCGGGTGTCTATGCGATCTTCGCGGTCTCGATGACCGTCGGCCGCTTCGCCGGCGGGCGCTTCGTCGACCGCTTCGGGCGCCCGACGGTGCTCGCCGCGAGCGCGCTGCTCGGGGCGATCGGGCTCGCGGTCGTCATCTTCGTCGACAGCCAGGCGGCCGCCGCGGCCGCGGTCGTGCTGTGGGGTCTCGGCACGTCGCTGGGCTTCCCGCTCGCGCTCTCGGTCGCGGGCGACTCGGGCGAGGACACGGCCGCGCGCGTCTCGTTCGCGGCGACGATCGGCTACGTCGCGTTCCTCGTCGGACCGCCCGTGCTCGGCCTGCTCGGCGAGCACTTCGGGCTGCGCGCGGCCCTCATCGTGGTGCTCGCGCTCGTCGCGGTCGCGATCTTCCTCGCACCGGGCGCGCGCACCCCGGCCGAGCGCGAGCTCGCGCGCCGCTGAGGGCGGCTCCGCACGTCGGGTTCGCGCGCGCGCCTCGGACGCGGGATACTGGCGATCGCGCGAATGTGAGCGCGCACATCCGATGAGGGAGCGAAATGACCACGCACGCCGATGTCTCGGGCACTCAGCACATCCTGCGAGCGGGCGGATATGAGGCCGCCGTCGCGAGCGTGGGGGCCACGCTCCGCGCGCTGACCTTCGAGGGGCGCGACCTCGTCGTGCCGTTCCGCGCGGACGAGGTGCGTCCGGCGTATCGCGGCACGACGCTCGCGCCGTGGCCGAACCGCGTGGTCGACGGGCGCTACCGCTTCGACGGCGTCGAGTACCAGCTCGCCCTCACGGAGCCGTCGCGCGGCCACGCGCTGCACGGGCTCCTCTCCTGGGCCGGCTTCCGCATCGTCGAGGAGAGCGGCGCCCACGTGACGCTCGCCGCGACGATCGAGCCGCAGGAGGCGTACCCGTGGCGCGTCACGGTCACCACGACCTACGCGCTCGACCCCGACTTCGGTCTCACGCAGACCGTCTCGGCGGTCAACGAGAGCGCTGCGCGCGCCCCGTTCGGCACGGGCCCGCACCCGTATCTCGTCGGCGGCGCCGGCGCGGTCGACGACTGGATGCTCTCCCTCCCGGCCGACACCGTGCTGAACGTCACGGAGGACCGGCTGTCGCCGACGGGGCTCGCCCCCGTGACCGACGATGCCGAGCGCTTCGACTTCCGCGACGCGCGCCGCATCGGCGCCGTCGAGATCGACCACGCCTACACGGGCCTCGCGCGGCAGGGGGCGCTGGCCGTCGTCTCGCTGACGGATGGCGACGGCTCGGGCGTGCGGATGTCCTGGGACGAGCGCTGCCCGTGGGTGCAGATCCACACCGCCGACCTGCCCGGCCGCGGCGCGGGCCACCGCGCCGGTCTCGCGGTCGAGCCGATGACGTGCCCGCCCGACGCCTTCAACTCGGGCACGGACCTCGTCCTCCTCGAGCCGGGAGCGCCCGTCGAGGTCGCGTCCTGGACGATCGCCGCGATCTGAGCTCCGCGCTCAGTCGTCCTCGCCCTCGGCCTGCGAGGGATGCCCGAACTCGATCGGATCGCTCGACGACTCGATCTCGTCGGGGTCCTCGCCCTCGGCCTGGGAGGGGTGACGGTGCTCGGGGTCCGAGGGACGTGAGGGCTGGTCGGGGAACGTGCTCATGTCGCACCTCTCTCTTCGGATGAGGCCAGTCTCCCGCGCGGCGCGCCCGTTCGGAAGGCCTTGACAGCGCAGCGCCCCCTCCGTCGATGGAGGGGGCGCTGCCGCGCGTCGTCGCGGGAGGTGCGGGGGAGGATCAGTCGTCCTCGCCCTCCGCCTGCGACGGGTGGCGGTCGAACCACGCCGGAACCGCGGCGAAGTCGAAGGCGTCGGTGTCGTACTCGAGGGCCGGAGCGTTCATGGTGTTCTCCTTCTGTCGGCGATCTGGGGGCGGTCGGTGCCGCGTCGAGTCCAGGATGCGCCCCCCGCAAGGGGTGCGGGAGAAGAAACTTCGCGAAGAAAACGCCGTTCTTTAGAGTTTGCGCAAGATGAGGCGCCGCTCGGCGCCGGAACCGTGCGTAGGAAAGCGCTTGCCGCTCACCCGTCCCAGCGGCGCAGCAGAGCGGCGATCGCCTGGCCGCCGCCGATGCAGAGCGTGACGACCGCGAACTCGAGGTCGCGGCGGCGCAGATCGAGAGCCGCGCGCACCGCGAGGATGGCTCCGGTCGCGCCGACGGGATGGCCCAGGGCGATCGCGCCGCCGTAGGGGTTCGTCCGGGCGGGGTCGAGGCCGGCGTCGCGGATGACCGCGACGGCCTGCGCGGCGAACGCCTCGTTCACCTCGAAGACGTCGACGTCCTGCGGCGCGAGCCCCGTCCGCTCGAACAGGCGGGCCAGCGCGATGACGGGCGCGTACCCCATGAGGCCGGGCTCGATGCCCGCGGTCGCGACCGCTTCGATCGTCGCGAGCGCGTCGAGCCCGCGCGCGCGGACATCCGATGCGCGCAGGAGCACGGTCGCGGCCGCGCCGTCGTTGATCCCGGAGGCGTTGCCGGCCGTGACCGTGCCGCCCTCCTGGAAGGCGGGCCGCAGGCGCGAGAGCGCCTCGAGGGTCGTGTCGGGGCGCGGATGCTCGTCCTGCGACACCTCGACCGGCGTGCGCCCGGCCGTCGTCACGGGCACGATCTCCTCCGCGAAGGCCGTGCGCGCGGCGTCGCTCGCGGCTCGCCGCTGGCTCTCGAGCGCGAACGCGTCCTGCTCGGCCCGGGACACGCCGTACCGCTCGGCGACGGTCTCGGCCGTCGTGCCCATGTGGCGGCCGCTGAACGGGTCGGTGAGGATCGCGAGGGTCCCGTCGCGCAGGGCGCGGTCGCCGAAGCGCGCGTTGCCGCGGGCGTCGTCGACGAGGAAGGGCGTGCGCGACATGCTCTCGTCGCCGCCCGCGACGACGACGTCGACGTCGCCCCAGAGGAGCTCCTGCGCGCCCGACCAGATCGCCTGCAGGCCCGAGCCGCACAGCCGGTTCACGGTGAGGGCGGGCACGCTCGGGGCGAGCCCGGCCGCGAGCGCGACGCGGCGCGCGTTGTAGGCGTCGGCTCCGTACTGCGCGACGCAGCCCATCACGACCTCGCCGACCTCCGCGCCGTCGACGGCGGCGCGGCGCAGCGTCTCGCGGACCGCGGCGGCGCCGAGCAGATGCGCGTCGGTGTCGCGGAACGCTCCCGCGAACGACCCCACGGGCGTGCGCGCTCCCGATACGATCGCGACCTTCTCGGACATCCGGACCTCCTCGTCCTGGCGTCGGCCGGTGTCAGGCCGACTCCTCCGCGCGCTCGGCGATCTCGCGGTCGATCTCGTCGGGCTCGTAGCCGGGCACCCCGCGCTGGGCGGGGCCGGTGTACGCCGAGAGCGGGCGGATGAGCGCGTTCGACGCGGCCTGCTCCATGATGTGCGCGGTCCACCCCGTCACGCGCGCCGCGACGAAGAGCGGCGTGAAGGTCAGCGTGTCGAAGCCGATGAGGCTGTACGCCGGGCCCGACGGGTAGTCGAGGTTGGGGTAGATGCCCTTGCGGTTCACGAACTCGGTCTCGAGCGCCGTGTAGAGCTCGAGCACCTCGGGCCGGTCGTAGTGCGCGACGAGCGACTCGAGCGCGGCGCGCATGGTCGGAACGCGCGAGTCGCCGCGCTTGTACACGCGGTGCCCGAAGCCCATGATCTTGCGCTTCTGCGCGAGCGCGTCGTCGAGCCACGGCACGACGTTCGACGCCTCGCCGATCTCGTCGAAGATGTCGAGCACGGCCTCGTTCGCGCCGCCGTGCAGCGGGCCCTTGAGCGCGCCGATGGCCGCCGTGACCGCGGAGTACAGGTCGCTGAGCGTCGACGTCACGACCCGCGCGGTGAACGTCGAGGCGTTGAAGGAGTGCTCGGCGTACAGGATCATCGAGCGGTTGAACGCGTCGACGACGACGGGGTGCGGTTCCTCGCCGAAGGTCATCCACAGGAGGTTCGCCGCGTAGTCGAGGTCGTCGCGCGGAGGGATGGCCTCGAGCCCGCGGCGGCGGCGCTGGCCGTACGCGACGATCGCGGGGAGGGCCGCGAAGAGGCGCAGGCTGCGGTCGAGGTTCTGCTCGGCCGTGCCGCCCGAGGCCACGGCGCTGAGGCCGCCGAGCTCGGCGGCGCCGAGGGCGCTCACCGCGGTGCGGACCTCGTCCATGGGGTGCGCGGCCGTCGGGACGAGGTCGATGACGGCCTTGACCTCGGGCGCGAGCGCGCGATGGCGCCGCTCCTCGGCCCGCAGGGTCGCGAGCTCGTCGTCGGTCGGCAGCTCGCCGTGCCACAGCAGGTGGGCGACCGCCTCGAACGGCTGCGTCGCGGCGAGCTCCTGCACGGGGTAGCCGCGGTAGAGCAGGCTGTTCGTCTCGGGGTCGACCTTCGACACGGCCGTCTCGTCGACGACGACGCCCACGAGCCCCTTCTTGATGTCCGTCATGTTCGCGCTCCTGTCACTTCTCGATCGTGAAGTCGTAGACGCCGGCGTCGAACCGGCTGTATCCGGAGTAGTCGATGAGCTCGTAGAGGTCGGCGCGGTGCTGCATCGCGCCGACCTGGGCGTCGAGGCTGCCGTCCGCGTTCAGGGTGTCGAGGGCGCGCTCGGCCGCGCCCATGGCCATCCGCAGCAGCGAGACGGGCCAGATGACCATCCGCACGCCCGCGTCGCGCAGCTGGTCGACGGTGAACAGGTCGCTCTTTCCGAACTCGGTCATGTTCGCGAGCACCGGCACGTCGAGGGCCGACGCGACCGCCTCGAACTCGCGGAGGTCCTTCATCGCCTCGGGGAAGATCGCGTCCGCACCCGCGTCGACGAGGGCCTTCGCGCGGTCGATCGCGGCGTCGAGGCCGGCGATCGCGCGGATGTCGGTGCGCGCCATGATGAGGAGGTTCCCGTCGCGGCGGGCATCGGCGGCGGCGCGGATGCGCTGGGTCGCGGTCGAGAGGTCGACGACCTCCTTGCCGTCGAGGTGGCCGCACCGCTTGGGGTTCACCTGGTCCTCGATGTGGAGGCCCGCGACGCCCGCGTCCTCGAGGGTCTGGACGGTGCGCGCGACGTTCATCGGCTCGCCGAAGCCCGTGTCGGCGTCGACGATCGCGGGCAGCTCGGTCATCCGCGCGATCTGACCCGCGCGCTGCGCGACCTCGGTCAGCGTCGTGAGCCCGATGTCGGGCAGCCCGAGATCGGCCGACAGCACGGCGCCCGAGATGTACACGCCGTCGAACCCCTTGCGCTCGATGAGACGCGCGGAGAGCGGGTTGAAGGCGCCGGGGAAGCGGAGCAGCTCGCCCGACGCGAGCCGCTCGCGGAGCAGGCGGCGCTTCTCGTGCGCCGGCGTCTGCGCGTACAGCATCAGAAGAGTCCCTTCGGCAGGGCGACGGCCTCGAGCACGCCCGCGCGCGCGACGATCGTGAGCTGGGCGACCTCGGCGGGGGTGAGCTCGGGCAGGCGCTGCGCGAGGTCGAGGAACCGCTCGATCTCGATGTCGTCGAGCACGGGCTCCGCGAGCGTGCGGAACTTGCGCACGTAGTCCGCACGCGCGAACGGACGTGCTCCGAGCGGGTGCGCGTCGGCGACCGCGATCTCGTCGACGACGGTCGTGCCGTCCGCGAGGACGATCTCGACCCGCCCGCCGAACGCCTTCTCGTCGGGATCCTCGGAGTGGTAGCGGCGGGTCCACTCCGGGTCCTCGGTCGTGGTGATCTTGCGCCAGAGCGCGACGGTGTCGCCGCGCGCGGCCCGCTCGGGCGCATACGAGTCGACGTGGTGCCACCCGCCGTCCTGCAGCGCGACGGCGAAGATGTAGGGGATCGAGTGGTCGAGCGTCTCGCGCGACGCCGTCGGGTCGTACTTCTGCGGGTCGCCCGAGCCCGAGCCGATGACGACGTGCGTGTGGTGCGACGTGTGCAGCACGATCGAGCGGATGTTCTCGGGATCGCGCAGCTCGGGGCGGGCGGAGCCGAGGCGTCGCGCGAGGTCGATCCACGCCTGCGCCTGGTATTCGGCCGAGTGCTCCTTCGTGTACGAGTCGAGGATGGCGCGCTTCGGCTCCCCGGGCGCGGGCAGGGGCACCTCGTAGCGGCCCTCTGGTCCGTCGAGGAGCCATGCGATCACGCCGTCCTCGCCCTCGTAGATGGGGGAGGGCGAGGTCTGCCCGCGCATGGCGCGGTCGACCGCCTCGACGGCCATCTTCCCGGCGAAGGCGGGCGCATGCGCCTTCCACGTCGAGATCTCGCCCTTGCGGGACTGCCGCGTGGCAGTCGTCGTGTGGAGCGCCTGCGACACGGCCTGGAAGACGACCTCGGGCGCGAGGCCGAGCAGCGTCCCGATGCCCGCGGCGGCCGACGGCCCGAGGTGCGCGACGTGGTCGATCTTGTGCTTGTGGAGGCTGATCGCGCGCACGAGGTCCATCTGGATCTCGTAGCCGGTCGCGATCCCGCGGACGAGCGCGTGGCCGTCCGCGCCGACATGCTGAGCGACCGCGACGAGCGGCGGGATGTTGTCGCCGGGGTGCGAGTACTCGGCCGCGAGGAACGTGTCGTGGTAGTCGAGCTCGCGCACCGCGACGCCGTTCGCCCACGCCGCCCACTCGGGGCTCGTGTGCTCGTCGAGCGCGCAGCCGAACACGGTCGCGCCCGCTCCGCCGCGCGAGACCGGGTGGTCGAGCGCCTGGGCGCGGGCCGCGACGACGGGGCCGCGCGTGAGCGATGCCGCAGCGACCGCGGCGTTGTCGATCACGCGGTTGATCACCATGTCGACGACGTCGTCCTCGACCTCCACGGGGTCCGCGGCGACCTCGGCGATCCGCCAGGCCAGCTGCTGCTCGCGGGGGAGCGGCTCCTCGCTGCGGTACGTGCGGACGGGGTGGATGACGGTCATCGGCAGGCCTCCGTGGTCGTGAAGCGGATGTCTCCAGGGTGCCACGGCGCGGGGCGACCGGGCGCGGGGGCCGCGATCACCGCGGGGGCATGCGGATCGCGCCGTCGAGGCGGATCGTCTCGCCGTTGATCATGGCGTTCTCGACGATGTGCGCAGCGAGCGCCGCGAACTCCTCGGGGCGCCCGAGGCGCGCCGGGTGCGGCACAGCGGCGGCGAGCGACGCGCGCACCTCGTCGGGCAGCGACGCGAGCATGGGCGTGTCGAACGTGCCGGGGGCGATGGTCGCGACGCGGATGAGCTTCGACGCGAGATCGCGCGCGGCGACGAGGGTCATGCCGGCGACGCCCGCCTTCGACGCCGTGTAGGGGATCTGGCCGATCTGCCCCTCGAACGCCGCGACCGACGCGGTGAGCACGCACACGCCGCGTTCGCCGTCCTGCGGCTCGTTGCGGGCCATCCGCGCGGCCGCGAGGCGGAGCACGTTGAACGTGCCCACGAGGTTCACGCGCACGACCTGCTCGAACGCCTCGAGCGATCCGGGCGAGCCGTCGCGCTCGACCAGCCGGACGGGCGTGATGCGCCCGGCGCAGTGCACGAGCGCGCGCAGGGGGCCGCGGGTCTCGGCGGCGTCGAGGGCGGCGTCCACCTGGGCGGCGTCGACGACATCGGCCGGCGCGAACGTGCCGCCGATCTCCGCTGCCGCCGCCTCTCCGGGAGCGCCAGGAAGGTCGACGACGACGACGTGCGCCCCCGCCTGCGCGAGACGCCGCGCGGTCGCGAGACCGAGCCCCGACGCGCCTCCCGTCACCACCGCCGATGCGCCAGCGAGCTCCATCGCCCCACCCCGCTCTGTCTCGTCCGAGCGCGTGCCGCGCCGTCGTCTGTCTGGCTCGACGCTACCGGCGAAGCGCGCGGGCGGGAAGAGCGGGCCGGATGTCCGTGGCAGGATGGCCGGGGCCGCGTCGCCGAGGACGCGGGAGGGAGGAAGCCGATGGACGCCGTGCTGCTCGAGGTCGCCGATGCCGTCGCGACGATCACGCTGAACCGGCCGGAGCGGCTGAACGTGCTCGACATCGGGATCGCCGAGGCGCTCGCGGACGCCGCGCAGCGCGCCGCCGCCTCCGACGCCGAGATCGTCGTGGTCACCGGCACGGGCCGCGCGTTCACCGCGGGCGGAGACGTGCAGGCGATGGCCGCGTCCGACGACCGCTCCGCCTTCATGCTCGACCTCGTCGGGGCGGCCAACCGCGCGATGACGGCGCTGCGGGCGGTGCGGCAGCCCGTGGTCGCGCGCGTGAACGGCATCGTCGCGGGCGCCGGGATCGGCATCATGCTCGCCGCCGACGTCGCGGTCGCCGTCGACACGGCCACGTTCACGCCGGCGTACGGCGCGATCGGCCTCGTGCCCGACTGCGGCGCGACCGCTCTGCTGTCACGCGCCATCGGGGAGCGGCGTGCGCGCGACCTCCTCCTCACCGGTCGCCGGATCGACGCCGCGACGGCGCTCGAGTGGGGGCTCCTCACGCGGGTCGTGTCCCCCGAGGAGCTCGACGGATCCGTCGCCGACGTGCTCTCGGCCATCCGGAGCGCGGGTCCGACCGCGCCGTCCGCGACGAAGGAGCTCCTCGATCTCGACGGATCGTACGCCGACGCGCTGGCCGCGGAGCGCGCGGCGATCGCGCGCGAGGCCGCGACGCCGTTCGCCGCCGCGCGCCTGGAGGCGTTCGCCCGACGCGGCTAGCACCGTCGGGGAAGCCCTGTCAATCGGATGGAAGCCCGCGGCCCCGCGGATCTACCGTTCGAGCACCGACGGAAGGAGCTGTCATGGCCGACGAACTGCCTCCCATCCGGGAGTGGTGGTCGCACCTCGCGGCCGAGGCGAAGGAGTTCCTCCTGGAGTACCCGGCGGCGCCGCTGGTCGGCACCGTCCGGCAGGAGGTCTCGAACGCATCGGGCGTGCTGGTCGAGGACGGGACGAAGCTCAGCGATGAGGACGTCCAGTTCATCCGCAGCGAGGCGGGCGCCGCAGCCTGACGGCAGCGCTCGCCTGAGGAGGCGCCCGGCGGCCGAGGCCGCCGGGCGCCTCCGCGCGTCACCCCTTCACACCGCCGGCGACGACGCCCTCCACGATGTGCCGCTGGGCGAGGAAGAAGAGGATGATCATCGGCACCGTCGTGATGACGCTCGCCGTGACGAGGATCTCCCAGTGCCACTCGCCGCCGAAGCCGAAGGCGTCGACGAGCGCCTTGAGACCTCGCGGGATGGTGAAGGTCGCCGAGTCGCGGAGGTAGATGAGGGCGCGCATGAGGTCGGTCCACACCGCCTGCACCTCGAAGACCAGCGTGACCGCGATGGCGGGGCGCGACAGCGGCATCGCGATGCGCCAGAACAGCTGCCACGCGTTCGCCCCGTCGACGCGAGCGGCGTCGAAGAGATCGCGCGGGAGCGACAGCATGAACTGGCGCAGGAGGAAGATGTAGAACGCGCTGCCGAACAGGTTGTGCGCCCACATCGGGGTGAGCGTGCCGACCTGCCCGAGCGCGTTCCAGATGAGGAACGTCGGGATCATCGTCACCGCCCCGGGGAGCATCATCGAGCCGAGGACGAGTGCGAAGAGCACGCCGCGGCCGCGGAAGCGGTAGTACGCGAAGCCCCACGCGACCATCGCGCTCGAGAGCGTCACCGCCGTCGCGGCGAGCACCGTGACGACCGCGGTGTTGAGCAGCCACAGCGCGACCGGCGCCTCCTGCCAGACCTGCACGTAGTTGTCCCACGTGAAGGTCCGGGGGATGAGCCGGTTGTCGAACACCTCGCCGCGCGGCTTGAACGACGCGCTCACGAGCCACGCGAAGGGGTAGGCGAACACGATCCCGGCCGCGACGAGCGCGATCCAGGTCACCCAGCGCCCGACGCGGCGGCGCAGCGGCACGGGACGCCGGCCCCGCTCGGCCGCGGTCGTCGGGGACGCCTCGGCGCGCGCGACCGCGGGCGCTGGCGCCTCGAGCCCGGCGGTCATCGCGCACCCCCCTCGTAGTACACGAGGCGGCGCGAGACGATCACCTGGACGGCCGTCACCACCATGACGATGAGGAACAGCAGCCACGCGAGCGCCGACGCGTATCCCATGTGGAGGAACTCGAACGCCTGCTGGAACAGGTAGATGACGTAGAACAGCGCGGCATCGTTGGCGTAGGTCGTGTTGCCCGCGCCGAAGAACGCCGTGTACGCCTCGTCGAAGGTCTGCAGCCCCGCGATCGTGTTCACGACGACGACGAAGAACAGCGCGGGGCTGATCATCGGCAGGGTCACGCTCGTGAGCCTGCGCCACGCGCCCGCCCCGTCGAGCCGCGCCGACTCGTAGAGCTCCTCGGGGACGCCGCGCAGCGCCGCGAGCAGGATGAGCACCGACGAGCCGACGGTCCACAGGCTCATGATGACGAGGCCCGGCTTCACCCACGAGCCGTCCGTCGTCCACGACGGTCCGTCGATGCCGACGGCGCCGAGCGCGGAGTTGAACAGCCCGCTCTGCCCGTTGAAGAGCAGGAGGAACAGGATGCCCACGGCGACCGGCGGGGTCATCTTCGGGAGGAAGAAGACCGTGCGGAAGAAGCCGGATGCCCGCCCCGCGCGCTGCAGCAGGACGGCGAGCACGAGCGACACGATCACGTAGGCCGGCACCTGGACGGCCGTGAAGAACAACGTGTTGCCGAGCGCGAGGGAGACCTTCGGGTCCGAGAACAGCTCGGCGTAGTTGTCGAACCCGACGAACGACGGATCGTTGATGACGTCGTAGTCCGTCAGCGACAGGTAGGCGCTGTAGAGGATGGGCCAGGCGGTGAAGACGGCGAAGCCGATGATCCAGGGACTGAGGAAGAGCAGAGCCGCGCGCGTCTCGCGCGCCCTCACGACCCCTCCTCGACCTTGGCCCAGGCCTCGTCGAGCGCCTCCTGGGCGGTCTCCTGGGCGCGGGCGAGCGCATCGGCCGCCTCTGCGTCGCCCGACAGCACGTCGTTGATCGCGTCGTTGAGCGCGGCCTCGAACTCCGCGTCGGCGGGGTTCGCCGGCAGGGTGAAGGTGTGCTCGTTGGCCTCGTAGACGGCCTCGACCGCGCTGTCCCACGGCTCCCCGCCCGAGGTCACCATCTCGCGGATCTGCTCGTCGGCCTCGGCGTTGCCGGTGAGGATGCCCGTGAACGGCTTGCCCTCCTCCTCGCGGAGGTCGAGGCGAGCCTCGGCAGCCGCGATCCAGGCGTCGACCGACGTCATGGCGCGCGCCCAGCGGCACGCGGCCTCGGGGTTCTCAGCGCCGGAGGGGATCGCCCAGGCCGAGCCGGACGCGTAGGCGATCGGCTCGCCCTCGTGGTCGCGGACCGTGTCGAAGACCATCGGCGCGTCCGGGGAGACGTCGTTGAGCACGTTGACGTACCACTGCTCCATCGGCATCGCGCCGAGGACGCCCGTCGCGAACTGGTTGCCCTCGCCGAAGAAGTCGGCGGAGTCGCGCAGCGCCTTGACGTCGCCGAAGCCGCCCTGCGCGTCGTAGATGCCGACGGCCCACTCGAGCGCCTCGATCGCCGCGGGATCGTCGAGGTTCGCCTCGCGGCCATCCTCGCTGAGCAGCTCGACGCCGTTGGCACGCGCCCACAGCGGGAAGAACTCGGGCAGCTTGCTGTCGACGCCGATCACCGAGAGCGAGCCGTCGCGCTGCATGAGCGCCTCGTTGGCGGCGGACATGGCCTCCCAGTCCGAGCCGTTCACGTCGTCGACCGACAGCCCCGCCTCCTCCAGGAGGTCGGCGTTCGCCATCGTGATCTGCACGGTGTTGAACTCGGGCACGCCGTAGACCTCGCCGCCCAGCGTCACCTGCTCGAGCGCGGGCCCGACGAACGCGTCGGCGTCGATGCCCTCGCCCTCGAAGCAGCTGCCGAGGGGAGGATGGCGCCGCGTGCGGCGAGCGAGCCGATCTGGTCGCGGTTCGCGTAGATGAGGTCGGGCGGGGACCCCGTCGCGGCGGCCGACAGGAACTGCTGCAGGTCGAGCTCGCCCTCCGTGAGCTTCACCTCGACGCCGTCCCCGAGCTGCTGCTCGGCGAAGTCCATGCGCGAGGTCGCGACCTCGTCGACGCCCGAGAAGCCCATGACCGAGAGCTCGCCGTCGAGGGTCGCGTCGGAGGAGTACTCGGCGTCGTCGGCGCCGCTCTGGCCGCCCGTGCCGACGGCGCATCCCGCGAGCGTCACGAGCGCCGCCGCGCCCACGGCGGTCGTGACGAGAAGCGGATGGGAGTGCCTTCGTGTGCGCATGATGCGGCTCCTTCGCGATCGGCCCGGTCGGGGCCACTTCCTCCTCGGGTGCTGCGGCACCCGGACGGTGCCGAGGCTAGGAGCGGGCCGGGGCGCGGGGAACCGGCTTGACAGAAGCGCTTCCATGGCGTTGACCGCGCACCGCGCGCATTAGCAGGGCGCGCGGTGCGCTGGCAAGCGGCTGGGCGGGAGAGACGACCGCCCCTAGCGTCGAAGGCAGCCGGCACAGGCCGGCCGTCGACAGAAGGAGGACGCATGAGCCAGGTCAACCTCGAGACCCCCGAGGACCTGCTGCGGCTGCAGCTGCGCACCGCGCTGACGATGGAGGACGACTCGCTCGCGGCACTCGGCGAGCTCGCGGAGGCGGCGGCGTCGCCCGATGTGAAGAAGCTGTTCCGGCATCACGCCGATGAGACGAAGCAGCAGATCGAGAACCTGAAGAAGGTCTTCCAGCTGCTCGAGGTGCCCGAGTCGACCGCCGCGTCCCCCAGCACGAAGGGCATCAGCAAGCAGGCCGAGTCGCTCATCGCGAAGACCGCGAAGCCGCTGCGCGACCAGGTGACCCTCTCGGCCGCGCTCGGCAACGAGCACTACGAGATGGCCGCCTACCAGTCGCTCATCATCCCCGTGACCGCGCTCGGGGCATCCGATGCGCTCAAGCTGCTCGAGGAGAACCGGGAGCAGGAGGTGCACACGAGCGAGGAGCTCGCGACGCGCCTCAAGGAGCTCGTGTCCTGAGAGCGTGAGGGGCGCGGGCGCCGGACGGCTGTGTGAGAGCCTCCGGCGCCCGTCGCCGTCTCCGCGGGGTCACCGCTCGGTGACGACGCCGGCCTCGACGTGCCAGCGCCGCTCGGTGCGCACGTTCTCGAGCATCCGGCGATCGTGCGTGACGAGGAGCAGGGTGCCCTCGTAGCCGTCCAGCGCCTGCTCGAGCTGCTCGATCGCGGGCAGGTCGAGGTGGTTCGTCGGCTCGTCGAGGACGAGGAGGTTCACGCCGACCGCCTGGAGCACCGCGAGGCCCGCACGGGTGCGCTCTCCGGGCGACAGATCTCCGACGGGCCGGGACACGTGGTCGGCGCGCAGACCGAACTTGGCCAGCAGGGTGCGCACCTCGGCCGGGGTGAGCACGGGGACGATCTCCTCGAAGCGCCGAGCGAGCGGCGTCGCCCCGGCCAGGAGCGAGCGCGCCTGGTCGATCTCGCCGATCCGCACGCTCGCGCCGAGGCTCGCCGATCCCTCGTCGGGAGCGATCCTCCCGAGCAGCGCGGCGAGGAGCGTCGACTTGCCCGCGCCGTTCGGCCCGGTGATGCCGATGCGGTCGCCCGCGTCGACCTGCAGCGACACGGGACCGAGGGCGAAGTCGCCGCGCCGGAACACGGCCCCGGTCAGCGTCGAGACGACCGTGCTCGAGCGCGGCGCGGCGCCGATCGTGAACTGCAGCTGCCATTCCTTGCGCGGCTCCTCGACCTCCTCGAGTCGCGCGATCCGGCTCTCCATCTGGCGCACCTTCTGCGCCTGCTTCTCCGACGACTCCGTCGACGCCCTGCGACGCAGCTTGTCGCTGTCGGGTGCCTTCCGGAGCGCGTTCCGAACGCCCTGGCTCGACCACTCCCGCTGCACGCGCGCGCGGGCGACGAGGTCGGCCTTCTTCTCCGCGAACTCGTCGTACGCCTCGCGGGCGTGACGGCGCGCGACCTCGCGCTCCTCGAGGTACGCGTCGTACCCGCCGCCGAACACGCGGTTCGACGACTGCGCGAGGTCGAGCTCGAGCACGCGCGTGACGCAGCGCGAGAGGAACTCGCGGTCGTGGCTCACGAGCACGACGCCCCCGCGGACCCCCTTCACGAACGCCTCGAGACGCGCGAGGCCGTCGAGATCGAGATCGTTCGTCGGCTCGTCGAGCAGCACGAGGTCGAAGCGCGAGAGGAGGAGCGCCGCGAGACCCACCCGTGCGGCCTGACCGCCGGAGAGGGAGGTCATCGGGGTGCGGCCCGCCGCCTCGCCGTCCAGCTCGAGACCGAGATCGGCGAGGACCGCGGGGATGCGCTCGTCGAGGTCGGCCGCTCCGCTCGCGAGCCAGCGATCGAGCGCCGATGCGTACGCGTCTGCGGGGTCGACGCCCGCGGGATGGGCGGCCGGGTCGGCGAGCGCCGCCGCCGCGGCCTCGAGCTCCGCGCTCGCCGCCTGGCACCCCGTGCGCCGCGCGAGGTACGCCGCGACGCTCTCGCCCTCGACGCGCTCGTGCTCCTGCGGCAGGTAGCCGACGAACGCGTCGGCGGGAGAGAGCGACACCGTGCCGGCCTGCGGCTCGAGCACACCGCCGAGGATGCGCAGCAGCGTCGACTTGCCCGCTCCGTTCACGCCGACGACCCCGACCACGTCGCCGGGGGACACCGTGAGGTCCACCCCCGAGAAGAGCGTCCGATGGCCGTATCCGCCGGCGATCCCGCCGGCCACGAGGGTCGCGGTCATCCGGCCATCCTCTCAGACCGCGCTCGCACGGCCCTCCGAGGAGGGCGTCACTCCGACTCGATCGACGACTCCGCGTGCGGGGCCCCGACGGGCTTCGACTCGGCGGACCCGCGCTGGCGGAGGTAGATCGAGAAGGCGACCATGCAGCCGACCGCGAGGAACTCGGACTGCCAGTTCTGCAGCGTCCGGTTCCAGAACTCCGGCCCCGCGACGTACGCGAGCCAGGTCATCGCGGGCTCGCCGTGCTGCGCGGCCTCGTCGTTCGCGACCACGAGCCCGCCGAGCGACTGCGCGAACCAGGAGAGCACGAAGATCGCGCCCATGACGATGAGCATCGAGTTGCCGTAGAGCCTCTGGCGCCAGTCGCGCAGCTTCGCCCAGGCGGGGGAGTCGGCTCGAGCGTGCTCGCCCACGAGCTGCTCCTCGTCGGAGCCGGGGCCCTCGTCATCGGGGCGCTTGGACTCGGGCGAGCCGCGCTGGATGAGCCACACGGTCGCGAGGATGAAGAGGAAGAACTGCAGGAACTCGCTCTGCCAGTTCTCGGCGACGTCGACGAGGAACGCCGACGACGTGACGAACTCGCCGAGCGGGATCTCGGGCTGGCCGTGGCGGACGAGCTCCTCGTTGTTGTTCGCGTGGCCCACGAACGCCTGCCCGACGAGGGTCGCGACGAAGATCGCGAGGAAGAAGAGCGACAGCGCGTTGTCGCGGATGAAGCGCGGCATGGACCCCTCCTCAGCGCCCGGTCAGCGGAAGGACGATCATGATCGCGAGTCCGACCGCGACGATCGAGAACCAGGACCAGAACACGACGCGCATCCCGACGGTCTCGTCGTCATCGGATGCGCCCTTGACCTGTGCTGCCATGCCGTCACCCTATGGCGCTTCTCCGCCGCGCGGGAGGAGGTTGACGGCGCGCGACGCGCCCGGCTAGGACAGGGTGGGTGCCGCGCACCCAGCCGGTACAACGTGAGGAGTGTGGCGTCAACCGGGGTACCGGACAGGAAGCGGATGCGTAGCGTGAGGAGCGAGGGGGCGGCGACCTGGGGACGGAGCCGCCGGGAGGAGGCACCATGGCCACATCGCTGAGCGCAGAGATCGACGTGGAGGCGCCGCTCGAAGAGGTCTACAACCAGTGGACCCAGATCGAGACCTTCCCGGAGTACCTCGGCGCGGTGAGATCCGTCCGCCAGATCGACGAGGTGCGCTCGCGCTGGTCGGTGACGATCGGCGGATTCACCGAGGATTTCTACGCCGACATCGTCGATCAGGTGCCGGACGACCACATCGTCTGGCAGAGCACCGACGGGATCTTCCACGTCGGGCGGGTCGACTTCGCGCCCATCGAGAACGGCACGCGCGTGACGCTCCGCATGGTGTGGGAGCCGGAGGGGATGCTCGAGTCGTTCGGAGCGGCGATCGGCGTCGACTCCGCACAGGCGCAGCGGGACCTCGAGCGGTTCAAGGAGTTCATGGAGTCGCGCGGCACCGCGACGGGCGGATGGCGCGGCGAGGTGCACCGGGACAGGCCCGGCCCGGCCGACGCGATCTGACGCGGCGTGACGAAGCCGTGATTTTCGACGCCTGTACCGGTTAGAGTCGCTTCGTGGGCAAATTCATCTACGGACTGGGCGGCGACTCCGTCGAAATGGACGACCGTACCCTTGCGCATCTGCGCATCGTGGTCATGAACAAGCTCCGCCGTTCCGAGCCCTTCATGTTCGATGCGTCCCTGGGCGAGGGCACGGGGCGTCGCAGCTTCTGGCTGCACCCCGCGGTGCCCCTGCAGTTCCAGTTCTCCGGCGGGCGCTCGCCGCGGCTCAACCGCGTGTGGCTGGATGAGCTCATGAAGGCCGCGAGCGGGCCGTCGGGGCTCACGATCATGCCCGAGCCGGCGGAGCCGGCCGAGGCGCCCGGCGGCGACCCGCTCTGACCCGTCAGCCGTGCGTCGGCGGCTCCTCGACGAGCTGGATGCCGCCGAGCGCGTTGGCCGAGACGGCGAGGTCCTCGAGCCACTGGCGGTCGAGCTCGGGGGCGACGGGCTCCTCGAACTCGAAGCGCAGCGGGATCGCAGGGTGCACCCAGATGGTGCTGCGGCCCTCGGGTTCGCCCTCGCGGTGGCGCCACGAGACGGAGAAGCTCTCGTCGCGGCGCAGCTTGCTGATGATCACGACCTTGAGGTGAGCGAGAGCACGGTCTTCGACGGAGATCGGCGTCGCGGATGCGCCGTAGTAGAGAGTGCCCATGGCCCCAGGCTAACGCCGCGCCCGGGTGCTCCAGGCGGATCTCACAGGGATCCCATAGCGCACGACCCTAGCGTGGGCCTCATGAGCTCGATCCCCGTCGACGAGGACATGCTGGAGCACGCTCGCTCGCTCCGCGATGAGATGCAGCGGTTCCTCAACGAGTACCGCTTCGGGATGCGCGAGATCGAGACGAAGCTCTCCATCCTCCGCGAGGACTTCGAGCACCAGCACGCCTACAACCCGATCGAGCACGTCTCGAGCCGCCTCAAGTCGATGGACAGCATCGCCGAGAAGGCCGACCGCAAGGGCATCGATCCGACGATCGAGGCCATCCGCGCGAGCATCCTCGACATCGCGGGCGTCCGCGTCACCTGCAGCTTCGTGACCGACGCGTACCGACTCTTCGAGCTGCTCGTGAGCCAGGACGACATCAGCGTGCGCGAGGTCAAGGACTACATCGCCCACCCGAAGGCGAACGGCTACAAGAGCCTCCACGCGATCGTCGAGGTGCCGGTGTTCCTGTCGACGGGCATGGTGTCGGTTCCCGTCGAGGTGCAGTTCCGCACGATCGCGATGGACTTCTGGGCGAGCCTCGAGCACAAGATCTACTACAAGTACGACAAGCAGGTGCCGGCGCGGCTCATCGACAGCCTGCGCGACGCGGCCGTCACGGCCGCAGAGCTCGACGACCGGATGGAGCGCCTGCACCGCGAGCTGCACGGCGAGCGCCCGGCCCCGATCGCGCCGCTGTCGATCCTCCCGCGCTCGGGCGGCGACGGGCCGACCGCCGCGTAGCGGGCTATCGTGGGGCGGGTGGACGACCTCCGCTCGCTGCTCGCCGATGCGCGCGACCGTCTTCGCGGCATCCCCCGCGAGGGCCTCGGGCAGCTGCGCGAGCCGGGGCGCCTGCGCGGAGCGCTCGGCGCGCGCCCGCGGATCGTGCGGGTCGGCGAGGGATGGCATCTCGGCGTCCTCCTGCTGACCGACGACGGGCTCCTCGCGACGGGCGAGATCCTGCGCGCCGCCGAGGAGGTGCGCCGCGGCTACGCGGCCGAGTCGCAGCGGCGGCGCGCGGAGCTGCGGGCGATGGCGTTCCGCGGCGGGTTCGCCGAGGGGGAGACGCTCCACCTCGGATGGTCCGCGATCGACGTCGACGCGGTCGCCGACGGCGGGGCGGATGGCCCGCTGTCATGGCAGAACGGCGTGCTCAGCGTGCGCTGGTCGCCTGCGGGCTTCCTCCGCCCGCTGGCTCCCTACCTCGATGAGCAGATCGACCTGCTCACGGCACCTCGCACCTGACCCGGGGTCTGTCAACCCCCGGAATCGGGGTCGGAGCGCTCGTTAGCGTGGGCGGATGACCAGGTCAGCGGGAGGAGTTCGCGGTGCGTCCTCGGATGATGCCGACGAAGTCCTGGATGTCCGCGGAGTCGCGGTCGCGCCGCCACGCGAAGACGACCGACGAGACCGGGCCGCCGACGAGCGGCCGGTACGTCACGTCGCGCCGGTGGTGCAGCCGGGCGAGGGACATCGGCACGATGGCGATGCCGACGCCCGTGGCGACCGTCGCGATCGCATCCGCGGTCGTCTCGATCGTGTCGAAGCGCGGCGGCACGGTGCCCGGGAGGTCGAACGGGCCGAGCACATCGTCGCCCGGCACGATGAGCACGGAGCCGTCGAGGTCGGACGCCTCGAGCTCGTCGACGACCGTCAGGTCGGACTCGCTCGACATCACGACGACCGGCACCTCGTCGTACAGCGCGATGACGTGGAGGCCGTCGTCATCGATCGGGCGTCGCGCGATCGCGGCGTCGACGCGCCCGTCGTCGAGCGCCCTGCGCTGCTCCGCGACCTCGAGCGGCACGAGCTCGAGGGCGACCTCGGGCCTGCGGCTGCTCCAGCGGTCCACCCAGCGACCGGGAGTCGCGCCGGGCACGGCGCCGAGACGGAAGGTGCGGGGCGCTTCCGGCTCCGGCGCGGGCGCCGTCTTCGGGCCGGGGGTCGTCTTCGGCGCGGGGGTCGTGCGCCCGGGAGCGCGTCGGCCTGTGGACCGGCCGCGCGCACCGCCGCGGGCGGCGCCGCCGCGGCGAGGTGCCGATCCCTTCCCGTGCGCCATGCCGCAAGCCTACGCGGGCCGACCCCGCGAGGCGATCTGACCATCCGATTCCGCCGATCAACACCAGAATGCCCCCGTCGAGCCGGGTGCATCGAGCAGCAGCGAAAGCGTCCATTCAGGGGAATACCTGCCGGGACGCCGGCGTTGTCGCAGATGTCCGGCCTCGCCCGGGGCCGCAGAAGGGCATCGTGGGAAAGAACTACGTCGACATCGAGAATGACCACGGCGAACTGCTGCGCTATCGCAAGCACGTGAACGGACGTGGACTGATCGCCACAGGAGCGAAGGTCCATCCGGACGCGCGTGTGGAAGCGGGCGCTTATGTCGAACCGGGGGCGCGGATCTCCGCGGGCGCGCGCGTCGCGCGCGGCGCGTGGATCGACGCCAACGCGCTCATCGGGCCGAAGGCGACGATCGAGGTCGGGGCGCACATCGGCCCCGGCGCCATGATCGGCGCGAACGCCCACATCGGCGTGCGCACGACCGTGGGAGAGGGCGCGCGGGTCGCGCCCGGCTCCCGCATCGGCGACGACGAGAGCATCCGGGACGGCGCAGCCGTCGCCACCGACCGCAAGGGCTTCCTGCTCGCCGCATGAGGCCGCACGGCCCCGGCTCAGCCGGGGCCGTCTCGCTGTCAGCAGGCGCAGGACGGCGCGGCGACCGGCGCGACGAGCGGATCGGCCGCGCGGACGACCGGGCCGTCGGCGCTCTCGACGGGATAGCCCTCGCGCGCCCAGTACTCGAAGCCGCCGATCATGAGGCGCACGTCGTAGCCGAGCTGCGCGAACGCGAGCGCGGCCTTGTGTCCGCCGTTGCAGCCCGGGCTCCAGCAGTACACGACGACCGGAGTGCCGTGCGGGATCTCGGCCGAAGCTCGCGCGGCGATCTCGCGCGTGGGCAGGTGGATCGCGCCCACCGCATGACCCTGATCCCAGGCGGCCTGCGAGCGGGTGTCGACGAGGGCGAACGCGGCGCCCGCCTGCTGGTCGGCGAAGACGTCGGACGGGTCGGTCTCGAAGGAGAGCTTCGCGCGGAAGTGGGCGGCGGCTGCGGAGTTCGTCATGGCACGCACGCTATCGGCGAGCCGGATGGCCGCCGCGCGATCCGCTCGCATCTGGCAGGATCACGCCGCTGATCGGCCGTCGTCGGCCTCCGGCTGGCAGCGTGGGCACCAGTACACGCGGCGCTCGCGGGTCGGGTCGGGCCCCATCGCGGTCTTGCGGATAGGCGTCCCGCAGCGACGGCACGGCTGCCGGTCGCGCCCGTAGACCCACATCGCCCGGCCGGGCCGCGCATCCCCCGTGAACGAGCGCGTGCGCTGATCGACGTTGCGCCGGATGGTCCGCGCGCCGAGCGCGACGAGGGCCGCGGTGTCGACCTCGGACATCGGGCGCGTGGGGGCGATGCCGCGCAGGAAGAGCAGCTCGTTCACGTACTCCGTGCCGAACCCGGCGACGTTGCGCTGGTCGAGGAGCGCGACGTGCGCCGCGCGTGTGTCGGCGGCGAGGCGCCGCGCGGCCTCGTCCGGGTCCCAGTCGGGGGCGAGCGGGTCGGGTCCGAGGTAGCCGACCGCCGCCTCCTCGTCGCGCGTGAGCAGCAGCTCGACGATGCCGAGCTCGAATCCGACCGTCTCGACGCCGGGTGCCGAGACGATCGCGCGCGCCTGGTAGGCCGGGCGGCGCCAGCGGGCGCCCTGCGCGTACACATGCCACTCGCCCTCCATCCGCAGGTGCGTGTGCAGCGTGTGCTCGCCGATGCGGTGGAGGACGTGCTTGCCGCGCGCGACGACCTCGTGCACGGTCTCGCCGCGCAGGTCGGCGGTCGCCGCCTGCGGCACGCGGAGGTCGAACCGCGTGACCACGCGGCCGGCGAGGGCGGCGTGCAGTCGACGCGCTGCGCGGTGGACGGTGTCGCCCTCGGGCATCAGCCGCGCTCCCGGCGCAGCGTGAGGCCCTTCGTCGACTCGACGAACCCCGCTGCGCGCAGAGCCCGGCCGAGCGTCGTCCCGAAGACGAACTCGCCGTTGACCTGCTCGACGGTGAGGGTCTCCAGCCGCCGCGATCGTGCGGTCGCGACGAGGTCTCGGCACGCCGCGGCGAGCACCTCCTCGTCGTCGGCGAACTGGAGCACCGTGCGTCCGCCGCGCTCGAGGTACAGGACGAGGGCGCCGTCGACGAGCACGACGAGGCCGCCCGCCTTGCGGCCCGGGCGGTGCTTGACGGCCTCGAGCGCGGGCCATCCGAGTGCCGCGCCGTAGGGGTTCGCGGGGTCGGTCGCCGCGAGGGTGAGCGCGCGCAGCGGAGCGGGCTCGGGCACGGCGGCGAACTGGCGGAGCCGGTCGATCGTCGAGGACGCCGCGAACTGCGCCGCGCCGAGCTGCTCGATGAGGTAGCCGCGTCGGCAGTGGCCGGCCTGCTCGAAGCCGGCGAGGATGCGGTAGACCTGCGCGAAGCCGCCCGGCACCTGCTCGCTCTGCACCGATCCGCGCGTGACGACGCCGTAGCGGTCGAGGAGGAGCGAAGCGCTCGCGGTGGCGCGCGCCGCGGCATCCGGCTCGGGCCGGGGGACGAGCGACCAGCGTCCGCCGAGCGCGGGCGGCCGCGGCGGCGCCGACGTCGTCGGGCGGAAGGTCGCTCCTCGGTACATCCGCGCGCGGGGGGTGCGGCGCGCGACCTTGTGGCTCTGCGAGCCGCCGCCGAGGAGCGTGCGCAGCGGCGCGAACGTGTCGTTCGTCACGCGCCCCGTCCAGACGAGGTTCCAGAGCGCCTCCACGACCGACTGCTCGTTCTCGGCTCCCGTCGCCTCGCGCAGCTGGCTCGCGAAGTAGGCGCCTCCGCCCGCGAGCGCGGCGACGAGCTGCGCCTCGAGCGAGCCCTCGGCGAGCTCGCCGTCGACGTCGGGGACCGTGAACGAGGCCGCGTCTGCGGGGTGCAGCGCGATCCATCCGTCTCGCCCCGGCAGGGATCCGTGCCCTGACCAGACGACCTCTCCGGTCGCGGTGAGCTCGTCGAGCATGGACGGCGCGTAGTCGCGCACGCGCGAGGGCAGGACGAGCGACTCCCAGGCGCTCGCCGGGATGGGGACGCCGGCGAGCTGGTCGACGACCGCGACGACGCCGTCGATCCCCTCGAGCGGGCGCACGATGTGCTGCCAGTCGGGGAGGAAGCGCGCGTAGGCGTCGGGCGCGACCGGCTCGACGCTTCCGCGCAGCGCCGCGAGCGAGCGCATCCGGATGCGCCGCAGCGCCTCCGCATCGCACCACTCCACCTCGTCGGACAGCGGCACGCCGTCGCGCTCGGGCAGGAAGAACCCGCTGGACAGTCGACCCTGCGCCTCGAGTCGCTGCAGCGTGTGGCGCGCGACCGCAGCGCCGACACCGAGACGGGTCGCGACGGCGTCGGTCGTGAACGGCCCGTGGGTGCGCGCGTACCGCGACACGAGGTCGGCGAGCGGATCGGCGACCGGCTCGAGGAAGGCGACCGGGATGCCGACGGGGAGCGCGGTGCCCAGCCCGTCGCGGAGGCGTCCGGCATCCTCGATCGCCGCGAAGCGGTCGGCTCCCGCGATCTGCACGCGGATGGCGCGACGCGCATCGACGAGGGCGGCGAGGTGCGCGGGCGCGTCGGCGGCGTCCTCCAGGCGCGCGGCGACCTCGTCGGCCGCGAGCGGACCCAGCACGCGCAGCAGGTCGGCCGTGCCCTCGACGCCGTGCGCGCGGCGGTCGGGTGCGAGCCGCTGCGCCTCGGCCTCGTACTGCGCGAGCACGTCGGGGTCGAGCAGCTCGCGCATCTCGACCTTGCCGAGCAGCTCGCTCAGGAGCGCGGGGTCGACGGACAGGGCGGCGGCGCGCCGCTCGGCGAGCGGGGAGTCGCCCTCGTACATGAACGCGCCGACGTAGCCGAAGAGCAGATCGCGCGCGAAGGGCGACGGCTGGGACGGCTCGGTCTCGATGAGCCGGATGCGCCGCTCGCCGATCCCGCGCGCGACGCGGAGCAGCGCGGGCAGGTCGTAGACATCCTGGAGGACCTCGCGGAGGGTCTCGAGGATGATCGGGAAGGTCGGGTGGCGCTTGGCCACCTCGAGCAGCGCAGCCGAGCGCTGGCGCTGCTGCCACAGCGGCATGCGCTTGCCCGGGTTGAGACGCGGCATGAGGAGGGCGCGTGCCGCGCACTCGCGGAACCGCGACGCGAAGAGCGCGGAGCCGCCGACCTCGTCGGTGACGATCTGCTCGAGCTCGTCGGGGTCGAACACGAACAGCTCGGCGCCAGGCGGCTCGGACTCGGTGTCGGGGATGCGCGCGATGATGCCGTCGTCGCTCGCGACGGCGGATCCCTCGACGCCGAGGCGCTCGCGGATGCGCGCGTTGACGGCAAGGGCCCACGGCGAGTGCACGTGCATGCCGTAGGGGGAATGCAGGATGATCCGCCAGTCGCCGACCTCGTCACGCCCGCGCTCGACGGTCAGCGTGCGGTCGGTCGGCAGCGTTCCGGTCGCCTCGCGCTGCTCGGCGAGGTACGCGAGGAGGTTGCCGCGCGCCTTCTCGTCGAGGCCGGCCTCGATGAGGCGCTGCTCCGCGCGGTCGGCGGGAGCGCTCGTGATCTCGCGCGAGAAGCGGCCGAGGGCCTCGCCGAGCTCGGCGGGGCGGCCTAGCCCGTCTCCGTGCCAGAACGGGACCTTGCCGGGCTGGCCGAACGCGGGCAGCACGTTGACGCGGTCGTGCGTGATCTCGACGATGCGCCAGCTCGTCGTCCCCAGCGTGAAGACGTCGTTCACGCGCGACTCGTAGACCATCTCCTCGTCGAGCTCGCCGACGCGCGCGTTGCGGGTCTCGCCCGCGATGAAGACCCCGAACAGGCCGCGGTCGGGGATCGTCCCGCCGCTCGTGACGGCGAGGCGCTGCGAGCCGGGGCGCCCGGCGATCGTGCCGGCGTCGCGGTCCCACACGACGCGGGGCCGCAGCTCGGCGAACTCGTCGGAGGGGTAGCGGCCGGCGAGCAGGTCGAGCGTCGCCTCGAACGCGCTGCGCGGCAGGGTGCGGAACGGGGCGCTGCGCCGGACGATCTCGTACCACCGCTCGACCTCGATCTCGCCGAGCGCGGAGGCCGCGACCGTCTGCTGGGCGAGGATGTCGAGCGGGTTCTGCGGGACGGCGATCGCCTCGATCTGGCCGTGGAGCATCCGCTCGGTGACGATCGCGGTGTGCAGCACGTCGCCGCGATGCTTCGGGAACAGCGCAGCGCGGCTGATCTCGCCGACCTGATGGCCCGCGCGGCCGACCCGCTGGAGGCCGCTCGCGGCGCTCGGCGGCGCCTCGACCTGGATGACGAGGTCGACCGCGCCCATGTCGATGCCGAGCTCGAGGCTGCTCGTCGCGACGACGCACCGCAGCGCACCCGACTTGAGCTCCTCCTCGACGACGGCGCGCTGCTCCTTCGAGACGGACCCGTGGTGCGCCTTGGCGAGCACGGGCTCGGCGCCCGCCGTCTGGCCGGCCTGGGCCATCATCGCGGCGGGGAGGGCGGGATCGGGCAGATCGAGGCCCAGGCGCTCGGCGTAGATCTCGTTGAGGCGGCCCGTCAGGCGCTCGGCGAGACGCCGCGAGTTGGCGAAGACGATCGTCGAGCGGTGCGCGAGCACGCGGTCGACGATCGCCTCCTCGACGTGCGGCCAGACCGACCCGGTGATCTCGGTGGTCTCGGGCAGGAACCAGTCCTCGCCGTCCTCGCCCTGCTCGGCGCCGGATGGCGGCGCGCTGCCCGCGGCCGGCGGCGGGTTCTGCATGTCGTCGATCGGCACCGTCACCGACAGCTCGAAGGTCTTCGACGCCTTCGGCGCGACGATCTCGACGGGGGCCGACCCGCCGAGGAACCGCGCGACCTCGTCGATGGGGCGCACGGTCGCCGACAGCCCGATGCGCTGCGCGGGCCGCTCGAGCAGCTCGTCGAGACGCTCGAGGCTCACCGCGAGGTGGGCGCCGCGCTTGGTCGCCGCGACCGCGTGGACCTCGTCGACGATCACGGTGTGCACGCCGCGCAGGGTCTCCCGCGCCTGGCTCGTGAGCATGAGGTAGAGCGACTCGGGCGTCGTGATGAGGATGTCCGGCGGGTGCCGGACGAGCCGCTGCCGGTCGGCCGACGGGGTGTCGCCCGAGCGCACCCCCACGCTCACGGTCGGCGCCTCGATCCCGAGACGCCGCGCCGCCTGCGCGATGCCGACGAGCGGCGAGCGCAGGTTGCGCTCGACGTCGACGCCGAGGGCCTTGAGCGGCGAGACGTAGAGGATGCGCGTGCGCTCGGCGTCGTCCTGCGCCTTCTCGCGGAACACCTGGTCGATCGCCCACAGGAACGACGACAGGGTCTTGCCGGAGCCCGTGGGCGCGACGACGAGGGCGTGGCGGCCCTTCGAGACGGCATCCCACGCGCCGCGCTGGGCGTCGGTCGGCGCCGCGAACGCGCCGCGGAACCACTCCCGCGTCGCCTCGCCGAACCGATCGAGCACATCCACGCATCCATCCTCTCCCGGACCGCCGACATCCGGCTCGGTCGATCGCGGTCCGGTTCACCCGACCCGGAGCAGGAAGATCCGCCCATCGCAGGACGGATGCTGACGGATCGTCCTTCTCTCGGCGGATTCTCCGGCTCCCGCGGCGACGCGGGAGCGGGCGGACGAGCCGGATATCGGTGTCATCGGAATTGCGCGGTGTCGGCGGACACCGATATGTCTAAGGAGCGCGATCGCGCACCACGAGGGGGGAATCACATGACCATGAACGACCATCCGCCGTCCTCGGACGACGTCCAGCCCGAGCCGCCGGTTCCGCCGGTCGAGCCGGAGCCCATCCCGCCGGTCGAGCCGGAGCCTGCGCCGCCGGTCGAGCCGGAGCCCGCGCCGGCCCCGCCCGTCGAACCGGCTCCCGAACCGCCGGTCGAGCCCGGCCAGCCCGAGCCGCCCGTCGAGCCCGGCCCGCCTCATCCGCCGGCGCCGCCCGTCCCGCCGCTGCCGCCTCAGCCCGGACCGCCGGAGCCCCCGCAGGCCGCGTCGCCCGACGCCGCCGCACCCGCCGCACCTGCGGCGGTCCTCCCGTCGCTGCGCCCGACGCAGCTGCCGCGGACCCTGCTCATCGGCGCGCTCACGACTGCGGGGATCGCCCTCGGCACGACGATCGTCGCCGGCCTCCTGCTCGCCCTCGCCGCGCTCGCGCCCCTCGCCGACGCGCTCGAGAGCATGGGCGGCTCGAGCGCCTCGCCTGACGCCGGCGCTGGCGTGCTCATCGGCTTCGTCTTCGTGTGCGCCGGACTCGTCCTGGGCGGCGAGATCAGCGTGCAGCTGGGCGGATCCGCCGGCATGTTCAGCGCGTCCGGCGGCGGATCCGCGTGGGTCTTCCCGCTCGTCCTCACCCTCGCGGTCCTCGTCGTGACCGCGTGGTGGTCGTGGCGTCTCGAACGCCGCGATCCGCAGCAGACCGTGTGGCATCGGCTCATCGCGAGCGCCGCGGCGGGACTCGCCGCGTCGCTCGTCCTGCTCCTGCTCGTCGCGATCCTGTCGCCGCGCGTCGAGGAGGCGGGATCATCCTTCCTGCTGACGAGCGCGGGCTTCCGGCTCGTCGCGGTCGGCACGCTCCTCCTCACCGCGGCCGGCTTCCTCGGTCGCGAGCTCGGGCGCCGCACGGCGCAGGGCGAAGGCCCGGTGGCGGCCATCCGCCGGAACGTCGCGGCGCTTCCGGCGATCATCCGCGAGCCGCTCGTGGTCGCGACGATCTTCGCGGTCGTGTTCACCCCGCTCGCGATCATCGGCGGCGCGATCGGGCTCGTCCAGCAGGACATGGCCGGCGCCATCCCGCTCCTTCTCGTCTTCTGCCTGAACGTCGCCGCGGCCCTTGCGGTGATCGCCCAGCTGGGCGGCATCGAGGCGAGCGCCGGCACGAGCGGCTTCGGCGGCGCGAGCGAGCTCTACACGGTGTTCGGCGCGGGCCAGTGGTGGCTGTGGCTCGCCGTGCTCGTCGCGCTCGTCACGGCGGTTCTCGCAGCGGTGCGCATCGGAGTGCGGCGGCCGCGCGGCGCGCAGGTCGACCTCGCGCGGATGTGGCAGCTGCCGGCTGGCGCGCTGATCGGATGGATCGTGTTCGCGCTGCTGCTGTTCGGCGCGTCGGCCGCGGGGGCAGGCAGCATGATGTTCTTCTCCGGCGAGGGGACGGTCGCCCTGTCGATCGCGTGGTGGTCGCTGCTCGTCCTCCTCGTGTGGGCCGCCGCGATCTCGTTCGGGGCGCAGGTGCTGCCGGCGGTCGTGTACGGGCTCTCGCCTCGCCTGCTCGAGGTCATCGGCGGGCGCGCGGCCGTCGCGACCTGGCTCTCGGGGGGCGCGCCGGCGCCGGTCGCGGGCGGCCCTGCCGGCGAGGCCGCGGTGACGGCTCCGGCCGCGCCGCCGGCGCCGCCGGCTCCGATGAGCCCGCGCACGAAGAAGGCGCTCGCGTGGACGGGCGGGGCCGTGGCCCTGGTGGCGGTGCTCGGCGTCGGCGCGGCCGTCGCGCTGTCGGTCGTGAACGCCGGCCGGGGGCCCGCCGCCGCCGTCGAGCAGTACGTCGGCCTCATCGCCGACGGACAGGCGGAGGCCGCGAGTGCGCTCGTCGACCCGAACGTCTCGAACGCCGAGCGCGCGTTCCTCACCGACGAGGTGCTGTCGGCCGCGGCGGAGCGCATCTCCGACGTCGAGGTCGCGGACGGTGCGGGCGAAGGCGACGTGCGATACGTCGACGTGACCTACCGCCTCGACGGCGTCGAGCAGAGCGCGTCGCTGGAGGTGGAGCGTCTCGACAACGAGTGGCTCGTGCTCGAGCGCTGGCGCGTCGCGACACCGCTGCTGACCGAGGTCTTCGTGTACGCCGACGGCGGGGGAGCGCGGATCGGCGGCGTGGACGTGCCGTTCGACGAGTCCGGACAGGCGACCGTCGCGGTGTATCCGGGCGCGTACGACGTCGAGCCCGCCTCGTCGGCGTTCTTCGAGGCCGATCCGGTCCGCGTGATCGCGGCAGGTCCGGCGGGCTTCGAGGGCGGCGCCGCCGAGATCGACTTCCGCCCGACGTCGGCGCTCCAGGACGAGGTCGACGCGCAGGTGAAGGCGCTCCTCGACGAATGCGCCGAGCAGACGGTCGGGCAGCCCGAGGACTGCCCGTTCCAGGTGTACGTGTATCCGGACGACACCCCGGTGACGTGGAGCATCGCGACGTACCCGTCGATCGAGATCGCGGAGGACGGCACGTACTTCACCGCCTCGGAGGGCGTCGCCGAGGCGACCTACATCGACTCCGGGTTCTTCTCGGACGATGAGGAGGTCACGGAGGAGCGCGACATCTCCTTCAGCGGCGGCATCGAGATCGACGGCGACGCCGTGACGGTCACCTCCGACGGCTACTGGTGGTGACCGGGTGACGGCGGCGGCCTGCGCCGCCGCCGTCACCTCGCCGGTCGCCCGTCAGGCGACCGGGGCCAGCTCGCGCTCGGACAGCCGGCCGTCGCGCAGCTCGAGCACCGCATCGGGAGCGAGCCGCGCGAGGAAGGACTCGTCGTGGCTCACGATGAGCACCGCGCCCCGGTAGGCGCGGAGCGCGTCGAGCAGCTGCTCGGCCGTGTCGATGTCGAGGTTGTTGGTCGGCTCGTCGAGCACGAGCAGCTGCGGCGGCGGATCGGCCAGCAGCAGCCGCGCGAGCGCCACGCGGAAGCGCTCGCCGCCCGAGAGGCTCCGCACCGGGCGCTCGACGGTCGCTCCGCGCAGGAGGAACCGCGCGAGGCGGTTCCGCAGCTCGCGGTCGGGTGTGTCCGGCGCGGCCGCGCGCACGGCGTCGAGCACCGACGCCTCCTCGACGAGACCGTCGACCCGCTGCGGCAGGTACCCGACGTGCTCGACGTGGAGCGCGGCGTGCAGGCCGGCGCCGGGCCGTGCCTGCTCGGCGTCCGGCGTCGGAACGGCCTCGTCGCACCACGCGACCGGAAGGCCGAGCAGCCTCCGCAGCAGCGTCGACTTGCCTGCCCCGTTCGGACCGGTCAGGGCGATGCGCTCGGGGCCCTGCACGACCCACGAGCGCTCGCCGTCGCCGATCGTCGCGACGCGGCGCCCGGCGGCCACACCCGGATCGGGCAGGTCGATGCGCACCGCGTCGTCGTCGCGCAGGCGCCGTTCCGCGGCCTCGTGCGCCTCCCGGGCCGCTGACTCCTTCTCGCGCATCTCGGTGCTGAGACGACCCGCTGACACCTCAGCGGCCATCCGCCGGCCGTGCGAGACGATCTTCGGGACGCGCTTCTCGGCCTCGGCCTTCCGCGCGGTGCGTGCGCGGCGGGCGAGCTTGACCTCGGACTCGATGCGCTGGCGCTTCTCCTTCCTGAGCGCCTTGTCGGCGTCGCGCTCGGCCTGCGCGGCGGCCTCCTGCTCCGCGTCGAGCCACGCTCGCCACGCGGAGTAGGGGCCGCCGAACACGCTGAGCTCGTCGCGGTACAGCTCGGCGGTGTCGTCCATGAGCTCGAGCAGCTCGAGATCGTGCGACACGACGACGAGCGCGCCGCGCCATCCCCGCACCATGTCGTGCAGCCGGAGGCGCGCGTCGCGGTCGAGGTTGTTGGTCGGCTCGTCGAGCAGGGTGATCGCGGCGGAGCGCAGGCGGATGCCCGCGATCGCCACGAGGACGGCCTCGCCTCCCGAGAGGCTCCCGACCGTGCGGTCGAGCGCCTCGGGCGGGAGCCCGGCGTCGGCGAGCGCGGCGTGCGCGCGCGACTCGATGTCCCAGTCGTCTCCGACGGCGTCGAAGTGGGCCGGGTCGACGTCGCCCGACTCGATCGCGCGCAACGCGGCGAGCGGACGGGCGATGCCGAGGAGCTCGGCGACCGGGCGGTCGACATCGAGTGTGAGCCGCTGGGGGAGGTAGGCGATGTCCCCGGTGCGGACGATATGGCCGCTGGTCGGGGTCAGCTCGCCGGCCGCGAGCCGCAGCAGCGTGGACTTGCCGGATCCGTTCCGGCCGACGAGGCCCGTGCGTCCGTCGCCGAACGTGCCGGACACGTCCGACAGGGCGACCGAGCCGTCAGGCCAGATGAAGGAAAGGTGATCGAGAGTGAGAGCGGGCATGAGGGACCTCCGGTGTGCGAGTGTGCGGATGCACTGACACCGGACGCTCGCCGAAGGACTTCGGCGGACGGCTCGTGGCGGGTCCGAGAGAAGGACCGGCCCGGTTGCTCCGAGGGAGAACGGCGAGCGTCGACGGTTCAGCGCGTGAGCGCGTGAGCGTCGATCAGCTTCAACGGATTCTCCAGACCTCGGGGACAGGACCCGACCACTGTACACACTCCGTCGCGGGCGCGCCAGGGTCGGCGTCAGATCCGCTTCTCGAGGAACACCCTCAGGTCGTCGAGCTCCGTCGGCGACACGGCGTGCCCGAGGCCGGGGTAGATGCGCCCGGCGAGGTCGGCGTGCGCGGGCAGCCAGTCGGTCGTGTGCACGATGAGCCCCTCCGGGATGACCGTGTCGTGCGTCCCGCGGCCCCAGAAGACGGGAGGGCGCCGCGCGGCGAGCGCCGCATCTCCCTCGAGCTCGCCCGGGGTGACGTAGCCCGAGAGATTCGCGCAGAACGCGAAGCGCTCGGGTGCGAGCCGCATGGCCTGCAGCGAGATCGCGCCGCCCTGCGAGAAGCCGATGAGGCCCACGACGGCATCCGGCCCGAGCGCCGCGTCGACCCACTCGAGGAAGCGGTGGGCGGCCTCGGTCGTGCGCTCGGGCGAGCGGCCCTCGAGGCCCTCGATCGGGTACCAGGAGTAGCCCGGCTGCGGCCACGGCATCCCCAGCGGGGCGCGGACCGCCGCGTACACGAAGGCGTCGGGCAGCATCGTCGAGAGCCCGAAGAGGTCGCTCTCGTCGGCGCCGTAGCCGTGCAGCAGCACGATCACGGGCCGGCCGTCGGGCTCTCCTGACCAGCGCACGACGGCGTCGTCCAGAGCAGGCGTCGCTTCCATGGTCTCCATCGTGACGCACGTCGGCGACATCCGGGGTAGAAAGGACGCATGCCGGTCCGCACGCCTGACCCCGATCCCGAAGAGCTCCCCGAGGAGCCGCAGCTGCCATCCGACCTGGGCGCGAGCGGGATCGGCGCGGTGCCGGGAGGCTCGTCGAACCCGGGCTGGCTGAGCGAGTTCGAGCTCGAGGCCGTGCGCCGCCGCCTTCCGATGCTGTACGTCGAGGCCATCCCGGTGCGCACGGATGGCGTGGGCCAGGTGACCGACGTCGGGATCCTCCTGCGCGCCTCGAGCATGGGCGAGATCAAGCGCACGATCGTCTCCGGCCGTGTCCGTTACGGCGAGACGGTGCGCGACGCGCTGTTCCGGCATCTCGAGAACGACCTCGGGCCGATGGCGTTCCCGCTGCTGCCGCCGCAGCCGACGCCGTTCACGGTCGCGGAGTACTTCCCGATCCCGGGCGTCACGGCGTTCCACGACGACCGTCAGCACGCCGTGTCGCTCGCGTTCGTCGTGCCCGTGACGGGCACGTGCGAGCCGCGGCAGGATGCGCTCGAGGTGACGTGGCTCACGCCCGACGAGGCGGCCTCGGACGCGCTCGCCGCCGAGATGGAGGGCGGGCGCGGCTCGCTTATCCGGATGGCCCTGGCGTCGGTCGGCGCCCTCCGCTGAGCCCCGCGGCGACCGCATGTGTCGCCGTATGACGCGCTGTGTTACGGCCGCGCGTAATGTCCTACCTCGACGGTGGGGATAGCCCCTAGCGTCGTCGGCATGCAGACACTCGTGCTCCTCGCCCTGATCGGCCTCGCAGGCTTCGCAGCTCAGCTCGTCGACGGCGCCCTGGGCATGGCGTACGGGGTCACGTCCACGACCCTGCTGCTCACGATCGGCGCGGCGCCCGCCGCGGCCAGCGCCTCGGTGCACCTCGCGGAGATCGGCACAACGCTCGCGTCGGGCATCTCGCACTGGCGCTTCGGCAACGTCGACTGGAAGACCGTCTTCAAGATCGGCGTGCCCGGCGCGCTCGGCGCCTTCGCGGGCGCGACCTTCCTCTCGGGACTGTCGACGGAAGCGGCCGCGCCGCTCACGTCGGGCATCCTCCTGGCCCTCGGCACCTACATCCTCATCCGGTTCACCGTGCAGGGCCTCCCGAAGCGCCGCACCGACAAGCCGCTCCCGCTCGCCTTCCTCGCGCCGCTCGGCATCGTCGGCGGCTTCCTCGACGCCTCGGGCGGTGGCGGATGGGGCCCGGTCGGCACGCCGGCGCTGCTCTCGAGCGGCCGTCTCGAGCCGCGCAAGGTCATCGGCACGATCGACACGAGCGAGTTCCTCGTCGCGATCGCGGCGTCGCTCGGCTTCCTCCTCGGCCTCGGCTCAGCGGGCTTCGACTTCGGCTGGGTGCTCGCGCTCCTCGCGGGCGGCGTCGCGGCGGCGCCCCTCGCCGCGTGGCTCGTGCGCAAGCTGCCGCCGCGCATCCTCGGGTCCCTCGTCGGCGGGATCATCGTCCTGACCAACACCCGGACCATCCTGCGCAGCCTCGAGGTGGGCGATGCGACGGTGAACCTCGCGCTCGTCGGGATCGCCGTCGTGTGGGCCGCGGCGGTCGCCTGGTCGGTGCGCGCTCACCTCATCGCGCGTCGCGCCGAGAAGGCCGCCGACGCGGAGGCGCCGGCCGCGCAGCCTGCGCTCGTCGCCGACTAGACCGGGTCTCTAGGGGCTCTGCCAGGCGGCCGGGTCCTCGGTCAGCGCGGCGACGTCGGCCGGCAGCCGATCGTCGGCGAGGTCGGCGAGGCTCGTCCCCTCGAGCACGCTGCGCACGTTCGCCCGCAGCGCGACCCACAGCTGCAGGAGTGCGCCCTCCTCGGCCATGTCGGATGGCCGCTGATCGCGGACGAAGACGAGCGGACCATCCACAGCGCGGATGACGTCGGCCACGGTCACCTCGGCCGCCGGGCGGGCCAGCTCGTAGCCGCCGCCGGCGCCGCGACGGCTCGACACGATCCCGGCCCGCACGAGGGACGTCAGGATGCCCTCGAGGAACTTCGCGGGGATGCCCTCGTCCGATGCGATCGTCGGCGAGGCGAGGCGCTCCGTCGCGCGCGCGAGCAGCACGCACGCGCGCACGGCGTATTCGGCACGAGCGGAGATGCGCATCCCTCGATCATGGCACGGGGTCCGGTGCTCTCCGTCCGGTGTCGCCGGTGGGGGTGGCGGTGGTGGTGGCGGTGGTGGTGGCGGTGGTGGTGGCGGTGGTGTGGCTGCGGCTGTTGGCCGTGGCTGTTCGGGTCGCAGTTGGCGTCGGTATTCGGCCGTTTGGGGCCGCGAGGTGCGACTTGGCGGTGGCCGTGGCCGTTCGGGTCGCAGTTGGCGTCGGTATTTGGCCGTTTGGGGCCGCGAGGTGCGACTTGGCGGTGGCCGTGGCCGTTCGGGTCGCAGTTGGCGTCGGTACTTGGCCGTTTGGGGCCGCGAACTGCGACCTGGCGGTGCCGGTGGCGTGGGCGTTCGGTTGCGGTGGGTGTCGGCGGTGGCCGTGGCCGTTCGGGTCGCAGTTGGCGTCGGTATTCGGTCGTTTGGGGCCGCGACGTGCGACTTGGCGGTGGCCGTGGCTGTCCGGGTCGCAGTTGGCGTCGGTATTCGGCCGTTTGGGGCCGCGAACTGCGACCTGGCGGTGGCCGTGGCCGTCCGGGTCGCAGTTGGCGTCGGTATTCGGCCGTTTGAGGCCGCGAAGTGCGACCTGGCCACCAGCGACCCGGCCACCACGGACCGGCAACCCGGCCACCGGGGCGCGTCGTGGCACGGCGAAGGCCCCGAGCCGAAGCCCGGGGCCTTTCGCGGATGGCCTACTCGCCCTGGGGCGGGAGGGCGGCGATGAGCGGGTGGTCCTTCTCGATCACGCCGACCTTCGACGCCCCGCCGGGCGAGCCGATGTCGTCGAAGAACTCCACGTTCGCCTTGTAGTAGTCCTGCCACTCGTCGGGCAGGTCGTCCTCGTAGTAGATCGCCTCGACCGGGCACACCGGCTCGCACGCACCGCAGTCGACGCACTCGTCCGGATGGATGTACAGCGACCGCTCGCCCTCGTAGATGCAGTCGACCGGGCACTCATCGATGCAGGCGCGGTCCTTGACATCGACGCAGGGGAGCGCGATGACGTACGTCACGAGCGTGCGAGCGCGTCGGCGCGCGAGATCTCGACCTGCTCCTCGCGGGGCACGACCTTGACGCGCTCCCGCTGGTGGCGGTGCGTCTCGCCGAGCGTGCGCTCGTGCGCGTCGAGGGCGAGCCATCCCTGCCACGTGGTGTACTCGACGTCGCGCTCGTCGAGGAGCGCGACGACGTCGTCGGCCGCGGGGGCCGTGAGCGATCCGGCGGCCGCGTCCTCGACGAGGTGCTCGACCGTCTCCATCGCGTCGGACTTCGTGTGGCCGATGAGGCCGACGGGCCCGCGCTTGATCCATCCCGTGGCGTACAGGCCGGGAACGCCGTCGACACGGCCCTCGACGTTCGGGATGACGCCGCGGGCGGCGTCGAACGGCGCGCCCTCGACGCGCGTGCCGTAGTAGCCGACGGCGCGGTACACGGCCTGCAGCGGGTAGTCGACGAACGCGCCCGTGCCGACGACCCGGTCGCCCTCGACGCGCGTGCGCTCGAACCGCATGCCCTCGACGCGCTCGTCGCCGAGCACCTCGGCGGGCGCGTGCCAGAAGTGGAGGTGCAGGCGGCGGGGAGCGCCGGTGAGCTCGCGTCCGCGCCACGAGTTCAGCGTGCGGAGCATGATCTTCATCTGGTTGTTCGGCGCCGCGGCCGGGTCGACGCCCTCGAAGTCGGCGTCGTCGAGCACGATGTCGACGCCGCGCACCTCGCCGAGCTCGCGCAGCTCGATCGGCGTGAACTTGATGTCGGCGGGTCCGCGACGGCCGAACACGTGCACATCCGTCACCGCCGAGCCCTCGAGGCCCTCGAGGACGTTGTCGGGCACCTCGGTCGAGCGGAGGTCCTCGGGCAGCTTCGCGAGCACGCGGGCGACGTCGAGCGCGACGTTGCCGTTGCCGATGACCGCCACCTGCTGCGCGTCGAGCGGCCACGTGCGCGGCACGTCCGGGTGGCCGTCGAACCACGCGACGAAGTCGGCGGCGCCGTACGATCCCGCCTTGTCGATGCCGGGGATGTCGAGGGCCGCGTCGCGGATGGCTCCGGTCGCGAGGATGACGGCGTGGTACCGCTCCTGGAGCTCCTCGATCGACACGTCGCGGCCGACCTCGATGTTGCCGAGGAAGCGGATGCGGCCCGAGTCGAGCATCTCGTGCAGCGAGTTGACGATGCCCTTGATGCGCGGATGGTCGGGGGCGACTCCGTAGCGGATGAGTCCGTAGGGCGCGGGGAGCGACTCCAGCAGGTCGATCGAGACCGATCCGCCCGCCTCCTCGACGGCGTTCGCGAGGAGGTTGCCGGCGTAGATCCCGGCAGGGCCCGCGCCGACGATCGCGACGCGCAGGTTGTCGAGGCTCACAGGGCTGCCTTTCGTTCGGAGTCGCGACGCACCGCGTCGACGAGCTCGGATGGTGCATAGGGGCTGAGGGTGACCACGTCGCCGATGACGACGACGGCCGGGTTGCGCACCTTCCGCTGAGCGGCCTGGTGCGCGATGGTCTGCAGGGTGCCGAAGGTGACGCGCTGCCGGGGCCCGTATCCATCCTCCACGATCGCGACCGGGCAGTCGCCGCCGCGGCGGCCGGCTCCCAGCACATGCGCGGAATGGGGGAGGGTGCCCACGCCCATGAGCAGCACGACCGTGTGGTCGCGGCCGCCGCCGACCTCGTCGATCTGTTCGTGCCCGGAGACGACCGTGAAGGAGGTCGCGAGCCCGCGTTGCGTGAGGGGGATGCTCGCGATCGCCGGCACGGCGCTCGCGCTCGTGACGCCCGGCACGACCTCGACGTGCAGGCCGGCCTCGCGGCAGCGGAACAGCTCCTCGCCGCCGCGGCCGAACACGAAGGGGTCGCCGCCCTTGAGCCGCACGACGTCGCGCCCGGAGAGGGCGATCTCGACGAGCAGCTCCGAGATGGCCTCCTGCGGGATCGGATGGTGGCCCGGCGTCTTCCCGACGTCGATGACCTCCGCACGGAGCTCGATGCCCTCGGCTGCGAGGCCGTCGAGCACGCCGCGCGCGCCCAGGCGGTCGGCGACGATGACGTCGGCGCTCTCGAGCGCGCGGAGGCCGCGCACGGTGAGGAGGCCGGCGTCGCCCGGACCCGCTCCGACGAGGGTGACGCGCCCCTCGCGGCGCGCGGTCTCAGTCACGGACGGTGCCGGCGGCGATCGTGTGGCCGTCGGCGGGCCGGATGACGAGGAACGAGCCCGAGTGGCGGGACACGCTGTACGGCTCGAGGGGGAGCGCCTCGGCGAGGCGGATCCGCGCGCGGCCGATCTCGTTCGCGCCGAGCTGGTCGGCCGGCACGTGCGCGAGGGAGTCGAGGTCGCGGCGCTCGACGATCTCGTCGACGATCGCCTGCACGGTCTTCGTGCCGTGCTTGACGAGCACGCGGGCACCCTGCGTGAGGGGGCGCTCGTCGAGGAGGAACAGCTGCGCGTCGATCTCGCGCGAGAGCTGCGGCGGGGCGTCCTCCGCCACGATCACGCTGCCGCGCGCGGCGTCGACGTCGTCGGCGAGGCGCACGGCGACCGACTGCGGCGCGGCCGCCTCGTCGACCTCGACGCCCGCGATCTCGACCGCGGTCACGGTGGTCGAGATGCCCGCGGGCAGGACGCGCACGCGGTCTCCCGCGCGCACGGTTCCCGACGCGATGCGGCCGGCCGATGCGCGGTAGTCGCGAAGGCGCTCGACGGCGTCGGGGTCGGCCGCGGCGATCTCGGGCGAGACGGCGCCCTGCGGGCGCAGGACGATCTGCACGGGAAGCCGGAACGGCTCGAGCTCGCGCTCCTCGGCGTCGGCGGCCGGCAGCTGCTCGAGGAGCTCGAGGAGCGACGGGCCCGTGTACCAGGGCGTGCGCGCCGAGCGCTCGACGATGTTGTCGCCCTCGAGGGCGGAGACGGGGAGCACGTGCACGTCGGCGACGCCGAGCTCGTCGGTGACCTCGCGCACCTGGCGCTCGACGGGTGCGAAGGCGTCCTCCGCGAAGCCGAGGAGGTCGATCTTGTTGACCGCCACGATGACGTGCGGGACGCGCAGGAGCGCCGTCACGGCGAGGTGCCGGCGGGTCTGCTCGAGCACGCCCTTGCGGCCGTCGATGAGCACGACGACGGCGTCGGCCGTCGTGGCGCCCGTGACCATGTTGCGCGTGTACTGCACGTGGCCGGGGCAGTCGGCGAGGATGAAGCTGCGCTCGGCGGTCGCGAAGTAGCGGTAGGCGACGTCGATCGTGATGCCCTGCTCGCGCTCGGCGCGCAGGCCGTCGGTGAGCAGCGCGAAGTCGATGCCGTCTGCGCCCGCGAAGCCGCGCTCGCGCGAGGTGCGCGCGACCTGCTCGAGCTGGTCCGCGAGGATGGCCTTGGAGTCGTGGAGCAGCCGGCCCACGAGCGTGGACTTGCCGTCGTCGACCGACCCGGCGGTCGCGAACCGGAAGAGGGTGGAGGGGGCGAGCGTGCTCATCAGAAGTAGCCGTCCTTCTTGCGGTCTTCCATCGCCGCTTCGCTGATCCTGTCGTCGGCGCGGGTCGCGCCGCGCTCGGTGAGGGTCGACACCGCCACCTCGGCGACGATGTCCGAGATGCCCGAGGCGGCCGACTCGACGGCGCCCGTGCAGCTCATGTCGCCGACCGTGCGGTAGCGCACCGTGCGGGTCTCGACCGTCTCGTCGGCACGGGGCTCGGAGAACGGGCCCACGGCCATCCACATGCCGTCGCGACGGTAGACCTCGCGCTCGTGCGCGAAGTAGAGGGGCGGCAGGGCGATGCCCTCGCGCTCGATGTAGCGCCAGATGTCGAGCTCGGTCCAGTTCGAGATCGGGAAGACGCGCACGTGCTGGCCGGGCGTGTGGCGGCCGTTGTAGAGGCTCCAGAGCTCGGGGCGCTGGTTGCGCGGGTCCCACTGGCCGAACTCGTCGCGGAGGGAGAAGATGCGCTCCTTGGCGCGCGCCTTGTCCTCGTCGCGGCGGGCGCCCCCGAAGACCGCGTCGTGCTTGCCGGCCGCGATGGCGTCGAGCAGCGGCTGCGTCTGCAGCGGATTGCGGGTGCCGTCGGCGCGCTCGAGGAGGCGGCCGTCGTCGATATAGTCCTGCACGCTCGCGACCTCGAGCGTGAGGCCGAGGCGCTCGACGGTCTCGTCGCGGAAGCGGATGACCTCGGGGAAGTTGTGCCCCGTGTCGACGTGCAGCACGGGGAACGGCACGCGCCCGGGCAGGAACGCCTTGGCGGCGAGGTGCAGCACGACGACGGAGTCCTTGCCGCCCGAGAAGAGCAGCACGGGGCGCTCGAACTCGGCGACGACCTCGCGGATGACGTGGATGGCCTCCGCCTCGAGCAGGTCGAGCGTGCTCAGGCGCGTGGCCGGCGCGGCGGCGGTCGCGGTCAGGGTGTCGCTCATGTGTGGAGTCCGCATTCGGTCTTGTCGAGTCCGGCCCAGCGGCCGGAGCGGGGGTCTTCGCCCGGGGCGACGGGCTTCGTGCAGGGGCGGCATCCGATCGAGGGATAGCCGAAGTTGAGCAGGAGGTTCATCGGCACCTGGTGGAGCGATGCATAGGCCTGCAGGTCGTCCCACGTCCACGCGGCGACCGGGTTCACCTTGACGAGGCCGTTCTTCGCGTCCCACGTGACGAGCGGCGTGTTGACGCGCGTGGGCGCCTCCTCGCGGCGCACGCCCGTGAACCACACCTCGTAGCCCTGCAGGGCGTCGTGGAGCGGGGCGACCTTGCGCAGCGCGCAGCACTGGGCGGGGTCGCGTGCGAAGAGGTCCTTGCCGTGCGCGGCGTCCTGCTCGGCGACGGTCTGCTCGGGGAGCACGTCGACGATGCGCACGTCGAGGCGGCGCTCGACCTCGTCGCGCGTCGCGACGGTCTCGACGAAGTGGTAGCCCGTGTCGAGGAAGAGCACGTCGACACCGGGCAGCTGCTCGGCGACGAGGTGCGGAAGGGCGGCGTCGGCCATCGAGCACGCGACGGCGACGGCGCCGAGGCCGAAGTTGCGCGCGACCCAGTCGACGACCTGCGCGGGCGTGGCCTCGTGGTCGGTGAGGCTGCCGAGCTCGGCGGCGCCGGCCTCGGCGAGGGCCTCGAGCTCGGCGGCGGAGCGGCGCGTCTGCAGACGCGGCGCGAGGCTGACGGTCATCGCAGGACCTCCTCATCGACGCGGTGGGCCCACTGCGCGAAGCTCTCGTCGCCCTCGCGGCTCTCCGCATAGCGGGTGGCGATGCGCTCGACGTAGTCGGCGATGCCGGTGGCCTCGACCTTGAGCCCGCGCACGGTGCGGCCGAGGCCGGCCTCCTCGCGGTCGTGGGCGGTGAGCCCGCCGCCGAGGTGCACCTGGTAGCCCGGGACCTTGTTGCCGTCGTCATCCGTGATGATCTGGCCCTTGAGCCCGATGTCGGCGGTCTGGATGCGCGCGCACGAGTTGGGGCATCCGTTGATGTGCAGGCTGAGCGGCGCGGGGAGGTCGACCCCCGCGAGCCGCTTCTCGAGCTCGAGGACGGCGATCCGCGCGTTCTCCTTCGTCTCGACGATCGCGAGCTTGCAGAACTCGATGCCCGTGCACGCGATCGTGCCGCGGCGGATGAGGCTCGGTCGCGCGCTGAGGCCGAGCTCGTCGAGCCCGGCGATGAGCGACTCGACGCGGTCCTCGGCGATGTCGAGGAAGACGAGCTTCTGGTGCGGGGTCGTGCGCAGCCGCGTCGAGCCGTGCGCCTCGAGCAGGTCGGCGAGAGCTGCGAGCTGCGTGCCCGACGTGCGCCCGACGATGGGCGTCGCGCCCACGTAGAAGAGGCCGTCCTTCTGGCGGTGCACGCCGATGTGGTCGCCGGGGGTCGGCGGCTTCGGGGCGGCCGGGCCGTCGGCGAGGCGGTAGCCGAGGTACTCGGTCTCGAGGACCTCGCGGAACTTCTCCACGCCCCAGTCGGCGAGGAGGAACTTCAGACGCGCCTTGTTGCGGAGGCGACGGTAGCCGTAGTCGCGGAAGATGCGCGCGACGCCGTACCAGACCTCGGCGACCTGGTCGGGGGAGGCCCACGCGCCGAGGCGCTCGCCGAGGCGCGGCACGGTCGACAGCGCGCCGCCGACCCACACGTCGTAGCCGACGCCGTGCTCGGGGTGCTCGACGGCGACGAACGCGACGTCGTTGATCTCGTGGACGACGTCCTGGCTCGGATGGCCGGTGAGCGCGGTCTTGAACTTGCGCGGGAGGTTGGCGAGCTCGGGGTCGCCGATGAACCGGCGCGTGATCTCGTCGATCTGCGGGGTCGGGTCGATGAGCTCGTCGGCCGCGATGCCCGCGACGGGAGAGCCGAGGACGACGCGGGGGACGTCGCCGCAGGCCTCGGTGGTCGACAGGCCGACGCTCTCGAGGCGGCGCCAGATCTCCGGCATGTCCTCGACCTGCACCCAGTGCAGCTGGATGTTCTGGCGGTCGGTGAGGTCGGCCGTGCCGCGCGCGAAGTCGTTCGAGATGCCCGCGATCACGCGCAGCTGCTCGGTCGTGAGCTGGCCGCCGTCGATGCGGACCCGCAGCATGAAGTACTCGTCCTCGAGCTCGTGCGGCTCGAGGGTCGCGGTCTTGCCGCCGTCGATCCCGGGCTTGCGCTGGGTGTAGAGGCCCCACCAGCGGAAGCGGCCGTGCAGGTCGGTCGGGTCGATCGAGGAGAAGCCGCCCTGCGCGTAGACGGTCTCGATGCGCTCGCGCACGTTGAGGCCGTTGTCCTCCTGCTTGAACTGCTCGTTGGCGTTCAGCGGCTCGGTGCCGTCGATCTTCCACTGCCCGTTCGGCTTGCTCGACGGGCGAGGCGGACGGATGCGCGCCCCGCGCGCCGCCGCCGGTGCGGCCTGCGTGCCGGTCTCGCTCAAGGTCATGCTCGTCTCCCGCTCGCTCGATGTGGGTCGAGCTTAGGGAGCGGAGGGTGAGGGGCTCGCGCGCATGCGCAACAGACCGTCACACGCGGCGAAACAGAGCGTCACATGACGCAACGCAGGTCGTCCTCGGGGCTGCAGCGCGGCCATCCGCTCAGCCGTGCGACTCGCGAGGGATGGCGGATACGCCGCACGGCGGATGCCACGCCGCGCGCCGGCCCGTACCGTGGTGTGGATGGACGGCGCCGGAACGAGCACGAGCACGCCCCTGCGCACACGGTGGCGGGGGCTCTTCCGACGCGTGTCGGCGGCGCAGTGGATCCTCGACGGCTTCACGGGCGCGTTCTTCCTCCTCTTCGCGGCCGTGCTGCTGCCGACCTACGACGACGGCTTCTCGTGGATCGGGGGCGCGGCGACGCTCGCGCTCATGACGACCGCGCTCATGCTGAGCCGCTCCGCACCGGCGCTGTCGCTCGCGGTCGCGTGGATCGGCGCGTTCGTGCAGATGGGCACGGGGCAGCAGCCGATGGCGGCGAACGTCGCGATCTTCGTCGTGCTCTTCGCGGTCGCCGCCTACGGCTCGCGCGTCGTCTTCTGGGTGGGGTTCGCCTCGGCGTGCGCGGGGGCGCTCTGCGTCGCGCTCTACCTGTTCGTCTTCGGTCCCGCGATCGCGGGCATCGGCTACGTCGGATACGTCGGCGGAGCGAGCTCGCCGCTGCAGGCGGTGCTGTCGCTCATGCTCGTGTTCGGCGCGGCGCTCTTCAGCCTGCTTCTGGCCTGGACGCTCGGCGCCCTCTTCCGCGTCGTCATCCGAAACCGCGAGACGCGGCGCGCGCAGCTGCTCGCCGAGGAGCGGGCCACGGCGGAGGAGGAGCGCGGGCGCATCGCGCGCGACATGCACGACGTCGTCGCGCACTCGCTCGCGGTGGTCATCGCGCAGGCCGATGGCGCCCGGTACGCGGCCGCCGCGGACCCCGAGGCCGCGACCCAGGCGCTCGCGACGATCAGTCAGACCGCGCGCTCCGCGCTGTCGGATGTGCGGATGCTCCTGACCCAGCTGCGGCATCGGCAGGCCGAGGGGCCGCAGCCGACGATCGCCGACCTCGAGCAGCTGTACGCGCACGTGCGCGCCGCGGGCGTCGACCTCCGGGTGACGGTCGACCCCGCGCCGCCCGGCGAGCCGCCGGCGTCCGTGCAGCTCGCCGTGTACCGCATCCTGCAGGAGGCGACGACGAACGCGATGCGGCACGGCGACGGCGGGCCCGTGCACGTCCACCTCGCGTGGCTGCCGGGAAGCGTCGCGCTGTCGGTGCGCAACCGGAGGGTCTCGTCGGACACGCATCCGGTGCCGGTCACGACGGCGCGGACGAAGGTGCTCCACGCTCCGCCCGTGCAGTCGGCGGGCCACGGGCTCATCGGCATGCGCGAGCGCGCCGAGCTCGTCGGCGGCCGGTTCGATGCCGGCCCGCAGGGCGCCGACTGGGTCGTGCAGGCGACGCTCCCCGTATGACCCGCCCGTCCCGGCGCGCCCCGATCCTGCGTGTCTCGTTTCGTGCGGGTATGGCGCCGGGAAAGCCGGGGAAAGTGAGACACGTGCGGGTGCGTGAAAGAGTGGAGCGACGAAGGGGAGACGGATGATCAGGGTCGTGCTCGTGGATGACCAGGCGCTGTTCCGCGCCGGGATCCGGATGGTCGTGGCGTCGCAGCCCGACCTCGAGGTCGTCGGCGAGGCGGGCGACGGGCAGGAGGCGATCGCCGTCGTGCGGGCGACCCGTCCCGATGTCGTCCTCATGGACATCCGCATGCCCGTCATGGACGGCCTCGCCGCGACCTCGCACCTCCTCGCCGAGCCCGACCCGCCCAAGGTCGTCATGCTCACGACATTCGACCTCGACGAGGCCGCGGCGCGCGCGATCCGGGAAGGGGCGAGCGGCTTCCTGCTGAAGGACGCCGACCCCGAGTTCCTCCTCGCGGCGATCCGCACCGTCCATGCCGGGTCGTCGGTCATCGCGGCATCCGCGACACGGGAGCTCTTCGCGCACTTCGCGGAGGCGCCGCGGCCCGCGCCGCCCGCGTTCGGCGAGCTGACCGACCGCGAGAAGGAGATCTTCGCGCTCGCCGCCCGCGGGCTCAGCAACGCCGAGATCGCCCAGCGCGAGTTCCTCAGCGAGGCGACCGTGAAGACGCACATCAGCCGCATCCTCACGAAGCTCGCCCTGCGCGACCGCGTGCAGCTCGTCGTCTTCGCGTTCGAGCACGGCCTGGCCTGAAGCCGCCCCTACAGCGACTCGCGCCGCACGAGGGACGTCGACAGGGTCTGGATCCTCTCGGCGGGCAGCCCGCGGATGGTCGCCAGAAGGGTCTCCGCGGCGGCTCTCCCCATCGCCTCGAGCGGCTGGCGGATGGTCGTGAGCGGCGGATCCGAGGTGGCCGCGAGCAGGACGTCGTCGAATCCGACGACGGAGACATCGGCGGGCACCCTGCGCCCCGCAGCCTGCAGCGCCCTGAGCGCCCCCGCGGCCATGAGGTCCGACGCGGCGAAGACCCCGTCGAGATCGGGCTCTCTGCGGAGGAGCCGGGCCATCGCGGCCGTGCCGCTGTCGAGACTGAAGTCGCCGTGCACGATCGGCCCGGGGGCGATCCCGTGCCGTGCGAGCTCGTCCGTCCATCCGCGGGTGCGCTCGCGAGCCTGCTCGAGGTCGAGCGGCCCCGTGATGATCCCGATGGAGCGGCGGCCGGCCTCGACGAGCGCGCGCGCCGCGAGCACGCCGCCGCCGTAGTTGTCGGAGTCGACGATGATGGGCTCCGGCCCGATGTCGGCGTGCGGGCGTCCGACCCAGGCGATCGGCACGGGGGAGTCCGCCAGGCGCTCGACGAGGTGCGAGATCTCGTGCTGGAGGATCACGATCGCGCCGTCCAGCGCCCCCGAGCGCAGGAAGCGCGGGACGCGCTCGATGTCCTCCTGGTCGGCCGGCAGGAGGACGGGCTGCACCTCGCCGACGGACAGGGCCTTCGCGGCCCCCTTCATCACGGCAGCGAAGAACGTGCCGCTCAGACCCCCGAGCTCCTCGAACGCGACGACGAGCCCCACCGCCCCCGCTCGTCCGCCGCGGAGGGCACGGGCCGCGACGTTGGTCTCGTACCCCAGGCGCTGCGCCTCGCGCTCGACCGCGCTGGTCATCACCGGGTCGACGTTCGTCGCGCCGGCGAGCACCCGTGCCGCCGTGGCGCGTGAGACGCCCGCCGCCCGGGCGACATCGACGATGGTGGGTCGGACCATGGCTCCTCCACGGAGTTCATCCCCTCGAAGATCGATCTCTCCGACAGGCTGATCATTGCACGTTCTCTGCGCGGCCGAGGCGAGGCCGCTGGCCGCGCGCAACCCCCATGTTACGGATGGGGTGGACGCGTGGCGGATCCAGGGAATCGCGCGCCTCGCAGGACGCGGGTTGCTCCCGTCTCGGATGTGGATTACTGTGACCGCGAACGAGAGAACGATCTCTCGCGCGGGTTCTCTCGAGACGCCCCGCCATCCCCGAAGAAGAGGAGCTGTTGTGAATCGTCGCAGTCTGGCGTTGCCCATCGCGGCAATCGGTGCTCTCGCCCTGGCGCTGTCCGGGTGCACGTCGGGAGGATCAGGATCAGCCTCGGACGACCCGAACGCGGAGTTCGAGTTCTGGTCGTTCACCGGGATCGGGCAGAAGGACTCGGTCGACCGCTACCTCGAGCAGAATCCCGACGCGAAGGTCAAGCTGACCGAGGTCGGCAGCACGACGGAGACGGCCACTGCCCTGACCGCCGCGCTCGCCGGGGGCAAGGTCCCCGACCTCGTGATGATCCAGAACGACGACCTGCCGAAGTTCGTGGAGAACCCGGGCAACTTCGTCGACCTGCGCACGCTCGGCGGAGACGACATCGGCGAGGGGTACCTCGACTGGGCCGTCGAGGGGGCGACCGCGGAGGACGGCTCGATCATCGGGATCCCGACGGACGTCGGCGGCCTGGCCTTCGCCTACCGCGCCGACCTGTTCGAGGCGGCGGGGCTGCCGACCGATCCGGACGAGGTCGCGCAGATGTGGGCGACCTGGGACGACTTCATCGCGATGGGCGAGAAGTACACCGAGGCGACAGGGGAGCCCTTCGTCGACAACGTCGAGACGAGCGTCTTCTTCTCGACGGTGAACCAGGTCACGGAGAAGTACTACTCCGACGACGGCGAGCTCATCTACGACTCGAATCCGCAGGTCGAGGAGGCCTTCGACGTCGCGGTCCGCACCTACGAGGCCGGCATCAGCGCGGGCATCGCCGCCTGGTCCTCGGGGTGGGGGCCGGGCAAGGCGAACGGATCCTTCGCGGTGACGACCGCTCCGTCATGGATCCTGTCCGGTCTCAAGACGGACGCCCCCGACACCGAGGGCAAATGGCGCATCGCCTCGATCCCCGGCACCGGCGGCAACTGGGGCGGAAGCGTCATCGCGATCCCTGCCCGCGCGGACAACCCCGCCGCCGCGTGGCAGTACATCGAGACGATGCTCTCTCCGGAGGGGCAGACCGAGCACTTCTCCGTCACGGGCACGTTCCCGGCGGCCAAGGCCGCGCTCGAGAGCGACGAGGTGCGGCAGTACACCGACCCGTTCTTCGGCGACTCGCCGATCGGCGAGATCATGAGCGAGTCCGTGACCCAGTTCAACTCGTTCTACAACGGGCCGGACACGAGTGCGATCGGCGCGGCCCTCCTGAACGCGCTCGTCGACATGGAGGCCGGCAACGTCCCGCCCGACGAGGCCTGGCAGACCGGCCTCGACAGCGTCAGGGCCGCGCTGGGCGGCTGACCCACCGTTCGATCGACGGCGACCCGCCTGTCGGCGGGTCGCCGTCCTCACCGAGGCAGGACCCATGACCGCCACTGCGACCGCCATCCGCGCACCGCGGATCAGCCCCGAGCGGGCATCCGCTCGCCCCATCAGACAGCCGCTCGCCGAGCGCATCGCGCCGTACCTCTACATCGCGCCGTTCTTCGTGATCTTCGCGATCTTCGGGCTCTTCCCGCTCCTGTTCACCTTCTACGTGGCGCTGTTCGACTGGAACCCGGTCGGCGAGCAGACGTTCGTCGGCCTGGCCAACTTCGAGCGCCTCTTCCAGGATCCCCGGTTCTGGAACGCGTTCGTCAACACGTTCGGCATCTTCCTCATCTCGACCATCCCGCAGCTCCTCCTGGCGCTCGGGCTCGCGCACCTGCTCAACCACGCCGCGCTGAAGTTCGCGAACTTCTTCCGCATGGCGCTCCTCGTGCCGTACATCACCTCCGTCGCGGCGACGGCGCTCGTCTTCGCGCAGATCTTCGACAAGAACTTCGGGCTCATCAACTGGATCCTCGATCTCGTCGGGGCGCCGGCGGTGAACTTCCTGTCGTCTCAGGTCGGATCCTGGATCGTCATCTCGTCCATGGTGATGTGGCGCTGGTTCGGGTACAACGCACTCCTCTATCTCGCCGGGCTGCAGGCGCTTCCGCGCGAGATGTACGAGGCCGCCTCGGTCGACGGAGCATCCGGATGGCAGCAGTTCATCCACCTCACGATCCCGTCGCTGCGCCCGATCATCATCTTCACCGTGATCATGTCCACGATCGGCGGACTGCAGATCTTCACCGAGCCGCTCCTCGTGGCCCCCGAGTCGGGCCTCACCTGCGGCGGCGGCCGGCAGTGCCAGACCCTCGCGCTGTTCCTCTACGAGCAGGGCTTCGGGCAGTTCGAGTTCGGCTACGGGTCGGCGATCGGGGTGGCGCTGTTCGTCATCGTCGTCGTCGCGTCGCTGATCAACTTCTTCCTCACGACCCGCACCAGGAGGGCACGCTGATGTCGCAGCTGACAGACGAGGGCGCGCTCGCCGCGCCGCGCACGGAGGCGATCGTCACGGGCCGCCGCACGCGCAACGGCGGCCGCGTCGGCCGGGTCGGATGGCCGGTGTACGCGCTGCTGATCGTCGCGGTCCTGATCAGCGTGTTCCCGCTGTACTACATGTTCGTGATCGCGTCGGTCGGCGCGACGGCCGTCACGTCGAGCCCTCCGCGGCTCTACCCGGGCTTCAACTTCTTCGACATCGCGGCCAAGGTGTTCGAGACGGTGCCCTTCTTCCAGTCCCTGCTCAACAGCGTGTTCGTCTCGCTCGTGGTGGCCGTCGCCACGGCGCTGCTGTGCGCGCTGGCCGGCTTCGCCTTCGCGAAGCTGACCTTCCCCGGGCGGAACGTGCTGTTCCTCATCGTGCTGCTGACGATGACGGTGCCGGCACAGCTGAGCGTGATCCCGCAGTACCTGATCATCTCGTGGCTGTCGTGGGTCGATACGCTCCAGGCCATCATCGTGCCCGGGCTCGCGAGCGCCTTCGGCATCTTCTGGATGCGCCAGCACCTCGCGACGACGCTGAACGACGAGCTGATGGCCGCCGCGCGCATCGACGGTGCGAGCAGCTGGCAGATCTTCTGGCGCATCGGGTTCCCGATCGTCCGACCGGCGGCGTTCGTGCTGGGTCTCATCACCTTCACGGGCGTGTGGAACGACTTCATGTGGCCGTTCATCGTGCTCAAGTCGCCCGAGCTCTTCACCGTGCAGATCGCCCTCAAGCAGCTTCAGGCGAACCGGACCATCGACCTCGCGCTCACCATGGGCGGCTCGTTCATGGCCACCCTCCCGCTGCTCATCGTGTTCTTCTTCGTCGGGCGCCGCATGGTGGCGGGGATCATGGACGGCGCGTTCAAGGGCTGAGGCCGGCGCGCCCCGCGCGTCGGGTCGACGCGCGCTCGACGAGCTCGGTCGGCATGACGATCGGCTCCGTGCTGAGATCCTCGCCCGCGGCCGCGCGGGCGAGGATCCGCACCGCCTCCGACGCGGCCTCGCGGATGGGCTGTCGGATGGTCGTGAGCGGCGGGTGAAGCCAGCGCGCGCTGCGCACGTCGTCGAATCCCACCACGAGGACGTCGTGCGGGATGCTCCGCCCGCTCTGGGCGACCGCGCGGTAGACGCCTGCGGCCATCTCGTCCGAGCACGAGAAGACGCCGATGGGGCCGTCGCCGCCGAGCTCGCCGAGCTCGGCGAGCGCCCGCGTGCACGCGCGCTGGGCGTCCCACGCGCTCCAGTCGGCGCTCGTGCGCACGTACGGGGCACCGGGCGCGGCGTCCTCGAGGGCGCGCGTGAACCCGTCGACGCGGGCGCGGCCGTACCGATACGACGGGGCTCCGCCGATCGCGATGAAGCGGCGTGCGCCGTTCTGCACGAGGTGCCGCGCGGCGGCCTCGCCACCCGCGGCATCCGTGATGCGCAGGCTCGGGAGCGGGCGCGAGGCCTCGGATGGCGGCTCCATGAGCACGAGCGGGATGCCCGCCGCGCGCATGGTCGCGATCTGGGTGCTGGTCGGGACGATGAGCCCGATGATGACTCCCGCCGAGCCGCGCGACCGGATCCGCTCCGGCCAGTCGTCCGCGGGATCGTCGCGCTCCGTCGTCAGCACGAGGTCGTAGCCGAGCGCGGACGCCGTCGTGCGAGCGCCCGCCGTGATCTCCTGCGTGTAGGGGTCGTGGAAGTGCCCGAGCACGAGGTCGATCAGGGAGGTGCCGCGCCGCGGGCGGCCTCGCCGCCGGCCCACGGCCGAGTAGCCGAGCTCCGCGGCGGCGCGTGCGATCCGCGCACGGGTGTCGTCTGACATCTCCCCGCTCCCTCGCAGCGCCCGGGAGGCCGTCGCCACGCTCACGCCGGCTCGCTCGGCGACGGACGTCAGGGTCACATCCGGCGTGAGGCGCATGCCGACATTTTTGCGCAAACCCGCCCGCTCGACCACCGCCCGGTGGCAGGGTTTCCCCACGCGTACATCCCGTCGAGGTGGAAGGGACGAGTCCATGACGACGACAGGACCGACAGCGATGATCGAGAGCCGCGCCGACCTGCGGCCCGCCGGTTCCGGGAAGGCGGCTGTATGAGGGCCCGTCGGGCGCTCATCGTCCGCGGCGGCGGGGAGGGACATCGCCCCGTCGAGGCGACGGACCTCTTCGTGCCGTTCCTCGCGGAGAGCGGGTTCGAGGTCCGCATCTCGGAGTCGAGCGAGATCTATGCCGACCAGGCGGAGATGGAGCGCACCGACCTCATCGTGCAGTGCGTGACGGCGTCCGAGATCTCCCCCGAGGCGCTGGCCGGGCTGCGCGGTGCCGTCGCGCGCGGCACGGGCCTCGCGGGCTGGCACGGCGGCATCGTCGACTCGTATCCGGGCAGTGCGGGCTACCGGCAGCTGATCGGGGCGCGCGCGGTGGCGCACCCGGCCCGACGGGTCGACGGCCGCCGAGGCGACGCGCACGACGACGTGCTCTGCTACACCGTGGACATCGCCGATCGCGGCCGCTCGCACGAGATCATGACCGGTCTCGAGGACTTCACGCTGCGCACCGAGCAGTACTGGGTGCTCGCCGACGACGGCAACGACGTCCTGGCGACGACGACCTACCCGGCGTTGCCCTCGCGCCCGTGGCAGTGGACGGCGACCGCGCCGGCGGTCTGGACGCGGCGCTGGGGCAGAGGCCGTGTCTTCGTCGCCACGCCCGGCCACAGTCTCCGCGTGCTCCGGGATGTCAGCGTGCGCACGATCATCGAGCGCGGGATGCTGTGGGCGAGTCGCCCGATGACGGAGGAGCCGGCCGACCCGATCCTCCGCGAGGCGCGCGGGATCATCCTCGCGATGTAGCGGGATGAGCCGGGCGGGCGATGACCGCGACGGGGGTCGGTTCCTAGCGTCGTAGGCATGGAGATCACGACCACCGACATGGGGCTCGCCGCGCGCGTGCAGCAGCTCACCAAGCAGTACGGCGCCGGCGAGAACGGCGTCCGTGCTCTCGACGGCGTCAGCGTCGGCATCCGACGCGGCCAGTTCACCGCCATCATGGGGCCGTCCGGCTCGGGCAAGTCCACGCTCATGCACATCATGGCGGGGCTCGACGCGCCCTCGAGCGGACGCGTCTGGATCGGCGACACCGAGATCACGGGGATGCGCGACGAGGAGCTGACGATCCTCCGTCGGCGCCGCGTGGGATTCGTCTTCCAGGCGTTCAACCTCGTGCCGACGCTCGACGTGCAGGCCAACATCCAGCTCCCCTTCGACCTGGATGGCCGCAAGCCGTCGAGCGCCGAGCGCGCGCGCATCGACGGGCTCATCGAGACGCTCGGCCTCGCGCCGCGCCTGCGCCACAAGCCGCACGAGCTGAGCGGCGGGCAGCAGCAGCGCGTCGCGATCGCGCGGGCGCTCGCGACGGCCCCCGACCTGCTCTTCGCCGACGAGCCCACCGGCAACCTCGACTCCCGCACGGGGCGCGAGGTGCTCGCCCTCCTCGCCGCCGCGAGCCGCGAGCACGGCCAGAGCATCGCGATGGTGACGCACGATCCGTTCGCCGCGAGCTACGCCGACCGCGTGCTCTTCCTCGGCGACGGCCGCATCGTCGCCGACAAGCCGCGGCAGACGCCCGAGCAGATCTCGGCGCACATGCTCGCGGCGGAGACCGCTCCCGCGACGTCGGCCATCCCCACGGCGGGAGCCGCGCGATGACCGCGGTCGCCGCGGCACCTGACCGGATGGCCGCTGTCCGGCCATCCGCTCGGCTCGCCTTCCTGCGCGAGCGCGGCATGGGCGCGAGCGTGCTCGTCGCCGCGCTGTCGGCGGCGTTCGGCGTGACCCTCGTGACGACGACCGGCTACATCGGCGCCGTCCTGCAGAACGACCCGTACATCGGCGACTCCGAGACGCTCGCGATCGTCGTCGCCATCCTCAGCGTGCTCCTCACCGCGGTCGCGATGTACGTCGCCGCGGTCGTGACGGCCAACACGTTCTCGACGATCGTCGCGGGTCGCGTGCGCCGGATCGCCCTCATGCGCCTCATCGGCGCGTCCGCGCGCTCGCAGCGCTCCGAGGTCGGCCGCCAGGGCCTTGTCGTCGGGGCGATCGGCGCCCTCATCGGGCTCGCTGCGGGCGTGGGGCTCTCCTACGCGGGAACGGCGCTGGGCGATCGCCTGCTCGGCGTCGCGGGGCACGGCTACGTCGTCGCGCAGCCCGTGCTCGTGCTCCCCGCGGCGATCGTCGTGCTCACGACGTGGGCGGCCGCGTGGGTCGGCTCGCGTCGCGTGCTCACCGTCACGCCGCTCCAGGCGCTCGGCGGGTCCGTCGAGCGGACCCACGACGCGGTCTCGCAGCGCCCCGCGCGCAACGTGCTCGCGATCGTGCTCTTCGCGATCGGCGCCGTGCTCCTCGGGGTCGGCGTCGTGGGCGGGTTCGTGACGCCGCTCGGCGTCCTCCCGGCCTTCGCGGGCGGGCTCCTCTCGTTCACGGGACTCGTCCTCGGCGCGACGACGGTCATGCCTCCCGTGCTCCGGATGGTCGGGCGCTGGTTCGGCAGGTCGGCGACCGCGGTGCTCGCGTCCGAGAACGCGCTGCGTCATCCGGAGCGCTCGAGCCGCATGTCGATCGGCGTGGTCATGGGCGTGACGCTCGTGACGATGTTCGCCGTCGCGACCGAGACCGCCAAGGCGGTGCTCACGGCGAATGCGGGCGGCGAGCTCGACAGCGAGTTCTCGGTGATCATGGACACCTTCGCGAACATCATGATGGGGCTCGTCGCGGTGTCGGCCGTCATCGCGGCGGTCGGCCTCGTGAACCTCCTCACGATCGGCGTCGTGCAGCGGCGTCGCGAGCTCGGGCTGCTGCGCTCGCTCGGCCTCTCCGGCCGCCAGGTGCGCGCGATGGTGCTCCTCGAGGCGACGCACATCACGCTCGCCTCGCTCGTCACGGGCCTCGTGCTCGGGATCGCCTACGGATGGGCCGGGGCGCAGTCGCTGCTCGGGTCGGTGCCGACGTACCCCGGCGGCCCGGCCGGCTCGCTCGTCCTGCCCGCTGTGCCGTGGGCGCCCGTGCTCGCGATCGTCGCCGCGATGGCCGTGCTCACCGTGGTCGCGGCGGTCACGCCGACGCGACTGGCCACGAGCATCGCACCCGTCGAGGCGCTGGCCGCCGACTGACGGGAGCTCAGCCGGCCTCGGCCGCGTCCGCCTCCGGATCGAACGCCCACGTGCGGGCGAGCTTCCGCAGGCGGACGCCGCGCACCTGCCACATGGCCCACAGCGGCAGCCAGAGCAGGGGAGCGGTCGGACCGCCGATCGTGAGCCGCTCGCGCCACAGCGTCCGGCCATCCGCCGTCGCCGAGACCGCCATCTGGTGGTCCCAGACGTCGAGGGAGCCGAGGGGACCGGTGAGCGGCATCCCCACGTCGCGGAGGATGCGGACGGCGCCGCCCTCCTTCTCGCGGTCGACGGTCGCGATGAGCTGAGAGCCGAGCGGGATGGCCCCCGTGTCGAGCTGGACGGCCGCGTCCGACCCCGACTCCCACTGGAGCGGCATCGGATCGGCGCCGAGCGGCCGCATGCGCACGATCGGGCCGTAGAGCTCCGCGAGCACGGCGGGCGAGTGCAGCGCACGCCAGGCGGCGTCGGCGTCGCAGTCGAGGACGAGCTTCTGCAGGATCCGCATGCTCCAGTGTCGCACCGGCGGCGCCGCGGCGGCGGAGGCTAGACGAGTCCGAGTTCGCGGGCGCGCACGCCGGCCTGGAAGCGCGACTCCGCGCCGAGCGCCTCCATGAGCTCGGCCACGCGACGGCGGTAGGTGCGCACGCTGAGCCCGAGGGCGCGCGCGGCCGACTCGTCCTTCACACCCTGGCTGAGCAGGTCGAGCACCTGCGGGGCGAGCTCGCGGATCTCGGCGCTCGCCGCATCGTGCACATCGAGGTCGGTCGAAGCGCGCCACGCGGCCTCGAACAGCGACGTGACCCCCTGCACCGCGTCGCGCTGCGTGAGGATGCTGTAGCTGCGCACCCCGGCGCGCCGGTCTCCCGCGAGGATGGCCACGCGCCGGTCGAGGATGATCGTCTCGTTCACCTCGTCGGATGTCACGCGGATCGACACGGCGGGGTGATGCCGGATCGCGGCCATCCGCTGCGCCCAGCCCGGGTCGAAGAGGGCGCCGCTGCGGAAGACCTTCCGCACCCTCGCATCGCGAGCCGGCTCGGGCATCGCGGCGGGGCCATCCGCCTCCCAGCGCCAGCTCGCGAACTCGTTGGCGGCGCACGTGATCTCGCGCGCGGTCGCGAACAGGTGGGCGGTCCGGCGCATCACCTCGGCCTCGCCGCGCACGACGGTCACGCTCTCGTCGGTCCGGGTCATGGTCGGCATGCCCTCCATGCTCGTCAGCGGCCGCGTGCCGCAGCCCCTCGTGGCAACAACCTGCCACGGGAGCGGATTCCCGTCGCGGCCGTCGCACGCTGAGGGCATGACCGCACAGAATGACACCCTCGCCCCCTCCGCAGCGCTCTCCGGCACCTGGCAGCTCGGCGACCGCACGGTCAACCGCCTCGGCTTCGGCGCGATGCGCCTGACCGGCATGCCATGGGACCCGAAGCCGCGCGACCGCTCCGACGCCATCGCGGTGCTGCGCCGCGCCGTCGAGCTCGGCGTGAACCACATCGACACGGCGGCCTTCTACTTCTTCGCGACGCGATCCGCCAACGAGCTGATCGCGACGGCGCTCCAGCCCTACGGAGACGAGCTCGTCCTCGCGACGAAGGTCGGAGCCTCCCGCAGCCGCGAGGGCGAGTTCGAGCCCTACGCGCGACCCGAGCAGCTCCGCGCGCAGGTCGAGGAGAACATCCGCCAGCTGGGTGTCGAGCAGCTCGACCTCGTCAACCTGCGCTGGGGCGCCGGCCTGGAGAAGGAGGAGGGGTCGCTCGCCGACCACCTCGGCGCCCTCGTCGAGCTGCAGGGCGCGGGTCTGCTTCGCAGCATCGGCGTCTCGAACGTCACGGCAGGGCAGCTGCGCGAGGCCCTGGAGGTCGCGCCGGTCGTCTGCGTGCAGAACCGCTACGGGCTCGCCGACCGGGTGGACGACGACGTGCTCGAGCTCGCGCGTGAGCGCGGCATCGCGTTCGTCCCGTTCTTCGCGATGGGGGCGGCGGTGCCGGGCGCGCTGCCGGGCGGCGGCCACGACGACACCGGCGCCGCCGAGGTCGCGGAGGTGGCGGAGGCGCACGAGGCGACCCCCGCGCAGATCCGGCTCGCCTGGACGCTCCACCGCGCGCCGAACGTCCTCGCGATCCCGGGCACGGGCGACCTCGGGCACCTCGAGGAGAACGTCGCGGCCGGCGCCATCCGCCTCGCCGACGACGAGCTCGCGCTCCTCGACGGCGTCACCTCCGGGCGCTGACGTCCGATCCGGCGTCCCTGGCCATCCGCAGCTCGGGGAGGGGCGTGCCGTCGGCCGCGTCCTCGACGCGCTCGACGCCGTCGAGCGTGAAGCCGTGCTTCTCGTAGAAGCGGATGGCCCGGGCGTTGCCCGCGAGCACCCACAGGTAGGCGGGGCGGTCGCCGATCGCCTCGCGGATCAGCGCGTCGGCGACGCCCGAGCCGTGGCGATCGGGGTCGAGGTAGAGCGCGTACAGCTCCCGCTCGGCGGGCGGCTCGGGATCGCGGGCCGGGCCCGACGACGCGAACCCGAGCACGCGCGCCCCCTCGAGCGCGATCCACGTCGGATTGCGGTTCTGTCGGAGGATGCGCTCCCACCGCCGAGCTCGTGCGGGCACCGACAGGCGCGAGAGCGTCTCGGCTGGCAGGAGGTGGGCGTAGGCGATGCGCCAGGTGCGGATGTGCACCTCCGCGAGCCCTCGGGCGTCGTCGGGTCGCGCTCGCCGGATCTCGATCGTCGTCTCCACCTCAGCACGATGCCGCATCCGGCCGCGCCCGCGCCAGGGGCTTGCGCCGAGCACTCGGGGCGGTCGGGGAGAATCGAGGGATGGCCTCCGCGTTCGATCAGTCCTCGTATCAGGTGCGCTTCGACTGGGGCGTCGACGGGCTGCGGCGCCTCGCGCCCGCCGACGTCGTGATCGTGGTCGATGTCATCCGCTTCACCTCGAACGTCGCCGCCGCGGTCGCACGCGGCGAGCAGGTCGCGCTGGCCGACGCGCACGCCGTCTCGATCAACGGCGCCGCGGTCGCGCAGGCCGCCGCTGGGCTGGAGCACGCACCGGTCGTGCTCGCCGGTGCTCTGCGCAACGCGGCGGCCGTGGCCCGCGCCGTGCTCGCCGAGCAGGAGCGCCGCGGCGCCCGCACTAGCATCGCCGTCATCGCGGCCGGCGAGAGGGATGGCGCCGGGCTGCGGTTCACGGTCGAGGACCAGCTCGGCGCGGGCGCCGTGATCGCCGCACTGTCGGACCTCGGCATCGACCACTCCTCGCCCGAGGCCGTGGTGCCGGCCGAGTCGTTCCGGGCGCTCCGCCGCGCGGTGAAGCACCTGCTGACCGCGAGCGGCTCGGGCCGGGAGCTCGAGGGCGACCCACGGCACGCCGACGTGAAGCCCGCCGCGGCGATCGACGACCTCGACGTCGTGCCCGTGCTGCGGGACGGGGTGTTCACGGCCCTGGGCTGAGGGGCGCGGCGCTGTTCAGGTCGCAGTTTTGGCCGCTATTCGGCCGTTTGGGGACGGTTTTTGCGACCTGGGCGGGGTGGGTGGGGGCCGAAGGCGCTCGGTTGAGGGGCTGGCCCTGTTCAGGTCGCGGTTTCGGCCGCTATTCGGCCGTTTTGGGGGCGGTTTTTGCGACCTGGACGGGGTGGCGGGGTCGGGCCCTGTTCAGGTCGCAGTTTCGGCCGCTATTGGGCCCGTTGGGGACGGTTACTGCGACCTGGGCGGGGTGGCGGCGCGCGGCCCTGTTCAGGTCGCAGTTTCGGCCGCTATTGGGCCGTTTTGGGGACGGTTCTTGCGACCTGGCGGGGTGGCGGGGGCGGGGCCCTGTTCAGGTCGCAGTTCCGGCCGCTATTCGGCCGTTTGGGGACGGTTTTTGCGACCTGGGCGGGGTGGGTGGCGCGCGACGTCCGCGCACGACGCGGCCCCGGCCATCCGACCGGGGCCGCGTCGCAGCGGATGAGCGGGACTACCGCCCGGCGCGCACCTCGTCGGTGCGGATCACGCGCGAGATGGGCGACGGGCCCTGTCCGTCCTCGGGGAGCTCCGGCAGGTTCGAGAAGTCGGGCTCGTCGTGGTCGTCGGTCATCGTCTCCTCGTCGAACGGCCGCTCGCCGCGGAGCACCTGGCGCGCCTGGTCGCGGTCGAACTCGCGCGTCCACGTCGCGATGACGATCGACGCGACGGCGTTGCCCGTGAAGTTCGTGAGCGCGCGGGCCTCCGACATGAAGCGGTCGATTCCCGTGATGATGCCGACGCCGTCGACGAGGTCGGGGCGGTAGGTCTGCAGGCCGCCCGCGAGGGTGGCGAGGCCCGCGCCGGTGACGCCCGCGGCGCCCTTCGACGCGATGATCATGAAGACGAGCAGCCCGATCTGCTCCGAGATCGACAGCGGCGTGCCCATCGCGGTGGCGATGAACAGCGACGCCATCGTGAGGTAGATCGCGGTGCCGTCGAGGTTGAACGAGTAGCCGGTGGGCACCGTGATGCCGGCGACGGGCTTCGAGACGCCGAGGTGCTCCATCTTGGCGATGAGGCGGGGCAGGGCCGACTCCGACGACGACGTGCTCACGATGAGGAGGTACTCGCGGGCGAGGTACTTCATCACGGAGAAGATGTTGATGCGCGCGGTGAACCACAGCACGGCGGCGAGCACGACGCCGATGAAGAGGATGCACGTGACGTAGAAGCCGATCATCAGCGTCCCGAGCGCGAGCACGGCGCCCCATCCGGTCGAGCCGACGACGCCGGCGATCGCGCCGAAGGCGCCGATCGGGGCGACCCAGAGGATCATGGTCAGCACGCGGAAGACGACGGCCTGCACGAGGCGGATGCCCTCGAGGATGCGCTCGCCCTTGGCGCCGAGGCGCTGGATGGCGAAGCCGACGAGCAGCGAGACGAAGAGCACCTGCAGGACCGACTCGCCCGTGAGCGGCGAGAAGAGCGTTGCCGGGATGATGCCCATGAGGAAGTCGGTCGTCGACTCGGCCTCGCCCTCGACCTCGTAGCCCGGGTTGCTGAGCTGGAGCCCCTCGCCGGGGTGGATGAGGTTGCCGACTACGAGGCCGATGAGCAGCGCGAAGGTCGACATCACGAGGAAGTAGCCGAGCGCGAGCCCGCCGACCTTGCCGACGGTCGCGGCCTTCGCGATGGAGCCGATGCCGAGCACGATCGTGCAGAAGATCACCGGGGCGATCATCATCTTGATGAGGCCGACGAAGGCCTTGCCGATCCAGGCGAGCGATGCGCCGAAGTCGGGCCAGATGAGTCCGACCGCGATGCCCGCGACCACGGCGATGATGACCGCGATGTAGAGCCAGTGCTGCTTGTCGATGCCGCGCCTGCGCTGCGCGGCCTGTGGCGTCGTCGCCATGGTGCGTCCTCTCCTTCGGGGCACCGGAGCCTCGGGTTCGCGGTCCGGCGTGCGGGGTTCATCCTGTTCCGGGGCGGATGGCCCGGACGACTTGCGTGCATAGTGTTCGCGTCGAGAGGCGGATGGCGAGGGCGCGCGGCCGACACAATGGGGGGATGGCACGACGAGGCGCCGGGATCGGCGCGCGCGGACGACGACGCAGCGTGGCGGCGTGGGTGCTCGGCGTGCAGACAGCCGTGCTGCTCGCCGGCGGGGCGATCGTGTTCGGCGTGCTCGCGTGGGACGCGCAGACCGCGGCGCACGCGGACGCCGAGGAGCGCTCGACGAGCCTCGTGCTCACCCTCGCGAGCGAGCCGACGGTGATCGAGGTCGTCTCCGCCGCTCACGAGCGCATCGGCGCCGACCCGGAGGGCGCCGTCGCGACGGCGTCGGCCGAGCTGCAGCCGTACGTCGAGCGGATCATCGCCGCGACGGGCGTCTCGTACGTGACGATCATGGACACCGATCGCACCCGCTACACGCACGCCGACCCCGCGCGGATCGGCGGCGCGTTCATCGGCACGATCGCGCCCGCCCTCGAGGGGGAGACGTTCACCGAGGTGTACTCCGGCACGCTCGGGCCCTCGGTGCGCGCGGTCGCTCCCGTCGCGGACGACGGCGAGATCGTCGGCCTCGTCTCGGCCGGCGTGACACTCGAGAACGTGACCGGGTCCATCCTGCTGCGTCTGCAGCTCGTCGGCCTCGCCACGCTCGCGGTCGTGGGGCTGGGAGCGCTCGCGACCATCCTGCTGTTCCGCCGCCTCTACCGCGTGACCGACGGCCGCGATCCCGATGAGCTCGCGCGGCTCTTCGCCGCGCACGAGGCGGTGCTCCACTCGCTCGAGGAGGGCCTGCTGCTCGTCGAGCGCCCGCGATCGGATGGCGCGGCGCGCGTCGTGCTCGCGAACGACCAGGCGGGCGTGCTGCTCGGGATCGCGGAGGAGCCGCCGTTCGCGGTCGACGATCCGGCCCTCCCGGCCGAGGTGCGCGACGTGCTCACCGGGCGAGACGGCGGAGCCGTCGTCCGGGTGGGTGCGCGCGAGCTCGTCGTCGACCGGTCGGAGATCGAGCTCGGCGGCCGTCGCGCGGAGATCCTCGCGCTCCGCGATCGCACGGAGCTGCGGCGGATGGCCGGCGAGCTGTCGTCAGTCAAGACGATCTCCGATGCGCTGCGCGCGCAGGCGCACGAGTTCGACAACCGCCTGCACGCGATCGCGTCGCTCATCGAGCTCGGGCGACCCGACGAGGCGCTCGCGTTCGCGGCGTCGGAGCGCGACCTCGGGCAGCGGCTGGCCGACCGCGTGCTGCACGCCGTGGATGAGCCGGTCATCGCGGCGCTCGTGCTCGGCAAGGTCGCGCAGGCGCATGAGCGGGCCGTGGAGATGCACTTCGAGACCCACCTCGCCCCGGGAACGCATGGCCTCCCGCCGGCCGACGTCGTGACCATCCTCGGCAACCTCATCGACAACGCGATCGAGGCGTCGGCGAGGCGGGCGGCACGCACGGGCGTCCGCGATGCCTGGGTGGAGGTGTATCTCGGCGAGACGGAGGACGATGCGCTCGTGTTCCAGGTGACCGACAGCGGAGACGGCGTCGCGGAGGACGACCGCGAGCGCATCTTCGAGCGCGGGTTCTCGACGAAGTCCGACGACGCGCAGGACCACGGCTACGGTCTCGCGCTCGCGCGTCAGGCCGCGCGCGGGCTGGGCGGCGACATCGAGGTCGCCGAGGCTCCGGGCGGGGGAGCCGTCTTCACGGCGACGCTGCCGCGGCCGGATGGCGCGGGGGCCGCGGGGGAGCGGTCATGACGCCGATCCGGGTCCTCGTCGTCGAGGACGACCCCCGCACGGCGCAGGCGCACGGCGCGTACCTGGCCCGCCTCGACGGATTCGCGCTCGTCGGGACCGCGCACACCGCGGCATCCGCGCGCCGGGCCATCCGCGATGCATACGCGACCGACGATCGCATCCATCTCGTGCTGCTCGACCTCAACCTGCCGGATGGCCACGGGCTCGAGCTGTGCCGCGAGCTGCGGGCGGCGGGGATCGCGATCGACGTCATCGCCGTCACGGCCGTGCGCGAGCTCGGCGCGGTGCGGCAGGCGGTCGCCGTCGGCGTCGTGCAGTACCTCATCAAGCCGTTCACGTTCGACGTGTTCGCGGCGAAGCTGCGGGCGTACCGCGAGTACTTCGAGCGGATGCGGTCGCCCGTGTCGGCGCTCAGCCAGCGCGAGGTGGACACGGCGTTCGCGGCGCTGCGGACGACGAACCTGCCCGGACTGCCGAAGGGCCTCTCTCAGGAGACGCTCGACGCGGTCACGGAGCTCATCGCGGCCGAGGGGCTCTCGGCATCCGAGGTGGCCGACGTGCTCGGACTGTCGCGGGTGACGGCGCGCCGGTACCTGGAGTTTCTCGCCGACGGGGGCGTCGTGGCGCGCTCGCCGCGTCACGGCGGCCGCGGGCGCCCCGAGCTGGAGTACCGGCGCGTCGAGTGAGGAGGCCCGGGGTCTTACCGCGGCGTCATCGCGGCGACGCGGTCGGCGCGCGTGATCTCTCGACGCTCCCACGTGAAGAGGAAGCGCCGGTCGAACGTCGGCGCGCACTTCACGCACGACGACGCCCGCGCCGGACGCCGATGCCGGTACACCGTGTGGCCGCCCGGGCACGTGCCGACCCAGGGCGCGAGTTCGGTCGCCGTCTCGCCGTCGTGCGTCGTGCCGCCGACGTAGCCGAGGTCGCGGGCGATGCGCTTCCAGGCCTTGCCGTGCCCCGCGGCGCGCCCCGCGAGGGCGTGCGCGACCTCATGCAGCAGGGTCTGGTGGTTCGTGTCGTCGTCGTACCGTGCGGCGAGGTAGCGCGAGACGGTGATCCGCTTGCGTGAGAAGTCGCACTGGCCGGCCCGGCGCTTGGCGTTGTCGAAGGCGAAGCTCCAGCTCTCGTCGAGGTGCTGGGCGATGAGGGCTTCGGCCCATCGGGTGACGCGCTGCAGATCCGACACGCTTCGAGGCTAAGCGCCCCCGCCGACAACGCGGCCCAGCGCCGGCCGCCGGGTGGGCGTGTGTCGCGCGCGGCGTGGGGGCGGAGGTGCGGAGGCGTTGGGCGTGGGGGCGAGGGCGGGGGGCGTGGGGCGTGGGCTTCCATGTCTCACTTTGCGCGGCCATCCGCCGGTCTTTCTGGTCCGCCGTGAGACACGCGTGGTTCGCCGGGGTCACCTGCCCCGGCACCAGGCACGTCGTGTCTCACTTGGTGCGGGTATCCCGCGGCTTATCCCGCCGTGGGTGAGACATGTGTCGTCGGCAGGGCCACCGTGTCTCGGTCAGTGCGGGTATCGGCCGGTCTTTCCCGCCGGAAGTGAGACACGCAACGCCCCCCAACCGCCCGTGTCTCACTTGGTGCGGGTATCCCGCGGCTTATCCCGCCAGAAGTGAGACACGCAACGCCCCCCACCCGCCCGTGTCTCGCCCGCCGCGGCTATCCGCCCGTCTTTCCCGCCGGAAGTGAGACACGCAACGCCCCCACACCCCGTGTCTCACGCCTCACCGCCATCCGCCCGTCCTTCCCGCCGAGAGTGAGACACGCATAGACTGGGGCGCATGGGGACTCTGTGCAGCGCGCTGACGGCGTGCGTCTACGTCCGCGACCGCCGCGCCTGACGGCGCGTTCGCAGGTCGACCTTCTCCGCGCCGTCGTTCCGGATGCCATCGCGCCCGGACGCGCGTCCTCGCTCACGCCCGACGTGCCCGGGCGCTCCGAATCCTTCCCTGGAGCGCTCGCATGCGACCCCGATCCATCCATGGCGGACGCCATGAACTCGGACAGAACTTCCTCATCCACCAGCCCACCATCGACCGGCTCGTCGCCCTCGTCGCCGACACCACCGGCTCGGTGCTCGAGATCGGCGCGGGAGACGGCGCCCTCACCCGCCGCCTCGCCACGCTGCCGCGCGACCTCACGGCGCTCGAGATCGACGAGACGCGGGTGCGCGGGCTCCGCCGCCGCCTGCCCGGTGTGCGGATCGTCCGCGCCGACGCGCTCGGCCATCCGCTCGACGCCGACGTCGTCGTGGGCAACCTGCCGTTCCACCTGACGACGCCCCTGCTGCGTCACCTCCTCGCGGCGCGGCGCTGGACCGACGCCGTGCTCCTCACCCAGTGGGAGGTCGCGCGCAAGCGGGCGGGCGTCGGCGGCGCGACCCTCATGACGGCGCAGGCCGCGCCGTGGTTCGCCTTCGCGCTGCACGGGCGCGTCCCGGCGCGGGGCTTCCGCCCGGTGCCCGGCGTCGACGGCGGCATCCTGACGATCTCGCGCCGGGTGACCCCGCTCATCCCGATTGGGGAGCGACGCGGCTACGAGCGCTTCGTGCGCTCCGCCTTCACCGGCCAGGGGCGGGGGATGGCCGAGATCCTGCGCCGTGCGACGGGTGCGGATGGCCGCAGCGCGCGCCGTGCGCTCGCGGCGTGCGGCATCGACGCGGCGCGTCTCCCGCGCGATCTCCAGCCCGAGGACTGGGCGGCGCTGTGGCGGGAGGTGTCGCGGCGGTAGCCGTCAGCTCGCGACGGCGGAGCGGGGGCGACGGCGCTCGGCGGCCTCGATCGCCGACATCGTCGCCTCGAGCTGCTGCTCGGGGGCGCCCATCTCCTGGCGCAGGAAGAGCACGCGCTTGAAGTCCTGGCGGGCGCCCTCGAAGTCGCCCGCGTCGAAGCGCGTCTTGCCGCGGTGCTGGAGCGCGAAGGCGGCGATGCCCGCCCACTCCTGGCCCTCGGCCTCCTCGATGCAGGTCGACAGCTCGTACTCGGCGGCCGCGTACGCGCCGCGGAACTGCTGCACCGTCGCGTGCAGCACGCGGGCGCGCAGGAGGTCCTTGCGGGTTCCGGCCATCCGCGCGACGCGGACGGCCTGCTCCGAGATCGAGAGGGCCTCGTCGAGCTCGCCGAGCACCTTCAGCAGCCACACCCGCTCGAGCAGAGCGGGAAGGCTCCGCTGCGGGCCGATCTCCGCGAGGCGCTCGCGGCACTCGGCGGGGTCGACGACCTCACGAAGGGTCTCCGGATCGTATCCGTGGATGTAGCTCAATTCCCACTCCCTTCCGCGCAGTCGCCTGTCCAGTGTGCAACGCGTCCGCGCATCCGCCGGGCAGGCACACCGGGCCGGGTCGGATCGATCGCGGATCGGAAGAAACGCGTCCGCGTCAGCGCTCGAAGAGCGACGCGGACGGCTTGGGCGAGGCCGTCGCATCCGCGTCGGTCGCGGGGATGGCGCCGCGCACGAACTCGTCGATCTCGCGGCCCTCGGCGACCTTCGCGGGGTGCGGCCCGGCCGCCATGAGCCGCGGCAGCCACTCGGTCGGGAGGGGTGCGGACGACGCCGCGACGACGAGGTTGCCGAAGCGCCGGCCCTTGAGCACCTGCACCTCGGCGAGCACGACGACGTGCGGCAGCACGTCGCGGATGGTTGCCACCTGCCTCCGCGCGAACGCGAGGCCCGCGCCATCCGCGACGTTGACGAGCAGCACGCCGTGCGGCGCGAGGAGCGCGGCGGCCGCGCGGTAGAACTCGACCGTCGTGAGGTGCGCGGGCGTCTGCGCGCCCGAGTACACGTCGGAGACGAGCAGGTCGACCTGCCCCGTCAGGGCGGAGGGGAGTCGTCCGAGGCCCTCGCGCGCATCGCCGATCCGGATGCGGATGGCCGCGCCGCGGGGGAGCGGGAGCTGCGCGCGGACGAGGTCGACGAGCGCCTGCTCGAGCTCGACGACCTGCTGCCGCGAGCCCGGCCGCGTCGCGTCGATGTACCGCGGGATCGTGAGGCCCCCGCCGCCGAGGTGCACGGCCGTGAGCGGGCCGGGCGGCAGCTGGTCGATGACCGCGCCCATCCGCGCGACGTACTCGAAGTGCAGGTGCGTCGGATCGTCGAGGTCGACGTGCGACTGCGGGGTGCCGTCGACGATCAGCTCCCAGCCCGAGCCGAACTCGCTCGGCGCGATCCGCGCGATCGACCCGTCCGACAGACGCGCCTGCGGCTCGTCGCGCTCGTCTCTCCGCTGGCGTCCCATGCGTCCATCCTCTCGCGGGGCGATGCGTCTCGCGCCGCAGGGCCTCTCGCGGGGTCAGGGACGGTGCGCGTCGGCGAGCCAGCGCAGGTACCGGTGCCACGGATCGCCGTCGGCGAGCGAGGCGATGTGCGCGAGCAGCTCGGGCGCGGCCGTGAACCACTCGCCGCCCTCGCGCAGGTGCGCGAACTGCGCATGCCGGGCCTGCTCGACCGGCCTCCCGCCCTGCTCGAACGCGAGCAGCTCCTCGTGGCGGATGGCGCGGAGCCGGCGGCGGGGATCGGCCGACGTCCCGATCTTCACGCGCTCGGCGTAGCGGAGGTAGTAGACGACCTCGACGCGCGGCGGGGCGAGGTCCGCGTCGGGAGCGTCGCCGACGATCCATCCGCACCGTCCGCACCGCGGCCATCCGCCGACGCGCTCGCCCTCGCGCCCTCCGCAGAAGGCGCACGGGTCGGCCAGTGTCGTCACCCGCCGAGGCTACGCCGGGGCTCCGACACTCGCGCCGCGACCGGCGCCCTCACCCGCGCCGCCATCGGCTCCCGAGTCGGCCCGCAGCGCCGCCGGGCGCGCATTTATACCGGACAGTCCGAGCGAGGTCAAGGACTCCGCTTGCCACGGCGCGTCAGAGGGTCTATGCTTGAGATTTGCGCTCTTATGGGTCATCCATGCCTTCATATGGTGGTCGGCTGGCTCCCGTGATCCCCGCAGATAGCGGCGTGCGAATCACAGGATAGACCCGAAGCGCACCTCACCTGTCGACAAGGAATCTAGCGGCCCCGCACGCGGGGCTCATGGAGGTTTTCCCCTTGGCTGCTGCGCGCAACGCATCCACCACCACCCCGAAGAACGGACGCGGAGCATCCCGCCTCTCGTTCGCCAAGATCTCCGACACGCTCACGGTCCCCGACCTGCTGGCGCTGCAGACCGAGTCGTTCGACTGGCTCGTCGGCAACGAGGCCTGGAAGGCCCGCGTCGCCGAGGCGAAGGCCGCCGGACGCACCGACGTGCCCGAGCGGAGCGGTCTCGACGAGATCTTCGAGGAGATCTCGCCCATCGAGGACCTGAGCGAGACGATGCAGCTCTCGTTCACCAACCCCTACCTCGAGCCCGAGAAGTACACGATCGAGGAGTGCAAGGACCGCGGCAAGACCTACGCGGCCCCGCTCTACGTCGAGGCCGAGTTCATGAACCACCAGACCGGTGAGATCAAGACTCAGACGGTCTTCATGGGCGACTTCCCGCTGCAGACCGACAAGGGCACGTTCATCATCAACGGCACCGAGCGTGTCGTGGTGTCGCAGCTCGTCCGCTCGCCCGGCGTCTACTTCGACAAGACCCCCGACAAGACGTCCGACAAGGACATCGTGTCGGCGCGCGTCATCCCCAGCCGCGGCGCCTGGCTCGAGTTCGAGATCGACAAGCGCGACCAGGTCGGCGTCCGCATCGACCGCAAGCGCAAGCAGTCGGTCACGGTGTTCCTCAAGGCCCTCGGCCTCTCGAGCGACGACATCCTCGCCGAGTTCGCCGGCATCTCCTCGATCGAGGAGACCCTCGCGAAGGACACGATCCTCACGCAGGAGGAGGCGCTCCGCGACATCTACCGCAAGCTGCGTCCGGGCGAGCAGGTCGCCGCCGAGGCAGCGCGCTCGCTGCTCGACAACTTCTACTTCAACCCGAAGCGCTACGACCTCGCCAAGGTCGGCCGCTACAAGCTGAACCAGAAGCTCGGCCTCGACAAGCCGCTCACCGACTCGGTGCTCACGGTCGAGGACATCGTCGCGACGATCAAGTACCTCGTCCGCCTGCACCGCGGCGACGAGACCTTCGAGGGCGTCCGCAAGGGCGGCGAGGTCGTCGACCTCCGCATCGAGGTCGACGACATCGACAACTTCGGCAACCGTCGCATCCGCGCGGTGGGCGAGCTCATCCAGAACCAGGTCCGCACCGGTCTGTCGCGCATGGAGCGCGTCGTCCGCGAGCGCATGACCACGCAGGACATCGAGGCGATCACGCCGCAGACCCTGATCAACGTGCGCCCCGTCGTCGCCGCGATCAAGGAGTTCTTCGGAACGTCGCAGCTGTCGCAGTTCATGGACCAGAACAACCCGCTCGCGGGTCTGACCCACAAGCGCCGCCTGTCGGCGCTGGGCCCCGGCGGTCTCTCGCGCGACCGCGCGGGCGTCGAGGTCCGTGACGTCCACCCGTCGCACTACGGCCGCATGTGCCCGATCGAGACGCCGGAAGGCCCGAACATCGGCCTCATCGGCTCGCTCGCGTCGTTCGCGCGCATCAACGCGTTCGGCTTCATCGAGACGCCGTACCGCCGCGTCGTCGACGGCCGCGTGACGAACGAGATCGACTACCTCACCGCCGCCGAGGAGACGCGCTTCAACGTCGCCCAGGCCAACGCGGTCCTCAACGAGGACGGCACGTTCGCCGACGAGCGCGTGCTCGCGCGTCAGCGCGGCAACGAGGTCGACCTCGTGCCCGCCGACGAGGTGTCGTACATGGACGTCTCGCCGCGCCAGATGGTGTCGGTCGGAACCTCGCTCATCCCGTTCCTCGAGCACGACGACGCGAACCGCGCGCTCATGGGCGCCAACATGCAGCGTCAGGCCGTTCCGCTCCTCGTCGCCGAGTCGCCGCTGGTCGGCACCGGCATGGAGGGCTACGCGGCCATCGACGCGGGCGACTCGATCATCGCCGACAAGGCGGGCGTCGTCACCGACGTCACGAGCGACTACGTCTCGGTGCAGCTCGACGAGGGCGGCCGCCGCGACTACTTCCTGCGCAAGTTCGACCGCTCGAACCAGGGCAACTGCTACAACCAGCGTGCGATCGTGACCGCGGGCGAGCGCGTCGAGGTCGGCGAGGTCATCGCGGATGGCCCGGCGACGGAGAACGGCGAGCTCGCGCTCGGCAAGAACCTGCTTGTCGGGTTCATGTCGTGGGAGGGCCACAACTTCGAGGACGCGATCATCCTCAGCCAGAACCTCGTGAAGGACGACACCCTCACCTCGATCCACATCGAGGAGTACGAGGTCGACGCCCGTGACACGAAGCTCGGCAAGGAGGAGATCACCCGCGACCTCCCCAACGTGAGCCCCGAGCTCCTGAAGGACCTCGACGAGCGCGGCATCATCCGCATCGGCGCCGAGGTCCGCCCCGGCGACATCCTCGTCGGCAAGGTCACGCCCAAGGGCGAGACCGAGCTCTCGGCCGAGGAGCGCCTGCTCCGCGCGATCTTCAACGAGAAGAGCCGCGAGGTCCGCGACACGTCGCTCAAGGTGCCGCACGGCGAGCAGGGCACGATCATCGCGGTCAAGGAGTTCAACGCCGAGGAGGGCGACGACGAGCTCGGCTCGGGCGTCAACCGCCGCGTCGTGGTCTACATCGCCCAGAAGCGCAAGATCACCGAGGGCGACAAGCTCGCCGGCCGTCACGGCAACAAGGGCGTCATCGCGAAGATCCTCCCCGTCGAGGACATGCCGTTCCTCGCCGACGGAACGCCGCTCGACGTCGTGCTGAACCCGATGGGCATCCCCGGCCGAATGAACTTCGGCCAGGTCCTCGAGACGCACCTCGGCTGGATCGCCAAGCAGGGCTGGAAGATCGAGGGCGAGCCCGAGTGGGCCGTGCACATCCCCGAGGACGCCCGCGAGGTCGCCCCCGGCACGAAGGTCGCGACCCCCGTGTTCGACGGCGCCTACGAGTCCGAGATCGCGGGTCTGCTCGACTCGACGCTCCCGACGCGCGACGGCGACCGCCTCATCGACCGCTCGGGCAAGGCGCAGCTCTTCGACGGCCGCACCGGCGAGCCCTACCCGGCTCCGATCTCGGTCGGCTACATGTACATCCTGAAGCTGCACCACCTCGTCGACGACAAGATCCACGCGCGCTCGACGGGCCCGTACTCGATGATCACCCAGCAGCCGCTCGGTGGTAAGGCGCAGTTCGGCGGTCAGCGCTTCGGCGAGATGGAGGTGTGGGCCCTCGAGGCCTACGGCGCCGCGTACGCGCTGCAGGAGCTCCTCACGGTCAAGTCCGACGACATCCTCGGCCGCGTCAAGGTGTACGAGGCCATCGTCAAGGGCGAGAACATCCCCGAGCCCGGCATCCCCGAGTCCTTCAAGGTGCTCATGAAGGAGATGCAGTCGCTCTGCCTGAACGTCGAGGTCCTCTCGTCCGACGGCACGGCGGTCAACCTCCGCGACACCGACGACGAGGCCTTCCGCGCTGCGGAGGAGCTCGGCATCAACATCTCCAGCCGATTCGAGTCCGCCTCGATCGACGAGATCTGATCCGGCCAGCCGATTTAGAGATTTCCGAATACAGGAGAACTAGTGCTCGACGCAACAACTTTCGATGAGCTTCGCATCGGCCTGGCCACCGCCGACGACATCCGTCGCTGGTCCTTCGGCGAGGTCAAGAAGCCCGAGACCATCAACTACCGCACGCTGAAGCCGGAGAAGGACGGCCTCTTCGGCGAGCAGATCTTCGGTCCCAGCCGCGACTGGGAGTGCGCCTGCGGCAAGTACAAGCGCGTCCGCTTCAAGGGCATCGTCTGCGAGCGCTGCGGCGTGGAGGTCACCAAGAGCTCCGTCCGCCGTGAGCGCATGGGCCACATCGAGCTCGCCGCGCCCGTGACGCACATCTGGTACTTCAAGGGCGTTCCGTCGCGCCTCGGGTACCTGCTCGACATGGCGCCGAAGGACCTCGAGAAGGTCATCTACTTCGCCGCCTACATGGTCATCTCGGTCGACGAGGAGGCGCGTCACCGCGACATGCCGACTCACGAGAACAACCTGCGTCTCGAGATCAAGAACCTGAACGACCGTCGTGACTCGCGCATCGCGGCTCGCCTCCAGAAGCTGGAGGAGGAGCTCGCGGCTCTCGAGGCCGAGGACGCCAAGGCAGACCAGAAGAAGAAGGTCCGCGACGCCGCCGAGAAGGAGATGGCGACCATCCGCAAGCGCGCGGACGAGTCCATCGCCAAGCTCGAGCGGATGTGGGAGGAGTTCCGCTCCCTCAAGGTCGGCGAGCTCAAGGCGGAGGACGACGTCTTCCAGGAGCTCCAGGACCGCTTCGGCCAGTACTTCGAGGCGCACATGGGCGCCGAGGCGATCCAGCGTCGCCTCGCGGAGTTCGACCTGGAGGCCGAGGCCGAGTCGCTGCGCAACCAGATCGCCGAGGGCAAGGGCCAGCGCAAGATCCGTGCGATCAAGCGCCTCAAGGTCGTCAACTCGTTCATCTCGACCGGCATGACGCCGGCCGCGATGGTGCTCGACGTCGTCCCGGTCATCCCGCCGGAGCTGCGCCCGATGGTCCAGCTCGACGGCGGCCGCTTCGCCACGAGCGACCTGAACGACCTCTACCGTCGCGTGATCAACCGCAACAACCGCCTGCGCCGCCTTCTCGACCTCGGGGCTCCCGAGATCATCGTGAACAACGAGAAGCGCATGCTGCAGGAGGCCGTCGACGCGCTGTTCGACAACGGCCGCCGCGGTCGCCCCGTCACCGGCACCGGCAACCGCGCCCTCAAGTCCCTGAGCGACATGCTCAAGGGCAAGCAGGGTCGCTTCCGCCAGAACCTGCTCGGAAAGCGCGTCGACTACTCGGGCCGTTCGGTCATCGTCGTCGGCCCGCAGCTCAAGCTGCACCAGTGCGGTCTGCCCAAGCAGATGGCGCTCGAGCTGTTCAAGCCGTTCGTGATCAAGCGCCTGATCGACCTCGGTCACTCGCAGAACATCAAGGCCGCCAAGCGCGCGGTCGAGCGCACGCGTCCCGAGGTGTGGGATGTGCTCGAGGAGATCATCCGCGAGCGCCCGGTTCTCCTGAACCGCGCCCCCACGCTGCACCGTCTGGGCATCCAGGCGTTCGAGCCGCAGCTCGTCGAGGGCAAGGCCATCCAGCTGCACCCGCTCGTCTGCGCGGCGTTCAATGCCGACTTCGACGGCGACCAGATGGCCGTGCACCTTCCGCTGTCGGTCGAGGCTCAGGCCGAGGCGCGCATCCTCATGCTCGCGTCGAACAACATCCTGAAGCCGTCGGACGGCCGTCCGGTGACCCTGCCCTCGCAGGACATGATCATCGGCCTGCACCACCTGACCACGCTCAAGGACGGCGCGACCGGCGAGGGCCGCGTGTTCGGCTCGGTGTGGGAGGCGCAGCTCGCCAAGGAGGAGGGCACGCTCGACCTCCAGGCGAAGGTCCGCATCCGCATCCCGGGTCTCGAGTTCCTCGAGGGCCAGGCTCCGGAGGGCTACGACAAGCACGGCCTCGTCGACACCTCGCTCGGCCAGGCGATCTTCAACGACCAGCTGCCGAAGGGCTACCCCTTCGTGCGCGAGCAGGCCGACAAGGGCAAGCTCTCGCAGATCGTGAACAAGCTGGCCGAGGAGTACCCGAAGGTCGTCGTGGCGGAGACGCTCGACAAGATCAAGGACGCGGGCTTCTACTGGGCCACGCGCTCGGGTGTCACGGTCGCGCTCAGCGACGTGCTCACGCCGCCGAACAAGGCCGAGATCGTCGCGCGCTACGAGCAGCAGGCCGCGAAGGTCACCGCTCAGTACGAGAAGGGCCTCACGACCGACGAGGAGCGCCGCACCGAGCTGGTCCGCATCTGGACCGAGGCGACGGACGAGATCCAGAAGGAGATGCGCGCCAACTTCCCGGCCGACAACACCATCAACCGCATGGTGTCGTCGGGTGCCCGTGGTAACTGGCTGCAGATCCGGAACATCGCGGGTATCCGCGGTCTGGTGAACAACCCGAAGGGCGAGATCATCCCCCGCCCGATCATCTCGTCGTACCGCGAGGGTCTGTCGGTGGCGGAGTACTTCATCGCCACGCACGGTGCCCGCAAGGGTCTCGCCGACACGGCTCTCCGTACGGCCGACTCGGGCTACCTCACGCGTCGTCTCGTCGACGTCTCGCAGGATGTCATCATCCGCGAGGAGGACTGCGGCACGTCGAAGGGCCTCGAGTACCCGATCGCCGCTGCCGACGCGTCGGGCGTGCTCGTGCGCGACGCGAACGTCGAGAACTCGGTGTTCGCGCGCAGCCTCGCGGTCGACGTGGTCGGGGAGGACGGCACCGTCCTCGCGCAGGCCGGCCAGGACGTCGGCGACGTGCTGATCGACCAGCTCGTGGAGTCGGGCGTCACCTCGATCAAGGTGCGCTCGGTGCTCACGTGCGACTCGGCGGTCGGCGTCTGCGCCCGCTGCTACGGCCGCTCGCTCGCGACCGGCAACCTGGTCGACATCGGCGAGGCCGTCGGCATCATCGCGGCCCAGTCGATCGGCGAGCCCGGCACGCAGCTCACGATGCGCACGTTCCACACCGGTGGATCGGCGTCGGCAGACGACATCACGCAGGGTCTTCCCCGCGTGCAGGAGCTGTTCGAGGCCCGCACCCCGAAGGGCGCTTCGCCCATCGCGGAGGCGGATGGCCGCATCACGATCGAGGAGACCGAGAAGCAGAAGAAGGTCATCCTCACGCCCGACAACGGCGACGAGCCGCACGTCTACCCGGTGCTGAAGCGCGCGACGCTTCTCGTCGAGGACGGCCAGCACGTCAAGGTCGGCGACCCGCTTCAGGTCGGCACGCTCGACCCGAAGGAGATCATGCGCGTGCAGGGCGCCCGCGAGGTGCAGAAGTACCTCGTCGGCGGCGTGCAGGGCGTGTACCGCTCGCAGGGTGTGCCGATCCACGACAAGCACATCGAGGTCATCGTGCGCCAGATGCTGCGGAAGGTCACCGTGGTCGACCACGGCGAGACCGACCTGCTGCCGGGCGAGATGGTCGACATGCGCCGCTACCAGGACATCAACCGCGCGGCGATCGCCGAGGGCAAGCGCCCCGCGTCGGGTCGTCCCGAGCTGATGGGTATCACGAAGGCGTCGCTCGCGACGGAGTCGTGGCTGTCGGCCGCGTCGTTCCAGGAGACGACGCGCGTGCTCACCGAGGCCGCCATGCAGGGCAAGCGCGACCCGCTGATCGGTCTCAAGGAGAACGTCATCATCGGAAAGCTCATCCCCGCGGGGACGGGCCTGTCGAAGTACCGCGATGTCGTGGTCGAGGCGACGGAGGAGGCGAAGAGCGAGCGGTACCCCAACCGCATCTTCGCGTCGGACGGCGCCTACGCCGAGGGCGACTACTCGTTCGTCGACTTCGACGCGTTCTCGACCGACGACTTCACGCCCGGGACGTACAACTGATCCGGCTGTGAAGCATTGAGGAGGCCCCGGGGTTCGCCCCGGGGCCTCCTTCGTCGTCCGGGGCCGGATGGCACTCCCGGCAGACGCGTGTCGCGCGCGGGGGCCGGGTGCGGGCTCTACCCTGGTGCCATGGCGATCGGGGGACGCAATCTCGCAGCCACGTGGATCGCGGGGCTGCTCATCGTGGGGATCATCGGCGCGATCCTGTGGGTCGCGTTCCCGTCGCTGCACATCGTCGGCGACTGGGTCGTCGCGGCGGTCGACTTCTTCTTCGACTGGCTCCGCTCGATCACGCCGACACGCCCGTAGAGCCCGACATTCCGCGGCGAGGCTCCGGCGACACGCCGCGCCGCGTAGGTATTCTCGCGGGCAGGGGAGAGTCCCCGTCGTGAGGAGTGCTTCTGATGAGCGACGCCCAGGGTTCGAACGGCGGACCGCGCAACGGCGATCCCATCGAGGAGTCGGCACCCGCCGACGCGCCCGAGACCGCCGTGCCCGAGAACGACGACGCCCGCGCGGCCGACGCGTGGTCGCCCGCGGATGGCCAGGGCGCGGAGAGCGCTGAGGTCGCGAATTCGGACGAGCGCGTCGCGGGCACCTTCACGGAGTCCGCGGAGCCCGCCCCCGCTGCGCCCGCGTCGAGCGAGGCTCCGGTGGCCGACTCCGAGGCAGGGCCTGCCGACGCGGCCATCCCGGCGGCGTCGTCGGACGAGCTCCACATGCCGGCCGCTCCCGAGGACGACGCCACGGCCGCCGATGCGCCCGTCGCGGACGCTCCCGCCGATGCACCCGCGTCCACGCACATCCCGCCGGTCGACAACGACCACGACGGCGAGCCCGACTACGCGGCCCTGGCCGCCGAGCTCGAGGAGTTCGAGCGCCGCAACGCGGACGCGAGCGACTCCTTCTCCGCGCCGGGAGCCGCAGGGCCCACGGCCGCGGGCGTCGCAGCAGCGGGTGCCGCCGACGCGCAGGACAAGCGGAACGACCCGTGGTTCGAGCCGGCCAAGACCGAGACGTTCTCGGCCTCGGAGCCGGCGGTCACGGCATCGGAGCCCGTGGTCGAGCCGCAGACGACGGCTGCCCCGGTCGCACCCCAGCCGATCTTCGTGCAGGCGCCCGAGCCGCCGAAGGTCCGCGGCAACCGCGGCGCGGCCGGCCTCATCGGCCTCGTCGCCGCGATCGTCTTCGCCATCCTCTACTTCGCCGCGACCCTCGGCTGGCGCCTGCTCGCCGGCGAGGCCGAGCTCTCGACCATCGCCGAGCCCGCCGTCGCGCTCCTCACGAGCTTCGAGTTCTGGGTTCCCGTGGTCGTGTTCTGGCTCGGCTTCTGGCTGCTCGGCGCCCTCGTGAACCGCGCCCGCTGGGGCAAGTGGGTCATCTTCGGCCTCCTCGTGGGCGTGATCTCCTACGGCGGGCACCTCCTCGGCCAGCTGTTCCAGGCCCCGTTCTGGATGCTCACGCCGTCGCAGGGGTCGGAGCTCGTCGCCGAGAGCCTGCTGTCGCCGGTCGCGATCGTCGCGTTCATCCTCGGCCGCGAGATCACGATCTGGTTCGGAGCCTGGGCCGCCCGCCGCGGCGCCAAGGTCACGGCGCAGAACGCCGAGGCTCAGGCCGAGTACGAGCGCACGCTCGAGGCAGGTCCGCAGCTCTCGCAGTGACCGCACCTCTTCGCGAAGGCGAGGGGCTTCCCGCAGGGACGCTCCTCGCCTTCGCTGTCGCTGCCGACGGCGCGCTCGTCGTCTGCGGGCTCGGCTTCGGCAGCCTCCTCACGGGCAGCGATGTCATCGAGACCCCGGGCATCGGGATCGTCCCGGCCGCTCTCGCGGTCGTCGTGAGCATCGCGGTGTTCGGCCTCGCGCTGTGGCCCGCGCTGCGCATCCCTCATCCGACCTTCGTCCGCGTGATCGGGGTGCTGTTCGCGTCCGCCGCGGCCTACGGCGCGGCGCTCTGGCTGCTCGCGCTCGCGTTCGGCGCGGGCATCGCGTCGGCGACGGCCGCGGTCGCCGACGTGACGATCGGATGGCCGGTGCCGGTCATCGCCGGCGCCGCGGCGGTCGCGGCCTGGGGCGCGATCGCCGTGCGGCGCACGCGCGCGCGGCGCCCCCTCTGGCCGTGGGAGCGCCACGATGACGACGAGTAGCCGAGAGTCCGCACCGCGAGAGCCCGGGCGTCATACCCTGTGATCATGGAGCGCGCGCTCGACTCGCAGGTGGCGCAGGCGGTGGATGCCTGGCTCCGCTGGCTGCCGCGCTGGCAGCCGGCGACGCACCGCGGTCGATCCGCGCCCTGCCGCCGCTGCTTCGGCTCGCCCGTGCTCTCCGCCGCGGGGGTCGGATCGGATGTCCCGCACGGCGTCCAGCACGGCCTCTCGACCCGCATGAAGAAGATCGTCGACCTCGCGGTCGCCGAGTACACCGCGCGGAACCTGCCGCTTCTCCAGCTCGAGCTCGACCAGCAGGCGGCGCGGAATCAGGCGCGCTCGTATCGTCCGGGGGAGGACCTCGCCCCCGAGTACGAGGGGCTGCCGCTCGACCCGGATCCCGTGCCGGGCGCGCCGTTCCTCTTCACGATCGAGGGGCTCGCGAGCGAGGCCGACGCCGAGGTGCCGAGCCTGCCGCCGCTCTCCGACGAGGCCAAGGAGGCTCTCCGCCGCGAGGTCGGTCTGGCTGACGAGTATGCGAACCTCGTCGGGCGCGAGATCTGCTCGCTGCTCCTGGGGCACCGACTGCGGATCCAGGCCGCGATCGTGGAGTTCGTCGAGCCTCAGGTCGAGGCCATGCTGGCCGAGCTGACGCGCTCCCTCGACACGCCGTTCGGGCCCGACGACTTCCTCTCCGGGCCGGGCAAGACCCCCTGAAACGCGACATCCCCGCCTCCGAGGAGACGGGGATGTGTCCATTTCGGTGGGCAGTTGTGCCCATCGAAATCGTCGAATCAGCTCTCGCGAGCGAGCGATCCGAGGGGCTCGCCGGTCTTGTCGAAGACCTCGAGAGTGGTCTCTCCGACCGTGATCGTCTTGACCTTCGAGAGCCATGTGTCGACCCCGGGGCAGGCCCTCAGCGTGCTCGCCGCGAACGTCACGGTGACGGTGTCGCCGTCCTGCTCGTAGCGGCCGCCGATGCCGTTGCACCCGTCGTTTCCCTGGAATTTCCCGTCCTCCGAGAAGGTCAGGTACGGCTCGTTCTCCTCGCTGCTCTGCCAGGTTCCGACAACCGAGTTCACGTCTTCCACCCCTTCTCCGCTGGTCGCGTTCGACGCGCAGCCGGCGAGCGCGAATCCCGCGAGCATCATCGCCGCTGCGGCCGTGATCCGCTTCCTGACCATGTCGTCCCCCGTTCATGTCGGCGAATGTGGACTTGCGTTTCATAGTAGGTGTGCGGATACTCTGGGTTCGCTGTGTCTCTCCCGAGAGACCCAAGCTTCCGGGGGCTGTGGGCCGAACCAGGCCTGGACCCCTGTTCCGAGAAGTTCGCACAAACGAGATCTGGGGGACTGGGTTTGAAGTCTTCAATTACGCGCGTCGCGCGTCTGGGAGCGCTGGGCGTCGCATCGGCGCTGGCGTTCGGCGGTGTCGCCGCGACGTCGGCGACCGCCGCTGAGGGCGCGGTCGCGCCGACGGAGGGCGACGCGTTCAAGACGCTGGCTCTCGAGCTCTTCAAGGACGAGGCCGTCACGGGCGTTCTCCATGACGGCGATGGCAACATCATCGTCCAGCGCCTCGAGGAGGGCGCGGACTCCGCCTCGGCGAAGTTCGACGCTTCGGCGGTCGCCGCAGAGATTGCCAAGGCGTACGAGAACGTCGAGGTGGTACCGGTCTCGGCAGACGAGCTCGCGAAGCCCACCGCTTCGACGGATGTCGTCGGCGGCGCGGGCATCTTCCTCACCTCGGACGGCCAGGACGGCGGGCTCTGCTCGGTGGGCTTCCCCGCCTGGACCCCTGACGGCAAGCCCGCCGTGCTCACTGCTGGACACTGCACCAGCGACGGCGCATTCGACCGCGTGTTCCTCACGGACCCCAAGGGCGACACGGCCGGCGGCGGCGCGGAGGACAACTCCACGATCTCGGTCACCCACGAGCTGGGCACCGAAGCGTTCACCCAGTTCGGTGGCGCGGGCAACACCGCCGGCGAGCCCGGCAACGCGACCGACGTCGCGGCGATCGATGTCACGAACGACGCGCTCGCGCTCATCCCCGGCATGACGAACTGGGAGAACACCGACGACCTGTCCGCGTCGCTCGCGACGAAGATCACGGGCGTTGGCGAGGCAGAGTTCGGACAGACGATCCAGCGGTCGGGTCGCACCACCGGCTACTCGTCGGGTCCGGTCGACACCGACGACATCAACCCCTACCTCGAGTACGAGGGCTACCTCGAGGTCGAGGGTCGCCTCGTCAAGGGCTTCGCGGCCCAGACCGAGGTCATCCCCGGCGACTCGGGCGGCACGGTCCTCCAGGGCAGCACCGCCGTCGGCATCGCTTCGGCGACCTTCACCTTCAACGGTGAGGAGCACATGTGGGCTGCCGACCTGAAGGCGGCGCTTGAGGCGACGCCGGGCTACACGGTCAAGCTCGACCTGCCCGAGGCGAAGGTCACCTCTATCGACTCTGGCGAGAACATCTCGTGGAACGCCGAGCTCTCGGGCACGGCCGGCGCGAACGCCGAGGTCGAGTACGCGTTCGTGAAGCAGGGCGCGAAGGCGTCCTGGGAGAACAGCGCGAAGACGAAGGCCGACGGCGAGGGCAACTGGAAGCTCACCGGCCCCGCGACCCCCGGCGACTACACGATCTACGCCCGCTCGACGAGCGGCTTCAACACGTCCGACGTCACGTCGATCGACGTGCAGGTCTTCCCGACCGCTCCCGGCATCACCTCGCCCGAGAACGGCAAGACCTACACCGACCCGGTGACGAAGATCACGGGCAACGCTGCGCCGAACACCGAGGTCACGCTCTCGGGTGACGTCAACGCCAAGGTCACGTCGGACGCCGACGGCAACTGGTCGCACAGCGTCGACCTCGCCGACCGCCGCGAGTACACCGTCAGCGCGCAGCAGACGATCAACGGCAAGACCTCGGACCGCACCACGGTGACCTTCACGGTCGGCGCGGCTGCTCCCGCGGCGCCGGAGTTCATCAACCCGGTCGACGGCGGCTCGTACGTCGAGGGCCAGGTCCCGACGACGATCACCGGCACCGGCACGAACGGCGCCACGGTCGAGCTCCGCGTGGGCGACAAGGTCGTCGGCACGGGCACGGTCGACGCCAACGTCTGGTCGATCAAGATCGAGCAGCTGCCGGTCGGCGAGCACAAGCTCGCCGCTCGCCAGATCGTCGACGGCGTGGCGAGCACCGACGCCGTGATCACCATCACGGTGACGGCCGCTCCGCAGGAGCCGCAGCAGCCTGAGCAGCCGCAGGGTGAGGAGAGCCCGACCCCGGCTCCCCAGGACCCGCAGCAGCCCCAGAAGCCCGAGCAGGAGCAGGACGGCAAGCTCGCTCCCACGGGCGCGGAGTTCAACGCCACGGCTCCGATCGCCATGGGCCTCGGCCTCGCGGTCGTCGCCGGCGGTGTCCTCCTCATCGCGCGTCGGCGTCAGCTGAACTCGGAGCGCTGAGCACGAGTTAGCGCATAGCGCAGAAGGGGCGTCCCGGACGGGGCGCCCCTTCTTCGCGCGTGCGGTACCACGGACAGCGCCGCGGCCATCCGATCGCCGTTTGACCGCGTGTCGCGCGACCCGTATCATAGGACGGGTGTGCGTACACGCGTCTGCGTGCGTGCCCACGATCGGGATGGGCCTGCGAACAGGTCACCCCCACGGCATATCCACCAGAAGTCTCTCGCTCTTTCGGCGTGGGGGTGGGTTTTCGTGAAACATCACGCGCTGTCACCGTGCAGCAATGAACAAGGAGAAACGTGCCAACTATTCAGCAGTTGGTTCGCAAGGGCCGTACGCCGAAGGTCTCGAAGACCAAGGCTCCGGCGCTGAAGGCGAACCCGCAGCAGGCGGGTGTCTGCACCCGCGTCTACACGACCACGCCCAAGAAGCCGAACTCGGCGATGCGCAAGGTCGCCCGTGTGAAGCTGCGCAACGGCACCGAGGTCACCGCCTACATCCCCGGTGAGGGTCACAACCTTCAGGAGCACTCGCTCGTGCTCGTCCGCGGTGGTCGTGTGAAGGACCTCCCCGGTGTGCGCTACAAGATCGTCCGCGGTGCGCTCGACACCCAGGCTGTCAAGAACCGTAAGCAGGCGCGCAGCCGCTACGGCGCGAAGAAGGGTTGAGTTAGATGCCTCGTAAGGGTCCGGCCCCCAAGCGCCCCGTCGTCAACGACCCGGTCTACGGCGCCCCGATCGTCACGCAGCTGGTCAACAAGATCCTCGTCGACGGCAAGAAGTCCATCGCCGAGCACATCGTCTACACCGCTCTCGAGGGTGTGGCCGCGAAGAACGGCCAGGACGCTGTCGCCACGCTGAAGAAGGCGCTCGACAACGTGCGCCCGACGCTCGAGGTCCGCAGCCGCCGCGTCGGTGGCTCGACGTACCAGGTTCCGGTCGAGGTCAAGCCTCACCGTGCCAACACGCTCGCTCTGCGCTGGCTCGTGAGCTACGCGAAGGGTCGCCGCGAGAAGACGATGACCGAGCGTCTCATGAACGAGATCCTCGACGCGTCGAACGGCCTCGGTGCCGCGGTCAAGCGCCGCGAGGACACCCACAAGATGGCCGAGTCGAACCGCGCCTTCGCGCACTACCGCTGGTAGGAAGCGCCCCGAGCCGGTCCCGGATCGCTCCCCGGGGCATCCGGGGCCGGCTTCCTGCTTCATTCCCTCTCCACACGTAAGGAAGAACGCAAGTGGCACAAGACGTGCTCACCGACCTCAAGAAGGTCCGCAACATCGGCATCATGGCGCACATCGATGCCGGTAAGACCACGACGACCGAGCGCATCCTGTTCTACACGGGCGTCAACCACAAGATCGGCGAGACCCACGACGGTGGCGCGACCACCGACTGGATGGAGCAGGAGCAGGAGCGTGGTATCACCATCACCTCCGCCGCTGTGACGTGCTTCTGGGACAAGAACCAGATCAACATCATCGACACCCCCGGTCACGTCGACTTCACCGTCGAGGTGGAGCGCTCGCTCCGCGTCCTCGACGGCGCGGTCGCCGTGTTCGACGGCAAGGAGGGCGTCGAGCCCCAGTCCGAGACGGTGTGGCGTCAGGCCGACAAGTACAACGTCCCCCGCATCTGCTTCGTCAACAAGATGGACAAGCTGGGCGCGGACTTCTACTTCACGGTCGACACGATCATCAACCGCCTGAAGGCGAAGCCGCTCGTGCTGCAGCTTCCCATCGGTGCCGAGAACGACTTCGTCGGCGTCGTCGACCTCGTCAACATGCGCGCTCTCACGTGGCCCGGCGACGCCAAGGGCGACGTGACCATGGGCGCCAAGTACGAGATCGGCGAGATCCCCGCCGACCTCGCCGACAAGGCTGCCGAGTACCGCGAGAAGCTCCTCGAGACCGTCGCCGAGAGCGACGACGTGCTGCTCGAGAAGTACTTCGGCGGCGAGGAGCTCACGGTCGACGAGATCAAGGGCGCCATCCGCAAGATGACGATCGCCAGCGAGGTCTACCCGGTCCTCTGCGGATCGGCGTTCAAGAACCGCGGCGTGCAGCCCATGCTCGACGCGGTCGTGGACTACCTCCCCTCGCCCCTCGACGTGCCGGCCATCGAGGCCCACGACCCGAAGGACGAAGAGAAGATCATCGAGCGTCACGCCGACCGTGACGAGCCCTTCGCGGCTCTCGCGTTCAAGGTCGTCTCGCACCCGTTCTTCGGCCGTCTGACCTACATCCGCGTCTACTCGGGCCACCTCGAGTCGGGTGCGCAGGTCGTCAACTCGACCAAGGGCAAGAAGGAGCGCATCGGGAAGATCTTCCAGATGCACGCCAACAAGGAGAACCCGGTCGAGTCGGTCACCGCGGGCCACATCTACGCGGTCATCGGCCTCAAGGACACGACCACGGGCGACACGCTCAGCGACCCGAACAACCAGGTCGTCCTCGAGTCGATGACGTTCCCGGAGCCGGTCATCGAGGTCGCGATCGAGCCCAAGACGAAGGCCGACCAGGAGAAGCTGGGTCTCGCGATCCAGAAGCTCGCGGAAGAGGACCCGACGTTCCGCGTCGAGAACAACGCCGAGACCGGTCAGACCGTCGTCAAGGGCATGGGCGAGCTGCACCTCGACATCCTCGTGGACCGCATGAAGCGCGAGTTCAAGGTCGAGGCCAACGTCGGCAAGCCGCAGGTGGCGTACCGCGAGACGATCCGCAAGGTCGTCGAGCGTCACGACTACACGCACAAGAAGCAGACCGGTGGCTCGGGTCAGTTCGCGAAGATCCAGTTCAAGCTGGAGCCGCTCGAGGTGACCGCCGACAAGACCTACGAGTTCGTCAACGAGGTCACCGGTGGCCGCATCCCGCGCGAGTACATCGAGCCGACGAACCAGGGCTTCCAGGACGCGATGAACACCGGCGTGCTCGCCGGCTACCCGATGGTCGGCGTCAAGGCGACCCTCGTGGACGGCGCATCGCACGACGTCGACTCCTCGGAGATGGCGTTCAAGATCGCCGGTTCGATGGGCTTCAAGGAGGCCGTCCGCAAGGCGAACCCGGTCATCCTCGAGCCGCTCATGGCCGTCGAGGTCCGTACGCCCGAGGAGTACATGGGCGACGTCATCGGCGACCTGAACTCGCGTCGTGGTCAGGTCCAGTCGATGGAGGACGCTCAGGGTGTGAAGGTCGTCAAGGCCCTCGTCCCGCTCTCGAGCATGTTCGGCTACATCGGCGACCTGCGTTCGAAGACGTCGGGCCGTGCTGTCTACTCGATGGAGTTCGACAGCTACGCCGAGGTCCCGAAGGCTGTCGCCGACGAGATCATCCAGAAGGGCAAGGGCGAGTAATTCGCCCGAGCCTCATGGCTCGCCGGGGCCGGCTGCGTGGCCGGCCCCGGCACCTCAAAACTTCATAACGAGTCTCTACTAGACTGTGAAACATCCCCGTAGAGGCCCGGTCGCAATCCGGCGACCGTGATCTCTGCACGACCGTCCTGAGGAGGACCCAGTGGCTAAGGCCAAGTTCGAGCGCACCAAGCCGCACGTGAACATCGGAACGATCGGTCACGTCGACCACGGCAAGACGACGCTCACCGCGGCGATCTCGAAGGTGCTCGCTGACAAGTTCCCGTCGGCGACCAACGTGCAGCGCGACTTCTCGTCGATCGACTCCGCTCCTGAGGAGCGCCAGCGCGGCATCACGATCAACATCTCGCACGTCGAGTACGAGACGCCGAAGCGTCACTACGCTCACGTCGACGCCCCGGGTCACGCCGACTACATCAAGAACATGATCACCGGTGCCGCCCAGATGGACGGCGCGATCCTCGTGGTCGCCGCGACCGACGGTCCCATGGCTCAGACCCGTGAGCACGTTCTGCTCGCCAAGCAGGTCGGCGTTCCCTACCTGCTCGTCGCGCTGAACAAGGCCGACATGGTCGACGACGAGGAGATCCTGGAGCTCGTCGAGCTCGAGGTCCGCGAGCTCCTCTCGTCGCAGGACTTCGACGGCGACAACGCTCCCGTCGTCCGCGTCTCGGGCCTCAAGGCTCTCGAGGGCGACGAGAAGTGGACGCAGTCGATCCTCGACCTCATGGAGGCCGTCGACGAGTCCATCCCGGACCCGGTGCGTGACAAGGACAAGCCGTTCCTCATGCCCATCGAGGACGTCTTCACGATCACCGGTCGTGGCACCGTCGTCACGGGCCGCGCCGAGCGTGGCACGCTCGCCATCAACTCCGAGGTCGAGATCGTCGGCATCCGCCCGACGCAGAAGACCACGGTCACGGGTATCGAGATGTTCCACAAGCAGCTCGACGAGGCGTGGGCCGGCGAGAACTGCGGTCTTCTCCTCCGTGGCCTCAAGCGCGAGGACGTCGAGCGCGGCCAGGTCGTCGTGAAGCCGGGCTCGGTCACCCCTCACACCAACTTCGAGGGCACCGCGTACATCCTCTCGAAGGACGAGGGTGGCCGTCACAACCCCTTCTACACGAACTACCGCCCGCAGTTCTACTTCCGCACCACGGACGTCACCGGCGTCATCACGCTGCCTGAGGGCACCGAGATGGTCATGCCCGGCGACACCACGGACATGACGGTGGAGCTCATCCAGCCCATCGCCATGGAAGAGGGCCTCGGCTTCGCGATCCGTGAGGGTGGCCGCACCGTCGGCGCCGGCACGGTGACCAAGATCATCAAGTAAGTTCTTCCGAACCTGCTTCGTCAGCGGGGTCGCCCTTCGGGGCGGCCCCGCTTTCGTGTGTCCGGGGTTCTGTCGCGTCCACGTGCGGGCATTGCACGAGCGGATGGCCCCTTCCGGTCGTCGCACGAGCGGATGGCCCCTGCCCGGTCGTTGAGCGAGCGGAGCGAGTCGAAACGCGGTGACCTTTCGAGGCACGGCCGGGGCGTTTCGTCTCGGTCGCTGGCGCTCCCTCGCTCAACGACCGGGGGGCGAGCGGATGGCCCCTTCCGGTCGTCGCACGAGCGGATGGCCCCTTCCGGTCGTCGCACGAGCGGATGGCCCTGGCCCGGTCGTTGAGCGAGCGGAGCGAGTCGAAACGCGGTGACCTTTCGAAGCACGCCCGGGGCGTTTCGTCTCGGTCGCTGGCGCTCCCTCGCTCAACGACCGGGGGTGAGCGGATGGCCCCTGCCCGGTCGTTGAGCGAGCGGAGCGAGTCGAAACGTGGTGACCTTTCGAGGCGCGGTCGCGTCGTTTCGTCTCGGTCGCTGGCGCTCCCTCGCTCAACGACCGGGGGTGAGCGGATGGCCCCTGCCCGGTCGTTGAGCGAGCGGAGCGAGTCGAAACGTGGTGACCTTTCGAGGCGCGGTCGCGTCGTTTCGTCTCGGTCGCTGGCGCTCCCTCGCTCAACGACCGGGGGTGAGCGGATGGCCCCTTCCGGTCGTCGCACGAGCGGATGGGCGCCTTCCGGTCGTTGAGCGAGCGGAGCGAGTCGAAACGTGGTGACCTTTCGAGGGTCGGCCGGGGCGTTTCGGCTCGGTCGCTGGCGCTCCCTCGCTCAACGACCGGCAGGCGAAGCTCGCCGACCGAGTCGCAAGACCTTCCGCGACGTCCACTCGCGGTGTCAAGCCGCTCGCGCCATCCGCCGTCGCCGTCTAGGAAAGACGCATGACCATCCCCACCTGGACTGCACACGGCGGGCTCGAGCTGCCCGTCCTCGGATTCGGCACCTACCGCCTCAAGGGATCGGATGGCGCGGATGGCGTCGCGCGCGCGATCGAGAAGGGCTACCGGCTCATCGACTCGGCCTTCAACTACGAGAACGAGGGCACGGTCGGCGCGGGTGTGCGGCGGGCCGGGATCGATCGCGACGAGGTGATCGTCACTTCGAAGCTCCCAGGCCGGCACCACGCGTACGACGAGGCGCTCGAGACGATCGAGGAGAGCGTGTTCCGGTCGGGCCTCGGCGATCTCGACCTCTATCTCATCCACTGGCCCAATCCGAAGACCGACCGGTACGTCGAGGCGTGGGAGGCGCTCATCGAGGCGCGCGAGCGTGGGCTCGTGAAGGCGATCGGGGTGTGCAACTTCCTGCCCGAGCACCTCGAGCGGCTCGAGCGCGAGACCGGCGTGCTTCCCGAGGTGAACCAGATCGAGATGCACCCGTACTTCCCGCAGGAGGAGCTGCTGCGGTTCGATGCGGAGCACGGCATCCTCACCGAGGCCTGGAGCCCGCTCGGGCGCGGCAACGATCTCCTCGAGAACGAGGTCATCGTCGACATCGCCCGCAAGCACGGCGCGACACCCGGCCAGACGGTGCTCGCATGGGCGATCGCGCGGGTGTCGATCCCGATCCCGAAGGCGGCGAGTGACGAGCGGCAGATCGAGAACCTCGGCGCCCTCGAGGTGGAGCTCGACGAGGACGACATCGCGGCGATCACGGCGCTCGGGCGCCCGGATGGCCGACTCGCCGACCAGGACCCCGCCGAGTACGAGGAGTTCTAGGTCGCGCGGCGAGCTCGTGCACGCAGCACGTGCTCGCCCGCCTCGACGTACGACGTGAACAGCTCGGTCACGTCGCGCAGTCGGCCAGCAGTCTCGGGTGTCTCGGTGAGGCTCTCGGCGGCCTGCAGCGTGCGGATGAACGCGCGTGCGCGCTCATGGCTCGCCGCGAGCAGGCTCTCGAATCCGCCCGTCGCCTCGATGAGGAGGCGCCGGCTGCCGGGCTGGGGGATGGTCCGGGCGAGCCCCCACGCCACGAGCTCGCGGACGGCGGTGCTCACGGCTCCCGCACTGAGCGAGAGCTCGGCGCGCAGCTCCTCTGCGCGGGACGGCTCATCCTGGAGCAGGAGATAGCCGTAGACCCGGCCGGTTGCGCGAGGGAGGTTCCACGTGGCGAGTCTGTCGCCCATCGCGTCGATGAACTGCTCGCGGTCCGCGCTCATCAGCGGCGCCCTGCGCGGCCGGGCTCCGCGGCACGCCACTCGTCGAGGATCTCGCACAGCGTGCGAGACGTCTCCGCGGGCGCATCCCAGGTGAGGATATGCCCGGCGCCGGGGATGACCCGTTCGCGCACGCCCTCGGCCGCCGCCCACCGCGCCATCGCCGACGCGATGTTCCCCGTTCGATCCTCCGCGCCGCGCACGAGGGCGAGCGGCACGGGGGAGAGGTAGGTGGGATCCGGCTGCACGAACGAGGTCGTCGCCCGCCAGACGTCGAGGAAGACGCGCTTGGGCATCCGTGCGAACACCGACTCGGCTCGAGTCACCGCCTCCGGCCGCACAGCCGACGCACGCGCCATGAGGCGCGCCATGGTCCGCGCCGGCATCGCCGCGAGCGCCGGCGCCGCGAGTCGGAGGCCGAGCCGCTCCATCGCGGACAGAGGGCCGGTGTTCCACGTCGACCCGAGCACGATCAGACCGCTCACGCGATCAGGGTGCGCGCGCGTGAAGGCCTGGGCGAGGTTGCCGCCGAGCGAATGCCCCACGAGCACCGGTGACGGATGACCGCAGGCCGAGAGAAGAGCGTCGAGATCCCGCAGCGCGTCCTGCGCGGCGAAGCGCATGCCCGCCTTCATCGCGGATTCCCCGTGCCCGCGCAGATCGCAGACGATGACGCGGAAACCGCGCTCGATCAGCGCGGCAGCCTGGTCGTCGAACATCGTGTGGTCGAGGCCCGCCCCGTGGAGCAAGACGACGGCCTGCTCTCCGCTGCCGGCGTCCTCGTACGCGAGCTGCGCGTCCCCTCTCTCGAGCCGCTTCGTCAAATTCACCACTTTCTGAAAATAACCCATCGGACACAACGCGGCCACCCACCCCGGTCACCCAACCGTTACCCGAGGCACCGATGATTGCCAGGTGACACCGCCTATCGTCGAGGGCATCATCTGCTCCAGAGGAGGCACCGCATGACCGACGTCCTCGGACCGAAGCCGCCCCGCAGCCGCGCTCGCCTGTGGGTCGCCACGCTCCTTCTTCTCGTCTACGCGGGCTTCGTCGCTCTCGTCACACTCTGGCCGAACCCGAGCGACCTCGAGTTCGGCGGGATCGCCGACCGCGTGCTGAACGTGCTGTACCGCTTCGGCGTGCCCGAGTCGTTCGGCTTCGACGAGCTCGAGTTCACGGCGAACATCGGCATGTTCGTGCCTCTCGGCTTCTTCCTCGGTCTCGCGCTGCCGCGGCGCGGATGGTGGCTCGCGCTGTTCCTCGTGCCCGGTTACTCCGGCTTCATCGAGTTCACGCAGGCGACGGCCCTCGAGTCGCGCGTCTCGAGCATCCTCGACGTCTTCGCGAACACGACCGGCGGCTACATCGGCCTCCTCTTCGCGATGACGATGCGCGCCATGATCTATGCGCGCGACCGGCGCATCATTGCCCGCGCCATCTGGGAGCGCGACGCCGAGATCATCCGCGCCCGGCAGCATCCGCTTCCGCAGCAGCGCGTGACACAGCGGGAGCCCGACCCGGCGACGCGGATCTTCGAGCAGCCCGCCTGGCGCGACCCCCAGGACGCTCCGACCGAGCGGCTCCCGTTCTGAAACGAAAAGTTAACTTGGCTAATCGCTTCCATGTCTAGTAACCTCCGAAGTGTGGGCAGACGCTCACAGGTCGGCGAACGAGGGGGCACGTCATGGGCAGGATCTTCTACGGCACGAGCGACCAGGCGATCGAGATCGAGGACCGGCTCCTGGCGCACGTCCAGGCCGTCGTCATCACCAAGCTGCGGCGCGGGGAGTCGTTCTCCCTCACCTGCCGCGCGGCGGATGGCTCGCGCGAGACGGTGTGGGTGAACTCCGCGATCCCGATCCGCATCGTCCTCGAAGACGAGACGGATGGCCGGCTCGACCGGGAGCTGCTCGTGCAGCTCGTCGAGGCGGCGAACTCGAACCGCGGGCTCGATGTGACCGAGCTCATGGCGGAGTCGGCGCCCGTGCAGCGCCGGAACCTGTCGCGCGCCGCCTGAAGGGGCAGGCACCTGCGTCCGGTGGGGGAGCCGGGCACGGGGGATGGCGCGCAGCGGACCTGACCGAGAGGAGACGGGTCGAACGCCGGGGGACGTTCGGCCCGTTTCGCATGTCCGGATGGTGCGGGCTCAGGACGCACGCACCCCGGTCGTTGAGCGAGGGAGCGCCAGGGCACCTCCCCGGTCGTTGGGCGAGGGAGCGTGAGCGCACGCTCCCCGGTCGTTGAGCGAGGAGCGCCAGCGCGCTCACTCCGGTCGTTGAGCGGGGAGCGCGAGCGCACTCTCCCCGGTCGAGCGGGGAGCGCGAGCGCACTGTCCCGGTCGTTGAGCGAGGGAGCGCCAGCGACCGAGTCGAAACGCAGTTCCTCCAGAGCTCACCCCGTTTCGACTCCCTTCGCGCGCTCAACGACCAGAAAGCGCCCCACCCGCGGCCCGCTGGAGTCGCGCGGCGAGCCGCTCGAGCGCCGCGACGACCTCGTCGCCCTCGAGCACCTCGATGTCTGCGCCGAGCTGCGTGAGCGAGAGCGCGAGCCGGTCGGGGTCGTTCGAGCCGAGCTCGAAGCGGCACGTGCTCTCGTCGATCTCCTCGATCTCGATCGGGATGGGGATCCGTGCGGCGACCTCGGCGGACGGTGCATGCACGACCACGCGCGCGCGGTATGTCCAGGTCGACCGCGCGACGCGGCGCACGACGAAGTTCACAACCTCCTCCTCCGGGATGACCCGCGGTCGGAACCGCGCGCCTGTCGGCGCGTGCGGCACCATCCGATCGACCCGGAAGATGCGCCAGTCGTCGCGGGCGAGATCCCACGCGAGCAGGTACCAGAGCGGCCCCCAGTTCACGAGCCGCTGCGGCTCGACGTGGCGCGGCTCGGTGCGGCCGTCGTGCGTCGTGTATCCGAAGCGCAGCCGCTCTTGGCTGCGGATGGCCGCCGCGACGGCGCCGAGCACGGGGAGCTCGACCGGACCGCCCGGATCGGGCACGGCGCTCGTCGCCGCGCGCACGGCCTCGACGCGCCGGCGCAGATGCGACGGCAGCACCTGCTCGAGCTTCGCGAGGGCGGTGAGGGATGTCTCCTCGACGCCGACGCCCCGGGTCGCGATCGCGCCGAGCCCGAGCGCGACGGCGACCGCCTCGTCGTCGTCGAGGAGGAGCGGCGGCATCGCCGTGCCGGCGGCGAGGCGGTACCCGCCCGAGACGCCCGGGCGCGCGTCGACCGGATAGCCGAGCGCGCGCAGGCGGCCGATGTCGGCGCGCACGGTCCGCGTGCTCACGCCGAGGCGCTCCGAGAGCGCCGAGCTCGTCCAGTCGCGTCGCGCCTGAAGGAGTGAGAGCAGCTCGAGCAGGCGGGCCGAGGTCTCCAGCATGCCTCGATCATCCTCCGAATCGCGGAAGCTCATCGTCCGCATTGCCTGGAAGCGTCGATGTCATGACCGAAAGCACAGCTCTCACACCCTTCCGCATCGACATCCCGCAGGCCGACCTCGACGATCTCCGTGACCGACTCGCGCGCACGCGCTGGCCGCACCCGGTGCCGGGTCGCGACGACCCGCACGACTTCAGCCGGGGCATCCCTCTCCCGTACCTCCGCGAGCTCGCGGAGTACTGGCGCGACGGGTTCGACTGGCGTGCGCAGGAGGCTCGGCTCAACGAGCTCGAGCAGCTGACGACCGTCGTCGACGGCCAGATCTTCCACGTCGTGCACGTGCGGTCGTCCGACCCCGCCGCCACGCCGCTGCTCCTGAATCACGGATGGCCGGGCTCGTTCATCGAGTACGAGCGGATCATCCCGATGCTCGCCGACGACTTCCACCTCGTGATCGCCTCGCCGCCCGGGTTCGGCTTCTCGACTCCGCTCTCGGGCACCGGATGGGAGCTCGCTCGGACGACGGATGCCTTCGCCGAGATCATGACGAGGCTCGGCTACGAACGGTTCGCGGTCCACGGCACCGACATCGGCTCCGGCGTCGCCGGCCGTCTCGCCGCGGTCTACCCCGAGCGGGTGATCGGCATGCACCTCGGCATCGATCGGGCGGTGCTCGGGCTCGTGGGCGCGGTCTTCCCGCGACCCGACGGACTGTCGGAGGCGGAGGCGGCCGAGCTCGACGGGATCCTGGCGGCGAGCGCTGCGGAGCGCGGCTACCTCGAGATGCACAACCACCGCCCCGACACGATCGGTGCGGCACTGACCGACTCGCCCGTGGGGCTCCTCGCGTGGATCGGGGAGAAGTTCAAGGTGCGGTCGGGCGACGGGTACGGCGCGCCGGTGGTGGATCGCGACCAGCTCCTCGCCGACGTGAGCCTGTACTGGTTCACCCGCAGCGGCGCATCGAGCGCGCAGTTCTACTACGAGGGCGCGCACTCCGGGGCGATGCCGCTCATGGGCGGCCCGGTGCCCTCGGCCTGGGCGGCGTTCGACACGCACCCGCTGCTGCGTCGCACGATGGATCCGGCGAACCGCATCGAGCACTGGAGCGACTTCACTGAGGGAGGTCACTTCCCCGCGATGGATGCGCCGGAGCTGCTCGCCTCGGACCTGCGGGCGTTCCTCCGCGGGCTCAGCTGAGGGTTGCTCGGCCGCCCCTGGGGGTTCCTCGGTCGCACCTGGGGTTGCTCGGCCGCACCTGGGGTTGCTCGGCCGCCCCTGGCTGTTCGGGTCGCAGTTTCGGCCCCTAAACGCGGGGTTGAGGACGGTTTTTGCGACCTGGGCAGTTGGGTCGGCTGTTCAGGTCGCAGTTCCGGCCGCTAAACGTCGGTTGGGGGACGGTTTCTGCGACCTGAGCGGTGGGCCTGGCTGTTCGGGTCGCAGTTTCGGTCCCAAAACGCCGGTTAGCGGCCGGTTTTTGCGACCTGAGCGATTGCTCTTCCCCGGTCGTTGAGCGAGGGAGCGCCAGCGACCGAGACGAAACGTGGTGACGGTTCTTCGGGTTCGGCGGCGTTTCGACTCGCTTCGCTCGCTCAACGCCCGGGGAGACGGCACCCGCCCGCTCCACATCCCGAAGCGGCACTCATCGCCCCACTCCACCCCCGCCGCCCCTCACCCGCGCGGGGGAGGCGCGGCGGCGCCGGGCGCGGCACGATGGAGCCGTGACCGCATCCGACGCCGACCGTCGCGGGCCGCTCGTCGCGGCGGTGCTCCTGTGCGCGATCGCCTTGCCGATGACGATCGCGATGCTCGTGCAGCTCGTCGCTCCCGTGCAGGGTGGGGCGTGGGCGACGTGGATCGGCGCACTCGCGGTCGTGCTGCACGCGGCCGCCTTCGCATCGCCGTGGCTGCCGCGGGCGGCGTTCGCGGTCGGCGCCGCGGTGATGCTCGCACTCGCCCTCATGGCCGACGCCGGAACGTCGAGCGCCGCCCTCGTGCCGTCGGCGGTGGCGTTCCTCCTGCTCGAGTGGCAGGTCGCGTCGACCCAGGGGCGCGCGACGGCCGTCGCGGCGCTGGTCGTCGGCATCGTCGGCGCGTTCGTCATCACGAGCGTCGACGTCGTCTCGACGCGGCAGGCCGACCCGGCGCTCATCGCCTTCGAGGTCATCGCGCTCGCCGCGGTCGCGAGCGCCGCGTGGGTGCTCGGAAGGTCGGCGCGGCGACGCCGCATCGCGACGGCCGAGCGCGAGCGGCAGCAGGTGCGGGATGCTCTCGCCGCCGAGCGCGCGCGGATCGGCCGCGACCTGCACGACGTCGTGTCGCACTCGCTCACGGTCATGATCGCCCAGGCCGAGGCGGCGCGCGTGCTCACGAGCGAGCCGCGCGCGGCGGATGCCCTCGCCCGCGTGGCCGACACCGGGCGCTCGGCGATGCAGGGGCTGCGCGGGATGCTCCGCGTGCTCGACGAAGCGGATGCCGCTCGAAGCGCGCTCGACGAGACCGCGCCCGCGCCGGATCTCGCGTCGCTCGCCGCTCTCGTGGCCGGCGCGGGCTCATCCGATCACCGCCTCTCGTTCGTCGAGACGGGGCATCCGCGCCCGCTCGCGCCCGACGCCCAGCTCGCGCTGTACCGCGCGGCGCAGGAGGCGATCACCAACGCCGTGCGCCATGTGCGCCCGCCGGTCGAGGTGCGCGTCGAGCTCGCATGGGGAGAACAGGATGTGCGCCTCACCGTCGCGGATGACGGCGGCTCCGGCCCGCGCGACGATCCGGGCGGCGGCACGGGACTCATCGGGATGGCCGAGCGTGTGCGCCAGGCAGGCGGCGCACTCGAGGTGCGCAGGGGAGCGGGATGGACGGTGCAGGTGACGATGCCGGTGGAGCAGGGCGCATGATCCGGGTGCTGCTCGCCGATGATCAGGAGCTCCTGCGCGACGCGCTCACGACCATCCTCGGCGCGGACGCGCGCCTCGAGATCGTCGGGGGAGTGGCGGATGGCGCGGCCGCGGTCGAGTACGTGCGCGCGCACGACGTCGACGTGGTGCTGATGGATGTGCGGATGCCCGGGATGGACGGGATCCGCGCGACCGAGGAGGTGCGGCGGGTACGGCCGTCGACGCGCGTGCTCGTGCTGACGACGTTCGACGTCGACGAGTACGTGTTCGGCGCCATCCGGGCAGGGGCGAGCGGGTTCCTCACGAAGGACGCGCGGCCCGACGCGCTCGTCGACGCGATCGTGCGGGTGGCCGCGGGCGACGCCGTCATGGCGCCGCGGGCCACGGCGCTCCTGCTGCAGCACGTGCGCAGGCAGGCGGCTCCGGCAGGCGGCGACCCGCTTGCCGTGCTCAGCCCGCGCGAGCGCGAGGTCGCGCTCGCGCTCGCTCGCGGGGCGTCGAACGACGACATCGGGCGCGCGCTGTACCTCACCGGCAACACGGTCAAGACGCACGTGAAGGCGATCCTCGCGAAGCTCGGCCTCGCCGACCGGATCCAGGTCGTCATCTGGGCGTACGAGCACGGCGTCGTCGAGCCGGGCGCTCAGCCTCACCCGCGCGGGTGATCCGTCCCGCTCTCGCGGGCGAAGCGCGGCACGGAGTCTCCGCGCGACCGTGGAGCCATGGACATTCGCACGCAGATTCCCAACCCGGCTCCGACCATCCGCCCGCCCGCGTCGCGCCCGCTGACGTCGGTCGGTGTCGCGCTCGCGACCGTGGCGCTCGCCGCCGCGGGGGTGTGGCTCGTCGCTCCCGACGCCGGCCCGTTCGCGGCGGGCGGCACTCCGCTCGAGCAGCTGCTCGGCGGACCCGCGCCGTTCGCGTCCTTCATGGCGGGCGCCATCCTCGCGCTCGCGGGAGTGCTCGCGCTCGCCGCAGGGCTCGCCTCGCTCGCCGGATGGCGGTCGCTCGACCGCGCGGCACCCGCGCTCGCGCTCGTCGCGTCGCTCGCGGTCGCGCTCGGCCTCGTCGGATTCGACGGCATCGTCATCGCGGGGTACACGCTCGCGACCCTCGTGCCGATCGGCGTCGTCGTGGTGATCGCCCTGCTCGCGCGGCGGCGTCCGCTCGCGGCAGTCGCGCTCGCGGTGCCGGTCGTCGCCGTCGTCGTGCTCGCGGTGACGGGGGTGTTCCCGATCGGGATGTTCTACGCCCGGTTCACCGAGACCGTCCTCGACGATCCGGTCCGCTTCGTCGGGGCGCTCGGGCTCACCCTCTTCGCCGGAGTCTGGATGGTCTGGGCCGCGACCTCGACGGCGGCCGCGCTCCCGCGCATGGGCGCGTTCGTGCAGCGGCATCGCGTGGTGATCACGGTGCTCGCGGCGCTGTGCCCCGCGCCGTACGTCGTCGCGCGTCTGACGTGGCTCACACCATGGCCGCTCTTCGGAGGCGACCTCGAGGCCTTCGCGGAGCACCCCGACATGTTCGTGACGGGGCTGCTGCTCGGGGCGGCGATGCTGCTCGGAGCCGTGCTCACGCTCGGGCTCGTGCTGCCGTGGGGCGAGCGTGCGCCGCGGTGGGTGCCCGGCATCGGCGGGCAGCCGGTGCCGATCGCGCTCGCCGTCGTGCCGGCGCTCTCGGTCGCGGTGCTCTTCACCGCCGGCGGCGTGCAGGAGCTGGGGCTGATCGCCTCGGGGCAGCTTCACGGCGCGAGCGCGCTGGTGCTGCCGTTCTGGGCGTGGGGTCCGCTGCTCGCGCTCGCGACATGGGGGTATGCGCGGAAGCGGATGGGCGAGGTGCGGTGAGCGGGGGCGTCGGCGTCCTGCCCCGGTCGTTGAGCGAGGAAGCGCCGGTGCCTTCCCCTCGGTCGTTGAGCGAGGGAGCGCCGGTGCCTTCCCCCCGGTCGTTGAGCGAGGGAGCGCCAGCTACCGAGTCGAAACGTGGTGACCGTTCTTCGGCGGCGTTTCGACTCGCTTCGCTCGCTCAACGTCCGGAAGGGGCGTCGTTCGCTCAACCTCCCGAGCGGGTGTGCCGCTACCTTCCCCCGGTCGTTGAGCGAGGGAGCGCCAGCGACCGAGACGAAACGTGGTGACCGCTCTTCGGCGGCGTTTCGTCTCGCTTCGCTCGCTCAACGCCCGGAAGGGGCTTCGTTCGCTCAACCTCCCGAGCGAGGGAGCGCCGGTGCCTTCCCCCGGGCGTTGAGCGAGGGAGCGCCAGCGACCGAGACGAAACGTGGTGAGCGTTCTTCGGCGGCGTTTCGTCTCGCTTCGCTCGCTCAACGCCCGGAAGGGGCTTCGCTCGCTCAACGACCGGATGGGGCTTCGTTCGCTCAACCTCCCGAGCGGGTGTGCCGCTACCTCCCCTCGGTCGTTGAGCGAGGGAGCGCCAGCGACCGAGACGAAACGTGGTGGCCGTTCTTCGGCGGCGTTTCGTCTCGTTTCGCTCGCTCAACGCCCGGCAGGGGCACCAGCTCGCTCAACGACCGGAAGGGGCACCAGCTCGCTCAACGCCCGGAAGGGGCACCAGCGCGCTCAACGCCCGGAAGGAGCGCCGACGTCGCCGGAGGTGCATCCAGTCTGCTACGGGCAAGGCAGCTCCCGCGTCACCGGTACTCCGGTGCCGCCGGGAGCCCGAAGAACGCCTCGAGCGAGTGGTATCCGCCGTCGTGGTAGACCCGCGCGAGGTCGGCGCCGATGTACCGCAGGTGCCACGGCTCGGCGTTGTACCCGGTCGTGCCGGTCTGGCCTGACTCGTAGCGCACGATCCACCCGTACCGCCAGGAGTTCTCGCGCACCCAGCGCTCCTGCGCGGTGCCGGCGAAGCTGTACAGCGAGCCGCATCCGCCGCCGCACGAGACGACATCCGCGGCGAGGCCGAGCTGGTGCTCGCTGTAGCCGGGTCGGGCCGCGAGGCGCTCGCCCTGCTCCTGGCCGAGCGTCTCGACCTGGTAGCGGTGGATGCCCGCCTGGGTGCCGTACGAGCGGTAGCCGCTCGTCAGCGCGATGCGGCCGGCGCCCGATGCGGCGACGTCGCGCTGCAGCTGCTCGAACGATCCGACGGCGTCGGAGCGGATGCCGCCGTCAACGAGAGAGCCGGATGGCACGGTGAGCGACGCGGGGACGTAGTCGAGCGGAGACACGGGGCGCTGCTTGTTCACGACGACCCACGGCAGCGCCGGGTCGTCGAGCGGCACGCACGCCGCGCGGCCGTCGGCGATCGCGTCGCGCAGCGCGCCCGCCCCGCCGAAGAGCTGCGTGATGCGCCCCGCGTCGTGGGCTGCGAGCGCCGCGGGCATGTCGGGCGACTGGCAGCCGACGCGCGGTGCCGGCTGGCCCGTGATCGGAGGCGACGCCGCCCCCGAGGTGGGCGCGTACATGGCGACGCCCTCGTACGTCCAGTTGCGGTCGCTCGAGCGCAGCTTCTGGGCCTCGTCGGCGTTGGCGGTGTAGAAGTGCTTCTCGAAGCCCGGGCTCCAGAACCGGTGGACCGCGACGGTCCCCTCGGTCTGCTGCGCTGCGGCGCAGAACCGCACACCCTCGTACGTCCAGTTGCGGTCGGTGCGGCGCACCTCGTCGGCCTCGGCCGCGTTCATCGTGTAGAAGTGCGACGTGTAGGCGGATGACCAGAACCGGTGCACGGGCGAGGTCCCGGCCGGGCAGGAGCCCGACGCGAGCGGCCAGACCCGGAAGTCCGTTCCCTCGTACGTCCAGTTGCCGTCCTTGCTGTGCAGGCCCTGCGCCTCGGCGTGGTCGAGCGTGTAGAAGTGGGCGTTCTCGTAGCCCTGACTCCAGAACCGGTAGATCGGGCGGCTCGAGCTCGGGTCGGGCGAGGCGCTCGCCGCGGCGGCGGGCGCGACCGTCACGCTCGGCGCGACCGCGGCCATCCCCCCGAGCAGGATGGCGGCCGCGAGTCCGCTCGCGAGCCTGCGGATCGCGGAACCCGGTTTCCGCCCTCGTGCACGTGCTCGCCCCAGCGCTGCGCGCGCCATCCCCCCGGAAGTCATGATCCCGATCGTATCGACGGCCCGACGGCGGTGGGGAACGGAGCGACCCGGGCACCCGAGCGGATGGCGCTGGCCGGCTGCGGCGCTACGGTGCGCCTTCCTCGACGGCGGGGCGGCAGTCGGCGAAGGCCGCGGGCAGGAAGAACTCCTGCAGGTGCGTCGCCACCTCGGCGCCGTCGCCGGCCTCGAACGCCCGCTTCAGCCGCGAGATGGTGGGAGCCATGTCGATGTCGTGGCTCGGGCCCGTGCGCACGACGTGCCCGACGTGGAACAGCAGCGTGATCCGGGCGGCATTCCATGCTTCGAGAAGGTGCTCGTTCTCGGCGGCGCGCGCGAGCGCGCTGACGAAGCGGGTCGAGCTCAGGAGCAGGTCGCGTGGTTCGGCCGCTGAGGCCAGGGCGGCCAGCTCGGCGGACGCAGCCGTGTGCAAGGTCGTGCCGGCGAGCTTCGGGATGGCGACCCGCGCGACGCCGCCCGCGAGGTAGGCGGCGAACTCGGCCGCCGCCTTCGTCGATGCCGGCGTGACCGGGGCGACGCGCGTCCAGCGGCTGGCTTCGACGTCCACGAGCCCGAGCGGAACGAGGCGTCGGATGGCCTCGCGCACGGGCATGCGCGAGATGCCGAGCTCCTGCGCGATCTCCGCGAGCTCGAGGGCCTCGCCGGGGGAGTAGCGCCCCTCGCAGATCTCACGCGCGAGATGCTGGAACACGTTGTCGGTCAGGGACTCCGTGTGGGCGCGGATACGCGGCTGCATCACATCGACTCCTTCGCAGTCGCACTCGGGTACTCGACTGAAGGTACGGGCCCTGCGAGCCTTCGCGCGCGGGGTTGTTAGGGTACGAACATATTGGCATAATCCCCGGCGCCGGGAGCGGGAGGTCGTCAGTCGCGCTCCCTTCTTTCTGTGCGGAATACCCTAGGGGGGTATGGTGTTGGGCAAGGAGTCCTGTCGACCCCGAAGCCGAACCCCGAGGAAAGCGCCTGCATGACCACCCCCTCCCGCACATCCGCTCGCCCTCCCGCTGACGTGCAGTCGAGCCGGGGATTCCTCGTCCCGATGCTCGTCGTCTCCGGCGGGCAGCTCCTCATCGTCCTCAACGACGTCATCGCGAACGTCGGGCTGCCGGCCATCCAAGCCGATCTCGGCATGTCTCCCGCGGCGATGCCGTGGGTGGTGAACGCCTACATCCTCCTGTTCGGCGCGCTGCTGCTGTTCGGCGGACGACTCGGCGACCAGTACGGACGCCGCCGTCTGCTGCGCATCGGGCTCGTCGTCTTCATCGCCGGGGCGCTGATCGCGGGTCTGTCCACGAGCGGCACCATGGTCATCCTCGCGCGCGCTCTTCAGGGCGTCGGAGCAGCTCTGACGGCGCCGAACGTGCTCGCCTCGATCAATTCGACGTTCCCAGCGGGAAAGCAGCGCAACACGGCGCTCGCCCTGTACGGCGCGATGTCCGGCCTGGGCGTCGCGGTCGGACTCCTCGTCGGCGGGGTGCTCACGGGCACGCTCGGATGGAACTGGATGTTCTACCTCAACATCCCGATCGGCCTCCTGCTTCTCGCGGGCACCAGGTCGCTCGTCGAAGCCGAGCGGCACCAGGGGCGGATCGACATCGCCGGCGCGGTGCTCGGCACGGGCGCGATGGCTTCCCTCGTCTACGCGATCACGCGCGGAGGCGAGCACGGATGGGCCGACCCAACGACCCTCGCGTTCCTCGCCGCAGCGGCCATCCTGCTGCTCGTCTTCCTCGTGGTGCAGTCGAAGATGAAGGATCCGATGCTGCCGCTGCGGGTGTTCCGGAACCGCAATCGCGCCGGCGCGTACGTCGGGATGCTCATGGTCTCGTTCGGCCCGCTCGGCATGTTCTACCTGCTCAACCTCTACCTGCAGTACGTCCTCGACTTCGACCCGCTGCAGACGGGCCTCGCCTGGCTGCCTTTTGCGGTCGGCATCGTCCTCGGGGCGGGAATCAGCGCGAAGCTCGCGGCAGCGATCGCGCCGCGCTGGATCATCGGCGCGGGCATGCTCATCGCCGCCGGCGGTCTCTTCTCGCTCACCTTCATCGGCACGAGCACGTCGTACTGGGGGCACCTCCTGCCGGCGATCCTCGCCACGGCGTTCGGGTTCGCGCTCAACTTCGTGCCGCTGACATCGGCCGCGGTGACCAGTGCTGCTCCGGCAGACACGGGAATCGCATCGGCCCTTCTCAACGCAGGTCAGCAGATCGGAACGGCGCTCGGCATGGCCGTGACCTCGAGCATCGCGGTCGCCGTCACTGCGGGCGACCTGCCCGACGCACTCGCCCGTCTGACGCAGGGGCGCCGGGATGGCGACTCGACCATCGTCGCGGAGGCATCAGAGGCGCTCGTCCACGGCTACACCGCCGCGCTCGCCGTCGGCGCGATCTCACTCGTCGTCGCGGCGGTCGTGACAGCGATCGTCGTCAACGGCGCGAAGCCCGCTCCGACCGCGTCTGACCAGCTCGCGAACGATGCCATCTGAACGGACAAGCCACTCCAGGAAAGGAACAAGGTGCACTCCCACAACGACGAAGCGACGTTCATGGCCGACATCAAGGAGGGCGCGCCCGAGCTGGTCTCGGCCTTCTTCGGGTTCGACAAGGCCGTATTCAGCAAGAACAGCGGCAACCTCGACCTCGCCACGAGGGAGCTGATCGCGGTCGGTGTCGCTGTGACCACGCAGTGTCCGTTCTGCATCGAGGATCACGCCAAGCGCGCGGTCCGGGCGGGCGCGTCCAAGGCCGATGTCGCCGAAGCCGTCATGGTCGCCGCTGCGCTCCGCGCCGGCGGCGGCGTGACCCACGGCTGGAAGGCGATGAAGGCGATCGCCGAGAGCGAGTGAGTCGCGTGGCGCTCGGGAGCAGCCGTCACGGCGGCTTCCTCCCGCCCCTAAACTGGCCCTCGTGTCCGCTCTCGCTCAGGGCATCGGCGCAGAGCCCCGCATGAGCGGCGGACGCGAACCGAGCCACCTCCGCCGCGACGTCCAGGGTCTGCGCGCCGTCGCGGTGCTCGCCGTCATCGCGAACCACGCCGTCGGATGGCCCGCGGGAGGGTTCCTCGGCGTCGACGTCTTCTTCGTCATCTCGGGCTTCATCATCACGGCGCTGCTGCTGCGCGAGAGCGACCGCACAGGCCGCATCTCACTCGCCGAGTTCTATCGGCGTCGGGTCCGGCGGATCATGCCGGCGTCGGTTCTCGTGCTCGTCGTCACCGTCGGAGCGAGCTGGGCGCTCCTCGGCGGCGAGCAGGCACGGTCGATCGCCCTCGACGCGCTCGCCGCGGTCTTCTTCGTGAGCAATTGGCGCTTCGCGGCCGAGGGCACCGATTACTGGGCCGACACCGGCGACGTCTCGCCGCTCCAGCACTACTGGTCGCTCGGCGTCGAGGAGCAGTTCTACCTCGTATGGCCGGCCATCCTCATCCTCTGCCTTCTGTTCGCGGCCCGTGGTCGTCTGCCCAGCCGTCGCGTCCTGGCGATCGCGCTCGGCGCCATCCTCGTCGGGTCGCTTGCGTGGGGTGCGCTCGAGACGCTGCAGCGGCCCGGCATCGCGTACTTCTCATCCCTCACGCGCGCATGGGAGCTTGCCCTCGGCGCGCTCGTGGCGGTCGGCGCGCCGCTGCTGGCTCGATTGCGCGACGCCTGGCGCCCGCGGATCGTCTGGGTGGGTCTCGCCGCCCTCGCGTTCGCGCTCCTCACCAGCGGCAGCGAGGGGATGCCCGTGCCCGGCGCGCTGCTCGCCGTGGTCGCGACGGCCGTCGTCATCGCCGGCGGGACCGGAGGGAGAGAACCCGAGATCTGGCCCCTCACGAATCGCGCCTCCACGTATGTCGGAGACCTCTCGTTCTCGCTCTACCTGTGGCACTTCCCGGTCGTGGTGTTCCTCGCGCCGCGGTTCGATGCGCACGAGCGGAAGTTCCTCGCGGTCGCGCTCGCGGCCACGCTCGTCCTCGCGGTCGTGACATATCACCTGGCCGAGAACCCCGTACGGCGGTCGGCATGGCTCGCGCGGGGCAGCGGGCGGATGGTCTGGGTCGCGACGATCGGGGGAGTCGCGCTGCTGATCGCGGGGCTTGTCGCCGCGGGAGCGGTGCGACCTCCTGCACCGGCGGCCGCGGCGGCGGAGCGCACGACGATCACCTCGCAGGCCCAGCTCGACGGACTGCTTCGCGACGCGCTCGCCGCAACAGCGTGGCCCGCGCTCGACCCGGCTCCGGCTGATGTCGCGGTGCAGGGGATGCCGGAAGAGGATGGCGCCGGCTGCTCGAACGTGGATCTCGCCGACCTGTCGGCGTGCTGGTTCCCCCACGAGGGGGCAGAGCGCACGGCTGTCGTCATGGGCGACTCGACGGGCATCGTGCTGCTGCCGATGATCCGCGCCGCGCTCGGAGACGGCTGGAACGTCAAGGCGCTGACCATGGCCGCCTGCTATCAGGTCGACATCCCGCGCTGGTATGACAACGCGGAGCACGAGCGGACGTGCGAGGAGCATCAGGCAGGAGCCCTCGCCGAGGTCGAGCGCATCTCGCCCGCTCTCGTCTTCGTCAGCAACCTGTACACCGGGGTGTGGCACCTCGAGCCGGCGGTCGACGCGCTCGATGGCGGCGGAGTGTATCAGTGGGCGCTCGAGACCGAGCGTCTCGCGGAGCAGCTGAAGAAGGTGACCGACGACGTCGTCTTCGTGCAGTCGCCGCCGCGCCGGGAGGCGCTCGGGGAGTGTGCCGGCGCGGGGTCAGTGCCGGCTGATTGCATCCATGAGCTCGACGCGCTCTATCGCGAGGTGGCGGAGGGTGAGATGGCAGCGGTGCGCTCCGCCGGTGCGGCGTACGTCACCGTCGAGGAGTGGTTCTGTGCGGATGGTCGCTGCCCGGCTTTCGTGGGCACGACCCCGACGATGCGCGACGAGATGCACGTCACACGGCAGTACGCGGAGATGCTGGCGCCGCTGCTGCGGGAGACGGTGGGTGAACAGGCCGGCGGTTGATGATGCGTTGTAGCGAGGGCCGGGCTTTCAGTGCCCTCCGCCACGATGCCGTCTCTGGTGTGCGAGCCGCTCCCAGACGTACGAGCCGAGAAAGGTGATCGCGGTGACGGACATCCAGGTAGGTGCAAGGAACGGACTCCAAGCGGGGACGAGCCAAGCGACCAGGAGGCAGACATAACCGAGCGTCACGACGAACGCGAAAGGTATCACCGGCGCCCAGGTGAACGGACCTCTCTGCACTCCTTAACGATAACCAGCTCGTTGAGGCGCGTATGTGTTCATCGCGACGCGGGGGTCATGTCAGCGGCCCATGCCGTGGTAGGTCCAGCCGGCGTCGCGCCAGGTGGTGGGGGTGAGGATGTTGCGGCCGTCGATGATGACGGGGCGGGCGACCTTGTCGCGGGTGGTGTGGGGGTCGAGGTCGCGGAAGGCTTTCCACTCGGTGGCGATGACGACGGTCTCGGCGCCGGTGAGGGCGTCGTCGAGGGTGTCGGCGTAGGCGAGCTGGGGGTGGGCGCGGCGGGCGTTGGGGATCGCTTCGGGGTCGTAGGCGATGACGTCGGCGCCGAGGCCTTTGAGGCGGACGGCGACGTCGAGGGCGGGGGAGTCGCGGGTGTCGTCGCTGTCGGGCTTGAATGCGAGGCCGAGGACGGCGACGCGGTGGCCGTTGATGTGGTCGGGGAAGCTGTCCACGGCGAGGTCGACCACGCGCTGGCGGCGGCGGAGGTTGATCTCGTCGACGTGCTTGAGGAACGCGACGGATTCGCCCTTGCCGAGTTCCTCGGCGCGGGCGGTGAAGGCGCGGATGTCCTTGGGCAGGCAGCCGCCGCCGAATCCGACGCCGGCGTTGAGGAAGCGGCGTCCGATGCGGTTGTCGTGTCCGATCGCGTCGGCGAGCTGGGTGACGTCGGCGCCGACGGTCTCGGCGATCTCGGCCATCGCGTTGATGAAGCTGATCTTGGTGGCCAGGAAGCTGTTGGCGGCGACCTTGACGAGCTCGGCGGTGGCGTATCCGGTGACCAGGCGGGGGGTGCCCGCGGCGATCGCGGTGTGGTAGACGGCGTCGAGGGTGGCGGTGTCGTCGGTGCCGGTGGTGTCGGAGACGCCGTACACGAGCCGGTCGGGCTCGATGGTGTCCTTGACCGCGAAGCCCTCGCGGAGGAACTCGGGGTTCCAGGCCAGGTGCGCGCCGGTGGGGGCGATCAGCTCGGCCAGGCGGCTGGCGGTGCCGACGGGGACGGTCGACTTGCCCGCGACGAGGTCGCCGGGGCGCAGGTGGGGCAGGAGGGACTCGACGGACGCGTTGACGTAGGTCATGTCCGCGCCGGTGCCGTCGTGGCGCTGCGGGGTGCCGACGGCGATGAAGTGGACCTGCGCGCCCGCGGCGGCGGACATGTCGGTCGTGAACGACAGGCGACCCGATTCCAGCCCCTGGGTGAGGATCTCCCCGAGCCCGGGCTCGAAGAACGGCGTCTCGCCCGCGGCGAGCTTGGCGATCTTGGCCTCATCGACATCGATCCCGACGACCTCGTGCCCCAGCGACGCCATCGCCGCCGCATGCACTGCACCCAGATACCCGCAACCGATCACACTCAACTTCATGCAGAACCCTCCCTAGGCGGCAGGCGAGCGCCGGACGCCTCGGTAATTGTTCCATGCCTCGCTGTCGAGTGTTGGACGCCGCTATCGCGGCATCCTCAGGAGGCCTCGGATAGGCTCGAGCTCGATGACTTGCTGTCTCCGAGGGGGATGATTGAGCGGCGTAATCGTGCACGAGTGGCTCGAGCGATCTGGCGGTGCCGAGAACGTTGTCGAGGCACTCAGGGAGACGTTTCCCGATGCGGAGTTGTGGAGCCTCTGGGACGCCAGCGAGGGTCGGTTCGGTGAGCATGTGAATGAGACTGTCCTCGCTCGGACGCCTCTTCGCGGCCGAAAGGCTCTTGCGCTGCCGTTCATGCCGTTCGCCTGGCGTAATCTCCCCGAGATCGAGGCTGAGTGGATGCTTGTGAGCAGCCACTTGTTCGCCCATCATGCTCGGTTCCGGGGCGCGTCGGCGCACATCCCGAAGTTCGTTTACACGCACACGCCAGCGCGTTACATCTGGGTCCCCGAGCTCGACGGTCGAGGAGATGGACCGATGGCGCGCGCCTTGTCCGGGTTGCTTAAGCCGCTCGATCGGAAGCGCGCCCAGGAGCCCGTGGCTATCGCCGCGAACAGTCAGTTCATCGCAGAACGCATCGCGGACACGTGGGAGCGGGAGGCCACGGTCATATACCCGCCCGTCGCCGTCGCCGAATTCGCGGCGGAGCCCGAACTCACTGCCAATGAGCAGGACGCGCTCGACGCGCTCCCCTCGGAGTTTCTGCTCGGTGTCTCACGTTTCGTACCGTACAAGCGACTTGATGCTGCGATCCAGGCCGGAAAAGCGTCGGGTCTGCCCGTCGTCCTCGCCGGGCGCGGCCCCGACGAAGAGCGACTACGTGCGGTCGCGGAAACCGTGCACCCCGGCAAGGTCTCGTTCGTGCACCACCCGTCGTTCCAACTGCTCAAGGCCCTTCTGCGCAGGGCTCAGGCACTCGTGTTCGCCTCGATCGAAGATTTCGGCATCGTTCCTGTTGAGGCAATGGCGTCAGGGACGCCTGTAATCGCGAACGCTGTTGGAGGTGCTGCGGAATCGGTACTCGAGGGAGTGACAGGGACACACGTTCGTGAGTGGAACTCCCACTCCGAGGTGCGAGCGGCCGTCGAGCGAGCACTGGGTACCGACTCGCGTGCCTGCACCGCCCGAGCGCGGGACTTCGACTACCAACACTTTGAGGACGGCATAGCTGCCTTCGTCAAAGATGGGTTACGCGCGGCCGCCAGACCTTAGAAGCACCGCCGCAGTGTCCGAAAGTCGTGGGCGAGAGCGAGCTCGTCGCGAGCACGTGACCGTGGCCCCCGTGCGCACGCGCTCTCGCGTCCAGTCACGAGCACCGCTCGGGTTGCCTGACAGTACGTCAAACCACGCTGTCATAGCATCGAGTCATCATGGTTGTCACACTTGGAGGAGCGCGGAGTGAACGCGCCGGCGAGAAGCGGGGCGTGCGATGCTGATCGAGCTCACCCCGATCGGCATGCTCTTCGGGGCAGCCATCGTAGCCACTCTCGTCCTGAACCCGAAACAACTCATTTGGATACTCAGCGTTGCTGTGCCGTTCTCTCACACAGCGATGTTCGTCGTCGGCGAGAATGGCGTTAGTCCCTTTTGGGCAACTGCGGTCGTGGCGGTGGGGCGGCTGTTCTACCTGCTCCTTCATCGCGCTGGAGGCAATGGTCCGCGCCGCGCCCGCCGGGCTGGACAAGTCGAGCTTTCGGGTGCAACGGTCGCGATTTTGGCCTTCGCAGCGTACGGCCTATTCATAACTATAGTTGGACCAGCTCTGTTCGCGGGGACGCCGGTCATAACGCCTCGTGGCGGTCTTGATTCCCAAATCGGCAACTTCACCGCACTGACATATACATCGTCCAACTTCGCGCAAGCCGCGTACCTGCTCGTCGGCGTCGGACTCGTTGCGTACATTATTCTCGAGCGTCCGCCGTCCCGCCGCATCCTAGAGGCCGCTATCGTCACTGGTATCGCGCTCACTCTTTTCAAGCACTTCTTCTTGCAGTACTGGCCGCAAGCTTGGTTCGATTCAAATCCTAGCTACTACTACCACTGGATATTCGATGGTGCGCGAGAACGTGGACCGTTCGCCGAGCCGTCTCTTCTCGGAATGTTCATTGGGATGAGCATCGCTTACCTGGTCAGTTCAAGCGTAGCGAGCAGTTGGGGGCGGCGAGTTTTTTATGGCGTGTTGCTGGTGGCGGCCATCTACATCTATGCCGAGTCCTACACGGGTACAGCCCTACTTTCTCTCGGCTCCACCATGCTGATCGCGTTTGTTTACGTCGCCGTGCAGGTATTCATCGGACAGGGGAAGCGCGGTCGACTAATATTCTTCGCGGTCTGCTTGGCACTTCTCGGGCTGATTCTGGTGGCGTGGCAGTTTATCGCGAGATACACTATCGATCTCGTCATCGACAAGCTGGGATCGGAGTCGTTTGAGAAACGCAACGCGAGCAATGCCAACTCGTGGAGCGTGATGCTGGACTCGTTTGGACTAGGGGTCGGTCTTGGGAGTGATCGCCCCTCCAGTCTCTTCTTCCTGCTTCTTTCGTCCGTAGGTGTTATCGGCATTATCCTGTTCTTGCGTGGGATCGGCGGATATGCGCTAGTGGGGATGCGTGATCCGGGCCGTCAACCGCTGGTCTGGGCATTTTTGGCGCAAGTGATTGCAATGCTCGTTGCAAAGCCGGACATCTCTGCGCCGGCTTTTTGGCTCATACTCGGTCTTCTTGGAGTCGGGTACAACGAGTTTGCGCGAGAGCGAAGGAACTCGCGTGATCAACCTTGGCGCGCCCGTGATGCGATTGGATCTTTGGTTTCATTCATTCCTGATGAGATCCGATCCCTTCGTGCGCCGACGGCTTCGCCGACGGGTGAATACACGCTGGGGAGCCGATGAGAGCACCAGTAGGCGCCTAAGGTTAAGAAGAGGCAGAAATGAAGCGCAGTAATAGAGAGCAGCTCCGCGTCACCCACGTAGCGCATACTGCCGAACGTGGCGGTGCCGAGCTTGCACTACTCAAAGTGCTTAATGACCCTGCCCGCGACTGGTCGGCATCGGTGGTCTTGCCCCGAGGCGAGCGGGGTGTCTTCTCGAACCTCCGAGAAGACACCACAGTTGCGGAATCGGGTGCAAAGCAACCGCCGGGAGCCTCGGGCGCTGGATTGAATGCTGCCCTCAGTTTTGCCTGGAAGTTGGTCAAGCAAGCTGCGCGACTCCGGGTCAATCGGGAGTTTCGGCGTTCCGATGTCGTGCATGCAAACTCGACTCGTGCTGCTGTTTACAGTGCGATAGCATGCTTCACCTCAAGGAAGCCCCTGGTTGTTCACCTGCGAGATCGGATCGAGCCGGAAGCGATTGGCAAGTTCGGATTCGTCGCGTTCAAGAGGATTGTTCTTCCTCGAGCGACTGCATTTATCGCGAATTCTGACGCAACCGCTGAAACCGTGCGGCGGTATGTTCGGAGCGGGCAGATCGTTGAGGTCATCCCGAGCCCGGTTGGCGTCGCACGTGCTCGTGAGGTCCCGCTAGCGCCGCCCGGACGAGTGAGGGTGGGCATGGTTGCGCGCCTAGACCCGTGGAAGGGTCAGGCCGAACTGCTCGAAGCATTTGCCAGAGCGAACGTGGAAGAGCAAGCCGAACTGGTATTCATTGGCGACGCTGCTTTTGGTCATCAGGACTATGAGAAGAAGCTTCGTCAGTTGGCGGCCGACCTCGGTGTCGAGCGTGTTACATTTGCTGGCTTCCGCTCCGACGTGCAGGCTGCGGTGGATGCATTGGACGTCTGCGTGCAGTACTCAACAAGACCCGAGCCGCTCGGGCAGAACGTTCTGCAGTATCTCGCGCGTGCGCGCGCGACGATCGTCGCCGCCGAGGGAGGTCCCCTCGAGTGGGTAGTTCATCGGAGGAACGGTCTCGTCGTGCCGCCGCGAGACGTTGCATCGTTAGCGACAGCTTTGCGGGAACTCGTGCTCGACGCGGACCAGAGAAACGAGCTCTCGCGCGGGGCGATAGAAGACGAACGTTTGCCGACAGATTCCGAGATCTGCGCGGCGCACGGTGATGTCTTCAAGCGCGCGGCGGCGATTGGGGAACAATGAAAGTAGCATTCGTAGCGGCTCCGCTTACGGCCCGGACTGGGGTTTATCGGTCTGCGCGCGAGCTGGTCGCGGCAGGACGCAGCCAGGGGCACGATTGGCGATTGCTGCTCGGCGTGTCCGAATCAGCGTCGGGCGAACGCCCGGTGGATGATCCTCAATGGATTGACGAGTTCTCGCTTAACCCGGGCGGCGTGGAGGGAATTGTTCGGCTTCGATCAGTTCTGCGCTCACACTCGTTGGTGGCGACCGCAGACCTCGTGGTCAGTCTCATCCCGCAGTCCGACATGGCGCTCGCGACCATGCGAGTCCCATGGATTGCCTACGTTAGAGGGCTCCCTTGGCCCGCGTCCGGCGAAAGTTCCTTTGCTAAACGGAGTGTTTGGAGAGGTCTGGAACGGCTCGCTCTGAAACGAGCGCGAGCGGTGTGGGCGACCACCCGCGTCCTTTCCGACCAACTGGAATGGCGGAGAGGTACGACTATCGTTCCCGCCGGTATCCGGCCTATTGAGCGGACAGTGTGGGGTGATGAACCTCCTGGAAGCGCGGTTTGGGCTGCGCGGTTTCACCACGACAAGAACCCCCGTCTCTTCTTGCAGGCGGTGGAAGGGCAGGGATTCCCCGCTAAAATGTACGGCTCGGGTGAACTCGAGCAGCAACTCCGTGCGGGCGCGCCGGCGAATGTTGACATCGTTGGGTGGTCCCGTCCAGAGGAGCTATGGGCGGAGGCGTTTGTCTACGTCGGCACATCATTTCGGGAGGCGTTCGGTAGAAGCGCACTGGAGGCGGCGATGAGTGGGGTACCGATCGTCATTAGTGACGCGTTTGGCGTGGCGGAGCATCTCGTAACCGATGAAGAGATGAGGCGGCGCTTCGTGCTTCCTGTCTCAGACATCAGTAGGTGGCGAAGCGCTCTTAGAGATTTGCACACTGATGTTCAGTTGCGATCTACCTACTCGGACCACCTTGTAAACAATGCCTCGAAGCTCACAATCGACAGGTCTGCTGAGGCCGTCGCTGCCGGAATCAAACGGGTTCTCGGCCAGGGGCGTACGAGATGAATGCCTGCCCCGATGTTTCCGTGATCGTCGGATATTACAACCGACGAGATGTGCTGGACGTTACCCTTGATTCGATTCTCGGGCAGAGTTTTTCGAACCTGGAGCTGATCGTTTTCGATGACGCTTCAACGGACGGTACTGCGGAGGCGCTAGCGGAGTACGCAGCTCGAAGACAGGATGCACGCCTGAGAATCTTGTTGCACGAGGCGAATGTGGGTTTCGTCCGCGGCCTAACGGACGCCATCGGTCTCGCGCGTGGCCAATACATTGCGATCCAGGGGTCTGGCGATTCTTCCAGGCCCGAGCGGATTGCACGCCAGGTCGAATTACTTGAAGCTCGTCCGGAAGTTGGAGTTGTCGGGTGCTGGTATAACAACTACAACATCTCAAGTGGCCGACATGAGGAGGTGCGGCCAAATGCAGATTCGGCGTCACTTGATGACCTCATGCAGAGAAACTTCTTCACGCATGGCGAGGTCATGTTCCGACGCTCTCTCTATGATCGAGTGGGCGGCTACCGCCCCGAGTTCACATATGTTCAAGACCTCGATCTATGGATTCGTATGCGCAGACTCGCTGAGTTCGCGACGGTTCCTGAAGTGCTGTACGAGCGCTACATTCGGAACGACGGCGTAACGAGCAATCCCAAGAAGTTCGCTCGCCAAGTCCGATTCCCGGTGCTCGCGCGAGAGCTTTCGCATTTGACGGAGGCTGATCAGGAGCGGAAGCTTGAGCTTGTCCGGGAAAGAGGTGTCGAATCGGTTGTCTCTCTCAATCATCCTCAGGTACAGAAAAAGTACATTGAGCACGTTCGCGTGCTTGGTTGGAGCGGGAAACCAGACGAGGCGGTGGAGCTCGCGCGCGAGAACGTTATGTCTTTACGGCATCGAGTTTTTCTAGTGGGATTTTTCACGGCCTATCGTCTTCCAATGCTTGGTCAAGTTCTGAGGGTTTTCGTCGCGGCCGGGCGTCGAATCAAGCGCAAGGTTGGAGGTCGTTGATGCGTAAGGTGGTGGTTTTCAGGAGCAACTTGCTCCCGGCGTCGGAAACATTCGTCCGGAATCAGGCAGATGCCCTGGAGAATTGGCAACCCACGTTGATGGGGCTCCGTCGGACGGATTCGCCTGTGTCGCGTCATACTGACGTGATCATCGAGCCGCGCACGAAGCTTCACAGCCGCCTCCATTCGCTTACAGGGCGAAGCCACCGTTTGAGTAGCTTCATCCAGCAGTCCCGTGCTGAGGTAGTTCACGCGCACTTTGCGACAGATGCGTGGCTTGTGGTTAAAGCAGCTCGAGCGGCAGGGGTGCCGCTCGTTGTCACGGTTCATGCCCGAGACGTCACGGCCGCGTTGAACCAGGGGTCTGTTCTGAAAAGGCTGATCATGAGACGGCGCGTGAAGTACGCGCTTTCGCACGCGGACCTTGTGGTCACGGTGTCCGACTACATCACACGGCACGCGCTGACGGCGGGCGCCAAAGCAGAACGGACAGTGCGGCTTTACACCGGCACGCCCATTCCCGAGGACCGAAGCACTCGGAAGGAATGGGACATTGTATTCGTGGGAAGGCTCGTCGAGAAGAAGGGCATCGACGATCTTCTTGAGGCTTTGGCGATTATCGATTCTCCCGGGATTAGGGTGGCCATTGTTGGCGACGGGCCGCTGAAATCCATGCTCGTAGAGCGTGCGCGTACCCTTTCGGCTCAGATCCGCTTCCTGGGAATGATCCGGCCGCAGGCAGTTCTTGAGACGATAGCCGCAAGTCGAGTGCTTGCTGCCCCTTCGAAGACGACTCGGGACGGCGACATCGAAGGTCTGCCTACCGTGATCATCGAGGCGCTGGCACTAGGTGTTCCAGTTGTAGCGACTCGACACAGCGGCATCCCTGAAGCGGTCGTCGATGGCGTCAACGGCAGGCTCGTCGATGAGCGTGACGTGGTCGCGCTTGCCTCGGCGATCAGCGCTTTGGTCGATGATGAGGCTGAAGCCGCGCGTTGCGGGGCGCGTGCGAGAGAGACGGCGATTTCGGCGTTCGACATCCAACGTCAGACTGCGCAGCTGGAGCTCCTGTATGATAAGGTGGCCCGCTCGAATCTTCGCGGAAGCCGCGCGGGCTAGGCCGACGACTGTCGGCACATAGATTGCGAGGATATTGGTGCGGTTTTTTATTACGGGTGTCGCGGGATTCGTGGGCTTTCATCTGGCGAACCGGTTGCTCGAAGACGGGCACGAGGTGCATGGCTTCGATGGGATGACGCCGTACTACGATCCGTCCTTGAAGAAGGCGCGCGTGCGGATCCTCGAGGAGCAAGGGCGCTTCTCTTGGACCGAGGGCATGCTTGAAGACAAAATGGCGCTGGAGGCTTCTCTTGAAGATCGAGTGCCAGATGTGATCATCCATCTTGCGGCGCAAGCAGGAGTTCGCTACAGCCTTGAGGCGCCTCTCGCTTACGTGGACGCCAACCTGGTCGGCACGTTTAACATCCTCGAACTTGCTCGAGAGCTTAAGCCTGCCCATCTGATGCTCGCATCGACGTCGTCTGTGTACGGGGGCAACCAGAAGCTTCCATTTGCTGAGAGCGATGGGAGCCACTTCCCCATGTCGCTCTATGCGGCGACGAAGAAGGCTACGGAGGCGATGAGCCACGCCTACGCGCACTTGTTCGATATTCCGACGACCTGCTTCCGTTTCTTCACCGTGTATGGGCCGTGGGGCCGGCCGGACATGGCGTTGTTCAAGTTTGTCGAGCGAATCGAAGCTGGTGAGGCTATCGATGTGTATGGCAATGGCGAGATGAGTCGTGATTTCACCTTTGTCGATGACCTTGTCGCTGCTATCGAGATGTTGTCGCTCAAAGCGCCTGTGGTTGGCGAGCCTGTGGTGGCTCCGGGCGCGGTTGATTCGCTTTCGCCCGTCGCGCCGTGGCGCGTGGTCAACATTGCGGGCGGACGCGAGGTCCCGTTGCTCGAATACATTGAGGCGATCGAGCGTCACCTTGGGCAGCCGGCGAAGAAGAACTTCTTGCCGATGCAACCGGGGACGTAGTTTCTACGCGCGCGGACGCATCGTTGCTGAAAGCGTTGACTGGGTACGAACTGACGACGAGCGTCGACGAGGGTGTCGGAGCATTTGTCGAATGGTATCGGCAGTATCGCAAGGACTCCGCGTTCGCGCACCTCGCCAGTGAGGCGGTTCCTCGCGTCAGCGACCGCGCCCTCGTCGAACTTGCCGACTGATTGTGCACCGACTCAGTCTGCCGCTCAGCGGGTGCAAATGTCGCCCAGTAAAGAACTTTGATCGAGGTTAACGTGCGATTAGGTGCAGTGAAGAACTTCTTGCTGGGTGGGGCGTATTTCCGAGTCGCACAGTACGTTCGTGTGATCGCCCGGCTGCGCTCGAAGGGCCGTCAGAGGTCAGCGTGGATACTCGCGTCACGATTGAGCGTGAAGTACGGTGTGTATTTGTCTTCTCGTGCGCAGGTTCCCGCCACGACTCGTATGCCCCACCCAACGTCGATCGTGATCGGCGAAGGCGTCAAGCTCGGTGAGAACGTGACGCTTTATCAGAACGTCACCTTGGGTGGCGCTCGTCGCGGGGATTGGAAAGCGGGAAACTACCCTGAGGTGGGAGAAGGAACGACGATCTTTGCGGGGGCCGTCGTTGTAGGGGCGGTGAAAATTGGTCGACAGTGTGTCATTGGGGCTAATTCGGTAGTAACCTCCGATATCCCCGACTTCTCCACGGCCGTGGGTGCACCGGCGCGCGTCGTGCGCGTCGGAACGGAAAGACTCTGAGGCGAGGAAAAGAGAATATGGAAGCAGAGCCAAAGACTCTGTCGGTGACGGCATCTCGACTCGAAGGCACAGTTCGGGTCGATGGCGCTAAGAACTCCGCGCTGCGGTTGCTCGCCGCATCGTTGCTTACCGCTGATGATGTTGAACTTACGAACTACCCATCAGAGTTGCTTGACGCCAAGATTCATGTTGGCATGCTGGGCGCTTTGGGCAAGACCGTGGAGTTGTTGTCTGACAGTCATGTACGGATAACGGAGAAGGCGGGCCTGCCCAGTTCGAACCTTGTGTGGGATGGTCGGTCAATTCGTAACACCTTGCTGATCCTTGGCGCGCTGACGGCGCGCACTGGTGCTGGGAGCGTCCCCTTGCCAGGCGGTTGTCGCTTGGGGGAGCGCAAGTACGACCTCCATGTTCACGTACTCGAGGCGTTGGGTGCGCGTGTTTGGGACGACGCGAGCTATCTTCACGCTGAGGCGCCCGCGGGTGGACTCATTGGTGCTGATATTCATCTGCGTCTGCGTTCGACAGGAGCGACTGAGAACGCGATCTTGGCCGCAACCCTCGCGAAGGGGACGACCCGCATCTGGAATCCCCATATTCGCCCGGAGATCATCGATCTTGTCTCCATGCTTAATTCCGCCGGCGCGAGAATTAAGGTGCACGGACAGGAGCACATCGAGGTCGAGGGCGTTGAAGAGCTGTCGTCGGTTCGGCACCGAGTCATTCCGGACAACATGGAGGCGATAACGTGGCTCGTCGCGGCAGGTGTGTCGGGTGGCGAGATTGAGATTGAAGACTTCCCTTACGGTGACTTGCAAGCGGCACTTATGCACCTCGAGTCATCGGGAGCAACGCTCTACCGCGGAGAGAATTCGCTCATTGTTCGGGGTGAGAAATGCTATCCGTTTGAGATCAGCACCGGACCGCACCCCGGAATCAACTCCGACGTCCAACCGATCCTTGCTGCTTGGGCCGCTAAAGCCCGTGGCGAATCTCGCATCGTGGACCTGCGATTCCGCGGTCGCTACGACTATGCGGGCGAGTTGTCCAAGATGGGCGTTGAGAGCGTGGTCGACGGCGACATGCTTCGCATCAGCGGTTCTGGCGGTCAGCTCCAGGGAGCAGAAGTTCGGGCGCTCGACCTGCGCGCGGGAGCGTCGTTCGCTCTGTGCGGGCTGATGGCCGAGGGAGAGACAACCGTGACCGATGCTTGGCAGATCGCGCGAGGTTATGTGGGGTTTGCGGAGAAGCTTCGTTCATTGGGTGCTCACGCACAGTGGGGCTACTGATCTTTGCTCGTCGACGCTTAGGAGGCGTTTTCCTAGTGGGCGGTGCGGAGAGGGCAGGTGAACATGTCGCCGATTAAGGCAGACGGGCCGTTGGTTAGGCGTCTCGCAGAGTTGTCCGTGGGTAACGTCACTAGCGGTGTCGATCTCGGTCGACTTACTCGCTGGCGGATCGGTGGCATGGCGGACGCAATGGTTGAGCCGGATTCCGTTGAGCATGTAGCGGCTCTTCTGGCTTTCCTTTCGAATGAGGGCGTGCCTTACTGCGTGGTGGGTGAGACGTCGAACCTGCTTTTCGACTCCTCAGGACTGAGAGGTGTCCTTGTGCGTGTGGGCGACCGACTCTCGGGGATCGAGGTCTCTGGGAGCAGAATGTCGGTTGCGTCAGGCACGCGCGTGCCGCATGTCGCACGGACCTCTGCGGCTCATGGGCTGGCCGGGATTGAGCACATCGTCGGAATTCCGGGGACGATGGGCGGGCTGGTTCTGATGAATGGCGGTAGCCAGCGTAAGGGAATCGGAAGTCACGTTGCGTCAGTCCAGTATGTCAGTGAGACAGGTGAGGTCCTCTCGTACACTCGTGAGCAGTGCGACTTCTCTTACCGACACTCGAGTCTGCAGGGCCGTCGAGGCGTCGTAGTTGGGGTGGAACTCGAGCTCGAACACGGTGATTCTGTGTCGATCAACCAGGAGATGGACGAGATCGTCGAGTCGAGGGCGCAACGTTTCCCTCAAGACGAACCAAATTGTGGTTCGACATTCTTGTCGAATCCTGCAATGTACGCGACAGTAGGACCTCCTGGAAAGGTGATTGAGGAAGCTGGGTTCAAGGGCATGGTCCTTGGCGGCGCGCAAGTTTCCCCGATTCATGCAAACTTCATCAACAACGCGTCATCGGCTACTTCGGACGATGTGCTGTCGTTGATCGGTCTCATCCGAGGCACAGTGCACGCGCGCACGGGCTTCCTGCTGGACGCTGAGGCCCGATACGTCGCGCCGGACGGGTCGATGAGACCCGCGCATGAGGTTTGCGACGACCGCGGGCTGACGAGGGAGATCCGCGAGAGCGACAGGAACCGCCTTTCCGATGTCGTCTAGCGGCCTGTCAGGCTCGGCGGCGCGCGGGGGCGCGGTCACCATGTTGGCCCAGGCCGCGCGCATCATCATTCAGATGCTCCAGGTATTCATCCTGGCGCGGTTGATCGCCCCCGAGTCTTATGGTCTCGTCGCGATGGCTACTGCGTTCACTGGTATCGCAGGCATTTTGCGCGACTTCGGCTTGTCGACCGCTGCACTTCGTAGGGTGGACCTGTCGGCGCAGCAACGGACGAATTTATTCTGGCTGAACACAGCGTCCGGCGTCGTTCTCGCCGGGATCATATTCGCACTGTCGTGGCCGATCGCGGCGTTCTACGGTGAGACGGAACTCGTTACGCTTGTGCAGTGGGTATCGTTGGCCTACGTGATGAGCGGCGCCACGACGCAGTTCCGTGTGGCTATCAGCCGCGATCTCCGTTTCAGAGCGCTCGCAATGTGCGATGTGCTTCCATCGATCGTGGCGCTCCTGTTGGCTGTACCTGTCGCTTTGGCAGGGTACTCGCTCGCGGCGCTTGTCGTGCTCCAGTTGGCGCTTCCTGCGACTGACCTGCTCTGCAGCGCGATCCTCGCACGCTGGAGACCTGGCCTGCCGAGGCGTGCGCCGGGGATGCGGGACCTTCTCTCCTTTGGTGTGAGTTTCGCCTTCACCCAGCTTCTGAGCTACGCAACACGAAATGTGGACACGGTCATCATCGGTCGTCTGTGGGGTGCATCTCCGCTCGGACTCTATAACCGCGCGTTCCAGCTCTCGGTGGTTCCGATCAATCAGATCAATGCCCCGATGACTAAGGTCGCGTTGCCGGTCCTGGCGCGCGTGGTCGACGAGCCGGAGCGGCTAATGCGCGGATTAAGATCCGCACAACTCGTTGCTTGCTACCTCACTGCGACGGGATTGTGTATCGCTGCGGGCTTGTCTGAGCCGCTTATCGAGGTTCTATTGGGGCCGGGCTGGTCGGGCGCGGCACCGTTGTTTGCGATCCTCGCTCTAAGCTCGGTATTTCGTTCGATCCAACAGATCGCGAACTGGTTGCAGGTCGCAAAGGGATCTGCCAGGTCGTTGCTAATGAGCAATCTCATCGGTCAGCCCGTGATAATCCTTCTGATAGCACTGGGGATCCCGTGGGGGGTAGTCGGGGTGGCGGCCGGAAGTGTGATCGGATACGCAGCGTTCTGGGTATTCTCAATGCTTTGGGCAGGGAAGCACACGGGTGTACCTACCGTGCCGCTCATGGCGCGGGCAACCCGCATTGTCGGTTGTGTGGGGGTACCGAGCGGGCTCGCGGCGTACGCGACCTGCTGGTTGTCTCCCTGGGAGGCTTTTCCGACGTTGCTGCTGGGAGCGGCGGCCTCATGCGTTGCCTTGGCAGCTTCATACCTCTCGTCCCGGCGGACGCGAGTCGAGTTGAAGGCACTCGCGTCGCTCGTGCGGAAGAGTCTCGGGCGGCGGGGGAAGCCGCTCTAGCTGTACCGCCATGAGGTTGGTTCCGTCGTTGAGGTTGTGAACGGAGAGGACGTCCGGGCTCAAGTCGGGATATCTGACGTCTTCGTGGAGCACACGGAGGTTCCATGGCCGACGCTGGCGCCCGTGTGACCGTTTATGGCAGGCGGTTGATCATCGAACGTGCCCGCACCGGCTGGAAGCATGCGCATGTCGCCGCGGCGATCTCGCGCACCTGTGTGAAGTGTGGCTCACGCGCTACCGCACGGAAAGTGAGAGGCCAGCCTGGCCGGCCGGTCCTCGCGACCGCACACCAGTCGGACGCGCACGAGCGCCGAGATCGAGGAAGCAGTCTCGACCTGCGTCAGACGGAGCGCGTCGGGCGGGATAAGATCGCTGTCCGGCTCGGCGTTTCCGCTCGGGCGGTCTCGCGCATCCTGTCCCGCCATGACGTCCGCTGTTGCGTGCGCTGGGCCCGATCATCGGGAGGTGATCCGCCCATCGAAGACCACCGCGGTCCGCTATGAGCGGGATCGGCCCGGCGAGCTGGTCCACATGGACGTGAAGAAGCTCGGTAAGATCCCCGACGGCGGTGGCTGGAAGGCACACGACCGCGCCTGGGCCTACAGGTTCTCGCGGCGCGAGGCTTGCGCTGCGCACGCGAGCCGGTAGAAGTTCATCAAGCCGCACTGCCCCTGGCAGAACGGCTAGGTTGAGCGCGTCGACCGCATCCTGCAGACCGAATGGGCCTACCTGCAGGTCTTCCTCACCACCAACGCCGACCGGACGGCCGCGCTTGTGCCCTGGCTCGAGCACCACAGCACTGGACGACGCCACTCGGCCCCCGGAGCCGGCCCGCCGATCACCCGACTGGCACCAACGTGAGACCTGGTACATCGCGCCTTGTTCACCTTGCCCGACCGCGAGTGAAATCGCGAGCCCACTGAGCAACGGCTCCGTGGAGCGACGCTAAGTCTCCGCGACATTCAGCACATCATCGCTAGGGCTGGCATTCGCCTCGATACTTGCAAGGCCGTCCTTCAGGGCGTGGCGCGAGACCGGCGACGCCCGCACAGGGCGACCTGCCGACGCGTGGCGGCGGCTGGCTGCGTAGCTCGCCGCCCTGGAGACGATGAAGGATCCGTGCCTCGCCTGTTCGCCGGATGTTGCGACTCGGGTGACCGGCGCGTTGAGGGTTCGTCGCGACCTCGGACACACGACGGCGGACAGACTCAGCAGCTACCGGACTCTCGCAATCGCCAGAAGGTAGCGTTGCCGTAGGCGACAGTCGGCCGACGTGCCCCACCGCGCCGACGGTCTTGAAGCGGGATCCCCTTGAAACCGCCCGTTAGGCTTTCGGGTCGTGGCTTCCAAGAGACTCGACATCCAAGGACTGCGCGCACTCGCTGTATTGCTGGTCGTCATCTATCACCTCTGGCCGTCCCGCGTGCCGGGCGGGTTCATCGGTGTCGACGTCTTCTTCGTGATCTCTGGCTACCTCATCACCGCACATCTGCTGCGTGAGGTTGAGAACACCGGCACCGTCGCGTTGTCCCAGTTCTGGGCACGTCGTATCCGGCGACTCCTGCCGGCGTCGCTCCTGGTTCTGCTGGCGTCCTTCGGGCTTGCAGTGGCCGTCATGCCGGGGTCAGTGATGCCGCAGAATCTGTCGGAGATCGGCGCCAGTGCGCTGTACGTGCTCAATTGGCTACTCGCGGTGAATGCCGTTGACTATCTCGCCGCTGAGAACTCCCCGAGCCTCGTGCAGCACTTCTGGTCGCTGTCAGTTGAGGAGCAGTTCTACATCGCCTGGCCCCTCCTGATCTTGCTGGTGCTGCTTCTGGCGCGGAAGGTGCGGGGGAATCAGCGACATGCGATCGGAGTCGGCATCGCGGTCGTGTTCGTCTTGTCGTTGGCGGTGTCGATTTGGGCGACGTCGGAGTATCCGTCAATCGCGTACTTCGCGACCCCCGTGAGGGCGTGGGAGTTCGCAGCGGGCGGGCTGCTCGTGTTCCTCCCGGCCCTGTCGCGGGCACCTCAGCCTTCGCGGGTCGTGGCCAGCTGGTTCGGGCTCGCTGCGATCCTGGTGCCCGCGTTCGTGTTCGACGCGAACACGCCCTTCCCAGGTTGGACGGCACTGATTCCGGTGATCGGCACCGCACTTCTCATTCACATTGGTGATCCTGATTCCAACTGGGCGCCGCAGTTCCTCGCTAGGCATGGACTCGTGCAGTTCATCGGAGACAACTCCTACTCCATCTACCTCTGGCATTGGCCGCTGATCGTCGCCTACCCGGTGGCCACAGGCCGATTGCTCGGCCCTCGTAGCGGGCTCGTGATCCTCGCTGCGACGATCGTGCTCGCAGTCCTTACCCAGCGGTACGTCGAGACGCCATTGAGACGCTCGGCCGGGCCGCTTCGATCGCGGCGTCCGACCTATGCGTTTATGGCCCTGGGGATGGTCGCGATCGTCGCTGTGACCGGGGGCACGTCGTACGCTGTCGCGACGGCCGATGAGCGATACGAGTCGTCCATAGAAGCCGAACTTGAGAACAGGGAGGGATGCTTCGGCGCCTACGCGCTCGACAACCACTGCTCCGACCCTTTCGCCGTCACAGGGACCGTCAACCCCGCGTATACGAGCAGCGACATCTATTACAAGCGAGGTATCTCGATGAACGCTCCTTGCACGACCTCCGCCGAGGGCGTGAAGCACTGCGAGTTGGGTGAGATGGACGATCCCGCGCTGACGGCTGCTTTTGTCGGGGACTCCCACTCTCACCACCTCTGGGAGGCGATGCATCTCGTCGGGAAGGAACTCGGCTGGCGCGTCCTCGCATATCAGTCCCCTGGCTGCAGCGGATTCGACGTGCCCCGCGAGGAGAAGAACGCGGAAGACCAGGCGCGGATCGACAACTGCGTAGAGTGGGGCGAGAAGGTCCGCGAGGAACTCGCCGCGAACGAGGCGCTCGAGGCCCTGGTATTCAGCAACCGGGCGCACACAAAGAAGACTGATGCTGCGACGGCGGCAGACATGCTCGCACCGCTGCTCGCTGGCGGGCGCGAGGTCGTGGCACTCACGGACGTACCTGGGATGCCGGAGCGAGTGCGGGCGCCCGAATGTGTGGAAAGCGAGCGCTCGGAGTATGATCCCTGCTCGTGGGAGAGGCCCGAGCGGCCGAACTTCCTCGCGGACGCGGTACGTGCCAGCGGTGGGGACGTCGTTGACCTTGGTTCGCGGCTCTGCACAGGCGGGAAGTGCCACGCCGTGATCGGAGGAACGATCGTCTACTTCGACAGCAATCACCTAGCGACGGCCTTCTCACGCTCACTCGCGCCGTGGCTCGCGCACCAACTAGAGGACGCCACCGCGGTGACGTCGCCAGAATCGTGACAGCTGCGGTCTGTCGTCTGGCGCTTCGAGTGGTCCCATCAGCGCATCAGAGGCGGCGCGCGGCGTTCGCCTACACGCGATGCAGTTGAGCGCCGAGGGCGCTGCGACGCTCTCATATCGGGGCCTCCCTCTCCCGCCTCAGGGATCGCCAGGCTCGGAGCGAGCTGGCTTATGTCCTGAGGCACGGCGGTATCCGGCGCCGAGTGCAACTCGGCTACCGCACGCGCAGCCCTTCGTGAGGATTGTCCGGAGCGGCCCGAACTATGCTGGGCGAACCAGACCAAGACGGACCGACAGTTCGCTGTCCGGTTCCGGCAGAGCCAGGAGTTGCGCCACACAATGACTTCGAGCAACCGCACCGAGCCGTCCGAGCCTCGGGAGAAGCCGAGTCGCAGGGGACGATTGCTTCGACGCTGGCTTGGATGGGGCATTCCGGTTCTCGTGCTTGCCTACGCGGCGGTGCTGGCTGTAAGCGCCTTCATCGCCTACAGCGCGTTGCGAGATGTCGTTCCTCTTGCAAGCGAGGTCCAGAACAAGGTCGCCTCGGGCGACGCGGTTGGCGCTCAGTCCTCGGTCGATGACGTGGCAGAGAAGACCGCTACTGCTCGCGCTTCCACTGACCACCTGTTCTGGCGAGGCGTCGAGTGGGTCCCGTTCGTCGGGGACGACATCGCCTCCGTGCGCCTCGCCGCAGCCGCGGCCGATGACCTCGTTCGTGACGCGTTGAAGCCGTTCGCTGGCGTCGATATCACGGCCATCGGGCCAGAGAACGGCGCGATCAATCTGGACGCTGTGCGTTCGCTCGCGGAGCCGATGTCGCAGGCAGCTGTCGCGACGGAGAAGGTGCAGATCGATCTCAGCGCCATCGACACGTCGACTTTGCTTCCGCCGGTCCAGGATGCCGTCGGCCAACTCACCGGCGCCGTCGAAACGCTTTGGCCCACGCTCGTGCGTCTCGACGAACTCATGCCACACCTTCCGACGATGCTCGGTGGAGATGGACCACGGAACTACCTCGTGATCGTTCAGAACAACGCCGAAGCGCGGACGACGGGCGGGAATCCTGCGTCGCTGATGATGCTGACTGCTGATCAGGGACGCATTTCAATCAGTCAGCAAGCGGCTTCCACGGACTTCAACAACGGTCGGCCGGAGCCGATCATCGATCTGGATCAGGGCACGGAGGCCCTGTACGGGACGCGCGTCGGGAAGTTCATCCAGGACTCGACGATGTCCCCGAGCTTTGATGAGACGGCGCGGCTCGTGCGGGCGTTCTGGCAAGAGACCTACGGGGACCCAGGTGTCGGCGTGCTCTCTCTCGACCCGGTGGCTCTCGGCTACATCCTCGGTGCGACCGGACCAGTGAACCTTCCGACGGGTGATCAGATCAACTCCGAGAATGCCGCTGACGCGCTCCTTAACCGCGTGTACTTCAAGTACCCGGACAACGCCTCGCAGGATGCGTACTTCGCGGCCGCTGCGGGGGGCGTGTTCGAGAAGATCACGAGCGGGTCCGCGGATATCGTGAAACTCGCGCAAGCGCTGGGTAGGGCAGGATCTGAGGGCCGCATCTACTTCTCATCGACGGACCCGATAGAGGCGCGGGCCGTTCAAGGCACGACTCTCTCGACCCCGCTCCCCGCCGACAACGAGGACGAGACTGCTCTGGCGGTTTTCGTCAACGACACCACCGAAGGCAAGCTCGACTACTACGCGAATATGAGCGTCGAAGCGAGCAGCAACGTCTGTCAGCCGGAGGAAGCACCCACGTTCACGACCAAGGCGACCTACAACTACACCCTGCAGCCGGGCGAGGTCGCGGATCTGCCCAAGTACATTTCGACGGGCAAGTTCTACGACCGTGGCGTGAAAGCGACGGACATGGTCTTCTATGGCCCGGTCGGAGGCACCTACGTGTCCGCCAAGGTTGACGGCCAAGATTACGTGCCCGTCGCCGGGACGATGGACGAGGGACGCCCCGCGGTTCGGGTGCTGATCGAGAACCAGCCGGCCACCTCCCACACGATCGAGGTGACCTTCGCCGGTGCCGAGGGGCAGGAGTACGGCCCCCTTGACGTCGTGCACACGCCTCTCGTGAAGAAGGTGCCGGTCGAGACTTCAACCCCAGGCTGCGAGTGAGCGGCGGGCGAGCGTGGTCATGACCGCGCTCGCCGCGACCGCACCGACGGCCATCGGAATCGCACGGTAGACGAAGAACGCGTGCCATGTGGAGTGGCCGGACAAGCTCTCGAGCCACACGACGGTGAGGAGCGCGGGTGCCGCTAACAGTGCCATCCGCCAAGCACCCGCGCTGTCGCGCTTGCGGATGAGCATGACGACAGCCCAGGCGACGACACCCAGCACGGCGAGCGCCACGGGCAACGCCGTCGGCACATCGAGCCAGAACCCCGCATTGATCTTGGAGGCGGCGCCTAGGCCGCTTGGCAGGTCGGCGCCGGCTTCTGCGCCGCTCGTCCATCGGCCGACTTTGCCGGAGAGCTCGTCCCAGCTCACCGCTCCGCTTGCGAGACCGACCAGCCATCGCGCGGCCCAGGCCGCGCCATAACCCCCGAGCCAGCTTGCGGTCGCGAGGCCGAGCACTCTCGCCCCGTCTCGGAGAGACGCGGGGCTTGAGGCCAGCCGCGAAGCCACGGCACCGAAGACGAAGAGCGTCCAGGCGATCGGCGGATTGTGGAGAAAATCGACGTAGACGAAAACCGCACCCGCCACGAGCCCAGCCGCCGCGGTGCCCCAGACGCTGCGCGCGCCGACGATGAGACCGAGAACGCCGCCGAGCAGTGCGACCGAGAACTCAACGAGGTGTGAGAAGCCTGTCGTCGTCTGCGTTATGAAGTTCGTCGATACCAGCACCGGCGCCAGCAGCGCGACGGCGGCCGCAAGCCCGATCCGGCGACGCGCGACGACGAGCAGGGCGACAACTGCGGCTCCAACGAGCAAGGTTGCGGCCATCCGCACTGCGCCGATCCCGCCGAGCGCGAGGAGCGGCCGGGTGAGTACGGCGAAGCCGCCCCAGTACCGTCCATAAGTTCCTTCTACGGCCGGGACGCGTCCAGTGCTCAACGCTTCGACGCCCGTGACTGCCGGCTCGCAACTTCCGAGGTGCGGGAAGGTCAGTGCTGCCCAGAGCGGGTCGATCGCGGAGGCGGTCCGGGCCGAAAGCCCCGCGGTGAGCACGATGCAGTCGGTGTACGCGTCGGAAAGACCACGGTGCGAGAGTCCGTCCGACGGGTGGTCGGTGGTCGTCCAGAGCCCGTCGGCGATATCCGTTGCGAGCTCGCTGTAGATGAAGACGGCTGGGATGGCATGCGCGAGGACGAGAAGGAGCAGGAACACGATCTGCAGAGCGATGAACAACCCGCTCGCCGCGAGCGCCCAGCGCCACACCCCGAGAGATCCGGAGAGGGCAGCTCGGACTGTGCGCATGGGGAGGGCCTTCGAACTCGCGCAGAGCTCTGCTCTGCATGCACGGCCGTCGTGCACTTCTCTCGAACCTACCGGCCAGGGGAGGAGACGCGCTCGCGGTGAGACGCAAAGCGCACTGGAGGCGGTCGCGATCGCGGCTAACAGTCGCTTCATCGCCGAGCGCATCGACGGCGCCTGGGAGCGCGCCTCCGGTCTGCCTGTCGTGCTCGCCGTATCGGGGCCCGACGAAGACCGGCTCCACACGATCGCGGACGAGACGTACCCCGGCGCGGTGACCTTCGTGCACCATCCGTCGAATCCGCTGCTGACCGCCATCCTGCAGCGCGCTTCGGTGCTCGTCTTCGCGCCCATCGAGGACTTCGGGATCATCCCCGTCGAGGCGATGGCGGCCGGCACGCCCGTACTCGCGAACGCCATCGGGGGAGCGGTCGAGTCGGTGCTCGATGGCGTCACGGGGGCGCACGTGCACGACTGGGACTCCCCGTCGGAGCTGCGCGCGGCGGTCGACAAGGCGCTCGCCTCGTCGCCGGCGGAGTGCCGGGTGCGCGCACAGCGGTTCGGTGAAGACGTCTTCGCCCGCGAGATCCAGGGGTTCGTCGAGCGGAACGTGTGAGGAAGGGGCGCCCGAGCGCCCCTTCCTCGCCTACGCCCGGTCGTGGATCGTGACGTGATATCCGTCGGGATCCGCGAAGGTGAAGGTGCGCCCGAACGGGCCGTCGATCGGCGCGGAGACGATCGTGTGACCCGCATCGGCGAGCGCATCGTGGATCGCCTGCGCGTCGGTCGCGTGGAGCCAGATCGCGGTGCCGATGCCCGGCTGCGCGGCCGACTCGAGGTCGGTTCCGGGCACGAGGTCGCGCAGGGCGAACGCGATCGGAGTCGTCTCGAAGACGACGGCGTGCGGCGGCCCTGCCGGCGAGCGCACGAGACCAAGGTGCTGCTCGTAGAACGCCTGCGACGCCTCGAGGTCGCGCACCTGCAGGGAGATGAAATCGGGGCCGGTGACGGGCATGTCTGCTCCTTTGTGTCAGATAACTGACAAGGAGGCTATGTCAGACTTCTGACATGAGTCAAGACGTGATCGATCTCGAGACATCCCTCGGCTATCTGCTGAAGGAGGCGTCCTCCGCGCTCCGTTCGGCCATGGAGGCCGTGCTCCGACCGCTCGGGATGACGGTGACGCACTACGCCTGCCTCGAGCTGCTCGCGCAGCGGCCGGGCCTGTCGAACTCCGAACTCGCACGCGGGGCGTTCGTGACGCGTCAGTCGATGAACGTGCTGCTGCAGACGCTCGAGCAGGACGGCTCGGTCACGAGGCCGGCGGAGGCCCGCGTGGGGCGGGCGCTGCCCGCGGAGCTCACCCCGCTCGGTCGGGAGCGCCTCGAGGCGGCGAGCACCGCCGTCCGCGCGGTCGAGGACAGGATGGTCAGCGGGATGACCCCGCGCGAGCAGGAAGCGGCGCGGTCTGCCCTGCGGAGCATGATCGCGGCGTTGACCGGGCGCGGCGATGCGGAGCGTGCCGAGGAGCAGTGACCGCCGGGCCCCGGCCATCCGGATATCGGGGTGCCGTCGGCATCAGCCGCGCCGATAGGCCGCATCGCGATCCGCGATGCACCCTTACCCTCAAAATGTAACGCCGTTATCGTTCTTCTCGGGCGCAGAGCCGCGCCCGTCTCGAGCTCGTCGTCGTCGGCGACTCGAGGGAGGAGATCATGGAGATGAACGTTCCCGTCGTCGTCATCGGTGCGGGCCCTGCAGGCATGGCGACCGCGCTCGCACTGCACACCGTGGGACAGGAGGTGATCCTGCTCGAGAGGTACCCCGAGGCGCGCCCGGCCGGCAATATCCTCAACCTCTGGCCGCCGCCCATCCGCGCACTCGGCGAGATGGGCGTCGACATCGACGACCTCGGAGCCCCGTGCCACACGACCTTCCGCAACGCCCGCGGAGCGGTCAGGGCCGAGGTCCGCCTGCCCGACGACGTCGTCCGCGACTACGGCGGCGGGTTCATCGGCATGCTGCGGCCTGAGCTGTACCGGCGGATGCTTGCGGCGATGCCTGAGGGGGTGCTCCGCACCGGAGTGACCGTGGCGCGGATCGAGGATGGCGAGGGCGCGGCACGCGTGCACCTCGCGGACGGCACGAGCATCGACGCCGGCGTGATCGTCGGAGCCGACGGCATCCACTCGATGGTGCGGACGCACCTCTGGGGTGAGGAGCCGATTCGATCGCACCGCCTGCACATCATCGGCGGGTACACCTTCGCCGACGTCCCGGGCGCCGAGCGCAACGAGGTCGTGCTCGCTCACGACCGCACGGTGCAGGGCACGTACTCGTCGATCCGCGACCGGGGTCGCGACGGCTACCAGTGGTGGATGGTCGAGGCATGGGATGCGGATCGGCCCGCTCCCGACGACCTGAAGGCGCACGCGCACGCCGCGCTCGTGAACTTCGGGTCGCCGCTGCGGGATCTCGTCGCGGCGACCGATCCCGCGCACACCCAGCGCTGGCCCATCCGCGACCGCGTGCCGCTCACACAGTGGTCCAAGGGGCGCATCACGCTGGCCGGCGACGCCGCCCACGCGACGTCGCCCTACGCGGCATACGGTGCCGGGATGTCGATCGGCGACGGGTACACGCTCGCCCAGTGCCTGACCGGCGTCGACCTCGCCGACGCGACGGCTGTCGCCACCGCACTCCGTCGCTATGACGAGCGCCGCATCGCGCACACGACATCGCAGGTGCAGCAGGCGTACATCCTCGGCAAGGTCTTCCACCACACCCCGCGCCCGCTGCGCCCTCTGCGCGACTGGGTGCTCGACCGCACGCCCCTGCTGCAGAAGCAGGTCGGCGAGCGCAGCCCGGGTGAGATCGTCGCGCAGCTCGCGGAGATGGGCGCCGGGCTTGCTCCCGAGGCGCCGGGCGCGCGAAGCTCGTGAGGATGACGACGAGGGCCGAGACAGCAGACGTGCGCCCGCCGCGCCAGGAGCGGAGCGCGCGGACCTGGGACCGCGTTCTGAGCGTCGCGATGGACCTCTTCGCCGAACGCGGATGGGATGGTCTCACGATCGCGGAGGTCTGCCGCCGCGCCGAGGTCTCGGCCCCGTCGATCTACGCGCGGGTGGATGGCAAGGCCGGCCTCTTCCGCGCCGCGCACGAGCGCTGGCTGCGTGACATGGAGGAGTCCGAGGCGGCGATCGCCACCCGGCTCGAGCAGGAGGAGCTCGATGGCGCCGATCGCGCCGCCCACCTCATGGCCGAGCTCTACGACGCCAACGCCTCCGTCCTGCGCGCCGTGATCGACCGATCGGTCCACGACGACGAGCTCCGTGCGCGTGGCGCGGCTGCGTCGCGAGCCCTCGTGGCGCGCGTCGCAGACATCCTCCCGCTCGAGGGGAGTCGCGCCGCGGAGACCTCCGAGGCGCTGTACGCGGCGTGCGTGCTGCGGGTGCTCGTCGGGGACGACTTCCTGCGCGCGAGCGGCGAGGAGCTCGATGCCTTCGTCGCGCGCCTTCGTCGAATGGTCGGCTGAACGTATGGACGCCCCCTGTCGAGCGACACGGGGCGTCCACGCAGGGGCCGGCGGATCAGCTGCCGCGGATCTCGCCTTCGAGGCGGTGCAGAAGCGCGTGCTGGCGGCGCACCTGCTCGACCGCGCGGTACGGGCTCCGGTCGCCCTCGTACTCACTGGAGAGATAGCCCGACCAGTCGCTCGCGATGAGCGTCTCGAGGATCTCTCGCCACGGGATCTGCTGGTCGACGAGCTGCGCGTCGATGTCGAAGAACTTCGCCTGGATGAACGCGGTGTACGGCAGCACGCTCTCGAGATCGGACATCGGCAGGGCGAGCGGCTTGCGCCATCCTTCCTCCTGCGCCTCCTCGCTGAGCCCATCGTGGTTCGCGGTGGTGATCGCGCGCTGGAAGATCCCGGTGTCGATGAGGAGTCGGAAGTGGTCGGTGCCCGTCCGCTCGATGAACGACACGTACTCCTCCACGACGGGGTGGCGGATGGGCGTGGGTGCGTGGATCTCGGGGCAGATCACGATGTCGAGGTCGGCCGCGAGAGAGAGGTTGCGCTCGATGACCTCCTCCCAGATCGGGTGCGGGCGCAGGTCCATCGACACGACGCCGATCTTCGGGCGCAGGGTCGTGAACCCGAGCGTGGAGGCGAGTCGGAGGTCGGCGGCGAGCATGTCCGCACCCTCGTCGGCCGTGAGGTCGCGGTGGCGCCACATGCTCGAGTCGATCCACGAGCCGTAATTCGTCGCCTCGAGCGCGTGCTCCTCGAGCAGGGCGTGCCAGCGATCGATCCACGCCGCACTCGGCGTCGGGTACGACGGGATGTTGCCCTCGCCGAGGATCTCGATGCCCGTCGCGCCGAGGTCGGCGATCTGGCGCATCGCATCGTCGAGGGTCATCAGGGTGTACATGTCTCCCGTGTAGCTGTACAGGGAGACGCCGTACTTCAGGGTGCTCATGAGACGACGACGACCTCTCGCTCGGCGTGGAAGACGGATGGCTGGAACTCGGCCGGGATGTACGGCGCGTGGATCGCGATGTCGACCTGCAGGCGGTGCACGCCGACGGGAAGGCCGCCCTCGTGCGGCACGGTGATCACGGCGGGCTCGTCGAGCTGCCAGCGGACCTCGCGATCCGACTCCCGCAGCTGCTGCGCCGTGAAGGTGCGCCCCTGGAGCGTCCAGAGCGCGACATCGCGCGCCCAGCTCAAGTCGCCCACGGTGACAGCGACGCCGTCGATGAGGCTGCCCCACACGCCGCGGTAGTTCGGCATGCGCAGTTCGAAGCGGAACCCCGTGGTCCGCCCGTCGGCGACGACGTTGCGCACGCCGACGCTCTGGATGATGTCTCTGTCGAGCATGGGACTCCTCGTTCTGGTCAGTGAGTGGTGAGCGCGTCGGCGATGTGGCGCGCTCCGCGCACCGCGAGCGCCACACCCGTGAGGGTCGGGTTGCACGCGGTCGCGGTCGGGATGACGCCGTTGCCGGCGACGTGCAGGCCGCGGACGCCCCACACCTGGCTGCGGCTGTCGCACACCGAGGTGCCGTCGTCGACGGCGCCCATCCGCACGGTGCCCTGGTAATGCAACGAGGCTCCGGCGGGGAACACGAGTGGCTCGGGGTCGAGGGCCTCGCCGAGCGACTCGCCTGCCTCGAGGATCGCGCGACGCGCGGTGTCGAGCGTCGCGCGGTCGCGGTCGGTGAGCGTGTAGTGGATGCGCATCGCCGGCATCCCGTAGTCGTCGACCTCGCCGTCGTCGAAGGCGACGCGATCGGACGCCTGCAGGTCCTTCGCGCAGAACCAGCCGAGGCCCACGATCGACCCGGGCACGATGTCGCCCTCGATCGGCACGGGCGAAGCGTCGAGCTGCATGACCTGCCCGTGGAAGGGGAGCGCGTCGGTGAACGGCACCCAGCTCACGCCGCTCTGAGCGGTGATCGTGGTGTCGCCGGTCGACGCGTCCGCGACCGGGTCGACATCCCGCAACCGCACGGCGTGCACGATCTGGGGCTGGTCGTTGAGATAGCGCCCGAGTGCGGGCGGGCGGATTCCGGAGGCGTGAAGCACCTGCGGGGTGCGGAGGCTGTCGGCCGCGACGACGACGAAGGGCGAGGGGATCTCCTGCTCCTCGCCCGTGCGGAGGTCGCGGACGCGCGCGCCGGTGACGCGCTCTCCGTCGACGAGGACGCGCGTCGCGAGCGCCTCGTCGATGAGGACGGCGTTCGGATTGCTGCGCGTCTCGTCGCCGAAGACGACATCGGCCCCCGACCACACGAGCCCCGAGTCGGTGCGTCGCACGGCGAGCGGCATCGGCTGCACGCGACGATCCGGCGTCCGCCCGTCGTCCAGCGCGGCCGACAGCCGTGCGCGGACCGTGCTCGCGAGCGGCGCATCGGCGAGAGCATCCGCGCTCACGCCGAGGAGGCGCTCCGCCTCGTCCAGCAGGTCGTCGAGGTCGTCGAGGAAGTCGATGCGCTCGCTCTCGCCGGGGCGGGGGCACGCGCCGGTCCAGTGCGCGCCCATGCCGCCGACGTTGCTCGACATCGCGGCGGCGGGCAGGCCGTCCTCGCCGTCCTGCCGCCAGCCAGACGTCAGCAGGAAGGTGCCGGGGCGCTGCAGCCGCGCCTCGGCGCTCGTGTACCCGTCCATCGTGTCGGAGGAGACGTCGTCGACATGCGGTCGCGGCCCCTCCGACCGCCGCTGGGCGCGCGCTCGCTCGTCGGGGTCGGCGATGTTCTTCACGTGCGCTCCGGGCGGTGTGCTCACGCACGGGCCCGCCTCGACGATCACGAGGCGGGCGGAGGGGGCGCGCTCGCTGAGGATGCGGGCGTACGCCGCGCCGGCCGGCCCGCTGCCGATGATCACGACATCGGCGTCGGTCGGCAGGCGGCGCTCGCCAGGGGTGGCTGTCGGGTCGGTCATGGTGCTCCTTGCGGTCAGATCGATTCCCGAACTTAAGTGCTGTAAGAGCAGAAGTGCAAATAGCGGTCGGCTATGACGCGCATCAAGACGTCTGATGCTCGCCTGATTGACTTCTGTTCGGTCGGCACGCAAGTATGCCTACCGACGGACACCCCAACAGAAGGGCTCGACGATGAGCGACACCTCCCGCCGCCGCGCGACACTGGCCTCCACGGCAGCCGTTCGCGCGACCATCCCGCCGCGCGGTCTCGCGGCGACCGACCCCGACGACCCGCGCGCCGTGGGCAAGCGCGAGCGCGCCGCTTTCGCGCTGGGCGACATCGCGTCGAACCTCACCTGGACGACGATCTCGAGCTACCTGCTGTTCTTCTACACCGACGTCGCGCTCATGAGCGCGGCGGTCGCCGGCGTCGTGATCCTCATCGCGCGCGTGCTCGATGCGTTCTTCGATCCCGCCGTGGGCGTGCTCCTCGACCGGACGACGACGCGCTGGGGGCGCGCCCGGCCGTATCTCCTCTTCGGGGCTCCGCTCCTCGGCGTGCTCACCTTCCTCACCTTCCTCACGCCGGGAGGAGGAGACGACTTCCCGACGATCGCGTACGCCGCGGCGACGTTCGTCCTCGTGGGACTCGCGTACTCCGCCGTCAACGTGCCGTACGGCGCGCTCATGGCGATGACCACGCGCGACTCGGGCATGCGCATGAAGCTCGCGGGGCTGCGCTCCTTCGGCGTCGGGATCGGCATCATCATCGTGTCGACCTTCACCCAGCCGCTCATCGCGGCGATCGGCGGCTCGACGACCTCGAAGACCGGCTTCGCGGTGACGATCGGCATCTACGCCGCCGTCGGCGTACTCCTTCTCTGGCTCGTCTTCGCCTGGGTGAAGGAGCGCGTGCCCGCGACTCCCGTGACGCACGAGCGCGGCACCTTCGCCCGATCGCTCCGCTCGCTCGCGGGCAACCGTCCGTGGATCGCCGTCTTCGTCTTCTCGGTGCTCGCTTTCGCCCGGCTCGGTGTCGTCACCGGCGGCGCCGTGTACTTCGCGATCTACGCGCTGGGCAACCCCGGTGCCATCCCCATCGTGCTCCTCGCCTTCTCGCTCTCCGCCGTCGTCGGATCGCTCCTGACCGCGCCGATCCTGCGACTCCTCGGGCAGCGCCGCGCGATCATCCTGGGTCTCGCGCTCTCGATCGTCCTGACGTACGCGATGTACCTCGTGCACACCGACCTCATCGCCTTCTCGATCGTCTTCTTCATCGCGAACATCCTCGGCGGGTTCGGGTTCGTGGCCGCTCCGGCCCTCATCGCCGACACGGTCGAGTGGCAGGAGGCGCGCAGTGGACGACGCGACGAGGGCCTGCTCTTCGCGGGCTACAGCATGAGCACGAAGATCGGCGCCGCGATCGGCACCGCGCTGCTCGCGTGGGGGCTCGCCCTCATCGGATACGACCCGGCGCACGTGACGGCCGCGACCGCCGATGGGGTGCTCTGGCTCTTCCTCCTCCTTCCCGCCGGCATCAGCGTGCTGCAGATCCTCGCGATCGCCGGGTACACGCTCGAGCGGCGGCTGCCCGAGGTCGCCGCCGCCGTGCGCGCGCGCCGCGCCGAGTCCGCGGGAGAATGACGGGGTGACCATCCCGGCAGCGCCCCTGCTCGGCGGCCTCCTCGAGGGCCGCCGTGCAGGCGCGGTGGCGCCCGCGCTCGACGCCGCCCCGCTCGCCGTGCTGATCGAGCTCGTCCGGACCGGGATCGCCCGTACCCGACCCGAGCTCGTCGTCGCGAGCGGGCTCAGCCGGAAGATCGTGTCGCAGCGCGTCGAGCAGGCGATCGCGCTCGGTCTCCTCGAGGAGGGCGAGCTCGCGCCATCCGGGGGCGGCCGCCAGGCTCGCACCCTCCGATTCCGTGCGCGCAGCGGTCACGTGCTCGTCGCCACGCTCGGCGCCTCGGAGTTCACCGCGGCCATCGCGGACCTCGACGGCACGATCGTCCGCTCGTCGCATGAGGACTGGGATGTCGCGCACGGGCCCGAGGAGACGATGCAGCGCATCACGTCGCACTTCGCCGCGCTCGCCGCGCAGGGGGGCGCGGCGCACCCGTGGGCCGTCTGCATCGGCGTGCCCGGGCCTGTCGACTTCGCGACCGGGCGCCTCGTCTCGCCGCCGATCATGCCCGGCTGGCACGGCTTCAGCGTGCGCGCGTGGATGCGCGACATCTACGACGCGCCCGTGTGGGTCGACAACGACGTCAACCTCATGGCGCTCGGCGAGTGGGCGCGCGGGCGCGCGGTGACCGGGTCGGACGCGCTGTTCGTGAAGATCGGCACGGGCGTCGGGGCGGCCTTCATCTCACGCGGCCGGCTCATCCGCGGGCAGCGCGGGGCCGCCGGCGACATCGGCCATACGCACGTCACCGACGACCCCCGCGCGCAGTGCCGCTGCGGCAAGACCGGATGCCTCGAGGCGGTCGCGAGCGGATGGCGGCTGCTGGCAGACCTCACGGCACGCGCGGACGAGAGCGCCGTGATCACCGCGGCGATCGCGCGGCGCGGTCGCGTCGTGCTCGGCGACGTCGCGGAGGCGGTCGCGGTGGGCGACCGTCTCGTCATGGAGCTCGTCGACGACGCAGCGCGGACGATCGGCGGCGTCGTCGCCAACCTCGTCAACTTCGCGAACCCGGGCGAGGTGATCATCGGCGGCGGCGTGCTGCGCATGGGCGACCGCATTGTCCGGATCGTCGAGGAGGTCATCCGCGAGCGGGCGGCCGAGCTCGTCGTGGAGGGCCTCGTCGTCCGAGGGTCGACGCTCGACCAGCGCGAGGGTGTCACCGGCGCCGCGCTGCTCGCGACAGAGAGCCTGCTCACGCCCGCGAACCTGGCCCTGTGGGTGGAGGAGGCGCGCCCGCACGCCCACGCTGCGGAGGTGCAGCGGATCGCCGCGGTCTTCGGCTGAGCGGATCGGGCCGGCCTCGCTCCGGGTGCTTGCCTTGAACGGCCGCTTAGGCGGTCGGATGGCGACCGGACGGGGCAAGGACCGCGGTCTCGTTCCGGGGGCTTGCCTCGAACGGCCGCTTGGGCGGGCGGATGGCGACCAGTCGGGGAAAGGATGGCGGCGCCGACGGCCCGGCCACGGCCATCCGAACCCTCCCGCATAGGCTGGGGCGCATGGCCCGGACCGAGCGCATCGTGTGGATCGACGCGGCCCGCGGCATCTGCGTGCTCGGCGTCGTGCTCATGCACACGACGCTCTCGAGCTACCTCGGGCATCTGCAGCCGGGGGCATCCACGGGCTTCTGGTCGTGGTTCATCGACGCGATGACGCCGTTCCGCATCCCGGGGCTCGCGATGCTGAGCGGCCTGCTGCTGGCGCGACGGATCCGGCACGGATGGTCCGACCGCACCGTGCGCGTGTCGGTCGCCTCGTCGTACTGGCTCTACGCGGTGTGGCTCCTCGCGTTCGCGCTCTACGCCGGGCTCGTCGGCGCGTACGTCTGGACCGGCCCGCTCGGCGGGACCGGTGCCATCCGCTGGGATGCGTACCTCAACGAGCTCGTCCTGCCGAAGACGCTCCTCTGGTACGTGTTCGCGCTCGCCGTGTGGACCGCTCTTCTGGCGACGCTGCGCCGGGTCGACCCTGCTCTCGTCCTCGTGACGCTCGTCGTCGTGTCGATCTGCAGCCACTACGTGCCGGTCGCCGACAACAACGACCAGTACCGCAACCTCATGCGGTACGCCGTCTTCTTCGCGATCGGCGTCTACGGATCGGCGTGGCTGCGCGAGCGCGTCGCGTCGCGGCACCTCCCGTTCGCGCTCGGCGCGCTCGCCGTGTACCTCGGCGCGGGCGGCATCATGGCCATGGGCGATTCGCACGTCGGCGCGGTGCTGTCGGTGCCTCGCGACGCGGCCGCGGCCATCCTGCTCCTGCTGCTCATGTCGGTGCTCTGCCGGGCGCGGCCCGTCGGCCGGGCGCTCGCGTGGATCGGGCGCCGGACTCTGCCGATCTACGTCCTGCACGGACTCCTGCTCGAGCTGCTGTCGCGCGTGCCGAACTGGGGCCTCGTGATCGACCGCCCGGTCATCCGCTCGCTCGCGCCGCTGCTGGTGACGCTCGCCATCGCCATCCTGTCGGTCGCGGTCTACGAGCTCGTCATGCGCACCCCCGCGCGGGTCGTGTTCGAGCTGCCGCGGCCGGCGAAGCGCGCGCTGCTGGGGGAGCGGCGGTAGGGGCCCGGTCTCCGGGACGACAGAATGGAACCCATGGCACAGGTCGCGATCGACACCCGGTGGGATGGCATCGCCGGCATCCAGCGCTACTCGCGCGAGGTGCTCCCGCGGCTGACGACGCCGTGGCAGTCGCTCGGGCTCGACGGCGACCACCTCGCCCCGCTGGATGCGCTGCGCGCCGTGCCGCGCGACCGCCTCCTCTACTCGCCCGGCTACAACGCCTTCGTGCGGGCGAAGCGGCAGCTCGTGACGCTGCACGACCTCATCCAGCTGCAGACGCCGTGGCCCGGGCGCGCGAAGTACCTCGCGTACTACCGGCTCGTGGTCCGCCCGGTCGTGCGGCGGACGGGTGTCGTGCTCACGGTCTCCGAGACGTCGAAGGCGCTCATCGAGGAGTGGCTCGACGACGACGCCGTGCGGGTCGTCAATGCGGGCATCGGATGCTCCGACGCCTTCCGCGCCGACGTCGCGCCGGCCCCGGGCGATCCGTACCTCATGTACGTCGGCAACCTCCGTGCGCACAAGAACGTCGAGGTCGTGCTCGACGCCCTCGGGCGCGTGCCGGATGCGCGACTGCGGATGCTCCTGCCCGCGCGCGAGCACGAGCAGGCCGAGCGGATGGCCGCGGAGCGCGGCATCTCGGCTCGCGTCGAGCTGCTCGCGGGGATCGACGACGCCGCGCTCGCGCGCCACTACCGCGGCGCGGCGGCGACCGTGATGCCGTCGACCCTCGAGGGCTTCGGTCTTCCCGCGCTCGAGAGCGTGATGACCGGCACCCCCGTGCTGTTCTGGTGCGGGTGCGCGGCGGTCGCCGAGACGGTGGGCGATCGCGGCCGCGCCGTCGAGAACGCGACCGACGTCGAGGAGTGGGCTGGCGCCATCCGCTCGGCCCTGGCCTCCCCGCGTCGCGTCGATCCGCCCGCGTCGGGGTACGACTGGGACGCGACCGCGCGCACGATCGACGCGACGCTGGGGGAGCTGCTGGCCTCCGGTCGTTGAGCGCGCCGTCCCGGTCGTTGAGCGGAGCGAGCGCCAGCGAGCGCAGTCGAAACCTCGTGAGCCGATGTCGGGACGGGTGTCGTTTCGTCTCGCTTCGCTCGCTCAACGACCGGCGGTGGTTGCTCGTTCGACGACCGGGGTGGGGCGTCCTTCCGGTCGTTGAGCGGAGCGAGCGCCAGCGAGCGCAGTCGAAACGTCGTGAGCCGATGTCGGGACGGGGTGTCGTTTCGTCTCGCTTCGCTCGCTCAACGACCGGGGGCCGTCCTTCCGGTCGTTGAGCGGAGCGAGCGCCAGCGAGCGCAGTCGAAACGTCGCGAGCCGGTTTCGGGAGCGGAGGCGTCGTTTCGTCTCGCTTCGCTCGCTCAACGACCGGGAGGTGGTTGCTCGTTCGACGACCGGGGTGGGCCGTCCTTCCGGTCGTTGAGCGGAGCGAGCGCCAGCGAGCGCAGTCGAAACGTCGCGAGCCGATCTCGGGAGCGGGGGCGTCGTTTCGTCTCGCTTCGCTCGCTCAACGACCGGGGGCGCTGACGATCCGCGTCAGCGCGGAACGGTCTCCAGCTCGAGCGTGATCAGCGGAAGCTCGTCGCGAGGAACGACGACCGTGACGATTCCGCCCGTGGGCAGCTCCGTGCCGATCGCATAGATGTGCGGGTCAGTGTCGATGAACGCGCCATCGAGCTCGAGGCCATCCACCATCAGCGAGATCGGCCGCTGGACCGCGCGCTCGCGGATGTCGGGCGCGGGCGGGAGTCCGCCGGCGACTCCCTCGAGGCCGCGTTCGATGCGGAAGGTGTTGCGCAGCACATGGTTCGCGTGCTGGACGAGCACCGCCGCTAGAGACGCTTCCTCCGAGGGATCGCGGTGCCACGTCGTCCGCACGGCCTCCCACAGCTGCGGGAACCGCATCTGCTCGGTCATCTCGACGAGCCAGTCCGGTCGAGGGTGGGCGGAGGCCTCCTCGAGGGAACGCCGCATGTCATCGTCCATCTCGACGAGGTTCCCCGGGGCCATCCGGTTGTCGGGATCGCGGATGAGCGTGTACGTGAAGCTGACGTGCATCTCGCGCAGCCCGCGGCCGTCCTGACCCTGTTCATAACCGGATGGCATGGCGCTCTCGAGATGCCGCTGCGGCACGAGAGTCAGCACCTGCACCGGCATCTCCCGGAGCTTCTGACGCCACTCCACGCGCGGGTCGGGGATGTCCTCTGGCGATACCTCGACATGCTCCATGGGTTCCAGTGTGGCCGAGCGCCCTCAGCGCGGCCAGGAACTCGAGGCAGGTTGCGTCGTTTCGTCTCGCTTCGCTCGCTCAACGACCGGGAGATGGGGCGTCCTTCCGGTCGTTGAGCGGAGCGAGCGCCAGCGAGCGCAGTCGAAACGTCGCGAGCCGATCTCGGGGACGGGGTGTCGTTTCGTCTCGCTCCGCTCGCTCAACGACCGGGGGTGATTGTTCGCTCAACGACCGGGGGTGGGGCGTCCTTCCGGTCGTTGAGCGGAGCGAGCGCCAGCGAGCGCAGCCGAAACGCCGCGAGCCGACGTCGGGGCGGGTGTCGTTTCGTCTCGCTTCGCTCGCTCAACGACCGGGGCGTGGTTGCTCGCTCAACGACCGGGGCGTGGTTGCTCGCTCGACGACCGGGGCGTGGTTGCTCGCTCGACGACCGGGGTGATTACTCGAACGCGCGCTCACGTGCTGATGAGCACGAGCGCGAGCGTGCACAGCGCGAGGCCGATGCCCTCGGTGCGCGTCCACCAGCGACGCGTGACGATCGCCGCCGCGACCACCGTCACCGCCGGGTAGAGCGACGTGACCGCCGCCGCGATGGCGAGATCCCCGAGCTGGGCCGCGATCTGGTAGCTCACCGTCGCGACGCCGGCGAGGACGCCCGCCACCGCCGCCATCCCGACCGCCCGCCGGGGGAGCGAACCTCCGGTACGCAGGACTCCGACGGCGAGCACCGCGAGGAGCGCGACCGAGACGCCCTGGCCGATCGCGAGGGGAACCAGGCCCGCCGCTTCCGACGTCTGGCCGAGGCAGGTGAACTGCGTCCCGAAGCCGGCGCCGGCTCCCGCGCCGATGAGCAGGCCGCGCCGGTCCGCTGCGGACCGGCCGCCTGCCGCGACGAGCCAGATCGCCGGGACGACGGCGATGAGACCGGCCGTCTGCAACGGCGTTGGCAGACCGCCGAACGCGACGCCGACGACCACTGGGATCGTCACCGCGACGACACCCGACATCGGCGCGACGCTCGTGACCGAGCTCGTCGCGATGCCCCGGTAGATCAGCACGTTGCCGATCGCGCTGCCGAGCCCCGCGCCTGCTCCCCAGAGGACATCCGCTCCGGTCGGAGCTCCCTGCCCGACCGGCGAGACGACGAGGAGCACCGCGAGCACCGCCGCGCATGCCTGGCTGATGAGCGCGACGACCCGAGCGTCGATCCGCTCGGACGCGCGCCCGCCGACGTAGTCCGACAGGCCGTACGAGACGGCGGCCGCGATCGCGAAGGGGAGCGTGAGCACGGTCGTTCAGTCCGCCGGAGCGGTGAGCTGGTCGCGGTGCCGCTGGGGTGCACGCGGCACGCTGTCCCGCGCACACTCCGGGGAGTCGTGCCCGTGCGTCGCAGTCAGGACGATCGCCGGCTGCATCGAATCCTCCTCGGTCGGGCCTTCGCGTCCGACCGTAGAGGGCGGCGCTCCACGTCGGAAGTGCCGCTCGTCGTCACACGCTGCGTGGCGGCGGGAATGCTCCCCACTCGTCGCGCTCCCTCGAATCCTCGGCCGGGTCAGCGCTCATGGAGCGAATGTACTCGTCGAGGTGAGGAAGGGAGAACGCGACGTATCCGTGGCCGTCTGCCTTCACGCAGCCGGTGTCGATGAGCCGCCGCTTGTAGACCTGAACACGAGCGCTGCCGTCTGATCGCGAGCGCGGACTCACAACTGGGGACTATCGCCCGGGCACCGCCTCCCAGGGCTCGGAAGTGAGAGCGCTAACCTGGATGGCGGGGGACGCAAGACCTCCATACCGTGCCGTCGACGTGTGGAGCAGATCGTGATCGTCCTGGCCGAGCCGTCGTTCCTCGGCTCCCGCACGCCGCTCGAGATCGTCCTCATCCTCGCGGCCGCCCTGCTCGGGGCCGGCGTCATCGTGCTGCTGTCGTTCCGGCTGCCGGCGCGGACGCTGCTCGCGGGCGCCTTCGCGCTCGGCACGCTGCAGTTCTTCGGCCCGTTCGGCTTCACGTCCCTCGGGCTCATCGCGACGGCGGCCCTCCTCCCGGGCGCGATCTGGCGCTTCTGGCGCGGCAACGCCCACGTCTGGATCGGGCTGCTCGGCGCGCTCGCCGTGTGGCAGGCGATCTCGGTGCTCTGGGCCGACAAGGTCGGCTCGGCCGCCTATGGCGTCCTGCTCACCCTCGCGCTGATCGCCACCGCGCTCCTCGCGCGCGAGACCATCCGCTCGTCTCCGCAGGGGCTCATCGCGGCCCTCGCGATCGTGTCGCCGCTCATCCTCATCGAGGCGTGGCTCGTCACTCTCTTCCGCCTCGCGCCCGATCTCGAGAAGGCGTATCTCACGTCGCCGATCGCGCGCGTGTTCACCGAGCCGGGCGTCGAGATGATCGCGCACGGCAGCACCGAGAACGTCAACGACATCTTCAAGGCCGGCGGCCTCTTCCTGAACGCGAACACCGCGTCGCTCTTCCTCGCGGTGGTCGCGTGCCTGTACGTGTGGGCGGCCCTGCAGCGCCCGGGCCGCGCTCGCTTCTGGCTGTTCCTCGCGGTCGCGGCCATCTCGCTCGACGCCTCCCTCGGAACCGGATCGAAGACCCCCCTCGTCGCCATCGTCATCCTGCCGGTGCTCGGCGTGCTCGCCCTCGTCGCCGTGCGCAAACCCATCCTCACGGTCGTCGTCGCGGTCGCCGGCGCGGGGCTCGCCGCGGGCGCCGTCGCCGTCGTCACCGCCATGCGGCCGCGCCTGCTCGACGAGGTCGTGCGCACGCTCGACGAGCGGCGGCGGCTGTGGGGCGTCGTCTTCCAGAGGTTCCCCGAGAACTGGTTCACGGGGCTCGGCTTCGGCAACTGGCGGCTCACGATCGCGGAGGAGTGGCGGATGGCCTTCCCCGGCCGCGGCCTGCAGCTCTTCCCGCCGCACAACCTCTTCGCGCAGGCGTGGGCCGACGCCGGCATCATCGCGCTGCTCCTGACGATCGCGCTGTCGCTGCTCCCGATCATCGCCGTGCTCCGCCGCATCGGCGCCGCGCGCCACGACAAGCTCGTCTCGCGCGCGTCCGTCGAGCTGCTCGTCGTGTTCGTCGGCGTCTCGTGGGTGCTCGCGCACGGCATGCTCGACACGACGACGTTCCTCGGCGACAACCACCTCGTGCCGTTCTTCGCCGCGATCACGGCGGTCGCGTTCTCGACGCGGCTGGGGACGCGGCAGGATGGTCGCATCCCATCCGCCTCCGTCAGTCAGGCCGCATGACCACCTACGTGTACTACCCGCGCGGGCTCGCCACAGGCGGGCCCGAGGCGCTGCACCAGCTCGTCGACTCGCTCCGTCGCCAGGGGCAGGACGCGTTCCTCGTCCCGGTGCCGGGCACCGAGGAGGCGCCTCGCGCGGAGCGCTACGCGCACTACGACGCCCCCGAGGCGCCCGCGGTCGTCGATGCGCCGGGAAACGCCATCGTCGTTCCCGAGACGCAGGCGCTCCTGCTGCGGGGCCTCGCGCACGCGCAGCCGTTCGTGTGGTGGCTCTCGATCGACTACGCGCCGCGCTTCGTCATCGAGCGCGCTCAGAAGTCGACGCTCCCGCTCGAGCGCACGCCGATGTCGCGCCCGCCGCTCATCTGGGCCCGCCATCTCAAGCGCGCCCTGCGCGGTGTCACGACGGGGGAGGACGCCGTGCTCGCCCGCGCGGGCCACCTCGTGCAGTCGCACTACGCGTGGAACCACGTCTTCGCGCACCTCGGCCGGGTGGGGACCATCCTCTCCGACTACACGCCCCTGGACTTCCCCGAGACGGTCGCCGTCGAGGGGCGCGCGCCGCGCATCACCTACAACCCCGCGAAGTCGGCCGCGCTCATGCGCGAGTTCTCACGGCGCTGGCCGGGCATCGAGCTCCTGCCGCTGCGCGGGATGACGCGCGACGAGGTCGCCGACGCGCTGCGGACATCCCTCATCTACCTCGACCTCGGCACTCACCCCGGCAAGGACCGGATGCCCCGCGAAGCCGCCGCGATGGGCGCGATCGTGCTCGTCGCGCGCCGCGGCGCGGGGGCCAACGACGTCGACGTGCCGCTGCCGTGGGAGCACAAGGTCGACGTCGCCCCCGACGTCGTCGCGGCGGCGCACACCGCCATCGAGCGCGTGCTCGCCGACCCGGCCGCCGCACTCGCCGCGCAGGAGCCGTACCGTGCAACCATCCGCCGCGAGCGCGAGGTGTTCGACCGCGAGGTCGAGGCGGCGTTCATCCGAGGCGAGTTCGGCCGCGACGGCGCCGCGGGGGTGTAGGGGGCGCTGCTGGGGCTGGGGTCCGTCCCGCGTCCGTCACGGGCCGTCCGTCACCGGGCCCGGCCATGCCGCACCGGCCATCCGTATCCCGCGTCCGTCACCTGACTTCCCACACCACCCATCCGTATCCCGATTCGGATCGGTGGGGCCGGTGTGGCCTGGTGTCGTGCAACACGCGCACGTTCGCCCCACGACTCCGATTCCCGTGACGTCGCTGCCGTATCCCGATTCGGATCGGTGGGGCTGGTGTGGCCGGGTGTCGTGCGACACGCGCACATCCGTCCCACGACTCCGAATCCGGTGACGTCATTCGGCCTGCAGGTCGGCTGTGTCACTCGGCCCGACGTGCCGGCCCCCGTCGCTGCCTAGCCGGCCCGACGTGCCGGCCCCGTCGCTGCCTCACTGCCGCGGCCGCCGACGGCCTCAGCGGGCCGAAGCCCGGGCCGGAGCCGCGGCTTCCGCGACCTGCTCCGCTGCCCGCACGAGCGCCGCGACGGCGCGCGACCGCGAGTCCTGCGGCCACACGATCGACAGCTCCGTCGTCGGAGCGTCAGCCACCGTCAGATACGCGACACCCTGGCGCGGGTACCGCTCCGCCACATGCGCGGGAAGCAGCGCGACGATGCCCTCGAGCTCGACGAGCGCGAGCAGCTGGGGCAGGTCGCGGATGTCGTGGTCGCGAACGAGGGCGCGCTGGTACGCGTGGAAGCCGACCTCGTCGTCAGGACCCGAGATCGGGAGCGCGAGTGCGGCGAGGGTCGTGCCCGATCCGGCGAGGGACGCTCCCGCGAGCGGATGGTCGACGCGCACGGCGGCGACGGTCTCCTCCTCGCTCAGGCGGTCGGCATCCAGACCCGTGCGGTCGAACGCGCCGCGGATGAGTGCGACATCCGCTTCCCCGCGCCGCAGGAGGACGGGCTCCTCGCCCCACGCACACAGGCGCACCGAGACCTCGAGGTCCGGCTCGTCTTCGGCGAGGCGCCGGAGCAGAGCGTCGAGGAATCCGCCGTCGTTGTCAGCCTTCATCGCGAGCACGACCCCGTGCGGCGCGGCCGCCGCACGCTGTGTTCGGCGGCCTGCGGCGTGCAGCGCGTCGAGGGCCGTGCGAGCGTGCTCGAGCAGGACGATGCCCGCCGGCGTGAGCGACACGGCGTGCGTGCTCCGCTCGAACAGGGTGACGCCGAGCTCGCGCTCGAGGGCTCGGATGGCGCGCGACAGCGGCGGCGTCGACATGCGCAGGCGCTCGGCGGCACGCGTGAAGTTCAGCTCCTCCGCCACCGCGACGAAGTAGCGGAGCGATCGGGACTCGAGCATCGCGCCTCCTCTTCTGCGACCATCCTCGACCATCCCGACCGCGATCGCGTGCCGGTATGACTCCAGGGGCAATACCCGTGACCGACCCGATCCTTCCACCGCGACGGGCGCGGCGCGAGGGTGGAGACGCCCGGATCTCGGGCCACCCACCGCGTCGACCGTGCGTCGGCGCGCGAACACGAGGAGCACAGCACGGATGATCATCGTCACAGCCGCCACGGGCAAGCTCGGCAGCGCGGTCGTCGAGCGTCTCATCGACCGCGTGGGGGCGCAGGAGGTGGGCGTCGCCGTCCGCAATCCGGCCGCGGCCGCGGGACTTGCCGAGCGCGGAGTCCGCGTGCGCCGCGCGGACTACGCCGACCGCGCGTCGCTCATCGACGCCTTCGAGGGAGCGCGGCGCGTGCTTCTCGTCTCAGCGCGCGGAAACGGCCCGGATACGGTCGAGCTCCACCGCCGCGCGATCGACGCCGCGCGCGGTGCGGGCGTCGAGCACCTGGTCTACACGAGCCACATGGCGTCGCGCGCCGACTCGCTCTTCTCGCCGATGCGGGATCACCACGCGACCGAGGCCGCCCTGGACGCGTCGGGCCTGTCGTACACCTCGCTGCGCAACGGGTTCTACGCGTCGACCGTGCCGATCCTGCTGACCGGGGCGATGGCGACGGGGGAGCTGCGGACTCCCGTCGACGGCCCCGTCTCCTGGACCACGCACGCCGACCTCGCCGACGCCGCGGCCGTCGCGCTCACGACCGGCCTCGGCACCGGCGCGACACCGCCGCTCACGGGCGGCGAAGCCCTCGACATGGCGGCCGTGGCCGACGTCGCGTCGCGCGCGACGGGGAAGACCATCCGCCACACGGTCGTCTCGCCGGAGGAGTTCCGTTCGGGTCTCCTCGACGCGGGCGTCCACGCCTTCCTCGCGGGCATGCTCGTCGAGATGTTCGCTGCGGCGCACGCCGGGGAGTTCGCGGCGGTGCATCCGGCGCTGGCGGAAGCGCTCGGTCGCGCGCCCCAGACGCTGCAGGACGAGCTGGCGGGGTAGCCGGGGCCGGGGCCGGGGCCGGGGCCGGGGCGTGCCCGGGCGGCGGGCGCGGCCCATCCGTCACCGGATTCGGATCGGTGGGGCTGGTGTGGCCTGGTGTCGTGTGGCACGCGCACATCTGTCCCACGAGTCCGATTCCGGTGACGCTGGCGCCGCCGCCGACGCCGGCCCATCCGTCACCGGATTCGGATCGGTGGGGCTGGTGTGGCCTGGTGTCGTGCGACACGCGCACATCTGCCCCACGACTCCGAATCCGGTGACGCCGCTGAGCACCCCGGCCCGGTCCGAACCACACGCGCCCCGGACCCACCGCCCCCGCCCCGGCCTCAGCGCCGGAAGACGCGCAGCAGCTTCCGCATCCCATGCTGCTCCGGAGGGAGGTCGTGCAGCAGGAGCGCATCGATGTCCGCCGCGGTCGCGGAGCGGGCGCCCTGGATCCGGCGACGCTCCCGCAGCGCGTGCGGCAGCAGGCGGATGGCCCCGCCGATTCCGCGCAGGGCATGCGCTCCCGAGCCGGTCGCGAAGGTCTTGCCGAGCATCATCGCGAAGAGCAGGGCGAATCTCGGCCAGATCACGTGACGGAGGCCTGCGGGCACGTCCTTCACGAGGAGGACGGGGAGGTTCTTGAACGTCTGCCGCACGGTGAAGCCGGGGATGCGTCCGCTCGTCGCGCCGATCCGATGATGGGCGACAGCCGCCGGCTCGTACACGATCTCGTGGCCCGCGAGCCGTGCGCGGAACCCGATGTCGATGTCCTCGAAGTACGCGAAGAACGTCTCGTCGAACAGGCCGATCTCATCGAACAGCGCCGTGCGATAGAGCGACGCACCGCCGCTCGCCGAGAACACGCGCCCCTTCTCGGGGGCGTGCGCGCGGCCATCCGATCGCCCGCGGGGGAACGGCATCCCCCAGACGCTCAGGCCGTCGCCGGCCGTGTCGATCGTGCCCGCGATCGCGGGGTCGTCGGAGCGCCGGAGGAGCAGACCGGTCGCGATCGCCGCCTCCGCGTCGGCCTCGAGCGCCGCGACGAGCGTGGCGAGCCAGCCGGGCTCGGGGAGCGCGTCGTTGTTCAGCAGCGCGACCGCGTCGTAGTCGTCGTGCTGCGCGAGCCGGATGCCGACGTTCACGCCGCCCGCGAACCCCAAGTTCTCGGGCTCCAGGCGGAGGCGGATGGCCCCGCTTTCGGCACGCGCGCGAAGACGCCGCACGTCGTCGGGGGAGGAGCCGTTGTCGACGACGAGCACATCGGCCGGATGCGTCTGCACCGCGAGGCCGTCGAGGCACTCCTCGGTGTCGTCGATGCCGTTCCAGTTCAGGACGACGACGAGAACCCGCATCACACCCTCGCCTTCCGCGCCGCGAGCACGTACCCCACCTGGACGAGGAGCACGACGACCTCGGCGGAGGCGAGGCCCGTCGCGCCGCCGACCGACCCCCACAGCGCCGACAGCGCGAGCGTCAGCGGCACGCCGACGACCGCACCGGCCACGACGCTCACGAAGATCGCGCGGGTGCGCCCGAGCGGCACGAGCACATGCCGCCCGAGGGATGTCGTGAGCGAGATGCAGAGGATCGCTGCGCCGAAGAGGATGGCGGTGGCCGCGTCCATCTCCTTCCCGCGGAAGAGGATGCCGGTCAGCCACGGCCCGATGAGCGCGAAGGCCGCGAACCCGAGCACGCCGAGCACGGCGTGCAGGAGCAGGGCCTTGCGAGCGCGGGCGCCGAAGTGCGCGCGATCCTCCTCGACGACCCAGCCCTGCAGGGCGTTGCCCTGCGCGCCCACGACCGTCTGGCCCATCCGGAACAGCTTGTCGCCCGAGACGTAGGCGGCGGCCTGCGCGGTCGTCGTCCCGGCCGTGACGAGCGACACGGCGAGCGTCGTGTACGCGCCGCTCACCGTCTCCGTCGCCGCCGCCGCGAGGTGTCGACGGGCGAAGGCGAGCGATCCCCGCCAGTCGCCGCGCACGAGGGCGGCGGGCTTCATCACGCTCGCGGCATATGCGGCGATGCCTCCCGCGATCGCGAGCAGCAGGAGCGCCGGGTACCAGAGCACGGGGCCGCCGACGAGGATGATCGCGCCGCCCAGTGCGGTCGCGGCGGCCCGGGGGAGCAGTTCGAAGAGGATGAGCGGCAGCGGGCGCCCGAGTCCGATGAGGAACCACGCCGACGACAGCCCGCCGAGCGTGATCGCGACGGCCATGGTCGCCGCGATCGGGGCGTCGGCACCGGGAGCGAGCACCGCCGCGATGACCGCCGCGACGAGCGCCCCGGGGAGGGCGACCGCGAGGCGCGCGCGCGTCCCGGTCGCGAAGAGCTCGGGGCGCTCGGCCTCGGGCGCGAGGCTCACGAGCGTGGGCCCGACGACATTGAGGCCGAGGCTCACGGCGAGCGCGAAGAACCCGCCGACCGACTGGCCGACGGCGACCGCGACCCACGGGCCCGCTCCCGCGTTGTACGCGAGGACCGGCAGGACGAGGAACGGGATGAGCGCCGACGCCGCCGGGATCGTCGAGAAGCTCAGGAGCCGTCGTGCGAGGGCCATCAGGCGTCCCGGTTGCGAGGTCGGGTTGCGGCGTTTCGTCTCGTCGCTGGCGCTCCTCGCTCAACGTCCGGGGAGGTCGCTGGCGCTCCTCGCTCAACGTCCGGGGAGGTCGCTGGCGCTCCTCGCTCAACGTCCGGGACGGCAGAGCCCGTCACAGCTTCTCCCAGAACGACGCCGAGCGCATCCGGAGCGACCGGGGCATGTCGATCGAGGCATCCGCCGCCGCGAGCGGGAACTGCGGGCGCACCTCGCGCGCCGCCGCGCGCCATCCGGCGATCCGCCCGGTGAGCGACTTCACGTCGCGGTACAGCACGATCCGGCGCAGGCACACGATCGCCTCGGTCGCGAGCGCGCGCGCCGCCCGACGCGTCCGGAGGATGCCCCACGCGCGCAGGAGGTACCCGCGCCCGAAGCCCGCGAGGTACCGCTGCTTGGGCGAGCCCTCGCCGGCCGACGCGCCGCCGATGTGCATGCCGCCCGGCGTCTCGAGGCCGATCGCGTCCCATCCCGCCGCCCGAAGTCGGAACGCCAGGTCGAGCTCCTCGCCGTACATGAAGATGCCCTCGTCGAGCAGGCCGACCTCGCCGAGCGCGCGGCGACGGTACGCCGCGGCGGCGCCGTAGGGTCCGAGCAGCGCGGGCCGCGTCGCCGACGCGCGGTCGACTGTCGCGCCGTGATAGCGGACGAAGCCCGCCGCCGTCGCGTCGGCCGTGATCCCCAGGGAGTCGACGCGGCCATCCGGGCGCAGGAGCAGGGGAGCCACGCTGCCGACCGTCGGCGGCGCCGCCTCGAAGGCCGCCAGGACATGCTCGACGAGCGTCGGCTCGGCGATGACGTCGCTGTTCACGAGGAGCACGTACGGCGCCTCGCCGTGCGCCATGCCGCGGTTGCAGGTGTGCGCGAATCCGCGGTTGCGGCCGTTGCGCAGGAGCGTCACGCCCGGGAACGCGCGGGCGATCCGGTCGGCGGTGTCGTCGGGCGAGCGGTCGTCGACGACGATGACGTTCGCCGCGACCGTCTGCTCCTCGAGCGCGCGCAGACAGGGCTCGACATGATCCCAGCCGCCGTACACGGGCACGACGACGTCGATGAGCGGGGTGTCGTGCGGCATGCGTCAATCCTACGGAGGCGGATGGCCGACGCCGGGAGGCGGCATCCCCGGGCAATGCGCAGGGGGAGGAGCCGCGCGGGTGACAGGATTGACGCAGTCGACCAGCCCTCGGGGGAAGGACCAGCCGATGTTCGCTCGCCAGAGAGACAAGAAGAAGATCGCCATCATCGCGGCGAGCGCCGTCGGCGCGGTCGCCGTGCTGGGCGGAGGCACGGCGCTCGCGCTCAACCTCACGCAGCAGCCCGCGCCGGTCGCGTCGGAGACGCCGACCGCGACGCCGACGGCGACGAAGACGCCGACCCCCACCCCGACGCCGACCCCCACGCCGGAGCCCGTCGAGCTGCCGGTCTCGGTTCCCGTCGAGGGCGCGCTCAACGGATGGCAGGGCGCGGGCTCCGCGCAGATCGCCGACGTGTGGCCGCAGGCGGGCGATGCCGCGAGCGGCGAGACCTCCGCGTACATCGACGCCCCCGTCGTCGACGCGCCGGTCGCCGCCCTCAGCGCGACGGTCGCGGTCCAGGCGGGAACCACCTACGACTTCTCGGCTCAGGTGCGCCAGATGGCGACCCTGCCGGAGCCCGTCTCCGCGGCCATCCTCATCGGCGAGACGCGCATCGAGCTCGGCGAGATCGACGCGTCGTGGACCGAGGTCGAGGGCGAGTACACCGCGCCCGAGGGCGCCGGCGAGACGACCATCGCGATCCAGATCGAGGGGCCCGTGTCGGGTCTCGGCATCGACGACCTCTCGCTGACGCCCCAGGGCGGCGAGAACGTCGTGCCGAACCCGTCGTTCGAGGAGGTCACCTCCGACTGGGGCATCCTCAACAACGCCCTGATCCTCCGCGAGAAGAGCGCGGCGCTCGGCGTGAAGATGGGCGCCGGCGACGCGCGCTGGCAGGTGACCCGCGCCGACGGCTCGGTCGCGGCCGAGGGGACCGCCCCGCTGCGCGACGGCGTCTCGGCCATCCCGCTCGAGGGCGTCACGCAGGGCTACTACCGCGTCTCGGTCACCGACGCCTCGGGGCAGAGCGTCGCCACCCCCGTCGCCGTCGTCGACTTCGAGGGCGCCCGCATCGCGCCCGACGAGCGCATCGGCGCGATCACCCACGTCGACCAGTCGTGGTACGTCGACGCGGCAGACGTGCTGCAGTCGGTCGGCTTCGGCTCTGCGCGCAACGACGTGCTGTGGGAGCAGAACGAGCGCACGCCCGGCGTCTACGAGTTCAGCGGCCACTACACGTCCGAGTTCGACAAGATGCACGCGCACGGCATCGGCCTGCTCGGCATCGTCAACTACGGCAACCCGCTCTACGACGGCGGCAACCCGCCGTCGTCGCCCGGCGCGGTCGAGGCGTACGGCAACTACGCCGCGGCGATCGCGCAGCGGTTCGACGTGGTCGGCCTCGAGGTGTTCAACGAGTTCAACCACGAGCGCTTCAACACGGGCGGCTGCGGCACCGCGCCGACCTGCTACTTCCCGCTCGTCCAGTCGGTGCAGGCGAAGGTCGACGACTCGATCCCCGTCATCGCGGGATCGACGGCCAACTACGACGCCGAGTGGTTCCGGCGCCTGTGGGCCGAGACCGACACGCTCGCGCACGCCGACGCGATGAGCTTCCACCCCTACAACCCGTCGTACTACCAGCAGCCCGAGAACCTGACCGGCGCATTCGCCGACGCGCGCGAGAACATGCAGGCGGGCGCGGGCGGCGAGCTGCCGATCTGGCTCACCGAGTTCGGATGGACGACGGGCAACGAGCTCGGCCAGGCGCGCTCGCTCGACGCGCAGGCGCAGAACCTCGTCGCGGCCGAGGCCGTGAGCCTCGCGAACGGCGTCGAGAAGTACTACTGGTACGACCTCATCGACGACAGCACCGACGGCAACAACCACGAGGGCAACTTCGGCATGTTCTACCAGGAGGCCGCGAGCGTCGCGACCGCGGCCCCGAAGCCCGCCGCCTTCGCCCAGGCGCTCTTCATCGACCAGCTGGGCGGGCGCGAGGCCACCGCGCGCGACGACATCGGGTCGGGCAACCACTCGTACCTGTTCGGCGAGGAGTCGGACGGCGTCCGCGTCGCCTGGACGCTCAATGGCCAGGCCAGCGCCGAGTACGAGGCGTCGGGCCCCATCACGATGACCGACATGTCGGGCGCCGTGACGACCCTCGAGCCCGAGAACGGCACCGTGACCGTGCCGCTGACGGGGAGCGCCGTCTTCCTGGCCGGCGACTTCTCGCCCGCCGACGAGCCGACGCCGACGCCGACGGCGTCGCCGACCGCGACGCCCGACCCCACGGAGACGCCCGCGCGCCCCGAGGACTGAGACGAGCGGATGGCCGGGGCCGCGCGCCCCGGCCATGTCGCGCACGCGACAACGAGGGAATCTTGCAGAAGGTTTCGTAGGGTTGGAGAATGCCCCACTCGCAGGACGACGCGCGCGACAAGCCCCTGAGTCGACGCGCCCGACGGCTCGCACGCCAGGCTGAGGCACCGCAGGAGCCCGGGTTCTACGCCACCGGGATCGATGCGGCCGCGACCGGCCGCATCGACGTGTTCGACCTCGAGCGGCAGGATGCGCCGGCGCAGGCGCCGGGCGGCGCCGACGCGGCGCCCGCGACGCAGGTGCTGCACACCCCGCGCGACGCGGGGGAGACGCCGACGACCCGCATGGGCGCGGTCGGCGGGGCCGCCGACGCCACGCCGACGCAGCGCTTCGACGCGCCGACGCAGCTTCTCGACGCGCCCCGCGGCGAGAACGCGGCGCCGCCATCCGCCCCGCCGCCCGGGAAGGGCGCGAAGGAGAGGGGCGACGGCTCGCGCCGTCGCCGCATCCGCATCGGCGTGCTCATCGGCATCGCCGTCCTCGTGGTCGCGGGCCTGTGGCTGGGCGCGCGCGTGCTCATCGTCAAGAGCGAGCTCGAGGCCGCCCAGCGCGTGGTGAACCACGTCCAGGACGGCGGAACCCTCGAGGTGTCGGTGCCCATCCTCGGCGAGCATGCCGCCAACGCCGCGAGCGTCTCGGTCGACCCGGTCTGGCGCCTCGCCGAGTTCATCCCGTGGGCCGGCGACAACCTCCGCGGCGTGCGCCTCGCGGCCGAGGCGCTCGACGTCGTCAGCAACCGGATCGGCCAGCCCGCCCTCGAGGCGATGTCATCCGACTCCGGCGAGTCGATCATCGCGCGCGTGCTGCCGCTGCTCCAGGACTCGACCGACGACGTCGTGCGCATCGCGGAGGGCATCGCCGACGTCAAGGACGCCGGCACGCTCATCGCTCCTGTCCAGACCGGTGTGAACCTCGTCGACTCCGTGATGTCGGTCGCCGCGCCCGCGTTCGAGTACGGCCCCGAGCTGCTCGGCGCGAACGGCTCGCGCAACTACCTGCTCGTGTTCCAGAACAACGCGGAGTCGGTCGGCCTCGGCGGGTCCGCGGCGTCGCAGACCCTCATGAGCGCCGATGCGGGCAACCTGCAGATCGTGAACCAGGCCTCGAGCGCCGACTTCACCGAGTTCGTGCCGGTCGACGTCGACGTCGACCAGAGCGCGCTCGACCTCTACAACGAGTACCTCATCCACCACGTCAACACGTCGCCGAGCCGCCCGGACTTCCCGACGATGGCCGAGATCGTCACGAAGTTCTGGCAGCGCGACATCTCCGACGACCGCATCGACGGGGTCGCGTCGATCGACCCGATCGCGCTCGGCTACATCCTCGAGGCGACCGGGCCCATCCAGCTGACGACCGGCGACGTCATGACGAGCCAGAACGCCGCGCAGCTGCTGCTGAGCGACGTCTACAGCCGCTTCGACAGCGTCACCGATCCGGCCGCCGCCGACGAGTTCTTCGCGAGCGTCGCCGAGCAGGTCTTCACCAAGGTGTCGGCCGGCGACTTCGACATCCAGTCGATGCTGTGGGCCATCCGCCACGGGATCGAGGGCGGCAACATCCTCTTCCACAGCCAGAACGAGGATGTCCAGAAGCAGATCGCCGACGAGAAGGTCGCGGGCATCCTGCCGAAGGACAACGACGACCAGACGACCCTCGGCGTGTTCTTCCGCGACGAGTCGGCGTCGAAGATCGACTACTACATGAAGTCGAACATCGACGTCACCCAGACGTGCCAGGCCGACGCGTCGACCTTCGAGGTCCGGACGACGCTGCACCTCGACATCGACCAGGCGACGGCGGATGCGCTTCCCGCTTACGTCAAGAGCGGCAACCCCGACTGGGGTCCGACGACGTTCCGCACGCAGGTCTACGTGTACGGCCCTCCCGGCACCACCGTCGAGTCGGTCGCGGTGGAGGGCGAGGAGGTCGCGCTGACGCGCGACGATGTCGTCGACCTCGGCCGCCCGGTCGCGTGGTTCACGACCTATCTCAATCCGAGTGAGCTCGCGACGGTGACCGCGACGTTCTCGGGCGAGGGCGAGTTCGGCCCGCTCGCGCTGCGCTCGACCCCGATGGTGCAGGCGACGACGGGTGCGCTGACCGCATGCGGCTGATGGGCAGAAGCGCCCGTTCGAGCCGTTTCGCGCGCGCCTCGGCGTGTCTGGGAATAACCTGCGCGGTACACTGCCTCAGTCCATCTTTCGATCAGGACACGGGGGAACACGCGTGACCACGGAGATCACACGAAGCGGGCAGCGTGCCGCGGACGCCGAGTCCGCCGCCGCGACGACCGCCTCTGCTCTCACGACGAGCGCAGCGTTCCCCGCCCTCGTGCGCACCGCGAGCGGCAAGATCCCGGTCGTCGCCGCGTCGGCGCCGCCGAAGTTCAACTGGCGCAAGCGCTATGCGCGCTACCTGCGCCTGACCGACTTCATCGTCCTCACGCTCGTCGTGTTCGGCACGCAGTTCAGCTGGCTCGGCATGCACAAGCTCATCGAGATGCCGATCCCGGCATTGCCGGGGCTCACGTCGTACACGATGCTCTCGGTCGTCGTCGTGCTGCTCTGGATGATGGTGCTCGCCCTCAACGACACGCGCTCCGATCGTGTGATCGGCGTCGGGACGGCCGAGTACAAGCGCATCTTCGACGCGAGCTTCATGCTCTTCGGCGTGATCGCCATCGCGGCCTTCCTTCTCAAGGTCGAGATCGCGCGCGGGTACCTGCTCATCGCCCTCCCATCCGGGGTCGCCGCGCTCTTCATCGAGCGCTGGATCTGGCGACGCTGGCTCGCGCGGCAGCGGGCGAAGGGGGAGTACTCGGCCCGCGTCCTCCTCGTCGGCTCCGAGCGCTCGGTCGCGCACACGGCGCGCGAGCTCAAGCGCGCGAAGGGCGCCGGCTACCGGATCGTGGGCGCGTGCATCCCGACCGGGCGCATCGCGGGTCAGCTCACCGACACCGACATCCCCGTCATGGGCAGCGTCAACTCGGTCGAGCGCGCGATCGAGGTGACGGGTGCCGACACCGTCGTCATCACGAGCACCGACGAGCTCGGGCCGCAGCGCGTCAAGCAGGTCTCCTGGGCGCTCGAGGCCGGTCGCCAGCACCTCGTGCTCGCGCCGAGCATCACCGACATCGCGGGTCCGCGCATCCACATGCGCCCCGTGTCGGGCCTCCCGCTCATGCACGTGGAGACCCCGCGCTTCTCGCCGGGCCAGCGCTTCGTCAAGCGCATGATGGACCTCTTCGGCTCGCTCTTCATCGTCACGCTGCTGAGCCCCGTGCTCCTCGTGCTCGCGGCCATCGTGAAGGTCTCCTCGCCCGGCCCCGTCATCTACAAGCAGACCCGCATCGGGCGCCACGGGCGCGAGTTCCAGATGCTCAAGTTCCGCTCGATGGTCGTGGGTGCGGAGCACCTCCTCGACGACCTCATCGAGCAGCAGGACCTCGGCAACGAGGTGCAGTTCAAGATGAAGGACGACCCGCGCGTCACGAAGGTCGGCCGGGTCATGCGCAAGTTCAGCCTCGACGAGCTGCCGCAGCTGTTCAACGTGCTCGGCGGATCCATGTCGCTCGTCGGCCCTCGCCCGCCCATCCAGCGCGAGGTCGACCAGTACGCCGACCACGTGCACCGCCGCTTCCTCGTCAAGCCCGGGATCACGGGCCTGTGGCAGGTCTCCGGGCGCTCCACGCTCTCCTGGGACGACAGCGTTCGTCTCGACCTCTCCTACGTGGAGAACTGGAGCGTCATGGGCGACATCGTGATCCTCCTCAAGACGGGCAAGGCCGCGCTCTTCCCGGGCGACACCGCCTCCTGACGCGCAGCGCATCGCGGCCTCCTGACGCGCCGCGCGTCGCGGCCTCCTGACGCGCCGGGCGTCGTGGCCGGTCCGGTCGCGCCCCGGGCACCCCATGCACGAATTCACCCGGATGTCTAGCCGGTTGCGCTCCCCGGATGCCAGACTGATCGCGAAGCGCCCGGACCTGCGGGCGTCCAACGCCGAGGAGGGTGACATGGGTCTGGATGACCTCGTGAACAAGGGCAAGGATCTCTACGAGCAGAACAAGGACAAGGTCGACGAGGCGCTTCACAGCGACCAGGCCGAGCAGGTGAGCGACAACGTGCTCGGCGGCGTCGCCGACTTCGCGAAGAAGATCCTCCCGGACTCGGTCGACGGCAAGATCGACGAGGTCCGCGACAACATCGACGGCGCGATCGGCAACGACCGCTGACGCAGCCGTGAGCGCACGAGGGCCCCGCCGGACGGCGGGGCCCTCGTCTGCGTCCAGGGCGGTTCACCCGCTCGCCCCGTACGTTCGGTAGGGTGCGGCACATGCTGCGCGGAGTCATCCCTCCTGTCGTCACGCCCCTCACGGCTGAGCGTGCTCTCGACGAGGCGAGCCTCGTCCGGGTCGTCGAGGACCAGATCGCGGCGGGCGCGGGCGGCGTCTTCGTCGGCGGGTCGACGGGGGAGATCGCCCTGCTCGACGACGAGACGCGCGTGCGGGCGGCGGAGGTCGCGGTCGAGGCGGCGGCCGGGCGCGTCCCCGTGCTCGCGGGCGTCATCGACACCGGCACGGCGCGGGTCGTGCGGCACGCGCAGCGGGCGGAGGCGGCGGGCGTCGACGCCGTGGTCGCAACGCCCCCGTTCTACATCGCGCCGCACGCCGATGAGATCTCCCGCCACTACCGGCTGCTGGCGGAGGCCGTGTCGATCCCCGTGGTGGCATACGACATCCCGTCGGCGACGCATGTGCCGCTTCCGGCATCCGTCCTCGGCGAGCTCGCTCGGGATGGCGTGATCGCGGGCTTCAAGGACTCCAGCGGCGACATCGCGGGCTTCCGGCGAGCGCTCGACGCCGTCGCCGGAACCGACGTCGCCGTCTTCACCGGCTCCGAGCTGTTCGCCGACCTGGCCCTCGAGCTCGGCGCGGCCGGCATCGTCCCCGGCCTCGGCAACGTCGATCCCGCCGGCTACGTCGCCATCGAGCGGGCCGTCGCCGCGGGCGACATCGCGACCGCACGGCGCGAGCAGGAGCGGCTCATCCGGCTCTTCCGCATCACCGAGGTCGGCGACCGTGCGCGGCTCGGCTACACGGCCGCAGCGCTCGGGGCATTCAAGGCCGCGCTGTGGCTGCGCGGCGTGATCGCGACGCCCGCGACATCCGCCCCGCTCGGCGCGCTCGACGCCGCCGAGATCGACGACATCCGCGCCGTCCTCGGCGCCGAGGGAGTGGCGCTCACGCGCTGATCGCGCCCGCTTCGGGGGATTGCCAGGCATTTCGGAGGTTCCGCTTCGGGCGGTGTGACGCGCCCCTCCGCGATCCGCGTCAGCATGCGGATCTCTCGTTATCGATCCGTTACATTCCGTGATCGACGTGCGCGGGGCCATCCATGCGCCTCGGAGGGCATACCCAGAGACCGCCCAGACTCGCGGGTCAGGGTCTTCGTCCTGTGGCCGACGCCCGAACGGCGGCCGCACCGGTGCACCCGACACCGGCACCCTCACCGGCGAGACCGGCGCCCGCCCCGGCGCACCGCCAGCCCCCACGACACAGGACGTTGAATGCCCCGCGATCTCGAAGCGGGTGAGCCCCTGCTCGCCCCGTTCCCCCGACCGAACCACCTCTCGCTGCTCCGCAAGGAGAAGGAGCGACGCACGCGCCGCCGCTGGGCGATCGGCGCGACGCTCGCCCTCTGCGTGACCGCCGCGAGCGGAAGCGTCGCGGCAGCGGCCGCCGAGCTCCAGACGGGCGCCCGCACGGCCGCCGAGGTGACGGTCGCCCTCGTGCAGCCCGAGACGGTCGAGGCCGCGACGTCGGCGATCGAGGAGGCCGAGGCGGCGATCGCCGACGCCCATCCGTCGGTCGACACGACCGCGCTCGTCGAGCAGGTCGACACGCTCCGCGCGTACGACAAGCTCCCCGTCGTCACCGTCGAAGCCGCCATCGCGGACGCCGCTGCCGAGACCGAGCGCGTCGTCGACGAGACCGCTGCCGCCGAGGCCGCCGACGCGGAGGCCGCGAAGAAGGCCGCCGAGGAGAAGGCGGCCGCCGAGGCGGCGGAGGCCGCCGCCGCCGAGGCCGCGGCAGCCGCCAACACGGTCGAGGGCGCGCAGGCCACGGCCCGCACCATGGCCGCCGAGCAGTACGGCTGGGGCGACGGCGAGTTCTCGTGCCTCGTCTCGCTCTGGAACAAGGAGTCGGGATGGTCGTACACCGCGACCAACCCCTCGAGCGGTGCCTACGGCATCCCGCAGTCGCTCCCCGGCGACAAGATGGCGACGGCCGGCGCCGACTGGCAGACCAACCCGTCGACGCAGATCGCCTGGGGCCTCGAGTACATCGCCGCCGCGTACGGCACCCCCTGCAGCGCCTGGGGGCACTCCCAGGCCACCGACTGGTACTGAGCCACGAACACGAGATCAGGACACCGCATGGCCGAGCAGCTTCTCACCCCCTTCCCCCGCCCGAACCACCTCGTGCTCCTCCGTCAGGAGAAGGAGCGCCGCCGCCGTCGCCGCTGGGCGATCGGGTCGGCTCTCGCGCTGTGCCTCTCCGCCGCGGGCGGGAGCGTCGCCGCGGCCGCCGTCGAGCTGACGCCCGTGCCGCGCACGGCGCAGGAGGTCACGGCCGCTGCGACCGTCGACACCGCGGCGCGGACGGCGACCGAGGCCCTCGACGCCGCGCAGCAGGCGATCGACGAGGCGCACCCCTCGATCGACACGGCGCAGCTCGAGAAGTACGTCGCGACGCTCGACGCCTCCGACAAGCTCCCCGTCGTGACGGTGCTCGCCGCGGCCGAGGACGCCGAGGCGGAGACCGACGAGGTCGTCGCCGAGACCGCCGCCGCCGAGAAGGCCGACGCCGAGCGCAAGGCCGCCGAGGAGAAGGCCGCGGCCGAGAAGGCCGCCGCGGAGAAGGCTGCCGCCGAGAAGGCGGCCGCAGAGCAGGCCGCGGCGGAGCAGCGCGCCGCGGAGGAGCAGGCCGCGGCGGAGCAGCAGGCGGCGGAGGAGCAGGCTCAGCAGGAGCAGGCTGCTCCCGCGCCTCAGCCCGCGCCCCAGGCGCCGGCGGTGCCGTCGGGCAGCGCGCAGGAGATCGCACGGCAGATGGCGGCCGACCAGTACGGCTGGGGCGACGGCGAGTTCGCGTGCCTCGTGTCCCTCTGGGACAAGGAGTCGGGATGGTCGTCGACCGCCCAGAACCCGTCGAGCGGCGCCTACGGCATCCCGCAGGCGCTCCCGGGCGACAAGATGGCGTCGTTCGGCGCGGACTGGGCGACGAACCCGGCCACCCAGATCGCGTGGGGCCTGAGCTACATCGCGGGCACCTACGGCACCCCGTGCGGTGCGTGGGGTCACTCCCAGTCCGTCGGCTGGTACTGAGCGGCCCGAGGCTCGTTCGGCGGGCGGGGCGGTGGGGCTTCGGGCGTCGTCCGGGGCGGCCGCGCTTCGGGGCCGTCCGCCGCGCCGGGGCCGTCGCCGCGTTTCGCGGCAAGCGGATGAGCATCCTCGAGGCGGATCGGCCTGCGGCAATGGAGCACGGGCCCACCACCTTGGCCGTGTCTCACCTGGCGTGGGAATCGAAGGCCCATAGCCGCTGCGGGTGAGACATCCATCCGTCCGTGTCTCACTCGTCGCTGGAATGGTGACCGGATGGCCGCCGAAAGTGAGACATGCCCGCAGCGGCCGTGCCACCACCCCCATCCATGTCTCACTCGTCGCCGGAATGACGACCGGATGGCCGCGGAAAGCGAGACATGCCGGCACCGCGTCGACCACCACCCCCATCCATGTCTCACGCGTCACCGGAATGGCGACCGGATGGCCGCCGAAAGTGAGACATGCAGGGGAGGGTGCGACCGCCCCGGCAGCCCGGAGACGGGGCATCCGGAGGGGTGCGCGACGAACCTGAACGCCTGCCCGGGATCCCTTGCGGCACAACGGCCCGCGGTGCGACACGCCCGGGTTGCGGCGACACCGTCGGGGATGGCAGAATAGACAGGTTCCACATTCCGGCGTGCGCTTCGGCGCGCCAGCCGGATCACTGCCAGGGCAGTGCATAGGCGGCGCCTCGAGCGCAGAGACCTAGGCCGCGGGCAGCAGAACACACACAACCCCACCTCCCCTCCCGGGGAGAAGTGCGGCTGCGGTCGTCTCCGGACGGCCGATTGACAGCAGAACAGTGGTGCAGCATGCGCCGTCCTCGGGCGGCCTCGATGTGCCGAAGGCGCGCCAGCGCCGCAGTGCGTCCAATGCCCGAGAGGTACGACGCGGAAAGAGAGACAGACAATGGCGGGACAGAAGATCCGCATTCGCCTGAAGTCGTATGACCACGAGGTCATCGACACGTCGGCGCGCAAGATCGTCGACACGGTGACCCGTGCCGGCGCTCAGGTCGTCGGCCCGGTGCCGCTCCCGACGGAGAAGAACGTCGTGTGCGTCATCCGATCGCCTCACAAGTACAAGGACAGCCGCGAGCACTTCGAGATGCGCACCCACAAGCGCCTCATCGACATCGTCGACCCGACCCCCAAGGCGGTCGACTCGCTCATGCGTCTGGACCTCCCTGCTGACGTCAACATCGAGATCAAGCTCTGAGGTTCGACATGGCTGACATCAACAACAAGGTTTCGAAGGGTCTGCTCGGCACCAAGCTCGGCATGACCCAGGTCTGGAACGAGAACGGCAAGCTCATCCCCGTCACGGTGATCGAGCTCGCTCCGAACGTGGTCACGCAGATCCGCTCGGTCGAGAAGGATGGCTACAACGCCGTCCAGATCGGCTACGGGCAGGTCGACCCCCGCAAGGTGAACAAGCCCCTCACGGCCCACTTCGAGGCCGCCGGCGTGACGCCCCGTCGTCACCTCACCGAGATCCGCACCGCGGACGCCGCCGACTACACCCTGGGCCAGGAGCTCACGGTGGACGGCGTGTTCGAGGCCGGCCAGCTGGTCGACGTCGTCGGCACCAGCAAGGGCAAGGGCACCGCGGGTGTCATGAAGCGCCACAACTTCAAGGGCGTCTCGGCTTCGCACGGTGCGCACCGCAACCACCGCAAGCCCGGTTCGATCGGCGCGTCGTCGACCCCGAGCCGCGTCTTCAAGGGCATGCGCATGGCCGGCCGCATGGGCGGCGAGCGCGTGACCGTCCTCAACCTCACGGTTCACGCCGTCGACGCCGAGAAGGGTCTGCTGCTCGTCAAGGGCGCCGTCCCCGGTGCGCGCGGCCGGATCGTCTTCGTCCGCAACGCTGTGAAGGGAGCCTGAGGCACATGGCTGACTCGACTCTCGCTCTCGACGTCCTCGGCACCGACGGCAAGAAGACCGGCACGGTCGAGCTTCCCGCTTCGGTGTTCGACGTCAAGACGAACATCCCGCTGATCCACCAGGTCGTCGTCGCGCAGCTCGCGGCGGCTCGCCAGGGCACCCACTCGACCAAGCGTCGCGGTGAGGTCTCGGGCGCCGGCCGCAAGCCCTTCAAGCAGAAGGGCACGGGCAACGCCCGCCAGGGCTCGATCCGTGCGCCGCACATGACCGGCGGTGGCATCGTCCACGGTCCGAAGCCGCGCGACTACTCGCAGCGCACCCCCAAGAAGATGATCGCCGCCGCCCTCGCGGGCGTGCTCAGCGACCGCTTCCGCGGCGGACGCCTGCACGTCGTCGACGCGTTCGGCACCGAGAAGCCCTCGACGAAGGCCGCTGCGCAGTTCATCGCGCAGGTCACCTCGTCGAAGAAGGTCCTCGTCGTGCTCGACCGCACGGACGACTTCGGCTGGCTGAGCGTGCGCAACCTGCGCAACGTCCACGTCCTGGCCGCTGACCAGCTCAACGCCTACGACGTGGTCACCTCCGACGACGTCGTGTTCACGAAGGCCGCGATCGACGCGTTCATCGCGCAGAAGACCGGCGCCACCCAGGAGGTCTCGGCATGACCGCTCTCAACAAGGACCCGCGCGACGTCATCATCGCGCCGGTCGTCTCGGAGAAGAGCTACGGCCTGATCGACGAGGGCAAGTACACGTTCATCGTGGACCCCCGCTCGAACAAGTCGGAGATCAAGCTCGCGATCGAGAAGATCTTCGACGTGAAGGTCGCCTCGGTGAACACGATCAACCGCGTCGGCAAGGCACGCCGCACCCGCTTCGGCACGGGCAAGCGCAAGGACACCAAGCGCGCCATCGTGACCCTCAAGTCGGGCACCATCGACATCTTCACGGCTGTCGCCTGAGACGGCCAGGAGGAATAGAGAGAAATGGCTATTCGCAACTACAAGCCCACGACCCCGGGTCGCCGCGGCTCGTCGGTGGCTGACTTCGCAGAGATCACGCGCTCGACGCCCGAGAAGTCGCTGCTCCGCCCGCTCGCCAAGACGGGTGGCCGCAACAACCAGGGCCGCATCACGACGCGTCACATCGGCGGTGGCCACAAGCGCCAGTACCGTGTGATCGACTTCCGTCGCAACGACAAGGACGGGATCAACGCGAAGGTCGCTCACATCGAGTACGACCCCAACCGCACCGCGCGCATCGCGCTCCTGCACTACTTCGACGGCGAGAAGCGCTACATCCTCGCGCCCGAGAAGCTCCGTCAGGGCGACATCGTCGAGTCGGGCTCCGGCGCCGACATCAAGCCCGGCAACAACCTGCCGCTGCGCAACATCCCCACCGGTACGGTCATCCACGCGATCGAGCTCCGCCCCGGCGGCGGCGCGAAGCTGGCCCGTTCGGCGGGCGCCTCGGTGCGCCTCGTCGCCAAGGACGGCCCCTACGCGCAGCTCCGTCTGCCCTCGGGCGAGGTCCGCAACGTCGACGCACGCTGCCGCGCCACCATCGGCGAGGTCGGCAACGCCGAGCAGTCCAACATCAACTGGGGCAAGGCCGGCCGCAAGCGCTGGAAGGGCGTCCGCCCGACCGTCCGCGGTGTCGCGATGAACCCGGTCGACCACCCGCACGGTGGTGGTGAGGGCAAGACCTCCGGTGGTCGCAACCCCGTCACGCCGTGGGGTCAGCCTGAGGGCCGCACCCGTCACGCGAACAAGGAAAGCGACAAGCTCATCGTTCGTCGTCGTAACGCCGGCAAGAAGCGCAAGTAGGAGTCAAGAAGATGCCACGCAGTCTGAAGAAGGGCCCCTTCGTCGACGAGCACCTGCTTCGCAAGGTTGTCTCGCAGAACGAGGCGGGTACCAAGAACGTCATCAAGACCTGGTCGCGCCGTTCGATGATCATCCCCGCCATGCTGGGACACACCATCGCCGTGCACGACGGTCGCAAGCACATCCCCGTGTTCGTGACCGAGACCATGGTCGGCCACAAGCTGGGCGAGTTCGCGCCCACCCGCACCTTCCGCGGTCACGTGAAGGACGACAAGAAGGGCCGTCGCCGCTAAGGCGACCGAGAGGAGAGAGAAATGGTGGAGTCCATCGCACGTGTGCGACACATCCGCGTGACCCCTCAGAAGGCTCGTCGTGTCGTGGCCCTCATCAAGGGCAAGCAGGCCCAGGAGGCTCTCGCGATCCTCAAGTTCGCGCAGCAGTCCGCCTCGGAGCCCATCTACAAGCTCGTCGAGTCGGCGATCGCCAACGCGCAGGTCAAGGCCGGCAACGCCGGTGAGTACCTCAACGAGCAGGACCTGTACGTGAAGAACGCCTTCGTGGACGAGGGGACGACGCTCAAGCGCTTCCAGCCCCGTGCACAGGGCCGCGCGTTCCAGATCAAGAAGCGCACGAGCCACATCACGGTCGTGCTCTCGACCCCGGAGGTCGCCGAGGCGGCCGCTGCGGGCAACAAGAAGGCGAGCAAGTAATGGGACAGAAGGTAAACCCGTACGGCTTCCGCCTCGGCATCACCACGGACCACGTCTCGCGCTGGTTCTCTGACTCGACCAAGCCGGGTCAGCGGTACGCCGACTACGTGGCCGAGGACATCAAGATCCGTCAGCTGCTCACCACGTCGCTCGACCGCGCCGGCGTGAGCAACATCGAGATCGAGCGCACCCGCGACCGCGTGCGCGTCGACATTCACACCGCGCGTCCGGGCATCGTCATCGGCCGCCGTGGTGCGGAGGCCGAGCGCATCCGCGGTGAGCTCGAGAAGCTCACGGGCAAGCAGATCCAGCTGAACATCCTCGAGGTGAAGAACCCCGAGGCCGACGCTCAGCTCGTCGCGCAGGGTGTCGCCGAGCAGCTCAGCGCCCGCGTGGCCTTCCGCCGCGCGATGCGCAAGGGCCTGCAGGGTGCGCAGCGCGCCGGCGCCAAGGGCGTCCGGATCCAGGTCTCGGGCCGTCTCGGCGGCGCCGAGATGAGCCGCTCGGAGTTCTACCGCGAGGGCCGTGTGCCGCTGCACACGCTCCGCGCGAACATCGACTACGGCTTCTACGAGGCGAAGACCACCTTCGGCCGCATCGGCGTGAAGGTCTGGATCTACAAGGGCGACCTCACCAACAAGGAACTCGCGCGTGAAGAGGCTTCGCGTAAGCCCTCCTCGCAGCGCGACCGTGGCGGCCGTCGTGGCCCGCGTCGCAACGACGCCGAGGCAGCGCCGGTCGCGGAAGGAGCGTCGGCGTAATGCTCATCCCCCGCAAGGTCAAGTACCGCAAGCAGCACCACCCCAAGCGCGACGGCCAGGCCACGGGTGGCACGAAGGTCAGCTTCGGCGACTTCGGCATCCAGGCGCTCACGCCCGCGTACGTGACGAACCGTCAGATCGAGGCAGCTCGTATCGCCATGACGCGTCACATCAAGCGTGGCGGAAAGGTGTGGATCAACATCTACCCCGACCGTCCGCTCACGAAGAAGCCCGCCGAGACCCGAATGGGCTCCGGTAAGGGCTCGCCCGAGTGGTGGGTCGCAAACGTCAAGCCGGGTCGCGTCCTCTTCGAGGTCGCCGGTGTCAACGAGCAGCTCGCCCGTGAGGCACTGACCCGAGCAATCCACAAGCTGCCTCTCAAGGCACGCATCATCAAGCGCGAGGAGGGCGACGCGTAATGGCGATCGGCACCAAGGAGCTCGCCCCCAAGGAGCTCGACACGTTCGAAGACCAGCGCCTCGTCGAGGAGCTGCGCAAGGCCAAGGAAGAGCTGTTCAACCTGCGCTTCCAGTCGGCCACCGGCCAGCTGGAGAGCCACGGCCGCATCCGTGCGGTCAAGCGCGACATCGCGCGTCTCTACACCGTGATCCGCGAGCGCGAGCTCGGGATCCGGGCGACGCCGGCTCCGGTCGAGACGAAGGCCAAGAAGACCAAGGCGAAGAAGGCGGACAAGGCGGAGACGCCGGCTGCCGCCGAGGGAGAGGCTGAGTGATGGCCACCGAGAACAAGACCGAGGAGACCGCCGAGCGCGGCTACCGCAAGTCCGTCCGCGGCTACGTCGTGAGCGACAAGATGGACAAGACGATCGTCGTCGAGGTCGAGGACCGCGTGAAGCACCCCCTCTACGGCAAGGTCATCCGTCGCACGAAGAAGCTCAAGGCGCACGACGAGCAGAACACCGCCGGCATCGGCGACCTCGTGGTCATCAACGAGACCCGCCCGCTGAGCGCCACCAAGCGCTGGCGCCTGGTCGAGATCCTCGAGAAGGCCAAGTAAGCCCTCCGGGGCTCGCTTGGAACCAAGGAGTAAGAAGTGATTCAGAACGAATCCCGCCTCAAGGTCGCTGACAACACCGGCGCCAAGGAGCTGCTCACCATCCGCGTGCTCGGCGGCTCGAACCGCCGCTACGCGGGTCTCGGTGACACGATCGTCGCCACCGTCAAGGACGCGATCCCCGGCGGCAACGTGAAGAAGGGCGACGTGGTCAAGGCCGTCGTCGTCCGCACTGTCAAGGAGACGCGCCGTCCCGACGGCTCGTACATCAAGTTCGACGAGAACGCCGCCGTCATCCTGAAGAACGACGGGGAGCCCCGCGGCACCCGCATCTTCGGGCCCGTCGGCCGCGAGCTTCGTGACCGCAAGTTCATGAAGATCGTCTCGCTCGCACCGGAGGTGCTGTAACTCATGGCGAAGATCAAGAAGGGCGACCTCGTCCAGGTGATCTCCGGCGCCAAGCCCGAGCGCGGTGGAGACCGCGGCAAGCAGGGCAAGGTGCTCGAGGTCGTGGACGGCGGCAACCGCGTCGTCGTCGAGGGCGTCAACTACATCACGAAGCACAACCGCGTCGGCCAGACGCAGCGCGGCACGAAGACCGGCGGCATCGAGACCCTCGAGGCCCCCATCCACGTGTCCAACGTCGCGCTCGTCGACCCCGAGACCAAGAAGCCGACCCGCGTCGGGTTCCGTCTCGAGGAGCAGGTCAAGGACGGCGTCAAGAAGACTGTTCGCGTGCGCTACGCGAAGAAGTCGGGTAAGGACATCTGAGAATGAGCACGGATACCGCTGCGCAGACTGGCAAAATCCAGCCGCGTATGAAGCAGGTCTACCGGGACGAGATCCGTCAGAAGCTGCAGGACGAGTTCGGCTACGCGAACCCGATGCAGGTTCCCGGCCTCGTCAAGGTGGTCGTGAACACGGGTGTCGGCGAGGCCGCTCGCGACAGCAAGGTCATCGAGGGCGCGGTCGCAGACCTCACCGCCATCACCGGCCAGAAGCCTGTCGTCACCAAGGCGAAGAAGTCGATCGCTCAGTTCAAGCTGCGCGAGGGCCAGGCCATCGGCGCGCACGTCACCCTCCGCGGTGACCGCGCGTGGGAGTTCCTGGACCGTCTCATCTCGCTCGCCCTGCCCCGCATCCGCGACTTCCGCGGCCTGTCGCCGAAGCAGTTCGACGGCAACGGGAACTACACCTTCGGTGTCACGGAGCAGTCGATCTTCCACGAGATCGACCAGGACAAGATCGACCGCGTCCGCGGCTTCGACATCACCATCGTGACGACCGCGAAGACGGATGACGAGGGTCGCGCGTTCCTGCGCCACCTGGGATTCCCCTTCGTGGGCAAGAACGAGCAGGCCTGATACACTAGGGCGTTTGCTTCATGCGTTTCGCCCCCGCGGCCGCGCCGCGGGGGCGTCTCGTGTGAAGGCACACAATCGAACATCGCAGGTCATCGAAGGTCGTCTGTCGTGTAACGGCAGCCGAAACCTCATGAACAAAGGAATCGTCATATGACAATGACAGACCCGGTCGCAGACATGCTGACCCGTCTGCGCAACGCGAACTCGGCGCACCACGACTCCGTGTCGCTGCCGTCGAGCAAGCTGAAGACGCACATCGCCGACATCCTCAAGCAGGAGGGCTACATCTCGGCGTGGGAGGAGACCGACGCGCGCGTCGGCAAGACCCTCACGCTGACCCTCAAGTACGGCCCGAACCGCGAGCGCTCCATTGCGGGCATCAAGCGCGTCTCGAAGCCCGGTCTCCGCGTGTACGCGAAGTCGACCGAGCTCCCGCGCGTGCTCGGCGGACTCGGCGTCGCCATCCTGTCCACCTCCAGCGGTCTCCTCACCGACCGCCAGGCCGAGCAGAAGGGCGTGGGCGGAGAAGTTCTCGCCTACGTGTGGTGATCGAACCATGTCGCGTATCGGACGTCTTCCCATCGACATCCCCAACGGCGTCACCGTGACGGTCGACGGGTCGCAGGTTGCGGTCAAGGGCCCTAAGGGCGAGCTCGCCCTCGAGGTCGCGAAGCCCATCGAGGTCAAGGTCGAGGAGAACCAGGTTCTCGTCACCCGCCCCGACGACGAGCGTGAGTCGCGTGCCCTGCACGGCCTCACCCGCACCCTCATCTCCAACAACATCATCGGCGTGACCCAGGGCTACACCAAGGGCCTCGAGGTCGTCGGCACGGGTTACCGCGTCGCCCAGAAGGGCTCGTCCGTCGAGTTCGCTCTCGGCTTCTCGCACCCGGTCGTCGTCGAGCCGCCGGCCGGCATCACGTTCACGGTCGAGGGCAACAACAAGCTCACCGTCAGCGGCATCGACAAGCAGGCCGTCGGCGAGGTGGCTGCCAACATCCGCAAGATCCGCAAGCCCGAGCCGTACAAGGGCAAGGGTGTGCGCTACGCCGGCGAGGTCGTGCGTCGCAAGGCCGGAAAGGCTGGTAAGTAATCATGGCTGTGAAGTCGAAGTCCGTCGCGCGCTCGCGTCGCCACACTCGCCTTCGCAAGAAGGTCGTGGGCACCGAGGCGCGCCCCCGTCTCGTCGTCAACCGCTCTGCGCGCCACGTGTTCGTGCAGCTCGTCGACGACAGCAAGGGCATCACGCTCTTCAGCGCGTCGACGCTCGAGACCGACCTCCGTTCGTTCGAGGGTGACAAGACCGCCAAGGCCCGCAAGGTCGGCGAGCTCGTCGCCGAGCGCGCGAAGGCCGCCGGCATCAACGACGTCGTGTTCGACCGTGGAGGCAACCGCTACGCCGGTCGTGTCGCCGCGATCGCGGATGGCGCCCGTGAGGGAGGCCTGAACCTGTGAGTGAGAACAAGGAGACCGAAGTGACCACCGAAGCCGCTGCTCAGGCAGCGCCCGAGCAGACCGAGGAGCGCCGCGAGCGCGAGCCTCGCCGCGGCGGTCGCGAGCAGCGCGGCAACAGCCGTGACCGCAACAGCCGCGGCAACGACAGCCAGTTCCTCGAGCGCGTCGTCACGATCAACCGCGTGTCGAAGGTCGTCAAGGGCGGTCGTCGCTTCAGCTTCACCGCGCTCGTCGTCGTCGGCGACGGCAGCGGTGTGGTCGGCGTCGGCTACGGCAAGGCCCGCGAGGTGCCCCTGGCCATCTCGAAGGGCGTCGAGGACGCGAAGCGCAACTTCTTCCGCGTGCCCCGCGTCGGCAGCACCATCCCGCACCCCGTGCAGGGTGAGGCGGCCGCCGGTGTCGTCCTCCTCCGTCCGGCCGCTGCCGGTACCGGTGTCATCGCGGGCGGCCCCGTCCGCGCCGTCCTCGAGTGCGCGGGCATCCACGACGTGCTCTCGAAGTCGCTCGGCTCGTCGAACACGATCAACATCGTGCACGCGACCGTCGAGGCGCTGAAGCAGCTCGAGGAGCCCCGTGCGGTCGCCGCGCGTCGCGGTCTCGACTTCGACCAGGTGGCTCCGGCTCGTCTCGTGCGCGCGGAGGCCGAGGCCGCCGCTACCGCAAAGGCAGGTGCCTGATGGCTGCGCGTCTCAAGGTGACCCAGATCAAGTCCAAGGTGAGCGAGAAGCAGAACCAGCGCGACACGCTGCGCAGCCTCGGCCTCAAGCGGATCGGCGACTCGGTCGTCCGTCCCGATGACGCTCAGACGCGCGGCTACGTCCGCACCGTCGCTCACCTCGTGAACGTTGAGGAGATCGACTGATGGCTGAGACCAACGAGCAGCGCCCCGGCGTGCTGAAGGCCCACCACCTCCGTCCCGTCCCGGGCGCCAACACCGCGAAGACCCGCAAGGGCCGTGGTGAAGGCTCGAAGGGCAAGACGGCCGGTCGTGGCACCAAGGGCACGAAGGCCCGCAACACCGTGCGCGTCGGCTTCGAGGGTGGGCAGATGCCGCTGCACATGCGCACCCCGAAGCTCCGCGGCTTCAAGAACCCGTTCCGCGTCGAGTACCAGGTCGTGAACCTGGACAAGCTCGCGGAGCTCTACCCCCAGGGTGGCGACGTGACCGTCGCCGACCTCGTCGCCAAGGGCGCCGTTCGCAAGAACGAGAAGGTCAAGCTCCTGGGCAACGGCGACATCTCGGTCGCGCTCAACGTGTCGGTGGACAAGGTCTCCGGCTCGGCTGAGCAGAAGATCGTCGCCGCCGGCGGCAGCATCAAGTAACACCCCGCGAAAGGGCCGGAGGCGAGAGCCTCCGGCCCTTTCCGTTACTCTGGACATCGGTGCGCCTTCTCATCGCGGCCCACCACTCCATTCCACTGGGAGGCTCTTCCTTGTTCAGCGCTATCGCGCGGATCATCCGCACGCCCGATCTGCGGCGGAAGATCGGCTTCACGCTCGGGATCATCGCCGTGTACCGCTTCGGCGCGCACATCCCCGCACCGTTCGTCAACTTCCCGAACGTGCAGAGCTGCATCGATCAGACGTCGGGCACGCAGGGCCTGCTCTCCCTCGTCAACCTCTTCTCCGGCGGCGCGCTCCTGCAGCTGTCGATCTTCGCGCTGGGCGTCATGCCCTACATCACCGCGACGATCATCACGCAGCTGCTGCGAGTGGTCATCCCGCACTTCGAGACCCTCTACAAGGAGGGCCAGGCGGGCCAGGCCAAGCTCACGCAGTACACGCGCTACCTGACGATCGCGCTCGCGCTCCTGCAGTCGACCACGCTCATCACCGTCGCGCGCAGCGGCCAGCTGTTCGGGGTCACCGGCGTCCCCGAGTGCGAGAACGTGCTGACCAACGACGCCTGGTGGGCGCAGCTGCTCGTCATCATCACGATGACCGCCGGCACCGGCCTCATCATGTGGTTCGCCGAGCTCGTCACCGAACGCGGCGTGGGCAACGGCATGTCGCTGCTCATCTTCACGTCGATCGCCGCGACCTTCCCGGCCGCGATGTGGGCCATCTGGCAGGCGAACGGCTTCGAGATCTTCCTCCTCGTGCTCGCGGTCGGCATCGTCGTCGTCGCGGCCGTGGTGTTCGTCGAGCAGTCCCAGCGGCGCATCCCGGTGCAGTACGCGAAGCGGATGGTCGGACGCCGCACGTACGGCGGCACGAACACGTACATCCCGATCAAGGTCAACATGGCGGGCGTCGTGCCGGTCATCTTCGCCTCGTCGCTGCTGTACATCCCGTCGCTCGTCGCGCAGTTCAACTCCACGCCCGACGCCGAGGGCAACCTGCCCGGCTGGGTCACGTGGATCAACAGCTACCTGACGACAGGCGACCACCCGCTGTACATGCTGGTGTACTTCCTGCTCATCATCGGGTTCACCTACTTCTACGTCGCGATCACGTTCAACCCCGTCGAGGTCGCCGACAACATGAAGAAGTACGGCGGCTTCATCCCCGGGATCCGGGCCGGCCGCCCCACCGCCGAGTACCTCGACTACGTGCTCACGCGCATCACGCTCCCGGGCTCGCTGTACCTCGGCCTCATCGCTCTCATCCCGCTCATCGCCCTCGCGACGGTCGGCGCCAACCAGAACTTCCCGTTCGGGGGCGCGTCGATCCTCATCATCGTCGGTGTGGGACTCGAGACCGTGAAGCAGATCGACGCGCAGCTCCAGCAGCGCCACTACGAAGGACTCCTCCGATGACAGCCCGTCTCCTCATCGTCGGCCCCCAGGGCTCCGGCAAGGGCACGCAGGGCGTGCTCGTCGCCGAGGCGTTCGGCATCCCCGTGGTGTCGACCGGCGACATCTTCCGCGCCAACATCAAGCAGGGCACCGAGCTCGGCCTCAAGGTGAAGGCGATCACCGACGCCGGCGACCTCGTGCCCGACGAGGTCACGAGCGAGATCGTGCGCGACCGCCTCTCGCAGGACGACGCCCAGGGCGGCTTCCTGCTCGACGGCTACCCGCGCAACACGACGCAGGTCGGCCACCTCGACGCGTTCCTCGCGGAGCGCGGCGAGAACCTCGACGCCGTGATCCTCCTCGACGTCCCGCGCGACGAGTCCATCGCGCGCATCGCGAAGCGCGCCGAGGAGCAGGGCCGCAGCGACGACACGGAGGAGGCGATCGCGAAGCGCCTCGACATCTACGAGTCGGAGACCGCGCCCATCGTCGACGTGTACGCCGAGCGCGGCATCGTCGACCGCATCGACGGCGTCGGCACGCTCGACGAGATCACGGCGCGCATCTTCGCCGCCCTCGAGGCGCGCGGCCTCGTGCGCGTGGCCGCCTGAGCGCGTGTTCCGCCGCTCGCCCTACAAGAACGCCGCTCAGCTGCGGGCGATGATCGAGCCCGGACTGATCACGGCCGCCTCCCTCGAGGAGGTGCGCCGGATCATCCGCCCGGGCATCACGACCGCCGAGCTCGACGCCGCCGCCCACCGCGTCATCGTCGAGCGCGGTGCCCGCTCGAACTTCCAGCTCGTCCGCGGGTACCGCCACACGACGTGCATCTCGGTCAACGAGCAGGTCGTCCACGGGATCCCGGGTGAGCGCGTGCTCGAGCCCGGCGACATCGTGTCGATCGACAGCGGCGCCGAGACGAAGGACGGCTGGAACGGCGACTCCGCCATCACGATCGTCGTGCCCGGGGGAGATGCGGATGTCGTCGCGCGCCGCGAGGAGCTCTCTCGCGTGACCGAGGGCTCGATGTGGGCGGGGATCGCCGCCCTCGCCTCCGCGGCGCACCTCGGCGAGGTGGGCGCAGCCATCCAGGACCACATCGAGGCGAACCCGCTCTCGTGGACCGGGCAGCCCGCCGGCATCCTGCGCGACTACGTCGGCCACGGCATCGGCCGCAAGATGCACGAGGCGCCCTCGATCTTCAACTACCGCACGAGCGACCGCGGCGCGGATGTGCGCCCCGGGCTCACCGTGTGCATCGAGCCGATGATGACCTCCGGATCGGAGGAGGTCTTCGTCGAGGACGACGACTGGACCGTGTCGACCGTCGACGGCAGCGACGGCTCCCACTGGGAGCACAGCGTCGCCGTGCATGATGACGGCATCTGGGTCCTCACCGCGCCCGACGGCGGAGCCGCTGCTCTCGCCGCGTTCGGCGTGACCCCTCACCCCATCGCCTGACACCCCGGAGAAGAACTGACGTGATGATGGCAGCCCCTGGCAAGAAGACGAACTGGTTCGCGATCATCATCTCGCTGGTCGTCGTGGTCGCCGTCGTCGGCGTCGGCGCGCTCGTCGTGACGATGAACAACGCCGCGACCGCTCCCGCCGAGGCACCCGCCGCGGGCGTCGTCAACGAGGAGACCGGGGGAGTGAGCCTCGGCGACGGGCCGAACGTCATCGAGGAGTACGTCGACTTCATGTGCCCGTACTGCGGGGACTACTGGGCGGGCTACAGCGACTACGTGAGCGAGAAGGTCAAGTCGGGCGACGTGACGCTCGTCATCCACCCCATCTCGATCCTCGACAACGCGTCGATGGGCACGAAGTACTCCACGCGCGCCGCGAGCGCCGCGTACTGCGTCGCGGAGACCAACCCCGACGCGTTCTACGCCTACGTCGACCGCCTCTTCGAGAAGCAGCCGGCGGAGTCGACCGAGGGTCTCACGAACGACCAGCTCGTCGAGTACGCGTCGCAGGTCGGCGCGGGCGACGCCGCGTCGTGCATCCAGGGCGAGGAGTACGCCGACTACGTCGCCGAGCGCACGCCCGAGACGCCGCTCGCGCAGGGCGCCACCGGCATCTCGACGCCGACGATCGTCGTCAACGGCGAGGTCGTCTCGCTCACGCTCCAGGGCCCCGAGACCGACCTCGAGCCGCTCCTCACGAAGTAGCAGGGGTGCGCAGGGCGCGACACGCCGAGTTGCCGACACGCCCGACGTGACCTAACATAGATCTTTGGTGCCTTGCGCCTCATCTCGGCGTGTCGTCTCGACGAACCCGGCATCACCATCCAACCACCGCAGACCGACCGGTCTGCAGCTACGCGAGCGAGGATATGGCGAAGAAAGACGGAGTCATCGAGTCCGAGGGGACCATCGTCGAGGCGCTGCCGAACGCGATGTTCCGTGTCGAGCTCGACAAGCCCGCTGGGCACAAGGTGCTCGCAACGATCTCCGGGAAGATGCGGCAGAACTACATCCGCATCATCCCCGAAGACCGTGTGGTCGTGGAGCTGAGCCCCTACGACCTGACGCGCGGCCGCATCGTCTACCGCTACCGCTGACCGGTCGAGAAGTAACGACCGGCGGCCGTCGCGCGCGACGACGCCGGTACGAAGACAGCGAACAGGAAGCATCATGAAGGTCAACCCCAGCGTCAAGCCGATCTGCGACCACTGCAAGGTGATCCGCCGTCACGGCCGCGTCATGGTCATCTGCAAGAGCAACCCGCGCCACAAGCAGCGCCAGGGCTGATGCGGCGCGGCTCAATGCGACGAAGGAGCGTTGAGCCGTGACGGATCAGTCGCAGAGACCCACAACTGAATTCAGGCAGGATCAGAACCCGCTCGGCGGGGGACACCTCGGGGCGGAGGCCCGGGCACCGATCCTGCTCCACACCTCCACAATCATCAGGAGAACCGCATGGCACGTCTTGCCGGCGTCGACATCCCGCGCGACAAGCGCGTGGTGATCGCACTCACGTACATCTACGGCGTTGGCCGTACCCGCTCGAACGAGATCCTCGCCGCCACCGGTGTCAGCCCCGACATCCGCGTGAAGGACCTCTCCGACGACCAGCTCGTCGCGCTGCGCGACTACATCGAGGGCAACTACAAGGTTGAGGGTGACCTCCGCCGCGAGGTCGCCGCCGACATCCGCCGCAAGGTCGAGATCGGCTCCTACGAGGGTCTCCGCCACCGTCGTGGTCTCCCGGTCCGCGGTCAGCGCACGAAGACCAACGCGCGTACGCGCAAGGGTCCCAAGCGCACCGTCGCCGGTAAGAAGAAGGCCCGCTAAGGCGCGCGGATAGGTTTAGGAGAAAACCATGGCTGCACCGAAGACTGCCGCGCGCAAGCCGCGCCGCAAGGAGAAGAAGAACATCGCGCTGGGCCAGGCCCACATCAAGTCGACGTTCAACAACACGATCGTCTCGATCACCGACCCGTCCGGCGCCGTGATCAGCTGGGCCTCGTCGGGTGGCGTGGGCTTCAAGGGCTCGCGCAAGTCGACGCCGTTCGCCGCCGGCCTCGCCGCCGAGTCGGCTGCGCGTCAGGCGCAGGAGCACGGCGTCAAGAAGGTCGACGTGTTCGTGAAGGGTCCGGGCTCGGGCCGCGAGACCGCGATCCGCTCGCTCCAGGCCGCCGGCCTCGAGGTCGGCTCGATCCAGGACGTGACGCCGCAGGCTCACAACGGCTGCCGTCCGCCGAAGCGTCGCCGCGTCTGAGAACGTCTTCGCCGGGGTGCTCGTTCGAGCACCCCGGCGCATTCGCCGTTCAACGCCCGGCGCGAGCTGGGTCCCGAGTACAACTCAAGACCTCTCATCATCGCAAGTGTCATATAGCGGGCACTTGATCGAAAGGAACACATAGTGCTCATCGCACAGCGTCCGACCCTCACCGAGGAGAAGATCTCCGAGTTCCGCAGCCGGTTCGTCATCGAGCCCCTGGAGCCCGGCTTCGGCTACACGATCGGCAACGCGCTCCGTCGCAGCCTCCTCTCGTCGATCCCCGGCGCGGCTGTCACGAGCATCCGCATCGACGGCGTGCTGCACGAGTTCAGCACGATCCCCGGCGTGAAGGAGGATGTCACCGAGATCATCCTCAACATCAAGCAGCTGGTCGTCTCGAGCGAGCGCGACGAGCCCATCACCGCGTACCTGCGCAAGACGGGTGCCGGCGAGGTCACGGCCGCAGACATCTCGGCCCCGGCCGGCGTCGAGGTCCACAACCCCGAGCTCGTCATCGCGACGCTCAACTCGGACGCGAAGTTCGAGCTCGAGCTCACGATCGAGCGCGGCCGCGGCTACGTGTCGGCGACGCAGAACCGCAACGAGTACGCAGAGGCGGGTCAGATCCCCGTCGACTCGATCTACTCGCCCGTCTACAAGGTCAGCTACCGCGTCGACGCCACCCGTGCCGGTGAGCGCACCGACTTCGACAAGCTGATCCTGGACGTCGAGACGAAGGCGTCGATCGCCCCCCGCGACGCCGTCGCGTCGGCCGGCCGCACGCTGGTCGAGCTGTTCGGCCTCGCTCGCGAGCTGAACGTCGAGGCCGAGGGCATCGAGATCGGCCCCGCGCCGGTCGAGACCGTCCTCTCGAACGAGCTGTCGATGCCCATCGAGGACCTCGACCTGTCGGTCCGCTCGTACAACTGCCTCAAGCGCGAGGGGATCAACACGGTCAGCGAGCTCGTCGCCCTCTCGGAGACGCAGCTCATGAACATCCGCAACTTCGGTCAGAAGTCGGTCGACGAGGTGCGCGACAAGCTCGTCTCGCTCGGTCTGTCGCTGAAGGACTCGGTGCCCGGCTTCGACGGCACCGGCTTCTACAGCGGCTACGACGAAGAGTCCCTCTGACCCGACTTCCTGTCCTGATACTGGAGTAACAAGAAATGCCCAAGCCCACGAAGGGTGCCCGCCTCGGCGGCGGCCCGGCCCACGAGCGCCTGCTTCTCGCGAACCTCGCAGCGGCTCTGTTCACCCACAAGTCGATCAAGACCACGGAGACGAAGGCGAAGCGCCTCCGCCCCCTGGCTGAGCGCCTCATCACCAAGGCCAAGCGCGGCGACCTCCACGCGCGCCGCACCGTGCTCTCGGTGATCGGTGACAAGGAAGTCGTGCACGTCCTGTTCAACGAGATCGCTCCGCTCGTCGCGGACCGCGAGGGTGGCTACACGCGCATCACCAAGGTCGGCAACCGCAAGGGCGACAACGCTCCCATGGCCGTGATCGAGCTCGTCCTCGAGCCCGTCACGCCGAAGGCGAAGAAGTCCACGTCGAAGCCCGCCGCGCCGGCTGAGCCCGCCGCCCCCGTCGCCGACGCGAACGAGGACGAGGCCGCCGAGCCCGCCGAGGTCGAAGAGGCCGGCGTCGCCGCGGAGGACACCGCCGGCGAGGCTCTCGTCGACAACGAGGCATCGGACGAGGAGGCGGCCGAGGAGGCCGATGCTCCCGAGGCCGAGTCGAAGTAAGCACTTCGCGACCGCGCAGCGCCCCGCACCGGATGGTGCGGGGCGCTTCGCTGTGTTCGGGCGGGGGATGGTCCGGGCCGGTGCGCGTAGGCTCGGAGGGTGACTGAAGCGCCCCGCATGAACGTCGAGTCGTTCAACCTCGACCACCGCATCGTGTCCGCGCCGTACGTGCGCCTCGCCGACCGCAAGCAGCTGCCGGCGGGCGACGTCATCGTGAAGTACGACGTCCGCTTCGCGCAGCCGAACGTCGCGCATCTCGAGATGCCGACCATCCACTCGATCGAGCACCTCTTCGCCGAGAAGAGCCGCAATCACTCGGATCGCGTGATCGACTTCTCGCCGATGGGATGCCAGACCGGCTTCTACCTCATCCTGCAGGGCGAGCCCGCGTACGAGGAGGTCCTCGCGCTCGTCGAGGCGACCCTCCGAGACATCCTCGAGGCGACCGAGGTGCCCGCCGCGAACGAGACGCAGTGCGGATGGGGTGCGAACCACACCCTCGAAGGCGCCCAGAGCGCCGTCCGCGACTTCCTCGCGCAGCGCGACGCGTGGGCGACCGTCTTCGCGCCGGGCGCGAGCGCATGACGACCGTCGTCGTCCAGGTCGCGATGGACGAGGAGGCGCAGCCCTTCCTCGACGCCGCCAGCGAAGTGAGCGAGCCGGTCCGCATCGCGCGCGCCGAGCACCGCGGCGTCGTCGTCGACGGCCGCACGTTCGTGCTCGTGCGATCGGGTATCGGCATGGTCAACGCGGCGGATGCCGCGGTCGGCGCCCTGCATCGGTACGGCGACGACGTGCTCCTCGTCTCGGCCGGGTCGGCGGGTGGTCTCGCCGCCGACGTCGAGGTCGGGGACGTGTTCGTCGGGATGGACTACGTCAACGTCGAAGCGGATGCCCGTGCATTCGGCTACGAGGCGGGCCAGGTTCCGGGGATGCCCGCGAGCTACGCACCTGACCTGCTCGCCGTCGCGGCTCTCACCGCATCGGCACCGGACGGCGTGCGCGTGCGCGGCGGCGGCATCGGCTCGGGGGAGAAGTTCGTCACGGTCGAGATCGCCCACCGTCTCCGCGAGGTCTTCCCGGGCATCCACGTCGTGGACATGGAGACCGCGGCCATCGCGCAGACGGCCTTCAACCACGGCGTCCGCTTCGTGTCGGTGCGTGCGATCAGCGACCTCTGCGCCCCCGACGGCACCGAGTTCCTCACGCACGTCGACGACGCCGCGGAGCGGTCGGCGAAGGCGGTGCTCGCGGCGCTGCCGAAGCTCGTCGGCTAGGCGCCATCCGTTCGGGTCGCGGTTGTCGTCCCTATCGGCGGTTTCTGGGACGGTTTTCGCGACCTGGGCGCTAACAGCTGGGCGCCATCCGTTCGGGTCGCAGTTGTCGTCCCTATCGAGGGTTTTGGGGACGGTTTTCGCGACCTGAGCTGGGCGCCATCCGTCTGGGGCGCAGTTGTCGTCCCTATTGGCGGTTCCTGGGACGTTTTTCGCGACCTGGGCGGCGGACCGGGGCGGTGGGGCGGCGGGGCGGTGCGGCCGGGTGGTGCGTCTGCGGCAGCGCCGGCGGCCCTGGATGGACGCCGCTGGCTCGCCGGCCGCGAAAGAGCGCCGGCCGCTCCCCGATATCCTGAACCGATGCGGCGCATCCGGCTCGACATCGCGTACGACGGCACGAACTTCCGAGGATGGGCCCGGCAGCCGGGGCTCCGCACCGTCCAGGGCACGCTCGAGGCGGCGCTCACGCGGATCGCGAGCTCGCCCGTGCAGCTCGTGGTCGCAGGGCGCACCGACGCCGGCGTGCACGCGACCGGGCAGGTCGCGCACGCCGACATCGACGACGTGCAGTGGGAGCGGATGACGCAGCGTCGCCGCAACGCCCCCGAGGTCGAGGACCCGATGGAGCCGGTCGCGCGTCGCCTCATTGGCGTGCTCGGCCAGTACTCCGATGTCGCCGTGAACCGCGTGTCGACCGCGCCCGAGGGATTCGACGCGCGCTTCTCCGCGACGTGGCGCCGCTACGCGTATCGCATCGCCGACCAGGTCGTCGGCTACGACCCCATGGAGCGCCACCGCACGACGACCGTCCGCGCGGAGCTCGACGTCGCCGCGATGGACGAGGCCGCGCGCGGACTCGTCGGACTCTGGGACTTCGCCGCGTACTGCAAGCCGCGACCCGAGGCCACGACCATCCGCACGCTCCTCGAGTTCGACTGGCGTCGTGACGACGACGGCGTGCTCGTCGCGAACGTCCGCGCCGACGCGTTCTGCCACTCGATGGTGCGCGCGCTCGTCGGCGCGTGCGTCGCCGTGGGGGAGGGGAAGCTCACCGCCGAGCACCTCCGCATCATCCGCGACGGACTCGAGCGCACGAACGAGTTCAAGGTGCTCGCCGCGCGCGGCCTCACGCTCACCGAGGTCGGCTATCCGGCCGACGACCAGCTCGCGCAGCGGGCCGAGCAGACGCGCAACCGGCGCGACGCCGACGAGGTCGGCGGCTGACGTGCGAGCGGATGGCGGCCGAGCGGATGGCGGCCGGCTCGCGTCCAGGACACGCGCGCGCAACCCATAGCCTCCGCACGTTCGGCGGGCATACCGTGGGCGGCATGAGAGTCATCTCGTACAACCTCCGCAAGCACGCCGCGGCCGCGGAGCTCGAGCACCTGGTCGATCGGTGGGAGGCGAACGTCCTCTGCCTGCAGGAGGCCGACACGACCGACCTCCCCGAGCACGTCGCGGGCCTCCGACTCGCGAAGGCGACCGAGCGGAACCGGCTCGGCCTCGCGCTCTACTACCGCGAGAACATGTTCCGCCTCGAGGACGTCGTCGTGCTCTCGCTCAAGCGCTCGCTGCACGACATCCTCCTGAAGCCCGCCCACGAGCGACTCCTCGGAGCGCGGATGTTCGACATCGACGCCGGGCGCGAGGTGATCTTCGCGTCGTTCCATGCGGCTCCGCTCACCGCACTCAACTCGCTCCGGCGTCACCAGATCCGCTCTGCGCTGGGGGCGCTCCAGCGCCTGGGTCCGGGCCTCCCGACGCTCATGGTGGGCGACTACAACTACCCCGTCTTCAAGGAGCGGCTGCACGAGCGGATCAAGGGCCACGGCTACGACCTGACCCTGAGCGACGCCCGCACCTACACGCGGTATCGGTTCTTCCGGGGGCACTACGACTTCGCGACGTCCGCCGGACTGACGATCGACGACATCACGACGCTGCCGCAGGGCGCGAGCGATCACCTGCCCATCCTCGTCAGCGCGAGCTATCGCTGACGACCGCTTTTGGCCATCCGCACGCTCATCGGTTAGGATTGCTCTTTGGTGCCCGTCTCGGGCGCCGCGAACGTGAGCCCTCCACCGCAGGTGATGGCCGGCATCGACCGGTCAAACCGCCCGGAGCGGGATTCACGAACGTCTCCGTTCGAACAGAAAGCAGCACTACTGTGACGCGCACTTACAGCCCGAAGGCCGGTGAAGCCCAGCGCGAGTGGCTCGTGATCGACGCCACCGACGTCGTTCTCGGCCGCCTGGCCTCGCACGCCGCCGCCCTCCTCCGCGGCAAGCACAAGGCGACCTTCGCTCCCCACATGGACATGGGCGACTTCGTCATCATCGTGAACGCCGACAAGGTCGCGCTCACCGGTCAGAAGCTCCAGCAGAAGAAGGCCTACCGTCACTCGGGCTTCCCGGGCGGCCTCAAGTCGGTCACCTACGCCGAGCTCCTCGAGAAGAACCCGGTTCGCGCTGTCGAGAAGGCAGTCCGCGGCATGCTCCCCAAGAACACCCTTGGTCGCGAGCAGCTCGCCAAGCTGAAGGTGTACGCCGGTGCCGAGCACCCGCACGCCGCTCAGCAGCCCAAGACGTACACCCTCGACCAGGTCGCCCAGTAAGCGGCGTTTAAGGACTTCATCGTGGCGAACGAAATCGAAAACGACATCCAGAACTACTCGACCGAGACGCCGGCGAACGACGTCGTCGTGGCCGAGCGCCCCGTCGTGAGCGTCCCCGGTGCTGCCGTGGGCCGTCGCAAGCAGGCCATCGCCCGCGTGCGCATCATCCCCGGCTCGGGCTCCTTCACGGTCAACGGCCGCACCCTCGAGGACTACTTCCCGAACAAGCTGCACCAGCAGCTCATCACGGACCCCTTCACGGTGCTCAACCTCAACGGCGCCTACGACGTGATCGCCCGCATCAACGGCGGCGGCCCCTCGGGCCAGGCCGGCGCGCTGCGTCTCGCGATCGCCCGTGCCCTCAACGAGGTCGACCGCGAGAACAACCGCCCGACCCTCAAGAAGGCCGGCTTCCTCACGCGCGACGCTCGCGTCATCGAGCGCAAGAAGGCCGGTCTCAAGAAGGCCCGCAAGGCTTCGCAGTTCTCGAAGCGCTGAGGCAGACACACTCCATGCCGCTTTTCGGCACGGACGGCGTGCGAGGGCTTGCCAACGGCACCCTCACCGCCGACCTGGCTCTCTCCCTGGCCCAGGCGACCGCGGTCGTCCTGGGCCAGGGGCGTTCCGCGGAGGCGCGCCGCGCCGCGGGCAAGCGCACCACGGCCGTCATCGGCCGCGACCCCCGCATCTCGGGCGAGTTCCTCAGCGCTGCCGTCGCGGCGGGTCTCGCGGCATCCGGCGTCGACGTCTACGACGCCGGCGTCATCCCGACGCCCGCGCTCGCCTTCCTCATCGCCGACCGCGATGCCGACTTCGGCGTCATGGTCTCGGCATCGCACAACCCCGCGCCCGACAACGGCATCAAGATCTTCGCGCGCGGCGGCGTGAAGCTGCCCGACGTCGTCGAGCAGCGGATCGAGAGCTACCTCACGCGCGACAAGCTGCTGCCGACCGGCGGCGAGGTCGGCCGCATCCGGCGCTTCTCCGACGCCGAGGACCGCTACCTCCTGCACCTGCTCGGCTCTCTTCCCGCGCGCCTCGACGGCATCCACGTCGTGCTCGACTGCGCCCACGGCGCGGCCGCTGGCGTCTCGCCCGAGGTGTTCCGCGACGCAGGCGCCCAGGTCACCGTCATCGGCGCCGACCCCGACGGGCTCAACATCAACGACGGCGTCGGATCGACGCACATCGACAAGCTCGCCGAGGCCGTCGTCGCGCACGGCGCCGACGTCGGCATCGCGCACGACGGCGACGCCGACCGCTGCCTCGCCGTGACCGCCGACGGCACGCCCGTCGACGGAGACCAGATCATGGCCATCCTCGCCGCCTCGATGCAGGAGCGCGGCATGCTCGCGCAGGACACGCTCGTCGCGACCGTGATGAGCAACCTCGGCCTGCACGTCGCGATGCGCGAGCGGGGGATCACGGTCAAGACGACCGCCGTCGGCGACCGCTATGTGCTCGAGGAGATGAACGCCGGCGGATACTCCCTCGGCGGCGAGCAGTCGGGCCACGTCATCATGAGCGACTTCGCGACGACGGGCGATGGCGTGCTCACGGGCCTGCACATCGTGGCCGAGATGGCACGTCAGGGCAAGAGCCTGGCCGAGCTCGCGTCGATCATGACGGTCTACCCGCAGGTGCTCGTCAACGTGAAGGGCGTCGACAAGACGCGCGTCGACGACGAGGTCGTGCAGGACGTCGTCCGCACGGTCGAGGCCGAGCTCGGCGACACCGGCCGCGTGCTCCTGCGCGCATCGGGTACGGAGTCGCTCGTCCGCGTGATGGTCGAGGCCGCCGACGGCGCCTCCGCCCAGCGTCACGCCGACGCGATCGCCGACGTCGTCCGGGAGCGGCTCGCGCTCTGACGCGCGGCCGCTCCCGGCGCGCGGGATTGCCGGGGCCATCCGTCGGGGCGCTTGACGGGGCGGGCTTGCCGGTTCTGCCGCGGCGGGCTTGCTGGGGCGGGGCCATCCGCGGGTTTGACGCGAGCGGCGGCCATCCGCGGTCGTGCCCTCCGCGCTCTCTGGGCGGATGGCCGCGGCCGCCGAATCGTCGGACGTACGGTCGGCTCTCTATCCTGGAGACGATGCCCCGCTCCGAGACGCCCGAACGCCCGATGCGCACCACCTGGGTGCCGGTTCACCCCGACCTCGCGCCCACGCGTCGTTCGCTTCGCGCGCAGGCCCCGGGCCGGAGCCTGCGCCCGCTGCTCATCGGGTCGGCGGCGGCCGTCGTCCTGGCGATCGTCGTCGTCGCGCTCGTGGCGGGGCCGATGCTCGCGCGGGCGGGGGAGTCGGACCGGACCGAGCAGTACGCGAGCGCTCGTGCGGAGGCTGTCTCGGCTCGGGATGAGGCGTCTTCCGCGCGGTCCGATGTCGCCGCCGCGATCGCGACCCGCACGGAGACGGCCGAGCGGATGTCCACGGCCCTTGCGGGCGCGGAGGGGTACGCCGACGAGGCCGCGCGGTCGACCGCCGCGCAGGCGGTAGCTGCCTATGCGGACGGGCTCGGCCGGCTCGAGCTGCCGTCCGAGCCGGCGGCCATGCCCGAGACCGCGACGGTCGACACGGATGAGGAGCTCGACCGTGCCCTCACGGCCCTCGACGGCGCCGAGGCCGAAGCCGACGCGACCATTGCCGCTGTCGGCGAGGCGCGCAATCGGATGGCCGAGCTCGACGCCGAGTTCTCCGCGGCGCTCGAGGCATTCCGTGGATCCCTGCTGCCCCGCGCCGAGGTCATCCTGGGAGAGAATCCCGATGCCGTCGAGGACTTCCGCGCGGCGGTCGCGTCAGCCGCGCAGAGCGCGGCGGACGCGAACGACCCCGCCCAGCTGGAGCAGCGGCTGAAGGAGTTCGCCTCCGCGGTCGATGCGCTGCGTGCGGACCAGCATCGTGCGGCGATCGCGATCGAGCAAGAGCGCCTCGAGCAGGAGCAGCGCGAGGCGGAGGAGCGCGAGCGGCAGCAGACGCCGGTCGTGCCCGCTCCCGTGCCGACGCCGGACCCGACGCCCGAGCCGACGCCCGAGACGAGCCCGGAGCCGACGCCCGAGCCCGAGGAGCCGACGCCGACGCCCGAAGATCCGACTCCGGAGACGCCCGCTCCCGAGACGCCCGCTCCCGACGACCCGACTCCCGAGACCCCTGCTCCCGACGCGTCGTAGCCGCTCGTCCGGGCCGAGACCTCACGTGTCTCACTTCGCGCGGTAATTCGGGGCGGAATCCCGCCGGTGGCGAGACATGCTTGTTCGGCCTTCTGTGGGGGCGGTGCTTCCGTGTCTCGCTTCCCGCGGTTATCCGGGCTCGATTCCCGCCGGTGCTGAGACATGCCGGTGCGGCGCACGGCGCGTGTCTCGGTTTCCGCGGTTATCCGGGCTCGATTCCCGCCGTTACCGAGACACAGCTCGTCCGGCTGACACCCCGTGTCTCACGCCCCGCGGTTATCGGGGGCGGATTCCCGCCGTTACCGAGACACGCTCGTCCGGCTGACGCCGCGTGTCTCACGCCCCGCCGTTATCCGGGCCGGATTCCCGCCCGTACCGAGACACGTCCAAAGGCCACCTCGTCACATTCTCGATTCGAGGGAATAGACGCCGGAGGGGGCTGTTTCACCTGCTGTGATCGAGCTCTCGGATTCGCGCCCCGCTGCGACGCTGGATGTCCCCGCCGCCCGTGAGCGGGTGCGCGTGCGCATCCCTCTTCGCTTCCCCGATGGATACGCGACGGAGGCCGAGGTCATCACGTTCGACGGACTCGTCGACGGCCGGGAGCACCTCCTTCTCGCGCTGGGCGACTGGCGCGGCGCGCTCGAGCGCGACGGCGTCGCACCGCTCGTCCGCCCGCACAGCGAGTGCCTCACGGGCGACGTCTTCGGCTCGGAGCGCTGCGACTGCGGCCCGCAGCTGCGCGAGGCCGTCGAGCGCATCGCCGACGAGGGCGGATTCCTGCTGTACCTCCGCCAGGAGGGACGCGGCATCGGACTCTACGCGAAGCTCGATGCCTATGCGCTGCAGGACGCGGGACTCGACACCTACGAGGCGAACCTCGCGCTCGGCCACGGTGAGGACGAGCGCGACTACACCGCGGCGGCGCAGATGCTGCGCGCGGTCGGCGTCGACCGCATCCGCCTGCTGAGCAACAATCCCGACAAGGCCGCCCAGCTCGGCGCCCTCGGCGTCGCGGTCGAGGAGCGCGTTCCCACGGCCGTGCACCTCTCGGCCGCCAACGCGAACTACCTGCGCACGAAGCGGGATCACACCGCGCACACGCTCGATCTGCCCGCAGCCTGAGCCCGGATGGCGCCACGCCCGCACGCGTGGCGCCATCCGTGTATCGCGCTGCGGCAGCGCCCCGATATGCTTCGGGGGTGATGCGGCGGACGGCGCGATGGGGCGGGGTGCTCGCCATCTGCGGCGCGCTCGCATTCGGCGGCGCCGCGCACGCGGATGACCAGCCGGATGAGCCTTCGGCGCCGGCGGATGTCTCGGTGCACGTCGTGATCGACGGCTCGCGCTGCGGCCCGGTCATGAGGGTTCCGGATGGCGTCGCCGAGCACGTCCGCGACCGGTCGAAGGGCAAGGCGCGCCCGTTCATCGGCGGACTGCCGCCGGCAGCGGGCGCAGGCCAGTGCAAGGCCGAGCGACCGCCCGAGGTCGTCGTCGAACGGTCTCGGGGACGCGGCGGCGCGCTCGTCACGTACTCCCTCTTCGCCTGAGCGCGGGCCGGGAACCGCCCACCGCCGTCGAGACTAGCCCTGGTCGTCGGGACCTGTGCCGGGAGCACCGGTTTCGACGACGAACGCTAGTCTGACGAGGATGACGGGCCTCAGCTCCCGAGAGCGCCCATCACGAGGTAGCCGGCGCACGCGGCGCCGAGCATGAGCGCGGCGGCGGTCGCGAGAGCGAGCGGCCACGCTCCCCGCTCCAGGGCGCCGGAACGGTGGAGCGACGCGTGCGCGCGGCGGTATCCGATGGCCGCCGCGAAGTACGCGCCCACGGCGAGCCCTGCCCCCACGAGGCCCACGATCACGGCCGCGAATCCGAGCGACTCCGCCGTGAAGCGCATGGCGACGAGACTCGCGAGCCCGAAGGAGAGGCACGTGCGGCGCCATGCGAGCAGCGTGCGCTCGGGCTGCAGCCCCGGGTCGAAGACGGCGTCCGTCACACGAACATCCCGATGGTGACGAGCGCCACGGCGACGACCACACCGGCGACGATGACCCCTCCGACGCCGAGCCCGGGAAGCGGCCGGCCCAGACGGAGCGCCTTCTCGGTGCGCGCCCACCCGAGCCAGGCCTGGATGGCGGCGAGCGTGCCCAGCACGAGGAAGACGGCCGCGGCCGCGAGGCGCCACCCGGCGGCCGTCGGGATGTCGAGCGCCTCGAGAGCGAACGCGCCGGCGTACATCGCGAGCGCGGTGCGGAGCCACGCGAGGAACGTGCGCTCGTTCGCGAGGCTGAAACGGGGATCGGGTTCGTCGCCCTCGCGGTAGACGCGCTGCGGGAAGCGGCTCACGAGCGCTCCTCGCGGAGCGCGACGGTGCGGAACCCGGCGTTGCCCATCGACGAGTCCGGGGTGTTCTGCGACCGGGCGGAGTTGCGGTAGCGGTTGCAGTACGAGATGTGGCAGAGATAGCTGCCGCCGCGCAGGATGCGCGCGGCCCCGGTGGCGGGCCCTCTCGGGTTCTCGACGTCGCCGCGCTCGTAGGTGCGCGGATCGAACCAGTCCTGACACCACTCCCACACGTTCCCGACGGTCTGCCAGAGCCCAAAGCCGTTCGGTTGGAAGGTGCGCACGGGAGCCGTGGTGAGCCATCCGTCGTCCAGAGTGTTCTCGCGCGGGAACACGCCCTGCCAGATGTTGGCGCGCCATCCGCCCTCGTCGACCTCCGCGTCGCCCCACGGGTACTTCGCGCCGTCGATTCCGCCGCGCGCGGCGTACTCCCACTCGGCCTCGGTGAGCAGGCGGCGACCGGCCCACGCGCAGTACGCGACGGCGTCGTTCCAGCTGACGTGCACAACCGGATGGTCGTCGAGTCCGTCGAGGTCGGAGCGAGATCCTCCCGGATGGCGCCAGTCGGCGCCCCTGACGCCGAACCACCAGGGCGTCCCCGGCGGCTGACCGACGATGTCCTCCTCCGGAGCCGCGACAGCGAGGTGGAACACCGCCGAGAAGCCGAACGTCTCGGCCTCGGTGCGGTAGCCGGTGTCGTCGACGAAGCGCGCGAAGTCGGCGTTGGTCACGGTCGTCGCGTCGATCTCGAACGCGTCGAGCGTCACGCGGTGCAGCGGCGTCTCGCCATCCTGCGGATTGCGATCGCCCGACGAGTCGCCCATCGTGAACGCGCCCGCCGGGATGCGCGCCTGCTCGATCGCGTGGCGCCCTGTGCGGTCCGGCGCCGTCGAAGGCGGCCGTGTGCTCAGGGAGAGGAAAGCGCCGCGCCCGGGGGTTCCGCACCCGCAGCCGCAGCCGGTGTCTTCGTCGCTCACTCTTCCACGGTAGCCCTCGGCGCGGCGCGGAATCCCGCGCCAGAAGTGGGGATTACCAGCCCAGGTCCTCGATGTAGCGCAGCAGCACGCCCTCGCGGAGCGCCCACGGCGACACCTCGAGCTCGTCGACCTCGAGTGCGGCCATCGCCTCGTGCAGGACGACCGCACCCGCCGTGATCTGGAACGTGCGATCGGCCGTGATGCCGGGCAGCTCCTGCCGCGCCTGCGCGGGGATCCGCGCGAGCACCGGGATCCAGGAGCCGAGCGCGTCGCGGCGCAGCACCATCCGGTCGTTGCCGGCCCAGCCCTCGAGCGGATGGCCCGCGAGCCGCGCGAGGGAGCGGATCGTCTTCGACGACCCCACGACGTGGTCGGGGCGGGGGAGCGATGCGAAGCGCTCGGCGATCGGAGCGAGCGCCGACGCTGCGTGCGCGCGGAGCCGGTCGACCTGCCGGTCGCCGGGCGGGTCGTCGGGCAGGAACCCGATCGTCATCCGGCCGGCGCCCAGCGGGACCGACTCGGCGAGATCGGGCAGCTCCTCGCTGCCGCCCGCGATCTCGAGCGACCCGCCGCCGATGTCGAAGAGGAGGATCTGTCCCGCCGACCAGCCGAACCAGCGCCGGACCGCGAGGAACGTGAAGCGCGCCTCCTGCTCGCCGCCCAGCACCTGGAGCGGCTGGCCGAGCGCGGCCTCGATCTGCAGGATGACGTCGGTGCCGTTCGCGGCCTCGCGCACGGCGGAGGTCGCCGTGGCGAGCAGCTCGTCGACGCCCTCCTTCTCGGCCACCTCGCGCGCGCGATGCACGGCGTCGATGATCGCCTTCACACCCTCGTCGGAGATGCGCCCGTCGTCCTCGAGATAGCGCATGAGCCGCAGGACGGACTTCTCGCTCGTCTGCGCGAGCGGTCTGCCGCCGGGGTGGGCATCCGCGACGAGCAGGTGGACGGTGTTCGAACCGATGTCGAGGACTCCGAGGCGCACGTCGACAGCGTAGTGGTCGCGCCGTGGATGCAAGCGCTTGCCGACTCATGTCGATGAGAAGCCCCGAGATTGCGCGCGACCCGCGCCATCACCATCCGCCCTCGACGGATTTTCTGCAAACGCTTGCAGCAGACCCATCCGCGCCGCTAGCGTCACAGCGGGCACGCGGATGTGCCCCGGTGCGCACTCGAAGGCGAAGCGCGCATCGACGACAAGCGAAGGAGCATGCCCCGATGAACCCTGCCCCGACCGTCGACCGCCCGCGCCGCAGAAGGCGCCCGCTCCGCGCGCTCGCGCTCGCCGGAGCCCTCGCCCTCGCGGCCCCGCTCCTCGCGATCGCCGCTCCTGCCGAGCCCGCCGAAGCCGCCGCTCCCGGGCCGAAGGACACCACGGCCGTCCTGTTCGAGTACACGTGGGATGCGATCGCCCGCGAGTGCACGGAGACCCTCGGCCCTGCGGGATACGGGTACGTGCAGACGTCGCCACCGCAGGAGCACGTCCTCGGATCGGCGTGGTGGACGCACTACCAGCCGGTCTCGTACAAGCTCGACTCGCGCCTCGGCACCGAGGCCGAGTTCCAGAACATGATCGACACGTGCAACGCGGCGGGGGTGGGCGTCATCGTCGATGCCGTGATCAACCACATGTCGGGGCAGTCCGCGGGCGGCACCGGATGGGCCGGAACCCAGTACCAGCACTACACGTACCCCGGGCTCTACCAGAGCTGGGACTTCCACGGCTGCAAGCGCGACATCGTCAACTACCAGGACCGCTGGGAGGTGCAGGAGTGCAATCTCGTCAACCTCGCTGACCTCAACACGAGCTCGACGTACGTGCAGAACACGATCGCCGGCTACCTCAACAAGCTCGTCGACATGGGCGTCGCCGGCTTCCGCATCGACGCCGTGAAGCACATCGCCGCCACCGACATGCAGGGCATCTGGAGCAAGGTGAAGAACCGCGATTCGCTCTACGTCGTGCAGGAGGTCATCCGCGCCAACGAGCCCATCCAGCCGGAGGAGTACACCTCGATCGGCGACATCCACGAGTTCGCGTTCGCGCGCAAGCTCAAGGAGGCGTTCGGCGGCCGCACGCTCAACTGGCTCATCGAGGGCAACGGCATCGGCGCGACCTGGAGCGGCTTCCTCCCGCAGGCCAACGCCGCGGTGTTCGTCGACAACCACGACACCGAGCGCAACGGCGAGACCCTCTCGTACAAGGACGGCGCCGCCTACGACCTCGCGCAGATCTTCACGCTCGCCTGGAACTACGGCTCGCCGTCGATCCACTCCGGCTACGCGTTCAGCAACAAGGACGCCGGCCCGGAGACGGATGGCGCGGGCGCGGTCGTCGACGCGAGCCCTCAGGGCGGATGGACCTTCACGCACAAGCAGAACGACATCCTCAACATGGTCGGCTTCCGCACCGCCACGTACGGCAAGCCGATCACGGACAAGTGGACCAATGGCAGCAGCGCGATCGCGTTCGGCCGCGGAGACGCCGGCTTCGTCGCGATCAACCGCGGCGGGGACCTCACCCGCACGTTCACGACGAGCCTGCCCGACGGCACCTACTACAACGTCATCGACGCCGTGAAGACGAACGGCGTGTGGTCGGGCCCCACGATCACCGTCTCGGGCGGCCAGTTCACCGCGACGGTGGGCGCCGACGACGCCATCGCGCTCCACAAGGACGCGAAGGCGACGACGGGCCCCGTCACCGGCGACGACCTGACGGTGTACTACTCGACGTCGAAGGGATGGTCGGCGTACAACATCCACTACAAGGTCGGCGCGGGCGCGTGGACGACGGCGCCGGGGCAGCCGATGACGGCGGCGTGCTCGGGATGGGTGTCGCGGACGATCGACTCGAACGGCGCGTCGGTGACGGCGGCGTTCAACAACGGCGCGGGCACGTGGGACAACAACGGCGGAGCCGACTACGTCCTGTCGGGCACGACCGCTGCGGTCGCGAACGGCGCCGTGACGACGCAGAACCCCTGCGCGACGACGTCGACCGACGACCTGACGGTGTACTACTCGACGTCGAAGGGATGGTCGGCGTACAACATCCACTACAAGGTCGGCTCGGGCGCGTGGACGACGGCGCCGGGGCAGTCGATGACGGCGGCGTGCTCGGGATGGGTGTCGCGGACGATCGACTCGAACGGCGCGTCGGTGACGGCGGCGTTCAACAACGGCGCGGGCACGTGGGACAACAACGGCGGGTCCGACTACGTCCTGTCGGGCACGACCGCTGCGGTCGCGAACGGCGCCGTGACGACGCAGAACCCCTGCGGCTGATCCGGATCGTCGCCGGTCACTGAGGAGCGGGCGAGGCGAGAGGGCGGCCTGCGGGTCGCCGGAACTCGCCTCGCCCGCTCCCGTCCGCGGGGCTCAGGCCGAGTCGATGAGCGCGGCGAGGCCGTCGAGTGTGCGAGCAAGGCCGAACTCCCACGCCCGATCCGCCGCCCAGGCAGACCCTTGCGCCTCCCCGGCTGCGGCTCCGATCCGGACGGCGCGGGGATAGCGCGTCGGGTCGAACGCGCGCGCGAGGATCGGCTGGTTGGCCGCCCACCACTCGCCGTCGCTCATCGCCGAATCCGTCGTGGCGCGCTGCGCGTCGTGCGCCGCGCGGCAGTGTGCCTGCACGAAGCCGAGCAGATAGGTCAGCGCCGCGTCGACGTCGGCATCCGCGAGTCCCGTCCCGTCGAACGCCGCGAGCTCGTGCTCGTACTTCGCCATCAGTCCGGGCCCGAGGGGCGGCCGGCTCAGAGCGGCGACCTCGGTCAGCCATGCGTGCTCCGTCAGCAGCTCGCGATTCGCCTCGGCGACCATCCCGAGCCGCGCCCGCCACGTCTCATCCGCCCAGGGGCGCCGGGGCATCCGGCCGTAGAGCGCGTCGACCATGAGGTCCAGCAGTTCCGGCTTGCCGGGGACATACGTGTAGACCGACATCGCCGACACTCCCACCCGCTCGGCCACGGCGCGGATGGTCACCGCGGCCAGGCCGCTCTCGTCGGCGAGCTCGAGCGCGGCATCGACGAGCTGGACCGCGGTGAGCGAGCGCGCGGGCCCCTTCCGCTGCGTGCGAGCGGGCTCGCCCCACAGCAGGGCGAGCGTGGCGCTGGGCTCGCCGGATCCGGTGCGGTTCGAGGACATGGGAATGATCCTGCCATGGACGGGGTTGTGCTCTGTACGTCGTATACCGTACAGTGTACGACGTTCCGTTGAGGAGAAGGAGGACGCGATGACCCGCACGACCGCATCCGCAGCCGAGACCATCCGACCGACAGGAGGCCGTTCCATGCACATCACCGAATCCGCCCTCTCGCTCAATGTCCGCGACGTCGAGGCGTCCGCCGCCTGGGTGAAGCGGCATCTCGGCTTCTCCGAGACCATGTCCGCCGACGGGTTCTGCTCGCTCGCGCACCCCGAGGCGGGGTTCGCGCTCATCTACCTGCGCACCGGGCTCGGGACCTTCAGGCCCGCCGCGCAGGCGCACGATGCCGGGGGACTGCTCGTGGTGTTCGTCGTTCCCGACATCGACGCGCAGTACGAGCGCCTGCGTGCCGAGGGCGTCGAGATCGTCACGCCGATCGAGACCGAGCCGTGGGGCGAGCGCTACTTCCAGATGGCCGACCCGAACGGCGTCGTGTACCAGCTCGTGCAGTGGATGACCCCCGAGGAGGAGCAGCAGTGACCGATCCCCGCATCCCCGACCCCTCCCAGCCCACGCCGACGACGCGACCGGAGCTGTCGAACGTCGTGTTCCTCCGGAGCGTCGTGACGTCCGAGCTCATCGAGGTCGGCGAGTACACGTACTACGACGACGAGGGAACCCGTCCGCCGTTCGAGGAGGCCAACGTCCGGTACCTCTACGGCCCCCAGCGCCTCGTCATCGGCCGCTTCACGGCGATCGCCCCGGGTGCGACGTTCCTCATGCCGGGCGGCAGCCATCCGATGGTCGGACCATCCACCTATCCGTTCACGATGTTCGGCGGGGCCTGGCTGGAGAACACCCTCGACGCCTTCCTCGCGATCGAGCAGCGCGGCGACACGGTCGTCGGCAACGACGTGTGGATCGGCCGCGAGGCGACGATCCTCCCCGGCGTGACCATCGGCGACGGCGCGGTGATCGGCGCGCACAGTGTCGTCACGAAGGACGTCGCGCCGTACGAGGTCGTGGGAGGGAACCCCGCGCGGCGCATCCGCATGCGGTTCGACGAAGAGGATGTCCGCCGGCTCCTCGCGGTGCGCTGGTGGGACTGGCCGATCGAGCGCATCACCGAGCATGCCGCCGTGATCATGACCGGGACGCCGGCCGAGCTCGAGCGGCTCGTGTGACGCCCGGCCCGACCCGCGCCAGCGCGCGCGGGTCGGGCCTCGCCCGGCCGTCCTGCCGCTGTGCCCCGGCCATCCTGCCGCTGTGCCCCGGCCGTCCTGCCGCCGGGCCCCGGTCATCCGCCCCGGTACGATGTTGCGGATGAGTCCGACAGCCGTTCCCGCCTCCCTCTCGCTGTACCGCGAGATCCCCCGCGCCGAGTGGGCGCGGATGGCGGCGGGCATGGATCAGCCGCTCACCGAGACCGAGGTCGTTCAGCTGCGCGGGCTCGGCGACCGGCTCGACATCGCCGAGGTGCGAGACGTCCACCTGCCGCTGAGCCGCACGCTCAGCATCTGGGCGAGCGGGGTGCGCCGAATCGGCGCCGAGGTGTCGACGTTCCTCCAGGAGGAGGATCCGACGACCCCGTTCGTCATCGGGGTCGCGGGGTCGGTCGCGGTCGGCAAGTCGACGGTCGCGCGCCTGCTCCGCGAGCTGATCAGCCGCTGGCCGGACACCCCGCGCGTCGAGCTCGTCACGACGGACGGCTTCCTCTACCCCAACGCCGAGCTCGAGCGGCGCGGGATCATGAGCCGCAAGGGCTTCCCCGAGTCGTACGACCGCCGTGCTCTCGTCGACTTCGTCACGCGCGTGAAGAGCGGTGCCGACGAGGTGCGGGCCCCGTTCTACTCGCACATGAAGTACGACATCATGCCCGACGCGCAGGTCGTCGTGCGGCGGCCCGACGTGCTCATCATCGAGGGGCTCAACGTCCTGCAGCCGCCGCCCACGCCGAACGACGTCGCGGTCAGCGACCTGTTCGACTTCTCGATCTACGTCGACGCCGACGCCGCGCACATCGAGGAGTGGTTCGTCAACCGCTTCCTCGCGCTGCGGGAGGGCGCGTTCTCGAACCCGTCGTCGTACTTCAACGTCTTCCAGCACCTCAGCGACGAGGAGGCCATCAGCACGGCCCGGGGCATCTGGAACGACATCAACCTGCCGAACCTGCTCGAGAACGTCGCGCCGACGAAGCACCGCGCGACGCTCGTGCTCAACAAGGGCGCCGACCACAACGTCGAGAGCGTGCTCCTGCGCAAGCTGTAGAAGCGGCCGGGGCGGCGTGGGCGCTCAGCCTGCGCGGCGCGCGGCGGAGGCCGCGAGATGGGCGCGCATCGCCGCCGCAGCGGCGAGCGGGTCTCCCGAGCGGATGGCCGCCGCGATCGCGCGGTGCTCGGAGACGACCGCCGCGGCCTCAGCGCTCGCCCGCTCGGAATCGGAGATCCGTGCCGGCGGGAGGACGATGGCGCGCGCACCCATCCGATCGAGCGCGGCCAGCAGGTAGCGGTTGCCTGAAGCCGCCGCGACCGCGCGATGGAAGGCGAAGTCGGCCTCGGCCGACGCGGCCGGCAGCGTCGCGCTCTCCAGGTCGGCCAGGGCCGCGTCGACCGCCGCGAGGTCGGCAGCGGATGGCCGGCGCGCGGCGAGCGCGGCGGCCTCGGTCTCGATCGCGGTACGGAAGGCGTGGAGCTCGTTCCGCTCCGAGGCGTCGCGAGCGGCGAGCCAGTCGTCGCCCGTGACGGGCGCGGGGGGAGTGAGCGCGTAGCTCCCCGACCCGACCCGGGTGCGCACGAGGCCGCGGGACTGGAGCCGCTGGAGCGCCTCGCGCACGACGGTCCGGCTCGCGCCGAACTCGTCGACGAGGCGCCCCTCGCTCGGCAGGCGCTCGCCGGGTGCGATGACGCCCTCGACGATCCGGGCGGCGAGGACGCGGGCGATCTCCTCGGAGCGCGATGTGCTCATCCGCTCATCGTCCCATTCCGCAGGCGGCTCCCGCGGCCATCCGCGCGCATGCCGCGCCCGCGTCCATCCGTCATCGCCCGATCGCGACCGAATCGGTCGTCCAGGCGCGCGCCTGGTCGCTGAAGGTGATGCCGAGGCCGGGGCGGTCGGGCACGATCATGCGGCCGTCGCGCGTCTCGAGGCGCTCCTCGAAGAGCGGGTCGAGCCAGTCGAAGTGCTCGACCCACGGCTCGCGCGGGTAGCAGGCGGCGAGGTGCAGGTGGATCTCCATGGCGAAGTGCGGTGCGAGGTCGAGCCCCGCCTGGTCGGCGAGCGTCATGAGCCGCAGGAACTGCGTGATGCCGCCGACGCGCGGGGCATCGGGCTGGATGATGTCGCACGATCGTGCCGCGATCAGCCGCTCGTGCTCCGCGACGGACGCGAGCATCTCGCCCGTCGCGATCGGCGTGTCGAGGGCGCGCGCGAGATCGGCGTGCCCTTCCGCGTCATAGGCGTCGAGGGGCTCCTCGATCCAGACGAGGTCGTACTCCTCGAGCCGACGGCCCATCCGCAGCGCGGTCGCACGATCCCACTGCTGGTTGGCGTCGACCATGAGCGGCACGGCGTCGCCGACGTGCTCGCGGACGGCGCGCACGCGGCGGAGGTCCTCTGCCGTGTCGGGGAGCCCGACCTTGATCTTGATGCCGCCGATCCCCTCCTCGATCGACCGCGACGCCCGCTCGCGGACCTCGTCGATGGACGCGTTGAGGAATCCGCCCGACGTGTTGTAGGTGCGGACCGAGTCGCGGTGAGCGCCGAGCAGCTTCGAGAGCGGGAGGCCGGCGCGCTTGGCCTTGAGGTCGTAGAGGGCGATGTCGATCGCAGCGAGCGCCTGCGTCGCGACGCCTGAGCGGCCGACGGACGCTCCGGCCCAGAGGAGCTTCGTGTAGAGCTTCTGGATGTCGTTCGGGTCCTCGCCGATGGCCGCCTCGGCGACCTCCTTCGCATGCGCGTACTGCGCCGGGCCGCCGGCTCGCTTGGAGTAGCTGAAGCCGTGCCCGGCGAAGCCCTGCTCGGTCTCGATCTGGGCGATGAGGAAGGCGACCTCGGTCATGGGCTTCTGTCGGCCGGTGAAGACCTTGGCGTCGGAGATCGCGGTCTGCAGCGGCAGGCGGAGCGTCGACAGGCGGATGGTGCGGATGGCGTCGGGCGTGTACGTCACGGGGTTCTCCTCATCGAGCGGATGGCCTGAATCTATCGTACAGATCCATAATCTGTCCAATGAAATACCTCCCGTGTCTCGCTTCGGGTGGGAATGCCGAGGGCATTCCCACCCGAAACGAGACACGGGAGGTGGGGAGGGAAGAGAGGGCGGAAAAGGAAAGGGAGGGGGATGCGGGGGACGGGCGACGGGGTAGGCGGCCTCCGGATCAGCGGACGAGGCAGGGTCGCTTGGGGTCGAACACCCACTCGCGGAGGAGGTACTGCATCGCCACGGCGTCGTCACGGGCGCCGAGGCCGTGCTCGAGGTAGAGCTCGTGCGCGGAGGCGAGCCGATCGCGGTCGATCGTCACGCCGAGACCCGGTGCGTCGGGAACCCGCACCGCGCCATCCCGGATCTGCAGGGGCGCCGTCGTGAGACCCTGGCCGTCCTGCCAGATCCAGTGGGTGTCGAGCGCCGTGATCGCGCCGGGCGCGGCCGCCCCGACGTGCGTGAACATCGCGAGCGACACGTCGAAGTGGTTGTTCGAGTGCGACCCCCACGTGAGATCGAAGTCGGCGCACAGCTCGGCGACTCGCACCGACCCGGCCATCGTCCAGAAGTGCGGGTCGGCCAGCGGGATGTCGACGGCGTTCTCGCGCACGGCGTGCGCCATCTCGCGCCAGTCGGTCGCGATCATGTTCGTCGCCGTGCGCAGCCCCGTGCGCCGTCGGAACTCGGCCATCACCTCGCGACCCGAGAACGGCCCCTCCGCACCGCAGGGATCCTCCGCGTAGGCGACGACACCGCGAAGCCGCTCCCCGAGGCGCACGGCGTCGGCCAGCAGCCACCCGCCGTTCGGATCGAGCGTGATGCGGGCCTCGGGGAAGCGCCGCGCCAGCGCCGTGACGACATCCACCTCGGCGTCGCCGTCGAGCACGCCGCCCTTGAGCTTGAAGTCGGTGAATCCGTACCTCGCCTGGGCGGCCTCCGCGAGGCGCACGACCGCGTCGGCGGTCATGGCCTCCTCTCGGCGCAGGCGCTCCCACTCGTCCGCCCCGTCGGGCTCGCGGAGGTAGGGCAGGTCGGTGCGATCGGCGTCGCCGACGAAGAACAGGTATCCGAGCATCGGCACGCTGTCGCGCTGCTGCCCGGATCCGAGGAGCTCGGCCACGGGCACGCCGAGCTCCTGCCCGTGCAGGTCGAGGAGGGCCGACTCGAGCGCCGTCACGGCGTGGACGGTCGTCCGGAGGTCGAACGTCTGCAGGCCGCGCCCGCCTGCGTCGCGGTCGGCGAACCGTCGGGCGATCTCGCGCAGGAGGGAGCGGAATCGCGCCACGGGCTGCCCGACGAGCAGCTCGCCGGCCTCGGCGATCGTGGCGCGGATGGCCTCGCCGCCCGGCACCTCCCCGAGGCCCTCGCGGCCGTCGGAGTCGGTGACGATCGCGATGTTGCGCGTGAAGAACGGCCCGTGCGCGCCGGACAGGTTGAGGAGCATCGAGTCGTGGCCCGCGACGGGCACGACCTCGACGCGGGAGACGACGGCGCTCATGCGGCACCTCCGGGCTGGAGCACGCCGTCGACGAGGCGCGTGAGGTTCCACGGGTTCGCGTCGCGCAGCGGCGCGGGAAGGAGCGCGTCAGGGAGCCCCTGGTACGCCACCGGTCGGAGGAAGCGCTCGATCGCGAGTGTCCCGACGCTCGTCGTGCGGCCATCCGATGTCGCGGGGAACGGGCCGCCGTGCACCATCGCATGCCCGACCTCGACGCCGGTCGGCCAGCCGTTCGCGAGGATCCGCCCGGCCTTCCGCTCGAGCACGGGAAGGAGCGCCGCCGCGAGCGCGTGGTCCCGTTCGGCGAGCTGGATGGTCGCGGTCAGCTGGCCCTCGAGCCGGCCCGCGGCCGCGGTGAGGTCATCGGCCGCGTCGTATCGGACGACCAGCGATGCGGCGCCGAAGATCTCGGCCTGCAGGGCGTCGTCGGCGATGAACGACGCGGCGTCGACACCGTGGATGACGGGTGCCGGCGCGTTCTCGCCCGCACCCTCGGCGCCGCGGGCGAGCACCTCGACGTCCAGGTGCTCGCGCGCGGCGACCCCCTCGCGCCAGGCCCGTGCCATTCCCGCCGTGAGCATGACCTGCCCCGCGGCCTCGTCGACGAGGCGCGACGTCGCCGCGACGAACCGGTCGCCGGCCTCTCCGCGCGGCACGAACACGATGCCGGGCTGCGTGCAGAGCTGTCCGCTCGAGCCCGTCACGCTCGCGACGTACCCCGTCGCGAGCGCCTCGATGTCGCCATCCAGCGCCCCGGGCAGGATGAAGACCGGGTTCACCGAGCTCATCTCGGCGTACACGGGGATCGGCACGGCGCGGCTCTGCGCCGTCCGGACGATCGCGAGGCCGCCCGCGCGCGAGCCGGTGAAGCCGACGGCCTGGATGGCCGGGTCGGCGACGAGCGCCTGCCCCACCGCGGCGCCGGGCCCGTATACGAGCGAGAAGACGCCGGGGTGCAGGCCTGCCGCGGTGATGGCGTCGACGATCGCCGACGCGACGAGCTCGCTCGTGCCGGGATGCGCGTTGTGCGCCTTGAAGACGACGGGGCAGCCGGCGGCGAGGGCGGAGGCGGTGTCTCCACCCGCGGTGGAGAAGGCGAGTGGGAAGTTCGACGCGCCGAACACCGCCACGGGCCCGAGGGCGACCTTGCGCTGGCGGATGTCGGGGCGCGGGAGCGGCGAGCGGTCGGGCAGGGCGGGATCGACGCGGACGCCGCGGAAGTCGCCCTGCCGCACGACGCGCGCGAACAGCCGCAGCTGGTTCGTCGTGCGCGTCCGCTCTCCGGCGAGTCGGGCCGACGTGAGCCCGGTCTCGAGGGCGGCGCGCTCGATGAGGGCGTCGCCGAGCGCATCGATGCGGTCGGCGACGTCGTCGAGGAACGCGGCGTGCGCCGACGGGTCGAGCGACGAGAACGACGGGAATGCGGCCTCGGCTGCGGCCGTCGCCTCTCCGACCGGGTCGACGTCGAGCAGGGTGTAGGCAGGCTCGAGGCGCTCGCCGGTGAGCGGCGAGACGCCGTGTGTCGTTCCCGCGGTTCCCGGCACGCGTGCGCCGGCGATGAGCGAGTGGCCCGTGAGGGTGGTCATGCGGTTCCTTTCGATCAGACGGCGGCGGGGGCGCGGACGCCCGCGCGCTCGATGAGCGCGGCGAGGTCGGCGAGGTCCTGCTCGGAGAGGTCCTGCAGAGGAGGGCGGACGGGCCCGGCGTCGCGGCCGACGGCGCGCAGCCCTGCCTTGACGATCGAGACGCCGTAGCCGCGGCCTCGATCGCGGATGTCGAGGTACGGCAGCACGAAGCGCGAGAGCTTCTCGGTGACGGCGCCGCGATCCTGCGCGCGCACATCGCGGTAGAACTCGAGCGCGAACTCGGGGAGGAAGTTGAACAGCGCGGACGAGTAGGTGCTCATGCCCATCTGCAGGAGCGGAAGGGCGTAAGTCTCGGCGGTCGGCAGGCCCCCGAGGTAGAAGAGACGGTCGCCGTTGCGCGCGTAGACCTTGGCGAGGTGCTCGATGTCGCCGATCGCGTCCTTGAACCCGATGAAGTTCTCGTGGCGGTCCGCGAGGCGCTCGACCGTCTCCGCGGAGTACACCGCGTTCGCCCGGTTGTAGACGATGATGCCGATCCGCGTCGCGGAGGCGATCGCGTCGACGTGCGCCTCGAGTCCGCGCTGATCGCACTCGGTGAGGTAGGGCGGCAGCACGAGGAGCCCCTCCGCGCCCGCCTCCTCGGCTGCGCGGGCGTTCTCGACCGCCTGCCAGGTGGCGCCGCCGGACGAGGCGAGCACAGGCACCTCAGGGCGGGAGGATTCGACCGCCGCGCGCACGACGGCAGCGGATTCCGCCGGGCTCAGGCTGAAGCCCTCGCCGGTGCCGCCCGCGGCGAACAGCCCCGCGACGTCGTAGCTCGCCTGCCACTCGACGTGCTCGCGGTAGGCGCGCTCATCGAAGGCGAGCTCGCGGGTGAACGCGGTGACGGGGAAGGAGAGGAGTCCATCCTTCAGGTGAGCCGCCAGTTCGGCGGGGGTGAGACGTGCCACGAGTGCTCCTGGAGCCAGTGCCGGCGACCCGGCGACGAACGGGATACCGTCACGCTAGGCGGGGCCCGCCATACCTGTCCAAGCCAAAGAGTGGATAGTTCGATGCTCTCGAGGTATCAGGCGGGCAGGTCGTCCAGGAGGCGGACGACGCGCGCGAGTGCGGGATTCCGGCTCGCGCTGCTCCAGATCGCGTGCAGCTGCACGATGTCGTGAGCGTCCGGGCCGAGGTCGACGTAGGCCACCCCGTCGATGCCGAGCAGGCGTGCCGACTCCGGCACGAACGCGATGCCGCGTCCGGCGGCCACGAGCGCGACCATCGTCGCGATCTGGCTCACGACGTGCACCACCCGGGCGTGGTCGACCGGCAGCATCCGCACCGCGAGGTCGTAGAAGTAGCGCGCCTTCGTGGGGGAGTGCATGATGAGCGGCTCCGTCTGCAGCCGTTCGCGGCTCGGGATGTCCGCGGCCGAGGCGAGCGGATGGCCGGCGGGCACAGCCAGGACGAGATCCTCGGCGAGCAGCAGGCGCGAGTCGAACCGCTCGGGGTCGAACGGCGGCCTCGCGAGACCGAGGTCGAGGGAGCCATCCGCGAGGGCGTCGCGCTGCTCGTTCGTGACGAGCTCCTCGAGCTCGAGCCGGACGTTCGGGAGCGCCTCCGAGATCGCGGTCAGGAGCGGGCCGAGCACGCTGTAGCCGGAGGCGGCGGTGAAGCCGATCCGCACGACCCCGCTGCGGCCGGCTGCGACCTCGCGGGCCGTGGACGGCGCGCGCTGCACGGCCGCGAGGATCTCCCGGCTCTCGCGGAGGAAGGCCTGGCCGGCCTCCGTGAGCGCGACGCTGCGGTTGTCCCGGTCGAGCAGCGTCACGCCGAGGTGCGCCTCGAGCCGCTGGATCTGACGGCTCAGCGGCGGCTGGGTCATGCGGAGGCGCTCCGCGGCGCGTCCGAAGTGGAGCTCCTCGGCGACGGCGATGAAGCAGCGGAGCTGGTCGAGCGTGAACATGATGCCCTGAGGGTATCGCGCTATTCGGAATCTGGCTTGGACGTGCATCCATCCGCCTTCCTAACCTGAGTACCCGTCCCGCATCGGTGTGGACGCCGCGAACGAAAGCGGGCGAGGACGCCCGACCCGAAAGGACCGACATGACCGCCACCCGATTCGCAGGACTCGGCCTCCTGGCCGCCGGCGCGCTCGCCCTGACCGCATGCGGCGGCAACATCGCCTCGGGCGGTGACGCCGAGGAGTTCCCCACCGGCCCGATCACCCTCACCGTCGGTCAGGCGGCGGGCGGATCGACCGACCTCATCGCCCGCGCTGTCGCCGAGGGCATGGCGGAGGAGCTGGGCGTCGCCGTGCCCGTCGTGAACAAGCCGGGCGCCAACGGCGCGCTGGCCACCGAGGAGGTCGCCGCCTCCGAGGCCGACGGGTACAACCTCGTGCTGCTCAACGCGTCGCTCATCACGATCACCCCGCTCGCCGTCAGCGAGGAGGAGGCGGTGAGCCTCGACGACCTCACCGTCCTCAAGGGCCTCTCGCAGGACGACTACGTGCTCGTCGCGAGCACCGCGTCGGGCTTCGACAGCCTCGACGACCTCTCCGGGGCCGAGGACCTCTCGTACGGCACGACGGGCGTCGGCACCGGATCGCAGCTCGCGCAGGCGATCCTCTTCGCGGAGGCCGGCATCGACGGCACGGCCGTGCCGTTCGACTCGGGCTCGCCCGCGCTCACCGCGGTCATGGGCGACCAGGTCCAGGTCGCCACGATCCAGCTCGGCGAGGCCAAGCCGCAGATCGACGCGGGCACGGTCACCCCGCTTCTGACGTTCTCCCAGGAGCGCAACGAGTACCTGCCCGACGTCCCGACCGCGGCGGAGGAGGGCTACGACATCCCCGTCGCCCAGTACCGCGCGGTCGCCGGGCCGAAGGGCCTCCCCGAGAACGTGCAGGAGGCGCTCGTGAGCGCGATCGACGCGGCGCTCGAGACCGACGCGTACCGGCAGCTCAACGAGACCAATCTCCTCACGCCGCACGAGATCTCGGGCGACGAGGTCGTCAGCGAGTGGACCGAGCTCGCCGACACCTACCGCGCGCTCGTCGAGGACAACGGCATCTCGCTCACCGAGGGCTGAGAGCGCGCGCGGCCGGGAGCACCCCCGGCCGCGCGCCCGCCCGCACGACTCCAGGAAGAGGACGCCGCATGGCCGGACTGTTCGCGCAACCCGCGCCGCCGCCGGGCGACACCACGCCCGTTCCGATCGACGACTCGCCGCCCGCGGCCGGACCGATCGCCAACCTCGCCGGCTCCCTCGTCGCGGCCGCGGTCGGAGCGCTCGGCGCCGTGCTCGCGACCTCCCTCGGAATCGGGACGCTCGCGAAGCCCGGGCCAGGACTCTGGCCGCTCGCCGTGAGCGCGGTCGTCGTCATCCTCGCGCTCGCGCAGCTCGTCGCGGGCCGTCACGGCGGCGACGGAGAGAAGTTCATGCGGGCGTCGTGGATGGCCGCTGCCGGCTTCGCGAGTCTCGTCGCGTACGTGGCGCTGCTGCCGGTGATCGGCTTCGAGATCCCGACCCTCCTGCTGGCCTTCCTCTGGCTGCGCGTCCTCGGCCACGAGCGCTGGATCCTCTCCATCGTCGGATCCGTGCTGATCGTCGTCGGGTTCTACCTCGTCTTCGTCGTCGCCCTCAAGACGTCGATCCCCCACCTGCTCTGACCCGCGGAGACACCATGGACTTCCAGCCCGTGCTCGACGGCTTCGCGACCGTCTTCGAGCCCCTCAACCTCCTCTACTGCCTCATCGGCGTGGTCGTCGGCATGCTCGTGGGCGTGCTCCCGGGCCTCGGGCCCGCCGCGACCATCGCCATCCTCCTGCCGCTGACCTACGGCATCGAGCCGGTCACGGCGATCATCATGCTCGCGGGCATCTTCTACGGCGCGCAGTACGGCGGCACGATCACCTCGGTCCTCCTGCGGCTGCCGGGCGAGGCGAGCTCGGTCGTGACGGTCTTCGACGGCTACGCGCTCGCGAAGCGCGGCAAGGCGGGCACGGCGCTCGGCATCGCCGCGATCGGCTCGTTCATCGGGGGCACCGTCGCGATCATCGGCCTCACGGTGTTCGCGCCGATCGTGGCGGGGTGGGCGCTGAGCTTCGGGCCCGCCGAGTACGCGGCGCTCGCTCTGCTCGGCATCCTCCTCGTCGCCACGATCTCGAGCGGCTCGAAGCTCAAGGCGATCATCGCAGCGGGCATCGGCCTGCTCCTCGCCACGGTGGGGCGCGACCCCTTCACGGGGGCCGAGCGATTCACCTTCGAGAGCCTGCAGCTCGCCGACGGCCTCGACTTCGTGCCGATCGCGATGGGCCTGTTCGGGCTCGGCGAGATCCTCTACAGCCTCGAGGAGCGGCATCGCGCGGAGACGCTCGCCCCTGCGCACGTCGCGAACGTCTGGCCCAGCCGCTCCGAGCTGCGGCAGTCGTCGGGCGCGTTCGCGCGCGGCTCCGTTCTGGGCTTCCTCCTCGGTCTCCTGCCCGGGGGCGGAGCGACCATCGCGTCGATGGCGGGGTACGCCGTCGAGAAGAAGCGCGCGAAGGACCCTTCGCGGTTCGGCCACGGCGCGGTCGAGGGCATCGCCGGCCCGGAGACCGCGAACAACGCGGCGGCGACGAGCTCCTTCATCCCTCTCCTCACCCTCGGCATCCCGGCCAACGCGACGATGGCGCTCATGTTCGGCGCGCTCCTCATCCAGGGCGTGACGCCCGGCCCGCAGCTCGTCGACCAGCACCCCGACCTCTTCTGGGGCGTCGTGAACTCGATGTACATCGGCAACGTGCTGCTGCTCATCATGTCGCTGCCGCTCGTGGGACTGTTCGTGCGCATCCTCCGCGTGCGCGCGGCCATCCTCGCCCCCATCACGGCGCTCATCACCCTGATCGGCGCCTACACGATCAACAACTCCGTCTTCGACGTGGCGCTCGTCGTCGGCTTCGGCGCCCTCGGGTACCTCATGAAGAAGTTCGGCTTCGAGCCGGGCCCGCTCGTGCTCGCGTTCGTGCTCGGCTCGCTGCTCGAGTCGAGCATCCGGCGGGCGCTCCTCCTGTTCGACGGCGACCCGACCGGCTTCCTCACCCGGCCGATCTCGGGCGTGCTCATCGTCGTCGCCGTCGTCGTCATCGTGCTGCCGGTCATCCAGTCGGCGATGCGCGCCCGGCGGGGGTCCGCGATCGGGATCGGCCGCCGATGAGCGCGGTGCTCGCCCTGCTCGTGCCGGGCGCGGAAGGCCGCTCGGCGCTCGCCGCAGCCGCGGCCGAGGCGGACCGGCGCGGCTCCCGACTCGTCGTGGCGGGCGAGGAGGCGCTGCTGCGCACCCTCGCCGATGAGCGCGGCTCGTCGGAGAGCCTGCGCGCTGCCCGCACGGTCGAGGTGGAGGCGCCGGCGGACGGCGACGCGCTCGCCTCGATCGTGTCGGACGAGGGGGTCGACCTCGTCGTCGTGGGCATGCGCCGACGCGAGGGAGCCGGCCGGCTGCTCGTCGCGACGCCCGCCATGCGCGCCGTGCTCGCGGTCGACGCTCCCGTGCTCGTCGTGCGCCCGTAGCCGCGCCCGGGGCGGTGGCCTGCCGGGGTTCCCAGGATGGCGTCCCTAGGATTGAGCGCATGTGCGGAATCGTCGGATACGTCGGTCCTCGGGAAAGCCAGGACATCCTTCTCGCGGGTCTTGCTCGGCTCGAGTACCGGGGGTACGACTCCGCGGGCATCGCCGTGATCGACCGGGAGGGGTCGCTGGGGATGCGGAAGAAGGCGGGCAAGCTGGCGCGTCTGCGGGAGGCGCTGGATGAGGCTCCGCTGGGTGCCGGCACGACGGGGATCGGGCACACGCGGTGGGCCACGCACGGCGGTCCGACGGATCTGAACGCGCATCCGCATCTGGCGGATGAGGACCGGCTGGCGGTGATCCACAACGGCATCATCGAGAACTTCTCTGCGCTGAAGGCGGAGCTGGAGGCGGAGGGGTTCTCGTTCCGCAGCCAGACGGACACCGAGGTCGCGGCGGTGCTGCTGGGCCGGGAGTACCGGGCTGCGGGCGGGGATCTGGCTGCGGCGTTCCGGGCGGTGGTGTCGCGGCTGGAGGGCGCGTTCACGCTGCTGGCGATGCATGAGGATCACCCGGGTCTGGTCGTGGGCGCGCGGCGGAACTCGCCGCTGGTGATCGGCCTGGGCGAGGGGGAGAACTTCCTCGGGTCGGATGTGGCGGCGTTCGTGGAGCACACGCGTCGTGCGCTGGCGATCGGGCAGGATCAGATCGTGTCGATCACGCCGGAGGGCGTGTCGGTGACGGACTTCGACGGCGCGGTCGTGGAGGTCGAGCCGTTCGAGGTGTCGTGGGATGCGGCGGCTGCGGACAAGGGCGGCTGGTCGAGCTTCATGGCCAAGGAGGTCTCGGAGGAGCCCGAGGCGGTCGCGAACACGGTGCTGGGTCGGGTGCAGGACGGGCAGATCGTGATCCCCGAGCTGGATGGCCTGGACGGGCTGTTCCAGGGGGTGAGCCGGGTGATCGTGCTGGCGTGCGGGACGGCGTACTACGCGGGTCTGGTCGGGAAGTACGCGATCGAGCAGTGGGCGCGGATCCCGGTGGATGTGGAGCTCGCGCACGAGTTCCGGTACCGCGACCCGATCGTGGGGCCGGAGACGCTCGTGGTGTCGATCAGCCAGTCGGGCGAGACGATGGACACGCTGATGGCGGTGAAGGAGGCCGCGCGTCTGGGCGCGAAGACCCTGTCGATCTGCAACACGCAGGGTGCGACGATCCCGCGGGAGTCGGACGCGATCGTGTACACGCACGCGGGGCCGGAGGTCGCGGTGGCGTCGACGAAGGCGTTCGTGGCGCAGATCACGGCGCTGTACCTGCTCGCGCTGCACGTGGGGCGGGTGCGGGGCGCGCTGTCGGCGGAGGTCGCGGGTGCGGCGATCGCGGAGCTGGAGGCGCTGCCGGAGAAGATCCGGTGGATCCTGGAGAACGAGCAGGAGCGCATCGAGCAGCTCTCGCGGTGGATGTCGGACACGCGGTCGGTGCTGTTCCTGGGCCGTCACGTGGGGTACCCGATCGCGCTGGAGGGTGCGCTCAAGCTCAAGGAGCTGTCGTACATCCACGCGGAGGGGTTCGCCGCGGGCGAGCTCAAGCACGGCCCGATCGCGCTGATCGAGCCGGGTCAGCCGGTGTTCGTGATGGTGCCGTCGCCGCGTCAGGGCGCGACGCTGCACGCGAAGGTCATCTCGAACATCGAGGAGATCCGCGCCCGCGGCGCCCGCGTGATCGCGGTCGCGGAGGAGGGCGACGCGGCCGTGCTGCCCTTCGCCGACGAGGTGCTCCGGGTGCCGCTCGCGGCGCCGCTGTTCGAGCCCATCCTCGCCGTCGTGCCGCTGCACATCTTCGCGATGGGCCTCGCGACCGCGAAGGGCCTCGACGTCGACCAGCCCCGCAACCTCGCGAAGTCGGTCACAGTCGAGTAGGCGCGTCGGAGCGCGCAGCACGGGCACGGCGGAAGGGAGAAGGATGATCGTCGGCATCGGCGTCGACCTCGTCGACATCCCGCGGTTCGAGAGCACGATCATGCGCACGCCGCGCCTGCGCGACCGCCTGTTCACGGAGCACGAGCGCGGCCTGCCGCTGCGCTCGCTCGCCGCGCGCTACGCCGCGAAGGAGGCGCTCATCAAGGCGCTCGGCGGCTCGGACGGCGTGACGTGGACCGAGATCGAGGTCGCCCGGCTCGGCGAGCGCGAGGCGCCGCGATTCGAGCTCACCGGCGCCACCGCGCAGACCGTCGCGTCCCTCGGGATCACGGCGCTGCACCTCTCGCTGTCGCACGATGCGGGGCTCGCGATCGCCTACGTCACGGCCGAAGGGGAGGCGGGCCCTGCCGCGGTCGACGTCGTGAGCGCGGGCGTCGAATCGCCTCTCGACGAGGCGGATGGCGACGAGGCGGATGGCTCGGATGTCGCGGATGGCGCGGGCACGTCGACCGCAGGCGAGACGACCCCGTGAGCGGCGAGGGGCGCGCGCTGCGTGAGGCCGTCATCGATCGCGCGGCGATCGTGCACAACGTGCGGCATCTGCGCGAGGTGACGGGGACGCGCGAGTTCATCGCGGTCGTGAAGGCCGACGGCTACGGCCATGGCGCCGAGACCGCGGCGCGTGCGGCGCTCGAGGGAGGGGCGACGCGGCTCGGGGTCGCCGAGATCCCCGAGGCGCTCGCGCTGCGCGCCGCGGGCATCGACGCGCCCGTGCTCGCGTGGCTGCACGACCCGGTCGAGGACTTCGCCGCCGCGGTGGCCGCGCGGGTCGAGCTCGGCGTCTCGCGCATCCCGCAGCTCGCGGCGATCGCCGCCGCGGCGACCGGCGACGAGGTGCCGCGCGTGCACCTCAAGCTCGAGACCGGCCTCGGGCGCAACGGGCTCGCCCCCGCCGACTGGCCCGCGGCGTTCGCGGAGGCCGCGCGCCTCGCGCAGGCCGGGCGCATCGTCGTCGAGGGCGTCTTCAGCCACCTCTCCGGCACGAGCGAGGCCGACGACCTCGCGCAGGTGCGCGTCTTCGAGGGCGCGCTCGCGCAGGCCGAGGCGGCGGGGCTCTCGCCGCGCATCCGCCACATCGCGGCGACCGCCGCCGCCATCCGCCTGCCCGCCGCCCGCTTCGACGCCGTCCGCGTCGGCGTCGGCATCTACGGGCTCTCGCCGTTCGACGACGCGACGTCGGCCGACCTCGGGCTGCGGCCCGCGATGACCCTGCGCGGCCGGGTGGCGGCCGTGCGCCGCGTGCCCGCCGGCCAGGGCGTCTCATACGGGTACGTCCATCGCACGGCGGGGGAGACGACGCTCGCCCTCGTGCCGCTCGGCTACGCCGACGGCATCCCGCGCCAGGCCTCGAACCGCGCGCCGGTCGTGATCGGCGGGCGCCGGATGCCCGTGGTCGGGCGGATTGCGATGGACCAGTTCGTCGTCGATGCGGGTGACCATCCGGTCGCCGTCGACGACGAGGCGATCCTCTTCGGCGACCCCGCTGCGGGGGCTCCCGCGGTCGAGGAGTGGGCGGACGCGGCGGGCACGATCAACTACGAGATCGTCACGCGCATCGGACCGCGCGTGGCACGGAGGGTGAAGGGATGATCCCCGACGAGCTGCTCGGCACGCACGACGTGCCCACAGCGACCGACATGGAGAACCTCGGCCGCCGCATCGGCGCGCACCTCGAGGCGGGCGACCTCGTCGTCCTGACCGGGCCGCTCGGCGCCGGCAAGACGACGCTCACGCGCGGCCTCGCCGATGCGCTCGGCGTGCGCGGGCCCATCCAGAGCCCGACCTTCGTCATCGCGCGCACGCACCCCTCCCTCGTCGGCGGGGCGCCGCTCGTCCACGCAGATGCGTACCGCCTCTCGTCGGCGCTCGAGCTCGACGACCTCGACATCGACGTCGACGGATCGGTCGTCGTCATGGAGTGGGGGCGCGACAAGATCGAGGGCCTGCGCGAGGTCTGGTGGGACGTCGAGATCACCCGCCCCGTGGGCGGACGCGGCTCCGACACGATGTGCGGCGATCTCTCGCGCGCCTCCGCGGAGCTCGACGCCGACGCGCCGCGGATCGTCGTGATCGAGAAGCGCACCGCCGCATGACCCGCGCCTCTCTCGGCGGCCAGCTCCTGCGCCGCCGCACGATCGGCATGCTCGTCGCCGAGGCCGGGCAGTCGAGCGAGGGATCCGCGACGCTGGGGCGCCACCTCTCGATGATCCAGCTCGCCATGATCTCCGTCGGCGCGACGCTCGGCACGGGCATCCTCGCTCTGCTGGCCGAGCAGATCCCGCATGCCGGTCCCGGCATCTGGATGAGCGTGCTGCTCGCGGCCGTCCCCGCTCTGCTCTCCGCCCTGTCGTACGCCGAGATGGCGGGCGCCGTGCCGGTGTCGGGCTCGAGCTACTCGTACGCGTACGTCACGCTCGGCGAGGGCGTCGCCTGGGTCGTGGGCTGGTGCCTCGTCCTCGAGTACGGCGTCTCGGTCGCCGCGGTCGCATCGGGCGCGGGGCAGTACGTCGACGAGACCCTCGCGATCTTCGGGCTCTCGCTGCCGGCCGCGATCGCCTCGGATCCGTCGGCCGAGGGCGGCGTGTTCAACCTCAGCGCGTTCCTGCTCGTGATCCTCGCGATGGTGCTGCTCCTGCGCGGCGTGCGCGAGGCCGCCTGGATCAACACCGTGCTCGTCGCGCTCAAGGTCGGCGTCCTGCTCTTCTTCTCCGCGGTCGCGTTCACCGCATTCCGCGTCGATCACTTCGACGGCATGTTCGACGCGTTCTTCCCGGGCGTGACGGGCGCCGCGGCCGTGCTGTTCTTCTCGTACATCGGGTTCGACGCGGCCTCGACCGCGGGCGAGGAGGCGCGAGACCCCGCGCGCGACCTGCCGCGCGCCATCCTGCTCGGGATGGGCCTCGTGACGGCCATCTACGTCGTCGTCGCGATCGCGGCGGTCGGCGCGCGCGAGGCGCCGTGGTTCCGCGACCACGGACTCGTGACGGTGCTCGCCGAGGTGACCGGCCAGCCCTGGTTCGGCGTCGTGTTCTCGATCGGCGCGCTCATCGCGTTCGCGAGCATCGTGCTGACCGTGCTGTACGGGCAGACGCGCATCCTCCTCACGATGTCGCGCGACGGGCTCGTGCCGCGCGTCTTCGGGCGCATCTCGCCGACGACCCGCACGCCCGTGGCCGGCACCCTCATCACGGGCGCCGTGATCGCCGTCGCTGCGGGCATCGTGCCCCTCGGCGAGCTCGCGAACGCGACGAGCATCGGGACGTTCGCGGCCTTCACGGTCGTCAACGTCGCCGTCATCGTCCTGCGATACCGCCGCCCCGACCTGCCGCGCACGTACCGCGTGCCGCTCTTCCCCGTCGTGCCCGTCCTCGGTGCCGTGACGTGCCTCGCGCTCATGACGCAGCTCTCGGGCGGCACCTGGATCGCGTTCGGCTGCTGGATGGCCGTCGGCATCGCGATCTACCTCGCCTACGGCCGGAGGCACTCGCGGATCGGGGCGCTCGACGAGCGCGCCTACCGTGCGGCGATCGCGGGCGAGGCGAGCGGCTTCCGCGCCGCGCCCCGCGCTGGCAGACTTCCGGGATGACGCTCACCCTCCGCGATATGGACCCCTCCCGGCTGCCCGCCTGGATCGACCGCAGCCGCGACGCGTATGCCGACGAGCTCATGGCGGCCGGGGAGGCGCCCGACGTCGCACGCGAGAACGCGCAGAAGAGCGTCGAGCGCGCCTTCCCCGACGGGCAGCTCGTCGCCGGCCACCGCGTGTTCGACGTCGTCGAGGGCGACGAGGTCGTCGGGTGGCTGTGGATCGGGCCCGATCCGAGCCCGGATGACACCGCCTGGTGGGTGTGGGACATCCAGATCCACGAGGCGCACCGCGGTCGCGGGCTGGGCCGGGCCGCCATGCAGCTCGGGGAGGAGCACGCCCGCTCGCAGGGAGCGCGGTCGATCGGGCTCAACGTGTTCGGCTCGAACACCGCCGCCCGGCGTCTGTACACGTCGCTCGGGTTCGAGATCAGCGCCATCCGGATGCACAAGACCCTCGACTGAGGGCGCGCGTTCCCGGCATTCCGTGACCGGCGGGAAACTACGCTGGAGAGCATGATCCTGGCCGTCGACACCTCCATCGGCTCGGGCGCGGCCGTCGTCGCGCCCGACGGCGAGATCCTCTCGGAGGCCGAGAGCGAGAACGCCCTCGGCCACGCCGAGGTGATCGGCACGCTCCTCGAGCGCGCGCTCGCCGACGCGGGCGTCGGGCCGGACCGCATCACGCATGTCGCCGCGGGAATGGGGCCGGGGCCCTTCACGGGCCTCCGCATCGGCATCGCCGCCGCGCGCGCCTTCGCCCTCGGCCGCGATGTTCCCGTGCTCGGCATCGCGAGCCACGACGCGGTCGCCGCGGAGCTGACGATCGCCTTCCCGACCGGCGGATTCGCCGTCGCGACCGACGCGCGCCGCAGGGAGAACGCCATCTCGATCTACGGCGACCTCGACGGATGGGGTCTGCCGCGCCGCATCGCCGGACCCGAGCTGCGCCCGCGCGACGCCGACCTCTCCGCTGACCCGCTGCTCGCGCCGCTGCGCGACCTCGACGGCGACCGGTTCGTTCTCGCCACGCGCATCCCGATCGGCGCGCTGGGTCGGCTCGCGGCCATCCGCCTCCGCGCGGGCGAGACGCGCGGCGTGACCGAGCCGCTCTATCTGCGCTCGCCCGACGTCACGGCGCCCGCGCCGCGGAAGCGGGTGGGCTCGTGAGCATCCGCGAGGCGACCGTCGCCGACCTCGACGCGATCATGGCGCTCGAGCGCAGCGCGTTCCCGACCGACGCCTGGAGCGAGGGCATGATGCGCGAGGAGCTCGCGTCGGAGCACGCGCACTACCTCGTGCTCGAGCAGGCGGGTCAGGTCGCGGGCTACGCCGGTCTGCGATCGCTCCCTGGCGCGAAGGACGCGGATGTCCAGACGATCGCGATCGCCGAGAGCGCGCGCGGCCGCGGGCAGGGCAGGGCGCTGCTGCGTCTCCTCCTCGAGGAGGCCGATCGCCGCCGCGTGCGCGAGGTGTTCCTCGAGGTCCGCGCCGACAACCCGGTCGCCCAGGCGCTCTACGCCAGCGAGGGGTTCGCCGAGCTCGGCCGGCGCCCGCGCTACTACCAGCCCGACGACGTCGACGCGATCGTCATGAAGCTCGACGTCCCCGCGTGGCGCGCCGCGCGCATCCCCGACCCGACCGATGCAGGAGCCTGCTCATGAACCGCGCCGAACCCCTCGTGCTCGGCATCGAGACGAGCTGCGACGAGACCGGTATCGGGATCGTCCGCGGCCGCACCCTCCTGTCCAACACGATCGCGAGCAGCATGGACGAGCACGCGCGCTTCGGCGGCGTCGTGCCCGAGGTGGCCGCCCGCGCGCACCTCGAGGCGCTGCAGCCGGCGATCGAGCAGGCCGTCGCCGAGGCGGGCATCCGGCTCGCGGATCTCGACGCCGTCGCGGTCACGAGCGGGCCGGGCCTGGCCGGTGCGCTCATGGTGGGGGTCGGCGCCGCCAAGGCCCTCGCCGTGTCGCTCGGCAAGCCGCTCTACGCCGTGAACCACCTCGTCGGGCACATCGCGGCCGACATCCTCGCCGACGACAGCGAGCCGCTCGAGTACCCGACCGTCGCCCTGCTCGTCTCGGGTGGACACACCTCGCTGCTGCTCGTCCGCGACCTCACGAGCGATGTCGAGCTGCTCGGCGAGACGGTCGACGACGCGGCGGGGGAGGCCTTCGACAAGGTCGCACGGATCCTCGGACTGCCGTACCCCGGCGGCCCGGAGATTGATCGCGCGGCCGTCGGCGGCGATCCCGACGCCATCCGCTTCCCCCGCGGCCTCTCGCGCGCGAGCGACCGCGAGAAGCACCGCTGGGACTTCTCGTTCTCGGGCCTCAAGACCGCCGTCGCGCGGTGGACCGAGCAGCGCGAGGCCGAGGGCGAGGACATCCCGATGGCGGATGTCGCGGCGAGCTTCCGCGAGGCCGTCGTCGACGTGCTCGTGACGAAGGCACTGGATGCGTGCGCGGAGCACGACGTGCCGCGACTGCTCCTCGGCGGGGGCGTGATCGCGAACCGCCGTCTCCGCGAGGTCGCTCTCGCGCGCGCCGAGGCCGCGGGCGTGACCGTCCGGATCCCGCCGCTGCGGCTCTGCACCGACAACGGCGCGATGATCGCCGCGCTCGCCTCCGAGCTCATCCAGTCGGGCCACGAACCCTCGACGCTCGCGTTCGGAGCGGACTCGACCCTGCCCGTCACCGACATCCAGGTCGCGCGCAGACCATGACCGAGCCGGAGGACGCGGCGCAGCTCGACGACGACGAGCTGCTGAACGCGGTGCCCTCCCGCTCCGACCGGCCGCGCCGCCGGGTCTCGCTCTCGAGCCCGTCGCTCGTGCTCGGGATGTTCGCGCTCACGATGTCGTGGTTCACGCCGTGGGTCGCGCCGCTCGCGCTCATCGCCGTCGTGCTCGCGGTCATCGCGCTCGTCCGCCGACATGCCGACCGGGCCCTCGCTTGGTGGGGGTTCGGGTTCGGCGTCGTGGCGATCGCCTACTGCGGCGTCTGGGCGCTCTGGATCCTCGGCCAGCTCGGCGAGGCGCCCGTCATCGAGCTGCCGGCCGCGTAGCCGCTACACGCGGTCCGCGAGGATGGCGGCGCGCCGCCCGCCGATGCGCGTCATGAAGAGCGTCGCCGATCCGTCGCCGCGCAGATTGAGCTTCTTCCGGAGGAGCGCCGGATCGACGTCGACGCCGCGCTTCTTGATCTCGAGGGTGCCGATCCCGCGGGCGCGGAGCGCCTTCGCGAGCGCCTTGACGTCGGCGGGAAGCGTCTCGCGGACGCGGAACGACGAGACGAACGGCGTCGTCAGCGCGGCGTCGCCCGTGAGATAGGCGATGCCGGGAGCGATCGGGCCGGCCTCGAGCGACCGGGCGACCTCGCCGACGAGGCGCGCGCGGATGACGGCGCCCTCGGGCTCGTGCAGGAACGCCCCGAGCTCGTGCACCGGCTCGTCCTCGGTGTCGGCGGGAGCGGTGAGCTCGTGCGACGCGTCGCCGCGGATGACGAGCGCGGCCCGTCGCACGCCGTCGCGCGCGAGCGCCCCCGACCAGAGCACGAGCTCGACGGTCGACCCGTCGACGCTCACCCACTGCGCCTCGACCTCGTCAGGGATCGCCTCGCGGTCGTGAGCCGGCCCGAGCTTCATGCCCACGGGCATCCGCTCGCCGAGCGCGTGCGCCCAGTCGAGCGCCGGGGAGTAGTCGGATGGCGCGACCCGGCGGGTCTCGGAATGACCGCTCGTGCGACGCGCGGGGTCGAGCCAGACCGCGTCCCAGCCGGAGAGGTCGACCTCCTCTGCGCGCTCGGAGCGCACCTCCACGGCATCCCCGAACGGCCGCAGGTTGTAGGCCGCGAGGGCCGCCGTCACAGGGTCCGCGTCGACCGCGAGCACGTCCATCCCGACGCCGGCGAACGCGAGCGCGTCGCCGCCGATGCCGCAGCCGAGGTCGGCCACGCGCTCGATTCCCGCCGCGCGCATGCGCCCTGCATGGTGCGCGGCCACGGCCATCCGCGTCGCCTGCTCGACCCCCGCGCGGGTGAAGAGCATGCGCGCCGCGAAGGGGCCGAACTTCGCCTCGGCCCGCGACCGCAGACGCACCTGGCCGACGACCGCCGAGACGAGGTCGGGGGAGTGGCCCGCGGCCCGGAGGCGCGATACCGTGCGGGCGACATCCGCCGTCGTCTCCACGGGGTCCAGCGCGTCGAGCAGGGCCAGGCCCTCGGCGGTCAGCAGCGCGTCGAGTTCTCCCTGCTCCATGCGTCCATTCTCGCGTGTCATCCTGTGTCCTCGAATTGGCACTCGCGTTGCGGGAGTGCCAGGTCCCGCCCTACACTGGCGTTAGCACTCTCGTCATGAGAGTGCGAACTGAGTCTTCCGTCGAAGCAACGAAAGAAGAGGTACACCGTGTCGGTTTCCATCAAGCCGCTCGAGGACCGCATCGTCATCAAGCAGGTCGAGGCCGAGCAGACCACCGCCAGCGGTCTGGTCATCCCCGACACCGCCAAGGAGAAGCCCCAGGAGGGCGAGGTCGTGGCCGTGGGCCCCGGCCGCATCGACGACAACGGCAACCGCGTTCCGCTCGACGTCGCCGTCGGCGACCGCGTCCTGTACAGCAAGTACGGCGGGACCGAGGTCAAGTTCGGCGCCGACGAGTACCTGGTGCTCTCGGCCCGCGACGTGCTCGCGGTCGTCGTCCGCTGACGACACGCCTTTCCTGGAGGGCCCGGCGCTTCGGCGTCGGGCCCTTCTGCATGCGCGCGATCCTGCCGAGGCTGCCGCGGTCTGGCAGGAATGCGCCGGAGGATGACCGCCGCGGCACCGTCCCGGCCGCCCTCGCGAGCCACCTGCCGACCTAGGCTGGATCGGTGACCACGCTCTCCGCCACTGGATCCTCGGAACGCGAGCGGGCGCTCGGCACGGGGTACGGCTTCAGCGCCTACCTGCTGTGGGGTGTGCTCCCGCTCTACTTCGTCTTCCTCGCGCCGACCGGCCCCTGGGAGGTCGTCGCCTGGCGCGTGCTCCTCTCGCTCGTCTTCTGCGCCATCCTGCTCACCGTCGCGCGCGGATGGGGCCGGATGATCGCCGTGCTGCGGAACCCCCGTCTCGCGCTGTGGACCGCGATCGCCGGCGTCCTCATCTACGTCAACTGGCAGACCTTCCTCATCGCGACCCTCACCGGGCACGTCGTGGAGTCGAGCCTCGGGTACTTCATCAACCCGATCACGACGGTCGTCCTCGCGGTGCTCGTGCTGCATGAGCGGCTGCGCCCCGCGCAGTGGGCCGCGGTCGGCATCGCGGCCGCGGCGGTGGTCGTGATCGTCGTCGGATACGGCTCCGTGCCGTGGATCGCGCTCATCCTCAGCACGTCGTTCGGCCTCTACGGGCTCGTCAAGAACCGGATCGGCGGCGCGGTCGACGCGGTCAGCGGCCTCGCGCTCGAGACGATGTGGCTCGCGCCGGTCGCAGTCGTGCAGCTCGTCGTCGTCGCGGCGACGGCGGGGCTGACCTACGGAACCGTCAGCACGCTGCACACCGTGATGCTGTCGCTCGCGGGCGTCGCCACGGCCGTGCCGCTGTTGCTCTTCGCGGCAGGCGCCCGGCGCATCTCGCTGACGGCGGTGGGGCTCCTGCAGTTCATCGCGCCGATCCTGCAGTTCCTCGTCGGCGTCGTCGTGCTCCACGAGCCCATGCCGCTCGAGAGGTGGATCGGCTTCGGCATCGTCTGGGTCGCGCTCGTCGTGCTGAGCGTGGACATGATCCGGCACGCGCGTCGCCCCCGTCCGGCCCTGGAGCCCGAGCCCGTCGCCTGAGGTCGGGTTTCTGGGGCGGGGTCGCTCAGTGGTCCCGACCGCGGTCTTCGCCTGCTGAGGGTCACGGATTCGGATGGCCGGGGCTGGTGTGCGCGTGTCGTGCGCAGGAGGCGACTCCAGCACCACCGGTCCGATTCCCGTGACCGTTGCTGCGGGTCGTGCATTTCGGGAAAACGCTTCCTCTCCTGACTGACGCGTCGCTACTCTGCGAGTCAGTCGCCGTCCGCCGCGTCAAAGAGGACGCGGATCGCGGGCGGCGTGTCGAAGGGGACCCATCTTGAGACATGCTCACGCGCGGCGGCGCAGCCGCGCCATCCTGTCCGCGCTCGCGACGACCATCCTCTGCATCGCGGGACTGGCTCTCGCCGCGCCGGCCCATGCTGCCGGCACGAGCTGCACCGGCTCGACCGTGCACGGGGCAGCAGTGCAAGACGGCAGCACCTGGCGCGCGTATCGCGGCTCGACCCTCCTGTGGGAGGGCGCCGACATGCTCACGGCCATCAACACAGCCATCTCCGGCCTCGACGCGGGGAGGACGAGCAAGCAGCGCGTGGTCGTCAACGGATCGGGGACGATGAGCGCGAACGCCCGGATCACGATGCCGAGCTACACCACGCTCGAGTCCTGCGGCACGATCAACGTCACCGGCACCGGATCCGGGAATGTCGCGGGTGTCTACATGCGCGGTGCGCACGACATCGAGATCGCGCGGCTGCACCTGACGGGAACCCCGGTGTACGGGATCTTCGCGCGGAACGTCGACAACCTCCGCCTGCGCGACATCGACATGCGACTGAGCGGCGGCCTCGGCGTGCGCATCGACAACCTCGGCGACACGAGCGTGTACGCGAAGAACATCGTCATCGACAGCGTCTACGTCTCGGGCGCGGGGTCGCACGCCGTCGAGACATACGGCGTCGATGGCCTCACGGTCGGCACCGTGACCGCTCGCGACGTGGCGCACTCCGGCCTCCTCCTCAACAACACGGTGAACGCGACGGTCGGCACGGTCGACGCCGTCGGCGCGGGCACGGGGACGGGCTATGCCGCGTTCCGCATCGCCAACAGGGCCGGTCGCATCGGCGACGCCTATCCGACGAACATCCGCGTCGGCACCGTCAAGGCGACCGGGGGCGGCCGGGGCGTCTTCTGCGTGTCGGAGAGCGGCGGACTCATCATCGACCGCGTCGAGCTCACGGATACCGGCAACAACCCCGTGCTCATCGAGAACTGCACGAATGTGAGCCTCGCCACGACCGGCGGCACGATCTCGCGCGGCGACGTGCGCCTCGCCGAGCGGACGGAGTTTCCCGGCAACCGCGACATCACGCTGCGCAACCTCACGCTCATCAACGGCGCGCGCATCGTCGAGAACCCGTGTGCGGACAACCTTGTCATCTCGAACGTGACCGGGCCGATCGTGCGCTGCTCCTGACAGGAGGGGCTCGCGCGGGGCTCCGGAAGGAGCTCAGCGCGAGCCCTCTCCACGGCCCGGCGGCAGCGAGGTGCGGCACGTCACGGGATTCGGATGGCTGGGGCTGGTGTGCGCGTGTCCTGCGCAGGAGGCTACTCGTGCCCCACGGGTCCGATTCCGGAGACGGTTGTGACCGCGGTCGTCGCCTGCTGCGGGTCGCGGATTCGGATGGCTGGGGCTGGTGTGCGCGTGTCGTGCGCAGGAGGCGACTCCAGCACCACCGCTCCGATTCCGGCGACGGTTCTGGCTGCGGTCGTCGCCTGCCGCGGGTCGCGGATTCGGATGGCTGCGGCGCGTGTGCGCGTGTCGTGCGCAGGAGGCGACTCCTGCCCCACGGGTCCGATTCCGGTGACGGTGTGCCGGGCCGGGCGCCGCCAGCCGCGACTCCGCGCAGGCCCTGTCGTGCCATCCGCCTACCGCGCCTCGGCGCCCATCCGCAAGCGCCTTGTTTTCGGTTCACCGAAAAGCTACTTTTTCGGTATGCCGAAAAATCTCGTCCGGGGCGGTGCCGTCCTCGCGGCGGTCGCCCTGCTCTCGGGGTGCGCCGGGGGTGCCGCTCCCCAGGGAGACGACCGCCCGGTCGTCCTCACCACCTTCACCGTGCTCGCCGACATCGCCCGCAATGTCGCGGGCGAGCACCTCTCGGTCGAGTCGATCACGAAGGTCGGGGCCGAGATCCACGGCTACGAGCCGACGCCGGGAGACATCCGGCGCGCCGCCGACGCCGACCTCATCCTCGACAACGGCCTCAACCTCGAGGCGTGGTTCGCGCAGTTCGTGGACTCCGTCGACGTGCCGCACGTCGTCGTGTCGGAGGGCGTCGAGCCCATCGACATCGCCGGCGACGCGTACGCAGGCAAGCCCAATCCGCACGCCTGGATGAGCCCCGTCAACGTGCAGGTGTACGTCGACAACATGGTCGAGGCGTTCAGCGAGCTCGATCCCGAGCACGCCGACGACTTCGCGGCGAACGGAGAGGCCTACGCGCAGCAGCTGCAGGCCGTGCAGGACGAGCTCGTCGACGCGCTCGCGCCGCTGCCGGAGAACGAGCGGGCGCTCGTCACATGCGAGGGGGCGTTCTCGTACCTCGCGCGCGACGCGGGGCTCACCGAGGCGTACATCTGGCCCGTCAACGCCGAGCAGCAGGCCACGCCGCAGCAGATCGCCGCCGCCATCGAGTTCGTCGAGGAGAACGGCGTCCGGGCCGTGTTCTGCGAGTCGACGGTGTCGGACAAGCCCATGCAGCAGGTCGTCGAGGCGACGGGCGCGGCATTCGGCGGCACGCTCTACGTCGACTCCCTCTCCGAGCCGGAAGGGCCCGTTCCCACCTACCTCGACCTCATCCGGCATGACGCGTCGCTCATCGTCGAGGGGCTGACCTGATGAGCCCCGCGATCGAGCTGGCCGACATCACGGTCCGCTACCGCGACATCCTCGCTCTCGACGCCGCGTCCGCGACCGTCGAGGCCGGGAAGGTGACGGCCCTCATCGGGATGAACGGGTCGGGCAAGTCCACGCTCTTCAAGACCGCGCTCGGGCTCATCCGCCCCGACGCCGGCAGCGTCCGCATCGAGGGCGGGTCGCCCGCTGTCGCCCGTCGACGCGGCATCCTCGGCTACGTGCCGCAGAGCGAGGATGTCGACTGGGCGTTCCCGGTCTCCGTGCGCGACGTCGTCATGATGGGGCGCTACGGGCGCCAGGGCCTCATGCGGCGGCCCCGCCCCGATGATCGCGCGGCCGTCGAGGAGGCCCTCGAGCGGGTCGACCTCGTCGATCTCGCAGACCGCCAGATCGGCCAGCTGTCGGGAGGCCAGCGCAAGCGCGCGTTCGTCGCGCGCGGCATCGCGCAGGCGGCGCGGATCCTCCTGCTCGACGAGCCCTTCGCCGGGGTCGACAAGCGCTCCGAGGCGACGATCGTGCGGCTCCTCCGCGAGCTCGCGGCCGACGGCTGTGCGGTGCTCGTCTCGACCCATGACCTGCACGCGCTTCCCGAGCTGGCCGACGAGGCCATCCTCCTCCTGCGCAGGCCCCTCTTCCACGGCCCGGTCGGCGAGGCGCTGCGGCCGGAGAACCTCGCACGCGCCTTCGGGCTCGGGGAGGCCGCATGAACCTCCTCGACCTCCTCCTCGAGCCGCTGCAGTACGACTTCATGGTGCGCGCGCTCGCCGCGACCGTCGTCGCCGCGGTCGTCTGCGCGCTGCTGTCGTGCTGGCTCGTGCTCGTCGGATGGTCGCTCATGGGCGACGCCGTCTCGCACGCGGTGCTGCCGGGCGTCGTCATCGCGTACATCCTCGGCGCGCCGTTCGCGCTCGGCGCGCTCGCCTTCGGGCTGCTCGCGGTCGCGCTCATCGGCGTGCTCCGCGACACGAGCCGCGTCAAGGAGGACGCCGCGATCGGCATCGTCTTCACGACCCTCTTCGCGCTCGGGCTCGCCCTCATCTCCGTGACGCCGAGTCAGACCGATCTCAACCACATCATCTTCGGGAACATCCTCGGCGTCTCCGACGGCGACCTCATCCAGATCGGCGCGCTCGCCGCGGTCGCCCTCGTCGTGCTGCTCGTGAAGCGACGCGATCTCACGCTCTACGCGTTCGACCCGACCCATGCGTTCGCGATCGGGCTCTCGCCCCGTCTGCTGGGCGCCATCCTGCTCGGCGTCCTCGCGCTGACCGCGGTGGTCGCGCTCCAGGTGGTCGGCGTCATCCTCGTCGTCGCGATGCTCATCATCCCGGGCGCGACCGCGCACCTCCTCACCGACCGATTCGGGCGGATGCTCGTCATCGCGCCGATCCTGTCGGCCGCCTGCTCGGTGATCGGCATCTACCTCAGCTACTGGCTGGATGCCGCGTCGGGGGCGCTCGTCATCCTCGTCCAGGGCGTCGTCTTCACTCTCGTCTACCTCTTCAGCCCACGTCACGGAGTGGTCGGACGGCGGATGGCGCGGGCGCGCGCCGCCTGAGGCTTTCCTGTGCGCGGGGTGTGAGCGAGACGGCGCCGCTCTCCGGGCGCGCCGATAGAATCGGCGCACGGGACGGCGATCCCTCCCGTACCGGAGCAGCCCACACCGCGTCGGCAGGAGACACCCCCAATGACAGAACACGACCCGTTCGGCTTCGTCGGCCTCACCTACGACGACGTGCTGCTCCTCCCGGGGCACACCGACGTCATCCCCAGCGAAGCGGACACGTCGTCGCGGCTCACCCGCCGCATCCGGGTCGCCATCCCGCTCCTCTCGAGCGCGATGGACACCGTCACCGAAGCGCGGATGGCGATCGCGCTCGCCCGCCAGGGCGGCATCGGCATCCTCCACCGCAACCTCTCGATCGCCGACCAGGCCGCGGCCGTCGACCGCGTCAAGCGCAGCGAGTCGGGCATGATCACCGACCCGATCACGACCTCGCCCGACGCGACGATCGCCGAGGTCGACGCGATGTGCGCGAAGTACCGCATCTCGGGTCTGCCCGTCGTCGACGAGGACAACCGCCTCATCGGCATCATCACGAACCGCGACATGCGGTTCGTCTCCGACATCCAGCGCCCCGTCACGCGCGTGAAGGACGTCATGACGAGCGAGGGCCTCATCACCGGCCCCGTCGGCATCGCCGCCGAGCAGGTCATCGCCCTGTTCGCCGAGCACCGCGTCGAGAAGCTGCCGCTCATCGACGACGAGGGCAGGCTCGCCGGCCTCATCACCATCAAGGACTTCGACAAGAGCGAGAAGTACCCCCTCGCCACGAAGGACGACCAGGGGCGCCTCCGCGTGGGCGCCGCGATCGGCTTCTTCGGCGACGCGTGGGAGCGCGCCGAGGCGCTGCGCGACGCGGGCGTCGACGTCATCGTCGTCGACACGGCCAACGGGCAGTCGCAGGGCGTCATCGACATCGTCCGCCGTCTCAAGTCGGACGAGTCGTTCGCGCACATCGACGTGATCGGCGGCAACATCGCCACGCGCGAGGGCGCCCAGGCGCTCATCGAGGCGGGTGTCGACGCGGTCAAGGTCGGCGTCGGCCCCGGCTCGATCTGCACGACGCGCGTCGTCGCCGGTGTCGGCGTGCCGCAGGTGACCGCGATCTACGAGGCGTCGCTCGCGGCGCGCGCCGCCGACGTGCCCGTCATCGCGGATGGCGGCCTCCAGTACTCGGGCGACATCGCGAAGGCGCTCGTCGCCGGCGCCGACACGGTCATGCTCGGGTCGCTGCTCGCGGGCACGGAGGAGTCGCCGGGCGAGATCGTGTTCCAGGCCGGCAAGCAGTTCAAGCAGTACCGCGGCATGGGCTCGCTCGGCGCCATGCAGACGCGCGGCAAGCAGACCTCGTACTCGAAGGACCGCTACTTCCAGGCCGACGTCCCGAGCGACGACAAGCTCATCCCCGAGGGCATCGAGGGTCAGGTACCCTACCGCGGGCCCCTCTCGGCCGTCGTGTACCAGCTCGTCGGCGGGCTGCGCCAGTCGATGTTCTACGTCGGCGCGCGCACGATCGACGAGCTCAAGACCCGCGGCAAGTTCGTCCGCATCACCTCGGCGGGTCTCAAGGAGTCGCACCCGCACGACGTGCAGATCGTCGTCGAGGCGCCGAACTACAAGCGCTGAGCCGCTCGACAGAAGGCCCCCGCTCCGGCGGGGGCCTTCGTCGTCGGCACCCCTGGACCCCTCCGAGCCCCGGGCGTACCGTGCGGGTATGTGCCGAAGCATCCACACCCTCCACAACTTCGAGCCCGCCGCGACCTCCGAGGAGGTGCACGCGGCGGCGCTGCAGTACGTCCGCAAGATCGCCGGCACGACGAAGCCGTCGAAGGCGAACCGCGAGGCGTTCGACCGCGCGGTCGCGGAGATCGCCCACGCCACCCAGCACCTCCTCGCCGACCTCGTCGCGACGACACCTCCCAAGAACCGCGAGGAGGAGGCCGAGAAGAAGCGCGCGAAGGCCATCGCCTCCGGCCGCTACGCGGCCTGATCGCGCGCCGCGGCGCGGATCCGGATGGCCGTCACCCGGCCAGGTAGGCTGGGCGGGTGAGCAGTGACATCGAGCTGGGCCGCGGCAAGCGGGGTCGACCCGCGTACACGTTCGACGACATCGCGGTCGTGCCCTCGCGGCGCACGCGCAACCCCGAGGACGTCTCCACGACGTGGGCGATCGACGCGTACACGTTCGACGTGCCCGTCGTCGGCGCGCCGATGGACTCGGTCGTGAGCCCGCAGACCGCGATCATGCTGGGCAAGCTCGGCGGCCTCGGCGTCCTCGACCTCGAGGGTCTGTGGACGCGCTATGAGGACCCGGAGCCACTGCTCGCGGAGATCGCGTCGCTGCCCGAGCGCTCCGCGACCGCCCGCATGCAGGCGCTCTACTCCGAGCCGATCAAGCCCGAGCTCATCACGGCGCGTCTCGCCGAGATCCGCGACGCCGGCGTCACGGTGGCCGGCGCGCTGTCGCCGCAGCGCACGAAGGAGCTCTACGAGACGGTCGTCGCCGCGGGCGTCGACCTGTTCGTGATCCGGGGCACCACGGTGTCCGCCGAGCACGTCTCGAGCGCGGCCGAGCCGCTGAACCTCAAGGAGTTCATCTACGAGCTCGACGTGCCGGTCATCGTCGGCGGCGTCGGCACGTACACGGCCGCCCTCCACCTCATGCGCACGGGCGCGGCCGGCGTGCTCGTCGGCTTCGGCGGGGGAGCCGCGTCGACGACCCGCGCGACCCTCGGCGTCACCACGCCCATGGCGACCGCGGTCGCCGACGTGGCCGGTGCGCGCCGCGACTACCTCGACGAGTCGGGCGGCCGCTACGTGCACGTGATCGCCGACGGCGGCGTCGGGACCTCGGGCGACATCGTGAAGGCGCTCGCCATGGGCGCGGACGCGGTGATGCTCGGCGTCGCGCTCGCCCGCGCGACCGATGCGCCCGGCAACGGCTACCACTGGGGCCCCGAGGCGCACCACCCGAAGCTCCCGCGCGGCCACCGCGTCAAGGTCGACCAGGTCGGCACGCTCGAGGAGGTCCTCTACGGGCCCGCTCTCGTGGCGGATGGCACGGCGAACCTCATCGGGGCGCTGCGCAAGTCGATGGCGACGACGGGATACTCCGACCTGAAGGAGTTCCAGCGCGTCGACGTCGTCGTGAACCCCGTGCACTGATGGCCGATCCCGCGCCATCCGCTGCGAGCGAGACGCAGGTCTTCCCGCCGACGCTGCGCGAGGTCATGCTGCGGCCGCGCTGGATCGCGATGCTGCTGCTGTGCCTCGTCGTGGCCGGCGTGTTCTCGTGGCTCCTGCAGTGGCAGCTCGCGCGCGCGATCGACACCGATCCCCCGAGGACGGCGCGACCGAGATCATCCGCCCGATCGACGAGGTCGTGCGGCCGGGGCAGTACCTCGACGACGCGCTCGTCGGCCAGAAGGTCTCCCTTGAAGGCCAGTGGGTGCCCGGCGACTTCATCGTCGTCTCGTCGCGCTTCGACGACGGCGTCGAGGGCTACTGGGTCACGGGGCAGTTCGCCCTCGCGGTCTACCCCGAGAGCCGCTCGATCGCCGTCGCGCTCGGCTGGACCGCCTCCCGCGAGGACGCCGACGCCGCCGTGGCCGCACTCGAGGAGCGCGCGGAGGAGAAGTACGTCGCCCCCGAGCTGCGGCACGTCGTCGACTGGCAGCCGACGCCGCTCACCGGGCGGGTCATCTCCGACGAGGGGCCGCAGCTGCCGCCGGGTGAGGACGTCGACGAGATGACGCGGATGTCGCCTGCCGCGCTGCTCAGCCGATGGCACGACACCGAGATCGACGGCGAGCGGATCGACGTCTACCGCCCGTACCTCACCTCGGATGACCCGGTCGCGGGCCTCGTCGAGACGGAGCTGACGGCGATCTCGTCGCCGGCTCCCGAGGTGGCGGGGCCGGTCAACTGGCTGAATCTCTTCTACGCGGTCGAGTGGGCGGTGTTCGCGGCGTTCTCGTTCTACCTCTGGTATCGCCTCGCGAAGGACGCGTGGGAGCGCGAGCTCGAGGAGCTCGCGGGCGGCGACCCCGACGACGAGTAGCCGTGGCCTCCGAAGCTGATCGGCGCACGGGCCCGCCCGCTGAGCGGGTCGAGGAGCTCGCCCGGCGGATCGAGCTCGCCGCGCGCACCCGGCGGCGGTTCCTGCTCGGGGTCGCGGGCAGCCCAGGGGGAGGGAAGACCACCCTCGCGGCGGCCCTGGTGGCGGCGCTCAACGCGCGCCATGCGGGCATCGCGGTCGCGTTGCCGATGGACGGGTTCCATCTCGCGAACGCGACGCTCGAGCGCCTGGGCCTTGGCGACCGCAAGGGAGCGATCGACACGTTCGACGGCTGGGGATTCGTCGCGCTCCTCGACAGGGTCCGCCGCGAGACGGATCACACGGTCTACGCGCCCGCGTTCGAGCGCGACGTCGACGAGGGCGTGTCCGGGGCGATCGCGATCGAGCCGACGGCTCGGGTCGTCATCGTCGAGGGCAACTACCTGCTCATCGACCGGGAGCCGTGGCTCGGCGTCCGGGAGCGGATGGATGAGGTCTGGTTCTGCGCGACGCCCCCTGCCGAGCGCGAGTCACGGCTTGTCGAGCGGCACACACGGCACGGGCGGACGCCTGAGGCGGCCGCAGCGTGGGCACGCGACGTCGACGGCGCGAACGCCGTGCTGATCGAGGGATCGCGCGTCCGCGCCGACCTCGTCGTCTCGGGGATCACCGGCGAGTCGCTGGGGCCGCCGACGGGCTGACCTCGACGGCGGACGGTGCCCCGCCCGCGCAGCGGCCGCGGCCATCCGCCCATCGGCGAACCGCCAGGTGCGCCCCCACTAGAATCGAGGTATGCCACAGCCGCGGGTCTCATCCTTCCCCCAGATCCGCCGGGCGCTCCGCTTCTACCAGGTCTGCTCGGTCATCACGGGCGTCGGACTGCTTCTCCTGTGCGCCGAGATGGTGCTGAAGTACACGCCGCAGCTGGCCGTCGAGCTGTTCTTCCTCGACTCCCACGGCCTCTTCGCGTTCCGCGAGGTCGTCCCGAGCCCGACGGGGGAGCTCATCTCGACCGGTGACGGCGTCAACCTGTCGCTCGGCATCCTCATCGTCCACGGCTGGTTCTACGTCGTGTACCTCTTCGCGTGCTTCCGCGTGTGGAGCCTCATGCGCTGGCCGTTCTGGCGCTTCCTGCTGCTCGCCGGCGGCGGCGTCGTGCCGTTCCTCTCCTTCTTCATGGAGTACTTCGTCGCCCGCGACGTCAAGCGCTACCTCGCCCAGCGCGAGGAGACCGCCGCCGAGAAGCGGGCCGCCAAGGCCGCCTCCGGCCCCTCGACTCCGTCCGCACCGACCCAGGAGGTCCCCCGATGAGCGCAGACACCGCTGCGCGCCCCGTCCTCGTCGTCGACTTCGGCGCGCAGTACGCCCAGCTCATCGCACGTCGCGTGCGCGAGGCGGGCGTCTACAGCGAGCTGGTGCCGCACACGATCACGGCCGCAGAGGTCGCCGAGAAGAACCCCGTCGCGATCATCCTCTCGGGTGGGCCGTCGTCGGTGTACGAGCCCGGCGCACCCTCCCTCGATCCCGGCGTCTTCGAGCTCGGGATCCCCACGCTCGGCATCTGCTACGGCTTCCAGGTCATGGCCCAGGCGCTCGGCGGCGAGGTCGCCCACACCGGTCTGCGCGAGTACGGCGCGACCGATGCGGCCGTCGTCGGAGACGGCGGCGTCCTGCTGGGCGGCCAGCCCAGCGAGCAGAACGTGTGGATGAGCCACGGCGACCAGGTCGCCCAGGCGCCAGAGGGCTTCCAGGTGCTGGCCTCCACGGCCGTCACGCCCGTCGCCGCCTTCGGGGACGACGAGCGCTGCCTCTACGGCGTGCAGTGGCACCCCGAGGTGAAGCACTCCGACTTCGGCCAGAACGTGCTGGAGAACTTCCTGCACAAGGCCGCGGGCCTCCCCGCCGACTGGAACAGCGGCAACGTCATCGAGGAGCAGGTGCAGCGCATCCGGGAGCAGGTCGGCTCGGCGCGCGTCATCTCGGCCCTCTCCGGCGGCGTGGACTCGGCCGTCTCGACGGCCCTCGTGCACCGCGCGATCGGCGACCAGCTGACCGCCGTCTTCGTCGACCACGGGCTCCTCCGCAAGGGAGAGCGCGAGCAGGTCGAGAAGGACTACGTCGCCTCGACGGGCGTCCGCCTCATCACGGTCGACGCGGCCGAGACCTTCCTCGGCCACCTCGCGGGCGTCACCGACCCCGAGGAGAAGCGCAAGATCATCGGCCGCGAGTTCATCCGCGCCTTCGAGAAGGTGCAGCGCGAGCTCGTCGAGGAGGCCAAGGCCGAGGGCGAGCCCATCCGCTTCCTCGTCCAGGGCACCCTCTACCCCGACGTGGTGGAGTCGGGCGGCGGCGCGGGCACGGCGAACATCAAGAGCCACCACAACGTCGGCGGCCTGCCCGACGACCTCGACTTCGAGCTCATCGAGCCGCTGCGCACCCTGTTCAAGGACGAGGTGCGTGCGATCGGCCGCGAGCTCGGCCTCCCCGAGGCGATCGTCGGCCGCCAGCCCTTTCCGGGGCCCGGCCTTGGCATCCGCATCGTGGGCGAGGTCACCGCTGACCGTCTCGAGATCCTGCGTGACGCCGACGCCATCGCGCGCGAGGAGCTGAGCGCGGCGGGCCTCGACAGCGAGATCTGGCAGTGCCCCGTCGTGCTGCTCGCCGACGTCCGCTCGGTGGGTGTGCAGGGCGACGGCCGCACGTACGGCCATCCGATCGTGCTGCGTCCGGTCTCGAGCGAGGACGCGATGACCGCCGACTGGACGCGTCTGCCGTACGACGTGCTGTCGAAGATCTCCAACCGCATCACGAACGAGGTGCGCGAGGTGAACCGCGTCGTGCTTGACGTCACCTCGAAGCCCCCGGGGACGATCGAGTGGGAGTGATCCCGCCCCGCTGAAGGCCGTCGCTGCACCCGCAGCGGCGGCCTTCGCCGTTCAGAGGCTGTTCAGCACCGCCCGCTCGTCGACCGTCCATCGCTGCATGCGATTGTCCGAGAACGCGTAGCCCAGCACCCGATAACGGTCGCTCTTCGTGTAGGGGCGCAGATTCCCGTCGTACTCCGAGGTGTGCTTCGCGAAGTCCCACGCGAACGGGCTGCCCTTCGGGTTGAGCATGACGAAGTACTCACCGGGAGGGAGCACGTTCATCTCGATCGGATGCTCGACGCGCTCGCCGTGCATCGTCACGTCGATGACGATGTCGTGGAAGGTCGAGCCTGATGTGTTGGACACGACGACGCCGTAGACGCGCGGGTCGCGCTCGACGTCTGTCACAGCCCAGGCCGTGAGCTCTGTCGCCTGCGCCTTCCGCTCACGATCTTCCTCAGCAAGGCGGCGACGACGCTCGCCGATGTACTGAAACGCTGCGATCGCGATCGCCAGCGTAGTGAGCCACGTGGGCAGATCACCCAACCAGTTCGGCCAATCCATGAGCATCCCCCTGCTCCTGTGCGCCCGTCGGGCGCGCCTGACACCATCCTGCCTCGCGCGACTCGCGCCCGCGAGAATGGGACGATGACGTCCTACCGCATGCGCGACCGGCTCATCCGCGATCACACCGTCACCGTGCCCCTCGACTGGACCGCACCCGACGACGGCCGCACCATGGAGGTGTTCGCCCGCGAGGTCGCCCACGTCGACCGCGTCGACGCACCGCTGCTCGTCTTCCTCCAGGGCGGTCCGGGCGGCACCGGGCCGCGCCCGATGCCCGGCGGCGGAGACTGGATCGACGAGGTGCTGAAGACGCACCGGCTGCTGCTCCTCGACCAGCGCGGCACGGGGCGCTCCACGCGTGTCGAACGCGCCTCGATCGCCGGCATGAGCGCGGACGACGCGGCCGCCTACATCCGCCTCTTCCGTGCTGAGCAGATCGTCGCCGACCTCGAGCACCTCCGCCGTACGGTGTTCGGCGGTGTGCGCTGGCAGACGCTCGGGCAGAGCTACGGAGGCTTCCTCACGCTCACGTATCTGTCCTTCCATCCCGAAGCCCTCGCCGCCTCGTACGTCACGGGCGGGCTCACCTCGGTCGATCCCGATCCCGTCGAGGTCTACCGCCGCACGATCCCGCGCGTCGAGGCGAAGACCGCCGAGTTCTACCGTCGCTACCCGGAGGACGCCGACACGCTCGCGCGCATCGTCGACATCGTCGAGGGCTCCGACGTGCGCCTGCCCAGCGGCGACCGGCTCTCCGCGCGCCGGCTGCAGACGCTCGGCATCGAGTTCGGCATGAAGCCGGGTTTCGAGCGGATGCACTGGCTCCTCGACGAGGCCTTCTCGCGCCCGGGCGTGCTGAGCGATCACTTCCTCGCCGAAGTCGACGCCGCCACGCAGTACTGGCGCGGACCGCTGTACGCGCTCCTGCAGGAGGAGATCTACGCGGATGGCGACGGCGCGACCGCGTGGGCCGCTCAGCGGGTGCGTGACGAGCGGGGCGGACTGCCCGCGACCGACGGGCCGATGCCGTTCACGGGGGAGATGTTCTTCCCGTGGATGTTCGACGAGATCGCGTCGCTGCGGCCCTTCCGCGATGCCGCGCATGCGCTCGCGGATCGCGTCGACCATCCGCGCCTGTACGACCGGACGCGGCTCGCGCGCAACGAGGTGCCCGTCGCCGCCGCGATGTACTACGACGACATGTACGTCGACTTCCCGCAGGCCGAGGAGACCGCGCGCTTCGTGCCGCACACGCACCTCTGGGTGACGAACGAGTACGAGCACGACGGGCTCCGTCAGGACCCGCGCATCGTGCGCGCCCTCATCGACCGCGTCGTCGCCGAGGGCGGACCGCTCGCCTGAACCGGCGGTGGCGGCTGTCCGGGTCGCCCGGGTGGCGCCGCCGGATGTCCGGGTCGCGGTTGCCGTCCGTATTGGGGGTGTTGGGGACGCGAAGTGCGACCTGGGCGGCGGCCGCCGATGTCCGGGTCGCAGTTGCCGTCCGTATTCGGGCAGTTGGGGACGCGAACTGCGACCTGGACGAACGGCTGCGGCTTGGGCGGCGGACGCCGATGTTCGGGTCGCGGTTTCCGTCTGTATTCGGGCTGTTGGGGACGCGAACTGCGACCTGGACGGTCCCGCCGACCCCCCCAACCCCGCACCCGGCCACAACCCGGCCCCCCAACCCCGCCCCCGCCGACCCGTGTACGCTTGTACACACATCCGCAGATCGCGGCTGGATCAGGAGACCCGGTGAGCATGTCCTCCCCTCCCTCGCGCGAGGCGCGCAGGGCCCGCGGCGCGGTGTCCGCGCTCTTCTTCACGAACGGCGCGATCTACGCCAACGTCATCCCGCGCTTCCCCGAGATCAAGGACGCGCTGGGCCTCAGCGATACGCTCTACGGCGCCTCCATCGCGGCGATGCCGGTCGGCGCGCTCCTGTCGGGGCTCGCCGCTGCCGCGATCATCCGCCGTCTCGGATCCGGCCGCGTCGCGGTCATCGGCTCCGTGCTCCTCGCCGCCACGATGCTCGGGGTCGGCCTCGCGCCGGTGCCGATCCTCTTCGCCCTCGGCCTCTTCCTCGCGGGCGTCCTCGACTCGGTGACCGATGTGGGGCAGAACGCCCATGGCCTGCGCGTGCAGAAGCGGTACGGGCGGTCGATCATCAACGGCTTCCACGCCATCTGGTCGCTCGGCGCGGTCGTCGGCGGCTTCATGTCGGCCGGAGCGATCGCGATCGGCCTCCCGCTCGGCGTGCACCTGGCGATCACCGGGGCGCTCTTCGCCGCGACGGCGATCGTCGCGCTGCGCTTCTGCCTGCCCGGTCCCGAGGAGGAGTCGGGCGGCGCCGAGACGCCGACCACCGCCGCAGCGGCCCCGACCGCGCGCCGGACGCCGCGCATCGCGCTCGTCATGGCCGGGCTGGCGGTCATCGCGATCGCCGGGACGATCGTCGAGGAGGTCGGCAGCTCCTGGGCGACCCTCTACATGGGCGAATCGCTCGGCGCGCCCGCGGCGCTCGCGGCGATAGGCTTCATCGCGCTCATCGGGTTCCAGTTCATCGGCCGCCTCGTCGGCGACCGCCTCGTCGACCGGTTCGGGCAGCGGATGGTCGCGGTCGCGGGCGGCGCGCTCGTCGCGGTCGGCATGGGGTCGGCTCTCGCATGGCCCTCGGTCCCGCTCACCCTCGTCGGCTTCGCCGCGGCGGGATTCGGCGTCGCGACGCTCGTGCCGGCCGCCATGCATGCGGCCGACGAGCTGCCGGGCCTGCGCCCCGGCACCGGGCTCACCGTCGTGACGTGGCTCATGCGCCTCGGGTTCCTCATCTCACCGCTCGTCATCGGCACGATCTCCGATGCGACCGAGCTGAGGGTGAGCCTCGTCATCGTGCCGGTGGCGGGTCTGCTCGTGATCGCGCTCTCAGGCTTCCTCGAGCGGCGGCGAGCGTAGCCGTTCTGCTCTGGGCGGAAAGGGGTGCGCGCGCGAGCCGCGATGCCTACCGTGAGGGCATGGCCGAACTGCTTCCGCTCCCGTCGCGCCCCGTCGAGCCGGATCCGCTGTGGCGACATCTCGTCGGCGACCGGCTGCGGCGCATGCGCCACGAGCGCGGGGAGACGCTCGCCGAGGTCGCGCGGCGCGCGGGCGTGTCGGTGCAGTACCTCTCCGAGGTCGAGCGCGGGCGCAAGGAGCCCTCGAGCGAGATCGTCGCGGCCATCCTCGGCGCTCTCGGCGGCACGCTCCTCGACCTGACCGCCGGCGTGGCGGACGACCTGCGCGCGACGGCGCTGGCCCCCGCGACGCTGCAGGCGCCGGGCGCGGTGCTCGCCCTCGCCGCCTGACGGCCGACCGGGGCGCGATCGCCGCGCCCCGGCCATCCTGCCCTCCGCCCTCAGTGCCGTTCCAGGACGACGTCGGCGAGCCCGTACTCGACGGCGGCGCGCGCGGTGAAGACGCGGTCGCGGTCCGTGTCGCGGCGCAGGGTCTCGACGTCGTGCCCGGTGTGGCGCGACAGGATTCCCTCCATGTCGCCGCGCACGCGCACGAGCTCGTCGGCGTGCAGGATGAGGTCGGGGATGGCCCCGCGCCCCTGCGCCGCCGGCTGGTTGAGCACGACGCGCGCGTGCGGGAGCACGGCTCGCTTGCCGGGCGCCCCCGCTGCGAGCAGCACGGCGCCGACGCCGATGGCCTGGCCGACGCACGTCGTCGCGACGTCGGGTCGGATGTACTGCAGCGTGTCGTAGACGCCGAGCATGGCCGCGGGGTCGCCGCCCTCGCAGTTGATGTAGAGCTGCACGTCGCGGTCGGGCGCGGACGACTCGAGATGCAGCAGCTGCGCGATGAGCGCGTTCGCGACGCCCGCGTCGATGGGCGTGCCGAGGTACACGACCCGCTCGGCGAGCAGGTGCGAGTACACGTCCATGATGCGCTCGCCGCGGCCGTCGCGGGTGATGACGCTGGGGATCGTGTAGGTGCTCATGCCGCCTCCGCTCCGAGCCCGATGCGGACGCGCCGCTCGGGCATGACCTCGTGGAATCCGCTCACGATCGCGTCGATGAAGCCGTACTCCCTGGCCTCCTCTGCCGTGAACCAGTTGTCGTGCAGCGAGTCCTCGAAGACGCGCGCGAGCGGCTGGCCGGTGTCCTCGCTGATGAGGCCGAGCACCGTGTCGCGCAGCCGGCGGAGGTCGTCGGCCTGCAGCTCGACGTCGACGGCCGTGCCTCCGATGCCCGAGGAGCCCTGATGCAGCAGGATCCGGGCGTGGGGGAGGGCGCGGCGCTTGCCGGGCGTCCCCGCAGAGAGCAGGAACTGCCCCGCGCTGCAGGCCAGGCCGATCGCGAGCGTCGAGACGTCGCACGGCACGAGCCGCATCACGTCGCGGATCGCGAGCATCGACGGCACGGAGCCGCCGGGGGAGTGGATCCACAGCGCGATCTCGCCCTGCGGATCCTCGGCGGCGAGCGCGAGCATCTGCGTCGTGAGGAGCATGCCGTTGTCGTCGTCGAGCACGCCGTCGAGCACGAGCACGCGGCGGTGGTAGAGCTCACGGCGGGCCTCCGCCGTGAACTGCGGGATCTTCGGTTCGTCTGCCATGCACCCAGCGTGCGCGCGCCATCCGCTCGCCGGGCGGGAATCGGCTCAGGGCGGATCTGCCCCGAGCGGATGGCCGCGACGCGAGAGAGCGGATGGCCGCGCCGATGGAGAGCGGATGGCCGTGCCGCGAGGACGCGCTCGGCGCTCAGGCGCGCCCGAACGTCTCCGGATCGACGGGCCGAGTGCGCCGCGGGAGCCCCTGCACGACAAGGAGGTACGACTCGGTCACGAGCTCGTCGACGAGCTCCGGCGTGAGCCCCGGGCCGGGCGTGAGGGTGATCCAGTGCCGCTTGTTCATGTGGTAGCCGGGGGCGATCTCGGCGAACGTCGCGCGCAGCGCCTCCCCGTCCTCGGGGCGCGCCTTGAGGTTGACCATCGCCCCTCCGCCGCGCACGGTCTGCAGCATGAAGACCTTGCCGCGCACCTTGAAGACCTCCCACTCGGGTCCGAACGGGTACTCGAGCGTCATGCCCGGGAGCTCCTCCGCGCGCTCGGCCGCGTGGCGCTGCAGGTCGTCGCCGTCCATCCGCACTCTCCTCGTCGTCGGTCCTCCGTCAGCGTACGCATCCGCGCGGAGTCACAGACCGGTCACGTCGGTCGTGACCGGAACGGACATCGCCCGTAACACCGCGACGCGTCCCGCGAAACGTCGTGCCGCCATCCTGGAGGCACCCCTCGAGATCCACGGAGTCGCCATGTCCTACGTGAAGCCCGCCGACCTCGTCACGCGCATGATCGATGCCGGCGAGTCGAAGATCCTCATGTCCACCCGCGACACGATCATCCGCGCGTTCATGGGCGGGGCCATCCTCGCCCTGGGCGCCGCGTTCGCCGTGACCGTGTCGACGAACACGGGTCAGCCGCTTCTGGGCGCCCTGCTCTTCCCTGCGGGATTCGTGCTGCTGTACCTGCTCGGTTTCGACCTCCTCACCGGCGTCTTCACGCTCGCCCCCCTGGCCTGGCTCGACAAGCGCCCTGGCGTCTCGGGCGGCGGCGTGCTGCGCAACTGGGGGCTCGTGTTCCTCGGCAACTTCCTCGGCGCGTTCACGGTCGCGGTGCTCATGGCGATCGTGTTCACCTACGGCTTCGCCGCCGAGCCGAACGCGATCGGCCAGGCCATCGGCGAGATCGGTCACGGCCGCACGGTCGGATACGCGGAGTACGGCGCCTCGGGCATGCTGACGCTCTTCGTGCGCGGCGTCCTCTGCAACTGGATGGTGTCGACCGGCGTCGTCGCGGCGATGATGTCGGACAGCGTCGCGAGCAAGGTCATCGCGATGTGGCTGCCCATCATGCTCTTCTTCTACATGGGCTTCGAGCACTCGATCGTGAACATGTTCCTGTTCCCGTCGGGTCTGCTCCTCGGCGCCGACTTCACGCTCGTGGACTACCTCGTGTGGAACGAGATCCCCACCGTCGTCGGCAACCTCGTGGGCGGTCTCTCGTTCGTGGGTCTCACGATCTACGCCACGCACGGCCGGACGGCCCCGAAGCGCGTCGCGCTCGTGAAGCCGAACGGCAAGCGCTTCGCGGCCGCCCCGACCCGGGTGCCGGCCGAGCTCGCCGACCAGCTCTGAGACCGACGGGAGCCGGGACGCCTCGCGCGTCCCGGCTCCCGCATGTCCGGGCATCCTGTTCGGGTGTGCCGTTTGAGCTCGCTCCTTCGGGGGTACCGGGATTCGGATGGCTGGGGCTGGTGTGCGCGTGTCGGCCCCAGCGGGCGACGTGTGCCCCACGGGTCCGATTCCGGGGACGGTGGGTGAGGGAGCGTCGCGTCGTTCCGGTGTCGGGATTCGGATGGCTGGGGCTGGTGTGCGCGTGTCGGCCTCAGTGGGCGACGTGCGCACCACGGGTCCGATTCCGGGGACGGCGGGCACGGCCTGGTGCGGGGAGGCGGCTCAGCCGCGCCCGCCGCCCGGGCCGCCCATCCCTCCGCCGCCCATCCCTCCGGCGAGGGCCTGGCCGGTCGTCGCGGTCGCGACGGAGGCGCCGTCGACCGAGATGTCATACGACGCACCCGATACGACGTCGGCGCTCGAGAACACCACGGCCCCGAAGTCCTTCTCGGCGGTCGTCGAGAACAGCACCGTGCCGTCCTCCGCGACGATCTCGACGGTCGACCCGGCTGCGCCCGACGCGGAAGCCGCGACCCAGGCCTGAGCCGATTCCGTCGCGGGGGAGCCGCTCATGCCGCCCGAGTCGAGCGCGAGCACCGTGCCTCCCGAGATCGTGAGCGACCCGTTCGTGTCGAGCGCGCCGTTGCCCGAGCTCGTCGGGCCGTAGACGACCGTCGTGCCGCCCGTGATCTCCATCGAGCCGTTCGAGTCGAGCCCGTCGCCGTCGGAGTCGATCGTGATCTCGCCGCCCGCGATGAGCACGAGCTCGCCGGAGTCCTGCATGCCGCCTCCTCCCATGCCGCCCTGCATCTCCTCACCCGACGCCGTGTCGGAGCTCGAGCCCGCCGATCCGTTGATGCCGTCGTCGGTCGCCGTGATGTCGATGACGCCCCCGCCGATCGCGATCGTGCCGGCCTCGATGCCCTCCTCCGCCGAGATCGCGATGTCTCCGCCCGTGATGACGACGTCGGTGTAGCCGTCGATCCCGTCGCTGCCTGCGGCGATGTCGAGCGTGCCGCCCTCGATCTCGACGTAGCCCTGGGTCTCGTCCGCATCCTGATCGGAGGCGAGTCCGTCGCCGCCGGCGTCCACGGTGATCGTGCCGTCGCGGACCGTCAGCGAGTCGTTGCCCTTCAGCCCGTCGTCGGCGGCGGTCACGCTGATCTCGCCGGAGAGGATGACGAGGTCGTCCTTGCTCGCGACGCCGTCCTCGGCTTCCCCCTCGACGGTGAGCGCTCCTGTGCCGGAGATCGTCAGATCGGCGTCGGCCCAGATCGCGGCGTTCGCGTCGGCATCGGCGGAATACGCGCCCGTCGAGGCGACGGCGTTGGTCGAGCCCTCGGCGAGGAAGAGCGCGACGTCGTCGGCGGTCGTCACCTGGATGGCCGGGGCATCGGCTGCCGCGATCGTCGCGCCGTCGAGGATGAGCACGACCTGCGCGTCGTCGGGCGCGGCCACGACGATCGATCCCGTGTAGTCGCCCGACAGACGGTACACGCCGGCCTCGGCGATGGTCACCGTGCCGTCCGCGACCGTCACGCCCGGGGCATCCGTCGTGGCTTCGGTTCCCGACAGGGCGATGTCGACGGCGTCGTCGGCCGACCACTCGTCGTCGTTCACGACGGTCTGGTCGGCGTTGGCGTCGCTCACCGCGGTGACGCTCGCGACCTCGGCGGTCGAGGCCGAGCTCGCCGTGGACGACGACGCGGACGAGGAGTCCGACGTGGAGCCGGCTGCGGTGTCGGTGGCCGCGCTCGCGATGGCGGAGCAGCCGGTGACGGCCGAGACGGCGAGGGCGAAGGCGAGGCCGAGGCCCACACGCGCGGTGCGGGCGGAGCGGCGGGGTTCGGTGTTCATGAGGGCTCCAGTCGGGTCAGGCGGCGGGTGCGAAGTGGGTGCGGAGCACGCGGCTCCATTTGTTGGAGGGCAGATCGGGGTGCAGGGCGGCAAGGCCCGTGGCGAACTTGCTGATGCCGACCGGGCGGACACCTCCGCGCCAGAGCAGCCGGTCGAGTGACGACGCGCGAGCGGCGGACTTCGTCTCGACGATCACGAGGTCGGGGCGGTGCATCCGTCCGCCCCAGGCATCGGCCCACGCGAGCTCGGTGTCGATCGTCGCGCGGGCGCCCTCGGGCAGGAGCAGCGTCGTGCGCCGGTAGGCCGTGTGCAGCGTCGGCGTGAGCGTGTCGGCGATGCCGGCGTCGAGACCGAGCGACGCGACGGCCTCGGCGGCGTAGCCGCGGCCCTCGTCGGTGAGGCGGTCGACCGCGTCGGCGGGGTGCGCGATCCGCTCCTTCACGGTCGTGCCGCGGCTGCCACGCGTCTTCATCTCGAGGAAGGCCGCGTCGGTGTCGACGTAGTGCCGCGCGCGCAGCTTGAAGCGGCGCCGCCGGCCGAGCGCCGCGAGGCGGTAGCTCAGGAGATCGGGGGTGTCGAAGTACATCGTGCCGTACTGCGACGCGCGGTCGCCGTCGATCTCCAGGACCCGGGTGCGGCGATCGACCTGATCGAGGATCCGGACGGCGTCGTCGGCCGTCATGAGGTACTTGCGGTCGACGCGGGTGAGCAGCTCCGCCTCCTCGACGAGCTCGTCGAGGGACAGCGGGGTGAAGCGGCCCGCGAACCGCTCCGAGAGGCTCACGCGGCCACCTCCTCGCGGACGGCGGAGATGCGGATGGCCGCGGCCGGGCGCACGCGATAGCGCACGTCCACGAGCGTGGTGTCGTTGACGAAGTCGATGTGCTGAACGGAGAACGCCCGCACCTCGCCCCCGAGCCGCTCCTCGAGCGCGCACCGCAGCTGGTCGTCGTCGCCGATGGCCTCGTCGAGCTCGACCGTGCGGTGCCGGTAGGAGGCGAACAGAGCGGGATGGTCGACGACGGCGAGAGCGAGCACGACGACCGCGACGAGCACGGTCGGGAGCACGTCGAACGTCGGCGCGAGGCCCGTCAGCAGCCCGATGGCGAGCGCCGCGAAGTAGTAGGCGACCTCGCGCTGAGAGATCTCGCTCGAGCGGAGGCGGATGATCGACAGGACGCCGAACAGACCCAGCCCCAGGCCGACGGCCACCTCGGCCGAAGCGAGCACATTCGACACCGCGAAGACGCCGATGTTGACGCCGAAGAACGCGACGACGAGGTCGCGCCGCCGGTGGCGGTGGAAGTAGACGGCGACCGTGAGCAGCGTGATGGCGGCCAGGTCGACGGCGAGCATCGTGAGATCGGGCATGTCGTTCACCTTTCGTTCACTTCAGTGAAGCGGCGCGGTCTATGCGCCTCCTATGGCCCGATCAAGCGAGGACCAGGGGTTTCGCCGGCGCTCGGTCGGCTGCGCGCGCGTGCGCGAACACCCACGCGCGCTGCACCAGGAACCCGGCGAGCCAGAGCGCCGCCTCGGTGGCGACCTTGGCGATGACGAGGCCCACGCCGAGCGTGTCGAGGATGGTCATGAGGGTCACGTTCGCGACGAGCACGACCGCCGCGAGGGCGGCGTAGCGCGCGAGCTCGACGCGCAGGGGAGCGCGCTGTCGACGGCGTCCGAAGACCCAGATGCGGTTCACGGCGAAGTTCAGGCTCGCGCTCACGACGCGGGCGCCCGCGATCGATCCCTGCAGCCATCCGCTCGCGAGGAGGAGCAGCCAGAGCAGGAGCGCGTCGACCGCTGCCGCGAGCACCGACGACGCGAGGAACGCAGCCAGCGGAGCCACGACGCGCAGCGAGTCGCGCAGCGGGCGGAAATGCGAGCTGCGGTTCTCGTCGAGGTAGACCGTCCGGATGGGCGTCTGCAGGATCCGGAAGCCGGCCCGCGCCGAGCGGAGGAGCATGATCGCCTCGTACTCGAAGCGGTCGCCCGGCAGGCGCGACGCCCACGGGAGCGCGGCAGCAGGCAGCCCCCGCAGCCCCGTCTGCGTGTCGACGACCCGGACGCCCGTGGCGACCGCGAACATCCGCGCAGACACCGCGTTGCCGAAGCGGCTGCGCAGCGGCACGTCGTCGCCCCGGAAGTCGCGCACGCCGAGCACGATCGCGTCAGGGCTCCCCTCCACCTCACGCGCGACCCGCACGATGTCGTCGGGGGCATGCTGCCCGTCCGCGTCCGCGGTGACGACGGGAGCGTCGGGGTGCGCCGTGCGTGCGTGCCGGAAGAGCGTGCGCAGCGCGGCCCCCTTGCCGCGGTTCGCGCCGTGGCTCAGCACCTCGATGCCTGCGGCCTCGAGCGAGGCGAAGACGGGCGCCGACGCCACGCCGCTGCCGTCGTCCACGACGACGATGTCGAGCGAGGGATCGCGCTCGTGCAGGGCCGTGGCGAGGTCGACGAGCCGGTGGTCCGGCTCGTAGGCCGGGATCGCGACGACGGTCACGCCGCGCCGCCGATGTAGAGGATGTCGCTCGTCGCCCGCTCGCCGCCGTTGGAGGGCCGGTTGACGACCTCGCCATCGAACCACATCTCGCTCGAGCCGCCGCCGTCGAGGTTGTACGCGGTCTGCACGCCGAGGCCCTGCATGATCTCGGCGAGCTCGGGCAGGGTCGCGCCGCGGCTGTACCCCTCCTCGCGTCCGTCGACGACGACGAAGAGGAGGTGCGTCGCATCGATCACGCCGATCGCGGTGCGCGGCTGCTCGCCCTGGATCGAGTGGTTGCCGAAGTTCGTGTCGACCTCCACCTCGTCGACGCCCTCGACGACGGCGCCGTCGCGCACGAGCGCCGGGCCGAACGAGAGCGTCGTCCAGACACCCGCGTCGACGAGGGCCTGCGCCGTGGTCGCGGTCTCGTCGTAGATCTCGGCGCGCCCGTCGGCGTAGAGGGCGAGGCCCTCGCGCGCCCCCGCATCGCGGTACGCGACCCCGTTGCGCACCTGGATGCCCGTGTCGCGGAAGCCGTAGTAGTCGCCGTTGACGGCGAACCAGGCGCCGTGCGCCTCGGCCATCTCCGACACGAGCTGCGTCACGTTCTCGCCGAACTGGTCGTGCGCGAACGCCGTGCGGAGGTCGGTCGGGTCGCCCAGCGTCACGTGCGCGACGAAGAAGGTGAGGGTGTCGGCGCCCGTGCCCGTCGTGACGGTCTCGATCGAGACGGTGCTCGCACTCGAGGTCGAAGCCGTCTCGGAGACCGCGGTGCCGGACGCCTCCTCGGCCGCCGCGACGCTCGCGACCTCGACATGCGGGACGAGGAATCGGTCGGCCGCCCACCAGGCGGCCGTGCCGGCGCCGGCGACAGCCGTCGCCCCGCCGATGAGAAAGGCTCTGCGTGAGAGGATCCGTCGTTCGCTCATGGCCCGATGCTCGAGCGCGCGGCTATGCGGTCGCTATGGCACCGGGATGACGGGGCTCCGGCTTCCTCTGGAGACGCCGGGAGAGACGACGAAGGCCGCCCCGCGGAGCGGGACGGCCTTCGATCGTCTGCGGCTGCTTACTCGCTGCCGCGGAGGATGGCGATGATGCGCAGGATCTCGACGTACAGCCAGACGACCGTGACCATGATGCCGAAGGCGGCCTGCCAGCCGAACTTGCGCGGGGCGCCGTTGCGGACGCCCTGCTGCACCATGTCGAAGTCGAGCACGAGCGAGTACGCCGCCATGATGACGACGAGCACGCCGATCGCGACACCGAGCCATCCCGAGCGGAGACCCCAGCCGTCCACGATCCCCGTGAACGAGAGCACGAGGTTGAGGAGCGAGAAGACGAGGTACCCGATCATCGCGATCATGAAGATCTTGGTCGCACGGGCCGAGGCGCGGACCTTGCCGCTGGCGAAGAGGGCGAGCGTCACGCCGATGACCGAGACGGTCGCCAGCGTGGCCTGCATGATGATGCCGGGCCAGATGAGCTCGAAGTAGGCGGAGATGCCGCCGACGAAGAGCCCCTCGAACGCCGCGTAGGCGAAGATCAGCGGAACGCTCGGCGTCTTCTTGAACGCGTTCACGAGGCCGAGGATGCCGCCGCCGATCATGCCGATGATCCACGGCATCATCGACGCGTTGGCGAGGTTGTTGGTCGCGATCGCCGGCGCGAAGGTCCAGAAGTAGCCGACCGTCGCGAGCACGAGCATGACCGCGAACAGGCCCACGGTCTTCCAGATCGTGTCCTCGACCGTCATGCGGCCGGTCTCGCGTGCGCCGGCCGGCGGCGCGGCGAGCATGCCCTCCATCTGGGCGTTCGCCGCGGCGTCGACGCCCATGTGGGCGAACTGCCCGGCCTGGACGCCTGCGGGCGGCGGGGTGGTGGGCGTTCCGTACTGCGCGGCCTGCGGGCCACCGGGGTAGCTCTGAACCGCGCGCGGATCGGGGGAGAAGACGGGATTGTTGAAACCGGGGCTGGCCATGATGCGGTCACTCCTATGGTCTGCTGACGGCGCGGTCTCATCGTCGAGCTTCGCGGAAGCCCCACGATGATGCTGTCCCTCCAGAGTAGTCACGCGATGCTATGGGAGGGCTGTGATTCGGAAAGCGTTCACGCGCGGCGAAATCCCGGTTCCCGCGCGCTGGCTAGCCTTCTCGTATGCCCCGTCGCCATCCGCTCGTCATCGGCCACCGCGGAGCACCGGGGTATCGGCCCGAGCACTCGCGCTCGTCCTACGCCCTCGCCTTCGCGATGGGCGTCGACGCCGTCGAGCCCGATGTCGTCGCCACGCGCGACGGCGTGCTCGTGGTCCGGCACGAGAACGAGATCTCCGGCACGACCGATGTCGCCGACCATCCCGAGTTCGCCGACCGTCGGACGGTGAAGACCGTCGACGGCGAGCGGCTCGACGGCTGGTTCACGGAGGACTTCACGTGGGACGAGCTCGCGACCCTGCGCACGCGCGAGCGGATCCCCGACCTGCGGCCCGCGAGCGCGACGTTCGACGGGGCCGAGCCCATCCTGCGGCTGGACGAGCTGCTCGAGCTCGTCCGCGCGGCGTCCGCCGAGCACGGGCGCGAGATCGGAGTCGTGCTCGAGATCAAGCACGCGACGTACTTCGAGCGCCTCGGCCTCGATCTCGTGCCCCTCATCGAGCGCGACCTCGCCACCGCGGGCTGGCTGGACGGGTCGCTCCCTCTCATCGTCGAGGCGTTCGAGGAGACGGTGCTGCGTCGGCTGCGTGCGCGCGGCGTGCCCGGGACCTACATCCACCTGCTCGAAGCCCGGGGGACGGCCTTCGACCTCCTCGTGCGCGATGGCGCCGCGGCGCGCAGCTACGCGCAGACGGCGACGCCGGCCGGTCTCGACGAGCTCGTCGGCGTGGTCGACGGCATCAGCGTCGACAAGCGCATGATCCTCCGCCCCGACGGCGCGGGACGCGCGACCGGGCCGGGCGGGCTCGTCGCCGACGCGCACGACCGCGGGCTGGAGGTGTTCACCTGGACCTGCCGCCCCGAGAACGCGTTCCTCGTTCCCGAGTTCCGCGGCGCGGGCGGGCGCGCGGCGTTCGGCGACTACGCGGCCGAGTGGGAGCTCGTGCGCGCGAGCGGGGTGGACGGCGTGTTCGTCGACCATCCCGATCTGGGGGCGGACGTGTTCCGCGCCCCCGTCGTCAGCTGACGGAGGAGCTCATGTCGGCCCGGAAGATCCGACCGAGGCACCGCTCTGCGGTGCGGGCGTCGGACGCCTGGATGGCCGTGGCGACCTCGCGCGCGCGTGCCGCGATGAACTCCGGAGGGTTCAGCAGCGGATGGCCGCCCCGCGTGCTGCGCATGAGCTCACCCCACGCGCGGTCGAAGGACACGCGGAGGAACGGGTTGCCCGCGGCCTCGATGGTCGCATCGAAGGCCACTCGCGCGGCCCCGTAGAGCACCTCCGGCGTGTGCTGGCCCTCGTCGCACAGCGCGGCGAGCGCGCGGAACAGCTGCGCCAGGCGCACCCGCGCGGCACTGTCGACCCGCGCGAGCGCGAGATGGAGGCCGATGCCGACCTCGATCCCCAGGCACTCCATCGCGATGTGGAAGCGGTCGGGGGCGTGCTCGGCGACGCGGTAGAAGCGGCTGCGGGTCTCGCGGACGAGCCCCACGCGCTCCAGCTCGCGCAGCGCGACGCGCACGATCGCGCGAGGGATCCCGAGCTCGTCGGCGATCACCGCGTCGCGGATCCGCGCTCCCGGCGGCAGCGCTCCTGTCCTGATCGCCTCGCGCACGTGCTCCGACGTGCGCTTCATCTCCCCGGCGTGCTCGACGACACGCACCTGCCCCCTGTATCGCTGCATGGCAGACCCCCTTGGACACACGGTAGCGCCACCGGCGCTTCGTGCAACAGGGTGTCGTGGGGTCAGTCGCGCGAGGTCGTCGCGTCGAACAGCTCGAGGATGCTCTGCTCGGCGCGCAGCGCGTCCGCGCTCTCGATCGCGTCGCGCAGCTCGTCGAAGAGCGCCGACACCGCGTCGTCCACGGCGATCGCGAAGCTGCCGCTGCGGATGTTGCGCTCGAGCGCGAACCGCGCGTCCATCGTGACGGAGCGGAAGACCGGGTTCTCCGTCTGGTCGACGAGGAACAGGAAGCACGCGAAGTAGCTCTCGCGCGCGCGGTCGCGATCGCCGGCGGCGAGTGCCGTTCGCAGGTCCTCGAGCAGCTCGAGGCTGCGCCTGCGCGCGGCGTCGTCCATCCGCTCCACGGCCATCCGCGCGGCCACGCCGGTCTGGTAGCGCGCGAACTCGATGCTCGCGGTCACCATCTCGGGCGTGATCTCGGTCACGCGCGTGAAGCGGCTCGCCGACATCTCGATGAGCCCCTCCCGCTCGAGGCGCTGCAGAGCCTCGCGGACCGGCATGCGCGAGACCCCCAGGCTCTCGGCGATGTCGAGGTCGCGGATGCGCTCTCCGGGCGCGAAGGAGCCGTCGACGATGGCCGCCGCGATCCTGTCGTACACGGCGTCGCCCAGTCGTGTCGGCGATAGGTCGAGTTTCCCAGTGAAATTCGGCATCGTAACCTCCCCAGTCGATGCGAACGGATGAACACTACTCCTCGCACCTGCGATATGTCGCTCTCACCAGCTGTGTTGTTCCTCCGGAATACGGGTACATCTGCCCTTGTCAGGGGCCCGCCCTACACTCGAAGGGACATGACAGACGCGCTCTTCCCCCTCTCCGCCGCCGCCGACGACGACCTGCTGAAGGGGCTCAATCCGCCGCAGCGCGAGGCCGTCGAGTACCGCGGCCCCGCTCTGCTCATCGTGGCGGGTGCCGGGTCGGGCAAGACGCGGGTCCTCACGCACCGCATCGCCTCGCTCCTGCGCAGTAGGGAGGCATGGCCGAGCCAGATCCTCGCGATCACCTTCACGAACAAGGCCGCGGGCGAGATGCGCGAGCGCGTCGAGCAGATCGTGGGCGACAGCGCGCGCGGCATGTGGATCTCGACGTTCCACTCGGCGTGCGTGCGCATCCTGCGCCGCGAGGCCGAGCAGTTCGGCTTCACGAAGGCGTTCACGATCTACGACTCCGGCGACTCGCGCGCGCTCCTCAAGCGCCTCGTGCGCGAGCGCGAGGCCGACGCGCTCGGGCTGACCCCGGCCGGCGTGCAGTCGCGCATCTCCAAGCTCAAGAACGAGCTCGCCGACGCCGAGTCGTACGCGCGCGACGCCAACATGAACGACCCCGCCGAGCGGAAGTTCGTCGAGATCTTCGGCGACTACCAGCGCGAGCTACAGAAGGCGAACGCCTTCGACTTCGACGACCTCATCGCGCAGACCGTCTTCCTCTTCCGAGCGTTCCCGCACGTCGCCGACGTCTACCGCAAGCGGTTCCGCCACATCCTCGTCGACGAGTACCAGGACACGAACCACGCGCAGTACCAGCTCATCCGCGAGCTGACGCGGCCCGTGCAGGCGGAAGCGGCCGGCGGCATGGTGTTCGAGGACGAGCCGGCGGCCTCCCTCACGGTCGTCGGCGACTCGGACCAGTCGATCTACGCGTTCCGCGGGGCGGACATCCGCAACATCACCGAGTTCGAGCGCGACTTCCCCGGCGCGAAGGTCGTCCTCCTCGAGCAGAACTACCGGTCGAGCCAGAACATCCTCGACGCGGCGAACGCGGTGATCCGCAACAACTTCGACCGCAAGGACAAGCGCCTCTGGAGCGACCAGGGCGAGGGCGAGAAGATCGTCGGCTTCACGGGCTACTCGCAGCACGATGAGGCGCAGTTCGTCGCCGACGAGATCGAGAAGCTGCGGCGCTCGGGCATCGACTACCAGCAGATGGCCGTGTTCTACCGCACGAACTCGCAGTCCCGTGCGCTCGAGGAGATCTTCATCCGCGCCGCAGTGCCCTACAAGATCATGGGCGGCACGAAGTTCTACGACCGCGCGGAGATCAAGGACGCCCTGGCCTACCTCGTCGCCGTGGCGAACCCCGCCGACGAGATGGCCGTGCGGCGCATCCTGAACAAGCCCAAGCGCGGCATCGGCGACGTCACCGAGACGACGATCGCGCGATTCGCGGCCGACAACGGCCTGTCGTTCCGCGACGCGCTCGCGCACCCGGCGGAGATGGGGCTCGGCCCCAAGCTGCAGAAGGCGATCGCCCAGCTCGACGAGGTGCTCCGCGAGGCGAGCGGGATCCTGTTCCCCGCCTCGGGGGAGCAGGCGCCGCCATCCGCGGTCACGGAGGGCCTGCAGGTGCTCCTCAACAAGAGCGGCTACCTCGACGCGCTGCGCATGAGCCGCGATCCGCAGGACGAGGCGCGCGTCGAGAACCTCGACGAGCTCGTCGCCGTCACGCGCGAGTTCGCGCGGAACAACCCCGAGGGCACGATCGTCGACTTCCTCACCGAGGTCGCGCTCGTCGCCGACACCGACGACCTCGACGACGAGTCGGGTGCCGTCTCGCTCATGACGCTGCACACGGCGAAGGGGCTCGAGTTCGACGCCGTGTTCGTCACGGGCGTCGAGGAGGACCTCATCCCGCACCGCATCTCGGCGGGCGAGCCGGGCGGCCCGCAGGAGGAGCGGCGCCTGTTCTACGTCGGCATCACGCGGGCCCGCAAGCGCCTCTACCTGTCGCTCGCGATGACCCGTGCGCAGTTCGGCGAGGTCACGGTCGCGATGCCGAGCCGGTTCCTGCAGGAGATCCCGGCGGCCCTCATCGACTGGAAGCAGTCTCCCGGCGACGTGAACTCCCGCGGCGGAACCCAGTCGCGCGCCCTCAACGCGCGCCGACCCGGCGGATCGAGCGACCGCTGGGGTGTGAAGCCGCTGCCGGCCGGCGGGGGCCTCAAGCCGAAGTCGACCGCGATGGACCGCTTCCCCGGGCTCGTCACGAACAAGGTGCGCGACAACGGAAACCTCGAGCTCGCCGCGGGCGACCGCATCCGCCACGACGACTTCGGCGAGGGGACCGTCGACGCGATCACGGGGGAGGGCGCCAAGCGCATCGCGCACGTGCGCTTCGACGAGGCCGGAGCCAAGAAGCTCCTCATCAAGGTCGCGCCGATCGCCAAGCTCTAGCCCGCGCTCGGCTCTGCGCCGCCGTCGACGATCGCCATCCCGCGGCCCCGGAGGCGGCGCCGCTCGCCCTCGAGGAAGCCGACGAGGCGCTCGCGTGTGCCGCGCGCGTGCGCTGCGACGAGCGCCGTCGCCGTCTCGGCCTCGCGCGCGAGGATCGCATCGAGGATGGCCGCATGCTCGTCGCGCGCGTGGGCGCGCGCCTGCGGCGTGCGCACCTCGAGCCATCGCGTGCGGCTCAGACGCGTCATCACGTCGGCCAGCGCGTCGGCGAAGAACGCGTTGCCCGACAGGCGCGCGAGGGCGACGTGGAAGTCGCCGCCGTCGCGGACGCCCGCCTCCTCGTCGTCGTGCTCGGGTTCCTCGGCGAGCGCGCGGAGCGCCGCGAGGTCGTCGTCCGACGCCCGGTCGACGACGAGGGCGACGGCCCCGGTCTCCACGGCCTCGCGGAACTCCATGGCCGCGTGCACCTCGCTGAGGTCGATCGGCGCGACCCGCCACCCGCGACCATCCCGCCGCGTGAGCCCCTCGCCCTCGAGGCGGAGGAGGGCGGCGCGGATCGGGGTGCGCGATGCGCCGGTCAGCGGCTCCAGCCCGCGCTCGCTGAGGGACTCGCCGGGGAGCAGATCGAACGACAGGATGGCCGCGCGCAGGGTCGCATAGGGGGCGCGGTCGTCGGTGTGCGGCATGGCATCCTCCAGTGGTATACCAGTACGGTACACCGAGGAGGAGCCATGACCGACATCATCACCCGCGCACCCGTCAAGGCCTGGCGGATGCTCGTGCTCGGCGTGCTCGCGCAGGCGGCGGGGACCATGCTCGTCAGCACGCCCGCGTACCTCATCCCGCTGCTGCACCTCGAGCGCGGCATGTCGCTGGCCGAGGCTGGCGCGCTCGCCGCCGCGCCCACCCTCGGCATGGTGACGACGCTCGTGCTGTGGGGGCACCTCGCGGATCGCCACGGCGAGCGGTGGGTCATCGCCGGCGGGCTCGCCCTGACGGCGGTCTTCGCGCTCGCGGCGTCGGCCGACTCCGACGTCCTCGGCTTCGGGGCCCTGCTCCTCCTCGGCGGGGCCGCCTCGGCGAGCGTGAACTCGGCGAGTGGCCGGATCGTCGTCGGCTGGTTCCCGCGCCGTCGTCGGGGCACCGCCATGGGCATCCGCCAGATGTCGCAGCCGCTGGGCGTCGCGGTCGCCGCGCTCGTCGTGCCCGGGCTCGCCGACGTCGGCGGCATCGCGGCGCCGCTTCTCGTGTCGGCGGCCGCGACCGGCCTCCTCGCCGTGCTGTGCGCCCTGGGCGTCGAGAACCCGCCCCGGACCTCGGCCGTGCCAGGAGCGCCCGCGGGCGCGAACCCGTATCGCCGCAGCGGCTTCCTGGCCCGCGTGCACGCGGTGTCGCTGCTTCTCGTCTTCCCGCAGTTCCTCCTGTCGACGTTCGGGATGGTGTGGCTGATCGCAGGACTCGGGTGGGACGCCGCGGCGGCGGGCGCGCTCATCGCCGGGTCGCAGTTCGTCGGCGCGTTCGGGCGGATCGCGGTCGGCGCGCTGAGCGATCGGGTCGGCAGCCGCATGCGCGTCCTGCGCTGGGTCGCGGTGAGCGGCGTCGTCGTCATGGCCGCGCTCGCGCTCGTGGCGGCGCTCGAGGCGGGCGCCGCCGCGGCGGTCGTCCTCGTCATCGCCACGAGCGTCACGGTCGCCGACAACGGCCTCGCGTTCACCTCGGTCGCGGAGGCGGCCGGATCGGCGTGGTCGGGCAAGGCGCTCGGCATCCAGAACACGGGGCAGTTCGTCGCGGCATCCGCCGTCGGCCCCGTGATGGGCGTGCTCATCACGGCCGTCGGCTTCCCGCTCGCCTTCGCGCTCACGGCGCTCGTGCCGCTCGCGGCCTATCCGCTCATCCCGCGGCACGACGAGCACGCCGCCTGAGCGACGAGCGGGCCCCGCGAGGCGGCGGAGCGCGATACTCTTCGGTTGAGGGGAGGCGACGGCATGATCGAGTGGATCGGCACCCTCGTGCGTCTGCTCCTGGTGGCGCTCGGCTCCGCCGCTGTTCAGGAGCCGGTCGCCCTCGGCGCGCTCGCTCTCGCGGCGGCCGCGCTGGCCATCCTCGCCATCGCCACGAAGCCGACAGCGGCAGGAGACGCGCGGCCCGCCATCCGCCGGCGCCTGCGCGCCGAGCGACGCGAGCGCGGCGCGCCCGCGCAGTGCGACCCGGGTGCCCCGGGGCATCCGCGCCCCCGCGCGCCGGGCGGCGCGGCTCCGGCCGCGTAGCGGCGTCCGCGCGCCCAGGCGCGCCGTCGACGCGCATGCGGCCATCAGCCGCATCCGCCTCGACGTCAGGACACTCATGGACCCCTTCGCTCTGCCCCCGCTCGCCGCCGTGCTCGACGCAGCGGCGACCCTCCTCGTCGGCACCGCCGACGTTCTCCGGCCGCTCGCCGGTACGGCTTCCGGTGCGCTCGCCGTGGTCGTCGCCACACTCCTCGTGCGTGCTCTTCTGCTCCCGGCCGGCGTCGCGCAGGCGAAGGCCGAGCAGGCGAGAGCGCGTATCGCTCCGCGGCTGAAGGCCATCGCAGACCGGCACCGACGCGACCCGCAGCGCCTCCAGCGCGAGACCGCGCGGGCCTACGCGGAAGAGAGAGTGTCTCCTCTCGCCGGCATCCTCCCCATGCTCGCGCAGGCGCCCGTCATCGGCGTGCTCTCTGCCGTATTCCTCCACCCCGTGGTCGCAGGGCGCCCGAACGGGCTCCTCGAGGAGCAGCTCGCGGGTGTGTCGCTCGGCGCGAACGCGCTCAGCGCAGGCGCCGAGGGCGCCATCGTGTTCGCGGTGCTCGTCGGACTGCTCGCGCTGATCGCAGAGATCACCCGCCGCGCCTTCCGTCCGCCTGCTTCGCTCGAAGGGCCTGCGATTCTCCGTCAGGTCGGACTGCTCGTGCACACGACCGCCCTCATCGCGCCGTTTCTGCCGCTCGCGGCAGGCATCTACCTGCTCACGACCATGTCATGGACGCTCGGGCAGCGCGCGCTGCTGCGCAGGCGGTACCCGCTTCCGTGAGCGAGGGCGGATGCGCCGCGCAACCTGGGCAGGGCGTGCGAAGCGGCCGGAGGGCCCGTCGGCGACCCGTAGGCTGGGCGCATGGGCCTGTTCTCGAGGAAGAAGAAGACCGACCCCGCGACGGAGGAGGCCGCTTCGACCCCGGTCGAAGGCCAGGGGGCCGCTGCGGCGGCCGACGCTCCCGCCGAGCCGGAGGCTCCCGCCGAGCAGACACCCGAGGTCGGCATCTCGTTCTCCGCGTTCCGCGGCGTGGGAGCGCCCTCGGGGCCCGAGATCGCCCCGCCGTCCGACGAGCCCGCGCCCGCCCCGGCCGCGCCGTCTGCGCCCGCTCAGCCCGGGCCGTCCGTCACGCGTCGCCCGGCGCCCGAGCCGACCCCGCCCGCGCGCCCCGAGCTGCCCAAGGCGCCCGCCGCTCCGCCGACCCAGCTCGAGACCGTGCCGGGCCTGCGCGACAACGCGCTGCTGCGGGACGCGCTCGCGGCTCTCCCGGAGAAGCCGACCGGCCCGCAGGTCATGGGCGTGCTGCGGCAGATGCTGCAGGGCCACGTCTTCCTGCGGGTGAAGGGCGATGCGCGCCAGCAGATCGCGGAGGGGAAGCCCGTCACCTTCGGCATCGCGCGCGTGGGCGACCAGAACTTCATGGTCGCGTTCAGCTCGGGCAAGGCCCTGCGCGATGCCGTCCAGAGCGATGGCGACACGGAGACGTCGGCGGTCGCGCAGCCCGTCGCGGCGCTGCTCACGCAGCTGCTCAAGGGCGACTTCGGCGGCATCATCATCGACAACAACTCCGCACCGCACCGCGTGGTGCTGCCGCGCGACATCATCGAGCAGGCGATGAACCAGGCCGACCCGGAGTTCCGCCTCAAGGCGCTGCTCACGGCGCCGCGCGAGGCCGACACCCCGCACAAGGTCGCCGCGCTGCTCGCGGAGGCCCCGCCGCTCTGGGTCGCGGTCGGCTCGCTCGCGGAGGACCAGACGAAGATGGGGATCGCCGAGGCGCGCCTGGCCGACGGCACGCGCCTCGTGCAGCTGCACTCGCACCCCCTCGAGGTCGTCGCGCAGGGTCGCGGCGAGAAGGCGCTCCCGATCAAGGTCGTCAAGCTCGCGAAGATGCTCCGCGACCACGAGGAGCTGGGCGGCGTGCTCATCGACCCGGCGGGGCCGCTCATCACGCTCACGCGCGACGAGCTCGCCCCGGTGCTCGCCCTCGAGGAGGAGTAGGGGCGGGCTCAGTACTCCGCGCGCGCCGCGAACGTCTCGAGCAGGCGCTGCAGCGAGTCCAGGCGCGGCGCGGGCAGCCGGTGCTCCGCGACCGCCTCGTTGAGCGCGCAGTCCGGCGCGTCGGGCAGGTGCGTGCAGCCGCGCGGGCACTCCTCGGCGACGGCGTCGAGATCGGGGTACGCCCGGAGGATGTTCGCGGGGTCGACATGGCCGAGCCCGAACGAGCGCACGCCCGGGGTGTCGATCACCCATCCCTTGCCCCGTCGGCCCTCGTATCGCAGCGACACCGTCGAGGACGACGTGTGCCGGCCGCGGCCGGTCACCTCGTTCACATGCCCCGTCGCGCGGCCGGCGCCGGGCACGAGGGCGTTCACGAGCGTCGACTTGCCGACGCCGGAGTGCCCGACGAAGACCGTCGAATGGCCCACGAGCGCCGCTCCGATCTCGGCGACCGGCGTCTCGCCGCGCGCGCTGCGGAAGACGCGCAGGTCGGGAAGGCCCTCGAAGTGCGCGAGGAACCCCTCGGGGTCGGCGAGGTCGGTCTTCGTGACGACGAGGAGCGGCCGGATGCCGGCGTCGAGGGCCGCCACGAGGTAGCGGTCGACGAGGCGCGGGCGCGGCTCGGGATCGGCCGCGGCCACGACGACGAGCATCTGGTCGGCGTTCGCGACGACGACCCGCTCGACCTGGTCGGTGTCGTCGGCGCTGCGACGCAGGAGCGACGTGCGCTCCTCGATGCCGACGATGCGCCCCAGCGTGCCCTCACGGCCCGACGTGTCGCCCACGACGCGCGCGCGGTCGCCCGTGACGATCGGCGTGCGGCGCAGCTCGCGCGCGCGGGCGGCCGTCGCCTCGTGCTCGTCGGGGCCGTCCTCGTCGATGAGCAGGGTGTAGCGCCCGCGGTCGACGCCGAGCACCCGCGCGATGCGGGCGTCCTCGTGCGCGGGGCGCCGCTTCGTGCGCGGCCGGTTGGCCTTCGGGTTCGGCCGCACACGGACATCCGACTCGTCGAACTCGTCGTCGAGGTCGTCGGAGTCGCCGAGCCAGCTCACGCCGAGGTGCTCCTCGACCTCGTGCCGACGAGGCCCTCCCACAGCTGGGCGAACTCCGGCAGCGTCTTCGCCGTCGTGCCGATGTCGTCGACGACGACACCCGGGGTGCGCAGCCCGATGAGCGCGCCCGTGGTCGCGATGCGGTGATCGTGGAACGCGCGCCACGTGCCCGCGCGGAGGGGCCGCGGGAACACGCGGATGCCGTCCGGAAGCTCCTCGGCCTCGCCGCCGACCGCGCGGAGGTTCTGGGCGAGCGCGGCCAGGCGATCGGTCTCGTGCCCGCGGATGTGCGCGATCCCGCGGAAGGTCGACGGTCCGTCCGCATACGCTGCGAGCCCGACGAGCGTCGGCGTGAGCTCGCTCACCGCCGAGAGGTCGAGGTCGACGCCGTGCAGGCCCTTGCCCGCGGAGACCGTGAGCGCACCCGAGCGCCGCGTCACGCGCGCGCCCATGTGCGCGAGGATCTCGGTGAGGTGCGCTCCCGGCTGGGTCGAGTGCACGGGCCATCCGGTCACCGTCACGTGGCCGCCCGCGATCATGGCGGCCGCGAGGAACGGTGCGGCGTTCGACAGATCGGGCTCGATCGCGATGTCCTTGGCGCGCACGGGGCCGGCCGGCACGATCCACTCGCCGTGGCCCGACCGCTCGACGAGCACGCCGCGTCGCGCGAGCGACTCGATCGTCATGTCGATGTGCGGGACGCTGGGCAGGCGGGCGCCGACGTGTCGCAGGCGCAGGCCGACGTCGAAGCGCGGGGCGGCGAGCAGGAGGCCCGAGACGAACTGGCTCGACGCCGAGGCGTCGATGTCGATCTCCCCGCCGCGCAGATGGCCGTGTCCGTGCACGCGGAACGGGAGCGACCAGCGCCCCTCGTCGTCGATGTCGACGCCGAGGTCGCGCAGCGCCTTGATCATCTCGCCCATCGGCCGGTGCAGCGCGCTCTCGTGAGCGGTCACGAGCACGTCGCCGTCGGCGAGGCCCGCGAGCGGGGCGACGAACCGCATCACCGTGCCGGCCTGGCCCGAGTCGACCGTGCCGCCGCCGCGCAGGGGAGCGGCAGGGGTCACGTGCAGGTCGGGCCCGAACGGACTGTCGCCCTCGACCTCCTCGATACCGACACCCAGCTGGGTGAGCGCCTCGATCATCCGGCGTGAGTCGTCCGAGTGCAGCGGCCGGTGCAGGGTGCTCGGCCCGTCTGCGATGGCCGCGAGCACGAGCTCGCGGTTCGTGAGCGACTTCGACCCGGGCACGGCCAGGGTCGCGTCCAGCGCACGCTCGGCGACGGGCGCCTCGTACGCGCCCTGCGGTCTGTTCACGGCGCCATGGCCGTCGGGGGAATACCCACGGGCAGTCATCGCGTTCCACCCTACTGAATGCACGAGAGGAGCCGGATGTTCGCCACCCTTGCGAATCCGCGTGAGGACGTCGACGCGGGGCCCTGCGGCGGCGCCGACGCGGCGCGCCTAGACTTGCCGATCATGAGCGACGCACAGCCCTCCCCGGCAGACGCGCGCGCGCAGTTCGAAGAGCAGGCGCTCCCCTTCATGGACCAGCTCTACGGCGCGGCGATGCGGATGACCCGGAACCCGCCGGATGCGGCGGACCTCGTCCAGGAGACGTTCGTCAAGGCGTTCGCGTCGTGGTCGTCGTTCACGCAGGGGACCAACCTCAAGGCGTGGCTGTACCGCATCCTCACGAACACCTACATCAACACGTACCGGAAGAAGCAGCGCGAGCCCTACCAGGGCACGATCGACGACCTCGAGGACTGGCAGCTCGGCGGCGCCGAGTCGACGACCGCGATGAGCAGCCGCTCGGCCGAGGCCGAGGCGATCGACCGCATGCCCGCCTCGGTCGTGAAGGACGCTCTGCAGTCCATCCCCGACGACTTCCGGATGGCGGTGTACCTCGCCGACGTCGAGGGCTTCGCCTACCAGGAGATCGCCGACATCATGAAGACCCCCATCGGCACCGTCATGAGCCGCCTGCACCGTGGCCGGCGGCTCCTGCGCGGGATGCTGACCGAGTATGCGGCCGAGCGCGGGATCTCGGCCGCCGAGACAGGAGCGAAGAAATGACCGACTGCGGCTGCGAGAAAGCACGGCGCGACCTCGAGGCGTACCTCCGAGGCGCGATCGAGCTGTGCCGGACCGAGCACTCCGACATCAAGGAGCACATCGACAGCTGCCCGAGCTGCCAGGGCGAGGTCCTCGTCGAGCGCACGCTCACCGAGGCCATCCAGCGCTCCTGCCGCGAGGAGGTCGCCCCAGAGGAGCTCCGCGACCACGTCCTCGCCCAGCTGCGCGCGGCGCAGGCCGCCCACACAGCGGTCTGAGACCGCCCCTGAGACCGTGGCGTCGAGCACACAGTCTCGGGGTGGACAATAGACGACGTGGAAGAGCTCTTCGTCCTCCTGCTGGTGGTCGTCACCGCCCTGGCATTCGACTTCACCAACGGGTTCCACGACACGGGCAACGCGATGGCCACGTCCATCGCGACCGGGGCTCTGAGACCGAAGGCGGCCGTCGCCCTCTCGGCCGTGCTCAACCTCGTCGGCGCGTTCCTCTCGATCGAGGTCGCGAAGACGGTCGGCGGAGACGTCGTCGACCTGAACCAGGCGCAGGGCGAGGAGCTGATGCTCATCGTCTTCTGCGGCCTCGTCGGCGCGATCATCTGGAATCTCGTGACCTGGCTCTTCGGCCTCCCGTCGTCGTCGAGCCACGCGCTCTTCGGCGGGCTCGTCGGCTCGGCGTTCGTCTGGGGCATCGTGAACGACGCGAACGGCGTCGTGTGGGCCGGCATCGTCGGCAAGGTGCTCATCCCCGCCGTGCTGTCGCCGCTCATCGCGGCCCTCATCGCGGGCGTCGGCACCGTGCTCGTCTACCGCATCACCGCCCGCGTGCCGGCGGAGAAGTCCGAGCGCGGCTTCCGCTGGGGCCAGCTGGGCTCGGCGTCGCTCGTCTCGCTCGCGCACGGCACCAACGACGCCCAGAAGACGATGGGCGTCATCTTCCTCGCGCTCATCGCATACGGGGCGGTGAACCCCGAGGACGACGTTCCGTTCTGGGTGAAGCTGACGTGCGCCCTCGCGATCGCGCTCGGAACCTACCTGGGCGGATGGCGCATCATCCGCACGCTCGGAAAGGGCCTCGTCGAGCTGTCGGCGCCGCAGGGGATGGCCGCGGAGACGTCGAGCGCGGCGATCATCCTCACCTCGAGCCACCTCGGCCTCCCGCTGTCGACGACGCACGTCGCGACCGGATCCATCCTCGGCACCGGTCTGGGGCGGAAGGGCGCCGAGGTCCGCTGGAAGCTCGCGGGGCGGATGGGCATCGCGTGGATCATCACGCTGCCGGCCGCGGCCGCTGTCGGCGGCGTGTGCTGGTGGATCGGCTCCGCGTTCCCCGGCCTCATCGGCGTCCTCATCGTCTTCGCCCTGCTCATCGGGCTGTCCGGCTACATGTACTGGCGCTCCACGCACAATGAGGTGTCGCACCACAACGTCAACGACGACTGGAAGGACGGCGGCGTCACGGTCGACACGTCGAACGTGACGAGCGTCGTGAAGGTCGTGCGCTGATGGCCATCGACGTCTCCGCGATTCTCGGCTCCGTCGGCCAGGTGCTCGTCGCCGGGCTCCTGCTCGGCGCTGGCCTCCCTGCGCTGTTCGCGCTCGGGGTCCGCCTCCTCGCCACGGCCCCCGAACCCGGAGCCGGCGGCTCCTCGGGCGCCCGCGTCGGCGCGTGGGCGTGCTTCGGGCTCTGCATCGCCGCCGCCCTGTTCGGGATCGTCGTCATCGTCTTCGGGAAGCAGATGTTCGGGGCCTGAGGCCCTCGGCAGCCATCCCGCTGGGCCCGCGCGTTCACGCGCACGTCACCCCCGCGCATCCCTCCGGCCACCGACGCGCGCGTGTCGCGTCATCCCGCCTCCGTACGGTCGCGCCTGCGCGCACCCGAGCGCGCTTCCCTGCCGCACCTTCCGGAGGTCCCCATGTCACCACGCCCTGCCCTCGCCGCCCTCGGCCTTCTGGCCGCGACGTCGCTCGCGCTCGCGGGCTGCGCCCCCGCCGGCTCCGACGACGCCGCTGCGTCCGACGGCATCGATGCGGCGTCCGCGACGAGCGTCGAGGACTTCGGATCGTTCGAGGCGCTCGAGGAAGCCGCGAAGGCGGAGGGCGCGCTCAACGTGATCGCCCTGCCGCGCGACTGGGCGAACTACGGCGAGATCCTCGACCTGTTCGCTGAGCGCTACCCCGAGATCGCGATCGAGGAGCAGTCGCCCGACGTCTCGAGCGCCGAGGAGATCCAGGCCGCCGAGGCGAACGCCGGGCTCGACACCGCACCCGATGTGTTCGATCTCGGCCTCACCGTCGCTCTGCAGAACACCGACGCGTTCGCGCCGTACCGCGTGCAGACGTGGGACGACATCCCCGACGAGCTCAAGCACCCGGAGGGCCTCTTCGTCGGCGACTACGGCGGGTACATGTCTATCGGGTACGACGCGTCGTCGTTCGACGCGCCGACCTCGCTCGACGACCTGCTCGGCTCGGAGTTCGCCGGCTCCGTCGCGATCAACGGCGACCCCACGCAGGCCGGCGCGGCGTTCGCCGCCGTGGGCCTCGCGACGGTCCAGTCGGGCGGCACGCTCGACGACTTCCAGCCCGGCATCGACTTCTTCTCGGAGCTCAACGCGGCGGGCAACCTCCTCAAGGTCGATGTCACCTCCGCGACCGTGGCCTCGGGCGAGACCCCCGTCGTGTTCGACTGGGACTACCTGAACGCCGCGCACAGCGCCGAGAACCCCGACTGGAAGACGGTCGTCCTCGACGGCGTCGGCTACGCGGGGTACTACAACCAGGCGATCAACGCCGACGCGCCGCATCCGGCCGCTGCGCGCCTGTGGCAGGAGTTCCTCTACAGCGACGAGGTCCAGAACCTGTGGCTGAAGGGCGGCGCCCGCCCGGTCCGCGCCGAGGCCATGGCCGCGGCGGGAACGATCGACGAGGAGCTCTACGCCGCGCTGCCCGAGGCGCCCGAGGAGACGGTCGTGCCGACGGAGGAGCAGTCGGAGGCCGCGGGCACCCTCCTCGGCGAGACCTGGGCCGCGGCCGTCGAGTGACGACCGCAGTCCTCGCGGAGGGGGCGTCCACCGTCGCGTCGGCGCCCCCTCCGTCCGCCCCTCGACGCCGGCGGTTCGACCCGGCTGCGCTCGGCCTGGTCCCCTTCGCGGCATACGTCCTCGTGTTCCTCCTCCTCCCGACGGCGATCGCCATCGGGACGGGCTTCCTCGACAGCGACGGAGCGCTCACCCTCGACAACATCGCCGGCCTGCTCGAGCCGACGATCCTGCGGACCTTCGGCAACTCCATCTGGCTGTCCGCCCTCACGGCGATCGTCGGCGCCGTCCTCGGTGCGCTGGCCTGCTACGCGATGCTCGGCCTGCCCGAGGGCGGGCGAACGCGCACGGCGGTCGACGCCGCGGCGAGCGTGCTCGCGCAGTTCGGCGGCGTCATGCTCGCGTTCGCGTTCATCGCGACACTCGGCGCGCAGGGGCTCATCACCCGGCTCATCCTCGATCTCGCGGGTGTCGACATCCGCGCGGGCGGCAACTGGCTGTACGCCCTGCCCGGCCTCGTCCCGACGTACCTCTTCTTCCAGGTGCCGCTCATGGTCATCACGTTCATGCCCGCGATGAACGCGCTGCAGCCGGCCTGGGCCGAGGCGAACCTCACCCTCGGGGGCACGCGCTTCGGCTTCTGGCGCTGGATCGGCATCCCGGTTCTGTCGCCGGCGTTCCTCGCGAGCCTGCTTCTGCTGTTCGCCAACGCCTTCTCCTCGTACGCGACGGCGGCCGCGCTCGCCAGCCAGGGAGCGCAGATCGTGCCCCTGCAGATCCGCGCCGCCCTCACGAGCGAGACGGTCCTCGGCCGCGAGAACCTCGCGGGCGCCCTCGCGCTCGGCATGATCGCCGTCGTGTCCGCCTGCATGTGGGGCTACTCCGCGATCCAGCGCCGAGCGGCGAGGTGGCGGCGATGAGCGCCCCGCCCTTCGCTCCGAGTGCCGCGACGCGCTGGATCATCGGCGTCGTGCTCCTCGCCGTGTTCGCCATCCCGATCGCGTCGATGGTCGAGTACTCCCTGCGCGACGGCGAGGGCTACTCGCTCGTGCACTGGACCGCTCTCTTCGACCCGGAGAACGCGGGGACCTATCGTCCGATCTGGGCCGGACTCGGCAACTCGCTCCTCCTCGCCGCGGTCACCGTCGTCATCGTGCTCGCGCTCGTCGCGCCCACCGTCGTGCTCGTGAACCTCCGCTTCCCCCGCCTGCGACGGCTCTTCGAGTTCGTCGTGCTGCTGCCGATCTCCATCCCCGCGATCGTCGTGGTGGTCGGACTCGCTCCGATCTACCAGAGCATCGGACGTGCGATCGGCACGGGGGTGTGGACGCTGGCGTTCGCCTACGGCATCACGGTCCTGCCGTTCGCCTACCGCGCGATCCAGGCCTCCATCGACGCGGTGGACCTCCGGACCCTGTCCGAGGCGTCGCGCACACTCGGCTCGGGCTGGGGGACCACCCTCCTCCGGGTGATCGCGCCCAACCTGCGGCCGGGGCTCCGCGCCGCGTCGCTCATCTCCGTCGCCGTCGTGCTCGGCGAGTACACGATCGCCTCGATCCTCGGGCGCCAGAACCTCCAGACCGCCCTCGTCGTGGTCGGCAAGCAGGACCCGTGGGCGCCGGTCATCCTCTCGCTGCTGTCGCTCGTCTTCGCGTTCGCACTGCTCATCGTCATCGGGCGCGCGGGGCGCGCCCGCTCCGGAAGGACCTCTGCATGACCATCGACGCGATCGACACCGACGAGAACGCGCTGCTCGCGGCCCGAGGGCAGGGCGTCCCGGTCGCCTTCCAGGGCGTGGTGAAGGAGTTCGGGTCGACGCGCGTTCTCCACGGCGTCGACCTCGACATCCGCCCCGGCGAGTTCCTGTCCCTGCTCGGTCCATCCGGCTGCGGCAAGACGACGCTCCTGCGCATCCTGGCGGGGCTCGAGCAGGCGACCAGCGGCGTCGTCCGCATCGACGGTGCCGACGTGTCGACCGTCCCGACCAATCGGCGCGACCTCGGCATGGTGTTCCAGGCGTACTCGCTCTTCCCTCACCTCACGGTGCAGCAGAACGCGGCTTTCGGGCTCGAGCGGCGCCGCGTCGCCAAGGTCGAGGCCGCGAGGCGCGCGCTCGACGCGCTGCGGCTCGTGGGGCTCGAGCATCTCGCCGATCGGTATCCGCACCAGCTGTCGGGTGGCCAGCAGCAGCGCGTCGCCCTCGCGAGGGCCATCGTCACCGAGCCCCGCGTGCTGCTGCTGGACGAGCCGCTCTCGGCACTCGACGCGAAGGTGCGGGTGCAGCTGCGAGACGAGATCCGTGCCCTGCAGCTGAGGCTCGGCATCACGACGGTGTTCGTCACCCACGATCAGGAGGAGGCGCTCGCCGTATCCGACCGGATCGCGGTCATGGACGCGGGGCGCATCGAGCAGATCGGCACGCCGGAAGATCTCTATCTGCGCCCCGCGACGCCCGGCGTCGCCGCGTTCGTCGGGCTCTCGTCCATCGTCCCCGCCGTCGCCCGGAGCGGGTTCGTCGAGGTGCTGGGCACGCGGGCGCCCATCCTGGGCGACGCCGTGGACGGGTCGGTCGAGGCGTTCGTGCGCCCCGAGAACGTGCGCCTGGGCGGGAGCGTGCTCGGCACGGTCGTCGAATCGACCTTCCTCGGCAGCATGCGCCGCTCGGTCGTGCGGGTGGAGACGGCGGACGGCGCGCCGGCGCTCGTCCGCGTGCAGCACGCCGCGTCCGAGCGGCTCGAGGTGGGCGAGCGGGTGACGCTGTCGGTCGACGCCGTGCCGGTCGTCGTGCGCCCGCGCGGGGCCTGACCCTCTTCGAGCGACGCGCCTCGGGCCATCCTGCGCGCGCAGCTCGCGCCATCCACCGCCCGGTCGGAGCCGGACCCGGCGTCCGCGCCCGCCCGTAGGCTGGTGCGGTGAGCCCCATCGACGCACGCACTGTTCCCGCCGACCCGACCTCTCACGCGCGCCTCGCCGCCGCCGGCCTCGACTACCGGCTCGTCGACGGGGCGGACCGCGACGCGCTGGGCCGCACGCTCCAAGCGGTGTCGCGCGGCTTCCTCGGCCCGGAGGTGAACGACGAGTCGCTCACCGAGCAGCACACCCAGCTCGCCGACCGCCGGTACACGGCGGTGTTCGACGCGTCGATCGCCGAGCCGGAGATCCCGGTCGCGACGGTCGATTCGTGGGTCACGCCGCTGACGATCCCCGGCGGCGAGCTCGACATGTGGGCGATCAGCGGTGTGACCGTGTCGCCGACCCACCGGCGGCGCGGCATCGCGCGGGCCATGCTCGAGGGCGAGGTGCGCGCCGCGGCCGAGGCCGGCCTCGCGATGGCGGGGCTGACCGTGACCGAGACCACCATCTACGGCCGGTACGGCTTCGGATCGGCGATCCCCATGAGCCGGTGGACGATCGATGTGCGGCGTGCGGGATGGTCCGGCGGCGAGCCCGACGGCCGCGTCGAGTTCGTGAGCCGCGAGCAGCTCGCGCGCGACCTCGGGGAGGTGCACGACCGTCAGCGCACGCTGCGCGCGGGCGAGATCGCCGGATGGCCGCGCCGCTGGCGGCAGCACGCCGGCCTGTCCTCCTCGGTGAAGGACGGCGACAGCGTCCGCGGCGTGCGGTATGTCGACGCCGACGGCGCCGTGCGGGGCGCGATGGCCTACCGGATCGCCGAGGGCGAGAGCGACTTCGCGCTCGCGCGCCTGGACATCCGCCATCTCGCGGCCGAGACCGACGACGCGACCGCCGCCCTCCTGCGCTTCGCCCTCCAGCACGATCTCGTGGCCGAGGTCCGCACCGACCTGCGGCCCGTCGACGACCCGCTCCGCTGGCTCGTGAGCGACGAGCGCGGCGCCGTGCAGACCATCCGCGACCACGGCTGGCTGCGCATCCTCGACGTGCCGCGCGCGCTCGAGGCGCGCACGTACTCTGCACCGGCGACGGCGACGCTCGAGGTGACCGACCCGCTCGACCTCACGACGGGCACGTGGCACCTCGAGATCGGCGCGGATGGCCGTGCGCACGTCGCGCCGACGGACGCGGCGCCCGACATCCGGCTCGGGATCGCGCAGCTGTCCTCGATCTTCCTCGGGGGCGTGCCCGCCCTCGGTCTCCTCGCGGCACGTCGCATGGCGGGCGACCGAGCGGTCGCGGCGGCGCTCGACGTCGCGTTCCGGCCCGCCCAGCCGCCGTCGCTCAGCATCTGGTACTGAGCTCGCGGCATCCGCACCGCACGGCGAAGCGGCCGGCCATCCCGAGGGATGACCGGCCGCTTCATCGTGCGGATCAGGCCAGCGCGCGGCCCATCAGCTCGGCCTGCTCGACCGCGTGGATCTTCGAGGACCCGGTCGACGGCGCGGCGGCAGCCGGGCGCGAGACGACCGAGATCGTGCGGCCGAGACGGCCGGCGACCTCGAGCGAGATGAACGCCCACGCGCCCTGGTTCTCGGGCTCGTCCTGGACCCAGACGATCTCCGCGTTCGGGTACTCCGCGAGCACGGCCTGCAGCGCCTCGACGGGCGCCGGGTAGAACTGCTCGAGGCGCACGAGCGCGATCGACGGGTTGGGGTTCTTCTCGAGCTCGCCGCGGAGATCCCAGTGGATCTTGCCCGAGTGCAGGAGCACCTTCGTGACGCCCGCCTTGTCGATCGGGCGGTCGTCGGCGAGAACCGGCTGGAAGCGGCCCTGCGTGAAGTCCTGGATCTCGCTCGTCGCCCCGCGCAGACGCAGCATGGCCTTCGGCGTGAAGACGATGAGCGGCTTGCGCGGCCGCGCGTACGCCTGTCGGCGGAGGAGGTGGAAGTACGACGCGGGCGTCGACGGACGCGCGACCGTCATGTTGTCCTGCGCGCACAGCTGCAGGAAGCGCTCGATGCGCGCCGACGAGTGGTCGGGGCCCTGGCCCTCGTACCCGTGGGGGAGGAGGAGCACGACACCCGACTCCTGGCCCCACTTCTGCTCGGCCGACGAGACGTACTCGTCGATCACCGACTGCGCGCCGTTGACGAAGTCGCCGAACTGCGCCTCCCAGAGAACGAGCGCCTCCTCGGCCTCGACCGAGTAGCCGTACTCGTACGCGAGCGCCGCGTACTCGCTGAGGAGCGAGTCGTACACCCAGAAGCGGCCCTGGCTCTCCGAGAGGTTGACGAGCGGCAGCCACTCCTGGCCGTTCACGCGGTCGTGGAACGCCGCGTGGCGCTGCACGAACGTGCCGCGACGCGAGTCCTGGCCCGCGAGGCGGACGTTCGTGCCCTCGAGCAGGAGCGATCCGAACGCGAGGAGCTCGCCGAACGCCCAGTCGATCTTGCCCTCGCGGCTCATCTGCACGCGCTTGTCGAGCAGCTGCTGCAGCTTCTGATGCACCGTGAAGCCCTCGGGCTTGTTCGCGTGCGCATCGCCGATCTGGTGGATCACCTCGACCGGGACGCCGGTGACGTCGGGCTCCCCGACGACCGGGTCCTGCTCGACCTCGGGCGTGACGACGGGGTTCGCCCCCGTCTCGACCGCGTGCGTCTCGGCGAACGCGACCTCGAGGCGGTTCTGGAAGTCGGCCTTCGCCTGCTCGTACTCCTCCTCGGTGATGTCGCCGCGGCCGACGAGGGCCTCGGTGTACAGGCGGCGCACGGAGCGCTTCGCCTCGATGAGGTCGGTCATGAGCGGCTGCGTCATCGACGGGTCGTCGCCCTCGTTGTGACCGCGGCGGCGGTAGCAGACGAGGTCGATGACGATGTCGCGGTGGAAGCGCTCGCGGTACTCGAAGGCGAGCTCCGCGGCGCGCACGACCGCTTCCGGGTCGTCGCCGTTCACGTGGAGGATCGGCGCCTGGATGGTCTTGGCCGCGTCGCTCGCGTAGTACGAGGTCCGAGAGTCCTGCGGCAGCGTGGTGAAGCCGACCTGGTTGTTCACGATGATGTGCACCGTGCCGCCGGTCCGGTAGCCGCGCAGCTGCGACATCTGAAGGGTCTCGACGACGACGCCCTGGCCCGCGAAGGCCGCGTCGCCGTGGATGAGGACGGGCAGCCACGAGAACGACGCGATCGGGCCGCGGTCCTGCTTGGCGCGCGCGATGCCCTCGAGCACGCCGTCGACGGTCTCGAGGTGCGACGGGTTCGCGGCGAGGAGCACCTCGAGCGAGGAGCCGCCGTCCGACGTGAAGGTGCCCTGGGTGCCGAGGTGGTACTTGACGTCGCCCGAGCCGCGCTTGTTGCCGGGCAGGGCGCCCTCGAACTCCTGGAAGACCTCGCCGTACGCCTTGCCGGCGATGTTCGTCAGCACGTTGAGGCGGCCGCGGTGCGGCATGCCGATCGCGGCGCCCTCGAGCCCGCCGTCGGCCGCGCCCTGCAGGATGCGGTCGAGGAGCGGGATGAGCGACTCGCCGCCCTCGAGCGAGAAGCGCTTCTGGCCGACGTACTTCGTCTGGAGGAAGGTCTCGAACGCCTCGGCCTCGTTGAGCTTGCGGAGGATGCGCAGCTGCTCGTCGTGGTCCGGCTTGACGTACTTGACCTCGAGCTTCTGCTGGAACCACTCGCGCTGCTCGTGGTCGGCGATGTGCATGTACTCGATGCCGACGGTGCGGCAGTAGGTGTCGCGCAGCACGCCGAGCACGTCGCGCAGCTTCATCTGGCGCTTGCCGCCGAAGCCGTTCGTGACGAACTCGCGGTCGAGATCCCAGAACGACAGCCCGTGCGACTCGATGTCGAGGTCGTGGTGCTCGCGCTGGACGTACTCGAGCGGGTCGACGTCGGCCATGAGGTGGCCGCGCACGCGGTAGGAGTTGATGATCTCCTGCACGCGCGCGGTCTTGTCGATGCGCTCGGAGAGGTCGACGGCGACGTCGGGGTTCCAGTGGATCGGCGCGTAGGGGATGCGCAGGGCCGCGAAGATCTCCTCGTAGAAGTCGCGCTCGCCGAGCAGCAGCTCGTGCACCTTCTTGAGGAACTCGCCCGACCCGGCGCCCTGGATGACCCGGTGGTCGTAGGTGCTCGTGAGGGTGATCGTCTTGCCGATAGCGAGCTCGTTGAGCGTCTTCGGGCTCGCGCCCTGGAACTCGGCCGGGTACTCGAGGGCGCCCGCGCCGATGATGCAGCCCTGGCCCTTCATGAGGCGGGGCACCGAGTGGACGGTGCCGATGCCGCCGGGGTTCGTAAGCGAGATCGTCGTGCCCGCGAAGTCGGCCGCGGTGAGCTTGTTCGCGCGAGCGCGCTTGACGAGGTCCTCGTAGGCGGCGAGGTACTCGTTGAAGGTCAGCGTGTCGGCCTTCTTGATGCTCGGTACCATGAGGGCGCGGGAGCCGTCGGGCTTGGGCAGGTCGATCGCGATGCCCAGGTTGATGTGCGCGGGGGCGACGACCGACGGCTTGCCGTCGATCTCGGCGTAGAAGACGTTCTGGCTCGGGAACTCCTTGAGCGCGCGGATGAGCGCCCACCCGATGAGGTGCGTGAAGCTCACCTTGCCGCCGCGTGCACGCGCCATGTGGTTGTTGATGACGATCCGGTTGTCGATCATCAGCTTCGCGGGGATGGTCCGCACGCTCGTCGCGGTCGGGACGGTCAGCGACTCGTCCATGTTCTTCGCGAGCGTCTTGGTCATGCCCTTGAGGACGGTGACCCTGTCCTCCTCGGCCTCGCGCTGGTCGTCGCCGTTCGCGGGCTTCGAGACCGGCTGGTCGGCCGGGATGGGCGCGGGCGCCGCGGGTCGCGCCGTCGTGCGCGCGACCGGCTGCTGCCCGACGACGGGGATCGGCGCCGTCGGCGGATGCGCGGGGCCGCCCGAGGGCGTCGCGGTCGGAGCAGCCGGAGCCGCGGGCGCGCCGGCGCCTGCGCCGTACGCCTCGAGGATCGGCCACCATTCCCTGTCGACCGCGTTGCGGTCGACCTTGAACTGCTCATAGAGCTCTTCGACGAGCCACTCGTTGGCACCGAACTCGTCTTCGCTCGAGGTACCGACGCCCGTCACACGGCTTGACACGGCAGGATCGCCCACTTTCGTCCCTGAATCGATGGCACGCATGCTCCGATGCGGAAAACCCCCGAACCGGACCTCCCGAGGCGGTCTCTTCGCACCGGGACGATGCGCGTGCGTTCAGGCATCCAGCCTAGCCCACTCGCCGCGCGGAACGCCCTGAGGCGACGCGCTCTGATGGCACGCACAGTCGCGCGCCGCCGCGTTCCGACAGGGCGGCGCTACCGTGGGCGACATGGAATTCATCGGCGAGCCCCCGACGGTCGATCTCACCTACTCGGACGTCTTCCTCGCGCCGCGCAGATCGGCGATCACGAGCCGCCTCCAGGTCGACCTCGCGCCGGGTGACGGCACGACCGCGACCATCCCCCTCGTGTCGAGCAACATGAACTCCGTGACGGGCCCGCGGCTCGCGGCGGCCCTCGCACGCCGCGGCGGGCTCGGCGTGCTCCCGCAGGACATGCCCCTTCAGGCCCTCGATGCGGCCATCCGCTGGGTGAAGCGGCAGCCGGTGCACTGGGACACGCCGCTCATCCTCGCGCCGGAGACGACGGTCGAGGAGGCGCGTCGCGTGCTGCCGCCGCTCGAGGGGCACGGCATCGTCGTCGGTCGCGGCGAGGGAGCGGATGGCGAGCTCCCGCACGTGTCCGACATCCGCGGCATGCTGCCGGCGTCTCGGCTCGCGACCGCGCTTCCCGACGCCGCGCTCGGCGACCTCGTGCGCGGTCCCGTGCCGTCGATCGACGCCGACGACGTCACCGACGCACGGCATGCGTTCGACCTGCTCGTGGACGCCGATGTCGAGATGATGACGGTCGTGCGCAAGGGCCGGCTCGTGGGCACCGCGACGCGCCGCAGCGCCCTCCGGTCGACGCTCTACCGCCCCGCGGTCGACGCCGGCGGCCGCCTCGTCGTCGCCGCGGCGATCGGCATCAACGGCGACGTCGAGGCGAAGGCCCGGGCGCTCGCGGCGGCGGGCGTCGACGTGCTCGTGGTGGACACCGCGCACGGGCATCAGGAGGGGATGCTGCGCGCGCTCGGCGTCGTCGCGGGCCTCGGCCTCGGCATCCCGGTCGTGGCCGGCAACATCGTCACGGCCGACGGCGTCCGCGACCTCGTGGCGGCCGGCGCGTCGATCCTCAAGGTCGGCGTGGGCCCCGGCGCGATGTGCACGACCCGCATGATGACCGCCGTCGGGCGGCCCCAGTTCTCGGCCGTGCTCGAGACGGCCGAGGCCGCGCGCGACCTCGGCGCGCACGTGTGGGCGGATGGCGGCGTCCGCTACCCGCGCGACGTCGCGCTCGCGCTCGCGGCGGGCGCCGCGAGCGTCATGATCGGCTCGTGGTTCGCCGGCACCATCGAGGCGCCGGGCTCGCTGCAGACGGACGCCGACGGCCGCATCTTCAAGGAGTCGTGGGGGATGGCCTCGACGAAGGCCGTGCAGGAGCGCTTCGGCCGACTCGACGCCTACGAGCGTGCACGCAAGGAGCTGTTCGCCGAGGGGATCTCGTCGTCGCGCATCTACCTCGACCCGCTCCGCCCGAGCGTGGAGGACCTCGTCGACATGATCACCTCGGGCGTGCGCTCGTCGTTCACGTATGCGGGTGCCGCGACCGTAGCGGAGTTCCACGACCGCGCCCGCGTCGGCCTGCAGTCCGCGGCGGGCTACGAGGAGGGGAAGGCGCTCCCCGTCAGCTGGTGACGGGGAGCGCCGGGGCGTCGCGTCAGCGCCGGCGGGAGCGCTCGGTCGCGTCGTGGACCTCGCCCACGAGCTCCTCGATGATGTCCTCGAGGAAGAGCACGGCTGTCGTCGTGCCCTCGGCGTCGCGCACCCGGGCCAGGTGGCGCCCGGCGCGGCGCATGATCGCGAGCGCGTCCTCGAGGTCGGTCGTCTCCTGAACCGGCACCATCGCGTGGATCCGCTTGGGCGGGATGGGCCGCGCGGCCTTCTCATCCGGGTCGTCGCCGTTCGCGGCGCGGAGGATGTCCTTGAGGTGGACGTATCCGACCGGATCGCCCGCGTCGTCGACGATCACGTACCGCGAGTAGCCGTGCTTCGCCACCGCGCGCTCGACCTCGTCGGGCGTGACCTGCTCGGGAAGCGTCACGATCCGCGCGAGCGGCACCGCGACATCCTTCGCCTTCTTGTCGGTGAACTCCACCGCGGCCGCGACCGTGCCGGCGGTGTCGTCGAGGACGCCCTCGCGGCGCGACTGCGCGACGATCGTGGCGACCTCGTCGAGGGTGAAGGTCGATGCGGCCTCGTTCTTCGGCTCGACGCCGAAGAGGCGCAGCACCGCGTTCGCGAGCCAGTTCAGGGCCCAGATCACGGGGTGGAAGACCTTCGACACCCACACGAGCGGCGGCGCGAGCAGGAGCACGGCGCGGTCGGGAACCGAGAACGCGATGTTCTTGGCGACCATCTCGCCGAACACGACGTGCAGGTAGGAGACGAACACGAGCGCGATCACGAACGCGATCGTGTCGACGGCCGCCTCGGCCATCCCGGTGAGCCCGAGCGGCACCGCGAGGAGGTGGTGCAGCGCCGGCTCCGAGACGTTCAGGATGAGAAGCGAGCAGATCGTGATGCCCAGCTGCGAGGTCGCGAGCATGAGCGTCGCGTGCTCCATCGCGAACAGCGCGGTGCGCGCCGCGCGCGAGCCCTTCTCGGCGAGCGGCTCGATCTGCGAGCGCCGCGCCGAGATGACGGCGAACTCGGCGCCGACGAAGAAGGCGTTCGCGAGCAGCAGCACCACGAGCCATGCCAGTCCGGCCCAGTCGCTCATCGCCGGCCCTCCTCGTCCTCAGCGCCCTCGGGGAGCGGGTCGGGGGTGAAGCGCACGCGGTCGACGCGGCGCCCGTCCATCCGCTCCACGGTGAGCGTGCCGTCGTCGACGCGCACGGCGTCTCCGACGACGGGCACGCGCTCGAGCACGCTCATGATGAATCCGCCGACCGTGTCGTACGCGTCGTCCTCCGGCACCTCGACGGCCGCGCGGTCGCGCAGCTCGTCGGGACGGAGCTGACCGGGGAAGGTCACCGAGTCGCGGTGGCGCACGACCCCCGCGGGGCGGCGGTCGTGCTCGTCGGACACCTCGCCGACGATCTCCTCGACGAGGTCCTCGAGGGTCACGACGCCGGCCGTGCCGCCGTACTCGTCGACGACGACGGCCATCTGGTAGCCGCCGACCCGGAGCTCGGCGATGAGGGCGTCGAGGTGCACGGTCTCGGGAACGCGCAGCGGCTCGTTCGCGAGGGCGGCCGCCGGCACGTCGCCTCGCCGCTCGCGCGGAACGCTGACCGCGGCCTTGAGGTGCACGATGCCGACGATGTCGTCCATCGACTCGTCGTACACGGGGAACCGGCTGTGCCCGGTCTGCCGCGCGAGCTGGATCACCTCGTCGGCGGAGTCGCCGGCCGCGACCGCGTGGACGCGCGGCCGCGGCGTCATGACGTCGCCCGCGCTGAGTCGCGCGAACGTGAGGCTCCGGTCGAGCAGGGTCGCGGTGTCCTCCTCGAGGACGCCCGCGAGAGCGGAGCGCCGCACGAGGCTCGAGAGCTCCTCGGCCGAGCGGGCGCCCGAGAGCTCCTCCTTGGGCTCGATGCCCATCGCCCGCAGCACGGCGTTGGCGCTGCCGTTCAGCAGGGCGATCACGGGCCGGAAGACCGCGGTGAACGCGATCTGGAACGGCGCGACCACCTTGGCCGTGGCCAGCGGCAGCGCGAGCGCGAAGTTCTTCGGCACGAGCTCGCCCAGGATCATCGAGAGGATGGTCGCGACGGCCATCGCCACGACGGTCGCGATGGGCGCGACGGCCGGCTCGGCGACGCCCCAGCCGAGGAGGACCGGCCGCAGCAGGTTCGAGAACGCGGGCTCGAGCGTGTAGCCCGTGAGCAGGGTCGTCAGCGTGATGCCGAGCTGGGCGCTCGACAGGTGCGTCGAGGTGTGCCGCAGCGCGCGGATCGTGAGCGACAGGCGGCTCTCGCCGCGCGACTGGCGCGCCTCGAGCTCGGCGCGGTCGAGGTTCACGAGCGCGAACTCGCTCGCGACGAACAGACCGGTTCCGATCGTCAGGATGAGCCCCACGCCCAGGAAGACGTAATCCATCATTCGTCACCTCCGAGGGGCTCGGAGGGCGGGCAGTGGGGCGATCGTCTGTAACTCGGAGGGTCGTCCATCGTGCCGCTCATGATACGGCACGCCTCTGGACGCGCGTCTCGCTCAGCGTCGTGCCGCCACGCGCTCGCGGTGCGCGCGCAGGTACTGCGGCGGCCACAGCGCGTCGGCCGGCTCGCCGAGCTCGGCCGCCGCACGGAGCGCGAAGTGCGGATCCCGCAGGAACTCGCGGCCCGCGAAGACGGCGTCGGCTGCGCCTTCGGCGAGCACCTCCTCGGCCTGCTCTCCCGACGTGATGATCCCCACGGCTGCCGTGGGGAGGCCCGTGAGCTCGCGGATGCGCGCGGCGTGCGGAACCTGGTAGCCCGGTCCCGGCTCGATGCGCTGGTGGCGCACGAGACCCCCGGTGGAGATGTCGAAGAGGTCGGCGCCGGCCTCGTGCGCCCAGGTCGCCGCGGTCGCGACGTCCTCGACCTCGAGCCCGCCCGGGGCCCAGTCCGTCGCGGAGAAGCGCACGAAGACGGGCACGCCGTCGCCCACCTCGGCGCGCACGGCGCGGACGACCTCGAGCAGGAGCCGTGCCCGGGCCTCCGGCGAGCCGCCCCATCCGTCCGTGCGCTGATTCGACAGCGGCGAGAGGAACTCGTGCAGGAGGTAGCCGTGCGCCGCGTGCACCTCGACGACGTCGAAGCCGGCATCGAGGGCGCGCCGGGCGGCGGCGCGGAAGTCCGAGATCACCTGCGCGATGCCCGCCTCGTCGAGCTCCTGCGGGACCGCGTAGCCGTCGAACGCGACCGGAGACGGGGCGACCGTGGGCCATCCGCCCTCCTCGATCGGAACGCTGCCCTCTGCGTCGGCGAACGGCCACCAGGTCGAGCCCTTGCGACCCGCGTGCGCGAGCTGCACGGCCGCGAGCGCGCCGCGCGCGTGGATCGCGGCGACGACCTCGGCCCACGCGTCGCGCTGGGCGTCGTTCCAGATGCCCGCGTCGCGCGGCGAGATCCGGCCCTCGGGCGAGACGGCCGCGGCCTCGCTCATGACCAGGCCCGCGCCGCCCGATGCGAACTGCGCGAGGTGCACGTGGTGCCAGTCGTTCACGACGCCGTCCTCGGCGCTGTACATGCACATCGGCGACACCCACAGGCGGTTGCGGAACGTCGTCTCGCGGACGGTCAGGGGGCTGAACAGCTGGCTCACAGTGCTCCGATCCGGCGGCGCTCGTCGGCGCCGCGCACAGCGCGAGTAGGGTGGCGGCATGCCGGGAGGACACGCATGGCACTCGGATGAGTGGACCGCCCAGGACGCGGTTCGCGTCCTGCGAGTGCCAACCGCAGACGACCACAAGTATTCCCGAGGCGTCGTCGCCCTGCGCACGGGGTCGCTCGCGTACCCGGGCGCGGCGGTGCTCTCGACGGAGGGCGCGTGGCGCGCGGGCGTCGGGATGGTCCGGTGGGACGGCCCCGAGGACGTCGCGGGTCTCGTGCTGCAGCGTCGACCCGAGACCGTGCTCGGCGCGGGGCGCGCCGACGCCTGGGTCATCGGCTCCGGTGTGGACGCGCGCGGACGCGGCGAGGATGAGACGCGGCTGCTGCGCGGCATCCTGCGCGACCGGCCGCTGCCCGTCGTCGTCGACGCGGGGGCGCTCGACCTCGCCGCGGAGGCCACGGGCCCGCTCATCGTGACGCCGCACGGGGGGGAGCTGCGCGAGGTGCGCATTCCGCTCGGCTTCGGCATCGACGACGTCGAGGAGGATCCGCTCGCCCCGCGCCTGAGCGGCCCGTTCCGAGAGCGCGTGCTCGTGGTCCGCGAGACCGCGGTCGCGCTCGGCGGCGTCGTGCTCCTCAAGGGCGCCGCGACGATCGTGGCGACGCCGGGAGGCTGGTGGACGGTCGTCCGCTCCGGCACGCCCTGGCTCGCGTCGGCGGGCACGGGCGACGTCCTGGCCGGAGCGGCGGGCGCTCTGCTCGCGGGAGCAGCGGCGGCCGCCCGCGTCGCGGGGCGCGAGCTCGACGTCGAGGAGCTCGGCCCGATCGCCGCGACCGCTGCCTGGCTCCATGGGACCGCCGGACGCATCGCCTCCGGCCGCGGCCATCCGATCGCCGCGATCGACGTGGCCGAGGCGCTTCCGGCCGCCTTCGCCGCCGCGCTCGCCGCCTGAGTCAGCGCGGGCGTGTTCGTGGGCGGTTCGGGCTGATGCGGGGGCTGGGGCGGGGTGGCGGCCGGGCGGCGGCCGGGGCGGGGCGGCCGGGCGGAGCCAGCATGTCTCACCCGGGTAGGGATTGGCGCGCTGAAACCGTGCCTTTTCGAGACATGCGACCGGGCCCGGGCCGGCATGTCTCACCCGGGTAGGGATTGGCACGCTGAAACCGTGCCTTTTCGAGACACGCAACCGGGCCCGGGCCAGCATGTCTCACCGGTGCAGGGATTGGCACGCCGAAACCGTGCTTTTTCGAGACACGCGGCGGGGCCCGACGGCGCATGTCTCACCTCGGCAGGGATTGGCACGCCGAAACCGTGCTTTTTCGAGACACGCGGCGGGGCCCGGGCAGGCATGTCTCACCCGGGTAGGGATAGGCACCCCGAAAGGGTGCCTTTTCGAGACATGCGACCGGGCCCGGGCCGGCATGTCTCACCTGGGTGGGGATTGGCACGCCGTAAGGGTGCCTTTTCGAGACATGCGACCGGGCCCGGGTCGGCATGTCTCACCCGGGTAGGGATTGGCGCGCCGAAAGGGTGCCTTTTCGAGACATGCGACCGGGCCCGGGCCGGCATGTCTCACCCGGGTGGGGATTGGCACGCCGAAACCGTGCCTTTTCGAGACATGCGCCAAGGCCACGCGCCAAGGCCCGACCCGGCATGTCTCACCCGGGTAGGGATTGGCACGCCGAATCCGTGTCTTTCGAGACATGCACGGGGGCGGATGGCCGGAGGGGCGGTCCGTAGGATGGGGGCGTGCCGAGGCGGATGCTGCTGTGGATCGCGTTCACGCTCGTGCACGTCTGGGTCGCGGCGGCCGGGTGGTGGATGCCCAACCAGCCGATGGGCGACGTCCACCTCGTGTACGAGCCGTGGTCGGCGCGCGCCCTCGCCGGCGACGGCATCGTCGGCGTCACCGAGGCGTGGGTCTACCCGCAGCTGGCCCTCGCGCCGATGCTGCTCGCACACGCGCTCGCCGGGATCGGCGGATACGACCTCGCGTGGGCGATCCTCGTCACGCTGTGCGACGCGGTCGCCTTCTGGCTCCTCGTCGGAGACGGACGATCGCGCGGTCGCCGCACGGCCGCGTGGTTCTGGCTCGGCTTCGCGCTCCTCCTCGGGCCGGTCGGGATGTTCCGGCTCGACGCGATCACGGTGCCGATCGCGATCGTCGGGCTGCTCCTCCTCGCGACGCGGCCGACCGTCGCCTCCGCCCTCCTCACAGCCGCCGCCTGGATCAAGGTGTGGCCGGCTGCGCTCGTGGCGACGGCCGTGGTCGCGATGCGCCGTCGAGGTGCCGTGCTCGTCGGCGCCGCCGTCGCCTCCGCCCTCGTCGTCGCGGTCGTCGTGGTGAGCGGGGGAGCGGCCCACCTGCTCGGATTCGTCACGATGCAGACGGGGCGCGGCCTGCAGCTCGAGGCGCCCGTGAGCACGTTCTACCTCTGGGGCGCCGCGCTGCACATCCCGGACTGGTGGATCTTCTACGACCGCGACATCCTCACGTTCCAGGTGACGGGACCGCAGGTCGATGCCGTCATCGCCGCGATGACCCCGCTGCTCGGTGCCGCGGTCGCCGCGATCGCGGTGCTCGGCGTCGTCCAGGCGCGCCGGGGCGCCGCGTACCGCTCGCTCGTGCCGCCGCTCGCGCTGGCGCTCGTTCTCGCGTTCATGGTGTTCAACAAGGTCGGCTCCCCTCAGTTCCACGACTGGCTCATCGCGCCGATCGCGCTGTGGCTCGTCGTCGATCGGCGACGTGCTCGGGGGCCGGCTCTCCTCGCGCTGGCCTGCGCGCTCCTCACCCAGCTCGTGTACCCCCTCCTCTACATGGGGGTCATGCTCGCCGAGCCGTTCGCCGTGTCGGTCCTGACGGCGCGCAACGCACTGCTCGTCGTCCTCCTCGTCTGGGCGGTCGCGCGCGTGGCGCGCGTGCCCGTCCGCGTCCGCTCGCGCGCCGTCGCGCTCGCGGAGTCCTGACCGTCCTTCGAAAGGGGAATCCCATGCTCGTCGCCTTCTCCGTCGCTCCCTCGGGAGACGGCAGCGCCGACGGCTCCGTGCACGACGCGGTCGCCGCGGCCGTCAAGGTCGTCCGCGAATCGGGCCTCGCGCACCGCACGACGTCGATGTTCACCGAGATCGAGGGCGAGACCTGGGACGAGGTGATGGATGTCGTGCGCCGCGCGACCGAGGCCGTCATGCCGTTCGGCTCCCGCGTCTCCCTCGTGCTGAAGGCCGACATCCGCCCGGGCTACCACGGCGAGATCGACGGCAAGATCGAGCGCCTCGAGCGTGCGATCGGCGACCTGGACTGAGGCTTCCGTGAGAGCGGCGCCGCGCACGGCCCGTAGACTCTCCTGGTGACCACCTCGACCACCACGTCGAGGGGTGCGGCGATGTGGGCGCTCCTCTCGCTCGCCATCGGCGCCTTCGGCATCGGCATGACCGAGTTCGTCTCGATGGGCCTCCTCCCGCGCATCGCGGGCGACCTCCTGCCGGCCGTCCACGCCGCGAGCCCCGAGGACGCCGTCGCGCAGGCAGGCGTGCTGATCAGCCTCTACGCGCTCGGCGTCGTCATCGGAGCGCCGACGATCGCGGCGTTCGTGTCGCGGTTCCCGCGGCACCGCGTGCTCATCGCCCTCGCCCTCGCGCTCCTCGTCTTCAACGCGCTCACCGTCATCATGCCGACGTTCGAGCTCGTCGGCCTCTCGCGCTTCCTGTCGGGTCTGCCGCACGGCGCCTACTTCGGCATGGCCGCCGTCGTCGCGGCCGACCTGTTCGGCCCCGAGAAGCGCGGCCGCGCGATCTCGATCGTCATGAGCGGCCTCATGATCGCCAACGTGGTCGGCGTGCCCGGCGGCACGCTCCTCGGTCAGCAGCTCGGATGGCGCGCCGCCTACGTCGTCGTCGGGGCGGTCTTCCTGCTCGCCCTGCTCATGATCGCCTTCTTCGTGCCTGCGCAGCCCGGCGACGCGGGTCGCACGGTCCGCCACGAGCTCGGCATCTTCCGCATCCCCCAGGTCTGGCTCACGGTCGCGATCGGGTCGATCGGCTTCGGCGCGTTCTTCGCGGTGTACAGCTACGTCGCGACCCTCGTGACCGAGGTCGCCGGGGCGGAGGAGTGGGTCGTGTCGATCGCGCTCGTCGCCATCGGGCTCGGCATGACGATCGGCAACCTGCTCGGCGGCCTGCTCGCCGACATCAGCGTGCGCCGCACCCTCGTCTACGGTCTGCTCGCGCTCGCCGGCGCGTCGGCCCTCGTCGGCGTCGTCGCCCACCTCACCGTCGCGCTCGTCATCGGCCTGTTCGTCTTCGCGACCGTCTCGGCGACCGCCACGCCGACCGTGCAGCTGCGCCTGCTCGATGTCGCGCGCGATCACCAGGCGATCGGCGCCGCCCTCAACCACTCGGCGCTCAATGTCGGCAACAGCCTCGGAGCGGCGCTCGGCGGCGCCGTGATCGCCGCCGGATGGGGATACGTCGCCCCGGTGTGGGTCGGCGTCGTCCTGTCACTCGTCGGGATGGCGATCGCGCTCGTCGCCTTCGCAGCCGAACGGCGCTCCGACGCGCGGATGCTCGCATCCTTCTCCTCGGAGGACACCGGCACCTCGCCCATCCCCACGGTCTGAGCCCGGGCCATCCGCTCGCGGCGCAGGACGCCGCGTAGGGTCGAAGGCGTGACCGACCGATGCACCTGGGTGCGCGACGCCATCCGCCTGCTCGAGGCCGACGCGAACCGCAGCGCCGACACGCACCTGCACGTCTTCCCGCTTCCGCCGGAGTGGGGCATCGACCTGTACCTCAAGGACGAGTCCGTGCACCCGACCGGCTCGCTCAAGCACCGCCTCGCGCGGTCGCTCATCCTCTACGGGCTCGTGAACGGGCGCATCGACGAGGGGACGACGCTCGTCGAGGCGTCGAGCGGATCGACCGCCGTGTCGGAGGCGTACTTCGCGCGCATGCTCGGGCTCGACTTCGTGACGGTCGTGCCGCGGGCGACGAGCCCCGAGAAGATCGAGCTCATTGAGTTCTACGGAGGGCGCTGTCACTTCGTCGACGTCCCCGGCGACATGTACGCCGAGGCCGAGCGCCTCGCGGCGGAGAGCGGCGGGTACTACCTCGACCAGTTCACGTACGCCGAGCGCGCGACCGACTGGCGCGGCAACAACAACATCGCCGAGAGCGTGTTCGAGCAGCTCGCCGCCGAGCGCTATCCCGTCCCCGCGTGGATCGTCGTGGGCGCGGGAACCGGCGGCACGAGCGCGACGTTCGGCCGCTATGTGCGCTACCGCCGCCATCCGACCCGGATCGCGGTCGTCGACCCGGAGAACTCCGCGTACTACGGCGGATGGCGCACCGGGCGCTCCGACCACACGACGGGCATGCCGAGCCGCATCGAGGGCATCGGGCGCCCGCGCGTCGAGCCGTCTTTCGTGCCGGGAGTGATCGACGAGGTGCTCCCGATCCCCGACGCGGCGTCGCTCGCGGCCATCCGCCTCCTCAGGGAGCGCACGCTGCACTGGGCGGGCGGGTCGACCGGCACCAACCTCGTCGGCGCGTTCCAGCTCATCGCGCGGATGATCGCGGCGGGGGAGCGGGGCAGCGTCGTCACCCTCATCTGCGACGGCGGCGCGCGCTACGCCCACACGTACCACGACGACGCGTGGGTCGCCGCGCAGGGGCACGACCTCGCGCCGCACCGCGAGCGGATGGACCGCTTCCTCGCGACCGGCGTCTGGGACTGACCCGCGCTACGCCGCGAACAGGCGGCCGAGGTGGTGGGCGACGGCCTCGGTCTCGATGAGGAACCCGTCGTGGCCGAAGTCGCTGTGCAGCACCACCGACTCCTGCCCGTCGAGCGTGTTCGGGATGCTGCGCGCGATGCGGTGCTGCCCGTCGACGGGGAAGAGCCGGTCGCTGTCGATCCCCAGCACGAGCGTCGTCGCGGTGACCTCCGACAGGGCCTCCTCGACACCGCCGCGGCCGCGGCCGACGTCGTGCGAGTCCATCGCCTCCACGAGCCGGATGTACGTGTTCGCGTCGAAGCGGCGCGTGAACTTGTTGCCGTGGAAGTCGAGGTACGACTCCACCGCGAAGCGGCCGCCGAAGCCGAGGGGGCTGACGTCGGACTGCCACGACCGCTGGAACCGCTGATTGAGCTCGGTGGGGCTGCGGTAGTTCAGCAGGGCCATCCGACGGGCGAGCGCGAGACCGCGGTGCGGCCCCTCGCCCGGTGCCGCGTCGTAGTAGTCGCCGCCCGCGAACCGGGGATCGATCTCGATCGCCTCGAGCTGCACGGAGTTCAGGGCGATCTGGTCGGCCGTGTTGATCGGGGGCGAGGAGAGGATGGCCAGCCGCTCGACGCGGTCGGGCAGCCCGACAGCCCATTCGAGCGCGTGCATGCCGCCCATCGAGCCGCCGATCACGGCGGCCCAGCGGTCGATGCCCAGGGCGTCGGCGAGGCGGACCTGCGCGGCGACCTGGTCGCGGATGGTGAGATACGGGAAGCGCGAGCCCCAGGCCTCGCCGTCGGGGTGGATGCTCGCCGGCCCGGTCGAGCCCTGACATCCGCCGAGGACGTTCGGGGCGATGACGAACCACCGGTCGGTGTCGATCGCGAGACCCGGCCCGACGAGCGCGTCCCACCATCCCGCGGTCGGATGCCCGGGGCCGGCGGGGCCGCGGACATGGCTGTCGCCGGTCAGCGCGTGCAGGATGAGCACCGCGTTGTCGCGGGCGGGGCTCAGCTCGCCCCACGTCTCGTACGCGAGGCGGAACCCTGGCAGCTCCGCGCCGCTCTCGGTCGTGAGCGGTCCGAACGCGGCGAACCGGCGATCCCCCACGGGATCGCCGTCGAGCCACGCTCCCGTCGCGGGCGGACGGCCGGCCATCGAGCGGGCGTCGGCCTCCGTGACGGGAGCAGACGGCACCGTGTCCTCGGAGATCTGCCAGTCCATCCGTCCATTCTCCCGTGCTCTGCGGGGCACCCCCGCCACTGTTACGCGTCGCCGGATACGGCGGATGCCCCGGGCGCGCGCCCGGGGCATCCATCGTGTTCGCGGGTCAGGCCCGAGCGGCCGCCGCCGTCTCGCGGGCCGCGACGAGCGCCTGCTCGAGGTCGGCCTTGAGGTCGTCGACGTTCTCGAGGCCGATCGACAGGCGCACGAGTCCCGGCGTCACGCCGCTCGTGAGCTGCTGCTCGGGGGTGAGCTGCGAGTGCGTCGTCGATGCGGGGTGGATGACGAGCGAGCGCACGTCGCCGATGTTGGCGAGGTGGCTGAACAGGCCCAGCGAGTTGACGAACGCGCGGCCCGCGTCGACGCCGCCCTTGAGCTCGAACGACAGCACGGCGCCGACGCCCTTCGGCGCGTAGCGGTTCGCGTTCGCGTACCAGGGCGACGACGGGAGACCCGCGTAGTTGACCGTCGCGACGTCGGGGTGGTTCTCGAGCCACTCCGCGATCTCCTGGGCGTTCTGCACGTGGCGCTCGATGCGCAGCGACAGCGTCTCGATGCCCTGGATGAGCTGCCACGCGCTCTGCGGGGCGATGGCCGAGCCGAGGTCGCGCAGCAGCTGCACGCGCGCCTTGATGATGTACGCGAGCTCGTCGCCCACGGCGGTCGTGTAGCTCGCGCCGTGGTACGACGGGTCGGGCTCGGTGAGACCCGGGAACCTCTCGACGTTCTGCGACCACGCGAAGCGGCCGCCGTCGACGATCGCACCGCCGAGGACCGTGCCGTGCCCGCCGAGGAACTTCGTCGCGGAGTGCACGACGATGTCGGCGCCGTGCTCGAACGGGCGGATGAGGTACGGCGTCGCGATCGTGTTGTCCACGATGAGCGGCACGCCGTTCTCGTGGGCGATGTCGGCGACCGTGCGGATGTCGAGGACGTTGATGGCGGGGTTGCCGATCGTCTCCGCGAAGAACAGCTTCGTGTTCGGGCGGACCGCCGCGCGCCACTGCTCGGGGTCGTCCTGGTTCTCGACGAAGGTGACCTCGATGCCCAGCTTGCCGAGCGTGTACTTGAAGAGGTTGTAGGTGCCGCCGTAGATCGAGCTCGAGGACACGATGTGGTCGCCGGCCTGCGCGATGTTGAGCACGGCGAAGGTCTCGGCGGCCTGGCCGCTCGCCACGAGGAGCGCGCCCGTGCCGCCCTCGAGCGCCGCGATGCGCTGCTCGACGACATCCTGCGTCGGGTTCTGCAGGCGCGTGTAGATGTTGCCGAACTCGGCGAGGGCGAAGAGGTTCTTCGCGTGGTCCGCGTCGCGGAACACGTACGAGGTCGTGTTGTAGATCGGCGTCGCGCGGGCCCCGGTCACGGGGTCGGGCTGCGCGCCGGCGTGGATCTGCGTGGTCTCGAAGCGCCAGTTCTCGCTCATGCGTGTCTCCTGCTCGAAGGATGGTCGTGGGATCTGCTCGGGGATGCCCGCCTTCGGGCATGACTGCGACAGTACGGAACCCGCGGTGCCCGGGCAACGCACGGGACACGCGGCGTCATATCGCGCGTCGCATGCCGTCACGGCTCGTCACAGGCCGTCACGGTGCGCCCTCGGCCGGGGACGGCATACTGGACGGATGGCGAACAGGCGTGCGGTCGTGACGGGAGCGAGCTCGGGGATCGGCGCGGCGACGGTGCGCCTGCTGCGCTCGCGCGGATGGGACGTCACGGGCGTGGCCCGGCGGGCCGAGCGCCTCGAGGCGCTCGCCGCGGAGACGGGCGCCGACGTGTTCGCCGCCGACCTCACCCGGCAGGCCGACGTCGACGCCCTGGCCGCGCATCTCGCCGCGAGCGGCGGCGTGCAGGCGCTCGCGCACGTCGCGGGCGGCGCGCGCGGCACCGACCGCGTCGAGGACGGCGACGCCGACGAGTGGACGTGGATGTTCGAGGCGAACGTCCTGTCCGCGCAGCGGCTCGTGCGGGCTCTCCTGCCGCAGCTGCGCGACGCGGTGCGCGGGGGAGCGGGCCACGCCGACCTGCTCTTCGTCACGTCGACGGCTGCTCAGCGCGCATATCCCGGTGGCGCCGGCTACAACGCCGCGAAGGCCGGGGAGTCGATGATCGTCGACGCCCTCCGGCTCGAGCTCAACGGCGAGCCGCTGCGCGTGATCGAGATCGCGCCGGGGATGGTGCGCACCGAGGAGTTCTCGCTCACGCGCCTCGGCGGCGACCGGGAGGCGGCGGAGGCCGTGTACGCGGGCGTCGACAGCCCGCTCTCCGCCGAGGACGTGGCCGACGTGATCGCGTACGCCCTCGAGGCGCCCGGGCATGTGAACCTCGACCTCGTGACCGTGCGGCCCGTGGCCCAGGCGGCCGCCCATCTCCTGCACCGCGGCCCTCTCGCCGTCCGCGAGAGCTGATCGGCACCATCCGCATGTCTCGTTCTCTCCGGCTTTCCGGCCCGGGAAGGCGCGATGACTGAGACACGATCGAAAGGAACGCCCGTGACCGACACTCCGACCGAGCGCGAAGTCCTCACCTGGGACGGCTTCGGCGCCGCGACGCGCGATCTCGCCCGCACGATCCTCGACAGCGGCTTCGAGCCCGAGGTCGTCGTCGCGATCGCGCGCGGCGGACTCCTCCCCGCCGGCGCCATCGCCTACGGTCTCGGCGCGAAGAACTGCGGCGCCATCAACGTCGAGTTCTACACGGGCATCGGGACCGTCCTCGACGCGCCGGAGGTGCTCCCGCCGGCACTCGACATGGAGTACCTCGACGGGCGACGCGTGCTCCTCGTCGACGACGTCGCCGACTCGGGGCGCACGCTCGCACTCGCCGTCCAGCTGCTCTCCGACAAGGGCGCCGACGTGCGGTCGGTCACGATCTTCACGAAGCCGTCGACGATCATCCAGCCCGACTACGCGTGGAAAGACACCGACCTCTGGATCGACTTCCCCTGGTCGGCCAGGGGCACCGTGCGCGAGGAGGACCTCGGCCTCGCCCCGACCGCGTGAGCGCGCTCGACATGGCAGGGCGCTCCCTTCCCGAGCTCGCCGAGGCGGGCCTCATCGACGCCGGCTGGGCGCACGCGCTCGCACCCGTGGCCGCCGACATCGCCGCGCTCGGCGACCGGCTCCGCGCCGAGGTCGCGGCCGGGCGGCCGTATCTGCCCGCGGGGGACCGCGTGCTGCGGGCGTTCCAGCGCCCGCTCGCCGACGTCCGCGTGCTCATCGTCGGGCAGGACCCGTACCCGACCCCGGGCCATCCCATCGGCCTGTCGTTCGCGGTCGAGCGGCACGTCCGCCCCATCCCGCGCAGCCTGCAGAACATCTACCGCGAGCTGCAGAGCGACCTCGGCGTCGCGCCCGCGCCCCACGGCGACCTCTCGGCGTGGAGCGACCAGGGCGTCATGCTCCTCAACCGCGTGCTCACGGTGAGCCCGGGTGCGCCCGCGTCGCACCGCGGATGGGGGTGGGAGCGGGTGACCGAGACCGCGATCCGTGCCCTCGCAGAGCGCGGCGGGCCGCTCGTGGCGATCCTGTGGGGGCGTGACGCCGCGAACCTCAAGCCGCTGCTGGGCGGCGTGCCGTCGATCGAGTCGCCCCACCCCTCGCCGCTCTCGGCGAGCCGCGGCTTCTTCGGATCGCGGCCGTTCTCACGAGCGAACGCGCTGCTCGCGCAGCAGGGCGCCGGCCCTGTCGACTGGACGATCCCCGCGTAGGCTGGACGCATGCTCGAGGAGGAATACCAGAAGCGCCGACGCCTGCCGCTGCACCTGCAGCGTCGGCCCGCCCCCGAGCGCCCGTTCTCGTACGAGATCCGCCCCGCCGAGATGCGCGACATCGAGGACATCCGCGAGATCTACAACTACTACGTGACGAACTCGGTCGTGACCTTCGACGAGAAGAAGTGGACGCATCGGCAGTGGAAGGAGAAGTTCCTCCACCTGCAGAAGCTCGACCTGCCCTTCCTCGTCGCCGTCGCGCCGACCGGGCAGGTGCTGGGCTACGCGCTCGTGTCGCCGTGGTCGGGCAAGTCGTCGTACCGGTACACGGTCGAGAACTCGATCTACCTCGGGCACGCCGCGACGGGCAAGGGCCTCGGCACCGCGCTCCTGGCCGCCCTCATCGAGGCGTGCGAGGAGAAGGGGCTCCGTCAGATCGTCGCGGTGATCAGCGACAAGGGCGCCGAGGGGTCGCTCGCGCTGCACGAGCGCTTCGGCTTCGAGGAAGTCGGGCGGATGGGCAAGGTCGGCTTCAAGTTCGACCGCTGGCTCGGCACGGTGTACCTCCAGAAGTCGCTCACGCCGAAGCGGAAGCGCGGCGTGCTCTCGCGGGTCTTCGGCTCGGACGACTGACCGTCGTCAGGGCGCGATCGCGGTCCGCGGCGCGACGCTCGCGGGCTGCGCGAGGAGGAGCGCCAGGTGCTCGAGGCCCATCGCGGGCGCGACGAGCCGCTCCCACGGGTACCGCGTGCGCGTGGACGCGAGGAACGCGAGCGCCTCGCGCAGGTGGCGGGGCTCGGAGCCGAGCACGCCGGTGATCGCGAGTCCGCGGCGGACGACGCGGTCCAGGTCGACAGGGACCGCGGCGGATGTCGCGGCTGCGCGCGCGAGGACGAGCCGGCCGCCGATCGCGAGCGCCGCGAGCGCGCGCGAGGCCGCCTCGGCCGCTCCCGAGAGCTCCCACGCGAGATCCGCCTCGCCCGGGCGATCCCGCGGCCCCACGACCGTCGTCGCGCCGAAGGCGAGCGCGAGCGAGCGGCGCGACGCGTCGGTATCGAGGACGACCACCTCGGACGCCCCGCTCTCGCGGGCGACCGCCGTCGCCGTGAGGCCGAGCATCCCCGCGCCGCAGACGAGGACGCGCAGGCCCGTGAGGTCGCCCGACGCCTCGCGCACGGCCATCGCGGTCGCCGTGGCGCCGCCCGCGGGCGCCGCGACGGCATCGCACAGCTCGTCCGGCACCCGCTCCACGGTCGCTCCGGACGGGAGGAGGATGTGCCTGGCGTAGGCGCCCGAGAGCGGCCACGGGCCGTCGATGGGCTCGCGCCCGATCTCGCGCAGCTTGCGGCAGCGCGCGACCCGTCCGTGTCGGCAGCGGTCGCACATCCCGCATCCGACGGATGGGGCCCAGACGACCCGATCGCCCTCGGCCGCCGGTGCGCCGACTCCGGCGGCGACGACGCGTCCGACCGCCTCGTGGCCGAGCACGGCAGCCGGTGCGCGGTGCGCGTCCGATGCGGTGCGGCGGTCGTCGCCGCTGACGGTCGCGAGGTCGATCTCGACGACGAGCTCGCCGGGCCGCGGCGCGGGCACCGGCAGCTCCTCGATCCGGATGCCGTCGGCGCCCCGCCACACGGCGGCGAGGGTCGTGGGTGCGGCGCTCACAGCGCGGCCGCGGCGGTCGTCGCAGGGCTGCGGTGCGGTCCGGCTGCGGCGCGCTCGATCGACATGGGGCGAGCCTGACGCGCGCGCGTGAACGGACGGCAAACGGATGGCGACCGCCCCGTGCCGCGCGCGCGTGCGGATGCCCCGTGCCGCGTCAGGCGCGCGGCTGGTCGATCGTCGGGATGGCCGCGAGCAGCCGCCGCGTGTAGTCCTCGCGCGGGAAGAGGAGCACCTGCGGGGTCGGCCCGTGCTCGACGACGCGGCCGTCCTTCATGACGACGACCGTGTCGCAGAGGTTCTGCACGACGCCGATGTCGTGCGAGACGAGCACGAGGGTCATCCGCTCGCGGGCGCGCAGGTCGGCGAGGAGCGCGAGGATCTGCGCCCGCACCGTGACGTCGAGTGCCGACAGCGGCTCGTCGCCCACGAGCGTCTCCGGGCGGTGGACGATCGCCCTGGCCAGGGCGATGCGCTGACGCTGGCCTCCGGAGAACTCGTGCGGGTAGCGGTCGGCCATGTCGGGCTCGAGGCCGACCTGCGCGAGCACCTCGCGGACGCGCGCCGCGCGGTCTCCCGGGATGCCGAGCGCCCACAGCGGCTCCTCGACGATGCGCGCGACGGTCATGCGGGGGTCGAGCGAGGCGTACGGGTCCTGGAAGACGATGCCCGTCGCGCGCCGCAGCCCGTGCAGCGCACGCGCCGGAGCGCGGGCGTCGACCGGACGGCCGTCGTACTCCACGGTGCCCGCCGTCGGGACGTCGAGCCCGAGCAGGAGGCGCACGAGCGTGGATTTGCCCGACCCGGACTCGCCGATGATCCCGACGGCCTCGCCGCGGCGGATGTCGAGGTCGGTCGGGTGCAGCGCGACGGTCTCGCGCCGCCGCTCGAAGAGCGTCGTGCGCGGATGGAGGTGCCGCCGCTCGAGCGCGCGCGCTCGCAGGAGGATGTCAGCCACGGCCATCCGCCCCCTTCGCCGAGCCGTCATCTCGCGGGGCGTTCTCCGCGCCCGCGGGTCGCCAGAGCGTCGCGGTCGCGTCGCGCAGGAGGCCCTGCGTGACGGGGTGCTGCGGCGCGGTGAGCAGCCGGGACACGGGCGCATCCTCGACGACGCGGCCGTCCTCGAGCACGACGCCGTGGGTCGCGACCTGCGACAGCACCGCGAGATCGTGCGTGATGAACACGAGCGACATCCCGTCGTCCGCGACGAGCGACAGGAGCAGGCGCAGCACCTCGGCCTGGATCGTGACGTCGAGGGCCGTCGTGGGCTCGTCGGCGATGAGCAGCCGCGGGCGGCATGCGAGCGCCATGGCGAGCGCGACCCGCTGGCGCTGCCCGCCCGAGAGCTGATGCGGGTAGCGGGCGACGATGCGCTCGGGGTCGGGCAGCGCGACGCGACGGGCCTCGGCGACGGCGATCTCCGCGGCCTCGCTCCGGGAGACGTTGCGGTGGATGCGCACGGCCTCCGAGATCTGGCGCCCCACGGTGCGGATCGGGTTGAGCGCGGTCTGCGGCTCCTGGAAGACCATGCCGATCTCGTCGCCCCGCAGCCGCGCCATCTCGCGGTCGGGGATGCCGAGGATCTCGGCGCCCTGCCAGCGGACGCTGCCGCTCGCGGTGGCGGCCGCGGGCAGGAGGCCCAGGATCGCGAGCGCCGTGAGCGACTTGCCCGATCCGGACTCGCCGATGAGCCCGAGCCGCGCGCCGTCGGGCACGGCGAACGAGACGTCGTCGACGACGCGGCGACCGCCGATCTCGATCGTGAGGCCCGAGACCTCGAGGCTCATGAGACCACCACCGGCTGATGCGCCTGCGGCTTGGCCTCGCCGCGGCGCAGGGTCGGGTCGGTCGCCTCGCGCAGGGTGTCGCCGAGGAGGTTCAGCGCGAGCACGGTGACCGTGATCGCGAGTCCCGGCCACAGCACCGAGAGCGGGTGCAGCGAGATGTAGCGCTGCATGTCGCCGAGGAGCAGGCCCCAGCTCGGCTCGGTGACCGGGGCGCCGAAGCCGAGGTACGACAGCCCCGCCTCCGCCAGCACGGCAGCCGCCATCGACCACGACAGCTGCACGATGAACACCGGCAGCACGTTCGGGAGGAGGTGGCGCGTGAGCGTCTGCACGGTCGTGAGCCCCGACGCGCGCGCCGCGAGCACGAAGTCGCTGCGCTGCACGCGGCGCAGCTCGGCGCGGGCGACCCGCGCGATGTTCACGCCGAACCCGATGCCGACCGACCAGACGACGATCCACAGCGACGCACCCCACACGGCCGACAGCATCATGGCGATGAGGAGCACGGGGAAGGCGATGAGGATGTCGACGAGCACCGCCACGGCCTCGCGCACGGGCCGCGCGGTGAGGGCGCCGAGCGCGGCGAGCAGCACGCCGACGGCCGTCGCCACCGCGCCCGCGCCCGCCGCGACGAGCACGGTCGTGCGTGCGCCGACCATGAGCAGGCTGAGGATGTCGCGCCCGTTCGCGTCGCCGCCGAGGAGGTGCGGCCATCCAGGGCCCGTCCAGCGCGCCGCGAGGTCGACCGTGCGCGGATCGAACGGGGTCCAGAGCAGCGACACGAGGGCGACGATGCCGATCACGGCGACCGCGACGAGGCCGAATCGCCCCGTCCCCGTGCGCCACAGGCGCGAGAGCACGCGCGCGGGTGTCATGCGGCCTCCCTCTGCCGGGGGTCGATCACACGGTGCACGATGTCGACCGCGAACCCGATCGCGAGCACGAAGCCCGTGAGGACGAGCAGCTCGCCCTGCACCTTCACGAGGTCGCGCGCGCCGACATCCGCCACGAGCATCCGCCCGATGCCGGGGAGGTTGAACACCTGCTCGATGACGACAGCGCCGACGACGATGCCGGCGATCTGCAGGCCGAGCACCGTGATGATCGACAGGCCGACCGACGGCAGGCCGTGCCGGACGAGCGCCTGGTTGCGCGTGAGCCCCTTCGCCGCCGCCGTGCGCACGTGATCCTCGCCGAGCGCCTGCAGCGTCGCGCTGCGCACGAAGCGGAGGAGGAGCGCGCCCTCGACGACGCCCACCGTGAGGGCGGGCAGCGTGAGCGCTCGCAGCGCGGCGGCCGGGTCGGACCAGCCCGCGCGCGGGAACCCCTGCGCGGGCAGCCAGCCCAGCGTGATCGCGAAGACGACGACGAGCATCATCCCGGCCCAGACGACGGGAACCGCGGCGAGCAGCTGCGCGACGACGCTGATCGAGGTGCCGACGGGGCGCCCGCGGCGGATGGCCGACAGGACGCCGAACGGGACGGCGATCGCGAGGGCGATGGCGAGCGAGAGCACGCCGAGCGGCACCGTCACCTGCGCCTTCGACGCGAGCTCGTCGGCGACCGGGGTGCCGGTCAGGAGCGACCGGCCCAGGTCGCCGCGCAGGATCCCGCCGATCCAGTCGGCGTACTGCACGAGGACGGGCCGGTCGAGGCCGAGGCGCTCGCGGATCGCCGCCACCTGGCCGGGGCTGCCCTCGGTGCCCGCGACGAGCTGCGCCACGTCGCCCGGCAGCACGCGCAGCGTCGCGAAGACGAGTGCGCTCGCGACGAGCAGCCCGAGCGCCAGCAGCGCGAGCCTCGTCAGCGTGTACCGGAGCACCGGCGGAGGGGCCTCAGTCGGCCAGCGTCACGGACGCGAGGTCGAGGCGGGAGTTGATCGAGTCGACGGGGAAGCCCGCGACGCCCGGCCCCACCGCGACGATCGTCTCGCCCGTGTAGAGCCAGTCGGCGGCGTGGTCCTCGGCGACGATCCGCGCGGCCTGCGCGAGCAGATCGGCGGACTCGTCCGGATCGATCGCGGCGATCGCCTGTGCGTAGAGCTCCTGGACCTCGGCGCTGTCGTAGTGGAAGTAGTAGTCGGGGTTCGCCCACGCTCCGAAGTCGCGCGGCTCGACGTGGTTCACGAAGCTCAGCTGGTAGTCGCCGTTCGTGTAGACGTCCTGCAGCCACGTCGAGAACTCGACGGGGTTCACGGTCAGCTCGACCCCGACGTCGTGGAACGCCGAGACGAGGAACGTCGACGCCGTCGTGCCGTAGAACGCGGGGATCGTGAGCTCGAGCTCGAGATCCTCCTGACCGGCCTCCGCGAGGAGCTGCCGTGCGCGGTCGGGGTCGAAGGGCGCCACGTCGGACAGGTCCTCGTAGCCCGGGTCGAGCTCGGGGATCGGGCCGTACTGGGTCACGCCGGCGCCCACGGCCTCGACGAGGGCGTCGTGGTCGATCGCGAGGCGCAGGGCCTCCCGCACGCGGGCGTCGTCGAGCGGTGCCTCGGCGCTGTTGAACGCGAGCACGTACTTGTCCGTGGTCCGACCGGTCGTGAGCGTGAAGCCGTTCGCGCCGTCGAGCTGCGGCGCGAGCTGGGGGTCGACGGCCGTGAGCACGTCGAGCGAGCCGTCGAGCGCCGCGTTCACGCCCGCGGTGAAGTCCGGGATGTAGCTCGCGACGACCTCGGCCACGCCCGCGGCCTCGCCCCAGTACTCGTCGAAGCGCTCGAGCACGATGCTCTCGCCCTGGTTCCACTCCGCGAGGGCGAACGGGCCGGTGCCGTTCGCGTCGCTCTGGAGGTCGGTCTCGTCGCCCTCGTCGAACACGAGGCCGGCGGGGCCCGTGAGTGTGAAGAGGAGGTTCTGGTTCGGCTCCGTCAGCTCGACGACGACGGTGCGGTCGTCGGGAGCGGTCACGGACTTGACGTTCGCGAGGTCGTCGTGGCCGACGACGGACTCGTCGGAGACGACCTCCTCGAGCGACGCGACGGCATCCTGCGCGGTGAGCTCGCCGCCGTCGTGGAAGACGACCCCCTCCTCGAGCGTGAAGGTGTAGACGAGGCCGTCCTCCGACATCTCCCAGGAGCTCGCGAGCGCGGGCACGATCTCGTTCTCCTGCGTGCGGGTCACGAGGCCCTCGTACACGTTGTCGACGAGGATCTGCTCGAGCGCGGCGCCCGAGGTGCGGCGGATGTCGAGGTTCGTCGGCTCGAGGACGAGGCCCACGCGCAGACTCGCGTCGGGGTTGGGCTCGCCCGCGGGAGCGTCGGAGGGCGACGTCTGCCCGCCGCCGGCGCAGCCGGCGAGGAGCACGGCGGGCACGAGGAGCGCTGCGGCGGACGCCGGGCGCCCGGGGATGCGGATCATGCTGTCTGCCGTCCTTCCGGTGCGGCGCCCGCCGAGGCGGCGAGACGCGCGATGAGGGATGCGAGGTCGGCGAAGGCGACCTCCTGCACGTTGTGAGGGGCGTCGAGCGCGACGACGTCGGCGCCCGTGCGCCGGGCGAACTCGTCGGCGTCACCTGACGTGACGAACCCGGTGGTGCCGCGCACGAGGGCGATCGGGGCGGTCACGCCGGCGAGATCCTCCCACCCGCTCTCGGGCGCAGCGGCGGGGGAGGGCGTCCCCGAGGACATGAGCTGGGCGAAGTGGTGGCACCACTCCACCCGGCCGTCGTCGCGCACGCGGGAGTTGAGGAGGACGCCCCGCTCGGCCTGCGCGCGCGAGCCGCCGAGGCCGAACGCGAGCGCGCGCTCGACGAGCTCGTCGCGAGACGCGAAGACCGTCTCCTCGTAGAAGCGGCGGAGCATCGCCGGCCCGGCCGAGGTGTCGACGCCCGGCGTGATGTCGACGATGGCGAGGCGCGCGATGAGGTCGGGCCGTCGCGACGCCACGGCGGCCGCAGTGAGCCCGCCGAGGGACTGCCCGACGAGGACGACGGGAGCGTCCGCCCACGCCTCGATGCCGCGCACGACGTCATCGGCGATCGTGCGGGCGCGGTAGTCCGCGTCGGCACGCCACGACGAGTGCCCGTGGCCGGGAAGGTCGATCGCGAGCGCGGGGAGGCCGAGCGCGATCACAGTCTGGTCCCACGTGTGGGCGTTGAGGCCGGCCCCGTGGAGGAGCACGATCCTCGGGCGCCCTTCGCCGTACGCGAGAGCGCTGAGAGCGCGTCCGTCGGGAAGGAGGAGACGCTCGCGTCGGCCGATCGGGGCGGGGCGCCCCTGAGCGGCGGCCTGCTCCGGCAGGAACGAGAACTCGTCGAACGCGTCGTCGGCGGGGGATGCCGCGTTCGCGGGGGCGATGCTCACAGGACTCCTCGATGGGGACGCCGAGCGGGACGCACGGGAGGGCTCCCGACGCCTCCATTCTGGCGAGGTCGAGGCCCGCCCGGGAAATCGCGGATCGAACTGCTCGTCGCGCAGCGGCAGATCTGAGCATAAGGTACGGAGCAGGCGGGTGGCGCTGCGCGATCTGCCGCCGAGCCGGGTCCGCCTCCGCGCACTAGGGTCGAAGCATGACCGAGCAGCGCGTGCATCTGTCCAAGTCGGCGATCGAGGCCTACAAGGCGCTCGACGCGTTCTCGCAGACCGTCGGCCGCATCGCGCGCGAGTACGGCGTCGACGACCGGCTCAAGGAGCTCGTGCTCCTGCACTGCTCGCAGCTCAACGGCTGCGCCTACTGCGTCCGCGTGCACGTGGATCGGGCGGTCGCCGCGGGGCTCACGGTCGACGAGATCGCGCAGATCGCGGTGTGGCGCGAGTCGGGCGTCTTCTCCGAGCGCGAGCGCGCGGCCCTCGAGCTCGCCGAGGCGCACACGTTCATCCACCGTGCCGGCATCCCCGATGACCTGTACGACCGGGTCGGCGCGGTGCTCAGCGAGCAGGAGTACGTCGCCGTCAGCTGGCTCAGCGTCTCGATCAACGCGTTCAACCGCATCACCGTCGCCGGACGCTACCCCGTGCCGCCCCGCCCCGCGGAGAGCTGACCGTGCTGAGGTAAGGCAACCCTTCGCGCGGTGTAGACTGGCGTCGTCATGGAGAGCATCGAGACGACCCAGGAGCACGGCGACAAGGTCTGCCGTGCGTCGCGTCACGCGCGCGTGCAGCACCTCATCACGGCCGACGAGCGCTCGCTCGTCGACCTCGAGACGCTCGTCGCGACGCTGCCGATCTGCTCGACGGGCCGCATCTTCATCGAGGTCCCCGACGCGTCGTGGATCGGCGAGATCGCCGCACCCGCCCGGATGGTCGTGACCTGGCTCGACCGCTCCCGGCGTTCGGGCGCACCCGGCACCGGACGTGCGTGCGCACCCGGCCAGGCGCTGTCCCGCGCGGTCACCGCGTGGGCCGACGAGATGATGTGCGCCGGCGACGACTCGACGCGCGTCGTCCTGCTCGGCGGCTTCCTCGGCACGGCCGACATCGTCGACCACCTGACGGGATCCCTCGGGACCCCGGCGGAGGCCATCCACGTGCCCGACGCCTTCGCGAGCCTCATCCGCTGACGTAGCCGCCCGCTTCCAGCCCGGCCTCGATCTCGAAGCGATTGCGCAGCGGGTTCCGTCCCGCGAGCAGGTACAGCACGGGCATGAGCACGCCGTAGCGGCGCCACTGCCGCAGGTGCACGGCCTCGTGCCGCAGGAGCCGGGTCGACACGCTCCGGTCGCCGGTCAGGAAGCACCCGCCCACGCACACGCCGCCGCGGCCGAAGGTCCACGCGGGCATCCCGCGGAAGACGAGCAGGCCCTCGCGGCGCTCGACGCGCCCGCGGCTCCACAGCGTCCCCCACAGCCATCCGAGCGCCGTCGCGGCCGCGCAGCCGACCGCGCTCACGGGGGAGTCGAGCAGCCATCGCGGGATGCGGGCGTCGATGCGCCGCCCGTGCTCGACCCGCAGCGCGGCGATCTCGCGCCAGTGGGCGGGAGCCGGATCGGCCGGGAAGCTGATGCGCATGACGCCATCCTGCCGCAGTCCGGGCGGGCGAGGGGCGGATGGCGCACGCGGGTCAGCGGAAGCGCGTGCGCAGCAGGGCGCCGGCGACCTCGATCTCGACGAGCGCTCCCTGCTCGACCGGGAACGCCGAGCGCGGCGCTCCCGTCATCACGACGTCGCCCGGCCCGAGCTCGATCCAGTGCGCGACGTACGCAAGGCAGTCCGCCACGGGCGCCGGGAGCTCGTGGGTGCCGGTCCGGACGCGCTCCACCCCGTCGATGCGGACGGCGAGGTCGACCTCGTCGAGGTCGATCGCGGTCTCGATCCACGGCCCGAGCGGGGTGTAGCCTGCTCCGCCCTTGACCTCGAAGTTGCGCGGATCGGAGCGGTCGGGGCTCGAGACGTCGTTCACGGCGGTCACGCCGAGCACGTACGACGCCGCGTTCTCGGGCGTGAGACCGGCCGTGCTCCGCCCGATCACGACGGCGACCTCGCCCTCGATCACGGGGCGCCCGGCGTCGCGCCGCAGGGCGACCTCGGCGCCGCTCGCGACGACCGTGCGCGGGCTCTTGAGCCACGCGCCGACGGGCCCGCCCGGGTGCGCGGGCTGGGCGATCCCCACGACGACGCGGGGGTCGACGGGCGCCAGGAACACGGGGGAGTCGACGGGAGCGCCGAGCGGAACCGGCGCCGCGCCCGAGGCGAAGGCCGCGAACGGGTCGGACACAGGCTGCCAGCGCTCCCCGTCCGGCACCGCGTGCACGGCGCCGGACGGGGAGGCGATGCGGGCGATCCTCATCGCGCGTCGGCGATGACCACCGACACGAGGCCGGTGTCCTTCTCGTCGGTCGAGACGCGGACCGCGTCCTGGATGCGCAGAAGGTCGCGGCTGCGGGTCTCCGGGATGAGGAAGGTCGATGCCGTCGTGATCGCGGCGAGCGTGGCGAGGTAGAGGCCCATGACGACCCAGTTGCCGCCGGTCAGCGTGAGCAGCCACGTGCCGAGCACACCCGCGAGGCCGCCCGCGAGCACCGCGGAGATCTCGCGCGCCATCGCGACGCCGAGGTAGCGGTGGCGGTTGCCGAACATCTCGGGCAGGAGCGCGCACTGCGGGCCGAGCATCGAGGCGACGGCGACGCCGATGCCGATCGCGATGACGGCCACCGTGAGAACCGGGTCGCCGAGCGAGAGCATCCACCACGCAGGGAACGCGAAGAGCAGCATGAAGACGGCGCCGAAGCGGTACACCGGGCGACGGCCGAACCGGTCGGACAGCCAGCCGGTGAGCGGGACCGAGAAGATGCCGATGAGCGAGCCGATCGTCACGCCCCACGTCGCGATGCCGCGGTCGACGGGGTTCGCGATGAACGTGCCGGCGACGAACGCGAGCGCGACGTTCTGGAAGATGTACGAGCCGCCGTTCTCGGCCATCCGCAGGCCGATGCCCGTGATGACGCCCGGCATGCCGGTCGTGAAGATGTCGCGGAAGGGGTGCGCGGCGACCTGCTCGTGCTTCTCGAGCTCGACGAAGGTCGGCGTCTCGCGCAGCCGCATGCGGATGAACAGCGCGATGAGGATGAGGAGGAACGAGGCGAGGAACGGCACGCGCCATCCCCAGGCGAGGAACGCGTCCTCGGGCATGAGCGACAGCCCGGAGAAGACGAGGGCCGCGAGGAGCGTTCCCGCCTGGATGCCGATGAACGGCAGCGCCGCGAAGAACCCGCGCTGGCGCACCGGCGCGTACTCCGCCATGAGCACCGTGGCGCCGGCCTGCTCGGCTCCCGCGCCGAAGCCCTGCAGGAGGCGCATGATCACGAGCAGCACGGCTGCCCACACGCCCACGACCTCGTAGGTCGGCAGGAGGCCGATGGCCGTCGATGCGCCGCCCATGAGGAGGATCGTCACGACGAGGACCCACTTGCGGCCGAGCCGGTCGCCGATCGTCCCGAAGAAGAACCCGCCGAACGGGCGCGCGACGAAGCCCACGCCGTAGACCGCGAACGCGCCGATCACGCCCATCGCGGGATCGGCGGGGTCGAAGAACAGGCGGTTGAAGACGAGGGCCGTCATCAGGCCGTACAGCGCGAAGTCGAAGTACTCCAGCGCGCTGCCGACGCTCGAGGCGAGAGTGGCGCGCCGGAGGTTCGCGGCGTACTCGGGATCGTCGTACTGGGGCTTGGGGGCAGTCGGGGCTGCTGTGCTCACGTCATCTCCTTCGATGAGGGCGCTCGCGGGAGCGCGAGACGTGACCACCGTACCACAGATGGAACGGTGTGCAACAGGTTGAACGCTCAGTCCGAGCTGGTGCCTCGGACGGCGAGCGGGTTCGTCAGGAGCGACGCCGCCGCGAGCAGCGCCTCGCCGACCTCGGCGACCCGCTCGGGAGTCGTCGCGTCGGCGGGCAGCGCCGCGCCCATGGCGAGCGGCGGGTCGCTCGGATTCCACGGCGACAGGGGCACGGCGACGCCCGTGATGCCCGCGAACGACCCGCTCTCGTCGAGCGCATAGCCGCGCTCCCGCGCCTCCGCGAGGAGCGCGAGGAGGGCGTCGAGGCTCGTGACGCTGCGCTCGGTCACGGCCGCGAACGCCGACGGCGGCAGCTGGCGGGCGACGTCCTCGTCGTCGAGGGTCATGAGGATGGCCCTGCCGGTCGCGCTCTGCGCGGCCGGCAGGCGCGAGCCGAGGGGCGTGCCGAGGCGGTGCGGAGCGCGCCCCTCGTGGCGCGCGAGGTAGAGCACGTCGGCTCCGTCGAGCATGGCGATCTGCACGACCTCCCGGTGCAGCACCTCGGAGGCCGCGCAGATCGCGAAGAACTCGCGCACCTGGTTGAACTGCAGTGCGAACGCCCCGCCGAGCTCGGCGGTGCGCCGACCGAGCCGGAAGCCGCGCGCGTCGCGCTCGATCATGCCGCCCTCCTCGAGCGCCGCGCAGAGGTTCGCGGCGGAGGACTTCGCGATGCCGACCGCTCTGGCCAGCTCGCTGAGCGTCATCGGCGCTCCGCCGGAGTCGGCCAGCGCCGTGAGGATGCGCAGGGCGCGCGTGACGGCCGGCGCCGGGTCTCGATCGGGGGCAGTGGACATGGCGCTCCTTCGCGATGCCGGCGCTCGCGCGGCCGGCCTAGTAGAACTCGACGGTGTCCACCACGTTACGCAGGGGCTCGCCGTCGAGCAGGCGACGCGCGTTGTCGGCGAAGAGGCGCATGATGCGCGCGTCCTCCTGCGTCGACAGCGCCGCGGTGTGCGGGCTCACGAGAACGCGCGGATGGTCCCACAGCGGGCTCCGGTCGGGAAGCGGCTCCACCTCGAACACGTCGAGCGCCGCGTACGACACCCGGCCGTCGTCGAGGGCGGCGAGAAGCGCCGCCTCGTCGATGACGCTGCCGCGCCCGACGTTGGTCACGATGACGCCCGGCTTGACCGCGCGGAGCACCTCCTCGCCGATGAGGTGCTCGGTCTGCGCGGTGCCGGGCAGGGTGACGACGATCGCGTCGACCTCGCCGACCGCGGATGCGAGCTCGTCCACGGGGACGATGCGCTCGACGCCGTCGACAGGGCGGCCCGATCGGCTCGTTCCCCACACCCGCGCGCCGAAGGCGGCGAACCGCGAGACGACGGCCTTGCCGATGCCGCCCAGGCCCACGACGAGCACGGTCATCTCGTCGAGGTGGCGCATCGTCCAGCGGTCGTCCCACGCGTGCTCGCGCTGTGCCTGCTGCAGGCGGGGAAGCTCCTTGGCGCCCGCGAGCACGCCGAAGACGGCGAACTCCGCGAGGGTCGAGCCGTGCACGCCCGCGCTCGTCGTGAAGACGACCCGGTCGAGCTCCTCCTCGGTGAGGCCCGCGGCCTTGACCTGGGCGCCGCCGCCGGCCGCCATGACGTGCACCCAGCGGAGGCGCGGATTCGCGCGCACCGTGCGGGCGAGGGCCGCCGGGTCGGTGTCGGGGATCGAGAAGAGGATGTCGGCCGAGTCGACGAGCGCGTCGAACGCCTCCTGCTCGGCGGGCGAGCGGACGTGGGCGGGGTCCCCGCCCCAGTCCGCGGGCCACCGCATGGGGCGGCACAGGCTCGGATCGCGGACGATCTCGAGTCGCGGCTCGCGCCGCTCGAGCTCGCGGCACAGCTGCTCCGACAGGTCGGTGGCGATGACGGCGCGCAGCCGTCCGGTGCTTTCGGTCATGACCATCCTCTTCGATGTGGGGTGGTGCCAGCATACCGGCTCGGCCAAAGTTCTGTACGACGTTCCATATTCTGGCCAAAACCCGTAGAGTCGGAGCATGACCGATGACGCTCATCCTCCTCTCCGTGTCGGCGTCGTGGGCCTCGGCGCGATGGGCCTGCCGATGGCCGAGCACCTCCTGGAGGCGCACGGCGCGCTCGCGATCACGGGCCGCACGCGCCGCCATCCGTCTCTCGAGAGCGCCGGCGCGACCTGGTGCGAGACGCCGCGCGCCCTCGCCGAGCGCAGCGACGCCGTGTTCGCGATGGTGCCCGACCTTCCCGAGCTCGAGGGCCTGCTCGAGGGCGACGACGGCCTGCTCGCGGGCGTCGCGCATCCCCTCCTTCTGCTCATCGGCTCGACGTCGTCGGCCACGCGCGTGCGCGCTCTGGCTGCGGACCTCGCGGAGCGGACGGATGGCCGGGTGCGGGTGGTCGACTGCCCCGTGTCGGGCGGGGAGGACGGCGCGAGGGCGGGGACGCTCTCGATCATGATGGGCGGCGACGAGGCCGACGCCGCGCTCGCGGCGCGCGTGCTCGCTCCCTGCGGAACGCCCGTGCGCCTCGGTCCGCTCGGAGCGGGGGAGGTCGCCAAGTCGTGCAATCAGCTCGTCGTGTCGGCGACGATGCTCGCGCTCGCCGAGGCCACCGTGCTCGCCGAGCGCAGCGGGATCGACCCCGGGCAGCTGTGGGAGCTGCTCGGCGGCGGCTACGCGGGATCGAACCTGCTCCGCAGCCGCCGCGACAAGCTCGTGGCCCGCGACTACAGCCCCTCCGGAGTCGCGAAGTACATGGTGAAGGACCTCGCGTTCGCAGATGACGTGGCAGCGGAGACGCGCACGCACCCCGTGCTGCTTCCGGCGCTGCGCGCCGCGTTCGACGAGCTCGTCGAACGCGGCCTCGGGGACGACGATCTCGTCGTGACGCGCCGCCTCGTCGAGGAGCGCTGACCCGGGCTCAGCGCGCGAGGGCGCCGATGAGGCGCAGGATCGTGCCCATGTCGTCGACGGCGGCAGCGGGCGACGACGGCGCGAAGCCCGCGACCGATGCACCCGCGAGCGGCAGCGCCGAGCGCAGAGCCGCGATCGCCGCGACCACCTGCGAGGGCTCGAGGCCGAACGGCGTGGGGGCCGTGACCCCCGACATGTGCGCGGGGTCGAGGACGTCGAGATCGATGTGCACGTAGACGCGCGCCGCGCCCGTGGCGGTCGCGGCCTCGGCGAGGGCGTCGGGGGTGAAATCCGCGGCGGGCACGCGGCGGATCGCGCTCGTCTCCAGGAAGTCGGCCTCCTCGTCCTCGAGGATCCGGGCGCCCGCGAGGACGACGCGGTCGGGCGTCACGGCGCCGCGGGGGAGCGCGAGCGTGGGCTCGCCGCCGCCCAGCACGCCGCGCAGCGACATCCCCGAGAACGCGCCGGACGGAGACGAGGACGGCTCGTGCAGGTCGGCGTGCGCGTCGAGCCACACGACCGCGAGGTCGTCGGCCGCGACGCGGCCGATCGCGGGCACCGCGACGCCGCAGTCGCCGCCGACGACGATGACCGGCTCATCGTCGTGCTCGTCGAGCGCGGCGCCGATGCCGTCGCGCACGCGCTGGAGGGCGCTCGCTCTGAGGACCCCGGTGCCCAGGGTGTCGCCCGCCTCGAGCGGGACGTCGATGCCGGTGCACGCGGAGCGGGGCAGGTCGCCGGCGATGGCCTCGGCGCCGTCGATGAGCGCCATCGCCCTCGACGAGGGGGAGCCCTGCCACTGCGGGACCACGAGGAATCGTGCCATCCTCCCATCCTGCCCCCGCCGGAGGGCGCGCGCGAGTGCGCCCGCGGACACGACGACGCCGCCCTCCCCGGGGAGAGGGCGGCGTCGGAAGGCGGTCAGGCGCCGAGCTGGCCCTGCGGCTGGCCGCCGGTCTTGAGCGCCGCGAGGCGCGCTTCGACCTCGGTCAGCTCGCCCACGTCCTCGAGCGACTCGAACTGCGCGTCGAGGCTCGATGCGGCGATCTCCGCCTTGCCCGCGGCGAGGGCCTCCTGGCGGCGGACCTTGTCCTCGAAGCGGCCGAGCTCGCTCGTCGGGTCGAGCACGTCGATCGACTTGACGGCGTCGTGCACCTTGTTCTGCGCCTCGGCCGTCTTGGCGCGCGCGAGGAGCTCGGCGCGCTTGCCCTTGAGCTGCTCGAGCTTGACCTTCATGCCGTTGAGCCCGTCCTTGAGCTTGTTCACGACCTCGGTCTGCTGCTGCAGCTGCGGCTCGACGGCCTTGATCTCGTTCTCGGTCGAGATCTGACGCTGCAGGGCGACCTTCGCGAGGTTGTCGAACTTGTCGGCGTCGGCGGTGTTGCCCGATGCGCGCAGCTCGTCGGCCTTGCGGCTCGCGGCGAGCGCCTTGTTGCCCCACTCGGCCGCGGTCTGGCGGTCCTCTGCGGTGTCGCGCTCGAGCAGGCGCAGGTTCCCGATCGTCTCGGCGATGGCGGCCTCGGCGTCGGCGATGTTGTTCGTGTAGTCGCGGACGAGCTGGTCGAGCATCTTCTGGGGGTCCTCGGCCTCGTCGATGAGGGCGTTGATGTTCGCCCGGATGAGGGTCGAGATGCGTCCGAAGATCGACTGCTTGGTCATCGGTGTTTCCCTTTCGGTTGGGGTCAGGAGCGGATGGCTGTCTCAGGGCAGGGAGGGGCGGATCAGAAGCGACCACCTCCGCGGCGGCCCGAGCGGCCGCCTCCGCCGAAGCTTCGGCGGCCGGATCGTCCTCCGCCGAACGACCCGCCTCCGCGGCGCCCGGAGCGCGACGAGCCGCCTCCGCCGCCGAAGAGCCCGCCCCCGCCTCCGCCGAGGAGGCCGCCGCCCCATCCGGAGCTCGAGGAGCGCCCGCCGCCGAGGGAGCTGCCGATGAGGCCGCCCAGGAGCCCGCCGAGGAAGTCGTCCCCGCCCGAGGAGCGGCCCTGCGAGCGGTACGACGACTCGAACATGCTGAGGTCGCTCTGCGTGAGGGAGATCGCGTCGTTCGCGAGACGGAGCGCGGACTGCGCGTGGCCGAGCGCGGCCGCGGGGTCGCTCTGACGCAGGCCCTCCGCGCGCGCGAGTTCGGCGCCGGCCTGCGCGAGCCGCGTGCGGGCGTCCGAGCCCACTCCGCCGCGCCGCGCCGACACGTACTCCTCGGCCGCCGAGACCTGGCTGCGCGCCTGGAGGATGGTCTGCTCGAGCATCTGCTCGGACCGCCGTCGCCGCTCGACCGCGTCGCGACCGCCGGCGAGGGCGCGGTCGATCTCCTCGTCGGCCTTCTGGAGGGCCTCGAGCATCGCGAGCGGGCGGCGCCCGGCGCCGGCGAGGTTCTGCTTCGCGGTCTGCACCTGCTGCTCGGTGCGCGCGACGGCGGCCGCGACGGCCCCGTCCTCATCGGGCAGCTGCCGGGCCGCGGCGACGTCGCCCTCGAGCTCGAGGATGAGATCGGCCGCCTGCTTCTCGCCCTCAGCGAGCGCCGCGCCGAGCTCGTCGATCGCGGTGCCGAGGCGCCGCGCCTGGGCGATCGCCTGCTCGGCATCGCGGATGGCGACGGCGGCCTCGCCGCCCTCGCCCGAGCCGATCGCGCGCTGCGCGACGGCGAGCTGCTCGTCGGCGAACGCCAGCCGTGCCTGAGCCTGCTCGGGGTTGTCGGCCACGGTCGTGAGCGCCTCGGGCGCGTACCGGGCGCCCAGCGCCTCGAGCGCGCGGCGCGCCTCGTCGGACACGGACGCCGCCTGCGCGCGCTTCTCCTGCACCTGCGTGAGCGCCTCCGGCGCGTTCTGCTCGAGCTGGCGCAGCTGCGCGAATCCCTGTGCCTTCTCCTCGAGCGACGCCGCCGCCTGCTCGCAGAGGGCGACGATCTCGGTGTTCCACGTGCGCACGTCGGCCTCGGTGTCCTCCGTGGCGTCGTCGAGCCGCTGCTTGAGCTCGAACGCGCGCGCGAGCGACGCGCGCGCATCCGACAGCGCGGTGCGGAACTCGGCGGTCGCCTCCTCGCCGAACTGCGCGACCGCGAACCCGAGCTCCTGCTCGCTCGAGCGGATGGCGTCGTCGGTCGCGATGAGGGCGGATGCCGCCCGGCGCTGCAGCTCGGCGGTCGGGACCTCGGGCTCGGCGGGCGCGTCACCGGCTCCTGCCCTCTCCGCGGGGCTGCGCTTGCGCGAGAGCAGCACGACGACGATCACGATGCCCGCGATCACGACGAGGCCGATGATCCACGGCCATGCGCTGGCGCCGCCCTGTCCGCCGCCCTCGAACCCGTCGGCGGCGACGTCGACCGCGCTCGCCCAGTCGTCGTCCACCAGGGCGTCGAAGAGGTCCTGCTCGATCGCCGCGAGACGGTCCTCGCTCACGGGGCCGTCCGCGGCGGAGGAGATGTAGAGCTGGCGGCCCTCGGTCGCGATCGCGAGGAGGTACTGCGTGCTGCCGAGCCCGTTGAGGTCTGCGGTGCGATCCGCCCACTCGATGGCGTCGGAGGGGTTCTCGAAGTCGTCGACGTAGACGACCCAGAGCGAGACGTCGGTGTCGGCCGCGAGCTGAGCGAGGCGCTCGTCGGCGGCGCGCTCCTCGCTCGGGCTCAGCACATCCGAGCCGTCGTAGACGTACGCGTCGCCGAGCTCGACCGGGCTCTCCGCCGAGGCCGCCATCGGGGCGCCCCCGAGGAACAGCGTCAGGCCGGCGCACAGCGCCACGGTCCACCTTGCCCGCATGGCGACTTCCCCTCCGCGGGCGCCATGGGCCCGCGAGACCGATCCTATGCACGCGGCGGCATGCGGCGGAAGACGAGGCCGCCGCGCACAGGAGATTCATCGACCGCGTCGAGCGCGCGCCGCTCCGCGACGGGTCGGCGGCCCGTGGTGGGATGGAGGGCGGGAGGACCCTCATGGACGACAGATACGGCACCGACGTGCTCGCGGCGGGATGGCGCGAGAAGGGCAGGAAGACGTCGAAGCCGGTCCCCGCGGAGCTCGACCTCGTCGTCGAGGTCGCGGGAGACGGATACTGCGGCGCGATCACGCGCGTCGAGAACGGCAGCGTCGAGCTCGAGGACTGGAAGGGGCGCACGCGCGTCTTCCCGCTGGGCGCGGGCTTCCTCATCGACGGCGAGCCGGTCGCCCTCGTCCCGCGGAAGGCGGCACCGCAGGGCCGCCGCCGCACGGCATCCGGATCGTTCGCGGTCGAGGATCAGCGGGCGCGGGTCGCGCTGCCGAGTCGCATCCTCGTGGAGGGGAAGCACGACGCCGAGCTCGTGGAGAAGGTCTGGGGCGCCGATCTGCGCGTCGAGGGCGTGGCGGTCGAGTTCCTCCAGGGCATCGACCTCCTGCACGAGCTCCTCGAGGAGGAGCCGCCATCGGCGAAGCGCCGCTACGGCGTGCTCGTCGACCACCTCGTCCCGGGGTCCAAGGAGTCGCGCATCGCCGAGCAGATCGCGCGCGGGCGCCACGGTGCGCACGTGCGCATCGTCGGCCATCCGTTCGTCGACGTGTGGCAGTGCGTCAAGCCGCAGGCGGTCGGCATCGCGCGCTGGCCCGTCGTGCCGCGCGGCACCGACTGGAAGACCGGCATCTGCCGCGGCCTCGGCTGGCCCGCCGAGACCAAGGAGGACCTCGGCCTCGCGTGGCAGCGCATCCTCTCGCGCGTGACGACGTACCGCGACCTCGAGCCCGAGCTGCTCGGCAGGGTCGAGGAGCTCATCGACTTCGTCACGGCCCCGTGACCCGCGGCGCCTGACCCACGGGGAGGGCACGGCGGCGGAAAGTACCCTGGAGGCATGCCCGAGCCCCGCACCTTCCGCGACCATCCCGTCTCGTTCGTCCGCCGCAGCGGGCGCATGTCGGAGGCGCAGGAGCGCGCGTGGGCCGAGCTCGCGCCGACGTACTTCTTCGACGTGCCGCGGGCGATCGCGTCGACATCGGTCCACCCCGACGCGCGGTTCGTCCCCGCGGAGGAGTACGGCCGCGTGGCGCCGCTCATCGTCGAGATCGGGTCGGGGCAGGGGCACGCGATCGTGCACGCCGCGTCGACCCGGCCCGACGTCGACTTCCTCGCCGTCGAGGTGTTCCGCGCGGGGCTCGCGCGGACGATGCTCGACGCCGACGCCGCCGGCGTGCGCAACCTCCGTCTCATCGAGGCGAACGCGCCCGAGGTGCTCGAGACGCTCCTGCCGGAGGGCGGCGCCGACGAGGTCTGGATCTTCTTCTCCGACCCGTGGCACAAGAAGCGGCACACGAAGCGCCGGATGATCCGCCCCGGGTTCGGCGCCACGGCGGGCCGCGCCCTGCGCGACGGCGGCCTCCTGCGCCTCGCGACGGACTGGGAGGACTACGCCCTGCAGATGCGCGAGGTGCTCGACATTGCGCCCGAGTTCGAGCGCGCGTTCGACGGGGACTGGGCCGATCGCTTCGATGGACGGGTGATGACGGCCTTCGAGCGCAAGGGCATCGAGAAGGGGCGCGAGATCCGCGATCTCGTCTACCGCCGCGTCGCGCGGAGCTGACGGGTGGCCATGCCCGGTGCGCGCGCCGTCGCGCCGCTCCCGCTCGCCGCCGCGCTGCTCACGTGCCTCGCGGCTCCGGCGTTCTTCGTGCTGCTCGTGCCGTGGCTCGGATGGCTGCTGCTCGCGGCCGGCATCGCCCTCGCGATCGCGGCGGACCGGTCGCGCGGCGTCGTGCCGTGGGCGCCCGCGCCCTCCGGACCATCCGTGCCCGGGCCATCCGCGCCGTCGCCATCCGAGCCCTCCCTCGCGCGGGATCTGTCGCTCATCGCGGTCGGGCTGCTCATCGTGAGCGCCATCCCGCTCGCGGCGGAGCTCGACGACGCCGCGATGATCCGCTTCACGGTCGCGCTCGGCGGCGCGGTCGCCGTGCCGTACGCGGTCTCGCGGTTCGTCTACCGCGACCGCGCGATCGCGTTCCCGTGGCGGACGGGCCGGCGCTGGACGCGCCTGCAGTGGGGGTGGCTCGTCGCGGTGCTCGCGCTCGGCTGGCTGATCCTGCCGTTCTACTTCATCACGTCGGGCGTGTACCGCAACTGGCCGGTCGTCGACACCGCCGACCTCATCGCGCGGCTCTTCGTGGGCGTGGGCGCCGTGGGCATCTGGGACGAGCTCTTCTTCGTGTGCACGGTGTTCGCGCTGCTGCTGCGGCACTTCCCGACGACGGTCGCCAACGTGCTCCAGGCGATCGTGTTCGTGTCGTTCCTGTGGGAGCTCGGCTACCGCGCGTGGGGTCCCGTGCTGACGATCCCGTTCGCGCTGCTGCAGGGGTGGATCTTCCTGCGCACGCACTCGCTGGCCTACGTCGTGACCGTGCACTTGCTCTTCGACGCCGTCGTGTTCCTCGTGCTCGTGCACGCGCACAACCCCGGCGCCGTCCCGTTCTTCCTGGTGTGAGGAGACCCGCATGACCGACCGGATGGACGTCGAGACCGTCGTCGTCGGAGGCGGCGTCGTCGGCGCCGCGACCGCGTGGGCGCTCGCCCGCGAAGGGCGCGAGGTCGTGCTGCTCGAGGCGCACGAGCCCGCCCACGCGCTCGGCGCCTCGCACGCGTCGACCCGCAACTTCAACCCGTCGTACGCGGAGCCCGCGTACCTGCGGCTGCTCACGCGTGCGCTGCCCCTCTGGCGCGAGCTCGAGGCGGAGTCGGGCGAGACCATCCTCGAGCAGACCGGCATCGTGAACCGCGGGCCCGTTCCGGATGCCGAGCGCCTGCGCGAGAACGCGCCGCGCGCCGGGTTCGCCGTGGAGACGGTTCCCGCGGGCGAGGCCGCGCGCCGCTGGCCGGGGATGCGGTTCGCGAGCGACGCGCTCTTCCTGCCGGACGGCGGGCGGATCTGGGCCGAGCGCGCCGTCCGCGCGCTCCACGCGCTCGCTGCGCGCTTCGGCGGAGACATCCGACACGGCGTGCGCGTCGACGGCGTCCGCGTCCTCGGCGACGGGATGGCCGAGGTGCGCGCCGGCGATCTCGTCGTCCGCGCGCGCCGTGCGGTCGTCGCAGCGGGCGCGTGGTCGTCGGAGCTGCTCGCGGGCGTCGTCGACCTGCCGCGCCTGCGGGTCACGGAGGAGCATCCCGCCCACTTCGCGCTCGCCGCGGGCGACGACGGCGCGGGCTGGCCGAGCTTCAACCACTTCGCCGAGCCGTCCGGGTTCGGATGGCTCGGGCCGATCTACGGGCTCGTCTCGCCCGGCGAGGGCCTCAAGGTCGGATGGCACGGCGCGGGCCCCGAGGTCACACCCGCGACGCGCACGTTCGCGCCCGAGGAGCACGTCGTCGCCGCCCTGCGCGCGTACGTGCGCGAGTGGATGCCCGGCGCGGACCCCGATCGGCTGGAGCCGATCAGCTGCACGTACACGTCGCGCACGGGCGAGGACTTCATCCTCGACGCGGCGGGGCCGATCATCGTCGCCGCGGGCTTCGCGGGGCACGGGTTCAAGTTCGCCCCCGCGCTCGGCGAGCACCTGGCCTCCCTCGCGACCGGCGCGGGCCATCCGGATCCGTTCTTCGCCCTGCGACGGTGATCCGCGCCCCGATCCCGCGACGTGAGCGGGGTGGGTGGGGGTGTCCTCGTGTGCGTGTCTCGGTGCGGGTGGGTATGGGTGCCGGTGAGCCGCGCGTGGTGAGACATGCGGGACCGGTGAGACATGCGGGGCGTCTGACCTGCCGGGTCGGCGCGGGAGGACCAGGCCGGCTGTCGGATGCCCGTGCGAGGCTGGGTGCATGAGCGACGACACCCTGCGGACCTCCGCGCTCGCGGCCCTCCGGAAGCTCGTGGGGCGGGACGACGCCGACTTCCACGAGGGGCAGTTCGAGGCGATCGAGGCGCTCGTGGGCGGACGCCGCCGCGCGCTCGTCGTGCAGCGGACCGGGTGGGGCAAGTCGGCGGTGTACTTCGTGGCGACGAGGCTGCTCCGAGACGCGGGAGCCGGGCCGACGGTGCTCGTGTCGCCCCTCATCGCCCTCATGCGCGACCAGATCGCGGCCGCGCAGCGGGCCGGCGTCCGCGCCGTGGCGATCAACTCGACGAACGCGCACGAGTGGACCGACGTCCTCGCGCAGCTCGACGCCGACGAGGTCGACGTGCTGCTTGTGTCTCCTGAGCGGCTCAACAACCCGACGTTCCGCGACGAGCAGCTGCCCGCCCTCGTGCGGCGGATCGGCATGCTCGTCGTCGACGAGGCCCACTGCATCAGCGACTGGGGTCACGACTTCCGCCCCGACTACCGGCGCCTGCGCGACCTCATCGCGCAGATGCCGCCGTCCGTCCCTGTGCTCGCGACGACGGCCACCGCGAACAGCCGCGTGGTCGCCGACGTCGTCGAGCAGCTGGGTGCGGAGGGCGTGACGACCATCCGCGGCCCGCTCGCACGCGCGTCTCTGCGCCTCGGCGTGCTGCGGCTCCCCGACGCGACGGCGCGCCTCGCGTGGCTGCTCAGCCACCTCGATGAGCTGCCGGGGTCGGGCATCATCTACACGCTCACGGTCGCCGCCGCGAACGACACCGCCCGGCTCCTGCGCGATCACGGCCACGCCGTGCGCGCGTACACCGGGCAGAGCGACGCCGACGAGCGCGCGGAGTCGGAGGCGATGCTCAAGCGCAACGAGGTCAAGGCGCTCGTCGCGACGAGTGCGCTCGGCATGGGCTTCGACAAGCCCGACCTCGGCTTCGTGCTCCATCTGGGTGCCCCTTCGTCGCCCGTGGCGTACTACCAGCAGGTCGGCCGTGCGGGCCGCGCGACGGCGTCCGCGGATGTCGTGCTGCTTCCGGGCCCCGAGGACCGCGACATCTGGCACTACTTCGCGACCGCGTCGATGCCCGACCAGGAGCGCGCCGAGCGCGTGCTGTCGGCCCTCGGAGCGGCCGATCGTCCGCTGTCGACGGCTGCGCTCGAGGCGGTCGTCGACATCCGGCGCACGCCCCTCGAGCTGCTCCTCAAGGTGCTCGACGTCGACGGCGCGGTGCGGCGCGAGAAGGGCGGATGGGCCGCGACCGGCATCCCCTGGACGTACGACGCCGAGCGGTACAGCCGCATCGCCGCCGAGCGCCGCATCGAGCAGGAGCACATGCTCGAGTACGAGACGACCACCGCGTGCCGCATGGAGTTCCTGCAGCGCCGTCTCGACGACGACACCGCGGCACCGTGCGGGCGCTGCGACAACTGCGCGGGACCGTGGCTCTCCGCCGAGATCGGTCAGGGCGTCTCGGCGTCCGCCGCCTCCGCCCTCGACCGCGTCGGCGTGCCGATCGAGCCGCGGCGCCAGTGGCCATCCGGTCTCGATCGGCTCGGCGTGCCGCTCAAGGGCCGCATCCCGGCCGAGGAGCAGGCGGCCGAGGGCCGCGCGCTCGCCCGCCTGACCGATCTCGGCTGGGGCGGTGCCCTGCGCGAGCTCTTCGCCGCGGGCGCGCCCGACCGGCCCGTGCCCCCGCGCCTGCTCGATGCCTGCGTGCGCGTGCTCGCCGACTGGGGCTGGGACGAGCGCCCCGTCGCCGTCGCCTCCGTGCCCTCGCGCTCCCACCCGCAGCTCGTCGCCTCGACCGCGCAGGGGCTCGCACGGGTCGGGCGCCTGCAGTACCTCGGCGAGCTGGCCCTCGATCCCGCCGCGCCGGTCGGCCGCCCCGGCGGCAACAGCGCGTTCCGCGTCGCCGACCTGCACGGTCGCCTCGACGCGTCCCCGCTCGCGGTGCCGGCGGGGCCGATCCTGCTCGTCGACGACCTCGCCGACAGCCGGTGGACGCTCACGCTCGCCGCGCGCGAGCTCCGCAGGGCCGGCGCCACGGCCGTCCTGCCGTTCGCCCTCGCTCTCCGGAGCTGAGCGGCGCCGAGCAGACTCCGCGCCCGGCGCCGCGAGCCGGCTCACGGCGCCGACAGCGGGCTCAGCGCCCGGCCGCGCGGTTCGTCTTCGCGGTCGCGGGCGCCGTCCACGGATCCTCCGGCCACGGATGGCGCGGGTAGCGCCCGCGCATCTCCCTGCGCACCTGCTGGTACGGGCCGTTCCAGAAGGACGCGAGGTCGTCGGTCACGGCGAGAGGACGCCGCGCGGGGGAGAGCAGGTGGAAGAGCACGGGCACGCGCCCGTCGACCAGGCTCGGCGTCTGCGCGAGGCCGAAGACCTCCTGCAGCTTCACGGCGACGACGGGACGTGCATCCACATCGCCCGCGTAGTCGATGCGCACGCGGGACCCGGACGGCACGGCGAGCCGCTCCGGCACGAGCTCGTCGAGGCGCGCGGCCTCCGGCCAGGGGAGCAGGCGCCGCAGCGCCGCCTCGACGTCGATCCCGTGCAGAGACACGTCGGCGCGCAGGCGGGAGAGGTCGGGCCCCAGCCAGTCGTCGATGCGCGCGAGCAGGGAGGCGTCGTCGACCTCGGGCCACGGGCGGCCGATCTCCCGGTGCACGAGCGCGAGGCGCGCGCGCAGGGCGAGCGCCTCGGGACGCCACGCGAGCGCGTCGAGGCCTCTCTCGCGGACGTGCGCGGCGAAGGCGGGGCCGACGTCCTCGGGGGTCGCCGCGACGGGCGTCTCGGCGAGCAGGATGGCGCCGAGCCGGCGGGTGCGGCGGACGCGCACGCGACCGCCCTCGATGCGTGCGGCGCGTTCGTCGCTTGTGAGCCCCGCCCCGATCGCGAGCGCGTCCTCCTCGGCGAGCGCGGCGGCCGTCCGGATGACGGCGCCGGTGCCCTCGGCAGCGCGGCCCTCTGCGCGCTGGACCTCCCAGACCGCGAGCCACTCCGACGCGCTCAGCGCACTGCCCGCGGGAAGCGCGGCGCGCGTGCCGCTCGCGAGGAGGTACGTCCGGTCGTGCGGGCCCGTGCGCCGGGCGATCCAGTCGGGCCGCGCGAGGGCGACGACGGCTCCCGGCGCGGATAGCCCGGAATCGGACCCGCCCGGCGCGGATAGCCCGGAATCGGACCCGCGGGGCGCCGCGTCGGATGCCGCGATCCGGGCGAGCCGGGTCGTCTCGCGCCGCCAGCGCGCGGCGCCCGGGCCGCGGCCATCCCTGAGCTCGCGGAGCATCCGCCCGAGGTCGGCGTCGGCATCGCGGTGGTCGTCGGAGATCGCCGCGACGACCTCGGCGGCCGCGCGCGCATCGCCGAGCATCGCGGCGCCCTCGAGGAGGGCCCGCGCCTCGCGAGCGCCGACGGGAAGCGGTGCGATGCGGCGCCCGAGATCCGTCGGCCGTCCGCTCGCGTCGGTCAGCTCGAGCGCGTGCAGCACGGAGAGCGCCTGAGCGACCGCGGCGCGCGGGGGAGGGGTGAGGAGGGCGAGGCCCTCGCCGCCCGGCGTGCCCCACGCTCCCGCGAGGAGCAGGGCGTCGACGAGGTCGGCCGAGGCGATCTCCGGTGCGGCGGCGGCCGGCATCCGCGCGAAGTCGACCTCCGCGTAGGCGCGCACCGCTCGGCCGGGCCCTGCCGTGCCGCGCGCCCGGCTCGCTGGTCCGCGCTCGCTCGCGACGCGCTGACCGTCACGAGGCCGGTCATGTCGCGGCCGCGGTCTCGGCGCACCTCGCGCGAGAGGCCCGCGTCGACGACGAGCCGCACACCGGGCACCGTGAGCGAGCTCTCGGCGAGCGCCGTGCTCACGACGATGCGGGGCGGCTCCCCGGTGCGGCGCCCCTGCGTGGCGCGATCCTGCTCGCGGGCGGGCAGCCGGCCGTGCAGGGGGAGGACCTCGATGTCCGCTGCGCGGTCGCGGATGAGCCGCACGAGCTCGTCGACATCGCGCGCCGAGGGCACGAAGACGAGGGCATCGCAGCCGTCCTCGCGCTGTGCGGACGTCGCGACGCGGGCGAGGTGCGCGAGGTGCGCGCGCGTGACGCCGCGCTCGTCGAGGCGCGGTGCATCTCCCGGCGCGTACTCGATCGCGAGCGGATGGAGGGGCGACGGCACGTCGACGACGGGCGCGGGATGATCGGCGCCGCCGAGCAGGCGGGCGACGGCGTCTGCATCGAGGGTCGCCGACATGGCCGTCACGACGAGGTCGTCGCGGAGCGCGCGTGCCTCGGCGAGCATCCCGAGGAGGAGGTCGCCGTCGAGCGAGCGCTCGTGCACCTCGTCGAGGATGACCGCGTCGACGCCGTCGAGACCGGGATCGGCGAGCAGTCGGCGCAGCAGCACGCCGGGGGTGAGGAGCTCGATGCGCGTGCGCGGGCCGACCTCGCGCTCGCCGCGGACGCTGAAGCCGACCGGGCCGCCGAGCTCCGCCCCGTCCAGCTGCGCGATGCGGCGGGCGGCCGCGCGCACGGCGACCCTGCGCGGCTGCGTCACGAGCACGCGGCCCTCGACCGCGTTCGCGAGCAGCGGTGGCACGAACGTGGTCTTGCCCGTTCCGGGCGGCGCCGTCACGACGAACGCGCCGTGCCGGGCGGCCGAAAGCAGCGCGTCGCGCGCCGTCGACACCGTGAGCCCCGCGCCGAGCGCGGCGAGGTCGAAGCGGTGCGGGTCGGCCATCGTCCGATTCTCTCAGGGGGCGGGAACGGCGAAGGCCCCGCTCGCAGACGAGCGGGGCCTTCGCACCGGGTGCCCCCGGAGGGATTCGAACCCCCGACCTTCGGTACCGGAAACCGGCGCTCTATCCCCTGAGCTACGGAGGCGTGCTGATCGAGCTTATCAGCGCGGCGAGGGTGTCTCGTACACGTCGGGCGCCGCCGGGAGCGCCGGCTCGGGCTGGTTCTCCGCGGCCTCGACCTGCACGGGGGCCGTGATCTCCGCGATGGCCGCGACGAGGCGCTCCGCGAGATGGGCGTGTCCGGCGTCGGAGGGGTGCCGCGCGCCGCGCTCCGACGTGTCGATGAGCCGCAGGTAGTCGGCGGCCGTGATCCACTCGTCCTGCACGGGCGAGATGTACGGCCATCCGCGGTCCGTCGCGAGCGCCGAGAGCCTGCGGTCGAGCTCCGCCGTCGTGTCCTCGACCGGAAGGATGTGCGGTGCGGGGCCGAGGATGACGATCGCGGCGTCGGGGTAGAGCTCCGCGAGCGCGTCCCATGCCGCATTCACCGCGCCCGCGTAGCGGGACAGGTCCTGTCGGCGGTCGTTGATCGAGCCCTGGACGATGACGAGATCCGGATCGAGCGCGGGATCGAGCGCGGCGATGCGCTCGCCGAAGGCCGGGCCGTCGATCCCCGGCTTGAGGTACCCGCTGCCCCGCACGCCGTCGACGACGGTCTCCCAGCCCTCGAGCTCCCCGAAGCGGTACGCGTACCCGCCCGTCGGGGTCGTCGCCGCCGAGCCGTAGGTCCACGAATCGCCGAAGACGAGCACCGTCGGGTCGTCGGGCAGCGCGATCGTCGCGGTGCTCTCGGCGGAAGCCGCCTCGCGATCGGACGCGCCCGCCGCGTCGGGCACGGGAAGCGGCGCCCAGGGCCGCCAGACCCCGAGCACGAGGGCGGCGGCGAGCAGGAGGAAGCCGATCGCCGCGGCGAGCACGACGGGCCGGCGGGTCGGGTGCGCCGCGGTCATGCGAACGAGGATAAGCACTCGGCGTGGCCACACCGTGCGTCGTCATAAACTTGTGACGCTATGAACCCGGATTCCCTCGCCGCCGCCCTGCTCGCCGTCCTCTCTCCGATCGCCGAGCGTCGCCGCCCCGAGGAGTCCCTCGACCTGGCCGCCGCCGACGTCGTCTTCGAGCGCCCGAAGAACCGCGATCACGGCGACTGGGCCACGAACATCGCCATGAAGCTCGCCAAGCGCCTCGGTGCGAACCCGCGCGAGCTCGCGCAGGAGATCGCCGACGCCCTCGGCTCGGTCGACGGCATCGCGTCGGTCGAGGTCGCGGGCCCCGGCTTCATCAACATCCGCCTCGACGCCGCCGCGGCTGGGGCCCTCGCGAAGACGATCGTCGACGCGGGCGCGGCATACGGGCGCAACGAGACGCAGGTCGGCAACACGATCAACCTCGAGTTCGTGAGCGCGAACCCCACGGGCCCGCTCCACATCGGCCACACGCGCTGGGCCGCGCTCGGCGACTCGATCGCGCGCGTGCTCAAGGCGAGCGGCGCCGACCTCGTCAGCGAGTACTACATCAACGACGCGGGCGCGCAGATGGACAAGTTCGGCGCGAGCGTGCTCGCGGCGGCCAAGGGGGAGCCGACGCCGGAGGGCGGCTACCCGGGCCAGTACATCGCCGATCTCGCTGCTCACGTCCTCGAGCAGCGCCCCGATCTGCTCGAGCTCGACGACGACGCGCAGCTCGCCGTCGCCCGCGAGCTCGGCTATGCGCGCCAGCTCGAGGAGATCAAGCAGTCCCTCGAGACGTTCAACGTGCACTTCGACGTCTTCTTCAGCGAGCGCACGCTGCACGAGAAGGGCGCCGAGGGCGCCAGCGCGATCGACCAGGCCATCGACCGCCTGGCCGAGCAGGGACACGTGTTCGAGGACGGCGGTGCCGTCTGGGTGCGCACGACCGCGTTCGGCGACGACAAGGACCGCGTCGTCCGCCGCTCCGACAGCGAGATCTACACGTACTTCGCGGCAGACGCGGCGTACTACCTCTCGAAGTCCGACCGCGGCTATCAGCACAAGATCTACCTGCTGGGCGCCGACCACCACGGCTACGTCCACCGTCTCAAGGCCCTCGCGGGCGCGGCGGGCGACGACCCCCAGAAGGACATCGAGGTGCTCATCGGGCAGCTCGTCTCGGTGAACGGGGCGCGCCTGTCCAAGCGCGCGGGCAACATCATCGAGATGGACGACCTCATCTCGTGGATCGGCACGGACGCGCTGCGGTACTCGCTCGCGCGGTACCCCGCCGACTCGCCGCTCGCGCTCGACCCCGAGCAGCTGCGCAGGCGCACGAACGACAACCCGGTCTTCTACGTGCAGTACGCGCACGCGCGCACGGTGAACGTCGCGCGCAACGCCGTGGACGCGGGAGTCGACCGCTCGACGTTCGCGCCCGAGCTGCTCGACCACGAGACCGAGAGCGCGCTGCTCGGCGCCCTCCAGGAGTTCCCCCGCGTCGTGGCGTTCGCCGCCGAGCTGCGCGAGCCGCACCGCATCGCGCGCTACCTCGAGGAGCTCGCCGGCCTGTACCACCGCTGGTACGACAGCTGCCGCGTCACGCCCAAGGGCGACGAGCCCGTCGAGCCCGTGCACGGCACGCGCCTGTGGCTCAACGATGCGACCGGCCAGGTGCTCCGCAACGGGCTCGACCTCCTCGGTGTGAGCGCGCCCGAGCGGATGTGACGTGGCGCGCCGCCGTCGTCCGCTGAGGGCGCTCGTCGCCGTCGGCGTGATCGTCGCCGTCGCGGTCGCGGCGTTCCTCGTCGGCGAGGCGGTCGCGCGCGAGCTCGTGAAGCAGCAGGTGCGCGACGTGATCGTGTCGGAGCTCGCGCTGCCGGCCGACCAGCCCATCGAGGTCGGGGTCGGCGGGCTCGTCATCCCGCAGCTCATCGCGGGCCGGCTCGACGACCTCGCCGTCGCGAGCGACGACGTCGCGGTCGGCGGGCTGTCCGGCGACGTCGCGGTGCGCGCGCACGGGGTGCCTGTGCGGGGAGACGACCTGAGCGCGCTCGGCGGCACCGCCGCCATCCGGATGGACGCGGCGGATGTCGACGCGCTGCTCGCCGCGGTCGGCGGCAGCTGGGCGACGTGGGGGGATGTCGCCGTGCAGCTCCCCGGGCCCGCCGCGCGCCTGTCGACGCACGTGAGCCTGCTGGGCGCGGACATCCCGCTGTCGTTCACCGCCGTGCCGAGCGTGTCGGACGGCGACGTCGTGCTCACCCCCGAGGCGATCTCGATCGGCGACCTCGAGCTGACCGCGGACACGCTCACGCAGGCGCCGGTCGACCTCAGCGCCCTCGCGCGGCCGTTCACGCTGTGCCGCGCCGATGCGCTCCCCGACGGCCTCGAGGTGACCGCGGCCGACATCGTCGACGAGCATCTCGTCGTCCGCCTCGCGTGCGCCGACGGCGTCCTCTCTGACGCCGACGCCCTCGCCGCGGCGAGCTGCGGCTGATGCGTCGTCGTGCGTCGTCCCGCGGCACGGGTCGCGCGCGGCGTGCCATAGACTCTCAGTCACCGCGGCGACGTGACCATCCCGCGCCGCGGCGAACCCCATCCACTGATTGGTGCCCCGTGTCCTCGTCCGCCCTCGCGCCCGAATGGCTCACGTCTCCCGCTGACCCGAACGACCTCGCGCCCGGTGTCTGGCCGGCATCGGCGTCGCGCGACGCGAACGGGGTGCTCGTCATCGGCGGGGTGCCCGCCACGGCGCTCGCGCGCGAGTTCGGGACCCCGGTCGTCGTGATCGACGAGGACGAGGCGCGCTCGCGCGCCGTGCGCACGCGCGAGGCGTTCGCGTCCGCTGCGGCTCGCCGCGGCGGCGACGCGCGCGTCTACTACGCCGGCAAGGCGTTCCTGAGCGCCGAGATCGCGCGGTGGATGGTCGACGCGGGCCTGCGGATCGACGTCTGCTCGGGCGGCGAGCTCGCGGTCGCCCTCGCCGCCGGCGTGGCGCCCTCGCACATCGGCTTCCACGGCAACAACAAGCAGGTCTGGGAGCTCGAGCGCGCCGTCACCGCCGGCGTCGGCACGATCATCGTGGACTCGCTCATCGAGATCGAGCGCCTCGCGGCGATCACGGAGCGCCTCGACGTCACGCAGAGCGTGCTCGTGCGCGTCAACAGCGGTGTGCACGCCGAGACGCACAGCTTCCTCGCGACGGCGCACGAGGACCAGAAGTTCGGGTTCCCGCTCAGCGCGGCCGAGGAGGCGGTGGCCCGCATCCGCGAGCTGCCGCACGTGCGCTTCGCCGGCCTCCACTGCCACATCGGCTCGCAGATCTTCGGCGTCGCCGGCTTCCGCGAGTCGGCCTCGCGGCTCGTCGAGCTGCACGAGCGCCTCCTCGCGGGCGGCGACATCCCGCTGCTCAACCTCGGCGGGGGCTTCGGGATCGCCTACACGCGAGCCGACGATCCCTCGCCCATCGAGGAGCTCGCGGAGGGCATCGTCGGGGCCGTCGCGGACGAGTGCGACGCGCGCGGCATCCCGCTGCCGACCCTCGCCTTCGAGCCGGGCCGCAGCATCATCGGCACCGCGGGCGTCACGCTCTACGAGGTCGGCACCGTGAAGCCTGTCCGCGTGCAGACGCCCGACGGAGAGCGCGACCGCGTCTACGTGAGCGTCGACGGCGGCATGAGCGACAACGCGCGCGGCGCCCTGTACGGCGCGCAGTACTCGGCGCGGCTCGCATCGCGCGAGGGGATGGACGCTCCCGCGCTCGTGCGCGTCGTCGGCATGCACTGCGAGTCGGGCGACATCGTCGTCGACCACGAGTACCTTCCGGGAGACGTCACGCCCGGCGACCTGCTCGCGGTCCCCGCGACGGGCGCGTACACCGTGCCGCTCGCGAGCAACTACAACCACGTCCCGCGGCCGCCCGTCGTGGCGGTCCGCGGGGGGAGCGCCCGCGTGATCGTGCGCGGCGAGACGATCGACGATCTGCTCGCCCGCGACGCCGGGCTCGACACCGAGACCGGCCTCGCGGCCGGAGAGGGAGAAGGATGATCGACCACCGCACGCTGAGGGTCGCCCTGCTGGGCGCCGGTTCCGTCGGCTCGCAGGTCGCGCGCCTGCTTCTCGAGCACGGCGACGACCTCGCCGAGCGCAGCGGCGCGAGCCTCGAGCTCTCGGGCATCCTCGTCCGCGACCTCGACGCCCCTCGCGACGTCGAGCTCCCGCGCGAGCTGCTCACGACCGACGCCGAGAACCTCATCGTCGGCGCCGACATCGTCATCGAGCTCATGGGCGGCATCGAGCCCGCCCGCACCCACATCCTCACCGCCCTGAACTCGGGCGCCGACGTCGTGACGGGCAACAAGGCCCTCCTCGCCGCTCACGGCGCCGAGATCTTCGACGCGGCCGACCAGGTCGGCGCGTCCGTCTCGTACGAGGCCGCCGTCGCGGGCGCGATCCCGATCATCCGCCCCCTGAAGGACTCGCTCGCAGGCGACCGGATCGTCCGCATCTTCGGCATCGTCAACGGCTCGACGAACTTCATCCTCGACAAGATGGACCGCGAGGGGCTCTCCGCCGAGGAGGCGCAGCGCATCGCGACGGACCTCGGCTACCTCGAGGCCGACCCGACCCTCGACCTCGAGGGATACGACGCGGCCCAGAAGGCGGCCATCCTCGCGAGCCTCGCGTTCCACACCGAGGTCGCGATGGAGCACGTGCACCGCGAGGGCATCGAGTCGATCACGGCCGACATGATCGAGGGCGCGCGCCGCGCGGGCTTCGTCATCAAGCTCCTCGCCGTGTGCGAGCGCCTGCCCGGCGCCGACGGGGAGGACGAGTCGATCTCGGTGCGCGTGTATCCCGCGCTCATCAGCCGCGACCATCCCCTCGCGACGGTGCACGGCGGCAACAACGCCGTGTTCGTCGAGGCGGAGGCGGCGGGCCCCCTCATGTTCTACGGCGCGGGAGCGGGCGGCGTGCAGACCGCGTCGGCCGTGCTCGGCGACGTCGTCTCGGCCGCCCGCCGCCACATCGCCGGCGGCGTGGGCGTGGGGGAGTCGGCGCGCCAGAGCCTGCCGACCGCCGAGATCGGGCGCATCACGACGCGCTACCAGATCACCCTCGAGGTGTCGGACGAGCAGGGCGTGCTCGCGACGATCGCGGGCATCCTCAACGACGGCGGCGTCTCCGCGGCGACCGTCGAGCAGACCGTCGATGACGAGGGCACCGCCCGCATCGTGATCGGAACCCACAGGGCTCGGGAGCAGGCGCTCAGCGACACCGTCGCCCGCCTCGCTCAGAGCGATGTCGTCGAGCGCGTGGCCTCGGTGCTGCGCGTGGAAGGAGAATGACCATGGCCCACGTCTGGCGCGGAGTGATGCGCGAGTACGCCGACCGTCTGGGCGTCACCGACGCCTCGACCGTCGTGACCCTCGGCGAGGGCGGCACGCCGCTCATCCCGGCACCCGCCCTGTCGCAGCGCACGGGCGCGGATGTCTGGATCAAGTTCGAGGGCATGAACCCGACCGGCTCGTTCAAGGACCGCGGCATGACCGTCGCGCTCTCGCGCGCCGTCGAGCACGGCGCGAAGGCCGTCATCTGCGCGTCGACCGGCAACACGTCGGCCTCGGCCGCGGCGTACGCCGCGCACGCGGGGATCACCGCGGCGGTCCTCGTTCCCGAGGGCAAGATCGCCATGGGCAAGCTCAGCCAGGCCGTCATCCACGGCGGCCAGCTCATCCAGATCCGCGGCAACTTCGACGACTGCCTCGAGATCGCGCGCGAGCTCAGCGAGAGCTACCCCGTGCACCTCGTGAACTCGGTCAACCCCGACCGCATCGAGGGCCAGAAGACCGCGGCGTACGAGATCGTCTCGCAGCTCGGCGACGCCCCCGACTTCCACTTCATCCCGATCGGCAACGCCGGCAACTACACCGCCTACTCGCGCGGGTACGTCGAGGACGCAGAGGCCGGCACGTCAACGCGCGTGCCGCGCATGTTCGGCTTCCAGGCAGAGGGCTCGGCGCCCATCGTCCGCGGCGAGGTCGTGAAGAACCCGGAGACGATCGCCACGGCCATCCGCATCGGCAACCCCGCCTCGTGGGAGCTCGCCCTCGCGGCGCGCGAGAAGACCGACGGGTACTTCGGCGCGATCTCCGACTCGGCCATCCTCGCCGCGCAGCGGCTCCTCGCGAGCACGGCCGGCGTGTTCGTCGAGCCGGCGTCCGCGATCGGCGTCGCAGGTCTCCTCGAGCGCGCCGAGGCGGGCGCGATCCCCGCGGGCTCGCGCGTCGCGATCACTGTCACGGGCCACGGGCTCAAGGACCCGCAGTGGGCGCTCAAGCAGGAGGACGGCTCCGAGGTGACCCCGACGGTCGTCGACGCCTCGACGTCCGACGTCGCCGACGTGCTCGGGCTCGCTCCCGTCGGAGCGCCCGCGTGACGCCAGCCCGGCGCTCGGTGCACGTCCGCGTGCCGGCCACGAGCGCCAACCTGGGCCCCGGGTTCGACACCCTCGGCCTCGCGCTGTCGGCGTACGACGAGCTCACCGTGACGGCCCTGCCGGAGGGTGAGCTCGAGATCGAGGTGACCGGGTCGGGCGCGGAGGAGATCCCCCGCGACGAGTCGCACCTCATCGTGCGCGCCATCCGCCACGTCTTCGCCGATGCGGGGCGCCCCGCGCCGGGCCTGCGGCTCGTCGCGCACAACGGCGTCCCGCACGGGCGCGGCCTCGGCTCCTCGGGCGCCGCCGTCTCGGCCGGCGTGCTCGCCGCGAAGGGGCTCCTCGAGGGCGACGTCGAGCTCTCCGAGAACGACCTCCTCCGCCTCGCGACCGAGCTCGAAGGACATCCCGACAACGTCGCACCCGCCCTCTTCGGCGGGCTCACGATCGCGTGGGTCGACGAGCGGGGCCCGCAGCACAAGAAGCTCCTCGTGCATCGCGGCGTCGCGCCCGTCGTCTTCGTCCCGGAGACGACCATGTCGACCTCCCTCGCGCGCAGCCTGCAGCCCCTGCAGGTGCCGCGCGAGGACGCCGTGTTCAACGTCTCGCGCTCGGCGCTCCTCATCGCGGCGCTCACGCAGAGCCCCGAGCTGCTGCTCGCCGCGACCGAGGACAAGCTCCACCAGAACTACCGCGCCGAGGCGATGCCCGAGACGCACCGGCTCGTGCAGGCGCTGCGCGCGGCGGGCTTCGCGGCCGTCGTCTCGGGCGCGGGCCCGAGCGTCCTCGTCCTCGCCGACGGCCCAGGCCGCCGCGTCGAGGCAGCCGAGCTCGTCGCCCGCGTCGCGGACACCCCGTGGGACGCTCTCATGCTCGCCGTGGATTTCAAAGGTGGTACAGTGAGGGACATCCCGGTGGGTGCTGAATAGCACGTTCGAAGCCACCGTCGCAATTCTGCGAAGCCCCCGCACGATCCCCGCCGTCTCCGAGACCGGCCGAGATCCACGCGCGTCGTGGCGCGCGTCACGCGAATCCCGCCAGTGCGGTTCGGGTCATGCCACGCAATACCGACAGGAGTACTCGTGGAGCCGATCTCCGAGATCCAGAACGACGCCGTCGGCGGAGAAGAGACCCTCTTCGACGCGCAGCCCGAGGCGCAGACGACCGAGACGTCGCCCGCCGAGAGCGCGCAGGCCGACGCCCAGCCCGCCGCAGATGCGGCACCCGCCGAGGAGGCGCCCGCCAAGCCCGTGCGCAAGCGCGCACCGCGCCGCGTGAAGTCGGCCGGCACGGCCGACGCGGCCGTCGAGGCGCCCGCCGAGGAGGCCCCCGCGGCCGAGGAGGCACCCGCCGCCGCCGAGGCGCCCGTGGCTGAGGAGGCGCCCGCGAAGCCGGTGCGCAAGCGCGCGCCGCGCCGCACGAAGAAGGCCGACCCCGTCGTCGAGACGCCGGCAGAGGAGGCCCCGCAGGCCGACGCGGCGGCGTCCGCCGACGCCGGGGAGGTCGTCGAGGTCGCCGAGCAGGCGGTCGAGACCGCCCCCTCGCCCGAGGCCATGGACGAGGCGCCGACCGCGGAGGAGACCCCCGCCGAGGAGGAGGCGTCCGCTGAGGAGGCCCCTGCCGCCGACGAGACGGCCGCCGACGAGACGGCCGCCGCGGAGGACGCCGCCGAGGCGCCCGCCGAGGACGCCGAGAAGCCCGCCGAGCAGGCCGACGCCGCCCCGGCGGAGCAGGCCGAGGGCGAGCAGGCCGAGGGCGGCCGCGGCCGTGGCCGCAACCGCCGTCCGGTCCGCAAGGCCGAGCCGGCCGCCGAGGAGGCGCCCGCCGACGCGCAGGGAGACGCCGACGAGGCGTCCGACGCCGCACGCGCCGAGGGCGGCCGCGAGGGCGAGCGCTCGGAGGAGGGCACCGGCCGCCGAGGCCGCAACCGCAACCGCCGAGGCCGCAACAAGGGCAACGGCGAGGCACAGGGCGACGACGCCCGCGCGACGCAGGACGACGCCAACGACGAGGGCGACCGCGGGGACCGCGGCGGTCAGCGCCAGGGGCGCGGCCAGGCACAGGCCCAGGCGCAGAACGAGGGCCGTGGTCGCGCGCGCAACAAGCGCCGCGGCGGCGCCGACGACGAGTTCGACACCGAGATCGGCGAGGACGACGTCCTCATCCCGATCGCGGGCGTTCTGGATGTGCTCGACAACTACGCGTTCGTCCGCACCACGGGCTACCTCCCGGGGCACCAGGACGTCTACGTCTCGCTCGGCCAGGTGAAGAAGTACCACCTCCGCAAGGGCGACGCGATCGTCGGCGCGATCAAGCAGCCGCGCGAGGGCGAGTCGACGGGCCGTCAGAAGTACAACGCGCTCGTCAAGGTCGACTCGATCAACGGCCTGTCCGTCGAGGACGCCGCGAACCGCGTCGAGTTCGGCGACCTCACGCCGCTCTACCCGCAGGAGCGCCTCCGCCTCGAGACCGCTCCCGAGAAGCTCACGCAGCGCATCATCGACCTCGTCGCGCCGATCGGGAAGGGCCAGCGCGGCCTCATCGTCGCGCCGCCCAAGGCCGGCAAGACGATCGTCCTGCAGCAGATCGCGAACGCGATCTCGCAGAACAACCCCGAGGCCCACCTCATGGTCGTGCTCGTCGACGAGCGGCCCGAGGAGGTCACCGACATGCAGCGGTCGGTCAAGGGCGAGGTCATCGCCTCGACGTTCGACCGTCCCGCGGAGGACCACACGACGGTCGCCGAGCTCGCGATCGAGCGGGCGAAGCGCCTCGTCGAGCTGGGCCGCGACGTCGTCGTGCTGCTCGACTCGATCACGCGCCTCGGACGCGCGTACAACATCTCGGCCCCGACCTCGGGCCGCGTGCTCACGGGCGGCGTCGACGCGTCGGCGCTCTACCCGCCCAAGCGCTTCTTCGGCGCCGCGCGCAACATCGAGAACGGCGGCTCGCTGACCATCCTCGCCACGGCGCTCGTCGAGACCGGATCGAAGATGGACGAGGTGATCTTCGAGGAGTTCAAGGGCACCGGCAACATGGAGCTGCGCCTCTCGCGTCAGCTCGCCGACAAGCGGATCTTCCCGGCGGTCGACGTCAACGCGTCGTCCACGCGCCGTGAGGAGATGCTCCTGTCGCCCGACGAGGTGAAGATCACGTGGAAGCTGCGTCGCGCCCTCGCGGGCCTCGACCAGCAGCACGCGCTCGGCGTCATCCTCGACAAGCTCAAGGAGACGCAGTCGAACGTCGAGTTCCTCGTGCAGATGCAGAAGTCGATCCCGGCGACGGGCGGCCGCGGCTCGGGCCACGAGAACGACATCCGCTGACGCGGGCGGGGGAGCACGCGTGTTCGAGTCCGTCCAGGCGCTGATCGACGAGCACCGGCGGGTGCAGGAGGAGCTCTCCGACCCCGCCGTGCACGCCGACGCGGCGCGCGCCAAGCGGGTCAACCGGCGCTACGCCGAGCTCAGCCGCATCGTGCGCGCGCACGAGGAGTGGATCGCCGCGGGGGAGGACCTCGAGGCCGCCCGCGAGCTCGCGAAGGAGGACGACGCCTTCGCCGAGGAGGTGCCGGCACTCGAGGAGCACCTCGCGCAAGCGCAGGAGCGGCTGCGGCGTCTCCTCATCCCGCGCGACCCGGATGACGCGCGCGACGTGATCATGGAGATCAAGGCCGGCGAGGGCGGCGCCGAGAGCGCCCTCTTCGCGGCCGATCTCCTGCGCATGTACATGCAGTACGCGGCGTCGAAGGGGTGGAAGACCGAGCTCCTCGAGCGCGACGAATCCGACCTCGGCGGCTACAAGAACGTGCAGGTCGCCATCAAGGGATCCTCGAACGACCCCGCGCAGGGCGTGTGGGCGCATCTCAAGTACGAGGGCGGCGTGCACCGCGTGCAGCGCGTGCCCGCGACCGAGTCGCAGGGGCGCATCCACACCTCGACGACCGGCGTGCTCGTCTTCCCCGAGGTGGACGAGCCCGAGGAGATCCACATCGACCCGAACGACCTGAAGATCGATGTCTTCCGGTCGTCCGGACCCGGCGGCCAGTCGGTCAACACGACCGACTCGGCGGTGCGCATCACGCACGTGCCGACCGGCATCGTCGTGTCGATGCAGAACGAGAAGTCGCAGCTGCAGAACCGCGAGGCGGGCATGCGCGTCCTCCGCGCGCGCCTGCTCGCGAAGCAGCAGGAGGAGCTCGCGGCCGTCGCGGCCGACGCGCGCAAGTCGCAGATCCGCGGCATGGACCGCTCGGAGCGCATCCGCACGTACAACTTCCCCGAGAACCGCATCGCGGACCACCGCACGGGATACAAGGCGTACAACCTCGACCAGGTGATGGACGGCGCGCTCGAGCCCGTCGTGCAGTCCTGCATCGAGGCCGACGAGGCCGAGCGCCTCGCGTCGCTCGGGGAGTGATCTCGGCCGGCTGACGCCATCCGTCGCCCCGTTGGGCGGGCGTCGCCCCGTTCGGGTCGCAGTTGCCGGCCGTATTCGTCGGTTGGGGGCCGCGAAGTGCGACCTGGGCGGGTGTTGCGCCGTTCGGGTCGCGGTTTCCGTCCGTATTGGTCGGGTTGAGGCCGCGAAGTGCGACCTGGGCGATCGTCGCCCTGTTGGGGTCGCGGTTTCCGTCCGTATTGGTCGGTTGGGGGCCGCCAAGTGCGACCTGGGCGATCACCGTCGTGGACGAAGGCGGTGCGGCGATCGTGCGGGAGGATGGTCGGATGGACATCCACGAGCTGAGCGCCGTCGAGCTCGCGGCGGCACTCCAGCGCGGCGAGGTCGCGCCGCGCGAGGTCGCGACGCACTTCCTCGACCGGATCGCCCGGCTCGACGACGGCCTCGGGGCCTTCACCGAGGTGACGGCCGCGCGGGCCCTCGCGGCCGCGGATCGGCTCGGACGGCCCGACCCGACGCGTCCCCTGTGGGGCCTGCCTCTCGCCGACAAGGACCTCACAGCGCGCGCCGGAGTGCCGACCCGCTACGGATCGCGAGCGTTCGCCGCGTACGTGCCTGTGGCATCCGACCCGCTCGCGCTCGCGCTCGACGAGCTCGGCGCCGTGAGCCTCGGGAAGACCAGCACCCCCGAGTTCGGCATGACCGGCTACACCGAGTCGCGCGTCGCCCCGCCCGCGCGGAACCCGTGGGACCCGGCGACGGGCGCCGGCGGGTCGAGCGGCGGGGCGGCCGTCGCGGTCTCGGCGGGCCTGCTGCCCGCAGCTCCCGCCTCGGACGGCGGCGGGTCCATCCGCATCCCCGCCGCAACCGTGGGGGTCGTCGGGATCAAGCCGTCGCGCGGCCGCCTGCCGATCGGATCAGGGCTCGATGCGCCGGGCGGGCTGTCGGTCGCCGGCCCGATCGCCCGCACGGTCGAGGACGCGGCGTTCCTGCTCGACGCGCTCGTGGCATCCGCTCCGTACACCTACGCGACGCGCGCACCCGGACGCGGCCCGTTCGCCGCGGCCGCCCGGTGCGACCCCGGCCGACTCCGCGTGGGCGTCACGACCGTCACGCCGTGGGACGGATGGACCGACACGGCGCTCGATCGCGCCGCGCGCGCGGCGTTCGACCGCGGGATCGCGCTCCTCGAGGCCGCGGGGCACGATGTCTCGGATGCGGACTGGCAGCCGCGCGGGTACCCCGAGCTCTTCACGACGATCTGGCGCGCCTCCGCTGCGCGGATCCCCGTGGCCGACGATCGCCTGGACCTCGACCTCGAGCCCCTCACGGCGTGGCTCGTGCGCGAGGGGAGGGCGCTCGCGGCTGAGCGCGTGCTGGCCGCGTATGCCGCCGCGACCGTGTTCGAGCGGGAGACGATCGCGGCGTTCGCGCCGTTCGACGTCGTCCTGACGCCCGCGCTCGCGCAGTCGCCGCGCCCCGTGGGGTGGTACGACCAGGACGATCCCGAGCGGAACTTCGCGCAGCAGTGCTCCTACGCGCCGCACACCAGCTTCGTGAACGTGAGCGGGCTGCCCGCGCTCACGGTGCCGCTGCTGCCCGACGCGTCAGGGCGCCCCGTGAGTGTGCAGCTCATCGGACGCCCAGGAGGCGAGGGCACGATCATCGCCGTTGCCGCGCAGCTCGAGGCCGCGCGCGGGCCCCTGCCGCGCCCGCCAGTCGCGGCCTGACGGCCATCCGCTGGTTCCGCGAAACGCGGCGAACCAGCGGCGCCTCGCGGAGACCGGCGTCGAGCAGCGGTCAGATGCTGTACTCGGGCGCCATGAGGATGAGGCGCGCGTCCTCGCCGGACCGGCGTGCCCGCGCCTTCGCGGGGATGCCGACGAGAACCGTGTCGGCCGGAGCGCTGCGGGTGACCACGGCGTTCGCGCCGATCATCGAGCGGTCGCCGATCACGACGGGGCCGAGGACCTTGGCTCCCGCGCCGACGGCGACGCCGTCGCCCAGCGTGGGGTGGCGCTTGCCGCCGTCGTGGGTGCGGCCGCCGAGCGTGACGCCGTGGTAGAGCATGACGTCGTCGCCGATCTCGGCGGTCTCCCCGATCACGACGCCCATGCCGTGGTCGATGAAGAACCGGCGGCCGATCACGGCGCCGGGATGGATCTCGATGCCGGTCAGCCAGCGCGTGAGCTGCGAGCCCGCGCGCGCGACGAACCGGAGGCCCCGGATCCACAGGGCATGCCACAGCCGATGCGCCCAGATGGCGTGGAGGCCGGGGTAGAGGAGGGCGATCTCGAGCGCGGAACGCGCCGCGGGATCCCGACGCCGGGCGGCATCGAGATCCTCGCGGACGCGACTCCAGAACGACATCAGGCGGTCAGTCCTCGCGCAGGTCCTCGAACAGGGCCGTCGAGAGGTAGCGCTCGCCCGTGTCGGGGATGATCACGACGATCTTCTTGCCGGCGTTCTCGGGGCGCTTGGCGACCTCGATCGCGGCCCAGGCGGCGGCGCCCGACGAGATGCCGACGAGCAGGCCCTCGTTCGCGGCGAGCGCGCGCGAGGTGGCGATCGCGTCGTCGAACTCGACCGTGACGACCTCGTCGAACACCTCGGTGTCGAGGATCGGGGGCACGAAGTTCGGGCCGATGCCCTGGATCTTCGCCGGGCCGGGGGTGCCCTGCGACAGCAGCGGCGAGGCGCTCGGCTCGACCGCGACGACCTTCAGGTCGGGGTTGCGCTCCTTGAGCACCTGCCCGACGCCCGTGATCGTGCCGCCCGTGCCGATGCCGGCGACGAAGATGTCGACCTGGCCGTCGGTGTCGCGCCAGATCTCCTCGGCCGTGGTCTTGCGGTGGATGGCGGGGTTCGCCTCGTTCGCGAACTGCTTCGCGAGGATGGCGCCGGGCGTCTCGGACGCGATGCGCTCGGCCTCCGCGACGGCGGCCTTCATGCCGCCGGCGGGGTCGGTGAGCACGAGCTCGGCGCCGAACGCCTTGAGGAGCACGCGGCGCTCCTTCGACATCGAGGCCGGCATCGTCAGGATGACCTTGTAGCCGCGGGCGGCGCCGACGAGCGACAGGGCGATGCCCGTGTTGCCGCTCGTCGCCTCGACGATCGTGCCGCCGGGCTTGAGCTCGCCCGACTCCTCCGCCGCGTTGATGATCGCGATGCCGAGGCGGTCCTTGACGCTCGAACCGGGGTTGAAGTACTCGAGCTTGGCGTACACCTCGGCGCCCGCGCCCTCGACGACGCGGTTGAGGCGGACGAGCGGGGTGTTGCCGAACGCGGTGGTGACGTCTGCGTGGATACCGGTCATGACGGCCTTTCTGCGGAGGAGATCCTGCGATCGGCTTCACATTAGGGCACAACGCCCGGGGCGCCGCGCGACGGCGTAACCGAGTTACGCCGTCCGTAGACTGGACGGGCCATGACGCCCCCTGCCCCTCGGCCCGCCGCCGCCTCCGTCCGCTCCGCTCTGTCGGAGGCCGCCCGGATCCTCGCCGACGCGGGGGTGCCCGACCCCGACGTCGACGCCGAGCTCCTGCTCGCGCACGTGCGCGGCGAGAGCCGCGGGGGAGTGCAGGCCGCGGTCATCCGCGGCGATGCGCTCGCCCCCGAGCACGCGGCGGCGTTCGAGGCCCTCGTCGAGCGCCGCGCCGCGCGCGTGCCGCTGCAGCACATCACGGGCGTCGCGCACTTCCGGCACCTCGACCTCGCGGTCGGCCCCGGGGTGTTCGTCCCCCGTCCCGAGACCGAGATGGTGGCCCAGCTGGCGATCGACGCGCTCCGCGCCGACCCGTCGCCCGAGCCCGTCGCCGTCGACCTCGGCACGGGCAGCGGCGCCATCGCGCTCGCGCTCGCGACCGAGGTGCCGCACGCGCGCGTGCACGCCGTGGAGAAGTCGCCCGACGCGCACGCGTGGACCCTGCGCAACGCCGAGCGGATCGGCGCCGAGAACCTCCGCGTCGTCCTCGGCGACCTCGCCGACGCGCTCCCCGAGCTCGACGGCACGGTCGCGGTCGTCGCCTCCAATCCGCCGTACGTCCCCGACGACGCCATCCCGCGCGACCCGGAGGTGCGCCTGCACGACCCTGCCGCGGCGCTCTACGGCGGGCCGGACGGCCTCGACGTCGTGCGGGTCCTGAGCCGGACGGCCGCGCGCCTCCTGCGCCCCGGCGGCGTCCTCGTCATCGAGCACGGCGAGTGGCAGGGCGCGCCCATCCGCGATCTCCTCACGGCCGACGGATGGCGCGGAGCCGCGACCCATCCGGATCTCACGATGCGCGACCGCGCGACCACGGCCATCCGCGCCTGACCGCCTGCCGCACCGGTTCGGGCGCCGCCGCGGCGTCGCGACCGGCGTTCCCAGCGGCGTCGCCGTAGACTTGACCCGCTATGTCCCCCCTCTTCGATCTGCGCGACGAGACGCAGCTCCTCCCCGGCATGCGCCAGGCCCGTCAGGCGATCGCCCGAGGCGAGCTCGTCGTCCTCCCGACCGACACCGTGTACGGCGTCGCGGCCGACGCGTTCAGCCCCGAGGCCGTGCAGCGTCTGCTCGACGCGAAGGGGAGGGGGCGTCAGCAGCCGCCGCCCGTGCTCGTGGCGGGCGAGGACGCGATGCGCGCTCTCGTCGAGGAGGTGCCCGAGGCCGTCCAGCGCCTCGTCTCGCGCTTCTGGCCCGGCGGCCTCACGATCGTGCTCCCCGCCCAGCCGTCCCTCAGCTGGGACCTCGGCGAGACGCACGGCACCGTGGCGGTGCGCATGCCCGACCACCGGCTCACCCTGGAGCTGCTGACCGAGACCGGTCCGCTCGCCGTCTCGAGCGCGAACCTCACGGGGCGCCCCGCCGCCGTGACGATCGACTCCGCGATCGGCATGCTCGGCGAGAGCGTCGCGGTCTACCTCGACGCGGGCGCCTCCGCGACGGGCATCGCGTCGACGATCATCGACGCGACGTCGCTCGTGGGCGGAGTCGCCGACCCGGTCGTCCGCGTGCTGCGCGACGGCGCCGTCACGCGCGCGGAGCTGCGCGACGTGCTCGGCGACCTCCTCGAGCCCGACCCCGAGACCGAGGCCGAGCCCGAGGCAGCGAGCGGCCCGTGAGACAGTACGTCTTCATCATCGTCCTGACGGCCGCGGTCACCTACGGCCTCTCGTGGACGGTATGGAAGCTCGCGATGCGGTACAAGCTGTACCCCGGCATCCGCGAGCGCGACGTGCACAAGACGCCCACGCCCCGGCTGGGCGGCGTGGCGATGTTCCTGGGCATCGCGACCGCGTTCGCGGTCTCGGCGGCGAACCCGTACTTCGGGATCTTCTGGGACGAGCCGCAGCGCGTGTGGTCGATCCTCGCCGCCGTGACGCTCATCATGCTCGTCGGCGTCGCCGACGATCTGTGGGACCTAGACTGGATGATCAAGCTCGCGGCGCAGTTCCTCGCGGCGGGCATCATCGCCGTGGGCGGCCAGCTGCAGATCTTCTTCCTCCCGTTCGGCGGCATCACGGTGTGGGGGAGCTGGTTCAGCATCGGCGTCACGATCCTCTCGATCGTCATCGCCATGAACGCCGTGAACTTCATCGACGGCCTCGACGGGCTCGTCGCCGGCGTCTGCCTCATCTCCAACGCCGTGTTCTTCGTGTACTCCTACCTGCTCATCCGCGACATCGGCGCGACGAGCTACTTCAACTTCGCGACCTTCATCGCGGCGGTCCTCATCGGCGCCTGCATCGGCTTCCTGCCGCTGAACTGGAGCCCCGCCAAGCTCTTCATGGGCGACTCCGGCGCGCTCGTGCTGGGCCTGCTCATGGCCACGAGCGCGGTCGCGATCACGGGTCAGCTGCCTCCGTCGATCGTCGGGCGCGAGGACTTCGACTCGCAGCTGCTCGGAGCGTTCATCCCGATCATCCTGCCGATCATCGTCGTCGCGCTCCCGCTGGCCGACTTCGGCCTCGCCGTCATCCGCCGCATGGGCGCGGGCAAGTCGCCGTTCTCGCCCGATCGCAAGCACCTGCACCACCGGATGCTCGACATGGGCCACAGCGACCGCGACTCGACCCTCATCTTCTACGCGTGGACCTCGATCTGCTCGCTCGCGGTGCTGCTCATGTACATCGCGACGCAGAACGGATGGCCCGGCGACTGGTGGATCGGCATCGCGTTCGGCGGCGTCGGCATCATCGCGTGCCTCGTCGTCACGCTCACCCCCTCGCGCCGCGCGCCGCGCGGCGACGGCGCGGACACCCCCGCCGGCGCACCGACCCCACAGGAGGCCTGATGTCGCCCTCTCCCGTCTCGAGCACGCCCGTCCTGCGCGCGGCCATCCGGTGGAGCGTCATCGCGACGCTCGTCATCGCGATCGTCGGAGGAGCGATCGGCTTCCTCGTCGCGGGGGCGAACGGGCTGTGGTCGGCGCTCGCAGGCGCCCTCGTGGCCGCGGTGTTCCTCATCCTCACGAGCGTGAGCGTGCTCGTGGCGAACCGCTGGTTCGGCGACCCCCTCTACGTGCAGATCTTCTTCGGCATCGTCCTGGGCGGATGGTTCCTCAAGCTCATCGTCTTCATCGGCGCGCTCTTCCTCCTGCGCGGGCAGCCGTGGCTCGAGCCGGTCGTGTTCTTCGTCGCGATCGTCGCGAGCGTCGTCGCGTCGCTCGTCGTCGACGTCATCGTCGTGCGGACCATGCGCATCCCGCACGTGTCCGACGTCGCGCTGCCGGGGGAGGACGCCCCCGACGCCGACGCGCCCTGACGGGCGCCCGCCCGGATTTCTACAGAGCGTCAAAACCTGGGTTCGACCTTTGATAGGCTGGACTCACCTGCGGCCGGTGTGCGGCGCGATGAACGCGACGAGGCCCCGCAGACCCGCTCTCTCATGACAATTCACCGTGCTGGGCACTGCTCCGCGCGAGAAGCTGGAGCCACAGGTTGACTCAGGCAGCGAACCTCATCGCCAAGATCGCTGACGGCGAGGAATTCCACCCGCCGTCGATCGCGGACTTCTTCCCCGAGGGGCTGCTCTTCGTCGGCACGCCGTTCGAGATCACGCGCATCAACCTCGCGCAGTTCCTCGCCACCGCGGTCCTCGTCCTCATCCTCGTGCTCGGCACGCGCCGGATGACCGTGGTCCCCGGCCGCTTCCAGAGCATCGTCGAGATGGGCATGCTGTTCGTGCGCGACACCTTCGCGCACAACATCCTCGGGCGCAAGGACGGCGACCGCTTCCTGCCGCTGCTCATGACGATGTTCTTCATGATCCTGTTCATGAACCTGACGGGCATCATCCCCGGCATCAACATCGCCGGCACGAGCGTCATCGCGGTCCCGCTGCTGCTCGCGGTGGTCGCGTACGTGGCCTTCATCTACGCGGGCATCAAGAAGAGCCCGGCCGGGTTCTTCCGGAACGCGCTCTTCCCGCCCGGGGTCCCGCCGTTCCTCTACATCATCGTCACGCCGCTCGAGTTCCTCTCGACGTTCATCATCCGTCCCGTCACGCTGACGCTGCGACTTCTGATGAACATGATCGTCGGGCACCTCATGCTCGTGCTGTTCTTCTCGGCGACGCAGTTCTTCCTCATCTCGATGGGCGGATGGTGGTCGCTGCTGAGCGTGGGAACGCTCGCGTTCGGCTTCGCCTTCACCCTGTTCGAGGTCCTGGTCGCCGTGCTCCAGGCCTACGTCTTCACGATCCTCACCGCGGTCTACATCCAGCTCGCGGTTGCGGAAGAGCACTGACGGACGACCACACGGTCATCCGCCTTACCGAAAGGAAAAACCCGTGGACGCTACCACGATTCTGGCCGAGGTCAACGGTTCGATCGCGACGGTCGGCTACGGCCTCGCCGCCATCGGCCCCGCGATCGGCGTGGGCATCGTCGTCGGCAAGACGATCGAGTCGACCGCCCGCCAGCCCGAGCTCGCCGGCCGCCTCCAGACGCTGATGTGGATCGGTATCGCCTTCACCGAGGCCCTCGCCTTCATCGGCATCGCCACCGGCTTCATCTTCGGCTACAACTGATCCCTCGCCAGACATTTAAGGAGGCAGGATGCTGAACGCTCTTGTCACTGTCGCCGCTGAGGAAGCCGAGCACAACCCGCTCCTCCCGGCGATGTACGACATCGTCTGGTCCGCGGTGTGCTTCATCATCATCCTCGCGGTGGTGATCTTCGTCGCCATCCCGCGCCTGACGAAGATGCTCGACGAGCGCTCTGCCGCCATCGAGGGCAACATCGCGAAGGCGGACGAGGCCCAGAAGCAGGCCGAGGCCGCCCTCGAGGAGTACACCAAGCAGCTCGCCGAGGCCCGCAAGGAAGCCGGCGACATCCGCGAGGCCGCCCGCGAGGACGGCAAGAAGATCGTCGCCGAGGCCAAGGACACCGCGGTGGCCGAGGCCGAGCGCATCCAGGCGACCGCGCACGCGCAGATCGAAGCCGAGCGCCAGGCGGCGCTCGTGTCGCTCCGCGGCGAGGTGGGCACGCTCGCCCTCGACCTCGCTTCGGGCGTCATCGGCGAGACCCTCACGGAGGACCAGAAGGCCCAGGCCGTGGTCGACCGCTTCCTCGCCGACCTCGAGGCATCCGAGAAGGCGGCGAAGTAATGGGAAGCGCGACCACTCAGGCGCTCGCGGTCGGCGCGGAAGCGCTCGACGCGGCGCAGGTCGACCTCGACACGGCGCGCGAGCTGTTCGCCGCGTCGCGTGCCGTCGCCGGCTCGTCCGCGCTGAGCGGCGCGCTCGCAGATCGCGCGGCGACCCCCGAGGCGCGCGGCGCGCTCGTCGCCAGGGCCTTCGGGTCGCTGTCGCCGGCCGCCCAGGGTCTGCTCCAGCAGACCGTCGCGCAGCGCTGGTCGTCGGGCGACGACCTCGTCCTCGGTCTCGAGGAGCTCGCCATCCGCGCGGCCGCCAAGGCCGAGCAGAGCGACGTCGAGGCCGAGCTCTTCCAGGTCGCCCGCATCGTCTCGGCGAACCCGGAGCTCGAGCTCGCGCTCGGCAGCCGGCTCGGCGACGACGCCAAGAAGGGGGAGCTCATCGCCTCCCTCCTCCAGGGACGCGCCAGCGAGGGCACGACGCTCATCGTCTCGTCGCTCGTGCAGCAGCCGCGGAACCGTCGCGTGCGCGCGATCCTCTCGCGCGCCATGAAGATCGCCGCCGCCCAGCGCGGCCGGACGGTCGCGACCGTCTACACCGCCGTGCCGCTCTCGGCCGCGCAGAGCGAGCGTCTCGCCGCCGCGCTGTCGAAGCAGTACGGAGGCGCGGTCGCGCTGAACCCGGTGATCGACCCGACGGTCGTCGGCGGCATCCGCATCCAGGTCGCCGACGACGTCATCGACGGCAGCATCTCGTCCCGCCTCGCCGATCTCCGGCAGAGGCTCGCAGGCTGAAAGCTCTCCCGCCCCGGCGGACGGCTCAGGGGTCGCCATCGGCCCCACAACACTAAGGAAGACAATGGCAGACATCACCATCAGCCCCGACGTCATCCGTGACGCGCTGAAGGACTTCGTCGCCGCCTACGAGCCCACCGGTTCCGCGGCGAACGAGGTCGGCACGGTCACCGACGCGGCAGACGGCATCGCCCACGTCGAGGGCCTCCCGGGCGTCATGGCGAACGAGCTCGTCCGCTTCGCGGACGGCACGCTGGGCCTGGCCCAGAACCTCGACGAGCACGAGATCGGCGTCGTCGTCCTCGGCGAGTTCACCGGCATCGAAGAGGGCCAGACGGTCACCCGCACGGGCGAGGTCCTCTCGGTCCCCGTCGGCGAGGGCTACCTCGGCCGCGTCGTCGACCCGCTCGGCAACCCGATCGACGGCCTCGGCGAGATCACCGGCGTCGAGGGACGCCGCGCGCTCGAGCTCCAGGCCGCCGGCGTCATGCAGCGCAAGAGCGTCCACGAGCCGATGCAGACGGGCATCAAGGCCATCGACGCCATGATCCCGGTCGGCCGCGGCCAGCGTCAGCTCATCATCGGCGACCGCCAGACGGGCAAGACCGCGATCGCGATCGACACGATCATCAACCAGAAGGCGAACTGGGAGTCGGGCGACCCGACCAAGCAGGTCCGCTGCATCTACGTCGCGATCGGCCAGAAGGGCTCGACCATCGCCTCGGTGAAGGGCGCCCTCGAGGACGCCGGCGCCATGGAGTACACGACGATCGTCGCGGCTCCCGCCTCGGACCCGGCGGGCTTCAAGTACCTCGCCCCCTACACCGGCTCGGCCATCGGCCAGCACTGGATGTACCAGGGCAAGCACGTCCTCATCGTGTTCGACGACCTGTCGAAGCAGGCCGAGGCCTACCGCGCCGTGTCGCTCCTGCTGCGTCGTCCGCCGGGGCGCGAGGCGTACCCCGGTGACGTCTTCTACCTGCACTCGCGTCTGCTCGAGCGCTGCGCGAAGCTCTCCGACGAGCTCGGCGCCGGCTCGATGACGGGTCTGCCGATCATCGAGACGAAGGCGAACGACGTCTCGGCGTACATCCCGACCAACGTGATCTCGATCACCGACGGCCAGATCTTCCTCCAGTCCGACCTCTTCAACGCCAACCAGCGTCCTGCGGTCGACGTGGGTATCTCGGTCTCGCGAGTCGGCGGCGACGCGCAGCTGAAGCACATCAAGAAGGTCTCCGGCACGCTCAAGCTCGAGCTCGCGCAGTACCGCTCGCTCGAGGCCTTCGCGATGTTCGCGAGCGACCTCGACGCGGCGTCGCGCCGTCAGCTCGCGCGCGGTGCGCGTCTGACCGAGCTGCTCAAGCAGCCGCAGTACACCCCGTACCCCGTCGAGGAGCAGGTCGTCTCGATCTGGGCCGGAACGAACGGCAAGCTCGACACGATCGAGGTGGAGGACGTCCTCCGCTTCGAGCGCGAGCTGCTCGACTACCTCCGCCGCAACACGTCGATCCTCGACACGCTGCGCGACTCGGGCAAGCTCGAGGACGACACGGTGGCCGAGCTCGAGAAGCAGGTCGACAAGTTCGTGCTCGAGTTCAAGCAGGGCGACGGCAAGCACCTCACGGACGCAGGACGCGAGGAGTTCGCGCCGGCCGCCGCCGAGGACGTGAACCAGGAGCGGATCGTCAAGGGCCGCAAGGCGTAACGCCTTCCGGAGAAGACGCATCATGGGCGCACAACTCAGGGAGTACAAGCAGAAGATCTCTTCTGCTCAGACGACCAAGAAGATCACGAAGGCGATGGAGCTCATCGCGGCTTCGCGCATCCAGAAGGCGATGGCGCGCGTGCGCGCGTCATCGCCCTTCGCCCGCGCGGTGACGCGAGCGGTCTCGGCCGTGGCCACGCACACGTCGATCGACCACCCGCTCACGCGCGAGCCGGAGACGGTGCGGCGTTCGGCGGTCGTCATCATCAGCGCGGACCGCGGCCTCGCGGGCGCGTTCAACTCGCAGGTGATCCGCGAGGGCCTGGAGCTGGCGGAGCTGCTGAAGTCCGAGGGCAAGGAGATCGACTTCTACCTCTTCGGACGCAAGGCGGTGGGCTACTTCCAGTTCCGTCGTGTCGCGGCGAAGGCGGAGTGGGTCGGCGACGCCGACACGCCCCACTTCGACACGGCCGAGGAGATCGCCCAGGCACTCATCGAGGCGTACGAGCTCGACGCGAGCGAGGGCGGCGTGGACGAGATCCACGTCGTGTACAACCGCTTCGTCAGCATGATGACGCAGACGCCGGAGTCGGTGCGCCTGCTCCCGCTCGAGGTCGTCGACGCGGATGACACGGCCCCGGCCGACGTCTACCCGCTCTACGAGTTCGAGCCGGAGCCCACGCAGGTGCTCGACCGCCTGCTGCCGGTGTACATCCAGAGCCGCATCTTCAACGCGCTCCTGCAGTCGGCGGCCGCCAAGCAGGCCGCGACGCAGAAGGCGATGAAGTCGGCGAGCGACAACGCCGACAAGCTGATCACCGACTACACGCGCCTGCGCAACAACGCGCGACAGGCAGAGATCACTCAGCAGATCGCCGAGATCGTCGGCGGCGCCGACGCGCTGGCGTCCTGAGCTGCAGACCCACCAGGAAAGAGACGAAAGTATGACTGCCAACGCCACGGCTGAGACCACTGCGGTGGTCGGGCGCGTCGCACGCGTCACGGGCCCCGTCGTCGACATCGAGTTCCCGCACGACGCCATCCCCGACGTCTACAACGCGCTGAAGACGACGATCACGATCGGCGAGGAGTCGACCGAGATCACGCTCGAGGTCGCGCAGCACCTCGGCGACGACATGATCCGCGCCATCTCGCTGAAGCCGACGGACGGCATGGTCCGCGGCCAGGAGGTGCGCGACACCGGCGAGGCCATCTCGGTGCCCGTCGGCGACATCACCAAGGGCAAGGTCTTCAACGTGACCGGCGACGTCCTCAACCTCGGCGAGGGCGAGACGTTCGAGGTCACGGAGCGCTGGCCGATCCACCGCAAGGCGCCGAACTTCGACCAGCTCGAGTCGAAGACGCAGATGTTCGAGACCGGCATCAAGTCGATCGACCTCCTCACCCCCTACGTGCAGGGTGGGAAGATCGGCCTCTTCGGCGGTGCGGGCGTCGGCAAGACCGTCCTCATCCAGGAGATGATCCAGCGCGTCGCGCAGGACCACGGCGGTGTGTCGGTGTTCGCGGGCGTCGGCGAGCGCACGCGTGAGGGCAACGACCTCATCCACGAGATGGAGGACGCGGGCGTCTTCGACAAGACCGCGCTCGTCTTCGGCCAGATGGACGAGCCGCCGGGGACGCGTCTGCGCGTCGCCCTGTCGGCTCTGACGATGGCGGAGTACTTCCGCGACGTGCAGAAGCAGGACGTGCTCCTCTTCATCGACAACATCTTCCGCTTCACGCAGGCGGGCTCCGAGGTGTCGACCCTTCTGGGCCGCATGCCCTCGGCCGTGGGCTACCAGCCCAACCTCGCCGACGAGATGGGTGTGCTCCAGGAGCGCATCACCTCGACGCGCGGTCACTCGATCACCTCGATGCAGGCGATCTACGTGCCGGCCGACGACTACACCGACCCGGCTCCCGCCACGACGTTCGCGCACCTCGACGCGACGACCGAGCTCTCGCGCGAGATCGCGTCGAAGGGTCTGTACCCCGCGATCGACCCGCTGACCTCGACGAGCCGCATCATGGACCCGCGCTACCTCGGCGCGGACCACTACCGCGTCGCGACGTCGGTCAAGCAGATCCTCCAGAAGAACAAGGAGCTGCAGGAGATCATCGCGATCCTCGGTGTCGACGAGCTCTCGGAAGAGGACAAGATCGTCGTGTCGCGTGCACGCCGCATCCAGCAGTTCCTCTCGCAGAACACCTACATGGCGAAGAAGTTCACCGGTGTCGAGGGCTCGACCGTTCCGCTCAAGGAGACGATCGAGTCGTTCGACGCGATCGTCAAGGGCGAGTTCGACCACGTCGCGGAGCAGGCGTTCTTCAACGTCGGCGGCATCAGCGACGTCGAGGCGCAGTGGGCGAAGATCCAGAAGGAGAACGCCTGATCATGGCGCTCAACGTCACCCTCGTCTCCGCTGAGGCGGAGGTCTGGACGGGCGAGGCGAGCCTCGTGGTCGCCAAGACCACCGAGGGTGAGATCGGCTTCATGCAGGGGCACGAGCCCGTGCTGTCGATCCTCTCTCAGGGGCAGGTCCGCATCACGCAGGCGGATGGCACGAAGATCGTCGCGGACGCCCGCGACGGGTTCGTGTCGATGGAGGGCGACGTGCTCACCATCGTCGCCGGCCACGCCCAGCTCGTCGACTGACGCAGCTCACCTTCCCGCCAGGGCGGAGGATCCTCGGATCCTCCGCCCTGGCGCTTTCGTCTGCGCACCATCCGTGCGGAAGGGACCATCCGTGCTCCTCCTCCTTCCCCCGTCCGAGACCAAGCGGCCCGGTGGCGACCGGCCCCCGATCGACCTCGGGGGCCTGCGTCTGCCCTCGCTGCGGCGCCACCGCGAGGACGTCGCCGAGGCCCTCGTCGCGCTCTCGGCCGACGCCGACCGCGCGGCGCGCGTGCTGAAGCTCAGCGAGCGCCAGCGCGGCGAGATCGCGCACAACGCCGCGCTGCTGACGGCGCCGACGATGCCCGCCATGGACCGCTACACGGGCGTGCTGTTCGACGCGCTCGACGCGGCGTCCCTGTCGGCTGCCGCGCGCGGCTGGCTCGCACGGCACGCGCTCATCCAGACGGCGCCGTTCGGCCCGATCGGCGCGGGCGACCTCGTGCCGGCGTATCGGCTGGCCGCGGGCACCTCGCTGCCGGGCGTTCCCGCGCTCCGCCGCCACTGGGCGGGTCCGACGGGGGAGGCGCTGCGGGAGGCGGCCGACGGGCTCGTCGTCGACCTGCGCTCGAAGGCGTATGTCGACCTCGGCCCGGTGCCCGACGACGTCGCATCGGTCTACGTGTCCGTCGTCGCCGAGGGCGCGGACGGAGCGGTGCGCGCCCTCAACCACTTCAACAAGAAGGCGAAGGGCCTGTTCGTGCGCGCCCTCGCGGAGTCGCGTCCGACGTGGCGGACGGCGGATGGGCTCCTCGCGTGGGCGGCGGATGCCGGTCTGGACCTGCGGCCGGGGGAGAGCTCGCGCGAGGTGCTGCTCTTCGCGCGGGAGTAGCGGGGGATACCGCGCTTCTGGCATCGTGTGAGCTGCGGCTGACGGCAGCTGCAGACAGAGGGGAACTTCCATGTATGACGACGTGTACGGTCCCGACAGCAGCGCGATTCTCGCGCTCGCGGGACTCTTCGCCTTCTTCGGACTCCTGATCGGCGTTGTCTTCTACGTCCTGGGCTCGTGGTTCCTGATGAAGATCTTCGACAAGGCGGGCGTGCAGGGGCGCTGGCGCGCCTGGGTGCCGGTCTACAACATGATGGTGTTCTTCAAGCTCGGCGACCTCAGCCCCTGGCTCGTCCTGTACGGCCTCGGCGGCGCGCTGCTGCTGAGCTGGATCGGCATCGGGTATGTCTTCAGCCTCGCCATCGCGGTCCTGTCCGCGATGGCGGCCTACCGCGTCGGGCTCAAGCTCCAGAAGGAGGGCGCGTGGGTCGTCCTCTACGTGTTCCTGTCGCTCGTGTGGCTCGGCATCAACGCCTTCGACAAGTCGCGCTGGAACCCCAACGTCGCGCCCGCCTCGTGGGCCGGCAACGGATTCCTCGGCGACCGCACCGTGTGGGACGGCGTGCCGACCCAGCCCGCTGCCGCGCCCGGCTACGGCCAGGCCGCGCCGGCCTACGGCCAGCCCGCGGCCGGTCAGCCCGGCGCGTACCCGCCGCCGCCCGCCCCGGGTGCGTACCCGCCGCCGGCCGACGCGACCGGCGCCTTCCCGCCCGCGGGCGACGCGCCCGGAGCGTACCCGCCGCCTCCCGGCGGAACCACGCCGCCTGCCCCGCCGGCGGGAGACGACCGTCCGCCGGCCCCGCCCGCGCCTCCCGCGCAGCCGTGACGCGCTGACGACCTCGCGGAGGGCCCGCACCGGCACCGGTGCGGGCCCTCCGCCGTGCGGCCGACGCAGCCGGGTCGCACGGCTCGACTAAGATGTGATGACCCGCGCTCGCTCGCACGAGCGCTCCACGACACCCGGAGGCCGATCCGTGCCAGACGCACCCGTGACGACGCAGTCGACGATCGTGCGACGATCCGGAGGCGACGTCACCGTCTCGTGGGCGGCCGTGACGGACCGCGGTCGCAAGCGCGAGATCAACCAGGACGCGGTGCTCGCGCAGTTCCCGCTCTTCGTCGTGGCCGACGGCATGGGCGGCCACATCGGCGGCGAGATCGCGAGCGCCAGCACGATCGCGCAGCTGCAGCGCGTGGTCGAGCACGGCGACATCACTCCCGAGGCGATCGAGGAGGCGCTCCAGCGCGCCGTCGGCGACATCGGCGATCACCCCGAGACGACCGACGAGGGCACCGGCACGACGGTCACCGGCATCTACCTCCACGCGGACGGCGAGGAGGACGCCTGGATCGTCCTGAACATCGGCGACTCGCGCGTCTATCTCGACCGCGACGACGCGATCGCCCAGATCACGGTCGACCACTCGCTCGTGCAGGAGCTCGTCGCCTCGGGTCGGCTCAGCCCCGAGGAGGCCGAGAACCACCCATACGGCAACGTCATCACGCGCGCCGTGGGGCCGAGCGAGAGCGTGATCCCCGACTACGTGCGGCTCGACGTGCGCGCGGGCGACCGCTTCGTGATCTGCTCGGACGGGCTCACCAAGGAGCTCACCGACTACGGCATCCTCCATTTCCTCCGGCAGAACCCCGACCCTGCCGCGGCCATCGAGGCCATGCTCGCCGCGGCGCTCGAGAACGGCGGGCGCGACAACATCTCGATCATCGTCGTCGACGTCACCGAGCCCGGCGCTCCGGCCCCGGCGTCCGCCGATGACGCCGCGACCGCGCAGCTGCCGACCGTCGACGCCGCCGAGACGGCAGGCGCCTCGGCTTCGGGACGGGACGCGGACCCGGACTCGTCCGAGACGGCGGGCCCGGCCGCGTAGCGCGTCCTGACGTCGGCGCGGGCCGGTCCGCGCCGCGGGCACAGGCCCTCGCGCCGGATCGGCCCACGCCGGATCGGCCTGCGCGCGCGAGCGTCACCGGATTCGGATCGGCGGGGCGGGTGAGCTCTCCTGGGACAGACACGCGCACAGGAGCCCCGGCCATCCGATTCCGGGCACCACAACGCGGCCCGCGCCGCGTGCACAGGCCAGCGCGCCCGGCGCGTCTGTCCACAGGGGAGCAGTCGCCGGCCATCCGACTCGTCATCCGCGATGACATGGGAGCATGACGAGTCCCCTCGCGGCGCGCATCGACGAGCCGCTCTCGCTGCCGTCGCCCGCCCCGCCGCCGCGGCCCGCACGCTGGCCGCTGTTCGCGGCGCTCGTGCCCGTCGTCGGCGGCGTCGCCATGTGGTTCGTCACGGGGTCGCTGCTGTCCCTCTGCTTCGCCGCCCTCGGCCCGCTCATGGCCGTCGCCGCCGCGGTCGACGCGCGACGCAGCTCCCGACGGGAGCGTCGGCGCGCTGATGCCGCCTACACCGAGGCCTGTGCGCGCGTCGAGCGCGAGATCGAGCAGCGCCACGATCGCGAGCGGGTCGAGCTGAACCGCCGGCTCGTCGATCTCGGCGCGCTGCTCGCCGACGAGCGCGCGGTGTGGCGCGCTCCCTCCGACGAGCTCGTGGTCGGCCGCGGGGAGGCATCGAGTCGCGTCCGCGTGTCAGGCGGCGAGGGCGAGCGCGCAGACGCCCTGCGCCGACGGGCGGGCGTCCTCCCCGATGCCCCGATCTCCATCGCACCGGGCGAAGGCGTATGCGTGCGGGGAGCGCCGGTCGTGGCCCAGGCGGTGGCGCGCGCCCTCGCGCTCCAGGTCTGCCTGCGGATGGCTCCCGAGGCACTCGGCGTCGCGGCGGCTCCTCCCGGGGAGGAGTGGATGGAGGCGCTGCCGCATCGGCAGACCTCGGCGCCGTCGCGGCGTCTGGCGCTCTCCGGCGAGGGGCCGCCGCCGGACGCGGACATCGTGATCGCGGTCCGCGCGCCGGATGCCGCTCCGCCCGAGGCCTGCGGGGCGGTCCTCGACGTCGGCGAGGGCCTGCAGGGGCGGCTCATCCGCGGCACGCACGAGGAGGACGTCGCCGTCGAGGCCGTCTCCCGCGCGCAGGCGCAGGCCGTGGCCGAGGGGCTCGCGGGCCGCGGAGCCGAGCGCGGCGGCCGCGGCGGGCCCGATGCCGCGCTGACCCTCGGCGAGCTCGAGCCCGTCGCATCCGGGGATCGCGCGGGTCTGCCAGCGGTCGTGGGGCGGGCGGACGGCGAGTCGGCCGTGATCGACATCGTCGCCGACGGTCCGCACGCGGTCGTCGTGGGGACGACGGGAGCGGGCAAGAGCGAGCTGCTCGTCACGTGGGTCGCCTCGCTCGCGAGGACCTACACCGCCGACCGCGTGGTGTTCCTCCTCGCGGACTTCAAAGGCGGAACCGCGTTCGATGCGCTCTCCGAGCTGCCGCACGTGACCGGGGTCATCACCGACCTCGATGGGGCGGCATCGCGGCGGGCGGTCGAGAGCCTGCGCGCCGAGGTGCGCCGGCGCGAGGGACGGCTCGCTGCGTGCGGGGCGCGCGATGTCGGCGCGCCCGGCGTCGAGCTGCCTCGCCTCGTCATCGTCGTCGACGAGTTCGCGGCCATGCTGCAGGAGCACCCGGATCTCCACGCCGTCTTCGCCGACGTCGCCGCACGCGGCCGGGCGCTGGGCATGCATCTCATCCTGGGCACCCAGCGCTCGACGGGCGTGCTCCGCGATGCCCTGGTCGCCAACTGCCCCCTGCGCATCGCCCTGCGCGTCGCCGAGCCGTCCGAGAGCCGCGGCGTGATCGGCGTCGATCTCGCCGCGACGCTGCCGGGCGGCGCCGACGGGCGCGGCCTCGCGTACATCCGCCGAGCGGCCGACGCGGCGCCACGGCTCACGCGCATCGCGCTCACCACCCCGCGCGAGCTCGCGCCGATCGGCGCCGAGGGGGCGCCGCGCGCACAGGGACCGTGGCTGCCGCCGCTGCCGTCCGAGCTGCCCCTCGCCGCGGTGCGCGGCCGCGAGCCGGATGCCTCCGCCGTCGTGCTCGGCATCGCCGACGATCCGGAGCGGCAGCGCCAGCCGGTGGTGACCCTCCGCCCCGGTGTCGAGCGCGGGCTCGTCGTCGTCGGCGGATCGGGGAGCGGCACCTCGAACGTCGTGCGTCTCGTCCGTGCGCAGCGCCCCGATGCCATCGTCGTCCCCCGCGACGCGGAGGGAGCCTGGGATGCCGTCGAGCGCGCCGAGCACGCCGTCGACGGGCTGCTCCTCATCGACGATCTCGACGCTCTGCTCGCGCGATTCCCCCACGACTACGCGCACGCCATCGCCGAGCGCATCGAGAACGTCGTCCGCGATGCGGGGGAGAGGCGGATGACCGTCGTCGCGACGACCGCGCGCGTCACCGGCGCGGTCGCGCGGATCATCGATCTCCTTCAGCGGCGGGCGCTCCTGGCGCTCGCGTCGCGCGCCGACCACGCCGCGGCGGGCGGCGACGCGACGACGTTCGACCCGCGGCGGCCGCCCGGGCGCGGGGTCCTCGACGGGCAGGAGGTGCAGTTCGCTCTCGCTCCCGGCGCAGCGCGCGACGAGGCTGAGCCGGCCACGCCCGTCGCCTGGCGCCCGGGCGCTCCCGTCACCGCGCTGGTCGTGAAAGCGGCACGTCGACGCTGCGCCGCGCTCGCCGACGGATGGGGCGACGGCGTGCGGATCCTCGCCCTGGACGAGCTCCCGCCGGGATCCTCTCTCGAGAGCCTCGCTCTCGCGGACGCGCCGGTCGTCGTCGCGGGGGAGCCTGAGTCGTGGCAGCGCCAGTGGGCGCTCCTTCAGGAGGCGCGCGGCGGCCATCCGCTGGTCGTGGGCGCCGAGTGCGCGACCGAGCTGCGCGCGCTCACCGGGGAGCGGGAGCTGCCGCCGTTCGCGCGCACGCGCGCCTCGCGGGCGTGGCTGTGCGCCGACGGGCTCCCGCCGCGACGGATCGTCCTGCCATGATCCGACGCTGCTCGGTCGGGTTCGGCGTCACACGGTCGCGCGGATGCGACCCACCTCGACGCCGCCGCCGCGGATCGACAGCAGCGGGTGGCTGCGCGCGAAGGAGTCGACCGCCTCCGCCGAGAGAGCGCCCGCCCGCGCGAGCAGGGTGAGCGCGACGACGACCCCCGCGCGCGTCGAGCCGTCGAGCATCTTGAGTGCCACGGTCGTCCCGTCGGGAGCGATCATCGTCTGCACGCCCTCCGCGCCGAACTTCGAGTAGACCCCGAACGTCTCGATCGCGACCGTATCCGGGCGGCCCGGCCCGTCGACCGTCCAGGGGTGCTCGCGCACCGCCCGGACGAGCGCGCCTGCGACGCGGTGCATCGCGAACGGCGACCGCTCCGACGAGTTGCCCGCGCGGTGCACGGCGCGCGCGAGCCCCGCGAGCGTGATCGCGTGCACGGGCGCGCCGCAGCCGTCCACGACCGTGGCGCCGACGCGCTCGCCCGACAGTCGCTCGACGACCTCGCGGATGTGCAGCTGCAGCGGATGCGCGGGGTCGAGATACGTCGCGGTGTCCCAGCCGCTCGCGACGCACGCCATGAGCATCGCGGCGTGCTTGCCCGAGCAGTTCATCCGGAGGCGGGACGGCTCGAAGTGGTCGCGCACCATCGCGTCGCGGGTCGTCGAGTCGCTCGGCCACTGTGCGGGGCATCCGAGGGCGTCCTCGCTGAGGCCGACCGATCCGAGCATGTCACGCACCACCGAGGCGTGACGGTCGGTACCCGCATGGCTCGCGGTGGCGAGCGCGAGTCGCTCGCCCTCGAGGGGCGCGCCCGCGGTGACCGATCCGATGGCCTGCAGCGGCTTGAGCGCCGAGCGGGGGAGCACGAGCGCGTCGGTGCGGCCGAGCGCCGTGACCACCTCGCCGTCGGGCGACAGCACGAGCGCGGCGCCGACGTGGCGGGACTCCACGAACCCTCCTCGATCGACGACGGCGAGCTCGACGGCATCCGGGGCGGTGAAGGTCTCTGGGGTCACCTCACAACCCTAACGAAGCGCCGCGGGCCCTCCGCCGGCGTCCGTGGTGCGACACTGGGGGCATGCTCGGCGAACACCACTACGCGCTCACCGCCACCTGGACCGGCAACCGGGGCACCGGGACATCCGGATACCGCGACTACGACAGGTCCGTGTCCTTGAGGATCGAGGGCAAGCCCGAGGTGCTCGCATCCGCCGACGTGCCGTTCCGCGGAGACGGTGCGCGCTGGAACCCCGAGGACCTGCTCCTCGCGGCGCTGTCGGAGTGCCATCTGCTCTCCTACCTGCACGCGTGCGTCGTCCGCGGCGTCGTCGTCACGTCGTACGTCGACGAGGCGGTCGGAACCATGCGCCAGCAGGGCAACGGCGGGCGGTATGAGAGCGTGACGCTGCGCCCGCGGGTCACGGTCGCCGACGCGTTGATGGTCGAGGACGCGCGCGCGGCGCACGACGACGCCCACGAGTGGTGCTTCATCGCCAACTCGGTGAACTTCCCCGTGCACCACGAGGCGGAGGTCTCCGTCGGCTGACGGCTACAGGCGCTCGTGGGGCAGGGCGCGCTTGATCTTCTCGAGCGTGCTGCTCGCCGGAAGCTCGTTGTAGACCCCGGCGAGCTCCTGGCCGGACAGCTCGTGGATGGCCGCCATGATCTGATCCGTGGCCGCGCGGCGCGCCTTGCCCGAGGACGCCGGTCCGTGCACGGACACATCGATCGGCGCGCCGAAGCGCACCGTCACCCGGTCGCGGAGCGACGGCATCCGAGCGCCCACCGGCATCACCTTGTCCGTGCCGATGAGCCCGATCGGCACGACCGGGGCGCCGCTCTCGAGCGCGAGGTACGCGACGCCCGTCCGGCCCTTGTACAGGCGCCCGTCGCGCGAGCGCGTGCCCTCCGGGTGGAGCGCCACGGCCGCGCCCGTCGCGAGGATGTCCTTCTGCCGGTCGAGCGCGTCGAGCGCGGCCTGCCCGGCGGCGCGGTCGACCGGGATCGCGCCGACGGCCGTGAAGAACGTCCGCGAGAACCAGCCCTTGAAGCCGGTGCCGGTGAAGTAATCCGACTTCGCGAGGAAGTGGACAGGGCGCGGTGCCGCCGCGATCGGGATGACGATCGAGTCGATGAACGACAGGTGGTTGCTCGCGAGGATGACCGCCCCCTCGGCGGGGATGTTCTCCCTGCCCTCGACTCGAGGGCGGTAGACGGCGCGCGCGAGAGGAGCGAGGACGACGCGCCCCAGCGTGTAGACCCAGCTGGGGCGGACGGGTGAGCCGTCGGACTCGGCCGGGTTCTGCACGTCGTCGGTCATCCCTCCAGGGTACTGCCGACGTATGCCGCCGCCGGAATCCTGCGGATCGCCGGTGCGACCGCGGCGTTCAGCGCATGCGGAGCGGAAATCGGGGAGGATGGGACGCGATCCCCCGATGAATGAGGTTTCCGTGCGTGCTCGCTCCCTTGGCCTGATGTCCACCGCCGTCGTCGCGGCTCTCGCCCTCGCGGGCTGCGCGCCCTCGGGAGAGGCGGAGCCGGAGGCGTCGCCCACGGGCACGCCCGCCGACCTCTGCGCGGCCGCCGCCCCCACGGGCGAGGCCGTGGAGTCGGTGACGGTGGACGGCGAGCTCGGCGAGCCGTCGACGGCCACCTTCGAGAAGCCGATCGAGGTCCCCGAGGCCCAGCGCCTCGTCCTCGAGGAGGGCGACGGCGAGCCGGTCCAGAGCGGCGACTACCTCAACTACGCGCTCACGGCCTACGACGCCGTGAGCGGCGAGAAGGTCGGGGAGCTCGGCTACAACGAGGGCGAGCTGCTCCCCGCGCTCGTGTCGCCCGAGTCGCTCGGCCAGTTCACGGGGTGCGAGAACGTCGGCTCGCGTCTCGTGCTCGCGCTTCCGTCGGGCACCGACCAGGCCGGCACCGCGACGAACGCGCAGATCTACGTCTTCGACCTCCTGAGCGTGACGCCGACCGCGGCGTGGGGTGAGGAGCAGGAGCCGACCGAGGGCATGCCCACGGTCGAGCTCGCCGAGGATGGCGCTCCGACCGTCACGATCCCCGAGGGCGCCGAGGCGCCGGAGACGACCGAGCTGTCGACCCTCAAGGCCGGCGACGGCGCCACGGTCGAGGCGGGCGACATGGTCCTCGTCCAGTACACGGGCGTGAAGCTCTCCGACGGCTCCGTGTTCGACTCGAGCTGGGACCGCGGCACGCCCGCGCAGTTCGAGACGACGGGCGTCGTGACGGGCTTCAAGAAGGCCCTCGAGGGCCAGAAGGTCGGCTCGCAGGTTCTCGCGGTCATCCCGCCCGCCGAGGGCTACGGCGCGAGCGAGGGCAACGAGCTCCAGGAGGAGACGCTCGTCTTCGTCGTCGACATCCTCGCGACCCAGCACCCGGCGCCCGCCGCAGAAGAGGCTCCGGCGGAGTGACCCGCGTGCGCCGCGTCATCGTCCTGGGGTCGAGCGGGTCCATCGGCACGCAGGCGCTCGAGGTCATCCGCGCGCACCGCGACCGGTTCGAGCTGGTCGGCCTCTCGACGGGATCCAACGAGGACCTGCTCCGCGCGCAGGCGGCCGAGTTCGGCGTCGAGCACACGGCCCTCGGCGCGGAGGGCTCAGCCCAGCTCGTGCGAGACGTGGACGCCGACATCGTGCTCAACGGCATCACGGGCTCCGTCGGCCTCGGCCCCACGCTCGCCGCGCTCGAGGCCGGGCGCACGCTCGCCCTCGCGAACAAGGAGTCGCTCATCGTCGGCGGCGAGCTCGTCAAGCGGCTCGCCCGCCCGGGGCAGATCGTCCCGGTCGACTCGGAGCACTCCGCGATCGCGCAGGCGCTGCGGGCCGGGGAGCGCGGCGAGGTGCGCCGCCTCGTCGTGACCGCGTCGGGCGGGCCGTTCCGCGGATGGTCGCGCTCCGCGCTCGAGGACGTCACGCCCGCCCAGGCGCTCAAGCACCCGAACTTCTCGATGGGGCGCGTCATCACGACGAACTCGGCGACGCTCGTGAACAAGGGCCTCGAGGTGATCGAGGCGCACCTGCTGTTCGACGTGCCGTACGACCGGATCGAGGTGGTCGTGCACCCGCAGCAGCTCATCCACTCGATGGTGGAGTTCCACGACGGCTCGACGATCACGCAGGCCGGACCGCCGCGCATGCTCGTCCCGATCGCGCTCGGCCTCTCCTGGCCCGAGCGTCTCGTCGACGTCGACGTGCCGATCGACTGGACCGCGGCGCAGACGTGGGAGTTCTCGCCGCTCGACGACGACGCCTTCCCGTCGGTGCGGCTCGCGCGACGTGCGGGTGAGGCGGGTGGCACGCATCCCGCGGTCTACAACGCCGCCAACGAGCAGGCGGTCGAGGCGTTCCACGACGGGCGGCTGTCGTTCCCCGGCATCGTCGACACGATCGCCGCCGTGCTCGACCGGCACGAGGCTCCGGCCGAGCTCACGCTCGAGACCCTCGCCGACGCGGAGGCCTGGGCGCGGCGCAGCGCTGACGAGCTCATCGCCGCACGCGGCTGAGGGCGCGCGCGCCCGTGGGCCTGCTTGCCGCGTGCGGCCGCCATCCGCGGATCTGACCGGCCGCACGGGGCAAACGCCAGGGCTCGGGGGCAAACGCCAGGACTCGGGTGCGTGCGTCCTCGCGCGGCTCAGTTCTCGTAGGGGACGGGCCAGGCCGGGTCCGGCACGGGCCAGCCGGCGTCGCGCAGCGCGCGCCGCGCGAGCTCGCGCGCCGAGTACGGCGTGCGGACGCCCTTGATGTCGCGGTAGTCCTGGTGACCCGGGCCCGCCCAGAGGATCGCGTCGCCCGGTCCGACGAGCTTGACCGCCTCGACGATCGCGGTCTCGGGCGGCGAGAACTCGTAGATCGGGTGGTCCGGGTTCGCCGCGCGTGCGCCCTCGAGGAGGGTCGCGCGGATGGCCGCGGGGTCCTCGTGACGCGGGTGGTGGTCGGTGATGACGACGATGTCGCTGCCCTCGACCGCCGTGCGGCCCATGTCGCGGCGCTTCGTCTTGTCACGGTCTCCGTCGGCGCCGAAGAGCATGAGCACCTTGCCGGGAGTCACGCGGCGGACGGCCGCCAGCGTCTTCTCGAACGCATCGGGCGTGTGGCCGAAGTCGACGTAGACCGCGGGGCCCTCCGGTCCCGAGACGAGCTGCGTGCGCCCGGGCAGGTACGCGCGGATGCCGCCGTCGCGCTCGAGCGCCTCGACGATGCGCTCCCACGCGAAGCCGGCCTCGAGCAGCATGACGATGGCGGTGCCGGCGTTCGACGCCATGTGCGGGCCGATGACCGGCACGACCGACGTGAGCGCGCGGCCATCCGGTCCGGTCAGCGTGAACCGCGTGCCCTCCTGGCGCTCGTCGTCGATCGTGACGATCCAGTCCGCCTGGGCGGCCGCATCGGGGTCGGCCGCGATCGACGGGGTGGCGACGGTGACCACGGGCACGGTCGCGCGCGCGACGTACTCGGCACCGGGAGCCGAGTCGAGGGAGATGACCGCGCGGCGCGAGCGCTCGGGCGTGAAGAACGCCGCCTTCGCCTCGAAGTACTCGCGCATGTCGGCGTAGTCGTCGAGGTGGTCGTGCGTGAGATTCGTGAACGCCGCGACGTCGAAGACGAGGCCGTCGACGCGATGGCGGGTCAGCGCCTGCGCGCTGACCTCGACGGCGACGGCCTCGACGCCCCGCTCACGCATGAGGGCGAGCAGCGCGTGGAACTCGCTCGCCTCGGGGGTCGTCAGACGCGACACGATGACCTCGCCCGCGATGTGGCGCTCGGCGGTCGAGGAGAGCCCCGTCACCACGCCCATCTGGGTGAGGATGCCGTCGAGAAGGTGCGTGATCGAGGTCTTGCCGTTCGTGCCGGTCGTCCCGAGGAGCAGCGGCAGGTCGCGGTCGGTGCCGTAGACCCACGCCGACAGATCGCCGAGCACGGCGCGCGGGTCGGAGACGACGACGATCGGCAGACCGGCCGACGCCGCGATCTCGGCGCCCTCCGTGTCCGTCACGACCGCGACGGCGCCCTTCTCGGCCGCGGCCGCCGCGAACTCCGCACCGTGGCGGTTGACGCCGCGGATCGCGACGAACGCCTCGCCTGCGCGCAGGTCGGCGGTCGCGAGTGTGACGCCGGTGAGCTCGACGCCCGTCGCCTCCCCGCGCAGCTCGCCGCCGAAGCGCTCGGCGAGCTCGGTCAGGGAGCGTCGCGGCGGGTTCTCCGGTCGCAGGACGGGGGGCAGGTTCGACGGTGTCGCGGACATCCTCTCCATCGTCTCACGCGCGATCCGAGGAGAGCATGCGAGGCGCCGACGGGGTGTCGGCGCCTCGCATCGTCTCAGCGACGCGCGGTGCGGCGATACGCGAGGACGCTCACGACGAGAGCGGCGACCCCGGCAGCGAGCCCGCCCGCACCGAGCGCGACCGGCACTGCGCCGCTGTCGGCCTCGCCCGCGTCCGTCTCCGTCGTCGCGTCGTCCGCAGCGTGGCCGTCCTCTTCCGCCGCTGGCGCGAGCGTCACGACCGGCGCCGGAGCCTCGAGGTCGTGCGGGTCCTCGCCGTCCTCGGCGATCTCGGACCACGAGGTCGACCCATCGACGCACAGCTGCTCGACGGGGAATGCGAGCGTGTCGGGAGCGTCGGCGGCGTAGGCGACCGAGAGCTCCACGGCGGCGCGCATCGCGTTCGGGACGGGCTCGTCCGCCGTGTATGTGATCGACTGCACGAGGCCGGTCGACGCGTCGCGCTCGACGTCGATCGACCATCCGGCCTGGACGGCCGGGACGACCGAGTCGATGCCGTCGGCGGGCGGCGTGATCACGAGGGCGGTCGTGGGGGAGTCGTCGCATCCGTGCGAGAACGCGAACGTCAGCACGTCGTACCCGCCCGCGACGGGAGCATCGGGCGTCACGGTGACGTGCGCGTGCGCCGCGAGCGGTGCGGCCACGAGGGCGGCGGCGAGCGCGCCGGACGCGGCGAGGCGGATGCCGCGACGGCGGATGGCGGGACGACGGGCAGGGGCGATGGGAGTCATGGCTGTTTCCTTCGGGGTCTTCGATTCGCTCCGGCGCAGCGCGGCCCGGCTGCGAGGCAGGCCGGAGGGCGCGCGGGGGTGCCGGATGGCGCGGATGCGCCGGACGTCGCGCGCGGCGATCGCGGAGCGCGACGGGTGCCCGGGACGGGCGATGTCAGGCGAAGGAGGCCGAAGGCGGTCCGCGCTGCAGGCGGATGTCGTGGAAGCGCCGGCTCGCCCGCTCGCCGCGGCGGTCTGCACGCAGGGGAAGCCGACGACGGATGCGCACGAGCGGGAGCGCGGCCGCGCGCACGAGGCGCGCGATCGCCCACGCGGCGATCGCGCGGACGAGCTGCTCGCCGCGCCAGAGGAGCGCCGTCGTGACGAGCGCGGCGACCGCGTGCGCCGCGAGCATGGGGGCATCGGCCGCCGTCGCGAGGACGGCCGTCTCGACGAGGGCCGGATGCGCGTGCGCCTCGGCGTGCAGATGCCCCGCGTGCGCGCTCGCGGAGATGCGCGTCGCGACCGGCGACCCGAGCGCGAGGAATGCGAGGTGGAACGCCGCCTGGGTCGTGACGACGGCGGCGAGCACGCGCGACAGTCGCGGACGCCGGCCGACGACGAGGATGGCCGGCAGAGCGAGCACCGCGGCCATCGCGACGACGAGGAGCGGAGCGGGAGCGGCTCCGCCGCCGACCGTGTGCGAGACGGCGGCGAGCACGGTCGCGACCGTCGACGCAGACGCCCCGCGGAGGGCGCGCAGCTGCCGGTCGGTCACGCCCCCAGGATAGGCGCTCGCCGCGTGCGTCCGTGCCGTGCGGGGAACTCCGAGGCGTGGCCGCTAGCGTGGCGGCGTGGATGTCCTCGCGTTCGTGATCGGTGTGCTGGTCATGGTGGTCGGCCTCGCGGTCTCGATCGCGCTGCACGAGATCGGGCATCTCGTGCCCGCCAAGCGCTTCGGCGTGCGGGTCGGGCAGTACATGATCGGCATGGGCCCGACGCTGTGGTCGACGCGCCGCGGCGAGACCGAGTACGGCGTCAAGGCGCTCCCGATCGGCGGCTACATCTCGATGGCGGGCATGTACCCGCCGGCGAAGGACGAGCCGACGACCGCGGTCGACTCGGCCGCGGCGTCCGCGCGCGCCGCCCGTCGCCGCGGCATCTACGCGACGCTCGTGCAGGACGCGCAGGCCGCGAACGCCGAGACGCTCGAGGGCGTCGACGACGCGCGCACCTTCCATCGGCTGCCGGTGTGGAAGCGCGTCGTCATCATGCTCGGCGGCCCGATCATGAACCTCGTGCTCGCGGTCGTCCTGTTCGCGGTGCTCTTCAGCGGCATCGGCATGCAGCAGGCGACGACGACGGTCGCCGCCGTGTCCGAGTGCGTCCTTCCTCCCGGTTCGACAGCCACCGAATGCGCGGCCGACGACCCCGAGGCGCCAGCGCACGCGGCCGGCATCCTCCCCGGCGACCGTCTCGTCGAGCTCGACGGAACCCCCGTGGAGACGTTCGCCGAGGCATCCGAGATCATCCGCGCGCACCCCGGCACGGCCATCCCCGTCGTCGTGGAGCGCGACGGCGCCCGTATCCCGCTGACGCTCACGCCCGTCGAGAACGAGGTCGAGGTCACCGCGGACGACGGCACGACGTCGGTCGAGACCGTCGGCTACGCCGGCATCAGCTCGTCGGTCGAGCGCGTGCGCGAGCCGATCTGGGCGGGTCCGCAGGCGGCAGCAGACAACGTCGCGGCGGTCGTGGGGATCGTCGTCGACCTTCCCGCTCGGCTGTACGACACCGCCTACGACCTCTTCACCGGCGGGGAGCGCGACGCGGACGGCCCGATGAGCGTCGTCGGCGTGGGGCGTCTCGCGGGTGAGGTGGCCGCGACCGACGCGCCGATCCTCGACCGCGTCGCCGTGATGACGAGCCTCCTGGCGTCGCTCAACGTCGCGCTGTTCGTCTTCAACCTCGTGCCGCTGCTGCCGCTCGACGGCGGTCACATCCTCGTCGCCCTGTGGGACGGCGCGCGCCGGGCGGTCGCCAAGCTCCTCGGCCGCCCCGAGCCGGCGCCCACCGACGCCACGCGCCTCGTGCCCCTCACGCTCGTCGTGGTGGTGCTCCTCATCGGCATGGGCGCGCTGCTGTTCGCGGCCGACATCTTCAACCCCGTGCAGCTGCTCGGCGGCTGAACGCGCGCCAGGCGGTCTCAGGCGAGCGCGTGCGCGACGAGGCGCTCGAGGGTCCGCATGCCGTCGCGCGACAGGATGGACTCGAGGTGCCCCTGCACCGACGCGAAGCCCGCACCGCGGAGGGCGTAGACGTCGCCCGTCGACGGGTCCGCCGCGACCTCGACCTCGCCGACCGCGCCGCACCGCGTCTCGCTCGGCGTGAGCCGCGTGACGCCGGGGGTCACGCGGGCCGTGAAGGTGTTGTAGAAGCCGATCGATGCGCGCTCGCCGAACAGGTCGACATCGAGCTGGAGGCCCTGGTGGGGGCTCGCGAGCGTCCCGAGGCCGACGCCGATGCGGTCCGCGAGGATCTGGTGGCTCAGGCACACGGCGAGGAGGGGTCGGTGCTGCTCGAGTCGGCGCACGACGACCTCGCGCATGCGGGCGACGCGCGGGCTCTCGTCGTCGCGCGGATCGCCGGGGCCGGGGCCCGAGACCACGAGCTCCGCCGCGTCGAGGCGGGCGGGCTCGGCCTCGCTCCAGTGCACGATCTCCACGTCGAGGCCCAGGTGGCGCAGCTGGTGGGCGAGCATCGTCGTGAAGCGGTCCTCGGCGTCGACGACGACCGCGCGTCGGCCCGTGAACGGCGCCTGCCGGGCACCCGGCTCCTGCTCCTGCATCCAGAACGGCGCGAGGCGCGCGTTGCGGGAGGCCAGGAGCGTCGCGATGTCGGGGTCGTGGGCGAGGCGACGGGCGGGAGCCGGCTCGTCGTCGTCGGGCACGATCGTGATCGCGCGCGGGATGGCGCCGATCGCGCCGAGCACGCCGGCCGCCTTGCCGTGCGTCTCGCTGACCTCCCCGTACGGATCCGAGTGCCGCACGAGGGTCGCGCCGACCGGCACGCGGAGGCGGCCGTCCTCGAGATACGCGGTGCGGATGAGGATCGGGGCGTCGAGGTCGTGCCCGCCCTCGGCGTTCGGCGTGAACAGCGCGGCGACACCCGAGTAGTACCCGCGCGGCGACGCCTCGTGGCGGCGGATGACCGCGCACGCGTTCTGCATGGGGGAGCCCGTGACCGTCGGGGCGAACATCGTCTCCCGGAGGATCTCGCGCGGGTCCAGGCGCGAGCGCCCGCGCAGCACGTACTCCGTGTGCGTGAGGCGCGACATCTCCTTGAGATGCGGGCCCGTGATCCGGCCGCCGTCGCTGCAGACGGCGCTCATCATCTTGAGCTCCTCGTCGACGACCATGAAGAGCTCCTCGGTCTCCTTCGTCGACGAGAGGAACTCCGTCAGCGTCTCGACCGTCGCGCCGCCGGCCGGATGGCGGAAGGTGCCCGAGATCGGGTTCATCGTGACCACCCCGTCGCGCGCGCTGACGTGCGCCTCGGGGCTCGCCCCGACGGCCACGTGCCCGGGCGTGATGATCGCGAAGGTCCAGTACGCGCCGCGCTCGTGCTCGAGCAGCGCGCGGAACCAGGTCAGCGCGGCCACGCGCGGGTCGGCGTCGACGCCGGCCACGTAGTCGCGGCGGATGACGAAGTTGGCGCCCTCTCCGCGCCCGATCTCCTCGGAGATGACACGGCGGACGATCGCCGCGTACTCCGCGTCGTCGAGGTCGAATCCCGCGGCCGCGAGCGGGATGTGCTCGGCCGGCAGCGCGTCGACGGCGGCGTCGAGCGGGATGGCCGAGTGCGCGTCGACGGTGAGGCAGCGCAGCGGCGCGTCGTCGTCGTGCGCCTCGAAGCCGCGCTCGCGCACCTGGCGGAACGGCACGAGCGCGAGCACCTCGCGCGGGGTGCCGTCGGGCCCGGTCAGCGGGATGTCCGCGAGCAGCTCGACGTCGACGACCTCGCCCTCGAGCACCTCGACCGCGTCGCCGCCCTCTCGGACGATGAGCGCGAACGAGGCGCCGGGGTCGGCGGCGAGGCGGGCGATGAGGTCGGCCGTGGCGGGGGCAGCGGTCCCGGTCATGCGTGAAACTCCTCCTGGGCGAGGCTGCCCTCAGACAGAAAAGACCGCCCCATCCGGTTGAACTGGGCGGTCGAATTCGAGGTTCGCGAAGCACCGCCTATCGGGCGGGCCACCAGGTGCGGTTCGCGAACATGCGCCTGAAACTACCACAGGCGCGCGGAGCGTGCCGCGCGGTGCGTCGCTCCCGCCGCTCCGCTCGCCCGCCATCCAGCCCGCTTCCACCCGTGCGGCGTAACCTGGACCCGTGCCTGCAGTGAACATCGGTATGCCCCGCGTGCCCGAGACCCTCGCCCCGCGCCGCAAGTCGCGTCAGATCCGGGTCGGGAAGGTCCTCGTCGGCGGCGACGCCCCCGTCAGCGTGCAGTCCATGACGACGACGCCGACCACCGACATCAACGCGACGCTGCAGCAGATCGCCGAGCTCACGGCGTCGGGCTGCGAGATCGTCCGCGTCGCGGTGCCGAGCCAGGACGATGCGGATGTCCTCCACATCATCGCGAAGAAGAGCCAGATCCCGGTCATCGCGGACATCCACTTCCAGCCGAAGTACGTGTTCCAGGCGATCGACGCCGGTTGCGCGGCTGTCCGCGTCAACCCCGGCAACATCCGCAAGTTCGACGACCAGGTCGGCGCGATCGCGAAGGCCGCGCAGGCCGCCGGCGTCTCGCTCCGCATCGGCGTGAACGCGGGCTCGCTCGACCGCCGCCTGCTCGAGAAGTACGGCAAGGCGACGCCCGAGGCCCTCGTCGAGTCGGCGGTGTGGGAGGCGAGCCTGTTCGAGGAGCACGACTTCCACGACTTCAAGATCTCGGTCAAGCACAACGACCCGATCGTCATGGTGAAGGCGTACCGTCTGCTCGCCGAGCGCGGCGACTGGCCGCTGCACCTCGGTGTGACCGAGGCGGGCCCCGCCTTCCAGGGCACGATCAAGTCGGCCACGGCGTTCGGCATCCTCCTCGCGGAGGGCATCGGCGACACCATCCGCGTCTCGCTCTCGGCGCCGCCCGCCGAGGAGGTCAAGGTCGGCCACCAGATCCTGCAGTCGCTCAACCTGCGCGAGCGCAAGCTCGAGATCGTGTCCTGCCCGTCGTGCGGACGCGCCCAGGTCGACGTCTACTCGCTCGCCGACAGCGTCACCGAGGGGCTCAAGGACATGACGGTGCCGCTGCGCGTGGCGGTCATGGGGTGTGTCGTGAACGGGCCCGGCGAGGCGCGCGAGGCCGACCTCGGCGTCGCATCGGGCAACGGCAAGGGCCAGATCTTCGTCAAGGGCGAGGTCATCAAGACCGTGCCGGAGGCCGAGATCGTGCAGACGCTCATCGAGGAGGCGAACCGCATCGCCGACGCGATGGGCCCGGACGCCCCGCTCGGCACCGCGCAGGTCGTCACGGCGTAGCGCCGCGCGGCGCCGTGCCAGGATGGCGTCCGTGCCCCTCGACCGCATCGCCCTGATCTCCGACGTCCACGGCAATCTCACGGCGCTCGAGGCCGTGCTCGCCGACATCGCCGCGCGCGGCATCGGGCACATCGTCAACCTCGGCGACACGGCGGGCAAGGGCCCGCGCGGAAGCGCCGCCGTGGCGCGCGTGCAGGAGGCCTGCGCGGTCAACGTGCGGGGCAACTGGGACGACTTCCTCGACACCATCCCGGACGAGGGCCCCGCCGAGATGGTCTGGTGGCGCGACGAGCTCACGGCCGCGCAGCGCCTCTGGCTGCGCACGCTGCCGCTCCGCCACGATCTCGCGCTGAGCGGGCGCCGCATCCGCCTCTTCCACGCGTCGGCGGAGAGCCCGCACGTGCGCGTGCACTTCCACCACACGGCCGAGCAGTTCGACGGGATGTTCCGCGCCACCGAGATGACCGGACCGGGTGCGGCTCCCGACGTCGTCGGCTACGGCGACATCCACGACGCGTACATCGAGTCGGCCGACGGGCGCACGCTCTTCAACGTCGGCAGCGTGGGCAACCCGCTCGACGAGCCCACGCCGTCGTACGTCATCCTCGAGGGCGAGCTCGATGGGGAGCGCGGCGCCCCCTTCGGCGTCCAGTTCGTGCGCGTGCCGTACGACGTCGAAGCCGAGATCGCGGTCGCCCGGGAGCGCGCGATGCCCACGGCGGACGTGTGGGAGATCGAGCTGCGCACCGCCGTCTACCGCGGTCGCCAGACCGCCTGAGCGGCCTCAGCGCACGGCGGCGACGACGAGCTCGGCGAGCCGCTCCGGCTGCGTGAACTGCGGCCAGTGCCCCGAGCCGATGCGCACGACCTCGACGTCGGCGATGGCGCCGAACTCGTCCGCGAACGGCCCCCACTGCGCGAGCTCGGCGCGGAGGGCGTCCTCGTCCATCGACCCCATCAGGAGCGTGACCGGCACGTCGTGCCGTCGCGGATCCGAGAGCGCGATCTCGTCGGTCGGGACCCGGGCCGGCACGCTTCCGGTGAGCGCGGCCGTCCGCTCGCGCGTCTCCGCGTCGAGGTCGGCGGTCTCGGGCGCGTCGAAGAAGTCCCACCCCGGGAACGGCACGACGCCGCCCTCGACGGGGAACTCCGAGATGCCGAAGCCGGGCGCAGGCGGCACCGTGTCCACGAAGACCACGCGTGCCACGCGATCGGGCCGCGCATCGACCGCGCCCCAGGCCACGTTGCCGCCGCCCGAGTGGCCCACGAGGACCACCGGCTCGGCGGCGGCGTCGATCTCCGCGACGACCGCGTCGATCCAGTCGGCGAGGCCGATGTCGCCGGGATCGGGGTCCCCGACGCCGGGCATGGTGAGGGGGCGAGGGCGATGGCCGGCGGCCGTGAGCGCGTCGACGATCGGCCCCCAGGACCGTGCGTCGAGCCAGAGACCGGGAATGAGGAGGACGTCCATGCCCTCGACGCTAGCGGCGGCCTCCGACATGGCGGAAGGGGCGGCGCCGCGTTCTGCTTCAGGCGGATACGGGGCGGGCGATCAGGGCGCCGGGCGCCTCTCGCGAGACGCGCGCGGCGTCTCGCCGCGCGTCCTCGGCGACCCGCTCCAGCCATCCGCTCCGCCGCTGCGCGTCGGCATGGCGGACGTCGGTGAAGCGAGAGGCGCGCACCCGGCGGATGCCGCAGAAGCGCAGGGTCTGGGCGCGCAGCTGGCGCATCGCGGGGTCGCCCGTCGCCCACAGGAACCATCGCGGTGAGTCGCTCGTCATGATGACGCGCCCCGTGCGGCCGCGGAGGAGCCCCTCCGGGAGCCCGTTCGAGCGATACCGGTACGCGACGCGGGGCAGGAGCACGCGATCCAGGAAGCCCTTGAGGAGGGCCGGCGTCGATGCCCACCAGACCGGGGTCGCGACGACGACGTGGTCGGCGGCGAAGATCGCCTCGAGCGCGTCCTCGAGGTCGGGCTCGAGCGGCTGCTCGGCCCGGTAGCCCGCGCGCAGCACGGGATCGAAGTCGAGATCGCGCACCGCGAGCACGACCGCGTCGCCGTGCGCCTCCGCGTAGCGGCGGGCCAGGGCGGACACGAGGGAATCGGGCGACGGATGGCCGTCGATGACGAGAGCGGGCACGGCTCCTCCTGAGAAGTGGGCACTGTCCAGAATGTGGACACTGTCAGGATAGCTAGGATCTTGCGCGTGTCAACATCCGTCAGCAGGTACCACCATGGCGACCTCGGTCCCGCGCTGCTCGAGGCGGCGGACGCGCTCCTGTCCGAGCGCGGTGCGGCGGCGCTGAGCCTCCGTGAGGTCGCACGCCGGGCGGGTGTGAGCCACAACGCGCCGTATCACCACTTCGCCGACCGCCTCGCGCTCCTCAAGCGCCTCTCCGAGCGGCACATGGACGCTCTCCTCGACGCGCAGCGCCGCGCGGCGGAGGGGGAGCGCGATCCGCGCGCACGGCTCCGCGCGATCGCGTCGGCCTACGTCGGGTACGCGCGGGAGCATCCGCACGGCTTCGGCATCGTCTTCGACCCCGAGGTGTGCGTGCCCGGCCATCCGTCGGAGGCGATGGCACCGCTCATCCGCGCGAACGAGGAGCTGATCGCCGAGGTCGTCGCACAGGCCGCGCCGGCGCTCGACGCCCCGACCCGAGAGGCGGCCGTGGCCGGTGTCTGGGGCCTCGCCCACGGGCTCGCGACGCTCGTCGTCGCGGGGCACATCGACGCGGGGCAGGTCGACGCGGGCATCGACGGCGTCATCGCCCTCGCGAGCGCTTCCGCCTGAGTGCGAGGCGTCACGCGACGGACAGGACGACCTCTCCCGTCGCGATGTCGGTCGACTCGACGCGCACGCGGATGCGCGTGCCCGGCTCGACCGCCTCCCGCACCGTCGCCGTCACGAACGGGTCGGCGATCTGCACGCGGCGTCCGCCCTTCGTCTCGGCGAGGACGACCGCGTCCAGGATGTCGCCGATGCGCGCGTGCAGGACGGCCGCCTCGACGCGGTCGACGGCGCCGGACTCGAGACGAGACGCGAGGGCCGACGACCGGCGCATGATGTCGGGCAGCAGCGGCAGGGTGTCGACATCGGCATGCCCCGTGCAGGCGAGCAGCACGAAGCGATCGACGAGCCGCCGCAGGGGAGCGGTCGCATGCGCGTAGGGCGCGCCGATCGCGGCCTGGCCGGCATCCGCCGGGACCTCGTCGGGAGACGTGAACGCCGCGTAGTCCGCACCGCGGAAGAGCGCGCTCGCGGCCTGCAGGACCGCGGGCGTCGCGGGGTCGGCAGGGTCGAGCCGGCGCAGGTACTCGCCGTAGTCCACGGCGTCGTCCCAGGGGCGACCGAGGAGCGCGACGCGCCGCCGGAACTCCGCGAGCGACTCCTCGTCGGCCGGCGGCATCGTCCGCAGGATGCCGCGGCCCTCCCGCTGCATGATCGCGGCCGCGGCCATCCCCGTCATGAGGGAGATCTGCGCGTTCCAGTCCTCGACGGGAAGGGGCCTGCGCATCCGCAGCGTGTAGCCGTCCGGCCCGTCGACGATCTCCTCCTCGGGGGCGTTGAGGCTCGCTCCGCCGCGCGCGGCCTCCTGCGCGATCCGCAGGGGGCCGACCTCTGCAAGAAGCCGGAGCGTCTCCGGAGCCGAGCCGTCGTCGATCGCCCGCTGGGCCTCCTCGTACGTCCACTGGCGCCGTGATCGCACCCACGCGCGCTCGAGCGTCACGTCCTCGGGGCCGTGCGCTCCCTCGGCATCGAGCGCGAAGCGCCACACATAGGCGCGGCGGTCCTCGTCGGGCAGGAGCGACGCGGCCCCGTGCGACAGCGCCTCGGGATGGAGCGGGATGGAGCCGTCGGGTGCGTAGAGGGTCTGCCCGCGGCGCCGTGCCTCCGCGTCGATCGCCCCGCCGGGGCGCACGAACGCCGCGAGGTCGGCGATCGCGTAGTGGACGACGAAGCCGTCACCCGCGCGGGCGATGTGCATCGCCTGATCGAGATCGCGCGATCCCTCGGGATCGATCGTCAGGAACGCGAGGTCGCGCAGATCCGCGCGCTCGGCGTCCGAGCCGTCGACGGCGGCATCGCTCGCGGCGACCTCCTCCGCCTCGGCGACGACCTCGGCCGGGAACGAATCGGGCAGCTCGAGCGATCGCCGCAGCTCGGCGAGCGCCTCTCCGAGCGCGCTCTGGACGGCGGACGGCGACAGGCGGGTGTGACGTGCCGGCATGCCGTCAGCCTAGGGGTGCGCCCGCCGCGCGGGAGTCAGGCGAGCACGCGCGTGAGCTTCTCGGGGTTCGACACCCGGCGGATGCCCCGGATGGCGCCGCTCGCGTCGAACTCGAACGCGATGACGTCGACCTCCGCCCCGATCGCGAGCGACAGCCCGGGCTCCCCGTTGACCTCCGTGTGCGCGACGCGGGGCCGCACGCCCGCTGCGATCGCCTTGCCGAGGATGCCCGCGAGGAAGCGGGCGATGCGACGCGGGCCGAAGACGGGGTTGAGAGCGCTGCGGACGCGTCCTCCGCCGTCCGCCCACAGGATGGCGTCGTCGGCGAGCGACGCCACCACGGCTGCGATGTCGCCGCCCTCGATGGCCTCGACGACGCGGGCGAGCGCCTCACGCGAGGGAGGGGGCGGCGACGCGGCGCGATCTCCGTCGAGCTGGAGCCGGCGCTCGCCGCGGGAGATGAGCTGACGCACGGCCGCCGGCGAGCGCTCGAGCACGCGTCCGATCTCGACCGCGCTCATGCCGAACGCCCGATGGAGCACGACGGCCGCGCGCGCCTCGGGCGAGGGCTGCTCGGCGAGGTGCAGCACCGTGAGCGAGAGCATCTCGCGATCGGCGACGACGTCCTCGGGCAGGCGGTCGACCGCGACCGGCTCGGGGAGCCACGGGCCGGGGTACTCCTCCCGCTCCGCCGCGAGCTGCCGCAGTCGGTCGATCGAGCGCCGCACGCACGTCGTGGTGAGCCATGCGGGCCACGACCGCACGGGCGCGCCCCGCTCGGCGCGGACAGCCTCGAGCGCCACCTCGGAGACCACGTCCTCCGCGTGGCCGAAATCCCCGAGCATCCGATAGGCGATGCCGACGAGGCGGTCGCGCTCCTCGCGCCAGGCGAGAGCGGCCGCCGAGCGCGACGACAGGGCCTCCACGATGCTCAGGCTACGGGGTGGGCGGCGTCCACCGGCGGCTCCATCTCGGTCGCGATCGCGATCCGGTTCCAGACGTTGATCGTCGCGATCGCCAGCACGATGGCACCGAGCTGCCCGTCGTCGAAGTGCCGCGCCGCGGCATCCCAGACCTCGTCGTCGACCCCGTCGGGCCCGAGGCGGGTGACGGCGTCGGTGAGGGCGAGCACCGCCGTCTCGCGCTCGTCGAACAGGGAGCGCGCATGACGCCACGCGGCGACCGCGTGCAGCCTGCGCTGCGAGATCCCGCGCCGGGCTCCGTCGGTCGCGTGCATGTCCACGCAGAATCCGCATCCGTTCAGGACGGATGCCCGCAGCTTGATGAGCTCGTAGAGCTCGGCGTCCACGGTCGAGCGCACATAGCCCTCGAGGCCGATCACCGCGGCATAGCCGAGCTTGTTGGTCTTCGCGATCGCGATGCGCGTCATGGGGGTCCTCCTCCGGTCGGTGTCGACGGCGGATGGCCGTCCATCCATACCGTCGGAGCGCGTGCGCGAAGTGTGACAGGGGCGCCGCCGGCGTGTCGGAGCGGCGAGGACGCGGGCCTAGACTTGTCGCTCGTGGTCACCCGTCTGTCGCAACTCTTCGTCCGCACGCTCCGAGAAGACCCTGCCGAGGCAGAGGTCGCGAGCCACCGCCTGCTCGTCAGGGCCGGCTACATCCGCCGTCAGGCGGCCGGCATCTTCGCGTGGCTCCCGCTCGGCCTGCGGGTGAAGGCGCGGATCGAGCAGATCATCCGCGAGGAGATGACGGCGGCCGGTGCGCAGGAGGTGCACTTCCCGGCGCTCATGCCGCGTGAGCCCTATCAGGCCACGGGCCGCTGGGACGAGTACGGCGACCTCCTCTTCCGTCTGCAGGACCGCAAGGGCGGCGACTACCTCCTCGCGCCGACGCACGAGGAGGCGTTCACGCTCCTCGTCAAGGACCTCTACTCGTCGTACAAGGACCTTCCGCTCACGATCTACCAGATCCAGGACAAGTACCGCGACGAGGCTCGGCCGCGCGCCGGCCTCCTGCGCGGACGCGAGTTCACGATGAAGGACGCGTACTCGTTCGACCACACCGACGAGGGCCTCGACCGCTCGTACCAGGCGCAGCGCGACGCGTACGAGCGCATCTTCCAGCGCCTCGGACTCGAGTACGCGATCGTGCAGGCCGACGCCGGGGCGATGGGTGGGTCGCGCTCCGAGGAGTTCCTCCACCCGACGCCCGTCGGCGAGGACACCTTCGTCCGCAGCGAGGGCGGCTACGCGGCCAACGTCGAGGCGTACACGACGACGGCGCCCGAGCCCGTCCCGTTCGACGGCCTCCCCGAGCCCGTCGTCTTCGACTCGCCCGGCACGACGACCATCCAGACCCTCGTCGCGCACGCGAACGACGTGCTCGAGGGGGAGTGGACCGCGGCCGACACGCTCAAGAACGTCGTGCTCGCGCTCACCCATCTGGACGGCACGCGCGAGCTCGTCGTGGTGGGCATCCCCGGCGACCGCGACATCGACGACAAGCGCGTCGAGGTCGCCTTCGCGCCCGCCGAGGTCGAGCCAGCGACGGACGCCGACTTCGAGGCGAACCCGCTTCTCGTCCGCGGGTTCATCGGACCCTGGAGCGCGACCGGGCCCATCCTCGGCGAGGAGTCGGCCACGGGCATCCGCTATCTCCTCGACCCCCGCGTCGTCGACGGCACGCGCTGGATCACGGGCGCGAACCAGGCCGACCGCCACGTGCACGGGCTCGTCGCCGGGCGCGACTTCACGGCGGACGGCTTCGTCGAGGCCGCGACCGTGCGCGACGGAGACCCCGCTCCGGATGGCTCGGGCCCCGTGACGCTCGCGCGCGGCATGGAGATCGGCCACGTCTTCCAGCTCGGCCGGAAGTACGCGGAGGCGCTCGGCCTCAAGGTGCTCGACGAGAACGGCAAGCTCGTGACCGTCACGATGGGCTCGTACGGCATCGGCGTCACGCGCATCCTCGCGATCATCGCCGAGCTCTCGCACGACGACAGGGGCCTCATCTGGCCCGAGTCGGTCGCGCCGTTCGACGTGCACGTCGTGGCCACGGGCAAGGGAGACGAGGCGTTCGCGCTCGCCGAGCGGCTCGTCGCCGACCTCGAGTCGGCCCGCCTCGACGTGCTCTACGACGACCGTCCGAAGGTGTCGCCGGGGGTCAAGTTCGGCGACGCCGAGCTCATCGGCGTGCCGAAGCTCGTCGTCGTCGGGCGCGGTGCGGCCGACGGGATGGTCGAGCTGTGGGACCGTCGGACGGGCGACCGCGAGGTGGTCCCGTTCGCCGACGCGGTGGCGCGCCTGACCGCCTGACGCGCCGCACGGCGCTTGGCCCGCGCCCGCGGCCCGCTCCCAGCGTGGGCGCGGCTCGATCCGGTATCGTTGCGGAGATGTCGGCGAGACGTGTGCCGATGAGAGCTGAATACGGAGGACGCTGTGGATATCGATCTCGGATTGCTGCGAACGGTCGAGCGCGAGAAGGAGATCCCGTTCGACGAACTCGTTCGGATCATCGAGCAGGCCGTCCTCACGGCATACGGCAAGCACGTCTCCCAGAGCGGCGAGATCCCCGAGGGCGCACGCGCGCACCTCGACCGCAAGACCGGCCACGTCGCGATCCTCGTCCCCGTGCGGGATGAGGAGGGCGCGATCATCGGCGAGGAGGAGACGACTCCCGAGGACTTCGGCCGCATCGCCGCCTACGCGGCCAAGCAGGTCATCAGCCAGCGCCTGCGCGACCTGGCCGACGACGCCGTGCTCGGCGAGTTCCGCGGCAAGGAGGGCGACATCGTCGCGGGCGTCGTGCAGCAGGGGCCCAACCCGCGCATGATCCACGTCGACCTCGGCACGGTCGAGGCCATCCTGCCGCCCGAGGAGCAGGTGCCCGGCGAGGAGTACTCGCACGGATCTCGCCTGCGCGTCTACGTCACGAGCGTCGCGAAGGGCCTCAAGGGCCCGCAGATCACCGTGTCGCGCACGCACCCCGGTCTCGTCCGCAAGCTCTTCGCGCTCGAGGTCCCCGAGATCGCGAACGGGCTCGTCGAGATCACCTCGCTCGCCCGCGAGGCGGGGCACCGCACGAAGATCGCCGTGCGCGCGAACGACCCGTCGATCAACGCGAAGGGCGCCTGCATCGGCGAGCTGGGCCGCCGCGTCCGCGCCGTGACGGAGGAGCTCAGCGGGGAGAAGATCGACATCGTCGACCACGATGACGACCTCCCGAAGTTCGTCGCGAACGCGCTGTCTCCCGCCAAGGTGACGAGCAGCTTCGTGCTCGACGCGACGACGAAGGCCGTTCGCGCGCTCGTGCCCGACTACCAGCTGTCGCTCGCGATCGGCAAGGAGGGGCAGAACGCCCGTCTCGCCGCCAAGCTCACGGGCGCCAAGATCGACATCCAGCCCGACAGCATCCTCGAGCAGGGCTGAGCCGGCCCGATCGAAAGGGCCGTCGCGACACGCGCGACGGCCATCCGCGATGCCGAGGTGTAGGATGGAACCCGTACGGACGTGCGTCGCCTGTCGCATGCGCGCTCCCCGAGCCGCCCTTCTCAGGGTGGTCGTCATCGATTCCGAGCTCGTCCCCGATGAGCGCGCTGTCATGCCGGGCCGGGGGGCGTGGGTCCATCCGACGCCCGAGTGCATCGGAACCGCACTCACACGCCGCGCCTTCGTACGAGCACTGCGCGTGCCGGGCCCGCTCGACACGCAGACCTTCGAGAAATGGCTGAGCAGCTATGGAAATCAAGTGAACGGCTCGAAATGAGACCCGTCCGCCTTTAGAGGTCTGCCCTGTCCGGGGCAGGCCGCCCCAGACAGGAGAATTGTGGCAAAACCACGCGTACATGAGATCGCCGCGGAGCTGGGTGTCGACAGCAAGGTCGCGCTCGCGAAGCTCAAGGAGCTCGGCGAGTTCGTGAAGAGCCCGTCGTCGACGGTCGAACCGCCCGTCGCGCGCAAGCTGCGCGCCGCGCTCGAGTCGGAGGCCGCCGCGAAGCCCGCGGACGCCCCCGCCGACGCGAAGCCCGCGGCCCGCAAGCCCGCACCCGCGCGCCCCGGCGCGCCGCGCCCCGGCGCACCCAAGCCCGGTCCCGCGCGTCCGGCCGAGAAGCCGGCCGCCGAGGCGCCCGCTGCACCGAAGCCCGCACCCGCGAAGCCCGCTGCCAAGCCGGCTCCCGCGGCCCCGCAGGCCGAGAAGCCGGCCGCTGGCGAGGCGCCCGCCGCGCCGAAGCCCGAGGCCGCCGCTCCCGCGGCGCCCGGCGCACCGACCCCCGGGCCCCGTCCCGGCGGCCCGCGTCCCGGCAACAACCCGTTCGCGTCGCAGCAGGGCATGGGCAAGCGTCCGGGCGGTCCGCGTCCCGGCAACAACCCGTTCGCGTCGGCGCAGGGCATGGGCCAGCGCCCGACGCCCGGCAACATCCCCCGTCCGCCGAAGCCGCAGGCTCCGCGCCCGGGTGCACCGCGCCCCGGCGCGCCGCGCCCTGGTCGTCCCGGTGGCGGCGCCGGTCGTCCCGGTGCTCCGTTCCAGCAGCGTCCGGGCGGCGCGGGTCGTCCCGGCGGCCCCGGTGCCGGCGGCGGCTTCCGTCCCGGCGGCGCACCCGGCGGTGGCGGCTTCGCCGGCCGTCCCGGTCCCGGCGGCCGCGGTCGTGGCGGCACGGCCGGCGCGTTCGGCAAGGGCGGCGGCAAGTCCAAGCAGCGCAAGTCGCGTCGGGCGAAGCGTCAAGAGTTCGAGATGCGGGAGGCGCCGATCGTCGGCGGCGTCAAGGTCCCGCGCGGCGACGGCAACACCGTCATCCGGATGCGCCGCGGCGCATCGATCTCCGACTTCGCCGACAAGATCGAGTCGATCACCGGCATGAGCGTCCAGCCGGGCAACCTCGTCACGGTGCTGTTCCACCTCGGTGAGATGGCGACCGCGACCGAGTCGCTCGACGAGGCCACGTTCGAGGTGCTGGGCTCCGAGCTCGGCTACAAGATCCAGATCGTCTCGCCCGAGGACGAGGACAAGGAGCTCCTCGAGGGCTTCGGCCTCGACCTCGAGAAGGAGGAGCTCGAGGAGGATGACGCCGACCTCGAGATCCGTCCCCCGGTGGTCACGGTCATGGGTCACGTCGACCACGGAAAGACGCGACTGCTCGACGCCATCCGCAAGACGAACGTCGTCGCGGGCGAGGCCGGCGGCATCACGCAGCACATCGGCGCGTACCAGGTGTGGACCGAGCACGAGGGCTTCGAGCGCGCGATCACCTTCATCGACACCCCGGGTCACGAGGCCTTCACGGCCATGCGCGCCCGCGGTGCCGAGGTGACCGACATCGCGATCCTCGTGGTCGCGGCCGACGACGGCATCATGCCGCAGACGGTCGAGGCCCTGAACCACGCGCAGGCGGCCGGCGTGCCGATCGTCGTCGCGGTCAACAAGGTCGACAAGCCCGAGGCGAACCCGGCCAAGGTGCGCCAGCAGCTGACCGAGTACGGTCTCGTGGCTGAGGAGTACGGCGGCGACGTCATGTTCGTCGACGTCTCCGCGCGTCAGAACATCGGCATCCAGGACCTCCTGGACGCCGTCCTCCTCACGGCGGACGCGGGTCTCGACCTGCGTGCGAACCCGAACAAGGCGGCGCGCGGTGTCGCGATCGAGGCGAAGCTCGACAAGGGCCGCGGCTCGGTGGCGACCGTGCTCGTCCAGGCGGGGACGCTGCGCGTCGGCGACCCGATCGTCGCCGGCACGGCGTACGGCCGCGTCCGCGCGATGATCGACGAGAACGGCGACGCCGTCACCGAGGCCGCTCCCTCGCGGCCCGTGCAGGTGCAGGGTCTCAGCTCGGTTCCCCGGGCCGGCGACACCTTCATCGTCACGGACGACGACCGCACGGCGCGTCAGATCGCCGAGAAGCGCGAGGCCGTCGAGCGCAACGCCCAGCTGGCCAAGGCCCGCAAGCGCATGTCGCTCGAGGAGTTCACGCGTGCGCTCGAAGAGGGCAAGGTCGAGTCGCTCAACCTCATCATCAAGGGCGACGTCGCCGGTGCCGTCGAGGCGCTGGAGGAGTCGCTGCTCAAGATCGAGGTCGACGAGAGCGTCCAGCTGCGGATCATCCACCGCGGTGTCGGCGCGATCACGGAGTCCGACGTCAACCTGGCCACGATCGACAACGCGATCGTGATCGGCTTCAACGTCCGCCCCGACGCCAAGGCCCGAGAGGCCGCAGCTCGCGAGGGCGTGGACGTCCGGTTCTACTCGGTCATCTACAACGCGATCGACGATGTCGAGCAGTCGCTCAAGGGCATGCTCAAGCCGGAGTATGAGGAGGTCCAGTCGGGCGTCGCGGAGATCCGCGAGGTCTTCCGCTCCTCCAAGTTCGGCAACATCGCGGGTGTCATCGTCCGCTCCGGCACGATCACGCGCAACGCCAAGGCGCGCGTCATCCGCGAGGGCGTGGTCATCGCGGACGGCCTGGCGATCGAGTCGCTGCGCCGCTTCAAGGACGACGTCACCGAGGTCCGCACGGACTTCGAGGCGGGCATCGGCCTCGGCAAGTACAACGACATCCAGGTCGGCGACGAGATCGAGACGACCGAGATGGTCGAGAAGCCGCGCGGCTGACGCGGATCTCACCCACCGGCCCTGTCGGGCGGCTCCGGCCGCTCGGCAGGGCCGTCTCATCCAAGGAGGACAACATGGCCGGACAGGAACGTCAGGCGCGGCTCGCGGATCGCATCCGCGTCATCCTCGCCGAGCGCCTCGAGAAGGGCCTGCGCGATCCGCGGCTCGGCTTCGTGACGATCACGGACGTGCGCGTGTCGGGTGACCTGCAGCACGCGTCGGTCTTCTACACGGTGTATGGCTCCGACGAGGAGCGCGTCGCGAGCGGCGCGGCCCTCAAGGCCGCCACCGGCATGCTCCGCCGCGAGGTCGGGAAGCAGCTCAACACGCGGCTCACGCCGTCGCTCGAGTTCATCCCCGATGCGCTGCCGGAGACGGCCGACCACCTCACCGCGCTCCTGCGCGAGGCGCGCGAGCGCGACGAGGCGGTCGCCGGGCTCGCCGCTGGCGCGCAGTGGGCGGCGGGGGAGGACCCCTACGTCAAGCCGCGCGAGACGGCGGACGAAGACGACGCCTGAGCCTCACCGAGGCAGGCGCAGCAGCTCTCCGTCGGTCTCCACGAGGCCGTCGGACAGGAGCGAGAGGATGGCCCGGTCGCGCTGAGCGCGGTCGGGCCATTCCGCGATCACGGCGTCCTGCGGGGCGCCATCCGGGCCGGCCTCGCGGAGCCGGCGCAGCACGGCGCCGCGGGCCTGACGGTCGCTGCCCTCGTACCGGGCCTGCCGTCGCCGCGTGTCCGGCGTCTCGGGCCGCCCCGCCGCCAGCCACGCGCACGACGCGCGGACCGGGCACTCGTCGCATCGCGGGGCGCGCGCCGTGCACACGACCTGACCGAGCTCCATCGCCGCGGCGTTCATCGCCGCTGCCTCGGCCGGGGTCTCCGGCAGGAGCGCGGTCATCGCCTCGAGGTCGCGGCGGTGGGGAGGACCCGGCTGCGCGCGGCCGTCCACGGCGCGCGCGATGACGCGCCGGGTGTTCGTGTCGACGACGGGATGGCGGTCGCCGTACGCGAAGACCGCGACGGCCCGCGCCGTGTAGTCCCCGATGCCCGTGAGCGCGAGGAGCGCGTCCACGTCACGCGGGACGACGCCCTCGTGGCGGTCGCGGATCTCGACCGCGGCGCGGTGCAGCCAGAGTGCGCGGCGCGGGTAGCCGAGGTTCGCCCACTGCCGCACGGCCTCGGCCGGAGCGTCGTCGGCGAGCGCGGTCGGCGTCGGCCAGCGCTCGAGCCATGCCTCGAGGTGCGGGATCACGCGCGCGACCGGCGTCTGCTGGAGCATGAACTCGCTCACGAGCGTGCCCCAGGCCCCGTACCCCGGGCGGCGCCACGGCAGATCGCGCGCGTGCGCGCGGAACCACGGCACGAGCCTGTCGGCGAGGTCGAGGGAGGGCATCGTCTCAGCCTAGGACGTGCGCCTCCGCGCCCCGTGCGCACCCGTTCAGGTGCTTCGCATCGGGGCGCGACCGAAGCGTTATCGGACGGCGTCCTAACCGTTACCGACCCCGCCGATCCGGGCACTACCGTCGAAGAGGGGCAGCTGAGAGGAGATCATCATGATGCGCATCCGAGCGGGAATCGCTCTGACCGGTGTGCTGGCGCTCGCGATGGCCGGCTGCGCTTCCGAGGGAGATCCGGCCGACACCGCGGAGCCGACGTCGGCCTCGCCGAGCGAGAGCGCGTCGCCCTCGCAGACGCCGAGCACGCCGCCGCCCACCCCCACGACGCCCGGGCAGGACGCCGAGGACCCGGCCGACCCCGCCACGTGGGAGATCGAGGACGGCGAGCTCGGCCCGATCGAGCTCGGCGACGACTTCGACGAGGTCGTGGCGTCGCTGCCCGGCGACTGGGTGAACGACGACAGCTGCGCGTGGGTGGCGTACTGGAGCGCACCCGACGGCACATACCTCGTGTCGTTCCAGCGCGACGCCGAGGGCGCCGGTCCCGTCATCGCCGCGACCGTCGAGTCGCTGAGCGACCGGTCGGGGATCGGCCCGCGCACCGAGGACGGCCTCGGTGTGGGCGCGACGCGCGAGGACGTCCTCGCGGTGCACCCCGACGCCGTCGAGGTCGACTCGCCGATCGAGGGCATCTCGTTCCTGCGGATCGACGACGACGATGCGTCGGACGGATCGGTGTTCTTCCAGTACGCGGACGGACAGGACGGGGCGACCCGGGTGGCGGTCACGACGCTCGAGACCCCCGCGTACGAGGCCTGCGCCTGACCCGTCCGCGGGGCACTCGGCAGACGCAATACGCTGGAGGGATGGCGTCACGCGTTCCCCAGGCCGGAGGCATCCTGCTCGTCGACAAACCGGGAGGCGTGACGAGCCATGACGTGGTCGCGCGCTCACGGCGCGCCTTCGGAACCCGGAGGATCGGCCACGCCGGAACGCTCGACCCGATGGCGACGGGGCTCCTCGTCCTCGGGATCGAGGGGTCGACGCGCCTGCTGACGTATCTCGTGGGCCTCGACAAGACCTATACCGCGACCATCCGGCTCGGGCAGTCCACGACGACCGACGACGCCGAGGGCGAGGTCACCGCATCCGTCTCGCCGGAGGCCCTCGCTGCCGTCGCGGACGCCGACATCGCGCGCGGCGTCGCCGCGCTGACCGGCCCGATCTCGCAGGTGCCGAGCGCGGTGTCCGCGATCAAGGTCGACGGACGCCGAGCGTACGACCGGGTGCGGGCGGGCGAGGAGGTCGAGCTCGCGGCGCGCGAGGTCACGATCTCGCGCTTCGAGATCGTCGCCGTGCGCCGATCCGAGGGGGCGATCGATCTCGACGTCGCCGTGGACTGCTCGTCGGGAACGTACATCCGCGCCCTCGCGCGCGACCTCGGTGCCGCGCTCGGGGTCGGCGGGCACCTCACCGCGCTGCGTCGCACGCACGTCGGGCCGTTCGACGTCGCCGACGCGGCCGCCGTCGACGACCGGCTCGCCGACGCGCCCCTCCTTCCGCCCGCCGACGTGGCCGCCAGGGTCCTCGGCCGCTTCGACGCGACCCTCGACGAGGCGCGGGACCTGCGCCACGGCAAGCGGCTCGCCGGCGCGGCCGCACGCGTCCCCGGCGCTCTCGCTGCCGCCATCGATCCGGATGGCGCGCTCATCGGGATCGTCGAGAAGCGCGGATCCGCCCTCAAGAGCGCCATGAACATGCCGGAGCCTCAGGGAGGCGCCGCATGATCGCGTGGTTCACGATCGCGCAGGTCGCCGTCGCGAGCCTCGCGGGCGCGCTGTGCGTCATCCTCGGACTCGCCGGACGGCGCCCGAGCGACCTCTCCGTGGGCGCCATGGCTCTCGTGCAGGTGCTCCTCGTCGTGCAGATCGTCATCGCGATCATCGCGCCGCTCGCAGGCAACCCGCCTACGGGCGACCTGCTCGAGTTCTGGACCTACCTCGTGTCGGCCGCGCTCCTTCCCGTCGCGGGCGTCGTGTGGGCCTTCATCGACCGCACCCGATGGAGCGTCGTCGTCATGGGGGTGCTCGGGCTCGCCGTCGCGGTGATGGTGTACCGCATGCACGTGATCTGGACGATCCAGGTGGCCTGACCGCGCTCTCGCGCGGCCCGCGCGCAGGTGCGCCGCCTAAAATGGAGCCGTTATGACAGAGCCAGCGCGCACCCGCCGGATGACCGGCGTGGGCATCGTCCTCGTGTTCGTGTACGGCGTGATGGCGCTGGCCGCCACCGGGCGGTCGTTCGTGCAGATCGTGCGCGCGTTCGACGAGGCGCCGGTGGCCTACACCCTGTCGGCGGCGTCCGCCGTCGTGTACATCCTCGCGACTCTCGCGCTGATGTTCTCGAAGAGCGACGCGTGGTACCGCGTCGCGTGGGTGTCGGTGATCTTCGAGCTCGCGGGCGTCATCATCGTGGGCTCCCTGAGCATCGCGCTTCCCGCCCTGTTCCAGCACCCGACCGTGTGGTCGCTCTACGGAAGCGGATACGTCTGGATCCCGCTCGTGCTGCCGTTCTTCGGCATCTGGTGGCTCGCGACGCACCGCCCCGCCCGCTCGCGGCAGGCCGCGGAGGTCGCCCGATGATGCTCTTCAGCGACGCGGGCGAGGTGCCGGAGGGCTTCGGACCCTCCGTCGTCGCGATCGGCAAGTTCGACGGCGTGCACGCGGGGCACCGCGCGCTCATCGAGCGGATGCTCGTCGATGCCGCAGGCACGGACGCCCGCACGGTGGCCGTCACGTTCGATCGGAACCCGCTCGCGCTCATCGCGCCGGCCCGCTGCCCGCAGCCGCTCGTGAGCGTGCAGCAGAAGGTCGACCTCCTCGAGCGCACGGGCGTCGACGCGACGCTGCTGCTCGCGTTCGACGAGCAGCTCGCGGCGGAGCCCGCGGAGAGCTTCGTCGAGCGCGTGCTCGTCGGCGCGCTGCGCGCGCAGCGGGTCCTCGTGGGGAGCGACTTCCGCTTCGGGCGCGGGGGAGCGGGCGACGCCGCGCTGCTCGAGCGGATGGGGGCCGAGCACGGGTTCTCGGTCGAGATCATGCCCGACATCGCCAGCTCGGGCGACGGGCGCCGCGTGTCGTCGTCGTGGATCCGCGAGCTCCTCGACGCGGGCGACGTCGAGCGCGCCGCGAAGCTGCTCGGTCGCCGGCACGCCGTGCGCGGCGAGATCGTGCACGGGCTCAAGCGCGGGCGCGAGCTGGGCTTCCCGACGGCGAACCTCGCGCAGGACGCCGAGGGGTTCATCCCCGCCGACGGCGTGTACGCGGGATGGCTGGTCGTCCCGCGCGGAGAGCTCGGCTCGGTCGTGCGGTACCCCGCGGCGATCTCGGTCGGCACGAACCCGACCTTCGACGACGTCGTGCAGCGCCAGGTCGAGGCCTACGTGCTCGACGAGGACGACCTCGACCTCTACGGACTGAGGGTCGAGGTGCAGTTCGCGGCGCGCATCCGCGGGATGGTCGCGTTCGAGGGCATCGAGAAGCTCGTCGTCCAGATGACCGACGACGTCGCGCGCGTGCGCGAGGTCCTCGCAGGCGGCTGACGCTCAGTACGAGGTGGAGTCCTCGGCGCCCGTGGCGACGCCTCCCGCGGCGCGCGCCCGCAGCTCGCCGAGGATCGTCGCGCTCGCGCTCGTCCCGAGGCGGGTCGCGCCGGCTTCGAGCATCGCGATCGCCGCGTCCAGCCCGCGGACGCCGCCGGACGCCTTCACCTGGACGGCGGGGGAGACGCTGCGGCGCATGAGCTCGACGTGCGGCACCGTGGCGCCGCCGCCCGCGAAGCCCGTCGACGTCTTGACGAACGTCGCGCCGCCGGCCTCCGTGAGCCGGCTGCCGCGCGCGATCTGCTCCTCGTCGAGGAGGCTCGTCTCCAGGATGACCTTCGTGACGAGGCCATCTGCGGCGTCGACGACGGCGCGGATGTCCGCCTCGACCCGCTCGTCCTCGCCGCCGCGCAGGGCGCCGATGTGCACGACCATGTCGAACTCGGTCGCCCCGTCCTCGCGCGCCTGACGCAGCTCGGCGACCTTGGCGGCGGTCGACGTCGTGCCGTGCGGGAAGCCGATCACGGTGCCGACCGCGACGCCAGAGCCCTCGAGCCGGCGCACGGCGTACGCGACGTCGGACGGGCGCACGCACACGCTGAACACCTTCCACTCGGCAGCGATGTCGAGTTCGCGATCGACGTCGGCGCGCGTGAAGTCGGGCTTGAGGATCGCGTGGTCGATGGCGGCGGCGACAGCCGCCTCGGTGAGCTCGATGGCCATGCGCCCAGCCTACCTTCGCCTGCCGGGCCGCCGCCCGAGGCCGGTGCGGCGCGATTGCATCACGATCGGCGTGCGTCGTCGCCCGCGCGCCATCCGCTCGGATAGCGTCGAGAGCATGATGCGCCGTGCACTCGCCCCTGTCCTCGCAGCGGGCGTCCTCCTCTCTCTCGCAGGATGCGCGAGCAGCGTCGGCACCGGCCAGGGCGCGGAGCCCGATCCGACGCCGTCCGCGACCTCCACTCCGACGACCGCGCCGACGACATCCGTGCCCACCACCGCGCCCGGCGTGTTCACGATGCCTGCCTCATGCGAGCAGGCGTGGTCGCGCGAGGCGCTCTCGATCCTCAGCGAGGAGGCCGGCGCGCTGAACGACCCGGGTCTCACGATGCTCTCGACCGAGGTGGTCCCCGCGCTCGAGGTGCTCGACGCCGTCGAGCCGCTGCGCTGCACGTGGGGGCTCGCGAGCGAGGTCGGCATCGCGACGACCCTCGCCGCCGTCGACGAGGCCCAGACCGAGACCATCCGCGCCGCGCTGCTCGCCGAGGGCTTCACGTGCGAGGAGCGCGAGGTCGTCACTCGCTGCGAGCTCGAGACGGAGCTGACCGGGGAGGTGCCCGGTGCGACCGGCGAGGTGCACGTGCTCGGCGGCGGCGGGTGGGCTGCGACGCACTGGCTGAACGCCGACTTCGAGCCCCAGTACACCGACGACCTCATCGCGACGCTCTGGATGTGACCGCGCCTGGTGGGATCCGGCGCGTGATGGCGTAGAATGCCCGTGAGGCTTCCGCTCATCCGTTCGACGCGACAGCGCCGGAGGAGCGGGCCGCGTCACCGGACGCCGGAGTGCGCGCGCTGTTCGGTCGCCGTCCGTCGATCCAGGCGGTCGGCGCCGCCGCAGTCCGGCAGGGCGTGACGCACGCACGACTTCGACCGGCCAGGCACCAGCGGCCGCCGGCAGCGACGCTCAGGAGGAGCATGCCGACCACGGCACCCGCGCGACAGCGCAAGAAGTCCTCGTCCGCACGACGCGACGACGAGGCCCCGATCATCCCGATCCTCGCGCGCAAGGTGCGCGAGATCGAGGCCAAGGCGCAGCGCAACAAGCTCGGCCCGACCAACCGGGTCAAGTTCCAGGTGATCGCGTTCCTCGTGCGCGAGGAGCGCGCCCGCGTCAAGGCCGACGACGCGCTCTCCGACGCCGCGCGCGCCGAGCTGCTCAAGCGGCTCGACGGCGTCGCGACCATCCTCGCGAAGACCGCGGCACGCGACACGTCCCTCATCCAGCTCCTCGAGGCCGACCACGCGACGTCTCCCGTCGCGCGCCGGATGCGCCGTGACTGGCTGCTCGAGTCGGGTGCGGAGCTGCCGCCCGAGGAGCTCGTCATCACCGACGAGAAGCCCGCGCTGCCCGCGACGGTCGTCGCGCCCGTCGTGTCCGAGCGCGCCGTGACGCCGCCGCAGATCGAGGCGCGCCGCGAGGCGAACCCCTTCCTCGCGCCTGACCTCTCGCGCGTGCCCGCCGGCCCGACGCCGCGTCGACGGCTCGATGGCTGGGAGCTCATGGGGCCGCTCTACAAGGCGTTCGAGCTGGGCGCCGGCGGCGGGGCCGCCACGATGCCCCTCCCGCCCGTGCCCGAGTTCGACCGGCTCTCGCCCAAGGGGCTCGAGATCATGCCGCATCAGTCCCGGTTCCTCGAGGCGGTGCGCGCGGGGCACCGCGAGTTCCTCCTCGCCGACGAGCCCGGTCTCGGGAAGACGGCCGAGTCGGTGCTCGCGGCGTCGGTCGCCGAGGCGTACCCGCTCGTGGTGGTCGTGCCCAACGTCGTCAAGATGAACTGGGCGCGCGAGGTGGAGCGATGGACGCCGCAGCGGCGCGCGACGGTCATCAACGGCGACGGGCAGGACGTCGACGCCTTCGCCGACGTCTTCATCGTGAACTACGAGATCCTCGACCGGCACATCGGATGGCTCGCGACGCTCGGGCTGCGGGGGATGGTCGTCGACGAGGCCCACTTCATCAAGAACCTGTCGTCGCAGCGCTCGCAGAACGTGCTCGCGCTGTCGCAGAGCATCCGCGAGTCGACGCCCGGCGGCAAGCCGCTCCTCCTCGCCCTCACCGGCACGCCGCTCATCAACGACGTCGAGGACTTCGACGCGATCTGGCGCTTCCTCGGGTGGACGAACGGCGAGAAGCCCGGTCCGGAGCTCATGGAGAAGCTCGACGCGACGGGGCTCACCCCGGCCGACAAGGCGTTCTACCCCGAGGCGCGCGAGGCCGTCATCTCGATGGGCATCGTGCGACGTCGCAAGAAGGATGTCGCGGCCGACCTGCCCGACAAGCTCATCGCCGATCTGCCGGTGCAGCTCGACGACGAGTTCGGGCGCAGCATCCGCGCCGCCGAGCGCGAGCTCGGGGAGCGCCTCGCCGCTCGCTACCGCCGGATCATCGAGGCGCGCGGCGAGCGCGGGCTCGAGGCGGGCGAGATCGACGACGACATCGTGCGCCTCGTCGCGCAGGGCGAGCTCGACGAGTCGAAGGCCGCGGGCACAAGCGGCGACAACGTGTTCGCGATGGTGCGGCGGATCGGCCAGGCGAAGGCCCTCCTCGCGGCGGACTACGCCGCGCAGCTGCAGCGCTCGGTCGGCAAGGTCGTCTTCTTCGCCAAGCACATCGACGTCATGGACCAGGCGGAGGCGCACTTCGCCGCGGCAGGCATCAAGGCGGTCTCGGTGCGCGGAGAGCAGACCGGCGCCGTGCGCCAGGCGGCGATCGACGCGTTCAACAACGATCCCGAGGTCGGCATCGCGGTCTGCTCGCTGACGGCTGCGGGCGTGGGCGTGAACATGCAGGTCTCGTCGAACGTCGTGCTCGCGGAGCTGAGCTGGACGGCCGCCGAGCAGACGCAGGCGATCGACCGCGTCCACCGCATCGGGCAGGACGAGCCGGTGACCGCGTGGCGGATCATCGCCGCGCACACGATCGACACGAAGATCGCCGAGCTCATCGACCGCAAGCAGGGTCTGGCGGGCCGCGCGCTCGACGGCGAGGCCTTCGACGAGACGTCGAGCGACTCGGTCCAGCTGGCCGCGCTCATGCACCTGCTCCGCCAGGCTCTGGGCGACGACTAGGCTCCCACCGCAGACGGCGCCCGGGAGGGGAAAGGACACCCTCCCGGATGCCCTAGCGTTGTTGTCATGAAGATCGGCGTTCTGACGAGTGGTGGCGACTGCCCCGGCCTCAATGCAGTCATCCGTGGTGCGGTGCTCAAGGGCACCGAGGCGTACGACATGGAGTTCGTCGGCATCCGCGACGGCTGGAAGGGGCTCGTGGAGGCGGACTTCTTCCCCCTCACGCGGCGCGACGTCAAGGGCCTCTCGAAGGTCGGCGGGACGATCCTCGGGACGAGCCGCACGAACCCCTACGAGGGCGACCGCGGCGGTGCCGAGAACATCGCGAAGACGCTCTACGGGCACAAGCTCGACGGCATCATCGCGATCGGCGGCGAGGGCACTCTCGCGGCCGCGCAGCGCCTCAACAACGACGGGATCCCCGTCCTCGGCGTCCCCAAGACCATCGACAACGACCTGCGCGCGACCGACTACTCGTTCGGCTTCGACACGGCCGTGAACATCGCGACGGACGCGATGGACCGCCTCCGCACGACGGGCGACTCGCACCAGCGCTGCATGGTGGCCGAGGTCATGGGCCGTCACGTGGGCTGGATCGCCCTGCACTCGGGCATGGCCGCCGGCGCGCACATCATCTGCATCCCCGAGGTGCCGCTGTCGCTCGAGGAGATCACCGAGCACGTGCTCGCGGCCGCGGAGCGCGGTCGCGCCCCGCTCGTCGTGGTCGCCGAGGGCTTCAAGCTGAAGGGCCAGGACGAGGCCTACAGCGACAAGGGCCTCGACGCGTTCAACCGCCCCCGCCTCGGCGGCATCAGCGAGGTGCTGGCACCGCTCATCGAGCAGGCGACCGGGATCGAGACCCGCTCGACCGTGCTCGGCCACATCCAGCGCGGCGGCGCCCCCTCGGGCTTCGACCGCGTGCTCGCGACGCGCCTCGGGCTGCACGCCGCCGACGCCGTCGTGGATGGCGCGTGGGGACAGATGGTCGCGATGCAGGGCACCGACATCGTGCGAGTGCCGTTCACGGAGGCGCTCGGCGAGCTGCACACCGTGCCGCTCGCCCGCTACGAGGAGGCCGCAGCCCTCTTCGGCTGATCCTCCCTCCTCCCGTGTCTCACTCTCGGCGGGAATCGCTGCCGCGTTCCCGCCGAGAATGAGACATGCGTCACGCGGGGGCACCGGGGCGCCATCCGCGTTCCCGCAGCGCGGCCGCGACGAGCCCGGCCGCAGCCGGGCTCGGTCCGGCGAGGTGATGCCGCAGGATCCGCACCATGAGCCATCCGCGTCTGCGCACGGCCTCCCAGCGGTCCGCGTCGCGCTCGAACTGCCGTGCGTCCTGCGCGTGCACGCGTCCGTCGTACTCGACGCACACCCGTCGCCGCAGGTAGGCCATGTCGAACCGCGCGACGTGCGTGCCGTCGGCGTCGTGGAGATCCCAGTTCAGCTCCGGCTCGGGCAGGCCGCCCCGCCAGATCGCGAGCCTCGTCCGCGTCTCGCCGGGGGACTCCGCTCCCGGCCGGGTGAGGGCGAGCGCCTTCGCCAGGCGGCGGCCGCGCACGTCGCCCATGACCTCGACCTCCGCCGCGAGATCCGCGAGGGTGAGCACCCCGTGGCGGCGACCGGCGAGGTGATCGGCCGCGACGACGAGCTCGTCCAGCGTCCAGAGCCCGCCGACCTGGCGCCAGGCGCGGGCGGGCGACTCCAGCGGGAGCTCGGCATCTGGGTACAGGAGAGCCTCGCGTCGCTGCAGTCGATGGCCGCGGATCCCCGCGATGCGGGGCGGATGGGATGGCCGGTGCACCGACACGTGCAGCTGCGCGTTCGCCCGAGCCGGCACCGGCACTCCGATGAGGCCGAGCGCGGTGTCGTGGCTGTAGAACTCGCCGGGCTTCAGCCGCGGCGCATACTCGAGGCATCTCTCGCGGAGGCTGTCGGGAGCGAGGGCGCGCGGCGTCCGCACCCCGGGATAGGGGCGGTCGAGGTCGAGGGCCCGGAGCCGTGCGGTCGAGATGCCGCGATCGAGCGCGTCACGCACGTGGAACGGCGCAGTGGCCAGGTCGAGGGGGAGAGGCTCAGGACGACGCGACATAGCGGCAGGATGGCCCGGCGGAGCCGACCGGAGCGGCGCCTGCGCGCGCGGATCGGCGCCGATCCGGCGCGCCCCCGCCCTGTGCACGCGGTGTCGCCGTCGTTGCGCGGGTGTCCGGTCCTCCGGCGCTCGCCCGGGGTCGTCCGGCGCGCCATCCCATGTCTCATCTCTTGCGGCTTTCGCCGTGCGATTCCCGCGCGAAGTGAGACACGGGTGCGGGACCGGGCGGTGCATGTCTCGATTGCTGCGGTCATGGGAGGCGAATTCCCGCGCGAAGTGAGACATGTGTTCAGTGCGCGCCGTGCATGTCTCGATTGCTGCGGGCATGGGAGGCGAATTCCCGCGCGAAGTGAGACATGCGGCCCTCGCGTCAGGCGATGGGGTCCTCGCGTCAGGAGACGGGCTCGTTGCGCCGCCGTCCGGGGCGGCCCCTAGGCTGGCGGCATGGAGCAGTTCGGCAGGCATGCGCCCGCGCGGCGCACGATCGTCCACCTGAGCGACACCCACCTGCTCGCGGGCGGGCGCCTGCTCAACGGCGCGATCGACACCGACGCCAACCTCGTGCAGACCCTGGAGCGCGTCGAGCGCCTCGCGGGCGGCGTCGACGCGCTCGTCTTCACCGGCGACCTCGCCGACCTCGGCGAGCCCGAGGCCTACACCCGCCTGCGCGCCCTCGTCGACCCCGTGGCCGAGCGCCTGGGCGCTCCCGTCGTCTGGGTCGCGGGCAACCACGACGAGCGCCCGGAGCTGCGCCGCGACCTGCTCGGCCTGCCCGCGACGCAGGAGGCGGTGACCGGCGCATGGGATGTCGGCGGGCTCCGTCTCATCGCGCTCGACTCATCGGTCCCCGGATGGCACCACGGCGATCTCGACGACGGCCAGCTCGAGTGGCTCGCGGAGCAGCTCGCGACACCCGCGCCGCTCGGCACCGTCCTCGCGCTCCACCATCCGCCGCTGCCCAGCCACATCCCGCTGTTCGACATCCTCGAGCTGCGCCGCCAGGATGAGCTCGCGCGCGTCCTGCGCGGGTCGGACGTCCGCGCCATCCTCGCGGGGCATCTGCACTACTCGACGAGCGGCACCTTCGCGGGCATCCCCGTGAGCGTCGCATCGGCCTCCTGCTACACGATGGACATCGCGCTCCCGGCGCAGAGCGTGAACGGGATGGACGCGGGCCAGGCGTTCCACCTCGTGCACGTCTACGACGACACGATCACCCACTCGGTCGTGCCGGTCGCGTCAGCCGACCCGGGCGACTACTTCACGCCCGCGTGGTACGCCGAGATGGCCGCGCTCACCCCGCAGGAGCGGCTCGAGCGCTTCTCACGCAAGCCGGTCTGAGGCCTCGTCGGCGATCCCCAGGACGTCGAACATCCACGCGAGCTGGAACGCGCGCTCGCGCCACGCGTTGTAGCGGCCGCTCACGCCGCCGTGCCCTGCGGTCATCTCGCACCGCAGGAGCGCGTCCGCGTCGACCTCGCGCAGGCGCGCGACCCACTTCGCCGGCTCGACGTACAGCACGCGCGTGTCGTTGAGCGACGTCATCGCGAGGATGCGCGGGTACCGCACGCCCTCGCGGACGTTCTCGTACGGCGTGTACGACTTCATGTACGCGTAGACCTCGGGGTCGTGCAGCGGGTCGCCCCACTCCTCCCACTCGATCACGGTGAGCGGGAGGGACGGGTCGAGGATGGTCGTGAGCGCGTCCACGAAGGGGACATCGGCGAGGATGCCCGCGAACAGCTCGGGGGCGAGATTCGCGACCGCGCCCATCAGCAGACCGCCGGCGGACCCGCCCTCGGCGACCATCCGGTCCGGCGAGGTGTACCCGCCGTCCACGAGGAAGCGCGCGACGTCGACGAAGTCGGTGAACGAGTTGCGCTTGTTCGCGAGCTTGCCGTCCTCGTACCACGCGCGGCCCATCTCGCCGCCGCCGCGCACATGGGCGACGGCGAAGACGACGCCCCGGTCGAGCTCCGACAGGCGCGCGTACGAGAAGCCGGGGTCGATCGAGTGCTCGTACGAGCCGTAGCCGTACAGGTGCAGCGGGCGGGGTGCGGCGCCCGGGTCGCCGAAGGAGCGCTTCCACACGACGGAGACGGGGATGAGCGTGCCGTCGGCCGCCGGCGCCCACAGTCGCTCCTGGCCGTAGTCGGCGGGGTCGTAGCCGCCGAGCACCTCGACGTGCTTGAGCTCGCGCAGCTCGCCGGTCTCGACCACGTAGTCGAACACCGTGCCAGGCGTCGTGAACGAGCCGTAGCTCAGTCGGACGACGGGCTGCGCCCACTCGGGGTTGCCTCCGGACCCCGCGTTGTACAGCGGCTCGTCGAACGCGATCTCGCGCACGGCGTGGGTCCGGTAGTCGAGGATGCCGACCCGCGGGATGCCGCCGGACCGGTACTCCACGATCGCGAAGTCGCGCAGGCAGTCGACGCTCTCGAGGCGCGTGCCGGGGGAGTGGGGGATGACGAGCTCGGGCTCCGCGTCGGGGGCGTCGGCGGGCACGCGCACGAGCTCGAAGTCGAGCGCGCCGCGGTTGTGGAGCACGTAGAGCCAGTCCGCATCGTCGACGACGGCGTGGTCGACGGAGTACTCGATGCGCTCCGAGCGGCTCCAGATGGTCGTGCGGGGGACGGCTGCCGGATCCTCGGCGAGGCGGGGCAGGTCGGCGACGGGGAGCACCTGGATCTCGCTCGTCGTGTTCGACGCCGACTCGATCACGAGGTACTGCCGGCTGCGGGTGAAGCCCGCTCCGATCCAGAACGCGTCGTCGTCCTCGTGCGCGATCTCGACGTCGTGCTCGCGGGTCGGCTCGCCCACGCGGTGGAGCCAGACGCCGTCGGGGCGCCACGCATCGTCCACGGTCGAGTAGAGGATGAAGCGCCCGTCGGGGGTGAAGCGCGCCCCGCCGCCGAGCCCCTCGAGCACGTCGGGCAGGAGCTCGCCGGTCGCGATGTCCTTCACGCGGACGGTGTACCGCTCGTCGCCCTGCGTGTCGACGCCCCACAGCATGCGCGAGCCGTCGGTCGTCACACTGAACGCCCCGAGTGCGAAGTACTCGTGTCCCTCCGCCTCGACGTTGCCGTCCAGCAGCACCTGCTCGCCCGGCACCTCGACGTCGACGTCGAGCTTCGGGGGAGTCCAGTCGTCCTCGCTCGCGAGCGGCGCGCGGCACTGGAGGCCGTACTGCCGGCCCTCGAGCGAGCGGCCGTAGTACCACCATCCGCCCTGGCGCACGGGGACCGTCAGGTCCGTCTCGCGCACGCGGCCCTTGATCTCCTGGAAGATCGTCTCGCGCAGCGGCTCGAGGTGGGCGAGACGGGCGTCGGTGTACGCGTTCTCCGCCTCGAGGTGCGCTCTCACCTCGGCGTCGTCCTTCGCACGCAGCCACTCGTAGCCGTCCTCGACCACGTCGCCGTGATGCGTGCGGACGACAGGGCGTCGCGGGGCGGTCGGGGCGATGGGGGGCGCGGTCTGCGCATCGGGGGTCACGGGTCCACGCTAATGCGGACGAGCGCTCTCGCGGGGGAGGACATGGCACTTGTACGCTCTGTACATCGGGCGCGAACACCCTGTACGCGATGTCGAGAACCGAGAGCACCTGCCCTGAGTAGGATCGTGCACATCCCGCTCACATCGACGTGAAGACCCACGAGGAAGACGCACATGGTTCAGGACGCAACCCCCACCCGCACCGAGACCGACTCCCTGGGGTCCATGGAGATCCCCCGCGAGGCGTACTGGGGCATCCACACCGCGCGGGCGATGGAGAACTTCGACATCACGAAGCGCCCGATCTCGGTCTACCCCGAGCTCGTCGTCGCGCTGGCCATGGTGAAGCAGGCGGCTGCCCGCGCGAACGCCGAGATCGGCGTGCTCGACGCGCACCGGGCCGACCTCATCGATCGCGCCGCGCAGCTGGTGATCGACGGGCAGTTCCACGACGAGTTCCGCGTCGGCGTCATCCAGGGCGGCGCGGGGACCTCGACGAACATGAACGCGAACGAGGTCATCACCAACATCGCCCTCGAGCTCGCGGGACGCGAGCGCGGCGACTACGCGTACCTCTCGCCGATCGACCACACCAACCGCAGCCAGTCGACGAACGACGTGTACCCGACGTCGATCAAGATCGGGCTCTCGCTGTCGCTGCGCTCCCTCCTCGAGGAGCTCGACCTCCTGCGGCGGTCGTTCCTCGGCAAGGCCGTCGAGTTCCACGATGTGCTCAAGGTCGGACGCACGCAGCTGCAGGACGCCGTCCCCATGACGCTCGGGCAGGAGTTCCACGGCTTCGCGACGACGCTCGAGGCCGATTACCAGCGGCTCAACGAGAACGCCGTGCTCCTGCACGAGATCAACATGGGCGCGACGGCGATCGGCACCGGCATCACGACGCACCCCGGGTACGCGAAGGCCGTCGAGCGGCATCTCCGCGACATCACGGGGCTCGACCTCGAGACGGCGAGCGACCTCGTCGAGTCCACGAGCGACACCGGCTCGTTCATGTCGTTCTCCGCGTCGCTCAAGCGCAACGCGATCAAGCTGTCGAAGATCTGCAACGACCTGCGCCTGCTCTCCTCGGGTCCGCAGGCCGGGTTCGGCGAGATCAACCTTCCGGCGCGCCAGGCGGGATCCAGCATCATGCCCGGCAAGGTGAACCCCGTGATCCCCGAGGTCGTGAACCAGGTCGCGTTCGCGGTCGCGGGAGCGGATGTCACGGTCACCATGGCGGTCGAGGCCGGTCAGCTGCAGCTCAACGCGTTCGAGCCGGTGATCGCGCACTCGATCTTCCAGTCGATCATCTGGATGCGCCAGGCGATGCGCACGCTGCGCGTCAACTGCGTCGACGGGATCACGGCGAACCGCGCCCGCCTGGGTGCGATGGTGGGCTCGAGCGTGGGCGTCATCACGGCGCTCACGCCGTTCATCGGCTACTCGGCCGCTGCGGCCCTCGCGAAGACCGCGCTGCTGACGAACCGCAACGTCGCCGACCTCGTCGTCGAGGCCGGTCTCATGGACCGCGACGAGGTCGAGAAGCAGCTCAGCCCGTCGCGCCTGTCCGGCCTCGAGCCGGTGACGTCGGTCATGCCCGTGATCGCGCCGGAGGACGTGCCGACCCAGGCGTAGCGCGCCGCATGCGAAGGCCCCCGCTCAGGAACCGGAGCGGGGGCCTTCGCGCCAAGCGATCAGTCCGTCATGCGGCAGTGCGTCGTGAGCTCGCCGATGCCGTCGATCCCCACGGTCACGGTCGAGCGGTCGCGCAGGAGCACCTGCGGCGTCCGCGAGAACCCCGAGCCGCCGGGGCTGCCGGTCGAGATGAGCGTGCCCGGCAGGAGCGTGATCCCCTGCGACAGGTGCGAGATGAGCTTGGCGACCGTGCGCACCATCTGCCCGGTCGAGGCGTCTTGCATCATGTGCCCGTCCACGCGCGTCCAGATGTGCAGGTCCTGCGGGTCGGCGATCTCGTCGGCCGTGACGATGTACGGCCCGACGGGCGTGAAGCCGTCGAGCGACTTGCAGCGGCACCACTGCGCCTCGGAGTACTGGATGTTCCGCGCCGAGATGTCGTTGACGACCGTGTACCCGAACACGTAGTCGAGGGCGTCCTCCTCGGAGACGTCCTTCGCCGGGCGGCCGATCACGACGCCGAGCTCGGCCTCGTAGTCCACGGCCTCGCTCATGCGACGCGACCACGTGGTGGTCTGCCCGTGGCCCTGGAGCGAGTTGGGCCAGAACGTGAACACCGTCGGGGTGTCGTCGGTCTTGAGGTTGAGCTCGCCCGAGTGCGCGGCGTAGTTGAGCCCGACGGCGAGCATGGTCGGCGGGGTGAGCAGGGCCGGTGCGAAGTCGAGCTCCGACACCGGGGTCCGCTGCCCCGCGCCCGCCGCGGCCCTGACCCGCTCCAGGAGCTCCGGTCCGCCCGCGATGAGCTGCTCGATCGTGTCGGGCCCGCCCTCGACGAGCTCGGCGACCGCGACGGCGCCGTCGTCGTCGACGAGCGCGAGGGAAGGGGCGACGCCCCCGGGGAAGGTCACGTGGGCGAAGCGCATGGAATCCAGGCTATCCGCCGCCCGTGCACGATCCTGGGACGGATCTGCACAAAAGCGGAGCCATAGGCTGTGTGACATGACCTACGGCACCGGGCTCACGCCGCCGTCGCAGCAGCCGTTCTCGACGCCCTTCGATCAGCCGGAGCGCGCGCCGGGCGCGGCCATCCCGGTCGGCGGCCACACGCAGCCGCACCTTCCCCGCCTCCCCGTGCCCACGCGCCGAGGGCGCGGTGCGTGGATCTGGCTGTGGGCCGTCCTCGCGGTCCTGCTGTTCGGCCTCGCGTCGTACTTCACGAGCGCGCTCGGGACGGCCGCGTCGATCGTGGGCCTCGTGCTCGCCCTCGTGCCGTTCGCGCTCGTCGTGTCGGCGATGCTGTGGGTCGACCGCTGGGAGCCCGAGCCGCGGAGCCTCGTCGTGTTCGCGCTCGCGTGGGGAGCGATCGCGTCCGTGGGCTTCGCTCTGCTCTTCGACCTGGGGGTGCAGATGACGCTCCCGCGGTCGCCCGCGCTCGACCTCCTCGGCACGGTCGTGCAGGCGCCGATCGTCGAGGAGCTCGCGAAGGGGGCGGGGCTGCTCCTCATCCTCGTCATGGGACGCCGCGCGTTCGACGGCCCTGTGGACGGCGTGGTGTACGGCGCGCTCGTGGGGGCGGGGTTCGCATTCACCGAGAACATCCAGTACTTCGCGGTGTCGGTGATCGAGGGCGGCGCCGCGTCGCTCACCTGGACGTTCGTGCTGCGCGGGCTCCTCTCGCCCTTCGCGCACGCGATGTTCACCGCGGTCACCGGCTACGCGCTCGGGCGCGCGGTGCGCCGCGGTGCGTCGTTCGGGGCCGCGCTCGGCCCGTGGCTCGGCGGACTGCTCGGCGCGATGGCCCTGCACGCGCTCTGGAACGGCTCGGCCACGTTCACCGACCTCGAGGGCTTCCTCCACCTCTACGTCGTCCTGCAGGTGCCGCTGTTCGTCATCTTCACGCTCGTGCTGGTGCGACTCCGACGCGAGGAGGAGCGCCTCACGAAGCAGCGGCTGGGCGAGTACGCGGCGGCCGGATGGTTCACGCCGCAGGAGGTCGAGATGCTCGCGACCCCGGCCGGCCGGCGCGCGGGGATGGCGTGGGCGCGGACCCTGCGCGGCGACCGATCCGATCTCATGCGCGCGTTCATCCGGGACGCGACGGCGCTCGCCGCGACCCGCCAGCGCGCGGTGTCGGGGCGCGACCCGCACGCGGCGTCGGATGAGCGGGCGCTCCTCGCGCGGGCCGCGCACGCCCGCAGGGAGCTGCTGTCGTACTGATCGGGAATCGGCTCTTGACACGGCCGGAGCGCCCGGAGCATCCTTGAGTCAGATCCACTCAGCGCTCGGAAGTCTCGCAGGCATCGCCGCGGCCCGGGCGCTGAGTTCTGTTCCGGGTCCTCACAGCAGCCCCCGCCGCCCCGCTTCCTCGAGCGCCGACGTGCGGTCGGTCGCCCCGAGCCGCCGGTACGCGGCCTGGAGATGCGTCTTGACGGTGTTCGGGCTGAGGCCCAGGGCGGAGGCCGCCTGGGCGACCTGCTCGTGGTCGACGAGAGCGCGGACGACCGCCAGCTGCTGAGGCGAGAGCCGCTCGTAGCGGTAGGAGGGCGACGGCGTGAGGACGTCGCGTGCGGCGACGAGCTCTGCCGCGGGCGGCAGCCCGGCCGCCGCTCCCAGAGCGCCGAGGTCGGTCGCGGGCACGACGGAGAGCGATGCCCGCAGCCCGTGCTCCTCGCTCAGCTCGCACGCGAGGCGGAACGACGTGACAGCCGACGCGTGGTTCCCGAGGCGCAGCAGGGCCGCCGCGCGGACGACGAGAGCCTCCGTGCGGGCGCGCGGGGCGACGCTCGACGTCTCGCGGGACGCCTCGCGCACGGCCGCGTCGAGCTCGCCGAGGCCGAGGAGCGCGACGGCCCGCCGGGTGCGCAGCACCCCCGTCGCCGGGCGGGGGAGCGCGGGGCAGGCGTCCAATGCGAGGATCGCCGCTTCATGGAGGCCCTGGTACGACAGCAGCGTCGCGCGGCCGATCGCGACGAACGCGGCGTTGAGGCCGCTCGCCGTCCGGGGCGCGGGGCTGTTCTCGACCTCGACCTCGAGCCGGCTCAGCATGTCGACCGGGTCGGCGGAACGCGCCCTCGCCCCGAGGATGCTGCGCAGCGACGCCGCGATGATCCCCAGCTCCTCGAACGACTCCTCATGGCCATCCAGCAGCGCGATCGCGCGCTCGACGTCGAGCGCGTCGCTCGCGCGGTAGGCCTTCGCGAGCGCGAGTCCTCCGCGGATGCGCTGCACGTCCGGGTGCCGGCGCCGCAGCGCGTCCGCGCGGGCGATGCACCGGTCGGCATGCGCCCCCTCCCCGGCGGCCGCGTTGATCCACGCGAGCTCGCCCAGCGCCTCCATCTCGGCGCGGAGCGAGCCGGTGCGCTCCGCGAGGGACGCGGCCCCGAGGAGAACGTCGATCGCGGCGGGCAGCTCGCCCGCCGCCGCGAAGGTCGCTCCCCACTGGGTCATGAGCGTCGGCAGGAACGGCTCGAGCTCGGCGCGGTCCGCATCGTCGAGACGCTGCAGCGCGTCGCGCGCATCCTCCGCGGCAGCGGCGGCCTCCGCGAACATCCCGCGCGTGCGCAGCGCGGCCGCACGGCCGGTGAGCAGCCCGACGCGGTCGCCCGCCTCGAGATGATCGAGCGCGCGCGGGTCCGCCTCGGGGAACACGGGCGGCTTCGAGGGCGACGTGAGCAGATGGTGGACGTACTGCCGCAGGCCGATCCAGCGCGGACGACGGTGCAGCTCCGCCTCCGGGAGCGCATCCGCGACCGTCCGGATGATCGCCGGCTCGAACGCGAGCAGCGCGCCGAACCCGCGCTCGACGAGCAGCATGGCGTCGCGCCACCGCTCGTCGGCGAGTGCCTCGAACACGGCCGAGCGGAGCCCGTCCCTCTCCTCGTCCTCTTCCATCGTCCCTCCCCAGGGTGTCGGTCAGAGCAGTCCGTGCTCCTGCGCCGCGAGCAGCATCTGCCGGCGATCCGAGACGCCGAGCTTCGCGTAGATCCGCCGCGCGAGCGTCTTGACCGTGTTCGGGCTCACCCCGAGCACGGCGGCCGCCTGTGCGATGCTCCGGTCGCCGGCGAGGAGGCGGAGCACCGCGAGCTCCTGCTCGGTCGCGCGCACGCCGCTCAGCGGGGGCACGCTCGGACGCCGGACGGGCGCGCGCTCGAGGACGCTCATGCTCGGGCTCCCCGATGGCGCGAACGGCGCGAGCGCGGCGAAGTCGCTCGCCGGCAGGTTGGCGAGCGCGAGCGGCAGGCGATGCGTGTCGGCGAGCGTGACGGCGCGCCGGAAGGCGGCCGCCGTCTCGCCGTCGCGGCGGCGCAGGTGCACGGCCGCGATCACCGCCGCAGCCTCGACGACCCCGCGCGGCCGACCCAGCTCATGCAGCGACGCGTGCGCGTCGCGGAGCGCGCGATCGAGGTCTCCCTGCACGAGATGCGCGGATGCGCGCAGGGCGCGGATGGAGGGCAGGACGGGCACGGCCACCTCCTCGAGCAGGCGTCGGGCCTGCTCGCCGTGACCCGTGTGCAGAAGCGCGCACGCTCTCGCCGCGTCGAGGCGGCCCCGCCGGTCGTCGATGAGGTGCGCGAGCGATGCGGACTCGAGACGGGCCACATGCGCGAACGGATCCGCTGCCGGGTCCTTCGCGTCGACGAACGCCTGGAGCGTCGAGATCTCCACGGCGCGCTCGCCGCGGTCGTCCCACGCCGCCTCGAGCAGGCGGTGCGCGGCGGGGAGGTCGTTCGCGTCGTATGCCGCGATCGCGTGCGCGAGCAGGAGCGAGACGGGCGCGTGCGGCTGCATCTCGCCCGCCGGGAGGAGCAGGCGCGCCGCCGCCATCCAGTCGTCGCGCGCATCTGACCGGCCCTCCATCGCGTGCTGCCACGCGAGCTCGGACGCCGCGGCCAGCGCGATGCGCGGCGCACCGGTGGATCGGGCGGTCGAGTAGGCGCGGACGAGATGGTCGACCGCTGCGCCGCCGTCGCCGCCGAGGGCCTCGGTGAGCCCCCACGTGAGGAGGAGCTGCGGCAGGTCGTCCGCGAGTGCCCCCCTTCGGTGCGCAGAGGCGGACTCGTACGCGTCGCGGGCCGCGCGGACCAGGCGCAGGGCCTCGGCGTGGTCCTCGGCGGTCCGGGCGCCGCGCGCGGCCGACGTGAGCCGCAGCACCTCGTCGACGCGCTCGCCACCGGGGCCGACGCGCGGGGGAGCGCTCTTCGTCGGGATGGTCAGGAGGTAGGCCCGTGCACGCGGCCACCGCGGGTCGGCTTCGAGTCGCTCGACCGGCACGGTCTCGACGACCGCGCGGATCGCCGACACGTCCTCGGCGATGAGCCGCGTCCAGTTCTCCTCGACCAGGCGCAGCGCTGTATCCCAGGACCTGGTGCCGAGAGCTCGATAGATGCGCGCTGAAACGCTCGGTGCTCGCGGAGCCTCCCCGGGTACGGAAGCATCCGAACTACCCCTCACGAGCCACATTGTGCTCCTCTCGCGCGCTCCGCGGGGGCCGTGTTCTCGACGACGCTCCTGCGGACGGGTGACGAGCCGGGTGAACCCGCGGAATTCCGCGCTCCCCGTCGCCTCGTGCGGGGCGGGTGACGGGCCGGGTGAATTGCGACGGTGACAGCTCTCGGCAACCTCCCAGGTCGCGAAGTTGTCCTCAGCGGTCTCGCGACCGCTGCACCCGCGCAGCCGTGACTCGGCGGCTCTTTCCCGTGCGTGGGCGCAGGTACGGGGGCAGAAGTGCCCGGACAGGAGTGAATCATGTCCAGGATCCGGATGGTCGGACGCCCGGCTTCGAGGCGAACCGTGCGCCGCCGCGTGAGGGCGCTCCTCGCAGGCGCGACCGCTGTGGTGCTCGCCTCGTTCGGCGCCTTCGTCGCCGTCCCCGCGCAGGCCGCGACCGTGGGCATCGTGAACACCTCGTTCGCGATCGACGGGGACAAGGCGGGGCCGACGGACTGGGACGCCTTCTACGGCCCCGGCATCACGCCGGATGGGCGCCCGACGACGGGCATCCTGGACAGCTCGGTCGTATCCGAGTACTGCGTAGGCGGAACGATTCCCGGAGACCAGGACGATCAGCACGTCCCTGGAACGAAGCTCGATGACGTCGAATGGCCGACCGAGCTCGGCACGTCCAATACCAAGTCCGACCTCTGCGATGTCGGAGCTGCCTACGAGATTGTCGACGTCGATGGCCAGCAGCATGTCATCCTCTACCAGTACTGGACGCGGTCTGCAGACGGCACGGGAGACCTGACCGTCTACCAGGAGCTGAATGGCCCGGAGGAGGGACGTGTCGACGACTTCCTCATCGAGTTCGACTACGACGCGAGCGGCGGCGGCGGCGTCGACATCGACGTCCTGCGGTGGAATGGCAGCTCCTGGACCAGCGGCGACGCCGTCTTCGAGGCGATGGTCGGAACGAACGGCGCTGCGGGGAACGTCGGAACGTTCGGCGAGTCCGCGGTCGATCTGACCGCCTCGGGGGTCCTTCCGGACGATGAGTGCGTGAACGTGAGTACCGGTCCCGCTCACTCGCGGACCGGAAACGCACAGCAGGCGACCCTCCAGGACTTCGTCGGAGCAGGTGCCCTCACGATCGGCACGTGCGGCGACCTCATCGTCGAGAAGGTCGTCGACGGCGCGGTGCCCGACGGGCTCCTGTTCGACTACGTGATCGACCAGGCCGACGGCATGCCGTCGCACGGGGCGGGGGGAGCCACGGGCCCGGTCGCCGATCAGGACGGCTCGACCGCGTCGGTGACGGCAGAGATCGCGGCGAACACCTCGCACACCTGGAGCGGACTCATCGCGCAACCCGACTACCGCGTCGGGGAGCTCGTCGACGGGCTTCCCGCCGGCGTCACCGGCCTGTCCGTCGTCTGCACCTACCAGGATCCCTTCCAGGTCGGCTCGCCCACCGTGGAGACCACGGTGTGGCAGGGCGGGGCTTACACGGGGCAGGACTTCGTGCTGTCGGCGGCGACGCTCGGGCTCATGACCCCGCACTGCGTCATCACGAACGAGGTGACCTCGCTGACCCTCGACAAGGTGGTCGTCAACGACGACGGCGGCACCGCGGGGGCCGCCGACTTCCCGCTCACGGCGGTGAACGGCGACACCGTGATCACCGGCGCCGACACGGTCGACGGCGAGGGCAGCGACTTCACCTCGCTCGTCACCCCCGGCGCCTACACCCTGTCGGAGGAGGAGCTGCCCGGCTACACCGCGAGCGCCTGGTCGTGCGCGGGGGCGGCCCTCGTCGGCGATGTCGTGACGATCGCGCCGGGCGAATCGGCTGTCTGCACGATCGTCAACGACGACCAGCCCGCGCACCTCACGCTCGTGAAGGACGTCGTGAACGACGACGGCGGCATCGCGCTCGAGACCGACTTCACGCTCACAGCGGACGGCCCCGCGTCGATCTCGGGCACGGAGGGCTCGCCCGAGGTGACGGACGCCGAGGTGCCGGCCGGCGCGTACGCGATCGGCGAGCAGCCTCTCGCCGGCTACGAGCTCACGGGGGTGTCCTGCTGGACCGACGACACGCGCCAGACGGAGATCGCGCTCGAGCAGGGTCAGCTCACGCTGGCCAACGGCGGCACGGCGTTCTGCGAGCTGACGAACGACGATCTGCCGGGCACGCTCCAGCTCGTGAAGAGCGTCGACAACGGCGACGGCGGCACGGCGGAGCCGACGGACTGGACGCTCTCGGCCGACGGGCCCACCCCGATCTCGGGCCCGGGAGGCACGGATGTCGAGGAGGTCTCGGCGGGCGAGTACACGCTCTCGGAGACCGGCGGCCCCGCGGGGTACACGCCCGGCGCATGGACCTGCTCGGGCGCGGAGGCGAACGGCGACACGGTCGTCGTCCCGAACGCCGGCGACGTCGTCTGCACGATCGTGAACGACGACGTGGCCCCGCGGCTCACGCTGCGGAAGCAGGTCGTCAACGACGACGGCGGCACGGCCGCGGCGACGGAGTGGACGCTCACGGCGTCTGGCCCGGTCGAGATCTCCGGCGCCACGGAGTCGGGAGCCGTCACGGATGTCGCGGTGCCGGCGGGCTCCTACGATCTGTCCGAGGCCGGCCCCGGCGGATACGCGGCGAGCGACTGGACCTGCACGGGCGGCGGATCGCTGCAGGGGGCGACGGTCACGCTCGACCTGGCTGAGAACGTCACGTGCACGATCGTGAACGACGACATCGCGCCGACGCTGACCCTCGTGAAGGACGTCGTGAACGACGACGGCGGCACGGCGGTCGCCACGGACTGGACGCTGAGCGCCGAGGGCCCGACCCCGATCTCGGGACCGGGCGGCGTCGGGCCGGAGACCGTCTCGGCCGGCGAGTACACGCTCGCCGAGGTCGGACCCTCTGGATACGCGGCCGGCGCCTGGAGCTGCACGGAGGGCGTCCTCGAGGGCGATCAGCTCACGCTGCCCCTCGACGTCGACGCCGTCTGCACCATCGTGAACGACGACGCCCCCGCGCAGCTGACGCTCGTGAAGAGCGTGGTGAACGACGACGGCGGGACGGCGGTGGACACGGACTTCACGCTCACGGCGGATGGCCCCACTCCGATCTCGGGGACCGAGGGCTCGCCCGAGGTCACGGACGCCGAGGTATCTGCCGGCTCGTACGCGATCGGCGAGGAGGCGCTCGTGGGCTATGAGCTGACCGGGGTGTCCTGCTGGACCGACGAGACGCGGGTGACGCCGATCGATCTCGAGGAGGGGCAGCTGGTTCTCGCGAACGGGGCGACGGCTCTGTGCGAGGTGACGAACGACGACCTGCCCGCGCACCTCACGCTCGTGAAGAGCGTGGTGAACGACGACGGCGGGACGGCGGTGGACACGGACTTCACGCTCACGGCGGATGGCCCCACCCCGATCTCGGGGACCGAGGGCTCGCCCGAGGTCACGGACGCCGAGGTGTCTGCCGGCTCGTACGCGATCGGCGAGGAGGCGCTCGCGGGCTATGAGCTGACCGGGGTGTCCTGCTGGACCGACGAGACGCGGGAGACGCCGATCGATCTCGAGGAGGGGCAGCTGGTTCTCGCGAACGGGGCGACGGCTCTGTGCGAGGTGACGAACGACGACCTGCCCGCGCACCTCACGCTCGTGAAGAGCGTGGTGAACGACGACGGCGGGACGGCGGTGGATACGGACTTCACGCTCACGGCGGATGGCCCCACTCCGATCTCGGGGACCGAGGGCTCGCCCGAGGTCACGGACGCCGAGGTGTCTGCCGGCTCGTACGCGATCGGCGAGGAGGCGCTCGCGGGCTATGAGCTGACCGGGGTGTCCTGCTGGACCGACGAGACGCGGGAGACCGAGGTCGACCTCGCGCAGGGCGAGGTGACCGTCGCGAACGGCGGCAGCGCGTACTGCGAGCTGACGAACGACGACATCGCGCCGCTGCTCACCCTCATCAAGGAGGTCGTGAACGACGACGGCGGCACGGCCGTCGACATCGACTGGACCCTCATGGCCGACGGGCCGACGCCCATCTCGGGCGTGACCGACGACCCGGCCGTCACCGAGGCGCCCGTCTCGGCGGGAGAGTACGCGCTGTCGGAGTCGGGCCCGGGCGGCTACGCAGCCGGCGCGTGGAGCTGCGACGGCGGATCCCTGACGGGTGCGGACCTCGTCCTCCACGTGGGCGACGTCGCGGTCTGCACGATCGTGAACGACGACCAGCCCGGCGAGCTCACGCTCATCAAGGACGTCCGCAACGATGACGGCGGGACGCTCGACCCCGCCGAGTGGACGCTGACCGCCGAGGGGCCGGTCACCATCTCGGGTGTGACGGGAGATCCTGCCGTCACCGACGCCGTGGTCCCCGGCGGCGACTACGTCCTCAGCGAGGAAGGGCCGGACGGCTACGAGCCGGGCGTCTGGGTCTGCGACGGGGGCGCGGTCACGCCCGACGGCGTCGTCACCGTCCCGAACGGCGGGGACGTCACGTGCACCATCGTCAACGACGACATCGCACCGCATCTGACGCTCGTCAAGGAGGTCGTGAACGACGACGGCGGCACCGCGCTGCCGACGGACTGGACCCTGAGCGCCGACGGCCCCGCCGACATCTCAGGGCCGACCGGCGACCCGTCGGTCACGACGGCGACGGTTCTCGCCGGCGAGTACTCCCTCGCCGAGACCGGACCCGGCGGTTACGCCGCAGGGGAGTGGAGCTGCGAGGGCGGAGCGCTCGACGGCTCGACGCTGACGCTCGACGTCGGCGAGGATGCGGTCTGCACGATCGTGAACGACGACATCGCGCCGCGTCTCACCCTCGTGAAGGAGGTCGTGAACGACGACGGCGGCGACCTCGGCGTCGCGGACTTCCCGCTGATGGCCGAGGGGCCGGACTCTCTCTCGGGAGTCTCGGGCGACGATGCCGTGACCGACGCGCCCGTCACCGCCGGCGTGTACGAGCTGTCGGAGCAGACGCGGCCCGGCTACACGGCCTCGGCATGGTCGTGCGAGGGCGGAGCCCTCGACGGATCGGCGCTCGCCCTCGGCGTCGGCGACGTCGCGGTGTGCACGATCGTGAACGACGACGATCCCGTCGACCTCGCCCTCACGAAGGACGACGGGGGAGCCACCGGGGCCAACGGCGACAGCTTCGACTACACGATCACGGTGGTGAACGAGGGGGCGCGCGATGCCGACCTGGACGAGCCCGTGACGGTCGTGGACGAGCTGCCCGAGGGCATGCGCTTCGTGTCCGGCCCTGCCGAGTGCTCGGCCGACGGCCGCGTCGTGACCTGCGAGATCGATCCCGCCCTGCTCGGCGCGGGCGAGTCGGTGCAGCTCGTGCTCACGGTCGCGTTCGAGGCCGACGCGCCCGCCGGCGAGTACGAGAACCTCGCGTGGGTGACGACCGAGGACGACCCGGCTCCTGAGGAGCCGGAGTGCCCCAGCCCGTCGAACAACGTCGACTGCGAGCCGACGCCGCTGCAGCACCCCACCCTCACCCTCGTCAAGGTCGTCCACAACGACGACGGCGGCGACGCCGAGGTGTCGGACTTCGTCCTCCGGGCCGAGGGGCCCGTGGCGATCGAGGGCACGACCGGCGAGGAGGCCGTGACGAGGGCGGATGTCCCCGCGGGCGCCTACTCCCTGTCGGAGAGCGGGCCCGGCGGCTACGAGGCGGGCATGTGGACGTGCGTGGGCGGCGCGCTCGAGGACGACGTCGTGACCATCGTCGGGATCGTCGACGTCGTGTGCACGATCGTCAACGCCGATCACCCCGTCGACCTCCTCCTGACGAAGGACGACCGCGGCGTCACGGCGGAGGCCGGGCAGGAGTTCGACTACACCATCACGGTGGCGAACATCGGCTCGCGCGACGCCGACGCCGACGAGCCGGTCACGGTGACCGATCGCCTCCCCGATGGGATGGTCTTCGTCTCCGGGCCCGACGGGTGCTCCGCCGACGGCCAGACCGTGACCTGCGCGGTCGACCCCGCCCTGCTCGGGGCAGGGGAGAGCGTCGAGCTCGTGCTCACGGTGCGGTTCGCGGATGACGCACCCGCAGGCGAGTACGAGAACATCGCCTGGGTCACGACCGAGGACGATCCCGCGCCCGAGCAGCCGGTCTGCCCGGAGCCCGTCGGCGCCGTGGCCGCGATGCCCGGCAACAACGTCGACTGCGAGCCGACGCCGCTCGTGGCGGGCGCGCTCGAGGCCGAGAAGTCGGTCTGGGAGCAGGACGGCGGCGACTGGGTCGAGTCGGACGGCCGGGTCGACTTCGGCGACACCGTGCAGTACCGCATCACGCTGACGGCATCGGGCGATGCCCCGAGCCGCGACGTGGTCGTCGTCGACGCGCTGCAGGACGGGCTCGAGAGCGCCGCGGAGGCGACGTGCTCGGTTCCCTGCGACGCGGCATACGATGCGGAGTCCGCCACGCACCGCGTCGAGATCGCGGCGATCGACCCCGGCGCCGTCGTCACGGTGACGTTCGAGGCCGCCATCCCGTCGGCGCCCCCGCTGGCGCCGGGCGAGCGGGTCGAGACGTCCTTCGACAACGTCGCGACCTTCGCCACGCGCAACCAGCCGGAGGCGCCGACCAACGAGGTCACCGTGACCGCCCGCGACGAGGAGGCACCGGCCGCCCCGCCGAAGCCCGAGAAGCCGAAGCCCGAGCCGAAGCCCAAGCCCCGCCCGCTCGCCCCGACCGGCGGCGAGCTCGGATGGGCCGGTCTGGCCGTCGGCGGCGGCCTCCTCCTCGCCGGCTGGGCTCTCGTGTCCCGCGCCCGCAGGGAGAGCGTGCGCTGACACGGGCCGCGGGCCGATGCAGCCGAGTCCCCCTCCGCGCTGCATCGGCCCTTCGCGGCGTCCCCGGGGCGATGATCGCGCACGCCGGGAGCGGATCTCGGCCAGAGCGGGCAAGATGGAGGCATGAGCGCAGAACGCACCAAGCCCGAATTCGACGCGCCCGAGGGCCCCGCTCCCTCCGAGCTCGCCATCCGCGACATCATCGTCGGCGACGGCGCAGAGGCGAAGGCGGGCGACACCGTCACCGTCCACTACGCCGGTGTCGAGTACGAGACCGGCGACGAGTTCGACTCGTCGTGGAACCGCGGCGAGAGCATCCAGTTCCCGCTGCGCGGTCTCATCCAGGGGTGGCAGGACGGCATCCCCGGCATGAAGGTCGGCGGACGCCGCGAGCTCGTGATCCCTCCGCACCTCGCCTACGGTCCCGCGGGCTCGGGGCACTTCCTGAGCGGCAAGACCCTCATCTTCATCATCGACCTCATCGACGTCGCCTGACGCGATTCGATCCGGGAGCGCCCTGCGGAGGAATCCGCAGGGCGCTCCGCGCGTTCAGGCGACGCTCACGCGATGTTCAGCGCCTCGGGTGGAATATATTCAGGTGAATGCGTATTGTTCCTCTGTGACGCCGCTCGGAGCGGCCCGACCATCTGAGGAGCATCCATGACCATCGACATCCCCGGCTACCGTCCCGGCACCTACAACCTCGACCCCGCGCACAGCGAGGTCGGCTTCGAGGTGCGCCACATGATGATCTCGAAGGTGCGCGGCGCCTTCACGGTCAAGTCGGCCACGATCGTCCTCCCCGAGAACGTGCTCGAGGCCTCCGTCACCGCGAGCGCCGACGCCGCGTCGCTCGACACGAACGACGAGGGCCGCGATCAGCACCTCCGCTCGGCGGACTTCTTCGACGTCGAGAACCACCCGGCGCTCACGTTCGCGAGCACGGGCGTGCGTCACGAGAACGGCGAGTTCTACGTCGACGGCGACCTCACGATCAAGGGCGTCACCCGCCCGGTCACCTTCGAGCTCGAGCTCGGCGGGTTCGGCACGGACCCGTGGGGCAACTACAAGGCCGGCGCGACGGCCAAGGCCACGATCAACCGCGAGGACTTCGGCCTCACCTGGAACGCCGCGCTCGAGACCGGCGGCGTCCTCGTCGGCAAGGACGTCAAGATCACCCTCGACCTCCAGGGCGCGCTCGCGGCCTGACGTCGTATGCAGCAGGAGGGCCGGCCCCGCGGGGTCGGCCCTCCTGCTGTGTCAGAGCTCGGGAGCTTCGGCGTCGTAGGCCCGGAATCGAGGGTGCGCGCGGACGATCGCGGTCGTGATCGCGACGACGAGCAGCCCGCCGAGCAGCGGCGGGAGCCACGCGCTCCCTGCCTCGCCGAGCCACCCCGAGGCGGCGGTCGCGAGACCGCCCGCGTAGAGTGCGCCGATGCGCGGGCCGCCCGTCACCACGACGATGAACACGCCCTGCAGGCGACCGCGGATGGCATCGGGCACAGCCGACTGCAGCATCGTCTGCCGGTAGATCGAGCTGACGTTGTCGGCAGCGCCGGTGCACGCGAGACAGAGCATCGCGATCGCGATGAGCGGCACGTTCGGGCTGCTCGGCCCGACGTCGCCGGGGCCGAGCCATCCGGCCGCGGCCGCCGCGAGCACGAGGCCGAACACCGCGGTCACGACGCCGAACACCTGGATCGCGCGCGTGATCCCCAGGCCGTGGAAGCGGTACGCCGAGATGCGCCCGGAGAAGAGGCTCGACGCGAACGCGCCGACCGCGTTCGCCGCGACGAGCAGGCCCGTCGTGATCTCTCCGCCGCCGAGGACGATCGCGCCGATCGCGGGGAACAGCGCGAGGGGGTTCCCGAAGGTCATCGCGACGATGTCGAGGAGGAACTGGATCCGGATGTTCGGGGCGCGACGCAGGAAACGCCATCCGTCTGCGAGGGAGGCGAGCCCCGGGCGCGCCGTCGCGCCCTCGGGGCGCAGACGGGGGAGCGTCCACAGACCGAGGAACAGTGACAGCATGAGGACGACGTCGAGCGTGTAGGTCAGGGGGTAGCCGAAGAGCGCGACGAGGACGCCGCCGAGCGCCGGCCCCACCATGACCATGATCCCCACGGTGATGCCGTTGAGCGCTGCGGCGGCAGGGATCAGCTCAGCGCCGACGAGGCGCGGCGTGATCGCCATCTTCGTCGCCGACACGATCGAGTTCGCGGCCGAGTTCACGATCGAGAGCGCGTAGAGCCATCCCGCGTCGATGTGCCCGGTCCACGCGAGCACCGCGAGAAGGGCCGTCGTGAGCCACGTGGCCGTGGCCGCCGCGAGGGCGACCGTCCGCCGATCGAACCAGTCGGCGAGCATGCCTCCGTAGAGGCCCGCCACGATCATCGGCGCGAGGCCTGCGACCGCGATCATCGACACGGCGAACGTCGACCCGGTCAGCTCGTACATGTGCAACATGACCGCGGTGATCGTGAGCTGCCCGCCGAGCCCGCCCAGCGTGGATCCGACCCACAGGCGCGCGAACGCGGGGCTCTGTGTCAGGGGACGCAGGTCGAGGAGCACGCGCGAGGACATCGGGGAGAGGCTATCCGCTCTTCCGTGCCCCGCGGATGGGGTAGACTCTGGTGGTTGCCGTTCGATCGGCCGCGGATGAAGAGAGCTCGCGCATCAGGCGACGGGCGCCGCGCAACGAGGAGAGAGGGGATCGAATCTATGGCTCTGGAAGCAGACGTCAAGAAGGCGATCATCGAAGAGTACGCGACGCACCCCGGTGACACCGGATCCCCCGAGGTGCAGGTCGCGCTGCTGACGCAGCGCATCAAGGACCTCACCGAGCACCTCAAGGAGCACAAGCACGACCACCACTCGCGTCGTGGCCTGTTCCTGCTCGTCGGTCAGCGCCGCCGCCTGCTCGGCTACCTCCAGGACATCGACATCGCACGCTACCGTGCGCTGATCGAGCGTCTCGGTCTGCGCCGATAAGGCAGAGCGCGACCAGCGTTCAATCGTCTTCTCGAAGGCCCGTCCCCGGTGGGACGGGCCTTCGCTGTACCCGGGGTCGTGCGCGGCGGATCAGGGCTTCGGCCGGCGTGAGCCGGTCGGGTCGTTCCGTCGGCCGGGGAGCAGGGCAGGGTCCTGGAAGAGCCAGCGGGCGCGCGGCTCGACGAGCGGCCCCGTCAGCCAGCGCACCGGCCGGGTCGAGAGGAGCACCGTGACCGCGACCGAGAGGACGGCGACCGTCGGCAGCCAGATCCAGGTCGGCTCGAGATCGCGCAGCACGCCGGACTCGCGGAACGGGTACAGCACGAACGAGTGGAGCAGGTAGACGTACATCGTGTACTGCCCGAGGCGCGTCCAGGGGGTCTGCCGACGGGGGATGAGCACGAAGAACGCCGCCGAGAGGACGAGCCCGATCGCGAGCGTCGCGAGACGCATGGCGCCCGCCCACCAGACGCTGTGCGAGAGCAGATCGACGTACGCGTCGTCGTAGAAGAACCAGTAGCGCAGCTCCATCTCGCGCCATGTCTCGATTCCGGTCCAGGCGAGCCATCCGTCGATCGCGAACAGGGCGAGCGCGCCCGCGTACGCCCACCAGGGGCGGTGGCGCAGGAGGCCGAGCCGCTCGACGATGTCGTGCTCGCGCAGCCACCATCCGAGCACGAAGAAGGGCAGGAAGCCGAGGGTGCGCGACAGCGAGAAGGTGCTGTCGACGTTCGGCAGGTATCCGACGCCCACCGAGATGAGCACCGACCACAGGAGCGGCCAGCGCAGCAGGGCGAGGTAGGGCAGCACGAGCCGGAAGATGCCGAGCGCGAGCAGGAACCACAGGGTCCACGACGGCTTGGTGAGGTTGGGGTCGACCTGGCCCTCGACGAGCCACTTCGTGAACCACCACAGGGCCTCGAAGACGAGGTACGGCAGGAGCACGTCGGTGATGAGGCGCACCATCTGCCGACGGGACGGCGGGTCGGACTTCGAGAAGTAGCCCGAGATGATCGCGAACGCCGGCATGTGGAAGGCGTAGAACGCGAGGTAGAACGCGTAGGCGACGTCCGAGTCGTAGATGAGGCGCTGGATCGCGTGGCCGAGCACGACGAGCACGATGCACGCGAAGCGCGCGTTGTCCCAGAACGGCACGCGCCGCTTCTGCCGGATCGTCCCCGTCGACGCCGTGACCGGCGGCACTGCCTCGCTCGTCATCGCGCTCTACGCTACCGATGCGCGAGGCCCCCTCGAGGATCCGCGCCGCGGGGAATAGATTCGCTCGGGAGCCGTTGAACCAGGTATATTCACTTGCATGCAATCGGCGGGCGGGAATCCGCGCGCGGAATCGGAGGATCTGGTGAGCGACACGACCTCGTGGAGCGGGATGCAGTTCGGGCTCATGTCCGTGAGCGACATCACGCGCGACCCCACGACCGGATACACGCCGAGCGAGGCCGAGCGCATCCGCGACGTCATCGCGATCGCGAAGCACGCCGAGGAGGCGGGGCTCGACGTGTTCGCACTGGGCGAGCACCACAACCCGCCGTTCTTCTCGTCGTCGCCGACGACCACGCTCGCGTACATCGCGGCGCAGACCGAGCGGCTCATCGTCTCGACCTCGACGACGCTGATCACGACGAACGACCCGGTGCGCATCGCCGAGGACTACGCGATGCTCCAGCACGTGTCGGGCGGTCGCATGGACCTCATGATGGGGCGCGGCAACACGGGCCCCGTCTACCCGTGGTTCGGCAAGGACATCCGCCAGGGGCTCCAGCTCGCGATCGAGAACTACAACCTCCTGCACCGCCTCTGGACCGAGGACGTCGTCGACTGGGAGGGCGCGTTCCGCACGCCGCTGCAGGGCTTCACGTCCACACCGCGTCCGCTCGACGACGTCAAGCCCTTCGTGTGGCACGGCTCGATCCGCACGCCCGAGATCGCCGAGCAGGCGGCCTACTACGGCGACGGGTTCTTCGCGAACAACATCTTCTGGCCCAAGGAGCACTACCAGCGCCTCATCTCGCTGTACCGCCAGCGCTATGCGCACTACGGTCACGGCGCGCCCGAGCAGGCGATCGTGGGGCTCGGCGGCCAGGTGTTCATCGCGAGGAACTCGCAGGACGCCGTCCGGCAGTTCCGGCCGTACTTCGACTCGGCGCCGGTGTACGGCAACGGGCCGTCGATGGAGGACTTCACCGAGATGACGCCGCTCACGGTCGGCTCTCCGCAGCAGGTCATCGACCGCTACGCGGCGATGCGCGACACGTTCGGCGACTACCAGCGCCAGCTGTTCCTGACCGACCACGCCGGGCTCCCGCTCAAGACCGTGCTCGAGCAGATCGACTTCCTCGGCGAGGACGTCGTGCCCGTGCTCCGGAAGGAGCTCGCGCAGAACCGCCCGGCGAACGTGCCCGACGCCCCGACGCACGCCGCGCGGGTGAAGGCCCGATACGGCGACGCCGAGCCGCGCCAGCCGCGCCCCAACCCGAACCGCGGCGACAACGTCACGGGCGGTTCGCCGTATCAGGACACCGACACGGCGTCGAAGCCCGGAGCGGCCTTCGGCGCGGCAGCCCGGAAGGGAGCGTGACCGCCATGAGCACCACCCGCATCGTCGTCCTCTCGGCCGGCATCTCGGAACCGTCCTCCACGCGTCTCCTCGCGGACCGGCTCACGCGTGCTGTGATCGACGATCTCGCCTCGCGCGGCGTGGAGACCGACGTCTCCGTCGTCGAGCTGCGCGACCATGCGCACGACATCATGAACGCGATGCTCACCGGCTTCCCGCCGAAGGGCCTCGCGGAGGTGATGGAGCGGGTCGCGGCGGCCGACGCCCTCATCGCGGTGACGCCGATCTTCTCGACCTCGTACTCGGGCCTCTTCAAGTCGTTCATCGACGTGCTCGACCGCGAGGCGATCGAGGGCACCCCGGTCCTGCTGGGCGCGACGGCCGGCACGCCGCGGCACTCGCTCGCGATCGACTACGCCATCCGACCGCTGTTCACGTATCTGCACGCCGAGCCGGTCTCGACCGGGGTGTTCGCCGCGGCCGACGACTGGGGCCAGGGCGCCGACAGCGTGGCGCCGCTCCAGAAGCGCGTCGACCGCGCCGCGCGCGAGCTCGCCGATGCGGTCGCCGGCGGCACCGCGGTCGAGAGGGTCGATCCCTTCTCGCCCGAGAGCTACCTCGGCGAGGGCGGATCGTTCGAGAGCCTTCTCGGGGGCCTCGGGCGCTGACGAGGGGGCCGGCCGCGCGCCGGCCCCTTTCAGCGCCCGGTCGCGCCGCGGGGCGCGAAGCGGGCGATGAGCGCGTCGGTGATCCAGCCGAGGACGAGCGCGACCGCGATCGACACGAGCACGGCGACGACGGGCCCACCGGGCACGATCGCGCCGACGGCGGCCCCGACGAGGGCCTGGTAGGCCGCCCATGCGGTCGCGGCGCCCGCCGCCACCGGCAGGTAGCGCACGGCGGGAATGCGCGTCGCTCCTGCGGTGAGGTTCACCGCGAGCCGCGCGAACGGGATGAACCGGACCGTGAAGATCGCGGCCGCAACGTGCGAGCGCAGACGCGTCTGGGCCCACGCGAAGACGCGCTGGAAGCGCGGATGCCGCATGACGCGCCAGCGCTGGGGGTGGAACGCGCGCCCGAGCGCGTAGCAGGCGGCGTCGCCCGCGAACGCGGCCGCCGCCGCGACGAGGATCACGCCCCACAGCGGCGGCCCCGACGGCGTGAACGACACCGAGGCGAGAACCGTCACGGCGATCTCGCCCGGGACGACCACGAGGAACGCGTCGGCGAGCACGAGCCCGAACAGCGCCGCGAGCGCCCACGGGTTCGCGGCGAGGGCGGAGACGAACTCGTCGATCATCCCGGCAGTCTGCTCCGTCGGGGTGAACGCCGCGCGAACATCAGGGAAGCGGCGGACTCGACAGCTCGCTGCCATCGCCGGTCTGGGCGCGACGCCCCGCGAGCTCGACGAGCGCGTCGTGCTTCGCGACGAGGCCGTCGCCCGCTGTCCGCCCGCGCATGCGGCGCCAGACCCAGGGGAGCGCGTGACGGCGCAGCCATCCGCTCGCGGGCGGCGCGTCGGCGTGCAGCGCGTCGTCGAGGTCGCCGAGTGCTCCCGCGTCGGGGATCCCGAGCACCTCGGCCGCACGGTACGCGAGGAGCCGGTGGCCTCGCGACCCGAGGTGCACGCGGTCCTCGGCGTACATCGACAGGTCTCCGAGCTCCGGAAGGGCCTCCACGTCGAGCAGGATGGCCCCGGTCTCGGCTGCGATCCGCCGGATCTCGTGCGCGAAGGCCGCGAAGCGGCGCGCGAAGATCATCGCGGCGCGGCGACGGGGGAGGAACGGGGTGACGAGGAGCACGTCGGCTCCCGTCGCGCGGATGTCGCGGACCACCCGCTCGAGATCGCGCGCGAGGGCGACGGGGTCGGCCCCATGCCCGACGAGGTCGTTCGCGCCCATGAGGATGGACACGAGGTCGGGGCGCATCGCGATCGCGCGGGGCCCTGCTCGCTCACCAGGTCGCGCACCCGCCGACTGCGCACGGCGAGGTTCGCGTAGCGGAACGGCGTGTCCGCGCCGCTGCGCTGGGCGAGCAGGGAGGCGAGTCGGTCGGCCCATCCCCGGTACTCGCCCTCGCGCATGCGCGATGTGTCGCACAGGCCCTCGGTGAGCGAGTCGCCCAGGGCGACGAAGCTCGACCAGCGCCGCGTCGCAGGCGCCGACGTCGGCGGCAGCGGCCGGGTGGCACCGCGGGCGAGGAGCGCGTCGTCGAAGCGCCGCAGCCGCGCGGCCTCGGCGTAGTGGCTCACGAGCTGCTCCGTGAGCGCGCTCCAGGTGCGCGCGCGGACGCTCTCGAGCGCCGCCTGGCCGAAGGACCGTCGCTTGGCGTCGTCGCCGAGGAGGTCCGCGACGCGGGCCCGCAGGTCGTCCAGGTCGCCGGGCCGGTAGAGCCAACCGTCGACGCTGCTGCGGACGAGGTCGAGCGGCCCGCCGCGCCCCGTTGCGACGACGGGCACGCCGCTCGCGAGGGCCTCCTGCACCGTCTGGCAGAAGGTCTCGCTCTCGCCGGGGTGCACGAAGACGTCGAAGCTCGCGAGCGCCTCCGCGAGCTCGTCTCCGCCGAGGAAGCCCGTGAACACCGCCTCCGGCAGCCGCGCTTCGAGCCGTGCGCGCTCGGGGCCGTCGCCCACGATCACGAGCCGCGCTCCGGGCAGGTCCGAGAGCACGTGCAGGTCCTCGACCTGCTTCTCCGCCGCGAGACGGCCCACGTAGCCGATGATGCGCTCGCCGGGGGCGATCCGTGCCCGCCAGGACTCGGAGCGTCGGGCCGGGGAGAACCGGTCGGCGTCGACGCCGCGGCCCCATCGCCAGATCCGGTCCACGCCGAGCTGCTCGAGCTGCGCCTGAGCGGCCGACGACGGCGCGAGCGTGAGCGTCGAGCGCCGGTGCAGCCGGGCGACGTGATTGGCGGCGGCGGCGGCCGCGCCGGCGACCCCGTAGCGCTCGGTGTAGGAGACGACGTCGGTCTGGTAGATCGCGACGACCGGGATCCGCAGGGCGTCCGCGGCGACGAGCGCCTGCCATCCGAGCACGAACGGGGACGCGAGGTGCACGACGTCGGGCCGGAACTCCTCGAGGAGGCGGCGGATCCGCCAGGTCGGCGCGAGGGCGACCCGCACGTCGGGGTACGAGGGGAGGGGCATCGACGCGACGAGCGCGGTGCGCGAGCCCAGCGAGTCGGCCTTCTGCCCCGCCGCGCGCGGAGCGATGACGAGGGTCTCGTGGCCCTGCTCCTCGAGATGGCGCACGACCTGCAGAACGGAGTTCGTGACCCCGTTCATGTGGGGGAGGAAGGATTCCGCGAAGAGTGCGACTCTCACGTGTCCAGGGTCCCGGGCGCGGGACGCGCGCGGGGCCGACTTCTCCCGACCTTCGCCGGCTGTTCACCTGAGTCGGGCGGCCGTTCAGCGCGGCGTCACCGATGCCTCCGACTCCGGTGCGTCGACGAGGATCAGGGCGAGGTAGGCCCGGAGGCCGGCCGTCACGTCGACGTCGGGGTCGAGCAGCCACTGCGTCTGCAGCCCGTCCCAGATCGCGATGAGCCCGGTCGCCGCGATCGACGGCTCGATCCCCGGGCGGAGTCGGCCCTCCTCGGCGAGCCCACGCAGCTCGTCGGCGTACTGGTCTCGCAGCGACGCGAACCGGCGGGCGAAGTGCTCGCGCGCGGGGTGGCCCTCGGTGACGGACTCGCCGCACAGCACGGTGTAGAGCTCGGGGAGCCCGTGGTGCCGCGCGTTGAGATCCGCCTGCGCGAGGACGTCGTCGGGGAAGGACAGCCCTGCCGGCGGCTTGTCCACCGCGTCCCGCTGGTCGAGGACCGCGAGGAGGAGGTCGCGCTTCCGGGGGAAGTAGTGGAGCAGGCTCGTCTGCGACACGCCGATGCGGTCGGCGATGTCCTGGAGCGACCCGGCGAGATAGCCCTTGGCGGCGAAGACCTCGAGCGCGGCGTCGACGATCGCGCGGCGTCGCTCGGCCGATCGCGCATACGGGCCGCGCTTGCGCGGAACATCCTCGTCCATGTCGGAATGCTAGACCGGCGCCACGAATTTCGAGTACGTACTCGAATCCTGTGGTAGCTTCGTCGCCACGCGGGCGCACGGCTCGCACGGACCACGCCGACGTGGCCGCTTTCACAGAGACGTGGAGGTCAGATGGGCGCGATCACGCGCAGACAGCTGCTGGGCGCAGGGCTCGGCGCGGTGGCGGCGGGCATGCTCGCCGGCTGCTCGACACCGGGGACGACCTCGGTCAACGTCGAGCCGACCATCCCGCCGGCGACGGGCAAGAGGATCACCCTCACCTACTGGGCCTGGCTGAAGGACCTGCAGAAGGTCGCCGACGTCTGGAACGCGCAGAACCCGGATGTCCAGGTCGAGGCCGTCTGGATCCCCGGCGGCAACGCGGGCGGATACCAGAAGATCTACTCCGCCCTCGCGGCGGGTGGCGGGCCGGACATCGCCCAGGTCGAGATGCGCTCGATCCCCGAGTTCATGCTCGTGAACGGCCTCGTCGACCTGTCGCGCTACGGGGCCGCCGACCACGCGGCGAAGTTCGACCCGACCCTGTGGGGTCAGGTGAGCTTCGACGGCGGCGTGTACGCCATCCCGCAGGACTCCGGCCCCATGGCCTGGTACTACCAGCACCCGATCCTCGAGCAGATCGGATCGCCGCCGCCCACGACCTGGTCCGAGTGGCGCGAGCTGGCGGTCGAGGCGCGCGCTGCGGGCGCGTACCTCGACACCTTCCCGATCGGCGACGCATCCGTGTTCGCGATGTACGCCACGCAGGCGGGCGCGTCGTGGCTGCGGGTGGGTGAGGACGGCTGGGAGATCGACATGACTGACGACGCGACCCTCGAGGTCGCGGACTTCTGGGACCGCGTCGTCGATGACGAGCTCGTCACGACCGCCTACGGCAACTTCACGCCCGCGTGGTTCGCGGCCGCCGCCGACGGCGGGATCGCCGCGGTCACCGGCGCGAGCTGGGCCGACGCGCTCATCCAGGGCGTCGCCGGAGGCGAGGGCAGATGGCGCGTGGCGCCCATGCCGGTCTGGCCGGACATGGGGTACGGGTCGAGCTACCAGGGCGGATCGACGGCTGCCGTGCTCGCGAACAGCCGCCACCCCAAGGAGGCGATGGACTTCGCCGTCTGGATGACGACGTCGCCCGAGGGCATCGACGCGATGATCGAGCACAGCGGGATCGGATGGTCGCCGGCAGCCGACTACATCGGATCGCAGCGGCAGCGGCCATCCGACTTCTTCAGCGGCCAGAACTACAACGAGGAGGTGTTCGTGCCCGCCTCGAAGGCGCAGAACCCGGACTGGGTCTGGTGGCCGATCACGCAGCAGTCCTTCAACATCCTCTCCGACGGCTTCCGGCGGAAGGCGTCCGGTCAGAGCCTCGTCGAATCGGTCCGACAGGCGGAGGAGCAGATCACGCGGGTCTTCCGGAACAAGGGCCTGCGCATCCGGAAGGCGACATCATGAGCGAGACGCGCACGATCGTCACGGGCGACGCCCGGGTGCGCCGGCGCCCCGGCGTGCGTCAGGCCGCCGTCAGCCGGGCGCCGTGGATCCTCCTCGCGCCGTTCCTGGCGCTCTTCGTCCTCACCTTCATCCTCCCGATCCTCGTCGCGATCGGGTCGAGCTTCACGCGCGTCCAGCGCGGCGGGCTGTTCGGCGAGGAGGGCGTGACGAGCTCGTTCGCGTGGTTCGAGAACTACGCGCTCGCGCTCGCCGACGGCAACTTCATCGCCTCCATCGGGCGGATGCTCCTGTTCGGTGTGGTCCAGGTGCCCGTCATGATCGTCGCGGCCACCCTCCTCGCGCTCCTGCTCGAGTCGGCCTCGGCGATGTGGCCGCGCTTCTTCCGCGCGGTGTACTTCATGCCCTACGGCATCCCGGGCGTCATCGCGACCATCCTCTGGTCGTTCCTCTACGTGCCCGGGCTGAGCCCGGTCGTGGACGTGGCGTCCTGGATGGGCATCGAGATCGACTTCCTCGGCGCGGGATCCGTGCTGTGGTCGATCGCGAACATCGTGACCTGGACGTACGTCGGCTACAACATGCTCATCATCGTCGCCCAGCTCAAGGCCATCCCGGGGGAGCTGTACGAGGCGGCGCGCATCGACGGCGCCTCCGCGTTCCGCATCGCGACGAGCATCCAGCTGCCCCTCATCGCGCCGGCCCTCGTCCTGACGACCGTGTTCAGCATCATCGGGACGCTGCAGCTGTTCGCCGAGGCGGAGGTCCTGAAGACCGTCGCGCCGGCCATCGACACCCAGTACACGCCGAACCTGTCGGCGTACACGACGGCCTTCGCCTACAACGACTACAACGTCGCCGCGGCGCAGGCCGTGCTCATCGCCCTCGCGGCGTTCGTGCTGTCCTTCCTCTTCCTCCGCGTCACGAACAGGAGCGGCCGATGACCCTCACCCAGCCGCGCACGGATCCCGTGCGCACGCAGACCCTCGTCGCGGTCAACCCGACGGGTTCGTCGACCGCCCATCGCCGGTCGCGGGCGTCGAAGATCATCGTGACGGGCATCCTCGTCGTCGCCGCCCTGTACTTCCTCATCCCCGTCTACTGGGTGGTCGTCGCGGCCACGAAGTCCACGGAGGACCTCTTCTCCACCTTCGGCTTCTGGTTCGGGTCGGACGTCCACCTCCTCGAGAACCTCGGCCAGGTCCTCGCGTACGACGGCGGCATCTTCGTGCGGTGGTTCCTCAACTCGATCCTCTACGCGGGAGTCGGCGCCGTCCTGGCGACCTACTTCGCCGCGGCGGGCGGCTACGCGCTCGCGAAGTACCGCTTCCGCGGGCGCGACCTCGTCTTCGGCACCATCCTCGGGGGCGTTCTCGTGCCGGCCACCGCCACGGCGCTGCCGCTCTTCCTCCTGTTCAGCCAGCTGGGGCTCGCGAACACCTACTGGAGCGTGCTGATCCCGTCGCTCGTGTCGCCGTTCGGGCTGTTCCTCTGCCGCATCTACGCCGATGCGACGGTCGACGACTCGCTCATGGAGGCCGCCCGGCTCGACGGCGCGGGGGAGCTGCGGATCTTCCACACGGTCGGGCTGCGGATCCTGACGCCCGCGCTCGTCACGGTCTTCCTCTTCCAGCTCGTGGGCATCTGGAACAACTACTTCCTGCCCCTCGTGATGCTCGCCGACCAGAGCCTGTACCCGATCACCCTCGGCCTCAACAACTGGCGCGCGCAGGTGGATCGCCTGCCCGAGTTCTACGAGCTCACGACCGGGGGAGTGCTGCTCTCGGTCATCCCGCTCGCGATCGCGATGATCGTGCTGCAGCGCTTCTGGCGCGGCGGCCTCACCGAGGGCGCGGTGAAGTAGGAGTCGCAGGGGTGCGTCCACGGCCCGCGCTGGTAGGGTGGCCGTGGACGCGCCCGTGCGCGTCCGCACAACTGAACACGACATGGAGCAGGCTGGCAGGAAGCTGGTCCCCTGAAGTGGTCTCCCGGGTGCCGCGCATCCGGTGGATTTCTCCTGGTGGCCAGCGCAGGCGAGCGTGAAGCTTCGGTTCTGGCCGTGCGGCCTATATCTGCCTGTTCCTGCTCCTTCGCATGACTCGTCCGTCACATGGACCGGCGAGGTTAAACAAAGAAGGAGAGACCTCTTGGAAGGTCCTGAAATCACCGCCGCCGAGGCCGTTCTCGACAACGGCCGCTTCGGCACCCGCACCATCCGGTTCGAGACCGGCCGTCTCGCGCAGCAGGCGCAGGGCGCCGTCGCCGCGTACCTCGACGAGGAGACGATGCTCCTCTCGGCCACGAGCGCGTCGAAGAGCCCTCGCGAGGGCTTCGACTTCTTCCCGCTGACGGTCGACGTCGAGGAGCGCTCGTACGCCGCGGGCAAGATCCCCGGCTCGTTCTTCCGCCGCGAGGGCCGCCCCTCGACCGAGGCCATCCTCGTGTGCCGCCTCATCGACCGTCCGCTGCGCCCGTCGTTCGTCGACGGCCTGCGCAACGAGATCCAGATCGTCGTCACGGTGCTCTCCATCGCGCCGGGCGAGTTCTACGACGCGCTCGCGATCAACGCGGCGTCGGCGTCGACCCAGATCTCCGGCCTGCCGTTCTCGGGCCCGATCGCCGGCGTGCGCCTCGCGCTCATCCCCGGCCAGGCGGGCAACGACGACCAGTGGGTCGCGTTCCCGAACGCCGAGCTCCTCGAGTCCGCCGTGTTCGACCTCGTCGTCGCCGGTCGCGTCGTCACGGGAGCCGACGGCTCCGAGGATGTCGCGATCATGATGGTCGAGGCCGAGGCGACCGAGGCGAGCTGGAACCTCATCAAGGCCGGCGCCACGAAGCCCAGCGAGGAGATCGTCGCGCAGGGTCTCGAGGCCGCCAAGCCCTTCATCAAGCAGCTCGTCGCGGCGCAGGCCGAGATGGCCGCGAAGTCGTCGAAGGAGCCGCTCGAGTTCCCCGTGTTCCCGGCATACAGCCAGGAGACGTACGACTTCGTCGCCGCCGAGGCGCACGCGGACCTCGAGAAGGTCTACGTCATCGCCGACAAGCAGCAGCGCCAGGCCGCGGATGACGAGGTCAAGGCCCGCGTCAAGGCCGCCCTCATCGAGAAGGTGGAGGCGGGCGAGCTGCCCGCGGCCGCTCCGCTCGAGTTCGGCGCCGCCTACAAGTCCGTCACGAAGAAGATCGTGCGCGGCCGCATCCTCACCGAGGGCGTCCGCATGGACGGCCGCGGCCTCGCCGACATCCGCCCGCTCGACGCCGAGGTGCAGGTCATCCCGCGCGTCCACGGCTCGGCCATCTTCCAGCGCGGCGAGACGCAGATCCTGGGTGTCACGACGCTCAACATGCTCAAGATGGAGCAGCAGATCGACTCGCTGTCGCCCACGACGAGCAAGCGCTACATGCACCACTACAACTTCCCGCCCTACTCGACCGGCGAGACCGGCCGGGTGGGCAGCCCGAAGCGGCGTGAGATCGGCCACGGCTTCCTGGCCGAGCGCGCGCTCGCTCCCGTGCTGCCCAGCCGCGAGGAGTTCCCGTACGCCATCCGCCAGGTGTCCGAGGCGCTCGGGTCGAACGGCTCGACCTCGATGGGCTCCGTGTGCGCCTCGACCCTGTCGCTGCTCAACGCGGGTGTGCCGCTGCGCGCCCCCGTCGCCGGCATCGCGATGGGCCTCGTCTCCGACGAGGTCGACGGCCAGACGCGGTACGCCGCGCTGACCGACATCCTCGGCGCGGAGGACGCCCTCGGCGACATGGACTTCAAGGTGGCCGGCACGAGCGAGTTCGTCACGGCGATTCAGCTCGACACGAAGCTCGACGGCATCCCCTCCGAGGTGCTCGCCGGCGCGCTCACGCAGGCGAAGGACGCGCGTCTGCGCATCCTCGAGGTCCTGAACGCGGCGATCGACGCTCCGGACGAGATGGCGCCGACGGCGCCGCGCGTCATCAGCGTGCAGATCCCGGTCGACAAGATCGGCGAGCTCATCGGCCCCAAGGGCAAGACGATCAACTCGATCCAGGACGACACCGGCGCCCAGATCTCGATCGAGGACGACGGCACCGTCTACATCGGCGCGACCGACGGCCCCTCGGCCGAGGCGGCGCGGGCCGCGGTCAACGCGATCGCGAACCCGACGAACCCCGAGATCGGCGACCAGTTCCTCGGCACGGCCGTGAACATCGCCAAGTTCGGCGTGTTCGTCTCGCTCCTGCCGGGCAAGGACGGCCTGCTGCACGTCACCGAGCTGCGCAAGCTCAACGGCGGCAAGCGCGTCGAGAACATCGAGGACGTCGTGAGCGTGGGTCAGAAGATCCTCGTCCGCATCTCGAAGATCGACGACCGCGGCAAGCTCTCGCTCGAGATCGTCGACGAGGCCGGCGAGGGCGCGTCCGACGCGTCGGAGGCCCCGGCCGAAGCTCCCGCCGAGGCCTGATCGGCTCACGGAACGGCCCGGTCGCACACGGTGCGGCCGGGCCGTTCCGCGTCCGTGATGAAACAGTTACGACCCGCGGCGCGGCGCGCGCCGCGGGTTCCGGTTCAATGGAGGCACGGGAGGACCGCGGTTCGTCGCACCCTCCGTGAGGGAGCGACATGGATGCAGCGTCACCGCCGGAGCGGCGCGACGGCGCGGCCATCCGCACATCCGACGCGTCCGCGGACGTGCCGACCCAGCCCATCCGGCTCCCCGGTCATCCGTCGGCGCCCGTCCCCGAGCTCGGCCCGGGCATCGGCGCGGGCCTGCGCTCGCCGATCGGGACGTCGGGCGTCGAGGTGTTCCCGCTCATGCTCGGCGGGGCCGAGTTCGGGTGGAACCTCGACCGCGCCGCGGGATTCGCCGTGCTCGACCGCTACGCCGAGCTCGGCGGCAACGCGCTGCACACCTCCGACCGCTTCGGCGCGGGGCGCAGCGAGTTCATCCTCGGCCAGTGGGTCGCCTCGCGCGGCGTGCGCGACGACATCGTCCTCGCGGTGCGCGTCGGCGGCCATCCCGACAACCCGGGCCTCGGCTCGGTCAACCTCGTCCGCGCCGTGGAGTCGTCGCTCGAGCGCCTCGGAACCGATCGCATCGACATCCTCTACCTCGATGCGGCGAGCTACCCGCTGACGTCCCTCGAAGACGCGCTCGCGACGGCCGAGTGGCTCGTCGAGGCGGGAAAGGCGCGCGCGGTCGGGGCCTACGGGTTCACCGCGGACCAGCTCGTCGAGGCGCGGATCCTGTCGTCGGCCGGGTACCCGCGGATCGAGGCGCTCGACGTGCCGTACAACCTCATGCGCCGCGGGGAGTACGAGGGCGACCTGCGGCTCGTGTCCGACGCCCAGGGCCTCGCCGTGACGCCGTCGCACGCCCTCGAGCACGGGTTCCTCTCCGGACTGCATCGCTCGCGTCAGACGATCGGCCAGGGCACGAGGTCGGAGCAGCTGTCGAAGCTCCTCAACCGCCGAGGAGCGCGGGCGCTCAAGGCGCTCGACGCCGTCGCCGCGGAGCTGCAGCTCCCGCACGCGGCGGTCGCCGTCGCGTGGCTCCTCGCGCAGCGGAGCGTGGTCGCCCCGATCGTCAACGCCTTCACGCCGGGGCACGTCGACGAGCTCGTGCAGGGGGTGGGCGTGCAGCTCGGACGCGGGCATCGCGCCGACCTCGCGAAGGCCGCGGACTGACCATTATTCCGCCGATGGCGTAACCGCACGGCGCGTCCGCCGAGGCGTGACCTAGGCTGGAGGACGCCCGCCCTGCGGGCTCCAGGTGCGGACGATGAGGGGGTTCGGATGACGCACTACATCTACCTCGTCCGCCACGGAGAGCACCAGCACGCCGAGCACGGGCTCGAGGACGGGCCGCTCTCCGCGCGCGGAGAGCGCCAGGCGGCGCTGCTCGCCGACCGGCTCTCGGGCGTGCCGTTCGACAACGTGTGGCACTCGCCCCTCGCACGCGCCGCGGAGACCGCGCGCATCGTGGCCGAGCGGATGCCCGCGATCGATCCGCAGCCGCACGCGCTCCTGTTCGACTGCGTCCCGACGGGCATGACCGACGAGACGCCGAGCGTGTTCGAGCCCTTCTTCGGCGGGATCACCGAGGAGGAGGTCGAGGCAGGCAGGGCCCAGATGGCCGACGCGATGAACGAGTTCCTCGTGCGCAAGAACGGCGACGTCCACGAGTTGCTCATCACGCACAACTTCGTGATCGCGTGGTTCGTGCGCGAGGTGCTCGGCGCCCCCGACTGGCGCTGGATGACGCTGAACCAGGCGAACTGCGGGCTCACGATCATCTCGCAGAAGCAGGGCCGCCCGTGGACGCTCATCGCCCACAACGACCTCGCGCACCTGCCGTTCGAGCTGCGCACCGGGCTGCCGGAGACCCCGCCGGTCTGAGCCGCGCCGGACGGGCGTCGTGCCGGGCCGCCGTGCCGGGCCATCCCGGGATGTGCCAAGCCGAGTTGTGCCGGGCCGGTTCGGATGCGCCGAGCCGTGCCGGGATTCGGATCGCCGGGGCGGATGTGCGCGTGTCGACCTCAGGGAGCGACACACGCCCCACGGATCCGATTCCTCGCACACGCACGGTCACAGGCGGCCGTGCATTCGGGCCCCGGGGCGCCTGCGGTCACGCCCTCCGGCGGAGGGCGCCGACGATCGCGCGCTCCACGCGCGGCCAGTCGTGGATGACGAGCGCGTAGTCGAACCGGAGGGTTCGGTAGCCGAGCGCGGCGGCATTCGCGTCTCGGACGAGGTCGCGGTGCCGGTGGCTCTCCCCGTCGTGGTTCTCGCGCCCGTCCACTTCGAGGATGATCCGGTCGCCGACGACGAAGTCGACGCGTCCGACCGTGCGGATGCGCACCTGGCAGCGGAGCACGATGCCCATGCGGAGCAGCCGGATCCTGAGGAGCGACTCGAGCCCGCTCTCGGAGTCCGATCGCGCTGCGTCGACGAGTCGCCGCTTCCGCGCATCCAGACGTGCGCGCACCGCGAGACGGTCACGTCGAGACAGCAGCCCCCGGTGCCACGCGGATTCGAACGCGGCGAAGAACGCCTCATCGCCCTGGCAGCGCGCGAGCTGGACGAGAGCGCGGACGATGTCGACGCGCCCGAAGCCCGTCGCGCCTTCATCCCAGTGCGGGATGCACGCGCACCCTGCGTGCTCGCGCTGGCGCCCGTGCGGTCCCATCGCGACGTGAATCGCGTCGGCGTCGAGAACCCATACGCCGAGCTGGGCGAGCGCAGATGCGCAGCAGAGTGCGCCGCCGTGCCGCGCCGCCGTGACGATGTCCGCGCTCACGTCCGGAGTCGCATAGACCCCGGGGCGCACCTTCCAGATCGATCCGGTCACAAGCGCACGCCGGATGTCGCGCGCAGACGCGCCCGCCATCCGCAGCGTCGATGCGCGGGCCACTCCGTGACGGGCATCGATGCGAGCGGCGATCTCCGTCGGATACATCCCGCCAGCCTCGTCGGCCCGCGGGCCCGCCACCGGCACAGCGCGTGTGCTCGTGCCGGTGCGCGCGTGTCGTCCGCCTGTGCACGAGGCGTCGGCGCAAGACGCCCAGGGTGCGGTCCGATTCGGGGCACGGCGCTCGAGGGCGGGGCGGCGTGCGGGGTGTCGGGATTCGGATGGCTGGGGCGGGTGTGCGCGTGTCGGTCTCAGGAGTCGACTTCAGCACCACGGGTCCGATTCGGGGGACGGATGAGCGAGGCGGGGCGGCGTGCGGGGTGTCGGGATTCGGATGGCTGGGGCGGGTGTGCGCGTGTCGGTCTCAGGAGACGACTTCAGCACCACGGGTCCGATTCGGGGGATGGGTGTCGCGCCGGGCCGGGGTGTGCCGTCGCACCGGGACCGCTGGCGTGCCGGGCCGCCGGGCGCCGTGCCGCGAGGGCGCACTGGAGCACGCCGCACTCCGGCGGACGTCCTGGCCGTCCCGCCTAGGATGGTGGCATGACGACACGCGTGGCACTGGTCGGCGGCAGCGGCAAGCTCGGCAGCATCATCCGCGAGGTCGTCGACGGAATGGACGGGTTCGAGGTCGTCGCGGTGCTCGGATCGAGCAGCGACCTCGCCGAGCTCGACGGCGCGGATCTCGTCATCGACGCCTCGACTCCGGCCGTGAGCATCGACGTCGTGCGCGCGGCGATCGAGCGCGGCGCCCAGGTTCTCGTCGGCACGAGCGGATGGTCCGCGGAGCGCGTCGCGCTCGTGCGCCCGCTCGTCGAGGCGGCCGGGACCGGCGCCGTCTTCATCCCGAACTTCTCGCTCGGATCCGTGCTCGGCACGGCGCTCGCCGCGGCAGCCGCGCGGTTCTTCCCGTCGGTCGAGATCGTCGAGACTCATCGCGACACGAAGATCGACTCCCCGTCGGGCACGGCCGTCCGCACGGCCGAGCTCATCGCGGCGGCCCGTGAGACGCCCGTCGACGCGCCGTTCGTCGACCAGCGCGCCCGCGGGCAGCAGGTCGCGAGCGTGCCCGTGCACTCGCTGCGCCGCCCCGGGGTGGTCGCCCGACAGGAGACGATCCTCTCCGGGCCCGGCGAGTCGCTCTCCCTCGTGCACGACACGATCGATCCGGCCGCCGCGTACGCGCCGGGCATCCGCATCGCCGTCGAGGCCGCGACCGGCGTGCGCGGCGTCGTCGTGGGCCTGGAGAACTTCATCGACATCGGCATCGGCACGCCGCGCCCCGCTGCGGCCGAGCCCGTCGACGACGGTGCGACGGTCGCGGGCCAGGCCGCGCGGGCCACGGGCGCATGAGACTGCGCGTCGGCGTCGCCGTCATGACGGCGCTCCTGCTGCTCTACATCCTCGTCGTGGGGCAGAAGGCCGTGTCGGCTCTGTCGATCGGCATCTCGACCGGCGAGCCGATCCTCGCTGTCATGGGCGGCGCGATGATCGTGCTCCCGCTCATCGCGCTGTGGGGGCTCGGCCGCGAGCTCCTGTTCGGATGGCGCGCCGAGCGCCTCGCACGCCGTCTCGAGAGCGAGGGCGGGCTGCCGACCGAGGAGGTCAGCATGTCGCCGAGCGGGCGCCCGGCGCGGGCGGATGGCGAGGCGCTCTTCCCGACGTACCGCGCCGAGGTCGAGGCCGACGAGACCGACTGGCGCGCGTGGTACCGGCTGAGCCTCGCGTACGCCGCTGCGGGCGATACGAAGCGCGCGCGATCCGCGGTGCGCGAGGCCATCCGCCGCGAACGGGCCGCGCAGAGCCCCGTCTAGCACGCGGCGCGGACGCCCGCTGCAGCCGTTCAGCGCTCGGGGACGACCGCGGCGATCGCGTCCTCGAGCGCCGGGTGGGCGAACGAGAAGCCGGTGGACTGCAGCGCTCGCGGCACGATGTCGGCGTCGACGAGGAGCATGTCGTCGGCGAAGTCGCGCCCGAGCGCGGCGCGGAGAGCCCATGCGGGCGCCGGCAGGGCGAAAGGGCGTCGCAGCCGACGTGCGAGCGCCCGCCCGAAGTCGTTCGCGGTCGTCGCGACCGGGGCAGCCAGGTTGACCGGCCCGGTCAGCCGGTGCTCGAGGACGTGGCGGATGGCCGCGATCGCGTCCTCGAAGGAGATCCAGGCCCACACCTGGCGCCCCGAGCCGAGCGGGCCGGCCAGACCCGCTCGCGTCAGGGGGATGAGCGGACGCAGGACGCCGTCGGGATGCACGACCGGCGCGGTGCGGAGGAGCGCGACGCGGGGCCCGGCGTCGTGCGCGGCCTGCTCCCACGCGCCGCAGAGGTCGGCGAGGAATCCGCTGCCATGAGGTGCGTCCTCGGTGACGGGGCCGTCGGGTGAGGACCCGTACCAGCCCGCGGCGCTCGCCGAGACGAGGAGGGGCGGATCGTCGAGCTGGGAGATCGCGCGGGCGAGGACGCGCGTGGGCGTGAGCCGCGAGGAGTGCAGGCGCCGCCGGTACGCGGGCGTCCAGGGGATGCGCCCCACGCTCGCGCCGCAGAGGTTCACGACGGCGTCCGCGCCTCGGAGGACAGCGGGATCGAGATGGGGAGCGTCGAGCCAGCGCGTCTCGTCCGCGGCGCTCGGGGCGCGGCGGACGAGACGCGTCACCTCCACGCCCGCCGCGCGGAGGTCGTCGACGACGCCCTGGCCGAGGAGGCCCGACGAGCCGGCGACGATGACGCGCGTGAGCGAGGAGGCGGTCATCCTGGGTTACGCGAGCGTCGCCTCGAGCGAGATCTCGATGCCGGCGAGCGCCTGCGAGACGGGGCAGCCCGCCTTGGCCTCCTCGGCGATCTGCTGGAAGCGCTCGGCGTCGATGCCGGGGACGACGGCGTTGACGTTGAGGTGGCTCCCCGTGATGCCGGTGCCGGGCTTGAAGGTGACCGACGCGGTCGTGTCGATCTTCTCCGGCGGGGTGCCGTTCTCGGCGAGCGCGTTCGAGAGCGCCATGCTGAAGCACGACGAGTGCGCTGCCGCGATGAGCTCCTCAGGGGTGGTCGTCGTGTCGGAGCCCTCGCTGCGGGCCTTCCAGTTCACGGGGAACGTCCCGACGCCGGTCGAGAACGAGACGGTGCCGGAGCCCTCGAAGAGGGATCCCTGCCACGAGGTGCTGGCTTCGCTGGTGACGGTCATTGTCGTTCCTCCTGATCGGGGGCGGATGGTCCGCGGCCAGCCTAACGGCGCGGCCCGACACGGGGAACGCCTTGCGTCGGCGCCCCTCATGTCATATTCCGCCACCTCGGGTCCGTCGGCACGGCGACGGATCTACCGTGGTTCCGATGACCCCCGCCGCCGCTCTCGCCGCTCTCGTCGCGATCGTCCTCGTCGCGACGGCCGTCGGCGTGCTCCTGCGGCGACGCGAGGGCCGCGCTCGGGCGGTCCGGGCGGATGCCGTCGCCCCGACGGCGCTCGGGCTCGCCCCCGGCGCCTTCGGGGAGCGCGCGACGCTCGTGCAGTTCAGCACCGAGCTGTGCGCCCGGTGCCCCGCGGTGCGGCGGCTGCTCTCCGACGTGGCGGGGGAGAGGGATGGCGTCGCGCACGTCGACGTCGACGTCACGCACCGCGTCGAGATCGCCCGGCGCTTCCACGTGCTCCAGACGCCCACGACCCTCGTCCTCGACGCGCGCGGCGTCCCGCGCGCCCGCATCGCCGGAGCTCCGACCCGCGACACGGTGATGGCCGAGCTCGACGCCATCGAAGGGAAGACCCATGCCTGACGCCCCCGCAGGGATCGATCCGCGCGGCCCCCGCTTCGCCGCCGCCATCACGAGCGCGCTGCTGCTCGCCGCGACGTTCCTCGCCTTCACGGGGGTCTCGACGCGGACGGCGGCGTCGTTCGGCTGGTTCGCCCACCAGCCCGCGAGCGGTGCGGTCTTCACGCCGGGGATCGGCGCCGCCTCCGTCTTCGAGCGCGCGGCGGATCCCGGCTTCCTCGCGGTGCTCGTCGTCGCGCTGCTCTTCCTCTGGAGCGTCGTCTCGCCGCGCACCGCGCCGTGGGGCGTGCTCTTCCGCCGCGTGGTCCGCCCTCGACTCGGGCCTCCTGCGGAGCTCGAGGACCCGCGCCCGCCGCGCTTCGCGCAGGGCGTCGGCCTGTTCGTCACGGGGCTCGGCCTCGTCCTGCATCTCGCGGCCGTGCCCTGGGCGCTGCCGATCGCGGCGGCCGCGGCGTTCGTCGCCGCCTTCCTCAACGCGGCATTCGGCTTCTGCCTCGGCTGCCGGATCTACCTCCTCCTGCAGCGCGCGGGCATCGTCGGACGCGAGCGCGCCGCCTGAGCCGGCGCGCGCCATCCCGACTAGCCTTGACGTCATGAGCGGCGCCATCCCCACCCCGTACGAGGATCTCCTTCGCGACGTGCTCGCGAACGGCACGCACAAGGACGACCGCACGGGCACCGGGACGACGAGCGTGTTCGGGCGGCAGATCCGATACGACCTCAGCGCGGGCTTCCCGCTCATCACGACGAAGCGCGTGCACTTCAAGTCGGTCGCCTACGAGCTGCTGTGGTTCCTGCGCGGCGACTCGAACGTGCGGTGGCTCCAGGAGCACGGCGTGTCGATCTGGGACGAGTGGGCTGACGAGGACGGCGAGCTCGGCCCCGTCTACGGCGTGCAGTGGCGCTCGTGGCCGACGCCGAGCGGCGAGAGCATCGACCAGATCGCGAAGGTCGTCGCGCAGCTGAAGGCGAACCCCGACAGCCGTCGGCACATCGTGACGGCGTGGAACCCGGCCGAGGTCGACGACATGGCGCTGCCGCCGTGCCACGCCCTCTTCCAGTTCTACGTCGCGGACGGCCGCCTCAGCTGCCAGCTCTACCAGCGCAGCGCCGACCTCTTCCTCGGCGTGCCCTTCAACATCGCGTCGTACGCGCTCCTCACGCTCATGGTCGCCCAGCAGACCGGTCTCGAGCCGGGCGACTTCGTGTGGACCGGCGGCGACTGCCACATCTACGACAACCATCGGGAGCAGGTCGTCGAGCAGCTCTCGCGCGAGCCCTACCCGTACCCCGCGCTGCGATTCGCCCGGAAGCCGGAGTCGCTGTTCGACTACGCGTACGACGACTTCGTCGTGGAGGAGTACCGCCACCATCCCGCGATCCGCGCGGCCGTGGCGGTCTGAGCCGTGACCATCCGCTCGATCTGGGCGCAGTCGCGCACCCGCGCGATCGGGTCCGACGGGGGCATGCTGTGGCAGCTGCCCGAGGACATGGCCTTCTTCAAGCGCGCCACGACGGGAACGCCGGTCGTGATGGGGCGGAAGACGTGGCTGTCGTTCCCCGAGCGCTTCCGCCCGCTTCCCGACCGGCCCAACATCGTCGTCACGCGCGACGAGGGCTTCGCGGCGGAGGGCGCGCAGGTCGTGCACTCGCTCGAGGACGCCCTCGAGGCCGCGGGGCGGATCGACGACGAGGTCTGGGTGATCGGCGGCGCGCAGATCTACGCGCAGGCCATGGACGTCGTCGACGAGCTGTGGGTCACCGAGGTCGACGTCGACGCGGATGGCGACGCCTACGCGCCCGAGATCGGCGAGGAGTGGCGGGTCGTCCGGTCGGAGCCCGAGGGCCCCGCGGAGTGGCTCACGAGCCGGACGGGCACCCGCTACCGCTTCATCGTGTACCGGCGCCGCTGAGCCCCCGCTGCGGGGGCCCAGCGGCTCGGCTCACGCGCCCAGCCGGAGGCTGACCGTGGCGTACGAGTGCGGCGGGAGCTCGACCTCGAGGCCGCGCGCGTGCGTGCGGACGCCGTCGAAGTCGACCGGCGCGACGTTCTCCGGCTGACCGGGCACGTTGTGCGCGGCCGTGCTGTCGGCCGTGAGCAGGCGGGCCGACCAGCCCTCGACCGCCCTGCCGCGCAGGTCGAGGACGACCGTGCGCGGCTGGTCGGCGTCGAGGTTCGACAGGGACACGAGTGCCGCGCCGTCCTTGGTCGACGCCGACGCCGAGATCATCGGCAGGTCGCGCCCGTCGACCGCGCGGGTCTCGCCGTCGACGACATGCGCCTCGAGCGCCTGCGCGTCGTGGTGGCCGACGTTCATCGCGAACACGTGGAACGTGGGGGTCTTCACGAGCGCTCCGGTCTCGGGGTCGGTGAGGAGCATCGCCTGAAGCACGTTGACGGTCTGCGCGATGTTCGCCATGACCAGGCGGTCGGCGTGGCGGTGGAACGCGTCGAAGTGCACGCTCGCGACGAGCGCGTCGCGCAGGGTGTTCTGCTGGTAGAGGAACCCGGGGTTCGTGCCGGGCTCGACATCCCACCACGTGCCCCACTCGTCGAGGACGAGGCCCACGCGGCGGCGCGGATCGTGCCGGTCCATCACGGTGCTGTGCCGCGTGAGGAGCTGCTCGATGTGGAAGGCGCGGGAGAGCGCGAGGTACCACTCGTCCTCGTCGAACTCGGTCGCCGAGCCCTTGCTCTGCCACGAGCCCGACATCGTGTAGTAGTGCAGCGAGACCGCCTGATAGGGCGAGGATCCCTGGCCGTCGCAGCCGAGGCATCCGAGCGCCTTCATGAGGGTCTCGGTCCACTCGAGGTCGTCGGCGTTCGCGCCCGCCGCGATCCGGTACACCGTGTTGCCGCCGTGGTCGCGCACGTACGTCGCGTACTGGCGGGCGAGGTCCGCGTACGCCTCGGCGCGCATGTTGCCGCCGCAGCCCCAGGCCTCGTTGCCGATGCCGAAGAACGGCACCTTCCAGGGCTCGTCGCGGCCGTTCTCGCGGCGCAGCGCGGCCATGGGGGAGTCATCGGCCCGTGTGAGGTACTCGATCCACTCGCTCATCTCGCGCACGGTGCCCGAGCCGACGTTGCCGTTCACGTAGGCGTCGGCGCCGAGCATCTCGCAGAGCTGCATGAACTCGTGCGTTCCGAAGGAGTTGTCCTCGACGACGTTGCCCCAGTGGGAGTTGACCATGCGCGGGCGGCTCTCGCGCGGGCCGATGCCGTCGCGCCAGTGGTAGTCGTCGGCGAAGCAGCCGCCCGGCCAGCGCAGGTTCGGGATCGCGAGCTCGCGGAGCGCCTCGACGACGTCGAGGCGGATGCCGCCCTCGTTCGGGATGTCGGAGTCCTCGCCGACGAAGAAGCCGCCGTAGATGCACCGCCCCAGGTGCTCGGCGAAGTGCCCGTAGAGGTGGCGGCTGATCGTGGGGCCGGGGAGGTCGAGGTCGATGACGACGCGGGTGGAGGACATGGGAGCCTTTCCGGGTGAGAGAAGTGATGTAACGATACATCCGGACGGGCTCCGGGGGAAGAGCGGATTCGCATAGGGTCGATCCGAGCGGCGCGAGCGCGAAGGAGGCGGCCATGGCGACGATGAGCGACGTGGCGCGCGCGGCCGGGGTGTCGGTCATGACGGTGTCGAACGTGCTCAACGACCGCGGGCGGGTGAGCGCCGAGACACGGCTGCGGGTGCTCGAGAAGGTGCGGGAGATCGGGTACGAGATCGACCTCACGGCGCGGCGCCTGCGCGCGGGGCGCACCGACACGGTCGCGCTCATCGTGCCGCGCTTCGACCACGCGTACTTCGGCGACCTCGCGGCCGCGTTCGCCGAGGCGTTCGCCCTTCGGGGGCGCCACCTCGTCGTCGAGCAGAGCGGTGCGAGCGTCGAGGGCGAGCTGTCCGCCCTGTCGCTCGCGCGCCTGCGCATGTACGACGGCGTGATCCTGAGCCCTGTGGGGCTCGGCGCGCCCGACCTCGACCGCATCGCCATCCCCACGCCCATCGTCATGCTCGGCGAGCAGCAGGTGCCCGAGCGCTTCGACCACGTCACCATGGCGAACGCCGAGGGCGCGCGGATGGCGGTCGCCCACCTCATCGGGAGCGGCGCGCGGCGCGTCGCGATCGTCGGCGGCGCGCGCGCGTCGCGCGGCGTGACGATGTCGAGCCAGCGCACGGACGGATGGCGCGCGGCGCACGCGGACGCGGGGCTCGCCGCGGATCCCGAGCTCGTCTTGGAGGTGCGCGAGCCGGCCGTCGACGGCGCGCGCGACGCCATCGCGCGCGCGGTGCGGGACGGCCTCGGCGTCGACGCCGTCTTCGCGGTCACCGACCAGATCGCCTTCGGCGTGCTCGCGGGGCTCGCCGACGCGGGCGTCGCGGTGCCGGGGGACGTGCAGGTGATCGGGTTCGACGACGTCGGGATCAGCCGCCATGTCGCCGGCGGGCTGTCGACGGTCGATCCCGGCTCCCGCTGGATCGTCGAGCAGGCGGTCGAGACGCTCGAGGCGCGGATGGCGCGCGCGGACTTCGCGCCGCGGCACCTCGTGAGCCCCGCGCGCCTCGTGCTGAGGGCCACGACGAAGGCGTCGCCGTCGTCGAGGCGATAGCCTTGATGCCATGACGCACACGGGCAATCCCTTCGGACAGGTTCTCGTCGCGCTCGTCACGCCGATGACGGCGGACGGCGAAGTGGACTGGCCCGGCGTCGAGAAGCACATCGACGCGTGCATCGCCCAGGGCGCCGACGGGATCGTCGTCACGGGCACGACGGGGGAGACCTCGACCCTGACCGACGCCGAGAAGCTGCGCCTCGTCGAGGTCGGCAAGGACGTCTCGGCCGGGCGCGCGAAGATCATCACGGGCGGCGGCTCGAACGAGACCGCGCACGCGATCGACCTCTACCAGAAGAGCGAGAAGGCCGGCGCCGACGGCATCATGATCGTCACGCCGTACTACAACAAGCCGACGCAGGCGGGCGTCCTCACGCACTTCCGGCTCATCGCCGACTCGACCGACCTCCCGGTGATCCTCTACGACATCCCCGGGCGCACGGGCATCCCGATCCGCTACGAGACGATCCTGCGTCTCGCGAAGCACCCGAACATCCTCGCGGTCAAGGACGCCAAGGGCGACCTCAGCGAGGTGAGCCGCGTGCTCAACCAGACCGACCTCATGTACTTCTCGGGTGACGATGCCAACGTGCTCCCCGAGCTCGCGATCGGCGCCACGGGCCTCATCGGCGTGACCGCCAACGTGGCCTCGGGCCCGTACCGCACGATCGTCGACGCGGTGAACCGCGGCGACCTCGCCACGGCGACCGACCAGCACAAGCGCCTCGAGCCGCTCGTGCGCGCGCTCATGACGCACGTGCCCGGCACGGTCGCGACGAAGTACGTGCTGCACGGCCTCGGCCGGATCTCGAGCCCGCGCGTGCGCCTGCCGCTCGTCGGTCCCGAGGAATGGGAGGCCGCGCTCATCGAAGACGAGCTCGCGCTTGTCAAGGACGTCGACGGGGTCGACTTCTCGAACTTCCGCCCCGACCGCAACGCGGCCGCGGGCGGCGCGCTGCCGAAGGTGCCCGGCACCACCCGCTGATCTCCCGCGGCGGCACCGGTCGTCGCGACAACACCGAATACGACGAACCGGATGCCGCAGGGCATCCCGGAAGGCGGACGATGTCCACACAGGTTCTCGAGCCCGCAGATCTCACCCCGGGGACCCTTCGGGTGACGCCCCTGGGCGGTCTCGGCGAGGTCGGCCGCAACATGACCACGTACGAGATCGACGGCGAGATCCTCATCATCGACTGCGGCGTGCTCTTCCCCGAGGAGCACCAGCCGGGCGTCGACCTGATCCTGCCCGACATGGAGCCGCTGCGCGGACGTCTCGACGACGTCGTGGGCGTGGTGCTCACCCACGGGCACGAGGACCACATCGGCGCCGTCCCGTACCTCCTCAAGCAGCGCCCCGACATCCCGATCATCGGCTCCGCGCTCACGCTCGCGCTCACCGCAGCGAAGCTCAAGGAGCACCGGATCACCCCCGTCGCGCACGTCGTGAAGGAGGGCGAGACGTGGGAGGCCGGGCCGTTCGAGCTCGAGTTCGTCGCGGTGAACCACTCGATCCCGGACGCGCTCGCGGTCGCCGTGCGCACGGACGCCGGCCTCGTGCTCCACACGGGCGACTTCAAGATGGACCAGCTGCCGCTCGACGGCCGCATCACCGATCTGCGCGCCTTCGCGCGGCTCGGCGAGGAGGGCGTCGATCTCTTCCTGCCCGACTCGACCAATGCCGACGTGCCCGGCTTCACGCCGACCGAGCGGTCGATCGGGCCCGTGCTCGACCAGGTCATCTCGAAGACGCCGGGGCGCGTCATCGTCGCGAGCTTCTCGAGCCACGTGCACCGCGTGCAGCAGGTGCTCGATGCCGCGGCCGCGAACGGGCGGCGCGTCGCGCTGCTCGGCCGCAGCATGGTGCGCAACATGACGATCGCCGCCGACCTGGGATATCTCAACGTGCCCGACGGCGTGCTCATCGACTACAAGAAGGCACGCGATGTGCCCGACCACCAGATCGTCTACATGTCGACGGGGTCGCAGGGCGAGCCGATGGCCGTGCTGAGCCGCATGGCGAACCTCGACCACGAGATCGAGCCGGGGGAGGGCGACACGGTCATCCTCGCCTCGAGCCTCATCCCGGGCAACGAGAACGCCGTCTACCGCGTCATCGACGGGCTCACGAAGCTCGGCGCCAACGTCGTGCACAAGGCCAACGCGAAGGTGCACGTGTCGGGCCACGCCGCGGCCGGCGAGCTCATCTACTGCTACAACATCCTCAAGCCGCGCAACGTGCTGCCCGTCCACGGCGAGTACCGGCACCTGATGGCGAACGCCCGGCTCGCGCAGGACACGGGCATCGACGCCGAGCGCACCATCATCGGCTCGAACGGCACGGTCGTCGACCTCAAGGACGGCGAGGCGCGCGTCGTGGGCCAGCTCGACCTGGGCTTCGTCTACGTGGACGGCTCGAGCGTCGGCGCCATCACGGATGCCGACCTCAAGGACCGCCGGACGCTCGGCGAGGAGGGCTTCGTGTCGGTGATCGTCGTGGTCGACTCGCAGACCGGCAGGATCATCACGGGCCCCGAGATCCACGCGCGAGGCATCGCGGAGGAGGATCGGGTCTTCGACAAGGTCAAGCCGAAGATCGTCGCGGCCCTCGAGGAGGCCGCCCAGAAGGGCGTGCGCGACAACCACGCGCTCTCGCAGACGGTGCGTCGGACGATCGGCCGCTGGGTGAACCAGTCGCTGCGCCGCCGGCCGATGATCGTGCCGCTCGTCATCGAGGCCTGAGGGGGCGCGAGCGCCGTCGTGGACGCCGGATCGGCGCGGGATTCCGCGCCGATCCGCGTCGTTCCGGCCGGATGTCGGCCCGGCGACGTACCGTGGAGCAATGCCACGTACGTCCGCCGCGTCGAAGAGCCCGGGAACCAGAAGCACCCGCGGGGCCTCGAAGGATGAGGCCGTGGCCGCTCCGCGCCCGCGCAAGAAGGCCGATCCGGCTCCCAAGCGCTATGTCGACGAGGCCGAGCGGCAGCCCCTGCTCGTCCGGGGATGGAACGGCCTCGCTCGCGCGGTGGGCGGCCTCTTCCGCGCGTTCGGGCCCGAGGTCCTCGAGAAGGACCAGCGCCGCGACGGCTTCCCGCTCCTGCTCGTGCTGCTCGCGATCGCGGGTGCCGTCAACGAGTGGTTCTTCATCGGCAACGAGATCGCCGTTCAGATCAGCGCCTACTCGTTCGGCCTGCTGATCGGCCGCGCCGCCTTCATCTTCCCGATCCTCCTGCTCCTGCTGGCCGGCTGGTTCTTCCGCCATCCGTCCTCGGTGAACGACAACGGGCGCGTGGGGATCGGCTTCGGCATGCTCACCGTGACGATCGCGGGCTTCCTGCACGTGGCAGGCGGGCGCCCCAAGCCGGTCGAGGGCGTGCTCGCCCTGAGCGAGGCGGGCGGCGTCTTCGGGTGGCTCGTCGCCGAGGCCATGGCCTTCCTCATCACGGACGTCGGCGCATACGTCGTGCTGTCCCTGCTCGCCGTGCTCAGCGTGCTCATCCTCACCAAGACGCCGCCGAACCGCATCGGCCAGCGGCTCGGCGACCTCTACCTGTGGATGTTCGACGCCGAGCGCACCGCGCCGGAGAGCCGCGAGAAGCCCGCCAAGGGCGCGACGGCTCCGACGAAGGTGCTCGAGGGCGACGAGGCCGACGAGGGCAAGGACGCGGGCGTGCCGTGGTGGCGGCGGAACAAGTCCGGCCGCGAGGAGGACCCCGAGGTCGTCTCGGAGCCACAGGACCTCACCGAGCTGCTCACCGACCAGACCGATCGCGGCTACGACCAGGCGATCGTGACGTCGGCGCCGGCGGCCGACGACATCCGCACGGACGACCCGGACGACGCGGTGACGGAGGTGCTCACCTCCTCGGTGCTCGCCGGGCTGCGCGGCGACGGCGCCGAGCGGCGCACGGGCCTCGTCGGCGACGGAGACGACCTCGACGACGAGACCGACGATCTGCCGGGATTCACCGGCTTCGGGACCGACGGCCCCGGCGGCCGCGGGCCGCAGCCGCCCTCGCAGCCGTACGTGCTGCCGTCGCCGACCGCGCTCGCGTCGGGCCCTCCGGCCGTCGCGCGCTCCGAGGCCAACGACCGCGTGGTCGCCCAGATCACGAGCGTCTTCGAGCAGTTCAAGGTCGATGCGCAGGTCACCGGGTTCTCGCGCGGCCCGACCGTGACGCAGTACGAGATCGAGCTCGGGCCCGGCGTCAAGGTCGAGAAGATCACCCAGCTCTCGAACAACATCGCCTATGCCGTCGCGTCGAACGACGTGCGCATCCTCGCCCCGATCCCGGGCAAGAGCGCGATCGGCGTGGAGATCCCGAACGCCGACCGCGAGACGGTCGCGCTCGGCGACGTGCTCCGCTCTGCCGCGGCCCAGAAGTCGACGCATCCGCTCACGATCGGCGTCGGCAAGGACGTCGGCGGCGGCTTCGTCGTGGCGAACCTCGCGAAGATGCCCCACCTCCTGGTCGCGGGTTCGACGGGCTCCGGAAAGTCGAGCTTCGTGAACTCGATGATCACGAGCCTCCTCATGCGCGCCAAGCCGAGCGAGGTGCGCATGGTGCTGATCGACCCGAAGCGGGTCGAGCTCACGAACTACGCGGGCGTGCCGCACCTCATCACCCCGATCATCACGAACGCGAAGAAGGCCGCAGAGGCTCTCCAGTGGGTCGTGAAGGAGATGGACATGCGGTACGACGACCTCGCGTCGTTCGGATTCCGCCACATCGACGACTTCAACCGCGCGGTCGTCGCGGGCGAGGTCGACGTGCCGGCCGGCAGCGAGCGCGTGCTGAAGCCGTACCCCTACCTCCTCGTCGTCGTCGACGAGCTCGCCGACCTGATGATGGTGGCTCCCCGCGACGTCGAGGACTCGATCGTCCGCATCACGCAGCTCGCACGCGCGTCCGGCATCCATCTCGTCCTCGCCACGCAGCGGCCGTCGGTCGACGTCGTCACCGGCCTCATCAAGGCCAATGTGCCCTCGCGCCTCGCGTTCGCCGTGACGAGCGTCACCGACAGCCGCGTCATCCTCGACCAGCCGGGCGCCGACAAGCTCATCGGGCAGGGCGACGCGCTGTTCTCGCCCATGGGGTCGTCGAAGGCGCTCCGTGTGCAGGGCGCGTGGGTGACCGAGGAGGAGATCGAGAAGGTCGTCGCGCACGTCACGGGGCAGGCGCGGCCCGAGTACCGCGCGGATGTCGCGGAGGCGCTCGAGCCGAAGAAGAAGGAGGTCGACGAGGACATCGGAGACGACCTCGAGCTGCTCCTCGCCGCGGCCGAGCTCATCGTCACGAGCCAGTTCGGCTCGACGTCGATGCTCCAGCGCAAGCTGCGCGTGGGCTTCGCGAAGGCCGGCCGCCTCATGGACCTGCTCGAGTCGCGAGAGATCGTCGGACCGTCCGAGGGCTCGAAGGCCCGCGACGTGCTCGTCACGCCCGAGCAGCTGCCCGGCGTGCTCGCGAAGCTGCGCGGCGAGGAGCCGCCCGCTGCCGCTCCGGCGGCTCCCTCGCCCGAGGCGCCCTCGGTGCCCGACGCCGACGACCGCTATGCCGACGACCCCATCGAGGCGCAGTTCGCCGGCCGCGAGGTCGTCGACGAGAGCGAGTCCGAGGACGCCTGGGGTCTGACCGGGCGCGACGAGCCGCGCTACTGACGCCCGCGCCTGACAGACTGAGGCCATGAGCATCCCCCGCCAGCTCCCCAACGCGATCACGGTCGTGCGCATCCCGCTCGCGATCGTGTTCTTCGTGCTCCTGCTCATCGGGGGGCATCTCGGCGAGGGAAGCCTTCCCCTGCGGTGGACCGCGGCCATCCTCTTCATCGTCGCGATCTCGACCGACTGGGTCGACGGCTACCTCGCGCGCCGCTACGACATCGTGAGCGACTTCGGCAAGCTCTGGGATCCGATCGCCGACAAGCTGCTCACGGGCGCGGCCTTCGTCGGGCTCGCGATCCTCGGCGAGATGGCGTGGTGGATGGTCGTCGTCATCCTCGTCCGGGAGTGGGGGATCACGATCCACCGCTTCGTGGTCGTCCGGCAGCACGTCGTGGCCGCCGCCTGGATGGGCAAGGTCAAGACCGCGTTCCAGGGCGTGGCGCTCGGGTGGGCGCTCCTGCCGTTCTGGCTTCTCATCGGCGAGCCGGCGTTCGCGGTCATCACCCTCATCCTCATGTGGATCGTCGTCGTGCTCACCGTGGCGAGCGGCGTCGACTACGTGCTCGCGCAGATCCGCGGAGCGCGGGCGGACACCGGTGAGTGACGTGAAGCGCGAGACGTTCGCGGTCGCGAACGAGCTCCTGCGCCGGCTGTCGGCGCGCAACTGGAGCATCGCGACCGCGGAGTCGCTCACGGGCGGCCTGCTGTCGTCGGCGATCATCGAGGTGCCCGGCTCGTCGCAGCGGATGCGCGGCGGCGTGGTGGCCTACGACACCGCGATCAAGCACAGCGTGCTGGGCGTCGACGCGGCCCTCCTCGAGGAGCACGGCGCCGTGCACCCGGACGTCGCGCGCGAAATGGCGGCCGGAGCGCGGCGCACGCTCGCGCTGGCCGACGAGGACACCATGGTGGGGCTGTCGACGACGGGGATCGCCGGCCCGGCGTCGCCGGACGGGCAGCCGGTCGGGACCGTGCACGTCGCGGTCGCCACGCCCGAGCGCGTCGTCGTGGCCTCGCACCTGTTCGACGGCGACCGGGCGGAGATCCGGGCGAGCGCCGTGCTCGCGGCCCTCGATCTCGCGGTCGCAGAGATCTGAGGGCGGGCACTGGGCGGATTCTCGGCATGAGCGGCGCCCCGCCCCGTGTCAAGCGGGATTAAATTGGTCTCATCGGTGTTGTACTCTGATGCATCCGTCGGATGGTGGAGTGAGGAGGGGATAGTCATGATCCTGGTTCGTCAAGAGATCGGCGACGTTCTGCGCGGCTTCCGCCAGCAGAAGGGCCAGACCCTCCGTCAGGTCGCGAGCAAGGCGAGCGTCGCGCTCGGATACCTGAGCGAGGTCGAGCGGGGCCAGAAGGAGGCCTCGAGCGAGATCCTCGCCTCGGTCGCCGAGGCGCTCGACGTGCCCATCTCCACGATCTACCGGACGGTGGGCGATCGCATCGCGGTGCTCGAGGGACTCGACGTGCAGGCGTTCCCCGACGTCGTGCCCGACGACCTCATCGCCGAGGTCGAGCCCGAGCTGTCCTTCCGCTGACCGCGCATGCGCCGCAGCGAGTTCCTGCGCGCCGTCGACGCCGAGTTCGGCGGTCGCGCGGCCTCGCTCGTGCACGACCTGGTGCTCACGGGCATCGGGCGCACCGCCCAGGAGGCGCTCGAGGCCGGCGTGCCTCCGCGCGACATCTGGGAGGCGCTGTGCATCGAGACGGACGTCCCTCCCGCACGCCGGCACGGAGCCGGCCGGCTCGAGCCGCGACGCTGAGCCCGCGCCCGCCGTTCGATTCTCGGATCGCGTTCATCGGCGTGTCATCGAAGGTGCGTTCGAAGAGAGCGTAGTCTCGTGCACAACGTGGTTCCGGGACGATATCCCTCCACAGATGCGGCGGTCCGGCGGCGATGTCGGTGGTCCTCCGTAGCGTGGGAGTCGGCATCAGCGCCACGCGCCTTGTCGCAGTCCTCGGCCATCCGGTCGGAGCGCGACAGCCTACAGGCGGCGGTTCACGAGTGGAGAAGGAACAGGAAATGCCCGCACCAGCAGACCGCGAGAAGGCCCTCGAGTCGGCCCTCGCACAGATCGACAAGCAGTTCGGCAAGGGCTCGGTCATGCGACTGGGCAGCGACGAGCGCGCGCCCGTCGAAGTCATCCCCACGGGGTCGATCGCGCTCGATGTCGCGCTCGGCGTGGGCGGGATCCCGCGTGGCCGCATCATCGAGATCTACGGCCCCGAGTCCTCGGGAAAGACGACGCTCACGCTCCACGCGATCGCCAACGTGCAGCGCGCGGGTGGCATCGCCGCGTTCATCGACGCCGAGCACGCGCTCGACCCCGAGTACGCGCAGAAGCTCGGCGTCGACATCGACCAGCTCCTCGTGTCGCAGCCCGACACCGGAGAGCAGGCGCTCGAGATCGCCGACATGCTCATCCGGTCGGGCGCGATCGACCTCGTCGTCATCGACTCGGTCGCCGCGCTCGTTCCGCGCGCCGAGATCGAGGGCGAGATGGGCGACTCGCACGTCGGCCTCCAGGCCCGCCTCATGTCGCAGGCGCTCCGCAAGCTCACGGGCGGCCTGAACCAGACGAAGACCACGGCGATCTTCATCAACCAGCTGCGCGAGAAGATCGGCGTGTTCTTCGGGTCTCCCGAGACCACCGCGGGTGGAAAGGCGCTCAAGTTCTACGCGTCCGTCCGCATGGACATCCGCCGCATCGAGACCCTCAAGGACGGCGCCGAGGCGGTCGGCAACCGCACGCGCGTCAAGGTCGTCAAGAACAAGATGGCTCCGCCGTTCAAGCAGGCCGAGTTCGACATCCTCTACGGTGTCGGCATCTCGCGCGAGGGCAGCCTCATCGACTTCGGCGTCGAGCACGGGATCGTGAAGAAGTCCGGCTCCTGGTACACCTACGACGGCGACCAGCTCGGGCAGGGCAAGGAGAACGCGCGCAACTTCCTCATCCAGAACACCGACATCGCACTCGAGATCGAGAACAAGATCAAGGACAAGCTCGGCATCGGCCAGCGCGGCGTCGCGGCCTCGGCAGAGTCCGCGCCCGCGGCGGTCGAGCCGGTCCGCCGCACGGCGTGAGGCGCGCATGAGCGACGTGGCCGACGGGGGCGAGGGCGACCTCGCCCCCGTGATCCCGCTCTTCGGTGGGAGGGGGCCGGTGGCACCCTCTCACCCCACGCGCCGCACGCGCCCATCCGATGACGCCGACCGCGGGGCGGCCGGCGTCGCGGATCCCGCGAGGTCGGCGCATCCGGCCGGGAGGGCGAGCCGGCACGCGGCGGACGGCGCCATCCCCGGCGATGCCATCCCGAGCGGCGTCGCGTCGATGAGCGGCGACGACGCGGATGACGCCCGAGCGTCCGACGAGGCGTCCGGCGAACGCTGGCACACGACCTGGCGGGATCTCGGGGCCGGCGAGCGGCGCATCGCTCCCGTCCCGGCCGTCACGACGACCGTGCGCGACGGCGTGCGGTTCGTGGAGGTCGCTCCTGCCGTCGACCCCGCTGGTTCCGAGGACGAGCGGGGGCCATCGGAGGTCGCCGACGCTGCGGAGGCTCGGCTGCTGAAGGCGCTGCGTTCGCGCTCGCTCTCCGTGAGCGAGGCGCGCATGCGGCTGCGGAAGGACGAGGTCGACGCGGGCCTGGTCGACGAGATCATCGACCGGCTGGAGCGGCTCGGCGCACTCGATGACGCCGCCCTCGCGGAGCAGCTCGTCCACGCCGGCACGACGCGCAAGAACCAGGGGCGCCGCGCGATCGCGCAGGCGCTGTCGTCCCGCGGCATCCCGCGCGACGTGATCGACGCCGCGCTCGACGACCTGCCCGACGACGACGAGGAGCGCGCCCTCGAGTTCGCACGCGGGAAGGCGCGGAGCCTCGTGCGCTATGACGACGACACCGCTCTCCGGCGGCTCGTCGGCCAGCTCGCGCGGCGGGGGTTCGGCGGCTCGCTCGCGATGACCGCGGCGCGTCGCGCACTCGACGAGGCACGCGGCGGCGGTCACAGCGTGCGGTTCCGCTGAGCGATCCCTCGGCGCGCCCGCGGGGAGCGGAACGTAGAATGTCCTGGTCATGACTACGCCATCCAGCGCCCCCACGCTCATCGAGCCCTCGCCCGCAGCCTTCGACGCACAGGGACGCGCTCGCTCGTACGAGGTCCGCACCTTCGGGTGCCAGATGAACGTGCACGACTCCGAGCGCCTCTCCGGCTCGCTCGAGAGCGCCGGCTACGTCAAGGCGGCGCCCGGCGAGGAGGCCGATCTCGTCGTCATCAACACGTGCGCGGTCCGCGAGAACGCGTCGGGCAAGCTCTACGGCACGCTCGGTCATCTCAAGTCCCGCAAGGACGCCCACGCGGGCATGCAGATCGCCGTCGGCGGCTGCCTCGCCCAGATGGACAAGGAAGCCGTTCTCGAGCGCGCGCCCTGGGTGGACGTCGTCTTCGGAACCCACAACATGGGCTCGCTGCCTGAGCTCCTCGAGCGGTCGCGCCACAACGGCGAGGCCGAGGTCGAGATCCTCGAGTCCCTCGAGGTGTTCCCGTCGACCCTCCCGACGAAGCGCGACTCGACCTACTCGGGATGGGTCTCGATCTCCGTCGGGTGCAACAACACCTGCACGTTCTGCATCGTCCCCAGCCTTCGCGGCAAGGAGAAGGACCGTCGGCCCGGCGACATCCTCAGCGAGATCCGCCTGCTCGTCGACGACGGCGCGATCGAGGTCACCCTGCTCGGCCAGAACGTGAACACCTACGGCGTCGAGTTCGGCGATCGCGAGGCATTCGGGAAGCTGCTCCGCGCCGCCGGCGAGATCGACGGCCTCGAGCGCATCCGCTTCACGAGCCCGCACCCTGCGGCCTTCACCGACGACGTCATCGCGGCGATGGCCGAGACCCCCGCGGTCATGCCGCAGCTGCACATGCCGCTGCAGTCGGGCAGCGACAGCATCCTCAAGGCGATGCGCCGGTCCTACCGCAGCGCCAAGTTCCTCGGGATCCTCGATCGTGTCCGCGAGCGCATCCCGCACGCCGCGATCTCGACCGACATCATCGTCGGCTTCCCGGGTGAGACGGACGCCGACTTCGAGGACACGCTGCGCGTCGTCGAGGAGGCGCGGTTCGCGAACGCGTTCACGTTCCAGTACTCGATCCGCGAGGGCACGCCGGCGGCGACCATGCCGAACCAGGTTCCGAAGGAGGTCGTGCAGGAGCGCTACGACCGCCTCATCGCCCTTCAGGAGCGCATCTCGCTCGAGGAGAACCACAAGCAGCTCGGTCGGTCGGTCGAGGTGCTCGTGTCGACCGGCGAGGGGAAGAAGGACGCCGCGACCCACCGCCTCACGGGCCGCGCGGAGGACAACCGGCTCGTGCACTTCGAGCTGCCGGACGGTTCGGAGCGCCCGCGCCCCGGCGACGTCGTGACCGTCGAGATCACGCACGCCGCGCCCTTCCACCTCCTCGCGGACAGCCCCGACGGCGCGCCGCTGCGCATCCGGCGCACGCGCGCGGGCGACGCATGGGATCGCTCGCAGGCGGAGTCGTGCGCGGTGCCCGCGGCACCCGGCGCGAGCGCCTCGGGCGCCGTGCGGCTCGGCCTGCCCACCATCCGCGTCGGCGTGTGACGCTCGCGGATTCGCCGCGGCTCTGGGCCGTCGTCGGAGCGACGGGAACGGGCAAGAGCGACCTCTCGCTCGACATCGCCGAGGCCGTCGCCGCGGAGGGTCGGCACGCCGAGATCGTGAACGCCGACGCCATGCAGCTCTACCGCGGCATGGACATCGGCACGGCCAAGCTCCCCGTGGCCGAGCGCCGCGGCATCCCGCATCACCTCCTCGACGTCCTGGAGGTGACCGAGGAGGCCGCTGTCGCGCGCTACCAGGTCGACGCGCGCGCGGCGATCGACGCCGCGCTCGCCCGCGGGCACGATGCGATCCTCGTCGGCGGATCGGGGCTCTACGTCTCGAGCGTGCTCTTCGACTTCCGCTTCCCGCCGCGCGACGCGGCTCTGCGTGCGCGCCTCGAGGCCGAGCTCGAGACCTCGGGGCCCGGCGCGCTCTACGCGCGTCTGCAGCACGAGGACCCGCAGACCGCCGCCCGCGTCGACCCGCGCAACGGCCGCCGCATCGTGCGCGCCCTCGAGGTCCTCGCGCAGGGCGCGTCCACGCACGGCGCCGCTCTCCCGGAGGCGCCCGAGCTGTGGCGTCCTGCGACGATCCTCGGTCTCCACCTCGAGCGGGCGGCCCTCGTCGAGCGTCTCGACCGGCGCGTCGAGCGGATGTGGGACGAGGGTCTCGTGGGGGAGGTCGAGCACCTCCGCACGCAGGGTCTCGAGCAGGGGGCGACGGCGCGGCGCGCGATCGGCTACGCCCAGGCGCTCGCGCAGCTGGACGGCACCCTCTCCGAGGAGGACGCGATCGCCGAGACGCAGGCGCTCACGCGCCGCTACGCACGACGGCAGGTCTCGTGGTTCCGGCGGTACCCGGAGGTGCGCTGGTTCGAAGCGGGTGCTGTCCCGCTCGTCGACGCCCTGCGCTGAGTCCGCCCGACGTCCCCGTGCCCCGGCCGCCGCCATCCTGCGGCCATAGACTGGGGGGATGACGGAGATCCAGTTCACCAAGGGACACGGCACGGGCAACGACTTCGTCATCGTCGCCGACCCGGAAGGCGAGCTGGACCTCACCGACGACCAGATCGCGGCGCTGTGCGACCGGCGCTTCGGCATCGGCGCGGACGGCCTGCTGCGCGTGGTGCGCTCGGCGGCGCTCCCGGAAGGCGCCGCGTCGCTCGCGGAGGAACCGGCCGCCGAGTGGTTCATGGACTACCGCAACGCCGACGGCTCGAAGGCCGAGATGTGCGGCAACGGCACGCGCGTGTTCGCGCGCTATCTGCTCGACGCCGGCCTCGCCGACCTGCCGGCGGGCTCGACGCTGCCGATCGGCACTCGCGCGGGCGTCAAGGACATCACACGCAGCGAGACGGGCTTCCAGGTCGACCTCGGGCGATGGCGCGCCGAGCCGGGGGACCCGCTCGTGCGCGCGCGGGGCCTCAGCGTCGCACGGCCGGGCCTCGGGATCGACGTCGGCAACCCCCACGTCGTGGTGGCGCTCGCCTCCGAGGAGGAGCTCGCCGGCCTGGATCTCACGGTGCAGCCGATCATCGACCCGGTGCCGCCCCACGGAGCGAACATCGAGTTCGTCGTCCCGCAGGGCGTGAAGGACGGCATCGGACGCATCCGCATGCGCGTGTTCGAGCGCGGCGTGGGGGAGACCCTCTCCTGCGGAACGGGGACGGCGGCCGCGGCCCTCGCGGTCCGCGACTGGGCGGGCGCCGACGCCCCTGACTTCTGGCGGGTCGACGTGCCCGGCGGAACGCTTGGGGTGCGGATGTTCCCGACCGAGGAGGGCGAGCACGTCGCGCTCTCGGGACCGGCGACCCTCGTGTTCTCGGGGACCGTCGCGCTCGCCTGATCAGGCGAAGGCGAGCGTCGTCGCGAGCGCCGCCATGATCACCGCGATCGCTCCGTCGAGGATGCGCCACGAGCGCGGGGAGCGCAGCCAGCGCGCCGCGACGCGCGCCATCGCCGTGAGGAAGGCGAACCAGACGGCGCTGCCCAGCACCGCGCCGAGGCCGAAGAGCCAACGGGCGTCGCCGTAGCTCGCGGAGATCGAGCCCAGCAGCAGCACGGTGTCGAGATACGTGTGCGGGTTGAGCCACGTGATCGCGAGGCACGCGAGGACGGCCGGCAGGAGCGCCGTGGTCGCCGTGCGCGGACGGACGATCGTCGCCGTGCTCGTGCGCGGTGCCGCCGAGGACTCCGGCTCGCGGTCGACGCCCGGCTCCTCGGCGACCGCGAGGGTCTCGCCCGTCGGCCGGAGGGCGCGCCACCCCGCCGCGAGAGCGTATCCCGCGAGGAACACGACGCCCGCCCACTTGACGGCGTCGAAGAGCCAGGGCAGGTGCTCCACGACCACGCCGAATCCGGCGACGCCCGCCGCGACGAGCGCGACGTCGCTGAGGAAGCAGGTCACCGCGAGTGCGACCGCGTGCTGGCGGCGGATGCCCATCTTGAGGAGGAAGACGTTCTGCGCACCGGGTGCCACGATGAGCGAGAGGCAGAGGCCGAAGCCGGCGAGCAGGGCGCTGAACATGCTCTCGACGCTACGCGCCCGCCGCGAGAAGTGAAAAGCGGATCTAACGATTCTCACGCTCGTTAAGCTCTGCTTATGCAGATCTCGCCCGAACTCGCCGGCACTGTCTCCGCGATCGTCGATGAGGGGAGCCTCGAGGGCGCCGCTCGCGCGCTGCGGATCACTCCGTCGGCGGTCAGCCAGCGGCTGCGGTCGCTCGAGGCGCAGCTCGGGCGCGTGCTCATCGTCCGCTCCAAGCCCGCCCGCGCCACGGAGGCGGGCGCGGTCGTCGTGCGCCTCGCGCGGCAGTACGGCCTGCTTGCGCACGATGCGAGCGTCGCGCTCGGACTCGAGGGGCCCGGACGGATGAGCGTGCCGATCGCGGTGAACGCCGACTCGCTCGCGACGTGGCTGCTGCCGGGGCTGGAGCCGGTGACGCGCACGCACGACGTCGCCTTCGAGCTGCGCCGCGAGGACGAGGACCGCACGGCCGCGCTGCTCGAGGCCGGAACCGTCATGGCCGCGGTCACGTCGCAGCGCGAGCCGATCGCGGGGTGCACGGTCACCGCCCTGGGCGACACGATCTACGACGCCGTCGCGACGCCGGGCTACGTCGCTCGGTGGCTCCCCGACGGCGTCACGGCGAGCGCACTCGCGCGCGCGCCGCTGATCGACTTCGACCGCGCCGACGACGTGCAGTCGGCCTGGCTGCGCGAGCGCGGCGTCGACCCGTCGCGGCCGCCCCGCCACTACGTCCCGGCATCCGAGGACTACGCCGCCGCCGTGCGGCTCGGCTTCGGTTGGGGGATGCTCCCTCCGCTGCAGGCGAAGCCGGGCATCGAGACGGGACTGCTCGTGAAGCTGGGCGAGCCGCGGCTGCGCGTCCCGCTCTACTGGCAGCAGTGGAACCTGCGGTCGCCGCTGCTCACGGCCATCCGCGAGGCGGTCGTCACGGCCGCGCGCGCCGCGCTGCCGCCTGAGCGCGGCTAGGCGATCTCGACGGCTCCGGTCGCCGGGCTGCCGTGTCGGCGCACCTTGAGCACGCGGAAGCCCTTGGCCGTCGCGTGGCGGTGGACGCTGAAACGGTCGTCGAGAGCGGCGTCGAGCCAGCGGTGCAGGGAGTCGGAGCCCAGGTTGCGCTGCACGACGAGGTAGGCATCGCTGCGCTCGGCGAGTCGGGGGAGCCACGTCTCCATGAGCTCGTGCAGCACGGCCTTGCCGACCCGGATGGGCGGGTTCGACCAGATCGTGCGGAACGAGATCCCGTCGGGAACATCCTCGGGCAGCACGGCGTTGACATTGTCGAGGCCGAGCTCATCGGCATTGCGACGGACGAGATCGAGCGCGCGCTCGTTGACGTCGACCGCCCAGATCCGAGCGCGCGGAGAGAGCATGGCCAGCGACAGGGAGATCGGGCCCCAGCCAGCGCCGAGGTCGAGGAAGTCGCCGCCGGCGGGAGGCTCAGGGGTGTTCGACAGCAGCACGCGGGTGCCGCTGTCGACGTGATCCGGGCTGAAGACCCCGCCCGCGGTCGTCACCTCGACGTCGCGGTCGGCGAGGGACACGCGGATGCGACGGAGCTGCTCGGGGGCGGAGGGATGCGCGCTGAAGTAGTGGTCCCCCATGATCCTCGAGATTACCGGAGGCATCCGGGTCGCACGCAACACCCTCGTTCCCGCAACCGCCTGTCCCGCGATCCCCGCGCGCGGTATCCTGTAGGGCTCATCGCCCCCGGACGCACGCCGGCCAGGGCCCGCGGAGCGCACACCACCACGAAAGGCACCCTTTGACCGACACCTTCCATCCCGACGTGCAGACCGATCCGACGACGGACCCGGTCGATCGCGTGCTCTCGCACGCGGAGGCGCGCTCGGGCGTCCGCATCTTCGGAGCAGCGCAGGCGCTGCAGGATGCGGGAACCGCGGCCGGGTCGACGACCGACGGCGACCAGTGGGACCTCGAGGCGCGCCACGCGCTCCGACGCGTCGCCGGTCTGTCCACCGAGCTCGAGGACGTCACGGAGGTCGAGTACCGCCAGCTGCGTCTCGAGAACGTCGTCCTCGTGGGCGTGTACGCGCAGGGCTCGCTCGTCGACGCCGAGAACTCCCTGCGGGAGCTCGCCGCGCTCGCCGAGACGGCGGGCTCGACCGTGCTCGACGGCGTCCTGCAGCGCCGCCCGCATCCCGACCCCGCGACTTACATCGGGCGCGGCAAGGCGGAAGAGCTCAAGGACATCGTGATGTCCGCCGGCGCCGACACCGTGATCGCCGACGCCGAGCTCGCCCCGAGCCAGCGGCGTGCGCTCGAGGACGTCATCAAGGTCAAGGTGATCGACCGGACCGCCGTCATCCTCGACATCTTCGCCCAGCACGCGAAGACCCGAGAGGGCAAGGCCCAGGTCGAGCTCGCTCAGCTCGAGTACCTCCTGCCGCGTCTGCGCGGCTGGGGCGAGTCGATGAGCCGCCAGGCGGGCGGACAGGTCGGCGCGGGCGGAGCGGGCATGGGCTCGCGCGGACCGGGTGAGACGAAGATCGAGCTCGATCGCCGCCGCATCCGCACTCGCATGGCGCAGCTGCGCAAGCAGATCAGGGATTTCGCGCCCGCGCGCGACGCCAAGCGCTCCGAGCGCAAGCGGCACACCGTCCCGTCGGTCGCGATCGCCGGCTACACCAACGCGGGCAAGTCGTCGCTGCTGAACCGCCTCACGAGCGCGGGGGTGCTCGTCGAGAACGCGCTCTTCGCGACGCTCGACGCGACCGTGCGGCGCACCGAGACATCCGACGGGCGCGTGTTCACGTTCGCCGACACGGTCGGGTTCGTGCGCAACCTGCCGCACCAGCTCGTCGAGGCGTTCCGCTCGACGCTCGAGGAGGTCGCCGACGCCGACGTCATCGTGCACGTCGTCGACGCGCACCACCCGGATCCGGCCGGCCAGATCGCGACCGTCCGCGACGTGATGGCGGATGTCGGCGCGCGCGACATCCGCGAGATCATCGTGTTCAACAAGGCCGATCTCATCGATGAGGACGCGCGGCTCGTGCTGCGCGGCCTCGAGCCCGACGCCGTGTTCGTCTCGTCCCGCACGGGCGAGGGCATCGAGGAGCTCCGCGCCGTCGTGGAGGCGGCGCTCCCCGTTCCCGCCGTGGAGGTGCGCGCCCTCGTTCCCTACGACCGCGGCGATCTCATCTCGGCCATCCACGAGACCGGCCTCTTCCTCGAGCAGGAGCACGAGTCCGGGGGCACGCGAGTCCATGCGCGCGTGTCGCCGCGTCTCGCCGCCGAGCTCGAGCGCTTCTCGAGCGCGGGGTGAGCGCGGGGTCCGCCTCGCTCAGCCGAGCGCGGCGGACCCCAGCCACACGTGGGCGGTGATCGCGAGCGCCTGCGCCCAGCTCACCATGCTCCCGACGAGGAAGTACTCCGCCTGCGTGCCGCGCTCGCGGTCGCGGGAGATCTCGGGGAAGCGCACGATTCCCTTGGCCGCGATGAGCGCGGCGACGACCGGGTAGGCGTGCGCGAGCAGGAGGCCGCCGACGACGATCCGCTCGAGCGGTCCGATGAGGCGTCCGCCGCGGAGCGTGTGCACGTCCTGCAGGTCGGGCGCCGCGGTGTCGCGCTCGCCGCGCTGGCCGAAGAGGCGCCGCCGCCGCGACGGGGCGACGTCGCCGTCCGCGGGGACGTCCTCCGTGCGCAGCGCGGTGCGGACGACCCGGTTCGCCGACTCGAGCAGGAACAGGGCGCCGCCGGCCGCGAGGAGGACGAGCGACAGGGGAAGGCCCTCGCCCTGCCCCCACTCGACGCGGATGGCGACCGCGGGCGGCGGGATGACGATCGCCGTCAGGGCGATGCCGCCCAGGAGCACGACCGGGAGGAAGCCGAGCGGAGAGTCGTCGGCGCGCATGGTCGCGAGCCAGCCGAGCGCGGCGACGACCGGGGCCAGCGCCAGGACGAGCGAAGCGAGCGGATCGGCGCCGAGCGCCGCGCCGGCGAGCGCGCAGACGACGAGCACGGCAGACACGCCCGCCGTGCGCAGGCGCGCGCCCGGCGCTGCCGCGCGGATGAGGTCGGCGCCGCCGATCGCGGCGAGCACGAGCGCTGTCAGTTCCATCGCGTCAGACCGTACCCCGCGGGTCGGACAGGCCCTCGATCTCGAGGGGCGGCACGCCGGGCGTCTCGAACCCGAGGACGGCGCCGAGGAACGCGACCTCGGCCTCGAACGAGCGGATGATCGCCTCGCGTCCGCGGAACCCGTGCGCCTCGCCCTCGAACAGCAGGTAGGCGTGCGGGACCCCGTTCGCCGCGAGCGCGTCGCGCAGCGCCTCGGACTGCGAGGGCGGCACGACCGGGTCGTCCGCGCCCTGGAGGATGAGGAGGGGCGTGCGGAGCGCTTCGGGGCGAGACAGCGGCGATCGCCTCGCGTACAGCTCCTCCGCCTCGGGGAGCGGGCCGACGAGGCCGTCGATGTAGCGCGCCTCGAAATCGTGCGTCTCGGCGACGAGCATCCGCAGGTCGGCGACGCCGTAGCGGCTGATCCCGGCCGAGAACACGTCGGTGTCGGCGATCGCGCACAGCACGGTCCATCCGCCCGCCGATCCTCCGCGCACCGCGAGGCGCGCGGGGTCGGCGATGCCGGCTTCGGCGATGCCGCGCGCGGCGGCCGCGACGTCCTCGACGTCGACCACGCCCCATCCGCCCTTGAGGCGCTCGCGGTACGCGCGCCCGTAGCCGGTCGATCCGCCGTAGTTGACATCGAGCACGCCGATGCCCCGGCTCGTGAAGTACGCGACCGCGAGGGAGAGGTCGCCCGAGACGTGCGCGGTCGGGCCGCCGTGCACGAGCACGAGATACGGCGGCAGGTCGCCCTCGGGGCCCGTCGCGAGCGGGTTCGTCGGCGGATACGCGAAGGCGTGCACATCCCCTCGCGGCCCGGGGAACGACAGCGGCAGCGCCTCGGGCATCCACGCCGGGTCGAGGTCGGTCTCCCCGCCGCGCACCGGCGCGAAGGTCCGCGCGTCGACGTCGAGGAGCCAGATGCCGCCCGGCGTCCGCGGACCGGCGCCCGACAGCAGCAGGCGTGCGCCGTCGACGTCCTTGACGAGCATCTGCCCGAGCGGCGTCTCGAGCTCCGTCACCGCCCGCGTTCCGGGATCGACGAGCACGAGCCGGTCGCGTCCGTTCGTCTGCACCGCGGCGATCCGCCCGTCCTCGAGCCGCGCGTACCAGCGGGTGCCGAGATTCCAGAGCGGCCCGCCCGTGTCGGCGTCGGCAGGCAGGAGCGGCTCCACGACGGCGCCTCCGGCCGCGTCGAGCCGGGCGCGGCGGAGGTTCCATCGGGCAGGGCCGCCGGGCGCGGCAGGAGGGTCCGCGACGAACAGGAGCTCATCGTCCGCCGCCCATTCGGGCTGCAGCGCCGACACATCCTGACCGTCCGCGACGCCGCGCCCGCCGGCGAGTGTCGTCCAGCGGCGCACGCGCCCATCCGATTCGATGCGCCCGACGCGCAGCTCCGCGGCATCCCACGGCATGTCCGGATGGTCCCACGCGATCCACGCGAGCCGGCCAGCGCGCGGTGCGGGGTAGGCGACGAAGTCGCTCCCTGCGACGACGCTCACGATCGCGGACGCGTCCTCCGCCGCACTGCCGTCGAGCGGGATGACGACGATGTCGCGACGGGGAGCCCCCGTGGCGCCCTGCGTCTCGCGGACCGCCCACAGCCGGCCCTCCGCGAGGACGAGGTCGCCGAACGCCATGCCGGTGCCCGCGGGCGTGAGCGGGATGGGCTCCGCATCGGTCGTGCGCAGGTACACGCGCTGATCCGACTGCTCGACGAAGAGGAGCGCGCCGTCGTCGGCCGCGGTCCACGCGCCGCCTCCGTACTCGTGGACGCGCGACCGCGCGCTCCACGGCGCGGGAAGAACGCTCGCGCCGTCGCTCGCCCGCAGCACCGCTGTGCGCCCCCGCTCGGCCGCGACTCCCTCGGCCCACCACACGTCGCCCCCGACGAACCGCGCGTCGCCGAGGCGCGGGGAGTTCCCCGCGATGTCGGACGCCGCGATGGGCGACGGCCACGAGCCGAACGGGAGCGTCTGCGTCATGTCCTCCACGGTAACCGGCGACGTTCCGACACGGAGCGTCACAGATGCTCCCGCGCCCGCGCGCGGGCGACTACGGTCGGGAGAGGAGAGGCCGGATGCGGCGGCAGGGGATCGCCGCGGCGACCGGAGAGCACGGAGGAGGGACATGGCGACGTCGGCCACGCCGTTCTCGTTCGAGCTGTACCCGCCGCGCACGCCCGCGCGCACCGCGGCTCTCGAGGAGACCATCCGCCGCCTGGCCGCAGCAGGCCCGGACTTCCTCTCCGTCACGTACGGCGCGGGCGGCTCCACGGGCGGTGCGTCGCTACGCGTGCTGCGGTGGATCCGCGAGAACACGGACGTCGAGCCGCTCGCTCACCTCACGTGCGTCGGCAACGACTACGCGACGGCGAGCGCCCTCATCCGCGAGTTCCTCGACGCGGGCATCCTCAGCTTCCTCGCCATCCGCGGCGACCCGCCCGCCGGGAAGGATGAGGACGACGCGTTCCTGGGCGACCTGCGGACCTCGGCCGAGCTGGTCCAGCTCATCCACCGCGTGCAGGCCGAGCGCGCTCCCTACGGCGAGACGACGATCCCGGGCGTTCCCGAGGCGGTGCGGGTGGACCGCGCCCCGCGTGCGCGCACGCTCGTCGCGGCCTTCCCCAACGGGCATCCGCGCTCGCGCCATCCGCTCGAGCACCTCGATGCGCTCCTCGCGAAGCAGGCGGCCGGCGCCGAGGCGGCGATCACCCAGCTCTTCTTCCATGCCGACGACTACCTGCGCTTCGTCGATCGCGCCCGGGCCGCGGGCGTGACCATCCCGATCCTCCCCGGCATCATGCCCGTGACCTCTCCCGCCAAGCTCGCGCGCATGCTCGAGCTCACGGGCGAGCCCCTGCCGTCGGAGCTGTCGATCGCGCTCGAGGTCGAGCCGACCCCCGAGGGCCGCAGGGAGATCGGCATCGCCTACGCGGCGGACCTCGCGCGCGAGGTGCTCGCCGGCGGGGCCCCGGGCATCCACCTCTACGCCTTCAACGAGCACGAGACCGTGCTCGCGGTGCTGCGCGAAGCCGGGGTCGCGCTGCGCGAGACCGCGGCTTCCTGACCGCCGGTTCGCTCCCGGCACACGAGGAGGGCGGGAGCCGACCGGCTCCCGCCCTCCTCGTCTGCGCCGTCAGACCGCGCGCAGGATGGCGACGACCTTGCCGAGGACCACAGCGTCGTCGGCGAGGATCGGCTCGAACGCCGAGTTGCGCGGGAGGAGCCAGGTGTGGCCGTCGCGCTGACGGAACGTCTTGACGGTCGCCTCGCCGTCGACCATGGCCGCGACGATGTCTCCGTTCTCCGCCGTGCCCTGCGACCGGATGACGACCCAGTCGCCGTCGCAGATCGCCGCGTCGATCATCGACTCGCCGCTGACCTTGAGCATGAACAGCTCGCCCTTGCCGACGAGCTGTCGGGGGAGGGGGAAGATCTCCTCGACCTGCTGCTCGGCCGTGATCGGGACGCCGGCGGCGATGCGGCCGACCAGCGGCACGAGAGCGGCGTCGCCGACCGCGGGGCCCGAGTCGGCCGGGTTCTCGGCCGCCGAGCCCGGGAGATCGATGAGCACCTCCATCGCGCGGGTCTTCCCGGGGTCGCGACGCAGGTAGCCGCTCAGCTCGAGCTGCCCGAGCTGATGCGTCACGCTCGAGAGCGACTTCAGTCCGACCGCGTCGCCGATCTCGCGCATGCTCGGCGGGTAGCCGTTGTGCTGGATGGAGCGCTGGATGACCTCGAGGATGGCCAGCTGCTTGTCGCTCAGGTTCTTGCGCCGCCGCGTGCGCGGCTTCTCCTCGCGCGTGCCCGCATCCGTCATGTCGTGCTCCTTCGCTGCCCCGCTCGAATGTCGGAGGTGCGTGATGTGGTGGTCCCGTCAGGACGACGCTAGCGGATCTCGACGGGATTCCGGGAGATTTGTTCGAGCGTGTCTCGCAGAAGTCGCGAAACCCGTTCGAAGAGAGTTCTTGACACCGCGACCACATCGAAGATAGGTTCGGAACATCACTTCGGGTCCGTCTCTCCCGGCCGAGCAGACGGACTCGAAGTGATCTACAGGAAGGAACCGCCATGCGCACGACCAGCTCCGCTCCGGCACGCTCGACCCGCCTCCGACTCACGGTGCGCGGCCGCCGGGTCCTCGCCGCGCTCGCCGCGGCTCCGCTCGTCGCGGCGATCGGATTCGGGGTGCTCAGCGGCGGCGCGGCCCTCGCCTCGCGCGAGGACAGTGCGCCTGCCGGCACCTTCGACACCGTCACGGTCATGGCGGGCGACACCCTGTGGGACATCGCGCAGGCGGTCGCCCCCGAGGCGGACCCGCGCGACGTCGTCGACGAGATCCTGCACCTCAACCAGCTCCCGGGGAGCGACATCGCCGCGGGGCAGGAGATCGCCATCCCCGCCGCCTACTCGACGGGCGAGTGAGTCCGTCGCGCGCTCTAGCATGGACGGGTGACCGTCTCTCTCGATGACCTCCCCCTGCGCGACGACCTCCGCGGACAGCAGCCCTACGGCGCTCCGCAGGCGCCGCTGCCCGTCGCGCTGAACGTCAACGAGAACACGCACCCGATCCCCGACGAGGTCGCCGACGACATCGCGGACTCGGTGGCCCTCGCGCTGCGGGATGTGAACCGCTACCCGGATCGCGAGTTCACGGCGCTCCGCGAGGGGTTCGCGGAGTACCTCGGGCACGGGCTCGAGCCCGAGCAGATCTGGGCCGCGAACGGCTCGAACGAAGTGCTGCAGCACCTCCTCCAGGCGTTCGCCGGACCGGGGCGGACGGCGTTCGGCTTCGCCCCCACCTACTCGATGTACACGCTGCTGACGCGCGGCGTCGGCGCGACGTTCGTCTCGGGGGAGCGGGGGGCGAACTTCTCCCTCACGCCCGAGAGCGCGGCCGCGCAGGTCGCGGAGGCCAGGCCCGACGTCGTGTTCCTGTGCGCACCGAACAACCCGACGGGGACGCCGCTCGAGAACGACGTCGTGGAAGCCGTCTACGACGCGACCGACGGCATCGTCATCGTCGACGAGGCGTACCGCGAGTTCGCGCCGCGCGACGTGCCCTCGGCGCTCCAGCTGCTGCCCGGGCGGCCCCGGCTCGTCGTCTCGCGCACCATGAGCAAGGCGTTCGCCTTCGCGGGCGCGCGCGTCGGCTACCTCGCCGCGGACCCCGCGGTCGTCGACGCCCTCCGCCTCGTCCGCCTCCCGTACCACCTCAGCGCGCTCACGCAGGCGGCGGCCTCCGCGGCCCTGCGTCACGCCGACACGATGCTCGCGATGGTCGACGAGATCGTCGAGCAGCGCGACCGGATCTCGGCCACGCTCGAGGCGCTCGGCTACACCGTGTACCCGACGTGGTCGAACTTCGTCCTGTTCGGCGGCGTGGAGGATCCGCACGCGACCTGGCAGGCGCTCTACGACCGCGGCGTGCTCATCCGCGACATCGGGATCCCCGGACACCTCCGGGTGACCGCGGGGACCGAGGACGAGACGAGCGCCTTCCTCGACGCGCTCGCCGAGATCGGCCGCTGAGCGCGCGAGGAGCCCGGTCGGGTCGCGCCGGTAGAATCGGAGCATGACCCGTACCGCGCGCCGCACCCGTTCCACGAGCGAGTCGAGCATCGAGCTCGAGCTCGACCTCGACGGAACGGGCAGGAGCAGCATCGACACGAGCGTGCCGTTCTTCGACCACATGCTCACGGCGTTCGCGAAGCACTCGCTCACCGATCTGACCGTGAAGGCGACCGGCGACACCCACATCGACGCGCATCACACGGTCGAGGACACGGCGATCGTGCTCGGGCAGGCCATCCGCGAGGCACTGGGCGACAAGGCCGGGATCTCGCGCTACGGCGACGCCCTCGTCCCGCTCGACGAGGCGCTGGCACAGGCCGTCGTCGACATCTCGGGGCGTCCCTACCTCGTGCACACGGGGGAGCCGGCGGGCTTCGAGCAGCACCTCATCGGCGGCCACTTCACGGGCTCGCTCGTGCGCCACACGTTCGAGGCCCTCGCGTTCAACGCGGGCCTGACCGTGCACGTCCGCGTGCTGAACGGCCGCGACCCGCACCACATCGCCGAAGCGGAGTACAAGGCCTTCGCGCGCGCGTTCCGTCAGGCCAAGGCCCTCGACCCGCTCGTCGAGGGCATCCCCTCGACCAAGGGCGCGCTGTGAGCGGCGAGCGACCGAGCGTCGCGGTGCTCGACTACGGGTCGGGCAACGTGCACTCCGCCGTCAAGGCGCTCGAGGCCGCGGGCGCCGACGTCGAGCTGACGCGCGACCGCGAGGCGGTGCTCGCGGCCGACGGGCTGCTCGTGCCCGGCGTCGGCGCGTTCCAGGCGGTCATGGAGCAGCTGAACGCGATCCGCGGCGGCGAGCTCATCGAGCGCCGCCTCGCGGGAGGGCGCCCCGTCCTCGGGATCTGCGTCGGCATGCAGGTGCTCTTCGCCCGCGGCATCGAGCGCGGGGTCGAGACGGAGGGCCTCGCGGAGTGGCCGGGGACCGTGACCGAGCTCGACGCCCCGGTCGTGCCGCACATGGGCTGGAACACCGTCGAGGCGGGGGAGCGCTCGCGCCTCTTCCAGGGGCTCGAGTCCGAGCGGTTCTACTTCGTGCACTCCTACGCCGCGCAGCAGTGGGAGCTCGAGGTCGATCCGCCGTTCCCGCAGCCCGTCCTGACGTGGGCGACGCATGGCGGCCGGTTCCTCGCCGCGGTCGAGAACGGACCGCTCAGCGCGACGCAGTTCCACCCCGAGAAGTCGGGCGAGGCGGGCATCCGCCTGCTCCGCAACTGGGTCGACGGGCTGCGCCGCGCAGGCTGAGCCGCGTCGACTTGGAGTCGGGGGCGGCACGGGTCTAGTCTCTTGACTCGTGCGTCGGCAGGAGATGCCTGCGAGCACGAGGTGACATGAACGATTTCGCATCCACTCCCGCTCTCACCCTCCTCCCTGCCGTCGACGTCGCGGACGGCAAGGCCGTCCGCCTGACGCAGGGCGAGGCCGGTTCGGAGACGAGCTACGGCGACCCCATCGAGGCCGCGGAGAACTGGAAGAGCCAGGGGGCGGACTGGATCCACCTCGTCGACCTCGACGCCGCGTTCGGCCGCGGCAGCAACGCCGGCATCCTGCGCAAGGTGATCAAGCACATGCGCGGCGTCAACGTCGAGCTGTCCGGTGGCATCCGGGACGACTCCTCGCTCGAGGCTGCGCTCGAGAGCGGCGCCCAGCGCATCAACCTCGGCACGGCGGCCCTCGAGAACCCCGAGTGGACGGCCTCCGTGATCAGCCGCTACGGCGAGGCGATCGCGGTCGGCCTCGATGTGCGCGGGACGACGCTGGCCGCGCGCGGCTGGACCCAGGACGGCGGCGACCTCTGGGAGGTGCTCGACCGCCTCGAGGAGGCCGGCTGCAGCCGCTATGTCGTCACGGACGTCACCAAGGACGGCACGCTGCGCGGCCCCAACATCGAGCTGCTCCGCGAGATGGCGCAGCGCACGCCCAAGCCGATCGTCGCCTCGGGTGGCGTGTCGAGCCTCGACGACATCGTCGCGCTGCGCGAGCTCGTGCCGCTCGGCGTCGAAGGGGCGATCGTGGGCAAGGCGCTCTACGCCGGTGCGTTCACGCTCGCCGAGGCACTGGATGTCGCGGGGTACTGACAACTCCGCCGACTCCGCCGGCGTCCCCTGGGAGGGCCGCCGGTTCCAGCCGAACCCGGCGGCAGGCGACGACGGCTCAGCCGATCCCGCCCTGTGGGAGGCGCTGACGTCGTTCCGTGCCGGGACCGGCTCTCAGCGCGCGGTCGTCGACGCCCTGCGGACGGCGCGCGTGCTCGTGCCGCTCGTCGCGGAGAAGGGCGACGAGGGCGTCGGGCCGAACGGCCTCACGGTCGACAAGACCCAGGAGCTCTCGATCGTGACGGTGGCCGCGCCAGACGGGCGCAAGGTGCTTCCGCTCTTCTCCTCCGTCGACACCATGTCCGCGTGGGACCCGAAGGCGCGGCCGATCCCGGTTGCGGGCACGCGCGCTGCGCTCTCGGCGGCGGGCGAGGACACCGACCTCATCGTGCTCGACCCGACGAGCCCGACCGAGTTCGTCGTGCGCCGCCCTGCCGTGTGGGCGATCGCGCAGGATCAGGGGTGGGAGCCCGCCCCGGCCAATCCCGACGTCTTCCTCGGGCTGCAGGACAGCGTGGCGGGGGAGCTCGCCGTCGTCGATGTCGGCGTGGAGGCAGGGGATCCGGGCGCGCGGCTCGCCGGCCCGGAGCTCATCGTGCGCCTGAAGCTCATCGCGGGCCTCGACCGGTCCGAGCTCGACGCCGTCCTCCAGCGTCTCGCGCGCCGCTGGGCCGCCGACGACCGGATCGCCGTGCTCGTCGACTCGCTCCAGGTCAAACTCGACGCCGCCTGAGACGTGGGGCCGCCGCGTCGGGCGTCAGACGACCGGCCCCGTCCACTTCTCGCCCGGCCCCTTGCCGGGGGCGTCGGGGATCGTCGACAGCTCGCGGAAGCGCAGCTGAAGCGAGCGCAGGCCATCCCGGATCGGCCGCGCGTGCATGTCGCTGATCTCGGGCGCCGCGGCCGTGACGAGGCCCGCGAGGGCGTTGATGAGCTTGCGCGCCTCGTCGAGATCGACGAGGTCGTCGGCGTCCGGCGAGTCGGCGAGACCGAGCTTGACGGCGGCGGCGCTCATGAGGTGCACGCAGCCGGAGGCGATGACCTCGACGGCCGCGACGTCGGCGATGTCGCGGACGGCGTCTGTCGCCGCCGACGCCTGCTCCTGCTCCTCCCATCGCGCGTGGCGCTCGGGGTCGAAGGGGGAGTTGTCCGCGGGAATGGCGCTCATGGTCCGCTCTCTGTTAGACTTCTGCGGGCTCCGGAGTGCTCTCCGGACGAAAGAGGATTCAGTTCCCACCCGCGCTTGCCGTTCCAGGCTACCGGGTCATGCACACTCCGCTCGCGTCTGCGCGAGTCGATCAGGGTGTCGAGCCGATGCGTGTCGTCGTGCTCGGGTGGATGCTGAAGACTCTCCCGCCCGCAGCCGCGACCCTCGCAGCTGCGGAGGCTCGAATCTCGCACCCAAGGAGTTCCGCATCAGCGATCCCCGCACCAACGAGCGCATCCGCGTGCCAGAGGTCCGACTCGTCGGCCCGGCAGGCGAGCAGATCGGCGTCGTCCGTATCGAGGTGGCTCTGCGCCTGGCGCAGGAGGCAGACCTCGACCTCGTCGAGGTGGCCCCCAACTCTCGTCCTCCCGTGGTCAAGATCATGGACTACGGGAAGTTCAAGTACGAGGCCGCCCAGAAGGCCAAGGAAGCACGCCGCAACCAGGCGAACACGGTCCTCAAGGAGGTCCGCTTCCGCCTGAAGATCGACCAGCACGACTACGACACCAAGCGCAAGCGTGCCGAGGGCTTCCTGCAGGCCGGCGACAAGGTCAAGGCGATGATCCTCTTCCGCGGACGCGAGCAGTCGCGTCCCGATCAGGGCGTGCGCCTGCTGCAGAAGTTCGCCGAGGACGTCTCGGAGTTCGGCTCCGTGGAGTCGCGCCCGACGATCGACGGCCGCAACATGGTGATGGTGATCGCTCCGCACAAGAACAAGTCGGAGGCGAAGGCCGAGCAGAACGCCGCCCGCGCAGCCAACAAGCAGGCGCAGCGCGAGGCCAAGGCCGCTCCCGCCGGGGAGTAGTCCCGAGAACTTCCCGCCGCGGCGGGTTGCACACAACGTCGCCCCGTGGGGCGCAGACGTAAGGAAAAGAAGAAGATGCCGAAGCAGAAGACCCACTCGGGCAGCAAGAAGCGCTTCAAGATCACCGGCAGCGGCAAGATCAAGAAGCAGCAGGCGAACATGCGTCACAACCTCGAGCACAAGTCGAGCCGCCGCACCCGCCGCCTGAACCAGGACCAGGTCATCTCTGGCAACGACCTCAAGGTCGTCAAGAAGCTCCTCGGTCGCTGACCGCGACGCACGTTCGTTAGGAAGTATGAAGAATGGCTAGAGTCAAGCGCGCAGTCAATGCGCAGAAGAAGCGTCGCGTCATCCTCGAGCGCGCCTCGGGCTACCGCGGACAGCGTTCGCGTCTGTACCGGAAGGCGAAGGAGCAGGTCACCCACTCGCTCGTCTACGCGTACCGTGACCGCCGCCAGCGCAAGGGCGACTTCCGTCGCCTGTGGATCCAGCGCATCAACGCTGCGAGCCGCGCCAACGGCCTCACCTACAACCGCCTCATCCAGGGCCTCGGCCTCGCGGGTGTCGAGGTGGACCGCCGCATGCTGGCCGAGCTCGCCGTGAACGAGCCCGCCACGTTCGCCGCGCTCGTCGACGTCGCCAAGAAGGCGCTGCCGGGCGACGTGAACGCGCCGAAGTCGGCTGCGTGATCTGACACGATCTCCGCAAGAGGGCGTCCCGTGAGGGGCGCCCTCTTGTCATGTCCCTAGACTTGACATGTGCTGGAGAATCCCCGGTCGCCGCGTGTGCGGGCCGTAGCGAAGCTGGCGAGGCGCGTCGCGCGCAAGGAGACGGGGCTGTTCCTCCTGGAGGGGCCGCAGGCCGTGCGCGAGGCGGTGACCTACCGCCCCGACGTGATCGTCGAGCTCTTCGCGACGCCGACGGCGCTCGAGAAGCACGCCGACCTCCGTGCTCAGCTGATCGACGAGGGCGTCGACATCGAGTTCGTCACCGAGCCCGTCCTCGAGTCGATGGCCGACACGGTCACGCCGCAGGGGTTCGTCGCGGTGGCGAAGCAGAACCCCACGGCGCTGAAGGACGTGTTCGCGGCAGAGCCGCGCCTCATCGCGATCTGCGAGGAGGTGCGCGATCCCGGCAACCTGGGCACGATCATCCGGGCGGCCGATGCCGCGGGCGCGGACGCCGTGATCCTCACGGGCCGCACGGTCGACCCGTACAACCCCAAGGTCGTCCGCTCGACCACCGGGTCGCTCTTCCACGTGCCGGTCGCGGTCGGCGCGGAGCTCGAGGACGTCATCACGCGCGCGAAGGGCGCGGGACTCGCTGTCCTCGCGGCCGACGTGAAGGGCGACGACCTCCTCGCGGCGCGGGAGAGCGGCGCGCTCGCTCGCCCGATGGGATGGCTGTTCGGGAACGAGGCGCGCGGGCTCGCCGACGAGGCGCTCGCCCTCGCCGACGGCGCGCTGCGCCTCCCCATCTACGGGAAGGCCGAGTCGCTCAACCTCGCGACCGCCGCGAGCGTGTGCCTCTACGAGACCGCGTTCGCGCAGCGCGCGGCCGGCTGAGCCGCCGTCGACCCGTTACAACTCGGTAAAGGCTCCCGCGTCGGTGTTCAGCCGATGCTCAGAGTGCGCCTAGGGTGGGCCCATGGCTGAGCCCCTCGTCGTCATCAAGGACGTGCAGAAGCACTACGGAGATTTCCACGCCCTGAAGGACATCGACCTCACCGTCGACAAGGGCGAGGTCGTCGTCGTCATCGGGCCGTCCGGCTCGGGCAAATCGACGCTGTGCCGCACGATCAACCGCCTCGAGACGATCACGAGCGGCACGATCACGATCGACGGCAAGGAGCTGCCCAAGGAGGGCAAGGCGCTCGCGAATCTCCGCGCCGAGGTCGGCATGGTGTTCCAGTCGTTCAACCTCTTCTCGCACCTCACGATCCTCGAGAACGTGACCCTCGGCCCGATCCGGGTCCGCGGCATGAAGAAGGCCGACGCCGAGAAGGAGGCCAGGGCGCTGCTCGACCGCGTCGGCGTGGGCCAGCAGGCGTCGAAGCTCCCCGCCCAGCTCTCGGGCGGCCAGCAGCAGCGCGTCGCGATCGCACGCGCTCTCGCGATGCATCCGAAGGTCATGCTCTTCGACGAGCCGACGAGCGCGCTCGACCCCGAGATGATCAACGAGGTGCTCGACGTCATGGTCGGCCTCGCACGAGAGGGCATGACGATGATCGTCGTGACGCACGAGATGGGATTCGCGCGCAAGGCCGCGAATCGCGTCGTGTTCATGGCGGATGGGCAGATCGTCGAGCAGGCGACGCCCGAGGAGTTCTTCACGAATCCCCGGTCGGACCGTGCCAAGGACTTCCTGTCGAAGCTCATCACCCAGTGACGTACCGGGGTCGCGCGGCCACGCGCACGCGACTCGATCTGATCCACGAGAGAGGAAATCACATGCGAAAGTTCCGGAACATCGCGGGCGTCGGCATCGCGGCCGTCGCGCTGCTGGCCCTCGCCGGCTGCAACAGCGGGTCGCCCACGGGTGATGGCGGCACCGGCGGGGACGCGGGTGGCGACGGCGGCGACGAGGCGCTCTGGGAGGTCGCGAGCGACGTCCAGCTCGAGGGCAGCCCGACCTTCGATCGCATGACGGAGGCCGGCGAGGTCGTCATCGGCGTCAAGAACGACCAGCCGGGGCTCGGCTACGAGGACCCGGTGAGCGGCGAGCGCACGGGCTTCGACGTCGACATCGCACGCTGGATCGCCGCGTCGCTCGGATTCAGCGAGGACCAGATCGACTTCCAGACGATCCCCTCGGCGAACCGCGAGCAGGAGATCATCAACGGCAACATCGACTACTACGTCGGCACCTACTCGATGACCGACGCGCGCGACGAGCTCATCGACTTCGCCGGGCCGTACTTCATCACCGGCCAGGGCCTGCTCGTGGCAGCCGACGACGACTCGATCAACGGGCCCGACGACCTCGTCGACAAGGTCACCTGCTCGGTCACGGGCTCGACGCCGCTGCAGCGCATCCGCGAGGAGTACGGCGGCGAGGTCGTCGAGCGCGGCACCTACTCGGAGTGCGTCGAGAACCTGCTCCAGGGCCAGGTCGACGCGATCACGACCGACGAGGCGATCCTCGCGGGCTACGTCCAGGAGCGCCCCGACGAGCTGAAGCTCGCCGGCGAGCCCTTCAGCGAGGAGCGCTACGGCGTCGGCATCGCCGACGGCGACACGGCGCTCCAGGAGCACATCAACACCCTCTTCACCGAGGGCAACGACGTGTGGACCGCCCTGTACGAGCAGTACCTCGAGCCGGCCGGCGTCGTCGCCGAGCAGCCCGAGGTCGACTGATCCCGTGCGGGCCGGGGGCGGCGTCCCCGGCCCGCACCCTCGACGCTGATCGTCTGGAAGGAGAACCGTGGGCGTCATCACCGACAACCTCGACCTGTGGGGCGAGGCGCTGCTCGGCACCCTCAAGCTCTTCTTCGGCGGCGGGCTGCTCGCGCTCGTCCTCGGCATCATCGTCGGGGCCATGCGCGTATCGCCCGTGCCCATCGCCCGGGCGGTCGGCACGCTGTACGTGAACACGATCCGCAACACGCCGCTCACCCTCGTGTTCTTCGGGTTCTCGTTCGCGCTGCCGCCCCTGCTCGGGGTGCGGATGGACTACACGCTGCTCGGCATCTGCGCCCTCGGGATCTACACGGCGACCTACGTGGCCGAGACCATCCGCTCGGGCATCAACACGGTGCCCGTGGGGCAGGCCGAGGCGGCCCGTGCGATCGGCCTGAGCTTCGGGCAGGTCATGACGCTGGTCGTGATGCCGCAGGCGTTCCGGTCGGTGATCCCGCCCATGATGAGCGTGTTCATCGCGCTCCTCAAGAACACGACGGTGGCCGCCGGCTTCTCCGTGCTCAACCTCGGGTCGCTGCGCGACTGGATGAGCGAGCGCGGCGAGAACCAGCTCGTCGTGATCATCTGGGTGATGGTGGTGTTCGTCGCGCTCGTCATGCTGCTGTCGTGGCTGCAGCGGGCGCTCGAGAAGCGTTGGACGGTGTCGCGATGAGCGGAAGCGTTCTCTACGACGTCCCCGGGCCGCGCGCGATCGTCCGGAACCGGATCATCGGCGCCCTCACGATCGTGCTCGTCGCGGCCGTGATCGGATGGCTCGTGTGGCGGCTCGCGGCGACGGGCCAGTTCACGGCGTCCAAGTGGGAGGCGTTCACCTACACCGCGGTGTGGGCGCAGATCGCAGCGGCCACCGGACGGACGCTCGCCGCGTTCGGCCTCGCGGCGGTCGGCGCGCTCATCCTCGGCTTCCTCCTCGCGATCGGCCGCCTGTCGGATCACGCCTGGATCCGCTGGCCCATCGCGACCGTGACCGAGTTCCTGCGCGCGGTCCCCGTGCTCGTCATGATGTTCCTCCTCTACTACGGGCTGCCGGTCGTCGGCATCCGGATGGAGAACTACTGGGTCGTCGTCATCTCGCTCATCGCGTACAACGGCTCCGTGCTCGCGGAGGTCATCCGGGCCGGCGTCCTCGCCCTGCCGAAGGGGCAGAGCGAGGCGGGGTACGCGATCGGACTCGGCAAGTCGGGCGTGATGCGCCTCATCCTGCTGCCGCAGGCGATCCGCGCGATGATGCCGGTGATCATCGCCCAGCTCGTCGTCACCCTCAAGGACACGGCCCTCGGCTTCATCATCACGTACGAGGAGCTGCTGTTCTTCGCGCGCTTCATCGGCTCGCGAGCGCCGCTCGACTCGCCGATCGTCCCGGCGACGATCATCGTCGCGGCCATCTACATCGGCCTCTGCCTCATCCTCTCGGGCATCGCGAGGTACACCGAGAAGCGGATGAGCAGCTCGCCCAAGGTCCGCGGCGGCGCGCCCGATCCGCGTCAGCACGAGGACGCGACGGTCACGTCGGTCATCGCGCAGCAGGGCGCTGACCCCTTCGGCGAGGGCACGAGCGGCCGCTCGGCCTGAGCACGGCGCCCGTCGGCCGGCGTCGCGCCGGGCACGCGGCCCGCTTCTGGAATACTGGCCGCGTGCCTCTCCCCACATCGCGCTCCCACCGGAGCCCTCTGCGTCGCGTCGCGCTCGGAATCGCGGCCGCCCTCGCGATCGCCCTGCTTCCCGCCGCCGGCTCTGTCGCCGCTCCCGTCGCCGATCCGCGTTCCGCGGCGCTCTCGGCGGCCGCCGAGACGGATGTCGCCGACATCCCGACGCCCGAGGACGGCGACTACCTCGGATCGCCCACGGAGGACGAGGCCGACCCGGGAGAGTACTCCGCGCAGGACGACGCGGTCGACGCGGCGACGCTCGCCGGCTTCAACGCGGGCAACCTCATCAGCGACGCGAAGATGTACACCTCGGGCACGATGTCGGCCGCGCAGATCCAGTCTTTCCTCAACGGCAAGGTGCCGAACTGCCATCCGGACTACACGTGCCTCAAGGAGTTCGCGCAGCGGACGACGACGAAGCAGGCGAACGCGTACTGCGCCGGGACGTATCAGGGAGCATCGCGCGAGTCGGCGGCGAACATCATCTCCAAGGTCTCCCGCGCGTGCGGCGTGAGCGAGAAGGTGCTCCTCGTCATGCTCCAGAAGGAGCAGGGCCTCGTCACGCACACCTGGCCGAGCGACTGGCGCTACGACATCGCGATGGGCTACGCCTGCCCGGACGGCGCGGCGTGCGACGAGCGGTACTTCGGCTTCCAGAACCAGGTGTACATGGCGGCGTACCAGCTGCAGCGGTACGCCAAGGACCCGTACTTCAACTGGTACCCCGTCGGGAAGACCTCGCAGGTGCGCTGGCACCCGAATGCGAGCTGCGGATCCGGCCCGGTCCAGATCGCCAACAAGGCGACCGCCGCGCTGTACTACTACACGCCGTATCAGCCGAACGCGGCGTCGCTCGCGGCAGGCTATGGAGCCTCGTCCGACCCCTGTGCGTCGTACGGCAACCGGAACTTCTACAACTACTACACCGACTGGTTCGGGCCCACGGGCGGCGGGTCGGGCGGCAAGGCCGACCCCCGCGACAGCGTCGCGGTGTACCGCTTCTGGAGCCAGAAGTTCGACAACGCGCACTTCTACACCGTGAACCGGTCCGAGGCCCAGACCCTCCACCGGACCGATCGGAACTGGACGTACGAGGGCACCGACTTCCGCGTGTGGCCGGTGTCCAACGGAAGCTGCCGCGCCGGAACGGTCGCCGTCCACCGCTTCTGGTCGTCGTCGTTCGCATCGCACTTCTACACGACCAACGCCCAGGAGGCGCAGAAGGTCCGCACCACCGACCGGAACTGGACGTACGAGGGCATCGGGTTCTGCACCGCCGCCTCCGCCAGCCGCGACACGGTGCCGGTGCACCGCTTCTGGAGCGCGAAGTTCCGCAAGCACTTCTACACCGCGAACGCCGCGGAGGCGCGGCAGCTGCGCGAGGGCGACCGGAACTGGACCTACGAGGGCGTGGCGATGTACGCGCCGTCGTGGGGCCCGCAGCCGCCCGCGCTCTGAGCGCGACGGAGCACGGCGACCGGATGCGCCGTGCTCCGCGGGGCTCAGTCCAGGATCGCCTCGGCCTCGACCTCGACGAGGACGTCCGGCTCGAACAGGTAGTCCACCCCGATGGCCGACAGCGGCGGCAGCGGCCGCGGGATCCCGAGCTCATCGGCGACCCGCTCGATGCCCTCCACGAATGCCGGATACGACTCCGGGGTCCACCGCGTCACGAAGAAGCGCAGGCGCACGACGTCACCGAAGGTGGCACCGGCGCCGGCGAGACCTCGCGCGGTGTTGCGGAGGGCATGGGCGAGCTGCCCGGCCAGGTCGCCCGGCGCCACGGCGCGGCCGGCCTCGTCACGCGCGATCTGGCCGGCGACATGGACGAGACGCGACCCGGTGCTCACCGAGACGTGGTGGTAGGGCACCGGCTGGAACATCCCCTCCGGGGTCAGCAGTTCTACAGTCACGACACGATTCCTTTCCGTTCAGGGATCTCCTGTGTACTCACCGCCGAGAAGGCACTTCAACGAGACGAGGTTTCATGCCGGATACCGACCCGCTCCGACTCGCCGAAGAGCACCGCGATCTCCTCGACCAGCTCCTCGACAAGTGGTCGCTGCGGATTCTCGACACGCTCTGCGAGCGACCGCGGCGCTTCAGCGAGCTGCGCCAGACGATCCCCGCGATCACCCAGAAGTCGCTCACGACTGCTCTGCGCCGCATGGAGCGCAACGGCATGGTCGACCGTGTCGTGCTGAGCACGCGGCCGGTCGCGGTGGAGTACCGCATCAGCGCCCTGGGCCGAACGCTGCAGGACCTCATCGACGCGCTCTACCGCTGGACCACCGCGGCGCTGCCTGCGGTCGAGGCCGCTCGAGCGGCCTTCGACAGCGTGGAGGACGAGGAGCTCGCGGTGCGGATGCGCCGATCGCCGAGCACATCCCGCTCCCTCGCCCGCGCTCTGAGCGCGGCGGAGCACGGCGACCGGCCGACTAGACTCGACTCTCGTGTCTGATGCTCCCGAGATCACGCCCGAAGGGGTCGAAGCAGCCGTCGCGGCCGCGCTCGCCGCGATCGCCGCGGCCCCCGACACCGCGGCCCTGAAAGCCGCCCGCGCCGCGCATGCGGGGGAGGGGTCGCCCCTGGCCGCCTTCAACGCGCAGATGCGCAGCGTGCCGAAGGAGCAGAAGGCCGAGTTCGGCAAGCTCGTCGGGCAGGCACGCGGACGAGTGACGCAGGCCCTGGCCGCGCGCGAGGAGGAGCTCGCGCAGGCCGAGCTGGCCGCCCGGCTCGAGGCCGAGCGGGTCGACATCACGGCCGTCGCGAGCCGCACGCGCACCGGCGCGCGCCATCCGCTCTCGCTCCTGCAGGAGCAGATCGGCGACATCTTCGTCGGCATGGGATGGGAGATCGCGGAGGGACCCGAGCTCGAGCACGAGTGGTTCAACTTCGACGCCCTGAACTTCGACGAGGACCACCCCGCGCGCCAGATGCAGGACACGTTCTTCGTGGACCCGGTCGAGCGCCATCTCGTCATGCGCACGCACACGAGCCCCGTCCAGGTGCGCTCGATGCTCGAGCGCGACCTGCCGGTCTACGTCATCTGCCCCGGCCGTGTGTACCGCACCGACGAGTTCGACGCGACGCATCTGCCTGTCTTCACGCAGTTCGAGGGCCTGGTCGTCGACAAGGGCATCACGATGGCGCACCTCAAGGGCACCCTCGACCACGTCGCACGGCAGCTGTTCGGCGCGGAGGCGAAGACCCGCCTGCGCACCAACTACTTCCCGTTCACCGAGCCGTCGGCCGAGCTCGACCTCTGGCACCCGACCTTCAAGGGCGGCGCGCGGTGGATCGAGTGGGGCGGCTGCGGCATGATCAACCCCAACGTGCTCCGCGCGGCGGGGATCGATCCGGAGGTCTACAGCGGGTTCGCGTTCGGCATGGGCATCGAGCGCACGCTCATGTTCCGCAGCGACGTGAAGGACATGCGCGACATGGCAGAGGGCGATGTGCGCTTCAGCGAGCAGTTCGGGATGGTGGTGTGATGCGCGTCCCGCTTTCGTGGCTGCGTGAGTACGTCGATCTTCCGCAGGAGGCGACCCCCGAGGACGTCCTCGCTGCGCTCGTGCGCGTCGGGTTCGAGGAGGAGGATGTCGTCCGCTTCGACCTGACCGGCCCGATCGTCGTGGGCCGGGTGCTCTCCTTCGAGGAGGAGCCGCAGAAGAACGGCAAGACGATCCGCTGGTGCCAGGTCGACGTCGGAGAGGCGGAGCCGCGCGGCATCGTCTGCGGCGCGAGCAACTTCTTCCCCGGCGACAAGATCGTCGCGACGCTCCCCGGCGCCGTCCTGCCCGGACCCTTCCCGATCGCGGCCCGCAAGACGTACGGTCACCTGTCGGATGGCATGATCGCCTCCGCGCGCGAGCTCGGCCTGGGCGACGAGCACAACGGCATCCTCCGTCTCGTCGAGCTCGGCCTCGACCCGGAGGTCGGCGCCGACGCGATCGCCCTCCTCGGCCTCGATGACGCGGCGGTCGACGTCAACGTCACGCCCGACCGCGGCTACGCGCTGTCGATCCGAGGCATCGCACGCGAGTACGCGCACGCCACCGGCGCGGCGTTCCGCGACCCCGCCGAGCTCGCCGACGTCGCGTCGGGCGAGGGCTTCCCGGTGTCGGTCGTCGACACGCGGCCCATCCGGGGGCGCGTGGGCGCGACGGAGTTCGTCACGCGGGTCGTCCGCGACGTCGACACATCGAAGCCGACGCCGCCGTGGATGATCGCGCGGCTGTCGCTCGCAGGTGTGCGCTCGCTCGGCATCCTCGTGGACATCACCAACTACGTCATGCTCGAGCTCGGCAACCCGATCCACGGCTACGACCTCGACAAGCTCTCGGGCGGCATCACGGTCCGCCGAGCGGATCCGGGCGAGAAGCTCGAGACGCTCGACGGCCAGGTGCGCACGCTCGACCCGGAGGACCTCCTCATCGCCGATGAGTCGGGCCCGATCGGCCTCGCCGGCGTGATGGGCGGTGCGACGACCGAGATGGGCGACGACACCAGGAACGTCCTCATCGAGGCCGCGACGTTCGACGCGGTCTCGATCGCGCGCACGGCGCGCCGGCACAAGCTGTCGAGCGATGCGTCGCGTCGGTTCGAGCGCGGGGTTGACCCGGCCATCCCGTACGCGGCGGCGCAGCGCGCGGTCGACCTCATGGTCGAGCTCGCAGGCGGAACGGCGGACGAGCTGGGCAGCGCGCTGTACGCCGAGCAGGTGTCCGAGGGGATCGAGCTCCCCGCGGCCTTCGTGCCCGGCATCGTGGGCGTCGACTACACAGACGACGAGATCGTGGGCGCCCTCGAGATGATCGGCGCCCAGGTGGCCGCCGTCGATGGCGGATGGCAGGTCATCCCGCCGTCCTGGCGTCCGGACCTCACCGACAAGTGGACGCTCGCGGAGGAGGTCGCGCGCATCCACGGGCTCGACCGCATCCCGTCGATCCTCCCGACTCCGCCGTCGGGACGCGGCTACACGCCCCTGCAGCAGGGGCGCCGCCGCGTCGCGAACGCGCTCGCGGCCGCGGGCTTCGTGGAGACCCCCGCCTTCCCGTTCACGACGCAGGAGCAGAACGACCTGCACGGGTCGGCGTCGGGAGAGCGCCTGCCGAGCGTCCGGCTCGCGAACGCGCTCGACGGCCAGGCCCCGTACCTGCGCCGATCGCTCATCCCGGGCCTGCTGCAGACCGCGCACCGGAACCTCGCGCGCGGTCTGACCGATCTGGCGCTCTTCGAGGTCGGCACCGTCTTCCTCCCCGAGCCCGGCATGACCTACGGGACCGACACCATCCCGCCGCTCGCCGTGCGACCCGACGCGACCACGCTCGCCGCGATCGACGCCTCCATCCCGGAGCAGCCGCGCCGGATCGCGTTCCTGCTCGCGGGCAGCATCGCGCCGAAGCAGCCCGGTCGCGCGGCCGAGGGCGCCGGACTCGAGGTCGCCCTCGACGCGGTCCGGCTGATCGCCGCGGCCGCAGGCGTCGAGATCGACGTCGTCCAGGGCGAGCGCGCGGCGCTGCATCCGGGCCGCACCGGCCTGCTCTCCGTGGGCGGCGACGTCGTGGGGTACGTGGGCGAGCTGCTCCCGCAGGTCGCCGACGAGGCCGACCTCGTCGGGCGGGTCACCGTCGGCGAGATCGACCTCGACGCCGTGCTCGATCGCGCGGGCGATCGCGTCGTCGCCGAGTCGCTGTCGACGTTCCCCGCCGCGACGCAGGACGTCTCGCTCATCGTCCCGGCCGATCTGCCGGCGGCCTCGCTCCGCGCCGCGCTCGCCGAGGGGGCCGGCTCCCTGCTCGAGTCGCTGCGCCTCGTGGACGACTACCGCGGTCAGGGTGTGCCCGAGGGATCGAAGAGCCTCACGTTCGCGCTGCGCTTCCGCGCACCGGACCGCACGCTCACCGCCGCCGAGGCATCCGACGCGAAGCTCGCCGGAGTGGCCGTCGCGAGCGAGCGCTTCGGCGCGCAGCTGCGCGACTGAGACGGCGCGTGCACGGCGAGACCCCGCTCCTGGCGGGGTCTCGCCGCATCCGGGATGCCGCGGCGCGCCGATGCTGCGGTCTGCACGCGGGCGCGGATGGCCCGGGCCGCGAGACGCGCGCGTGCGTGGGGCCTCGCGATGCGGCACGGCTACCGTGGAGGACGTGATCGAGACCATCGCGCATCCGACCGCGCCCTCCGCACCGGAGGGCGCTCGCCCCGCCGGTGCGCCGCCGTTCCTCCGCCCGGGGGCGCAGATCGACTGGCACTACCGTCGACCCGGGTGGACAGCGGGGGACGCGTCCACGATCGCGCCGATGCGTGTCGTCCGCGATGACCCGCGGGGGCTCGTCGCCTGGCTCGCGCCGGGCACGGTCCAGGAAGCGCAGGGCGCTCCTGACGGGCGCCGAATCCGGACGGTGCCGCTCGAGCGACGCTGGACGGAGCGTCGCATCCGCATCCGCGAGGAGTGGTGGGGCAATGGCATCCTGCGCATCGCGCCGACCGGGACACCGTGGTCGGTGTGGCTGTTCTGGTCGGGGGAGCCGTGGACCTTCTCCGGCTGGTACGTGAACCTCGAGAACGCGCATCTGCGGGCGGGAGAGGCGACCTATTCGTCGGACCACGTCCTCGATGTGTGGATCGACGCGGCCGGGCACGCGCAGCTGAAGGACGAGGACGAGCTCGAGGAGGCCCTCGTGCAGGGGCGGATCGCACCTGAGGAGGCCGCCCACATCCGCCGTCATGCGGAGGCGGCGATCGCGTCGTTCGCGGCCGGGGACTGGCCGTTCGAACCCGCGTGGCGCGACTGGCGCCCCGATCCCTCATGGACGACGCCCACGCTCGCCGACCTGCCTGACTGACGAGCCGGCCATCCGCTCCGTGGTACTGTCGTCGGCATGACCTCGCCCGCGACCTCGCGCACGCTCGCTCCGAGCGCGCTCGTCGCGCCCCGACGTCGCAGCGGCCGCCGAATCTAGGCGACACCGCGAGACACTGCGCCTGCGCGCGGTCCGTCGGCCGGTGTCGCCGTCTCCGGCCCCCGCCCACGGACAATAAGGTAGAAGTCATGTCGTATTCGGTCGCCGTCTCCGGCGCTTCGGGCTACGCCGGCGGAGAGCTCCTCCGTCTGCTCGCCGAACATCCGGACGTCGAGATCCGCACGGTCACCGCGCACTCGAACGCCGGCCAGCCGCTCATCCAGCATCAGCCGCATCTCCGCTCGCTCGCGCACCTCACCCTGCAGGACACGACGCCGGAGATCCTCGCCGGTCACGATGTCGTCTTCCTCGCGCTCCCGCACGGCCAATCCGGCCAGTACACCGACGCGCTCGGCGACGCCGCGCTCGTCATCGACTGCGGTGCCGATCACCGTCTCGTCGACGAGGGGGACTGGGACGCGTTCTACGGCGGTGCCTTCCACGAGCCCTGGGCGTACGGCGTCCCCGAGCTTCCGGTCGGCGGCGCGAAGCAGCGCGAGCGTCTCGTCGGGGCCACCCGGATCGCGGCGCCCGGGTGCAACGCGTCGACCGTGAGCCTCAGCCTCGCGCCCGGCGTCGCCGCGGGCGTCATCGACCCGTCCGACATCGTGAGCGTCCTGGCGGTCGGCCCCTCGGGCGCGGGCAAGAGCCTCAAGACGCATCTTCTCGGCGCTGAGCTCCTTGGAACGGCGAACCCGTACGCGGTGGGGGGAACGCACCGCCACATCCCCGAGATCCGGCAGGCGCTCCGTGCCGCGGGCGCGACCGGCGACATCCGGATCTCCTTCACCCCCGTGATCGTGCCGATGGCCCGCGGCATCCTCGCGACCTCGACGGCGCGCATCGCGGACGGCGTGACCGACGCGCAGATCCGCGACGCGTGGGAGCAGGCGTACGCGGGCGAGACCTTCGTGCAGCTCCTGCCCGAGGGACAGGTGCCGCGCACGGCCGACGTCCTCGGCGCGAACACGGCCCTCATCGGCCTCGCGATCGACCGCGCGGCCGGCCGGGTCGTCGTCGTGACCGCCGTCGACAACCTCGCGAAGGGGACGGCGGGCGCGGCGATCCAGTCCATGAACATCGCGCTCGGCCTGCCGGAGGGCCGCGCTCTCACCGTGAACGGAGTGGCGCCGTGAGCGTGACCGCACCCGCAGGATTCGAGGCGGCCGGAGTCGCCGCAGGGCTCAAGTCGACGGGCAAGCCCGACGTCGCGGTCGTCGTCAACCGCGGGCCGCTCAAGGCCGGCGCCGCCGTGTTCACCTCGAACCGGGCGAAGGCGAACCCGATCCTGTGGTCGCAGGAGGCGATCAAGGGCGGCGTGATCGAGGCGGTCGTGCTGAACTCGGGCGGCGCCAACTGCTTCACGGGCGCGTTCGGCTTCCAGACGACGCACCAGACCGCGGAGCGCGCGGCGGAGCTCCTCGGCGTCGGAGCCGTCGGCATCCAGGTCTGCTCGACCGGCCTCATCGGCACGGGCGACGAGGTGTTCCGCGCGAAGGTGCTCGACGGCACCGCGAAGGCGATCGCCTCCCTCAGCGCCGACGGCGGAGACGACGCGGCTCGCGCGATCATGACGACCGACACGGTTCCCAAGACCGCGGTGCATCGCGGCGGCGGATGGTCGATCGGGGGGATGGCGAAGGGCGCGGGGATGCTCGCTCCCGGGCTCGCGACGATGCTCGTCGTGCTCACGACCGACGCCGTGCTCGACGCGGCGGCCGCCGACGCGCACCTCCGCTCCGCGACGAACGTCAGCTTCGACCGGCTCGACTCCGACGGATGCATGTCGACGAACGACCAGGTCACGCTCCTCGTGAGCGGGGCCTCGGGCGTGACCCCCGACCCGGACGAGTTCGCGAGCGCGCTCGCCGCGGTCTGCTCCGACCTCGCGCGGCAGCTGCAGGCTGACGCCGAGGGGGCCAGCCATGCGATCGCGATCGAGGTCGTCGGGGCCGCGAGCGAGCAGGACGCCGTCGAGGTGGGTCGCTCGGTCGCGCGCAACAACCTCTTCAAGGCCGCCATCTTCGGCAACGACCCGAACTGGGGCCGCGTGCTGGCGGCGATCGGCACGACCTCCGCGGAGTTCGACCCCTACCAGGTCGACGTCTCGATGAACGGCGTCCGCGTGTGCAGCGCGGGCGGCCCGGACCGCCCCCGCGAGGAGGTCGATCTCGCACCGCGCGACACGCACGTGCTCATCGACCTGCACGCGGGAGAGGCGACCGCGACCATCCTCACGAACGACCTCACGCACGACTACGTCCACGAGAACAGCGCGTACTCCTCATGACACCGATCGACCTGCAGGACACCAGCCCCGAGGAAGCCGAGTTCAAGGCGGCCACCCTCATCGAGTCGCTTCCGTGGCTCAAGGAGTACCGCGATCAGATCGTCGTCGTGAAGTACGGCGGCAACGCGATGATCTCGGAGGAGCTCCAGGACGCGTTCGCGGCCGACATCGCGTATCTCCGCTACGTGGGCATCAAGCCCGTCGTCGTGCACGGCGGCGGGCCGCAGATCTCGAGCATGCTCGACCGCCTCGCGATCCCGAGCGAGTTCAAGGGCGGCTACCGCGTCACGAGCACCGAGGCGATCTCGGTCGTCCGGATGGTGCTCACCGGCCAGATCAACCCCCAGCTCGTCGCCAAGATCAACTCGCACGGCCCGTTCGCGGTGGGCGTCTCGGGCGAGGACGCCGGCCTCTTCGGCGGGCGGCGCCGCGGCGTCGTCATCGACGGGGTCGAGGAGAGCCTCGGCCGGGTGGGCGACGTCGTCCGCGTCGACCCGACTCCCGTGATCGACCAGCTCGAGGCCGACCGCATCCCGGTCGTCGCGGGTGTCGCGCCCGACCTCGACCACCCCGGTCACACGCTCAACATCAACGCGGATGCCGCGGCATCCGCGCTCGCGGTGGCGCTCGGCGCGCGGAAGCTCGTGGTCCTCACCGATGTGCCCGGCTTGTACGCCGACTGGCCGAACCGCGACTCGCTCGTGTCGCACATCAAGGCCGACGAGCTGCGCGAGATGCTGCCGAAGCTCGAGTCGGGCATGATCCCGAAGATGCAGGCATGCCTCGACGCGGTCGACGGCGGCGTGCTGACGGCCGCCATCATCGACGGGCGCGTGCCGCACTCGGTGCTCGTCGAGCTCTTCACCAGCAAGGGAATCGGAACGGAGGTGGTGGTCGGATGAGCACCTGGCAGGACGACGCATCGCGGGATCTCATGAGCCTGGGCGGGCGCCTCGCGCTCCTCGCCCGGGGCGAGGGCTCGCATGTCTGGGACGCGGACGACCGCCGCTACCTCGACTTCCTGGGCGGGATCGCCGTCAACTGCCTCGGCCACGCGCATCCCGTGTTCGTGGAGGCCGTGTCGAAGCAGGCGGCGACGCTCGCGCACATCTCGAACTACTTCGCGAGCCCCGCGCAGCTCGAGCTCGCCGCCCGCCTGAAGCGTCTGGCCGGCACCGGCGACGACGGACGGGTGTTCCTCTCGAACTCGGGCACCGAGGCGAACGAGATGGCGATCAAGCTCGCCCGCCTGCACGGCGGGAAGACCGGCAAGTCGACCATCCTCGTGCTCAACGGCGCGTTCCACGGCCGCACCATGGGCGCGCTCTCGATCACCCCCAAGGCCGCCTACCGCGATCCGTTCGAGCCCGTCCTGCCGGGCGTGCGCTCGATCGACGCCACGCTCGAGGCGCTCGAGGCGGCTTTCGACGACTCGATCGCGGCGCTCTTCGTCGAGCCGATCCAGGGCGAGGCCGGCGTCGTCCCGATGCCCGACGGCTTCCTCGCGAGGGCTCGCGAGCTCGCGACCGAGCGCGGCGCGCTCCTCGTCCTCGACGAGGTGCAGACCGGCTCGGGCCGGACGGGGGAGTGGTTCGCCTTCCAGCGCGAGGGGATCGTCCCCGATGCCGTGACGCTCGCGAAGAGCATCGGCGCGGGATTCCCCCTCGGCGCCCTCATCACGTTCGGCGCAGCGAGCGACCTGTTCTATCCCGGCACCCACAACTCGACGTTCGGCGGCAACCCGCTCGCCAGCGCGGTCGCGAACGCCGTGCTCGGCTACATCGAGAGCGAAGGGCTGCTCGCGAACGTGACCGCGCGCGGCGCTCAGCTGCGCACGGCCGTCGCCGAGCTCCCGCTCGTCTCGGGCGCGCGCGGCGAGGGCCTCCTCATCGGCATCACGCTGACCGCGCCGGTTGCGGCGGAGGTGCGCGCGGCCGCCCATGAGCGCGGCCTCATCGTCAACGCCCCCGATGCGGACGTCATCCGCATCGCTCCCGCCTACACGATCGGCGATGCGGAGATCGAGGAGTTCCTCACCCTGTTCGGCGAGGCTCTCTCGGCCGTCGCCGCGACCATCCCGACCCCGACGGAGACCCACGCATGACCCGCCACTTCCTGCGCGACGACGACATCACGCCGGCCGAGCAGGCCGAGATCCTCGAGCTCGCGGCCGAGCTCAAGAAGGACCGCTGGGCCGACAAGTCCCTGGCCGGCCCGAAGACCGTGGCGGTCATCTTCGACAAGTCGTCGACTCGCACGCGCGTCTCGTTCGCCGTCGGCATCGCCGACCTCGGCGGCACGCCGCTCATCATCTCGACCGCGAACAGCCAGCTCGGCGGCAAGGAGACGCCCGCCGACACGGCGCGCGTGCTGGAGCGCCAGGTCGCCGCGATCGTGTGGCGCACGTACGCGCAGCAGGGCCTCGAGGAGATGGCGAAGGGCACGCGGGTGCCCGTCGTCAACGCTCTCAGCGACGACTTCCATCCGTGCCAGCTGCTGGCCGACCTGCTCACCGTGCGCGAGCACAAGGGCGAGCTGCGCGGGCTCACGCTGTCGTTCTTCGGAGACGGCCGCAGCAACATGGCGCACTCGTATGCGCTCGCGGGCGTGATGGCCGGCATGCACGTGCGGATCGCATCGCCGATCGACTACGCGCCCCGCGAGGACATCGTGATGGACGCCGACCGCATCGGCATCGAGACCGGCGGCTCGCTCACCCTCTTCACCGATCCGCTCGAGGCGGCCGCCGGTGCCGACGTCGTCGTGACCGACACCTGGGTCTCGATGGGCAAGGAGGAGGAGAAGCTCGCCCGCCTGCGCGACCTCGGCGCGTACAAGGTGACGCCCGAGCTCATGGGGCTCGCCGACGACAAGGCGATCTTCATCCACTGCCTCCCCGCCGATCGCGGCTACGAGGTCGACGCCGAGGTCATCGACGGCCCGCAGAGCGTCATCTGGGACGAGGCGGAGAACCGCCTGCACGCGCAGAAGGCCCTCCTCGTTTGGCTGCTGCGCCAGGCGGACTGACCGGCTGGATCCGGACCCGTCTGGCTCGGCTGGACGGGTCCGGCCGCGCGCCCGGCATCGACCTCGCGCGCGGCCTCGCGGTGATCGGCATGTTCGCCGCCCACCTGCTCGACACGTCGCCCTTCGCCTGGGGTGACCCCGCGACCTGGATCGACGTCGTCAACGGCCGCTCGTCCATCCTCTTCGCGACGCTCGCCGGCGTCTCGCTCGCGCTCGTCACGGGCGGGTCGACCCCGGTCGACGGCGAGCGGATGGCGGTCGCGCGCGGCCGGATCGTCGTGCGGGCGATCGCGATCTGGGTGCTCGGCCTGCTCCTGGTCGCACTCGACACGCCCGTGCTCGTGATCCTGCCGGCATACGGCATCCTGTTCCTCCTCGCGCTCCCGGTGCTGCGGATGCGCCCCGCGTTGCTGCTCGCGATCGCCGTCGCGGTCGCGCTGATCGCGCCGTTCGCGGTGTGGGCGATCGACGGATGGGCAGGGTGGGAATCGCTCTCCGGCGAGCTCATCGCGCAGCTGACCGGATGGCACTATCCGTTCGCGCTCTGGTTCGCCTTCATCGCGGCGGGGCTCGCCATCGGACGCCTCCGCCTCGGTCGGCCGCGGACGGCGTTCGCGCTCGTCCTCGGCGGCGCGGCCGCGGCCGTCATCGGGTACGGGGTGCTGGGCCGGTGGAGGTCGCTCGCCGAGCCCGAGAGCGTGTGGGCGCACGTGCTCGATGACGCGGCGCACTCGAGCGGAGTCGCCGAGGCGGTCGGCTCCGGCGGTTTCGCCGTCGCGGTCATCGGCGTATGCCTCCTCGCGTGCCGGACACCGCTCCGCTGGCTCGCGTGGCCCCTGCGGGCGATGGGCTCGATGCCGCTCACGGCATACGCGGCGCAGCTCGTCGCGTGGGCGCTGCTGCAGCCCGAGCCCACCGTGCTGCAGTTCGGGTCGGATCTCGTGGCGTTCCGCGCGACCGAGCCGTTCTGGCCCCTGACCGTCGCGACGATCGTCGGCTGCAGCCTGTGGTCGCTGCTCGTCGGGCGCGGCCCGCTCGAGGCCGGCATCGCCTGGCTCGCCCGCACGATCGTGCCCACGTCCCGTCGCGGTGTCTCACTCGCGGTGGGATAGCGACGGGCTTTCCCGCGGCGGGCGAGACATGGATGGTGGTCGGAGCGGGTCCTGGCGCTTCAGTACGCTGGACGGGTGAGCACAGGCGAGACGCGTGGGACGAACGAGGGAGCCCTCTGGGGCGGACGCTTCGCAGGGGGGCCGAGCCCCGAGCTGCAGGCCCTGAGCCGGTCGACGCACTTCGACTGGCAGCTCGCGCTCTACGACATCCGCGGATCGCACGCGCACGCAGCGGCCCTCGAGGCCGCCGGCTACCTCACCGCCGACGAGGCGGCGCGCATGCACGCCGGACTCGACGCGCTCGCCGAGGGCGTGCGAAGCGGTCGTCTGCGTCCGCGCGATGCGGATGAGGATGTGCACGGCGCCCTCGAGACGGCGCTCCTCGAGGAGGTGGGCGCCGAGCTCGGCGGCCGACTGCGCGCAGGCCGGAGCCGCAACGACCAGATCGCGACGCTCATCCGCCTGTTCCTCATCGATCACGCGGGTGTGATCGCGCGCGAGCTCGTCCAGCTCATCGACGCGCTCGTGGCGCAGGCCGACGCACACCCGTCCGCCATCCTGCCGGGCCGCACGCACCTCCAGCACGCCCAGCCCGTGCTCCTCGCGCATCACCTCCAAGCACACGGATGGCCGCTCGTGCGCGACCTCGAGCGGCTCCGCGACTGGCGCGCCCGCGCGGGCGTGTCGCCGTACGGGGGAGGGGCGCTCGCCGGGTCGACCCTCGGTCTCGATCCCGCGCTCGTCGCCCGCGAACTCGGCCTCGATCGGCCGGCCGAGAACTCCATGGACGGCACGGCCGCGCGCGACGTCGTCGCCGAGTTCGCCTACATCGCGGCGCAGATCGGCATCGACCTGTCGCGCATGGCCGAGGAGATCATCCTCTGGAACACCCGCGAGTTCGGCTTCGTGACCCTCGACGACGGGTATTCGACGGGCTCGAGCATCATGCCGCAGAAGAAGAACCCCGACATCGCCGAGCTCGCGCGCGGCAAGTCGGGACGCCTGATCGGCAACCTCTCCGGCCTGCTCGCGACGCTCAAGGCGCTGCCCCTCGCGTACAACCGCGATCTGCAGGAGGACAAGGAGCCGGTGTTCGACTCCGTCGCGACTCTCGAGGTGCTTCTTCCCGCCTTCACAGGGATGGTCGCCACACTGCGCTTCGACACCGAGCGGATGGCCTCGCTCGCGCCGCAGGGATTCTCGCTCGCGACGGATGTCGCGGAGTGGCTCGTCACGCAGCGGGTCCCGTTCCGCGACGCCCACGAGATCTCCGGTGCGCTCGTCCGCGCCTGCGAGGAGCGGGGGATCGGCCTGGAGGACGCGACGGACGAGCTCCTCGCCGAGGTGTCCGAGCACCTCACGCCCGCCGTGCGGGAGGTGCTGTCGATCGAGGGGTCGGTCGCATCGCGCGCCGGTGTCGGCGGCACCGCTCCCGAGCGGGTGGCCGAGCAGCGCGCGGAGCTCGTCGCACGGACGCAGGCCGTCGCGCACGCGCTCGGCTTGTGAGGACGGGTCCCGGGAAGCCCTAGGCTGGAGCGCATGACTGTACCCGCAACCTCCGTTGCCGTGCAGGCGAACGATCCCTCTTTCGAGACCATCTGGGATGAGCTCGTCTGGCGCGGCCTCGTGCACGTGTCGACCGACCAGGACGCTCTTCGCGAGCTGCTCGCGGGCGAGTCGATCGTGTATTACTGCGGGTTCGACCCGACCGCGCCGAGCCTTCACCTCGGGCATCTCGTGCAGCTTCTCACGATGCGTCGCATGCAGCTCGCCGGCCACCGGCCGCTCGGTCTCGTGGGCGGGGCGACCGGCCTCATCGGGGACCCCCGCCCGACCGCCGAGCGCGTCATGCAGACGAAGGAGACGGTCGCCGAGTGGGTCGCGCAGCTGCGCGCCCAGATCGAGCGGTTCCTCAGCTTCGACGGCGAAAACGCCGCTCGGATGGTGAACAACCTCGACTGGACGGCGCCGATGTCGGCGATCGACTTCCTCCGCGACATCGGCAAGCACTACCGCGTCGGCACGATGATCAAGAAGGACGCGGTGACCGCGCGCCTGAACTCCGAAGCCGGCATCAGCTACACGGAGTTCAGCTACCAGATCCTCCAGGGGATGGACTTCCTCGAGCTCTACCGCCGCTACGACTGCGTTCTGCAGACGGGCGGCAGCGACCAGTGGGGCAATCTCACGAGCGGCACGGACCTCATCCACCGCGTCGAGGGACGGTCGGTCCACGCCTTCGGCACCCCGCTGATCACGAACAGCGACGGCACGAAGTTCGGCAAGAGCGAGGGCAACGCGATCTGGCTCGATCCGGAGATGTGCAGTCCGTACGCGTTCTACCAGTTCTGGCTCAACACCCATGACGCCGACGTGGTCGAGCGTCTGAAGGTTTTCACGTTCCTCACGCGGGCCGAGATCGAGGAGTACGCAGCTCTCGTGGAGAGCGAGCCGTTCCGCCGTGCGGCGCAGAAGAGGCTCGCGCTCGAGGTGACGACCGCCGTGCACGGGGCAGAGGCGACCGCTGCGGCCATCGACGCGTCGGAGGCCCTGTTCGGAAAGGGAGATCTCGGTGCTCTCGACGCGGGCACCCTCGCCTCCGCGCTCCGTGAACTGCCCCACGCGACGCTCGCCGCAGGCACGCCCGTCACCCAGGCGCTCGTGGAGACGGGGCTCGTGTCATCGGTGTCGGAGGCGCGTCGCGCGATCTCCCAGGGCGGCGTCTCCGTGGACGGCGCGAAGGTCGACTCCGATGAGGCGACGGTGAACGGCACGCTCCCGGGCGGCGTCTCGGTGCTGCGGCGCGGCAAGAAGGCGCTCGCCGGCGTCTTCATCGACGACTGACATCCAGCGTTCCGCCGAAGGGCGCGTCTCCGTGAGGAGGCGCGCCCTTCGGCGCAACAGGGACCGGATGGCCCTGCTTCCGGCTCGCGACACGCCCGGGTGGTGGGTGGGTTTGCTGGGGGTGGGGGTTCGGCGTAATGTATTCCCTTGTCGCCGCCAAGCGGTGAGGTTGAGCCGGAAGGTTCCCCGCCCCAGGTCTGCGACGTACAACACAATCCCTGGTTCTGGTGAGGCTGTGGTCTTGCTGGTGCTGGGGGTGGATGGTTGCCCCGGAGGGCCGCGGCGGGAGTCGTGGGGCTGGGTGCGTCTGATCCTTGAGAACTCAACAGCGTGCACTTGTCAAATGCCAAATTATCCTCGTCCAGCTTCGGCTGGTTGAGAATTCCTTTGGATCAAATTTTATGGTTGTCAGTTTTTGGCATCCTTTTTGGTCATGATTGAACTCGCAGGTGCCTGTCCCGTTTTCCCGGGTGGGTGTCTGCTTTACGTTTTTTACGGAGAGTTTGATCCTGGCTCAGGATGAACGCTGGCGGCGTGCTTAACACATGCAAGTCGAACGATGAAGCCCAGCTTGCTGGGTGGATTAGTGGCGAACGGGTGAGTAACACGTGAGCAACCTGCCCCTGACTCTGGGATAACAGCCGGAAACGGTTGCTAATACCGGATATGCATCATGGCCGCATGGTCTGTGGTGGGAAAGATTTTTCGGTTGGGGATGGGCTCGCGGCCTATCAGCTTGTTGGTGAGGTAGTGGCTCACCAAGGCGTCGACGGGTAGCCGGCCTGAGAGGGTGACCGGCCACACTGGGACTGAGACACGGCCCAGACTCCTACGGGAGGCAGCAGTGGGGAATATTGCACAATGGGCGGAAGCCTGATGCAGCAACGCCGCGTGAGGGATGACGGCCTTCGGGTTGTAAACCTCTTTTAGCAGGGAAGAAGCGTAAGTGACGGTACCTGCAGAAAAAGCGCCGGCTAACTACGTGCCAGCAGCCGCGGTAATACGTAGGGCGCAAGCGTTATCCGGAATTATTGGGCGTAAAGAGCTCGTAGGCGGTTTGTCGCGTCTGCTGTGAAAACCCGAGGCTCAACCTCGGGCCTGCAGTGGGTACGGGCAGACTAGAGTGCGGTAGGGGAGATTGGAATTCCTGGTGTAGCGGTGGAATGCGCAGATATCAGGAGGAACACCGATGGCGAAGGCAGATCTCTGGGCCGTTACTGACGCTGAGGAGCGAAAGGGTGGGGAGCAAACAGGCTTAGATACCCTGGTAGTCCACCCCGTAAACGTTGGGAACTAGTTGTGGGGGCCTTTCCACGGTCTCCGTGACGCAGCTAACGCATTAAGTTCCCCGCCTGGGGAGTACGGCCGCAAGGCTAAAACTCAAAGGAATTGACGGGGACCCGCACAAGCGGCGGAGCATGCGGATTAATTCGATGCAACGCGAAGAACCTTACCAAGGCTTGACATACACCGGAAACGTCTGGAAACAGTCGCCCCTTTTTGGTCGGTGTACAGGTGGTGCATGGTTGTCGTCAGCTCGTGTCGTGAGATGTTGGGTTAAGTCCCGCAACGAGCGCAACCCTCGTTCTATGTTGCCAGCACGTTATGGTGGGAACTCATGGGATACTGCCGGGGTCAACTCGGAGGAAGGTGGGGATGACGTCAAATCATCATGCCCCTTATGTCTTGGGCTTCACGCATGCTACAATGGCCGGTACAAAGGGCTGCAATACCGTGAGGTGGAGCGAATCCCAAAAAGCCGGTCCCAGTTCGGATTGAGGTCTGCAACTCGACCTCATGAAGTCGGAGTCGCTAGTAATCGCAGATCAGCAACGCTGCGGTGAATACGTTCCCGGGTCTTGTACACACCGCCCGTCAAGTCATGAAAGTCGGTAACACCTGAAGCCGGTGGCCTAACCCCTTGTGGGAGGGAGCTGTCGAAGGTGGGATCGGTAATTAGGACTAAGTCGTAACAAGGTAGCCGTACCGGAAGGTGCGGCTGGATCACCTCCTTTCTAAGGAGCATCTCGAGCCCTTCGGGGTTCGCAGAGGCCCGTTTCGAGGCGAATGTTCTCGACGGGTTGCTCATGGGTGGAACATTTGACAAGGCGTCAGCGCAGCTGAGTCCTTCTAGTACGTCTGGCCTTCGGGTCGGGTGGGAACGGGGGTTCGGTGAGCGGGGCGCCTGCACGCTGTTGGGTCCTGAGGGACCAGGCGCTTTCGGGTGTCTGTTTCCTTGTGGGCCTCGTCTGAGCCGGCTGTCTGGTCGGGGAGGGTGGGGTGCCGCCCGTACTTTGAGAACTACACAGTGGACGCGAGCATCTTAAAGAAGCGAACGCAGGATCCTTTCGGGGGTTCTGTGGCTCATGTGATTTCAAGTCTTTAAGAGCAAACGGTGGATGCCTTGGCATCTGGAGCCGAAGAAGGACGTAGCAATCTGCGATAAGCCTTGGGGAGCCGATAAGCGGGCTGTGATCCGAGGATTTCCGAATGGGGAAACCCCGCCAGGCGGCGTGCTGACCTGGTGACTCCCGTCTGAATATATAGGGCGGGTAGAGGGAACGTGGGGAAGTGAAACATCTCAGTACCCACAGGAAGAGAAAACAACAGTGATTCCGTGAGTAGTGGCGAGCGAAAGCGGATGAGGCTAAACCGGATCGTGTGTGATAGCCGGCAGGTGTTGCACGTTCGGGGTTGTGGGACCATTCTGAGACCGCTGCCGCAGGTCTCGGTGGTACAGGTGCGTATAGACGAACGGTTTTGAATGGCCGGCCAGAGCGGGTGGTAGCCCCGTAGTCGACATGCGTTTCCTGCCGCGAGTGGTATCCCAAGTAGCACGGGGCCCGTGAAATCCCGTGTGAATCTGCCAGGACCACCTGGTAAGCCTAAATACTCCCAGATGACCGATAGCGGACAAGTACCGTGAGGGAAAGGTGAAAAGTACCCCGGGAGGGGAGTGAAATAGTACCTGAAACCGTTTGCTTACAAACCGTCGGAGCCTCCTTGTTGGGGTGACGGCGTGCCTTTTGAAGAATGAGCCTGCGAGTTAGTGATACGTGGCGAGGTTAACCCGTGTGGGGCAGCCGTAGCGAAAGCGAGTCTGAATAGGGCGAGTTTAGTCGCGTGTCCTAGACCCGAAGCGAAGTGATCTATCCATGGCCAGGCTGAAGCGACGGTAAGACGTCGTGGAGGGCCGAACCCACTTAGGTTGAAAACTGAGGGGATGAGCTGTGGATAGGGGTGAAAGGCCAATCAAACTTCGTGATAGCTGGTTCTCTCCGAAATGCATTTAGGTGCAGCGTTGCGTGTTTCTTGCCGGAGGTAGAGCTACTGGATGGCCGATGGGCCCTACAAGGTTACTGACGTCAGCCAAACTCCGAATGCCGGTAAGTGAGAGCGCAGCAGTGAGACGGTGGGGGATAAGCTTCATCGTCGAGAGGGAAACAACCCAGACCACCATCTAAGGTCCCTAAGCGCGTGCTAAGTGGGAAAGGATGTGGAGTTGCTCAGACAACCAGGAGGTTGGCTTAGAAGCAGCCACCCTTGAAAGAGTGCGTAATAGCTCACTGGTCAAGTGATTCCGCGCCGACAATGTAACGGGGCTCAAGCACGCCACCGAAGTTGTGGCATTGACATTTTTGGTAGGCCTTCGTGGTCCAGCCGTGTTGATGGGTAGGAGAGCGTCGTGTGGGCGGTGAAGCGGCGGAGTGATCCAGCCGTGGAGGCCACACGAGTGAGAATGCAGGCATGAGTAGCGAAAGACGTGTGAGAAACACGTCCTCCGGAAGACCAAGGGTTCCAGGGTCAAGCTAATCTTCCCTGGGTAAGTCGGGACCTAAGGCGAGGCCGACAGGCGTAGTCGATGGACAACGGGTTGATATTCCCGTACCGGCGAAGAACCGCCCCAATCAATCCAGTGGTGCTAAGCGCCCAAAGCCAGACATCGCCGCCTTCGGGTGGCACCGTCTGGTGGAGCGCGCGACCCCATGCTGGTGCGGTTAGCGTATTAACAGGTGTGACGCAGGAAGGTAGCCCAAGCCAGGCGATGGTTGTCCTGGTCCAAGCATGTAGGCCGAGCCATAGGCAAATCCGTGGCTCATGTGGCTGAGATGTGATGGGGATGAAAAGTGGGTGATCCTATGCTGCCGAGAAAAGCATCGACGCGAGGTTCTAGCCGCCCGTACCCCAAACCGACTCAGGTGGTCAGGTAGAGAATACCGAGGAGATCGAGATAATCGTGGTTAAGGAACTCGGCAAAATGCCCCCGTAACTTCGGGAGAAGGGGGGCCCAGCGCGTATTAGAACTTGCTTCGAAAGCGTGTGTGGGCCGCAGAGACCAGTGGGTAGCGACTGTTTATTAAAAACACAGGTCCGTGCGAAGTCGCAAGACGATGTATACGGACTGACGCCTGCCCGGTGCCGGAAGGTTAAGAGGACCGGTCAGCCGCAAGGCGAAGCTGAGAATTTAAGCCCCGGTAAACGGCGGTGGTAACTATAACCATCCTAAGGTAGCGAAATTCCTTGTCGGGTAAGTTCCGACCTGCACGAATGGCGTAACGACTTCCCAACTGTCTCAACCACGAACTCGGCGAAATTGCATTACGAGTAAAGATGCTCGTTACGCGCAGCAGGACGGAAAGACCCCGTGACCTTTACTACAGCTTGGTATTGGTGTTCGGTGTGGCTTGTGTAGGATAGGTGGGAGACTGTGAAGCAGTGACGCCAGTCATTGTGGAGTCGTTGTTGAAATACCACTCTGGTCACTCTGGATATCTAACTTCGGACCGTGATCCGGTTCAGGGACAGTGCCTGGTGGGTAGTTTAACTGGGGCGGTTGCCTCCCAAAGAGTAACGGAGGCGCCCAAAGGTTCCCTCAACCTGGTTGGCAATCAGGTGGCGAGTGTAAGTGCACAAGGGAGCTTGACTGTGAGACTGACAGGTCGAGCAGGGACGAAAGTCGGGACTAGTGATCCGGCAGTGGCTTGTGGAAGCGCTGTCGCTCAACGGATAAAAGGTACCTCGGGGATAACAGGCTGATCTTGCCCAAGAGTCCATATCGACGGCATGGTTTGGCACCTCGATGTCGGCTCGTCGCATCCTGGGGCTGGAGTAGGTCCCAAGGGTTGGGCTGTTCGCCCATTAAAGCGGTACGCGAGCTGGGTTTAGAACGTCGTGAGACAGTTCGGTCCCTATCCGCTGCGCGCGTAGGAAGTTTGAGAGGATCTGACCCTAGTACGAGAGGACCGGGTTGGACGAACCTCTGGTGTGCCAGTTGTCCTGCCAAGGGCACCGCTGGTTGGCTACGTTCGGGATGGATAACCGCTGAAAGCATCTAAGCGGGAAGCCGGCCTCAAGATGAGACTTCCATCACCTTCGGGTGGAGAGGCTCCCAGCAGACTACTGGGTTGATAGGCCAGACGTGGAAGCCCAGCAATGGGTGCAGCTGACTGGTACTAATAAGCCGATGACTTGATAACACACCGTCTTCTGCGGTGCTCGCGTCCACTTTGTGGTTCCCGATGTACGGGCACCAGAAACTTTCATAGAGAAAGCTTGATGTCGAACACATCACCAGATGTTTCGGCGGTCATAGCGAGAGGGAAACGCCCGGCCACATTCCGAACCCGGAAGCTAAGCCTCTCAGCGCCGATGGTACTGCAAGGGGGACCTTGTGGGAGAGTAGGACACCGCCGGACTTCACGTAGACGAAAGGGTCATCCGACGACGGATGACCCTTTCGTGCGTTACACGGGCATCACCGAGGAGTAGACATGCCGAACGACGGAGAAAACGACCGCCCCGAGGGCGGGTCACGACCGCGCGGCGGCGACGACAGGGCTCGTGGGCGTGACGGGGCGCGTCCCCGATACTCCGACAGCTCATCCCGCGACCGGCGTCCCCGTGATGGGCGCCCGCAGCGCGATGGCGACCGTCGTCCGTACCAGCGTGATGACCGGAACTCGGGGGAGCGTCGCCCGTACCAGCGGGACGACCGGAACTCGGGGGACCGTCGCCCGTACCAGCGGGACGACCGCAACTCCGGTGACCGTCGCCCCTACCAGCGCGACGATCGGAACTCGGGTGAGCGTCGTCCGTACTCCCGTGATGACCGGAACTCGGGGGAGCGTCGTCCGTACCAGCGGGACGACCGCAACTCCGGTGACCGTCGCCCTTACCAGCGCGACGATCGGAACTCGGGTGAGCGTCGTCCGTACTCCCGTGATGACCGCAACTCGGGTGAGCGTCGTCCCTATCAGCGGGACGACCGCAACTCGGGGGAGCGTCGCCCGTACCAGCGCGACGACCGGAACTCGGGGGAGCGTCGACCGTACTCCCGTGATGACCGGAACTCCGGTGAGCGTCGTCCGTACCAGCGGGATGACCGGAACTCGGGCGAGCGTCGCCCGTACCAGCGCGACGACCGCAGCTCCAGCGACCGCCGCCCATACCAGCGAGACGACCGCCCGCAGCGCCGTCCGCAGAGCCGCGACGGTCAGGCCGGACCGCGCCGTCCCTACGACCGCGACAGCCGACCCGCGCGTCCGCGTCACGACGGTGGCGGCGCGTCGCGTCCGCCCGAGCACGCTCGCGTGCCCGATCCGTTCCTTCCCGAGGACATCACGGCGCGCGATCTCGCGCCGGCAGCCCGCAACGAGCTGAAGACCCTCAGCAAGGAGAACGCGGAGCGCGTCGCACGTCATCTCGCGATGGCGTCGCGCCTGATCGACGAGGACCCGCAGCTCGCCCACGAGCACGCCCTCGCCGCGGTGCGACACGCAGGCCGCATCGGCGTCGCCCGGGAGACGCTGGCGATCACCGCGTACGCGAACGGCGACTTCGCGCTCGCCCTGCGCGAGCTGCGCACGCAGCGGAGGATCACGGGGCGCAACGACAACGTCGCGCTCATCGTCGACAGCGAACGCGGCGTCGGGCGCCCCGAGAAGGCGCTCGAGGAGGGTCGCGCCGCCGACCGCGAGGCCCTTGACGTCGCGGCGCGCGTCGAGCTCGCGATCGCGATGTCGGGTGCGCGTCTGGATCTCGGTCAGACCGAGCTGGCCCTGCACGAGCTCGACATCCCGGAGCTCGATCCCGATCGGGCGTTCGAGTGGAGCCCGGGTCTCTTCGCGGCGCGCGCGAACGTGCTCGAGGACCTCGGCCGCACCGATGAGGCGGCGTCGTGGCGCCGCCGGGCGGAGGTGGCCGAGGAGGCGCTCCTCGCGCACCGCGGCGCAGACGAGGACGACTTCATCTTCGTCGACGACACCGACACCGAGGCGCTCCCGGCCGAGGAGGAGCACGCGTCCGACGACGCCGCCTCCGAGCTCGAGACGGCAAGCGAGCAGGACCCCGCAGCCGCTCCCGAGCCGGCAGAGGAGCCCGAGCCCGAGCCGGCAGAGGAGCCCGAGCCCGAGCCCGAGCCCGAGCAGGAGTTCACGATCGAGGACGAGGTGTCCGAGATCCTGATCGCCGCCGGGATCGAGGGCGCCGCCGACACGACGCCGGACGCTGCCGCTGCCGCCGAGCCCGACGCGACACCGGTCGACACCGAGGACGCCGAGTCCGAGGCGCGCGGAGAGCAGCAGCCTGCACCTGAGGAATCGACGACGGAGGATGACCGCCCCGATGGCGCTCTTTTCTAAGCGGACGGATGGCCCCGCACCGATCGAGGGGGTCGACGTCCTCCTCGCCGACCTCGACGGCGTCGTCTACGCCGGCCCCGGGCCGCTGCCGCACGCGGTCGAGAGCCTGAACCGTGCGACGAGCGAGGGCCGCCGGCTCGGGTTCATCACGAACAACGCCTCGCGGACGGACGCGTCCGTCGCCGCTCACCTGAGCGAGCTCGGCATCCCCACCGCGCCCGACGACGTCGTGACGAGCCCGCAGGCCGCCATGCGCCTGCTCGCGGAGCGCGTGCCGGCAGGCTCGACCATCCTCGTCGTGGGCGGGGAGGGCCTCGTCGTCGAGGCCGAGAAGGCCGGCTATGTCGTCACCCGCAGTGCCGAGGACGCGCCGGCGGCCGTGGTCCAGGGCTTCGCACCCGAGGTGGGCTGGACCCAGCTCGCGGAGGCCGCGTTCGCCCTCGCTCTTCCCGAGGAGGAGGGCGGCATCCCCTGGATCGCGACGAACACCGACTGGACGATCCCGCAGGCGCGGGGCGTCGCGCCGGGAAACGGCACGCTCGTGTCGGCCGTGCACACGGCCGTCGGTCGTCTCGCGACGGTCGCCGGCAAGCCCGAGGCCCCGATCTTCCACGCGGCGGTCGCACGATTCTCGGCGCAGAACCCGCTGTTCCTGGGCGACCGGCTCGACACCGACATCATGGGCGCGCAGGCGGCCGGGATGGCGTCGGCGATCGTGCTGACGGGGATCGACCGGCCCAAGCACATCCTCGCCGCGCCGTCTCACTCGCGCCCGACCTACATCCTCAGCGACCTGCGCGAGCTCTTCGAGCCGTATCCCGTCGCCCGCGTGAAGGGCGACACGGTCTGGGTCCGCGACGCCGCCGTGCGCATCGACGGGCCCGACGTGCACATCGTGAGCGAGGGAACGCGCGACATCGACCTGCTGCGTGCGGCGTCGAAGGCGATCTGGGACACCGGCCGCCAGATCTTCGGCTTCCGCGTGCCCGAGCGCCTCTACGAGGACCGCTTCCGCCGCGGCTAGTCTGAACGGGTGACGGATCAGGACCACGGCGCAGAGCTCGTCAGCCGGCTCAGGGTGATCGAGGATCAGCCTCTCGCCGAGCGGGCGAGCGCGTACGCGGCCCTGCACGACGAGCTGGCCGCGCGGCTCGAGTCCGCTCCTCGCGACGGCACCGCGCCCCGATGACGCAGCGACTCGACGCGGCGCTCGCCGAGCGCGGCCTCGCGCGCTCGCGCACGCACGCGGCGGGCCTCATCGCGGATGGCGCGGTGCGGGTCGAGGGCGAGATCGTCACGAAGGCGTCGGCGAGGGTCGACGACACGACGCGCATCGAGGTGGACGCCGCCGATCAGTGGGTCAGCCGCGGCGCCCACAAGCTCATTCACGCGCTCGACGCGTTCTCGATCGAGGTCGCCGACCGGGCCGCGCTCGACATGGGAGCGTCGACCGGCGGCTTCACCCAGGTGCTCCGAGCCCGCGGGGCGTCCCCGGTCATCGCCGTCGACGTGGGCCACGGACAGCTCGCGCCAGCGGTCGCGAGCGATCCCGAGGTGCGTGCGGTCGAGGGCTTCAACGTGCGGTTCATGACCCCGGAGAGGCTCGCGGAGGCCAGCGGCATTGCGACACCGCCCTCCGTCGTCACGGGCGACCTGTCGTTCATCTCGCTCACGCTCGTCCTGCCATCCGTCGCGTCGGTGGCGGCAGACGGCGCCGACGTCGTCCTGCTCGTCAAGCCGCAGTTCGAGGTGGGGCGCACCGGCATCCGCGGCGGTGTCGTGATCGACCCCGCTCTCCGCATCGATGCCGTGCGCGGCGTCCTGCGTGCTGCCTGGGATCTCGGCCTCGGCACCCGCGCGGTGCGCCGTTCGCCGATCGAGGGCGCGCACGGCAATGTCGAGGTGCTTGTGCACATCTCGCCGGGCCGCGGAGCGGATCCGACAGAATGGGAGGACACGATCGTGACGGAGGCGGGAGGACGATGACGCAGCGCAGGATCCTGATCGTCGCCCACGCGTATCGCGAGGACACGGTGCGCGCCGCGGTGCGGGTCGTGAACGCCGTGCGCGCCGAGGGCGCCGTCCCGGTGCTCGCCCCCGACGACCGTGCCGAGCTGTCCGCGATCGTCGCCGAGCTCGCCGACGTCCCCGCTCTCGGCGTCGACGTGGCCCTGACCGAGATCGACATCGCGATCGTGCTCGGGGGAGACGGCACCATCCTGCGCGCGGCCGAGCTGGTGCGCGGAGGCACGGCGCCTGTCCTCGGCGTCAACATGGGGCACGTCGGCTTCCTCGCCGAGATCGAGCGCGACGACATGGACGAGGCCGTCCACCGCGCGATCATCGGCGACTACGCGGTCGAGGAGCGCCTCGCCCTCGCCGTCATCGTGAAGGACGACGACGACCGTGTGGTCTACGAGACGTGGGCCCTGAACGAGGCAGCGATCGAGAAGGACCAGCGCGAGCGGATGATCGAGGTCATCATCGAGGTCGACCGTCGGCCGCTCACGGCGTACGGTGCGGACGGCGTCGTCGTCGCGACTCCGACGGGATCCACGGCGTACAACTTCTCCGCGGGCGGGCCCGTCATCTGGCCGACCGTGCAGGCGATCGCCGTCGTGCCGCTCTCGGCGCACACGCTGTTCTCGAAGCCCCTCGTTGTCGGGCCCGACCACGCCGTCGCAGTCGAGCTCAAGGACGACTCGGCGGGCACCGGCGTCCTCTGGTGCGACGGGCGCCGCTCGCACCCGCTCCCGCCCGGCGCGCGCGTCGTCGTGCGGCGCTCGCCGAAGCCCGTGCTGCTCGCCCGCCTGCACCCCGCCGCGTTCACCGACCGGCTCGTCCGCAAGTTCAAGCTGCCGACCGAGGGATGGCGCGGCCCGAGCGAGCACACGCCCACCGAGACCCTCACGCTGCCGAGCCTGGAGGCCCACGAGTGATCGAGGAGATGCGACTGCGCGACCTCGGCGTGATCGCCGAGGCGACCCTGCCCATGGGCGCCGGGTTCACGGCGATCACGGGCGAGACCGGTGCGGGCAAGACCATGGTGGTGACCGGCCTCGGGCTGCTGCTCGGCCAGCGCGCCGACTCGGGCGCCGTGCGCGCGGGGGCGGCGCAGGCTGTCGTCGAGGGCGTGTGGATCGTGCCGGAGACCGGCGCCGTCGCCGAGCGCGTGCGCGACGCCGGCGGCGACCTGGAGCCGATCGGCGACGGCAGCGCCGAGCTGTATCTCTCGCGCACGCTCGCCGCCGAGGGTCGCAGTCGTGCGAGCGTGGGCGGCCGCGCCGCCCCGGCCGGGGTGCTCGCCGACCTCGCTGATGCGCTCGTCGTCGTGCACGGCCAGACCGATCAGCTGCGTCTCCGCTCGGCGGCCGCTCAGCGCGACGCGCTCGACCGCTTCGCGGGAGCGCCCGTGCGCGAGGCCCTCGAGGCCTACCGGGTCGCATGGCATGCGCACCGCGAGCTCGAGCGCGAGCTGGAGACCCTCACGACCGAGCGCACCGCGCGCGAAGCCGAGGCGGAGTCCCTGCGCGCGACCCTCGCGGAGATCGAGCAGATCGCCCCTGTCGAGGGCGAGGACGTGCAGCTCGCCGAGCGCGCCGAGCGGCTCGCGAACGCCGAGGAGCTGCGGTCTGCGGCGGCGCTCGCCCGCGAGGCCCTCTCGAGCGAGGAGGGAGCTCCGGATGTCTCGGGGCTCGTGAGCGAGGCGCGTCGCGCGCTCGAGCGCGCGGGCGACCCGGCGCTCACGACCCTGGCGGAGCAGATCGCCGACCTCGGATACCGGGCGGCGGACCTCGCCGTCGAGCTCTCGGGCTTCCTCGCCGATCTCGACGAGACCGGGCCGCAGGAGCTGGCGGCGGTCGAGGAGCGCCGGGCCGCCGTCGGCTCTCTCGTCCGCGCTCACGGGTCGCTCGACGCCGCGATCGCCCTCCTCGAGACGGGCTCCGCGCGGCTCGCGGAGCTCGACGACGACGGAGACCGGATCGAGCGGCTGTCCGCCCAGCGCGAGGAGTCGCGCGCCGCGCTCGACGCCGCGGCAGCGACGCTCACCGCGGCGCGCCGGGAGGCGGCGACGCGCCTCGGCGACGCTGTCACGGAGGAGCTGCACGCCCTCGCGATGCCCGACGCGCGTCTCGTCGTGGAGGTCTCGCCGGGCCAGGAATCGGCGACCGGGCGCGACGACGTCGCCTTCCTGCTCGCTCCGCACCCCGGAGCCGAGCCGCGCTCGGTCGCGCGCGGCGCGTCGGGCGGCGAGCTGAGCCGCGTGATGCTCGCGATCGAGGTCGTGATCGCCGAGACCGACCCCGTGCCGACGTTCGTGTTCGACGAGGTCGACGCGGGCATCGGCGGCGCCGCGGCGATCGAGGTCGGCAAGCGCCTCGCGCGCCTCGCGCAGTCGTCGCAGGTGATCGCGGTGACCCATCTCGCGCAGGTGGCGGCGTTCGCGAGCAACCACCTGAGCGTGGTCAAGGCCAACGACGGGTCGGTCACCCGCTCGAGCGTGCAGCGTCTGGAGGGCGCAGAGCGGGAGGCCGAGATGGCACGGCTGCTCTCGGGACTGGCCGACTCGGACGCTGCGCTGACCCACGCGCGCGAGCTTCTCGCGCTCGCCCACACCGCCGTCTGACACCGCCCGCGAGGTCGCTCTCGCCCGCGCGCCGGGAACGTGGCACGATAGCCCGAAGGATGCCGGGCGCGGCGCCTCCCGTCGGCCGCGACAAGCATCCGCCGCTGGGAGCACACTGCGAGCGGCACGCCCTCCTCCCACCCCGGACTGTTAGGATCGAAGCCCGTGATGCAGACTCCTGAGGCACGGCGCGACGACACCACCAAGCAGATCTTCGTGACGGGCGGTGTCGTCTCCTCGCTCGGCAAGGGGCTCACGGCCGCGAGTCTCGGGAACCTCCTCACCGCACGCGGGCTGCACGTGGTCATGCAGAAGCTCGACCCGTACCTCAACGTCGACCCCGGCACGATGAACCCGTTCCAGCACGGCGAGGTCTTCGTCACGGACGACGGCGCCGAGACCGACCTCGACATCGGGCACTACGAGCGCTTCCTCGACATCAACCTGTCGCAGGCCGCGAACGTCACGACGGGCCAGATCTACTCGCAGGTCATCGCGCGCGAGCGCCGCGGCGAGTACCTGGGCGACACTGTGCAGGTCATCCCGCACATCACCGACGAGATCAAGCGGCGCATGCGCCTGCAGGCCGAGGACGAGCCGCGTCCCGACGTCATCATCACGGAGGTCGGCGGCACGGTCGGCGACATCGAGTCGCAGCCGTTCCTCGAGGCGGCCCGGCAGCTGCGCCACGAGCTCGGTCGCGACAACGTGTTCTTCGTGCACGTGTCGCTCGTGCCGTTCATGGGCGCATCCGGCGAGCAGAAGACGAAGCCCACGCAGCACTCGGTGGCCGCGCTGCGCCAGGTCGGCATCCAGCCCGACGCGCTCGTGCTCCGCAGCGATCGCCCTGTGAGCGAGAGCAACCGCAACAAGATCGCCCTCATGTGCGACGTCGACATCGAGGGCGTCGTGAACACGGTCGACCTCCCGAGCATCTACGACATCCCGTCGACGCTCAACGAGCAGGGCCTCGACGCCTACATCGCGCGCCGCCTCGGCCTCGCCGAGAAGGCCGGCGACGTCGACTGGACGCGCTGGGGCCGCGTCCTGCACGCGGTCCACAACCCGAAGCACGAGGTGACGATCGGCCTCGTCGGCAAGTACATCGACCTGCCCGACGCCTACCTCTCGGTGACCGAGGCGCTCAAGGCCGGCGGATTCGCGCAGGAGACCAAGGTCAACATCCGCTGGATCCCGTCGGACACCTGCGAGACGCCCGAGGGCGCCAAGGAGCAGCTGTCGTCGCTCGACGGCATCTGCGTGCCCGGCGGATTCGGCATCCGCGGCATCGAGGGCAAGCTCGGAGCGCTCCGCTTCGCCCGCGAGCAGGGCATCCCTACGCTCGGCCTGTGCCTCGGCCTGCAGTGCATGGTGATCGAGTACGCCCGCGACGTGGCCGGCATCGCCGACGCGTCGTCGACCGAGTTCGACCCCGAGACGACCGCTCCCGTCATCGCGACGATGGCCGAGCAGGTCGACATCCTCGACCGCGGCGACCTCGGCGGCACGATGCGCCTCGGTCTGTACCCCGCGCGCCTCGCGGACGGCTCGCTCGCCGCCGACCTCTACGGCGCCGCCGAGGTCCAGGAGCGCCACCGCCACCGCTACGAGGTCAACAACGCCTACCGGGCGCAGCTCGCCGAGGCGGGGCTCGTGTTCTCCGGCCTGAACCCCGACCTCGACCTCGTCGAGTTCGTCGAGCTGCCGCGCGACGTGCACCCGTACTACATCGCGACCCAGGCGCACCCCGAGCTCCGCTCGCGCCCGACCGACCCGCACCCGCTGTTCCGCGGGCTCGTCGGCGCGGCCGTCGAGCGCAGCCGGGCGAGCGAGCTGTTCGACGTCGAGAACGCCTGATGACCGAGGAGCTCCGAGACGAGGCCCACGAGGTCGAGATCGTCGAGAGCGAGGTCGCGTTCCGCGGCATCGTGTGGGACATCGTCTCGGAGCGTTTCGTCTACGGCGACGACCAGCTGACGCGCCAGTACCTCGCCCATCCCGGGGCGGCGGCGGTCGTCGCACTCGACGCGGACGAGCGCGTCCTGCTCATCCAGCAGTACCGCCATCCGATCGGCGAGCGCGACTGGGAGCTCCCCGCCGGGCTCCTCGACGTCGCGGGCGAGAGCCCGCTCGAGGCCGCGCAGCGGGAGCTCGCCGAGGAGGCCGACCTCGAGGCCGCGGACTGGCAGGAGCTGAGCGCCGTGCATCTGTCGCCGGGCGGCACGTCGGAGCTCATCCACCTGTTCCTCGCACGCGACCTCACGCCGACGGAAGGCGCGTTCGAGCGCGAGGGCGAGGAGGCCGACATGCGCGTGGAGTGGCTGCCCCTCGAGGAGGCCGTGCGCGCGGTGGTCGAAGGGCGGTTCCGGAACGCGACCACGGGCATGGGACTGCTGCTGGCCGCGGCGCGGCTGCGCGGCGCCTAGGACGCGGCGTGCGTCTCGAGCGCGCCGTCGACGCGTATCTGCGGCACCTCACGATCGAGCGCGGCCTGTCGGAGCACACGATCGCGGCGTACCGCCGCGATCTGGAGGGCTATGCCGCGTGGCTGCGCGCGAACGGGGTCGACGATGCTGACGCCGTGACCCCCGCGATCGCCGCGGAGTTCGCGGCGGCACGGGCCGGGGAGGACCCGCCGCCCGCTGCCTCCTCACTCGCTCGCCTCCAGTCATCCGTGCGCGGTCTGCACCGCTTCCTCGTGCGCGAGGGCCTCGCGGCCGACGATCCCGCCCAGCGGCTGCGTCCTCCGAAGCAGCCGCAGCGGCTCCCGAAGGCCCTGACGATCGAGCAGGTCGAGCGCCTGCTCGCCGCGCCCTCGCCCGACGAGCCCCTGGGCATCCGCGATCGCGCCCTGCTGGAGCTGCTCTACGCGACCGGCGCGCGCGTGTCGGAGGCGATCTCTCTCGATGTCGACGACCTCGCGAGCGGCGACGTGCTGCGTCTGCGCGGCAAGGGCTCGAAGGAGCGCATCGTGCCGGTGGGGTCGTTCGCGCGCGCCGCGGTGGATGCGTACCTCACGCGCGTGCGCCCCGAGCTCGCGGCGAAGGGGAGGGCCACCGCGAAGATCTTCCTCGGCGCCCGCGGCGCCCCGCTCTCGCGGCAGAGCGCGTGGCTCGTGATCCAGGCGGCTGCGGAGCGCGCGCACCTCGAGGCGCACGTGTCCCCGCACACACTCCGCCACTCGTTCGCGACGCACCTCCTGCAGGGCGGCGCCGACGTGCGCGTCGTGCAGGAGCTCCTCGGCCACTCGTCGGTCGCGACCACGCAGATCTACACCCACGTCACGGTCGACACGCTCCGCGATGTGTACGCGACGAGCCATCCCCGAGCGCTCTGACCGGAATATCACGGGTCGGTAACGAAGTCCTCCGCGATAAGAGGAATCGGCGCTGCGGCGACACATCCTCAGTGAGAGCGCCTCCGCAGATCATCCTCCAGACGGATGCCCCGCGGGTCGCGCGCTTGGAACGATGGCAGGACACAGCACCGCGCGCTCGCCGCGCCTCGACGCAGGGACCATGATGCGAACCACACGCCCTCTCACGCTCGTCGCCTCGGCGGCCATCCTCACCGCGACCCTCGCGGGATGCTCGCAGCAGGGCGGCGGTGAGCCCGAGCTCTCGTGGGAGGACTCGCCCCTCAACGAGTACACGGCAGCCGTGTACGGCAGCGACCTCTCGCCCGAGGAGCAGCAGAAGCAGATGGACGAGCAGACGCGCGAGATCGAGGAGCGCACCGCGGAGTGCATGCAGGCCGAGGGCTTCGAGTACGTGCCCAACCTGCAGAACGGCGGCGTGGTCTTCGAGGACGACGGGGTCTGGGACCCCGAGTCGCGCGAGTGGGTCGCGCAGTACGGGTACGGCATGTTCAACGACCCGTGGCAGGACCAGCCGCAGCCCGAGCCGGAGGAGTACGTCGACCCGAACCAGGAGTACATCGAGTCGCTGTCGGAGTCGGAGCAGCTGGCCTACAACGAGACGCTCTGGGGCGAGCAGCCGTCCGAGGAGGAGATGAGCGACCCCGAGTTCGACTGGAACGCGTTCTACGAGACCGCCGATCGCGGCTGCAACGGGGAGGCGTCGGACGAGGTGTACGGCACGAACCTCTGGGACAAGCTGTACGAGGAGTTCGAGCCGCTCATGACGAAGATGGACGAGCTCTACACGACCGTCCAGGAGTCGCCCGAGATGGTCGAGCTCGACGCGGAGTGGGCGTCGTGCATGGCCGACGCGGGCCACGCGGGCTACTCGAAGCAGGCGGACCCGATGAACGAGCTCTCGGAGAAGCAGAACGCCTTCTACGAGGAGCAGAACGCCGCGTACGAGGACTTCGACTTCGAGAACGCGAGCGAGGAGGAGCTCGCGGCTCTCGAGGAGCAGAGCGACCCCACGCAGACGCCCGAGTGGAAGGAGCTCGCCGAGAAGGAGATCGAGATCGCGCTCGTCGACCTCGACTGCCGCGAGAAGACCGACTACCGCGACGCGAGCCTGCGCATCCAGTTCGAGCTCGAGGAGCAGTTCATCGCCGACAACAAGGCCGAGCTCGAGGCGTACAAGGCCGCTGCCGAGCAGGCGAGCTGAGCGGTGCGCGCACGGGATCTTCGCATGGAGGGGCGCGAGAAGAGCGGCGGGGACGAGCAGGACCGAGAGACAGAGCTCGTCCCCGCAACATCCGACGCCGCCTCGACGGACGCGACGTTCGACGAGGTCGTCGAGCAGGCGGCCGTCGAGGAGGCGCCGGCCGAGAGCACGCAGGGACGCGCCGCCGGGTGGGGGCGCGTCATCCGCGGCAACAAGGGGCTGTGGATCACCGCGGCGGTCGCGGTCGTCGCGCTCGCCGGGGGCCTCGCGCTCGGGCGCTTCGTGATCTCGCCGCTCGACGCGGCGGCAGGGGCGGGGGCGCCGGACCCGGGCCTCGTCACGGTGCCGGTCGAGTTCGGCGCGCTGAGCAACGACGTCACGCTGCGCGGCGACGTCGGCTACACCGACGCGGTCGAGCTCAAGATCGACACGTCGTCGTTCACGGGGGCCGCCATCGTGACCGGGCAGGTGCCCGAGGCGGGCGCGGAACTCGACAGCCTCTCGATCGCGCTCGAGGTGACCGGGCGGCCGGTCATCGTGCTGCCGGGGGAGCTGCCGGCCTACCGCACGCTGCGCGTCGGGGTCTCCGGCCCCGACGTCATCCAGCTCAAGGAAGCCCTCACGGCCGTCGGGATCGGTGTCGGCGACGCCGCGTCCGATGTCTTCGACGAGGCGACGGCGCTCGCGGTGGGCGAGCTCTACAACCAGGCCGGGTATCCGGCTCCCGAGCCCGAGGAGGGCGTCGCGGAGGCGGTGATCGCGGCCGAGGAGGGCGTGCGGATGGCGGAGCAGTCGCTCGCGGACGCGCGCAAGGCCCTCGCGACGGCGGGCCAGGGCCCGTCGGACATCGAGATCCGCGAGGCGGACAACCAGATCGCGAGCCTGCACCGCCAGATCGCCGCGGCCGAGGGGGCGGGTGAGGATGCGAGCGACCTGCGCGATCAGCTCGCGGTCGCGGAGCTGCAGCGACAGGCCCTCGACGCTCCCCGCGACACGAGCGCCGAGCAGGCGATGGTCGACAGCGCGATCGCCGGTGTCGAGACGGCGAACGCCTCGCTCGCCGAGGCGCGCGAGTCGGCGCTGCCGTTCCTCCCGGCGAGCGAGGTGCTCTACCTGCAGGAGCTGCCGCGCCGCGTCGACGCCGTGAACGTCGAGCGCGGCGCCGCGCTCGAGGGTGCCGCCATGACGGTGTCCGGCGCGTCGGTCGAGCTCACGGGCACCGCCGCTGCCGCCGACGTCGAGCTGCTCGAGGTCGGCGCCGAGGCGACCTTCGAGCTGCCGGACGGCGCCGAGCACCGCGCGGTCATCGCCGCGATCGAGCCCGCGGAGGACGGCGGCCGGACGAAGATCTCCTTCGAGCCCGACCCGCTCACTCCCGAGCAGATGGAGCAGGTGCAGGGCACGAACGTCCGCATCAACGTGCCGGTCGGCGCGACCGAGGGCGAGGTGCTCTCGGTGCCGTACGCGGCCCTCACGGCGGGCCCCGGCGGCGACTCGCGCGTCGAGGTCGTCACGGGCGACCCGCGTGACGGCGAGAGCGCCGAGACGCGTCTCGTGACGGTCGAGACCGGCCTCGCCGCGGGCGGCTACGTCGAGGTGACTCCGGTCGAGGGCGAGCTCGAGGAGGGCGACCTCGTGGTGGTCGGCTCGTGACCGATCCCATCGTCGAGCTCCGCGACGTGACCCGCTCGTTCCCCGGGCCGCCGGAGGTGCAGGCGCTCAAGGCCGCATCGCTCCGGCTCGAGCAGGGCGAGTACGCGTCGATCGTCGGGCCGAGCGGCTCGGGCAAGTCGACCATGCTGAACATCCTCGGTCTCCTCGATCGTCCGACCGTGGGGGAGTACCGGCTCGCGGGCGCCCTCACCGGCGATCTGACCGAGGACGAGCGCGCCGCCGTGCGCGCGCAGTTCATCGGCTTCGTCTTCCAGGCGTTCCACCTCATGCCGCGTCGCACCGTGCTCGACAACGTGCTCATGCCCATGCTCTACAGCGGCGTGCCGCGCGCCGAGCGCGAGGCTCGCGCCGAGGCGGCCCTCGACCGCGTCGGGCTGGGGCACCGCAAGTCGTTCTTCCCCGGCACGCTCTCGGGCGGCGAGCGGCAGCGCGTCGCCGTCGCGCGAGCGGTCGTGAGCGGGCCCCGGCTGCTCCTCGCGGACGAGCCGACCGGCAGCCTCGACCAGAAGACCTCGCGCGAGGTCATGGAGCTCTTCGAGGAGCTCAACGCCGACGGTCTCACGCTCGTCGTGATCACGCATGACCAGGGCGTGGCCGAGCGCGCGCGCCGGAGCATCCGGATCTCCGACGGCCGGCTGAGCGAGGTCGCATGACCGCCGTCGAGACCGAGGCGCCGGCCGAGGAGTCGCCGTCGCGCCGCCGTCGGCTGACCTGGCGCCGGCGGCGGCCCTCTGCCGACGGCCCCGCACCCTCGCGCGCGGTGGACCTCGTGCGCCCCGTCGCCCGCGCCGACCGGTTCACGGCGAGCGATCTGTTCCTCGAGGCGACCACGGACATCGGGTCGCGCCCCGGCCGACTCATCATGACCATCCTCGGCACCGTGCTCGGGATCGGGTCCCTCGTCGCCACCTGGGGGTTCGCGCAGACGGCGGCCGCGCAGATCGCGAGCCAGTTCGACGCGGTCGCCGCGACGCAGGTCTCCATCGCTCCTGCCGAGGCGTCGAGCGGGCCCGACGGCCGGACGGGGGCGCTCGGCACGATCCCGTGGGATGCTCCCGACCGGCTCGAGCTGCTGGCGGGCGCCGAGGCGGCGGCTCTCATCTCGGAGGTGCCGCTCGAGGAGGCCGCCATCACGGCCGTGCCGCTCAACGACCCGTCGGCGCCGGCGACCGCGCCGCCGCCGCTCATGGCGACGTCGGCCGGGCTGCTCGACGTGGTCCGCGGCGAGATGCTCACGGGGCGCATGTTCGACGAGGGGCATGACGTCCGCGGCGACCGCGTGGCCGTGCTCGGCGCGCGTGCCGCCGAGCGTCTCAGCATCGCGCGCGTCGACCGACAGCCCTCGATCTTCATCGACGGCCTGGCGTATGCCGTGATCGGCATCGTGGGCGAGACGCAGACGCGCGGCGAGCTCCGAGACGCCGTGATCATCCCCGACGGCGCCGCGCGCGCCGACTTCTCGCTGCCCGCGCCCGCCGAGGCCGTCGTCCGGATCGCCGTGGGCGCGGGGCCCCAGATCGCCGAACAGGCGCCGCTCGCCCTGGCACCCGACGCTCCCGACACGCTCGACGTGCGCGCGCCATCCGCCGGATCGGATCTGGGCGATGCGGTGCAGTCCGACGTCAACATCGTGTTCGTCATCGTCGGCGCGGTGTCGCTGCTCGCCGGCGGACTCGGGATCGCGAACGTCACGCTCCTGTCGGTCATGGAGCGGGTCGGCGAGATCGGCCTGCGGCGCGCGCTCGGCGCCACCCGCCGGCAGATCGCCGCGCAGTTCACGGTCGAGTCCATCGTCATCGGCCTGCTCGGCGGGCTCATCGGGGCCGCGCTCGGGGTCCTGTCCGTCGTCGTCGTGGCCGCGACACAGCAGTGGACGGCCGTGGTCGACCCGCTCGTCGCCTGCGCCGGCGTCGTGCTCGGCGCGGTCGTCGGATGGCTCTCGGGCTGGTACCCGGCGCGTCGTGCCGCGCGGGTCGAGCCGGTCAACGCGCTCCGCGGCGCCTGACACACGCCGCGGGAAGGGGCCCGGGCACCGGCGACCCCGACCCGCGGCGTCGGCTCACCGGGTCGGGAGAGAGGGCGATTAGACTCGGACAGGTCGTATCGAGACCAACCAGGACAGTGAGAGCAGGGGATTCGGTGGCGCGCAAGGCCCAGCAGGACGAGAGACCGATCGGCCCGACCGGTCGTCCGTACCAGGGGTTCCCGACGCCGCCGAAGCTCGACAGCCACGGCCCTGCCCGGATCATCGCGCTCTGCAACCAGAAGGGCGGCGTCGGCAAGACGACCACGACGATCAACCTCGCGGCCTCGCTCGCAGAGTACGGGCGCAAGGTGCTCGCCGTGGACTTCGATCCGCAGGGCGCCCTGTCGGCGGGCCTCGGCGTGCAGACGCACGACGTGACGACCATCTACGACCTGCTTCTCGAGCCCAAGCGCGACGCGCACGAGGCGATCGTCCACACCGCGGTCGAGGGGCTCGACATCATCCCCGCGAACATCGACCTGTCGGCGGCCGAGGTGCACCTCGTGAACGAGGTCGCCCGCGAGATGATCCTCGCGCGCGTGCTCCGCGGCATCGCGAACGAGTACGACGTCATCCTCATCGACTGCCAGCCCTCGCTCGGCATCCTCACCGTGAACGCGCTCACGGCGGCGCATGGCGTGCTCATCCCGCTCGAGTGCGAGTTCTTCGCCCTGCGCGGAGTCGCGCTCCTCATCGAGACGATCGACAAGGTGCGCGACCGCCTGAACCCGGCGATCGAGCTCGACGGGCTTCTCGCGACCATGTACGACTCCCGCACGCTGCACTCGCGCGAGGTGCTCGACCGCATCGTCGAGGCGTTCGGCGACAAGGTGCTCGAGACGGTCATCGGCCGCACCGTGAAGTTCCCCGACGCGTCGGTGTCGGGCGTGCCCATCACGGAGTTCGCACCCGAGCACCCGGCGGCTCAGGCCTACCTCCGGCTGGCACGGGAGCTGGTGGCCCGTGGCGCCGTCGCCTGACGCGGCGCACGACGAGACTCCGCTCGCCCCGCGCGCGGAGGAGGCAGACCCGGCGGGGGCCGCGGAGCAGGACGGAGGCGGCGGCTTCCGTGTCTCGCTCGGGAACTTCGACGGGCCGTTCGACCTCCTGCTGACCCTCATCTCGAAGCACGAGCTCGACATCACCGAGATCGCGCTGAGCAGGGTCACCGACGAGTTCATCGCGTATCTGCGCGATCTCGGGCCCGAGGAGGACCTCGACCAGGCCAGCGAGTTCCTCGTCGTCGCCGCGACGCTGCTCGACATGAAGGTCGCGGGGCTCCTTCCGCAGGGCGAGCTCGTCGACGCCGAGTCGGTCGCGCTGCTCGAGGCGCGCGATCTGCTCTTCGCCCGTCTGCTGCAGTACCGCGCGTTCAAGGAGGCGTCCGGATGGTTCCGGGCGCGCCTGCAGGCCGAGGACGGGCGCCACGCACGCGCCGTGCCGCTCGAGGAGAAGCATCGCGCGAAGACCCCGGAGCTCATCTGGACGCTCACGAAGGAGGAGTTCGCGGCGCTCGCGATGCTCGCGTTCGCCCCGAAGGCCCTTCCCCACGTCGGGCTGGACCACCTGCACGCGCCGCTCGTGTCCATCCGCGAGCAGGCCGCGATCGTCGTCACGCAGCTGCGCTCCCGCGAGAGGATGAGCTTCCGGGAGCTCGTCGCGGGGGTCGATCAGATCGGCGTCGTCGTCGCGCGGTTCCTCGCGGTCCTCGAGCTCTACCGGCATGCGGCCATCAGCTTCGAGCAGCTCGAGCCGCTCGGCGAGCTCACCCTCACCTGGACATCCGAGCAGTGGTCGGATGAGATGCTGGCGAGTCTGGGGGCCGACTATGACCGCTGAGCGCGGAGCAGGACGGAAGCGGATGGCCGAGGCAGGAGGGCGAGGATGAGCGACGAGCGGACGGAGACGGCGGAGCGCGTCGACGCGCCGGCGGGCGGCACCGTGACGCAGCGTCTCGAGGCCGTGCTCATGATCGCCGACGAGCCGCTCAGCGTCGTGAGCCTCGCGACGGCAGTGGGGGCGCCCGTGCCCGCCGTGCGCCAGGCGATCGAGACGCTCGTCGCGGACTACGACGGCGCAGCGGGCGGCCCTGTGCGCGGATTCGAGCTGCGCGAGGTCGGCGGCGGATGGCGGTTCTACGTGCGCGAGCAGTTCGACGACCTCGTCGCGGACTTCGTCGGGGGCCAGGCGCCGGCGCGACTCTCCCAGGCCGCGCTCGAGACGCTCGCGGTGATCGCCTACAAGCAGCCCGTGACGCGCTCGCAGGTGGCGTCCATCCGTGCCGTGAACGTCGACTCCGTCGTGCGGACGCTGCTCGCGCGCGGGCTCATCACCGAGCTCTATGCCGACCCGGAGACGGGCGCGGTCAACTACGGCACGACCGACCTGCTGCTGCAGCAGCTCGGGATCAACTCGCTCGACGAGCTCCCGCCGATCTCGCCGCTGCTCGATGACGGCGCCGACGGGTTCGACGAGCTCACCGCATGAGGACGAACGGCCCGCCCCGTCGCCTGTCTCGTCTCCGGCCGGAGGCGACACATGTCTCACTTCCCGCCGGAAACGCGGCATGATTCCAGCGGGAAGCGAGACACGGGGCGGCGCACAACGCATTGATGTCTCACGCGTCGCGGGAAAGGCCGGGGTATTGCCGCCGCGCGTGAGACATGCGAAGAGGAAGAAGAGGAACAGCGCATGACAGAGGCAGAGGGCATCCGCCTGCAGAAGGTGCTCGCGAACGCCGGTGTGGCATCCCGCCGTGTCTCGGAGCAGCTCATCGTCGAAGGGCGCGTGCGCGTCAACGGCACCGTCGTCACCGAGCTCGGCACGCGCATCGACCCCGAGAAGGACCTCGTCGACGTCGACGGGACGGCCGTGCAGCTCGACACGACGAAGCGGTACGTCATGCTCAACAAGCCCACGGGCGTCGTGAGCACCATGAAGGACGACCGCGGCCGCCCCGACCTGCGTCGCTTCACGCGTGAGTGGGAGGAGCGCCTCTACAACGTCGGCCGGCTCGACGCCGACACGAGCGGCCTGCTCGTCCTGACCAACGACGGCGAGCTCGCCCACGTGCTCGCCCACCCGAGCTTCGGCGTCACGAAGGTCTACATCGCGAAGGTCGAGGGGCGGGTGACGCCGCAGACGATCGCGAAGCTCACGCGCGGCATCGAGCTCGAGGATGGCCCGATCGCCGCCGACAAGGCCCGCCTGCTCGACACCTCGGGCGACTCGAGCCTCGTCGAGCTCACCCTGCACTCGGGGCGCAACCGGATCGTGCGCCGCATGATGGCGGCGGTCGGCCATCCGGTTCTCGAGCTCGTGCGCCGCCAGTTCGGGCCCCTGCACCTGGGAACCCTCCCAGTGGGCCAGACCCGCGAGCTGACTAAAGTGGAGCGTGGCGCGCTGCTGACCCTGTCGCGCCGTGAGACGGATGCTCCGCCCGCCGATGGCGTCGAGACTCCGGCAGCGGAGGAGCAGGAGACCTCGTGAGCGAGAGCGGCATGCCGAGCGGCGTCGTGTCCGACGCCGCTCCGACGACCGTGAGCGGACGTGCCGCGCGCGTCACGGGCACCGTCCGCGTCGTCGGATCCGGCCTCCTCGGCGCGAGCATCGGGCACGCGCTCACGCAGCACGGCGTCGACGTCGCGCTCGCCGACACCTCGCCGTCGCAGCTGCGGCTCGCGGTGGACTACGGAGCGGGTCGCCCCGCTGCGGATGGCGACGACCCCGCGATCGTCGTCGTGTGCGTTCCGCCGGACGTCGTCGCCGACGTCGTCGCGTCGGAGCTCGTGCGCTTCCCGCGCGCGGTCGTCACGGATGTCGCATCGGTCAAGCTCGAGCCGCTGCGGTCCCTGCGCGCCCGCGGCGTCGACCTCACGCACTACATCGGCTCGCATCCCATGGCCGGTCGCGAGCGCGGCGGGGCGATCTCCGCGCGCGCCGACATCTTCACCGGGCGCCCGTGGGTGATCTGCCGCGACGGCGAGACGCCCGCGGCCGACCTCGCGCGCATCGAGGCCCTCGCGCTCGACCTCGGCGCCGTGCCGGTCGAGATGACGCCCGAGGAGCACGACCGGTCGGTTGCACTCGTGTCGCACGTGCCCCAGGTCGTCGCGTCCCTGCTCGCGGCGCGCTTCGCGGACGCCCCCGACCTCTCTCTGAGCCTCGCCGGGCAGGGGGTGCGCGACACCACGCGCATCGCGCACTCGGCGCCCGAGCTGTGGGTGCAGATCCTCAGCGCGAACGCCGAGCCCGTCGTCGAGGCGCTCGACGCGCTCGCCGCGGATCTCGCGGCGGCCGCGGAGGCCCTCCGCGCCCCTGACGCCCCGGGCGCCCGTCGCGCGATCGCCGAGACCATCCGCCGCGGAAATGTCGGCGTGGAGCGCCTGCCGGGCAAGCACGGCCAGCGCCGACGCTTCGAGTCGCTCGTCGTCATGGTCGACGACGTGGCGGGCCAGCTCGGCCGGCTGTTCGGCGACCTCGGCGAACTCGGCGTGAACGTCGAGGACTTCCGACTCGAGCACTCTCCGGGGGCCCCGCTCGGCCTCGCGGAGATCGCGGTCGACCCGGCCATCCTGAGCGCCGCCGTGGAGGGCCTCGAGTCCCGCGGCTGGCGGATTGCGAGCACCAGTGACTGAACCCTTCTTCATCGGCATCGACGGCCCCGCGGGCGCGGGCAAGTCGAGCGTCTCCAAGGAGAGCGCCCGGCGTCTCGGCTACGGCTACCTCGACACCGGGTCGGTGTACCGCGCCCTCGCATGGCACGTGCTCGCCGCCGGCGCCTCGACCGACGACGCCGACGCGGTCCTCGCGGCGTTCGAGACCTTCGAGCCCGTGGTCTCCCTCGATCCCGATGTGCGGACCATCCGCGTGGGCGAGACCGACGTGACCCAGGCCATCCGCACGCCCGAGACCTCCGCCGCCGTGAGCGGCGTCGCGCGCGTGCTGCCGGTGCGGGAGAAGGTCAACGAGCTCTTCCGCGCGCTCGTGGCGGAGTCGGGGCTCCCGGGCGTCGTCGTCGAGGGGCGCGATATCACGACCGTCGTCGCGCCTGACGCGCCCGTGCGCATCCTGCTCACGGCCCACCCCGACGTGCGCGCGGCACGGAGGTCGGCCGAGCTCGGCGACCCCGACACCGCTGCCGTGGCGGAGGCGATGCGCAAGCGCGACGCGTCAGACAGCAAGGTCGTCGACTTCCTCCACGCCGCGCCCGGGGTGGACGTCGTCGACACGACCGACTTGGATTTCGACCAGAGCGTCGCCGCCGTGCTCGCGGTGATCGACGAGAAGACGGGAGGCCGGGATGGCCGCTGAGAACGAGTACGAGGGCGAGCCGGACCGGCTCGCCGAGAAGCTCGCGGAGCTCGACGAGGAGCTCGTCGAGCGCCGCGCGGAGACCCTGCGCGCGAGCCTCGAGGACTACGAGCTCGACGACGAGGATGCGGCGCTGCTCGCCGGCCTGCACGACGAGGGCGACGGGATCGAGTACCTTCCGGCCCTGCCGGTCATCGCGATCGTCGGCCGCCCGAACGTCGGCAAGTCGGCGCTCGTCAACCGGATCCTCGGCCGCCGCGAGGCCGTCGTCGAGGACACGCCGGGCGTCACGCGCGACCGCGTGACCTACAAGGCCGAGTGGCTCGGCCGTCGGTTCTCGCTCGTCGACACGGGCGGATGGGAGCCCGACGCGAAGGGCATCGACCGGTCGGTCGCCCTGCAGTCGGAGGTCGCGATCGAGCTGGCCGACGTCATCCTCTTCGTCGTGGACGCGACGGTGGGCGCGACCTCGACCGACGAGCACGTCGTCCGCCTGCTGCGCAAGACGTCGAAGCCCGTCTTCCTCGTCGCGAACAAGGTCGACGACGCGCGTCACGAGCCCGAGGCCGCCGCCCTGTGGAACCTGGGCCTCGGCGAGCCGCACCCGGTCTCGGCCATCCACGGCCGCGGCGTCGCGGACCTGCTCGACGCCGTGCTCGCGAAGACGCCCGACGTGTCGGCCGTCGCCAAGCACGAGATCGGCGGGCCGCGTCGTGTGGCCATCCTCGGCCGCCCCAACGTCGGCAAGTCGTCGCTGCTCAACAAGGCGGCCGGCGAGGAGCGCGTGGTCGTCAACGACCTGGCGGGCACGACGCGCGACCCCGTGGACGAGGTCGTGGAACTCGGCGGCAAGCTGTGGCGTCTTGTCGACACCGCGGGCATCCGCCGCCGGGTGCACATGCAGCAGGGCGCGGACTTCTACGCCTCGCTGCGCACCTCGGCCGCGCTCGAGAAGGCAGAGGTCGCGGTCGTCGTGCTCGACGTGACCCAGCCGATCAGCGAGCAGGACGTGCGCATCATCGACCTCGTGCTCGAGTCGGGGCGCGCGCTCGTGCTCGCGTTCAACAAGTGGGACCTGCTCGACAGCCCCGAGATGATCAACCAGGATCGCCGCCGCTACCTCGAGCGCGAGATCGAGCAGGATCTCGCGCACGTCGCGTGGGCGCCGCGCGTGAACATCTCTGCGAAGACCGGCCGTCGTCTGGACAAGCTCGTGCCCGCCCTCGAGCAGGCGCTCGAGTCGTGGGACCAGCGCATCCCGACCGGCAAGTTCAACGCGTTCATCACGGAGCTCGTCGCGGAGCACCCGCACCCGCTCCGAGGCGGCAAGCAGCCGCGCATCCTGTTCGGCACGCAGGCGGGCACACGTCCGCCGACCTTCGTGCTCTTCACGACCGGCTTCCTCGACCCGGGCTACCGTCGCTTCGTGCAGCGACGCCTGCGCGAGCTGTACGGCTTCGAGGGCACGCCGATCGTCATCAACATGCGCGTGCGCGAGAAGCGCCAGCGCAGATAGGCGCCGACCGTCGCAAGGGCGCCCCTCTTCGGAGGGGCGCCCTTCGTGCGTCTGCGGGGCGGGGGGCCGGGGCGAGGTGGGTCGCGGCGCCGGATGGTCGCGGCGCCGGCAGCGTGCGTGTCCGGATTCGGATCGGTGGGGCTGGTGTGCGCGTGTCGTGCTCAGGGGGTGACTTATGCACCGCCGGTCCGATTTCAGGAACGGCGGATGGCTGCGGCTCCGGCCGTGCGCGTGTCCGGATTCGGATCGGTGGGGCTGGTGTGCGCGTGTCGTGCTCACGGGGTGACTTATGCACCGCCGGTCCGATTTCAGGAACGGCGGATGGCCGCGGCGCCGGTAGCGTGCGTGTCCGGATTCGGATCGGTGGGGCTGGTGTGCGCGTGTCGTGCTCAGGGGGTGACTTGCACACCAGTGCTCCGAATCCAGGGACGGCTGACCAAGACGCCGGATGGTGACGGCGGATGGCGGCGCCCGCGCGTGATCCGGCTCGCGCGGGCATATGCGAGGCTGGAAGGGTGACGATCGAACCTCCCGCGCCCGGTGAGCCGCGACGGCCTGACGGCCCGCGCGACCCGGGTGACGCGTGGGTGGTCGCGGAGGACGGCACGCGCTACTGGGGCCGCTTCGGCGCTGCCGGGCTCCTCGCCGTCGATCCCGCGCGCGGCGTGCTCCTGCAGCACCGCGTCGGGTGGAGCCACTTCGGCGGAACCTGGGCTCTGCCGGGCGGCGCGCTGCACCAGGGCGAGAGCCCGCTGCGAGGCGCGGTCCGCGAGGCTCAGGAGGAGGCGGGCGTGCCGGACGGTGCGATCGTCCCGCGCTTCACGCACGTGTTCGATGCCCGCATCTGGCGGTACACGACCGTCGTGGCCGATGTCGCCGATCCGTTCGAGCCCGTGATCAGCGACCCTGAGAGCCTCGAGCTCGCGTGGGTGCCGCCCGCGATCGTCGATGCGCTGCCGCTTCATCCGGGGTTCGCTGCCGCGTGGCCCGATCTGCGTGCTCGTCTGGACATCCGTCCGGCTGTGCTCGTCGACGCGGCGAACGTCGTCGGCGCGGTGCCCGACGGATGGTGGCGCGACCGCCAGGGCGCCGCCACACGGCTGCGCGACCGCATCGCCCGCCTGGCCGAGCGCGGTATCGAGGCACCGACGCTGGGGCTCGAGGGCATGCGGTGGTTTCCGCTGTTCGCGATGGTGGTCGAAGGCGCTGCGCGCGGCGTCGAGGAAGCGGATGGCGTGCGCGTGTTCTCCGCGGATGGCTCGGGTGATGACGAGATCGTCCGTCGTGCCCAGGCGATGGTCGCGTCGGGGCTGCGGCTCACTGTGGTCACGAGCGATCGGGAGCTGCGTCGGCGGCTGGACGAGGTCGGCGCGGCGGTCGAGGGGACGCGCTGGCTCCTCGAGCAGCTGGACTGATCTCGGTGCTCAGCTGCGCCCGAGCAGCTTGTCGATCTCTCGTCGCTCGCGCTTCGTCGGTCGGCCTGCGCCACGGTCACGTGTGACGATCGGCGCGACGAACTCACGAGGCGGTGGCGGGGGAGTGCGGTCCTCATACGCCTCTGCTGCGAGTGGCGCCGACACGCGCTTCTGGAGCATCCCGCGGACGCCGAGAATCCGGTCGAAGCCGTTAATGCGCACGCGCACCTCGTCGCCGACCTTCACGGCGTAGGCCGCCTTCACGTGGTCGCCGTTGACCCGCACGTGTCCGCCGCGGATCGCCGTGGTCGCCGCGGACCGGGTCTTGTAGACGCGCACCGCCCACAGCCAGACGTCGATTCGAACGGACTCGCTCATGATCCGTCCATCGTACGGCGCGCTCGCCGCAGGGCGGTCAGAGGCGCAGAGCGACCACGGCTCGCGACGGGGTCGGGTGCGCGATGACCTCGAACCCCGCATTCGCGAACGTTGAGAGGGCGCCGACGTAGAGGTCGTTGGACCGCGTCTCGCGCCCGGAGTCCGTGTCGATGGGGTACGCCTCGAGCACGCGCGCCCCGTTGCTTCGTGCATAGTCCACGGCCGCGTCGAGCAGCGCGCGCGTGATGCCCTGGCCGCGGTGCTCGCGGCGGATGGAGAAGCACGTGATGGCCCAGACTCCGTCGTCCTCCAGAGGTTCCTGTGTTCCCGACTTCACGATGCGCGACCGCAGAACGCGCCGCTGCGCCGGTCGCGGGCCCACGCGCACCCAGCCGGCGGCCCGGCCATCGGCGTAGGCGACGAGCCCCGGGGGCGGACCGGCGTCGATCTCGTCGCGCAGCATGCGCTCGCGCTCGTCAACGGACGTGGTCTGCCACTCCTTGTTCGGAAGCACGGGCCACATGCACTGGCAGCTGCGGCCGTCGCCGCCGCCCGTGAGGGCGCTCTGCACGTCGTGCCACTGCGCTGTGGTGGCCGGCGCCGTCGTGATCTCAGCCATGCCCCGACGCTACCCCCGACCGCCGACACACGCGGCGGTCGTGTGGGTTCGCGGCACCTCGTTCGACCCGGTAGACTGTTCGAGTTGTCCGCGTCCGCGCGGGCTACGGGATGTGGCGCAGCTTGGTAGCGCACCTGACTGGGGGTCAGGGGGTCGCAGGTTCAAATCCTGTCATCCCGACAGAGAGCCCTGATGAGAAGTGATTTTTATCAGGGCCCACTGTTTCGTTTCTGGTTCCTCGACCGTTCTTGCACCCCGCGCATGCCCCAGGGACAGGCAAGATGTCCTGTAGCAGGGCTATCGCGACGAACAGCAGCGGGCTCAATTGGCCAGAGCCCTCGCTCAGCACCCCGAGATCGTCGTCCTGGACGAGCCGACCAACCATCTCGACATCCGCTACCGGCTGGAGCTCCTCGAGCTGCTCCGCAGTGAGGTCCTCACAGTCGTGACCGCGTTGCATGACCTCTACCTCCCCGCCCGCTTCTGCGACACAGTCATCGTGTTGCAGCACGGGAGGATAACGGCAGCAGGAGCACCAGAGGATGTCATCACGGCACCACTGATCGAAGACGCCTACGGCGTCACCGCGGTCGCGGAGATGACGCCGCATACCCGAGCCGTCTCGGCGACCTACCTTCGAGTAAGTGATCACGTACCGGATGCCGCTCGGTCTCAGGTGAGCGCCACGGCACGGGTGCCGTCAACTGGGTAGAGAGGCACAGCCCCTCGAGGCCGCCGTCTTCCGTTACGAGCGGAGGGCCGACAGCAGTGCGAATGCTGCTGCCGCGCGACGCACGGTGGCGTTGGCGGCTGCATCGGATGACGGCATCATTGTCCCGAGCCTCCTTCGCTGGTGTAATCGGACTACTGAACGTGCTGTGTCAGTGAGGACTTGTTGACGGTGTAGATCGCCTTGAACGTCGCCGCGAAGCTCACGGGGCCGCCCTTGATGATGGCGTGGAACGTGCCCTTGCTCAGGACGTTGAATGATCCTTCGAACCACGAGTAGTTCGGGGACCACTGGAAGACGCAGACGCCCTCCTGGTAGGAGCTGCCACGCAGGCTCTTCGACGTCACCTTGTAGTTGCTCACGGTGGCGGAGAAGTCCTGCTTGATCCAGCAGGCACCGCCCGCGGGGACACCGGCGAAGACACTGGAGGTGTAGTTCGCGAACGGAGTCACGCGGTTCGGCTCCTGTGTCGGAGCGTCGCTCTTGAACGCCTCCATGATGTCGGCGGCGTACGCGTCCGCGTCTCCGTCGTAGAGGGCGACGACGTCCGGACCAGCGTCGATGCTGATGTCCCCGAACGAAGCCTCGAGGCCGTTGGTGTCCACGGCTGCGTCAAGCTGAGTCTTCAGCGCCTGCTCAGCCTCGGTGTTGAACTGAGACACCGCACCTTCAGTGTCCGCAGCCTGGGCGGGTGCTGCTCCCGCCAGGACGCCGACAGCTACGACGCATGCCAGCATGACGTTGGCGATCTTTGCACTCTTCATGATTTCCCTTCTCAGTGGTTTTTCGTGCCAGCCCGAACCACGACAGTGGCCGCGAGCTTGTCAGCGAAGCTCTGCGCCCGGCTGTCCCAGAGCGGCCAGAGGAATCCGACCCCGAGACTCAGCATGTCGAGGAGATGGCCGGCCGCTCGGGCCGCCTGTCGTCCCCGCCCAGCCACACGATCATCGAGAGTCAGGACGCGCAATCCACAGAGTCGTTGGGACGGTGTCTGGCCGTCCTTCGACAAGGCGGAGCCGATCACGACGATTGCGGCGAAAGCGAGGGTCGCGACCAGCGCCCCTCCCCATCCGCCCGGCCAGGACCGGCGGAAGAAGACGGTACCGAGGAGCTGGGAGAGAAGCGACCAGGGGATCAGCGTCCCCACAAGGAAGTCGCCCGCTCTTCTCCACCAGAGCACCTTCATTGTGTTCTCCCGGTCCTTGACGGAGCCTCTTGCTGAGTGGACCATCTCCGCGTCTTTCGTCCCATTCACTGTGAAACCATCCTTCGTGCGCGGAAACCATGTCTGCGGACTCTGGCCTTGTGCGTGCATCACCGGGGGGACGATCCCTCTGGTTCGCTAGCACTGTGCCTTCACCGCAGTTTGAGGCGAGTCGCGGCGGTTCAGCAAAGCTGGCGGGGCTTCCTAGCCCTGGGGCTATGAATTCCAGAAGGGTGGTGCATTCTCAAGGGACTATGCGAGTTTTGCCCCCCCCCGGGAGCGAGGTCAGGCGAGGGAAATGGGACTCAGAAGAAGGGGTCCAGAACGGGGCGAGGACTGCTCGCGCGCTGCACGTACGCGTCAGAGGTTGATGATGCCGAGCTCGGTGGCACGGAGAACGATCTGCAGGCGGTTCTCGACACCCCACAGCTGGTTGATGTGCCTGATGTCGGCCTTCACCGTGCTCTCGGCGTAGTGGAGCTCGTCGGCGATCTCAGAGTTGGACATGCCCCTCGCGATCAGCTCGATGATCTGCCGCTCTCGGTCACTGAGCGCGGGACCATCGGTGAAGCGTCCGTCGCCGGACGCGATCGCGGCGCGCACGAATCGCTCTTGCACTTCGGGTGAGACGACGCGGTCGCCGGCGTGGGCGGCGACAATGGCGTCGATGATCTGCCCAGGGGTGGAGTTCTTCACCAGGTATCCGCAAGCACCGGCATGAAGCACCTCGAGGGCGCGCCACTCGGTGGTGAACGTCGTCAGCGCGACCACGCGACAGCGCGGGTTCCACTCCAGGACACGACGGGTGGCTTCGACGCCGCTGACCTCGGGCATCTTGATGTCCATCAGCACCACGTCCGGCTGAGCCTGCTTGCATGCCTTGACGACCTCCGAGCCGTCTTGGGCTTCTCCCACGAGGGTGACTCGTGCATCGTCAGCGATGAAGGCCCGAAGGGCGTGGCGCACCAGGGCTTCATCGTCCACGACGAGAACGCGCACGACTTCACTCACCTCTTCACGCTATCGCTCTTGCGAGGGCGAATCTGTAGCCCCAGGGCTATGGTTCTCCAGCCCTGGGGAGGTGCGACGTAGTGTGGAGGAACATCCATGTACCGGGACGCCGTCGCCCGCTCGGGCAGACGTCGTGTCTTGACCGTGAGGAGTCACCATGCACACCCCGACCATGTTCAGCCTCGCATCGTTGGTTCGCCTGGCCAGTGGGGCGAATGCCGACCTCGGCGACTGGCTGTGCAAGGTGCTGGGGATCTGTGCCTGAACCGCGCGATCGTCCTCGCGCCGGCGGCGAGCTGACGCTCTCCGACCCGGGACGGACGTCTCTGCGCCGAATGCTCGTTTCCAGACAGGTCTGGCAGCAGCGATCCCTGCATCCGATCGCCCGCATCCTGCTCATCGTCGTCGTTAGCGTCCTGGTGTGTATCGCTCTGGGCTTCATCGTCGCCACCGGGCGCTTCGCCCGAGCAGATTTGCTTGCGCTGATGCTCTATGCCGCCATCGCAGCCTTCGCATGGCACCCCCTGACTGCGGCGTTCATGGTCATGGTGATCTGCGGCCTCGGCGCGGTGCTGGCCGGCAGCGCCGGCGACCTTCTCGAGCTGGCAATCGCGCTGGGACTGGTGGCAGCGACGTGCGCACCCTGGGTGATCGTGATCCACGTCGTGGTGCTCGGCGTGATCACCGCGGACATCGCTCTGAACGGCTCGTCCCTCACCGACGGCGGGGTCTTCGGGATCGCGGGTATCGCAGTGATCTCGTTCCTAGCGGGTCTCACCTTTCGGCTCGTCTCAGCACGGGAGGCGATCTTCGCCTCCGAACGTGCCCGCGTTGTGAGAGATCTCGAGACGCTGGCGCGGGAGGAGCAGGAGCGGATCGCCGATGAGCTGCACGACGGGATCGCGCACGATCTCACGCTCGTGCTGTTCCACGCCCGCGCACTGCCGCGCCAGCCAGACGAGGCAGCACGGCAGGTGTCCCTCTCGACGATCGAAGACTCCGCCGAGAAGGCGCTTGAGAGAATCCAGTCCCTGCTGTCTCTGATCCGCGACACCAGTGCTGGCGGCGCGGGTTCATGCCCGACACGGTATGAGGGCGACATCGTCGACGTCGTGACATCCCTCGGAGCCTTGTTGAAAGATGCCCACATCCCCACGTGTGTCTCCACGCCTCGCACTCCGCTCGGTGCGACGCCGGCTGCGGATCGGGCGCTCACGGAGACCGCGATAGAGGCCGTCACCAACATCCTCAAGCACGCCCCGAACTCACGCTCCGCGAGCGTGGAGATCCTTCGTCAGCCCGAAACCGTCGAGCTCGTCGTGAAGAACGTCTCGACGCCGTTGGCGAGCGGAGCGGTCGGCGGCAGCGGGGGAGGCCGTGGCCTCGTGCGCGCCCGCCAGCGCCTCATCCACCACGGAGGGCAGCTGCAATCAGAAGCCACCGCGGATGGGTGGGTCCTCCGTGCCACCGTTCCTGCCTCTGGTGCGGAGTTGGAGCGAAGAGTCGCGACGGAGAGCCGCGCAGCACACTAACTCGGGGTGCTGGCTTCCTCGGAGAACTCGATCGCACCGAGAAAGTTGTTGCTAGGGTCATAGAACTTCACGAACCGGGCGAAACCGAGATCCTCGATGCTGGCGATTCGTGCCTGCTTCTGCTCCTATTACCGCACTGCGGAAGTGGACGCGCGTGCCGTTCATCGAATCGCCGACGACCCGATCCGCACGCCGGTGCTCGCGCTCGGCGGGGAGTTCGGCATGGGCAGCGCCGTCGAGGAGGGGATGAGGGGCCTCGCGACCGACGTCACCGGCCGTGTCCTCCCGGGAGCGGGCCACTATCCGGCCGAGCAGAATCCCGCCGCCGTCATCGACGCGGTCATCCCGTTCCTGAGCGCCCACGCGGACTGATCTGCGGGGCACGCGCGCTGCGCCGCTCACACCAGCAGCAGGCGCCTCCAGCTATCCGCGAGCCAGGCGCGGAAGCGCTCGGGGGGCCATCCGCGTGCCCCCACCAGCAGATTCCAGTACTCGGGGGCGTTCATGCTCCAGACGACATCCGCTACCGCCTCGTCGTCGAGGTCGTCCCGCAGCTCGCCCGTTGCGCGCAGGTCGGCGGCGAAGTCCCGCATGTTCAGCGCGCGGCGCTCCGAGATCTCGTCCCACAGCCGCCGACACGAGTCGTCGGTGCGAGCGGCGTCGCTGAGCGCGGCGAAGACGGGTGCGAGTCGCTGCTGGATGGCGGTGACGGCTCCGGCGTAGAGGTCGAGCTTCTCGCCCGCCGTCGCCGCGGCCCTGATCCGCAGGACGTAGTCGCGCTCATGAGCCGGCACCGTCTCCGCCGTGCCGGACAGGGCGGACTCCACGACGGCGCGGATCACGTCGGGCTTCCGTCCTACCGCCCGATACATCGTGTCGACGTTCACGCCGGCGCGCGCGGCGATCTTGTGCACCGTCGTCCGGTCGAATCCCTCGGTCACGAGGAGATGGCGTGCCGCGTCGATCACCGCCGCGCGGGTGCGGCCGGCGCGCTCGGCCCGGACGGGGGAGCGGTATGCGCGCGGCGTCACGTCGTGCTCATCTCGCGATCTCCGCGGCGACGTGCGCGGCGTCCCGAGCGGCTCCGCCGATGAGCGTCGACGTGAGCCCGAACTGGAAGGGCAGCCCGAGGAACGCGAGGCCGGGGATGATCGTCGAGATGCCCCGACGATGCTCCGGCAGCCCGAGCTCGTCGAGGGGCAGGCCCTCGATCCAGTCCAGTGCTGGGCGGTACCCGGTCGCCCAGAGCACCGTGTCCACCGCGACGACGCGTCCGTCGGCGAGCGCCGGCTGACCGTCCACCGCGGCGACGAACCGGGGCGCTCGAGTGGCGCCGGCCTCATCAAGCGCCCGCGCGCTGAGGCCGATGAGCGGCGCGCCCGCCCGGAGCGCACGCGGCGCCGCCTTGCGCCCGATCGGCGTCGCACGCGTCAGGACGTGGTGAAGGAACGCGAACCAGAGCGCGCCCGCGACCTTGAGCAGAGGCTTCGGGATGGCGGGGGTCGGGCGCCCGGCGACCGTCACCTCACGCCCGCTGCGCGCGAGCTCGATGCCGAGCTGCACGCCCGACGCTCCGCACCCCACGACAAGCACGCGCTCGCCGGGCAGATCCTCCGGGCGGCGGTAGTCACCGGAATGCACCCGCACGATCCCGGCGTCGAGGCCGGCCGCCTCGGCGGGAACCCGAGGCTCGGCATGACCGCCGGTCGCGATCACGACGCGCCGCGCGCCGATCTCGGCCGCGCCGCGAGCGGTCTCGAGGCCCACGATGAATCCGCCGGCCGGCGCGGCGACGACGCGCGTCGCGCGCACGCCCATCCGCAGGGGAGAGCGGATGGCCTCGGCATAGTCGTCGAGGTAGTCGGCGAACTCGCGTCCGCGAGGGCAGTACGATGCCGAGTCGGCCGGGAACGGGCGGTCGGGAAGGGCATCGAATCGCGCGGGAGTGAACAGCCGCAGGGAGTCCCAGCGGTCGCGCCACACGTCGCCGGGTGCCTCGCGGGCATCGACGACCTCGTGAGCCACATGTCGTCGCATCAACTCGCGACTGAGGGCGAGGCCGCACTGCCCCGCGCCGATGATGAGGACGTCGGTGTCCATGGCGCGCTCCCTATTCGTACGAACATGCTTCGTATGAATTCGACGCTACGCCGCGAGAGGTCCGGCGTCAACGGGGCTCTCCTCACCGCGATCGGCGCCCGGCCCGGATAGGGTGACGACGTGCCAGCCCCCGTCTCGCCGACTCCCGCTGCGGCGCCGGTTCCGCGCCCCGGCGCCGTGTACTTCATCGGCCGCGTCATCCTTCGTCCTCTGTTCTGGCTGCTCTACCGCCCACGCGTCGTCGGCCGGGAGAATGTGCCCGCGAGCGGCCCCGTTCTCCTCGCGAGCAACCACCTCGCGTCGCTCGACACGGTCATCATCCCGACCTCCGCGACGCGGCCCGTGCAGTTCCTCATCAAGTCGGCATACTTCACCGGCCCCGGTGCTCTCGGCCGCGCCAAGCGCTGGTTCTTCACCTCGATCGGCGGGGTTCCCGTCCAGCGCGCCACCGGACGCGACGCCCGTGCCGCGCTCGACGCGGGAAGCAGCATCCTCCGGGCAGGCAGCGTCTTCGCCGTCTTCCCCGAGGGCAGCCGCTCGCGTGACGGCAAGCTGCACGACGGCCACGGCGGCGCGGCATGGATGGCCCGCGACACCGGCGCCGCCGTCGTGCCCGTCGGCCTCATCGGAACCGGGACCGTCGCGCCGTTCAGCCATCTCCTCCCCGGGCGGCCGCGACTCGAGGTGCGCTTCGGCGAGCCGCTTGACCTCACCGACCTCGAAGGCATGCCTGACGGCAAGGCGCGCCGTGAGATCACCGAGCGCATGATGGCTGCCATCGCCGCACTCAGCGGACAGGAGCGCTCGGGAAGCGTCAACGCGTCGTCGCGGGACTGACGCGCGGCGCGAGGCGGCGCGCGCAGCGACCTCGTGGCCGCAGCGCGGCTCAGCTCACGAGCTCCCGCAGCGAAGAGATCGTGTAGTCGTACGTGTCCGACGCCGCGGGCGCGTCGGCATGCGGTCGTGGGTAGTGCGCGGTCTGGAACCCGAACCCCTTCGCAGCGTCGAGATCCCACGGATGCGCGGCCACGAAGACGCACTCCTCGGGGATGAGCCCGAGGGCGTCGATCGCGAAGCGATACGCCTCGGGCTGTGGCTTGAAAGCCCGGACGAGGTCGGCCGAGAGCAGAGCGTGCCACCGCAGCCCTGCCGCTGCCGAGAACGCGGATGCCGCCGGGAGCGTGCTGTTCGTCAGCCCGACGACGCGTGCGGACTCCGCGAGCGCGGTGAGCTCGTCGGCGGCACCCGGGAAAGCGGCCAGAGAGCATCCGACCCGCCTCAGCGCCTTGAGCTGTGCGCGCCCCGGCCGATCCTGCCGCTCCTGCAGCACGCCGCTCAGGGCCTCCGAGCGCAGCGACTCGTAGTCGGCCCAGTCGCGCTCGCCGCGAACGACGGCGTCGACCTCGGACTCGAGCCCCGCCTGCCATTCGCGTGCGAAGGCGAGCGACTCGGCGTCGGAGAGGCGGAGCACCTCCGCGACGACCCTCTGCACCGTGCCCACTTCGTCGGTCAGCGTCCCGACGATGTCGAACACGAAGGTTCGCGGCCGGGCGGATGGGCCGTCAGGGATCCTCTGCGCACGCTCCACACCGCCACGCTAACGGCGCACGCGACAGCGCATCCGGCTCGCCGGGATTCGCGCAGGGTCTTCGGAGCTTCACGAGCCCGACGGGGGAACGAGCGCTCGGGGATGCGCGTCTGCGTCGATGACCTCGCCGTTCGCGGGGAGCGTGCCGTTGAAGGTGATGCCGACGGCACCGGCTCGCTCGATGTCGCGGCTGTCGAGCGCCTGCACATGGACGTGGGGCTCGGTGCTGTTTCCCGAGTTCCCGCATTCGCCGAGCACGTCACCGATCCGCAGCTCCTGCCGCGGGCGCACGGCGACACTGCCCTGACGCAGGTGGCACAGCGCGACGATGACGCCGCGCTTCTCGATCAGGACGTGGTTTCCGGCCAAGGCGATCCAGCCGGCCCTGGCGCGACGCCGCCGGGTCAGCGCGTAGCGGAGCGAGGGCAGCCCGCGATAGGCAGGGTGATCCGGCTCGCCGTCGTGCACGGTCAAGACGACACCATCGACAGGCGCCAGGATGGGGCGCCCGAATCCGGGGAACCTGTCGACGGGTTCCGGCTTCACGAGAGAGCCGAGGGTGATCGGGGCGGTGCGCCCGGTCTCGTCGACGGGAACGAAGTCGATGGCGTAGTCCGTCGCGAACAGCCGCGTCCCGTGGCTGGGAACCCGGTTCGCCGGACTGTTCCGCGCGAGCCAACGACCTGCGAAGGGATATCTCAGATCGATCGAAGTGCTCATGTCGCTGTCACCTCACGTCCGCGATGACCCCGGGGAACCGTGGCGCGAGCTCTCCGGCGAGGAAGCCCACGCCATCCGTGCCGCGTGCGAGCTCGCCGCCCGCGGTCGCGTGCACGTACGTGGCCCACACGGCGGCGCGAGCGGGGGAGACCCCGCGGGCGGCGAACCCCGCGACGGCGCCCGCGAGGACGTCGCCGCTTCCTGAGGTGCCCAGGCCCGCTCCGCCCGCAGGGATGGCCCAGGCGCTGCCATCTGCATCGGCCACGAGCGACTGCGTCGCGACCGCCGCTCCGTATCGGCGGGCCGCCTCGCGGGCCGCTCGCCGGATCTCGCGCGCATCCCCGGCATTCACCTCGTCCTCGTCGAGCAGCACGCCGAGCTCGGTCGGGCTCGGCGTGAGGATGAGGCGCCCGCGAACGGCGGAGGCGAGGTCGGGATCGGCCGCGAGCGCACCGAGAGCGAACGCGTCGACGACGAACACGACCGACTCCGGCGCCTCGGCCGCGAGCGACGCGAGCAGGCGCCCCGCGACCTCGATGTCGTCGAGTCCCGACCCGATGAGCACGGCCTGCACGCGGTCGAGCTCCGGAACGAGAACGGCGCCCGCCTCCGCACGGACGGAACCCTGGTCGGTCTCCGGCAGCGCGACGATGCCCGACTCGGGAACCGCTGCGCCCACGGACGGTGCGACGGAGCGCGCCACGGCGAGCGTGATCCGACCGGCGCCGACCCGGAGGGCGGCCGTTCCGGCCAGGATGGCGGCGCCTGGGCTGCGTAGCGCCCCGCCGACCACGAGCACGGTGCCGCGCGAGTACTTCGAGTCGCCCGGGTCGGGAAGCCCCCAGCCGCGCAGCAGCCGGGGCGTGACCCGCTCACTCCGCAGAGACACGCGATTCCTCCTCCGCGTCGTCGGGATGCCCGGGATCGATCTCGCCCCTGCTGGGCAGCGCGTCCCGGCGCCCAGTGTGCAGCGTCGCCTCGACGCCCGCCTCGATCAGATGGCCGACGTCGCCGACGCGTGCAGCGCGCCAGCGTCCGTCCGCCCGCTCGAGCACCGTCGCCGATGCGTTCGGCACGGGCTCCTCGATCGCCGCGGCGAGGACGCGGCGCTCATCCCACCCCTCGAGCACGTACCGGATCAGGTGGACGACCGCCTCGTGCACGAACACGACGCCGGTCGCGGCTGCCGCCCCGGCTGCGTCGGAGAGGAACGAGCGCAGTCGCAGTGCGACGTCCGCCCACGACTCGCCGCCCGGCGGACGATAGAAGAACTTGCCCAGATGGTCGCGTCGCTCGGCCTCCGACGGATACCGCGCGACGACGCCGTGCGAGGTCAGGTGATCGAGCACGCCCAGCTCGCGGTCGCGGAGGCGCTCGTCGGCGACCGCGAGCGTGCCGAGCTCGGCGAGGGCGCGCTCGGCCGTCTGCGCCGCGCGTCGATACGGAGACGTCCAGGCGATCGCATCCCCCGCGCCGAGCGCGCGCAGCGCCGAGCGGAGCGCGGCCACCTGCGCCTCGCCGGTCGGGGAGAGCGGTGTGTCCGCGTCGCGGTACGGAAGGTCGATGACCTCCTCGCCCGCACGCTCGGCGGCGCTCGCCGCCTCGTTGCCGACGCTCTCGCCGTGGCGGATGAGGATGAGCCGCTGGAGTGCCATCGTCCGAGGCTAGCGAGCGGCCCCCGCCGGTCGGCAACCCCTTGCGCGACTACGCGCTCCGGGTGTGATCCTCGACGTCGGGCTCGGCCCGCAGCACGTCGGCGATCTCCTCCTCGGGTCGCGGCGCGACGGTCTCGTCGTCCTCCAGCTCGGGCACGCTCGGCTCGCCCGGTGCCGGGACGTGATGCTCTTCCTGTCGAGACATGGCGGCTCCTTCGCTCGCGTCGTGCACAGCGTAACGCGGTCGTCCGCGACACTGGGGGCATGGCACTTCTCGACCATCTCGGAATCACCGTGGAAGACCTCGCGCGAGCCAAGGAGCAGTACCACCCCATCCTCGAGGCGCTCGGCTACACGTGCGGATTCGACGACGGCAGCTCCGTCTCCTGGCAGCGCGGCGACGACACGGAGTTCATCATCTATCCGCCCCGCGAGCCCGACAGCGGGCCCCACCGTCACGGGCGGGTCGGATGGCAGCACCTCGCGTTCGCGGTCGACTCGCGCGAGGAGGTGGACCGGATGCACGCGATCGCGCTCGCCGCAGGGTGGACGCCCGTGCGCGACCCCAAGGAGTACCCGCGCTACACCGACCGGTACTACGCGTCGTTCGTCGAGGATGACAGCGGCATCCGTCTCGAGTTCATGCACAATCCGCCGGCCGACGCGTCCTGACGAGGGCACGGCCGCCGGCGATCCGGTGGATCAGCGCCGCCGCTGCGCGCGGGCCGCGCACGCGACGCACGTGCGTGAAGCAGGCCGGGCGAGCAGCCGCTCGCGGGCGATCGGCTGACCGCAGCTCTCGCAGACGCCGTACGCTCCTTCGTCCATGCGCGTGAAGGCGAGGTCGACGTCGGCGAGGTGAGCGCGCGTCGAGACGAGCAGCGCGCTCGTCTGCGAGCGCTCGAGCGCGATCGTCGATCCCTCGGGGTCGTGCTCGTCGTCGGTCGCCGTGTGGTCGACGGCACCCACGATGTCGTCGAACGCGCCCGTGAGGGACGCGATCTGCGCGCGGGCGCGTCGGCTCTCGTCGACGAGCAGCTCGCGGAGCTCCGCGAGGTCGCCCGGCGTGAGCGCGGCCGCCTCCTCGGGACCTGCCATGCCCTCTCCTCCCGTCGTTCCCGCCAGCCTTCCACGCAGCACCGACATCGACCATCCGCGGCCGCATGCCGACATCGGCGAGAACGCGCAACCCCGTGACATGCCGGGGGCCGACGCGCTATACCGAAGTGACCCGCAACGAGAAGGAGCGTGTCATGACCCATCGGATCGGCTACCTCGTCGGCAGCCTCTCGCAGGATTCCATCAACCGCGTGCTCGCGAAGGCGCTCATCCGCCTCGCGCCCGACAGCCTCGAGCTCACCGAGATCCCCATCCGAGACCTCCCGCTGTACAACCGCGACGACGAGATGGACCCGGTGCCCGCGGTGACCGAGTTCAAGGCCGCCATCGAGGGGTCGGATGGGCTGCTGTTCGTGTCGCCCGAGTACAACCGCTCGATCCCCGCGCCGCTGAAGAACGCGATCGACTGGGGATCGCGGCCGTGGGGTCAGAACTCCTTCGCCCGCAAGCCCACCGGCATCATCGGCGCATCGGTCGGAGCGATCGGCACCGCCGTCATGCAGTCGTCGATGCGCAGCGTGCTGAGCTTCCTCGACGCACCGCAGCTGAACGCGCCCGAGGCCTACATCACGTTCAAGCCCGAGGTCTACGGCGACGACGGCGAGGTCGCCGACGAGGGCACGGAGAAGTTCCTCCGCCACTACATGGACGAGTACGCGGCGTTCGTCGATCGCGTGCTCTCGGTGACGCTGCCGGGCCACATGGGCGACTCCGACCCCGACACGATGCACTGACGCGCGCGAGACGAAGGAGGGAACGACATGCAGGCACCCAAGATCGTGAACGACCTCGTCGAGCGCATCGGGAAGGCGAAGGAGCTCGACGGCATCGTCGAGAAGGTGAGCGGATGGGTCGCGGCCGTCACGAAGGCCGCTCCCGTCAAGAACGCGCTGTCGGGCTCGTGGCTCGGCCACCAGCTGCACCCTGTCCTGACCGACCTGCCGATCGGCGCATGGGGCGCGGCGACGGCCCTCGACCTCCTCGGGGGCGAGGACAGCGCGGAGGCCTCGCGCAAGCTCGTCGGACTCGGTCTGGTCGCCTCGGCGCCGACGGCGCTCGCCGGCGCGGCGGACTGGTCCGACACGTACGGACCCGACAAGCGGGTCGGCCTCGTGCACGCGGCGACGAACGGCACGGCCTCCGTGCTGCAGGCGGCATCGTGGGTGGCGCGCCGACGCGGCCACCGGGGCGTCGGCGTCGCGCTGAGTCTCGTCGCGGTGAGCGTCACGCTGGCATCGGCCTACCTCGGCGGGCACCTGTCCTACGTCAAGGGCATCGGCGTCAACCACACCGCGTTCCAGAAGACGACCCGGAAGTGGAACGACGTCGCGGCCGACGACGAGATCCGCGAGGGCGAGCTCAACAGGGTGACGGTCGGCGACACGCCGCTTCTGCTCGTGCGCCAGCGCGGCGAGCTCCACGCGCTCTCGGCCACCTGCACGCACGCGGGCGGGCCGCTCGACGAGGGCGAGCTCGACCCGAGCGGCTGCGTCACGTGCCCCTGGCACGGAAGCCGCTTCCGCCTCGACGACGGCAGCGTCGATCGCGGCCCCGCGAGCGTGCCGCAGCCGCGCTGGGAGGTGCGGGTCGACGGCGGCCGCGTGCTCGTGCGCGCGGCCTGATCGGACGGATGGCGATGGCCGACATCGATCGCCCCGGCGCCGGGGAGTGGGTTCCCGAGGGAGCGGATCTGGACGGCCTTCGGCAGGCTGCCGAGACGTGCCGCGGCTGCGAGCTGTGGGAGGACGCGACGCAAGTCGTGTTCTCGCGCGGCTCGGCCGCGGCGCGTCTCATGCTCGTGGGGGAGCAGCCGGGCGACCGCGAGGACCTCGAGGGGGAGCCCTTCGTCGGCCCGGCGGGCCGGGTCCTCGCGGACGCCCTCGATGCCGCCAGCGTGCCGGATGAGGATGTCTACCGCACGAACGCGGTCAAGCACTTCCGCTTCGAGCGGCGCGGCAAGCGGCGCGTCCACGAGAAGCCCGCCGTCGGCCATCTCACCGCCTGCCGACCGTGGCTCGAGGCCGAGATCGCCCTCGTGCGGCCATCCGCCATCGTGGCGCTCGGCGCGACCGCCGCACGGTCGGTTCTCGGCGCCCCCGTGAAGATCGGCGAGGCACGCGGCACGGTGCTCGAGTCGGCGGACGCCTCGGCGACGCCGACGATCGTGACCGCGCACCCGTCGAGCCTGCTGCGCATCCGCGAGGCGACGGATCGGCAGACGGCCTTCGACCGCCTCGTCGACGATCTGCGGACCGCCGCCCGGATCGCTCACGGATGACCCTTCCCCGATCGCTCTCGACGACATATCGTTGAGTATCGTTCGAGATGAAGGAGACGATCATGAGCGGTTCGTTCCCGGCCGGCGGCTTCGGCGGCGGCAACCCCCTCGAGGGCATGTGGCAGATGATGGAGCAGCTGCGCTCGTCGTTCGACAAGCGCAGCGGCACGCGGATGGGGCGCGGCGACGTGCGCGCGGCCGTGCTCGTGCTCCTCGCCGAGCAGCCGATGCACGGCTACCAGATCATCCGTGAGATCGAGGAGCGCACGGGCGGCAGCTGGAAGCCCAGCGCCGGCTCGGTGTATCCCACCCTGCAGCTGCTCGCCGACGAGGGACTCGTGCGCGCCGAGGAGTCGGGCGGCCGCAAGACGTACGTGATGACCGACGCCGGCCGCGAGGAGGCCGCGCGCGCCTCAGTCCCGTGGGGGTCGCCGTCCGAGGGCGCGGAGCGCCCGGCGTTCACGGCGCTGCCGAAGGCGGGTCTCGAGCTCGCGCAGGCCGCGGCCCAGGTCGGCCGCACTGGCACGCCCGAGCAGGTGCAGCAGGCGGTGGACGTGCTCGACGAGGCACGGCGCCGGCTGTACGCGATCCTGGCGCAGGACTGAGCGGGGTGGCGGCCGCCGGCGCGTCGGGCGCGCCCGTCGACGACGTCTCCCGCGCGCGCTACCGTCGCATCCTCCGCTTCGCGGCGCGGAACCTCGCGATCGAGTGGTGGTACGAGCTCGTGCTGCCGCGCATCGGCCTCGCGGGCGTCGCCGAGCGCACGAGGACGCAGCGCCTGACGCGCTTCGCGCGGCGCTTCCACGCGCTCGCCGTCGAGCTCGGCGGGCTCATGATCAAGGTGGGGCAGTTCATGTCGTCGCGCCTCGATGTGCTCCCGCCCGAGATCACCTCCGAGCTCGAGGGCCTGCAGGACGAGGTGCCGCCCGTGGCCTTCGCCGACGTCCGCGCGCTCGCGGAAGCCGAGCTGGGCATCCCGCTCGACCGTGCGTTCGCGACTGTGGACGAGACCCCGATCGCGGCCGCGTCGCTCGGACAGGCGCACCGCGCGCGCCCTGCCGCGGCCGACGCGGCCGAGACGGGCATCCACGGCGTCGTCCTCAAGGTGCAGCGCCCCGGCATCGATGCTGTCGTCGACACCGACCTCGCGGCGCTCCGGCGGGTCGCGGGATGGCTGCGCCGCGTCCGCGTCGTCCGCGAGCGGGTCGACATGCCCGCGCTCATCGAGGAGTTCGCCCAGACGTGCCGCGAGGAGATCGACTATCTCCACGAGGCCGCCGCCTCCGAGCGCTTCGCCGAGGACTTCGCGGGCGATGCCCGCGTGGCGGTGCCGGCCGTGCTCTGGGAGCGCACGACGCGCCGCGTCCTCGCCCTGGAGGACGTCACCGCGATCAAGATCACCGACGCCGACGGGCTGCGCGCGGCGGGCATCGACCCGGCCGAGGTCGCGCCCGTGTTCGCCTCGGTCATGTTCGACCAGCTCTTCGTGCACGGGTACTTCCATGCCGATCCGCACCCCGGCAACATCTTCGTGACGCCGACGAGCGGCGGCTCGTGGCGGCTCACCTTCATCGACTTCGGGATGATGGGCGAGGTCCCGCCGAGCACCCGCGCGGGGCTGCGCAAGGCGCTCATCGCCGCGGCAGCTCGCGACGGCCGCGGTCTCGTCGACGCGATCCGGTCGGTCGGCGCCCTCCTGCCCTCCGCGGATGTCGCCGAGCTCGAGCGCGCGCTCGCTGCGCTCTTCGCCCGCTTCGGCGGGATGGGGTTCGCCGAGCTCCGCGAGGTGGATCCGCGTGAGTTCCGCGACTTCGCGGCGGAGTTCGGCGATCTCGCCCGTGCGATGCCGTTCCAGCTGCCCGAGAACTTCCTGCTCGTCGTGCGCGCCATGTCGCTGACCTCCGGGGTGTGCAGCGCGCTCGACCCGCGCTTCAACCTGTGGGACTCGGTCGAGCCGTACGCCGCGCAGCTGCTGCGCGACGAGGGCGGCAACGTCGTGCAGGATGTCGCCAAGGAGGCGCTCGACGCCGCAGGCCTCGCGCTGCGCCTGCCGAAGCGGCTCGACGGCCTCATCGGGAGGATCGAGGACGGCTCCGTCGAGGTGTCGACCCCGCGGCTGGATCGGCGCCTGTCGCGGCTCGAGAACCTCGCGCGGCGGCTGGGCTCCGCGATCGTGTTCAGCGCGCTTCTCATCGCCGGGGCGACCCTGCACGCGGGCGACGCGGCGCTCGGCGGCTGGCTCATGGCGGCCTCCGCGCTCCCGCTCCTGCACGCCGTGTTCGCGCGCGGGCGCTGAGTCGGCATCCAGACGGGTTCCTAGACTGGGTCCGTGCCGATCACCTCGACGATCCTCGATGTCGCGTCGCGGCATCCCGAGCGGACGGCGATCGCGGGGGAGTGCGAGCGGCTCTCGTACGCCGAGCTCGTCGAGGACTCGCGGCGCGTGTTCGCGGTCGTCGACGCGCTCCACGGCGCCCAGGACCATCCGCCCGCCCCGGCGCGCGAGACGGAGGGCATCCCGATCACGGCCGTCAGCGTCACCTCGGCCTTCCACACGGCGCGCTTCGTCGCGGGGCTCGCGGGGCACCGATCCGTCTCCGCCGTCATCGACCCGCGCTGGCCGCTCGCGCATCGCGTGCGCGTCGTCGTCGCGACCGGGATCGGCGTCGTCCTGAGCGACGACCCCGCGCTCGCCGCCGCGCTCGCGGAGGCCGGCTGGAGAGGCGTCGTCCTCTCGCTCGACGACGTCCGGCGCCGAGAGGCCGAGACGCGGCCGGCCGCGCCGCCCGCCGTGCGCGACGCGGACGAGCCGTTCCTCATGCTCTTCTCCTCAGGCACGACAAGCGACCCGAAGGCGTTCCTCAAGACCCGCCGGCAGTATCGCGAGAACGTCGCCGTGTCGAGCGCCCATCTCGAGCCGCTGCCCGGTGTCGCGACGCTCGCGCCGGGCCCCGTCTCGTACAGCCTCACGCTCTACGCCGTGATCGAGTGCCTGGCGACGGGCGGCAGCGTGCACCTCGCCGACGCGTTCGACCCCCTCGACGCGACCCGGCGCATCCGCGACGAGCACATCACGCGCGTCGTCGCGGTCCCTGCGGTCGTCGAGGCGCTCACCGCCGCGGCTCGGCGGGATCCCGGCCGGCTCGCGTCGCTCGACCTCGTCGTGACCGGGGGCGCGAACCTGCCGGCGCGCATCCGCGCGGGCCTCGCCTGGGCGCTCCCGCACGTGCGCCTGATCAGCTACTACGGCGCGGCGGAGATCGGCTTCATCGGCGACAGCCGCGGCGGCGACGGCACGCTCATCGACGTCTACGACGGGATCGCCGTGCGTGTCCGCGACGCCGACGGCGTCGACCTGCCCGACGGCGAGCCCGGCACCCTGTGGGTGCGCGCCGCCGCGTGCTCCGACGGCTACGTCTCGGGCACGACCGACGCCGTGCTGCGCGATGCGTCGGGGTGGGCCACGGTCCACGATCAGGCGCGGATCATCGGCGGCCGTCTCGAGCTCATCGGGCGCGCCGGAGACATCGCGGTGACCGGGGGCCACAAGGTCGCGCTGCCCGACGTCGAGCGGGCGTTCGACGGGATGGCCGGGGTCGGGGCGACCTGTGCGGTCGCCCTGCCCGACGGGCGCCTCGGGACGGCCGTCGCCCTCATCCTCGAGGGCGACGCACCCGACAAGGCGGCGCTCCTGGCGCACGCGCGCTCGCACCTCGCCCCCCAGTTCGTGCCGCGCCGCTGGTACCGGGTCGCTCGCCTGCCGCGAACCGTCGGCGGCAAGATCCGGCGTGCCGAGGCGACGGAGCTCGTCGTGCGCGGAGAGGCGGAGCGCCTGTGAGCCGCCGCGTCGTGATCACGGGAGCCGGCGCGGTCACGCCGAGCGGCATCGGCGTCCCCGCGATGTGGCAGGCCGTCGCCGACGGCCGCAGCGCCATCCGCGAGCTCGACGGGCCGGAGTTCGCCGAGCTCCCCGTCCGCATCGGGGGCCAGGTGCGCGACTTCGATGCATCCGACCTCCTCGAGCCCGGCCTCGCGCGGCGCCTCAGCGCCGTGCTCCAGTGGGCTGTCGCCGCAGGAGACGAGGCGATCGACGACGCGGATGCGCGCGGCATGCTCGGCGGCCGCGTCGATGTCATCGCCGCGACCGGCTCGGGGCCGGTCGACGCCATGCAGCGCGCGACGAGAGCGCTGGATGCCCGCGGGCCGCGGGCGGTCCCGCTCGCTCTCGCGATGCACGGCGCGCCCGACGCGGCGGCCGCTCTGCTCAGCCAGAGGCATGGCCTCACGGGAGCCGCCTCGGCGGTCTCGGCCACGTGCGCGAGCGGCGCCGTCGCGATCGGCGAGGGCATGCGCCGCATCCGGCACGGGTACGCCGACGCCGTGCTCGTCGTGGGGATGGAGGACTGCCTCGGACCCGTGAACCTCGCCTCGAACGCCAACCTGCGCGCGCTCGCGACGGGATACGAGGACGACCCGTCGGCGGCATCGCGGCCGTTCGACCGCGGGCGAACGGGCTTCGTCATGTCGCAGGGCGCCGCGGCCGTGCTCCTCGAGTCGGACGACGGCGCGCGGGCTCGCGGTGCCTGTGCGATCGCCGAGGTCGCGGGATTCGGCGCATCGAGCGATGCGCACCATCCCACCGCTCCGCGCCCCGACGGCGCAGGCGCGGCGGCCGCGATCCGCGCCTGCCTCGATGACGCAGGCGCGACAGCCGAGCGGGTGCAGCACGTGAACGCGCACGGCACGGGCACGCCCGCGGGCGACGCGGCCGAGCTCGCGGCGCTCGAGGCCGCCCTCGGCGCCCGCGCCCGCGCCATCCCCATCAGCGCGACGAAGTCGTCGACCGGGCATCTGCTCGGCGCGGCGGGCGTCGTGGAGGCGATCATCGCGGCGCTGAGCATCCGCGACGGCATCCTGCCGCCCACGCTCAATCTCGACGACCCCGAGCCCGGATGGGACCTGGTCGCCGGCACGGCGCGGCGCGCTGACGTCGCCGCCGTGCTGTCGACGTCGTTCGGCTTCGGCGGGCACAACGGCGCGCTGCTCATCGCGCGCGGAGAGGAGACACATGGACCGGGAACGCAGGCATGCTGAGCTCGCCGAGCGGTACCTCCCCGACGATCTGCTCGAGCGGTTCCGGGAGCGCGCCGCCGTGTACGACCGGGAGAACCGCTTCTTCGACGAGGACCTCGAGGAGCTGCGCGCAGTCGGCTATCTGACGCTGTTCGTCCCCGAGGAGCTCGGCGGGGCCGGCCTCGGCCTCGGCGACGTCTCCCGGCTGCAGCAGCGTCTCGCCGGGGCGGCTCCGGCCACGGCGCTCGCGATCAACATGCACCTCATGTGCACGGGCGTCGTCCAGGCGATGCTCGCGCGCGGCGACCGGTCGCTGGCGTGGGTGCTCGAGGAGGCCATGGCCGGCGAGATCTTCGCGTTCGGCATCAGCGAGCCGTCGAACGACTGGGTGCTTCAGGGGTCGAACACCGTCGCGGAGCCCGACGGCGACGGCGGGTACCGCCTCACGGGCGTCAAGATCTTCACGTCGCTCTCGCCCGTGTGGACGCGCCTCATCGTGCACGGACGCGACGGCTCCGTTCCCGACGACCCCGTGCTCGTGTACGGCTTCGTCGACCGGGACGCGCCCGGCATCACGGTCTCCGACCAGTGGGACGTGCTCGGCATGCGCGCGTCGCAGAGCCGTGCGACCATCCTCGACGGCGTGCCGCTCCGCGCCGACCGGGTCGCTCGCCGGATCCCGGCGGGACGCTATCCCGACCTCCTCGTGTTCGCGATCACGAGCACGTTCCAGCTGCTCGTCGGGTCGGTCTACGCGGGCATCGCACGCCGCGCGCTCGAGCTGGGCGCCGAAGCGCTGAAGCGGCGGCGGTCGGCGAAGACCGGCACGACGTTCGCCGAGGTGCCCGAGGCGCGCGTGCGCCTCGCCGATGCGCACATGGCGTACCTCGCGGTGCCCGCGCAGCTCGAGGCCTACACGCGCGACTTCGACGAGCTCGTCGAGCACGGCGCCGGATGGCCGCTGCGGCTCGTGAGCGCGCGGCTCAACGCGTCGCACGCGGCGCGCAGAGCCGCGGAGACCGCCCTCCTGTGCGCGGGCGGCAGCGGCTTCGACAACGGCAGCGAGCTCAGCCGCCTGTACCGCGACGCGACGGCGGGCCTCTTCCACCCGCCGAGCGCGGATGCCGCGCGGCCCATGTACGCGGCCGCGCTCCTCGACGACGACTGAGCATCACGCGCGCCTATGATCGGCAGAGGAACGGCATCGAGCGCGGGGGAGACAGCCATGCGGCGGACGACGGTCGAGAGCGAGCCCCGTGGGCCGATCGAGGCGAGGCTCGTGGGCTGGCGCATCCGCCCGTTCACCTTCGGCCTCTTCGGGGCGCTCGGCGTGCTCGTCGCGCTGCTCATCGGGTCGCTCGTGGGCAAGCTCGCCACGGTCCTCGTGTACATCGGGATCGCGCTGTTCCTCGCGCTCGGTCTCGATCCGGTCGTCCGCGCGATCGAGCGGCGGCTCCCGCGCCCGGCCGCGGTCGCGATCGTCGTGGCCGGCGTGCTGCTCGCGTTCGCCGGCATCGTGCTCGCGATCGTCCCCGTGCTCGTGCAGCAGGTGACGAACCTCATCGACAACGGGCCGCAGATGGTGAGCGACGTCATGGCCAGCGACTGGTACCGGCAGCTGAGCGCGCAGTTCGGGTCGTCGTTCGAGGACGCGGCAGGGCAGGCGCTGAGCTTCCTCCAGGATCCGGCCAACCTCACCCAGATCGGCGGAGGCATCGTCGCGGTCGGAGCCGGCATCGCGGGCGGCGTCACGGGCATGACGATCGTGCTCATCCTCACGCTCTACTTCATGGCATCGCTGCGCGGCATGAAGCGCCTCGCGGCGCGCTTCGTTCCCGCCTACCAGCGGGCGCGCTTCACCGAGGTGCTCGAGGAGATCTCGAGTGCGGTCGGCCGCTACGTGATCGGCCAGGCGAGCCTCGCGCTCATCAACGGCGTGCTCAGCCTCATCGTGCTGAGCATCATCGGGGCGCCCATGCCGGCGCTCCTCGCGCTCATCGCGTTCATCGGCTCGCTCATCCCGCTCGTCGGAACGCTCAGCGCGTCGATCATCAACTCGCTCATCTGCCTGATCGCCTCGCCGGTGACGGCGCTCATCGCGTTCGGGTACTACCTCGTCTACATGCAGATCGAGGCGTACGTGCTGAGCCCGCGCATCATGAGCAAGGCTGTCGCCGTGCCGGGCGCGATCGTCGTCATCGCCGCCGTCGCGGGCGGTGCCCTCGGCGGCGTGCTGGGCGCGCTCGTCGCGATCCCGGTGGCGGCGAGCATCATCATCATCGTGCAGAAGGTGATCTTCCCGTCGCAGGACGCCAAGCGGCTCCCGCCGGCGAAGGTCTGACGAGGGCCGGCGATAACGCGCGCGCGGTCGCGGATCAAGCCCCTCGGCGCGGACCGCGCCGTCGCGCAGAGTGGACGGGTACCGACACCCGGCTCCGACAGGAGGACCCCATGGACGCGAACGACAGCCGCCTGACCGACGACCCCGACGCCATCCGCCCTGTCCGGGATGCGGAGGCGACCGCGTACGCGGACCCGTCCGCCGATCCTGCGCAGGCGGAGTGGGAGCAGACCGAGGCGCGCGATGCGGGGGAGGGGGCGAGCGAGGAGACGGCGACCGGCCGTGACCCCGACGAGATCCCGGCGGACGACGACGAGATCCCGGCGGCCGACCTCCCCGTGAGCGACGTGCAGCCCGAGACGCAGGACGAGGATCCGGTCGTCGCCGAGCTTGGCGAGGACGGGGAGGGCGACCTCGCCCCCGAAGACCTCTGAATCGGCGCGCCGCCTCCGCTCCCGAGAATCGAGGGAATGGCGATCGGCGGGTGCAGAACTCCAGCGTCCCGTGCGCTGAACATGACACTCGTGCGGATATCGCCGGAGCTGCCCGAGATTCCTTCTCCTGAGGCCCGCAAGCGCTGGATTTCCGCGCTTGCGGGCCCCTCCTCTGCGTGCGTAGGATCCAGGCGATCCCGCACAGGAGGACCCGCCATGACCGAACCCATCGGACCCGTCGACGCATCCGTCGTCCCCCGCTTCGCGGGCATCGCGACCTTCGCGCGCCTCCCGCGCATCGACGAGGTGGACCGAGCCGACATCGCCGTCGTGGGCGTTCCGTTCGACAGCGGTGTGAGCTACCGCCCCGGCGCCCGGTTCGGTCCCGCTCACGTCCGCGAGGCGTCCCGTCTGCTGCGGCCGTTCAATCCCGCGCAGGGCGTCTCGCCGTTCGCCGCTCAGCAGGTCGCCGACGCGGGCGACATCGCGGCGAACCCGTTCGACATCGACGACGCGGTCCGCGCGATCGACGAAGCAGCGACGGCGCTGCGCGCAGGAGGAACGCGCCTCGTGACGATCGGCGGCGACCACACGATCGCGCTTCCGCTTCTGCGCTCCGTCGCGCGCGACCACGGACCGGTCGCGGTGCTGCACTTCGACGCCCACCTCGACACGTGGGACACCTACTTCGGCGCGCCCGTCACGCACGGCACGCCCTTCCGTCGCGCGAGCGAGGAGGGGCTCATCGACCAGACCGCGAGCATGCACGTCGGAACGCGCGGCCCCCTGTACGGGCAGTCCGACCTCGTCGACGACGAGCGCCTCGGCTTCGCGATCGTGACGAGCGAGCAGATCGAGGAGGACGGCGTCGAGCGCGCGATCGAGCGGATCCGCACGCGGATCGGCGACGCGCCGCTCTACATCTCGATCGACATCGACGTGCTCGATCCCGCGCATGCCCCGGGCACGGGGACGCCCGAGGCCGGCGGCCTCACCTCGCGCGAGCTCCTGCGCATCCTGCGCGCCCTCGCCGACAAGCGCATCGTCGGAGCCGACGTCGTCGAGGTCGCGCCGGCCTACGACCACGCGCAGCTCACGGCCGTCGCGGCGTCGCACGTCGCGTACGAGCTCATCAGCGCGATGGCGCCCCGGGTCGAGCGATGAGCGTCCGCACGCCCGGCGAGGACGAGGTCGCGGCGGCGGCCGCCGCCATCGTCGACGCGTTCGCCGCGACCGACACCCGGCGCTACTTCGCGCGCTTCGCACCCGACGCCTCGTTCGTGTTCCACACCGAGGCCGCGCGGCTCGACGACCGGGCGTCGTACGAGATCCTGTGGAGGTCGTGGACCGAATCGGGATGGCGCGTGCTGTCCTGCACGTCGTGGGACGCGCTCGTGCAGACCTACCCCGGCGGTGCGGTCTTCAGCCACACGGTGGCGACCCGGGTCGCCACCGGCGCCGGCGAGGAGGCGTACCGCGAGCGCGAGAGCATCGTCTTCCGCGTCGACGGCGATCGCCTCGTCGCGATCCACGAGCACCTGTCCCCCCTTCCTCCCGGCCACTGAGCCGCACCCCGAGGAGACGCCGATGTCATCCGAACGCCGTCGAGAGACCCCCGCCGACGCGACCGGCCCCGTCACGGGCACGCTCGCGGTCCGGCGTGTCGGGATGATCTGGCTCGCCGCCAACCTCGTCGTGACGACTCTTCTGACAGGCACGCTGTTCGTGCCAGGGATCGACTACGGCGGCGCGCTTCTCATGATCGTGATCGGCACGCTCGCGGGCGTGGCCGTGCTCGCGGCCGTCGGCAACATCGGCACACGCACCGGCCTGCCCACGATGGCGCTGACACGCGGCGCGTTCGGCACCCGCGGCAGCCTGCTGCCGCTCGCGGCGAACGTGTTCGTGCTCATGGGATGGAGCTGGGTGCAGGCCATGCTCGCGGGGGTGACGGTCGACGCGCTCGTCGCGCAGCTCACGGGCTTCTCGAACCCGGTCCTGTTCTCGGTGCTGTGCCAGGCGATCGTGGTCGTCCTCGCGATCTTCGGCCACGAGGGCATCGCCCGGGTCGAGCCGTGGCTCGCGGTGCTCATGCTCATCGTCATCGGGTGGATGTTCGCGCAGGCGTTCACGGCGTTCCCTCCGGCGGACTACTTCGCGCTCGAGCCGACCGGTGAGCTCACGCACGTGTTCGTGCTCGACATGGTCATCGCGACGGCGATCTCGTGGACCGTGCTGTCGGCCGATGTGAACCGGCTCGCGCGGACCTCGCGCGCGGGCGTCGTCGGCTCGGTCGCGGGCTACGCGACCTCGACGATCGTTTCGATGTCGCTCGGAGCGACCGCATTCGCGTACATCCTGCTGTCGGGTGCCGACGGGGCGCCGTTCGACCCGACCGCGCTCGTGACGGCGTTCGGCGCGCCGATCGCGGTGGTGATCTTCGTCTCGGTCATGGCGACGAACACGATGGTCGTGTACGGGATGACGACGTCGGTCATGAACTCCCTGCCCGGCTGGCGGCCGCGCTTCCTCCCCACCGCGCTCATCCTCGGCGCGATCTCGATCGCGGGCTCGACGTGGCTCGCGCTGCTCGACCGGTTCACGACGTTCCTCACGGTCATCGGCGCGTTCTTCGTGCCGGTGTTCGCGATCATGATCGTGGACTACTACGTCATCCGGCGCGGGTCGTACAACGCCGACATCCTCCGCAGCTCGGGGGGCCGCTACTGGTTCGCGAAGGGGGTGAACCCGATCGCGATCATCGCCTGGGTCGTCGGCGCGCTCGTGTCCTATCTCCTCACCTATGTCTGGCCGAGTCCGATCGGCGCGACCGCCGCCGCGTTCGCCGTGACATTCGCGGTGTACCTCGTCCCGATGCTCCCCGTCCGGCGTCGCGCGCGCGCCGAGCGCAGCGTGCACCTCGCCGAGCAGCCGCTGGAGGGCTGAGGCCTCAGCGCGCGGCGGGCCGCAGCGTCCGCGCGTAGTCCTCCTTGAGCACCGCGAGGTGCAGCCACGACTCCATCCGCGCGACGCCACGGAGCGTGCGGAGCCGTTCGAGGCTCGCGTACAGCGCGCCCGCCGTCGGCTCCACGAGCGTCGCGACCGCGTCGAAGCGGCCCAGCGTGCGAGCGGCGAAGTCGACGCCGCGCCACTCGCGCAGCGCGTCGATCACGGCGTCGTCCTCCCCGGAGAGGTTGAGCCCGACCCCCATCGACAGCTGCCGGTGCGCAAGGCCCCGCGCCTCGACGGCGCTGATCTTGATGACACCGCCCGCGATGAGGCGCTGCACGCGCGTCGTGACTGCGGAGGGGGAGAGGCGGACCGCCTCGCCGAGTGCGCGGTAGCTCATGCGGCCGTCGCGCTGCAGCATCTCGATCAGCGACATGTCGATGTCGTCGATCACGAGGTCGCCCTGATAGTCCGAGACGAAGAAGCCCTTCACGACCGTCGAGTAGATCAGGGTGCTGATGTCCACGACGCCGCTGAGCCCGCGGATGCGCGCGAGCAGCTCGTGGAGGGTCGCCATGGAGCCGACCCGCACCTCGGTGACGAGATCGTGCGAGCCGCCCACGGCCGAGACGAGCACGGTCTCGGGGAGCCCGCGCAGATGCTCCGCGATGGGCTGCACGGAGCCGTCGGCCCGCACCGAGACGTGCGCGAGCACGTGCTGACCGAGGAAGGCGGGATCGACCGCGGCGACGACGCGCACGGTGCCGTCGGCGAGCATCGCGCGGAGCCGTGTCGAGACGGCCGCGCGGGACTGCCCGAGCCTCAGCGCGAGGGAGTGGATGCTCGCACGCCCGTCCTCCTGCAGTGCCCGAACGAGGTCGGCTTCGAAGTCCATCCCGTCTCCGATCCGCGAGATTCCGTGGAACGCGCGTCGACGCGCGCAGAAGTGAAGTCTACTCGCGATTCAAGGAGACACCGCGAGCGGATCTGCGCGTTCTTCGAATCGGAACATCGGCGACAGCGAGATTCTCCTGGAGTTCTGGCCTTGCTCCGCCTTCCGGCCGCTCGTAGCATCCGATGCAACCCGATACCCCCGCAAAGGAGCGGCCACCATGACTTCCACGCACAGCAGAGCGCGGCGCGCCGGCTTCGCCGCGTTCGTCGGCACCACGATCGAGTGGTACGACTTCTACGTCTACGCGACCGCCGCCGCCCTCGTCTTCGGACCGCTGTTCTTCCCGAGCGACGACCCGCTCGCCGAGACAGCGGCCGCCTTCGCGACGTTCGCCGTCGCCTTCCTCGTCCGTCCGCTGGGCGGCATCGTCTTCGGCCACATCGGAGACAAGCTGGGCCGCCGTGTCTCCCTCGTGATCACCCTCCTCCTCATGGGCGTCGCGACCGTGCTCGTCGGCTGCCTGCCGACGTACGCCGACATCGGCATCGCCGCGCCGATCCTCCTCATCGCCCTGCGCGCGCTGCAGGGGCTGGCCGTCGGCGGCGAGTGGGGCGGCGCCGTCCTGATGAGCGTCGAGCACGCGCCCGAGAAGTCGAAGACCTTCTACGGGGGATTCACGCAGCTCGGCAACCCCGCCGGTGCGCTGCTCGCGTCCGGCGTCTTCGCGATCATGTCGCGCGGCGGCGAGACCTTCATCATCGACGGCGGATGGCGCATCCCGTTCATCGCGTCGATCGTGCTCATCGGGGTGGGGCTGTGGGTCCGCTACCGCGTCGAGGAGTCGCCGGTCTTCGCCTCGAAGGTCGAGGGGCGCAAGCAGTCCATGCCGCTCGCGTTCGCGCTGCGTGCCAACTGGCTGCCGATCCTCCTCGGCATCGGCCTGCTGCCGATCTCGACCGGCGGCTACTACCTCGCGACGACGTTCGCCACGGCATACGCGACCGGCGAGACGGTCGCGCTCAGCGAGCAGCTGATCCTCGACGCGATGACCGTGGCGTCGTTCGTCGAGTTCCTCGTGACGCTCCCCATCGCGTGGCTGGGCGACCGCTGGGGGCGCAAGAACATCATGTACATCGGCCTGGTCACCTCCGTGCTCACGTTCGCGCCCTTCCTGCTCGTCATGCCGGGGCGGATCGAGCCGGCCGTCTTCCTCCTGGCCTCGCTCGTGCGCGTCGCGATGAGCGCGACGTACGCTCCGATCGCCGCGATCCTCGCGCAGATGTTCCGCCCTCAGGCGCGCTACACGTCGATCGCGCTCGCCTATGGCGTGGGCGCGGCGGTCTGGGCAGGGTTCTCGCCCTGGTTCGCGACGCAGCTCATCGCGTGGACCGGCAGCGTCTGGTCGGTGATCGCGATGTTCACCGGGATGGCCGTGCTCGCGGGCATCTGCACGCGGCTCGCTCCCCAGCACTCCGACGAGGCGCCGGTCACGGCGTCCTTCACGCCCCGCACCGACACGAGGACGAACCGACTCCCATGAGGAAGCTGACCCCCTTCGACCGACCCGCTCAGACCGCGCCGCGGATGATCGTCGCGCGTGCGATCCACACGGTCGACGCCCGCGACACGACCGCGACGGCGATGCTCATCGATCGCGGCCGGATCCTCGCCGTCGGCGACCGCGAGACCTGCGCGGCGGCCGCGCACGCGCTCGGCCTCGATCCGGAGACCGTCGACCTCGGCGACGGCGTCGTCGTGCCGGGCTTCGTCGACGCGCACGCGCATCCGCTCATGTACGGGCAGATGATGACGTGGGTGGACTGCGGGCCCGAGAAGGCGGGCAGCATCCCCGAGATCGTCGCGCTGCTCCGCGCCGCGGCGGAGGGCCTCCCCGAGGGGCGTCCCGTCCGCGGCTACGGGTACGAGCACCGCAACCTCGCCGAGCGCCGTCACCCGACCCGCTTCGAGCTCGACGAGGTGTCGACCGAGCGCGAGGTCTACCTCATGAACGCCTCGGGCCACGGCGGCGTCGTCAACAGCGTGACGCTCGAGCGCGCGGGCGTCGACCGCGGCACGCCCGACCCCGAGGGCGGCGTGTTCTTCCGCGACGCAGACGGCGAGCTCACGGGCGAGCTGTCCGACGCGGCCTGCAACATCCTCACCGGGGTGCACGGCGTGAAGATCGGCCATCACGGACCGAACTTCCACCTCGCCGACGAGCCGGAGGAGCACCTGCGCCAGCTCGATGTCGCGACCCGCCGGTTCCTCGAGGGCGGTGTGACCGCGATCGGCGACGCTCAGGTCTCGCGTCGCGAGTTCGACATGTACCTGCGCCTCGCCGAGGCCGGGCGGCTCGAGCTGCGCGTGTCGATGTACCTGCTCTCGCACCTCCTCGACGAGGCACTCGAGATGGGGCTCGTGGGCGCCTTCGGCAACGCGCACCTGAGCTTCGCCGGCATCAAGCTCTACGCCGACGGCACGCTCGGCGGATGGACGGCGTACTTCCCAGACGGGTACGTGGGCGACCCGTGCCGCACGGGCCAGCTCTACCACGAGCCCGCAGAGTACGCAGAGCTCATCCGCCGCGCGCACGCCGCGGGCCTGCAGACCGCCACGCATGCGCAGTCGCCGACCGCGATCGAGATGGTCGTGTCGGCGATCGAGGCGGCGCTCGCCGAGCGCCCCGATCCCGACGCCCGCCATCGGATCGAGCACTGCGGCCTGCCGACGGCCGACCAGATCCGCCGGATGGCTGCAGCGGGCATCCGGCCGGTGAACCAGACGCAGCACTACTACAACTGGGGCGAGGGCGTCGAGGAGGCCATCGGAACCCCGGGGGAGCGGTTCAACCCGCTGGGCGAGTTCGAGGCCGCCGGCGTGCCGATCACGATCTCGTCGGATGCGCCGGTCGCCGAGCCCATCCCGCTCGAGGCGATCCAGACGGCCGTGACGCGGATGACGCGGCGCGGGCGCCGCCTCGGCCCCGACGACCTGCGCGTGTCCGCGCGCGCGGCGCTGCGCGCCCACACCTACGAAGGCGCGGTGTCGCTCGGGCGGGAGGACGATCTCGGCTCGCTCGAGGTCGGGAAGTGCGCGGACTTCGCCGTGCTGAGCGACGACCCGCTCGCGGTCGAGCCCGAGCGCATCGCCGCCATCCGGGTCAGGGAGACGTGGATCGGCGGCGAGCGCCGTCACCGCGCGGAGGTCGGCTCGTGACGGGGGCGCACGGCTCGGACACCGCGGGGCGTGCGGTGCTCGAGACGATCCGCGCCTATGGCGTCACGGCCGTCTTCGGCATCCCCGGCACGCACAACCTCGAGCTCTACCGGCCGCTGACCGATCTCGGCATCCGCGCGGTCACGAATCGCCATGAGCAGGGCTCCGGCTACGGGGCGGACGGCTGGACGCAGCTGACGGGGATGCCGGGCGTCGTCATCACGACCTCGGGGCCCGGTCTGCAGAACGCCATGAGCGCGATCGGCACGGCGTTCTGCGAGTCCCGCCCGCTGCTCGTGCTGTCGCCCGGGGTCGCGCGCGGAGACGAGTTCCGCGACGTCGGCACGCTCCACGAGACCAAGGATGCGAGCGCCATGGTCGGTGCGATCGCGGAGTGGTCGCGCCGCGTCGAGAGCGCGGCTGAGGCCGTGGACGCCGTGCACGACGCCTTCGCGCTCTTCCGCACGGGGCGGCCGCGCCCCGTGCACATCGAGATCCCGCTCGACGTGCTCGAGGCGCCGGCCGAGGTGCCGGTCGCCGCACGGGCGCCGCGCGAGCTCCGCCCGGCGGCACGGCCGGACGCGACCGCCGTCGCCCGTGCTGTCGCGCTTCTCGAGGGCGCCCGGCGCCCCGTGATCGTCGCCGGCGGGGGCGCCACGCGCGCCGCCACGCAGGTGACGGCGCTCGCCGAGCGCCTCGGCGCTCCGGTGCTGACGACCCTCAACGGCAAGGGGACGGTCGACGAGCACCACCCCCTGTCGCTCGGCTCGAACCTGCGACTCGCGTCGGCGCGCGGGGTCGCGGAGGACGCAGACGTGCTCGTCGTGCTCGGCTCGAAGCTCGGCGAGGCCGAGCTGTGGGCTCCCGCACTCGCCGCACGCGGCCGGGTCATCCGCATCGACATCTCGGCCGCGCAGGTGCACAAGAACCTCGAGGCGACGGTCGGGATCGTGGGCGACTGCGGGGCCGTCCTCGATGCGCTGCTCGCCGAGCTCGCGATCCAGACGCGCCCCGCGCCGGACCTCGCCGACGCGCGAGCGGCCATCCTCGCGGAGACCCGTGAGGCCCTCCCGGAGACCGTCGCGCTCGCCGAGGCCATCGCGCGAGCCCTGCCCCACGACGCGGTCGTCGCAGGCGACTCGTCGCAGATCGTCTACATGGCGCTCGCGAACGTGCTCCGCCAGGCGCGCCCGCATTCGCTGCTCTACACGCCGACCTACGCGACGCTCGGATACGGACTCCCGGCCGCGATCGGCGCCCGGGTCGCCCAGACCGAGCGGCCCGTCGTCGCCGTCCTGGGCGACGGCGCGCTCATGTTCTGCGTCAACGAGCTCATGACCGCGGTCGAGCAGCGGCTCGACCTCGTCGTCGTGTGCGTCGACAACGGCGGCTACGAGGAGATCCGGCAGAACGAGATCGACCGGGGCATCGCGCCGATCGGCGTCGATCTCGTCCAGCCGGACTGGGCTGCGCTCGCAGATGCCTTCGGCGCGCGGGGCATGCGCGTCGAGCGACGGGCCGACATCGGCACCGCGATCGGCGAGGCGGTCGAGGCCGGAGGCGTCCGGCTCGTCCACATCCCGCAGGGCGCACTCGTCGACGGATGAGTCCTCAGCGCGCTCGGTCGTAGACGAGCGCGAGCTCCCCGCGGTCGCCGGCCTCGTGCAGCACCAGGCGCCAGGACGACGACGGGAGCCCGTCCTCGAGCAGCCGCTCGCCGCCGCCGGAGATCTCGGGGCAGACGATGAGGTAGAGCCGGTCGATGAGGTCCGCGGCCAGGAGCGGGCGGATGAGGCTCGGGCTGGTGTTGACGAGGATGTCGCCCTCGCCGGACGCGCGCAGCTGCGTCACGACGTCGGCGACGGGGGCCGAGACGATGCGCGTGCGCTCCCAGGGCGCCTCCGAGAGGGAGGACGAGAGGACCACCTTCTCGACATCGCGGAGCCAGGCGGCGTAGCCGCGGTCGCGCGGGTCTGCGGAGGGGTCGTCGGCGACGGAAGGCCAGAAGCCGAGGAACCCCTGCGCGTTGCCGCGTCCGAGCACGGCCGTCGTCGCGTTCTCGTGCATGCGGTGCATCTGGTCGCGTGCGACATCGGTCACCGCGTACGGGACGATCGCCGCGAGGTCGCCGGGCCCGCCGGGGCCGTTGAAGCGTCCATCGAGGGTGAGGCTGAGGTTCGCCGTGACCCTGCGAGGTGCGTGAGCGTTCATGAGAGGGGTTCCTTCCGATCAGGCCGCGGGTCCGCGGCGACGCGTGCGACGAGGTTGTCGAGCACCTGGTTCCATCCGGTCTCGATGCCGGCGATGAACGGAGCGGAGGCGACGGCGGTGGCGTCGAGGTGCAGCTCCGCCACGAGACGGGTTCCCCGGGGAGCCTCGTCGAGCGAGACCGCGTAGTGGGCCGTGAAGGCCACACCGCCCTCGCTGTCGCGCACCGACAGGTCGAACTCGAGGCGCTCCGGAGCCTCGGCGACCCGGACCCGCCCGTCCGACCGGTAGTGAGCGCCGTCCGGATCGCGGTAGGCGAGCACGACCGCTCCCTCCGGATGCGGTGCGATCATGCTCTCGATGACCTCGAAAGACGGCGGCGCCCACCACGTGGCGAGGAGCGCGGAGTCGGTCCAATGACGCCACACCGTCTCGCGCGGGGCGGCGAGGTGGCGCTCGAAGGCGAATGAGCGGCCATCCGCCCATCCAGGGGAGTCCGCGGCGGCACGCTCCGCACTGATGGCGGCGCGATAGCGATCGAGCACCTCGCGCTCGTCGGCGTGCGCATCGGCCTGCTGCAGGAGGTTCGCGAGGCGGTTCGCCGCAGCCCGGAGGGGCGACGTCTCGAGCGCGTACACCCTCCGCTGGCCGAGGGGATGCACGCTGACGATGCCCGCGCGCGCGAGCGTCTGCAGGTGCTTGGTGGTCTGCGGCTGGCGCAGGCCGAGGAGCTCCGCCAGCTCGCCCACGGCTCGGGGGCGGAGGGCGAGCAGCTCGATCATCCGCCATCGGGCGGGATCGGCGAGAGCGGCGAGCAGCGGGTCCATGACTGAAGTATTCACTGCGACGAATATTCACGTCAAGGAAAATCTTCTGCGCGGTGTACCGTCGGCGCATGCGCGATCTCAGCCATCCCATCCGCACCGGCATGACCGTGTACCCCGGCGACCCCGCGGTGCGCATCGAGCCGGCTCTCGAGATCGCGCGCGACGGCGTCGAGGTCGCCGCCCTGCACCTCGGCTCGCACACGGGAACGCACCTCGACGCGCCGTCCCACGTCATCGCGGGCGGGCGCACGACCGGCGCGATCCCGCTCGACGAGCTCGTAGGCGAGGCAATCGTCCTGCACCTCGGCGAGGTCGCCGCCGGCGCGGTCATCACGCTCGACGACCTGCGTCGGGCGTCGGCCGACCTCGAAGCCGATCTGCGGCCGATCGTCGTGCTGGACACCGGATGGGCGGAGCGCTTCGGGTCGGCGGACGCGACCGCGCATCCGCACCTCGACCCGGTGGCGGCCGCCTGGCTCGTCGCGCACGGGATGCGCGTGCTCGCGGTCGACCTGCTGAGCCCCGACCCGACGGGCGGGGAGGGCTTCCCCGTGCACGAGATCGTGCTCGGCGCCGATGCGCTCATCGTCGAGAACCTGCGCGGCCTGGCGGGCCTCGAGCGGCATCCGCGGATCGGCGTCTTCCCGCTCGCGATCGATGCGGATGGAGCACCGGCGCGCGTCGTCGCGCTCTGATCTCCCCGCGGTTCCAGTGTACGGCCGGGGTGGGGGCTTGCCGCAAGGCCCCCGGTACGGGGCAGAATCGTCTCCTTCCCTCCGGCCGGCACCCGCGCGCAGCGGGTGTCCGCCGTGCCGTCGCGATCGTCGGAGCCGCCCGCATGACCACCGCCCTCAGCCCGTTCGCCCTTCCCGACAGCCGCGCCGCCAAGGCCGAAGCCGCGCTCATCGCACGCGACGAGGCGCAGTTCGCCGCGATCGCCGCGAGCCTCGCTCGCCAGATCGCCGACGCATCCGACCGCCTCGAGGCGCAGCGCCGCGCGCCGGCCGGCCAGGGGCAGAAGGCCCTCGACCGCGACCTCGAGATCCACCGCCTGACGGCCCGCCTGCGCCTGCTGCGGCGCTTCGGCCTCGATCTCTGCCTCGGCCGCATGGTGCCCGCCGAGGGCGGCGACCCCGTCTACATCGGCCGCATCGGCCTCTCCGATGCCGATGGCGAGCCGCTCCTCGTCGACTGGAGGGCGCGGGCGGCCGAGCCCTTCTTCGGCGCGACGCACGCCGATCCGATGGGGCTGAGCAGCCGACGGCGCTACCGGTGGAGCGGCGGCCGCATCGTGGACTACTGGGACGAGGTGTTCACGGCCGACGCCCTCGAGAGCGGCGCGGCGCTCGACGACCAGTCCGCCTTCATCGCGAGTCTCGGCGCGAGCCGCTCTCCCCACATGCGCGATGTGCTCGCGACCATCCAGGCCGATCAGGACGCGATCATCCGCGCGCCCTCGGCCGGCGCGCTCGTCGTCGACGGCGGCCCGGGAACGGGCAAGACGGTCGTCGCGCTCCATCGCGCGGCCTACCTGCTGCACGCCGAGCCGCGGATGGCGCGCGGTGGCGGCGGCGTGCTCGTCGTCGGCCCGTCGCGCGCGTATCTCGACTACGTGTCCGACGTGCTGCCGAGTCTCGGAGAGGAGGGCGTGCGCGTGTGCACGGTCGACGACCTCGTCGCCGAGGGCGCCGTCGCCCGCGCGGAACCCGACGCCCGGGTCGCGTCTCTCAAGGCGGACGGGCGGATGGTGCAGGCGATCGAGCCGGCCGTGCGCCTCTACGAGGAGCCGCCCGTCGACGAGGTGCTCGTGGAGACGCCATGGACGGACGTCGTCGTGACGGCGGATGACTGGGCCGACGCGTTCGCGTCTCCCGAGCCGGGGACGCCGCACAACGAGGCGCGCGACCAGGTCTGGGAGACGCTGCTCGAGCTCATCGCCGACCGGCACGACGACGAGGAGGCGCCGGCGGACCTCCTGCGCCGCGCGCTCGCGCAGGACAGGGACCTCGCGACGGCCTTCACGCGCGCGTGGCCGCGGCTCGAGGCAGCGGATCTCGTGAGCGACCTGTGGACCGTGCCGGCGTACCTGCGGCGCTGCGCGCCGTGGCTCGCGGACGACGAGGTGCGGCTGCTGACGCGGGCGGATGGCGCGGCCTGGACGAGCGCGGATCTCCCGCTTCTCGATGCAGCCCGGATGCGACTGGGCGATCCCGGGACGGCGCGCCGCGCGCGGGAGCGCGAGGCGGCGCTGTCCGCGCAGCGGGCCTACCGGGAGGACATCGCCGACTACCTCATCGCGAACGACGACAGCGAGATGGGCGTCGCGATGATCCTGCGCGGGGACGACGCGCGGGAGAGCCTCGTCGATGAGGCGGACGTTCCGGCGCCCGAGCCCGACGCGCTGATCGGGCCCTTCGCCCACATCGTCGTCGACGAGGCGCAGGAGCTCACCGACGCGCAGTGGCAGATGCTGCTGCGCCGCTGTCCCTCCCGCAGCCTGACGGTCGTCGGCGACCGAGCGCAGGCACGGCACGGCTTCCTCGGCTCGTGGGAGGAACGGCTCGCGCGCGCGGGTCTGCGCGACGTGCGCGTCGCCTCGCTCACGGTCAACTACCGGACGCCGTCGGAGATCATGGCGGTCGCCGAGCGGGTCATCCGCGCCGCCCTGCCCGACGCGAACGTCCCGGTGTCCGTACGCAGCTCGGGCATCCCCGTGCGGAGGGCGCGGGCGGGTGAGCGCGACGCGATTCTCGAGCGGTGGCTCGCCGAGCACGTCGAGGGCACGGCATGCGTGATCGGTGACCCGGACTTCCGCCCGCACGGGCGCGTCCGCTCGGCGACGCCGGAGGACGCGAAGGGGCTCGAGTTCGACCTCGTGCTCCTCGCCGGCGCCGATGCGCCGGGCGAGGGGATCGAGGCCGCGGTCGACCGCTACGTCGCGATGACGCGTGCGACGCGCGAGCTCGTCCTCCTCGATGCGGAGCCGGGGGAGACGGATGTCCGACGACCTCGCTAGCGTGTGGGTCATGTCCGCTCTCGATGCGCTCCGCGGCCGCCTCTCCGGCCTCCTCCGCCTGCCCGACGATGCCGCCTTCGACGAGGCGCGCCGACCGTGGAACCTCTCCGTCGAGCAGCGGCCCGCGGCGGTCGCTGAGCCGGCCGGTGTCGACGACCTCGTCGCCCTCCTCGCCTTCGCGCGCGAGGAGGGCGTCGCGCTCGCCGTCCAGCCGTGCGGGCATGGCGCGGCCTCGGCTCTCGAGGGAGCAGTGCTCGTTCGGCCCCGTGCTTTCGATGCGCTCGAGATCGACCAGGAGGCCCGCATCGCGCGCATCGGCGCCGGCGTGGGGTGGGGTGCGGTCATCGACGCCCTCGACGGCACGGGACTGGTCGCGCCCGCCGGCACGAGCCGTGTCGTGAGCGCGACGGGCTACACCCTCGGCGGCGGACACTCGTGGTTCAGCCGATCGGCGGGCCTCGGGTCCGACGCGCTGCGCGCGGCCTGGATCGTCCGGCCCGACGGGACGCACGAGCGTGTGGATGACGCGAGCGACCCCGAGACCATGTGGGCGCTGCGCGGCGCGGGCGGCATCGCGGGGATCGTGACCGAGATCGAGATCGACCTCGTCGCGGCCCCCGTGCTCGTGGGCGGCAGCATCGTCTTCGACTCGGCGCACTCGGTCGACGCGCTGCGGGCCGTGCGCGACCTCGCCGCTGTCGCCCCGCTGTCGCTCAATCTCTTCGCGACGTCGATGCGCATGCCCGACGTTCCTCAGCTGCCCGAGGCGATCAGGGCGCGCAGCTTCCTCACGGTCGATGTGCTCGCGATCGACGAGGCCGCGGCGGAGTTCCTCGAGCCGATCCGCGCGGCGGCCCCCGTCGAGCGCGAGGACTTCGGTCACACGACACCGGCGCTCATGGCCTCCCGATCGGCGGAGCCCACCGATCCCACGCCCACACGCGGTGTGTCCTCCGCACTGCGGTCTCTCGACGACGCCCTGCTCGACGACCTCCTCACGTTCCGCGCGCTTCCCGAGCAGGCGCCCCTCGTCGGACTCGGGCTCCGCATGCTCGGCGGCGCACTCGACTCGCCACGCCGCGAGGGGTTCGCGTCCCTGTCCGACGCCGCATGGCTCGTGCACGGGCTCGCCCCGGTCGCGCCCGGTGCGCCGCGCGAGCCGGGTGACGCGAGCCTCGCTGGCCTGCGCGAGATCCTCGGTCGCGCGGACGAGGCGCCGCTCGTGCCGACGTTCCTCGCGCCCGAGGAGACGCTCGAGCGCGCGGGGACCCGCGCCGATCTCGATCGACTCCGCGCCATCCGCGAGCGCGTCGATCCCGACGCCGTCCTGCACGAGGGGCGCCTGCCGCGATGACGGCGGCGCGGCGGACCGAGGAGCGCGCCGGGTGACGACGCGCCTGCTTCTGCTCGCCGACACCCATGTGCCCGCGCGCGCCCGGCGGCTGCCGGATGACGTGTGGCGCGCGATCGACGCCGCCGAACGGCCCGGCCGCGCGAACGCAGCCGGGCCGTCGGGGACCTCGCGTCAGCTCGAGCGGTGCGCGCGGTAGTACGCGAGCAGCGCCTTCGTCGACGGGTCCTGGGCCTCGAGCGCGGCCTCGTCGCCCTCGATCGCGGGCGCGATCTGGAGGGCGAGCTGCTTGCCGAGCTCGACGCCCCACTGGTCGAAGGAGTTGATGCCCCACACGACGCCCTGCGTGAAGACGATGTGCTCGTACAGCGCGATCAGCTGGCCGAGCACCGCCGGCGTGAGGGCGGGAGCGAAGATCGACGTCGTCGGGCGGTTGCCCGCGAACGTGCGGGCCGCGACGAGCGGACCCGTCGTGCCCTCGGCCTCCACCTCATCCGCGGTCTTGCCGAACGCGAGCGCCTTCGTCTGCGCGAGGAAGTTCGCGAGGAACAGCCCGTGCACGTCCCGGCCGCCGTCCTGGAGGGGGTATGCGGGGTTCGCGAACGCGATGAAGTCGGCGGGGATGAGCCGCGTGCCCTGGTGGATCAGCTGATAGAACGCGTGCTGGCCGTTCGTGCCCGGCTCGCCCCAGAACACCTCGCCCGTGTCAGTCGTCACGGGCGTGCCGTCCCAGCGCACCGACTTGCCGTTGGACTCCATGGTGAGCTGCTGGAGGTAGGCCGCGAAGCGGTGCAGCTGCTGCGCGTAGGGGAGCACCGCGTGCGACTGGGCGCCGAGGAAGTTCGTGTACCAGACGTTGAGGAGCCCCATGAGCACGGGCACGTTGCGCGTGAGCGGCGTCGTGCGCACGTGCTCGTCCACCGCGTGGAATCCCTCGAGCAGCTCGCGGAAGACCGCCGGTCCGAGCACGATCGCGAGCGACGTGCCGATCGCCGAGTCCACCGAGTAGCGGCCGCCGACCCAGTCCCAGAACCCGAAGGCGTTCTCGGGGTCGATGCCGAAGTCGGCGACCTTGTCGAGGGCCGTCGACACGGCGACGAAGTGGTGCGCGACGGCGTCGGTGCGCGCCGCGTCGTCGTCGGCGATCGCGCCCTTGCCGGCGAGCTGCGACCACAGCCAGTCGCGTGCGAGGCGCGCGTTCGTGAGCGTCTCGAGCGTCGTGAACGTCTTCGATGCGACGATGAACAGGGTCGTCTCGGCGTCGAGGTCGGCGACCTTCTGCGCGAGGTCCGTGGGGTCGATGTTCGAGATGAAGCGCGCCTCGATGCCCGCGTCAGCGTAGGGCTTGAGCGCCTCGTAGACCATCACCGGCCCGAGGTCGGATCCGCCGATGCCGATGTTCACGACGTGCGTCACGCGCTTGCCGGTGACGCCCCGCCAGTCGCCGCCGCGCACGCGCTCCGCGAAGGCGGAGACCTTGTCGAGCACGGCGTGCACGTCGGCGTCGACATCCTGCCCGTCGACCGTGAGCGCGGGCGTCGCGCCGGCCGGGCGACGCAGCGCGGTGTGCAGGACCGCGCGGTCCTCGGTCGTGTTGATGTGCGTGCCCTCGAGCATCGCCGCGAAGCGCTCGGCGACGCCGGTCTGCTCGGCGAGTCGCACGAGCGAGGCGAGGATGTCGTCGGTCACGAGGTTCTTCGAGAGGTCCACGTGGAGGTCGGCGAGCGGAAGGCTGAGACGCTCGGCCCGATCGGGGTCGGCGGCGAACCAGCCGCGCAGGTCGGGGGAGAAGCTCGCGCGGTGCGCCTCGAGCTCCGCCCAGGCCGAGGTGGACGTGGGGTCGACGGGAGCGGTCATGCTGCAACCGTACCGAGTGCCGCCCTCACGCGCCCACCGGGCGTCATGTGAGGGCAGGCTCCGCATGTCAAGCCCGTGCCGCGGTCAGGGGCTGCGTCTAGCGTGAGCACCAGGCACCGAGAGCCGGAGGCGACCATGTCGATCAACGTCCGCGAGATCCGCTGCACCCCCGAGGAGATCTTCCGCGTCCTCGGCGACGGATGGCTCTACCCGGTCTGGGTCGTGGGGGCGTCGCGCATGCGCGAGGTCGACGACGACTGGCCGCGCCCCGGCGCCGAGCTCCACCACTCGGTGGGCAGCTGGCCGCTGCTCCTCGACGACACGACCGAGTGCGTCGAGTGGGATCCGCCGCGCCGGATGGTGCTGCAGGCGCGCGGATGGCCGATCGGCGAGGCGCGCGTGACGATCGAGGTCAAGCCGCGCGGCGCCGGATCGCTCGTGCGGATCTCGGAGGCGGCCGTCGAGGGTCCCGGGTCGCTCGTTCCCCGGTTCCTCGTCGATCCGCCGCTGCATGCGCGCAATGCCGAGACGCTGCGGCGTCTGGCGTTCCTCGCCGAGGGACACGCGGCCCGCGACCGTGCGGCGGGCTCCTGAGCGTCAGTCCGTCGGCGCGCCCGAGGCGATGCGCTCGCGCGGCATCGCGATCGCGGCCGCGAGCATGAGCGCCGCCGTGACGGCGACGCCGACGAAGACCCAGGTGGAGGCCGCGACGATCGTGTCGTAGTCGTGCTCGCCCTCGCCAGCGGCGATGATGCCGTTCGCGACGGCGCCGAAGATCGCGACGCCGACGGCGGAGCCCACCGAGCGCGAGAAGGCGTTGAGTCCCGTGACGACCCCGCGCTCGCCCCACCCGACCGACGCCTGCGCGGCGATCAGGGTCGGCGCGGCCGTCCAGCCGAGGCCGAAGCCGACGACGAACGCGGTGAGGGCGACGAGGAACGGGTTGGGCCAGGGCGCGACGGCCACGAGCCCGGCAGCGCCCGCGAGCGAGATCGCCGCGCCGATCACGGTCGTCGTGCGGAAGCCCCAGCGCAGGTACAGGCGCCCCGAGTTCGACGCCGCGAGCGGCCATCCGAGCGTGAGCGCGGCCACCGCGAGCCCCGAGAGGAGCGGCACGGTGCCGATCGAGTTCTCGAGGTAGGTGGGCGCGAAGCTCGTGATGCCCGTCAGCAGCGCACCGACTGCGAGCGCCACGAGGGTGGTCGTGAGGATGAGCCGGCGCCGGAGCAGCGACAGGTCGATGATCGGCTCGGCTGCGCGCCGCTCGACGAGGGCGAACGCGACGAGGGCGACCCCGGCGATCGAGAAGGCCGCGATGCTCGGCGGAGCCGTCCATGCCCAGGCGCTCCCGCCCTCGAGGACCGCGAGGATGAGGGCGGACATCCCGATCGTCAGGAGCGCGGCTCCCGCGTAGTCGATGCGGTGACGGCGCCGCTCGACCTGCTCGTGATACGCGCGCACGAGCATCCAGCCCGCGGCGATGCAGAGCGGGATGTTGATGAGGAAGATGCCGCGCCACGACGCGAACTGAGAGAACACCCCGCCGAGGGCAGGGCCGAGGACCGATGAGACCGCCCAGACGCTCGCGATGTACCCCTGCACCTTCGCGCGCTCCTCGACCGTGTAGATGTCGCCGACGATCGTCATGGCCATGGGCGTCGCCGCGCCCGCGCCGAGACCCTGGACGAGGCGGAAGAGGATGAGCGACGTCATGCTCCAGGCGACGCCGCACAGAAGGGAGCCGACGAGGAACAGCCCGATGCCGATGAGGATGATGGGCTTGCGCCCGATCGTGTCCGAGAGCTTCGAGTAGATCGGGACGCTCACGGCCTGCGCGAGCAGGTAGACCGAGAACAGCCACGGGAACTGGTCGAACTGCCCGAGATCGGCCACGACGCTCGGGACGGCCGTCGCGAGGATGGTCGCGTCGATCGCGATGAGCCCCGTCGCCAGCATGAGCGCTCCGAGCACGGGCCCGCGCTCGGATCGAAGGCCGACGGTCCTGCTGCGACTGCTCGTGGTGCTCACCTCACATCCCAAGTCGCGGGGCGCCCCGGGCATTCCCGATCAGGCGAGACGTCGGACGAGGGTCCAGACGTTCCCGTGGTCGACATGGTGATCGAGCACGTCGAGCGCTTCTCGGGCGAGCGCGAGACCGCGCCCCGATTCCGCTTCGGGGCCGGGCATCGACACGTCCGCCCACGCGATGTCGACCGGCCACGCCGTGTCGCGGATGATCGCGGTGAGCGCGGTCCGCCCCACCTCCAGGTCGGCCGTGACACGGACCTCCGCGTCGTCGGGGGCGTGCGTCACGACGTTGGTCGCGATCTCGGACACCGCGAGCCCGAAGAGCATCCGGTCCGCGTCGGCGACGTCGGCCCGGGACCAGATCCTCTCCAGCGCGTCGAGCACGGCGTCGACGAAGGCGATCTCCGCGCGTCCCTCGACACGGGCACGCAGGACCGGCTCGTCACCGTCCATCGAACGCGGTCTCCGGCGACGCGTGCTCGCGCAGCACGCGATCGAGGTTCGTCAGGCGCATCACCGTCCGCACGGCATCCGGGACGGCGGCGATGCGCAGGTCCCCACCCGCGACCCGCGCGGTCTTGAGACCGCCGATGAGGGCGCCGAGACCCGACGAGTCCACGAACTCGGTGCCGCCGAGGTCCACGACGATCCGCGTGCGGCCGGCCTCGACGAGCTCCTTCACGGCGTCGCGCAGACGCGGTGCGCCCGACGCGGTGAGGCGTCCGGTGATCGCGATGACGGAGAACCCGTCGCGGTGAGCGCTCGTGAGGTTCATGCGGTTGCCTCTCTGTCGGCGGCCGCCGGCCCTCGATAGCGGGCGGCCTGGATGATCACGCTGAGGACGACGACGTCGTAGGCGACCCACAGGGTGTTCACGAGGGTCCCCGTGCCGTCCGCGGTTCCGACCGCGACGCGGACGACGCCGATCAGGAGCGACGCGACGAGCACCGCCATGGCGGTGAGCTGCGGCCAGATCTCGCGCCACGGCACTCCTCCGGGTGCCCGCCCGTCCTTCCTGGTCACCGCGAAGCCGAGGGGGCGGCCCAGCACGACGTTGGCGAAGGCCGTCCAGCACGCCCGGATCCAGACCGGGAAGAGCGCGAGCGAGTACTGCTGCCCGCGCCACGTGCGCACGCCCTTGGCGACGACGAGGAACAGCAGCTGGTTCACCGCGAAGGCGGGGAGGAAGCGCGCGAAGAAGTCGACGGACCACGCCGTGACCGGCATGACGCCGAAGACGAGGTAGAACACGGGAGCGGCGAGGTACACGATCGCGGCGAAGCCCGACAGGTACGTCCACATCGTCGCGAAGTACATGAGCCGCTGGCCGGCGGAGAGCCCGCGCTTCACGAGCGGGTTGTCGCGCAGCATCACCTGAAGCGTGCCCTGCGCCCACCGCAGGCGCTGCGTGAGCATCGTGCGGAGGTCCTCCGGGGCGAGTCCGCGGGCGAGGATCTCGTGGTGGTAGACGCTGCGCCACCCGAGGGCGTGCAGCTGCATCGCGGTGGCCATGTCCTCGGTGACCGAGATCGTCGCGAGCGGCAGGAGCGGCTGGGCCTCACCCGGCCGGTCCACGCGCAGCGCGTCGAGCAGCGATCGGACGGCCTCGATCGCGCCGAGCGGGGAGAGGTCGCGGGCCGCCAGCTCGTCGAGCGCGACCTCGTCGACGACCATGACGTCGAGCTGCGCGTCGTGCGCGATCGGCAGCTCGCCGATCTCCTCGAGGTCGGCGCGGATGGCGGCCAGGTCGTTCTCGACGAGACGCCGACCTGCGTCGTCGACGCGCGCGCGCACGCGGTACGTCGTGTCGGCCACCGGCTCGCCCGCGGCGATCTCGGCGCGTGCGGCTGCGACCTCGGCGCGCAGGGCCATCAGCTCCTCGCGGAGCGCTCCGTCGGCGCGCTTCGCCTCGCGCCCGAGCAGCGACTCCGACGCGCGGAGCGCGCGCTGCGTCGATTCGGCGAGGTCGCGCACGTAGCCGACGATGCCGAGCTGCATGAGCGCCTCGCGGCGCAGCACCGCGTTCGACCCGCAGAAGAACGCGGCGTTCCAGCCGTCCTTGCCCTGCTGGATCGGGCCGTAGAACAGCGGCGCCTGGCTGCCGAGCGGGTCGGCCTCGTCGACGTTCGAGAACCACTGCGGCGTCTGGACGAGCGCGACTTCCGGATCGTCGGCGAAGTAGCCGAGCGTGCGGTGGAGGATCAGGGGATCCGGCACCTGGTCGGCGTCGAGGATGAGCAGGAACTCGCCGTCGGTCTGGAACAGGGCGTTGTTGAGGTTGCCCGCCTTGGCGTGGCGCGGTTTGCCGTCCCAGTCGTCCGAGCGCCGGATGTAGCCGATCCCGGCCTCGGCGGCGGCGAGCTCGAGATCCGCGCGTGCACCGTCGTCGAGGATCCAGGTCGAGTGGGGATAGGCGATCCGCTTCGCGGCCCGTGCGGTGCCCATCACGAGGTCGAGCGGCTCGTCGTACGTCGTGATGAGCACGTCGACCGTGCCCTGCGGCTCCGAGCGCGGGCCGGGGCGGTCCCGTGCGCGCCACATCGTGAGGCAGAAGAGGATCGTGTCGATGAGGCTGTACGTCTCGGCGAGCACGAGCGGCACGGCGATCCACCACGCCGACCAGTTGACGGACTCGAGCCAGCGCCAGGCGACGTAGTTCACGCCGAGGATCACCGACAGGACGGCGAGGATGCGGATCGCTGCGAAGCGCGCGCTCATGTGCGGACCATCCCGTCGTCGCTCGTGCCCATCCGCGCCATCCTATGGCCGCGGTGGATCCGAGCGGTCGGCGTTGACATCGGCCCCGCCGGCCGGTACGACGATCAGGCGCGTGGGCGCGACAGGACGGCGTTCGCGATCGCCGCGATGAGGACGAGGGCGGCCGCCGCGATCGGCAGCAGGAGCGCAGCCGACGTGCCGAACGTCTCGGACACGGACCCGGTGAGGGCCGAGGCCATCGCCTGCCCGACGACGACGGCCGAGCCGACCATCGTCATGACCGTGGCAGAGCGGCCCTCAGGGCTGCGGGCCGCGGCGAGGCTGTACTGCGTCACGAGGGTCGGCCCGATGCCGATGCCGATGACCGCGAGCGAGCACGCCATGGCGCCAGGGCTCGCGGCGAGCAGGAGCGAGAGGGAGCCCGCGAGCAGCACCGAGGCGAACGCGATCCATCGTGCGGCGAGCGAGAACCGGGCCGGAAGATACGCGATGCCGAGCGCGAACAGGGCCGAGCCGATGCCCATCACGCCGTACATGAGCCCCGCCTCGTCGGCGCGGCCGCGGTCGGCCATGAACGAGGTCAGGGAAGTGAGCATCGAGCCGAAGAAGAGGCCCACGCCGAGCGTGCCTCCCACGACCACGAGGACGCGCGGCCGGAAGAGCTCGCGCACGTCGGAGGAGGGCGCCGCGCCGTCCTCGCGACCGGGGGCGACCAGGCGCCCCGTGGGATGCAGCGCGAAGGCGCCGACGAAGACCGCGGTCAGCGCGGCGGCGCCGACGAGCGGCGCCCACGGCGCGATCGCCGCAGCGAGCAGGCCCACGATGAAGGGGCCGATCACGAAAACGGTCTCGTCGGCCGCGGACTCGTACGCCATCGTCGACGAGAGGGTGCGCGGTGCGCGGTCGGGGGCCATCCGGTGCCGGATGAGCGTCACGAGCCGGGCGCGCGAGAGCGGCGCGACCTGGGGAGCCGTCGCGCCGATCCCGAAGGCCGCCGCGAGCACGAGTCCGTCGGGGGTGTCGCCGTAGACGACCGCGGCGAACAGCGCGAGCGCCGCCGCGTTCGCCGCCGCGAGCAGAAGGAGCACGCGGCGCTGCCCGAAGGCATCGGCGGCGGCGCCCAGCAGTGCGCCGAAGCACGCCGTGCCGAGTCCGACGGTCGCGGACGTGAGCCCGCCGAGCGCGAGCGAGCCCCGGACGGACACGACCGCCGTGAGCACGCCGACCACCATCATGGCGAACGGCAGCCGCGCCACGAGCGCGATGAGGAAGTAGGGGAGTCCTGCGATGCGCAGGAGGCTGCGGCTCTCTCGGACGTCGCTGATCGTCATGGGCACCTCCGGTCTGCGGGGTTCGGGTGCCGCCGCTGTCCGCCGGGGTCTCCGGCGGCCGGTAGATGCACTGCTCTCGGACGACGAGCGTCCGACAGGCTGACTCTACCGAGCCGACCTCGGCGTCAGCTGATCACGTCGTCGGAGGCGATCTCGCTCCACACCGTCATCATGTGCGACCGCGAGTGCCGTTCGGCGGCGTCGCGGTCGCCCTCGGCGATGGCCCGGGCCGTGAGCAGATGATCCTCGAGCGTGCCCTCAGCGGGGATGCCCGGAGTGAGGCCGAGCTTCGCGCGTCCGCTCAGCACCTCGTGGACCGGCGTCTCGAGCGCTGTAAGAAGCGGGTTCCCGGAGGCGGCGAGGAGCGTGCCGTGGAAGGCGAGGTCGGCAGCGAGGTACTCCTCCGAGTCGCCGTCGCCCGCCTGCCCGAGTGCGTTGAGCCGCTCGGCGAGACGCAGGAGCTCGGCGCGCTGAGCCGAGGTCGCGCGGGCGGCAGCGAGGCGCGCGGCCATGGGCTCGACCGTGACGCGCAGCTCCATGAGGGCCTCGAGCTGCTGCTGGCGGAAGCGGCCGCGCAGGTTCCACTGGATGAGGTGCGGATCGAAGGCGTCCCACTGCTCGCGGGGGAGGACGGTGATGCCGACCTTGCGGCGCGACGCGACCATGTGGATGCTCTCGAGCACGCGCACCGCCTCGCGGACGACCGTGCGGGAGGCGCCGTAGTCGCGCTCCAGCTGGGCGAGCGTGAAGACGGCTCCCGGCTGGGGGTCGCCCGATGCAATCCGGCTCCCGAGATCGTCGAGCACATCGCCGTGGACTCCGATGGCCATGTCGCTCCCTTGCTCGCGGTTACGTAGTATCTTATCGGTTGTTTAAGTAGTACCTTTGATGCACGGCGCGCGACAGTGCGCGCCCTCGATTTCAATGGAGAAACCATGGAAGACTGGACCCAGACGATGGGCACCGGGCCTCTGCTCGGCATCGCGGCCGTCGCCGTCGCGCTCATCCTCTTCCTCGTGATCAAGGTGAGGCTGCACGCCTTCCTCGTCCTCATCGTCGTCTCGCTGCTCACCGCGATCGCGACCGGCCTGCCGCTGAACGCGCTCGTCAACGAGGTGCTCGTGTCGAGCTTCGGCGGGACGCTCGGCTCCGTCGCCCTGCTCATCGGCCTCGGCGCGATCATCGGCCGCCTCATCGAGTCGTCGGGCGGAGCCCGCGTCATCGCGGAGAAGATGGTCGCCATCTTCGGCGAGAAGCGCGCAGCCTTCGCGCTCGGCCTCACCTCGCTCATCCTCGGCTTCCCGATCTTCTTCGACGCGGGCCTCATCGTCATGCTGCCGATCATCTTCGCGGTCGCGCGTCGCATCGGCGGCCGGAACCTCCTGCTCTACGGCTTCAGCGGGGCGGCGGCCTTCTCGGTCATGCACGTCTTCCTGCCCCCGCACCCGGGCCCTGTCGCCGCATCGGACTTCTTCGGCGCGAACCTCGGCGTCGTCATGCTGCTCGGCCTCGTCATCGCGTTCCCGGCCTGGTACCTCTCGGGCTACCTGTGGGGCAAGTTCGTCAACTCGCGCTACCCGATGATCGTCCCCGAGCTCTTCGGCGCGCAGGACGACGACCAGCCCGCGAACCCGCCGAAGGCGAGCACGGTCATCATGATCCTCCTGCTCCCGCTCGTGCTCATCTTCCTCAACACCGGACTCAGCACCCTGGCGACCGCGGGCGTCGTCGACGGCGACGCCGTGTGGGTCCAGGCGCTCATCCTCATCGGCACGTCGCCGGTCGCGCTTCTCATCACGGCCCTCGTCGCCCTGCTCGTCCTCGGCAAGTTCCGCGGCGAGAACGGCTCGGCGCTCGAGAAGCTCGTCGAGGGCACGCTCGGCACGGTGGCCTCGGTGATCCTCATCACGGGCGCCGGCGGCATGTTCGGCGGCGTCCTGCGCGCATCCGGCATCGGCGACGCCCTCTCCAGCACCCTCGCCGACCTCGGCATGCCCGTGATCTTCGCCGCGTACGTCATCGCCGTCGCGCTGCGCGTCGCGCAGGGCTCGGCGACGGTCGCCCTCGTCACGACCGCGGGCCTTCTCGCGCCGGCCGTCACGTCGGGCGGATACAGCGTCATCGACACGGCCGCCATCACGCTCGCCGCGGCGGCGGGCTCGGTGTTCGCCAGCCACGTGAACGACTCGGGCTTCTGGCTGGTCGGCCGGCTCATGGGCATGGACGTCAAGACCACCCTCAAGACCTGGACCGTGCAGCAGGCGATCGAGTCGGTCGTCGGCTTCGCGATCGTGCTCGTCATCTTCGCGATCTTCTGAGCATGGCGGGGATCTTCGACATCACGGGCCGGCTCGCGCTCGTCACCGGCTCCTCTCGCGGGCTCGGCGCCTCTCTCGCCCTCGCGCTCGCGGAGGCGGGCGCCGAGGTCGTCCTGCACGGACGCGACGCCGCGGCGCTCGCGTCCGCGCAGGACGCGATCGCCGAGGCGACCGGCCGCCGACCGCACGCGGCGACGTTCGACGTCACCGACGCCGAGGCCGTCGAGCGCGGCGTGGCCGACATCGTCGCCGCGCACGGCGTGCCCGACATCCTCGTGAACAACGCGGGCGTGCAACGGCGCGCTCCGTTCACCGAGTTCCCGGTCGCGGACTGGGATGCCGTCGTGAGCGCGAACCTCTCGAGCGTGTTCTACGTGTCGCGGTTCGTCACCCCCGGGATGGCCGAGCGCCGCTCCGGCAAGGTGATCAACATCGGATCGGTGCAGTCGCAGCTGGCACGGCAGACGATCGCGCCGTACTCGGCGTCGAAGGGCGGCGTCGCGATGCTCACGAAGGGGATGGCCGCCGACCTCGCGCGCTACGACGTGCAGGTCAACGCGATCTCGCCCGGGTACTTCGCGACCGAGATGAACCGGGCCCTCGTCGAGGACGAGGCGTTCAACTCCTGGCTCGTGAACCGGACGCCGGCGCAGCGCTGGGGGACTTCCGCGAGCTGTGGGGCACGCTGCTCTACCTCGCGTCCGATGCGTCGAGCTTCGTCTCGGGGCAGAACATCTTCGTCGACGGCGGCATGACCGCCGTCGTGTGAGCGAGAGGGAGAAGAGCATGCGCGCCGCATTCATCGACGGCAAGGAGCGGATCGAGGTCCGCGAGGCCCCGACGCCCGAGCCGGGGGAGGGCGAGGTGCGGATCCGCGTCGACAGCGTCGGCATCTGCGGCTCCGACCTGCACTACTACTTCGAGGGCGCGAACGGCGAGTACGTGGTGCGGGAGCCCCTCGTCCCCGGCCACGAGCTGTCGGGACGGGTCGATCTCGACCCGTCGGGCCGGCTCGCCCCCGGGACGCCGGTGACGGTCCATCCCGCGCGCTTCGGGACCCCGGAGCGCGGCATCGAGGACGACCCGCACCTGTGGCCGGGCGGGTCGTACCTCGGCAGCGCGTCGACGTGGCCGCACACCCAGGGCGGCATGAGCGAGCAGCTCGTCGTGCGGGCCGACATGATCCGCATCCTGCCCGACACGCTGCCCGTGCGCCGCGCCGTGCTCGCCGAGCCGCTGGGCGTCGCCCTGCACGCCGCCACGCGGGCCGGCGATCTCGCCGGCGCCCGGGTGCTCGTGTCGGGTGCCGGGCCGATCGGCCTGCTCGCGGTCGCCGCGGCCCGCGCACGCGGCGCCGCGCACATCACGGTGAGCGACGTGCTCGAGGCCCCGCTCGCGCGGGCCGAGGAGCTCGGCGCCGACGCGCTCGTTCGCGTGGGCGTCGAGGAGCTCCCGCAGAGCGCGTTCGACGTCGTCTTCGAGTGCTCGGGGGCGCCCGTCGCGATCTCGTCGGCCGGCACGGCGGTGCGCCGCAAGGGCGTCGTCGTGCAGGTCGGGATGGTCCCGAACGAGCCGCGGCCGGTGAACCTCGCGCCGTACATCTCGAAGGAGGTGCACCTCGTGGGCACCTTCCGGTTCCATGACGAGATCGACGAGGCCGTCGCGCTGCTGGCGGCCGACCCCGGCATCGAGAGGGTCGTCACGCATGCGCTTCCGCTCGCCGAGGTCGCCGAGGCCTTCCGGATCGCGCGCGATGCGCAGGTTTCCGGCAAGGTGGTCGTGACGCTGCAGAGCGACGCTGGCTGACGAGGAGGTCGGAGCATGACGAACCCGCGCGACATCGTGATCGGCGTCGACATGGGGACGACCGCCACGAAGGCGGTCGCCTACACGGTCGACGGCGAGCTCGTCGCCTCGGCCTCGCAGGGCTACCCGCTCGAGGAGCCGCATCCCGGTCACGCCGTCCAGGATCCCGAGCTCATCCTGGGCGCGGTCTACGCATCGGTGCGCGAGGTCGTCGCCGAGGTCGGCGCGGAGCGCGTCGCGGGGCTGTCGTTCTCCTCGGCGATGCACTCGCTGCTGGCGCTCGACGCGCAGCTGCAGCCGATCACGCCCGTCGTCACGTGGGCCGACACGCGCGCGGCGGTGCAGGCGGAGCGGCTGCGCGCGTCCGCGAGCGGGCTCGCGCTCCATCGGCGCACGGGAACGCCCATCCACCCCATGTCGCCGCTCACCAAGCTCATCTGGTTCCGCGAGCAGGAGCCGCGGATCCGCCAGCAGGCGGCCATCTGGGCGGGGATCAAGGACTGGGTGCTGCTGCGGATGTGCGGCGCGCTCGTCATCGACCACTCGCTCGCGTCGTGCTCGGGGCTCATGGACATCCACCGCCTCGACTGGGACGAGGAGGCGCTCTCGCTCGCGGGCATCCGCGCCGAGCAGCTCCCCGAGCTCGTCCCGACGACCACGGTGCTCGACGCGCTCACGGAGGAGGGGGCGTCCGCCACGGGCCTCCCGCTCGCGACCCCCGTGGTCGTCGGCGCAGGAGACGGCCCCCTCGCCAATCTCGGCGTGGGCGCCGTGCGGCCCGGGGTCGCCGCCTGCTCGATCGGCACGAGCGGGGCGCTGCGCGTCGCCGTCCGCCGTCCGGCGGTCGACCCTCGCGGCGGCGTCTTCTGCTACGCCCTCACGGAGGACCGCTGGGTCATCGGCGGGGCGATCAACAACGGCGGCGTGACCCTCGAGTGGGTGCGGTCCGAGATCGCCGGCGGTCACGAGCTGTCGACCGCCGAGCTGCTCGATGCGGCGGCGACCGTGCCGGCCGGCTCGGGCGGCCTGATCATGCTGCCCTACCTCCTCAGCGAGCGCGCACCGCACTGGAGCAGCATCGCGCGCGGCGCCTACATCGGGCTCACCCGCGCACATCGCACGGAGCACCTCGTGCGCGCGGCGGTCGAGGGCGTCGCCCTGCAGCTGGCCCTCGTCCTGCAGTCGATGCGCGCGGCCGACCTCGAGGTCGAGGAGATCCGCGCGACGGGCGGCGTCATGAAGCACCCGCTGTGGCAGCAGACCCTCGCGGATGCGTTCGGCGCTCCGGTCGGCCTGCTCGAGGGGCAGGAGGGCTCCAGCTACGGCGCAGCCCTCCTCGGCATGCAGGCGCTCGGGCTCATCGAATCGATCGACGTCGCGGCCGAGCGCCTGCCCGTGCACGAGACCATCCGCCCGCATCCCGGCGACGCCGCCGTCTACGGAGCGCTCCTGCCCGTCTTCGACGAGCTGTACGACGCCCTCCTGCCGACGTACACGCGGCTTCGGCGGCTCGCGCCCTCGCTTCCGATCGCGTTCTGAGGCGGATGGCCGGGGAGCGTCCCCGGGTGCTTCCGGCCGTTCACCTCGGCGTCGCCGCGCAGCCGCATGCGCGACACCGTCGTGCTCGCGCGGTTCGGTTCGCTGGCGGCATGAAGCGAATCCTCTCCCGGAGGCCCCAGCGCCTGGCCGCGGCCGCCGCGGCGGCCGCCGTGGCCGTCTCCCTCGTCCCCGCTCCCGCCCTGGCCGCGAACGAGAAGGGCGGCGCGCCCGTCGACGAGCCCACGCTCGTCGCGCGCGCGACCCTCTCCGCCGACCACCTCGAGGAGGGGCCGCCGTCGGGCGCCCTCGCGACCCCCGCGAACGGCCGCACGGGCCCGTGGGAGGGCCAGGTCATCCCCGGGTTCTCCGCCATGATCGACAACGGCGACGGCACGTTCTGGGCTCAGCCCGACAACGGGTTCGGCTCCAAGGCGAACTCCGCCGACTTCCTCCTGCGCAGCTACCTCGTCCGTCCCGACTGGGAGACGGCGGAGGGCGGCTCCGGCGAGATCGCGGTCGAGCGGTTCATCTCGTACAACGACCGCGACGACCTCCTGGACTTCCCGATCGTGAACGAGGGCACGGAGGAGCGGCTGCTGACGGGCGCCGACTTCGACATCGAGTCGGTCGTGCGCGCGAAGGACGGCACGTTCTGGGTCGGCGAGGAGTTCGGGCCGTTCCTGCTCCACTTCGACGCCGAGGGCACGCTCCTCGAGAAGCCCTACGCGCTCGAGGGCGCGAAGTCGCCGCAGAACCCCTACCTCTCGGCCGGAGAGACGCCGCGCGTGCGCTCGAGCCGCGGCTTCGAGGCGCTCGCGATCTCGACGAACGGCCACTACCTGTACCCGGTGGTCGAGGGCGCGTACGCCGACGACGCCGACCAGCGTCGCCGGGAGATCCTGGAGTTCGACATCCGCGCGGGCGCGTACACGGGGCGCACCTGGAGCTACCAGGCCGACCAGGAGGCCAACGTCATCGGCGACGCCTTCGCCGTCCGCGGCGGCGATCTGCTGCTCGTCGAGCGCGACGACTTCGAGGGCGAGCAGGCCGTGACCAAGCGCGTGTACCGCGTCGCCCTGGACAGCGTGGACGACGACGGATACGTCGAGAAGACCCTCGCGCTCGACGCGCTGCGCATCGCGAACCCGAGCGGGATCGGCGCGGGCGACGGCTACGGGACGGGCGAGGTCTTCTCCCTCCCCGTCCAGTCGTTCGAGACGGTCGTGCAGCTGCGCGGCGGCGACCTTCTCATCGGGAACGACAACAACTACCCCGGCAACGACGCGCGCGTACCGGGCACGCCCGACGACACCGAGTTCGCGGTCGTGTCGTTCGAGAAGACGCGACCGCAGGTCTCGGCGGTCGACGTCATCGGCCACCGCGGCGCGAGCGGGTACCGTCCCGAGCACACGCTCGCGGCGTACGAGACGGCCATCCTGCAGTGCGCCGACTACATCGAGCCGGATGTCGTGTCGACGAAGGACGGCGTCCTCGTGGCCCGGCATGAGAACGAGATCGGCGGGACGACCGACGTCGCCGCCCATCCGGAGTTCGCCGATCGCCGGACGACGAAGGTCATCGACGGCGTGAGCGTGACGGGCTGGTTCACGGAGGACTTCACGCTCGCCGAGCTGCGCACGCTGCGCGCCAAGGAGCGCGTTCCGCACGTCCGCCCTGGCAGCGCGGCCTATGACGGGCTGTACCTGATCCCCACCCTCGACGAGGTGATCGACCTCGCCCGCCACTCCACGACGTGCGACGGGGAGCCCGTCGGGATCGCGCCCGAGACGAAGCACCCCACCTACTTCGACGGGATCGGCCTCTCGCTCGAGGAGCCGCTCGTCGCGGCGCTCGAGGCCGACGGGATGAATCGCGCGGACGCGCCCGTCGTCATCCAGAGCTTCGAGACCGGCAACCTGCGCGATCTCGACGCGATGACGGATGTCCGGATCGCCCAGCTCGCGAACTCGTCGGGCGCACCGTTCGACCTGCGCGCCGCGGGCGACCCGCGCACGTACGCCGACCTCGTCACGCCCGAGGGGCTCGCGGAGATCGCGACGTACGCCGACATCCTCGGCGCCGAGAAGTCGGTCGTCATCCCGCGCGCGGCCGATGGCACGCTCGCCGAGCCGACCGCGGTCGTCGCCGACGCGCACGCCGCCGGACTCGAGGTGCACGGGTGGACGTTCCGGCTCGAGAACCAGTTCCTGCCCGCCGAGTTCCGGTCGAGCGCCGACCCGAATGCGGCCGGCGATCTCGCCGGGGAGCTGCGCGCGTTCGTCGATGCCGGCCTCGACGGCGTCTTCAGCGACCATCCCGACGTCGCCGTCGCGGCCGTGGCCGACGCGCGCTGACCGGCCGGCGCCATCCGCTCGGCCGCCGCGTGACACGCGGCGTCATCCGCCCGGCTCCCCTCTTCGCGCGGGGAGCCGGGCGGCCTACCATGTCGGGATGTCCTCCGGGAAGAAGAAGAGCAAGCGGGTCAAGCCGAAGAAGTCCTGCTGCAAGTCGAAGCCACGCTGCAAGCGGTGCCCCATCCGCCTGCTCGCCGAGGGCAGACTGGACCCAGCGGACGCGAAGAAGATCTTCGCGAAGGACCGCAACCGCAAGCAGGCGAAGAAGGCCAAGCTCGCACTCCCCGAGGGCTGAGGAGGCGAGTCGGGCCGCAGGACACAGGGGGAAGCATGGCACTCGAGCGGATCGCGATCGTCTGGAACCCGTCGAAGACCGAGCGCGAGGTGCTCGAGACCGGGCTCGCCGCCGCGCTCGGCGATGACGAGCGGGAGATCTCGTGGTGGGAGACCACCGTCGAGGATCCCGGTCAGAAGGCGACGGAGGATGCGCTCGAGTGGGGCGCCGACGTGATCGTCGCGGCGGGCGGCGACGGCACGGTGCGCGCGGTCGCGGAGCGCCTCGCGGAGCCGGGCGCGGGCGCGGAGCTCGCGATCGTGCCCCTGGGAACCGGCAACCTGCTCGCGCGCAACCTCGACATCCCGCTCAACAACCCGCAGGCGGCGTTCGCTCGCGCGCTCGCCGACGAAGCGCGCGTGATCGACATCGGATGGATCGAGACGGCCGTCGACGGGGCGCCCACGCGGCAGGCCTTCGCCGTCATGGCCGGATTCGGCATCGACGCGCACATGATCGTGGAGACCGACGACGACCTCAAGAGCAAGGTCGGATGGCTCGCCTACGTGGAGTCCCTCGGGCGCGCGGTCAACGCGAGCGAGGTCATCGAGCTGCGGATCGCGGTCGACGGGGGAGAGGCCGTGACGGCGGCGGGGCACACCCTGATGGTCGGCAACTGCGGCATGCTGCAGGGCGGCATCACGCTCCTGCCCGACGCGGATCCGTCGGACGGCGAGCTCGACCTGCTGCTGCTGAGCGCGGAGGGCATCGCCGGCTGGCTGGACACCCTGCGCTCGTTCGTGTGGGACAACGGCATCCGCCGTCTCATGGGTGCGACCGACCGCGCCGAGAGCGGCGACACGGCGGCCCACGCGCGGGCGACGTCGGTCGCGGTCGAGCTGCCGGAGCCGCGCGTGCTCGAGGTCGACGGCGACGACCTCGGCGAGGTGACGCAGTTCACGGTCGAGATCCAGCCCGGCGCGCTGCGCGTGCGCTGACGTCGGGCGGTGCGCCTCCTCTGCAGCTTCGTCGGCGGCGCGGCCTGCTCTGAGCCTCCGAGCCGGGCCCGCCGCGTCGGCGACTATGCCTGCGGCAGGCGGATGGTCCCGGTCGCGGAGTGCTCCGTCGGCATGCGATCGCGCTGGTAGGTGATCGAGTCGTAGCCGTGGGGGGCGGGGTTGCCGTCCTCGCCGAGGTTCACGAAGACGATCTTCTCGATCGTGAGGATCGTCCGCCGCGTGATCATGTTGCGCACGACAGCGCGCATCGTGAGCGACGTGCGGCCGAAGTGCGTCGCGATGAGGCCCATCTCGATGAGATCGCCCTGCACAGCCGACGCCTCGAAGTTGATCTCCGAGATGAACTTCGTCACGACGCGGTAGTTGCCGAGCTGGATGATCGCGTAGATCGCGGCTTCCTCGTCGATCCACTTGAGCAGGCTCCCGCCGAACAGGGTGCCGTTCGCGTTGAGGTCCTCGGGGCGGACCCACTTGCGCGTGTGGAAGTTCATGCGGCCGTCGTCTGCGGAAGTGCTCATCGCGGCCAGCCTACGCGCGGGGCCGCTCCGCGGCGACGGCTCCGCGCCGTGAAAGCATGGACCGGTGAACAGCGCCAACCTCAGCCGTGAAGCAGCGGCCGCGCGATCCGCGGCCATCACCGTCCACGCCATCCGCGTCGAGCTCGATCTCACGGGAGCACCCGATCCGCAGCGCAGCGGCTTCCCGACGACGAGCGTCCTCGAATTCGACGCGACGGCCGAGGAGACGTGGATCGACTTCATCGGAGAGGCCGTCGAGTCCGTCGAGGTGAACGGCGTCGCGCACGATGTCGAGTGGGATGGCGCGCGCATCCGCGTCTCGGGCCTCGCCGACCGCAACACCGTGCGCATCGCGGCACGCGGCGCATACAGCCGATCGGGCGAGGGCCTGCACCGGTTCGTCGACCCCGTCGACGGCGAGACCTATCTGTACACGCAGTACGAGCCCGCCGATTCCCGCCGGGTGATGGCCTGCTTCGAGCAGCCCGACATGAAGGCGCGGTACACGTTCCGCGTCTCCGCGCCGCGCGGATGGCACGTGCTCTCGAATCAGAGCGCGGTCGCGTCGGAGGAGGCGGATGGCGCGCAGCACGTCGAATTCGCGCCGACTCTGCCGATCTCGAGCTACATCACGTCGGTCGCCGCGGGCCCCTACCACCGCGTCGACGGCGTCTGGCGCCGCGACGAGCAGGAGGTCGCGCTCGGCGTCCTCTGCCGCGGGTCGCTCGCGGAGCACCTCGACGCGGACGAGGTGCTCGAGGTCACGCGCCAGGGCCTCGACTTCTTCACGGACGCGTTCGCGTTCGCGTACCCGTGGGGCAAGTACGACCAGGTGTTCGTTCCCGAGTACAACCTCGGGGCGATGGAGAATCCCGGTCTCGTGACCTTCACGGAGGCCTACGTGTACCGCGGCGCGTCGACGGCGGCGCAGCACGAGGCGCGCGCCAACACGATCCTCCACGAGATGGCGCACATGTGGTTCGGCGATCTCGTCACGATGCGCTGGTGGGACGACCTCTGGCTCAAGGAGTCCTTCGCCGACTACATGGGCTCGCACGCGGCCGCCGCGGCGACCCGGTTCACAGACGCCTGGGTGACGTTCGCGAATCGACGCAAGGCGTGGGCGTATCAGCAGGACCAGCTGCCGACGACCCATCCGATCGTCGCCGACATCCCCGATCTCGAGGCAGCCAAGCTCAACTTCGACGGGATCACCTACGCGAAGGGCGCGTCGGTCCTCAAGCAGCTCGTCGCGTTCGTCGGCGAGGAGGCGTTCTTCGAGGGGGCCCGACGCTACTTCGCCGCGCACGCGTACGGGAACACGACGCTCGAGGATCTGCTCGCGCAGCTCGAGGCCGTGTCCGGCCGCGACGTCCGCGCGTGGTCGCGCGCGTGGCTCGAGACGACCGGCATGTCGACGATCTCGGTCGAGCGCGGGCAGGGCCTCACCGTCGTGCAGACCGATCCGCGTCCGCACCGGCTCTCGCTCGGCCTGTACGCGATCGACGCGGGCCGCCTCGTCCGCCGCGCATCGCTCGACCTCGACATCCGCGCGGAGCGCACGACCGTGGATCTCCCGGTCGCCCCCGACGTCGATCTGATCCTCCCGAACGACGGCGACCGCACGTACGCCAAGGTCCGCCTCGACGCGCGCTCGCTCGACGCCGTGCACGAGGCGCTCTCGACCATCGACGATGCGCTCGCGCGCGGGCTCGTGTGGTCGGCGCTCTGGAACGCGGCCCGCGACGGGGAGCTCCCCACGGGGCGCTACCTCGAGATCGTCCGGCGTCACGCACCGGCCGAGTCGAACGTCGCGCTGCTCGGCGGCGTGCTCGCGAACTCCGCCTACGCGGTCGGGCACTACACGCCGGAGTCGTCGCGCGCGGCCGAGCGCGCGGCCTGGCTCGAGACGACGTGGCAGGGGATGACCGCGGCGGCACCGGGGTCGGACGGCCAGCTCGCCTGGGCGCGTGCGGTCGCGTCGGCGGCGGCCTTCCACGACGGGCGCGCCGCCGACCTCCGTGCGATCCTCGCGGGCGAGCGGCCTGCGCCGGATGGCCTCGCTCTCGACCCCGACCTCCGCTGGGCGTGGCTCGCGGCGCTCGCCGCAACCGGGCATGCGACGTCTGCCGACGCCGACGCCGAGCTCGCGCGCGACGACACCGCGAGCGGCCGGACGGAGCACCTCCGGGTGCTCGCGTCGCGCCCTGACGCCGCGGTCCGCCGGGACGCGTGGAACGCCGCGTGGGAGGATCGGACGCTCACGAACGACCACCTCTCGGCGACCATCTCGGGCTTCCGCGCCGGCGGCCGGCGCGACCTCGTCGCCGATTTCGACGACGCCTACTTCGCGCGGATCCGCGCCGCGTGGGAGGAGCGCAGCATCGAGATCGCGGGGCGCCTCGTGCGCGGGCTGTTCCCCGAGGCCGATTCACTCGATCGCGTCGACGCGTGGCTCGCCGCGAACGGCGACGCCCCGGCCGCACTGCGCCGGATCGTCATCGAGGAGCGCGACCACCTCGCGCGCGCCCTGCGGGTCCGCGCGGCTCAGCCGGCCTGATCGCCGTCGTCCGCCTCGCGGCCGAGCATGCGCGCGTGCAGGGCGCGGATCTCGGCCGCGAGCTGGGGCGCGGGGCCGGCGACGCGGACGCCGGGCGCGACCGCCGTGATGGGCAGGGCGGCGACGGGGCCAGGGGGGACGCCCCACGCGCGATGCCACGCGTCCAGCTGCTCGGTGCTCGACGCGTACACGATGCGCCCGAGCCCGACCCACGCGTGCGCAGCGGCGCACATCGGGCAGTGCTCACCCGAGGTGTACACGGTGCACGTCCGCCGCTCGGCGGGCGACAGGTGCGCGGCTGCCCAGCGTGCGATCTCGAACTCCGGGTGTCGGGTGGCGTCGCCGTCCTTCACGCGGTTGCGGTCCTCGAAGCGCACGAGGCCCTCGGCGTCGACGAGGACGGAGCCGAACGGCTCATCCCCGTCGTCGAGGGCCTCGCGCGCGAGGTCGACGCAGCGGCGCAGATGCGCGAGATCGGTGTCGCTCAGGGTGGTGCTCATGCCGCGACGATAGCGCGGCCCTGGCCTCAGATCCGGACGAGCATCTTCCCGGTGTTCGCGCCGCGCATCATGTCGAGGAACGCGTCGACCGCGTGGTCGATGCCGTCGACGATCGTCTCGTCGTAGGCGATGCGTCCCTCCGCGAGCCATCCGCCCATCCGCTCCTGGAACTCCGGCGCCGCCGACAGATGATTGCCGACCGTGAAGCCCTCGAGGCGCAGACCGCGCGTGACGAGGTTCGACAGGTTGTCGGGGCCCGGCACGGGGCCGTCGGCGTTGTACGTGGCGATCGCCCCGCACAGGGCCGCGCGGCCGCCGTCGTTGAAGGCGTCGAGGGCGGCCTCGAGGTGGTCGCCGCCCACGTTGTCGAAGTAGATGTCGATGCCCTCGGGCGCGGCGTCCGCCAGCTGCTGACGGATGGGGGCGACCTTGTAGTCCACCGCCGCGTCGTAGCCGTACTTCTCGGTGAGCAGGGCGACCTTCTCGGGCGAGCCCGCCGAGCCGATCACGCGCTTCGCGCCGAGGAGCCGCGCGATCTGGCCCGCGGCCGTGCCCACGGCTCCGGCCGCGCCCGAGATGAAGACCGTGTCGCCCTCCTTCATCTCCGCGATGCGGGTGAGCCCGACGTACGCCGTGAGCCCGGTCATCCCGAGGATGTGGAGCCGCAGCGAGAGGGGAACGCCGGGCAGGTCGGGGACGACTCGGAACGCCGACGCGTCAGCCTGCGCGATGTCGCGCCATCCGAGCTGGTGCACGACGACGCTGCCCACCGGCACGTCGTCCGACGCCGACGCCACGACCCGTCCGACCGCTCCGCCCTCCATGGTCTCGCCGAGCGCGTACGGCGCGACGTAGCTGCGCGCGTCGTTCATGCGCCCGCGCATGTACGGGTCCACGGAGACGAACGCGTTCTCCACACGGACCTCCCCGGCAGCGAGGTCGCCGTAGGTCACCTGGACCGTGCGGAAGTCCTCGTGGGTCGGCCAGCCCTGAGGGCGGGACACGAGCTGGATCTGAGTGCTGACGGCGGATGGCATGGGCCGGGTTCTCTCCTTCGCTGCGGTTTCGCGGGGTGCGTCGATCACAGGGCGAGGCCGATCGCGAGCGCGATCACGGACAGAGCAGGGACCAGGCCCTGCTTCAGCGCGGCCGCGGCCTTGTCGGGGCTCGAGATCAGGAGCACGAGGCTCGCGGCCAGCATCGAGCCCACTCCGGTGAAGACGAGGGTCGCCCCGACGACGGCCGCGCCCGTGGCGAACAGCACGACGCCGAGGGCCGCGACGATCGCGAGGAACAGGTTGTAGAAGCCCTGGTTGAAGGCGAGCTCCCTCTGCGCCTCGGCCGCCTCGCGCGTCTGCCCGAACGTCCTGAGGGCGCGCGGGCTCGTCCAGGCGATCGACTCGAGGAAGAAGATGTAGACGTGGACGAGTGCCGCGACGGCGGCGAGCACGAGACCTGCGACGATCATGATCGACCTTTCTGTAATGACCGTTACAATATAGTCCGGGGAACGGGTGACGGGAGCGGACATGGGGCGGATTCCGAGCTTCGACCGCGCGGAGGTCGTGCGCGCGGCGCGCGGCGTGTTCTGGCACGAGGGCTATGAGGGCGCGTCGGTGCCCGCGCTCGAGGAGGCGACGGGGCTGCGGCGGTCGAGCCTCTATCACGCGTTCGGATCCAAGCGCGGTCTCTTCGACGCCGCCGTCGAGAGCTACCTCGACGAGGTCGTGCGCCCGCGCCTGAGGCCGCTGCAGGGCGCGGACGTGGCGGTGACCGCGGCACGCGACTATCTCGTGGGTCTGCGCGATGCGCTCGCGCGGGCGCGCACGCTCCCGGCCACGAGCGGGTGCCTCCTCATCAACGCCGCGTCGGCGCCGATCGGCGACGACCACGCGGTCGCCGAGACGGTCGCGGCCTACCGTGCCGAGTTGCGCGACGCGCTCGCCGCAGGCGTCGCCGCACGGCATCCGGAGCGGTCGGAGGGCGAGCGGCTGCGACTCGCGGAAGCGCTCACGGGGCTCGTCGTCGCGGCGCTCGCCACCGTGCGGGTCGACGCGCAGGCTGCGGCGCGCACGCTCGACACCGCGGTCGGCCTGCTGGAGGGCTGAGCTCCGCGGGATCAGCGCGCGTCCGCGGAGTCGCGGTACGCGACGGCGTACCGGATGTGGGTCACGCCCGTGCCCTCGACGACCTGGAGCTGCGTGAGCTCGATGTCCCGGCGGGCGATCCCGGCGAGGTACCGCGTGCCGGCGTGCAGCAGCACGGGCGCGAGGTCGACGCGGATCTCCTCGAGGACGCCGCGGTCGAGGCACTGGCGCACGATGTCGGCGCCCGCGACGTTGATGTCGCCGTCGCCGGCGAGCTCGCGCGCGATCCGCAGTCCCTCGTCGAGGTCGCCGACGAAGGTGAAGGGCGCGTCCGGCACGGGCGGCCAGCCTTCCGGAGGCGGTCGATGCGTGACCACGACGGTCGGCGAGTCGCCCGGCGGCCTCCCGCCCCAGCCCCGCGCGTCGTCGAAGATCCCGCGTCCGGCCACGAACGCGCCCTCGGTGTCGTTCTGCCGCCAGTAGTCGGCGCTCGCCTGCGACATGTGGAACACCAGGCCGTAGCCGCGCAGCGGCACCTCGACGTCGCCGTTCTCGTACCAGTCGAAGAGCGCGCCGACCCGGCCGTGCTCGTCGGCGATGAATCCGTCGAGAGACGTCGTGAAGCTCGAGAACACCACTCCCATGCGCCTGCCTCCTCGGGGCCGCCTGCGACTGACGCTAGGCACCCGCGGCGGCGCCGTCAACGCCGGTCGTCGCGTCAGCGCCGGTTCATGTCGCGTTCACGGCCGGGGAGAACGATCGAGCGTCACCGTTCCCCGAACCGAGGAGAGACCTTGCTGCCCCGACTGCTCACCGTCACCGCGATCGGCACGGCCGCCGTGCTCGTCGGCGCCTCCGCCACGCAGGCGCGCCCTCACCACGACGAGCCCGATGAGCTCACGGCCGTGCTCGAGACCCCCGCGCTGTGGGACGAGGACGACGCCGACGCCGACGACCCCGCGATCTGGATCGACGAGGACGACCCCGAGGACAGCGTGGTCATCGCGACCGCGAAGGAGGCCGGCATCTACGTGTACGACCTCGACGGCGAGGAGCTCCAGCACATCGCCCCGAAGCCGGCACCCGGCGACGACCACGCGCCCGGCCGCTACAACAACGTCGACATCGTCGAGGACTTCGAGCTCGACGGCGACGAGGTCGACCTCGCGGTCGCGTCCGACAAGGGCATGGACGACCTGGGCATCTTCGTCATCGACGACGGCGAGCTGACCGAGGTCACCGACCCCGACGCCGGCTGGATCTTCAGCGCCTCTCAGGAGGAGATCGACGGCGAGCACACCGCGTACGGCCTCACGACGTGGCAGGACGACGACGGCGCGTACGCGCTCGTCAGCCGCAACTCCGAGACGGAGGTGGCCCTCCTCGAGCTGAAGGCGCGCGAGGACGGCACCGTCGGCTGGGAGCGCATCCGCGAGCTCGCCCTGCCGGCCGCGTTCACGCTGCCCGACGGCTCCACCTGGACGACGTGCGACGACCCCGGCGAGTACGCGCAGGTCGAGGGGATGGTTGTGGATGACCGGACAGGGACGGCCTACCTCGGCCAGGAGCTCGTGGGCATCTGGAAGGTCGACGCCGACCTCACCGGAGAGCCCGAGCTCGTCGACACCGCGGTCGAGTTCGGCCAGCCCGCCGTGTACGACCCGGAGACCGACGAATGCGTCGCGGGGGAGAACCCCGGCTTCGGAGGCGATGCTCTGCGCACCGACATCGAGGGGCTCACGATCTACCGCACGAAGGGGAAGAAGGGCTACCTCCTCGCCTCGAGCCAGGGCGACGACACCTTCGCCGTCTACGAGCTGCAGGGCGGGAACGACTACGTCGGCTCGTTCGCGATCGGCGACGGCGCGGTCGACGGCACGCAGCACAGCGACGGCGCGGACGCGGTGAGCGCGAGCCTGCCCGGCTTCGACGGGGGACTGCTCGTCGTGCAGGACGGCGACAACACGCCGGAGGGCTCGGACGAGGCGAGCACGAACTTCAAGTTCCTCGCCTGGGAGGACGTCGCGCAGCGCAGCGGCCTCGACCTCGACGTCGCACGCCGGTGACGGGTCGGAGGGGAGCCGCCGGCGGGGCGGCTCCCCTCCGCGGCCGAGACGGGATACATCGCGAGGATGACCGGATGGGGCCGCCCGGCGGACGCCGCCGCGGGAGGCCGTCCGATGTCATGGATGCATGCACACTCCAGACCCTCGACCCGATGCCTCCGCCCATGCCCCGTCCGCGCCGCTGCTCAGCGGACGCGGCCTGACGAAGGCCTACGGACCGACCTACGCGCTCGCGGGCGTCGACATCGAGGTGCGCCCGGGCGAGGCCGTCGCGATCATGGGCGCCTCGGGGTCGGGCAAGACCACCCTGCTGCACGTGCTCGCGGGCATCATCACCCCCGATGCCGGGACGGTGACCCTCCAGACGCGCACGGGCGCCAGGCTCGTGAACGACCTGCGCGAGTCCGAGCGCTCGAAGCTGCGTCGAGAGGAGCTCGGCTTCGTGTTCCAGCAGGGCCTCCTCCTGCCTGAGCTCACGGCCGTCGAGAACGTCGCGCTCCCGCTCATGCTCGCCGGCCATCCGCGGGAGGCGGCACAGGCGCACGCCGCGCAGTGGCTCGCGGCGCTGGGCCTCGCCGGCATGGAGGACCGTCGCATCGGCCAGCTCTCCGGCGGTCAGGCGCAGCGCGTCGCGATCGCGCGCGCCCAGGCGACCGGAGCGCGCGTCGTGTTCGCCGACGAGCCGACCGGCGCGCTCGACTCGGCCACGTCGGCCGACGTGATGACCGCCCTGCTCGACGCGACCCTGCGTCAGGGGCACGCGCTCGTCGTGGTCACGCACGATCCGCAGGTCGCGGCGCGCTGCACGCGGACCATCCGCCTGAGCGACGGACGGATCGTCCAGGGCGAGCGGACGACGGCGGTGGCGCGATGACCGCGCTGGCGGCCGAGCGCACGGCGCCTCCCGCGCCGCTCGGGCAGGGGAGCGGCCGCGCCCCGGTGCTGCGCCTGACCTGGCACCTCTCGCGACCGAGCGCGCAGAGCGCGGCCGCGCTCGCGCTGCCCGCCGTCGCGTTCGCCGTGACGACCGCTCTCCTCCTCACCGTGCTCGGGGGCGTGCTCATGTTCTGGGCCTGGCCGGTCGACGACGCCGGCATCGTCCCGCTCTACCAGGTGCTGAGCATCGTGGCGCTCGCGATCCTCGCGGTGCCGCTCATGGCTCTCGGCGGCGCTGCGGCCCGGCTCTCGGCGCGCCGTCGCGACGACCGGCTCGCGACGCTCCGCCTCCTCGGGGCGACGCCCCGCCTCGTCACGATCATGACCGTGCTCGAGTCGACGGCGGTCGCCGTGGCCGGGGCGCTCGTCGGCATCGTGCTCTACCTCGGGCTCATGCCGTTCGTCGGCCTCATCCCGTTCCTCGGACGGCCGATCGGCGCGGCGTCGCTCTGGGTCGGACCCGGGCCGCTTCTCGGCGTCGTCGCCGCGGTCGGCGCGGTCGCCGCCCTCAGCGCGGGGCTCGGACTGCGCCGCGTCAACATCTCGCCGCTGGGTGTGCGGACGAGGCAGGAGGCGCCGCGGCTGCACTGGCTGCGGGCGGTCATCGCCGTCGCGGTCGTCGCGGGTGCGTATGCGGTGCTCAGCGCCCTGGGCGCGCTGCCGGGATACGCCGCCGTCGTCATCGCGCTCGGCGGCTGCTTCGCCGCGGGCGTGGGGGTGCTCGGGCTCATCGGGCCGTGGGCGATCGGCGTGCACGCGCGGCTCCGCGTGAAGCGCGCGACGACCCCCGAGCGGCTCATCGCGGCGCGCGCCGTCCTCGAATCCCCCAAGGCCGCATGGCGGCAGGTCGGCGGGATGGCCATGACGACGTTCGTCGCGGTGGTCGGCGGCTCGGGCATGGCCTTCGCCGAGGCGACCCCGGCCGGCGAGGGAGCGGAGGCCTACCTCATGGTCGACGTGCGCACGGGCATCCTCATCACGCTCGTCGTCTCGTTCCTCATGGTCGCGTGCTCGGTGGGCGTCAATCAGGCGGCCGCCATCCTCGACCGGCGCGGGCTCTACGTCGCGCTCGATCGCATCGGGATGCCGCGCGCGACGATGGAGGCCGCGCGCACGCGCGCGACGATGGGGCCGCTGCTCTTCACGGTCATCGTCTCGGCGCTCGCCGGGGGCGCGCTCGTCTTCCCGCTCCTCGGCATGTCGCTCATCCTCGCGCCCATCTCGATCCTCGTCATGGTCGCGTGCTTCGCGTTCGGCATCCTGCTCGTGTGGCTCGCCCTGCGGGCGACGCGCCCCGTGCTCACCCGCGTGCTGCGGGACCCCGAGCGGACCGAGTAGCCGTCAGCCGCGCGCGGCGATGAGCGCTGCCGCCTCGTCGACGTCGTCCACGAGGTGCACGTGCCCCGCCATGGACCGCCCCTCCGCGAGAGCGCGCAGGAGCGGCCAGGCGGGGTACGTCTCCGTCCAGTGCCGCCGGCCGACGAGCACCATCTCGCCCACGGTCCCCGGCGTCGCGTAGTAGTTCTCGCACGCGTCCTGGAAGATCTCCTGCACGGTTCCGCCGGCGCCGGGCAGGAAGACGATGCCGCGGTCGCAGAGCTGCAGGAGGATCGACTCGCGCAGCGCGTTCCGGAAGTACTTCGCGATGGCCGTCGCGAAGAGGTTCGGCGGCTCGTGCCCGTAGTGCCAGGTGGGCACGCCGAGCGTGTCGACGGGCGACGCGAGGCCGGCGAGGACGGCGCGCGCCGATGAGGCCCATCTGTCGACCGACGGATGGAAGGACGGATGCACGGCGAGGGTCGCGAGCGCCGCATCGAGCGCGTCCTCGGGGAGATCGGCGAAGCGCGCGCCCAGATTCGCGGCCTCCATGGCGCCGGGACCCCCTCCGGTCGCGACGACGAGGCGCCCGTCGGGGCGCTGCGCCGCGAGGAGGCGCCCCAGGCGCGCGGCCTCGCGGTAGTCGGGCTCGCCGCGCCGGAGGGCGTGGCCGCCCATCACGCCGACGAGGTGCCGCCCCGCGACCCAGCGCTCGAGCGCCGCGTCGACCCCCGCGTCGTGCAGCACGCGGGCGAGGACGGCGTCGGGGTCGCGCGCTTCCTGCGACCAGGCGTACGCGCGTCCGTCGAGGGATGCGTCCCACGCCGGCGCGTCGTAGAGCTCGTCGGCCGTGTAGAGCGCGTCGCGATGGGGGTCGACGGGGGCGAAGGCGACGTCGGGGAGCACGAGCGCGCCCCGACCGGCGTGGAGCTCGGCGTCACCCGGGGCGAGCGCACATCCCGCGAAGGTCGCGCGCGACGTGTCGACCTCCGCGAGCTGCCCGGACCGCTCGCGGAGGTCGAGGCCGAGCAGGCGCCATCCGCGCAGGCTCCGCGCGCCCTGCGCGAGCCGGGCGTCGAACTCGGCCAGGGACTCCACCACGACGATCCGCCCGCGCCTGTGCCTCATCCGTCCGAGGTTAGCGCGGTGCCGTGCCGCGTCAGGCCGGGCGCGGCCACCATGCGGGAAGGTGCTGGAAGATCGCGCGCGTGTACGACTCCTCGTCGGCGTCGTCGCTCGTCGCCCAGCGCAGGGCGGCGCCCACGAACCCGCCTGCGACGTACGCGGCAGCGACCGCGTCGTCGAAGACCACATCGAAGCCGCGTTCGCGGAACCGCGACAGCGCCGTGGCGCACCGCTCGTCGAAGAGGGCCTGCAGCCGTCGGCGGAAGTCGAGGGAGAACTCCGAGGCGAGGAGCGCGCGCAGGGCGGGGCGCTCCGCGGTGATGCCGCGCAGGACGGCCGTGGTCGCCTCCTCGTACCGCGCCGCGAGGTCGTCGAGCGAGTCTCCCGGCTGCACGGAGATCTCAGCGGCTGCGTCGAGCCAGCTCGCGTGCATGTCGGACGCGACGTCGCCCACGTTCGTGTAGTGCCCGTAGAACGTCGTCCGGTGCACACCGGCCGCGCGGCACAGCTCGGCGACGCCGATGTCGGTCAGCGCCTCGCGCGTGAGCAGGTCGTGCAGCGCCTCCTGCAGCCGCCTGCGGCTGCGCAGCGCTCGGGGGTCCTCCGCCATCCCTCCAGTGTGCCCGATCGCGGCATCCCGCACATCCCACCCTGCAAGCGCTTGCGCGGAAGGGGCCAAGTCGGCGGCGACGCTTCATGTTTCTCGCTGCAAGCGCTTGCAGAATCGCCGCCGAGGTTGCTACCTTCGGCGGGACGCCTGGCGTCATCACCCGAGCACCCCCGGAGAAGACGTGTCGAAGACGACCGCTGCGCGACGTCGCGCGCTTGCCCTCATGACCATCCCCGCCCTCGCGCTCTCGGGCGCGGTCGGCTCCGCCGTGTCCGCGAGCGCCGCCGATCGGTCGCCTGCGCTCGTGGGCAGCCTGCAGAGCGAGCTCGGCTGCGCCGACGACTGGCTGCCGGACTGCTCGGAGACCGAGCTCGCGCCGACCGACGTCGAGGGCGTGTACGCCGCCGAATTCGAGGTGCCGGCGGGCAGCTACCACTACAAGGTCGCGCTGAACGACACATGGGACGAGGCGTACGGGCTCGACGGGGGAGCCGACGACATCCCGCTCGCCGTCGCGGGACCTGCGACCCTGCGGTTCGTCTTCGACGACAACCTCAAGCGCGTCGGCGTCGAGGTCGTGGATCTCACGGGCGGGTACACGGCGGAGGACGACGCGCTCGTCGCGGCGCCCGTGCGGCAGCCCGGCTCCGACGAGCGGTTCTACTTCGTGATGACCGACCGGTTCGCCAACGGCGACCCCGCGAATGACACGGGCGGCATCGAGGGGGACCGGCTCGCGCACGGCTTCGATCCGACCGACCGCGGGTTCTACCAGGGCGGCGACATCGCGGGACTGCGCGACAGTCTCGACTACATCGAGGGTCTGGGCACGACGGCGATCTGGCTGACGCCGAGCTTCGCCAACAAGCCCGTGCAGGGCGAGGGCGCGAACGCGAGCGCCGGGTACCACGGGTACTGGGTCACCGACTTCACCCGCATCGATCCGCACCTCGGCACCAACGCCGAGCTCGAGGCGCTCATCGCGGACGCCCACGCGCGCGGCATCAAGGTGTACTTCGACATCATCACGAACCACACCGCCGACGTCATCGACTACGCCGAGGGCCAGTACGGGTACATCGACCAGGCGACGAGCCCGTATCGCGACGCGGACGGCAGCGCCTTCGACCCCGCGGACTATTCCGGAACGGGATCGTTCCCGGCTCTCGACGCGGAGACCTCGTTCCCGTACACGCCCGTGACGAGCGACCCCGGGGCCAAGACCCCCGCGTGGCTCAACGACCCGACGCTGTACCACAACCGCGGCAACTCGACCTGGTCGGGGGAGTCGGTGACCTACGGCGACTTCGACGGTCTCGACGACCTCATGACCGAGCACCCGACCGTCGTGAACGGCTTCGTCGAGGTGTACCGCGACTGGGTCGACCTCGGCATCGACGGCTTCCGCATCGACACCGTCAAGCACGTCGACTTCCCGTTCTGGGAGACCTGGACGAAGGAGGTCCTCGACTACGCGCACGCGCAGGGCAAGGACGACTTCTTCATGTTCGGCGAGGTCTACGACGCCGACCCGGTCAAGCTCGCGCCGTACGTGCGCGACACCGACATGAACTCGGTCCTCGACTTCGCCTTCCAGTCCTCGGCGGCGGGCTTCGCGGCGGGCAACTCCGCGAAGGGCCTCCAGGGCCTCTTCGACGGCGACGACCGCTACACGACGCCCGACTCGTCGGCGACGGCGCTGCCGACGTTCCTCGGGAACCACGACATGGGGCGCATCGGCTACCTCCTCCAGAACACGGGCGAGGCCCTCGAGCGGGATGAGCTCGCACACGAGCTGCTGTTCCTCACGCGCGGGCAGCCGGTCGTCTACTACGGCGACGAGCAGGGCTTCGCGGGCACGGGCGGCGACAAGGGCGCACGCCAGACGCTCTTCGCCTCGCAGGTCGCGGAGTACGTCGAGCAGCCCCTCGTGACGGGGGAGACCGCGGGATCGGTCGACCGCTACGACACGTCGGCGCCGCTCTACACGCACATCGCCGAGCTCGCTGCGCTGCGCGAGGCGCACCCCGCGCTGTCGACCGGCGCCCAGGTCGAGCTCTACGCCGAGAACGGCGCGGGCGTGTACGCCTTCTCGCGCGTCGATCGCGATGAGAAGGTCGAGTACGTCGTCGCCCTCAACAACGCCGAGGAGGCGCGCACGGTCGAGCTCACCACGCTCACCTCGGATGCGTCCTACGCTCCCGTGTACGGCGCGGACGCGCCCATCGCGAGCGACGCGTCCGGCACCGCATCGGTCACCGTCCCCGCACTCGGCGCGGTCGTCTACCGCGCCGACGCCACGGTGTCGGCGGGCGACGCCGCGCCCGCCGTGCAGATCGCGGCCCCGACACCCGGTGCAGGCCTCGAGGGCCTCGCACCGATCTCGGCGGAGGTCGAGGGCGACGGATGGATCGAGACGAGCTTCTCGTGGCGCACGGTCGGAGAGGATGCCTGGCACGCGCTCGGCACCGCCGAGGACACCGAGCCGCGCGTTTTCCACGACGTCTCGGAGCTGCCAGCGGGAACGCTCGTCGAGTACCGCGCCGTGGTGACCGATGCCGCGGGCAACCGCTCGGCGGCCTCGACCTACGCATCGGTCGGCAATGCGGTCGATCTCGTCGAGAGGGAGGAGCCGGAGACGCCGATCGAGCTCGTCACGGTGCCCGGAAGCCACAACTCCGAGCTCGGCTGCGCGGGGGACTGGGACCCGGCGTGCGAGGCGGCGAAGCTCGAGCTGCAGGCGGGCGGTGTCTACGCCGGCACGTTCGACCTGCCCGCGGGCGACTACGAGTACAAGGTGGCGCTGAACGGCAGCTGGACCGTGAACTACGGCCAGGGCGGCGTCCAGGACGGCGCGAACTTCTCGTTCTCGCACGACGGCGGCCCGATCACGTTCCTCTTCGACCCGCGCTCGAACGTGGTGCAGTCGACGGCGGAGGGCCCCATCGTGACGGTGCCAGGGAGCTTCCAGAGCGAGCTCGGGTGCGCGGGCGACTGGGCTCCCGACTGCCTCGGCTCACTGCTCTCCGACGGCGATCGCGACGGCGTCTACGAGCTCACGACCGACGCCATCCCCGACGGCGGCTACGAGGCCAAGGTCGCGCACGGGCGCAGCTGGGACGAGAACTACGGCGTCGACGGCGTGCGCGACGGAGCGAACTACTCCTTCAGCGTGGCCGACGGCACGCCCGTGACCTTCCGCTACTCGATCGCCGACCACCGGCTCGAGATCGCCGCCGCCGAGCCGCCGCTCGCCGGGACGGGGGAGCAGCGCGCGCACTGGATCGATGAGGAGACGCTCGTCTGGCCCGCCGACCTCGGGCAGCCCGACGGGGCGTCGTACGAGCTCTACGCCTCGCCGGACGCGAGCCTCGAGCTCGTCGACGGCGCCGTCGAAGGCGCCGACCCCATCGCCCTGACGGTCGTCGACGGGGGCCTCACCGAGGAGCAGCGCGAGCGCTTCCCGGCGCTCGCGGACGGGATCGCGCTGCGGGTCGAAGGGCAGGACGCCGCGGAGCTCGCTCGCGGCGAGCTGGCCGTCGCACAGCGCGGCGGAGACGGCGTCATCACCGGCTACACCGGCGTCCAGATCCCCGGGCTGCTCGACGCGCTCTACGCGGACGCGCTCGAGCGGGTCGAGCTCGGCGTCACGTTCCAGGGGAGCAAGCCGACCTTCCGCCTGTGGGCCCCCACGGCGCAGTCGGCGACCCTGCTCACGTGGGACGAGGGCGCGGACGGCGATCCGCTCCGCCACGAGGCGCGCTACGACGAGGCCTCCGGAGTGTGGGAGGTCCGCGGGAAGAAGGATCTCAAGGGCGATGAGTTCGCCTGGGAGGTGACCGTCTTCGCGCCGACGACGGGCGCCATCGAGACGAACGTCGTCACGGACCCGTACTCCGTCGCGCTCACGTCGAACTCCGAGCGCTCGGTCGCGATCGATCTCGACGACAGGGCCTGGCAGCCGAAGCAGTGGACGAAGGCGAAGGCGCCCGAGGTCGAGCAGGACGTGGACCGCGCGATCTACGAGCTGCACATCCGCGACTTCTCGATCGCGGATGAGTCCGTGCCCGCGGAGGAGCGGGGCACGTACCGCGCGTTCACGCGGGACAGCGACGGCACGCGGCAGCTGCGTCAGCTCGCCGACGCCGGCATCACGACCGTGCACCTCCTGCCGTCCTTCGACATCGCCACGATCGAGGAGGACCGGGCCGCGCAGCTCGAGCCCGGCTGCGACCTCGCCTCCATGGGGCCGGCGTCGCCCGACCAGCAGGAGTGCGTGTCGGCGGTCGCCGCTCAGGACGGCTTCAACTGGGGGTACGACCCGTACCACTACTCGGTGCCCGAGGGCTCCTACGCGGCCGACGCCCACGGAGGGGCTCGCGTCGCGGAGTTCCGCTCGATGGTGGGAGCGCTGCACGGCATGGGGCTCGAGGTGGTGCTCGACGTGGTGTTCAACCACACCGCGGAGTCCGGTCAGGGGGAGCGCTCGGTGCTCGACCGCGTCGTGCCGGGCTACTACCACCGCCTCGACGCCGCGGGAGATGTGGAGACGTCGACGTGCTGCCAGAACGTCGCGACCGAGCACGCCGCGGCGCAGAAGCTCATGGTCGACTCGGTGGTGACCTGGGCGCGGGACTACCACGTCGACGGATTCCGCTTCGACCTCATGGGCCACCACTCCGTCGAGAACATGACCGCCATCCGCGCGGCGCTCGACGAGCTCACCCTGCGCCGCGACGGCGTCGACGGATCGTCCATCTACCTCTACGGCGAGGGCTGGGACTTCGGCGAGGTCGCGGGGAACCGGCTCTTCACCCAGGCGAAGCAGGGCCAGCTCGGCGGCACCGGGATCGGCACGTTCAACGACCGGCTCCGCGACGCCGTGCACGGCGGCAGCCCGGTCGACGGATCGTCGACATTCCGCCAGGGCTTCGGCACGGGCCTCGGCACCGACCCGAACGGCGACCCGATCAACGGCACCGGCGAGCAGGCGCTCGCAGACCTCGGCCACGAGACCGACCTCGTGAAGCTCGGCCTCGCGGGCAACCTCCGCGACTACGAGCTGCTCACGTCGGACGGCGAGATCCGCCGGGGCGATGAGATCGACTATCGCGGCGCGCCCGCCGGCTACGCCGACGAGCCATCCGAGGTCGTGAACTACGTCGATGCGCACGACAACGAGACGCTCTACGACCTCTCCGTGTTCAAGCTCCCGGCCGACACCCCGATGGCCGAGCGCGTGCGCATGAACACGCTGTCCCTCGCGACCGCCACGCTGTCGCAGTCGGTGTCGTTCTGGCACGCGGGCACCGAGCTGCTCCGCTCGAAGTCGCTCGACCGCAACAGCTACGACTCGGGCGACTGGTTCAACCGGATCGACTGGTCGGGGCAGGAGTCCACCTTCGGGTCGGGTCTGCCTCCCGAGGCCGACAACGGCGGCAAATGGAGCATCATGGCGCCCCTCCTCGAGGACCCTGCGCTGAAGCCGACGGCCGACGACATCGCGACGGCCGAGGCCGCGGCGCTCGACCTGCTCGAGGTGCGCTCGGAGGTGGGCCTGCTCACGCTCGGCTCGTCGGAGCTCATCCACGAGAAGGTGTCGTTCCCCGCGACCGACGCGCCGGGCACGATCGCGATGTGGATCGACGATCTGCGCGGCGCCGACGCCGACCCCGAGCTCGACGGCGCGCTCGTGTTCTTCAACGCCTCGGATGAGCCGGTCACGCAATCGCTCGCGGGGCTCGAGGGACGCGCCCTCGCGCTCACGCCCGCGCAGGCCGACGGCTCCGACCCGGTCGTCCAGGAGACCTCCTGGAGCGCGGACACGGCGACCATCGAGATCCCGGCGCGGACGGTCGCGGTGCTCGTCGACTGAGCTCGGACCACGCGGGAGAGGAGGGGCGCGATGCGCCCCTCCTCTCCCGCGTTTCCTAGGATGGATCGAGTCCCTCGACCCCGAAGGCCTCATCTCCCATGCGCACCACCCCTCGGCGCCCGCTCGGCGTGCTCGCGGACGTCCCGCCCGCCGGCTGGGCAGTGGTGGCGCTCGGGGTCCTGCGGGCGGGCGCCCTCACGGGGGCCGCGCTCGCCGCGGGCGCGGGCATCGACGCGCTCCTCCAGGGCGCGAGCGCCGCCCCCGCACTCGGCATCGCGCTCGCCGCCACGGCGGCCGCGGCGCTTCTCGCAGGAGCCGAGGCGCTCCTTCCTCCGCTCGCGCAGGCCGGTGAGGAGCGCGCCTGGCGTCGCGCCGTCGTCGCGGCGCAGCTGACGGCGCCGCTCGATGACGGCACGCCGTCGGGCGACCGCGTCGCGCGCGCGACCGACGACGTCGAGCGGGCCGCGCACTACCGCAGCGTCTTCCTCGGGCCGCTCATCGCCGCGTTCACCGTGCCCGTGGTCGTGATCGTCGCGATCGCGGTGCTCGTCTCGACCGGCATCGCGCTGCCGATCGCGGTCTGCGCGGCGGCGATCCCGCCTGTGATCGCCTGGTTCCTGTCGCGCTTCCGCGCGGGGTCCGGCCGCTTCCGGATGATCTCCGCGCGTCTGGCCGCGTCCTTCCTCGAGACGCTGCGCGCTCTCGGCACGATCCGCCTGCTGGGTGCCGAGGGGCAGCGCCGCGCGCAGCTCGCCGCCCAGGCCGAGAGGATGCGCGTGGAGGCCATGCGCCTTCTCCGGCGCAATCAGGTCGTGCTGCTCGTCACCGATGCGATCTTCGGGGTCGTGATGCTGTCGCTCGTCGGCGCGCTCGCGGTGTCCGGCGTCGCGGACGGCTCCGTCTCGCCGGGGGCCGCATTCGCGCTGCTCCTCCTGACCGTGCCTCTGCGTGAGCCGGTGGACCGCCTCGGCCGCTCGTTCTACGTCGGGCTCGCCGGACGCGCCGCGGCCGAGCGCGTGCGCGCCGCCATCGCGTCCGCTCCGTCGCCCGCATCCGCAGCGCCGGCCGTCGCGCCGGGCGCCCGCATCCGCGGAGACGGCATCCGCGTCGATCGAGGCGGCGTCCGTGTCGTCGACGAGGTCGATCTCGAGCTCGCCCCCGGGCTCACCGCGATCATTGGACCCTCGGGATCCGGCAAGTCGTCGCTGGCGCTCGCGGTCGCCGGGCTCCTGCCCGCGACGGGCCTGCGCATCGACGGGCGCGAGGCGTCCGCCGAGGCCCTCCGCGCGGCGGTCGCCTACGTCCCGCAGCGCAGCGTGCTGCTGACCGGCACGGTGCGCGACAACCTCCTTCTGGCCGCGCCCGGCGCGTCCGACGACGATTTGGTCGCGGCGCTTCGCGCCGCAGGTCTCGCGACGCCGGAGGCCGAGCTGCCGGCCGGAATCGAGACGGGGGTCGGCGAGGGCGCGCGAGGCGTCTCGGGCGGTCAGGCGCAGCGCATCGCGATCGCGCGTGCCCTGCTCGGCGGCCGGGGTGCGCTCGTCGCCGACGAGCCGACGGCGAGCCTCGACCGCGACACGGCCGACCGGGTCCTCGCGACGCTCCGAGACCTCGCGCGCACACGCGCGGTTCTCCTCGTCACACACCGTCTGGCCGAGGCGCACGCCGCCGATCGGGTCGTGGTGATCGAGGGCGGAAGAGTCACCGCCGCGGGCGCTCCTGCCGAGCTCGCGCTGTCGAGCGGCTACCTCGCGGCCGCCACCTCGGCGGAGGAGGCATCGTGATCGCACGGCTCGCTCGCATCGCCGCACCGGCCTGGCCCTGGCTGCTCGCGTCCCTGCTCGCGCGGCTCGCGGGGCTCGCCGCGGGCGTCGCGCTGCTCGCCGTGCCGGCAGGGGCCATCGTGTCCGTCGCCGCGGGCGCCTCCGTCGACATCCTGCCGCTGGTCGTCCTGCTCGTGGCCCTCGCCGTCGCGAAGGGCGGGCTGCGGTATCTCGAGCAGTTCCTCGGCCATCGTGCCGCGTTCGATCTCATCGCCGACATGCGGCTGCGGTTCTACGACGCGGTCGTCCCGCTCGCGCCCGCCGAGATCGCGGAGGGGTCGGGCGAGCTCACCTCGATCGCCGCACGCGACATCGACCGCGTAGAGGTCTTCTTCGCGCACACCCTCGTTCCGGCGCTCGCGGCGGTCATCGTGCCCGGCGGTCTGGTCGCGGCGGGCTTCGCGGTCGGACCGGCCGAGGGAGCTGTCGTCCTCGCGGCCTTCATCATCGGGGGAGTGCTCGCGCCGCTCGTGGGCCGCGCGCGCGGAGCCTCCGCAGCGCGCGGGCTCCTCGTCGAACGCGCCGCGATCGCCCAGCACGTCGCGGAGGACGCGGCCGCCGCGGTCGAGATCCGGACCCTCGGCGCCGAGGAGCGGCGCCTCGCCGCACTCGATGCGCTCGGGGCGCGAGTCGGGGCGCACCTGCGAGCGGAGGGGCGCGCGCTCGGCGCACGGACGGCGATCGGCGCCGTCTGGCCGTTCGCGGCCGTCATCGCCCTGCTCGCGCTCGCGGGCGGCGACCCGGCGGCGCACGTCGTGCTCGCGGCCGCGGTCGTGGGCGCGGCGCCCGCCGTCACCGCGGTCGAGGCGTTCGCGCGCAGCCTCCCGCTCGCGCTCGCGGCGGCCCGGCGCTACCTCGACGTGCTCGATCGCAGCCCGCGCGTCGCCGACCCCGAGCGACCCGTGAGGCTGCCGGACGGCCCGCTCGACGTCCGGGGCGAGAACGTGACCGCGGCGTATTCGGAGGCCGCTCTTCCGGTCCTCGATGCACTGTCGTTCGCGGTGCCGGCGGGCGGGAGCCTCGCCGTCGTGGGGCCGAGCGGAAGCGGCAAGTCGACGCTCGCGTCGCTCCTCGTCCGGGCACGGGATCCCCGGTCGGGGCGCATCCTGCTGGGCGGCGTGGATCTCCGCGACATCGCGCTCTCCGAGCTGCGTGCCGCGGTCGCGCTCGTCGAGCAGCGGGCCGTGCTCGTGAGCGGGACGGTCCTCGAGAACCTGCGCCTCGGACATCCGCGGCTCTCGGAGGATGACGCGTGGCGAGCGCTCGAGCAGGCGGCACTCGCCGACGACGTGCGCGCGCACCCCGACGGTCTCGCCGCGCGCGTCGGCGAGGACGGTCTCGCGCTCTCGGGCGGCCAGCGCCAGCGGCTGAGCCTCGCGCGCGCCCTCGCGCGGCGCCCGCGCCTCCTCATCCTCGACGAGGCGACATCCCATCAGGACCCGATCACCCAGGAGGCCATCCGCCGCAGCGTCGCGGCGCGCCCCGAGCTCACGACGATCGTCATCGCGCACCGTGCGGACGCCGTGGCCGGCATCTCCGAGATCCTCGCCCTCGAGGCCTCCGACGCGGGAGCCCTTGACACGGAGCGAGCACGCACGGGAGGCTCACGAGGCCTCGAACGTCCGCAGGCAGAACGAGGAGGACTCTGATGGAGAGACAGCACACGAGGACCAGCGGCCGGGTGATCGGCATCGCGATCGCCGCGGCGCTCGGAGGATTCCTCTTCGGATTCGACACCGCCGTCATCAACGGCGCCGTCGACGCGCTCGCGGCGGACTTCGAGCTCGAGGCCGCGCTCAAGGGCTTCGCGGTGTCGTCCGCGCTGCTCGGCTGCGTGGCCGGCGCATGGTTCGCCGGGTCGATCGCCAACCGCTGGGGGCGCGTCCCCGTCATGCTCGTCGCGGCCATCCTCTTCCTCGTCTCCGCGATCGGATCGGGTCTCGCGTTCGGCGTGATCGACCTCATCGTGTGGCGCGTCGTGGGCGGTCTCGGCGTCGGCGCGGCCTCGGTCATCGCGCCCGCGTACATCGCGGAGGTGTCGCCCGCGCGGATCCGCGGCCGGCTCGGCTCGCTGCAGCAGCTCGCGATCGTGCTCGGCATCTTCGCGGCTCTGCTCTCGAACGCGCTGCTTGCCGGCATCGCGGGCGGCTCGAACGCCGTGCTCTGGTGGGGCATCGACGCGTGGCGGTGGATGTTCATGGCCGAGGCGATCCCGGCGATCGTGTACGGCGTCATGTCGCTGCGGCTGCCTGAGTCGCCGCGCTTCCTCGTCCGCAAGGGCGACTACGACCGCGCGTCGCAGGTGCTGCTCGACTTCACGGGCGAGCCCGACGTCAACCTCAAGATCCAGCAGATCCGGGACTCGCTCGACAGCGAGAAGCGCGAATCGCTCCGCGACCTCGCCGGGCCCGTGCTCGGCCTCAAGCCCATCGTGTGGGTTGGGCTGCTGCTGTCGGTGTTCCAGCAGTTCGTCGGGATCAACGTCATCTTCTACTACTCGACGACGCTGTGGCGGTCGGTCGGCTTCGACGAGTCGAGCGCCCTCACGACGTCGGTCATCACGTCGATCACGAACATCGCGGTCACGATCGTCGCGATCATCCTCGTCGACCGCGTCGGCCGCCGCGCGCTTCTCCTGTCCGGCTCGGTGCTGATGACCCTCTCGCTCGGGACGATGGCCCTCGCGTTCTCGTTCGCCGAGCTCGTCACGGCGGCCGACGGCACGACGAGCGCCGAGCTCGCGGCACCGTGGTCGATCATCGCCCTCATCGCCGCGAACCTGTTCGTCGTCGGCTTCGGCGCGACCTGGGGCCCCGTCGTGTGGGTGCTCCTCGGGGAGATGTTCCCCAACCGGATCCGCGCGAGCGCGCTCGCGGTCGCCGCGGCCGCTCAGTGGGTCGCGAACTTCTTCATCTCGACGACCTTCCCGGTGTTCAGCGACATCAGCCTGACCTTCGCGTACGGGTTCTACGCGTTCTTCTCGCTGCTGTCGTTCTTCTTCGTGCTCTGGAAGGTGCGCGAGACGAAGGGCCGAGAGCTCGAGGACATGGAGGGCTGACCTCCGCTCAGCCCTGCTGCGCGGGCTCCGCGTCGAGGAGCCCGCGCAGCACGGCCACGACGCCCTCGTCCTCGCTCGCGGGCGCCGTGAAGCGGGCGCGCGCGAGGATGTCGGGGTGGGCGTTCGCCATCGCGTACGACTGCCCCGACGCATCGAGCATCTCGAGGTCGTTGAGGTAGTCGCCGAAGGCGACCGTCTCGTCCCGCGTCACGCCGAGCTCGCGCTGCAGGCTCTCGACCGCAGCGCCCTTGTTCGCGGCGGGCGGCATGACGTCGATCCAGTTCCGTCCCGAGACGACGACCTGGTGCGTCTCGCGCAGCCGGTCGAGTTCGGCGCCCGTCCCGGTGGCGGCGTCGACGAAGTCGTACACCGCGATCTTCAGGACGTCGTCATCGGCGGCGAGGATGTCGTCCACGCGCTCGAGCGCGGCGTAGTACCGGCTCGCCTCGGCGACGAAGGGGGCGTCGACGCGCTCGATGTACGCCGAGCGCTTGCCGCAGAGGACGACGCCGATGTCGCGCCCGGCGCCCGCGAGGGAGCGCAGGAGCCGGACCGCCTCGACGACGAACGCCCGATCGAGGACGAGCGACGAGATCTCCACGCCGTCGCGCACGACATAGGCGCCGTTCTCGGCGATGAAGGGCATTCCGTCGGAGGCGCGCGCGAAGAGCCGGGCGAGCGTGGCGTACTGCCGCCCGCTCGCCGGTGCGAAGACGATGCCGCGCTCGCGCATGAGGTCGAGCAGCGGCCAGAACGCCTCGGGAACCTCGCCGGCCGCGTCGAGGAGCGTGCCGTCCATGTCGCTCACGACGAGTCGGGGAGCGGGCAGGTCCGTCGCCGCGGCGGCGGACGGCAGGGGAGAGGTGCGGGGCACGGCGAGGCCTTTCGTCGGAGAGCACCATGACACCACACGCGCCTCGGAGGCCACTCACCTCCGAACCGCCTGGCAACGCGTCGGGCGGGGGTGTCGCTCGAGGTACCCGGGGCGTCGCGACTTAGGCTCGGTACGCCATGATCCGGTTCGAACACGTCACCAAGCGCTTCAAGGGCACGGCGAAGCCGGCCCTCAGCGACATCGACTTCGAGGTGCAGCGCGGCGAGTTCGTCTTCCTCGTCGGAGCCTCCGGCTCGGGGAAGTCGTCCTGCCTCCGCCTCATCCTCCGCGAGGACCTTCCGTCCTCGGGCCGCGTCGTCGCGCTCGGTCGCGACACGAAGACCCTCACCTCACGGCGCACGCCGTACTTCCGCCGCAACATCGGGGCGGTGTTCCAGGACTTCCGCCTCCTGCAGTCGAAGACCGTCGCGCAGAACGTCGCGTTCACGCTCCAGGTGATCGGCCGGTCGCGCGCCTTCATCAAGGAGGCCGTGCCCGAGGCGCTCGAGCGCGTGGGCCTGGCCGACATGGGCCGCCGCATGCCGCACGAGCTGTCCGGCGGCGAGCAGCAGCGCGTCGCGATCGCCCGGGCGCTCGTCAACCGGCCGCAGCTGCTCCTCGCCGACGAGCCCACCGGCAACCTCGACCCGACGACGTCCGTCGACATCATGCGCATCCTCGCGCAGGTCAACGCGACAGGGACGACGGTCGTGATGGCGACCCACGAGGCGACCTTCGTCGACCAGATGCGGCGCCGCGTCATCGAGCTCCGCGAGGGCGAGCTCGTCCGCGACGACCGCCACGGCGGCTACGGAGACACCTCGGTCATCCGCACGCTGCAACCGGAGACCGAGCGCGGTGCGGCCGCGATCGCGGCCCTGACCGCCGTCCTCGAGGTCCAGCGCGAGGTGTCCGAGACCCCGGGCGAGACGGCCGAGAGCGCCACGCAGCGCGCGGTCGACGCCGTCGAGGAGGTCGTGGAGACCACCGCCGAGCCGACGTCGGCGCCCGCCGCGCGGGCGGTGCCGGCGCCCGCCGCGCAGCCGTCCGAGCCCGCCGACGCGGCCATCCCGCCCGTCGAGCGCGCCGCCGAGACATCCGCCGCGCCCGGCGTCGATCCGGAGTCGGAGGACGCCGCCAACCGCACCTCGTCCATCCCGCGCGTCGACGTCGACGTGGACGCGCTCGGCATGGCCGACCGCCTGGGGCTCACCTCCCGCGACGACGAAGTGGGGCCGACCTCATGAGATTCGGACTCGTCCTCGGCGAGGCGCTGCAGGGCCTGCGCCGCAATGCCTCGATGGTCGTCTCGGTCATCCTCGTGACATTCGTCTCGCTCACCTTCGTGGGCGCGGCCGTGCTCATGCAGGCCCAGATCGCCAAGACCAACGCGTACTTCCAGGACCGCGCGCTCGTCGACATCTACATGTGCTCGCCCCTGTCGACCGGCGACACGTGCGTCGACGGCGCCGCGTCGGAGGAGCAGATCGCCGCCGTGCAGGAGGAGCTCGAGGGTCCGACGCTGTCGCCGCTCATCCAGGACTACACCTACCTCAGCCCCGAGGAGGCGTTCGACTCGATCGTCGAGAACCTCGGCGAGGACTACGCGAGCCTCCTCACCGCCGAGCAGACGAGCGCGGAGTTCCACGTCAACCTCGTCGACCCGAGCCAGTCCGACGTCATCGTCGAGGCGTTCACGGGCATCCAGGGCGTCGAGGAGATCACCGACCAGCTCGAGTACCTCGATCCGCTCTTCGCGACCCTCACGATCGCGACGTACATCGCGATCGGCATCGCGGCCCTCATGCTCGTGTCGGCCGTGCTCCTCATCGCCACGACCATCCGCCTCTCGGCGTATGCCCGCCGCCGCGAGGTCGGCATCATGCGCCTCGTGGGCGCGTCCAACCGGTTCATCCAGACGCCGTTCGTCCTCGAGGGCGTGTTCGCGGCGTTCATCGGCGCGGCCCTCGCCGGCGCGGCCGTGCTCGCGGGCGTGCACTTCGGCGTCGAGCGGTACCTCGTGAACGAGATGTACGCCATCCCGTGGGTGGGGATGGCCGAGGCGTGGGCCGTCGTGCCGGTGCTCGTCGTGGTCGGCGTCGTGCTCGCGGCGCTGTCGGCGGGCTTCGCGATCCGGCGCTGGCTCCGGGCATAGCCCGACCCTTGCTAGGGTGGAAGGCTGCGCCGTGAGAGCGAGGAGGTGAGCGCATGCCCCGGGAACAGGGTGAGAAGGTGGTGGCGACGAATCGTCGCGCCCGCCACGAGTACACCATCGAGAAGACCTATGAGGCGGGCCTCGTGCTCACCGGAACCGAGGTGAAGTCGCTGCGCCAGGGGCGCGCGAACCTCAGCGACGGCTACGCGTACATCGATCGCGGCGAGGCCTGGCTCGACGCCGTGCACATCCCGGAGTACTCGCAGGGCACCTGGACGAACCACGCGTCCAAGCGGACCCGCAAGCTGCTCCTGCACCGCGACGAGATCGTGAAGCTCAGCCACCAGGTCTCGGCGGGCGGGTACACGCTCGTGCCGCTGCGCCTCTACTTCCTCGACGGCCGCGCGAAGGTCGAGATCGGCGTCGCGAAGGGCAAGCGCGAGTTCGACAAGCGCCAGACCCTCCGCGAGCGGCAGGACAAGCGCGAGGCCGAGCGCGCGATGCGCATGCGCAACCGCATGGGGGAGTGACTCTCCACAGGCATCCGCGCCACCCCCGCAGGCGTCCCTAGCCTGACGGGATGCCGCTTCCCGAGGTTCTCGCCGCCGTCGCATACGGCGGCTTCCTCGTCGTCGGCGTGATCCTCATGCGCGTCGACATCCATGAGCATCGGCTCCCCGATCGGATCGTCCTGCCCTCGACGGCCGCTCTCCTCGCCGTCGTCGCCGCGCACGCCGTATCGCTCGGAGATGCGGCGCCCCTGGCCCGTGCCCTCCTCGGCGGACTCGCGCTCGGCGCCTTCTACCTCGCTCTGCGGGTCGCGAACCCCGAGGGGATGGGCGGCGGCGACGTCAAGCTCGCGGCGCTCGTGGGCGTCTTCCTCGCCTGGCACGGATGGGCCGTGCTCGCGGTCGGCGCGGCCGCGGCCTTCGTCGGCGGGGCCGCCTGGGCGCTCGCGCTCCTGGCCGCGCGGCGCGCCGACCGCGACGCGCGCATCCCGTTCGGCCCGTGGATGATCCTCGGCGCCTGGGCGGGGCTGCTCGTCGCCTGAGCGCGGCGGGGCGCTCGGGCTGCGCGGCGCTCGGTAACGTGGCAGGCATGTCGTCGATCGAGAGATGGGTGCGCTCGGCCATCGCCCGGATGCTGCGCGTGCGCATCGTGCGCGCCGTGCTCCTCTTCACCGAGCACCAGGGCGGGCTGCTCGCAGCGGCCGTGACCTTCCGGGCGCTGTTCTCGGTGTTCGCGGCCGTCGCGCTCGGCTTCGCGGTCGCGGCGCTCTGGCTCAACGCGCGCAGCGACCTCTGGCAGGCTCTCATCGACGCCGTGAGCGCGGCCATCCCCGGTCTCGTGCGCAACGGCAGCGGCGACGGCATCATCGACGCCGACAGCCTCGGCGCCGCGCTCGGCGGCAGCGTCTGGCTGAGTGTCGTCTCGGCGCTCGCCCTCGTCTGGGCGGCGATCGGCGCGATCGGCAACATGCGCACGGCCATCCGGATGATCGCGGGCACCGCCCACGAGGAGGTCCTCGTCGTGTGGCTGCTGCTGCGCGACCTGCTCTTCGCGGTGTCGGTGGGCGTGCTGTTCCTCGCAGCGGCCGTGCTCACGTTCCTCGGCTCGACGTTCATCGAGACGGTGCTCGGATGGCTGGGGCTCTCCGGCGGCGGATGGGCCGAGATCCTCACGCGCGTCGCGACGGTCGCCACGACGTTCGCGCTGGACGCGGTGATCATCGCCTGGCTCTTCCGCCTGCTGTCCGGCGTCCGCGCTCCGGCGCGTGCGCTGTGGACGGGCGCGCTCCTGGGCGGCGCGGGCCTCACCGTCCTGCAGCAGCTGTCCGGTCTGTTCGCCGGCGGGGCGGACCGCAATCCGTTCCTGGCGTCGTTCGGGTCTCTCATCGCCCTGCTGCTGTGGTTCAACCTCTCGGCGCAGGTGATCCTCATCGCGTGCACGTACATCGTCGTCCGCGTCGAGGAGCAGGAGGCGCGGGTGAGCGCCCGGTTCGGCGCCGAGACGTTCGCCCAGCGGCGCGTGCGGATGGCCGAGCGCGACGTCCGGCTCGCCGTAGACGCTCTCGAGCTCGCGCGCAAGGCCGAGCGCGAAGAGCGCGAGCACGTCGCGGCGCGGCTATCGTGAGGGCATGGCCATCGCACGACTGCACGGAGGACCCCTCGACGGACAGGTCCTGCCCCTGGACAGCCCCGATCTCGAGCAGCTGATCGTCCCGTATTCGGAGACGCAGGTCGTCTACCACCGCTCGGGCGCGGCTCAGCACACGGGGGAGGGCGACGGCCCGACCGAGGTCGCGTTCCTCTTCGTCGAGGAGGAGGACAGCCTCGTCCAGGACGGCGAGGACGACGAGGACGAGGGCGGTTCGCGCTGACATGACCGAGCCCACGCGCTTCGTCGAGGTCGAGCGGAAGTTCGACGTCGACCCTGGAACGCCCCTGCCCGACTGGACGGCCGTGCCCGGCGTCGCGTCGGCCACGGAGGGCGAGGAGCGGCATCTCGACGCCCTCTACCTCGACACCGACGACCTCGCGCTCGCGCGCGCCGGCGTCGCGCTGCGGCGCCGCACCGGCGGGCCCGACGCGGGCTGGCACATCAAGGGCCCGCTCGTCGACGGCGCGCGCACGGAGCTCGGATGGCCGCTGGGCGACACCGAGGAGATCCCGGATGCGGTCGCCGCGGAGATCGCCGCCTGGACGACCGAGCCCCTGCGCCCGCTCGCGCGCATCGTCAACGACCGCACGGCGTACGAGCTGCTCGACGCCGACGGCGGCGTCGTCGCGGAGTTCGTGGACGACCACGTGCGCACGGCTGACCTCCGCGCGGGGGTCGACCGCGAATGGCACGAGTGGGAGATCGAGCTCGGACCGGCCGCCCCGGCCGACCGCGACGCGTTCTTCGACGCGGTGGCACGCGCGGCGACCGCAGCGGGCGCACGCTCGGCCTCGAGCGCGTCCAAGCTCGCCCGCGCCCTCGGGAACTGAGGGCGGCGCCACCCACCCCGGTCACTGAGGGCGGCGCCACCCACCCCGGTCATTGAGCGAGCGGAGCGAGTCGAAATGACGTTAGCCGGCCCCGGGATCGTCCCGGGGCCGGCTCACGTCGTTTCGTCTCCTCGCTGGCGCTCGTCGCTCAACGACCGGAGGCGGCGCGCTGCGCGCGCTCAGTCCTACATGTTGATGAAGTGACCGAGGAGGCCGTGGAAGCCCTCCTGCAGCGTCTCCGAGAGGGTCGGGTGCGTGTGCACGTTGCGGGCCGCCTCGAGCGCCGTGATGTCCCACTTCTGCGCGAGCGTGAGCTCGGGGAGGAGCTCCGAGACGTCGGGGCCGATGAGGTGGGCGCCGATGAGCTCGAGGTGCTCGGCATCCGCGATGAGCTTGACGAAGCCGACGGGCTCGCCGAGGCCGTTCGCCTTGCCGTTCGCGCTGAACGGGAACTTCGCGACCTTGATCTCGCGGCCCTCGGCGCGCGCCTGCTCCTCCGTGAGGCCGAAGCTGGCGACCTGCGGCGAGCAGAAGGTGGCGCGCGGCATCATGCGGTAGTCGCCGAGCGGCATCGTCTCGGCCTTGCCGATCGTCTCGGCCGCGACGACGGCCTGAGCCTCGGCGACGTGCGCGAGCTGGAGCTTGGCGGTGACGTCGCCGATCGCGTAGATGCCCTCGACGTTCGTGCGCATGAACTCGTCGATCTCGATCGCGCCGCGGTCGGTGAGCTGGACGCCCGTGTTCTCGAGGCCGAAGCCCGAGACGTTCGGCGCGAAGCCGACCGACATGAGCACCTTGCCGGCCGTGATCTCGCCGGCCACGCCGTCACGCGACTCGTACGTGACGTGCACGGACGAGCCGTTGTCGGTGACGGTCTTGACGGCGGTCGAGGTGAGGATGTCGATGCCGTACTTCTTGTACTGCTTCTGGATCTCCTTCGAGACCTCCGCGTCCTCGTTCGGGAGCGCGCGGTCGAGGAACTCGATGATCGTGACCTTGACGCCGTAGTTCGACAGGACGTAGGCGAACTCCATGCCGATGGCGCCGGCGCCGACGATGACGATCGACTCGGGCAGCTCGCGCGTGAGGATCTGCTCCTCGTACGTCACGACGTTGTCGCTCAGCTGGACGCCGGGGAGGAGGCGCACGGTCGAGCCGGTGGCGATGATCACGTTGTCGAACGTGACCTCCTCGGTCGAGCCATCCGACTTGGCGACCGAGATCGCCTTGGGTCCCGTGAAGGTGCCGCGGCCCTCGTACTCGGTGACCTTGTTCTTCTTCATGAGGAAGTGGATGCCCTTGACGTGCGTCTCCGCGACCTTGCGGCTGCGGTCGAACGCCGCGCCGAAGTCGAAGTGCACGTCGCCCGAGATGCCGAACAGGTCGGCCTTGTGGGTGAAGGTGTGGGCGATCTCGGCGTTCTTCAGGAGCGCCTTCGAGGGGATGCAGCCGACGTTGAGGCAGACACCGCCCCAGTACTTCTCTTCGATGATGGCGGTCGTGAGACCGAGCTGGGCGCTGCGGACGGCGGCGACGTAGCCGCCGGGGCCCGCGCCGAGGATGACGACGTCGTAGTGAGCCATGGGATCAAGCCTATCTGTGCGGGAGGGACCTGAGCGCGCGGGCGGGCGGATGCCCGGGGCGGCTCAGGAGGACCGGCGTGCGCGGCCGACGAGGACGGCGACGAGCGACAGGGCGACCACCGCGCCGATGCCCCCGAGGATCCAGGGGAGGGGAGACGCGGCATCCTCCGACGTCTCGGTCGGGGCGGCCGTGTCCTCCGCTGCGGGCGTCTCCGCCGGTTCGGCGCTCGGCGCCTCGGAAGCCCCGCCCGGCGCGGCCTCGGTCGTCGTGAACCGGAAGATCTTGTCCTCGCTGTGCGAGTCGCCGTAGGTGACGCTCGCGATGACCGTGTACTCGCCGGCGGGCGCCCCGGCGACGTCGAGCTGCTGCGTGAGGAGCGGGCCGTCCGCCACGGCGTCGCCGGCCGCGTAGTCCCGGCACGACGCGCGGTCGATCGCGATGCTGCCCGGCTCGGCCTCGGCGATCCCGGGGCACGACGCGTCCGTGACGAACACCGCCTGCGGCGCGCCCTCGAGGAGAGCGCCGCTGAATGTGAGGGTGATCGCGTCGGGGAGGGTCTGCACGGTCTCGCCGTCGGCGGGCGACGTGCTGACGAGCGCGTCGTGCGCCGACGCGGCGGATGGCATCAGCTGCGGCGCGAGGATCGCGGCCGCGACGAGCGCTGCGGCGGCAAGACGGCGGGACGGACGGCGGGTGCGTGCGGAGGCGTGGAGAGCAGTCATGGCACGTCGACGCTATCGGCCGATTCTGAACGGATCTTCCGCTCGCGTCGTGCACAGGGCAGACTTTCGCGAGTGCCCTCACAGGCCCCTGGGAGGGGCCGATCCGATCGACGGCGATCGGATAGGGTGGAGCGAAAGGGAGGTCGAGCGTGACAGAAGCGCAGTACCGGCCGGCGGGCGGCCACGACGGAGCAGGTGACGTCACCCAGACGTTCGGGCATGACGCCGACCTGTCGTTCGTGCCGTTCGCGGGTGAGCTGTCGACCGCCGAGCTCGAGGCGGTGGGGGCGCTCCCGTCGGGAGCCGCGCTGCTCCTCGTGCGCTCCGGCCCGACCGCGGGCGCGCGCTACCTCCTCGACGCCGACGTGACGACCGCGGGTCGGCATCCCGAGGCCGACATCTTCCTCGACGACGTCACGGTCTCGCGCCGTCACGCCGAGATCACCCGCGACCGGACGGTGTTCGAGATCATCGACCAGCGCTCGCTCAACGGAACCTATGTCGACGGAGAGCGCGTCGATCGCGCGGTGCTCCGCAACGGCGCCGAGGTGCGCATCGGCAAGTTCCGCTTCAACTTCTTCGCCTCCCCCCGAGACATCGCGGGGGCGGGCGCCTGATGGCAGCCGCTGCCGCAGAGCGAAGCGCGTCAGCGGCGCTGCTGAGCATCGGACAGGTGCTCGCCAAGCTCACTCCCGAGTTCCCCAACCTCACCTCGAGCAAGCTCCGCTACCTCGAGGAGCAGGGGATCGTCTCGCCGCAGCGGACGCCGTCGGGGTACCGCAAGTTCTCCCCGCAGGACGTCGAGCGGCTGCGTCTCGGTCTCGTGCTGCAGCGCGATCACTACCTCCCGCTCAGCGTGATCCGCGATCACCTCGACGAGGTCGATGCGAGCGGAGGCGAGAGGCTCGCGCTGCCGACCTCGATCCATCCGACGACCCGCACCTACACGCGCGCGGACCTGCTCGCCGAAGCGGGTGCGGCCCCGCAGCTGCTCAACGACGCGATCAGCATCGGGCTCATCCAGGCATCCGACGTCTACGACGAGCACGCGGTCGCGCTGCTGCGCGCGTTCGTCGCGCTCGACCGGCACGGCATCGAGCCGCGTCACCTCCGCGCCGTGAAGCAGAGCGCAGACAAGGACGCCGACCTCGTCGATCAGGCGCTCACCCCGCTCCTGCGGCGCACGGACGCGCGCTCGCGCGCGCGGGCCGGTGAGCTCGGCCCCGAGCTCGCGCGGCGTCTCGACGAGGTGCGCGGCATCTTCGTGCGGCAGGCGCTCGAGCGCGTCCTCCCGTGACCCGCGGCGTCGTTCTATAACGTTCATAACGCTTCGCTCGACACGCCGCCGCCTCGACGCGGATGTCGTTGCCGGGGCCCCATCCCTGCCATACGGTGGACAGGAATCGAACGTGAGGAGTAAGGATCACGATGGCTGAGGATCCCGCAGCGGACGGCTTCACCGCCGACCTTCTCTTCACCGACGGCCTGCCGCAGCTCGACCCCGAAGCCGGCTACCGCGGTGCGGTCGCGGCGCGAGCGGCGGGCATCACCTACCGGCAGCTCGACTACTGGGCGCGCACCGAGCTCGTCGTGCCGACCATCCGCAGCGCCTCGGGATCGGGCTCGCAGCGGCTGTACGGCTTCCGCGACATCCTCGTCCTCAAGCTCGTGAAGCGCCTGCTCGACACGGGCATCTCGCTTCAGCAGATCCGGGTCGCCGTCGATCAGCTGCGCGCGTCGGGCATCCGCGATCTCGCCGGGACCACGCTCATGAGCGATGGCGCCTCGGTCTACCTCTGCACCTCGAACGACGAGGTCATCGACCTCGTGAGCCGCGGTCAGGGCGTGTTCGGCATCGCCGTCGGGCGCGTGCTGCGCGAGGTCGAGTCGACGCTCGTCGACTTCGACCCGACCGCTCCGGACCCGGTCGACGAGCTGGCTGCACGCCGCTCGAAGCGCACCGCCTGACGCTCCTCCCCGGGTCGCGTCGACCCATCCGTCGGCGGTGTCGGGGCTTTCGCACGCCGTGTCTCGTTTCGGGTGGGTATGGCCGGTGCTTTCCCGCGGCGGGTGAGACACGGGTCGGGGTGGGGCGGTGCGTGTCTCGCTTCGCGTGGGTATGGCGGGTGCTTTCCCGCGCCGGGTGAGACACGGGTCGAGTCAGCACGACGTACCTGCCTCACCAAGGTGAGTGCGTGTCTCACTGAAGGTGAGAATGGCGAGCGTCAACCCAACGCAGGTGAGACAAGCGAATGGGGCCGGAACGCCCCGGGGGCGGATGGCCCGGAGGCTCACTCCGCGGCGGTGGGGCCCGTCTCGGGGACGGGGATGCGGCCGGCGCGCACGATGCGGTCGAGCAGCTGGTCGAAGTCCTGCGCCAGCTCCTGCGCCGATTCGCCCGGCCACACATGCAGCGGCTTCGCGGCGCCCTGGGCCTGCTGGAGCGAGGTGCGCTCGGGCAGCTGCGGCGACAGCACGAGGGGGCCGAACATGTCGCGGAGCTCCTTGATGCGGAACTGGTGCTCGATCGACTGGGGGCGCACGCGGTTCACGACGATGCCGAGCGGCTGGAGACGCGGCGAGAGGCCACGGCGGATCTCCTCGATCGCACGCAGCGCGCGGTCGGCGGCCGCGACGGAGAAGAGCCCCGGCTCGGTGATGACGGCGACGCGGTCGCTCGCGGCCCACGCCGTGCGCGTGAGCGCGTTGAGCGAGGGAGCGCAGTCGATGAGCACGAGGTCGTAGTCGGCCTCGACCGAGGCGAGCGCCTCCTCGAGCTTCCACACGTCGCGCACCGTCGGGTGCGGTCCGTCGTAGTTGATCGCCGACGGGCTCCCGATGAGCACGTCGATGACGCCGGGGTGCACCTTCGTCCATCCGCTCGCCGTGATGGCCTGGCGGACGACCTTCTCCTTCGGGTTCTCGAGAACATCGGCCACGTTCAGGTGGCCGGCGATCTGGATGTCGAGTCCCGTCGACACGTCGGACTGGGGGTCGAGGTCGACGACGAGCGTCCGGATGCCCCGCGAGAATGCCGCTGAGGCGAGCCCGAGGGTCACGGTCGTCTTGCCGACGCCTCCCTTGAGAGAGCTGACGCTGAGTACGTGCACGTGGTCTAACCTACCCTCCCCTAAGCTGGGGGCGAGCTCAGCGATGTCGGTGTGCCGGGCTCCGCCGTGCCAGCTGTCGCCGAGGAGGCGTATGTTCTCGAAGGTTCTCGTGGCCAACCGTGGCGAGATCGCCATCCGCGCGTTTCGCGCGGCGTACGAGCTGGGGGCGCGCACGGTCGCGGTCTTCCCGTACGAGGATCGCAACTCGCTCCATCGCCTGAAGGCGGATGAGGCGTACCAGATCGGCGTGGAGGGCCATCCGGTCCGCGCCTACCTCGACGTCGACGAGATCGTCCGCGTGGCGGTCGAGTCGGGCGCCGACGCGATCTACCCCGGCTACGGGTTCCTCTCCGAGAACCCCGACCTCGCGGCGAAGGCCGCCGCGCACGGCATCGCGTTCATCGGCCCGCCGGCCGAGGTGCTCGAGATGGCCGGCAACAAGGTCACCGCCAAGGAGCACGCGATCCGGGCGGGCGTTCCCGTGCTCCGGTCGACGCCCGCGTCCGACGACGTGGACGAGCTCGTCGCCCAGTCCGACGAGATCGGATTCCCCCTCTTCGCGAAGGCCGTCGCGGGCGGCGGCGGCCGCGGCATGCGCCGCGTGGAGTCGAAGGAGGAGCTCGCCCCCGCGCTCGCCGAGGCGATGCGCGAGGCCGACAGCGCCTTCGGCGATCCGCGCATGTTCCTCGAGCAGGCCGTGCTCCGGCCGCGTCACGTCGAGGTGCAGGTCCTCGCCGACGCATCGGGGGAGACCGTCCACCTGTTCGAGCGGGACTGCTCGGTGCAGCGCCGCCATCAGAAGGTGATCGAGATCGCGCCAGCGCCGAACCTCGACGACGCGGTGCGCTCCGACCTCCACCGCCACGCGGTCGCGTTCGCGCGGTCGATCGGCTACGTCAACGCCGGGACCGTCGAGTTCCTCCTCGAGACCGCGGGGCCGCGCGCGGGCGAGGTCGTCTTCATCGAGATGAACCCGCGCATCCAGGTCGAGCACACCGTGACCGAGGAGGTGACGGATGTCGACCTCGTCCAGGCGCAGATGCGCATCGCGTCGGGCGAGACGCTCGCCGACATCGGGCTCCTGCAGGACGACATCCGCCTGCACGGGGCGGCTCTCCAGTGCCGCATCACGACCGAGGACCCGGCACAGGGATTCCGGCCCGACACCGGCAAGATCACGACCTACCGGTCGCCGGGCGGCGCGGGCATCCGCCTCGACGGCGGCACGACGGCCGCCGGCGCCCAGGTGAGCCCGCACTTCGACTCGATGCTCGCGAAGCTCACGTGCCGCGGACGCGACTACACCGCGGCCGTCCGCCGCGCGCGCCGCGCGCTCGCGGAGTTCCGCATCCGCGGCGTCTCGACGAACATCCCGTTCCTTCAGGCCGTCCTCGACGACCCGTCGTTCATCGAGGGCGACCTCTCGACGTCGTTCATCGACGAGCGCCCCGAGCTCGTCCGAGGGCGGCCCTCGAAGGACCGCGGCTCGAAGATCCTCAACTGGCTGGTCGACGTCACCGTCAACAAGCCCCACGGGGAGAACCCGCTCTCGATCGACCCGCGCTCGAAGCTGCCGGCCGTCGACCTGTCGGCCGCGCCGGCCGCGGGCTCGCGCCAGCGGCTCCGCGAGCTCGGCCCTGCGGGCTTCGCCCAGGCGCTGCGCGAGCAGAAGGCCCTGGCCGTCACGGAGACGACCTTCCGCGACGCGCACCAGTCGCTGCTCGCGACGCGCGTCCGCACGAAGGACCTCCTCAACGTGGCGCCGCACGTCGCGCGTCTGACTCCGCAGCTGCTCTCCGTCGAGGCGTGGGGCGGTGCGACCTACGATGTCGCGCTGCGCTTCCTCGCCGAGGACCCGTGGGAGCGTCTCGCACGGCTGCGCGAGGCGCTGCCGAACGTCGCCATCCAGATGCTGCTGCGCGGTCGCAACACGGTCGGGTACACGCCGTATCCGACCGAGGTGACCGATGCCTTCGTGCGCGAGGCCGCGGCGACCGGGATCGACATCTTCCGCATCTTCGACGCGCTCAACGACGTGTCCCAGATGCGCCCCGCGATCGATGCGGTGCTCGAGACCGGCACGACGGTCGCCGAGGTCGCCGTCTGCTACACGGGCGACCTGCTGAACCCCGCCGAGGATCTCTACACGCTCGACTACTACCTCCGACTCGCCGAGCAGATCGCGGACGCGGGCGCGCATGTGCTCGCGATCAAGGACATGGCGGGCCTCCTGCGACCCGCCGCCGCGGCGAAGCTCGTCTCGGCGTTCCGCGAGCGCTTCGACCTGCCCGTGCACGTGCACACGCACGACACCCCCGGCGGCCAGCTCGCGACGCTGCTCGCGGCGAGTGCCGCGGGCGCCGATGCGGTCGACGCCGCGGCGGCGACCATGGCCGGCACGACGAGCCAGCCGTCGCTGTCGTCGCTCGTCGCCGCCCTCGCGCACACCGATCGCGACACGGGGCTCGACCTGCAGGCCGTGTCCGACCTCGAGCCGTACTGGGAGGCCGTCCGTCACCTGTACAAGCCGTTCGAATCGGGCCTCGCCGGGCCCACCGGGCGCGTCTACGCGCACGAGATCCCGGGCGGACAGCTGTCGAACCTGCGTCAGCAGGCGATCGCGCTCGGTCTCGCCGACGACTTCGAGCTCATCGAGGACATGTACGCCGCGGCGAACGAGATCCTCGGGCGCGTTCCCAAGGTCACCCCGTCGTCGAAGGTCGTGGGTGACCTCGCGCTCCACCTCGCGGCGGTCCGCGCCGATCCCGCCGACTTCGCCGAGAACCCCGGCAAGTACGACGTGCCCGACTCGGTTGTCGGGTTCATGGCCGGTGAGCTCGGCGACCTGCCGGGCGGATGGCCCGAGCCGTTCCGCACGAAGGTGCTCGCCGGGCGCGAGGTGAAGACCGGCGTCACGCCGATCAGCGCCGACGACCAGGCGGCTCTGGACGGCGACTCGGCCACGCGACGCGCGACGCTGAACCGCCTGCTCTTCCCGCAGCCGACGAAGGTCTTCCAGGAGATGCGCGAGACCTACGGCGACCTGTCCGTCCTCGACACGGCCGACTACCTCTACGGGCTGACCCCGGGTCGCGAGCACGTCATCACGCTCGAGAAGGGCGTGCAGCTCTACGCGGGGCTCGAGTCGATCGGCGCGGCCGACGACAAGGGCATCCGGTCGGTCATGACGACCCTGAACGGCCAGCTCCGCCCGGTCTCGGCGCGCGACCGCAGCATCCAGGTCGAGGCGCACGAGGCCGAGAAGGCCGACACGAGCAGGCCGGGGCAGGTGGCCGCGCCGTTCTCCGGCGTGGTCACGGTCAAGGTGGAGCCGGGCGACCGCGTGGCCGCCGGGCAGCCGGTCGCCTCGATCGAGGCGATGAAGATGGAGGCCGCCATCACGGCGCCCGTCGACGGCGTCGTCGAGCGGATCGCGATCGCGGCCACGCAGCAGGTGGAGGCGGGCGACCTTTTGGTCGTCGTCACGCCCGCCCAGTAACCTTGAGCGGGGCGCGACGTGTGTCGCGCCCCGCTTGGGGAGACATGACAGTGAGTTCGGATCGCAGCGGACGGCCAGAGGAAGAGCCCGAGGACCACGGAGTCCTCGAGGACACCGGCATCGACACGACGGCGATCGGCATCCTCGGCACGCACACGGCACAGGTGCGCGTCGTGCTGCCGCAGACCATCGAAGACCCGGATGACGACGTCGTCGACGATGACATCCCGGGCGGCGACGTGCGCCGCGGCGGGATCGTCATCGAGCTCCCAGCCGACGAGCCCGACGACGACCTCGAGGTCATCACGGGCGAGCTCGACGAGGAGACCGTCGCCGCCGCCCGTGAGTCCACGCCCGCAGAGACCGTCGAGGACGACGCCGAGGCGGATGGCGCGGAGTCGGACGGCGCGCACGCCGACGAGGCGGATGGCGCGGAGGAGCTCGACGCGGATGGCGCGGCTGCGCTCGAAGCCGACGACGTCGAGGTGGACGACGTCGAGGTGCTCGAGCCCGAGGCCGAGGAGCCCGAGGTCCACGAGCCTGGAGCCCAGGAGCCCGACGCCCAGGTGGAGGAGCTCGAGCCGGACGACGACCTCACCGCTGCCGCAGCCGAGGCAGAGGAAGCGGGCCTCCACGAGGAAGACGTCGAGCCTGACGACCAGCCCGCCGCGGCGGACGACATCGAGCCCGACGACGAGCCCGACGACCAGGCCGACGAGCCGACCGAGGTCGAGTCCGACATCGCCATCGAGGCCGACGAAGCAGAGGCCGACACCGCCGCGGCGTCGGACGACGCGCAGAGCGCCCCGCACACCGAGCCGCGCGAGCGCCGTCCCGTCGTGCGCGAGGAGACGCTCCCGCCGGGTTACGACTCCTTCCTGCGCCCCGCGGCCGCTTCCGCCCGAGACGAGGAAGAGCCGGCCGAGCACGTCGGAGAGACCGCGCCCGATGGCGCCGTCGCCGATGCGAGAGAAGAGGACATGTCCGAATCCACCGAGAACGCGAAGCCCGCGCCGCCGATCACGCGTCCGTCGTTCATCGAGCAGGCGAAGGCCGCGCCCGAGTCGTCGCCCGAGCCCGTCCGCAAGCCGCGTGAGACCTTCTCTCGTCGGGCGGGGGAGGTGAGCGAGAACGCCGCACGGGAGAGCGCGGATGTGCTCACGGCCGACCGGCTCCTCGATACGGGCGCCATCCACCGTCCCGAGCCCGAGGGGCCGTGGCGGCAGCTCGTCTACCGCCTGTCGGGACACCTCATCAACCTCGGCGACAGCCGGCGGACGCGCGAGCGCAAGGAGCTCTCGCGGCGCATCGCCGCTCCGCTGAGCGGCGCGGCGCGCTTCGTCCCCGTGCTCAGCCGGAAGGGCGGCGTCGGCAAGACGACCGTCACGGCACTCCTCGGCATGGCGCTCGCCGATGCCCGCGACGACCGCGTGATCGCCGTCGACGCGAACCCCGACCGCGGCACGCTCGCCGAGCGCATCGCGCGGACGACCGGGAAGACCGTCCGCGACCTCGTGCGCAACCGCGACGCCGTGCACGGCTACGCGGACATGTCGAGTCACGTCGTCCGCGACGAGACCCGCCTCGACGTGCTCGCGTCGGACACCGATCCGCACGTGTCGGAGGCGTTCAGCGATCAGGACTACCGCGACGTCGCCGACGTCGCCGCGCACTACTACTCGATCGTGCTCACCGACACGGGCACGGGCATCGTGCACTCCGTCATGGGCGCGACGCTCGACCTCGCCGACCAGATCGTCGTGGTCGCGGGGCTCAGTGTCGACGAGGCGCGCCTCGCGAGCGAGACGCTCACGTGGCTCGAGTCGAACGGCTTCGCCGATCAGGTGCGCTCTGCGGTCGTCGTGCTGAACCAGTCGACTCCGGGTGCTCCGCTCGTGCGCCTCGACGAGCTCGACGCGCATTTCCGCAGCCGTGTGCGCGCTGTCGTCCGCATCCCGTACGACCCGCAGCTCGCGACGGGCAGCGCCATCGCGTACGGCGAGCTCGCTCCTGCCACCCGCGACGCCGCGCGCGAGCTCGCCGCGCGCGTCGTCGAGGGACTGCGGCAGCCGGCGCAGGAGGAGAAGTGACCGTCCGCGACATCCGGATCATCGGCGACCCCGTCCTCGCTCAGCGGTGCGCCGAGATCGAGCACATCGACGACGGCGTCCGCGCGCTCGTCGACGACCTCATCGAGACGGTGAAGCTGCCGGGCAGGGCCGGGGTCGCGGCGCCGCAGATCGGCGTCGGGCTCCGTGCGTTCAGCTACAACATCGACGGCGACATCGGGTACATCCTCAACCCGCGGATCGTCGAGGTGCGCGGCGAGCCCGTCCCGACCGGAGAGGGATGCCTGTCGGTGCCGGGCCTCTGGCACGACGCCCTGCGCCACCCGTACGCACGGGCGGAGGGCATCGACCTCGACGGCGCGCGCGTCGTGCTCGAGGGGGAGGGCCTCTTCGCGCAGATGCTGCAGCACGAGACCGATCACCTCGATGGCATGCTCTACCTCAAGCGCCTCTCGGCGGACGACCGCAAGGCCGCCATGCGCGAGGTGCGGGAGAAGATCTGGCTCACCTAGGCAGGGCATGAGTGAGGGGGACGGCCGGCGGCCGTCCCCCTCACTCATGCCTGCTCACCCCATCGGGATGTTCGTCGTCTGGATGGGCGCCTCGTAGATCGCCTCGATGTCCTTCGCGAAGTCGCGCAGGATCTCCGCGCGCTTGATCGACATCTTGGGCGTCAGATGGCCGGTCGCCTCCGTCCACTCCGTGCCGAGCACGGTGAACTTGCGGATGGACTCGGCGCGAGAGACGCGCGTGTTCGCCTCGTCGATCGCCCGCTGGATCTCGGCGCGCACCGTCGCATTCTGCGCCGCCTGCTTGAGCGTGAGGTCGGACGACTCGCCGTGCGTCGCGAGCCAGGCCGGCAGCATCTCGGGGTCGAGCGTGACGAGCGCCGCGATGAACGGCTTCTGGTCGCCCACCACGACGACCTGGCTGACGATCGGGTTCGCGCGGATCGGGTCCTCGAGCGCGGCCGGGGCGACGTTCTTGCCGCCCGCGGTCACGATGATCTCCTTCTTGCGCCCCGTGATCGTGAGGTAGCCGTCGTCGTCGAGCGCGCCGATGTCGCCGGTGCGGAACCACTCGCCGTCGAAGGCGGCCTCGGTCGCCTCGGGGTTCCGCCAGTACTCGCGGAAGACGTTGATTCCGCGCACCTGCACCTCGCCGTCGTCCGCGATGCGCACGCCGACGCCGGGGAGCGCAGGGCCGACCGAGCCGATCTTCGACTTGGACGGGAGGTTCACGGTCGCCGGAGCGGTCGTCTCGGTGAGGCCGTACCCCTCGAGGATGGTGATGCCGAGGCTGTGGAAGAAGTGCCCGAGCCGGGCGCCGAGGGGCGCCGAGCCGGAGATCGCGTAGCGGACGTTCCCGCCCATGAGCGCGCGGAGCTTCGCGTAGACGAGGCGGTCGAAGAGCGCGAACTGCACGCGCAGCCCGAGCCCGATCTTCTCGCCGTCCTGCACGCGACGGGAGTGCTCGACGGCGACCTTCGCCGCGGCGCGGAAGATCCGGCCCTTGCCCTCGGACTCGGTCTTCTGCTCGGCCGAGTTGTAGACCTTCTCGAAGACGCGGGGCACCGCGAGGAGGAACGTCGGCTTGAAGGAGCCGAGCGCCGCGACGAGCTGCTTCGTGTCGGGCTGGTGGCCGGTCTTGACGCCCGAGTGGACGCACAGCAGCGAGATGAACCGGGCGAACACGTGCGCGGTCGTGATGAAGAGCACCGTCGAGGCGCCGGGCTGGTGCACGATCTCGGTCATCGCCTTCGCCGAGTTGCGGCAGAGCTCGACGAAGTTCGCGTGCGTGATCACGCATCCCTTGGGGCGCCCGGTCGACCCGGACGTGTAGATGAGGGTGGCGATGTCGTCGCCGTTCGCGAGCTGACGTCGCCGCTCGATCTCGGCATCCTCGACCGACGCGCCCGCCGCCGTGAGCGTCGCGATGGCGTCCTGATCCATCCGCCACAGCTCGCGCACGAGCGGGAGCTCGCCGCGGACCTCCTCGAAGCGCGCTGCGTGGTCGGCGCTCTCGACCATGAGGGCGGTCGCACCCGAGTCGGAGAGGATCCACTGGATCTGGGCGGGCGAGCTCGTCTCGTAGACCGGCACCATGACGGCGCCCGCGAAGAAGAGAGCGAAGTCGACGACCGACCACTCGTAGGTCGTGCGCGCGAGGAAGGCGACCTTGTCGCCGGGTTGCACGCCCGCGGCGACGAAGCCCTTCGCGAGGGCGACCACCTGCTCGTGGAACGTGCGGGCCGAGACGTCGCGCCATCCGCCTGAGCCGTCGGGGACCGCGAACAGTGCCCGATCGGGGGTCTCCGACACCCGCTCGACGAGGAGGTCGGCGACGTTCGCCGACGGATCGGCGGGGACGATTGCGGGCGTCGATGTCTCGATCACGGCATCTCCTTCGGTACCGGCTGCGGATGCTGCGAGTATATGCCGGGGCATGCGCCCGACCCTCGCGCGTGCACGGTTCCTACAAGGCTAGACTTCCAGGCGACCGATTCCGACAGTGGGAGCTGACCTTGTTCTACTGGCTCATGAAGTACGTCTTCGTCGGTCCGATCGTGAAGGCCATCTACCGCCCGTGGGTCACCGGACGCGAGAACGTCCCGACGACGGGCGCGGCCATCCTCGCGAGCAACCACCTGTCGGTCATCGACTCGGTCTTCCTTCCGCTCATGCTCGATCGTCCCGTGTCCTTCCTCGCGAAGGCGGAGTACTTCACGGGTCGCGGCCTCAAGGGCTGGGCCACGAAGTGGTTCATGAAGGGCACAGGGCAGATCGCCCTCGACCGGTCGGGCGGGCCCGCCTCGGAGGCGGCGCTCAACACGGCTCTCCAGGTCATCGGCCGAGGCGACCTGCTCGGCATCTACCCCGAGGGCACACGCAGCCCCGACGGCAAGCTCTACCGGGGCCGCACGGGCATCGCGCGGATGGCGCTCGAGGCGAAGGTGCCGGTCATCCCCGTCATCATGGTCGACACCGGCACGATGATGCCGATCGGGCAGACCCTCCCGCGCGTCATGCGCGTGGGCGTTGTGATCGGCGAGCCGCTCGACTTCTCCCGCTACGCGGGCATGGAGGGCGACCGCTACGTCCTGCGCTCCGTGACCGACGAGATCATGGTCGCGCTTCAGCGGCTCGGCGGCCAGGAGTACAGCGACGAGTACGCGTCGACGGTCAAGAACCGCCTCGCCGCCAGCTGACATCCGCCGGCCATCCGCCGTGAACGGAGGGGCCGCTGTCCCGCGATAACATCGGACAATGCCCCGAACGCTGGATGCACTCGACGCCTGGAAGTCCCTGCCGATCAAGCAGCAGCCGGTGTATCCCGACGCGGCGGCGGTCGCCGAGGTCGCCGCCGAGCTCAGCACGCTCCCGCCGCTCGTCTTCGCCGGCGAGGTCGATACCCTCAAGGCGCGTCTGGCCGACGCGGCCGCGGGCCGGGCGTTCCTCCTCCAGGGCGGCGACTGCGCCGAGACGTTCGCGGGCGCCACGGCCGACAAGATCCGCAACCGCGTCAAGACCGTGCTGCAGATGGCCGTCGTCCTCACGTACGGGGCCTCGATGCCCGTCGTCAAGATGGGGCGGATGGCCGGCCAGTTCGCCAAGCCCCGCTCGAGCGACACCGAGACGCGCGGCGACATCACCCTCCCCGCGTTCCGCGGCGAGATCGTCAACGGCTACGACTTCACCGCGGCCTCGCGTGAGGCCGACCCGCAGCGCCTCCTGCAGGCGTACCACACGTCGGCTTCGACGCTGAACCTCATCCGCGCGTTCACGCAGGGCGGCTTCGCCGATCTCCGCGAGGTGCACTCGTGGAACAAGGGCTTCGCGGAGAACCCCGCCAACAAGCGATACGAGCGTCTCGCCGCCGAGATCGACCGCGCCATCCGCTTCATGGACGCGTGCGGCGCGGACTTCGACGAGCTGCGCCGCGTCGAGTTCTACACGGGGCACGAGGGCCTGCTCATGGACTACGAGCGTCCGCTCACGCGCATCGACTCGCGCACGGGGGAGATCTACAACACGTCGAGCCACTTCCAGTGGATCGGCGAGCGCACGCGCGAGCTCGACGGCGCGCACGTCGAGTACTTCTCGCACATCCGCAACCCCATCGGCGTCAAGCTCGGTCCGACGACCTCGACCGACACCGCGCTCGCGCTCATCGACAAGCTCGACCCCGAGCGGGAGCCCGGTCGCCTCACCTTCATCACCCGGATGGGCGCCGGCAAGATCCGCGACGCGCTGCCCCCGCTGCTCGAGGCCGTCAAGGCCTCCGGCGCGCAGCCGCTCTGGGTCACCGACCCGATGCACGGCAACGGCATCACGACCCCGACCGGGTACAAGACGCGTCGCTTCGACGACGTCGTCGACGAGGTCCGCGGCTTCTTCGAGGCGCACCGCGCGGCGGGCACGTTCCCGGGCGGCATCCACGTCGAGCTCACGGGCGACGACGTCACCGAGTGCCTCGGCGGATCCGAGCAGATCGACGAGGCGACCCTCGCGACCCGCTACGAGTCCCTGTGCGACCCGCGCCTCAACCACATGCAGTCGCTCGAGCTCGCCTTCCTCGTGGCCGAGGAGCTCGAGAAGCGCTGACCTGCGCGGCATCGGCCCCATTCGAGTGACGGGGGATGGTGCCGCACCGGTTCCGGGAATCGGATCGGTGGGGCGGGTGTGTGCGGGTGGGGTCGACACGCGCACACCAGGCGCGTGCATCCGATTCCGGTGACGGCGGATGGCGCAGGGGAACGAACGCGCGCAGCTAGAACGAGCCGGTGATCGTCAGCGTGATCGTCGTGCCGGCACGCTGCTGCGAGCCGCCCTCGGGGCTCATCGACACGACCTCGGTGAACTCGTCGACCACGGCATCCCACAGTCCGTTGTACGAGTAGGCGAAGCCGGCGGCCTCGAGCTCGGCCTTCGCCTCGTCACGCGTCATGCCGACGACGTCCGGAACCTCGAAAAGCTGCGGGCCGAGCGAGGTGACGAGACGCACCGTGTCGCCGGGGCGCCAGCTGCCCGGCTCGGACCGCTCGAGGAAGTAGATCACGTGCCCTTCGGGCACCGTGTCGTGGTACTCCTGTGACACGACCTCGGTCTTCACACCGACGGCGTCGAGGGTCGCCGCGGCCTCCTCGGAGCTCATCCCGACGACGTTGGGCAGCTCTCCGAGGGAGACGGTCAGCTGCGCCGCGTCGCCCTGGTGCACCGAGCAGCCGGCTGCGCAGTCGACCGGGTCGCCCCCGGCCGCCGGAGTGATGCTCACCCCGAGGACCGTCCCCTCCGCCTCCTCGGCGAAGAGCGGCACGTCGTCCTCGGCCACCGAGATCCGACTGTCCTCGAGCAGTCCGCGCACCTCGTCGGCGCTCAGACCCGCGAGCTGGCCGAGCTCGGCGCTGGCGGGACCCGCCGACGTCACCACCGTGACGACCGTGTCCCTGTCGACGCGCGCGCCCTCCGAGGGGTCGGTGCGGATGACCTCGCCGGCGGGCACGTCGAGCGTGTTCTCCGTGCGCTCCTGCGCGTCGAGCTCGAGCCCCGCGAGCGTGCTCTCCGCCTCGGCGTAGGTCAGCCCGTCGAGATCCGGAACGGCGACGTACGATCCCGGACCCGAGCCCCACCACCATCCGGCGCCCGCCGCGCCTCCCGCGAGCAGGAGCGTCAGCACGATCAGCCACACGCCGCGCGCGCGTCGGCGCTTCGCCCGTCGGCGGAGGACCGCGGCGTTGTCGGCGTCCTCCTGCGGGCCCGTGCTCGTCAGCGACGGCGGGAGCACCGAGGTCGCCGCCTCGGGCATGACCTTCGTCTGGCCGCCCGTCTGCTCGCCCTCGTCAGGAAGCTCCTCGGGGAACCTGCTGGCCGCGGCCGTGCGCGTCGGCAGGGGAGTGACGCCGAGCTCGCGCTCGATCTCGCGCAGCCGTTCGAGCATCTGCTGCGCGTCGGACGGACGCTCGTCCGGCTCCTTCTCGGTCGCCCACAGCACGAGCTCGTCGAGCTGCTCGGGCACGCCGGGGTTCTTCACGCTCGGTCGCGGCACCGACTCCGTCGCGTGCTGGTACGCGATCTGCATGGGCTGCTCGCCCTTGTACGGCTGCTCGCCTGCGAGCATCTCGTACAGCATGATGCCGAGGGCGTAGATGTCGCTGCGGGTGTCGGCGGTCCCGCGCGTCACGAGCTCGGGTGCGAGATAGGCGATCGTGCCCAGAAGCTGCTGGCCGGTCGCGGTGTTCGCGGACGTCGCGCGCGCCAGGCCGAAGTCGCCGATCTTGATGCGGCCGTCCTCCGCGAGGAGCACGTTCTCGGGCTTGACGTCGCGGTGGATGAGTCCCGCGCGATGCGCGGCGGACAGCCCGGCGAGCACGGCGTCCATGATCGTGATCGTCTGCGTCACCGTGAGCCGGCGCTGCTCCTTGAGCAGCTCGCGCAGCGTGATCCCGGGCAGGTACTCCATCACGAGGTACGCGAGCTCGCCGTCCTGGCCCTGGTCGAAGACGTTGACCACGTGCGGGTCGGACAGGCGGGCCGCGGTGCGCGCCTCCTGGATGAAGCGGCTCTGGAAGACGCTGTCGTCGCTCAGATGACTGTGCATCACCTTGAGCGCGACGCGGCGCTCAAGGCGGAGGTCCGTGGCCACGTAGACGGTGGCCATCCCACCGCGCGCGATGCGGGCGCGGACGCGGTATCTGTCGTCGACAAGCCGCCCGATGAGGGGATCGACCTGCTGACTCATGGACACCGTTGAATTCTACGAAAGGGCCCCTGAGACGCCTGTGACCGGCGCGCCCGGCGCCGGTCACAGGTCGATGACGATCCCGCGCGCCTCCGCGCGGATCAGCCGAGCTGGGCCAGCCAGCTGTAGGCCTGCTGCTCCCAGCGGCGGTACCGGTCGGGGAACGCCGAGATCTGGACGGTCTGGGCTGCCTCGCCGAACTCCATGCTCTCCCAGCCGGGGATGTCGCGCAGGCCGCGCGTCGTGTGCCCGTTCGGGTCGCCCGCGCCGCCGTAGAAGACCCGGATGGAGTAGTCGCGGTCGAGGATCTGCTCCTCGGTGCCCCAGCCCGTGCTCGGGCGCTGCTGGAACAGGCCCAGCGAGTCGCGGTCGCCCCAGCTGACGTTGCGCAGCGAGGACTCGACCATGGCGGTCGCCAGCGCGATCGCGATGCCCTTGTCCGGGATGCCGAGCTCGCGTCCGATGCGGATGATCATCTGCGCGTTCTCGGTCTGCGGCGCGTTGAGCGACGAGGTGAGCTGATCCTGCGGCGAGTCGTAGATCGACGGGGGAGCGGACTCCTCCTTCTTCTCCTCGCCCTGCGGCGCCGGCTTCGCGTCGGCGCGCGGGATGACGATCTTCTGCCCGGGGTAGATGATGCTCGACCCGTTGAGACCGTTCTCCGCGAGGAGCTCGCTCACGCTCACACCGTGCTCCTGCGCGATGCTCCAGAGGGTGTCGCCGGCCTGGACGATGTAGGTCTCGTCGGCGGGGGATTCGGGGACGGCGGGCGCCTGGGGTGCCTCGGGCGCCGACTCCTGCTGCTTCGCCTCGGCCTGGGGCGCGACGGCGTTGCTCGCGACGAGGAGCTTCTGCCCGGGGAAGATCATCGCGTCCGCGCCGAGCTTGTTGAGCGAGATGATGCGGTCGACCGACGTGCCGTGCTTCTGCGCGATCGACCAGACCGTGTCGCCCGCCGCGACCGTGTGGCTCTTCGTCGTGGCGGACGCCTCGATCGAGGGCTTCGCCTCGGTCTGCGCAGGCGCCGCGGCGCGCGCGGCCAGCGTGAGCTTCTGGCCCGGGTAGATCGTGCTCGACCAGCTGAGGCCGTTCCAGGTCAGCAGGTCGACGGTGCGCAGGCCATGGCGGATGGCGATCCCGGTGATCGTGTCTCCCGACTCGACCGTGTAGCTCGTCGCGACAGCGGCGGCAGCGCGCACCGTGATCTGCGCAGCGGCGGCCATCGGCTGCTTCGGCGCCGTGCCGGCGGCGACCGCGAGGCTGCCCTGCACGTGGCCGAACGCCGACGGCAGATGGCGCATGCCGTCCCGCGGCTTCGGCTCCGCGGCGACGGCAGCGGCAGGAGCTCCCAGGGTCACGGCGATGGCGCCGGTGACAGCCATGGGAACGGTGGTGAACAGGTCGCGCCTGCGGCGCGGAGTCGGTCGATGCACGTTGAACCCCCAACGATCGGACTCGAGAAACGTTGTCACGGAAGTGTTACGAAGTCAATTGGTGTCACCGGAAGTGACCGGTGGTGCCCGGGGTGTCAACGGGACGGATGTGACTGATGTGATTTGTGTCGCGGTGTCGCCCGAGCGGCGTCGCCCGTCGAGGAGATGAGAAACTGATGACGTGACTGCGGAGACCTCCTCGACCGTTCCCACCGACTGGCTGACCATTCCCGAGCTCGTCGAGATCCTCGGCGAGCCGCAGGGGCGCATCCGCCGGCTGCTCGATGAGCGCGCGCTCATCGGCTCGCGGCGCGAGGGGCCGATCAAGGTGCCCTCCGTCTTCATCGTGGACGGCCATCCGCTGTCCTCGCTCCGGGGCACCGTGATCGTCCTCGCGGACGCCGGCTTCAGCGACGACGAGGCGATCGACTGGCTGCTCACGACGGATGACACGATCGGCGTCGCGCCGATCACGGCGCTGCTCGCGGGGCGCAAGAGCGAGGTGCGCCGGGTCGCTCAGACGCTCGCGTGACTCACGCGGTGCGCTGGGTGGCCGCGTCGAGCAGCTGACGCAGGTCGACGACCGCATCGGCGTCGATGGGCGCGGATGCCAGGGCCGCGACGGCCTCATCGGCGTACGCGGCGATGCGCTCCTCGACGCGCTCGAGCGCTCCGCTGCCGACGATCTGCTCGCGGAGGAAGGCGATCTCGGCATCGCCGAGATCGGGGTCGCCGACGAGCGCGTCGATCCGCGCGCGGATGTCTGCGGTCGCCCGCTCGCGCGCGTACGCGATGAGCAGGGTGCGCTTCCCCTCGCGGAGGTCGTCGCCGGCGGGCTTGCCGGTCTCGTCCGCGTCGCCGAACACGCCGAGCACGTCATCGCGCAGCTGGAACGCGAGCCCGAGCGGATGGCCGAAGGCCGCGAGCGCCGCGAGCTGCGCGTCCGAGCCGCCCGCGAGGGCCGCGCCGATGACGAGGGGCTGCTGCACGCTGTATCGGGCCGACTTCAGGGAGGCGATGCGGAGGGCGCGATCGGCGTGCTGCGCGTCGGGTGTGCGCGGCCAGGCCGACTCCTCGGCGACATCGAGGAACTGCCCGATCATCACCTCGCGGCGCATCCGCGCGTACTCGGACCGCGCGCGGCCTGGGGCCGTGTCGAGCCCCTCCAGCGCGGCGTCGAAGAGGTCGGCGCTCCATGACAGGAGCAGGTCTCCCAGCAGGACCGAGCCGGATCGCCCGAACGCGGCCGCATCCCCGGCCCAGCCGGCGTCGCGGTGCCACGACTCGAGCGCGCGGTGGGCGGAGGGCCGCCCTCGGCGCGTGTCGGAGTTGTCGATGAGGTCGTCGTGCACGAGCGCGGCGGCCTGGAACACCTCGAGCGCCGCGCACGCGTCGACGACGCTGCTCGGGAGGGCGGCGTCCGCCCCGCGCACCGCGCGCCATCCCGTCGCGCAGAACCGCCCGCGGAGGCGCTTCCCGCCGACGAGCGCGGCCGTCGCGCTGGCGACGAATCCCTCGGCCTCGGGGCCGTGCTCGCGAGCGGCCTGGTGCTGCACTGTCGAGAAGCTCTCCAGTCGCTGGGAGATCGTCTCGATCAGGGGGAGAGGAGGCGCCACAGGCCTAGCCTAGTGAGGACACGCGGCGATAGAATGATCGTCAGTTTCACCCGAGGGGGACACCATGCCACTCTCCGAACAGGAGCAGCGCCTGCTGGACGAGATGGAACGCCATCTCATGCAGAACGACGCCGACGTCGTGAGCGCTTCGGCGAGCCGTGCGCTCAGCTATCGCAATCTCATCTACGGGGCCATCCTCGTGCTCGTCGGCCTCGCCGCCGTGATCGCGGGCATCGCCCTGTGGAACAGCATCCTGGCTCTCGGCATAGGACTCGGGGTCGCGGGCTTCGCCGCGATGGTCGGCGGGGTCGTGCTCGCCACCACGCCGGCCAAGGGCGACGACGCGCAGGGTCTCCCGCGCACGGGCACCGTGCCCGGCAAGCCGATGCAGGGTGCCTCCTTCATGGACCGCATGAACGATCGATGGGACCGCCGCCAGCAGGGCCGCTGAGCCCCACCGACCTCCACACGAGAAGCGCCGACCTTCGGGTCGGCGCTTTTTCTGTGCCCGGCGATCGTCATCCGCTCCACCGACCCTCCACTTGGCCTCCACTCTCCTCCACCGCGTTCTCCCTTGAGATCACGCGGCACTCCGACGCGCCGCATTCCTGAGAATGCGCAGATCTCCCTGGACAGTGGAGGGAAGTGGAGTAAAGTGGGGCGCACCTGAGTTGGCCGGAACGAAGGGGGGTGTGATGGCCGATGCTGTTGGGCACGCATACCCCCAAGCTCGACGACAAGGGCCGCGTCATCCTCCCCGCGAAGTTCCGCGAGGAGCTCGCCGGCGGGATCGTCGTGACGCGCGGACAGGAGCGCTGCCTGTACGTGTTCAGCACGGCGGAGTTCGAGCGGGTGCACGAGCGGATCCGCGAGGCTCCGCTCACGAACAAGCAGGCGCGCGATTTCATGCGCATGTTCCTGTCCGGTGCGAGTGCCGAGACCCCCGACGGTCAGAACCGGATCACCATCCCGTCCCACCTGCGCACCTACGCGGGCCTGGAGAAGGAGCTCGTCGTCACGGGCGTCGGGTCGCACGCCGAGATCTGGGACGCGGGTGCGTGGAACGCGTACCTCGAGAGCAATGAAGAGAGCTACTCCGAACTGGAGGAGGAGGTGATCCCCGGACTGTTCTGACCCCGGTTGTGATCCCCACCCGCAGCCCTGAAGCCACTTCCCCGGCGGCAGGTCGAGCGGTTGGGAATCAGAGCCGGGGACGGATGAGGGAGACGACATGGGCATCCGCGACATCCACACCCCGGTGCTGCTGGAGCGGTGCGTCGAGCTGCTCGGCCCCGCGCTCGAGCGCGATGGCGCCGTGTACGTCGACGGCACCCTCGGCATGGGCGGCCACTCGGAGGCGTTCCTCGAGCGCTTCCCGGGGATCCGACTCGTCGGCCTCGACCGCGACCCTGATGCGCTGCGCATCGCGGGGGAGCGGCTCGCGCGCTTCGCCGACCGGACGACGCTCGTCCACACGGTGTACGACGGCATCCGGGCGGCGCTCGACTCCGCGGGCTTCCCCCGCGCCGACGGCATCCTCTACGACCTCGGCGTCTCGTCGCTCCAGCTCGACGAGGCCGAGCGCGGCTTCGCCTACGCCCAGGACGCTCCGCTCGACATGCGGATGGATCCCACGGGCGGGATGACGGCAGCCGACGTCATCGCGACGTACGGCGAGGGCGACCTGCGCCGCATCTTCGAGCGGTACGGCGAGGAGAAGCTCGCCGGGCGCTACGCCCGCGCGATCATCGCCGCGCGGGCAGAGGCCCCCATCGAGCGCTCGGGACGGCTGGTCGACATCCTCCAGGACGCGACGCCGTCGGCGCTCAAGAACGCCGGGCACCCCGCGAAGCGCGTCTTCCAGGCGCTGCGGATCGAGGTGAACGGCGAGCTCGCCGCGCTCGAGCGGGCGATTCCGGCCGCGCTCGCGTCGCTCGCGGTGGGCGGACGGATGGTCGTGCTGTCGTACCAGTCGCTCGAGGACCGCTTCGTCAAGCGGCTGTTCGCGGAGGCCGTCAAGTCGAAGGCGCCGGCCGGCCTCCCGATGGAGATGCCCGAGCACGCCGCCGAGTTCCGCCTCCTCGTCCGCGGCGCCGAGCTCGCGAGCGACGCCGAGGCGGAGTCGAACCCCCGTGCCAAGCCGGTGCGCCTGCGCGCCATCGAACGAGTGAGGGATGTGCCATGAGCCTTGCCACCCAGAGCTCCGTGCTCGCGCCGCCCGCCCGGCGGCCCGTCGAGAAGCGCCGCCCCGACCTCCGCCCGGTCGAGGCCCCCGCCCGCCGCAGACGCCCGAAGCTGGCGTACGCCGTCGTCGCGGTGGTCGGCGCCGTGCTCATCGCGGTCGCGCAGATGGCGCTGTCGGTCATGACGACGCAGAGCACCTTCGAGATCGCGGCGCTCGACGCGCAGCAGCGCGAGCTGACGCTCGAGACGCAGGCGCTCTACGACGAGGTCGCGGGCCTCAGCTCGCCGCAGCACCTGGCCGAGCAGGCCGCGTCGCTCGGCATGGTCATCGACGCGGCGCCCAGCTACCTGCGTCTGAGCGACGGAGCCGTGATCGGCGGCGGCGCCGCGGCGGGCTCCGCCTCGGCCGTCGATGCGGCGGGCCGCGGAGCGGTCGGCAACGCGTTCCTCGCCGACACGCAGTCGGGCTCCGCCGAGGAGTCGGCGGATGAGGCACCCTCGAGCCAGACGGAGAAGAGCGACGAGAGGGCTCAGGAGGAGCAGCCGCAGCTGCCGCCTGCCGTGACCGACGGCCTGCCGAGCCCCACGACCCACTGATCCGACCCGCCGAAGCACGCGACACCAGGAGGCGAGATGCACGCGAAGGCCCGTCGAAGCGCGAGGCGCCGCACCGCCGTCGCCGGAGCCCTCGTCGCGGTCGTCGTGGCCGGCTTCGCCGTGCGCCTGGTCGACATCCAGGTGGTCAACGCGCAGGAGCACCTCGACAACCGCGCGGCCTACAGCGGCATCGCCTCGACGCAGACGCTGTACGGGACACGCGGCTCGATCGTCGACGCGAACGGAGCCGTGCTCGCGAGCAGCACGATGCAGTACGCCGCGCAGTTCAACCCGCAGAACGTGAAGGACCTCACGCGCGAGGACGAGGACGGCGAGGAGCACGTCGTCACGTGGGAGGAGAGCGCCGCCGCGATCGGCGAGATCGTCGGGATGAGCGGCGAGGACATCGAGAAGATCGTCTCGGACGCCCTCGCGGCGAATCCGGACTCGGAGTACGCGCCGCTCGGCAAGAAGCTGTCGACCGAGCAGTACCGGAAGATCCTCGCGCTCGGCCTGCCGTACATCCACTTCGAGCCGGTGCAGTCGCGTGCCTACCCGTACGGCGCCGTGGCCGGGAACCTCCTCGGGTTCGTCGGCACCGACGGCGAGCCCCTCGCGGGCTACGAGTCCGCGCAGAACGCGTGCCTCCAGGCCGAGAACGGCTCGCTGAGCTACCAGCAGGGATCGGACGGGCTCATCATCCCCGGCACGGAGACGACGAAGGCGCCCGTCGACGGCGGCACGCTGCAGCTCACGATCGACGCCGACCTCCAGTGGTACATGCAGCAGATGATCGCGGAGGAGACCCAGAACCAGGGCGCGCAGTCGGGCGCGGTCATGGTCGTCGAGGTGGCGACCGGCGCGGTCCGCGCGGCAGCGGAGTACCCCACGGTCGACCCCAACGACTTCGGCGCGAGCAAGGAGGATGACCGCTACTCGCGCATCTTCTCCCGCACGTTCGAGCCGGGATCGACGTTCAAGGCCATCACCGCGGCGACGCTGCTCGACCAGGGCGCCGTGACCCCCTCCAGCTCGGTGACCGCCTCGGGGTTCGAGACCTTCCCGAACGGCGCGCGCGTCGGCGACTCGTTCTCGCACGGCACGTTCAACTACACCCTCACCGGCGCCCTCATCGACTCGTCGAACGTCGCGCTGTCGAAGTTCGGCGAGCTCGTCCCCGATGAGACGCGCTACGAGTACCTGCAGAAGTTCGGCGTCGGCACCCCCACCGACATCGGGTTCCCCGGGGAGGAGTCCGGGCTGATCTACCCGCCCGACCAGTGGGGCCCGCAGGGCCACTACGCCACGACGTTCGGGCAGGCGTTCACGACGACGATGCCGCAGGTCGTCAACGCCTACCAGACCATCGCGAACGGCGGCGTGCGCGAGCCCCTCCACATCGTGGAGTCGTGCACGACGGCCGACGGCGAGGTCGAGAAGCCCGAGCTGAGCGACCCCGAGCGCGTGGTGAGCGAGGACGCGGCCGATACGACCATCCGCCTGCTCGAGAACGTCGCGACGCAGGGCACTCTCGCCGACCAGGTGGCCGTCGACGGCTACCGCATCGGCATCAAGACGGGCACCGCGCAGAAGAGCGACGGCAAGGGCGGATACAAGGCCGGCGTCTACTTCACGAGCATCGTCGGGGTGGTCCCCGCCGACGACCCCGAGTACATCGTGATGGTCACGCTCGACGAGCCGACGCGGGTAACATCGTCTGCGGCCACGGCTCCCGCCCTGCAGAAGGCGATGACGCAGGTCGTGAAGAACTACCGTGTGATGCCGTCTGAGACGACAGAAGAGCCGCTTCCCAAGTTCGCCGAATGACGCGCACCGCGCGGAGGATCTCCATTCCATGATCGCTTTGTCCCTTGCCGAGATCGCTGCCGCCGTCGGCGGAGAGCTGCGCCTGCACGGCGCCGACACTCCCGAGACGACGGTCGACGGGGTCGTCGACACCGACTCGCGGAACATCCGCGAGGGCGGCGTCTTCGTCGCCAAGCCCGGCGAGGCGACCGACGGGCACCTCTTCGTCGGGAAGGCGCTCGAGCAGGGCGCGGCACTCGCCCTCGTCGAGCGCGTCGTCGACGAGCCGATCACGCAGATCGTCGTGCCCGATGTCGTGGTCGCGATCGGCGAGCTCGCTCGCGAGGTCGTCGCCCGCGTGCGCGCCGCCGGCCGCCTCCAGGTCGTCGGGATCACCGGCTCGAACGGCAAGACGACGACCAAGAACATGCTCGCGACGATCCTGCGCGCAGAGGGTGAGACGGTCGCGCCCGTCGGCTCGTTCAACAACGCGGTCGGCGCCCCGCTCACGATGCTCCGCGTCACGCATGACACGCGCTTCCTCGTGTGCGAGTTCGGCGCCGACGCATCGGGGCAGATCGCGCGCCTCGCGGGGCTCGTGACGCCCGACGTGGGCGTCGTGCTCATGGTCGGGATGGCCCACGCGGGCGGATTCGGCGGAATCGAGGCGACGGTGAAGGCCAAGTCGGAGCTCGTCTCGGCCATCCGCGACGGCGGTACGGCCGTCCTGAACATCGACGACGCGCGTGTGGCGAGCATGGCCGGCATCGCGCGCGAGCGGGGCCTCGGCCTCCTCTGGTTCGGCGAGGGCGAGGGCGCCGACGTCCGCGCCTCCGACCTCCGTGTCACGGCGTCGGGCACGGATGCCGTGATCTCGGCGGGGGAGACCGCGCTTCCGCTCCACCTGCAGGTGCTCGGCAGCCACCACGTCAAGAACGCCCTCGCCGCCGCGACCGCGGCGACCGCGCTCGGGGTCTCGCTCGACGACGCGATCGCGCGCCTCGAGACCGTCGAGCTCGCCGAGCGCTGGCGCATGCAGGTCATGGGATCGGAGCGCGTGCGCATCATCAACGACGCCTACAACGCGAGTCCCGACTCGATGCAGGCCGCGCTGCGCACGCTCGCTCAGATCACGGGACCGGACGAGCGGATGGTCGCGGTGCTCGGCGCGATGAGCGAGCTGGGCGAGTACGCCGTCGAGGAGCACAGCAAGATCGGCCTCCTCGCCGTGCGCCTGCGCATCCCGCGCATCGTCGTCGTCGGCCAGGACGCCCGGCCGCTCTATCTCGCGGCCGTGGCCGAGGGGTCGTGGAACGACGAGGCGGTCTTCTTCGAGGACGCCGAGGCGGCGTTCGCGTACCTCCAGGGCGAGCTGCGCGACGGCGACCGGGTGCTCGTGAAGTCGTCCAACTCGGCGGGACTCAGGTTCCTCGGCGATCGTCTGGGAGAATCGTTCTCGTGAGATCACTTCTGACGGCTGCGGCGATCTCACTGGCGTTCACGCTCTTCCTCACGCCCCTGTTCCTCCGCGCGTTCCGCCGCTGGGGCTGGGGACAGGTCATCCGCACCGACGGCGAGAACTTCAACGCGCCCAAGCACGAGCTGAAGCGCGGCACGCCCACGATGGGCGGCGTCGTCTTCATCGTCGGCACGATCGTCGGCTATCTCATCGGCGCGTACACGGGCTACAACCCGCCCACCGTCTCCGGCTGGCTCGTGCTCTGGATGATGGTGGGCTTCGGCGCCGTCGGGTTCATCGACGACTTCCTCAAGGTGCGCATGCAGCACTACGCGGGGCTGTCGGGCTGGAAGAAGATCGTCGGCCAGGTGCTCGTCGTCATCCCGTTCGGCATCGTGTCGCTGAACTTCGCCGACACCTACAACCTCACGCCGGGCAGCGCCTACGTGTCGTTCTTCCGCGACATCTCGGTGCTCTCCTTCATGGCGCTCGGCCCCGTGCTCGGATGGATGCTGTACCTCGCCTGGCTCGCGCTGCTCGGCGTGGGCTTCTCGAACAGCGTCAACCTGACCGACGGCCTTGACGGCCTCGCGGCGGGGGCGGGAATCTTCGTCGTCGGGTCGTACAGCCTCATCGCGTTCTGGCAGTTCAATCAGTCGTGCTCGACGACGCAGCTGGCCGACGAGTACCTGCAGGCCTGCTACCAGGCGCGCGATCCGCTCGACCTCGCCATCGTCTCGGCCGCCTTCGTGGGCTCGCTCGTCGGATTCCTCTGGTGGAATGCGCCCAAGGCGAAGGTCTTCATGGGCGACGTCGGGTCGATGGCGATCGGCGGCGTCGTCGCGGCGCTCGCCATCCTCACCCGCACGGAGCTGCTGGGCGTGCTCATCGCCGGCCTCTTCGTTCTGTCGTCGGGCTCGGTCATCCTGCAGCGCCTGTACTTCAAGGCCACCAAGGGCAAGCGCCTCTTCCTCATGAGCCCGCTCCACCACCACTTCGAGCTGCGCGGATGGCCCGAGGTGACGATCGTGGTGCGGTTCTGGATCATCGCCGGCATGCTCGCCGTGAGCGGCGTCGGCCTCTTCTACGTCGAATGGCTCTCGAAGGTATGACGAACGAGCAGGACGCTCCGACCACCCGACTCGACGCTCTGACGAGCTGGCACGCGGACTGGAAGGGGCTGCGCGTCGCGGTGCTCGGCCTCTCGGTGACCGGCTTCTCCGTCGCCGACACCCTGGCCGAGCTGGGTGCCGAGGTGCTCGTCGTCACGGAGAGCGCGGCGGAGGAGTACGCGCGCCTGCTGCCGGTGATCGGCGCGCGCCTGTGGGAGGGTCCGCTCGACGTCGTCCCCGATGAGCTCGTCTCGTTCGCTCCCGAGGTCGTCGTCGCCTCGCCCGGCTTCCCGCCGTCGCACCCCGTCATCCGGTGGGCCGACGAGGCGGGCGTCCCGCTCTGGGGCGACATCGAGCTCGCGTGGCGCGTGCGCGACAAGGTCGTGCGGCCCGACGGCAGCCCCGCAGCCTGGGTGCTCATCACGGGCACGAACGGCAAGACGACGACCACGCGACTCGCGGCCACGATGATGGTCGAGGGCGGGCTGCGCGCCGCGCCCTGCGGCAACATCGGGGTGCCGGTGCTCGACGCCGTGCGCGACCCCGCGGGATTCGACGTGCTCGTCGTCGAGCTCTCGAGCCACCAGCTCTGGTACCTCGGCCGCAGCGCGGAGGCGGGCGCTCCCGTCCCGCACGCGTCGGTGTGCCTGAACCTCGCCGACGATCACCTCGAGTGGCACGGGTCGTTCGAGGCGTACCGCGACGCGAAGGCGGTCGTGTACCGCAACACGCGCGTCGCGTGCGTCTACAACAAGTCGGACGCGGCGACGCAGCGGATGGTCGAGGACGCGGATGTCGTGGAGGGAGCGCGCGCGATCGGCTTCGATCTCGGCGTCCCTGGCCCGAGCGACTTCGGCGTCGTGGACGGCATCCTCGTCGACCGCGCGTTCCTCGACGACCGGCGGACGTCGGCGCTCGAGCTCACGACCGTGGCCGACCTCGCGGAAGCCGGGCTCGCCGCGCCGCACGTCGTGGCGAACATCCTCGCCGCGTCGGCTCTCGCGCGCTCCCTGGACGTGCCGCCTGCGGCCATCCGCTCGTCGCTCGCGTCGTTCCGCCTCGACCCGCACCGGATCGAGGTCGTCGGCGTCGCCGACGGCGTGACGTGGGTGGACGACTCGAAGGCGACCAACCCGCACGCCGCTGCCTCGTCGCTCGCGGCGTACCCGGGAGCCGTGTGGGTCGTCGGCGGGCTCCTCAAGGGCGTCGACATCTCCGATCTCGTCGCCCAGCACGGCGCCCGCGTGCGCGCCGCGATCGTCATCGGCGTCGACCGCTCGGCGGTGCGCGACGCGTTCGAGCGACACGCGCCGGCGGTGCCGCTCTTGGAGGTCGACGACGCGGACACTGAAGACGTCATGGCGCGGGTCGTGGAGCTCGCCGCAGGGGTCGCCGTCGCAGGCGACACGGTGCTCCTGGCGCCGGCGGCGGCGTCGTTCGACCAGTTCCGCAGCTATGGCGACCGCGGGGAGCGCTTCGCCGCCGCGGTGAGGGAGCGTCTGGGGAAGGGGACCGAGGATGGCCCGCACGACGACGATCCCGAAGGCCGCTGAGTCCGAGCGCCGCGCGCTTTCGGCACGGGTCTCGCTCGGGGCGGCCTTCAAGCCGGTTCCGCTGGAGTTCCTCCTCATCGCCTCCGCGGCGCTGCTGCTGACGATCTTCGGCATCCTCATGGTGTTCTCGGCCACGACCGTGACGTCGATGCAGGCGCAGAACAACCCGTACAACGACGGGGCGAAGCACGCGGTCTTCGCGGCGGTCGGCGTCCCGCTCATGTTCATCGTGAGCCGGTTCTCCATGGCCTGGCTCAAGCGGCTGGCCTGGCCCGCGCTCATCGGCGCGATCCTCCTGCAGCTGCTCGTGTTCACGCCGCTCGGCATGGAGAACGGCGGAAACCGCAACTGGCTCAACTTCGGCTTCATGTCGGTTCAGCCGTCGGAGTTCATCAAGCTCGGCCTCGCGATCTGGTGCGCCTTCATGCTCGACCGGAAGAAGGCGGTCCTCGGGAAGTGGAAGCACGTCCTCATCCCGCTCGGCCCGGTCGCGGTGCTCGCGATGGGAACGGTCATGGCGGGCAAGGACCTCGGCACGGTCATGGTCATCGCGCTCGTCGTGCTCGGCGCGCTGTTCTTCTCGGGGGTGAAGCTCCGCTTCTTCATCGCCCCCGTGCTCGCCGCCGTCGCCGCAGTGGCGGCGTTCGCGATCGCGAGCCCCAACCGCATGCTGCGCATCATGAGCGTGCTCGACCAGAGCTGCCTCGACCGCTACCTCAACGAGTGCTACCAGCCGCTGCACGGCATCTGGGGACTCGCGAGCGGCGGCTTCCTCGGGCTCGGCCTCGGCAACTCCAAGGAGAAGTACGACTGGCTCCCCGCGGCCGCGGACGACTACATCTTCGCGATCGTCGGCGAGGAGCTCGGACTCCTCGGCTGCATCGCCGTTCTCGCTCTGTTCCTCGTGTTCGCGCTGGGCGCGTTCCGCATCGTGAGCCGTGCCGATGACCTGTTCGTGCGCGTCGTGGCGGGCGCACTCGGCGTCTGGATCATCGGCCAGGCGCTCATCAACATCGGCGTCGTGCTGAGGGTCTTCCCCGCGCTGGGCGTGCCACTGCCGTTCCTGTCATCGGGAGGCTCCTCGCTCATCGCGGTGCTCCTCGCGTCGGGTGTGCTCCTCGCGTGCGCGCGCACCCTGCCCGACCGGCCAGCGCGCCGCGCCTGACCCGCGCCATCCGGGCGGCGCCGTGCCATCCGGGTTCCGTGAACGTTCGGGACATGCCCGTCCGTGCGGTCGTGCCCGGGCCCGCGCTGCGCACATGGGAGGATCGAGGGGTGACGACGTACCTCCTCGCCGGCGGCGGGACCGCCGGCCATGTGAACCCGCTTCTCGCTGTCGCCGACGGGCTCCGCGCCCGCAGCGCGTCCGACGAGGTCCTCGTCCTCGGCACACGCGAGGGGCTCGAGTCGCGTCTCGTGCCGGAGCGCGGCTATGAGCTGCTCGTCGTCGACAAGGTGCCCTTCCCGCGTCGGCCGAACGGGTACGCGCTCCGCTTCCCGGCGAAGTGGCGGAAGGCCGTCGCGGACGTGCGCCGTCACATCCGCGAGCGCGGTGTCGACGTCGTGCTCGGCGTCGGGGGCTATGCGGCAGCGCCCGCGTACGTCGCCGCCCGGAAGGAGGGCGTGCCCTACGTCGTCCACGAGGCCAACGCCCGTCCGGGTCTCGCGAACGTCCTCGGGGCCCGCGGCGCCGCGCATGTCGGCGTCGCGTTCGAGGGCACGCCGCTCAAGCGCGGTGAGGTCGTGGGCATGCCGCTGCGCCCCGAGATCGTGAACCTCGACCGGGCCGCCGCGCGCGAGGAGGCCGCAGCGCACTTCGGACTCGACCCCGACCGGCCCACCCTGCTCGTCTTCGGCGGGTCGCTCGGCGCGCGCCGCCTCAACGAGGCGATCGGCGCGTCGTGGCAGGAGATCCTCGACACCGGATGGCAGCTGCTGCACGTCACGGGGGAGAAGTCCGACCTGGTCGACCCCGGCGTCGCCGGATACGCGGTCCGCCGCTACGTGGACCGGATGGACCTCGCGTTCGCCCTCGCCGACCTCATCGTGTCGCGCTCCGGCGCCTCGACGGTGAGCGAGGTCAGCGCGCTCGGCATCCCCGCGGTCTACGTGCCGTATGCCGTGGGCAACGGCGAGCAGCGGCTCAACGCGGCATCCGCGGTCCACGCGGGCGCCGCCATCCTCATCGACGACGCCGATTTCACTCCCGAGAAGGTGCGCACCGACATCCTGCCGCTCCTGCAGCGCTCGGACCTCCTCGAGCGGATGGCCGCGGCGGCCGACGGGGCCGGCACGCGTCGCGGGACCGAGAACGTCATCGCGCACCTCGACCGGGCCCTCGCGGAGCGGCCCCGGGCATGACAGCGCGCCGTGAGCCCGATGCCAGGCGCGCGGCTTAGACTCGACGGGCCATGATCAAGCCCGACCTCTCCGTCCCCATCCCCGAGCGCATCGGCGCCGTGCACTTCATCGGCATCGGCGGCTCGGGCATCTCGGGCCTCGCCCGCATGTTCCTCGCCGCCGGCATCCCCGTCTCGGGCTCCGATCGGTCGGAGAGCCAGAACACGCGCGATCTCGCCGAGCTCGGCGCCACGGTGCACATCGGCCACGACGCCGCGAACCTCGGCGACGTCGACACCGTGGTCTACACGGGCGCGATCTGGCCCGAGAACCCCGAGTTCCTCGCGGCGAAGGAGCGCGGCCTCGCCGTCATCCACCGCTCGCAGGCTCTGCACTACCTCATCGGCGGGCGTCGCCTCGTGTCCGTCGCGGGCGCGCACGGCAAGACGACCTCGACGGGCATGATCGTGACCGCCCTGCGCGCGCTCGACGCCGACCCGAGCTACGTCAACGGCGGCGTCATCCAGCAGGTCGGCGCGTCGAGCGGCGTCGGCTCCGATGACCTCTTCGTGATCGAGGCCGACGAGTCGGACGGGACGTTCCTCCTCTACGACACCTCGGTCGCGCTCATCACCAACGTCGACGCCGACCACCTCGACCACTACGGCTCGCACGAGGCCTTCGACGACGCGTTCGTGCGCTTCGCGGACGAGGCGCGCGAGGCCGTCGTCATCTCGTCCGACGACCCCGGCGCCCAGCGCGTCGCGGCGCGACTGCGCCACGAGAACGTCGTGACGTTCGGCGAGGCCGAGTCGGCCGGCGTGCGCGTCGTCGACATCGAGACCGACGGACCCGTCGGCTTCACGCTCGTCCACGGCGAGGAGCGTGTCTCGGGCCGCCTCGGCGTGCCCGGCCGCCACAACGCGATCAACGCGGCCGGAGCCGTCGCGGTCCTCCTCACGCTCGGATACGACCTCGAACCCGCGGTGCGCGCGGTCGAGACGTTCGGCGGCACCGTGCGCCGATTCGAGCTGCACGGCGTCGAGCGCGGGGTGAGCGTGTACGACGACTACGCGCATCACCCGACCGAGGTCGCCGCCGCGCTGTCGGCCGCGCGCACGGTGGTGGGCGAGGGGCGGATCATCGCGCTCCACCAGCCGCACACCTACTCGCGCACGAAGCTCATGGCGGGCGAGTTCGCCAGGGTCCTCGAGGAGCTCGCCGATCACACCGTCGTGCTCGACGTGTACGGCGCCCGCGAAGATCCGATCCCCGGCGTCACGGGCGAGCTCGTGAGCGGCGCGTTCGACGACCCGTCGCGCGTGCACTTCGTCGCGGACTGGCAGCAGGCGGCGGACTACACGGCGTCCGTGGCCCGCGAGGGCGACTACGTCATCACCCTCGGCTGCGGTGACGTGTACCGGATCATCCCGCAGGTGCTCGACTCCCTCGCGAGCTCGGACGCCCGCGCAGCAGGCTAGGCGCCATGCGGCGACCGGGACCCCTCCCACCCTCCTCCGGCACGGAGGAGGACGCGTCGGCTCACGACGAGGAGCGCCGGCTCGCCGAACGGCGTTCGGCGATGCAGCGGCTCGGCATCGGCGAGCCCGTCTCCGAGAACCGCGCGTCGAGCGCACCGGCCGGCGATCACGTCGACACGGCCCCGATCGTGCAGATCCGCTCCGGCGGTTCGGCCGAGCCGGGTGACGGCGGTCGTGCGGAGGAGCGGTCTCGGCCGGGCGCACGCGGCGCCGACGACGAGGCGAAGGGCCGGGTGTCGGGCCGCGCGGACGACGACCGGGTCGGATGGCGCGGCGTCTGGCGCGCTGCGCGCGCACGCCGGAAGGCCCTCCGCGCGGAGGTGCGCCGGTTCACGGTGCGCGCGCGGCGGCGCCGTCTCGCGTGGCTGATCGGGATCGGCTCGGTGCTGCTCCTCGTCGTCGGGAGCGTCGGAGCGGCGTACAGCCCGCTCTTCGCGGTCGAGGAGATCTCGATCGAGGGTGCCGAGCAGCTCGATGCCGCGGCGGTCGAGTCCGCGCTGGCCGACCAGCTCGGCAAGCCGCTGCCCCTCGTCGACGCGAGCGCGGTCAAGGCCGCGCTCGTGGCGTTCCCGCTCATCGAGACCTACACCCTCGAGGCGCACCCGCCGCACGATCTCGTCATCCGCGTCGTCGAGCGCACGCCGGTCGGCGTGGTCGAGTCGGAGGCCGGCTTCACGACGGTCGACGCTGCGGGCGTCGTGCTCGCCACGGCGGGGGAGCGACCGGCCGGGCTGCCCCTCATCCAGGTGGAGGGCGGGACAGGCGCCGACGCGTTCCGCGCGGTCGGCCAGGTGCTCCGCTCCCTGCCGGAGGACCTCCGCGCGCGCGTCACGGGCGCGGGGGCGACGTCGCCCGAGGACGTGACCCTCACGCTCGGCGATGGCGGCCCGCAGGTCATCTGGGGGAGCGTCGACGACACGTCCGAGAAGGTCTCGACACTCCAGGGAGCGCTCAAGGGCGCCCTGGCCGAGGGGGCGACCGTCTACGACGTCTCCGCACCCGGCACCATCATCGTGCGCTGACAACCTTGGACCGTGTCTCACGACGGGCGGTTTTGGGCGTCGAAATCCGTGCCGAAGTGAGACATGCGAGCAAGGGGCGGGGCATTCCGGGAATTTCTCCCGACACGCCCGCATCCATTGCGCGCGTGGCGCCCGCGCCGCACGTAGCGTCGAGCACGAAAGAAATACATACCGGGCAATACTTTAACCCTCTACTTGAACGTGAAGGTTGAGGCCCGGTGAAGCCTGGGGTCGATACGGAGGCCGGCATGAGCCAGAACCAGAACTACCTCGCCGTGATCAAGGTCGTCGGCGTCGGCGGCGGTGGCGTCAACGCGGTGAACCGCATGATCGAACTCGGGCTTCGCGGCGTCGAGTTCATCGCGGTCAACACGGATGCGCAGGCGCTGCTCATGAGCGACGCCGACGTCAAGCTCGACGTCGGCCGTGAGCTGACGCGAGGGCTCGGCGCGGGCGCCGACCCCGAGGTCGGGCGCCGCGCGGCGGAGGACCACGCGGAAGAGATCGAGCAGGCGCTCGCGGGCGCCGACATGGTGTTCGTCACGGCGGGCGAGGGCGGCGGCACCGGCACGGGCGGCGCGCCCGTCGTCGCGCGCATCGCGAAGTCGATCGGCGCGCTCACGATCGGCGTCGTCACGAAGCCCTTCTCCTTCGAGGGCCGCCGCCGCCAGAACCAGGCGGAGCTCGGCGTTGCGACCCTGAAGGAAGAGGTCGACACGCTCATCGTCGTGCCGAACGACCGTCTCCTCGAGATCAGCGACCGCGGCATCTCCATGGTCGAGGCGTTCGCGACGGCCGACCAGGTGCTCCTCGCGGGTGTTCAGGGCATCACCGACCTCATCACGACGCCGGGTCTCATCAACCTCGACTTCGCCGACGTCAAGTCGGTCATGCAGGGGGCGGGTTCCGCCCTCATGGGCATCGGCTCCGCGCGCGGAGCCGACCGGGCGATCAAGGCGGCGGAGCTCGCCGTCGAATCGCCCCTGCTCGAGGCGTCGATCGAGGGTGCGCACGGCGTGCTGCTGTCGATCCAGGGCGGGTCGAACCTCGGCATCTTCGAGATCAACGACGCCGCGCAGCTCGTCAAGGAGGCCGCGCACCCCGAGGCCAACATCATCTTCGGAACGGTCATCGACGACACCCTCGGCGACGAGGTGCGCGTCACGGTCATCGCGGCCGGGTTCGACAGCGGCGAGCCGCAGCCGCGCGTCGAGGTCCCCGCGTTCGGCGGGCGCGTCGAGCCGCAGAAGCCCGCGTCGCTCCCGACCGTCGTGAAGACCGAGGAGAAGCCCGCGGCCGAGACGTCGCGCGCCGAGCGCGAGCCCGTCAGCGTCGGCGCGACGAACCCGGTCCTGCCCGACTCGAGCGGGTTCGACTCGGCGTTCGGCGACGACGACCTCGACATCCCCGACTTCCTGAAGTAGGCCGTGTCGGGCCTCGCCGAGCGTCTGGCGGCCGTCGACGCTCAGATCGCTGATGCCGCACGCGCGGCGGGGCGCGACGCCGGGGAGGTCACCCGGATCGTCGTGACGAAGTTCCACCCCGCCGCTCTCGTGCGCGAGCTGCACGGGCTCGGGGTCGTCGACGTCGGCGAGAACCGCCAGCAGGAGCTCGTCGCGAAGGCGGAGGAGCTCGCGCCCCTCGGCCTGCGCTGGCACTTCATCGGCCAGCTGCAGACGAAGAAGGCGCGAGCGGTTCGCCGGGTCGCCTCGGCCGTGCACTCGGTCGACCGGGATCGGCTCGTCGACGCGCTCGAGGCTGCGGCCGAGCCGGGGGAGAGCCCGCTCGACGTGCTCGTGCAGATCAACCTCACCGACGACCCCGCCCGCGGGGGCGTCGCGCCGGACGGCATCGAGGCGCTCGCCGAGCGGATCGCCGCGGCGCCGTCACTCGCCCTCAGGGGCGTCATGGCCGTCGCGCCGCTCGGAGAGGCCCCTGCTGCCGCGTTCGAGCGCCTCGCAGGCTACGCCGCGCGCGTGCGCTCGGTGGAGCCGCACGCGACCTGGATCTCCGCCGGCATGTCGGCGGATCTCGTCGAGGCGATCGCCTGCGGCGCGACACACCTGCGGATCGGATCCGCAATCACGGGCCCGCGCGACGCGCGGGGTTAGCCTCGGACAAGACGCGAACACAACGGAGGACGCCATGGCGAACCCGCTCAAGAAGACGATGGTCTACCTCGGCCTCGCCGACGAGGAAGAGTACGAGGAAGAGGCCGCGGCGCAGTCCCGCACGCCGCGCGAAGAGCGCATCGTGCGCGAAGAGCGTCCGCACCGAGAGGAGAAGCTCATCGAAGAGGCAGCTCCCGCGCCCGTCACGCCGCTGCGTCGCCCCGCCGTGGTGCGCCAGCCCGCGTCCGGCGCGGTCAACGAGATCGTCACGGTCCACCCCAAGCAGTACCGCGACGCTCAGACCATCGCCGAGCACTTCCGCGACGGCATCCCCGTGATCATCAACCTCTCGCAGATGAGCGACGCCGACGCGCGCCGCCTCATCGACTTCGCGAGCGGCCTCTCGCTCGGCCTGTACGGCCGCATCGAGCGCGTCACGAGCAAGGTCTTCCTGCTGTCGCCGGAGAACATCGCCGTCTCGGGCGACGGGGCGATCGCGCACGCCGACATCGAGTCGGCGCCGTTCGCGCAGTCGTGACGGCCCCGCACAGCCGAATCGGGCAGAATCTTACGCTGTGAGCGCACTCGGACTCATCGCGTCGATCCTGAACTTCGCACTGCTGCTGTACATCTTCGTGCTCTTCGGGCGCCTCATCCTGGAGTACATCCCGATGTTCAACCGCGAGTGGCGTCCCAAGGGAGCGGTGCTCGTGCTCGCGGAGATCGCGTACACGCTCACCGACCCTCCGATCAAGATGTTCCGGCGAGTCATCCCCCCGCTTCGCGTCGGCGGGATCGCGATCGACTTCGCGTTCGCGCTCACGATGCTGCTCTGCTTCATCCTGCTGTCGGTGACGCGGACCCTCACCTATCTCTGACCCCTCCCCGGGTCGCGGCTCGGCAACGCCCATGAGCGGCGGTTATGCTGTCAGACACGGACACGTGCCAGGTTCGTTCCCGGCCGCCGACCGAGTACTCATCGAAAGAGGAGCCAAAACCATGGCATTGACCCCGGATGACGTCGTCACCAAGCAGTTCCAGCACGTCCGGTTCAAGGAGGGCTTCGACCCGGACGAGGTCGACGACTTCCTGGATGAGATCGTCGTCGAGTGGCGCAAGACCATCGAGGAGAACGAGCAGCTGAAGGCGAAGCTCGCTCAGTACGAGTCGGGCGAGGCCGCTCCGGCTCCTGCCGCCGCTGAGGCTCCCGCCGCCGAGGCCGCTCCGGCCCCTGCCGCCGAGGCGCCCGCCGCTCCGGCCCCCGCGCAGGAGGCTCCGGCCGCTGCTCCCGCGGTGTCGTCGACCGCCACGAGCGCCGCGAGCATCATCGAGCGCGCGCAGCGCCTGCACGACGAGCACGTCGCCGAGGGTCAGGCCACGGCCGAGCAGATCGTCAGCGAGGCGAACACCAAGGCGAGCCAGATCGTCTCGGAGGCCGAGGCCAAGCAGCGCGAGATCCACGCGAAGCTCGAGAGCGAGCGCAAGACGCTCGAGGGCCGCATCACGGAGCTCCGCCAGTTCGAGCGCGACTACCGTCAGCAGCTGCGCACGTACTTCGAGACCAAGCTCAAGGACCTCGACTCGTCGGCCACGCCCGCGAGCTCGACCCCGGTCTCGGCAATCGGTCTGTAAAGCCCGTCTTGTCGGGCCGACCCCCTCTGCGTGCGGCGGCGGCCGGTACGACGATCGCGATCCTCGCGATCGTCGTGCTGGCCGCCGACCAGTTCAGCAAGCAACTCGCCATCCAGAGTCTCGACCCCGGGCGCACGGTTCCCGTCGTCGGCGACGCTCTGCAGTGGCACCTCGTCTACAACCCGGGTGCGGCGTTCTCCCTCGGTGAGGGCGTGACCTGGGTTTTCACCCTCGCCATGGCGCTCGTCGCGTCGGCGATCGTCTGGCTCACGATCACGCGCATCCGCTCGCGGCTCTGGGCGGTCGTGCTCGGCCTGCTGCTCGGCGGCGTGCTCGGCAACCTCGTCGACCGGGTGTTCCGGGAGCCCGGGTTCGCCGTGGGCCACGTTGTCGACTTCATCCTGACGCCCTGGATGTGGTTCTGGACCACTCCCGCGATCTACAACGTCGCCGACATCTTCATCGTGTCGATGATGATCTCGGTCGCGCTGCTCACTCTCGTCGGCATCCGCTTCGACGGCTCGCGCGAGAAGGACCGCGCCGTCGCCGAGGGCGCGCATCCGGATGACGAGGGCGCCGACGCAGGACGGCACGCGTGAGCCAGTCCCGGCGGCTGCCGATCCCCGACGGGCTCGAGGGGACGCGCGTGGACGCGGCTCTCGCGAAGATGCTCGGCTTCTCGCGGACCTTCGCCGCCGAGGTCGCCGAGTCCGGCGGCGTGCAGGTCGACGGCGTCACGGTCGGCAAGTCCGACCGCGTCTCGGCCGGCTCCTGGCTCGACGTCGAGTGGCAGCCGAAGGAGGAGCCGCGGGTCGTGCCGGTCGAGGTGCCCGAGCTGGGCATCGTCCACCAGGACGACGACATCGTCGTCGTCGACAAGCCATCGGGAGTGGCGGCGCATCCCTCCCTCGGCTGGGAGGGGCCGACCGTGCTGGGTGCCCTTCTCGCCGCGGGCGTGCGCGTCGCGACGACGGGGGCTGCAGAGCGCCAGGGCATCGTGCATCGCCTCGACGTCGGCACGAGCGGGCTCATGGTCGTGGCGAAGACCGAGCGCGCCTACACGCTGCTCAAGCGCGCGTTCAAGGAGCGCACGGTCGACAAGATCTACCACGCGGTCGTGCAGGGCCACCCCGACCCGCTGACGGGGACGATCGACGCGCCGATCGGCCGCCATCCGAGCCATTCGTGGAAGTTCGCCGTCACTCCGGACGGCAAGGACTCCATCACGCACTACGAGACCATCGAGGCGTTCCCCGGCGCCTCGCTTCTCGAGATCCACCTCGAGACGGGCCGCACGCACCAGATCCGCGTGCACATGGCGGCGCACCGCCATCCCTGCGTCGGCGACCCCCTCTACGGCGCGGATCCGACGCTCTCGGCGCGCCTCGGACTCACGCGCCAGTGGCTGCACGCGCATGAGCTCGCGTTCGCGCATCCCGGATCGGGGGAGTGGGTGCAGTTCACCTCGGAGTACCCCGCGGATCTCGCCCACGCGCTCGCGGTCCTCCGCGGCGAGTAGCGCCGTCGCCCGCCCTCGGGCGGCGCGCGCCCGACACGCCCCCGGCTCCGTGTCGGACGCCGAACGTAGACTCGAGGCATGGCGTCTGATTCCTTCGTCCACCTCCACGTGCACAGCGAGTACTCGATGCTCGACGGGGCGGCGAAGCTCTCTGCGATGACGCAGGCGGCGGCCGACTACGGCATGCCGGCGATCGCGGTCACCGACCACGGCAACACGTTCGCGGCGTTCGAGTTCTACAAGGCCGCCAAGGCCTCGGGCGTGAAGCCGATCATCGGACTCGAGGCCTACGTCACGCCCGGAACGCACCGCAGCGACAAGTCGCGCGTGCAGTGGGGCTCGCCCGATCAGAAGAGCGACGACGTGTCGGGCTCCGGCGCGTACACGCACATGACGCTGTTCAGCGAGACGACGCAGGGCATGCACAACCTGTTCCGTCTCAGCTCGCTGTCGAGCATCGAGGGCTACTACTTCAAGCCCCGCATGGACCGCGAGCTGCTGCAGACGTACGGCAAGGGGCTCATCGCCACGACCGGATGTCCGTCGGGCGAGATCCAGACGCGCCTGCGCCTCGGGCAGTACGACGCCGCGCGCGCGGCAGCCGCCGAGTTCCAGGACATCTTCGGCAAGGAGAACTACTTCGCCGAGATCATGGATCACGGCCTCTCCATCGAGCGCCGGATCATGAGCGACCTCCTGCGTCTCGCGAAGGACCTCGGCATCCCGCTCGTCGCGACGAACGACTCGCACTACACGCACCAGCACGAGGCCGATGCGCACGCGGCGCTCCTCTGCGTGCAGTCCGGCTCGACGCTCGACGACCCCAACCGCTTCAAGTTCGACGGCGACGGCTACTACGTCAAGACCGCGCAGGAGATGCGCCAGCTCTTCCGCGACCATCCGGAGGCGTGCGACAACACGCTGCTCATCGCCGAGCGCTGCAACGTCGAGTTCAACACGTCGGCGAACTACATGCCGCGCTTCCCGGTGCCCGAGGGCGAGACCGAGGAGAGCTGGTTCGTGAAGGAGGTCGAGAAGGGCCTCCACTACCGGTACCCGAACGGCGTCCCGGAGGCGTCGCGCAAGCAGGCCGAGTACGAGATCGGCATCATCACCCAGATGGGGTTCCCCGGCTACTTCCTCGTCGTCGCCGACTTCATCAACTGGGCGAAGGACAACGGCATCCGCGTCGGTCCGGGCCGCGGCTCGGGCGCCGGCTCGATGGCCGCCTACGCGATGCGCATCACCGACCTCGACCCGCTCGAGCACGGACTCATCTTCGAGCGCTTCCTCAACCCCGACCGCGTCTCGATGCCCGACTTCGACGTCGACTTCGACGACCGCCGCCGTGGCGAGGTGATCGACTACGTCACCGAGAAGTACGGCTCCGAGCGCGTCGCGCAGATCGTCACGTACGGCACGATCAAGTCCAAGCAGGCGCTGAAGGACGCCGGCCGCGTGCTCGGCTTCCCGTTCAGCATGGGCGAGAAGCTCACGAAGGCCATGCCTCCGGCCGTGATGGGCAAGGACATGCCGCTCGACGGGATGTTCAACCCCGAGCACCCGCGCTACAAGGAGGCCAGCGAGTTCCGGACGGTCATCGAGACCGATCCCGAGGCGCGCACGGTCTTCGACCGCGCGGTCGGCCTCGAGGGCCTGAAGCGCCAGTGGGGCGTGCACGCGGCCGGTGTCATCATGTCGAGCGAGCCGCTCATCGACATCATCCCGATCATGCGCCGCGAGCAGGACGGGCAGATCGTCACGCAGTTCGACTACCCGGCGTGCGAGTCGCTGGGCCTCATCAAGATGGACTTCCTGGGGCTCCGGAACCTCACGATCCTCTCGGACGCGCTCGACAACATCCGCACCAACCGCGGCGAGGAGGTCGACCTCGAGCACCTGCCGCTCGACGACCGCGGTGCCTACGACCTGCTCTCCCGCGGCGACACGCTCGGCGTCTTCCAGCTCGACGGCGGCCCCATGCGCTCGCTTCTGCGGCTCATGAAGCCCGACAACTTCGAGGACATCTCGGCCGTCATCGCCCTGTACCGTCCGGGCCCCATGGGCGCGAACTCGCACACGAACTACGCGCTCCGCAAGAACGGGCAGCAGGAGATCACGCCGATCCACCCCGAGCTCGAGGAGCCGCTGCGCGAGATCCTCGACACGACCTACGGCCTCATCATCTACCAGGAGCAGGTGATGGCCATCGCCCAGAAGGTCGCGGGCTTCAGCCTCGGCCAGGCCGACATCCTCCGGCGCGCGATGGGCAAGAAGAAGAAGTCCGAGCTCGACAAGCAGTACGAGGGCTTCTCGAACGGCATGAAGGAGCGCGGGTTCGGCGAGGGCGCGATCAAGGCCCTCTGGGACATCCTGCTGCCCTTCTCGGACTACGCGTTCAACAAGGCGCACTCGGCCGCGTACGGCGTCGTCTCGTACTGGACCGCGTACCTCAAGGCGCACTATCCCGCCGAGTACATGGCGGCGGTCCTCACGAGCGTCGGCGACTCGCGCGACAAGCTCGCGATGTACCTGAACGAGTGCCGTCGGATGGGCATCCACGTGCTGCCGCCGGATGTCTCCGAGTCGATCGGCTTCTTCGCGGCCGTCGGCGACGACATCCGCTTCGGCCTCGGCGCGATCCGCAACGTCGGGTCGAACGTCGTGGACGGCATCATCGCCGCGCGCGAGGAGGGCCCCTACACCGACTTCCACGACTTCCTCCGCCGGGTGCCGATGCACGTCGCGAACAAGCGCACGGTCGAGTCGCTCATCAAGGCCGGCGCCTTCGACACGATGGGCTCGACGCGGCGCGCGCTGCTCGAGATCCACGAGCAGGCGGTCGAGTCCGCGGTCACCGACAAGCGCAATGCGGCGGGCGGCGCGATCGGATTCGACTTCGACAGCCTGTGGGATGAGCCAGAGGCCGTGCAGAAGGTGCCGGACCGCCCCGAGTGGACGAAGAAGGACAAGCTCGCCTTCGAGCGCGAGATGCTCGGGCTCTACGTGTCCGACCATCCGCTCGCGGGCCTCGAGGTGCCGCTCGCGAAGCACCGGTCGATCACGATCAGCGACCTGCTCGCCTCCGAGGACCTGCAGGATGGCGACCAGGTGACCGTCGCGGGGCTCGTCACGAGTGCGCAGCACCGCGTCGCGAAGTCGAGCGGAAACCCCTACGGCATGATCACCGTCGAGGACTTCGACGGCGAGGTCACGGTCATGTTCATGGGCAAGACGTACACGGAGTTCCAGCCGATCCTGCAGCAGGACTCGGTGCTGGCCGTGCGCGGCCGCGTGTCGCGCCGCGACGACGGGCTGAACATCCACGCGCAGATGGCGTTCGTGCCCGACGTGGGCGCGCTCGAGGTGTCGGGGCCGCTCACGCTGCTCCTTCCCGAGCAGCGTGCGACCGAGCGCGTCGCGCAGGACCTCGCGGAGGTCCTGCGGCGCCACCGCGGCGAGACCGAGGTGCGCCTGAAGATGCACCGCGGGCGCACGGCGAAGGTCTTCGAGATCCCGATGCCCGTCTCGATCACGGCCGAGCTCTTCGGCGACCTCAAGGCGCTCCTCGGGCCGCAGTGCATCGCGTGAGCGACCGCCCGGCGGGCAGGGGAGTCGTGCCCGCGGCCGCTCTGAAGCGCGGCAAGTAGGATCGACCCGCACCTCGACGGAAGGACACAGGGTGAGCGACCAGTACCCCGGCTACACGCCCCAGCCCGAACCGGCGGCGCACGCGCCGCGGGAGACGAACAGCGGGCGCCCGCAGAAGGGCGTCGGGCCGTTCACGGCGCGTGAGCTCATCCTCGTCATCGTCGGCGGCCTCGCGCTGCTGTTCTCGTTCTTCTCCATCGTGCGGTTCTCGTTCGTGCCGATCTGGGCATCGGGCCTCGACTGGATCCTCGGCGCCCTCCTCCCCGCCGCCGGCGCGTTCCTCATCCTGCTTCGCCGTCTCGCGCCCACGGCCGTCACCCGCGTCGGGTCGCTCGGCGTCGACCAGTTCGCCTCGGTCGCGTTCTCGGTGGGCGCGGTGCTGTGGGTGAGTCGCCTCGCCTGGGGTGCGCAGGGCGGCGAGTGGTTCCTCACATGGGTGCCCTGGCTCGAGGCGCTCCTCATGCTCGCCGGGGTGTTCTTCACGGTGGTCGCCCCCTTCGTCCCGCCCTTCCGCGAGGACTTCGACGGCCGTGAGGAGAGCCCCGCGCACCCCGCGGCCCGGAAGGCGCGTCCTGTCGCACGCGCGCCGCGTCCGCAGCCGGCCGCGCAGGGTGGATGGCCCCACGCGCCGGCCGGGCAGGGCGGCTGGCCGCAGGCGCCGGGAGCGCAGCAGGGCCAGCACCCGTACGGTCAGCAGTACGCGCAGACGCCGTACGGCCAGCAGCCCTACGGTCAGCAGCCCTACGGTCAGCAGCCCTACGGTCAGCAGCCCTACGGTCAGCAGGGCTACGGCCAGCAGCCGTACGGACAGGCCGGCTACGGTCAGCAGCCTTTCGGCCAGCAGCCCTACGGCCAGCAGGCCGGCCAGCCGGGTCAGGCCGCATACGGCCAGCAGGCCGGCCAGCCGGGTCAGGCCGCATACGGCCAGCAGCACGGTGCCGCGCAGGACGCCTGGGTCGCTCCGGGCGCGAATCCCTACGTGACTCCGGCGGCAGCCGCTCCGGAGGACCCGTCGGCGCCCGAGTCCGCCGCGGCGCCCGAGTCCGCCGCGGCGGCCGAGGAGCAGCCGGCGCCCGAGCAGGCGTCGGCCGTGCAGCCTGCCGATGAGGGTCTCTACGACACGATCCTCAGCGACGACGAGCCGCGCGGCGCCGAGCATGGTGTGCACGAGACCGAGGTCTTCTCCGACGTCGAGGTCACCGAGCCCGATGCCGAGCAGCCGGCGCCCGCGCCCCATGACGGCGCCGACGAGCTGTCGCGACTTGTCGAGGGCTCCGAGGGTTCCCCGACGGCCGATGCTCAGACGACCCAGGCCGTCGAGCGTCCGACCGCCGCCCAGCCCTTCTGGGCCCTCGTCCCGGTCGAGCGCGACGTCGTGGACGAGAGCGGCGATCCGCTGTTCCGCATCGGGCCCACGGCCTGGGCCCTCGTCCTGGAGGACCGCGGCGACGTCTTCGTCGTGCGCGACGACGACGGCCGCATCGGCTACCTGCACGACGTGTCCGGCGTGACGCGCGGCTGATCGCCCTCGCCGACGGCCTCTCCTCGCTGCGAGGGGAGGCCGTCTGTCATGAGCACGTCGCCGCCGCGGGATAATTGATGCATGCGCACCATCGACCTCCGCGGCCGCTCGCTCACTCCCGCCGAGCTGCTGGCCGTCGTCCCCCGTGCCGCCGAGGCGCTGCAGACGGCGGCGTCGGTCGCCGTCGAGATCGTCGCCGACGTCCGCGCCCGTGGCGAGGCGTCCCTGCGGGAGCAGGCCGAGAGGTTCGACCGCGTCTCGGGGCACGAGATCCGCGTGCCGACCGAGCACATCGCCGAGGCGGTGGCGGGGCTCGAGCCCGAGGTGCGCTCGGCGCTCGAGCGGGCCATCGACCGCGTGCGCGCGGCATCCGCCGCACAGGTGCCCGAGGGGCGTGAGACGCGCATCGGGCAGGGAGCCCGCATCATCCAGCGCTGGCAGCCCGTCGCCCGTGCCGGCGTCTACATCCCGGGCGGGAAGGCCGTCTACCCGTCGAGCGTCGTGATGAACGTCGTGCCCGCGCAGGTTGCGGGCGTCGAGAGCATCGCACTCGCGTCGCCTCCGCAGGCCGACCAGGGCGGCCGCGTGCACCCGACGATCCTCGCTGTGGCGGGCCTGCTCGGCGTCGACGAGGTCTACGCGATGGGCGGGGCCGGTGCGATCGGCGCGCTCGCGGCGGGCGTGCCCTCGCTCGGCCTCGATCCGGTCGACGTCGTGTCGGGGCCGGGGAACAACTTCGTCGCGGCGGCCAAGCGCGCCGTCGCGGGCTTCGTCGGCACGGACGCCGAGGCCGGCGCGACCGAGATCCTCGTCGTGGCCGATGGCGCCGCCGATCCGCGCCTCATCGCCTACGACCTGGTGAGCCAGGCCGAGCACGACGAGCAGGCCTCGGCCGTGCTCGTCACGACGTCGGCTGCGCTCGCCGACGCGGTCGCGGCCGAGCTCGCGCGCATCGCGCCGCTCACCCGCCACGCCGATCGCGTCGCGACCGCCCTCGCGGGGGAGCAGTCGGCGATCGTGCTCGTCGACGATGAGGCGACCGCTGAGGCGTTCAGCAACGCCTATGCGCCCGAGCACCTCGAGCTGCACCTCGAGGACGCATCTCGCGCGGCGGCGCGGTACACGAGTGCGGGCGCCGTCTTCGTCGGCGGCTTCGCTCCGGTGAGCCTCGGCGACTACCTCGCGGGGTCGAACCACGTGCTGCCGACGGGCGGGCAGGCGCGCTACGCCGCAGGACTCGGCGCGCACACGTTCCTGCGACCGCAGCAGGTCATCGAGTACGACCGGGATGGCCTCGCCGAGGTCGCCGACGCGATCGTCGCGCTCGCGAACGCCGAAGCGCTCCCGGCGCACGGCGAGGCGATCACGGCCCGATTCGCAGGAACCGCCGAGTAGGCTGACGCGCTATGCACTGCCCGTTCTGCCGCCACGGCGACTCCCGCGTCATCGACTCGCGCACGAGCGACGACGGCCTCTCGATCCGGCGTCGACGGCAGTGCCCGCAGTGCGGGGGCCGCTTCTCGACCATCGAGACCGCGAGCCTCAACGTCATCAAGCGGTCGGGCGCCGCTGAGCCGTTCAGCCGGGAGAAGGTCGTCGCCGGTGTGCGCAAGGCCTGCCAGGGGCGCCCGGTCACGGACGCCGACCTCGCGATCCTCGCGCAGCGCGTGGAGGAGTCGCTGCGGCAGACCGGGCTGAGCCAGATCGACGCGAACGACATCGGCCTGGCCATCCTCGGCCCGCTCCGGGAGCTCGACGAGGTCGCGTATCTGCGGTTCGCGAGCGTGTACCAGGCGTTCGACTCGCTCGAGGACTTCGAGGCGTCGATCGCCGACCTGCGCGCGGACCACGCGCGGCGCCGCAGCGCAGAGGCTCCGTCGGCGAACTGACGGCGGCACCCGATACCCTGGCGGGGATGTATCCCCTCCTCTTCACGCACGTCCTCTCGCGCTTCGACCCCGAGGTCGCGCACCACCTCGCCATGCCCGTGATCCGGGCCATGGGCATCCGCCCGATCTCCTGGGTGGCGCGCGCTCTCACGCGCCCGGCTCCGGAGCTGCGCGTGAAGGCGCTCGGGCACGAGTTCCCGACGCCGTTCGGCGTCGCCGCGGGATTCGACAAGAACGCCGTGGCCGTGCGTGGTCTGGACGCCCTCGGGTTCGGCCATGTCGAGGTCGGCACCCTCACCGCGATCCCGCAGCCGGGCAACCCCCGTCCGCGCCTGTTCCGTCTCGTGGCCGACCGGGCGCTCATCAACCGGATGGGCTTCAACAACGCCGGCGCGGAGGCGGCCGCGCGGCGACTCGCCCGACTGCGCCGCGGAGGCGCCGTCGTGGGGGTGAACATCGGCAAGAGCCGGGTGGTCGCCGTCGAGGACGCAACGGCCGACTACGTCGCGAGCGCCCGCATGCTCAGCCCGCTCGCCGACTACCTGGCCGTGAACGTGTCATCGCCCAACACGCCGGGCCTGCGCGGGCTGCAGGCCGTCGAGACGCTGCGCCCCCTGCTCACCGCGGTCAAGGACGCGGCGGGGGAGACACCCCTGCTCGTCAAGATCGCGCCCGACCTGCCCGACGACGAGGTCGAGGGTGTGACGCGTCTTGCCCTCGAGCTCGGGCTCGCGGGCCTCATCGCCACGAACACGACGATCTCGCGCGAGGGCCTCACCGCCGACCCCGCGACGATCATCGCAGCGGGCGAGGGCGGCCTCTCCGGCGCTCCGCTCAAGGCGCGCTCGCTCGAGGTGCTGCGGATCGTCCGGTCGGTCGCGACCGATCCCGGCTTCTGCGTCATCTCGGTCGGCGGCGTCGAGACGGCCGAAGAGGTGCAGGAGCGCCTCGACCTGGGCGCGACGCTCGTGCAGGGGTACAGCGCCTTCATCTACGAGGGCCCGCTCTGGGCCCGCAGGATCAACCGCGACCTGAACGCGCTGCGAGCTCCGGGCGCTGTGCGCCCGGACGTTGAGCGAGCGTAGCGAGTCGAAACGCAGCGCGTCGAGAAAAGAGAAGCCCCGGAGCCGACGGCTCCGGGGCTTCTGCCATGCGTCTCAGACCGCGGGGTACTGGCCCCGCTTGACCTGCGCCTTGGGGAGGCGCATGAAGCGCATCTGCACCGAGCGCATCGCGGCGTACCAGCCGAGGCCCTTCTCGAGCTTGTCCTTGCCGCCGAACTTCTCTGCCGCCTTCGTCTTCACGCGCCGCGACAGGATGATCATGTCGCCCACGGCGAAGAGGATGAAGACCCAGAGCACGATGAACGACCAGTACTGGGTCGCCGGCGACGGGATGAACGTGGCGACGATGACGAGCACCATCATCGGCATGAGGAACTCGCCGAGGTGCCAGCCTGCGTCGGTCCAGTCACGGGCGAACCGCTTCTGCGGGCCCTTGTCGCGCAGGGGGAGGTACTTCTCCTCGCCGTTCGCCATGCCGATGCGGGCACGCTCCTGGCGTGCGCGCAGCTCGGCCTTCGCCGCCTGGCGGGCCTCCTTGGTGTCGGGCACGAGGGGTCGACGGCGAGCCGCCTCGCGCTCGGCGCGGGTCGGGGTGGGGCGCCCCTTCCCGACGGGGGGCGTCGCCTCGGACGCGTCGTTCTCGGCGGGTGGTGTCTTGGCCATGAGGGAACCTCGGAAGTCTCGTCGCGGGATGTACCTAAGATTACCGGCATGACCTCCCAGCTCCCTGCGGAACCCCAGCTCATCGACGCCGCGGAGGGCGGCATCCCCTCGGCGCTCGCCGATCTCGGGCGCCTCGTGCGCATTCCCGGAATCGCATGGCCGGCTTTCGACCAGGAGCAGCTGCAGCGCAGCGCGCAGGCGATCGCGCAGCTCGCGGAGGACACCGGCGTCTTCGACGAGGTCCGCGTCCGCACCGCGGCGATCCCGGAGACGGGGGAGCAGGGGCAGCCGGCCGTGCTCGCGACGCGCGCGGCGCGCAACGGCCGCCCGACGGTCATGCTCTACGCCCACCACGACGTGCAGCCCCCGGGCGACGAGGCGCTCTGGGAGACGCCGCCGTTCGAGCCGACGGTGCGCGACGGGCGCCTCTACGGGCGCGGTGCGGCGGACGACAAGGCCGGCGTCATGGCGCATATCGCCGCCCTGCGCGCCCTGCGCGAGACGTACGGCGATGATCTCGACCTCGGCATCGTCCTCTTCGTCGAGGGCGAGGAGGAGTACGGCTCGCGGTCGTTCACGTCGTTCCTCGCCGATCACGCCGAGGAGATGCGCTCAGACGTCATCGTCGTCGCCGACTCGGGCAACTGGGACGCGGAGACCCCGGCCGTGACGGTATCCCTCCGCGGGAATGCGAAGTTCCACCTCACCGTCCGCACCCTCGACCACGCGTCGCACTCCGGGATGTTCGGAGGGGCCGTGCCCGACGCGATGATGGCGACCATCCGCCTCCTCTCCACGCTGTGGAACGACGACGGCTCCGTCGCCGTCGACGGGCTCGCCGCACGCGAGGCGGAGACGCCCGCCTACGACGAGGACACACTGCGCAGCGAGACCGGGCTCCTGCCGGGCGTCCAGCCCATCGGGAACAGCAGCATCCTCTCGCGGATCTGGAACAAGCCGTCGATCACCGTGACCGGCATCGACTTCACGAGCGTCGCGGCCGCATCGAACACCCTGTCGCCCGAGGTCACGGTCGTCGTGAGCGCCCGTGTGGCACCGGGGCAGAGCGCGCAGGACGCGTACGACGCGATCGAGAGGCATCTTCGCGCCCACGCGCCCTTCGGCGCCGAGCTGGCCTTCAGCGAGATCGACCTCGGGAACGGCTTCCTCGTCGACACGAGCGGATGGGCCGTGGAGACCGCGCGCGGGGCGATGCGCGACGGCTACGGCAAGGATCCGGTCGACCTGGGGGTGGGCGGGTCCATCCCGTTCATCGCCGACCTCGTCGAGCGGTACCCCGGCGCGCAGATCCTCGTGACCGGCGTGGAAGACCCTCACTCGCGCGCGCACAGCCCGAACGAGTCGCTCCATCTCGACACGTTCCGCCACGCCGTGCTCGCCGAGACCCTCCTCCTCGCACGCGCGAACGCGCGCACCGTCTGATCACGTCGCGCTGAGCCCGCACCCGGCGGGCGGCGGTACGATGGATCGACCCCGCCGCCTGCGCGGCCGTCCCCGAAGGAGCGTCATGACAGACACGACACTTGCGGCCGATGCCGCGACGCGCGCTCACGGCGTGAGCCTCACCGACGCCGCAGCCGCGAAGGTCAAGAGCCTGCTCGAGCAGGAGGGTCGCGACGACCTGCGCCTGCGCGTCGCCGTGCAGCCCGGCGGCTGCTCGGGCCTCATCTACCAGCTGTACTTCGACGAGCGCTACCTCGAGGGCGACGAGACCGTCGACTTCGACGGCGTCGAGGTCATCGTCGACAACATGAGCATCCCGTACCTCGACGGCGCTCAGATCGACTTCAAGGACACGATCTCGGAGCAGGGCTTCACGATCGACAACCCGAACGCATCGGGTTCCTGCGCCTGCGGCGACAGCTTCCACTGACCCCGCCCCGCGAAAAGCCCCGCGCCACGCCGGAGCGGGGCTTTCGTGTGCCCAGACGGGCCCTGCGAACCGGGGCACGCGCTGGAAGGTTGGCCAGAATCGCATGTGCGGTTGCCCTAGACTTGAAGACGCCCTATCCACGTTCGAAAGGTGAATTCGTGCCGTCGAAACGCCATCTCCGCTGGGCTGCGATCCCCGCGATCGCTGCGGCAGCCGTCGCTCTCGCAGGGTGCACGCCCACGGAACTGCACGGATACCTCCCCGGGTTCGATGAGTCCGGGACGCCCACCACCGACCAGGCGCCCATCATCGCGTCGCTCTGGGTGGGCTCGTGGGTCGCGGCGCTCGTCGTCGGCATCATCACCTGGGGCCTCATGCTCTGGGCGATGGTCGTGTACCGCCGCCGCAAGGGCCAGACGGGGCTGCCCGTGCAGCTCCGCTACAACATGCCCATCGAGATCTTCTTCACCTCGGTGCCGCTCATCCTCGTGCTCGGCCTCTTCGCCTTCACGGCGCGCGACCAGGCGATCATCGAGACGCCGCACGAGGACCCCGACGTGACGATCACGGCGATCGCCAAGCAGTGGGCCTGGGACTTCCAGTACAACGGCGAGGCCGAGGACGGCTCGGACACCGTCTGGACGATGGGCGTCCAGGCGCAGCCCGAGGACAACGGCGACATCGACCAGGACGAGCTGCCCACCCTCGTGCTCCCGGTCGACAAGCGCGTCACGATCGACCTGCAGTCGCGCGACGTCATCCACTCGTTCTGGATCATCGACTTCCTCTACAAGAAGGACATGTACCAGGGACACGAGAACTCGTGGTCGTTCATCCCGACCCGCGAGGGCGAGTACCAGGGCAAGTGCGCCGAGCTCTGCGGCGAGTACCACTCGATGATGCTCTTCAACGTGAAGGTCGTCAGCGAGGCCGAGTACGAGGCGTACCTCGACGAGCTCGAGGCCAAGGGCCAGACGGGCGACATCACCGACGCCTACGACCGTCTCGCCAACAACCCCGGCACCGGGGCTGCCAGCACCACGGAAGAGGAGCACTGATCATGGCGACCGTCACGGAGCGCCCGACCACGCTGCCTCCCCGCCAGGCCGCTCTCCTGAGCGGCTCGCGCGTGGAGCAGAAGGGCAACATCGTGGTCAAGTGGATCACCTCCACCGACCACAAGACCATCGGGTACATGTACCTGATCGTGTCGCTGCTGTTCTTCGCGCTCGGCGGCGTCATGGCCCTCGTCATCCGCGCGGAGCTCTTCGCGCCGGGCATGCAGATCATCCCGACGAAGGAGCAGTACAACCAGCTCTTCACGATGCACGGCACCGTGATGCTGCTCATGTTCGCGACGCCGCTCTTCGCGGGCTTCGCGAACGCCCTCCTGCCCCTGCAGATCGGTGCGCCTGACGTCGCGTTCCCGCGTCTGAACGCCTTCGCCTTCTGGCTGTTCACGTTCGGATCGCTCATCGCGGTCGCGGGCTTCCTCACGCCGCAGGGTGCGGCCTCGTTCGGATGGTTCGCCTACCAGCCGCTCGCCAACGCGTCGTTCACGCCCGGCATCGGCGGCAACCTCTGGATGCTCGGTCTCGGCATCTCGGGCTTCGGCACGATCTTCGGCGGTGTGAACTTCATCACGACGATCATCACGATGCGCGCACCGGGCATGACGATGTGGCGCATGCCGATCTTCACGTGGAACACGCTCATCACGAGCCTGCTCATCCTGATCGCGTTCCCCGTGCTCGCGGCCGCCATGTTCGCCGCCGCCTCCGACCGCATCTTCGGCTCGCACATCTACGACCCGGCGAACGGCGGCGTGCTCCTCTGGCAGCACCTGTTCTGGTTCTTCGGCCACCCCGAGGTGTACATCATCGCGCTGCCGTTCTTCGGCATCGTGTCGGAGATCTTCCCGGTCTTCAGCCGCAAGCCGATCTTCGGCTACAAGACGCTCGTCTACGCGACGATCGCGATCGCCGCGCTGTCCGTCTCGGTGTGGGCGCACCACATGTACGTCACGGGCGCCGTCCTGCTGCCGTTCTTCGCCCTCATGACGATGCTCATCGCCGTCCCGACCGGCGTGAAGATCTTCAACTGGATCGGCACGCTCTGGCGCGGCTCGGTGACGTTCGAGACGCCCATGGTCTTCGCCCTCGGCTTCCTCGTGTCGTTCGTCTTCGGCGGCCTGACTGGCGTCATCCTCTCGTCGCCGCCGCTCGACTTCCACCTGAGCGACTCGTACTTCGTCGTGGCGCACTTCCACTACGTCGTGTTCGGCACGGTCGTGTTCGCGATGTTCGCCGGCTTCTACTTCTGGTGGCCGAAGTGGACGGGCCGGATGCTCAACGAGCGCCTCGGCTACGTGCACTTCTGGATGCTGTTCATCGGCTTCCACATGACGTTCCTCATCCAGCACTGGCTGGGCGTCGACGGCATGGTCCGCCGCTACGCGGACTACTCGGAGGCCGACGGATGGACCTGGGGCAACCAGCTCTCCACGGTGGGTGCGGTCATCCTCGGCGCCTCGATGCTGCCGTTCCTCCTCAACGTGTGGATCACGGCGCGCACCGCGCCGCGCATCACGGTCAACGACCCGTGGGGCTACGGCGCCTCGCTCGAGTGGGCCACCTCGTGCCCGCCGCCGCGCCACAACTTCACGTCGATCCCGCGGATCCGCAGCGAGCGCCCGGCGTTCGACCTCAACCACCCCGAGGCCGGCGTGCCCGTGGGTGTCGGACCGGCCAAGGACGCGCCTGACGCGCCCGCGGTGGACCTCGCCGATGGGAAGGTGAAGTAATGCGCTCCAACGTCGTCATCTGGTGGCTGCTCAGCGGGTTCTTCCTGCTCTGCGCGGTCATCTACGTCGGGTGGGGGCTCGCCTACTACGGCGGCCACATCGAGTGGGTGGGCGCTGTGGCGCTCCTCTTCACGGCCTTCATGGCCGCTCTGATCGCCTTCTACGTCCAGTTGGTCCACAAGGGCCAGCACGGTGTGGAGCTCCCCGAGGATCGTCTCGACGCCGACATCGACGATGGCGAGACCGAGCAGGGCGAGTTCAGCCCGTGGTCGTGGTGGCCCCTCGTGCTCGGCAGCGCCGTGGCGGTGGGCGCCGTCTCGCTCGCGACCGCGCACTTCCTGATCCCCGTCGCGGCCGGCCTGCTGATCGTCGCCCTCTTCGGGTGGGTCTACGAGTACTACCGCGGCAACTTCGCGCGCTGAGCAGCGCACGCGCCGCAGAGGCCCCGATCCGGTTCGTCCGGGTCGGGGCCTCTTCCGTTCATGCTCTTGTCACCCGAGGCCGATACCGGACGGCGACGGCTCCTGAACCGAACTCGCGTCGAGCCACGGGCTCGAGCTCGATGCGCGCGCGCAGACCGGAGAGCAGGGTCGGTCCGCTCCCGGCGAGCACGGGGTGGACGACGAACTCGTACTCGTCGATGAGCCCCCGATCGGCAAGGGCGAGGGGAAGCCGCACACCGCCGACCCACAGGTCCTCGCCCGGCTCCTCCTTCAGGCGCTGGACCGCGGTGCCGACGTCGCCTTCGAGGAGCTCGGCGTTCCAATCCACCTTGTCGAGTGTGGCGGACACGACGTACTTCCGAGCGCCGTCGATGGCTTCGGCGAACGCGACCTCGGCGCCGCCCATCCATCCCGGCCATTCACCGGAGGCCGGTCGTCGCCAGGCGGACTCCATCATCTCGTACGTCACGCGGCCGAAGACGAGGGCATCGGCCCGCTCCATCTCCTCCGTCCAGTACCGCATGGACTCGTCGTCGGGCGGGAGTCCTGCGTCGTGGTGGCAGCACCCGTCGAGGGTGACGTTGATCGAGTAGCGAAGCGTTCTCATCCCGGCGCTCTCTCTGCTGCATGGCACGCCCCGGGCCGGGGCGCCCGACGCCGCTCACTCTACGCGCGCCGCTAGGTTCGGAGCATGGGATCTCTTCGCCGACTGGCCGTGCTCGACGACTACCAGCGCGTGGCGGCGTCCTACGCCGACTGGGATGCGCTCCGCGCGCGAGGCGTCGACGTGGTCTTCTTCCACGAGCACCTCGGGGATGATGCCGCTCGCGCTCTGCAGGGCTTCGACGCGATCGCGGCGATGCGCGAGCGCACGGCCTTCGACCGGGCCGCTCTCGAGCGCCTGCCCGCTCTGCGCCTTCTCGTCACGACAGGGATGGCCAACGCGTCCATCGACCTCGCGGCGGCGCGCGAGCGAGGCATCGTCGTCGCCGGGACGCCCGGCTCCGCGGCCGGTGCTCCTGAGCTCACCTGGGCGCTCCTGCTGGCCGCCCTCCGGAACCTCCCCGTCGAGGACGGGAACGCGCGCAGCGGGGCCTGGCAGCAGACCGTCGGGCGCGAGGCGGAGGGGATGACGCTCGGCATCGTCGGGCTCGGACGCATCGGCTCGCGCATCGCCCGCTATGCGCATGCGTTCGGGATGTCGGTGGCCGCGTGGAGCCCGCATCTCACGGACGAGCGCTCCGCTGCCGCCGGCGCCGAGCGCGCGGCGACGCTGCTCGAGCTCGCCGAACGAGCGGACATCCTCTCGCTCCACCTGCGGCTGTCCGACAGCACGCGTCTCGTCGTGGGGGAGAGGGAGCTGCGCGCGCTCGGCCCGGACGGACTGCTCGTGAACACGGCGCGCGCGGGCCTGGTCGACACGGACGCTCTCGTCCGCGGGCTGACGGAGGGATGGCTCGGCGGCGCCGCGCTCGACGTGTTCGACACCGAGCCGCTTCCGCATGACCATCCGCTCGCGTCGGCGCCGCGGACCGTCCTCACGCCTCACCTCGGCTACGTGACGAGCGCGTCGTACGAGGTGTTCTATCCGGCGATCGTGGAGAACGTGCAGGCGTTCCTGGATGGCGCGCCCATCCGCGTGCTCGGCTGACAGAGCCGGTGACAGCAGAAGGGCCCCGGATCCGAGGATCCGGGGCCCTTCTGCTGAACCCGTTGGCTCAGTGCTTGTCGTGGCCCGACTCGAGCTCACCGTGGGCGTGCCCGTCGCCGTACTCGTGAAGCACGTGCTGCTGGTGCTCGAGCGCCGCGCGGTACTCCGTCTCGGTGACCGGAGCGAGGCGGTCCTCGAAGAACCAGCGCGAGAGGCCCGCGCGGAGCTTCTGGCCGGCCGTGATGCGGCCACGGTCGTCAGGACGGACGACGAGAGGCTCGTACGTCTCCTCCGCGACGAGCTTCCAGCGCTCGTACTCGTTCACGGGCTTGTGCACCTCGCGGTACTCGCCGCCGGGGAGGCGGACGATGCGGCCCGACTCGTAGCCGTGGAGGACGATCTCGCGGTCCTTCTTCTGCAGCGCGATGCAGACGCGCTTCGTGATGAAGTACACGACCACCGGGGCGAGGATCAGCGAGATCTGGAGGAAGAGGATGACTCCCTCCATCGTCAGGCGGAAGTGCGTCGCGATGATGTCCGACGAGGCAGCGGCCCACAGCGTCGCGTAGAAGACCACGCCGGCGGCGCCGATCGCGGTGCGCGTCGCGGCGTTGCGCGGGCGCTGGGCGATGTGGTGCTCGCGCTTGTCGCCCGTGATCCACGCCTCGATGAAGGGGTAGAACATGACGACCACGATGAAGAGGCCGAGGACGACGAGCGGGATGAGGATGCCGAACGACAGCGTGTAGTTGCCGATGACGACGTCGAGGTGCGACGGGGCGAGACGCAGCGCGCCGTCCGCGAAGCCGATGTACCAGTCGGGCTGGGTTCCGGCCGAGACGGGGGACGGGTCGTAGGGACCGTAGTTCCAGATCGGGTTGATCTGCACGAGCGATGCGATGAGCACGATCGCGCCGAACACGATGAAGAAGAAGCCGCCCATCTTGGACATGTAGACCGGCATCATCGGGTAGCCCACGACGTTCTCGTTCGTGCGGCCGGGGCCGGCGAACTGCGTGTGCTTGTTGACGATCATGAGCAGCAGGTGCACGGCGATCAGGCCGATGACGAGCAGCGGCAGGATCAGGATGTGCAGCGTGTACAGGCGGCCCACGATGTCGGTGCCGGGGAACTCGCCGCCGAAGAGGAGGTACGAGGTCCACGTGCCGATGAGCGGGATGCCCTTGATCATGCCGTCGATGATGCGGAGGCCGTTGCCCGAGAGGAGGTCGTCGGGGAGCGAGTAGCCCGTGAAGCCCTCGGCCATCGCGAGGATGAAGAGGACGAAGCCGATGACCCAGTTCAGCTCGCGCGGCTTGCGGAACGCGCCCGTGAAGAACACGCGGAGCATGTGGATGCCGATGCCCGCCACGAAGACGAGCGCCGCCCAGTGGTGGATCTGGCGGACGAGCAGGCCGCCGCGGATGTCGAAGCTGATGTGCAGCGTCGACTCCATGGCCGCGGACATCGGGATGCCGCGCATCGGCAGCCAGGCGCCGTCGTAGTGCGTCTCGACCATCGACGCCTGGAAGAAGAACGTGAGGTACGTGCCCGAGAGCAGGACCACGACGAACGACCACAGCGCGATCTCGCCGAGCATGAACGACCAGTGGTCGGGGAAGACCTTGCGTCCGAGGGCCTTGACGAAGCCGGACATGCTCGTCCGCTCGTCGATGTAGTTCGCCGTCGCGCCGACGAAGCGTCCGCCGAGGGGCTTCTCCTGCGGCTTGTCAGTGACGGTTGCGGTGCTCAATGACGCTCCCAGAAGCTCGGGCCGACGGGTTCGGTGAAGCCGCTCTTGGCGACGAGGTAGCCCTCGTCGTCGACGGTGATGGGCAGCTGCGGCAGCGGACGCGCGGCGGGGCCGAAGACGACCTTCGCGTGGTCGGACACGTCGAACTGCGACTGGTGGCAGGGGCACAGGAGGTGGTGCGTCTGCTGCTCGTACAGGGCGACGGGGCAGCCGACGTGCGTGCACACCTTCGAGTACGCGACGATGCCGTCGTACGACCAGTCCTTGCGCTCCTCGCTCTCCGTGAGCTGCTCGGGGAGCAGGCGGACGAGGAGGACGATGGCCTTCGCCTTCTCCTCGAGGTAGCCGTCGGAGTGCGACAGCGACGCGAGCGACTCGGGGATGATGTGGAACGCCGACCCGAGCGTGACATCCGACGCCTTGACGGGCGTGCCCTCGGGGTCGAGCACGAGGCGCTCGCCCTTCTCCCACATCGTCTCGTTGAGCAGCTGGACCGGGTCCTTGCCGTCGTTCGGGGCGAGGTTGCGGAAGAGCGTGATGCCCGGGATGATGCTGGCCGCGAGAGCCGCGAACAGCGAGTTCCGGATCATCTTGCGGCGTCCGAAGCCGGACTCCTCGTTCGCGTCGGCGAAGGCCTTGACGGCGGCCGCGCGCGTCGGCTCGGAGCCGCGGGTCGTGTGGCGCTCCTCGACGAACTCCTTGTCGCTCATGATCGCCTTGGACCAGTGGATGGCCCCGATGCCGATCGCGAGCAGCGCGAACGCGATGCCGAGTCCGATGAACAGGTTGTTGTTCCGGATGGCCGACATCGTGGCGTTGTCGCCCTCGATGGGGAACAGCATGTAGGCGGCGACCGCCCAGATGCTCGCCGCCACCGAGACGTAGAACAGCGTGTAGATCGTGCGGACCGCACGGCGGTTGGCCTGCGGGTCCTTGTCCGTGATGCGCGCCCGGTGCGGGGGGAGCCCCGGGTTCTTCACGGGGTCGTCGACCGCGACGGCGAGGCCGGGAGAAGGCCGGTAGGCCTTCTCGACCGCCTGCGTGTCGTGCTCGTGTGCCATGTCGCTCTTGTCCTCTTCGTTCGCCATGCTCAGTTCGACTTCGCCGTGATCCACACCGTGATGGCCACGAGGCCGCCGATGCCGAAGATCCACACGAAGAGACCCTCCGCGACGGGGCCGAGCGAGCCGATCGTGAAGCCGCCGGGCGCCTGCTGCTCCTGCTGGTAGAGGAGAGCGGAGATGATGTCGCGCTTGTCCTCGGGCGTGAGGTTCATGTTGTTGAAGACGGGCATGTTCTGCGGGCCGGTGACCATGGCCGCGTAGATGTGCAGGGCGCTCGTGTCCTGGATGTCCGGGGCCCACTTGCCCTGGGTGAGCGCGCCGCCGGCTGCGGCGACGTTGTGGCACATGGCGCAGTTGATGCGGAACAGCTCAGCGCCGCGCGCGAGGTCGCCCTGCCCGTCGAGCACGTGGTCCGACGGGAAGTCGGGGCCGGGGGCGACCGACTGCACGTACTCGGCCATCGCGAGGATCTGCTCCTCGGTGAACTGGACCGGCTTCTGGTCGGCCTGCGGGCCCTGGGCGGCCATCGGCATGCGGCCGGTGGAGACCTGGAACTCGACCGCAAGCGCGCCGACGCCGTACAGCGAGGGGCCGTCGTCCGTGCCCTGCAGGTCGAGGCCGTGGCAGGTGGCGCAGTTCGCCTGGAACAGCTTCTCGCCGTCCTCGGCGGTCAGGCTCGTCTCGGCCGCGGTGGGCTGGCTCGTCGCGGCGACGGCCGCGGACGCGCCGGCGTAGATGCCGCCGGACAGGACGAGGCCGATGCCGATGAGGGCTGCTGCGGCGAGGGGGCTGCGACGGCCGTGGGAGCGGCGCTTCTTCTCTCGTGCCATGGGGATGTTGTTGCTCCGCTCTTACTTCAGGAAGTAGATGACCGCGAACAGGGCGATCCAGACGACGTCGACGAAGTGCCAGTAGTACGACACGACGATCGCCGTGGTGGCTTCCTTGTGCGTGAACTTCTTGACCGCGTACGCGCGGCCGATGGTGAACAGGAACGCGACGAGGCCGCCGGTCACGTGCATGGCGTGGAAGCCGGTCGTGAGGTAGAAGGCCGACGAGTACGAGTCGGCGCCGTACGGCATGCCCTCGCTGACGAGCTGCGCGTACTCCCAGACCTGGCCGGAGACGAAGATCGCGCCCAGTGCGAAGGTCACCCAGAACCACGGGACCATGCCCCAGCTCTTCCAGCCGTTGCCCTTGACGGTGTAGGGCTGCATGCGCTCCGCGGCGAACACGCCCATCTGGCACGTGACACTCGAGAGCACGAGGATGATCGTGTTCACGAGCGCGAACGGCACGTTGAGGAGCTCGGTGCGGCTCTCCCAGAGCTCAGGGGAGGTGCTGCGGAGGGTGAAGTAGATCGCGAACAGACCCGCGAAGAACATGACCTCGCTGCCGAGCCAGACGATCGTGCCGACGGCGACGGGATCGGGGCGCTTCACGGTTCTCGGCGCAGGGGCATACGTAGCTGAGGTCGTCACCCGTCCATTATGGCCGATATCGGGGAGTGATTTTGGCACCGGAGGGTGTGCGTCGCACCCTCCGGCGACTTAGGTTCGCCTTACAACCTGCTGGGAGACCGCCCCGCATGCGCCCTAAGATCGAGGCATGATCGATGAGCTCAGCTGGCCGTCCGTTCTGACCACGGTGCTGTCCCGTCAGGACCTCAGCGTGTCGGAGGCGACCTGGGCCATGCGGCAGGTCATGCAGGGTCAGGCGACGCCCGCTCAGCTCGGCGGATTCCTGCTCGCCCTGCGCGCCAAGGGGGAGTCGGTCGAGGAGATCATCGGCTTCCGCGACGCGATCCTCGAGGCCGCCGTGCCGCTGCCCGTCGATCCGCGTGTGCTCGACATCGTCGGGACCGGGGGCGATCGCTTCGGCACCGTCAACATCTCCTCGACGGCATCGATCATCGTGGCGGCCACGGGCATCCCCGTCGTGAAGCACGGCAACAAGGCCGCGAGCTCCAAGTCGGGTGCATCGGATGTCCTGAGCGCGCTGGGCATCGACCTGCGCCTCCCGGCCGAGGCCGTCGCGCAGGTGCTCGACGCGGCCGGCATCACGTTCGCCTGGGCCGCCGCGTTCCATCCGGGCTTCAAGCACGCGGGCCCGACGCGCGCCGAGCTGGGCGTCCCGACCGTCTTCAACTACCTCGGGCCGCTCGTGAACCCGGCGCGCGCCGAGGCGAACGCGGTGGGCGTCGCGCAGATCGAGAGCGTTCCGCTCATCACCGGCGTGTTCCGCACGCGCGGCGCGACGGCCCTCGTGTTCCGCGGCGAGGACGGGCTCGACGAGCTCACGACGACGGGGTACAGCCGCATCTGGGAGATCTCGAACGGCGACATGCACGAGTTCGACATCCATCCGCGCGACATCGGCATCCCGACGGCGCAGATGGAGGACCTCCTCGGCGGCACCCCCGAGCACAACGCCGATGTGCTGCGTCGCACGCTCGCGGGCGAGGAGGGCGCTGTCCGGGACATCGTCCTGCTCAACGCCGCGGCGGGGATCGTGGCCTACCGGCTGTCGCAGGACCCGACGCAGGCCCAGCGCAACATGATCCAGCGGCTCACCGAGGCGCGCGACGAGGCGGCGGCCGCGGTGGACGACGGGCGGGCGACCGCGAAGCTCGAGGAGTGGATCGCGGCGACGCAGCGGTTCAGCGTCGCCTGATCGTCAGCGGTCGAGCGCGTCGATCGCGCGGGCCATCGACGTCCCGAGGTTCCATCGCTCGGCGAGCTCGAGGGCGGCGGTGCGGCGCGCTTCGTCGAGCGGGCGCAGCTCTCCGTCGACGTCGCCGAGCGCGAGGTCTCTGACGACCGCGACGACCCGAGGCGCCACGTCGAGGTACGGCGCGGCGGCGAGGACCTTCGCGGCCTGACCCTTCGTCATGCCCACGCCCTCGGCGGCGGCAGAGCGGATGGCCGCGAGATCGCCATGCGCGGCGAGGAGCGTCGCCGCCGTCTTCTCGCCGACACCCGCGACGCCCGGCAGCCCGTCGGAGGCGTCGCCGCGGAGCGTCGCGAAATCCGCGTACTGGTCGGCGCGGATGCCGTATCGCTCGAGGATGACGCCCTCCGTCATCACCTCGAGCTTGCTCATGCCCTTCACAGTGGAGATGACGCGCACCTCGCGGGCGTCGTCGACGAGCTGGAAGAGGTCGCGATCGCCCGTGACGATGTCGACGGGCATGGCGGACTGCGTCGCGAGCGACCCGATGACGTCGTCGGCCTCGTGCTCCGCCGCCCCCACGATCGGGATGCCGAGCGCGCTGAGCTCCTCGCGGATGACCGGCACCTGCGCCTCGAGGGGATCGGGCACCTCCTCCACGTCGGGGCCTGCGGCGACGACCTCGACGACGCGGTGCGCCTTGTACGACGGGATGAGGTCGACGCGCCACTGCGGGCGCCAGTCGTCGTCCCAGCAGGCGACGAGGTGCGTCGGCTCGTAGGTCGTGACGAGCTTCGCGATCATGTCGAGGAGGCCGCGCGCCGCGTTGACGGGCGTGCCGTCGGCGGCGCGCACCGTGTCGGGGACGCCGTAGAACGCGCGGAAGTAGAGCGAGGCGGTGTCGAGCAGCATGAGGCGGGGCACGTGCCCATCCTGCCAGTGCCGCCGCGTCACCATCCGTTCATGTGCGCGTCGTCCGCGGCTCACCCGCGGACCGGGGCCCGTTCACGCCCTCGACTCACCCTGGTCGTCAAGGTGGGACACCCGCGTCTCGCCGCGCGGGGCATCCCGCGGAGCCAGGAGGTCACGTGGAGCGCGAGCCGGTCGCATGGATCGAGTCGCCCCTGCAGCTGCTCGGGGCGGCCGAGTGGGCGCACGCTCACGGCACCGTGATCGATGTCGCGTGCCGCCTCACGACCCAGGTTCCCGAGACCGCGGCAGAGCTCTCGGCCCGGCGCGCGCCGCTCGGAGACATGCTCCCGTACTTCGGCATCCCGTGGCGGCTGCTTGCGCGCCACCGGCACTGGATCGTCGGCGACGGCTTCTCGGGGCAGTTCCGTCTCGCCGCGAGCGTGCTGCGCCCCGACCGCGTGACGTTCCTCGACGACGGCGCGAACACGCTCGCCCTCGCCGAAGCGCTCACGGGGCGGCGCCCCTACGCGCGACCGGGGCAGACCGAGCGCGGGCTCACGGCGCGATTCGGCCCCTCGGCCCTCGAGCACCTGCGGCGACGCGCACACGCCGGCAGCGTCGACCTCTTCACGGCGTTCGCACTGGGCGACGAGCGCACCGCGGCGCTGGGCACGCTGGGGGTCGGCGTCGGCGCCCACGGATTCGGATGGCTGCGCGACAGCGCGCACAGCGACCGGATGAGGCGGGCCGTGGGTGGAGATCGCCTTCTGCTCGGCAGCGCGCGCCCGGTGGACGGGCATATGCCGCTTCCCGACTACATCGCGTGGGTCGCCGACGAGGCGGCCGCTGAGCCGGTGACGTACCTGCCGCACCGCCGTGAGACCGACGAGCAGCTCGACCTTGTCTCGGCGCTGCCGGGTGTGACGGTCGCGCGCCTCGGGCTTCCGGTCGAGCTGGTGCTGGCGGGGGCCGGGCGGCCGCTCGAGGTCCTGTCGCTCACGACGAGCGCGACGACGACGCTGTCGCTGCTGCTCGAGGGCACGGGAAGCGTGCTGCGCGAGAAGGACGGCATCGTGCGACGCACGGGAGAGCCGTTCGCGGACGAGCTGCCGGGGCGGACAGCCCCGGATGAGACTGCGGCGGTCGGCGCGAGGGAGCTGGGGGGCTCCGGGGGCGCGCCGACCGCTGCGATCGACGACGCGGCGACGGCGCCGGCCGACGTCGTCGCGGTGATCCCCGCTCGCGGCGGATCGGTGGGGGTGCCGGGCAAGAACCTCCGCCGCATCTCGGGGGCCCCGCTTGTGGGCCGCGCGGTGCGCTCGGCGCTCGACGCGGGCATCGACCAGGTGTTCGTGTCGACCGATGATGCGGAGATCGCGGCGACCGCGAAGACCTACGGGGCGGCGGTGATCGAGCGTCCGGCGGAGATCGCCGGTTCGACCGCGAGCTCGGAGTCGGCGCTCCTGCACGCGCTCGACGCCCTCGCGGCCCAGGGCGTGCGCCCGCGCGTGCTCGTCTTCCTGCAGGCGACGTCGCCGTTCATCGACGCCGAGGCGCTCCGGATGGCGGTGGCCGGGGTCCGAGAGGGGAATGCCGACTGCGCGTTCTCGGCGGTCGAGTCCTACGGCTTCCTGTGGCGGCGGGGCGAGCAGGGGGCCGAGGCGGTCAACCACGAGGTCGGGTACCGACCGCGGCGGCAGGACCGCGAGCCGCACTTCCTCGAGACAGGCGCGTTCTACGTGCTGGATGTCGAGGGCTTCCTCCGCGCCCGCCATCGGTTCTTCGGCCGTATCGAGATCGTCGAGGTTCCCGAGCGCACGGCCATCGAGATCGACTCCGAGGAGCAGCTCGAGATCGCCCGGGCGATGGCGCCTCTCATCGACCGGATGCGCGTTCGCGCGGGCGCGCGGCGTCGGTCCGCGCACGCGATCGACGCATGACCACCGCCGCACTGCGGCGGGTCGTGGGGATCGCCGACACGGACTCGTACGTCAAGTGGGCGGCCGCCCTGCTGGGGACCCTCCCGGATAAGGCTGGCGAGCTCATCGTGCTGGACACGCCGCTCGTCGTGAGCGACGCCCAGCTCGAGACGGCGCTCGCGGGAAGCGGGCTCGACCGCAGCCGTGTGCGGCGCGCCGCCTTCGACGAGCTCGCGGAGCTCGTGGCGGATGCCGACGCGGTGCTCGTCGCCGCGCGCGGTCCGCTCGTGCGCGTCGTCGCGAGGGAGGTCGCACAGCTGGAGCCGCGGCCCGTCATCGTGACGGGGCTCCCGGGCATCTCCGTCCCCGCGACGTGGCTTGCCCTGCACTTCCGGCGTCAATGCGATCTCTTCGTGCTGCATGCGCATCGCGAGGTGCGTGAGTTCGCCCGGCTCGCGGAGGAACGGGGGATCGCGCAGCGGTTCGGCCTGGCTCGCCTGCCGTTCGCGGCAGGAGGCACGCCGAGCGGGCAGCCTGCGCGCGGCGGCACGGACCTCGTGTTCGCGGCGCAGGCGATCGTGCCGCGCGCGCGTGAGGATCGTGAGCTCGTCGCGCGCATCCTCGTCGACGCGGCGAAGCTCGATCCGAGTCGCCGTGTCGTCGTGAAGCTGCGCGGGCGCGCGGGGGAGCAGCAGACGCACGCCGAGCGGGACGCCTATCCGGATCTCATCGCCGAGCTCGGCGACGTGCCGCCGAATCTCGTCTTCTCGACGGAGCCGATGGGCGAGGCGCTCGACAGGGCCGAAGGGCTCGTGACCGTCAGCTCGACCGCCGCGATCGAGGCCATCGCGCGCGGCGTGCCCGTGATCGTGCTCGACACGTTCGGCGTCTCACGCCGCCTCATCAACGTCGTGTTCGAGGAGAGCGGCCTGTTCGGCGGTGAGGACGACGTGATCGCGCGGAGCTTCCGCATGCCCCGCGCGGAATGGCTGCGCGACAGCTACTTCCACGACACGGCGGACGACGACTGGAGCCAGCAGCTCGCCGGGCTCGTGGCGCAGCGGCGGGCGGGAGCGCTCGCGCCGCGCCCGCCGTACCGGCGCTGGGGAGGCCGCGCTCGCGACGCGTGGGAGCGGCGGCTCGCACTGGGCGACGCCGACCGCACGGTCTCGGGAGCCGTCGCGTACGCGATCGGCGTGCCCATCCGCTCGGTGCTGCGCTTCACGAGGCGCATGAGACGACGCCTCGGCGCTGCCGTCTCAGCAGCCGGGGCCCGCGGGGTTCTCGACGCATGAGCCCTCGACGAGGGCGGTGTGCGCCTCGACCACCCGCACGGATGATCCTGCTGACGTCGCGGTGACGAGCCCGTCGACGGGATAGACGCCCCACACGCCGAAGTCGACTACGGCGCTGTACGACACGGAGACGACGACGTCGTACGAGCCGCGGGCCGCATAAGCGTGACTCGTCTCGGTCGCCGAGAACTCCGGGAGCCCGAGGTCGTTCCATGTCGATCCGCCCGAGCCGACCGTCTGCACCGTGCCGTCGCCGAAGTCGAAGGCGAACGACGTGGGCGTGAAGGTCACGGTGACCGGCAGTCCGAACAGCGAACCGCCAACGACGTGCTCGTGAGCGGGCGCGACGACGTTCATCGGCATGCCCACGATCGCGATGCCGGCGGGCTCGGTGGTCACGCTCGGTGGAGCCGGCGCGAACGTCAGCACGTCGCGCTCGGTCAGCGGCGGGATGACCGGCGCCTCCGGCTCGGGATCCTCCTCCGCCGGCGGCTTCTCGACACGGCACTGATCCCGTGCCGCCGGCCAGTTCTCGAGCCGGCACGGCACTCGCTCCTCCTGCTGCCCCGGCACCTGCGGCAGGCCGTTGTCGCCGTAGTCGATGTACTCGTACTCCTGCTGCGGGTTCTGCTGCTGCGGCGGAGGAGCCTGCGGAATGTGCCGCTCTCCCTCGAGCTCGACGTGGTCTTCCTCATTGTCCGGGCACGAAATCCAGGCGTTGGGCGCGGCGCAGACCGGGACGGCCTCAACATCACCGGGAGCAATAGCGAGTGCCTGGCCCGCTGCGAGCATCGCGAGAGCGATCGTCCACGGGCGAGTTAGCATTCGTAATCACCTGCCACATCGCTCTCGGCGATTGCATAGCCGGTCCGGGTCGACGCATGTTCGAATGCGACTTCAAGCGGTTGACGGTCTAGCCGCTCTTCAGTGACGAGGGATCTACCTTCTGCGTCAACAACATCAACGTCAGTCACATCGAGACAGAGCATGGCAACTGTTCGCCCGCCATCGGTGCTAAAGCTCACTCCGGAAAATGTGTCATATTTTGTTTCGCCGGTTACGGTCCATCCATCGGCGTGCATTTGGGAGAAAAGTTCTCTGAGCTCGGCGTTCTCCTTCTCCACGGCCCACTCATAGACGTTCTCAAAAGTCTTGGGATCGCTGAGTATCACTGCGTTCGTTGCCGCGATATACGCCCGATACGTCTCCTCCGCCGCGGCGAATGCCTCCTCCTCGGACGCGAAGCCGGTCGGTGTCGGCGTCGGTGCGGGCTCGGGAACGCAGCCCGCGAGCGAGATCGCGCCGGCGATCGCGGCGACGAGGGCGAGGGGCCTGCGGGGCATCATGCTTGTCACGGTAGTGCGCTCGCGGCGCGGACGCGGCAGTTATCCACAGGCCATGATGCGGTCACTGGAAGTCGCGCGAGTTGTGCTTGACCCCGACGCGGAGGTCTTCGAACGCGTCGGCGAGGAGGTTGACGACGCCCTCGGGTGAGCGCTCGAGGATGCCGCGTGCGATGAGCGCGGGGCTGTCGCGCAGCACGCGTCGGTAGCGGTTCCAGACGCCCGTCGAGCAGATGACGTTCATGAGCCCGTGCTCGTCCTCGAGGTTGAGGAACGTCACCCCCGATGCGGTCGCCGGGCGCTGCCGGTGGGTCACGAGGCCCGCGATCTCGACGCGGCGACCGGACTCGTGCGTGCGCAGCGCCGTCGACGGCAGCACGCCCCGGCCGTTGAGCTGCACCCGGTAGTGCGCGAGCGGATGGTCGTTGACCGAGATGCCCGTGGCCCACAGGTCCGCGGCCAGGCGCTCGAAGCTCGAGGGGTCGGGGAAGAGCGGCGGCTGCACCGACGCGACCGTGCCCGGCAGGAACTCCGCGCGATCGAGCGCCGCCGAGCCGGCCATCCAGATCGCCTCGCGACGGGTCATCCCGAGGCCCTCGAAGGCCCCCGCCGTGGCGAGCGCCTCGACCTGCGCCTCGGTCACGCCCGTGCGCCGCACGAGCCCGTTGAGGTCGGTGAACGGGCCGTTCGCGGCGCGTTCGGCGACGATCCGCTTCGCGGTGGCGAGGCCGATGCCGGTGACCCCGGCCAGGCCGAGGCGGACGGCGTGCGCGCCATCGCGTCGGTGCGCCTCCGACTCGTCTGGTGCGCTCCGCTCGAAGTCGCCGACGGGAGGCTGGTCGTGCTCACGGCACGCTTCCCGTCCGGTCGGCGCCCTGCGCGACGCGCCGATGGTCTCGCGGCTGTGCACACGGTGCGCAGGCTCGTCGGCGCGCTCGAGGGGCTCGAGCTCCTCGGTCGCACCCGACAGATTGATGTCAGGTCGGCGCACGCGCACCCCGTGTCGACGCGCATCTGCCGTGAGCGACGCGGGCGAGTAGAAGCCCATGGGCTGCGAGCGGAGGAGCCCTGCGAGGAACGCGGCGGGGTAGTGGAGCTTGATCCACGACGAGGCGTAGACGAGCAGCGCGAACGACAGCGAGTGCGACTCGGCGAAGCCGAAGTTCGCGAACGCCTGGATGCGCCCGTACAGGTCGTCGGCGAGCTCTCCCGTGATGCCGTTCTCGGCCATCCCCGCGTAGAGCTTCTTCTTGAGCGTCTCGATCTTCTCCTGCCCGCGCTTGGAGCCCATCGCCCGACGGAGCAGGTCGGCCTCGCCCGCGTCGCAGTTGCCGACGGCGACCGCCATCTGCATGAGCTGCTCCTGGAAGATCGGCACGCCCAGCGTGCGCTTGAGCACCGGCTCGAGCTTGGCGTGGGGATACTCGACGACCGCCGCGACGCACGCGTCGTACGACAGATCCGGGTGCTCGCGGCGGTAGGCCTCGAGGGCCGCCTTCCGCTTCACGAACGGATGGACGGCCCCGCCCTGGATCGGACCGGGGCGGATGAGGGCGATCTGCACGACGAGGTCGTAGAACGAGCGCGGCTGCAGCCGGGGGAGGAGGCCCATCTGCGCACGCGACTCCACCTGGAAGACGCCGATCGAGTCGGCGCGGCACAGCATGTCGTAGACCGCGGCCTCCTCGCGCGGGAGCGTCTCGAGTCGCCACTCCTCGCCTGTGGCCTCGCGGATGATGTCGAAGCAGTGCTGCAGCGCCGCGAGCATCCCGAGACCCAGCAGATCGAACTTGACCAGACCCATCCACGCCGCGTCGTCCTTGTCCCACTGGATGACCGTGCGCTTCTCCATGCGGGCGTGCTCGATGGGCACGACCTCGCCCACGGGGCGCTCGGTGAGCACCATCCCGCCCGAGTGGATGCCGAGGTGCCGAGGCGCCTTGAGCAGCTCGGTCGCGTACGCGAGCACCTGCTCGGGGATGTCGTGGTCGGGACCGGTGTCGACCGAGGCGCCCCAGCGCTCGACCTGCTTCGACCAGGCGTCCTGCTGGCCGGGGGAGAAGCCGAGGGCCTTGGCCATGTCGCGGATGGCGTTCTTCGGCCGGTACTGGATGACGTTCGCGACCTGCGCCGCGCGCTCGCGGCCGTACTCGTCGTAGACCCACTGGATGATCTCCTCGCGCCGATCCGAGTCGAAGTCGACGTCGATGTCGGGCTCCTCGTCGCGCAGCGCGGAGAGGAAGCGCTCGAAGGGGAGGTCGTAGAAGATCGCGTCGACCGCGGTGATGTCGAGCAGGTAGCAGACGGCGCTGTTGGCGGCGGAGCCCCGACCCTGGCAGAGGATGCCGCGGCGGCGGGCCTCCTGCACGATGCCGTGGACGATGAGGAAGTAGCCGGGGAAGTCCTTCTCCTCGATGACGCGCAGCTCCATCTCGATGCGCGTGCGCACCTCCTCGCGGCGACCGGGGTACTTGCGGTCGACGCCCTCCCAGACGAGATGGCGCAGATGCTCCATCGGCGTGCATCCGTCGTCGAGATCGAGCTTCGGCAGCGCGGGCTTCGCGAGTCGCAGCGGGAAGGCGAGCTCGTCGGCGAGCGGCACGGTGCGCTCGACCGCCCCGGGATGGCGCGCGAAGAGCCGCGTCATCTCGGCGCCCGAGCGCAGGTGCGCCGCCGTGTGCGCGGGAAGCCAGCCGTCCAGATCGTCCATGCTGCGGTTCGCGCGCACGGCCGCGATCGCCGTCGCGAGCTGGGCGTCGCGCGGCGAGGCGTAGTGCACGTTGTTGGTCGCCACGGTCGGCAGGTGCAGGCGGCCGGCGAGCGCCGCGAGCGCGTCGTTGCGGGGCGAGTCGAGCGGATCGCCGTGGTCCGTGAGCTCGACGTTCACGTTGTCGCGGCCGAAGAGCGCGACGAGGCGCTCGAGCTCGCGCCCCGTGCGCTCGAGATCTCCTCCTCCGCGCAGCGAGGCATCGAGCGCCCTCCGCACCGCGCCCTTGCGGCACCCGGTGAGGACGACCCACTCGCCGCCGGCCTGCGCGCCGAGCTCCTCGAGGTCGTAGAGGGGGCGCCCCTTCTCTCCTCCGCGCAGCTGCGCGTGCGTGATCGCGGCCGAGAGCCGGTGGTATCCCTCCTCGCCGCGGGCGAGCACGAGCAGATGATCGCCCTCGGGATCGGCATGACCCTTCTGCGGCTCGGAGAGCCCGAGCGAGAGCTCGGCGCCGAACACGGTCTTGACGCTCGTCGTCTCGGCCGCCTCGGCGAAGCGGGCGAGACCGTAGAAGCCGTCGTGGTCGGTGAGGGCGAGGGCATGCAGGCCGAGGCGCTCCGCCTCCTCGACGAGGGCCTCGGGTGACGAGGCTCCGTCGAGGAACGAGTACGACGAGTGCGCGTGCAGCTCGGCATAGGGGATGGCGTCGACCGGGCGCTCGATGGGAGGCGGCGTGTACGCGCCGCGCTTGCGGCTCCATGCGGGGCTGTCGCCGCCGTCCGCTCCGGCCGGGACGGGATCGGGGCGGCGCCCGCTCAGCGCGCGCTCGAGCTCCGACCAGCGCACGGGCGGGTTGTGCCATCCCATCAGGCGTACCTCCCCTCGATCCACCAGGAGTCGTCCTCCAGAACGATGAGCCAGGCCGTCTGCTCCGCGTCGACCACCTGGAAGCGGTGCGCTCGCCGCATCCGCTCGCCGTCCCATCCGCGCTCGATCACGGGCCACGGCCCTGCCCATGCCGTGATGGGGCGCCCGTCGATGACCGCGGGCGCCGCCGTGAGCAGCCCGCGGTCGTCGACGGAGACCTCCGCGCCGCCCTGGCCGGAGACGCGCGTGCGCCTCGGATGGCGGAACACCTCGCTCGGCAGCGGCTGCGGCAGCGATCCCGGCCACGGCGCGTCGCGTCGCTGAGCCGGCCGCTCGCCGTCGCCCCACGGCACGCGCACCTCGCGCTCCTGCAGCCAGCGCCCGCCGCCGACGGCAGGGGTGACGACGCCGCGGTGCCCGAGCATCGCCTGCACGCGCGACATCGCGTGATGGAGTCGCTCGTCGGGGCCCTGGCCGATGAGCGCCGGCTGGTGATGCACGCTGTCGTCGACGGCCTCGGGCTCGATGCGGACGTGCGCGATGCCGCCGACGAGGTCGCCGCCGCCGTCGTCGGCGGCAGCCTGCAGCTGCCAGCGCACGCGGTCGACGAGGGCCGCGGGGTCGAACCGCGTGGGATGCAGCCACACGCGCTCGCTGCGCGTGCCGCGGTCGTCGGTGAGGATGATCCGGGCCTCGGTGCAGACGAGCCCGGCTTCGCCGAGGGCGGTGCAGACGTCGTCGCACGTCTGGCGCACGGCGAAGGCGATCTGATCGGCGAGCTCGAGCGGCGGCTCGAGATCGAGCTCGCGCGCGAGCTCGGGCGGCGGCGTGCGCGGCTCGACGGGACGGGAGTCCGCGCCGCGTGCGAGATCGTGCAGCCGCACGCCGTGCTCGCCGAGTCGTGCGCGGACCTGCTCGCCGTCGAGCGCGGCGAAATCGCCGAGGGTCTGCACGCCGAGCTTCGCGAGCAGCCCCACGAGAGCGTCGTCTTCGATGGCTGCGATGGAGAGGGGCGCGAGGAAGTCGGCGGATGCTCCAGGCGGCACGCAGCGGACGGGGGCGTCCGCGCGCGTCAGGCGGGCGGCGCGCTCGGCGGTGAAGACGCCGTCGGCGACGCCGGCGCGGGCTCCTGGGAGCCCCATCGCCGTGAGCGCCTCGATGAGGGCGAGGGCGGCGGGCTCCTCCCCGCCGTAGAAGCGGGCGGGGCCCCGAGCCCGCACTGCGGCGAGGCCCGGCCGCAAGGGCTGCACACCGGGGGTGAGCTCGTCGAGGCGCGTGAGCACGGGCAGGAACGCGCGCTCGTCGCGCCCTGGATCGGCCGGGGCGAGCTGCAGGGAGGGGCAGGCCGCCTGCGCGTCGCGGCGGCGCTGTCCGCGGCGCACCCCCTCGGCGCGCGCCGCCGCCGAGCAGGCGACCACGCGGTTGGCATGCAGGATCGCGACCGGCGGAGCGGCGGCGACCGTCGCAGCGGCGGTCGCCGGCGCGGCGGTCGCGGGAGTGCTCGCCTGGCGTGCCCGCGGGTCGCGTGCGGCCCGGCGTGCCGCGTCGCGCGACACGGTCCGCAGGTGCGCGGTGACCGGCCAGTCCGGCAGCCACACGACGATGGCCCTGGTCATCCGACAGCCGCCAATCCGCGTCGCGCCGCGCGCGTCTTCTGCTCGGCGCGGGCGAGCACCGCGCGAGCGCGCTCGGCGCGTTCGGCCGCCGCCGCGTCGATCCGCTCCTCCGCTGCCGGGACGGGCACCACCGCGGGCACGAGAGCCGGACGGGACACCGCGACAGGGGCGCCCTGCGGCCCGGGCAGCTGCACGCGCACGCGCTTCGGGACGGGGGAGCGCCGCCCCGACGACGACACCGTGACGGTGCGCGCCGTGAGCAGACCGTGGCCCTCGCCGAGGCCGGACCACACGGGATCTTCGAGGTGCAGCGTCGCCTCGGCCTGCGGCCAGGGCCCCGTCACGAGCAGCACGCCGCCTCGGTCGCGCAGTCGCGCGGTCAGGCGCGCGACCTCGGCATCGCGCGGGCTCCCGGCGGGGCGCACCGCGACCACGGGGAAGACCTCGGCGATCGCGGACACCGCGGCGAGCCAGCGGTCGCCGGGCTCGGGGACGAGCGCGAAGCGCGACAGGTCGACGCCCGCGGCCTCGGCCGCCTCCGCCGAGAGCTCGGGCATCCCCACGACCGCGCACCAGGAGCCCGCTCGCGAGGGCTCGGCGAGCAGGGCCAGCAGCAGACTCGCCGCGGGATCGAGCGTGTAGACGGCGCCGGGGCGCAGGCCTCCCTCGGGGAACAGGGGCGCGAGCGCGTCGTGCACGGGCAGCGCCGTGACGCGGGCGCTCGCCCGCTGCATCCTGCTGATCTCGGTCTGCAGCCGCAGCACCTCGACCGGAAGCGCCATCCCCATCCCACCATTCTAGAAAGTATGTTCTAGCTCCGCCAGAGGAGTTGTTCGAACACTATTTCCAGCCTCCGACATCGCGGTCGAGAGGACGGTGAGAGGGGAGAAGGGGTGCTGGTCGCCTCGGAGATCCGCCTCAGCGGGCGCCGAGGAACGCGCCGTCCGCTGACCCGATGAACGCGTAGTCCGCGTAGCCGTCGCCGAAGGAGATCGAGATGCCGACCGGGGCGCCCTCCTCGTAGCCGCGCTCGACGAACATGTACGGCCCGTCGACGAGCTCGTCGCGCGTCAGGCCGGCCTCGTCGAGCGCCTGCGCGAGCAGCTCGGGGAACGCCGCCCACGCGATGTCGTCGAAGCGGAAGCGCTCCGCATCGGGGTTCTCCGGCTGGATCGACGCCGGCCCCTGGTTCTCGACGGTGCCGCCCCGGTAGAAGAAGGTGTCGAACCGGTCGGAGCCCGGTGCGGTCGCCATGTCGGCGGACACGTACTCCTCGTACACGAGCACCTGCACCGTCTCATCCGTTCCCGCGGCCTCCTCGATCGCGGCGAGGGCGCGCTGCACGCGCCCCTCCGCGAACATCGACGCGTGGTCCTCGCCGGTGATGATCGTGAGCGTCTCGGCCCGAACGTCGTCGGCCACCGGCACGAGCACGGCTGCCGCACCGACCAGGGCGAGCACCACGTAGGCGGCGATCCGCCATCCGCGGCCCTTCGGGCCCGTGCCGATGATCGGATCTCCCTTGCGCCTGCGCGGCGCGCGCTCCGCGCCCAGCACGACCGGGCCATCCTGCCACTCGGCCACGTGCTCGCGTGCGGGCAGGCGCGACAGTCGCGCGGCATCCGGCACCTCGTCCTCGATGATCGCGACCTCGGGCGCATCCGCCTCGAGGCGCGCGACGGTCACGGATGCCCCGGGCTGGTACTGCGGGATCCGCACGATGTCGACGAGTTGGCGGATGGTCGTGCGGTAGGCGGGGCGGTCGGCCGGCGCGACCGACACGTCGATCTCGCACACCGGCTGGTCGTTGATCGTCGTGCCGGTGCGGCGGAGCGCGTCGATGCGGGCGGGGGCGAAGCGCCCCGCGGCCCTGGCGGCTTCGATCTTCTTCGGATGGAGCCCCGCGAGGGAGCCCATCGACCGCGCGACGAGCACGAGGGGGAAGAGGGTCGACAGGACGATGATCGCGGTGATCCAGATCCACGTGAAGCGGTCGCCGACGAAGATCGAGAAGAGGAGCGCGGCGACCCCGGCTCCGAAGACGAAGGACATGAGGAGCCTGATCACGCTTCCACGCTATCGACATCTGCCGACGGGTGGATGACCGGGGTCCCGCGGGAATGCGGGGGCTCGGGATGTGTTGTAGTCTGTAGTGCTCGGGGAAACCCGAGGTGACAACTCCACAGAGCGACAGCGGTTCCCTTCGCGAGAAGGATTCCAGGGGCTGATCGGTTTCGACAGTGCTTGCGAATCTGCGAGAAGCGGGCCGAGGATGCAGGGTTATCTCGTAAACGCTCCCTGCGAACCAATAAGTGCCGAATCCAAGCGCACTGACTTCGCCCTCGCTGCCTAAGCGAGCCCGATAGTCCGTCAGACCGTGGTTGATCCCGACACGGACTCTGGCGTCATCTAGGGATCTTGCTGCACGGCGGTGTCGGGACGCCGTGCGGGACTCTTTCTCGACTGGGCTCGTCGACTTAGGTGTCTGTGACAAAGGTCGGAGCCGAGCAGAACGCTTTCACAGACTGCGCCCGGAGAAGCCCCAGAGACTCAGCGCTGGACGGGGGTTCGATTCCCCCCAGCTCCACCGATCGCTGTCGCACAGTGGGAAGGCCCCTTTCCTCGCGTCCGCGAGGAGAGGGGCCTTCGTCATGCTCGGGCTCGGCCCATCGCAGGTGCGCCCCGCCTCGTCAACCCCGCGCGCGGGCGCCGCGTCGCGGACAGGATGGTCGGATGGCGATCGACTCTGACACCGGAACGCGGCTGCGAAGGGGCATCACCACCCCGCTGCTGTTCGCCTTCATCCTCGGCGACGTCCTCGGCGCGGGCATCTACGCGCTCATGGGCGTGCTCGCCGAGGAGGTCGGCGGCATGCTCTGGGCGCCGCTTCTGCTCGCCCTGCTCATGGCGCTGCTGACGGCAGGCTCGTACGCCGAGCTCGTGACGAAGTACCCGCGCGCCGGCGGCGCCGCGGTGTTCGCCGAGCGGGCGTTCCGCAACCGGCTCGTGTCGTTCCTCGTCGGGTTCAGCATGCTGGCGGCCGGTGTCGTGAGCGCGGCCGGACTGGCCCTGGCGTTCGCCGGGGAGTACCTCGCCACCTTCGTCGAGCTGCCCGCGGTTCCCGTCGCGATCGCGTTCCTCGCCCTCGTCGCGGCGATCAACGCGCGCGGCATCCGCGAGTCCATGGGCGCGAACGTCGTGATGACCGTGATCGAGGCGAGCGGCCTCGTCATCGTCGTGGTCGTCGTGGGCGTGCTCCTCGGAGGAGGCGGCGGAGACCTCGGGCGCGTCACCCAGCTGCCGGATGGCGCGGGCGGGGCGGGCGCGATCCTCGCGGGAGCGATCATCGCCTACTACTCCTTCGTGGGGTTCGAGACATCGGCGAACGTCATCGAGGAGGTGAAGGACCCGACCCGCTCGTACCCGCGCGCGCTCTTCGGCGCGCTCGCCGCGGCAGGCGCCGTCTACGTGCTCGTGGGGCTCGCGAGCGCGATCGCGCTTCCGCCGGAGGAGCTGTCCTCCTCCACCGGGCCCCTCCTCGCGGTGGTCGAGTCGACCGGTGTGGCCGTCCCCTCGTGGCTGTTCAGCGCGATCGCCCTGGTCGCGGTCGCGAACGGAGCGCTCCTCACGATGATCATGGCCAGCCGACTCACCTACGGCATGGCGGAGCAGGGGATGCTGCCGGGCGCGTTCGCGCGGGTTCTCCCGAACCGGAAGACGCCGTGGGTCGCGATCGTCGCGACGACGGTCGTCGCGATGGCGCTCACCCTGATCGGCGACCTCGCGACGCTCGCGGAGACCGTCGTCCTGCTCCTCCTCTTCGTGTTCCTCAGCGCGAACATCTCCGTGCTCGTCCTGCGTCGCGACCGCGTCGGCCATCCGCACTACCGCGTGTGGACGTTCGTCCCCGTCCTCGGCATCGCGTCGTGCATCGTGCTGCTCACCCAGCAGCGCCCGATCGTGTGGGCCTTCGGCGCCGCTCTTCTCGCCCTCGGCGGCGTGCTGTACGCGGTCGCCCGCTGGACGAGCCGCGTGCGCGCGCGCTGAGTCCGCGGATTCAGGGACATCCCGGATGTCCGCGCTCCGCCTCGCGGGACACACTGGAGTGTGATCACCTCCTCTGTCCGTCGGCCTGCGGCCATCCGCATCGCGATCGTCGTCGCGGTGCTCGCGGTCGCCGCGGCGCTCATCGTCGGGCTCGTCACGTGGGCGTCGAAGGCCTCGTCGTCAGCGGTCGTCGACGGCATCGACTGGCCGTCGCAGGGGCAGGCCGCCGTCGCGATCGCCGATGGGGACGTCGTCGCGAGCTCGGACGCGCCCGTGCCGATGGCGAGCATCTCGAAGGTCGTGACGGCGCTCATGGTGCTCGAGGAGCGTCCGCTCGAACCCGGTGAGCAGGGCGGCGACTACTGGTTCACCGAGGAGTGGGACATCGCGTACCGGGACTACATCGCGCGAGGCGAGTCCGCCCTGAAGATCCCGGTCGACGGGATGCTCACGCAGCACCAGCTGCTCCAGGGGATGCTGATCGGCTCCGCGTGCAACTACGCCGACATCCTCGTGACGAGCATCTGGGGTGACGAGGCGGCGTTCGCGACAGCCGCGGCCGCCTTCGTGTCCGAGAACGGCCTCGACGGGATCACGATGGTCGAGCCGACCGGCATCGACACCCGGAACACGGCCACGCCCGAGGCGCTCATCGAGCTCGGCCGCCTCGCGCTCGAGAACCCGGTGATCGCGGAGATCGTCGCGACGCCGTCCGTGGACCTCCCGGGCGCAGGGCTGGTCGAGAACACGAACGACCTGCTCGCGGATCCGGGTGTCGTCGGCATCAAGACCGGCACTCTCGAGGGCAGCAGCCTGCTCTCGGCCAAGGATGTGCCGGACGGAGACGGCGGGACGACCCGCGTCTACGCGGTCGTGCTGGGGCAGCCCGACGACGACGCGCGATTCACGGCGTCGCGGAAGCTGTACGCGCAGGTCGAGGCGTCGCTCGCGGAGTGAGCGACCGGCTCAGCGCGCGGCGAGACGGAGCCGCGCGAAGAGGTCCTCGATGATCAGGCGCTCGTCGAGATCGACGCACACCAGCTCGTGGGGGAGCGATCCGGGAACGGTCCGCGTGCGCGCGTGCCGGAGCGCCGTGAACGCGAGCGGCGCGCTGTCGCCGAGCGGCCAAACGGGGTCGATCGCGACGCCCTCGGGAAGCGGCAGCTGCTCGTAGCGCTCCCACAGCCATCCGCCGAGTGCTCCGGAAGACGTCAGCCGCTCCTCGAGCTCGGCGACCGAGATCGCGAGCAGCCGGTACGTCTCGGCCGGGAAGCGGATGACCTCGAGTTCCGGCTGGGCGAAGACGAACGTCGCCGCGCCGGCATCGGTGTCGCGGTTGTACTCGAACCCGTCGCCCTCGAGCAGGCCGCCGACCCAGAGGAGGCGAGTCCGCTCGACGACGTCGGGCGCGAGGCGGATGGCGTCGGCGACGTTCGTCAGCGGGCCGCCGCACACGACGGTCAGCTTCGCGTCGGGCGTCGCCTGCGCGGCCGCATCGACGATGAGCCGCGCCGCGGGGGTCTCGCGCGGGCTGCCGTCGAACGCTGTGTCGGCTCCCGCTGCGAGCGGAAGAGGCGCCTGTGCCATCCGCGTCAGGAGCTCGGCGGCGAGCTCACGGCCGCCCTCCGCGGTGCCCTCGGATGGGCCGAACATCGGGTTGAGGAACGAGCTCGTGACCCCGACGACGTCGTCGGATGGCGAGAGGAGGTGGTGCGCGAGCGCCACGAGGCCATCCGGGTCGCCGCCCCAGTCGTTGTCGACGACCATCCGTCCTGCTGTCGCGATCGCATGCCTCATCCGCGCCTCCGCTCCGTTGCCGTGAATGAAAACATTACACGCTTTATGTTTTAGTGTGGCGCGTCACCGACCACCCACGGGAACGCCTTCGCCCGGCTGCGCGCGCCGGAGCGCGCTCGCGACCGGTCGGGCTCGCCGAGCGTCGTCGTGATCTCCTCACCGAGGCGGACGAGGGTGCCGAAGGCGTCGGGAGTGAGCCAGTCGGGGCGGAAGGCGAAGGCGAGGTCCTCCAGGGCGGTGTTGCCGGAGGCGCCCGGCGCGAACGGGCATCCGCCGAGGCCGCCGAGCGCTCCGTCGACGACGGTCGCGCCGCCATCCGCGGCCGCGGCGGCGTTCGCGACGCCGAGGCCCCACGTGTCGTGCCCGTGGAAGACGACGCCGAGACCGGGGCGCGCGGACGCGGCCAGCGCGACGCGGGTGCGCACCTCTGACGGATGGGCCTGCCCGAGCGTGTCGCAGACGACGACGTCGACAGCGCCGTCGGTGCGCGGGTCGTCGAGGATGCGCGCGAAGCGCTCGAGGGGGACCTCGCCCTCGAAGGGGCACGTGAACGACGTCGCGATGCAGAGCTGCACGCTCCCGCCGACTGCCGCGGCGGCCGCGATCGCATCGGGCATCGCCGCGAGCGACGTCTCGGTGTCGCGGCCGATGTTCGCCTGATTGTGGCTGTCGGAGGCCGAGAAGCAGTACTGGAATCGCCGGACACCCGCCGCGGCGGCGCGCTCGACGTGTCGCGGGGTCGCCACCCAGACCCAGACGCGGTCGCGCTCCTCGGGCGTCAGTGCGGCGACGACGTCGAGGGTGTCGGCGAGCGCGGGCACGAGGTCGGGGCGCGCCATCGAGCCCACCTCGATGTGCTCGACGCCGAGGGCGAAGAGCTCGCGGACGAGCTGCACCTTCCGCTCGGTCGGGAGCGGCCTGCCGACGAGCTGGAGGCCGTCGCGGAGCGTGACGTCGCGGTACTGCAGGGTCATCGGAGGTCCTCCTCGTAGGCGTCGATCCGCGCGTCGTCCCAGCCGAGCTCGCGCAGCACGTCGCGCGTGTGCTCGCCGAGATCGGGCCCGATGTGCGCGATGGGAAGCGATCGCCCGCCGAACACGGGCACGATGCCGGGGAATCCGACGCCCTCGCGGACGCCCTCTCCGTCGTCGACGTCGAAGCGCTGGATCATGTCGCGCGCCGCGTACTGCTCGTCGGCGCAGACATCCTCCGCCGTGTAGATCGGGCCGGATGGCACGCCCGCGGCATCGAGCACGGCGAGCGCCTCCTGGCTCGTGAGCGTGGCCGCCCACGCCCCGATCGCGTCGTCGAGGCGATCGCGCGCGGCCCACCGGCCCTCGTTCGACTGCAGATCGGGCGCGGATGCGAGGTCGGGTCGGCCGATCGCCGTCATGTACCGCTGGTAGATGGCATCTCCGTTGCCCGCGACGACGATGCTCTTGCCGTCTGCGCACAGGTACGCGTTCGACGGGGCGATGCCCTCCATCCGCCCTCCCGTGCGCTCGCGCCGGACACCGTACGCCTCCCAGTCGGGGACGAGGGACTCGGTCACCGACAGCATCGCCTCGTTGAGCGCGACGTCGATCACGCGATCGCCGAACGGCGTCTCGCGCAGCCGGCCCGCGTCTCGCAGACGCGCGAAGAGCGACATCGCGATGCCGAACGCCGCGTAGATGCCCGCGATCGTGTCGCCGATCGAGACGCCCGTGCGGCTCGGCGGTCGCCCGGGCTCTCCGACGAGCTCGCGGAAGCCGCCGTACGCCTCGGCGACGGCGGCGAAGCCGGGCCGGTGTGACAGGGGGCCGCTCTGGCCGAACGCGGAGATCCGCGCGACGATCAGGTCGGGGTTCGCCTCCTCGAGCGCGGCGGCGTCGAGGCCCCACCTCTCGAGGGTGCCGGGGCGGAAGTTCTCGAGGAGCACGTCGGACGTGCGGATGAGGTCGAGCACGATCGCGCGGCCCTCGTCGCTGCGCAGATCGACCACGACCGACCTCTTCCCGCGGTTGATCGTGCGGTAGAGCATCGAGGTCTCGCCGCGGTGCAGACGCCAGCGGCGCAGCTCGTCGCCCGTGCGCGGCCGCTCGACCTTGATCACGTCGGCGCCGAAGTCGGCGAGCAGGCGCCCTGCCGTCGGCGCCGCGATGTAGTTGCCGAGCTCGAGGACGCGGACGCCGTCGAGGGGACGGAAGGGAGACATCAGAGGAACACCGCCAGGACGAGGGTCATCGCGAGCGCGATGACGGAGGCGAGGGAGACGCCCACGGTCACGGTCTTGAGCGCGCCGCGCACCGACTGCCCGAGGAACGACTGCAGCAGCCAGAACGTGTTCGAGGTGACGTGCACGCAGAAGAGCGCTCCGGCGCCGGCCGCGAGGGCGATGAGCAGCGGGTCGAGCCCGAGGCTCGTCGCGACCGGCGCGATGACACCCGCCGCGGTGATCGCCGACAGGGTGACGGAGCCGACCGCGATGTGGAGCACGGCGGCCATCACCCAGACGACGAGCAGGGGAGCGAACGTCGTCGCCTGGAAGTACCCCTGCAGGATGGCGCCGAGGTCGCCCTCGGAGATGACGGCGGCGAGCGACCCGCCGACGCCCGTGAGGACGAAGATCTGCCCGCCGTCCTGGAAGCCCTTCACGAGCGACTTCTCGATGCGCTGCGTGCCGACCGCGCGGCGCCCGATCATGCCGGTCGCGATGACGGCGAACAGCAGGGCGATGACCGGATTGCCGATGAACTGCATCGCCGGCACCTCGATCGCCAGGACCGTCAGCACCGCCTGCGCGGCGATGAGCAGGAGGGCCGTGAGCATCGGGGCGAACAGGAGCAGGAGCGGCTGCTCGCGCTCGGTGCGCTCGGCGACGGCCGTGTATCCGTGCGGCACGCCGCCGAGCGCGGTGCGCACCGTGCCCGTCCGCGTGCGATCGATCCGGGGCGACGAAGCGGATGGCGCGGTGTCGGCCGAGGCATCCGTCGCGTCCTCATCGGTCAGCTCCTCGACGATCGCCTTCTCGTCCTTCTCGGGGTTCCAGAAGCCGAGGCGGAAGGCGATCGTCATGAGCATGATCGTGAGGATCACGGTCGGCACGACCACGACGAGGCCCCCGATGAGCATGACGCCGAGCGGCACGCCGAGGAGGCCCGCGAGCGCGACCGCCGCGAAGCCCGGCACCATGAGCACGATGCCCGTCTCGAGGCTCACCGCGAAGACGACGCCCATGATGCCGGTGCCGTTGCGACCCAGGCGCGGGGCGATCCGGCGCGCGAGGGGTGCGGCGATGACGATCATGACGTCGACGAAGATCGTCTGCAGGTAGGTCGCGAACGACAGGCCCAGCGCGTAGGGCACGCCGCGCTTGCCGAACATCCGCAGGAGGCCGTCGACGAGCCGTGTGATCGCGCCCATCTCGTTGAGCATCGCTCCGATGAGCACGCCCCACGCGATGAGCAGGCCGGCTTCCATCATGACGTCGCCGAAGCCGCGGGTCATGGTCGTCACGGTGTCGACCGGCCCGAGGCCGGTGAGCAGGCCGATCGCGGCCGCACCGACTGCGAGCGCGATCACGGGGTTGATGCGGAACCGCACGATCGCGAAGACCACCCCGACGATGACGAGTCCGACGACTCCCAGCGTGTACCACTCGTTCACAAACGGCCTCTCCCTTGAAGCGTCATCCTGCTCCTGCTCTGATCCCACACTGTAGGAGCAGTCTCACGATGTGGGCAAACCGGCGTCCGGTCCCTAGGATCGCCTCATGGCCGAACAGCCGCTCCTCGTCCTCGCGAAGATCACCGCCATCCTCGACGCGTTCACGCTCAGCGAGCCGCTGCGGACGGCGAGCGAGATCCGCGCCTCGACCGGCCTGCCCGCGTCGACCGCGCACCGGCTGCTGGCGAACCTCGTCGACCACGGGTTCCTCGAGCGCGAGGGCGAGCGCTACCGGATCGGCGTGCGGATGGCGTACTGGGCCGGCCCCGCGACCCGCGCGCGCGACTTCACGGAGCTCCTGACGCCTCAGCTGCAGGCGCTGCGCGACGAGACGGGGGAGACGGCGTGCTTCTTCCGCGTCGAGCAGGGCGCGCGGGTGTGCGTGGGGGTTGCGGAGACGCGCCACGGTCTCAAGCGCGAGATGTACGTCGGGCGCATACAGCCGCTGCACGTCGGCAGCTCGGGCCGCGTGCTCCTCGCGTGGACCGACGGTCTGCTCGACGAGGTCGCGTCGGGCGAGCTGCCCGCGCTGACCGAGGCGACCATCACCGACCCCGACGTGCTGCGCGCGGCGGTCGCGCAGACGCGCGCCGCGGGTTACGCGATCACCGTGGGCGAGCGCATGGAAGCGGCCTCGGGGCTCGCGGCTCCCGTCTTCGACCAGCACGCGGCGCTCGTCGGCGCGCTCACGGTGATGGGGCCCACCCTCCGGATGCCCGTCGAGGTCTGCGAGCAGCTCGTCGACGCGGTCGTCACCGCGGCCGATGCGCTCACAGCCGCGTTCGGCGGGCGCAAGCCCAGCGCGGCCTGAGCGCGCCTCTCGGCCGGATCAGGCCCATCCGCCTCAGTCGAGCGAGGGGTCGCGGCCCGTCCGGAGGCCCGACTCGAGTGCCGCGATCGCCGCGAGATCATCCGCGTCGAGCTCGAACCCGAGGACGTCGATGTTCGCGCGGATCCGCGCAGGGGTGACGGACTTCGGGATGACGACGTTGCCGAGCTGCAGGTGCCACCGGATGACGACCTGCGCCGGGGCGACGCCGTGCTTCTCGGCGATGCGGGCCAGGGCAGGGTCGTCGAGGAGCCGCCCGCGCGCGAGCGGCGACCACGCCTCGGTCACGATGCCGTGCGCGGCGTGATACGCACGCAGCTCGGCCTGCGGCAGGAGAGGATGCAGCTCCACCTGGTTCACGACGGGGGCCACGTCGGTCTCCGCGCGGAGGCGATCGAGGTGCGCGATCGCGAAGTTGGAGACGCCGATCGAGCGGGCCCGCCCCTCCTCGCGGATCCGCTCGAGGGCGCGGTAGGTCTCGACGTAGCGGTCGCGCGAGGGGATCGGCCAGTGGATGAGGTACAGGTCGACGGTGTCGAGGCCGAGGCGATCGAGACTCGCGTCGAACGCGCGCAGGGTCTCGTCGAAGCCGTGGTCGTCATTCCAGACCTTCGTCGTGACGAAGACCTCGTCGCGGGGGATGCCGCTCGTGCGGATCCCCTCGCCGACGCCGCGCTCGTTCTCGTACAGGGCGGCGGTGTCGATGTGGCGGTACCCCGCCTCGATCGCGACCCGCACGCATTCGGCCGCATCGGCATCCGGGATCTTGTACACGCCGAGACCGAGCTGAGGGATCGAGCGTCCGTCGGAGAGGGGGATGAGCGCATGCGACGTCATGCCTCCACTCTGCCGCAGGCCGCGTGCAGGATGTCGGCGCGTCGCGTGCAAGATCCGCGGGCGTCGCGACAGAGACATGGTGTGATGAGCGTGCGCACCGCAGCGGAGGATCCGCCGGCCGAGGGAGGCACGATGCCCGACGACCTCGCCTGGTTCACGGCGGTCGTGCGCGCCCATGCGACCGCGCTGGTGAAGTACTTCGCCCGGCGCGGGCCCCGGCAGGATGCCGAGGACCTCGCGTCGGACGTCTTCGCGGTCGCATGGCGGCGACGTGCCGACGTGCCGCGAGGCGCGGAGCTCCCGTGGCTCTATCGCACCGCCGAGCTGACCCTCGCGAATGCGCGTCGCAAGCACGTCGACCTCCCCGTTGAGACCCTGCCCGAGTCGGGAGCGTCTCGCGTCGCCGACGATCCCGAGCTGCACGCGCTGTTCGACGCCGAGCTGCGCGGTGCGCTCGCCGCGGTGGGGGAGCGGGACCGACGGATCCTCCTGCTGCACGCCTGGGAGGGGCTCGACGGCGAGGAGCTCGCGGCGGTGCTCGGCATCTCGCGCTCGGGCGCGGACGCCGCGCTCTCGCGCGCCCGAGCGCGGCTGCGCGCCGCGTGGGGCGAGCGCCTCCGGTTCTGATCCCGCCGCAAGATCCGGCCTTCCCGCCACATAGACAGGGAGAGCGAGCTTTCCAGGAGGACGCCATGAACGCGCATGACCAGGACCCGGTCGGCCGCCTCCGCGCGGCGGACCCGGCAGCGGACGTCGAGCCCAGGGAGGGCTTCGCCGACGCGGTGATCGCGGCGGCGACCGCGGAAGGTGCGGCACCGGTCGATCTGGACGCCGAGCGCGCTCGCCGCGGACCGAGGCGGATGGCCGTGCTCGCGATCGCGGCCTCCGTCGCGCTCGCGCTCGTCGTCGGAGGCGTCGCGGGCTACGGTCTCGCCGCGGGCCAGGCGACCGCCGGATCGGGCACCGGTTCTTCGGACGCCGGGGTCTCGGATGGCGACGGTGCGGCACCGCCGATCTCGCTGCCCGGAGAGGGCGGCCCCGCGCAGGGAGGCGCGCTCGCCGACCGGGGCGCGGCGGAGTCCGGTTCGCAGGACCTCTCCGCACAGTCGTCGGACACGAGCTACCCGTACGGGTATTCGTCGCGGAGCTCGTTCCGGTCGTCGATGCTGCTCTCGTCGAGCGGCGGCCGGGCGGCTGCATATGCCTACGACGCTGCCGCGTCGTCCACTGCGGAGAAGGTGGGCGCCTTCGCCGCGGCTCTCGGCGTCGAGGGCGCCCCGGAGATCCGCGACGGGATGTGGGTGGTCGGCCCGCAGGACGGCAGCGCTGCGTCGTTCAGCGCGAGTCTCGACGGCACTCTCGGCTTCTGGTTCTGGAGCGGCGGGGATCCATGGGCGTGCGGCGAGGCCTGCGTCGCCCCGGAGGAGGGCCCCGCCATCGCCGCCGCGCGCGACCTGATGACGCGGCTCGGAGAGGACCCGGCCGCGTACGAGTACACGTCGGAGACCTGGGAGGGGTCCGCGACCCGCTCGGTCGCGATCTGGACCGTCATCGATGGCCAGCGCATCGATAGCGCCCTGCACCTCGACTACGCCGCGGAGGGGATCGTCAGCGGATACGGCGCCCTCGCCGACATCGTGCCGTTCGGGGAGTACGAGGTCGTGAGCGAGCAGGAGGCGTTCGAGCGCCTGTCCGATCCGCGCTTCGGCGCTCAGCTGACGACCCTTCCCGAGGCGCTGCGCGAGGGCGTGGCGGGTGAGGAGTGGACGCCGCCGACCGCGGCGCCGTCGCTGCCGGAGCCGGGCGCGTCGGTCTCGTGGAGCGTCAATGACGTCGAGATCGTGTCGGCACGCCTCGGGCTCGCGAGCCACTGGCAGGCCGATGGATCGGTGCTGCTGGTGCCGACGTACGAGTTCACCGACTCCGCAGGCGGAACGTGGAGTGTCATCGCCGTCGCCGAGTCCGCACTGGACTTCTCCGCGGCCGAGGGCGGCCATTACGGCTGGATCGAATGACGCGTGCTCAGCCGCGCCACGTGATGACGGCGAGGCCGCTCTTCGTGTCCGCGAGCGCGACCCATCCGTCGCCGAACGCGTACGTCATGCCGTACCCCTGCTCATCCGCCCATTCCGCCGAGGGCATGCTCTCGGTGAGGTAGACGACGCCGTCGGCCTCCTCGCGCTTCCAGCCCTGGTCGGCGAGGTACCCCTGCAGCTCGGCGGAGACGTCCGCCTCGACGGGAGCCCATCCGTACATCTGGACGACGTCGGTCGCTCCGGCCTCGAAGTCGCCCCACGTGCAGCTGACGCCGCCGGGCACCTCGGTGGGGCCGACGTAGAACGGATCGGTGCGGGCCGTCCATCCGAGTTCGGCGAACTGGTCGACGAGCGCGGGCGCGATGATCGTCTCGCAGGTCGGCGCGCCGCCGCCCGCACCGGAGGCGCCGCCGTTCGCGGATGATCCGCCGTCGGACGGCGTCTTGGGCGTGAGCGGCGAGGCGCAGCCGACCAGCATCGCGGCGGCGACGAGGAAGGTCGCTCCCGCCGCGGCGAGGGAGCGCCGAGTGCGGGCCGCCCCGGTCGTCACGTCGTGGCCTGCGGCGGGGCGGCGAGGAGCTCGAGGAAGGCGTCGTGGAGGACGCCGTTGGTCGCGAGAGCCGAGCCCTCCGCGATCGTCGGCGCGCCGTCGAAGGAGGTCATGCGCCCTCCGGCCTCGGTGACGATCGCGGCGGCCGCGGCGAGGTCGTACTCCTTGACGTCGAACTCCGCGACGAACTCGAGACGGCCTTCGGCGAGGAGCATGTACGACCAGATGTCGCCGTACGCGCGGTCGCGCCACACACGGCGGCTCAGGGTGATGAGCTCCTCGAGGTGGCCCGCGTCGTCCCACTGCGCGATGCTCTGGAAGCTCACGCTCGCATCGTCGAGATCGGCGACGTCGGACACGCGGATGGGCCGCGGCTCGCCGCCGTCGACGCTCGTCCAGGCGCCGAGGCCCTCGGCCGCCCACCAGCGGCGGCGCATCGCGGGGGAGCTCACGACGCCGAGGCGCGGATAGCCCTCGATGTCGAGCGCGATCATCGTGCCCCACGCGGGGACGCCGCGGAGGAAGTTCGCCGTGCCGTCGATCGGGTCGATGATCCAGCGGCGAGGCGCGTCGTCGTCGCGGCCGTACTCCTCGCCGAAGATCCCGTCGTCCGGGCGCTCGGTCGCGAGGATGTCGCGGATGGCGCGCTCGGCGGCCAGGTCGGCGTCGGTCACGTGGCTGCGGTCGGCCTTGCGCGAGACCTCGAGGTCGGCGGAGTCGAAGCGCGGCAGCGTCTGGGCGTCGGCGGCGTCGGCGAGGCGGAGGGCGAGCGCGAGATCCTCGTCGAGGCCGGCGCGGGCGGGGGAGGCGGGAGTCGACGAGGGGGAGGTCACCCGCTCAGGATATCGGCGCCGTCGCGACCGGCCCTGAGGTTCAGAGCACGCGTGAGCGGTGCACAGGAGACGCACAGGCACGCCCGGGCGCACCTCGATTCGCGCGGGCCTGACGAGCCTGGTAACGTAGTCTCTCGGTTCGCAGGGAAGGAACTCCCGGAGAACGGAACGCACCTCTAGCTCAATCGGCAGAGCAACTGACTCTTAATCAGTGGGTTCAGGGTTCAAGTCCCTGGGGGTGCACCACCTGAAGGCCCGAGAGCCGCGGAAACACGCGGAACTCGGGCCTTCGTCGTTCCCGGGGGAGGGGCCGAGCGGGGCAGTTTCACCAAGAAATGCACCAGGAAACGCGCCAGAAGGCTCGGGGGCTGCGGCCCATCCTCCCGCACGGGCGCGCTCCTTCTGCCCACGACAGCCGCCTTCATCGAGTCAGAAGCGAGGCCTCGAGGCACTTGCCGCGTCAGACGATGCCGCCGCGATAGGCGAACGCGACCAGCTGTCCGCGGTCCCGTGCGCCGAGCTTGGTCATGGCTCGATTGATGTGCGTTTTGACCGTCAGCGGCGAGATGAAGAGGCGCCGGGCGATCGCGGCGTTGTCCTCGCCACGTGCGGCCGCAGCGACCAGGTCGCGCTCTCGGGGGGTCAGCGTCGCGACGAGAGCCGCGAGTTCCGAGTCGATCTCGGCTCGGCGCTGGCCCTTCGCGGTGGACAGGTGGGTGATCACAGCGCGCGAGGCGCGCGCGGACAGAGAGGACTCGCCCGCAGCGACGCGCTCGACGGCCTGGATGATCTCATCAGGATCCGCGGCCTTCCCCAGGAATCCGTCGGCTCCGGCGGACAGCGCAGCGACCACGTCCCCGTCGCCGTCGAACGTCGTGAGCACGAGTATGCGCACGTCGTCGAGGGCGGGGTCAGAGCGGATCTCGCTCGTCGCCGAGATGCCGTCCTCTCCGGGCATCCGCAGGTCCATCAGCACCACGTCCGGACGCAGCGAACGCGCGAGCTCGACGCCGCGGGAGCCTTCTGAAGCCTCACCGACGATCGTGACATCGGCGGACTCGAGGACGCTGCGCAGACCCGCGCGAATCACGGCCTGATCATCGATCAGCAGGACGGTGGTCATCGCAGACCCGGCTTCTCGTGCGTGTGGAGGGGCAGGAGGGCACGAAGTACGAAGCGCCCCTGTTCTGCGCCAGCGCGCATGGAGCCGTGCACGCTGGCCGCGCGCTCGCGCATTCCGATGAGCCCGAAGCCGCGTTCGTCCTCGCGGACCGCACCCCGAGCGTCGACGACACGATTGGCGACCTCGACGCTCAGCGCGCGGTCGTCATGGCTGATCGACACGGTGACCGGTTCCGTTCCATGCTTGCGCGCGTTTGTGAGCGACTCCTGCACGATCCGGTAGGCGGCCACGCCGACCGCTTGATCCACTGAATTCGGCAGGACCGCGCGGAACTCGACGCGCAGGCCAGCTGCCCGCGTCGCCTCAACGAGAGCGGCGATGCCGTCGAGGCCGGGCACCGAGCCGTGCTGCTCGTCGGCGGATGTGCCACCGGGGTTGCGCAGAACGGCCAGGACGTCTTGCAGCTCGTCCACCACGGTGCGGGCCGAGGCACGCACCTGCTGGAGCGCCGTGCGTGCCCGGTCAGGGTCGTTGGAGAGGTGTCGTTCGGCCGCGCCCGCATGGATCGCCACCGCGGAGACGGTGTGTGCGACTGAGTCGTGGAGGTCGCGTGCGATGCGGAGGCGCTCCTCATCGACCCGGTGACGGATCTCAGCGTCGCGGTGTGAGGCGGCAGCCCGGCTGTGCTCCTCGAGCGCGAGGAGGTAGTCGTTGTTGGTGCGGAGGAACAGCCCGGCTGCGACGACCGCGGCCGTCCAGACGGGCAGGATCAACGCGACGGGGTCGACCGGTGTGACCTGGAAGACGACCACGGCGCCGATGTACAGCAGGGCCGCATGTGCGCCCCCGAACCCGAGCGTCGTGCGCCGCCCGCATCGGAGGGTGAGAGAGAAGAGGCAGACCTCCGCGACGACCCACAGCGGCACCGCGCCCGAGGGCGTCAGGAGGACGAGCCCGCTCACGAGGATAGCGGCAGCCGCGGCAGTCGCGGGATAGCGTCGTCGGGCGGCCGCTGCCGCGACGGCGAGGACGACCACGGGCGCGGTGGCGAACGAGGACGTGGAGATCTCGCGTGTCAGTTCGACGACGATCGCGATCGCCGCCGCCGCATCGAGGCCCCACTCGACGCGGCCCAACTCGAGGCCGAGGCCGCGCGGACGCCGCGGGGCGGCCGGGGAACCTTCGCTCATGTCAGTTCACTCTGCCAGACACGGCGGTATCGAGCTGACCGTCCGCCAGCCCGATACCGCCCTCGCCCTCACCGGACGCCGGCAGGCCCCGGGGCCGGGATCGCTTCCGTGTGTGCAGCGCCAGGCTGCGTATCGAGTGCGGCGCCTTCCACGTCGATGCTCGGCACGATTCGGTCCAACCAGCGTGGCATCCACCATGCCGACTTCCCAAGCAGCGCGAGCGCCGCCGGCACGAGCACCATGCGGACGACGAACGCATCCGCGACGACGCCCACCGTGAGCGCCAGGGCGATGGAGCCGACCAGGGAGGAAGGGCTCATCGCGAACCCGCCGAACACGGCGGCCATGATCGCGGCGGCCGCGACGACGACGATCGCCGAGCGGCGGAAGCCGGTGCGGATCGCCTCCAGCGGGGTCATGCCATGCGTGTGGGCCTCGTGCATGCGGGACACGAGGAACACCTGGTAGTCCATCGCGAGCCCGAACAGGATCCCGGTCACGACGATCGGCAGCAGGCTCAGCAGCGGGTTGCCTTGCGGTGACGTGATCAGCGCATCCAGCCAACCCCACTGGAAGACCGCCACGGTCGCGCCCAGGCCCGCGCCGAGGGACAGCAGGAAGCCGGCCGTGGCGATGAGTGGAACCAGGATCGACCGGAACAGCACGATCATCAGCAGCAGCGACAGCCCCACGATGAGAGCGATGTACGTGGTCAGTGCTGACTGCAGCTGTTCGTCGGAGTCGAGGCCCATCGCCGTACCGCCGGTGACGAGCAACTCGGCGCCATCCACCCGACGATCCTCGGCGCGCAGATCGCGCACGAGGTCCTTCGTCTCGTCGTCGAGCGGGCCGTGCTCCGACATGACGGTGAGCATCGCTACGTCACCGCGGTCGTTGACGCCCGCCGGAACGACCATGTCGACGTTGTCGAGCGCGGCCAGGTGCTCCTGGACGTCCGGCAGCACCTCCTCGACGTCGTCGTGCCGCACCAGGACCACAAGAGGATCCTGTGCTCCCTCGCCGAACGCGTCCGAGATCAGGTCGTACGCTGCCCGCTGGCTCGACTCCGGATCCTCGCCGCCCGGGACACTCAGCGTGGTCTGCATTGTGGCGAGCGGCAGCGCGAGCGTTCCGAGCAGAAGCGCGCCGCCGAGGAGACTGACCACCCTGTGACGGGTGACGACACGCGACCATCCGGTCATGAAGGGTCCGCCGTCGTTCCGACAGGTGCTGCGCGCCGCGCGGTCCTTGCGAGACAGCGCACGGCGACCCATGAAACTCAGCATCGCCGGCAGCAGAGTGAGCGCCATCAGGACGGCGACAGCCACTGCGAATGCGGCCGCAAGACCCATCTCACCGAGGAAGGTGATGCCGACGACGGACAGTCCGGCCAGGGCGATGATGACCGTCGCCCCTGCGAAGACGACGGACGACCCTGCGGTCCCCACGGCGCGGGCGATCGCGTCCTCGGCGCTCACACCCTCGCGCAATTCGGATCGGAAGCGGGCGAGGATGAACAGGCAGTAGTCGATCCCCACAGCCAGTCCCAGCATGACCGCGAGGATCGGGGTCAGTGAGCCGATCGGGGTGATTGCCGAGACGCCGAGCACGCCCAGGATGCCGACTCCCACGCCGACGAGCGCGCCGAGCATGTTCGCGCCCGCGGCTACGAGTGATCCATAGGTGATCAGGAGGACGATGAACGCCAACACGGCACCGACGATCTCACTCGGGCCCATGATCTCCGGCACTCCGGACTCGAGGCTCCCGCCGACCTCCGCGATGAGGGAATCGCCACGCAGCGCAGCGGCGATGTCCGCGACCTCTTCGGCGACTCGCTCTCCGTCCGCATCGGGGTCCACCTCGAGCGAGACCACGGCTGTGCTGAGGTCCTGCGAGATGTACGGTCGTGCAGGATCGAGCGGGTCGGAGACGGTGAGAACGCCATCGATCGCCGCGAGATCGCCTCGAGCAGCTGCGATGTCGGCGGCGATCTCGGGGGCGGTCACATCCGCGTGGTCCTCAGTGCTCACGACGAGTTGCAGCGACTTCGCGGCGTCATCGTCGGACGGGAACTCGTCCTCCAGCGCCGACATCGCCTCGCTTGACGGCGTGCCGGGGACATCGAAGGTCCCGTCGCCGAACTTCATGCCGCTCAGCGCGACGATGGCGAGCGCAATGAGCACCAGGATCCAGCTGAACACCGTGGCCCAGCGATGGCGGGCGATGAAGCGCCCCAGACGTGACAGCAGGCGAGCCATAAGGCCCCTTCCTCAGGACAGGGAATCGGACGATCTCCAGCCTTTCCGCCGAAGCGGTCCGCCACGTCTGCCGAACGCAGGATCTTCATCTACTGCGAGCGCAGTAGGCGTTGGCCGACACGGTGATTCGTGTCGGCGTCACGGTCACGTGTCGCGTTCGGCCTGCGCCGACGCGATGTCTGCCGCGACGACGGGCGCTCAACGACGTCTCGCCGTTGATAGGGGAGGTGCGCAGTGCCCCTCGACCGACCCCGCCGGTGAGATCCGCCACGTCTCCGGTCGTGCTGGGCGACCCGCTCCTTCACGTCGTCCACGCTGTTCTCACACCAGCTGCTGGCGGCGATCATGGCCCTCGCGTTCTCAGCTGCGGCAGCAGGCACGCCGAAGGCCCGGCACGTCCCGTTCGGGACGCACCGGGCCTCAGCGCGGATCAGCGCACGAGCGACGTCTCGCTCGTCGCCGCCTCGAGCTTCTGCCGCCGGCGCGCGACGACCCGTCCGCGGATCGAGAACGAGAGCACGACGGCGAGCAGCGCGTAGAGCGCGATCGGGATCGGCCCGCCGACGAGCACCGAGAAGTCGCCGTTGGCGCTCATCGCGGCGTCGCGGAGGCTCGTCTCGGCCAGCGGGCCGAGCACCATGCCGATGATGAGCGGCGCCAGCGGATAGTCGACCGCCCGCATGATGAAGCCGACGATGCCGATGCCGAGCAGCATGAGCAGGTCGAACGTCGAGCCGCCGGTCGCGTACGTCCCGAGCGCGCAGAACACCGTGATGCCGGCGAACAGGTACGGCCGGGGGATGAGCAGCAGCTTGGCCCACAGCGTCGCGAAGGGCAGGTTGAGGATCAGCAGGACGACCATCGCGATGAAGAAGCTCGCGAGCAGCGACCACACGAGGTCCGGCGCACGCTCGAACAGCAGCGGGCCGGGCTGAAGCCCGTACTGGCGGAAGGCCGCGAGCATGATCGCGGCGGTCGCCGAGATCGGGAGGCCCAGAGCGAGCAGCGACCCCATCGCCATGCCGGTCGTCGAGTTGCCCGCGGCCTCCGGGGCGGCGAGACCGCGGATGGCGCCGCTCCCGAACCGGGGGACGTCCCGACGGGCGTCGAGCCGCTTCTCGAGTCCGTACGCGAGGAAGGTCGGGATCTCCGACCCGCCTGCGGGCACGATCCCGAAGGGCACGCCGATCGCCGTGCCGCGCAGCCACGCGGGCGCCGCCTCGCGGAACTCGGCGCGCGAGAGCCAGGGCCGGCCGGCCGGCTTGACCATCGAGCCCTCGCCCGACTGCCGCGAGAGGCACGCGACGTAGATCACCTCGCCGAGCGCGAGGACTGCCACGGTCACGGTGACGAGCGAGATGCCGTCGAAGAGGTACGGCGACTCCAGGGTGAAGCGCGGAGCACCGGACACGCTGTCGACCCCGATCACGGCGATCCCCAGCCCGAGGAAGAGCGACGCCATGCCGCGCAGCGGCGTGTCCGTCACGACGGAGGAGGTCGCGGCGAACGCGAAGACCGCGAGCGCGAAGAACTCTGCCGGGCCGAAGCTGCTCGAAAAGTCGGCGAGGAGCGGCGCGAGGAAGACGACGAGCACCGAGGCGACGAATCCGCCGATGAAGGCGCCGATCGCCGCGGTCGCGAGCGCCTGCGCCGCCCGGCCGCTGAGGGCCATCCGGTGCCCCTCGAACGTCGACGCGATGGCCGAGGCCTGACCGGGCGTGTTCATCAGGATGCCCATGGTCGAGTCTCCGAAGAGCCCGCCGAAGTAGACCCCGGCGAACATGATGAACGCGGCGGTCGGCTCGAGGGCGAAGGTGACCGGCAGCAGCAGGGCGACGGCCATCGACGAGCCGAGGCCGGGCAGCACGCCCACCGCGGTGCCGAGCAGGCATCCGACGAGGACCCAGATGAGGTTCTGCCAGGTCAGCGCGCCGGCGAATCCGTCGGCGAGAAGAGGAAGGACGTCCATCAGAGACCCCCTCCGAGAATGCCCGACGGCAGCGGGAGGCCGAGCAGCATGTCGAATGCGATGTAGATGACCGAGCTCAGGGTGAGCCCCACGAGCGCATTGAACAGCCAGCGCGACGACGCGAAGCCGCGCACGACGCCGACGAACAGCAGCGTCGCCGCGATGATCCAGCCGAGGACCTCGAGCAGGAGCGCGAAGGCGAGGAACGACCCCACGACCCACAGCAGCGAGCGCCAGCGCGGGCGGGAGAGGATGCCGCCTGCGCTGTCGGCTGCCGCGTCATCGGTCTGCGTCCGGCTGCTCTGCCACTGCCGGAAGCCCGAGAGCCCGAGCAGGACCGCCAGCAGGTAGAGGCCCGCCGAGATCAGTCCCGGGAAGAACTGCGGGCCGGGGAACGCCGCGCCCTCGGGGACCGACATCGTGAGGATGCCCACGAGCAGGTAGCTCGCGAAGGCCGCCAGGAGCACGGGCATCACGAGATGCGCCGCGAGCGTCGCGATCGACGGCGCCGTCGTGCGGGGCGCCCCCGGACCGCCCACGACCGCGGACAGGGCGGTGGGATTGTTCGAAGGCATCATTGCCCCATCTCCTCGTAGAGGTCGGCGATCCGAGCACGCTCGGATTCCAGGAAGTCGGTCAGCTCGTCACCCGTGATCACGCGCTCCGTCCAGTGGTAGCGCTCGATCGCGTCCTGCCACTCCGGAGTCTCGAGCGTCTCGAGGACGAGGTCGGTGAGCTCCGTGCGCTCTGTCTCAGACAGCGCGGAGGGCGCGGCCACCATGCGCCAGTTCGTCAGCGCCACGTCGTAGCCCTGCTCCGCCGCCGTGGGGATCTCGATGCCCTCGACCGGCTGCTCGGCGATCAGCGCCAGCGCCCGCAGACGTCCGGACGCGATCTGGTCGATGTTGTCGGGGTAGCCGCCCGTGGCCGCCTGCGCGGTCCCGTTCAGGAGGGCCTGGATGGCCTCGCCACCGCCATCCGAGGAGATGTACGTCGTCTCCACCGGATCGATGCCCGCCGCGAGAGCGAGATCGGTCACGACGAGCTGGTCGAACGAGCCGCCGCCGGTCCAGGGCAGCGCCCGCGGATCCTCCCGCCATGCGGAGACGAGATCGTCGAGGGTCTCGTACGGGGAGTCGGCGGGGACGACGACCACGTCGTATTCCTCCACCATCACGGCGATGGGCGTGACGTCGTCGAGCGTGGCGGCCGAATCGAACTGGATCGTCGCCGCGAGGAGGCCGGTTCCCCCGACGAGGAGGTTGTTCGGCTGCCCCGCGAGGACCGACACGTTCCCGAGCGCGATCGTGCCGCCGGCGCCCGGCATGTTCACGACCTGCACGTTGTTCACCAGGCCGTTCGCCCGCTGCGCCTGCTGCATCTCGCGCGCGACGCCATCCCATCCGCCGCCCGGAGCGGCGGGAGCGATGATCGTCATCGATGCATGGAGGTCCGTGCCGGCGGCTGCCGACGTCACGGATCCGTACACGGCGGTCGCGATCGCCGCCGTCGCGAGGGAGGCGCCGATCACGCGTGTGACGGTACGGGCGACCGGCGAGCGCCCACGGGGAGGGGTGACGGAATCGTCTGTGCTCATCTCTGCTCCTTCTGCGGACACCTTTGTCGCCGCAAGATGAGTAATAGGATGAGCCGCCGTGAGAGCGCGCGCCTCGTCCCGAGGCGTTGTGATCATTGATGCTCACCGAATCCTCGCGAGGACATGACAAGGACCGCCGACACCCGAACGCGCGCCGTGCGCCTCGTGATGCTCTTCCTGCCATCCGTCATCGTGCTCGCCGCGGTCGGCCTGACGACGCTCGTCGCGCTCACGGTGCAGGAGCGGAGCATCCGGGAGGCGACGACGCAGCGCGTGCACGACGTGGCGCGCAGTCTCGCCGAGCTGAACGAGGTCCGCACCGCGGTGGAGGCGGCCGGTCCGATCGGGACCGCGGAGCGCACCGCCGACGCATCCTCCCTCGCGACGGCGACCGCGGCGCTGCAGCCGCTGGCGGACGTGATCCAGCGCACGGCCGGGGTGTACTACGTCGTGATCACCGACGACGAGGGCGTGCGGATCACGCATCCCGATCCGTCTCAGCGAGGGGTCCAGGTGTCGACCACCACGGAGCCGGTGCTCGCGGGGGAGGAGTTCGTCGGCACCGAGACGGGGCCGTCGGGGGCCTCGCTCCGCGCGAAGGTGCCCGTGATCGGCTCGGACGGGGCTGTGGTCGGCATGGTGGCCGTGGGCATCCTCGAGTCGAGCATCTCGGCCCAGACGGCCGCGGGCGTCGAGAAGCTGCTGCCCTGGGCATCCGCCGCGCTCATCGTCGCAACCCTCGCGAGCTCGCTGCTCGCGGCCGCGATCGAGCGACGGTTCCGGAGGAGCGACGCCATGGAGGCGGAGCACCGCCAGCTGCGTCATGTGACGGCGGCGCTGCGCGAGCAGGCGCATGAGTTCGGCACCCGACTCCACGTGATCCACGGACTCGTGTCGCACGGCGATCGCGCAGAGGCGCTCCAGTACATCGAAGGGGTCGTGCCCGTCCTCTCCGGGAACGGAGGCGAGGGGGTCTCGCGGCCCTCGGGGCTGCTGAGCGCGAGCATCGAGGCGCTCCGCTCCGAGCTGAGCGCGCGTGGGACGCGGCTCGAGACCGACATGGATCCGGACGTACCGATCGACGAGGGAGTGCTCCTCGTCTTCGCGAATCTCGCGCGCAACGCCGCCGAGGCCGGGGCGTCGTCGGTGCGCTGCTCGCTGCGGCAGGTCGACGGCCGGTTCGTCGGAGCCGTCGAAGACGACGGGCCCGGCATCGACCCCGCCGACGTCGATCGCGTCTTCACGCGCGGCTATTCGTCGAAGCCGGACGCGTCGGGCGTCGGGCGCGGGATCGGCCTGGCGCTCGTCCGGCGCACCGTCACGTCGCGCGGCGGCACCATCGAGCTTCGTCGATCCGCGCTGGGCGGGTCGCGTTTCGACTTCGATCTGGGTGCCGAGCGATGAGCGAGCGGATCGGGGTGCTCATCGTGGACGACGATGCCGCGGCGCGCGCCCTGCACAGCCGGTTCGTCGCCGAGACCCCGGGGTTCTACGTGGCGGCGACGGCGGCCACTGGGCGAGCGGCGCTCGCCCAGCTCGGACGCGGCGTCGATCTCGTGCTCCTCGACATGCGGCTTCCCGACATCAGCGGGATCGAGGTCCTGCACCGTCTGCGGACCTTGGGCGAGGCCGGGGCGGATGTCCTCGTGATCAGCTCGTCCCACGATCAGGTGACCGTCCGGCAGGCGCTCGCCGCACGCGTCTCGGGATACCTCGTGAAGCCGTTCACGCAGGAGGCGCTCCAGGAACGACTGCGAGCGTACGCGGCCGACGCCGACCGACGACGGGCAGACGCTGCAGATCGGCGTCTCTCCCAGGGCGAGATCGATCGCCTCCTCGCCGTCGGCACCACGCGGGCTCCCGAACGACCGAGGCGCGAGGGGCGTGTCGAGCTTCCCAAGGGACTCGCCGCGCAGACACTCGAGCGCGTCCTCGCGGCGCTCGACCCCGTCCGCTCGGTCTCCGCCGAGGAACTCGCGGCCACGTGCGGGATCTCGCGCGCGACGGCTCGCCGGTACCTCGAGCACCTCGTCGCCGAGGGGCGGATCGACATCGCGCACAGCTACGGGCGGCGGGGCCGCCCGCGCGTGCTCTATCGGCTGGCCCCGGCGCCGTCAGGCTGACGGCACGCGCGCGTCAGCGGCTGTCGAGGGCGGGCCGCGGAGTCAGCATCAGGGCGGTGGCGATCGCCGCCGCGGTGAGACCGAGGACACCGGTGGCGAGCAGCGCGAGGCCGGCGGGCCACACCGTGTGGTACTCGGCCTCGTAGGTGTATCCGTCGTACGTCCGGGTGAACTCGAGCGTTCCGCTGCTCGTCAGCACGATCCCGACGACGAGCGCGACGACCGGGATGCTCCATGCCAGCCCCCACGCCAGGCGTCGTCGGGCCGACCATGGGTCGTCGATCTGTTCGGCCGAGGCTGCATCGAGATCGAGTCGGTGCTGTTCGTGCTCAGGCGCGTCTGAATCCACGTCTGCACCCTATCGGCGAAGAGCAGGCCGAGGCATGGACACGACGGGCGGCGGCGCCTGCCGTCTGCCCGCGTGCGTGTCAGAAGGGTGGTGGTTCGTCGTCGGGTGGGGTGAAGCGGGCGACGGGTGGTGGGGTGTCGGTGTAGACGCGTCCGTTCGGGGACGTCCATTCGAGAACACCCCCGGGCCCCTGGGTGACGGTCCATTGGGTCATCTGCTCGAGCATGTGATGCGTCTCGCAGAGGTACTCGAGGTTGGCCACGTTTGTGGGCCCGCCGCGGGAGTGGGGGTGGGTGTGGTCGATGTCGACGTAGTGCTTGCGGATGGCCTGCCGGCACCCGGGGAACCGGCACCGCTCGTCCCGGGCCTTCAGGAACCGCCGCTGCGCGGTGGTGGGGAATCTCTGGTCGACGGTGAGGAGGACCCCGGTGTTCGCGTCGGTGAAGGCGCGGTTCCAGATGGTGGCGTCCGCGGCGATCTGCTTGGCGTCGATGATCGGGATCGGTCCTGCCCCGGCAAGGGTGGCGCCCTCGGTGCGGTTCGTGGGGTTCGCCAGTGCAGTGGCGGGGATGGTGATGTGCACGCTCCCGCGAATCGCGCCGAGCCCCACGGGCCCGGCCTTCGCATCCGCACGCCCCGCGGTGTCCTTGTCCTTCCCGTCGGGTGCGCCCGTACCGCCTGTGCTGCTCGGTTCGGGGAAGGTGGCGCCGTAGAGGTGGTTGTGGCCGGTGGGGGTGCCGGTGAGGGTGAGGTCGGTGAAGATGTCCGCCCGGATCTCATCCAAGGTGCGGTCATCCGCGAGCGCGGCCGGGTCGCCGGCGCGGCGGGCGGCGGCGCGGGCGGCGATGACGGTCTTCGCCATCTGGTCGATGCGGTCCATCATCCCGACCCCGAGCACGTTCGCGACCTCCGCGTCGAACGCGCCCATCGCGTCCTCCCCGGGACGGAACCCCACCCGCCGCCTCCGCCTGGCGGCCTTGTGGCGGTCGCTGATCGAGACCGGGTCCAGTTCCTGCGCGATCTTCCGCGCCACCTCCGCCAACGCGGCCGCGGTCATCGGCACCCGGTCCAGCCGCTCCAGCACCCGCACCTCATACGTCGCCCGCACGGCAGGGTCGTCGATGCGGTCCCCGCACAGCACGATCACCCGCGCGTGCGGGAGCGACACCGTCCCCGCTGCGAGCCGGTCCCGCACGACCGGGAACCGGGACACCAGCACGGTCGCGTCGTTCATCTGCCGCTCCACCGACCGGCCCGGGGTGTGCGTGGCCGCGGCGATCTCCTCCGCGATCGCCCGATGCGCCCACGCCCGCGACGAGCCCCCGGCCGCGACCTGCCGCTCATGCTGCGCCCACGCCACCTGCGACGCCGACGCCAACGCCATCTGACGCGCCGCCTGCGCATGAGCGATCACCCTGTCTGCCGCCCGGATCGCCTCGATCGCCGACTCCACCGCCGCACGCTCCGAAGCCGTCGGGCACGGACCATCCCCTTCACCCCACACAGCCCCATCGCTCATGACACCAGTGTCCCGCCCACCACGGACATTCGAAGACCCCTACGAGCCAGAACGAAGCACAAAAGGTCACAGAACGATAACGAAGGCGAAGGTCAGGTCGCAGCGCGCCCGCGCTCCGCGTCCTCTCCGATGAAGCCGTCCGCGAGCGCCTCCGACGCGCGTGCGAGCAGCGCGACATCCGCTCCCACGAGCAGGAAGCGCGCGCCCGCCTCGGCGTAGGCGCGCGCAGCCGCGGGGTCGAACGCGTTCACGCCGCACGGCCGGCCCACGGCCGCGGCCGCCTCGAAGACGCGCTTCACCGCGGCGACGACCTCGGGGTGCGTCTGCTGCCCGAGCAGCCCCATCGACGCCGCGAGGTCGGCCGGGCCGACGAACACGCCGTCGATGCCCGGCGTCGCCGCGATGTCGGCGGCGTTGTCGACGCCCTCCGCGGTCTCGATCTGCACGTACACGGCGACATGCTCGGCCGCGTCGCGGAGGTAGCCGTCGACCCGGTTCCAGCGCGCCGAGCGCGCGAGGGCGCTGCCGACGCCGCGTCGCCCTGCGGGCGGGTACTGGACGGCCTCGGCGACCGCCCGCGCCTCGTCGGCGGTCGAGATCATCGGCACGAGGAGCGTCTGCACGCCGAGGTCGAGCACCTGCTTGATGACGACGGGGTCGGCCGACGGGATGCGCACGCCCGCGGTCACGGGGTACGCCGACACGGCGTGCAGGTGCGCGAGCACCGACTCGAGCCCGTTCGGGGCGTGCTCCATGTCGATGAGCACCCAGTCGAGTCCCGATCCCGCCATGATCTCGGCGACGACCGGGGAGCCCGAGCACACCCATCCGCCGTACAGCGGCCGCGTCGCCTCCGCGAGCCGGTGCCGAAGGGTCGGGTTCAGACGAAGCGGCATGAGATGGCTCCCATCGGCCCGTAGTCGGCGAGCACGGTGTCGCCCCTGTCGATCCAGACGGGGCGCGTGAAGGAGCCCGCGAGGACGATCTCGCCCGCCTCGAGACGCGCTCCGTGCTGGTGCAGCTTGTTCGCGAGCCACGCGACGCCTGTGCCGGGGTGATTGAGCACTCCGGCGGCGACGCCCGTCTCCTCGATCGTCTCGTTGCGGTAGAGCAGCGCCGACACCCAGCGCAGGTCGACGTCGTCGGGCCGGGTCGGGCTGCCGCCGAGCACGAGGCCGCCGTACGCCGCGTTGTCGCTGATCGTGTCGATGATCGTCCGCCCCTCGAGCTCGACGTGCGAGTTCAGGATCTCGAGTGCGGGCGTGACGTACTCGGTGGCCCGCAGGACGTCGAAGAGCGTGCAGTGCGGGCCCTCGAGCGGCGCGCTCAGCACGAACGCGAGCTCGACCTCGATCCGCACGTTCGAGAAGCGGTCGTGCGGGATGCGCGCGCCGCTCTCCCAGACCGTGTCATCGAACATGACCCCGTAGTCCGGCTCGGAGATGCCCGTCGCCTGCTGCATCGCGCGCGACGTGAGCCCGATCTTCCGGCCGACGAGGCGCCGCCCTGCGGCGATCCGGCCGTCGCGCCAGATGCCCTGGATCGCGTACGCGTCGTCGACGGTCGCCTCCGGATGGCGCGCGGTGATGCGCGGGATGAGCGTCCGGTCGCGGTCGGCCGCGGCCAGCTCGTCGGCGATCGCCCGGATCGCCTCGGCCGAGAGGCTCACAGCTGGTGCCCCAGCTTGTACTCGCCCTGCTTCCACTCGGGCATCGCCTCGTCGTCGTCTCGTCGCGTGTACGAGAAGCCGTCGGCGCCGATCGTCACCGCCATCTCGCTCGCGTCGGTGCGGGCGCGCACGGGCTGCGGGTTGCCGTCGAGGTCGAGCACGAGCGACGCGTCGGTGTACCAGCTCGGCACGACCGGATTGCCCCACCAGTCGCGGCGCTGGTTGTCGTGCACGTCCCACGTGATGACGGGGTTGTCGGGGTCGCCGGTGTAGTAGTCCTGCGTGTACACCTCGACGCGATGGCCATCGGGGTCGCGGAGGTAGAGGTAGAACGCGTTCGAGACGCCGTGTCGCCCCGGCCCGCGCTCGATCGCATCGGAGCGGCGCAGCGCCCCGAGCTTGTCGCAGATCGCGAGGATGTTGTGCTTCTCGTGCGTCGCGAAGCACACGTGGTGCATGCGCGGGCCGTCGCCGCCGGTCATGGCAGTGTCGTGCACCGTCGGCTTCCGGCGCATCCACGCCGCGTACACCGTGCCCTCCTCGTCCTGGATGTCCTCCGTGACGCGGAATCCGAGGCTCTGCATGTACGACACCGCCCGCGGGACGTCGGGCGTGACCTGGTTGAAGTGGTCCAGGCGTACGAGCTCGCCGGGGACATGGAGGTCGTACCGCCACGACATCCGCTCGACGTGGTCGGCCTGGTGGAAGAACTCGTACGGGAAGCCGAGCGGGTCCTCGACGCGGACCGCGTCGCCGATGCCCTTCACGAAGCCCTCGGGTCGGCGCTCGACGCGGCACCCGAGCTCGGTGAAGAAGGCGACGGCGCGGTCGAGGTCCTCGGGTGAGCGCACGCGGTAAGAGAACGCCGCGACCGCCGCGACCGGGCCCGTGCGGAGCACGAGGTTGTGGTGGATGAACTCCTCGGTTGAGCGCAGGTAGATCGTCGTGTCGTCCTCCTCGGTCACGTAGAGGCCGAGCACGTCGACGTAGAACGCGCGGGATGCCGCGAGATCGGTCACCACGAGCTCCATGTAGGCGCACCGGAGGATGTCCGGGGGAGCGGCAGCGGGGCGGGGGATCGGGTTCGCCGCGGCGATCGGCGCCTCCTGCGAGACGAAGTAGCCGGAGGAGGTGAGGGTCATGTCCTCGCGTCGGGTCATGTCATGCGTCCTTGCGTGAGCGGATGGCCGGGAGTCAGTTCCGGCCGAAGGTCGGGTTGTGCACCTCGCCCAGGGTGATGTGCACGGCCTGCTGGTCGGTGTAGAAGTCGATGGAGCGGTAGCCGCCCTCGTGGCCGAGCCCCGACGCCTTCACGCCGCCGAACGGCGTGCGCAGGTCGCGCACGTTGTTCGAGTTCAGCCACACCATGCCGGCCTCGACCGCCTGCGCGACATTGTGGGCGCGCTTGAGGTCGTTCGTCCAGATGTACGCTGCGAGCCCGTACTTCGTGTCGTTCGCGAGCGCGAGCGCCTCCTCGTCGCTGTCGAACGGCGTGATCGCGACGACGGGCCCGAAGATCTCCTCCTGGAAGATGCGCGCGTCGCGCGGGACGTCGGCGAACACGGTCGGCGCGACGAAGTTGCCGAACGCGAAGCCGTCGGGCTGCCCGCCGCCCGCGACGAGCCGACCCTCGCTCCTGCCGATCTCGACGTACGACATCACCTTCGCGAAGTGCTCGGGGTGCACGAGCGCGCCCACCTCGGTCGCGGGGTCGTGCGGGTAGCCGACCTTCACGCGCTTCGCCTGGGCCGCGTACCGCTCGACGAACTCGTCGTACACCGCGCGCTGGACGAGGATGCGGCTGCCGGCCGTGCAGCGCTCGCCGTTGAGCGAGAAGACGCCGAAGATCGTCGCGTCGATCGCGGCGTCGAGATCGGCGTCGGCGAACACGATCGCCGGGCTCTTGCCGCCGAGCTCCATCGAGAGCCCCTTGAGGTGCGGGGCCGCGTTCGCGAAGATGATCTGTCCCGTCCGGCTCTCGCCCGTGAACGAGATGAGCGGCACGTCGGGGTGCTTCACGAGAGCGTCGCCCGCCTCCTCGCCCAGGCCGTTGACGAGGTTGAACACGCCGCGCGGCAGGCCCGCCTTCTCGAAGATGCCCGCCCACAGCGACGCCGAGAGGGGCGTGAACTCGGCCGGCTTCAGCACGACGGTGTTGCCGGTCGCGAGCGCGGGGGCGAGCTTCCAGGACTCGAGCATGAACGGCGTGTTCCAGGGCGTGATGAGCCCCGCGACGCCGATCGGCTTGCGGTTGACGTAGTTGATCTGGCGGCCGGGCACCTTGAAGGTGTCGTCCGCCTGCGCGACGACGAGGTCGGCGAAGAAGCGGAAGTTCTCGGCCGCGCGCCGCGCCTGGCCGAGAGCCTGCGTGATCGGCAGGCCCGAGTCGAAGGACTCCAGCTCCGCGAGCCGCGCATCGCGCGATTCGACGATGTCGGCGATGCGGTGGAGCACGCGGGAGCGCTCGCGCGGCAGCATGCGCGGCCACGGGCCATCCGCGAACGCGCGGCGTGCGGCTGCGACCGCGCGGTCGACATCCGCTCTCTGCCCGGCGGCCGCCTGCAGGTACACGTCGTTCGAGACGGGCTCGAGCACGTCGAACGTGCCGCCGTCGACGGAGTCGACGAACTCCCCGTCGATGTAGTGCTGGATGCGCTCGGGCAGGTCCGCGGGCACGTGCCGGCGGTCGAGGGCGATGTCGGTCATGTCTCCTCCTCCTCGGTGAGGGGCTTCGTTCGGTCGGTCTGCGTCTCGGTGGCGTGGCGCTGCGCGAGGAAGGCGTTCATGGTCGCCCAGCGGTGCTCCCGCGCCGCGAGCTCGATCTCGAGGGGCTCGGCGCCCGAGCGGATGAGCTCGAGGATGCGGTCGTGCTCGGCGACGGACTCGTGCGCGCGGCCGGGGACGAAGGCGAAGCTCGAATCCCGCAGCCCGGCCATCCGCGTCCATCCGCGGTGCACGAGGTCGAGGATGTGCGGATTCGGGCAGGGCTCGAAGAGCACCGCGTGGAACTCCTGGTTGATCACCGTGAAGCGGTGCGGGTCGAAGTCGTCGAGCAGCCGGCGCAGCCGCTCGTTGATCGCGCTCGCGCGGTCGAGATCGGCGGCGTCGAGGAGCGGAGCCGAGAGCGAGGTCGCGACGCCCTCGACCACCCCGAGCGTCTGCATGGAGTGGAGGTACTCCGTCTCGTCGACGAGCGTCACGCGGGCTCCCACGTTGCGCTCGAACTCCACGATGCCCTCGGCCTCGAGGCGGCGCACGGCCTCGCGCACGGGGACGACGCTCATGTCCAGCGCGGCGGCGATCGAGCCGAGCACGAGACGGTAGCCGGGGCCGAACTCGTGCCGCTGGATCCGCTCGCGGATCCACTCGTACGCGCGCTGCGACTTGCTGAGGCCGGTGAGGGTGTCGGTCATGCTCTCATCCTCCCGTCCCGCGGGCGGCGTCGAAGCGCGCCCGCCACTCGGCGTTCATGGGGAAGAGGCCCTCGACCGGGTGCCCCGCGGCGACCTGCTCCGCGATCCAGGCGTCCTCGGCCTCCTGTGCGAGCGCCGCGTCGGCCACCTCGTCGGCGAGAGCGGGCGGGATGACGATCACCCCGTCGTCGTCGCCGACCACGATGTCGCCCGGGACGACGGTCGCGCCGCCGCACGCGATCGCGATGTCGGCGTCCCACGGCACATGGCGTCGGCCGAGGACGGCCGGGTGGGGCCCCTGACTGAAGACGGGCAGGTCCATCTCCGCGACGGCCGCGTAGTCGCGCACGCCTCCGTCGGTGACGACGCCGGCGGCTCCGCGCGCGAGGGCGCGCAGGGCGAGGATGTCGCCGAGCGTGCCCGAGCCGCGCTCGCCGCGGGCCTCGATCACGATGACCTCTCCCTCGCCGACGGCATCGAAGGCGCGCTTCTGCGCGTTGTAGCCGCCGCCGTGGCTGCGGAAGAGGTCTTCGCGGTGGGGCACGAAGCGCAGCGTCCGCGCGACGCCGACGAGCTTGACGCCCGGGCGGGTCGGCCGCACGCCGTCGATCGACACGCTGTCGAGACCGCGCTTGCGCAGCTGCTGCGAGAGCCCCGCGACGGGTGCCTCGAGGAGCTTGGCGCGCAGCGCGGGGTCGAGGGCGGGAGCAGGGGCGTCGAGCCCGGCGGCGGCGCGCGAGCCCCACGCCTCCTCGCGCTGGCGGTCGTCGACGGAGGGGAGGGATCCCAGCGCGGGATCGAACCGGGCGGCGCCCTCGATGACACGCGAGACGAGTCGGCCGCTCGTCGGGGCACCCGGCGCGTCGGGCGCGTCGACCTCGACCTCGACGACGTCGCCGGGGAGGGCGACCGACGAGCCGGCGGGGGTGCCGGTCAGGATGACGTCGCCGGGCTCGAGCGTGAGGTGCTGCGCGAGGTCGGCGACGAGCTGCCGGAAGGGGAAGAGGAGCTCGGCGGTCGTGTCGTCCTGCACGAGCTCGCCATTGCGCCAGGTGCGCACGCGCAGGCCCGCGGGGTCGACCGCGCGCGCGTCGATGAGGTCGGGGCCGATCGGCGTGTACCCGTCGCGGCCCTTGTTCCGCAGGTTCGAGCCCCTGTCGTTCGCGCGGAGATCGTAGAGCCCCCAGTCGTTGGCGGCCGTGACCCACGCGACGTGGTCCCACGCGTCGTCGATGCCGATCCCGCGCGCGGCCGTGCCGATCACGAGCGCGATCTCGCCCTCGAACGCGAGCAGCTCGGTCCCGGCGGGCCGTTCGACGGTCGCACCGCTCTCGGCGAGCGAGCTCGACGGCTTGAGGAAGTACGAGGGTGCGGCGGGGCGGCGCCCGCGCTGGTCGGCGCGCGAGGGATAGCTCAGGTGCACCGCGATGATCTTCCCGGGTCGGGGGAGGCGGCGGTCTTCGAGGCCCACGGGAGCTCCTTCGCTCGTCGAACGGATGTCGTGTACGAGATCATATACGATCCGTTGCCCGGTGCAAGGGGTGTTGTCGGAACGTATTCGAAATCGTATATTGTCCAGATCGACGGCGCGCAGACGCGCCATCCGACCTCGTCACATTGGAGTGCCAGATGTCCGCGCATCACCCGAACGGCGGGCCGCTCACGCCCACCGGCACCATCGCCTCGTCGGCCGACCGCCGCCGCGTCGCCATCGCGACCGTCGTCGGCACGACCGTCGAGTGGTACGACTACTTCATCTACGCCTCGGCCGCCGGCCTCGTGTTCGCGCAGCTCTACTTCGAGCCCGCGGGCCCGGGCCTCGGCACGATCCTGTCGTTCCTCACGGTCGGCATCAGCTTCCTCTTCCGCCCGCTCGGCGCGTTCCTCGCGGGCCACTTCGGCGACCGCTTCGGCCGCCGCATCGTCCTCGTCGTGACGCTCATCCTCATGGGGGCCGCGACCGTCCTCATCGGGCTGCTGCCGACCTACGCGCAGATCGGCGCTGCCGCGCCGATCCTCCTCATCGTCCTGCGCATCCTGCAGGGCGTCTCGGCGGGCGGCGAGTGGGGCGGCGCCGTGCTCATGGCCGTCGAGCACGCGCCGCGCGACCGCCGCGGCCTCTACGGGGCGATGCCGCAGATCGGCGTCCCGATCGGCCTCCTCCTCGCGAGCGCCATGCTCGCGATCATGAACGCCGTGTTCCCCGGCGACGCCTTCCTCGAATGGGGCTGGCGCATCCCGTTCCTCTTCTCGATCGTCCTCATCGTCGTGGGCTACTGGGTGCGCCGCCGCGTCGAGGAGAGCCCGGTCTTCACCGAGATCGCCGAGCGCAAGGAGCGCACGAGCGCGCCCGTCGTGAGGCTCTTCGCGCGCTTCGCGCCGCTCGTGGTGCTCGCGGCGCTCGTCTTCGCGGGCAACAACGCGGTGGGCTACATGACGACCGGCGGCTACGTGCAGAACTACGCGACGAACCCCGACGGGCCCGTCGGTCTCGATCGCGGCGCGGTGCTGTGGGCGGTCACGGCTTCGTCGGTGACGTGGCTCGTCTCCACGTTCATCGCCGGCTGGCTGAGCGACGTGCTCGGTCGGCGCACGACGTACATCATCGGCTGGGTCGCGCAGGGCGCCGCGCTCTTCGCGCTCTTCCCGCTCGTCAACACCGGCAGCGCCGCTCTCCTCGCGCTCGGCCTGATCCTGCTGACGATCGGGCTGGGGTTCACCTACGGCCCGCAGTCGGCGTGGTACAGCGAGATGTTCCCGGCCTCCGTCCGCTTCTCGGGCGTCTCCATCTCCTACGCGATCGGCGCCATCCTCGGTGGGGCGTTCGCCCCGACGATCGCGCAGTGGCTGCAGCAGACGACGGGCTCGTCGACCTCGGTCACGTGGTACCTCGTCGGCATGACGGCCGTCGGCCTCGTCGCGACGCTGCTCCTGCGCGATCGCAAGGGCATCAACCTGCGTCCGACCGCGGAGGCCGAGCAGTCGGAGGGAATCTACGCCTGGGAGCGCTGACCCGCGCACGGAAGGAGGCCGCCCGGTGATCCGGGCCGCCTCCTCAGCGCCGACGCCTCAGCTGTTCACGCGGATGACCTCGCGCTGATACGGGGCGATGACCGACCGGCTCACGCGGAGGTCGAGCAGGAGGAACGGCCGCTCCTCGACGGGGCGCGCGGTCCAGCGCGCGAGGTGCTCGAGGTCGGCGAGGTCGCGCACCACCACCCCCTCGGCTCCCACCGCCGCGCCGAGCGCGGCGAAGTCGACGTCCGGGATGAGCATGGGCGCCTCGGCGAGGCCCTTGAGCCCGTAGAGGTTCACCTCGGCGCCATACGCCCCGTCGTTCCAGACGACGCACATGCCCCGGCCGCCCGCGGTCCGGACGGCGGTCTCGAGATCCGCGAGCGCCATCAGGCCGCCCCCGTCGCCGGTCGTGAGCACGACCGTCGCCGACGGCGCGGCCTGCACGGCGCCCGCGACGCTCGGGAACCCCAGACCGATCGACTGGTACGCGGTGCCGACCATGATCATCCGCTCGGGCGATGCGACCGGCCAGTACATGTTGGCCCACGCGATGAAGTGCCCGCCGTCGCTCACGACGATGCGGTCCTCGGGCAGGAGCTCGCCGATGCGCGCCGCGGCGCTGCGCGGGTCGAGCCGCCCATCGGCTGCCGTGCGCTCGCCCGGGTCCTGCACGCGCAGGGGAGTGAGGTCGACGCTCTCGCGCCACCCCGACGGCGTCGCCCCGTCGAGCGCGCGCACGAGGTGCTCGGCGATCACGCGCACGTCGCCCTGCAGGAACTCGCCGACGCGCGGATGGGTCGCCGTCGGCGCGACGTCGACCTGCGCGACGCGGGTTCCGGGCGAGAAGAGCTCGCCGAAGCGCATCGTGAACGGGCTGAGAGACGCGCCGAGAACGACGGCGACGTCGGCCTCGCGGATGAGCTCCATCGCCCCTGGGGCGCCGAAGCCTCCCGTCACGCCGAGATCGTGGCGCGGGTCGGGGAAGACTCCGCGGCCGAGCGCCGTCGATGCCGTGATCGCCCCCGTCGCGTCGGCGAGTGCGCCCAGCGCGGTGCGCGCGCCGGCCAGGTGCGCACCGCGCCCCGCGAGGAGGAGCGGCCGCTCGGCCGCGGCGAGCGCCTCGGCGACGCGCGCGATCGCGGCGCGGGTGGCCGGCGACGGCTCCTGCGGCTGCGGCAGATGCAGCGGCGGCGTGGGCGGCACCTCGCCGGCCTCGAGGGTCGGCACGTCGTAGGGGATCGCGAGCACGACGGGGACGCGGTACGACAGCGCGTGCTCGATCGCGATCACGGTGCTCGCGGCGGCGTCCAGGCGTCCGGCGGTGTACGTGCGGACGCCGACGGCCGAGGCGAGCGCGATCTGGTCGACGTCCCACGGGCGGGGCCCGGATGTCGGCTCGTCCCCGACGATGAGGACGAGCGGCACGCGCGCCTGCGCCGCCTCGGCGAGCGCGGTGAGGGTGTTCGTGAAGCCCGCTCCGTACGTCGTCGTCGCGGCGGCGATCCGTCCGGAGGCGCGATAGTGCGCGTCAGCCGCGACCACGGCGCCCGCCTCGTGGCGGACGGCGGTGAATGACGCGGACGTGTGCCGCAGGATGGCGTCGAGGAAGTGGGCGTTGCCGTTGCCCATGAGGCCGAACACCTGGTCGATGTGGCGGGCGAGGGCGACGGCGACGTGCTGGGAGACATGGGGCATGGCAGGGCCTTTCGAGACGAGGACGGGCGACGGTGCTCCGTATGTGTCTCGCTCGCGCCGCCGCGCGGCTTCGTGCCCCTTTTTCGAGCACCGGGCGCTCCCGCGGCCCGGACGCGACCATCCTATCGAATCGACGGGCAGATCGTATACGTTCTCTTGCCTCGACGGCGGATCCGGAGTACGCTCGGCTCATTCGATAAGAGAACGACGTGTTCGATTATCGAACTCGCGGCGCAGCAGCCTGCATCACCCACATCGACGTGAGGAGATCTCCCGTGCAGTTCCACCACCATGGCTACGTCTCCGGCGATCCGCGCGTGCAGCCGGCCGCGGGCGTCGGGCTGGAGCGCCCGGAGGAGCTCCCCGACGTCGTCGACGTCCTCATCGTCGGCACCGGGCCCGCGGGCATCACCCTCGCGGCGCAGCTGTCGCAGTTCCCCGGGATCACGACGCGCATCATCGAGCGCCGCGGCGGACGGCTCGAGGTCGGCCAGGCCGACGGCATCCAGGCCCGCAGCGTCGAGACGTTCCAGGCGTTCGGCTTCGCGAACCGCATCATCGAGGAGGCCTACCGCATCACCGAGATGGCCTTCTGGAAGCCGGATGCCGCGCATCCCGAGAACATCGTGCGCACCGCGGTCGCCCCCGACGACCCGACCGGCATCAGCGAGTTCCCGCACCTCATCGTGAACCAGGCGCGCGTGCAGGACTACTTCCTCGAGGTCATGGCGCACTCGCCCACACGGAACCGGCCGGACTACGGGTGGGAGTTCGTCGGGCTCGAGATCGGCGAGGGCGACCATCCGGTGTCGGTCACGCTGCGGCGCACCGTCGGCCCGGACCAGGGCGCCGAGCGCGTCGTCCGCGCGAAGTACGTCGTCGGCGGCGACGGGGCGCACAGCCGCGTGCGCGAGGCGATCGGCGCGACGCACCAGGGCGCGAAGGCGTTCCACGCGTGGGGCGTCATGGACGTGCTCGCCGACACCGACTTCCCCGACATCCGCCGCAAGTGCGCCATCCAGTCGCACGACGGCGGCAGCATCCTGCACATCCCCCGCGAGGGGAACCATCTCTTCCGCATGTACGTCGACCTCGGCGAGGTGCCGCCCGACGACAACGGTCGGGTGCGGCTGACGACGCAGGAGGAGGTCGAGGCCCGCGCCAACCAGATCCTCCACCCGTACACGCTCACCGTGCGGCACGTCGCATGGCGCAGCGTGTACGAGGTCGGCCACCGCGTCACCGATCGCTTCGACGACGTCATCGAGCCGGGCTCGCGGACGCCGCGCGTCTTCATCATGGGCGACGCGTGCCACACGCACAGTGCCAAGGCCGGACAGGGGATGAACGTGTCGATCCAGGACGGCTTCAACCTCGGGTGGAAGCTGGGCCACGTGCTCGAGGGCCGCGCGCCCGAGACCCTGCTCGCGACGTACTCCGCCGAGCGGCAGGTCGTCGCGCAGAACCTCATCGACTTCGACCGGAAGTGGTCGTCGCTCATGGCCGCGAAGCCCGACGAGCTGGACGACCCGACCGAGCTCGAGCGCTTCTACGTGCAGACGGCCGAGTTCCCCGCGGGGTTCATGACCGAGTACGCGCCGTCCATGATCGTGGGGGAGGGTGTCCACCAGGCGCTCGCCGCCGGGTTCCCGATCGGCAAGCGCTTCCGATCGCACCCGGTCGTGCGCGTGTGCGACGGCAATCCCGTGCACCTGGGGCACCACGCGCGTGCGGACGGCCGCTGGCGCATCTACGTCTTCGCGGGGGCGGATGGCCTCGCGCGCGGGTCGGAGACGGTCGAGCTCGCCGAGTGGCTCGCGACCTCGGCGGCGTCGCCGCTCGCCGCGACGCCCGCCGGCGCCGACCGCGATGCGTGGTTCGACGTGAAGGTCGTCTACCAGGAGGCGCATCTCGACGTCGATCCGGGACGCGTGCCCGACGTGTTCCGGCCTCGCACGGGGCCGTTCCAGGTCGTCGACCACGAGAAGGTGTACGCGGCCGATCCGCGCGACGACATCTTCGACGCGCGCGGCGTCGACCGCTCGGGCGCCGTCGTCGTGGTGCGGCCCGATCAGTACGTCGCGCACGTCCTCCCGCTCGCGGCGCGCGACGAGCTCGCCGCATTCTTCGCCGGCTGCGCGGCGACCGCGGTCGGCGCCTGATCCGCTCCGGTCAGGCCCCGTAGCGGCGCACGACGCTCGCGGCCGCGGACTGCAGGCGCGCGGCGATGGCCGCGGCCTCGCGCGGCAGCGACACGTGGATGACCGCGATCGCGGCGGGCGGCTGACCCGGCACGGTCAGCGGAACCGCGACGGAGTGCAGCGACGAGACGACCTCGTCGTGGCTGACGGCGTACCCGCGCGCGCGGCTCTCCGCGATCTCCGTGCGCAGCCGGTCGTCGACGTCGGCGGGCCAGGACTCCTCGGGGATGGACAGGAGGATCGCCTTGCCGGGGCCGCCCCGCGTGATGGGATGGCGGTGGCCGGGGCGGTAGGAGACGACGGCGATCGTCTGCCGCGGCGATGCGCTCAGCAGCGTCACGGCCTCGTCGCGGTCGAGCTGGATCGCGAGGAGGCAGGTCATCCCGAGCTCGTCGGCGACCGCCTCGAGATCGGGGAGCGCGGCCTGGCGGAGATCGCGCGAGACGCCGGCCGCCAGGGCGGCGAGGCCCGCGGCGAGCGCGACCCTGCCCGATTCGTCGCGGGAGACGAGTCCGTGGTCCTCGAGCGTGCGCAGCAGACGGTAGGCGACCGAGCGGTGCACGTCGAGGCGCGCCGCGAGCTCGTCGATCGTCGGATCGCGCTCGGAGGCGGCGATCAGCTCGAGCAGCCGGATGCCGCGGCTCAGCGTCTGCGATCCAGCTGCGGGTGCCGCCATGGGTTCGAGACTAGGACATGTCCCGCAGGGCGCGTGCGAGGAGCTCGCGCACCTCGTCGTCGCTCGTCTGATCGAAGCGGTCGTACGCGGCGCCGACGGCCCACAGGCCCTCGGCGGTCCACGCGCACACCACCTCGTCGGCCTCGCGCGCGATGTCGTCGGCCGTCGTCCCGAGCGCGACGGGCACGGCGACGATGACGCGCGCGGGGGAGGCCGCGCGCACGGCCGCGACGGCGGCGCGCATGGTGGCGCCCGTCGCCAGGCCGTCGTCGACGAGCACGACCACGCGGCCGTCGATCCGCACGGGCGGTCGGCCGTCTCGGTACGCCCGCTGTCGGCGCCGCAGCTCGACCTCCTCGTCGGCCCGCACGCCGGCCATCGCCGAGGGGTCGGCGGTGGCCGGGTTCTCCACGGCGGCGAGGTCCTCGCGCCCGACCGCGGCGATCGCGCCCATGGCGACCTCGGGCTGCGCCGGATGGCCGAGCTTGCGCGCCACGAGCACGTCGAGCTCGGCGCCGAGCGCACGCGCGACCTCCGCCGCGACCGGCACGCCGCCGCGCGGGAGCCCCAGGACGAGGAGATCCGGCGTGCCGCGGACATCCGCGAGCAGGTCGGCGAGCGCGCGGCCCGCCTCCGCGCGGTCGGCGAAGCGGTCGGTCCGCATCCTGTCAGCGCTCCTTCCCGCCCTTCCGTGGACACCTCCCTTCTGCCATGATCCTCCGGAGGATGCAATGGGTGAAGTCGAGGGTTAAATCCGCGACGCGCCCACCTCGCAGACCGCGAGGTGGCTTTACTGGAGGGCGGATGGGGAACGTCCTGGAGACCGAGGGGCTGCCGCCGGACGGATCGGCGCGCAGGGGGATCGCGGGGCGACTGGGGCCTCATCTGCAGGGAGACGGAAATGCCTTTCATCCGCTATGACGTGTGCGCAGAGGTGGGGGACTCCCGGCGTCAGACGAGCCACAGCATGCTCGCCGAGACGCCCGGCTTCTCTCAGAACGCCCACACCCCGTTCGCGCGCGAATCCGAGACGCGCGGACGCGTGATCGGAGGAGGCGGCATGGCCGCCTGACTCCGAGCGCCGTCGGGATGACGTCCCGCACGAGGTCGAGGGGAACGCGCCCGCGCGTTCCCCTCTCTCGTGCGGTTGACCCCTCGTGTCCGGTCCGGCTAGGGTCGGTGCAGTCCTGATCTACAACGTTGTAAAAGGAGTCAGATGACATCGCGCCGCTCTTCCCTTCTCCCGGCCGCCCTGCTGACGGCCACGCTCGTCGCGAGCGCGGCCGTGCCCGCCGCGGCCGCCCCGCCGACCGAGCCGGAGCCGGCACCGACCGGAGGCATCTCGGTCACGGGGCAGACCGCGCCGATCCACGACCCGTCGCTCTTCATCGACGAGAGCGACGGCACGTGGTACGTGTACTCGACCGGAGAGGTCGGCCGCGCGAACGGCGGGACGATCCAGACCTGGTCGTCGCACGACGAGGGCGTCACGTGGGAGTACGACGGCAACGTGTGGGACGAGATCCCCGCCTGGATCGACGACCACTTCGCCGACGGAGCACTGCCCGACAACCTGTGGGCGCCCGAGCTCTACGAGCACGACGGCACCTACTACCTCTACTACTCCGCGTCGCGCTTCGGCACGAACACCTCCGTCACGGCGCTCGCGACGAACACGACGCTCGACCCCGACGACCCCGACTACGCGTGGGTCGACCAGGGTCCCGTCATCGCGTCGCCCCAGCCCATCGCCGGCGGCAAGGAGTTCAACGCGATCGACGCCGGCATCATCGAGGACGCCGACGGCACGCCCTACATGGCGATCGGCTCGCACTGGTACGGGATCTTCCTCGTCGAGATCGCGTGGCCGAGCGGCAAGCCCGTGCCCGGCGCGGTCGAGAACGCCGTGCACCTCGTCGACCGCTTCGCCCCCGGCAATCGCGTCGAGGCGCCGTTCATCGAGGAGCACGACGGCTGGTACTACCTCTTCGTCTCCTTCGACGCCTGCTGCCAGGGTGCGGACAGCACCTATCACGTCGCGGTGGGGCGCTCGCGGTCGGTCACGGGCCCGTACCTCGACAAGGACGGCCGCGACATGCTCGGCGGGGGAGGGAGCACGCTGCTCGACACCCACGGCGCGATCGTCGGCCCGGGCGGGCAGTCCGTCGACGACGGCGTGCTCGCCTTCCACTACTACGACGCGGCCAACGAGGAGATCCCCTACTTCCCCCGTCTCGGTCTCCATCGACTCGCGTGGGAGGACGGATGGCCCGTGGTCGATCAGACGGTCGGGCTGCCCGAGATCGCCGCGCAGCCGGAGGACGCGACGGCGCGCAGGAACGGATCGGCGCAGTTCGCGATCGAGGTCTCGGGTGCGCCCGCTCCGGTCGTGACGTGGGAGACATCCGCCGATGGCGGCGCGACGTGGCAGCCCGCGGCCGGCTCGACCGCGCAGATCGCGACGGATGGCTCGGCGTCGTACCGCATCGAGAAGGCGCGCTCCGAGAGCGACGGGATGCTCGTGCGCGCGACGGTCGAGAACGCCCACGGCCGGGTGCAGAGCGACGTCGCCCAGCTCTCGGTCGCGAAGCCCGGACGACGATGACCGCGTGAGGCGGCGGGCGCGTGCGGCGCCCGCCGCGTCAGCGCGCGGCGAACCGCGCCTCGACGGCGGCCGACACGACGATGTCGTCGGGGCGGTAGCTCACGGCGGCCTCTGCGGCGTCGAACGCCGTCGCGCGCATCGCGCGAAGCGGTCGCGGGCCGCCCTCGGGGGCGAGGAAGCCCGGGTCGGCCACCTCGAGCGGGACGACGGAGTGCAGGCCGAGCGCCTCGGCGTACGCCTTCGCCCTCGCGACCGCGATGCCCACCGCCCGCTCGGCGACCTCGCGCTCGAGGGCGGCCCGCGTCTGCGAGGTGAGGTGCCAGTGCACCTCGCCGATCTCGACGTCGTCGAGCGTCGACGCGTCCGACACCCACGCCGACAGGTCGCCGGCATCGGCGAACGTCGCTGTGAACTCGACCGCGGCCGTGTGCACGGGGTCGTGGCGGACGCCGCCGTCGCCCCACGGGCGCTCGACGCGCACGGCGAGACGCGCGCTCGACCAGTCGAGGATCGATCCGGCCGCGCTCGCCGCGGCGATCCGCTCGCGGACCGTCTCGGACCGCACGAGGACGCGCCGCACGACCTCGTCGCGCGCCGGCGCGTCGGCGCGCACGGAGAGATGGAGGGTCGCCCGCTCGGGGGCTCTGCGCTCCTCATCCTCGCCGCGCACCGTGATGATGACATCGCTCATGGCGCGACTCTACGCGGGCGCCCTCACACCTGCTCGAGCGGGATCCCGAGATAGGCCGTCTCGAGCCGCTCGAGCGCCGGGTGCGCGGGATCCCACGCGACCCCGTCGATGCTCGCGATGGGCCGCACACCGAATCCGGCGTTCGTCGCGAACGCCGCGTCCATCCGGGGGAGATCCGCCGGCGTCACGGCTGCGGTCGAGCTCGGCACCGAGTGCGCGCGCAGCGCGTCGTCGAGAACCGCCGCCGTGACACCGGGCAGCGCGTCGGCGGCCGGCCAGACGACGTCGCCGTCGCGCACGAACCCGAGGTTCCAGGTGGGTCCCTCCGCGAGCCGACCGGCGTCGTCGGCGAAGACGGCGTCATCCCACCCGTCGCGCTGCGCCTCGGCACGGGCGAGCAGAGCGCCGAAGAGGCCCGTGTGCTTGACGGCCGGGAGCTCGCGGGCGAAGCGGACCGTGCGCACGCGCAGGGCGGGAGGCCGCGCGGCGGCGGCAGGGCGCGGCGTCATGAGCACGCGGGGGCGAGCCTCCGCTCCGGGTCGCTCGACCCCGAGCCGCGGGTCGAACACCGTCACCCGCACGACGACGGGGTCCGGCTCGTCGGCGATCGCCGCGCGCAGCTGATCGCGCACGGTCGCGATGTCGAGCTCGACGCGGAACACCGTGCGGCAGTCTCGCGCGAGCCGCGCGAGGTGCCGCGCGAGGCCGCGCACGCCGCCGCGCTCGACCCGCACCGTGGTGAAGTGGCCGAAGCCCGTGAGCGCGAGCGGCTGGAGATCGGCCGCCGACGCGGGCGCCCCGTCGAGCAGCTGCATGCGCCCAGTCTCGCACCCGTCCGCGCGTGCCCCAGAATGGTGTCGATGACGAAGGGACAGGCAGGCGGGCTCCGAGTGCTCCTCGTCGACAACTACGACTCGTACACGGGCAACCTGCTGCAGCTCATCTGGAGCGCGACGGGCGTGGAGCCGCACCTCGTGCAGAACGACGACGTCGACGTCGACCACCTGGCGGGGTACTCGCACGTCGTGCTCGGCCCGGGGCCCGGCACACCCCATTGCGCGGAGGACGTCGGGCGCGGCTTCGAGGTGCTCGAGCGCGCGGCGGTGCCCGTGCTCGGCGTGTGCTTCGGATTCCAGGCGATGGCGGTCGCGCTGGGCGGGCGCATCGTGCCGGCCCCGCGCCCCGCGCACGGGCGGATCGACCGCATCGCGCACGACGGGTCCGCCCTGTTCGCGGGCATGAGCGACGGGTTCGACGCCGTCCGCTACCACTCGCTCGTCGTCGCCGAGCCCGCTCCGGCTGCGCTGCGCGTGACCGCGCGCTCGGAGGACGGCCTCATCATGGCCGGGGAGTGCGTCGAGCGCGGATGGTGGGGCGTGCAGTTCCATCCGGAGTCGATCGGGACCGGCGCGGGCGGTCGGATCGTCGAGAACTTCCTCGCACAGGAGCGCGCATGACGGGCTCGACGGGGCGCCCCGGCACGTGGCTCGCGTGGACGCGCACGCTGCCGCTCGAGGGCGACGCCGAGGCGATCTTCGCCGCGCTCCACGGCCCGGACGGAGGGACAGCGGTCTGGCTCGACAGCGCCCAGCAGGCGTACGGCATGGGCCGCTGGTCGATCATCGGCGCGCCGGAGGGGCCGCGCGATCACGTCGTGGAGTTCTGGGCGGCGGACGGCCGGGTGCGGATCGACGGGGCCGACGCGGGAGCCGGGATCGACCTGTGGGAGCTCCTCGCCGAGCGTCTCGACGCGAACCCCGTCGATGCGCCGTCCGATCTCCCGTTCGCCGGCGGCTACGTGGGCGCGATCGGCTACGGCGTCAAGGACATCGGCGCGCGGCGGCCGACGCGCGAGCCCGACGCCCAGCTCGTGCACCTCAGCCGGTACGTCGTCGTCGACCACGTCGACGGCGTCGTGCAGGTCGTCGCGACCGGCCCCGCATCCGACGAGGCGGACGCGCGCTCCTGGATCGCCGCGACGGCTCAGCGGCTCGGCGAGCTCGCGCCGCTCGCGCCGCTCGCGCCGCCGCTCGCGCCGCCGTCCGCGGGCGCTGCTGAGGCCTCCGTGACCCGCGCGCGCTACCGGCGCGACCTCGACGCCGTCCGCTCCTGGCTCCTCGCGGGGGACTCCTACGAGGCCTGCTACACCTACACGCTGCGATGCCCGGTCGACGACGCGCCCTTCGAGGCGTACCGGCGGCTGCGGCGCGCCAACCCCGCTCCCTACGCGTCGTACCTGCGGCTGCCGGGCCGGACGATCCTGTCGTGCTCGCCCGAGCGCTATCTCACGGTCTCGCGCTCGGGCTGGGCCGAGACGAAGCCGATCAAGGGCACCGCGCGACGCCTCGCCGATCCCGCCGCCGACCGCGCGGCGGCGGCCGCGCTCGCCGCGGACCCGAAGACGCGCAGCGAGAACCTCATGATCGTCGACCTGCTGCGCAACGACCTGGGCCGGATCAGCGCCCCGGGCACCGTCGACGTGCCCCAGCTCATGGCCGTGGAGACGTATGCGACGGTGCACCAGCTCGTGACCTCGGTGCGGGCGCGCCTGCTGCCGCGCCCCGCCGGGGGCGTGCGGGCCGCGGGGGCGCTGTTCCCGCCGGGGTCGATGACGGGTGCGCCGAAGCGGCGCACGGTCGAGCTGCTCGATGCGCTCGAGGCGGAGCCGCGCGGGGTCTACGCCGGGGTCATCGGCGCCTTCTCGCGCTGCGGCGCCGTCGACCTGTCGGTCGTCATCCGCACCGCGGTCGTCGCCGACGGCGTCGCGCGCATCGGCACGGGCGGCGCGATCACGATCGACAGCGATCCCGCGGCCGAGGCCGACGAGACCGTCGCGAAGTCGGCGGCGATGCTGCGCGCCTTCGGCTGCACGCACCCCTTCGAAGACGGTCAGAGTCGCGCGTAGATCGCGTGGATCTCCCGGATGATCCGCTCGACGCCGTCGGCATCGCGCTCCGCGAGCGCCTCGCGCAGCCGCCGGTACCCGTCGCCCATCGCCGCGAGCAGGTCGTCCGGCACCGACTCGACGCCGTGCACCGCTCGCGCGAGCGCGAGGTTGATGTCGCGCGACGCGAGCTGGAGCTGCCGGCTGCGCGACTGCTCGAGGAGGTCGAGGTAGAAGTCGTCGAGCCGCTTCCGATGGGCGTCGGCATCGCCGGTCTCGGCGAGGATCGCGTCGAGGAGCGAGAGCGCGTGCGCGAGCTCCTCGTCGGTCATCCGCTCGGCCGCGAGGCGCCCCGCCCATCCGGCCTGGTTGCCCGCGTACTCGAAGGCGTCCCGGGCGATCTCGGGCGTCATCTCGGTCACGCGCGTGTATCTGCTCGCGACCATCTCGATGAGGCCGATGCGCTCGAGATGGAGGAAGGCCTCGCGCACCGGCATGCGGGACACGCCGAGCTGGGCGGCGACCTCGTCGTCCTTGATCTGGGCCCCGGGCGCGAGCTCTCCCGACACGATCGACGCGGCGATGCGCTCGAACACGAGCTCGCTCAGTCGAGTGGGTGCCGGGGGCCGCAGGGGCGTGAAGTCGCTCATCGCGATACCGATATGACGCGCATGTTCGCAGTGTAGGGCCGCGCGCGCTCCGAGCGCGATACCCAGGTGCCCGTGGAGTCGCGGCGCGCTCGGCGCCGAGACTCCACGGGGCGCCGCATCAGTCGGCGTCGCCGACGAGGACGGCCTGAGCCTGGTCGACCGCGGTCTCGTGGCCCGCATCGGCGCGCGCGAGCAGACGGCGTCCGCTCACGACGATGACGGCGGCGATGAGCGCGGCGATCGCCCCGAACACGTAGGGAGCGGTGTCGCCCCAATGCTCGGCGAGCACGGCCGCGAGGGGCGGCGCGGCGGCGCCGCCGAGGAAGCGCACGCCCGAGTACGACGACGACGCGATCGAGCGCGGGATGTCGGTCGCCTCCATCACGGTCTCCGTGAGGATCGTGTTCATGAAGCCGAACAGCAGCCCGCCCACGACGATGCACGTCACGAGCGCGGGCTTGCTGTGGACGAGGAGCCCCGCGACGACGAGGTCGACCGCGATGAGCGGGAGGATGATCGCGATCGCCGTCGTCCTGCGCACGACGCGCAGGAGCAGCGGCGCGCCCCAGATCGAGGTGATCGCGAGGCCGAGCCCCCAGCCGAAGAAGGTGAAGCCGATGCCGAGCGCCGAGAAGCCGAGCGGGAACGGCGAGTAGGCGAGCAGGACGAAGAACGCGATGTTGTAGAAGATCGCGGCCGTCGCGAGCAGGCCGAGCGCCGGCGTCGCGAGCGCGCGGAATGCCGCCGTGAGGCGCACGGGCTCCGGGCGGTCGGCCGGTGCCCTGAGCAGCACGGCGATCGCGATGATGGCGATGGCCATGAGGGTCGCGACGCCGAAGAAGGGAGCGCGCCAGGTCACCTCTCCGAGCAGACCGCCGACGAGCGGGCCCACGGCGAGACCGAGGCCGAGCGCGGCCTCGTAGAGCATGATCGCGTTCGCGCTGCCGCCGGCCGCCGCGCCGACGATCGTCGCGAGGGCCGTCGAGATGAAGAGCGCGTTGCCGAGGCCCCAGCCCGCGCGGAAGCCGATCACGGCGTCGACCGAGCCGCTGACAGCGCACAGGAACGCGAACACGAGGATGAACCCGAGACCGATGAGGAGGGTGCGCTTGGCGCCGATGCGGCTCGAGACGAAGCTCGTGAAGAGCATCATGAGCCCCGTGATGACGAGGTAGCTCGTGAAGAGCAGCTCGCTCTCGGCGGGGGTCGCGTGCAGCTGCTCCGCGATCGCGGGCAGGATCGGGTCGACCAGGCCGATCCCCATGAACGCGACGACGCTCGCGAATGCGACCGCCCATACCTGCATCGGCTGGCGCCAGATCGACGCCGTTCTCTCTCCTGAGCTCATCGTGCCGAGCTCTCCTCTCCGTCCGCGGGCCGCGCGTCGGCCATCCGCTGCGTGAGCAGCTCGGCCGAGGTGCGCAGCGCCTGCCATTCGCTGTCGCTGAGATCCGCGAAGCGGGGGAGGAGCGCCTCGACGAGCTGCACGCGCCATGCGGCGTACGCCTGCTCGCCGCGCTCGGTGGCGGCCACGCGCACCGCGCGCGAGTCGTCCGGGTCGGGCTCGCGCGCGACGAGCCCAGCGTCGGCCATGCCGCCGATCAGGCGCGTGACGCCCGGCTGCGTGATGCGGCTGAGTCGAGCGAGCTCGCCGATGCGCAGCGGCCCCCGTTCGCGGAGGATCGCGAGGGTCCGCCACTGCGCGGCGGGCGCCTCGTTCCGGGTCTCGAGCGCCGCCACGCGGGTGAGCGCGTGCGCCGCGACGATGATGCTCTCGAGGTCCCGTGCGCGATCCATGTCAACAGCATACCGCAGTTATATAACGTCGGTATGGATATGGGGACGACGGAGCGACGCGCTGACGCCGCGAGCGTCAGCGGCGCTTGCGGCCGCGCGTGCCCTTGTCCTTCTTGCCGGGCTTCGGCGTGCCGGCGTACTTGTACTCCTTGCCGGCGATGGGGGAGTCCTCGGGGACGGCGCCGCCGCGCGAGGCGGTGCGGATGTCGCGGGCCTCGCCGATCGCGAGGGTGAGCGTGATCGCCCAGCTCAGCCAGGCGAGTGCGACGCGCCACGTGAACCGCTTGTCGTTCGATCCCTTCAGCAGCGAGTAGCCGCTCGTGATCGCGCCGAGGAGTCCGGTTCCCATGAGGTACTTGCGCATGCCCCCACGCTAGCGCGCGACCCGCGCGTGCGCAGAGGGCGCCGTGGGGCTTGCGGCGTCTCGCGCGCGCTGGTATCGGACGCGGCGCCGTGCCGTCAAGGGCGCCGCGGGGGAGCGGGGTCGGCCGCGCGGCGCTGGCTAGACTGGCGAACCGGATACTCAAGGAGCGTCATGGCCGAAGCGGATCTCGTCGTCGTAGCAAATCGCCTTCCCGTGGATCGGATCGAGGACGAGACCGGCCAGCCGGCCTGGCGTCGCTCCCCGGGCGGTCTCGTGACGGCTCTCGAGCAGGTCATGCACAAGGTCGACGGCGCGTGGGTGGGCTGGGCGGGCAAGCCGGGCCTCGACGTCGAGCCGTTCGACTTCGACGGCACGCACCTCGTGCCGATCCAGCTCAGCGCCGAGGAGCTCGAGGACTACTACGAGGGGTTCGCCAACGGGACGATCTGGCCGCTGTACCACGACGTCATCGCGACGCCGGTCTACAAGCGCCGCTGGTGGGACGCGTATGTCCGCGTCAACCGCCGCTTCGCCGAGGCCGCGGCCGAAGTGGCGTCGGAGGGCGGCTTCGTGTGGGTCCAGGACTACCAGCTCCAGCTCGTCCCGCAGATGCTCCGCGAGCTGCGGCCGGACGTCATCATCGGCTACTTCCACCACATCCCGTTCCCCGCCTACGGCCTCTACGCCCAGCTCCCGTGGCGCCGCCAGGTCGTCGAGGGCCTCCTCGGCGCCGACGTCATCGGGTTCCAGCGGGTCGCCGACGCCGGCAACTTCCAGCGCTCGGTGCGGCGCATCCTCCGCTACGCGACGAGGAGCGACACGATCACCATCCCGCAGCCGGACGGCACCGCGCGCACGGCGATCGCGAAGGCGTACCCGATCTCGATCGACGCGCAGTCCTTCATCGAGCTGGCCCAGGATCCGGCCATCCGCGCTCGTGCGAAGGAGATCCGCGAGCAGCTCGGCAACCCCTCCAAGGTGCTCCTCGGGGTCGACCGCCTCGACTACACCAAGGGCATCCGGCACCGGCTCAAGGCGTTCGGCGAGCTCCTGCAGGACGGCCGCGTGCAGGTCGGCGACGTCACGCTCGTGCAGGTCGCGAGCCCCAGTCGGCCGGGTGTCGAGGCGTATCAGGAGCTCCGCGACGAGATCGAGCTCACGGTCGGCCGCATCAACGGCGACTACGACACGATCCACCACACGGCCATCCGCTACCTCCATCAGGGATTCCCGCGCGAGGAGATGGTCGCCCTCTACCTGGCGGCCGACGTCATGCTCGTCACCGCCCTGCGCGACGGCATGAACCTCGTCGCGAAGGAGTACGTCGCCGTGCACTCGGACAACCGCGGCGTGCTCATGCTGAGCGAGTTCGCGGGGGCCGCCGACGAGCTCAGCAGCGCGCTGCTGGTCAATCCGCACGACATCGACGGCATGAAGGAGGCGATCATGCGCGCGATCGAGATGCCCCCGGCCGAGCAGTCGCGGCGGATGCGCAGCATGCGCCGGCGCGTGCTCGAGAACGACGTCGAGCGCTGGGGGCGCCGCTTCCTGGCCGACCTCGAGACCTACCGGGAGCGTCGCCGGTGACCGGCGCGGCGCCCGTCGGCGACCCGCGCGCGCAGGCGGCCATCGCGTCGGTCGCGCAGACGCCGCGGCTGCTCGTGGCCCTCGACTTCGACGGCACCCTCGCGCCGCTCGTCGACGAGCCGCTCACGGCGAGGGCCATCCCCGAGGCCACGGCGGCGGTGGCGGCCCTCGCGGCCACCCCCGACACGATCGTGGCGTTCGTCTCGGGGCGCACGCTCGCCGACCTCCGGGTGATCGCCGAGCACGACGACGCCTCGCCCGTGTGGCTCTCCGGCTCGCACGGCGCTGAGCACTGGCGGCCCGCGGGCGCGGCGCCCGTGGCCGCCGCCGACGACGCCGATGAGCGGGCCGCAGCCGCCGCGCTGGTCGACGCGGCCGAGACCGCCGTCGCGGGGATGACCGGCGCGTGGATCGAGCGCAAGGCATTCGGATTCGCCCTGCACACGCGGCTGGCCGACGACGCGACGACCGCGGCCGCGCAGGACGCGGTCGACCGCCTCGTGGCGGAGCGCGCACCGGGATGGCGTCGCCGGACGGGGCGGGACGTCGTCGAGTTCGCGTGGCGGCACGAGGGCAAGGACTCGGCCGTCGCCGCGCTGCGCGAGGCGACGGGGGCGACGGCCGTGCTCTTCGCGGGCGACGACGTGACCGATGAGGATGCGCTCCGCGCGCTCGGGGACGGCGACCTCGGCATCCGCGTCGGCGAGGGGGAGACCGCGGCCGCCGTGCGCGTCCCCGACGCCGCCGCTCTCGCCGCGCTGCTCAGCGAGATCGCGCGTCGTCGAGCATCCTGACCAGTCGCGCGCGCCCTGGTCGACCCACCTGCGCAGCGGCACGGCGTCGCCCTGCGCGGGGAATAGACTTCCAGCGTGAGCGATACCCCTGAGATCGACATCAAGCCCCGCAGCCGCGTGGTGACGGACGGCATCGAGGCCACGACGTCGCGCGGCATGCTCCGCGCCGTGGGCATGGGAGACGCCGACTGGGACAAGCCCCAGATCGGCATCGCCTCGAGCTGGAACGAGATCACCCCCTGCAACCTGTCGCTCGACCGGCTCGCGCAGGGCGCGAAGGAGGGCGTGCACTCGGGCGGGGGCTACCCGCTCCAGTTCGGCACCGTCTCGGTCTCGGACGGCATCTCCATGGGCCACGAGGGAATGCACTTCTCGCTCGTGAGCCGCGAGGTGATCGCCGACAGCGTCGAGACCGTCATCATGGCCGAGCGCCTCGACGGCACGGTCCTGCTCGCGGGCTGCGACAAGTCGATCCCCGGCATGCTCATGGCCAGCGCGCGGCTCGGGCTGTCCAGCGTCTTCCTCTACGCCGGCTCGATCGCGCCCGGCTGGGTCAAGCTCTCGGACGGCACCGAGAAGGACATCACGATCATCGACTCCTTCGAGGCCGTGGGCGCGTGCCGCGCGGGTCTCATGTCGGAGGAGGACCTCAAGCGCATCGAGTGCGCCTTCGCCCCGGGCGAGGGAGCCTGCGGCGGCATGTACACGGCCAACACGATGGCCTCGGTGGCCGAGGCGCTCGGCCTGAGCCTGCCCGGATCGGCCGCGCCGCCGGCGGCCGACCGTCGGCGCGACTACTTCGCGCACCGGTCGGGCGAGGCCGTCGTCGAGCTGCTGCGGCAGGGCATCACGACCAAGGACATCCTGACGAAGGAGTCGTTCGAGAACGCGATCGCGCTCGCGATGGCCCTCGGCGGCTCGACGAACGTGGTGCTGCACCTGCTCGCGATCGCACGCGAGGCCGAGGTCGAGCTGAGCCTGCACGACTTCAACCGCATCGGCGACCGCGTGCCGCACGTGGCCGACATGAAGCCGTTCGGAAAGTACGTCATGAACGACGTCGACCGCCACGGCGGCATCCCCGTCATCATGAAGGCGATGCTCGACGAGGGACTCATCCACGGCGATGCGCTCACGGTCACCGGCAAGACCGTCGCGGAGAACCTGCGCGAGCTCGACCCCGACCCGATCGACGGCACGGTCGTCCACCGCTTCGACGACCCGATCCACGCGACCGGCGGGCTCACCATCCTGCACGGCTCGCTCGCGCCCGAGGGGGCGGTTGTCAAGACCGCCGGCTTCGACGCGTCCGTGTTCGAGGGCCCCGCGCGCGTGTTCGAGCGCGAGCGCGGCGCCATGGACGCGCTCGCGAACGGCGAGATCGCCGCGGGCGACGTGGTGGTCATCCGCTACGAGGGCCCCAAGGGCGGCCCCGGCATGCGCGAGATGCTCGCGATCACGGCGGCCATCAAGGGCGCTGGCCTCGGCAGGGATGTACTACTCTTGACAGACGGTCGATTCTCAGGCGGCACAACCGGGCTGTGCATCGGCCATATCGCACCAGAGGCGGTGGACGCTGGTCCCATCGCCTTCGTGCGCGATGGTGATCTGATCAGGGTCGATATCGCGGCTCGCACTCTCGACCTACTCGTCGACGAAGCAGAGCTGAGCTCCCGCCGGGAAGGCTGGGAGCCCCTGCCCCCGCGCTACACCCGAGGCGTTCTGGCCAAGTACTCCAAGCTCGTGCGCTCCGCCGCGGAAGGCGCGACGACCGGCTGAGCCGGTCCCGGCCCCGCCGCGTCCGCTGAGCACCCACTCGACCAACAGCGAGGAAGCATCATCATGCCTGCCGAAACCGCACCGGCCGTTCCGCGGCCACCCGCTCGCACCTCCGCGCAAGCGCCCGTGCTCACGGGCGCCGAGGCGGTCGTCCGCTCGCTCGAGCTGCTGGGCGTCACCGACGTCTTCGGCCTTCCGGGCGGCGCCATCCTGCCCGTCTACGACCCGCTCATGTCGGCGGCCTCGCTGCGCCACATCCTCGTCCGACACGAGCAGGGCGGCGGCCACGCGGCGGAGGGCTACGCCTCGGCCAGCGGCAAGGTCGGCGTGACGATCGCGACGAGCGGCCCCGGCGCGACCAACCTCGTGACCGCGATCGCCGACGCGTACATGGACTCGGTGCCGATGCTGGCCATCACCGGCCAGGTGTTCTCCACGCTCATGGGCACCGACGCGTTCCAGGAGGCGGACATCGTGGGCATCACGATGCCGATCACGAAGCACTCCTTCCTCGTGAAGGACGCCGCCGAGATCCCCGGCGCGATCGCCGCGGCGTACGAGATCGCGTCGACCGGCCGCCCTGGGCCCGTGCTCGTCGACATCACGAAGGACGCGCAGCAGGCCGAGGCCCCGTTCGTCTGGCCGCCCCGCTACGAGCTGCCCGGCTACCGCCCCGTCACGAAGGCGCACGGCAAGCAGATCCAGGCCGCCGTGTCGCTCATCGCGGAGGCGCGCAAGCCCGTCCTCTACGTCGGCGGCGGCGTCATCCGCGGCCGCGCGGCGGAGGAGCTGAAGACCTTCGCGGAGGCGACGGGCGCGCCCGTCGTCACCACGCTCATGGCGCGCGGCGCGTTCCCCGACTCCCACCCGCAGCACCTCGGCATGCCCGGCATGCACGGGGCGGTGCCGGCCGTGCTCGCCCTCCAGGAGAGCGACCTCATCGTCGCCCTCGGCGCGCGCTTCGACGACCGCGTCACCGGCAAGGCCGCGCTCTTCGCCCCGCACGCGAAGGTGGTGCACGTCGACATCGACCCCGCCGAGATCTCCAAGATCCGCACGGCCGACGTGCCGATCGTGGGCGACCTCAAGGAGGTGCTCGTCGATCTCGACACGGCGTTCCGCTCGACGACGCAGGGCGGCGCACCGGACTACGACGAGTGGTGGGCCTACCTGCGCGGCCTGCAGGATCAGTACCCGCTCGGCTTCGCCCCGACGACCGACGGGCTGCTCTCGCCGCAGCACGTCATCCAGCGGATCGGCGAGCTCACCGGCCCCGAGGCGGTCTACGCCGCGGGCGTGGGGCAGCACCAGATGTGGGCGGCGCAGTTCATCAAGTACGAGCGCCCGAACTCGTGGCTGAACTCCGGCGGCGCCGGGACGATGGGGTACTCGATCCCCGCCGCGATGGGCGCGAAGGTCGCCGAGCCGCACCGCGTGGTGTGGGCGATCGACGGCGACGGCTGCTTCCAGATGACGAACCAGGAGCTCGCCACGTGCGCGCTCAACGACATCCCGATCAAGGTCGCGATCATCAACAACTCGTCGCTCGGGATGGTGCGGCAGTGGCAGACGCTGTTCTACGACGGCCGCTACTCGAACACGGATCTCCAGACGGGCCACGACACCGTCCGCATCCCCGACTTCGTCAAGCTGGCCGAGGCGTACGGCTGCCTCGCGATCCGGGTCGAGCGGGAGGACCAGATCGACGACGCGATCCGCCTCGCTCTCGAGACGAACGACCGCCCCGTCGTGATCGACTTCGTCGTGAGCGCCGACGCCATGGTGTGGCCGATGGTGCCGCAGGGCGTCAGCAACAGCTACATCCAGTACGCGCGCGACCACTCGCCCGCCTTCTCCGAGGAGGACTGACATGTCGTCCCACGTGCTGAGCCTGCTCGTCGAGGACCGTCCCGGTCTGCTCACCCGCGTCGCGGGCCTGTTCGCCCGACGCGGCTTCAACATCCACTCCCTCGCCGTCGGCGTCACCGAGATCCCCGGGCTCTCCCGGATCACGGTCGTCGTCGACGTCGACGACCTCCCGCTCGAGCAGGTCACGAAGCAGCTCAACAAGCTCATCAACGTCGTGAAGATCGTCGAGCTCGACCCCGCGGCGTCGGTGCAGCGCGAGCACATGCTCGTGAAGGTGCGCGCCGACAACGCGTCCCGGTCGAACGTCCTCGAGGTCGTGAGCCTCTTCCGCGGCAACGTCGTCGACTATGCGCCCGACGCGCTCGTGATCGAGATCACGGGCGACCAGGGCAAGGTCGACGCCTTCCTCAAGGCCATCGAGCCCTTCGGCATCAAGGAGCTCGCGCAGTCGGGGCTGCTCGCCCTCGGCCGCGGCGGCAAGTCCATCACCGAGCGCGTCCTGCGCGGCTGATCAGAACCTCGGGCGGCGGTGCGCCGCCCGCGACGAACCCCATCCAAGGAGAGAAATACAGTGAGCACCGAGATCCTCTACGACGCAGACGCCGACCTGTCGATCATCCAGAACAAGAAGGTCGCGATCGTGGGCTACGGCTCGCAGGGCCACGCGCACGCGCAGAACCTCCGCGACTCGGGCGTCGAGGTCGTCATCGCGCTGAAGGACGGGTCGAAGTCGACGCAGAAGGCGCAGGAGGAGGGCTTCGAGGTCAAGAACGTCGCGGACGCCACCGCGTGGGCCGACCTCATCATGATCCTCGCGCCCGACCAGCACCAGCGCTCGATCTACGCCGAGTCGATCGCGCCGAACCTGTCCGAGGGCAAGACGCTCGCGTTCGCGCACGGCTTCAACATCCGCTTCGGCTACATCGACGCTCCCGAGGGCGTCGACGTCATCCTCGTCGCGCCCAAGGCCCCCGGCCACACGGTGCGCCGCGAGTTCGCGGCCGGCCGCGGCATCCCCGACATCATCGCGGTCGAGCGCGACGCGTCGGGCCAGGCCTGGGACGTCGCCCTCTCGTACGCGAAGGCGATCGGCGGCACGCGCGCCGGCGTCATCAAGACCACGTTCACCGAGGAGACCGAGACCGACCTCTTCGGCGAGCAGGCCGTCCTCTGCGGAGGCATGAGCCACCTCGTGCAGGCGGGCTTCGAGGTGCTCACCGAGGCCGGCTACCAGCCGCAGATCGCCTACTTCGAGGTGCTGCACGAGCTCAAGCTCATCGTCGACCTCATGTGGGAGGGCGGCATCGCCAAGCAGCGCTGGTCGATCTCGGACACGGCCGAGTTCGGCGACTACGTCTCGGGACCGCGCGTCGTCGACGCGCACGTCAAGGAGAACATGAAGGCCGTGCTCGCCGACATCCAGTCGGGCGCGTTCGCCAAGCGCTTCATCGACGACCAGGACGCGGGCGCGCCCGAGTTCCTCGGTCTGCGCGAGAAGGAGCAGCAGCACCCGATCGAGGCCACGGGCAAGGAGCTCCGCGCCCTGTTCGCATGGAAGCAGCAGGACTCGGACTACGTCGAGGGCTCGGCCGCGCGCTGATCTCCTGACCCGACCGACCCGGCCGCCGCCCTCACGAGGGGCGGCGGCCGATCTTTTTCGAACTTTCTCCGCCCGCATGTCGATCTGCGTCTGGCTCGTTCGACGCGTCAGTGAGAGGGTCGAGAGGCGGCCTTCGCACCAGACCGAGGAGAACATCATGGGCAAGTACATGCTGATCATGCGCGACACCGACGAGGCTCTCGCCGCGTCGAAGGAGATCCCCTTCGAGCAGATCATCGCGGCGATGGGGGCCTACAACGAGTCGATGATGAAGGCCGGCGTCCTCGCCGGCGGCGAGGGGCTCACGGACGCCGCAGAGGGCGTCGTCGTCGACTTCTCGAGCCAGCCGCCGGTCGCGACCGACGGCCCCTACGGCGAGACGAAGGAGCTCTTCAACGGCTTCTGGATCCTCGACGTGCCGACGATCGAGGAGGCCGTCGAGTGGGCCAAGCGCGCGCCGCTCGGCCCCGGCAGCAAGCTCGAGGTGCGCCGCATCAGCGGCGTCGAGGACTTCCCTGCCGACAACGAGTGGATCCAGAAGGAGGCCGGGTGGCGCGAGCAGCTCGGCACCGAGTGATCCCATGAGCGACACGACGGATGCCGCCGCGCGCGCATCGCGCGCGGCGGCATCCGCGCGCCGGAGCGTCGAGGCCGTGTGGCGGATCGAGTCGGCCCGCATCGTCGCGACGCTCACGCGGTTCACGGGCGACTTCGCCACTGCCGAGGACCTCGCGCAGGACGCCCTCGCGGCAGCGCTCGAGCAGTGGCCGCGCGACGGCGTCCCCGCCAACGCGGGCGCCTGGCTCGTCGCGGTCGCCAAGCGCCGGGCGATCGACGGATGGCGGCGGCGCGAGCGGCTCGACGAGCGCTACGCGGCGATCGCGCGCGAGATCGAGAGCGCCGACGCGGACGCCGAGCCGGACGATCCCGACGAGATCGACGACGACGTGCTGCGGCTCGTGTTCATCGCCTGCCACCCCGCGCTCTCGCGCGAGGCGCAGATCGCGCTGACCCTCCGCGTCGTCGGCGGTCTCACGACCGAGGAGATCGCGCGCGCGTTCTTCCTGCCCGTCGCGACCGTCCAGCAGCGCATCGTGCGCGCGAAGAGGACCCTCGCGGCCGTGAAGGCGCCGTTCGAGGTGCCGGGGCGGGAGGAGTTCGCCGAGCGGATGGGCACGGTGCTGAGCGTGCTCTACCTCGTGTTCAACGAGGGGCACGTCGCGAGCTCGGGCGAGCGGTGGCTGCGCGCGGATCTCGCGCACGAGGCGCTCCGACTCGGCCGCGTGCTCGCGGAGCTCGCGCCGCGCGAGCCCGAGGTGCACGGCCTGGTCGCCCTCATGGAGTTCACGGCCGCGCGGTTCCCCGCGCGCGTCGGCCCCGACGGCGAGCCGGTGCTGCTCGACCGGCAGGACCGGACGCGGTGGGACCGGCAGCTCATCGCCCGCGGCAGGGCCGCGCTCGCCCGCGCGGACGCGCTCGGGCGAGGGCGCGGGTCCTACGCTCTCCAGGCGGCGATCGCCGAGTGCCACGACATCGCGACCTCGGTCGACTCGACCGACTGGGAGCGCATCGTCCTCCTCTACGAGGCGCTCGCGCGCCTCGCCCCCTCGCCCGTCGTCGAGCTGAATCGTGCGGTCGCCGTCGCGATGGCGACCGGCCCGGCCAGCGCGCTGCGGATCGTCGACGAGCTCGAGCGCTCGGGCGCTCTCGCCGGCTCGCACCTGCTGCCGTCGGTCCGCGGTGAGCTCCTCGCGCGCCTCGGCCGGAACGCCGATGCGCGCGCGGCCCTCGAGGAGGCGGCGCGACGGACGGCGAACGAGCGCGAGCGCGACGTGCTGCGCGCGAAGGCCGCTGCGCTGCCCGAGGGGTGATCAGCCCCGGGCGTCGAGCTCGGCGCGCGTCGGCGGGTCGGCGCCGGGGCGCGACACCGTCACCGCGGCGGCGTCGGCACTGCGCCGCAGGAGGGACGTCAGGCGCGCGCCGTCGAGCGCGGCGATCGTCTCTCGCGCGCGCGACCCGGACGTGCCCGCATCGAGCAGGCCGTCGACGAGTGCGCCCATGAAGGTGTCTCCGGCTCCGACGGTGTCGACCACATCGACGCGCGGCGCGGGGACGCGCACGATCCCGCTCGCGGTCGCCGCGAGCGCTCCCTCGGCGCCGGACGTGACGACGACGAGAGCGGGCCCGGCGGCGACCCAGGCACGTGCGACCTCCTCGAGGTCGGCTCCGGGATGCAGCCAGGCGACATCCTCGTCGCTCGCCTTCACGACGTGCGCGCGCTCGATGAGCGCGCGGACGCGGCGACGGACGTCGTCTGCGTCCGTCACGAGGCTCGGGCGGATGTTCGGGTCGAACGTCACCAGCGCGCGGCCGCGGGCGCGCTCGACGAGGCCGAGCACGGCGTCGGCGCCGGGGGCGAGGGTCGTCGCGATCGATCCGACATGGAGGGCGCCGGGGATGTCCGCGCCCGCGGCGTCGACATCCCACTCGATCGCGAACGCGTAGCGCGCGGCGCCGGTCGCATCGAGCACGGCCGTCGCGGTGGACGTCCGAGCGGCCGCGCGCCCGGTCACCTCGACGCCGGAGGCCTCGAGCCACGCGCGCACGAGGCGGCCGCGATCGTCGTCGCCCACGTGCGTGAGGAGACGAGGGCGGCGGCCGAGGCGTCCCAGGGTGATCGCGACGTTCGCGGGGCTCCCGCCCGGCTTCTCGTCGACGCTCCCGTCGCCGCGGTGCACGATGTCGACGAGGGCCTCTCCGACGACGAGGACGTCGGGGGATGCGCCGATGGGCGTCATGGTTCACCTTGGCGGATCAGAAGGCGGCGGCGTACGCCTCGTAGGTGGTGCCCTCGGGGTGCACCTCGGTGAAGAGCGCCTCGAACGGAGCGCCCTCGTCGGCGGTGACCGCCGCGTCGGGGTAGGCCGTCGTGACCTCGAAGATCGCACCGTCGGCGTCCCGCGCGAGGACGATCACCTCGGCGAGGTCGATGTCGGCCGTGCCCTCCGTGGTCACGACGCCCTCGACGGCCGTCGAGTACTCGTCGGACACGTCGGTCAGCTCGCCGACGACGAGGGGACCGTACTCCTCGATGGGCGCCTCGTCGTACTCCTCGACGACCGGGTCGATCACCTCGATGCCGTCGATCTCCTCGTCGGCTGCCTCGAAGTATCCCGTCACGACGGTCGTGCCCGGCAGCAGCGTGCGCGGCGTCGAGCCGGCGTCGAGCACGTCGCCGTCGGCCGTGCGCGCCTCGACGTCGAGGAACGCGTACTCGTACGCGACGTCGCTCTGCGGCACCTCGAGCACCGCGACATACCACCAGTAGTCGTCGTCGCCCGGCAGACGGCCGAAGGCGGTCTCGGTCGTCTCGATGTCGACGGTGATCGACTCGGCGGGCGGCTCGTAGAGATCGGTCGGGCCGAGTGCCGGCGGAGACGAGATGAATGAGCCCACGGCGGCGAAGACCGACACGACGAGGACGACGATCGACGCGATCCCGCCCGCGACCGCGACGACGATCGCGGCGATGCTGAGGCCCCTGCCCTCCGCCCTGCGGACGAGGGCGACGATCGCCACGACGATCGCGGCGATGAGGAACAGCCACGACAGGCCGGTCACGACGGGGATGAGGGCGAAGACGAAGCCCACGCCTGCGAGGACGATCGCGGTGATGGCGAGGGCCATGCCGGGTCGGGGACCCGGGGCGGACGGGGGCGCTCCGTAGGTGGCGTACGGCGAGCCGTACGGTGGCGCGGGCGGAGCGCCGTAGGGCGGGGCGGGCGGAGCGCCGTAGTGCGGGGCGGGCGGAGCGCCGTAGGGCGGTGCCGGCGGAGCACCGTAGGGCGGTGCGGGCGGAGCGCCGTGGGGCGGCGCCGCGTACGGCGGGATCGGAGCCGGGGGCGGTGTCGGCGCTCCCGACGGCGGCTGCGGGGGAGGCGACGCGGGAGCCGGAGGGATGTCGGGCGTGCTGTCGTCGGTCACGAGCGCCTCCTCGATGGCTGGGCGGACGGCGGCGCCGTGCGCGGTGTCCCTCCATCATCGTGCATGCGCCCGGCGGTGCGGGAGCGTCGTCGGACACTCCCGCACCGCCGACCCGCGCTCAGAGCCAGGGGCTCCAGCCGTCGTCGCCCTGAAGGTACGCCTCCCGCGTGTGCGCGCGAGCCTGCTCCTTCGCCAGCTGCGGTCGACCCTCGGCGCCCGCGACGGCGGCCCCGTCGCCCCGGTTCCGGTACTCGGCGAACCGATCGTCCTGCCACCTCCATCCGCTCATGTCCGTCCATGCCGGCGTGGAGATGTGCGCACCGAGGTGCGAGTTGCGGACGACCATCGACGGGTCGACGTCGGGGTTGCTGCTCGGGTGCCACGGTCGACCGAGGAACACCGTGCCGGCGGCCGCGTCGGAGGTGAACCGGCTGCCCTGGAAGAGGAAGCCCGCGACCCCCGCCGCGGTCGAGGGCGCCGCGACGTAGCCGTTCACGGTCTGGCCGCGGTCGAGGGAGTGGATCCGGCTGTCCTCGAACACCGCCGTGGCGCGTCCGTAGATGAAGTCGACGTCGCCCTCGATGTAGGAGTCGGTCACGTACACGCGCGAGGTCTGCGTGATGTGCGGGGTGTCGGCGAGGAACGTGTCCTGGTTGCCGAGCAGGCGCACGCCGTCGAGCACCGTGCGGTCGCCGACCGTGCGCAGTGCGAGCGCCTGGCTCTGCCCCTTCGCGGCCTCGTCGTAGGCGTTCTCGATCGTGAGGTCTGCGAGCGTCACGTCGTCGGCCATCGCGGAGACGGTGGGCGAGCCGGTGTGCCCCTGCGTGCCGCCGTAGAACTTCTGCTGCCCGGCCGCGAGATCGTACGTGATCACGACGTCCTCGGCGATGCCCGTCGCGCCGCGGATCGTGAGCCCGTCGGCGTCCGGCCAGATCCGGACGACCTCGCGGTACACGCCGGGCTGCACGACGACCTCGACGGGATGATCGGCGCGTGCGGCGGCGCCCACGGCAGCGCTCACGCTCGCGAAGTCGCCCGTGCCGTCGAGCGCGACCGTGACCGACTCGCCGACGGCCTCCTCGTCGCCGAGCGAGCCCGCATGCGCGGCGAGGATCGCGGGGATCTCCCGAGCGGGGTCGGGGTGGTACGCGTAGCGATCGGCGGGCTCGAACGTCGCGCCGGTGTCGTCGCGTCGGCCGCGGGTGCCGGTGAACACGTTCTCCCGGGAGTCGACCGCCGAGCCGTCGCCGTAGGCCACGATGGGGTCCTCGCCGTTCTCGAAGTAGCTCTGCTCGACGACCACCTGCGATCCCTCGCGGGCCAGCATGCCGTAGCTCCCCGTGCCCTCGAGATGGTTGTTGTACGCGTGCGCGGCGGATGCCCCGCCGATGCTCGCGTTGCGCTGGTAGGTGTTCGAGAAGCGGTTGTGGTGCAGCGTGATCTCCGTCGCGACCTCCTCGGACCATCCGATCCCGACCGTCTTGTTGTGGTCGGAGAACGTGTTCCATGAGAGCGTCACCGCCGTCGACCCCTTCCGCACGTCGACGAGGCCGTCGCCGAGGCGCGCGAAGTCGTTGTGGTCGATCCACACGTGCGTCGCGGCATCCATCCGGACGCCGTCGTTGTCGTTCTCGCGGGTCTTGCCGTCCCAGTCGCCGGGGACGTACGAGTCGCGGAAGGAGAGGTTCCGCACGATGACGTTGGACGAGCCCCTGAGGAGGAGGCCGCCGCCGACGAGCGCGGCATCGGCGTCGGCGCCCGCGATCGTCTTGTCGTCGGCGACCTCGATCATCTCGCCGAACGGGACGTCGATGGCGCCCTCGACGAGGATGACGAGCGGATGGCGCGAGGCCGCGTGCCGGGCGAGCTCGTCGGCCGTGCGCACGGTCACGGTCGCTCCGCCCGCTCCGCCGGTCGTGCCCTGCGGTCGATCGGGCGACGGGAGCGAGGCGAAGCCGGTCGCCGTGGGCGCCCACACCGGCCCGTCGGCGGTCGCATCGGCGGGCGCGCCGATCGCGGCGAGCAGATCCGCTCCCGCATGCGCGGGGTCGAGCGGGTCGCGCCAGGCCTCGAGGACGCCGGAGCCGGCCCCCTCGGCGATCGCGCGGGCCGCGACCTCCGCGGGCTGGATCGGGCCATGCGGGCCGGCGGTCCCGATCACGGCGCCCGCGAGGGGCAGATCCGGGTTCGCCGCGTTGTAGGCCGCGAGCACGTCGACCTCCGCGCCGTTCACCCAGGTGCCCGCGGCGTCGATGCCGGTGCCGCCGAAATGGCCGATGATCCGGTCGGGGGTCACTCCCTCGGCGAGCTCGAAGGTGTTCTCGCGGGCGATGATGCTCGATTCGACGCCGACGCCCCACGAGTAGATGTAGTGGCCGGGATCGGTCACCCGGTAGGTGTTGTCGTACACGTGCGCCTGCCCGAAGCGCACCCGGGGAGCGCGCTGGTTGAGGTCGACGAGCTCGTTGTGGTGCAGCGTGACCCGCAGCGCGCCGCGGTCGGTGATGCGATCGTCGCCGTTGCCCCAGAGGAGCGACTTGTCGTGCCCCTGCATCCGGCTCCACGAGATCGTGACGAGGTCGGCCGCGCGGACGACGTCGAGCAGGCCGTCGTGCCGCAGGAAGCGCTCGCCGAAGTGGACCGGCTGCTCGGCGTCGACCGTGTCGCCGTCGTCGAGGGTGAGGTGGTCGAGCCAGACGTGCGTCGATCCCGAGACGACGAGGTTGTCCCATTCGGTCTTCCAGGTCTCGCCGTTCCACGTCGGGAAGCAGTCGTAGGCGTCGGAGATGCGGAGGTTCCGGATGATCACGTCGTCGACGCCCGACACCTGGAAGGTGAATCCCGTGAGCGCGACGTCGCCCACGCCGATGACCGTCGTGTTCGAGCCGATGCGGGCCTCGATCTGCGCGCGCTGCGCCGCCTGGGACGCCTTGCGCGCGTCTTCCAGCGGCCCCTTGGCAGGGCCGCTCCACACCGCGGGGTCGTATGCCGCCAGGTACGCGTCGAGCGAGTAGCCGTCTCGTGCGTACTCCTCGCACGCGATCCGCGTGCCGTCGGCGCGGGTGTTCGCGTCGATGTCCGCGACGACCCGCACGATCTTGGGCTCGTCGCCCGCGACGGCCGCGACGAGCTCGTCGCGGGTGCGGACGTCGATCACGCGGTCGGCCGGTGCGTCGGCCCCGCCGGTCGTCCCGCCGTCGAGGGAGGCCCATCCGTCGCCCGCGGGAAGCGTCTGCCGCTCCACGGGGACCGCAGGCGCCGGCGCGCCCTCCGCTGCGGGCGCGGCGCTCGGCTGGGCGTGCGCGGGCGCCGCGAGGAGAGATGCGCCGACGGCGGTCGCGAGGACGCCGACGGCGATCGGGGAGGGGTGTCGTCGAGGATGTCTCCATGGCATGTTCGCTCTCCTTCGAGGAACCGGCGGTGCAGGCGCACCGGGCACGTCGTCGTGCAGTAACCGGTTTCTCGAAAGCTAGCGACGCCCATGGGCGTCGTCAAGAGGGGCGGTCAGAGGCGCTCCTCGCGCACCTGCGCGATCGCCTCGGGCGCGAACGACGCGGTCGGCTCGTCGGTGTAGAGGTCGGCCTTCTGCGGCGCGATCGCGAGCGCCTCGACCGGCGCCGTCTCCGTCAGGACCTCGTCGAGGCCCTGCAGGGCGCTGAAGCGGCGCGCCTGGGTCACGACGTTCCGGTCGAGCGATCCGGCGAAGCGGTTGTACGCCTCCACGGTGGCGTTCAGGCGCTTCCCGAGCGTCGCGAGGTGCGTGCCGAGCGTGCCGAGGCGCTTGTGCAGCTCCTTGCCGACGAGGAAGATCTGCTGCGCCTCCTGCGCGAGCTGGTCCTGTCGCCACGTGTGACCCACCGTGCGCAGCAGGGCGACGAGCGTCGAGGGAGTCGCGATCACGACGTTGCGCTCGAATGCGTACTCGTACAGTGTCGCGTCCTCGTCGAGGGCGGCGGCGAGGAAGGGCTCGGCGGGGACGAACATCACGACGAACTCAGGCGACCCGGCCACCGCATCCCAGTACTCCTTCGCGCCGAGGTCGTCGATGTGCTTGCGGAGGTGGCGGGCGTGAGCCTGCAGTCGCTGCGCGCGCACCGTGTCGTCGGTCGCCTCCATGGCCTCGAGGTAGCCGCTGAACGCGACCTTGGAGTCGACGACGACGCGCTTGTCGCCCGCGAGGTGGATGACGAGGTCGGGCCGGAGCGCCCCGTCGTCGGTGACATGGTGGGACTGCTCGGCGAAGTCGACGTGGTTGAGCATGCCGGCGGCCTCCACGACCCGCCGCAGCTGGAGCTCGCCCCACCGTCCGCGCACCTGAGGAGCGCGCAGCGCGTTCACGAGGTTGCGGGTCTCCGAGCCGAGCGCGTCCGACGATCGCCGCATGTGCGCGAGCTGCTCCGCGAGGGCCGCGTTCGCCTCGAGCCGCGCCCTCTCGGCGGTCGACACCTCGGTCTTGACGGTGTCGAGCGTCTCGCGGATGGGGGCGATGAGCCGCTCGACCGCCTCCTGCCGTCGGCGCAGCTCGGCCGCGCCCTCGCTCTGGCTGCGCGTGAGGCGCTCCTCGGCCTGCGCGAGGAAGCTCCGCGTGTTGGCCTCGAGCGCGCGCCGGCTGAGCGCGTCGAACTCGTCGGCGAGGCGCTTCTGGTCGGCGCGCAGCTCGTCGACCCGCTCGGCTGCGCGCGTGCGCTCCTCCGCGACGCGCGCCGCGGTCTCCGCGCGTGCCGACGCGACGTCGCGCTGCAGGCTCGCGATCTGCAGGCGGGCGGCGCCGAGCTCCGCGCGCTGCTCGGCGTCTGCCGCGCTCCCGCGCTGGCGGCCGACGACGAAGCCGAGCGCGCCGGCGAGGGCCGCGGCGATCACGGCGATGGCGATGACGAGGAGGGTGTCCATACCGGCATTGTGCGCGAGGGGTCGGACATCCTCGGGCGCGTCGAGCGCGCGCCCTCTGCCGCTCAGGCGCGGACGGCGTTCTCCTGCTCCGAGTCCTCGCCGATCCTGCCCCGCGCGAGCCTGTTGATGACGAGGGCGATCGCGCCGTCGCCGGTCACGTTCGTCGCCGTGCCGAAGCTGTCGAGTGCGATGTACAGCGCGAACATGAGGCCGACCTCGGTCTCGCCGAAGCCGAGCATGCTCGTGAGCAGGCCGGCCGCGGCGGCGATCGCGCCGCCGGGGACGCCGGGAGCCGCGATCATCATGACGCCGAGCATGAGAATGAACGGCAGGTAGGAGCCGAGCTCGACCGGCCCGCCCGTGATGAGCAGGATCGCGATCGAGAAGCAGGTGATCTTCACCATCGAGCCCGAGAGGTGGATGGTCGCGCACAGCGGCACGACGAACCCCGCGACCGCGTCGCTCACGCGATTGCGCTTGACCGACTCGAGCGTGACCGGGATGGTCGCGGCCGAGGAGGAGGTGCCCAGCGCCGTGCCGTAGGCGTCGCGCATGTTCCAGAGGGCCTTGAGCGGGTTGACGCCCGCGATCGCGCCCGCTGCCGCGTACTGGAGAAGGAGCACGACGAGCGTGAGTCCGAACGACACCGCGACGACCACGACGAAGCGGCTCACGACGTCGACCGCCTCGCCGCTGCGCGCCAGGTCCATGAAGATGCCGAAGATGTAGAGGGGGAGCGCCGGCACGATGACGTGCCGGATGAGCGACTCGATGACCGTGCGGAACTCGACGGCTGCTTTGAGGAGGATCGACGGGCGGATGGCCGTGAGCCCGATGCCGACGACGAACGCGAGCACGAGCGCCGTCATCACCTCGAGAGCGGGCGGCAGCACGATCTCGGTGGGCGACCCGCTCGGGCTCGAGGCGACCGTGAAGTACGGCGTCAGCCCCGAGCCGCTGCCCTCGGTGAGGGCCTCGAGGCTCCGGTCGCTCATGACGGGGGTGAAGATCCACCGGCTGACGGCGTAGGCGAGGAGGCCGGCGAGGATGGTCGAGGCGTACGCGATCGCCGCGGTCAGGCCGAGCCACCGGCCGGCGCCGCGTCCGAGCTCGGCGATCGCGGGGGTGACGAGACCGATGATGATGAGCGGGACCGAGAATCCGAGGAGGCCCGAGAAGACCGAGTTGTACGTGAGGAAGACGTTGCCGAGCCACTCCGGCATGACGGGCCCGGTGACGATGCCCAGCGCGATCGCGATGACGATCCAGGCGAGGAGAGGGAGGCGGAGGAATGTCATCGGGATCCCGATCGGCAGTCGCGGCGCGCCGGCCCGGCGCCGGCGCGTGCGGCCCGGTCGGCCGCGCAGGTCATCGTAGCCGCGTGGCCGCGGACATCGCGATCTGATAACCTTGGCTGTCGCGCGCGTGCGCGCTCTTGGCGTGCCGCCGAGGGCCGCGTAGCGTGGGACAGCACAATCCAATCCACTGCCTCGGCTCATCCGGGGTGCCGTGCGTCGGCCAGCAGGCCCATGGCATCCGAGTCGCGAGGCCCGATCATCCCTCAACAAGGACAACCCACTACATGACTAACGCAACGACCGCCCCGGCCACCAAGCAGGTCGCGATCAACGACATCGGCTCTGCTGAGGACTTCCTGGCCGCGGTCGAGAAGACGCTCAAGTTCTTCAACGACGGCGACATCATCGACGGCACGATCGTCAAGATCGACCGCGACGAGGTCCTCCTCGATGTCGGCTACAAGACCGAGGGCGTCATCCCCTCGCGCGAGCTTTCCATCAAGCACGACGTCGACCCCAACGAGGTCGTCAGCGTCGGCGACCACGTCGAGGCCCTCGTCCTCCAGAAGGAGGACAAGGAAGGCCGTCTGATCCTGTCGAAGAAGCGTGCGCAGTACGAGCGCGCGTGGGGCGACGTGGAGAAGATCAAGGAGAACGACGGCGTCGTCACCGGCACGGTCATCGAGGTCGTCAAGGGTGGTCTCATCGTCGACATCGGGCTGCGCGGCTTCCTCCCCGCGTCGCTCATCGAGCTCCGCCGCGTGCGCGACCTGACGCCGTACCTCGGCCAGGAGATCGAGGCGAAGATCCTCGAGCTCGACAAGAACCGCAACAACGTCGTGCTCTCGCGCCGCGCGCTCCTCGAGGAGACGCAGTCGGCCACGCGCACGCAGTTCCTCAACAACCTGCACAAGGGCCAGGTCCGCAAGGGCGTCGTCTCGTCGATCGTCAACTTCGGTGCGTTCGTCGACCTCGGCGGCGTGGACGGCCTCGTGCACGTCTCCGAGCTGTCGTGGAAGCACATCGAGCACGCCTCCGAGGTCGTCGAGGTCGGCCAGGAGGTCACCGTCGAGATCCTCGAGGTCGACCTCGACCGCGAGCGCGTCTCGCTCTCGCTCAAGGCGACGCAGGAGGACCCCTGGCAGGTCTTCGCCCGCACCCACGCGATCGGCCAGATCACGCCGGGCAAGGTCACGAAGCTCGTGCCGTTCGGTGCGTTCGTCCGCGTCGCGGACGGCATCGAGGGCCTCGTCCACATCTCGGAGCTCTCGAACAAGCACGTCGAGCTCGCCGAGCAGGTCGTCTCGGTCGGCGAGGAGGTCTTCGTCCGCGTCATCGACATCGACCTCGACCGCCGTCGCATCTCGCTCTCGCTCAAGCAGGCGAACGACCTCGTCGACCCCAACGGCACCGAGTTCGACCCGGCGCTGTACGGCATGGCCACCGAGTACGACGAGAACGGCGAGTACAAGTACCCCGAGGGCTTCGACCCCGAGAGCGGCCAGTGGCTCGAGGGCTTCGACGAGGCCCGCGAGAAGTGGGAGCAGGAGTACGCTGCCGCCCAGGCTCGCTGGGAGTCGCACAAGGCCCAGGTCGCCAAGGCCCTCGAGGCCGAGGCCGAGGCCGGCGAGGAGTTCGGCGCGCCGACCTTCTCGAGCGAGTCGACCGGCGCTGGCACGCTCGCCGACGACGAGGCTCTCGCCGCTCTGCGCGAGAAGCTCTCCGGTCGCTGAATCCCGCTGACGCGGCGGATCTGATCCGCTGACGCTGCGATCACACGGCAAAGGGCCGGCTCCTTCGGGAGCCGGCCCTTCGTCGTGCGCGCCGGCTACATGCCGACGACGCCCTCGAAGAGTCCGATGTCGTTGCCGTCCGGATCGCGGAAGACGGCCCACCAGCTGGTCTCGGTGATCGGCGTCTTCTCCATGACGACCGTCGCGCCGGCGGCCTGCGCCTTCGCCAGCACGTCGTCGATCGAGTCGACCTCGACGTACGAGCGCGGCTGCGTGAAGTCCGCACTGCGCGGCGCGAGCCCTCCGCCGGAGATCTTGTTCGGCGCCTGCCACATGGGGTACTCCTCGAAGCCCGGAGGCGCCGAGATCTCCCATCCGAACAGCTCGCCGTAGAACGCCGCGGCGCGATCGAGGTCGGACACCGGGATGTCGATGTGGGTGATGTCTCCGTGGGGCATGGCGGTCCTTTCACAGCGGGTGGCGGTGGACGCGGTCACCGTACCGCCGCCGGCGGAGGAGGACAAGGGCACGGCCCGCGAGCGCGCACAGCGGACGCATAGAGAAGGGACACGCGGCACGGAGCCAGGGGCGCTATCTTCGGATCACGAACCCCGACAGGAGGTTGATCATGGGATTCCTCGACCGCATCAGGCAGGCCGCGCGCGACGTCATGGGCGACGAGCGCTCCTCGACCTCCGTCGATCAGGATCGCACGCGCAGCTACGCGCAGACACCGCCTCCGCAGACGACCGCCTTCGGCACGATCGACCCCGACGGGCGGCCCACATCGCGCTCGTACACGACGGCCACCACTCCGCCTCCGCCGAGCGCCGCAGGCCGGAGCGAGGACGAGATCGCCGTCGAGCGCTACCGCTACCTCCTCCGCACGGCCCCGCCCGAGACGATCGAGCAGGTGCACGCCGAGGCGTTCGGCCGGCTCACCGAGGCTCAGCGCCAGCAGGTCCTGGCGGATCTGTCGCAGACCCTGCCCCCGCAGGAGCGTCCTGCGAATGCGGATCCCGCGACCATGGCACGGGCCGCCACGCGGGCCGAGTACCTCAACCCTGGCACGATGGAGCGCACGCTGGGCGGCGGCCGTCAGAGCCCGGGACTCGGGACGATCGTCGGCGGATCCCTGCTCGGGACGGTCGCCGGCTACGTCGTCGGCTCGGCGCTCGTGAGCGCCTTCCTCGCGCCGTCCTTCGCGGGCGGGGAGGACGGCTCGGGCGGAGAGGACGCGTCGGCCGACGCCGGCGGCGCGGATGGCGCCGATGCGGCTGCCGACGGCGGCGCCGCCGACATCGGCGGCTTCGGAGATTTCGGAGGAGATTTCGGCGGCTTCGAGTTCTGACTCGCCGCCTCGGACTCGGGCTCTTTGGGAGAGGAGCCCGTGCTCGGATTCTCGGGAGAGGAATCCGTGGGAGAGAGAAGGGCGCCCCGGCCGGACCACCCCCAACCGGCCGGGGCGCTCGTTCGCGCACGCGCGCCGTGCGCCGAAGATCAGCGCACGCTGGCGGATCGTCTCCGCATGAGGCGGCTCACTCGCCCGTGAGCTCCCGCGCATACGCTGCCGCCGAGCGGCGGTAGCGCGGCAGCGACGGGACGAGCGCCTCGATCGCCGTCCGCAGCGCCTCCGCGTCGCGGCCCGCGCTGTGCAGCGCGAGGGCGAGGAACACCTCCCGCGCGGCACCTGTCGCGGGGTGAGCAGGCGCGGCCTCGAGGAGGGCGATCGCGTCGTCGGCGCGGCCGAGGTTGCGCAGCGTCGATGCGCGCTGGATCGCGAGCTGCGCGGCCCGATCGGGGTCGAGGTCCGCGATCCCCGCGGCGGCAGCCCGCTCGTAGAGCTCGAGGGCCTCCGCCTCGCGGCCGACGCTGTCGTGCGCGCCGCCCAGCTCGAACGCCGCGAGCGCGGGATGCGGCGCATCCGCCGCGACCGCGGCCATCCGCTCGACGAGGGTGGATTCGTCGTCGTCGGCCCAGACCGCCGCGACCCGCTTCTCCCATTCCGCGTTCACAGGCGGGCGATCTCCTGGCGCGGGCGCAGTGCCACATCCGTGATGTGCGCGTCGGCGGGCAGGTCGACGACGTACCGGACCGACGCCGCGACGGTCGCGGGGCGGATGTACCGCTCGGCCGCGTAGCTCTCGGCGGGGATCCCGGCGCGCAGCATGGGCGTGTCGGTCTGGCCGGGTGCGATCGTGACGACGCGCATGCGGTGCCTCTCCTCGTCGAGGCGCAGCACGTCGGCGACGGCTCGGAGGGCGTGCTTCGATGCCGTGTAGACCGCGCTGCCGGGCACCGGCCGCGTGCCTGCTCCCGAGCCGATGAACACCACGGTCGCCGCGCTCGCGCGCAGCTGGGGCAGCAGAGCGCGCGTGAGGAGCGCGGGCCCCACGACGTTCGTCGACAGCATCCGCAGCCAGTCGTCCTCCGTCGCGTCCTCGACCGAGATGTGGTCGCCCACCGCGGCGGCGTGCACGAGGACGTCGACGCGGTCGAGGTCGGAAGCGAGAGCGGCGAGCGCGTCGCGGTCGGTGACGTCCAGGCGGCGGGGCTCGGCGTGGGTCTCGGCCGCGAGCGCCGCGAGCGCGTCGTCGCGGCGTCCGAGTGCGATGACGCGGTGCGTGCGGACGAGGTCGCGCACGATCTCGGTGCCCATCCCGCCGGTGGCTCCCGTGACGATCGCGACGGGTCGGTTCTCGGTCATGTCGTGCTCCCGTGGTCGGATGCCGCGGCCGCGGCGATGAGGGACCGTGCGACGCGATCGGTCTCGCGCAGCATGGTGGGGTCGGTGCGCGGCATCGGGCTGATGATCGCGTCGTGCATGGTCTCGTCGATCGGGATGCCGGCCACGTGGAACGACGGGTCGACGGTGCCGTCGGCGTGCACAAGACGCCCCGTGGCGGGCTCGATGTCGAATCCGCCGGTCGCCACGCCGCCCGACGCCCGGGACGGCGCCTCGAACGGGCGGACCCTGCCGTCCGCCGCGAGCGAGCGGACGAGCGGGTCCGCCGTCTCCGCCACGTCGTGGGCGTGCATCCACGCGTCCACGAGCACGGGTGCCGAGACCCCGGAGCCGGAGACCGCGGGCGAGGATGCGTGGAACGCGCCGTCGGCGGACGTCACGGCGGCGCCCGGGCCGATGAAGCGCACGATGCCCGCGCGCATGAGGGCGAGCAGCTGCCGGCTGCGGAACGCGGGCGGCCCCGATCCGACCATCCCGCCGACCGTCATCAGGGATCGGAACCCCGCGGCGCGGGACTCCGCGTCGAAGCCGCCGAACGCGCCGATGCGGCTCACCACGCCGCGGGCGGAGGCGATCGACCACAGCGCCGCCTTGAGCGGGCTGTCGAGGCCGCGCTCGGCCTCGGCGAGGTCGTCGAGGACGAACCGCTCGACCCAGGACGCGTACTCCGCAGGCGACGCCCACGTGGCGCCCTCGCCCGGCAGGATGGCCGCCGCCAGGTCGAGCCGATCCTCCGGATCGGCGACGAACGGGGAGACCGCGTCGGCGAGCACCGAGATCCGCTCGCGGGTCGCGGCGCCCGACGCCTCGAGCGGAGCGGAGCGGATGGCGTCGAGGGCCGCGCGGAGATCCACGGCCTCCGGCTTCACGCGCGCGAGGGTCGTGTGGTAGTCGGCGAACGCGTCGCGCAGGATGAGCGGCCACACACGTCCGTCGAAGTCGATCGGGCGGGGGACGGCCGTCCAGTCGACGGCGCGGAGGTGGTGCTGAGGCGCCCGAGGCGGGAGGGAGCCGTACAGCGTCTTCGCGCGGAACGGCACCCCGCGCCGCGACGTCACGTGGAGCCGGGGCTCGCGCCCCGACGGCTCGTAGCGGAGGCCGCCCGGAGCGCCGGCGTCGTCGGCGAAGCGCCCGCCGCGCCCGACGCTCAGCAGGGCCATGGCGTCGAAGAATCCCATGCCGAGCCCCCGCACGATCGCCTCGGCGCGGTCGGGCACCCTGTCGAGGGACTGATCGGCGGGCGAGTCGGGGCGGACCCAGATGAGGGAGGGGTGCGCGTCGACCGCACCGAGGATCCTCCGCTCCTCGGCGGTCACCGTGCGCTCGAGCCATCCGGTCGCCGCGACGACCGCGTCTGCCGCGATCTCCCGATCGCCGAGGTCGAGGATGTCGCGCCCGTCGTGACGCCGGGCGCCCACGACGCGCGCGAGGTGCTCGTGGACGCGCACGCCAGCGGGGAGGGACGCCTTCGCATGCGCGAGGCACCACGCGATGTACTCGCCGTAGAGGGCGCGCGACGGATGCGACTCCGGGCGCTGCGCGCGCAGCTCGGCGCCGTACTCATCCGCGAGGCCGGGACGGACCGGCACACGGGCGAAGGCGGCGACGTGAGCCTCCGGGATGCGCGAGACGACGGCATCCGCGCCGCCGTGGGCGCCGTGCCGGACGAGCTGGCACCACTCGTAGAGGGTCGGGCCGGGGCGGATCGGGCCGGCGATGCTCGCGGCGTCGTCCGTGAAGAGGGTCACGGCGTCGGCGAGCGTGTTCATGCACAGCTCGCGCGGCTGGTCGGTGCGCCAGATCCGGCCGGCTCCGATCTGCGTGTCGTCGATGAGGTGGACGTCGAGCGCGGCGCCGCGAGGGAGGTTCGCGCCGATCCGCTCGAGCAGCGAGACCCCGCGGGGTCCGCCGCCGACGATCGCGATGACGGGTCGGGCAGTGGTGGGCATCCCCTCCATTCTCGCGCGCTCCTAGACTGGCGGCATGCCACTGGTAGCACTGACGGGCGGGATCGCGTCGGGCAAGTCGACCATCGCGCGCCGGCTCGCGGAGCACGGCGCGGTCATCGTGGACGCCGACGCGCTCGTCCGAGAGGTGCAGGCGCCCGGCCAGCCCGTGCTCGCGGCGATCGCCGCGGAGTTCGGGGACGACGTGCTGACGGAGGACGGCGCACTCGACCGTGCGGCGCTCGGCGCGATCGTGTTCGGCGACCGGGAGCGGCTCGCGCGCCTCAACGCGATCGTCCACCCGGCCGTCAAGGCCGAGTCGCAGCGCCGCTTCCGCGCCGCGCTCGATGCCGATCCGGATGCCGTGGTCGTCTACGACGTGCCCCTGCTCGCCGAGGCGCGCGGAGCGGGGGAGTGGGATCGGATCGTCGTCGCGCATGCTCCGGCGGACGTGCGCGGTCGTCGCCTGGTGACGGAGCGGGGCATGAGCGAGGCAGACGCCGCCGCCCGGATCGCCAGCCAGGCCGGCGACGACGAGCGGCTCGCCCTCGCCGATGTCGTCATCGACACGTCGGGCTCGCTCGACGAGACGCTCGCCCAGGCCGACGCGCTCTGGCGATCTCTCACGGGCGGCCCGTGATCGACCTCAACGCCGACCTCGGCGAGAACGCGCCTGATCGCGTCGTGAGCGACGACGACGCGATGCTCGCGGTGGTCACGAGCGCGAACGTCTCGTGCGGCGCGCACGCGGGAACGCCCGACGGGATCCGCGCGACGCTCCGCGCGGCGGCTCGGCGCGGCGTCGTCGTCGGCGCGCATCCCGGCTACGAGGACCGAGCGGGATTCGGCCGCCGCCCCGTCGAGATCGGCGCGGCCGCGCTGCAGGAGAGCATCGAGCGCCAGCTGCACGACCTGCAGGCCCTCGCCGACGGCGCGGCCATCCGCTATGTCAAGCCGCACGGCGCGCTGTACAACGACGCCGCGTCCGATCCGGTGCGCGCTGCCGCCGTCGCCGCGGCCGTCCGCGCGGTCGATCCGCGGCTCGTCGTCCTGGGCCTGCCCGCCGGCGCCCTCCTCGCGGCGGCCGCACGGGCGGGGCTCTCCACCGCAGCCGAGGCGTTCGCCGACCGCGGCTACCTGCCCTCGGGCGCGCTCGCACCGCGCGGCGAGGCGGGAGCGCTCCTGCACGACCCCGATGTCGTCGCGGAGCGGGTCCTGCGCCTCGCGCGGGACGGCGAGATCGAGGCCATCGACGGGACCGTCATCCGCGTCCGCCCCGCCTCGGTCTGCGTGCACGGCGACAGCAAGGGGGCCGTCGCCATGGCGACGGCGGTGCGCGCCCTGCTCGAGCGCGAGGGCATCGCGATCGCCCCCTTCGCCGCCCGCCCATGAGGCGCATCCTCACGGCGTCCGGCCGTGCCCTCCTCGTCGAGGTGGATGACCTCGAGAGCGCGGTCCGGCTCCACGCGGCGCTCGAGGCGGCGCCGCCCGTCGGGGTCGTCGAGCTCGTCCCGGCCGAGCGCACCGTGCTCGTGCGCTGCGAGCCGCGGCGCCTGCCCGAGGTGCGGGTCGCGCTCGAGCGGATCGCGCTCGCCGCGCGCGCGGCCGCCGTCGACCGCTGCGTCGAGATCCCCGTGCACTACGACGGCGACGACCTCGCCGAGGTCGCGGATCACCTCGGCCTCTCGCCCGCCGAGGTCGCGGCCCGCCACCAGACGGCCACCTGGCACGTCGCGTTCACGGGCTTCGCGCCGGGCTTCGGCTACCTCGTGGGCGACGACCCCGTGTTCGACGTGCCGCGGAAGGCATCGCCTCGCGCGCGCGTCCCCGCGGGAGCGGTCGCGCTCGCCGGCCGGTACTCGGGCGTCTACCCGCGGGAGAGCCCGGGCGGCTGGCAGCTGATCGGGCGCACCGACGCCGCGCTCTGGGACCTCGACCGGGATCCGCCCGCGCTCCTGCTCCCGGGAACGACCGTGCGCTTCGTCGACGCCTCGCGCGCGCATCCCGCGACCGCGGCCGAAGGACGCAGGGGACGTCCGGCTCCGCTCGGAGCGCGCGCGGTCGACATGCCGGGCGATCGCGGCATCGCCGCTGCCGTCGAGGTCATCGAGCCGGGGCTGCAGCTCCTCGTTCAGGATCTCGGCCGACCGGGTCGCGCGCACCTCGGCGTCTCCGCGTCGGGCGCGGCGGACCGCGGGGCCCTTCGCGCGGCCAACGCCGCGGTCGGCAACGGGCACGGCGAGGCCGGCCTCGAGCTGCTCGGCGGCGGAGCGCGGCTGCGCCTCCGCGGCGCGGGCGTCCTCGCGCTCGCGGGCGCGGAGGTCGACGCCGCGCTCGTGCACGCCGACGGCGGGAGCGAGCCGGTGCCGCGCGGCGCGCCGACCGCCTTCCGCGAGGGCGACGAGCTCGTGACGGGCTTCGCGACGCGCGGTGTGCGCGCCCTCGTGGCGTTCCGAGGCGGTCTCGCTCTCACTCCCGTGCTCGGCAGCCTCGCGACCGACACCCTCGCCGGCATCGGGCCGCGCGAGCTCGGCGGACGCGCTCTCCGAGCGGGCGATGTCGTGCCGCTGCGCGGGCTCTCCGGCGTTCGCGACGCGGTCGCGCCATGGTCTCCCGCGCCGCGCGCTCTTCCCGCCCCTGGCGAGACCGTCGAGCTGCGGGTCGTGCGCGGGCCGCGCGACGACTGGTTCGCGGCGGACGCCCTCGACGCGCTCCTCGGCGACGAGTGGGCGGCGACGTCCCGCTCGGATCGGGTCGGGATCCGCCTCGAGGGGGCGCGGCCGCTCGCGCGCGCCGTGCCCGGCGAGCTCCCGAGCGAGGGGACGGAGACGGGGGCCGTCCAGGTGCCGCCGCACGGCCATCCGGTCGTCTTCCTGCCCGACCACCCGCTCACCGGCGGCTATCCCGTGATCGCCTCGGTGGTGGCCGCCGACCTCGACCTGGCGGGGCAGATCCCGCCCGGCGCGCGCGTGCGCTTCCGGCTCTCCGGCGCCGATGTCGGACGCCCCTCCTAGGCTGGAGGCATGCAGACCACACGCAGCGTCCGGCCCTTCGAGGTGGTGAGCGAGTACCAGCCCAGCGGCGACCAGCCCAAGGCGATCGCCGAGCTCGCCGCGCGCATCAACGCGGGTGAGACCGACGTGGTCCTGCTCGGCGCGACCGGAACGGGCAAGTCCGCGACGACCGCGTGGCTCATCGAGCAGGTGCAGCGCCCCACGCTCGTCCTCGCGCACAACAAGACCCTCGCGGCGCAGCTCGCGAACGAGTTCCGCGATCTCCTGCCGAACAACGCGGTCGAGTACTTCGTGTCGTACTACGACTACTACCAGCCAGAGGCGTACGTCCCGCAGACCGACACCTTCATCGAGAAGGACTCGTCGATCAACGCGGAGGTCGAGCGGCTGCGGCACTCCACGACGAACACGCTGCTGAGCCGCCGCGACGCCGTCGTCGTGAGCACGGTGTCCTGCATCTACGGCCTCGGCTCGCCCGAGGAGTACCTCCGCGCGCTCGTCGCGCTCCAGGTGGGGGAGCGCTACGACCGCGACGCGATCATCCGCCAGTTCGTGGCGATGCAGTACAACCGCAACGACGTCGACTTCTCGCGCGGCAACTTCCGCGTCCGCGGCGACACGATCGAGATCATCCCCGTGTACGAGGAGTTCGCCATCCGGATCGAGCTGTTCGGCGACGAGATCGAGGCGCTCTACAAGCTGCACCCGCTCACGGGCGATGTCATCGAGCGCATGGACGCGGTCGCGATCTTCCCGGCGACGCACTACGCGGCCGGCACCGACACCGTGCAGCGGGCGATCAAGACCATCGAGGAGGAGCTCGCCGAGCGCCTGCAGGAGTTCGAGAAGCAGGGCAAGCTGCTCGAGGCGCAGCGGCTGAAGATGCGCACGACCTTCGACCTCGAGATGCTGCAGCAGCTCGGCTTCTGCTCCGGGATCGAGAACTACTCGCGCCATCTCGACCAGCGCGCGCCGGGCGAGCCGCCGCACACCCTGCTCGACTTCTTCCCCGACGACTTCCTCCTCGTCATCGACGAGTCGCACGTCACGGTGCCGCAGATCGGCGCGATGTACGAGGGAGACGCATCCCGCAAGCGCACGCTCGTCGAGCACGGCTTCCGCCTGCCGAGCGCGATGGACAACCGGCCGCTGCGGTGGGACGAGTTCAAGGAGCGCATCGGGCAGACGGTCTACCTGTCGGCGACCCCCGGCAAGTACGAGATGGGCGTGGCCGACACGGTCGTGGAGCAGATCATCCGCCCGACGGGCCTCGTCGACCCGCGGATCGTCGTCAAGCCGTCCAAGGGGCAGATCGACGACCTCCTCGAGCAGATCCGCCAGCGCGTCGACCGCGACGAGCGCGTGCTCGTCACGACGCTCACGAAGAAGATGGCGGAGGAGCTCACCGACTTCCTCGGCGAGCACGGCGTCCGCGTCCGGTACCTCCACTCCGACGTCGACACGCTGCGGCGCGTCGAGCTGCTCACCGAGCTGCGTCAGGGCGTGTACGACGTGCTCGTCGGCATCAACCTGCTGCGCGAGGGGCTCGACCTCCCCGAGGTCTCGCTGGTCGCCATCCTCGACGCCGACAAGGAGGGCTTCCTGCGCTCGGGCACCTCGCTCATCCAGACGATCGGGCGCGCCGCGCGCAACGTGTCCGGCGAGGTGCACATGTACGCCGACAGCATCACCGACTCGATGCGCAAGGCGATCGACGAGACCGAGCGGCGGCGCGAGATCCAGATCGCCTACAACCGCGAGCACGGCATCGACCCGCAGCCCCTGCGCAAGAGGATCGCCGACATCACCGACTCCCTCGCGCGCGAGGAGGCCGACACCGCGAGTCTGCTCTCGAAGCGGGACTCCGCGCGCACCAAGACCGGCAAGGGGCGCGCGCCCACGCCCGTGCGCAAGCGCGAGGGCATCGCCGCGGAGGGGGCGATGCAGCTCGAGGAGGCGATCGCCGACCTCACGCAGCAGATGCTCGTCGCCGCCGAGGAGCTCAAGTTCGAGCTCGCCGCGCGGCTGCGCGACGAGGTCCAGGACCTCAAGAAGGAGCTCCGGCAGATGGAGAAGGCCGGCCACGCGTGAGCGCGCGGTCCGCGTCGGGCGGCGCCCGGCGCGGACGCGGCTGCACTCACTCCTCCGGGCAGTAGAGCACGCCGTCGCGCTCGACGTGCTCGACGCGCGTGCGACCGCAGTGCGTGCACGGCGCACCGGGTCCGTCGCCGAGCTGCGCGGGTCCGGCGATGCGGATGAGCACGTCGTTGGCCCACTCGTAGATGCCGCCCGCCTCGCGGATGCGCTCCCGGAGATGCGGGTGGTGGTGCGTTCCGCTCTCCATGCTGATCATCTCCTCTCCCTCCAGTGTGCGCCTCCCGGGGCGCGGAGGACAGGGGATGCGCGGCACCGCTCGTCACGCGCGGATCTTCGAATCCGCTGAGCGAACACGTCGAACAAACGTCCAGATGTCCGTGGGGGTCCGTAGGATTGGATCGTGCCCATCATCCCCGTCGCCTCGCCCGGAAAGATCAGTGTCCGCGGTGCCCGCGTGCACAATCTCAAGAACGTCGACCTCGACATCCCGCGCGACGCGCTCGTCGTGTTCACCGGCCTGTCGGGCTCGGGGAAGTCGAGCCTCGCGTTCGACACGATCTTCGCGGAGGGGCAGCGGCGCTACGTCGAGTCGCTGAGCGCGTACGCGCGCCAGTTCCTCGGCCAGGTCGACCGCCCCGACGTCGACCTCATCGAGGGGCTGAGCCCCGCGGTGTCGATCGACCAGAAGTCGACGAACCGGAACCCGCGCTCGACCGTCGGCACGATCACCGAGATCTACGACTACCTGCGCCTCCTGTGGGCGCGCATCGGCGTGCCGCACTGCCCGCAGTGCGGCGAGCGGATCCAGCGCCAGACCGTGCAGCAGATCGCCGACCAGCTGATGACCCTCGAGGAGGGCACGCGCTACCAGATCGTCGCGCCCGTCGTCACGCAGAAGAAGGGCGAGTTCGTCGACCTCTTCAAGGAGCTCGCGGCGAAGGGCTACTCGCGCGCGGTCGTCGACGGCGAGCTCGTGCAGCTGGCTGAGCCGCCCGTGCTCAAGAAGTCGTACAAGCACGACATCGCGGTCGTCGTCGACCGTCTCGTCGCTCGCGCCGACATCCTCGGCCGCGTGACCGACTCCGTCGAGACCGCGCTCGGCCTCGCGGGCGGCGTCCTCCAGGTCAACTTCGTCGACGAGGAGGGCGACGACGCGTGGCAGTCGTTCTCCGAGAAGCTCGCCTGCCCCAACGGGCACGCGCTGCAGCTCACCGAGATCGAGCCGCGCACGTTCTCGTTCAACGCCCCGTTCGGCGCCTGCCCCGCGTGCTCGGGTCTCGGCACCCGGATGTCCGTCGACGTCGAGCTCATGCTCGGCGATGAGGAGCTCTCGATCCGCGAGGGCGTCATCGTGCCGTGGACGACGCAGGGCAAGGGCCTCTTCCAGTACTACGAGCGTCTCCTCGAGGGCCTCGCCGACGAGATGAGCTTCTCGCTCGACACCCCGTGGCGGGCGCTCCCGCAGATCGTGAAGGACGCGGTCCTGCACGGGCAGGACTACAAGGTCAACGTGCGGTTCAAGAACCGCTGGGGCCGCGAGGTCCGGTACGCGAGCGGCTTCGAGGGCGTCGTGCCCTACATCGAGCGCCAGTACGCGCAGGCCGAGACCGACACCACGCGCGCGCGGTGGGCGGAGTACCTGCGCGAGGTCCCCTGCCCCGTGTGCGAGGGCGCGCGCCTCAAGCCCGAGGTGCTCGCGGTCAAGGTGGGCGGCCGGTCGATCGCCGAGACGGCCGACCTCAGCCTCGAGGACACGCTCGCGATGATGAACCAGGTCACGCTGACCGACCGCGAGAAGCAGATCGCCGCGCAGATCCTGCGCGAGATCCGCGTCCGCCTCGAGTTCCTCATCCAGGTCGGCCTCAACTACCTCACGCTGAGCCGTGCCGCCGGGTCGCTCTCGGGCGGGGAGGCGCAGCGCATCCGGCTCGCGACGCAGATCGGGACGGGATTGACGGGCGTGCTCTACGTGCTCGACGAGCCGTCGATCGGCCTCCACCAGCGCGACAACCGGCGACTCATCGAGACGCTCGTCACGCTGCGCGACCTCGGCAACACGCTCGTCGTCGTCGAGCACGACGAGGAGACGATCGAGGCGTCCGACTGGGTCGTCGACATCGGCCCGCGCGCGGGCATCGGCGGGGGAGAGGTCATCCACTCCGGTCCGTTCGAGGCGCTCGTCGAGGACGAGCGGTCGCTCACGGGCGACTACCTCGCCGGCCGGCGGATGATCGAGATCCCGCGCAAGCGCCGCCGGATCGACCGCAAGCGCATGCTCTCGGTCGTCGGAGCCCGTGCGAACAACCTCAAGAACGTGACGGCCGAGTTCCCGCTGGGCGTGCTCACGGCGGTCACCGGCGTGAGCGGGTCGGGCAAGTCGACCCTCGTGAACGACATCCTCTACGAGGTGCTCGCGCAGCGCCTCAACGGCGCCCGCACCGTGCCCGGCAAGCACACGCGCGTCACGGGCCTCGAGCACCTCGACAAGGTCGTGCACGTCGACCAGGCGCCGATCGGGCGCACGCCGCGGTCGAACCCCGCGACCTACACGGGCGTCTTCGATCGCATCCGCAACCTGTTCGCGGAGACGCCCGAGGCGAAGGTGCGCGGCTACAAGGCCGGCCGCTTCAGCTTCAACGTCAAGGGCGGGCGGTGCGAGGCGTGCTCGGGCGACGGCACGCTCAAGATCGAGATGAACTTCCTCCCCGACGTCTACGTCGACTGCGAGGTGTGCCACGGCAAGCGCTACAACCGCGACACCCTGCAGGTGCACTACAAGGGCAAGAACATCGCCGAGGTCCTCGAGATGTCGATCGCCGAGGCGGAGGAGTTCTTCGAGCCGATCCAGGCCATCCACCGGTACATGAAGACGCTCGTCGACGTGGGGCTGGGCTACGTCCGGCTCGGGCAGGCGGCGACGACCCTCTCCGGCGGCGAGGCGCAGCGCGTCAAGCTCGCGACCGAGCTGCAGAAGCGCAGCAACGGGCGCTCGATCTACGTGCTCGACGAGCCGACGACGGGTCTGCACTTCGAGGACGTCCGCAAGCTCCTCGAGGTGCTGAACGGGCTCGTCGACAAGGGCAACAGCGTCATCGTGATCGAGCACAACCTCGACGTCATCAAGTCGGCCGACTGGATCGTCGACCTCGGCCCCGAGGGCGGCTCGGGCGGCGGAACGATCGTCGCGACGGGCACGCCCGAGCAGGTCGCGAAGACCGACGGCAGCCACACGGGCGCGTTCCTCGCCGAGGTGCTCGGAATGGCCGAACGGCAGCGCAAGGCCGGCTGACATGGCCGACCAGCTCCCGTACAAGCCGAAGCCGGGGGAGATCCCCGTGAACCCCGGCGTGTACCGCTTCCGCGACGCGCACGGGCGGGTGCTCTACGTCGGGAAGGCGAAGAACCTCCGGCAGCGGCTGTCGAACTACTTCGCGCCGCTGCACACGCTCCACGAGCGCACGCGGCGGATGGTCACGACCGCGTCGTCCGTGGAGTGGACCGTCGTGCCGACCGACGTCGACTCGCTGCAGCTCGAGTACCAGTGGATCAAGGAGTTCGACCCGCCGTACAACGTCCGCTACAAGGACGACAAGTCGTACCCGTTCCTCGCCATCACGCTGGGCGACGAGGCGCCCCGCGTGATGGTGACGCGCAACCGGCGCATCCCCGGCGCGAAGTACTTCGGGCCGTACCCGAAGATCTGGGCCGTGCGCGACACGATCGACCTGATGATCAAGGTGTTCCCGATCCGCACGTGCAGCGACGCCTCCTACAAGCGCGCGATGCAGACGGGGCGGCCGTGCTTCCCCGGGCAGATCGGCAAGTGCGGCGGCCCCTGCTCGCAGCGCGTGACGATCGAGGAGCACCGCGCGATCGTCGACGACTTCATCGCGTTCATGAACGGCGGCGACGAGCGCTTCACGCGCGAGCTGACCGCGCGGATGAAGGCGGCGGCGGCCGCGATGGACTACGAGCAGGCGGCGGTGTACCGCGACAAGCTCGCCTCGATCGACGCCGTCCTCAACAAGAGCGCGCTCGTGCTGCCCGAGGACACCGAGGCGGACCTGTTCGGCGTCGCGGAGGACGAGCTCTCCGCGGCCGTCCACCACTTCGTGATCCGCGGCGGCCGCGTGCGCGGCGTCCACTCGACGACGATCGACAAGGAGCTCGACATCTCGGGCCCCGACCTCGTCGACCAGATCCTCCAGCGCGTGTACGGCGATGCGGCACCTGCCGACATCCCCCGTCGCGTGCTCGTGCCGGTCCTCCCGCCCGACGCGGCGGAGATCGAGGAGTGGCTCTCCGGCAAGCGCGGCCGCCGCGTGGAGGTGCTCGTCGCGCAGCGCGGCCAGCGCGCCGAGCTGCTGCGCAATGCGACCCTCAACGCCACGCAGGCGCTCATGCGGCACAAGACGCGGCGCACGAGCGACTACGCCGCCCGCTCGCAGGCGCTCAGCGATCTGCAGGAGGCGCTCGGGATGGACGAGGCGCCGCTGCGCATCGAGTGCTACGACATCTCGCACCTGCAGGGCACGAACGTCGTGGCGTCGATGGTCGTGTTCGAGGACGGGCTGCCGCGCAAGGACCAGTACCGGTCGTTCTCGATCGCCGAGACCACCGACGACACCGACTCGATGCACCAGGTGCTCATGCGCCGCCTCGCATACCTCGACCGCCCCGAGGAGGTCGAGCCCGACGCCGCCGAGCTCGCGACGAGCGGCGAGGACGGCGTCGTCACGGCCCCCGCGAAGCGGCGGCGATTCGCGTACCCGCCGCAGCTCCTCATCGTCGACGGCGGACAGCCGCAGGTCGCGGCCGCCGCCCGCGCGCTCGCGGACTCGGGCCACGAGGAGATCGCGCTGTGCGGGATCGCGAAGCGACTCGAGGAGCTCTGGCTGCCGGGGGAGGACTACCCCGTGATCCTCCCGCGCACGTCGGAGGCGCTCTATCTCGTCCAGCGTCTGCGCGACGAGGCGCACCGGTTCGCGATCACGCACCAGCGCAAGCGGCGGCGTCGCGACATCCGCACGGTGCTGAGCGAGGTGCCGGGGCTCGGCGACGCGCGCATCCGCTCCCTGCTCCGGCACTTCGGCTCGGTGGCCGCCCTCCGCGAGGGGACGATCGAGCAGATCGAGGAGCTCCCGGGGATCGGCCCGAAGCTCGCGACGACGATCTACGAGCACCTGCACCGCGAGGATGCGCGCGAGGCCGCCGTCGACGCGGCAGGAGCGGATGATCGCTAGGCTGGCGTCGATGACGGAGACAGCGGGCGAGGTCCTGATCGTGACCGGGATGAGCGGCGCGGGCCGCTCGACGGTCGCGAACGCCCTCGAGGACCTCGACTGGTACGTCGTCGACAATCTGCCGCCGCAGATGCTGCGCCCGCTGCTCGACCTCTCCGGGCGCCTCGGCGACCAGCTGCCGCGGATCGCGGCGGTCGTCGACGTGCGCGGCCGCGACCTCTTCGCCGAGCTGCCGGCGGCCACCCAGGCGCTGCGTGAGCGGAACAACCTCCGGATGCTCTTCCTCGACGCGTCGGACGACGTGCTCGTGCGCCGCTTCGAGGCCGTGCGCCGGCCCCATCCGCTGCAGGGCGACGGGACGCTGCTCGACGGCATCCGCCGAGAGCGCGAGATCCTCGCTCCCGTGCGCGGCAGCGCCGACATCATCATCGACACCTCGAGCTACAACATCCACCAGCTCGCCACGCACGTGACCGACCTCCTCCGCGAGGAGGGGGCGCCGCGGCACCGCGTCACCGTCATGAGCTTCGGGTTCAAGTACGGTCTGCCGCCCGACGCGGACCTCGTCGCCGACATGCGCTTCCTCCCCAACCCGTTCTGGAACGACGACCTCCGCGCGCTCACCGGGCAGGACCCTGCGGTCAGCGACTACGTGCTCGATCAGGAGGGTGCGCGCGCGTTCCTCGACGCGTACGCTGAGGCCCTGACACCCGTGCTCGAGGGCTATCAGCGCGAGAACAAGAGCCACTCCACGGTCGCCGTCGGGTGCACGGGCGGCAAGCACCGCTCCGTCGCGATGGCGCTGGCGCTGGCGGAGCGGCTGAAGGATGTCCCGGGTGTCGCGGTCCGCGTGCGGCACCGCGATCTCGGGCGCGAGTAGACGGCGCCGACGGCGCCATAACCCCGTCGGCTGGGAGTTCGCACCCGGTCTCTGCGGGGGTATGGCGGCTAAGCTTGACCCTTGCGCCAAAATGGCCGAATCACCGTCTTCGAGAGTGGGGAAATCCGTGTCACTGACCGCCGATGTCAAGGCAGAGCTGATCACCGTCAGGGACCCGCGTCCTTCGGTTCGGATCGCTGAGACGACGGCGCTGCTGCGGTTCTCGGGCGGCCTCCACTCCATCGCCGGCCGCGTCGCGGTCGAGGCCGAGGTCGACTCGCCCCACCTCGCGCGCCGCGTCGCGCGCGACATCGCCGAGATCTACGGCGTCCGCCCCGAGATCGCGCACATCCAGGGCTCGGGCTCGCGCGACGGCGAGCACTTCGCGGTGCGCGTCGTCGACGGAGGCGAGACGCTCGCGCGGCAGACCGGCCTGCTCGACCAGCGCCGCCGCCCCGTGCGCGGTCTCCCCAACCGGCTGACCACCGGCACGCGCGACGACCTGGCCGCCATCTGGCGCGGCGCCTTCCTCGGCGCCGGCAGCCTGTCCGAGCCGGGACGCTCGGCGTCGCTCGAGGTCGCCTGCCCGACCGGCGAGGCCGGCATGGCCATCGTCGGCGCGGCCGGGCGCATCGGCATCTCCGCGAAGGCGCGCGAGGTGCGCGGCGTCCCGCGCGTCGTCATCCGCGAAGCCGAGGGCATCCGCGGCATGCTGCAGGCGATCGGCGCCGTCAAGGTCGCGGCCGAGTGGGACCAGATGCGGCAGCGCCGCGAGGTGCGCGCTGGCGTCAACCGGCTCGTGAACTTCGACGACGCCAACCTCCGCCGCTCGGCGCAGGCCGCCGTCGCCGCGTGCGCGCGCGTCGAGCGCGCCCTCGAGATCCTCGGTGAGGACGTTCCCGACCACCTCCGCGAGGCCGGCACGCTCCGACTCGCGCACCGCGACGCGAGCCTCGACGAGCTCGGCCACCACGCCGACCCGCCGCTCACGAAGGACGCCGTCGCCGGCCGCATCCGCCGTCTGCTCGCGATGGCCGACAAGCGCGCCGAGCAGGAGGGCATCCCGGGCACGCAGGCCGCGGTGCCCGTCGGCGCGGAGTAATCCGGCGTCAAGGCCCATCCCCGGTCCTCCCCGCGTCATTAGGATGTGAGGGAACCCTCCGTCCGCGCAGCGGGGAGGCACCGGACAGCGCCGCTCGGCGGCGCCGAGAGATGGGAAGAATCGACGCATGGCGAAGTACACGCTCCCGGAGCTCACCTACGACTACGCAGCCCTCGAGCCGCACATCAGCGGCCGCATCATGGAGCTGCACCACTCGAAGCACCACGCGACGTACGTCGCCGGCGCCAACACCGCGCTCGAGCAGCTCGCTGAGGCCCGTGCGAAGGGCGAGTTCGCGAACGTCAACAAGCTCGAGAAGGACCTCGCGTTCAACCTGGGCGGGCACACCAACCACTCGATCTTCTGGACGAACCTCACGCCCGAGGGCCAGGAGCGCCCCGAGGGCGAGATCGCCGCGGCGATCGACGAGTACTTCGGCGGGTTCGAGGGCTTCCAGGGCCAGTTCAACGCGGCCGCCCTCGGCATCCAGGGGTCCGGCTGGGCTGGCGTCTTCTGGGACTCGATCGGCCAGCAGCTGATCATCCAGCAGTTCTTCGACCAGCAGTCGCAGTTCGCTGCGGGCACGGTCCCCGTCCTGCTGCTGGACATGTGGGAGCACGCCTTCTACCTCGACTACCAGAACGTGAAGGCGGACTACGTCAAGGCGTTCTGGAACATCGTCAACTGGGACAACGTGCAGCAGCGTCTCGCCGCCGCACGCGAGAAGACCGCCGGTCTCCTGGTAGCGTCCTGAGTGACACGGCCGTCCGACGCGGGGTGCGAGCCCGCCCGGACGGCCTTCCCCTCCACAGCGCCTGTGCGGGCGCACCAACGATATTCAGGAGAAGACCCAGTGTCTGTTCGGATCGGAATCAACGGCTTCGGTCGTATCGGCCGCAACTACCTCCGCGCGGCTCTCGCGCAGGGGGCTGACCTCGAGATCGTCGCCGTCAACGACCTCACCGACAACAAGACCCTCGCGCACCTGCTCAAGTACGACTCGATCCTGGGCGTGCTCGACCAGGAGGTCACCTACGACGAGACGTCGATCACGGTCGGCGGCCGCAAGATCGCCGCCCTCGCGGAGCGCGACCCGGCGGCCCTGCCCTGGGGCGAGCTCGGCGTCGACATCGTCATCGAGTCGACCGGTCGCTTCACGAACGCCGACGACGCGCGCAAGCACATCGAGGGCGGCGCGAAGAAGGTCATCATCTCGGCTCCCGCGAAGGGCGAGGACGCGACGTTCGTCCTCGGCGTGAACGAGGACCAGTACGACCACGAGAACCACCACATCATCTCGAACGCGTCGTGCACCACGAACTGCCTCGCTCCCCTCGCGAAGGTGTTCAACGACAAGTTCGGCATCGTCCGCGGCCTCATGACCACGGTCCACGCGTACACGGCGGACCAGAACCTCCAGGACGGTCCGCACTCGGACCTCCGCCGCGCCCGCGCCGCCGCGCTCAACATCGTGCCGACCTCGACCGGCGCTGCCAAGGCCATCGGCCTCGTGCTGCCCGAGCTCAAGGGCAAGCTCGACGGCTTCGCGCTCCGCGTGCCGGTCCCCACCGGCTCGATCACCGACCTCACGGTCGAGACCGAGCGCGAGCTCACGCTCGACGAGATCAAGGCCGCCTACAAGGAGGCCGCGGAGGGCCCGCTCAAGGGCATCCTCAAGTACACCGAGGACGAGATCGTGTCGAGCGACATCACGCACGACCCGCACTCGTCGATCTTCGACGCCGGCCTGCTCCGCGTGCTCGGCACGCAGGTCAAGCTCTCGTCGTGGTACGACAACGAGTGGGGCTACTCGAACCGCCTCGTCGACCTCACCGAGCTGGTCGCCTCGAAGTTCTGACAGACGGACAGCTCCCGGGAAGCCCGTCGGCATGTGGTCTGCACCCGTGCCGGCGGGCTTCCCGCCTGTAGATTGAGAAACGATGTCACTGCGAACACTCGATACCCTCGGCGATCTCGCCGGCAAGCGCGTCATCATCCGATGCGACTTCAACGTCCCGCTCGCGGACGGCGTCATCACCGATGACGGCCGCCTCCGCGCGTCGCTGCCCACGCTGACCGCCCTGCTCGACGCGGGCGCTCGCGTCGTGGCGGTCTCGCACCTCGGGCGCCCGAAGGGCGAGCCCGACCCCCAGTACAGCCTCAAGCCGGTCGCGGACCGTCTCGCCGAGCTGCTCGACCGCCCTGTCGCCTTCGCGACGGACACGGTCGGCGACTCCGCGCGCGAGACCGCCGGCGCACTCGAGGACGGCCAGCTCGCCGTGCTCGAGAACCTGCGCTTCAACGCCGGCGAGACCGCGAAGGACGACGCAGAGCGCGGCGCCTTCGCCGATCAGCTCGCCGAGCTCGCCGATGTGATGGTGTCCGACGGGTTCGGCGTCGTGCACCGCAAGCAGGCGAGCGTCTACGACCTCGCCCAGAAGCTCCCGAGCGCCGCCGGCCTGCTCATCGCCAAGGAGCTCGAGGTGCTGGACACCCTGACCGAGAGCCCGGTGCGCCCGTACACGGTCGTGCTCGGCGGATCGAAGGTGTCCGACAAGCTCGGCGTCATCGACCACCTGCTCCCGCGGGTCGACCGCATCCTCATCGGCGGCGGCATGCTCTTCACGTTCCTCGCCGCGCAGGGCCACAAGGTCGCGTCGAGCCTCCTCGAGGCCGACCAGATCGAGACCGCCCAGGGGTACATCCGCACGGCGGAGGAGAAGGGCGTGCAGCTGATCCTCCCGACCGACGTGGTCGTGGCCTCGAAGTTCGGCGCCGACGCGGAGTACGTCGTGACCGCGGCCGACGCGATCGAGGAGTCGCCCTTCGGCGCCTCGGGCCTCGGGCTCGACATCGGACCGGAGACCTCGGCGGCGTTCGCCGAGGCCATCCGCGGGTCGAAGACCGTGTTCTGGAACGGCCCGATGGGCGTGTTCGAGCTCGAGCCGTTCGCGGCGGGCACGAAGGCTGTGGCGCAGGCGCTCACCGAGGTCGACGGACTCAGCGTCGTCGGCGGCGGAGACTCCGCGGCCGCCGTGCGCCAGCTCGGGTTCGACGACTCGGCGTTCGGTCACATCTCGACCGGCGGCGGTGCCAGCCTCGAGTTCCTCGAGGGCAAGAAGCTTCCCGGACTGGAGGTGCTCGGATGGGCGTGACGAAGAGGACCCCGCTGATCGCGGGGAACTGGAAGATGAACCTCGACCACCTGCAGGCGGTCGCGCTCGTGCAGAAGCTGCACTGGGCTCTCAAGGACGCCAAGCACGAGGACGGCAGCGTCGAGGTGGCGGTCTTCCCGCCGTTCACCGACCTGCGCAGCGTGCAGACGCTCCTCGACGCCGACAAGATCGCGTTCACGCTGGGCGCGCAGGACCTGTCGACGCACGACGAGGGCGCCTACACGGGCGAGATCTCGGGCGCGTTCCTCAAGAAGCTCGCCGTGTCGCAGGTCATCATCGGGCACTCGGAGCGCCGCGAGTACCACGCGGAGACCGACGAGGTCGTCGCCGCGAAGGTCCAGGCCGCGCTGCGCCACGAGCTCGTCCCGGTGATCTGCGTGGGCGAGACGAGCGAGGACCTCGAGAAGCACGGCGCGAGCGCCGTGCCGGTCGCGCAGCTCGAGAAGGCGATCGCGGGCGTGCCCGCTGACGCCGAGATCGTCGTCGCCTACGAGCCGGTCTGGGCGATCGGATCGGGCCAGGCCGCGACGCCGCAGCAGGCGCAGGAGGTGTGCGCGAAGCTCCGCGAGGTGCTCGCCGACCGGCTCGGCGCCGACACCGCGGCGCGCACGCGCGTGCTCTACGGCGGCTCGGTCAAGGCGGCCAACATCGCGAGCTTCATGCGCGAGCCCGACGTCGACGGCGCGCTCGTCGGCGGAGCCAGCATCAAGGTCGACGAGTTCGCCTCGATCATCCGCTTCGAGAAGCACGTCGGCGTGTGAGCGCATGCGGCCCGGGCGCGTGCGCTCGGGCCGCATGCCCCTCGCCGTATACTGAACTCCTGTGCGCGGCGCACGCGCGCACTCACGAAAGGCTCTCCGTGGAAGTTCTCGAGTTCATCCTCCAGGTCATCCTGGGCGTCACCAGCCTCCTGCTGACGCTGCTCATCCTCCTGCACAAGGGCCGCGGCGGCGGGCTCTCCGACATGTTCGGCGGCGGGATGTCGCAGGCCGTGGGCTCGTCGGGCCTCGCCGAGCGCAACCTGAACTACCTGACCGTCATCCTCGCGCTGGTGTGGTTCCTCTCCATCGTCGGCCTGGGCCTCATCACCAAGTTCCAGGTGATCTGATGGCCGTCGGCGGCAACGCGATCCGCGGGACGCGCGTCGGATCGGGCCCTATGGGCGAGCAGGACCACGGCCACCACGCCGATCGCGTGGCGGTGTCGTACTGGGATGCGCTCGGCAACGAGACCGTGCGGTACTACGCGGCGGGCGTGGCCGAGGAGGAGATCCCCGACGTCATCGACCATCCGCACTCCGGGCTGCCTGCGGGGCGCGACCGCGAGAACCCGCCGGAGGCCTCGCGCAACGAGCCCTACAAGACGCACCTCGCGTACGTGAAGGAGCGCCGCACGGACGAGGAGGCCGAAGAGCTCCTCGGCGACGCGCTGCAGAAGCTCCGCGAGAAGCGCGGCCAGTAGCCGATCTGCGAGAAGGCCCCCGATCCTGAGGATCGGGGGCCTTCTCGCTTCGCTCGCTCAACGACCGGACGCGGCTCGCTGCGCTCGCGGAGCGTTTCGCCTCGCTTCGCTCGCTCAACGACCGGAGGCGGCTCGCTGCGCTCGCGGAGCTCAGTCGGGGTCGATGAGGTCGTCGGGCACCTCGGCGGCCGCGGCCGCATCGGTGAACACGATCGTCTGCTCGGTGCCGTACGCGCCCGCCGCCGGCACGGACGCGTAGCTCGCGCCGGCCATCACGAGCCCGAGAGCCGACGCCTTGTCGGCGCCGGCCAGCACCATCCACACCCGCGCGGAGCCGTTGATGACGGGGCGGGTGAACGTGACGCGCTCGGGCGGCGGCTTGGGGGAGTCGCGCACCGGCAGCACCACGGCGTCGGTCACCGCGACCTCCCCGCGATCGGGGAAGAGCGAGGCGACGTGGCCGTCGGGGCCGACGCCGAGGAAGCACACGTCGAACGCGGGGAAGCGGCGCTCCTCCGACGACGCGAAGCGCGCGAGCTCGTCCGCGTAGGCCGTCGCCGCCTCGTCGAGGGTGACCCCGTCGTCGGCTGCCGCCGGCTCGTGGACGTTCTCGGCCGGGATGGCGATGCGGTCGATGAGCGCCGCGCGGGCCTGACCCGCGTTGCGCTCGGCATCGCCGCGCGGCACGAACCGCTCGTCGCTCCACCACAGGTGGACGAGCGACCAGTCGATGTTGTCCCGCCAGGGGTGCGCGGCCGTCGCCTCGAGGACCGCGATGCCCATCGAGCCGCCCGTGAGCGACACGTGCACGGGGCGCGAGAGCTGGGTGAGCTGCGCGAGCAGTCCCACGAAGCGGTTCGCGACGTGCTCCGCGAGCGCGGGCTTGTCGGGCTGGACGACGACCCGCGTGTCGGCGTCGGCCATCAGAATTCCTCCGTGGGCGGCCCCAGGCGCTCCCAGCCGTCCGTGAGGACGCGGCCGTAAAGCAGGTCGGGGTCGAGCCGACGCAGCTCCTCGGCGATGCACTCGCGCAGCGAGCGGCGGGGGAGGAGGAGCACGTGGTCGGGCTGGCCCGGCTGGGTGAGGCGCGCGTGCGTCGCGCTCGTGCGCTCGAGCACGATGTCGCCCCCCGCGCGGTGCAGCACGACGGAGTGGATGCCGTGGTTCCAGCGCTCGGGCGCCTCGTAGCACCACTCGACGGGCACGTCGAGTGCCATCCCGAGCCAGGCGGCGAGGAGGGCGGTCGACGGAGACGTCGAGGCGCCGCGCACCTCGACGGCCGTGACGGGCTCGAACGGCGGCTGGTCGAGCACCGCCGCGAGCTGCTCGCGCCAGCGCGTGAGGCGGGTCCACGCGAGGTCGGTGTCGCCGGGCGTGTAGACGAGGTCGAGCTGGCGCAGGCGGTCCGGCGCGTACGGAGCGGTGGACGTGTCGGTGATGCGCCGCTGGGCGATGCGGCCGAGCGCGTCCTTGCCGGGGCGTGCGGGCGGCTCGTCGGGCCACCACACGACGACGGGCGCGTCGGGCAGCAGCAGGCCGGTGATGAGGGTCTCCTCGTTGCTCGCCGCAGGGCCGAATGCGCGCAGCACGATGACCTCGCTCGCGCCCGCGTCGCCGCCCACGCGGATCTCGGCGTCGAGCCTCGCCTCGCCGCGCGGGTCGGTCACGAGCACGATGACGCGCATCGGGTGCTCGCGCGACGCGTCGTTCGCGGCGTCGATGACGGCCTCGTCGAGCGTCCGCTTCGACTTGATGATGAGCGTGAGCACGCGGCCGAGAGCGACCGCGCCGCCCTCCTCGCGCACGGAGACGAGGCGCTTGGCGACCTCGCTGACGCTGGTGTCGGGAAGGTCGATGATCACGGGCGCCTCCAAACGCGGCCGTCGCGGGCGAGGAGCGCGTCGGCGGATGCCGGCCCCCACGACCCCGAGTCGTACTGCTCGAGCGGCTCGTCGAGCGAAGCCCAGTACTCCTCCACGGGGTCGAGGATGCGCCAGGACAGCTCGACCTCCTCGTGGCGGGGGAACAGGGGCGGGTCGCCGAGCAGCACGTCGAGGATGAGCCGCTCATACGCCTCGGGGCTGGCCTCGGTGAACGCGTGGCCGTACCCGAAGTCCATCGTGACGTCGCGGACGTTCGTGCCGGCGCCCGGGACCTTCGAGCCGAAGCGCAGCGTCACGCCCTCGTCCGGCTGCACGCGGATGACGAGCGCGTTCTGGCCGAGCTCGCTCGTCTGGCCGCGCGAGAACAGGTGCTCGGGGGCGCGCTTGAACACGACCGCGATCTCGGTCACACGACGCCCGAGGCGCTTGCCCGTGCGGACGTAGAACGGCACTCCGGCCCAGCGGCGGGTGTTGATGTCGAGCTTGATGGCCGCGTACGTCTCCGTGCGCGACTCGGGGCTCATCCCGTCCTCCTCGAGGAAGCCGGTCACCTTCTTCCCGCCCTGCCATCCGCCCGCGTACTGCCCGCGCGCGGTCGCCGTGGAGAGGTCGGCCGGCAGCGTGACGGCCGCGAGCACCTTCTCCTTCTCCGCGCGCAGGTGCTCGGCGGAGAGGCTGATCGGCTCCTCCATGGCGGTGAGGGCGAGCAGCTGCAGCAGGTGGTTCTGGATGACGTCGCGCGCTGCGCCGACGCCGTCGTAGTAGCCCGCACGACCGCTCACGCCGATGTCCTCGGCCATCGTGATCTGCACGTGGTCGACGTAGTTGCGGTTCCAGATCGGCTCGTACAGCTCGTTCGCGAAGCGCAGCGCCAGGATGTTCTGGACCGTCTCCTTGCCGAGGTAGTGGTCGATGCGGAAGATCGAGTCGGCCGGGAACGCGGCCTCGAGGGCGTCGTTGAGCTCGCGCGCGGACTCGAGGTCGTGGCCGAACGGCTTCTCGATGACCACGCGGCGCCAGCGGTTGTCGTCGGGCTTGTCATCGACGAGCCCCGACTCGAGCAGCTGCTGCGCGACGACGGGGAACGACTTCGGCGGGATCGACAGGTAGAACGCGTGGTTGCCCATCGTCCCGCGCTCGACGTCGAGGGTGTCGACGGTCTCGCGCAGACGGCGGAATGCCGCGGGGTCGTCGAACTCGCCCTGCACGAAGCGGATGCCCTGCGCGAGCTGCTGCCAGGTCTCCTCGCGGTACTCGGTGCGCGCGTGCTGCTTGACGGCCTCCTGCACCACCTGGGCGAAGTCCTCGTCCTCCCAGTCACGGCGGGCGAACCCGACCAGTGCGAAGCCGGGGGGCAGCAGGCCGCGGTTGGCCAGGTCGTACACCGCGGGCATGAGCTTCTTGCGCGAGAGATCGCCGGTAACACCGAAGATCACGAGGGCGCTGGGCCCCGCGATGCGGTTGAGGCGGCGGTCATCGGGATCGCGCAGCGGATTGACGCCGCGCGAGATGTCAACGGTCATGAAAGGGGGGACTCCTCTTGCCCTTACTGCGCTGCTTCGAACAGCGAGAGAACCTCGGTCTGGGGATCGGTGAGAGTGAGCGTCACGACGGGCCGGCCGAGCGCGGCCAGGACCTTCGCGTCGCCGTCGGCCTGCGCCTCGATGAGCTGCCCGAACGTGAAGGGGAGACCGGGGATCTCGAGGTCGACCGGCGTGCGCTCCGTGATCTGCACGAAGACGCCCTGCGCGGGGCCGCCCTTGTGATACTGCCCGGTCGAGTGGAGGAACCGCGGCCCCCACCCGAAGGTCGCGGGGCGACCCGAGTCGGCGGCGACCATCTCGCGCAGGCCGTCGAGCTGCGGCACCTCGGTGCGCGCGACGTAGGCCTGGATCGAGACGTACCCGTCCTCCGGCAGACGCGCCCACAGCGCGTCCAGGACGCCCGCGATCGTCCCCGACTCGGCGAGTGCGGGGTCGCTCACGCGCACCTCGACGCCGTCCTCCGTGAAGGCGGGGGCGGCGGGCTCGGGACGCTGCGCGAGAAGTCCGCGCGCGGCCTCCTTCGCCGACTCGACGTCGGGCTGATCGAACGGGTTCACCCCGATGAGACGCGACGCGACCGCGACCGCGTACTCCCACACGAGGAACTGCTCGCCGAGCGCTCCGCTCACGAGCACCTCGCCGGGGTTGTGGTGCGGCGCATCGTCGACGTCGTCGACGATGCGCACGAGCTGCATGTCGGACGGCGTCTGCTCGACCTCGGGGGAGACCGGGAGGAGGACGACCGGCAGGATGCCCTTGCCGTCCTTGCCCGTGGACTCGGCGAGCAGCTGCTCGATCCAGTCGGGGAGTCCCTCGAGGCGCGTGCCGTCGGCGATGAGGCCGAGCTTGTCGCGGCGCGGCTCGGTCGCGGCGATCGCCGCTCCCAGCACGAGAGCGGGGTTCGACGGCGAGTCGATCGCGACGTCGAGCATCACGGCCTCCGCCTCGTCGAGCAGCCGCTCGATGTCCGCGCCGGCGAGGCCGCTCGGCACGAGGCCGAACGCCGTGAGGGCGGAGTAGCGGCCGCCCACCTCGGGGTCGGCGGCGAAGACGCGATAGCCGGCCTCTCGGGCAGCCGTGTCGAGCGGCGAGCCCGGGTCGGTCACGACGACGATGCGCTCTGCGGGGTCGATGCCGAGATCGCGGAAGGCGGTCTCGAAGACGCGGCGGTGCGCGTCGGTCTCGACGGTCGAGCCGGACTTCGACGAGACGACGAGCGCCGTGCGCTCGAGGCCGCCGTCCAGAGCGGCCAGCACGTCGCCCGGGGAGGTCGAGTCGAGGATGTCGAGCTCGACGCCGGCCGAGCGCGCGATCACCTCGGGGGCGAGCGACGAGCCGCCCATCCCCGAGAGGACGATGCGGTCCACGCCGCGCGCGCGGAGGTCGTCGCGCAGGGCGACGATCTCCGCGACGAGCGGGCGCGAGTTCGCGACGGCCTGGACCCAGCCGAGCCGGCGCGCCGCCTCGCCCTCCGCCGAGGAGCCCCACAGGGTGGGGTCCTCGGCGGTGATGCCCGATGCGACGAGGTCCGCGACGAGGCCGGGAACGGCCTCCTCTGCGGCGGTCCTCGCCGCACCGGACACGCGGATGGCGAATGTCACTTGGCGGACTCCAGCGCGGTGCGCACGGTCTCCTGGAGGTCGTGCCACGACGCGATGAACTTCTCGACGCCCTCGTCCTCGAGCACCTGGGTCACGTCGGCGAAGTCGACGCCCACGCCCGCGAGCGCGGAGAAGACCTCGCGCGCGTCCTCGTACGCGCCCGTCACGGTGTCGCCCGTGACGACGCCGTGGTCGAACGTGGCCTGGAGCGTCTTCTCGGGCATCGTGTTGACGACGCCCGGCGCGACGAGCTCGGTCACGTAGAGGGTGTCGGGAAGCGCCGGGTCCTTGACGCCGGTCGAGGCCCACAGCGGACGCTGCAGGTTCGCGCCGGCGGCGAGCAGGCCCTTCGCGCGGTCCTCCGCGAACTTCTGCTCGAACAGCTCGTACGCCAGGCGCGCGTTGGCGAGGCCGGCCTTCGACTTGAGCGCGAGCGCCTCGTCCGTGCCGATCGCCGCGAGGCGCTTGTCGACCTCGGTGTCCACGCGCGACACGAAGAACGACGCGACGGAGTGGATGCCCGACAGGTCGTGCCCGGCCTCCTTCGCCTTCTCGAGGCCGGCGAGGTAGGCGTCGATGACCTCGGCGTAGCGCTCGAGGCTGAAGATCAGCGTGACGTTGACGGAGATGCCCGCGCCGATCACCTCGGTGATGGCGGGCAGGCCCGCCTTCGTCGCGGGGATCTTGATGAGGACGTTCTCGCGGTCGACGGCCGCGTGGAGCTGCTTCGCCTGCGCGATCGTGCCCTCGGTGTCGTGGGCCAGGTCGGGGGAGACCTCGATCGACACGCGCCCGTCCACGCCGTTCGTGCGGTCGTAGATCGGACGGAAGATGTCGCAGGCGTCGCTCACGTCGGTCGTCGTGAGCGCGAAGATCGCGTCGTCGGCCGAGGCGCCCGCCGCGGCCTGCGCCGCGATCGAGTCCTCGTAGCCCACGTGCGCCGAGATCGCGCCCTGGAAGATCGTCGGGTTCGTCGTGATGCCGACGACGTCGCGCGTCTCGATGAGCTCGTGCAGGTTGCCCGACGTGATGCGCGAGCGCGACAGGTCGTCGAGCCAGATGCTGACGCCGGCGGCGGACAGGTCTGCGGTGGGGGAGGTCATGCGTTCTCCTTGAGGGTCTCGCGTGCGGCCGCCACGACGGCGTCCGCGGTGATGCCGAACTTCTCGAACAGCGTCTTGTAGTCGGCGGAGGCGCCGAAGTGCTCGATGGAGACCGAGCGGCCCTTGTCGCCGACGATGCCGCGCCACGTGAGCGCGACGCCCGCCTCGACCGAGACGCGCGCGGTGACGGACGAGGGCAGCACGCTCTCGCGGTACTCCTCGCTCTGCTCGGCGAACCACTCGAGCGACGGCGCGGACACGACGCGCGCGTTCACGCCGTCGGCCGCGAGGCGCTCGCGCGCCTCGACGGCGAGCTGCACCTCGGAGCCCGTCGCGATGAGGATGACATCGGGCGTGCCGTTCGGCGCCTCGGCCAGGACGTAGGCGCCCTTGACGGCGTGGGCCGCGGAGGCGAACACGTCCCCGCGCGCCTCCCCGTCGCCGCGCTCGTAGACGGGGATGTTCTGACGCGTGAGCGCGATGCCCGCGGGGCCCTGACGGCGACGCAGGATCTCGAGCCACACGACGCCCGTCTCGTTGGCGTCCGCGGGACGCACGACGGCGAGGTTCGGGATCGAGCGGAGCGTCGCGAGCTGCTCGACGGGCTGGTGCGTCGGGCCGTCCTCGCCGAGGGCGACGGAGTCGTGCGTCCAGACGAACACGCTGGGCACGTTCATGAGCGCCGCGAGACGGACCGCGGGGCGCATGTAGTCGCTGAAGATGAGGAACGTGCCGCCGAAGGCGCGCGTCGGGCCGTGCAGGACGATGCCGTTGAGGATGGCGCCCATCGCGTGCTCGCGGATGCCGAAGTGCAGCACGCGGCCGTAGGGGTTGCCCGACCACTCGTGCGTCGACCACTCGGCGGGGATGAACGACGCGGCGTCCTTGATCGTCGTGAGGTTCGACTCGGCGAGGTCGGCGGAGCCGCCCCACAGCTCGGGCAGCTCGGCCGCGAGGGCGTTGATGACCTGGCCCGACGCGGCGCGCGTGGACACGTCCTTGCCCGCCTCGAACACGGGAAGCGCGCTCTCGATGCCCTCGGGCAGCTCGCCCGCCTGCAGGCGGTCCCACAGCGCCTTGCGCTCGGGGTTCGCCTCGGCCCACGCGTCGAACGCCTTCTGCCACTCGGCGTGCGCGGCGGCGCCGCGCTCGACGAGCTGGCGCGTGTGCGCGATCACGTCGTCGGCGACCGCGAAGTGCTCCTCGGGGTCGAACCCGAGGACCTTCTTCGTCGCGGCGAGCTCCTCGGCGCCGAGCTTCGCGCCGTGGATCTTGCCGGAGTTCTGCTTGCCCGGCGAGGGGTAGCCGATGATCGTCTTCAGGATGATGAGCGACGGCTTCGAGGTCTCGGCCTTGGCCGCCTCGATCGCCGCGAACAGCTCCTGCACGTCCTCGACGTACTCGCCCGACTTCTTCCAGTCGACCGTGAGCACCTGCCAGCCGTACGCCTCGTAGCGCGCGGCGACATCCTCGGTGAAGGCGACGTTCGTGTCGTCCTCGATCGAGATCTGGTTCGAGTCGTAGATCGCGATGAGGTTGCCGAGCTGCTGGTGGCCCGCGAGCGAGCCGGCCTCGCTCGTGACGCCCTCCTGCAGGTCGCCGTCGCCCGCGATCACGTAGATGTGGTGGTCGAACGGGCTCTCGCCCGCCGGCGCCTCGGGGTCGAACAGGCCGCGCTCGTAGCGCGCCGCGTACGCGAAGCCGACCGACGAGGCCAGGCCCTGACCGAGCGGGCCGGTCGTGATCTCGACGCCCTTCGTGTGGCCGTACTCGGGGTGGCCGGGGGTCAGCGAGCCCCACGTGCGCAGTGCCTTGAGGTCGTCGAGCTCGAGCCCGAAGCCGCCGAGGTACAGCTGCACGTATTGGGTCAGCGAGGAGTGGCCAGCGGACAGGATGAACCGGTCGCGACCGGGCCACTGCGTGTCCGCAGGGTCGTGCCGCAGCACCCGCTGGTACAGGAGGTACGCCGCGGGAGCGAGGCTCATCGCCGTTCCCGGGTGGCCGTTGCCGACCTTCTCCACGGCGTCTGCCGCCAGCAGGCGTGCTGTGTCCACAGCGCGCCGATCGATCTCATCCCAACGCAGTTCCGACACCGGACCGCCTTTCGTGGTGGGGCTTGTGCGCCCGGCTCTCGGTCCGCGGATCCCGTAACACAGGCGAAGCAGACGGCACTCGGGCGCGCGTTTCTGGCCCCAGCATAGCCTCGCGGCGGATGGGGCGTGCCGGTCTGTGACGACCGGTTGCGCCGAGTGTGGCAGAGCGCTGTGACGCGCGGGTGACGTGCGTCTCACGACGCCGGCCGCACGGGTGTGAGGAGGATCCGGGCGGCGCGCCGATGGCCTAGAATCGGATGTGCCTGTGCCAGCCGAGGGGAGACGTGAGCGCATGTCCACGACGATCGTCGATTCGGATCGGACCTCGCGTCAGCGTCTCGGCCGGAAGATCCGCGCGTACGTCGCGCTCACGAAGCCGCGCGTGCTCGAGCTGCTGCTCGTGTCGACCGTGCCGGTCATGTTCCTCGCCGCGAACGGCGTCCCGAACCTCTGGCTCGTGCTCGCGACCGTCATCGGCGGATCGCTGAGCGCCGGCTCCGCGGCCGCGTTCAACATGTACATCGACCGCGACATCGACGCGCACATGGCGCGCACCGAGAACCGGCCGATCGTGACGGGGGAGATCTCGCCCCGCAGCGCGCTCGTGTTCGCGTGGACCCTCGCGATCGTCTCGACCGTCTGGTTCCTGGCGACGACGAATCTCCTGACGGCGTCGCTGTCGGCGTTCGCGATCTTCTTCTACGTCGTGATCTACACGATGATCCTCAAGCGCCGCACCGAGCAGAACATCGTCTGGGGCGGCATCGCCGGGTGCTTCCCGGTGCTCATCGGCTGGGCCGCCGTCACGAACGGCCTGGACTGGGCGCCCTTCATCCTCTTCGCGCTCGTGTTCCTGTGGACGCCGCCGCACTACTGGCCGCTCTCCATCAAGTACGCGGTCGACTACGAGAACACCGACGTCCCGATGCTCGGGGCCACGCGATCGGGATCCCAGGTCGGCCTCCAGATCATCCTCTACGCATGGGCGACCGTCGCGTGCTCGCTCCTGCTCATCCCGGTCGCCGGCATGGGCCTCGTGTACTCGGTGTCGGCGCTCGTCTTCGGCGGCTGGTTCATCTACGAGTCGCACCGGCTCTACAACCGCACGGTGCTCGAGCAGGACGGCGAGAGCCGACCGCGCCCGATGCGCGTCTTCCACGCGTCGATCACGTACCTCACGCTCGTCTTCGTTGCCGTCGCGGTCGACCCGCTGCTGCCGTTCTGACGCGTCCGGCACGCGCAGGGGTAGCGTTCTGAGTGATGACGAACCCTCCCGCGCAGCCGCCGACCCGCTCCATCCCGATCTCCGACCGCCGCCGGTGGGAGGCGTTCTGGGTCTGCGTGAGCGTGTCGGGCTTCACGATCCTCGACATCTCGAAGGTCAACGTCGCGCTCCCTGCGATCGAGACGGCCTTCGGCGCCGGATCGACCGAGCTCCAGCTCGTCGTCTCGGGATACATCCTCGCGTTCGGGCTCGTGCTCGTGCCGATGGGTCGCCTCGGCGACCAGCGGTCACGCAAGTCGCTCCTGCTCATCGGCCTCGTGCTCTTCACGCTGTCGAGCGCCGCGTGCGCGCTCGCGGGCGACATCTGGGTGCTGCTGGCAGCGCGGCTCCTGCAGGGCGTGGCAGCGGGCATCCAGATGCCGCAGGTGATGGGCACCATCCAGCAGCTGTTCACGGGCAGGGAGCGCGGCACAGCCTTCGGTCTCTTCGGCGCGATGATCGGCCTCGCCACGGCCTTCGGCCCCACGATCGGCGGCCTCCTCATCGCGGTCGGCGGGGAGGCCGACGGATGGCGATGGATCTTCTGGATGAACGTCCCCCTGTTCGCGATCGCGTTCGGGCTCGTCCTGTGGCTGCTGCCGGAGCTGCGCAGGCCGAGCCGCGACCCGGTCTCGCTCGACCCCGTGGGCGTGCTCCTCTTCGGCGTCGCGGTCGTCGCGCTCATGCTGCCCTTCCTCTTCACGACGGGCTCGCCTGACGACGCCCCCGAGCGGTGGTGGACGCTCGTCGTCTTCGTGCTGTTCGCGGCCGCCTTCGTCGCGTGGGAGCGCGGATACGAGCGCAGGGGCGGCTCGCCCCTCATCACGCTGCGCCTGTTCCGCGTGTCGTCGTTCCGCAACGGCACGATCATCATGGCCGCGTACTTCACGGGCCTACCTGCCCTGTTCCTGCTCACGACCCTCTTCCTGCAGACCGGGCTCGGCGTGTCCGCGCTGCACGCCGGCATGGTCACGATCGGGTTCGCCCTCGTGAGCGCCGTCTCGTCGTGGTTCGGCGGTCAGCTCGTCGGGCGCTTCGGGCGCCCCGTGGTGGTCGTCGGCCTCGTCCTCGTGCTCGCGACGGTCGTCGGGCTCGCCGTGACCGCGCTGTTCATCCCGCCGGCTGCCACGCCCTGGGCGATGGCCGCGGTGATGGTCGTGGGCGGCCTCGGCGGCGGCATGGTCATCTCGCCCAACCAGACGCTCACTCTCGCCGAGATCCCGCCCGTGCAGGGCGGCGTCGCCGGATCGATCGGACAGCTCGGACAGCGCGTCGGCACCGCGATCGGCACGGCGGTCGGTCTGTCGCTCTTCTACGCGACGATCTACCGCGAGACGGCCGAGAAGCCGGCGCTCGAGGTGTACCACGATGCCTACGCGATCGGGCTCATGTCGGTCGCGCTCTTCGTCGCGGTCGCGTTCGCTGTCGCCCTCATCGACATGGGGTCGCGACTGCGCCGCGACCGGTCGGGAGCCGGAGAGGCCTGAGCCTCCCCGGCACCCGACCTGCGCCCTCAGCGGACCTCGGCGGGCTCCGAGACGGCCGGCGCGGTGTGCACGTGCGCGGCGGGCTCATCGTCGGCGGACTGGTCCTCGGCGGACATCGCCGGGGCCTGCGCTTCGGCGGCGCGCGGCGCGACGACGGCCTTCGCGGCGGCGAGGGCGAGCGCGAGGATCAGCCCGACGGCGCCCGCGCCCACGAGCCCCGCAGCGAGGGTGATCCAGGCCTGGCCGACGTACACCTCCACGCCGGTCGCCGTGCCGTTCAGGAGCATCTCCTCCATGGTGCCGATGCGGGGCAGGGACAGCGCGAGGCCGCCCGCGATCGCGAGCACGGATGCGAGCACGAGCGTCCAGTACGCGGCGCTGCGGGTGAGACGGGCGGGGTGAGTCATGATCCTCCTCTGTGCGCCGCATCTCGGCGCGGGGTCCACCCTCGCGACCCGGCCAGGGCGCGGCCGATGCGCGGGCTATGCGTCCTCTGTGAACCGCGGCCCTGGTGGTGGCGCCCCCGCGGGCCTATCGTGCCGCCCATGGGCATCAGGATGGAGAACGTCGGCATCGCCGTCCGCGACCTCGAGGAGGCGATCGCGTTCTTCCGCGATCTCGGCCTCGCCGTCATCGGGCGCGACGAGGTGAGCGGCGAATGGGCGGACACGGCGGTGGGACTCGACGGCAACCACGCGCGGATCGCGATGCTCGAGACGCCGGATGGGAGCGGACGGCTCGAGCTCTTCGAGTACCTCCACCCCGATGCGCTCGAGACGGAGCCGACCCTCCCGAACGAGATCGGGATGCACCGCGTCGCGTTCTCGGTCGACGACCTCGATGCGGCGCTCGAGATCGCCGCCCGGCACGGCTGTCGCCCGCTGCGCGGCGTCGCGGACTACCAGGGGGTCTACCGCCTGACCTACCTGCGCGGCCCGAGCGGCATCCTCGTGATGCTCGCGGAGGAGCAGCGGCGCTCTCGCTAGTCTGGACGCGACGCCGATCGGAAGGAGTCCTGTGTTCTCATACGATCCGTACGCCGAGCTCGCGACGCTGCGCAGCTTCGCGCCGCTCGCGCTCACGAGCACCGACATCGCCGAGGGGCAGCCGCTGCCTCTCGCGCAGTGGGGATCCGCCGGCGGCGGCTCCGACACGTCGCCCCAGCTCAGCTGGTCGGGCGCGCCGGAGGGAACGCGGTCGTACGCCGTGTCGTGCTTCGACCCGGATGCGCCCACGGGCGCCGGCTACTGGCACTGGGCGGTCTACGACGTGCCCGCCGATGTGACGTCGTTCGCGACGGGCGAGGCGGGGCGCACGCCCGGCATCACCCTGCGCAACGAGGCGGGAGTCCCCGGCTACATCGGCGCGGGGCCGCCTCCGGGCACGGGGGTCCACCGCTACTTCTTCGTCGTGGACGCCCTCGACGTCGAGCACCTCGACATCACGTCGGACGCGACACCGTCGATCCTCGGATTCCAGCGTCATTTCCACTCGCTGGCCCGCGGCATCCTCGTCGCGACCGCGACGGCCGATTAGTCGCGGGGGAGCGCAGCGGGGGTCTTCATCCGCAGCACGACCACCGTGAACGTCGCGGCCGACAGCGCGGCGAGCACCATGTGGATGCCGACGAGCAGCTCGGGCAGGCCGTTCCTCGCCTGGATCACGCCCACGAGGATCTGCACGCCGATCGCGAGCAGCAGCACGGCCATCCAGCGGCGCGTCGGCAGGCGGAGCGTCCAGGCGGCCGCGAGGAGCACGACGACGAGCCCGAGCAGGATGTAGCCGGGCCAGGAGTGCACGTGGGCGAGGACCGTCGCGTCGAACCCGCGGCGGATCACCTCGGCGTCGCCCGAGTGCGGGCCGGAGCCGGTCGTCAGGACGCCGAAGAGGATGGTCACCGCGAGCACGAGGGACGTGACGTGCGTGAGGATCAGGTACCAGCGGGGGACCGCGAGGCTGCGCGGTCCCGGTGCGTCGTATGCGCGGACGAGGAACGCCGCGGTCAGGCACACGAGGGTGAGCGATGCGGCGTAGTGGAAGCCGACGATGAAGGGGTTCAGCCCCGTCCACACGGTGATGCCGCCGACCACGGCCTGCGCGACGATGCCGCCGAGCACGATCGCCGCGAGCGCGAACAGGTCGCGGCGCTCGGCGCGCATCCGCCACACGAGCACGAGCACGGCGAGGGCGACGAGGCCGACGACGCCCGTCATCGTGCGGTTGCCGAACTCGATGAGTCCGTGCACGCCCATCTCCGGGGTCGGAACGAGCGACTCCGGCGTGCACAGCGGCCACTCCGAGCAGCCCAGGCCCGACCCCGTGAGGCGCACGGCGCCGCCCGTGCCGATGATGATCGTCTCGGCGATGAACGACAGCCAGGCCGCGACGCGCACGCGCGCGTCGACCGCGGTCGGAAGCCAGGAGACGAACCGCGTGCGCAGGTCGGCGGCGGCGGATGGTGCGGTGTCGGCGGGCATGGCGAGGCGCCTCCTGCGGTTCGCCTGAGCGTCCGGCGCGAACGGCGCCGAACGAGGCGGAACCTGTAGAATCGTGGGTGACTGAGGATGCGGGCGCGTGCGCTCAGCGCATCCACTAACAGTGTAGGCGCGAGCGATCGCGCCGGAAGCCGGGTCCCACAGACGGCCGCTCCGCTCCGAGCGACCGGGGCGGATGACACCGCTGCGAGACCCCTGAGGAGAGTGTGAAGCGTCATGTCTGATGTGCTGATCGACCGCCCCGAGCTCGAAGGACTGGGGGTGTACGAGTTCGGATGGCACGATGCCGACGCGGCTGGCGCGAGCGCCAGGCGCGGCCTCAGCGAGGCCGTCGTGCGCGACATCTCGGCCCTCAAGAGCGAGCCGGAATGGATGCTCAAGAACCGTCTCAAGGGCCTCCAGCTCTTCGGACGCAAGCCGATGCCGACGTGGGGCGCCGACCTCAGCGAGATCGACTTCGACAACATCAAGTACTTCGTCCGCTCCACCGAGAAGCAGGCGCAGTCCTGGGAGGACCTCCCCGAGGACATCAAGAACACGTACGAGCGCCTCGGCATCCCCGAGGCCGAGCGCCAGCGCCTCGTCGCGGGCGTCGCGGCTCAGTACGAGTCGGAGGTCGTGTACCACCAGATCCGCGAGGACCTGGAGGCGCAGGGCGTCATCTTCATGGACACCGACACCGCGCTGCGCGAGCACCCCGAGTTCTTCGAGGAGTACTTCGGCACGGTCATCCCGGCCGGCGACAACAAGTTCGCCGCGCTGAACACGGCCGTCTGGTCGGGCGGCTCGTTCGTCTACGTGCCCAAGGGCGTCCACGTCGAGATCCCGCTCCAGGCCTACTTCCGCATCAACACGGAGAACATGGGCCAGTTCGAGCGGACGCTCATCATCGCCGACGAGGACTCGTACGTCCACTACATCGAGGGCTGCACGGCTCCCATCTACAAGAGCGACTCGCTGCACTCGGCGGTCGTCGAGATCATCGTGAAGAAGAACGCCCGCGTGCGCTACACGACGATCCAGAACTGGTCGAACAACGTCTACAACCTCGTCACCAAGCGCGCGATCGCGCACGAGGGCGCGACGATGGAGTGGATCGACGGCAACATCGGCTCCAAGGTGACGATGAAGTACCCGTCGATCTTCCTCATGGGCGAGCGCGCCAAGGGCGAGACCCTCTCGGTCGCCTTCGCGGGCCCCGGCCAGCACCAGGACGCCGGCGCGAAGATGATCCACATGGCGCCGTACACGCAGTCGTCGATCGTCTCGAAGTCGATCGCCCGCGGCGGCGGTCGCGCCGGCTACCGCGGCGAGGTGCGCGTCGACGCGAACGCGCACCACTCGGCGAACACCGTGCGCTGCGACGCGCTCCTGGTCGACACGATCTCGCGCAGCGACACCTACCCGGCGATCGACATCCGCGTCGACGACGTGCAGCTCGGCCACGAGGCGACCGTCTCGAAGGTCAGCGAGGAGCAGCTGTTCTACCTCATGAGCCGCGGCCTCCCCGAGGACGAGGCGATGGCCATGATCGTGCGCGGGTTCATCGAGCCGATCGCGCGCGAGCTGCCCATGGAGTACGCACTGGAGCTCAACAAGCTCATCGAGATGGGCATGGAAGGATCGGTCGGCTAGATGACGACCCCGACGCAGGCGCCGGAGCAGACGGCGCAGGACACGCACGCTCACGTGGACCCGGCCGCGGCTCTCCGCGACGACGCCGTCGTCCCCGTCCAGACGCGCTCGGAGCGGCTCCGCTCCTACGAGCCGGCCGACTTCGGCACGCCCACGGGCCGCGAGGTCAACTGGAAGCACACGCCCGTCGACCGCATCGCGCCGCTCTTCGCGGTCGCCGACGCGAACGACGGCGTGACCACGACCTTCGTCTCGGGCGGGCAGTACGCCGCGGCACCCCTCGCCGCCGGCACGGCGCCGCGCGGCGAGTTCTTCGAGCCCGAGGACCTGCCGGCCGCCGTGGCCTGGCAGGGGGCCGCCGAGGCGCTGCACATCCGCGTTCCGCGCGAGGAGGAGGTCGCCGAGCCGATCGTCGTCCTCGTCGACGGCCAGGGCGCTGACCGCCGCGCTGACGCGCACATCGTGATCGAGGCGCTCGAGCTGTCGAAGGCCACCGTCGTGCTGCGGCACACGGGCACGGCCCAGTACGCGCAGAACGTCGAGATCCTCGTGCGCGACGGCGCCCAGCTCACGGTCGTCTCGGTGCAGCAGTGGGACGACTCGGCCGTGCACGCCGCTGCCCACCAGGCGCGCGTCGACCGCGATGCGACGCTCCGCCACGTCGTCGTGAGCTTCGGCGGCGGCGTCGTCCGGGTGAACCCGAACGTCGAGCTCGCCGGCCAGGGCGCGAACGGCGAGGTCTACGGCCTCGCCTTCGCCGACGACGGGCAGCACCTCGAGAGCCAGGTCTACCTCTTCCACAAGGGCCCGGAGACGACCGGCGACGTGCTCTACAAGGGCGCGCTGCAGGGCCTCACGGCCCGCTCGGTCTGGATCGGCGACGTGCTCATCGGCCCCGACGCGACCGGGACCGACTCCTACGAGGCGAACCGCAACCTCATCCTCACGAACGGCGCGCGCGCGGACTCGATCCCGAACCTCGAGATCCAGACCGGCGACATCAAGGGCGCCGGCCACGCGTCCGCGACCGGTCGATTCGATGACGAGCAGCTGTTCTACCTCCAGGCGCGCGGCATCACCGAGGCCGAGGCGCGCCGCCTCGTCGTCCTCGGCTTCCTGAACGAGATCGCGCAGAAGATCGACGTGCCGGGCCTGCAGGACGAGCTCGTCGCCGCGATCGAGAAGGAGCTCGCAGACGGGGCGGCGGCATGACCGCGTCCCGTGTGTGCTCGTTCAGCGAGCTCGAGCCGGACACCGCGCTGCGGGTCGTCGTCGACGGCGTGCCGATCGCGGTCGTGCGCGACTCGAACGACGAGGTGCACGCGATCGGCGATGTCTGCACGCACGGCGACATCTCGCTGTCCGAGGGCTTCGTCGAGGGCGAATCGCTCGAGTGCTGGGCCCACGGCTCGGCCTTCTCGCTCCGCACGGGCAAGCCCCTGAACCTCCCCGCTTACGAGCCCGTCCCGGTCTACGTCGTCCAGATCGACGGCGACGACGTGCTCATCGACCCGAATGTGAAGAAGGAAATCTGAAATGGCAGTCCTCGAGATCCGCGACCTGCACGTGACGGTCGAGACCGATGAGGGTACGACGCCCATCCTCAACGGCGTCAACCTCACCGTGAAGACGGGCGAGACCCACGCGATCATGGGCCCCAACGGCTCGGGCAAGTCGACCCTCGCGTCGACCATCGCCGGTCACCCGAAGTACACCGTGACCTCCGGCTCGATCACGCTCGACGGCGAGGACGTCCTCGAGATGTCGGTCGACGAGCGCGCCCGCGCCGGCCTGTTCCTCGCGATGCAGTACCCGGTCGAGATCCCCGGCGTGACGGTGACGAACTTCCTCCGCACCGCCAAGACCGCGCTCGACGGCGAGGCGCCGGCGATCCGCACGTGGACCAAGCAGGTCAAGGAGGGCATGAAGAACCTCCGGATGGACGACAGGTTCGCGCAGCGCAACGTCAACGAGGGCTTCTCGGGCGGCGAGAAGAAGCGCCACGAGATCCTCCAGCTCGAGCTCCTCAAGCCGCAGCTGGCCATCCTCGACGAGACCGACTCGGGGCTCGACGTCGACGCGCTCAAGATCGTCTCGGAGGGCGTGAACCGCGCCAAGGAGAACACCGGCCTCGGCGTCCTCCTCATCACGCACTACACGCGCATCCTCCGCTACATCAAGCCGGACTTCGTGCACGTCATGGTCAAGGGCCAGGTCGTCGAGGAGGGCGGGCCGGAGCTCGCCGAGCGCCTCGAGAACGAGGGCTACGACCGGTACTTCGCCCCCGGCGAGCCGATCGAGGCGTAGGCTCGCGACATGTCCGCGACCCTCACCCCGGAGAAGTACGACGAGGTCATCGAGGCCCTCAAGGAGGTCATGGACCCCGAGCTCGGCGTCAACGTCGTCGACCTCGGGCTCATCTACGACCTCGCGTGGGACGACGAGAACGACGCGCTCGTCATCCACATGACGCTCACGAGCGCCGGGTGCCCGCTGACCGACGTGCTCGAGGAGCAGACGGCCCAGGCCCTCGACGGCGTGGTCGACCGCTTCCGCATCAACTGGGTGTGGATGCCGCCGTGGGGTCCCGAGCGGATCACCGACGACGGGCGCGACATGATGCGCGCCCTCGGATTCGCGATCTGAGACCGACCGACACGGAACGACCCGGAGCCGCGGCTCCGGGTCGTTCCGCGTCTAGGCTCGAAGGGTGACCACGCCGCTCGACGCCCTGCCCCTGGAGACCCTGCGCACCCGAACGAGCACGAAGTGGGCGACGTACCCCGCCGACGTCCTGCCGCTCTTCGTGGCCGAGACGGACTTCCCGCTCGCCCCGGCCATCTCCCAGGCGCTCAGCGCGGCGGTCGAGCGCGGCGACACGGGGTACGTGCCCCCGCGCACGCGCTATCCGGAGGCGTTCGCGGGCTTCGCGAGCCGCCGCTACGGCTGGGAGGTCGACCCCGCGCGCGTGCGCACGACGTGCGACGTCATGATGGGCGTCGCCGAGGCCATCCGCGCGGTGGCCGGCCCCGGCGAGGGCGTCATCGTCACGCCGCCGGTCTACCCGCCCTTCTTCGCGGTGCACGAGGAGTCCGCCACCGAGGCCATCCGCGTCCCCCTGGTTCGCACCGACGCCGGCTGGCAGCTCGACCTCGACGGCATCGACGCGGCGTTCGCGGCCGGTGCGAAGGCCATCCTGCTCTGCAACCCGCACAATCCGACCGGCACGGTGCACGCGCGCGAGGCGCTCGCGGAGCTGGCCGAGATCGCCGCGCGCCATGGCGCGTGGGTGATCAGCGATGAGATCCACGCGCCGCTCGTGCTGCCCGGCGCGGAGTACACGCCGTTCCTCGCGGCGAGCGAGACGGCGGCCGAGGTCGGCATCGCCCTCACGAGCGCGAGCAAGGCGTTCAACCTCGCGGGGCTCAAGTGCGCGCATTTCGTCACGGCCTCCGACGCCGCGCACGCCGTCGTGAGCCGGATCCCCATGGAGGTCGAGTGGCGCACGGGGCTGTTCGGCATCCTCGCGGGGATCGCGGCGTTCGAGGACGGCGACGGATGGCTCGACGCCCTGATCGCGCGACTCGACGCGAACCGCGCCCTGCTCGCGGACCTGCTCGCGGAGCACGTGCCCGGCGCGCGCTATCTGCCGGGCGACGCCGGCTTCCTGGCCTGGGTCGACCTCGGCGCGCTCGGATGGGGCGACGACCCGTCGCGGCGCATCCTCAAGGACGCGAAGGTCGCGCTCAACCCCGGACCGTCCTTCGGCGCGGAGGGCGCGGGATTCGCGCGCATCAACTACGGCACCGGACCGGAGATCCTCGAGGCGGCCATCCGGCGCATCGGCGCGCTCATCGCGTCGTGAGCGGGGTCGATCCCCGCGCCGCCGCGTCGGGGCAGGTTCCGGTCGTGCCCGCGACCGCGGGGCCGAGCATCTGGCGGAGGCCGTACCTCCTCACGACGCTCGGCGCGGTGGCGCTCATCTTCCTCGCCGCGCTCCAGTCCCTCGCCGTCACCACGGTGATGCCGGTCGTGGCGAGCGACCTGAACGGCGAGGCCCTGTACGCTGTCGCGTTCTCGGGGACGTTCGCGACCGCGGTGATCGGGATGGTCGCGGCCGGCGCGTGGTCGGATCGGACGGGGCCCGTCGCACCGCTCTTCACGGCCGCGCTGTTCTTCGTCGCGGGCCTTGCGATCGACGCGCTCGCGGGCGACATGACGACGCTCGTCGTCGGGCGGCTCATCATGGGACTCGGCTCGGGAGGCCAGGTCGTCGCGCTCTACGTCGTCGTCGCACGCGTCTTCCCCGCGCAGGTGCAGGGTCGGGTCATGGCGTCGTTCTCGGCCGCGTGGATCGTCCCCTCGCTCGTCGGCCCGGTGCTCGCGGGCGCCGTTGCCCAGTATCTCCACTGGCGGTGGGTCTTCGCGGGGATCGCGATCCTCACCGTCGCGGCCTTCGCGATGATCGCGCCCAGCCTGCGGGGCCTTCGCACGTCGCCGGAGGAGCCCCACATGGGCGGCATCGCGCGACGCCTCCTGTTCGCGGTCGTCGTCGCGGTCGGGGCCCTCGCGCTCAGCCTCTCCGGCGAGTTCGAGGGGGCGCTCGGCTGGCTCGCGGCGGCCGCATCGCTCGTCGTCGTCGCGGCGTCCATCCTGCCGCTCCTGCCGGCGCGGACGATCCGCCTCGCACGCGGACTGCCGAGCGTCATCGTGATGCGCGGGCTCATCGCGGGCGCGCTCTTCGGCGCCGAGATCTACGTGCCGTACCTGCTCATCGACCGCTTCGGGTTCTCTCCGACGACGGCGGGGGCCGGTCTCACCGTCGCGGCGCTCACCTGGGCTGCAGCGGCGGAGCTGTCGGGGCGATTCGGAGATCGGATGGGGAACCGCCGCATCGCGCTGCTCGGCGCCGCCCTGCTCGCGGTCGCCCTCACCGCGTGCATGCTCACGGCCGCGCTCGGCCTGCCGGCCTGGGTGCCGATCGGCTTCTGGGGCTTCGCGGGACTCGGCATGGGCCTCGTCTACCCTCGGCTCACCGTGCTCACGATCGCCTACTCATCGGCTCGCAACCAGGGGTTCAACTCCTCGGCGCTCCAGATCAGCGACTCGGTGGGGGCGTCGGCGACGATGGCGGTCATGGGGCTCGCGTTCACGGCCCTCGGGGGCGCGTCGGGCGCGTTCGCCGCGGTCTTCGGCATCGGGCTCCTGCTTGCGCTGGCCGCGCTCGTCCCCGGGCTGCGCCTGGGCCACGCGCGCGAGGTCTGAGCGCGCTCAGCCGGCGCCGAGACCCGCGAGGATCACCGCGACGCCGTGCCGGAAGTCGGCATCCGCTGCGTCGGCGCCGTCACCCGGCACGACACCCAGCTCGGCGGCCTGCAGCCGCTGCTGCACGAGCGACGCGTGCCCGAGGACGAACGGGAGCAGGATGGCGGCCCCGCGGTCGGCGTCGTCCTGCGGGAGCGTCCGGGCGAGCGCCTCGGCGAGCCGTCGGCGGGGGGCGTCCTCGCCGAGCGCGAGCGCCTGCGTGCTCAGCACGACCTCGGCGCCGTCGCGATGCGCGAGAAGCGCGTCGCGGAGGGCGAGCGCGACCTCGGCCGGCGAGGCGTCGTCGTCGACCTCCGCCGCCCGCACGATGCGATCCGCGAGCGCGGCGAGGAGCACCTGCTTGCTGTCGAAGTGCCAGTAGAGCGCGCTGGCGCGCACGTCGAGCTCGGCCGCGAGCCGCCGCATGGTGAGATCGCCCAGTCCGTGGGTGTCGAGGATGCGCAGGGCGGCCTCGACGATGCCGGCGCGATCGTTGCGGGCTGTCGTCGCGTCGGCCATGCCCATGAGTATACTGAACGCCGTTCACGTGAACGCTGTTCAGGACGCGTTCCCCGCCGACAGGAGACCCCCATGACCGTGACGAGCCGTTTCGAAGGCCGCGACATCGCGCGCATCGCCGTGTTCGCCGCTCTCATCATCGCCCTCGGCCTGGTCGGCCCGATCCCGGGCCCGGTCGGCGTGCCGATCACGGCGCAGACGCTGGGCGTGATGCTCGCCGGCGCGGTGCTCGGATGGCGGAACGCGGCCGCCGCGGTGCTCGTGGTCATCGTGCTGACGGCGGTGGGGCTCCCGGTCCTCGCCGGCGGGCGCGGCGGGCTCGGCGTCTTCGTCGGCCCCACGGCGGGGTATCTGCTCGGCTGGATCCCGGGCGCTGCGGTCGTCGGGCTCATCGCGCACGCGGGCCGTCGCTTCGCGTGGTGGCGGGTGGCCGTCGGCGCCGTCGTCGGCGGGATCGGCGTGATCTACGCGATCGGCGTGCCGGTGCAGGCCCTCGTGATGGGCCTGCCCCTCGGCGATGCTCTCGTCGCGAGCGCCGTGTTCCTGCCGGGCGATCTCATCAAGGCCGCCGCCGCGACGGTGCTCGCGGTCGCGCTGCACCGCGCCTATCCCGTCGCGTTCCCTCGGCGCACGCCGCAGCCCGCCCTGCAGGCCGCCGGTGAGTGACGCGCGCGGGGTCATCCGCCTCGAGCGCGTGTCGGTCGAGGTCGGCGGCGCGCGCATCCTGCAGGACGTCTCCGTCGAGCTGCCGCAGCGCCGGATCGCGGTGATCGGCGCGAACGGCTCGGGCAAGTCGACGTTCGCTCGGGTGCTCGACGGCCTCGTCGCGCCGACGTCGGGCGTCGTCTCGGTCCACGGCATCGACGTCGTGCGCGAGCCGAAGCGGCTGCGCGAGGCCGTGGGATTCGTGTTCACCGACCCCGACGCGCAGATCCTCATGCCCACTCCGGCCGAGGACGTCGCCCTCTCGCTCAAGGGGAGCGGGCTCTCGCGCGGCGAGGTCGCCGCGGCCGTCGCCCGCGAGCTCGAGCGGCACGGACTCGACGCGCACGCCGACCAGCCCGCCTACAGCCTGTCCGGCGGCCAGAAGCAGCTGCTCGCGCTCGTCTCGGTGCTCATCCGCCGCCCGCGCCTCATCATCGCCGACGAGCCGACGACCCTGCTCGACCTCGGCAACGCGCGTCGCATCGCGGACATCCTCATCGACGAGGTCGTCGCGCAGACCGTGATCGTCACGCACGACCTCGAGCTCGCTGCGCGGTGCGACATCGCGCTCCGGTTCGCGCACGGCCGCCTGATCGAGGTCGGCGAGCCTGACGGCGTGATCGCACGCTACCGAGCGGAGTTCGCGGGGGAGCGCGCGTGATCTCGCTGTACCGGCCCGGCGGCAGCGTCATCCATCGGATGCCCGCGGGCGCGAAGCTCGCGGTCATGGCCGCGCTCGCGCTGGCGATCTCGCTGTGGCCGCACACGCCCCTCACCGCGGTCGCCGCGCTGGTCCTCGTCATCGGGCTCTTCGCCCTCGGCGGCTTCGGGCCACGCGAATGGCTGCGGCAGGTCTGGGCGCTGCGGTGGATCGTCGCCTTCATGGCGGCGACGCAGCTCCTGTTCCTCGGGCCGACGCCGGCGCTCGTCAACACCGTGCGCGTCGCGTCGGTCGTGCTCCTCGCGGCGCTCCTCACGCTCACGACCCGCACGGACGAGCTCCTCGCCGCACTCGAGCGCCTCCTGCGACCGCTCTCGCGGATCGGCGCGGATCCGTGGCGGATCGCGTTCACGCTCTCCCTCACGATCGCGCTCGTGCCCGTCGTGGCCGACTTCGCACGGCGCATCCGCGAGGCACAGCGCGCGCGGGGCGTGAGGCTCGGATTCCGGGCCGTGCTGCCGCTGCTCGTGATGTCGCTGCGCCATGCCGACGGCGTGGCCGACGCGCTGACCGCCCGCGGGGTCGCGTGATGCCCGTGCGCGTGGGGGAGCACCTCGTCCACGGCGCGGTCGTCGACGCTCAGACACGGTGCGCGCACTGGCACGGGCCGCGCGACGTCCTCGCCATCCGCTTCCCGTGCTGCGGCCGCTGGTATCCGTGCCACTCCTGCCATGAGGAGGCGGCCGACCATCCGGGCGAGGTGTGGCCAGCGGATGCCGCGGGTGAGCGCGCGCTCCTGTGCGGCCGCTGCGGCGAGACGTCGACCATCGCGGAGTACCTCTCGTCCTCGACGTGCGCCCGCTGCGGCGGGGCCTTCAACGAGCGCTGCCGCCTCCACCACGACCTCTACTTCGCGTAGGCGCCTCTCCCAGGAGGCCGAGCGGCGCCCCCGCCTATACTGGGAGGCTGGCCGTTCGGCCGCAGAACCCCCGGAGAGAAACTGGTGCCGCTGTGCTCGCCGTGCACGACCTCGAGATCCGCGTCGGAGCCCGACTCCTCATGTCGGGAGTGGACTTCCGCGTCGGCCCCGGCGACAAGGTCGGGCTCGTCGGCCGCAACGGGGCGGGCAAGACGACCCTGACGAAGGTGCTCGCCGGCGATCTCATCCCCTCCGACGGCACGGTCACGAAGTCGGGCGAGATCGGCTACCTGCCGCAGGACCCGCGCTCCGGCGACCCCGAGGAGACCGCGCGCACGCGCATCCTCAACGCGCGCGACCTCGGCGACCTGGCCGCGGGCATCCGCGAGTCGTCGGAGCGGATGGCGGATGACGACGCCGCCGTCGCCGAGAAGGCGATGAAGCGCTATGCGCGCCTCATGGAGCGGTTCGAGGCGCTCGGCGGCTACGCCGCCGAGGCGGAGGCCGCGTCGATCGCGCACAACCTGTCGCTTCCCGACCGCATCCTCGATCAGCCCCTCAAGACGCTGTCAGGCGGTCAGCGGCGTCGCATCGAGCTCGCGCGCATCCTGTTCTCCGACGCCGAGACGATGATCCTCGACGAGCCGACGAACCACCTCGACGCCGACAGCGTCATCTGGCTGCGCGAGTTCCTCAAGACCTACAAGGGCGGGCTGATCGTCATCAGCCACGACGTCGAGCTCGTCGGGGAGACCGTCAACCGGGTCTTCTACCTCGACGCGAACCGCCAGGTCATCGACATCTACAACATGGGCTGGAAGCACTACCAGCGCCAGCGGGTCGCCGACGAGGAGCGCCGCAAGAAGGAGCGCGCGAACGCCGAGAAGAAGGCGTCGGTGCTGCAGCAGCAGGCAGCGCGCTTCGGTGCGAAGGCGTCGAAGGCCGCAGCGGCGCACCAGATGGTGGCACGGGCCGAGAAGCTCCTCGCGGGTCTCGAGGAGGTGCGCCAGGAGGACCGGGTCGCCAAGCTGCGCTTCCCGAAGCCCGCGCCGTGCGGCAAGACGCCGCTCATGGCGTCGAGCCTGTCGAAGTCGTACGGCGCACTCGAGATCTTCGCGGGCGTCGACCTCGCCATCGACCGCGGCTCGAAGGTCGTCGTGCTCGGTCTCAACGGCGCCGGCAAGACGACGCTCCTGCGCATCCTCGCGGGCGTCGACAAGAGCGACACGGGTCGCATCGAGCCCGGACACGGCCTGAAGATCGGCTACTACGCGCAGGAGCACGAGAACCTCGACGTCAAGCGGTCGGTGCTCGAGAACATGGTCTCGGCGGCACCGAACCTCAACGAGACCGAGGCGCGCAAGGTGCTCGGGTCGTTCCTGTTCACGGGCGATGACGTGCACAAGCCCGCCGGAGTGCTCTCGGGCGGCGAGAAGACGCGGCTCTCGCTCGCGACGCTCGTCGTGTCGTCTGCGAACGTGCTGCTTCTCGACGAGCCCACGAACAACCTCGACCCTGCGTCGCGCGATGAGATCCTCGGAGCGCTCGCGCACTACGAGGGCGCCGTCGTGCTCGTGTCGCATGACGAGGGCGCGGTCGAGGCGCTGAACCCCGAGCGCGTCCTGCTGCTGCCCGATGGCGTCGAGGACATCTGGAACAAGAGCTACCTCGACCTCATCACCCTCGCGTAGGGCCGGAGTGGGGGTCGCGTAGCGGGCCGTTCAGCGGCCCTCGATGAGGGCGTCCTCCTCGTCGGCGTCGCGATCGCGTCGTCGCGCGCGGCGAGGGGGCGTCGGATCGTCGTCGTCCTCGTCGCCGAGCGCGTCATCACGCCGTGCGCGGACCTCGGTGCGGATCATGTAGCCGATGAAGACGAACCCCATGATCGCGAAGAGGATCCACTGGATCGCGTACGACAGGTGCGGCCCCGGGTCGATCTCGGGCGCCTCGAGCGCGTGCGGGCGCGTCGCGGGCGCCGGATCCTCCGAGACCATGAGCCCGTAGGCGTCGACGATCGTGGCATCGCCCGCGAGCTCCGCGACGGACGGGAGATGGATGGTCGGGAGCTGCCCCTCGGGCGCGCTGCGGCCGGAGGAGGGGAGCGGCTCGCCCGGCTTGAGGCGCACGGTCACCTCGACCTGCCCCTCGGGCGGGGCCGGGACGGCGTCGGGCAGGGCCCCCTCTCCGGGCGGGAGCCAGCCCCGGTCCACGACGAGGATCCGCCCGTCGTCCACGGCGAACGGCACGAGCACCTCGAACGCGCTCGTCCCGCCCTGGGCGCGGTTGCGGACGAGGAGCTGCTCGTCGGCGAGGTACTCGCCCGTGAGGACGACCGGCCGCCACTCGTCGGCCGGGTCGAAGCCCTCGCCGGGCGGGAGGACCTCCTCGAGCGGGGCCGTCGGCGCGTCGTAGTTCCGCTCGATGAGCGCGTTCGCCGCGGACCGCTGCTCGTTGCGGTCGAACTGCCACTGCGACAGGAACGCGCAGGCGACCGCGAAGAGGATGGCGATGAGGACGTACACGCCCCACCGGCCGAGCCGCGAGCGGATCACGAGGGCTCTCCCGTCCCGACGCCCTCGACGACCTCGAGGGGGAAGTCACGGCTCGCGAGGAAGTCCCGCAGGAAGTCGACGTGCGCGTCGCACGCGAGCCAGGTCTTCCGGCGGTCGGCCGCGTGGATCTTCGGATTGCGCCAGAGGATGCTCCACGTCGCGCGCTCGCGGCACCCCGCGCGCGAGCACACGGGCTCGTCGAACCCGCCGCCGAATCCGATCACGCGCGCCCGTCCTCGTCCTCGTCGGCGCGAGCCGCGCCATCCGCTCGGCCGCTCTCGGAGATCCGCAAGACGCCGGGGCTCCCCGGCGCCTCGGAAGGCGTCGAAGCCGCGGGGAGCGCCTGCTGCTCGGGCGCCTGCGCATGCGCGACGCGGCCGGCCTGAGCGGCGTTCGCGATCACGACCGCGATGTAGGGGAGCACGACGGCGCCGATGGCGAAGAGGAACGTGTACCAGCCGTAGGGCACGACGACCACCATGAGGACGAGGCAGAGCGTGCGCACGCCCATCGTCAGGAGGTAGGTGCGCATGCGGTGCGACTCGTCATCGCGGGGAGCGCGATCGAGGGAGGTCGCCGACTGCGGCTGCGGCTTGCGGATCTTCACGGTGCTCTCAGCCTACTTCGCGCCGCCGCGCGCGGGCCGTGAGACGGCGGGAGCGCGGCCCGCATAAGCTGGTCCGGTTCCATCGGCCCAGAACACCGGGAGTCCAGCTGTGACCACTGATCGCGTCGTCCTCGTCACCGGCGGCAACCGCGGCATCGGCCGCGCCATCGCCGAGCGCTTCGTGTCGGAGGGGTACCGGGTCGCCGTCACGGCGCGCAGCGGCGAGGGGCCCGAGGGCGCGCTCACGGTCCGCGCCGACGTGACCGACTCCGCATCGCTCGACGCCGCGTTCACCGAGGTGGAGGAGAAGCTCGGCAACGTCGAGATCCTCGTCGCGAACGCGGGCATCACGAAGGACACGCTCATGCTGCGGATGAGCGAGGAGGACTTCGACGCGGTCGTGGGCACCAACCTCGGCGGGTCGTTCCGGGTCGTCAAGCGCGCGCTCAAGGGGATGATCCGGGCTCGCTTCGGGCGCGTCATCCTCATCTCGAGCGTCGTCGGACTGTACGGCTCCGCCGGCCAGGTGAACTACGCGTCGTCCAAGAGCGCCCTCGTCGGCTTCGCGCGCTCGCTCACGCGCGAGCTCGGCGCCCGCGGGATCACCTCGAACGTCGTCGCCCCGGGGTTCATCGAGACCGACATGACGGCCGAGCTCCCCGAGGAGACGCAGGCCGAGTACCGCAAGGCCATCCCGCTCGGCCGCTACGGAAGCGCCGACGAGGTCGCGGGCGTGACGGCCTGGCTCGCGTCGGACGCCGCGTCGTACATCTCGGGCGCCGTCATCCCGGTCGACGGCGGACTCGGCATGGGGCACTGAGCCCGCTCGTCACGGCAGCAGCGTGATGACCTCGCGCAGGTCGACCGGACCGATGGCGAGGGGCGCCGCCTGACGCACCGCCGGCTTGGCGTTGAAGGCGATGCCGAGCCCGGCGGCCGCGATCATCCGGAGGTCGTTCGCGCCGTCGCCGATCGCGATCGTGCGGCGGAGGGGCACGTCGTGCTCCTCCGCCCAGGCGCGCAGCGACGCCGCCTTCGCGTCGGCGTCGACGATCGCGCCGTCCACCTCGCCCGTGAGCACGCCGTCCTCGGCTCGCAGCCGGTTCGCGCGCCAGACATCGACGCCCAGGTCGGGTGCGACGGTGTCGAGGATCTCGTGGAACCCGCCCGAGACGACCCCGACCATCCCGCCCCGCTCATGCACGGCGGCGACGAGCTCGCGCACTCCCGGTGTCGGCTCGATGCGCGCGAGCACGCGCGCGAAGGATGCGACCGGCACGCCGGCGAGCGCCTTCACGCGCGACCGCAGGCTCTCGGAGAAGTCGACCTCGCCCCGCATCGCGGCCTCGGTGGCTGCCGCGACCTCGGGGCCGCGACCGGCCTCGTCGGCGATCAGCTCGATCACCTCATTGCGGATGAGCGTGGAATCGGCATCGAGGACGACGAGAAAGCGGGTCACGATCAACGAGGGTAGCGGGCGCGCCACGGACGAGCCGACCCGAGCGCCTCGGTAGGCTGGAGGCATGCTCCCCGTGCTCTCGTTCGACGGCGTCGTGGTGCGCCGCAGTGGTCGCAACATCGTCGACGGCATCAGCTGGACCGTCAACGACGACGAACGCTGGGTCGTCCTCGGCCCCAACGGCGCCGGAAAGACCACCCTCCTGCAGATGGCGGACGCGTACCTGCACCCGACCTCCGGCACCGTCGACATCCTCGACGAGCGCCTCGGGCGCACGGATGTCTTCGAGCTGCGTCCGCGCATCGGCTTCGCCTCGAGCGCGCTCGCCAAGCGGATCCCCGCGGAGGAGACCGTGCTGAACACGGTGCTCACGGCGGCGTACTCGGTCACCGGCCGGTGGAACGAGGAGTACGAGGGGATCGACGAGCGCCGCGCCCTGCGCGTGCTCGCCGAGTGGCGACTCGACCACCTCGCCGACCGCGAGTTCGGCACGCTCAGCGACGGGGAGCAGAAGCGCGTGCAGATCGCCCGCGCGATCATGACCGACCCCGAGCTGCTCCTCCTGGATGAGCCCACGGCGAGCCTCGACCTCGGGGCGCGCGAGGTCCTCCTCGAGCTCCTCAGCGGCTACGCGGCCGCTCCCGGGACGCCGGCGATGATCATGGTGACGCACCACGTCGAGGAGATCCCCGTCGGCTTCACGCACGTGCTCCTGCTGCGCGACGGCAAGGCGGTGGCCGCGGGCCCGATCCGCGACACGCTCACGGCCGAGAACCTCACCGCGACGTTCGGTCTCGACATCACGGTCGCCGAGCAGGACGGACGGTACGCCGCTCGCGCCGTGTCCGCGTCCGACGTCTGATAAGCTTGGGCTTTGGTGCTTCTGCGCCCGCAGACTTTCTCATCCGATCGAATCGATCCCGCAAGGACAACCATGAAGACTGACATCCACCCGACGTACCAGCCGGTCGTTTTCCGTGACCTCGGCTCGGGCGAGACCTTCCTCACCCGTTCGACCGCCACGAGCGACAAGACGATCGAGCTCGACGGCGTCGAGTACCCCGTCATCGACGTGGAGATCTCGTCGGCGTCGCACCCGTTCTACACGGGCAAGCAGCGCATCATGGACTCGGCCGGCCGCGTCGAGAAGTTCAACCAGCGCTTCAAGGGCTTCGGCGGCTCCAAGTAAGTCGTCTCGTCCACGAGGAAAGGCCCCGCTTCGGCGGGGCCTTTCCTCGTCTCGGTCACTCGTCGATCTCGATCGTGACGGTGCCGTCGTCGAAGTCGATGACGCCCGGCCCCTTGTCCGGAGAGGGCGCGGGGACGGGCACGATCTGGAGAGCGCGCCACGCCTGATCCGCTTCGTGCGCGCTGGGGCGCCAGACGGCGTCGAACCCGCCGCCGATGGCGGAGACGGGGTACTTGCGACGCAGGCGATCATCGTCCATGGGCTCACCCTAGGCGGTCCGTCGGGCGGCGGCGAGGTCGCGCACCCGCCGGAGTCAGGCGACGAGCGCCCAGACGCCGGCGACCGCGGAGGCGGCCGCGAGCACGAGGGCGGCGCCGATGAGCACGGCGTGCACGGTGTAGAAGGCCGTCCTGCGGCCCTGCTCATCGCGTGCACGGGGGTCCGCTGTCACCCGCTTCCAGAAGCGCGGCCACACCACGACGTTGAAGACGGCGTTGACGAGGAGCAGCACGGCGAGGAGGGCGGTCACCCTGCGAGTCTACGAGCCGGTTTGTAGGCTCGACGCCATGGCCATCCGCATCCGCCCCGTCGCTCCCCAGGATCTCGCCGATGTCGAGCGGATCGAGAACGAGGCGGATCGCCTGCTCGTGGACCTGCTCGCCCCGGAGCGGTGGGATCCGGCGCCGGCCGGGGCGGATCGGGCTGCGCAGCCCGGGTTCCTCCTGGTCGCGGAGGGTGACGCGCTCGTCGGGTTCGCGCATGTGCTCGAGGTGGACGGAGCCGCGCATCTCGAGCAGCTGTCGGTGCGGCCCGCCTTCGGTCGTCAGGGGATCGGGCGTCGCCTCGTCGATGCCGTGAAGGACGAGGCGCGGCGGCGCGGACACGCATCCATGACCCTGCGGACCTTCGCGGAGGTGCCCTGGAACGCGCCGTTCTACGCGAGGTGCGGGTTCATCGAGGAGCAGCCGACGACGGCGTTCGAGCGAGGTCTCGTGGCCGCGGAGCAGCGGCTCGGGCTGGACCAGCTCGGTCGTCGGATCCAGATGCGCGCCGTACTGCATCGGTCATAGATTCGATAGCGAGTTGTCCACAGTTTGGGATTGTTCGGTGGAATGTCCGATGGGGTGGGTAGTGTGGGGGTATGTCGAGGACGATGCCGCGGGAGGATGCGGGGGTGGGTTGGGAGCCCACTCCGGCGGAGGTCGCGGTGACGCGTTCGGCGGTGGAGCGGGCGCGTCGGGCGCGGGCTTTGCGGGCGGAGGCGGATGCGCTGGAGATTCAGGCGCTGGCTGAGGCGGGGGAGGTCGCGCGGGCGCAGCTGGCGAGGTCGGGGGCGGTCTCGTCGCGGTATGACTTCCCGTTCCGGGCGATGGCGGGGGAGTTCGCGGCGGCTCTGGGGGAGTCGAAGGGGCGGATGCAGTCGCGGATCTCGGATGCGATGGTGTTGGTGGGGTCGTTTCCGGAGACGTTCGCGGCGCTGGAGGGTGCCCGGATCACGGGTCGGCACGCGGACGTGATCCGGCAGGTCGGGATGCGGCTGCCGGATGGGCTGCGGGAGGTGTTCGAGGGCGCGGCCGTCGGGTACGCGGAGGGTGCGACGCCGTTCGAGACGCGGGTGTTCGCGGAGGCTCTGGCGGAGAGGCTGGATCCGGGGTCGTTCTCGGATCGGCATCGGTCGGCGATGGCGCGGCGGGGTGTGTGGGTGAAGGTGCTCCCGGATGGGACGCAGGCGCTGGAGATCGTGGGCGAGGCGACCCGGATCCAGGCGATCGCCCGGGCCCTGCGCCAGCACGCGCGGGACCTGGCCCGGCAGGAACGCCGCGCCGCCGAAACCGCCGCCGCCGCGGGCGCCGGGAGCGTTGCGGGCGCGGGTGCGGGTGTGGGTGTGGGTGCGGGCGTCGCCGGTGGGTCGGGGGTGCGGTTCGAGGATTCGGAGCGGGTCGGTGAGGGTGGGGAGGGGCCGCGGACGGCGATGCAGATCGCGTCGGACCTCGCCGTGGAGGTCCTGTCCGCCCTGTGCAGCGACCCCGACGACGCCCCCGCCCCCTGGACCACAGACACGAACTCGGGCGCCACGGATGTCGGCGATGCGGACGCGGGCACGACGGATGTCGGCGGTACGGACGCGGGCGCCACGGGTTCGACGGAGCCCGAAGCGGATGCCGCGGGTGCGACCGCGGACACGGATTCGGCGGCCCCCGATGCGGGTGCCGACGACGCTGACCACGCGCGAGGTCCCGGAGCCTCACCCCCGGACGGATCGCCTCCAGACGTGGATCCTCCGCGTGGGGCGCCGCCGTCGGTGCGGGGCTTGGTGGGGGATGTGGATCGGGTGCTGTCACGGGTGCGGGCGGTGGTGCAGGTCACGGTCGCGGCCACGACGCTGGCGGGGCTCGATGACGAACCGGGGTTCCTGGCCGGGTACGGGCCGATCGACGCGGACACCGCCCGCAAGCTCGCGGGGAACGCGGCCGGGTGGGAGCGGGTGTTCTGCCATCCCGACACCGGGGCGCTGCTCACCGTCGACCGGTACACCCCCACCGCGGCGCAGAAGCGGTACCTCCTCGCCCGCGACGAACGCTGCCGCACCCCCGGGTGCCGCAACCTCGCGATCACTGCCGACCTGGACCACACCATCCCGTACGCCCAGGGCGGTGTCACGGACGTGGGCAACCTCGCCTGCCTGTGCGAGGGATGCCACCAGGACAAGCACCACACGCCCTGGCAGGTCAGGCAGCTCGGCGACGGGGTCTTGGAATGGACCAGTCCCGCCGGATACACGTACACCGAGAAGCCACCCCCGCAGGTCCGCGCGGAAGCCACCCCGGACCAGCTCATCGCCGACGCCCTCGCCCGCCACCACCGCGACCGCGAGCAGGCCGAGCAGCGCCGCCGCGCCCGCCAGCACGAACGCGAACAAGAGCGCGAACAGGAACAGCACCAGCCGGAACGCGAACAGCACCAGCGGGAGGAGGAGCAGCGCCGGCGGGAGCAGGAGGAGCGGGAGAGGGAGCTGCGGCTGCACCTCGAGATCGAACAGGACATCCGGGAATGGTTCCGCCACTACCGGACAACCCCCGAATACCTCGCCCAAGCCCTCCTCGACGCCGATGACATCGCCCACCACGAAGACATCGACCACGGCCCCGGCACGCCCGCGCGCATCGAACCGCAACCGCAGCTCGCCACAGCAGCACCCTGAAACCGGCCCGCCAGCCGCCCGCCGGTGCGGATGCGGACGTATGGCGGCGGGATGGCGCCAAGATGAACACGTCGACGACAACACGCCAGGCGCGATGTCTTCGACGGCCGTGTCGAGTCGGATGCTTTGGGGTTCCTCGTTTCGTCCGTAGGTTGCTGCGAGCTCACGACTTCGACCTATGGACGAGGCACCTGACCCGCGTCGCGCAGGGCTTATATGCGGTAGCCCGAAAGCCAGGGCATGAGTACCTACGCTTTTCCTGCCACCGTCAGCAAGCTGGAAGGATGCCAGAGCCGCACTCCGACGCGTCGTTGAAGGTGGGGCGCCGCATCGCCCAGCTGCGACACGCGGCGACCCTGAGCGCGAAGAAGCTGGCGGAGTGCGCAGACCTCGATCTCACTCATCTGCAGCGGATCGAGAAGGGCGCGGGCAACCCGACGCTCTACACCCTGCTCCAGATCGCCGTCGCGCTCGAGGTGGAGGTCGGAGAGCTCCTCGTCGACCTCGACGCGGAAGACCTTCCTCAGGGCCGGCGGCCCTACGGATACTCGCGCCGTGACGAGTTCCGGCGTCAGCCCCGAACCTGGGGCTGACCGGCCGCACGCGTCAGAGACAGAACCGCCAGAGGTACTCATCGTCTTCGCCGGGCCGGAACCAGGCGAGCGTCACGAGCGTCGACGCGAGGGCGCGCTCGCACAGGCAGAGCTCGCAGATCTCCTCCGGCAGCACGAGTCCCCAGTGCTCGCTGGATGGCGGCGTCACATCGTCGTGCACGAACGCCCGCACGAAGTCGGCCGGCTCGCGCGATGCATTGAGCACGCGCGGATGGGCGGGGTCCGCTCGGTCTACGCGCCAGGGCACGCGATACGGGGGATCGAACCGTCGTGAGGGGAGCGGCGTGAGCATGCCGTGACGCTACGAGCGGCCTCGGACGAGCATGCGCGAGGGACGGCGGCCTGTCCACAGCCGGAGGCGGCCACGCCGTCGTATCGACGGCTGTGCGCGCGGCGTCGGCTACGGACGCTCGTCTCTCACGTCGCGCTCGTCGCTCGTGTCGACGTCCGCGGCCGGAGTGCCCGCGACATCCGCATCGTCTCGCCGTCCGCGCGGCAGGGCGCGTCCGACCGTATCGCGCCCGAGTCGCGCGACGCCGCGGCCGACGGCTCCGACGCCCGAGCCCATCGAGCCCGCCGCCGCGCGCAGCGAAGCGCCTGCCGTCTGGATCCCTCGCAGGGCGACGCTCTCGAGCCGCTCCGCTCCCGGCTTGGGGGCGAGCCACTCCGGAAGCCGCTCCGGTGCCGGGCCGAACGCCTTGCGCGACGCGACGACGACGCGACGACCGAGGAGGTGGTTGCCGACACCGCCCACCGCCGCGCCGACGCCGAACGGCAGGGCCTTGCCGACGACACTCGCGCCCCCGCGCACCGCGAACTGGTGGATGAACGCGGTCTTGAGACGGTCGACGATCGGCGCGAGAGCGGCGCGGGGGAGCGTCTTCGTGATGAGGTCGCCCCAGTGCGCCGACAGCGACGTGCCCTTGCCGACGACCTGCGCGGCGAGGTGCCGCACGAGATCGACGCCCTCCTCGCCCATCATCAGGGTGAGCACGAGCGCGCGGGCGCGATTCGGATCCTCGACGGCGAATCCGTGCAACTCGGCGAGTGACTGGGCATAGAGGGCCGTCGCCTCGACGAACCCGACCGTCTCGACGCCCGACAGGGCGAGCGTGACGCCGGTGCCGACACCCGGGACCACGGCGGCGGCCCCGACGGCCGCCCCGCCGGACGTGACGCCCAGGAGATAGCGGCGCTCGAGCATCCGCACGATCTGGTCCGGAGTCGCCTCCGGATGCCGCAGCCGGATGGAGCGCAGGTGCGCGAGCACGAGGGGACGCTGCACGCCGAGCACCCGATCGAGCGCGCGGATCGCGAACGGATGCTCCTCCGAGCCGACGGGCGGAAGCCCGCCGCTCCAGGGCGCGTCGTCCGGAAGCGAGTGGATGCGGTGAACCTTGTCGGCCATCACGCCGATGCTACCCGGCCGCCCCCTGGCGACGGTCAGAGGAGTGCCGCGTTGGCCCGCTCGAGGTCCTCGGCGAAGTCCACCTCGACGGCGTACAGGTCGGACACGTCCATCGGGAGGAGGCGCAGCCCGTCCTCGGCGATCGCGAGCTCGAGGCCGCGCTCGAAGTAGTCCTGGTCGTCGACGCGCGACAGCTGGCGCATGAAGGCGCGCTTGTCCCGCTGCGAGATGTAGTTGATGCCCACGGCCTCGCCGATGCCGCCGACGACGGTCTTCGAGAGCTCGTCGATCCAGCCCTCGGGCGTGACCGTGTACTTGACCTCCTCGTCGCTCACCTTGGCGGTGTTGACGGTCACGAAGGACTGGTCGGCCTGGATGTTGCCGATCGCGCGGTCGAGGATGCGCGGGTCGAACACGACATCGCCGTTCATCCAGAGCACGCCGCCGCGGCCGGTCGCCGAGAGGGCACGGAGGAGGCTCTTCGAGGTGTTGGTCTGGTCGTACCGCTCGTTGTAGACGTAGTTCGCGTCGGGGAAGCGCTCGACGATGTCCTCCGCGCGGTAGCCGACCACGGTCGTGATGCGGGCGTCGTCGCCGAAGGCCGCGCGGATGTTCTCGTGCTGCTGCTGCATGATCGAGCGTCCGTCGCTGAGAACCGTGAGGGACTTGGGCAGGACGCGGCCGAGGCGCGATCCCATGCCTGCGGCGAGGATGACGGTCTGGATGGTCATGCGTGACTCCCCTTGATCGGTTCAGTCCGGGTTCATCGAAGATTCACGACGAACTGGCTCTTTCAGGGTAGCGAAGAGACTGTGGATGAGCGACAATGCGGTCCCCATCGGCGGCACTTTGCCAGGACTCCTCCGGGAGGTCGTGACCGGATCGTGATGACCGGGGGCTCCCGATGCGACTTGATACCGTGGGGCGGTGACCGAGGCAGAGATCCGCGAAACCGAGCCGGGGAGCCCTGCGCTGACGCTCCAGGGCGTGTCCAAGTCGTACGGCGGAACGCATGCCGTCGCCGGCATCGACCTCGAGGTCCCCGCAGGCATGTACTACGGCCTCCTGGGGCCGAACGGCGCGGGGAAGACGACGACGCTGTCGATGATCTCCGGCCTGCTGCGCCCCGACCGCGGCGAGATCCGGGTGTGCGGCGTCGATCTGCGCACGCACCCGCGCGACGCGAAGAAGCGGATGGGCGTGCTCCCCGACCGTCTGCGGACGTTCGATCGGCTCACGGGCCGGCAGCTGCTGTACTACACGGGCATGCTCCGGGGAATGAAGCCCGGGGTGGTCGCGGACCGCACGGCCGACCTCGCGGGCGCGCTCGACCTCGGCGACGCGCTCGGCCGCGTGGTCTCCGACTACTCGGCCGGCATGACGAAGAAGGTGATGCTCGCGGCCGCGATGATCCACTCGCCGCAGCTCCTCGTGCTCGACGAGCCCTTCGAGGCCGTCGACCCGGCGTCTGCGGCGAAGGTGCTCGAGATCCTCGACGCGTACGTCGCGAGCGGGGGCACCGTGCTCCTCTCGAGTCACGGCATGGATCTCATCGAGAAGGTGTGCACGCGCGTGGCGGTGCTCGTCGCCGGACAGGTGCTCGAGGAGGGCACGGTCGACGAGGTCAAGGGCGACCTCACCCTCGAGCAGCGCTTCGTCGAGCTCGCCGGCGGACTCGGCGAGGTGGAGGGGCTCGAGTGGCTGCACACGTTCTCCGACTGAGGGCCGCGCTTCTCGTCGGCGCATTCCGCGAGCCGGGGCGCACGATCCCTCGGGCGGTCGGCTTCCTCGCGCTCGTCATCGGCACCGCCGTCACGGCCTCGCGCGCGCTCGCGCTGCCGTCGCTTCCCGACGGCTTCGCGGCGACCGCGCTCGTGCTCTCGGCGGCAGGGCTCGTGCTCTCCTTCGCGATCGCTCCCGCGCTGACGGCGACCGTCGACCCGCTGGATCCGCGCCGGTTCCGCACGCTGGGCGCTGCGCCCGACCCGCTGGCGGCCGTCCTGCTCCTCGCGTCGCTCGTGAGCGTGCCGACGTGGCTGCTGCTCGTCTACGAGGTCGTCGCGACGATCGTCTGGACGCAGCTCGGCGCATCCGCCGGCAGCGCGATCGCGGGCGCAGTCCTCCATCTTCTTGCGTGCGTGCTCGTGGCGCGCGTCGTGATGGCGCTGCGTGCCGCTCTCGGCGGACAGGGACGGCCGGCCGACGCCGCGGGCGTGTTCGTCGTGGCACTCGTTGTCGCGAGCGTGCCGGCGACCATCGCCTCCGCCGCGGTCTGGTCGCCCGGCGCCGCACGGGCCCTCGGCCGCGTCGCGGGGCTCATCGCGGCGCTCGTGCCGGGGACGGCGCTGCCTGCCGGCGAGGCCTCGGGCAGCGGGTCGGTCGGCCTGGCCGTCGCGATCGGGATCGTCGTCGTCGCCGCGCTCGCGGTCGCGTGGGTCGCGCTCGTCCGCCGCCTCCTCACGACGATCGAGCATCCCGTGGTGGCCCGCGGAGGTGCGGGACTCGGATGGTTCGCGCTGCTTCCTCGGACGGCGACCGGAGCGATCGCGGCGCGCAGCCTCGTGTACGGTCTGCGCGACAGCCGCTACCTCGCGAATCTTCTCGTCATCCCGGTCGCCGGCATCCTGCCGGTCATCCCGCTGCTCGTCGCGGGCGTCCCGATCGAGGTCGCCGCGCTCGTCCCGGTGCCGCTCATGGCTCTCTTCTACGGCTGGCTGCCGCACAACGACCTCGCGTACGACGCCTCCGCGGTGTGGCTCCACATCGCGAGCGGCGTGCGCGGCGTCGCCGACCGGGCCGGCCGGCTCGCGCCGGTCGTGCTCATCTCGGTGCCCGTCCTCGCGGTCGCGACCGCCCTCTCCATCCTCGTGAGCGGACGCGGCGACGCCCTGATGCCGGTCGTCGGGGTCACCGCAGCGCTCCTTCTGTCGGGCTTCGGGCTCTCGAGCATCGCGTCGGTCGTCGCGCCGTACGCCGTGGCGCGGCCCGGCGACGGTCCGTTCCAGCAGCCGCAGCGCACCGACTCGACGGGCGCCTGGTCGCAGGCCCTCGTGCTGCTGGGCGCGCTCGCCGCGAGCGCGCCGACCGTCTGGCTCGCGTGGCTCGCGATCGCGGACCGCCAGGTCGAGTCGGTCGCCGTGCTCTGGACGGGACTCGGCTCCGGGGCCGCCGTCCTCCTCATCGGCATCGGGATCGGCGCCGCCGTGTTCGACGTGCGCGGCACCCGCATCATGGAGTTCGCGGGCGCCACCTGACGCCGGAGCCCGCCACGGGCATCCGCCGCGCGATTAGACTGCAGGTCATGAGCACCCCGCTTGACAGTCCCGACCAGGGCGGCACGGCACTCCTCGACCGCGAGCTCGAGGAGCTCCTCCGCGAGGAGACCATCGAGCCCGGAGACCACGAGCGCTTCTCGCACTACGTCAAGAAGGACAAGATCCTCGAGTCGGCGATCACCGGCAAGCCGGTGCGCGCGCTGTGCGGGAAGAAGTGGACTCCCGGGCGCGACCCCGAGAAGTTCCCCGTGTGCCCCACGTGCAAGGAGATCTACGAGTCCATGCAGAAGTGAGACGAGCCGCCGGCGCAGAGGCCGGCGGCTCTTCTCGTCTCAGCGGTCGCCGGCGTCGGCGAACACCGTGGGGATGGCGGGATCGGACTTGCTGAGCGCGAGGGCGCGCACGGGCAGCTCCTCCCGGACGGCGAGGTGATGCGCGCGCGCCGCCTGGACGCCCTCGGGGCCCTCGTGTGCCGCGTCGAACGCGCCGTGATCGACGAGCGTGACCTGGAGCATGCGCCCGCCCTCGATGTCGGCCGCCGTCGGCAGCTCCTCGAACCCGTCGGCGATCTCGACGTACTCGTCGCGCGCCACGCCGTCCTCGAGGCGGCGGAACGCCCGCTTCCGACCGCCCTGGGAGCCCTTGCCCTCCGCCTTCTTCGCGACCGCGACCCATCCGCCCGACGCGTCCTGACGCGCGACGAGCTTGTAGACCATCCCCGCGGTCGGATAGCCCGACCCCGTGACGACCGAGGTGCCCACGCCGTACGCGTCGACGGGCGATGCGGCGAGAGCGGCGATGGCGTACTCGTCGAGATCGCTCGTGACGGTGATCCGCGTCTCGGTGGCGCCGAGTGCGTCGAGCTGGGCGCGCACCTCGGCTGCGACGATCGGGAGGTCGCCCGAGTCGATCCGCACGCCGCCGAGCCCGGTGCCGGCGACCGCGACCGCGCGCTCCACGCCGCGGCGGATGTCGTAGGTGTCGACGAGCAGGGTCGTGCCGCTGCCGAGGGCCGCGATCTGCGAGCGGAAGGCGTCCTCCTCGGTGTCGTGGAGGAGCGTCCACGAGTGCGCGGCGGTGCCCATCGTCGGGATGCCCCACTGGCGGCCGGCCTCGAGATTGCTCGTCGCGCCGAAGCCGGCGATGTAGGCCGCGCGCGCGGCAGCGACCGCCGACTGCTCGGCCGCCCGGCGCGAGCCCATCTCGGCGAGGGGCCGGTCGCCGGCGGCGATGCTCATCCGCGCAGCGGCCGTCGCGACGGCCGCGTCGTGATTCATCACGCTCAGAGCGAGCGTCTCGAGGATGACGGCGTCGGCGAACGAGCCCTCGATCGTGAGGATGGGGGAGCCGGGGAAGTAGAGCTCGCCCTCGCGGTAGCCCGTGACGGTCCCGCCGAAGCGGTAGCTCTCGAGGTACCGCACGGTCTCCGCGCTCACGACGTGCTCGTCCCGCAGGAAGCGCAGCTCGTCCTCGCCGAAGCGGAACTCGCGCAGGAGGGAGAGGAGGCGCCCCGTGCCCGCCACGACGCCGAAGCGGCGCCCGCCGGAGAGGCGCCGGGCGAAGAGCTCGAAGACGCAGTGCCGGTCGGCGGTGCCGTCGCGCAGCGCGGCGTCGAGCATGGTCAGTTCGTAGCGGTCCGTCAACAGGGCCGTGGAGGCGCTCATGGCGGTCAGCCTACCGGCGTGCGCGAGCTGCTCCGGCCCGGCGGGTACGCTGGGACATCGTGAACAACGCGCCGATCGGGATCTTCGACTCGGGCGTCGGCGGCCTCACGGTGGCCCGTGCGATCGGCGACCAGCTGCCGCGCGAGTCGATGCTGTACATCGGCGACACGCTGCACTCGCCGTACGGGCCGAAGCCGATCGCCGACGTCCGCCGCTATGCGCTCGAGGTGCTCGACACCCTCGTCGACCAGGGCGTGAAGATGCTCGTGATCGCCTGCAACACGGCGTCCGCGGCGATGCTGCGCGACGCCCGAGAGCGGTACGACGTGCCCGTCGTCGAGGTCATCGGGCCAGCCGTGCGCACGGCCATCGCGGCGACCCGCAACGGCCGGATCGGCGTGATCGGCACGGAGGGGACGATCGGCTCCGGCGCGTATCAGGACATGCTCGGTGTGAACCCCGGGGTCGAGGTGTTCACCGCCGCCTGCCCGCGCTTCGTGGAGTTCGTGGAGGCCGGCGTGACCGATTCGCCCGAGCTGCTCGCGGCCGCCGAGGAGTACCTCGCGCCGCTGCGGCGTGCGGGCGTCGACACCCTCGTGCTCGGCTGCACGCACTACCCGTTCCTCAAGGGCGCGATCAGCTACCTCATGGGCGACGGCGTCTCGCTCGTGTCGAGCGACTCCGAGACCGCGAAGGACGTCTACCGCCAGCTCGTGTCGGGCGACCTCCTCGCCGACCCGTCGGCGACGCCCGTCCACACCTACGAGGCGACCGGAGCCGACACCGAGACGTTCACGGCGCTCGCCAACCGCCTGCTCGGCCGCGAGGTGCGCGATGTGCGCCTCGTGCGCACGGGCGCGATCGACCTCCCCCGATGAGAGAAGAGGACACCATGACCCAGCGCGCCGACGGCCGCACCCCCGACCAGCTGCGTCCCATCACGATCGAGCGGGGCTGGAGCAGCCAGGCCGAGGGATCGGCTCTCATCAGCTTCGGGGACACCAAGGTCCTGTGCACGGCCTCCTTCACGAACGGCGTGCCCCGGTGGCTCACCGGCCAGGGGCGCGGCTGGGTCACCGCCGAGTACGCGATGCTCCCGCGCGCCACGAACGAGCGGAACCAGCGCGAGAGCGTGAAGGGCAAGATCGGCGGGCGCACGCACGAGATCTCGCGCCTCATCGGCCGCGCGCTGCGCGCCGTGGTCGACACGAAGGCGCTCGGCGAGAACACGATCGTCATCGACTGCGACGTGCTCCAGGCCGACGGCGGCACCCGGACGGCCGCGATCACGGGTGCGTACGTCGCACTCGCGGACGCGATCGAGTGGGGGCGCGACAAGCGGTTCGTCGGGCAGAAGTCGCGCGTCCTGCTCGACTCGGTCGCCGCGGTCTCGGTCGGCATCATCGACGGCGTCCCCATGCTCGACCTCCCGTACGTCGAGGACTCGCGCGCCGAGACCGACATGAACGTCGTCGTCACCGGGCGCGGTCTGTTCGTCGAGGTGCAGGGCACGGCCGAGGGCGCGCCGTTCGACAAGCGCGAGCTCGACGCGCTTCTCGAGCTGGGCGTGAACGGGTGCGCTGAGCTGCGCCGCCACCAGCTCGCCGCCCTGGGGCAGGAGGCGTGAGCCGGCGCATCGTCCTCGCGACGCACAACGCCCACAAGGTCGCGGAGTTCCAGGGCATCGTCGCCAGCACGCGACCCGACTTCGAGGTCGTCTCCTATGACGGACCCGAGCCGGTCGAGGACGGCACGACCTTCGCCGAGAACGCGCTCATCAAGGCCCGCGCGGCGGCCGCCCACACGGGGCTCCCCGCGCTCGCCGACGACTCCGGCGTGTGCGTCGACGTGCTGGGCGGCTCGCCCGGCGTGTTCTCGGCGTACTGGGCCGGGCACGCGAAGGACGACGCGGCGAACCTCGCACTCCTGCTGGATCAGATCTCCGACATCTCCGACCCGCACCGTGGCGCGCACTACACGTCGGTGATCGTCCTCGTCACCCCCGACGGCGGCGAGCACGTCGTCGAGGGCATCTGGCCCGGGCGCATCGCCCGCGAACCACGCGGTGCGGGCGGCTTCGGGTACGACCCCGTGTTCGTGCCGGATGGCCAGGGCGCCGACGAGCGCACGGTCGCGGAGTGGACGGCCGACGAGAAGAACGCGGCGTCACACCGGGCCCGTGCGTTCGCGCAGCTGGGGCCGCTTCTCGCGTCGCTCTGACGTAACGAGAATCATCCCCGTTCCCGACAGCGCGCAGAGCCCCCGAGCGGGCGTCCGACGCGCCTAGCCTGGAGTCATGCACGACCACGCACCGGGCATCCGCGGCGCCGACAGCCGTCGGCTGCTGACGATCTCACTGACCCTCACGGGCGCGGTGTTCGTCGTGCAGGTCGTCGGAGCGATCATGACGGGATCGCTCGCGCTGCTCGCCGACGCCGTGCACATGCTCACCGACGCCGTGGCCCTCGTCGTCGCGCTCATCGCGAGCGCGGTGGCCGCGCGGCCCGCGGACGACCGACGGACGTACGGATATCAGCGCGCCGAGGTGCTCGGGGCGCTCGTGAACGCCGTCATCCTCATCGTGCTGTGCGTCACGGTCGCGATCGAGGGCGTGCGGCGCCTCCTCTCGCCCGACGCCCACGAGGTGACCGGCGGATGGATGCTCGTCGTCGCCCTCGCGGGTCTCGTCGCGAACGCGGTGTCGCTGTGGCTGCTGAGCGCCGCGCAGCGGCACAGCATGAACGTGCGCGGCGCGTACCTCGAGGTGCTGGGCGACCTCGTCGGATCGGCGCTCGTGATCGTCGCCGCCGTCGTCATCCTTCTCACCGGATGGATGCCCGCCGACGCGCTCGCGTCGCTCGCGATCGCGGTGCTCATCGTGCCGCGCGCGATCTCGCTCCTGCGGGAGGTCGTCGGCGTGCTCGCGGAGTCGGCGCCGGCGGGGACGAGCGTCGCCGCCATCCGCGCGCACATCCTCGCGGCCCCCGGTGTCGCCGATGTGCACGACGTCCATGTGTGGCAGCTCACGCGCGGCGCGCCGGTCTTCACGGCGCACGTCGTCGTCGAGCAGTCGGTCATCGACGAGGGGCGCAGCGGCGCGGTCCTGAACGGGCTGCAGGAGTGCCTGGCCGAGCACTTCGACGTCGCGCACTCCACGTTCCAGCTGGAGCAGTCGGGCCACGTCGACCGCGACGACGCGCACTCCTGACCGTCAGCTCCAGCCCGCGACGAGCTCGGCGAACAGCTCGGCGACGTCGTCGTGGCGGGTGAGCCCCGCGCTCTGACCCGCCCACAGCGACAGCAGGTCGCCCCGGTCCTGCACGGCGGCCTCGGCCCGGAAGCGCCCGGTGAGCCAGTTCTGCGCCGGGAAGGGGACGATCGCTCCCGCGTGCTCGATCTCGCGCACGGCGCGGTTCGGGATGCCGCGGGCGAGGCGCCCGCTCATCGCGCGCGTGAGCACGGTGTCGGCTCCCGATGCGATCGCCGCGCGGTGCGACGCGGGCGCGGCCGAGACCGATGTGCGGAGGAAGGCTGTGCCGACCTGGACGCCGTCGGCGCCGAGGGCGCGCGCGGCGGCGACGCCGCGACGGTCGACGATGCCGCCCGCTGCGACGACGGGCACATCGACCGCGTCGACGACCTGGGGGATGAGGGCGAGCCCGCCCACGAGGGACTCCTCGGGCGGCCGCAGCCACGACACCCGGTGGCCGCCCGCCTCGGCGCCCGTCGCGACGACGGCGTCGACACCGCCGTCGGCGAGGGCGCGCGCTTCGTCGACGGTCGTCGCGGTGCCGAAGATCCGGATGCCCGCGGCGCGCAGGCGCTCGACGTGAGCGGGCGACGGGACCCCGAAGACGACGCTCAGCACATCGGGGCGGGCATCCACGACCGCGTCGAGCTGGTCCTCGAAGGGAGGGAGGAACGACGGCGGCTTCTCGGGGATCTCGATCCCGAGCTCGTCGAAGAATCCGCTCACGGCGGCGACCGCGGCCGTGAGATCGACCTCGTCGGGCGCGACCTCGTCGCCGCGCGGCAGCCACAGGTTCACCGCGACCGGGCGCGCGGTCGCCGCGCGCAGAGCGGCGATCGTGTCGCGGATCCGGTCGGGCGCGTAGCCGTACAGCCCGTACGAGCCGAGCCCGCCCGCGTCGCTCACCGCAGCGGTGAGCGCCACGGATGAGACGCCGCCGAACGGCGCGAGGACGACGGGGTGGTCGATTCCGAGCAGGTCTTCGAGGCGTCGGGTCACGGATGCTCCTCCAGATGGTCGCGCAGGACGACGGCGTGGTTGTGCTCGGGGTCGCGATGCCATGCCGCGCGCTCGCGGGAGACGCCGCGGGGCCACAGCCGGTCCACGAGCACACGCCATCCGTCGTCTGCCTCCGCCGCGTCATAGACGCGCTTCAGCCGCGTCACACGGGCCATCCCGGTCCGTCCGCCTCGATACGCTCGAACACGGGATCGACGCTACTCCCACCCGCACCACCCGAGGAGCTCCATGACGACCGTCCGTCATCTCGACATCCGCCCGTCCGTCCTCTACGTGGGGACGCCCGTGATGCTGATCGGCACGGTCAACCCCGACGGCACGCCGAATCTGGCGCCCGCGTCGTCGTACTGGGCGCTCGGGTGGATGCTCGTGCTGGGGCTCGAGAACGACGGCCAGACGCAGCGAAACGTGCGCGAGCGCCCCGAGCTGACCGTGAACTTCCCGTCGCCCGCGCTCTGGAACGCCGTCGAGGCGATCGCGGATACGACGGGGCGCGTCGACGTGCCGCCCGCGAAGGCGGCGCGCTACCGTCACGTCGCCGACAAGTTCGCCGCCGCCGGCCTGACCCCGCAGGCCTCGCAGCACGTCGCGCCGCCGCGCGTCGAGGAGTGCGCCCTGCAGCTCGAGGCGCGCGTCGCGCGGATCACCGACGGCCTCGGCGACTACGCGATCGTGGAGGCGGAGGTGCAGGCCGTGCACGCCGACCCGCGGATCGTGGCGCCCGGCACGGATCACATCGATCCACGGCTCTGGGAGCCGACCATCTACAGCTTCCGCCACTACTTCGGCATCGGCGGCGAGCACGGGCACCGGCCCACGAGCGATACCGCCGGGGCCGGTGCCTGACGCTCAGATGACGCCGAGGGCGAGCATCGCGTCGGCGACGTGCGTGAAGCCCGCGATGTTCGCGCCCGCGACGTAGTCGCCGGGAGCCCCGTACTCGTCGGCGGTCTCGAGGCACCGCGCGTGGATCGAGCTCATGATCTCGGACAGGCGCTGCTCGGTGTGCTCGAACGACCACGAGTCGCGTGAGGCGTTCTGCTGCATCTCGAGGGCGCTCGTCGCGACACCGCCCGCGTTCACGGCCTTGCCGGGGGCGAAGACGACGCCGCCCTCGCGCAGCACGCGCGTCGCCTCGGGGGTCGTCGGCATGTTCGCGCCCTCGGCCACGATGAGGCAGCCGTTCCGCACGAGCGCCGCGGCGGCATCCGCGTCGAGCTCGTTCTGGGTCGCGCAGGGCAGCGCGATGTCGCACGGCACATCCCAGATCGATCCGCCTGCCACGAAGTGCGCGCTGTCGCGGCGCGCGGCGTAGTCGGAGACCCGCCCGCGGTGGCCGTTCTTGATCTCCTTGAGCAGGTCGAGGTCGATGCCGGCCTCGTCGACGACGTAGCCGCTCGAGTCCGACGTGGCGACGACCTTCGCGCCGAGCGCCTGCGCCTTCTCGGTCGCGTAGATCGCGACGTTGCCCGAGCCCGAGACGACGACGCGGCGGCCCTCGAGGTCCATGCCGCGCGCCGCGAGCGCCTCCTTGACGAAGAAGACCGTGCCGTAGCCGGTCGACTCCGTGCGCACCTGCGACCCGCCCCAGGTGATGCCCTTGCCGGTCAGGACGCCCGACTCGTAGCGGTTCGTGATGCGCTTGTACTGGCCGAAGAGGTAGCCGATCTCGCGGCCGCCCACGCCGATGTCGCCCGCGGGGACGTCGGTGTGCTCGCCGATGTGACGGTAGAGCTCGGTCATGAACGACTGGCAGAAGCGCATGACCTCGGCGTCGGAGCGGCCCTTGGGGTCGAAGTCCGAGCCGCCCTTGCCGCCGCCGATCGGCATGCCGGTGAGCGCGTTCTTGAAGATCTGCTCGAAGCCGAGGAACTTGACGATCCCGAGGTAGACCGAGGGATGGAAGCGGATTCCGCCCTTGTACGGGCCCAGCGCCGAGTTGAACTCGACGCGGAAGCCGCGGTTCAGCTGCACGCGGCCGGCGTCGTCGACCCACGGCACGCGGAAGATGATCTGGCGTTCCGGCTCGCACAGCCGGCGGATGATCTCGGCGTCCGCGTACTCGGGCCGCTTGCCGAGCACGGGTCCGAGGCTCTCGAGAACCTCTCGGACCGCCTGGTGGAACTCGGCTTCGCCGGGGTTGCGCCGGATGACCTCGTCGAATACGGGCGTCAGGGCGTCATGGAGTGCTGCCATCGTGTTGCTCCTCTCGCTGGCACACAAGCGCCCACGATAGCGGTTCCTCGACACCCGTCGCGTCACGCCTCCGTGCGGACGTCGTCGGGGGCCTTGTCGGGGCGGAGCCCGCGCCAGCGCGCCTGCCGGAGGCTGCCGCTGCGCGTCCACTCCGCGAACTCGACCTCGCCCACGAGCCGGGGCTCCACCCAGGTGGCGTCGCCCGTGTCCTCGCGGGGGACGTCCTGCAGCGGGCACTCCCGGGTCTCGAGCGGGGCGAGCAGATCGCGCAGGCGCCGCAGCTCCCGATCGGAGAAGCCCGTGCCGACCCTGCCGACGTACCTCAGGCCATCCGCATCGGGCACGCCGAGGAGGAGCGAGGCGAACGAGCCGGCCCTGCCGCCCCTGCCGCGCCGGAACCCGCCGATGACGACCTCCTGCGTGTGCGTGAGCTTGACCTTGAGCCAGTCCTCGCTGCGCGTGCCGGGGCGGTAGGGCGACGACCGCCGCTTCGCGACGATGCCCTCGAGGGCGTGCTCGCGCGCGACGTCGAGGGCGATGTCGACGTCGTCGAAGACCGGCGGCACGATCACCGACGGACCGGCCGTCGCCGCCGTCTCCTCGAGCAGGTGCCGGCGCTCCTCCAGCGGCAGCGGCGTGAGGTCGCGGCCGTCGAGCCGCAGGATGTCGAAGAGGTACAGGAGCACGGGCGCCCGCGTGCTCTCGCGGGCGACGTCGTCGGCGCGCTCGAGGTGCATGCGGTTCTGGAGGAGCGAGAAGCTCGGCCGACCCTGCTCGTCGAGCGCGACGATCTCGCCGTCGACGAGCGCGTCCCACGCGTCGAGGTGCGTGCGGGCAGCTCCCGACAGCTCGGGGTAGCGCTGCGTGATCTCCGCGCCCGAGCGCGCGAAGAGCCGCAGGGCGCCCGAGCGCCACTCGCCGAGCGCGCGCACGCCGTCCCACTTGAACTCGACCCACGGCGGCGACGAGAGCGTCCGGGCGAGCCCCGGCGTGCCGTGCACCGCGAGCATGGGCGCCGGCCGCGCGGGCGGCGCCTCGTCGCGCGCGGGCTCCGCGGCCGCCCCCGGCTGCCGCTTCGTGCGGTGGAGGAGCCACGACGACTTCTCGCCGGATCCCTGGGTGCGGATGAGCGCGATCCGCACCTCGTGGAGCGGGCCGTCCTCGCGTCCGCGGAGCGTCACGATGACCTCGTCGTCGCGCCACTTCTCCGTCTCGTACGTGCCTTCGTCCCAGATGGTCATCGTGCCGGCGCCGTACTCTCCCTTCGGGATCGTCCCGTGGAAGTCGATGTACGCGAGCGGATGGTCCTCGGTCTGCACCGCGAGGCGGTTGCGGTCGGGGGTGTCGGGAATGCCCTTCGGCACGGCCCAGCAGGCGAGCACGCCGGCGCGCTCGAGCCGGAGGTCCCAGTGGAGCCGACTCGCGTGGTGCTCATGCACGACGAAGCGCGGGAGATCCCCGTCGTCGGGCTCAGGATGGGGCGTCTCGGGGACCGGCTCCGGCGTGCGCCCCGCCGTGCGCTTGGCGATGTAGGAGCCGAGAGGGCCGGTCGCGGCCGCGGGCGGGTCGATCCCGGCGAGCGGGTCGCCGATCGCGTCGGCGCGCGCGAGCACCTCGTCGAGCTCGAGGTGCCGCAGGTCGGGGTCGTCGAGCTCGTCCCACGTGCGCGGCGCGGCGACCCAGGGCCGCGCGCGTCCGCGCAGCGAGTAGGGCGCGACGGTCGTCTTCTTGCCGTTGTTCTGGCTCCAGTCGACGAACACGCGGCCCGCGCGCAGGTCCTTGCGCATCGCGCTGACCGCGAGGTCGGGATGGTCCGCCTCGAGTGCGCGCGCGAGCTCGCGGGCCAGCGCCGACGCGTCATCGGAGGGGAGCGGGCGGGGGAGCGCGGCGTAGAGGTGGATGCCCTTGCTGCCGCTCGTGACTGGCTGGGGGTCGAGTCCCATCCCCTGCAGGATCCCGCGCGCGAGCCGCGCGACCTCGGCGCACTCCGCGAGCCCCGCACCGGGGCCGGGGTCGAGGTCGAGCACGAGCCGGTCCGCCGGCCCCGGCGATCCATCCGGCGCGAACCGCCACTGCGGCACGTGGAGCTCGAGGCTCGCCACCTGCGCGAGGTAGACGAGTGTCGCGACCTCGTCGACGAGCGGGTAGTCCTTCGGCCCCGAGCTGTGCTGGATGGCCCTGCGCGGCACCCAGGACGGCGCGCCCGGCTCGAGCGCCTTCGCGAAGAACGCCTCCTCGGGCGCCTCCGTCGTCCCGACGCCTTCGACCCAGCGCTTGCGCGTCACGGGTCGCCCGGCGACGTGGGGCAGGAGAAGCGGCGCGATGCGCGTGTAGTACGCGATCACGTCGGCCTTCGTCGTGCCCGTCTCGGGATACATGACGCGCTCGAGGTGCGACACCCGCAGGCGGCGCCCGGCGACCTCGACGGTCTGCTGCTGGGGCACGGGCATGGTTCAGGCTATGCGCGCGGGGTCGATCCGCGTCAACCCCTGGCGGGCGGCGCGTGGGAGCGCTTCACTGGTGCCATGAGATCGATCTGGAAGGGCGCGCTGACGTTCGGCCTCGTCAACGTGCCGGTCAAGGTCTACGCGGCCACGGAGGACCACGACGTGTCGCTCCACCAGGTCCACGCGGCGGATGGCGGCCGCATCCGGTACCAGCGCAAGTGCGAGGTGTGCGGCGAGGTCGTCGCGTACCGCGACATCGACAAGGCGTTCGACGACGGCGAGCGCACGGTCGTGCTCACCGACGACGACCTGAAGTCGCTTCCCTCCGAGCGCAGCCGCGAGATCGAGGTGGTCGAGTTCGTGCCCACCGAGCAGGTCGACCCGATCACGTTCGACCGCGCGTACTACCTCGAGCCCGACTCGGCGTCGCCCAAGTCGTACGGCCTCCTGCGCGAGACCCTCGAGCGGACCGACCGGACGGCGATCGTGCGCTTCTCGCTGCGGCAGAAGACGCGGCTCGCGGCGCTGCGCGTGCGCGACGGGGTGCTCATGCTGCAGACGCTGCTGTGGGCCGACGAGGTGCGGCAGGCGTCGTTCCCGGCCCTCGAGGACCCGATCAAGGTCAGCGAGAAGGAGCTCGAGCTCGCCGAGAGCCTCGTGGAGAGCTACTCGTCCGACTTCGACCCGGAGGAGTACGTCGACGAGTACCAGAAGGAGCTCCGCACCCTCATCGAGGCGAAGCTCGAGAAGGGCGACGCGGTCGACACCGAGGCGACCTTCGGCGCCGAGGAGGAGAAGGGCGGCGAGGTCATCGACCTCATGGAGGCGCTGCGGGCGAGCGTCGAGCGATCGCGCGCCGCGCGCGGCGGCAAGAAGGAGGCCGAGGAGGCGGAGCCCGAGAAGGAGGCCAAGCCGCGCAAGCGGTCGAAGAAGGCCTCCTGACCGGATCAGAAGTCGGGCTTGCCGTCTCCGTCGATGTCGGGCGCGCGCTCGAACACCTCGGCGTCGAGCACGAGGTCGTCGGCCGGCGCCGCTTCGGCGGCCTTGCGCGCGCGGCGGCGCTCCTGCAGGTAGTGCCAGAGCACGATGAGCGCGGTGCCGCCCACGGCAGCCAGCAGGATCACGTCGATGTACTCCGTGACGATGTCGCGGACCCACGGGATGTACGCGATCACGTAGCCGAACATCGTGAGGCCGAAGCCCCACAGGAGCGCGCCGATGAGGTTGTAGAGCGAGTATCGCTTCCACGGCATATGACCGATGCCCGCCGCGACCGGCGCGAAGGTACGGACGATCGGGACGAAGCGCGCGAGCACCACCGTGATGCCGCCGAAGCGCTCGAAGAAGGCGTTGGTCCGCTCGACGTTGTGGCGGCTGAACACGCCGGAGTCCTTGCGCTCGAACACCGCGGGCCCGCCCTTGTGCCCGATGAGGTACCCGACCTCGCCGCCGACGAACGCGGCGAGCGCGATGAGGCCGCTCACGATCCAGATGTTGACGCCGAAGACGTCGACCGTGTGGGTGAGGAGCCCCGAGATGAGCAGGAGCGTGTCGCCGGGGAGGAGGAAGCCGACGAGCAGGCCGGTCTCGGAGAACACGATGAGGCAGACGACGAGCAGCGCCCACGGCCCTGCCGCGTCGATGATCGCCTGCGGGTCGAGCCACGGGATGAGAGCGATGTGGTGCACGATGCTCCGGATGTCGGTGGGAGGGGTGCGACGCGGGACCGCGTCTCGTGCGGAAGGTGGGACTTGAACCCACACGCCCGGAGGCACAGGAACCTAAATCCTGCGTGTCTGCCAGTTTCACCACTCCCGCGAGTCCGATCAGTCTACGGCGCGGGAGGGAGCGCGACCATGAACGCCGATCACGCCTTCATGCCGGCAGATCCCATCACCCGCTCGACGGCGATCTCGAGGACGACCCGGCGCGGGTTCTCGCGTGGCTGACGGTAGCGCTCCGTGTAGAGGCGCACGGCCTCCGCGACCGCCTCGGGCTCATCCCGCACGCGCGCGGGGCCCTCGAAGCTGATCCAGCGGGCGCCGTCGACGCTGCTCACGGTCGCGCGCCCTGCGCGCGCGGCGTTGACGAACTTCTGCGTGCCGCGTGTGCCGATGATCCGCACGACGCCGTCCCGGTAGGTCATGCCCACCGGGACGGCGTGGATGCGGCCATCGCGGCCGATCGTGGACAGGGTGGCGAGGTGGCGCTCGGAGACGAACGCGAGACCGGCTTCGGAGATCACCTCACCAGCGTGCCAGAGCGATCAGGCGCGGAAGCCCGCGCGGTCGACCTTGCGGTGGTAGCGCATGCCCGCGAGCCCGCCGAGCACCGCTCCGCCGAGGCTCACCAGGAGCGCGCCCACCGCGGTGATGATGCCCACCGTCGTGAGCTCGCCCTCGTTGAAGGGGAGCCGGGGGAACGTGTTGACGTCGGCGAGGATGTTCCACTGTGCACCCGCGACCGCCGTGACGATCGCGACGACGATCGCGATGACGACGGCCCACAGCCAGACCGCGAGGCCCTGCTTCGCGCCGCTGAACCGCGCCATCCGCCCCGCGACGTACCCGCCCGCGTAGTACGACACGAGCAGGATCACGAGCACCGCGACGGCGCCCGCGATGCCGATCGTGTCGGCGTTCTGGGCCGCCTCATCGGCGGTCACCTGCTCGCCGAGGCCGAGAGCCGCCCCTGCTCCCGCGACGAGGGCGGTCAGCAGCGCCGTCATGCCCATCGCGCACAGCCATCCGAAGAAGGCCGAGCCGAACTTGAAGCCGCCGAACTCCTCCTTCTCGCGCGCCACGACCTCCTCGCGGTCGGCGCGGACGGCCGTGGTGTCGGCGCGGGACGCTGTCGTGTCGTCGCGGACGTCGCGCACGTCGTAGGCGCGCGTGGGCTCGTCGCTGCCGTGGCCGGCATCGCCGTCGCCGGCGAGATAGTCCGCGTGCTCCGGGGCGCGCCGGTCGCGGCGCGATTCCGATGAGTTCTCGGGAGTGCTCATGATGCGGTCCTTTCGAGCTCGTCCGTGGTCTCCCCAGTAAGGCATCGGCGCGGCCGCGCACACAGGCCATTGCGCGAACGGCGTCGGCACGGTAGCGGACCGCGGCTGCGCTGTGGATAACTTTCGAGGCCGTCTCGGCGATTCGGCCAGGATGGCCGCGTGGGTCCCCTCATGACCGCGGTCGCGGAGCGAGTCAGGGATCGGCTGCGCGCCGACCAGACCGATCCCTCGCGTGCACCCGAGGCGGTGCTGCGCATCGCGCAGGCGGAGGTGCGCCGGCACAACGACTTCGCCCTCGCCCGCGGTCTCGCGATCGTCGACGACGAGCAGGCGGCCGTGCGCGAGGTGCTCGCCGCCGTGACCGGATACGGCCCCCTGCAGGAGCACCTCGACGACCCGACGGTCGAGGAGCTCTGGATCAACGCCCCCGATCGGATCTTCGTGGCCAGGGACGGCGTGACCGAGCGCCTCCCGCTCGCGCTCACCGACGCGGCGGTCCGCGACCTCGTCGAGCGGATGCTCCACGCGACAGGGCGGCGCATCGACCTCTCGCAGCCGTTCGTCGACGCCGCCCTCCCGGACGGCTCGCGCCTGCACGTCGTCCTCGGCGGGATCGCGCGGAGGCACTGGGCCGTGAACATCCGCAAGTTCCTCCCGCACGTGCGGAGCCTCGATCGCCTCGTGGAGATCGGATCGCTCGCTGCCGAGGCGGCCGACCTCCTGCGCGACGCCATGAGGCAGGGGCGCAGCGTGCTCGTCTCCGGAGCGACGCACGCGGGCAAGACGACCCTCCTGGGTGCTCTCGTCGCCGCGTGTCCGCCTGCGCACCGCATCGTCACGGTCGAGGAGACCTTCGAGCTGGGCGTGGACGCGCCCGACCTCGTCGCGCTGCAGGGCCGGCAGCCGAGCCTCGAGGGCACGGGCGAGATCACCCTCCGGCGCCTCGTCAAGGAGGCCCTGCGAATGCGGCCCGACCGGATCGTCATCGGGGAGGTGCGCGACGCAGAGGCGCTGGACCTCCTGCTCGCGCTGAACACGGGCATCCCTGGCGCCGCGACGATCCACGCGAACTCGGCGGTCGACGCCCTCGCCAAGCTCGCTGCGCTCCCGCTGCTCGCGGGCCGCAACATCGGTCGCGAGTTCGTCATCCCGGCGATCGCGACGAGCGTGGACCTCGTCGTGCACTGTCAGCGGGCCGAGGACGGGCGGCGCCGCGTCCAGGAGATCATCGCTCCCACGGGGCGCGTCATCGACGACGCTCCCGAGACGCGCACCCTCTACCGGACGGGGGAGCGATGGCGGTGATCCTCGTCCTCGGAGCTGCGCTCGCCGCGGGGCTCCTGCTGGCCCTGTCACCATGGCTCTGGCCGCCGCGGGAGCGCGCAGCGCGCGAGCGCCCGTCGGCCCTCGCGGCCCTGCTCGAGTCCGCGGGCTTCTCCCATGTCGCCCCGCGCGTGGTCGTCGCGGTGTGCGCAGGCGCGGCGCTCGTCGCGGCGTCCGTCGCGTGGCTCGTGACGACGGTGGGGGTGCTCGCCCTCCTCGCGGGGCTCGCGGGAGCCGCGTGGCCCCTCCTGTGGCTGCGCTCGCGCGCCGCGCGACTCGTCCGCGCCCGCCGTGCGCTCTGGCCCGACGTCTGCGACCTGCTCATCGCCTCGGTCCGCGCGGGGATGTCGCTCCCCGACGCGGTCTCATCGCTCGCGCGATCCGCGCCTGCTGCCCTCCGCGCGGCGTTCGCGGGCTTCGAACGCGATATGGCGGCGTCGGGGCACTTCGACTCGAGCGCCGATCGGCTGAAGTCCGCACTCGCGGATCCGATGGCCGACCGCATCGTGGAGACCCTGCGCATGGCGCGGCAGGTCGGCGGCACCGAGCTCACCCCCGTGCTGCGGGCGCTCGCCGCGTCGGTGCGCGCGGACGCCGCCCTGCGCTCCGAGGTGGAGTCCCGGCAGTCGTGGACGCGCGGGGCCGCGGTCCTCGGCGTCCTCGCGCCGTGGGTGATCGTCGCCCTGCTCGCCATGCGGCCCGAGGGGGCGGAGGCGTACTCGAGCCCCGAGGGCGTGGCCCTCCTGCTCGCGGGAGCGGCCGTGTCGATCGTGGCGTTCCGGGTCATGCTCCGGATCGGCCGGCTGCCCGAGCCCCGGCGGTGGTTCGCATGAGCTGGGCGACCGACGCGGCGCTCTCGCTCCTCCTGGGCGGGTGCCTCGGTCTCGGCATCTGGTCACTCCTGATTCTCGCTCCGCGCTGGAGCGCGCCGAGCCTCGCACGGCGCATCGCGCCGTACCTGCGCGACATCACCGATCCGGCGGGGACGACGGCGTGGTCGGCCGTCGCCGACCCGGGTGCGGCGATCGCGGGTGGGGCCAGAGCCCTGTGGGCGGCGGCGCAGCGTCGGCTGACGGCCCTGCTCGGGGGTGCGGACGGGATCGCGCGCCGACTCGCGCAAGCGGGCCGCCCGGTCGACGTCGCCGCGTTCCGCGGCCGCCAGCTGGCCGCGACCCTGATCGGGCTCGTCGCCGGCGGACTCGTCGTCGCCGTGCTCGCCGTCGGCGGCACGCTCTCCGGCCCGACGCTGGTGCTGCCGGTCGCGGGCGCCGCCGTCGGGGCAGTCGGCGCAGACCTCGCCCTCACCGGGCGCGCGAAGGCGCGGATGGCGCGGATCGGCGAGGAGCTCCCCACCGTGCTCGAGTTCCTCGCGCTCTGCCTCGCAGCGGGGGAGGGCATCTACGACAGCGTCGGCCGCGTCGCGCGTCTGGGGTCGGGCGAGCTCACGGCCGAGCTGCGCGCGGTCGTCCTCGACGTGCGCACGGGCTCGACCCTGCCCGATGCGCTCCTCGCGATGGCGCGGCGCCTCCAGGTGCCCGCGCTCAGCCGCTCCGTCGAGCACATCGTCGCGGCGCTCGACCGCGGCTCCCCGCTCGCCCAGGCGCTCCAGGCGCAGGCGGCGGACGCGCGCGAGGAGGCCAAGCGCGCGCTCATCGAGCAGGCCGGCCGCAAGGAGATCCTCATGCTCCTCCCGCTCGTGTTCGGCCTGCTGCCCCTCAGCGTCCTCTTCGCCGTCTTCCCGGGCATCGTCATGCTCCGCCTCGGGATCGGCTGACCCCTCGAGAAAGGAAACGACATGAGCAGAATCGACGAGCTCGCCATCCGCCTCCGCACCGCGTGGGGCGACACCCTGCAGGACCTCGCCGAGGACGAACGCGGCGACGTGCCGGGGTGGGTGCTGATCACGCTGATGTCCGCCGGCCTGGTCGTGCTCATCTGGGCCCTCGCCGGGCCTGCGCTCGAGGGGCTGTTCCAGCGGGCGATCAGCAGCGTCGACGGGATCTGACCGTGCTCGGCCCGAGCCTCCGCGACGAGCGCGGCTCGAGCTCGGTCGAGTTCGTCCTCGTGGGCGCCCTGCTCACGGCCCTCACCCTCGCCGTCCTGCAGCTGGGGCTCGCGGTGTACGTCCGCAACGTCCTGCACGATGCGGCCGTCGAGGGCGCGTACCACGCCGCGCTCGCCGACGTGGGGCCCGAAGGCGGGGCCGAGCGGACCCGGCTCGTGATCGCACGCGCGATCGGATCGGCCTACGCGCAGGACGTGAGCGCCGCGGTGTCGGGCGGCGACATCCGGGTCACGGTCCGCTCCGCGACGCCCGTCGTCGGGCTGATCGGCGTGCCGGGGACGCTGGAGGTGACGGCGCGTGCGCCGGTCGAGTCGATGGGCTGACGCGGCCCCGGACGACGAGCGGGGCTCGGCCGCGCTCGAGTTCCTCGTGGGCGGGATCGTGCTGCTCGTCCCGCTGGCGTACCTGGTCGTCGCGCTCGGCGTCGTCCAGGAGCACGCCCTGGGCGTCGAGGCGACGGCACGGCATGCGGCGCACACGCTCGCGCGGACCGGCGGGATCGACGACACGTTCGCGGCGCTGCCCGAGGTGCTCTCGTCGGTGCCGCCCGAGTACGGCATCGCGCCCGACGCCCTCGAGGTCTCCGTGACGTGCGTGCCCGCCCATGTCGGGTGCCCAGAGGCCGGCTCCACCGTCGTCGTGACGATCGGCGCGAGGGTCCCGCTGCCGCTCGTGCCGCCCGTCCTCGGGCTCGATCGCCTCACGAGCATCCCCGTTGAGTCGACGTCCGTGCAGAAGGTCTCGCGCTTCTGGGGCGGCACGTGAGCGCCCGGGGCCTCCTGCGCGACGAGAGCGGGAGCATCCTCCCGCTCACGATCGGGTACGCCGTCCTCGCGCTCGCGCTCATCATCGTGTGCGCGAACGCGACGTCGCTGTATCTCGCGCAGAAGTCCCTCGACGCGGTCGCGGATGCGGCGGCGCTCGCGGGCGCGGACGGCTTCACGCTGTCGCTCGAGGGCGATGCTCCTCTCGCACGACTCGACGACGGCGCCGTGCGCGCGCAGGCCGAGGCGATCGTGGCGGCCGCACCCGGCGACCAGACCCTCGTGGCGGCGGGAACGCCCGACGGCCTCTCGGCGCGGGTGACCGTCGCGACGACGTGGCACGCGCCGCTGCTCAGCGCGTTCGTCCCGACCGGGGTCGCACTAGAGGCGACCGCGACGAGTCGCACGGCGCTGCGCTGAATCAGTCGCGCCGCGGGGCGTAGCGGGGCACGTAGCGCACGAAGGCCGCGGCGCCGACGAGTCCGACGACGCCGACGAGACCGGTCGCGACCGAGAGCGACGCGGCGGCCGTCACGGCCGACACGATGAGCGGCGTCAGGGCCGCGCCGCCATCGGTCAACGTGCGCCACGCGCCGAGGAACGGCGCAGGGTCGCGCTCGGGGGCCACGTCGGCGCCGAGCGTGAGCAGGATGCCCGACGACAGGCCGTTGCCGACGCCGATGACGAGCGCGAGCACGCCGAACCACAGCACCGCGCTGTCGAGGTCGTGGGTGAACGCGAGCGCGCCGAAGCCCGCGCCCATGAGCAGGAGCGCGGGCACCGCCGCCCAGAGGCGGCCGAACCGGTCCATGACCTGCCCGCTCACGTAGAAGAGGGAGAACTCGACCGCTCCCGCGACGCCGACGACGAGGGCGAGGGTCTGCGAGTCCAGGCCGATCGAGACGCCCCACAGCGGCAGCACGGCCTGGCGAGCCGAGCGCACGGCCGCGAGCGACGCGGCCGCGGCTCCCAGCCGGGCGAGCACCCCGCGATGGCGGTGCATGGTCCGCAGAACGCCGATCCGCTCGGTCGCCGGGATGGAGCCGGTCACCGGCTCGCCCGTGTCCTCCTCGTCGAGATCGGCGCGCGCGTCGGCCCGCTCGCGCGCGGCGAGGCGATCGGCGATGAGCGCCTTCTCCTCGGGGTCGGGCCCGAACGCGACGAGCGCCGCGACGCCGAGCAGGCAGACCGCGAAGAACCACACCGAGGCGATCTCGTCGCCGAACAGGGCGAGCAGGCCCGCCGAGACGAACGGCCCCGTGAATCCGCCGAGGCGGAACGAGCCGCCGACGAGGGCGAGCGCGCGGGCGCGGTGCGCGTACGGCACGCGCGTCGTCATGAACGTGTGGCGGGCCACCGCGAACGACGACGCGCAGAACCCGATGAGCAGCACCGAGAGTCCCAGCAGGGCGATGTGCGGCGCGAGGAGCATCCCCGCGATGCCCACGAGCGACGCGAGCGACGCGATGAGCATCGTGCGCCGCTCCCCGGCCTTCGACACGAGCCAGCCTGCGGGGATGTTGCCCGCGAGCTGGCCCACGACGATCGCGGCCGACACGAGCGCGGCGACCGCGAGATCGGCGCCCAGGTCGGCGGCCAGCGCCGGGAGGAGCGGGAGGATGGCTCCCTGGCCGAGCGAGTAGAGGGCCGTCGGCCCGTAGATCATGGGCGCATACCGCCGGATCGGATCGAACGGGGCGTCGGCAGTCGAGGGCATCGGCTTCCACGTTACGCCGAGCAGGATAGGCTGGAGCGTCATGCTTGAGTTCGATCCTTCCGCCGAGATCCAGGCGCTGCGCTCCACGTTCGCGAACATCCGAGAGGTGGTCGACGTCGACAGCGTGCGCGCGGACATCGCGCGTCTCGAGAAGGAGGCGTCGGAGCCCGGCCTGTGGGACGACACCGCGAACGCCCAGCGCGTCACGAGCGCGCTGAGCCACCGCCAGTCCGAGCTCGCGCGCATCGAGGCGGTCGAGCGTCGCCTCGACGACCTCGAGGTGCTCGTCGAGCTCGCCAACGAGATGGGCGACGAGGACTCCGTCGAGGAGGCGCGCAAGGAGATCACTGACCTCGAGCGCGTCATCGGCGACCTCGAGGTGAAGACCCTGCTCGACGGGGAGTACGACGAGCGCGCGGCGGTCGTGACCATCCGCTCGGGTGCGGGCGGCGACGACGCGACCGACTTCGCCGAGATGCTCATGCGCATGTACCTGCGCTGGGCCGAGCGCCACAAGTACCCCGTCAAGGTGATGGACACGTCGTACGCCGAGGGCGCCGGGATCAAGTCGGCCACGTTCGAGGTCGACGCGCCGTACGCCTACGGCATCCTCTCGGTCGAGGCCGGCACGCACCGCCTCGCGCGCATCAGCCCGTTCGGCTCCGCCGACAAGCGCCAGACGAGCTTCGCCGCGGTCGAGGTCATCCCCGTCATGGAGGAGGCCGTCGAGGTCGAGATCCCGGAGAACGACATCCGCGTCGACGTCTTCCGCTCGTCGGGCCCCGGCGGCCAGTCTGTCAACACGACCGACTCCGCCGTCCGCATCACGCACATCCCGACGGGGATCGTCGTGTCGATGCAGAACGAGAAGTCGCAGATCCAGAACCGCGCGGCGGCCATGCGCGTGCTCCAGACCCGACTGCTGCTGCTGCAGCGCGAGGAGGAGGCCGCCAAGAAGAAGGAGCTCGCCGGAACGATCACGGCGAGCTGGGGCGACCAGATGCGCTCGTACTTCCTCTACGGACAGCAGCTCGTGAAGGATCTGCGCACGGGCTTCGAGGTCGGCAACCCCGCGACCGTCTTCGACGGCGACATCGACGGCCTCATCAACGCGGGCATCCGCTGGCGCAAGCGCAAGATCGAGGACTGATCGCCGCGGGCTGACGCCCGCGCCCGGGTGGTCTCCGCGCGTTCACACGCCGCGCGCACGACGGTCGCCGTCCGTTCACCGCGGGCGGCGACGCTCATCGCGTGACGCGCTCTCGTGCCCTCCGCCGGAACCGCTCCCTCGCTCTCCTCGCGCTCGCCGCGGCCCTCGTTCCCGCGTGCGCGACGCCCGCGCCATCCAGCGCCGTCGCCGCGCCGACCGACGGCGACATCGTCATCGACGAGGTGGGCGCCGGGACGCCGGACGACCCCGCAGCGAGCTTCTTCGAGCTGCGCAATCTGTCGCCGCACGCGATCGACCTGAGCGGATGGCGCGTGCACCGCTGCACGGGCGACGGCACGCGCCTCGCGGAGGCGGACCACGAGGTCGACCTCGCTGGCGTCGTCCTCGAGCCCGGCGAGCGGATCACGGTCGGGACGGGCGTCGACGCCGACGTCGCGATGCGCGGGCCCTTCTCGAGCGAGGGGTACGGGCTCGTGCTCGAGGATGCCCGGCGGCGAGCCGTGGACGCCTTCGCGGCGTATCCGTCCGAGCCGTGGCCGACGCAGAGCGAGTGCAGCGCGGCCGGCAACGTCCCGGATGCGCTCGGGGCCGCGCTCGACGAGAGCTGGCAGCGGGTCGCGCGCACGGGCGACCTGGCCGCCGACTTCGTGCGCACCCGCGCGACGCCGCGTGAGGCCGCCGCGCCCGCTGTCGAGCCGGCCGAGCCGCGGGCGCTCATCTCGGAGGTCGCGAGCGCGGGCCCCGGCGGACGTGACGACGACCTCGTCGAGCTGCGCGCCGTCGCCGACGTCGACCTCTCTGGCTGGGCGCTCTACCGCTGCACGCGCACGGGCGCGCTCACTCCGGAGACGCTGCAGGCGCGGTTCGCGGACGGGACGGAGCTGCGGGAGGGCGAGCGCCTGGTCGTGGGCGGCCCGGGATTCCGCGGCGACGTCGACATGCGGACGACGACCTCGCTCGCCGACACCGTGTCGGGCGTGCTCCTCGTCGATGCCGACGGCGCACGCGTCGACGGCGTGAGCGTCTCGAACCACGCCGACACGGCCTGCCAGACGGGCGACGCGAAGCTGCCGTCGGTCCTCGACCACCTGCGCGGCGAGAGCTGGCAGCGGCACGAGGAGACGGGGGAGTTCCTCATCGCCCCGCGCACGCCGGGTCGCGAGAACGCGACGGCCGACGACCGCCTCGAGACCGCCTTCGCGTACGGCGACCCCGGCGTCGCGCTGAGCGAGGTCGCGACCGACCCGGAGCTGCCGAGCGCCGAGCGGCACAATCTCGTCGAGCTCGCGAACTACGGCGACGCCGTCGTCGACCTGAGCGGATGGCGCATCCGCGCGTGCGCGCCGGACGGCTTCCGCGAGCGGACGCCGCTCATCGAGGTGCCGGCCGGCGTCCGGCTCGCGCCCGGGCAGACCTGGCTCGCGGCGCTCGAGGGCACCCGCGCCGCGCAGGGCGCCGACGCGGTGTACGCGACGGCCCTCGGCTACCAGGGATCGGGCGTGTGGATCGAGGACGCTGCCGGAGAGCGCGTCGACAGCGTCGGCATCTTCCACCGCAACGAGCAGGACGCGTCGAACGACGTCGTGAGCCCGTGCACGAAGGGGCTCGCCCTGTCGACCTTCGGAGTCGACCGCCTGGCCGGCGAGACCTGGCAGCGCGTGGGCTTCACGGGCGACGATGCGAACGACTTCCGAGGCGGGCCGTCGAGCCCGGGCGGGCTCGACCTCCACGACGAGACGCCCGTCGGAGAGCTCACAGCCGAGGCTGCGCTCCGGATCGCCGCGGCCACGCCGGCCGATGGCGCACGGGCCGCTCGCGCGGTCGCGGCAGCGGCGGATGAGCCGCAGGCCGTCGACGGCATCGATCCGGTCGTCGCCCGCGCCTTCACCGGAGCGAGCGAGGGCGGGGCCCTCACAGCCGAGGCAGCGGCGGGGGAGCGGCCCGCCGCGCTCGAGACGGCTCGGCTCGCGGCGAGCGACGACGGATGGGCGCACCCGTACGTGCGGTTCGAGCTCGCGCGAGCTGCCGACGGGACGGCCACCTGGTCGGGCGAGGTCGCCGGTCCGGCCCCCGCGCGGCTCTCGGCATGGGCCGCCGGGCGCTGGCACGCGATCGACGAGGAGGCCGCCGCTGACGACGGCACGGTGACGCTCTCCGGCACGCTGCCCGAAGGGACCACCGGCCTGCTCGTGCAGGTCGTGCCGAGCGGCCCCGCCATCGCGGACGCCGCCGACGGTCTCGCCGCTCCCGGCACCTACGACTTCGCCGTGAGCCACCTCACCGACACGCAGTACCTCAGCGAGGCCCACCCGGAGGTGTACCGCGAGCAGACGGCGTGGATCGCGGCGAACGCCGGGCCGCGCGACATCGCGTTCGCCGTCCACACGGGCGACCTCGTCCAGAACTGGGTCGACCCCGACCAGGGCGAGGAGCGTGCGCGTCGCGAGTTCGCCGTCGCGTCGGCGGCCCAGGGCGAGCTCGACGCGGCGGGCATCCCGAACAGCGTCCTCCCGGGAAACCACGACAACAAGCGCGGAGCGACGAACGATCTCTTCAACGAGCACTTCGGCCCGCACCGCTACGCCGATGCCCCCTGGTACGGAGGGTCCATCGCCTCCGATGACGGCAGCGCGAACTGGACCTCCTTCACACGCGAGGGTGCGGAGTTCATCGTGCTGTCTCTGCCCTACGCGTACGCCGAGCGCGAGCTCGCGTGGGCGGAGCGCGTGATCGCGGAGCATCCGCGCGCGAACATCATCGTCGCGACGCACGAGCATCTGCTGCCCGAGGGCGCGAGCGGCTCGGCCGAGCGGGCGACCGAGAACAGGTGGGTCTCGCGCGCCGACGAGCTGTGGGAGCGCATCGTCGCCCCGCACCGCAGCGTCGTCCTCGTGCTGTCGGGCCACTATCATGGGCTCGCCCGCATCGAGACGGATGACGCGGGAGGCATCCCCGGCCACGACGTCGTGGAGATCCTGGGCGACTACCAGGAGTTCCGCACCGAGACGGGGATGCGCGCGACCGGCTTCCAGCGGCTCCTCCAGGTGTCGCTCGCGACCGGAGAGATCGCCGTCGACACGATCTCGGTGACCCTCGGGGAGCACGCGAGCGCGCCGTTCGACTACCCGCAGGCAGTGGCCGACGACGGCCGCGAGACCACGCTCGCGACCGATCGGCCGTGGCGGATCGTCGAGGCCGGCGTCCAGGGGCGCTATGACGTCGCCGACGACGACTTCCGCGTGTCCGTCGGCCTGCAGTACCCGAAGGGGCTCGCCACGAGCGGCCTCCGCATCGCGGCGCCGTGAGCCGATAGCCTGGGCTCATGCCGTCCCGCGACGATGACGCCCTCCGCTGGGAGGGCGACGACGACCCCACGCTCGACGCGCGCTCCGAGACCGCGGCAGAGCCCGGCGAGAATGCCGCGCCGGACGCACCCGGCGAGAAGGATGACCCGTCTGTCCTGCCGGCGGGATGGCGCGCCGTCGGGAAGGGGCGGGACGCCGTCACGACGGCGGACGCCGGTGACGAGGCCGCCCCGCTCGGGAACGTCGCGCTCGTCTCGCTCGGCGTGATCGGCGGCGTCTACCTCCTGTGGACGATCGGATGGTTCCTCGGAGCGACGCGCCTGCGCGAGCGCATCGAGCAGAGCACGAACGCGGTGGCGGACTTCATGTTCCAGGGCAGCATGTGGCTCGCGATCGCGTCGCCCCTCCTGTGGTTCGCGGTGACCTGGCTCGGCACGCGCCGCGCGCCGCTCTGGCGGCGCTTCGCGTGGCTCGCCGCGGGAATCGTGCTGCTCGTGCCGTGGCCGTTCGTGATGGTGGGGGTGGTCGGACAGTGACCTCGACGACGCAGGAGCGCAGGACACCGGGATGGCTCGTCGCGGTCGTCGCCGGGGCGTTCGCCCTCCTCTACGCCTATGCCGTGTGGAGCGCGATCACCTACCTCGTGACGCTCGTGCAGACCACCTCGGCGCAGGGCATCTCGCTGTCGGCCGTCGCATGGGGCGTGCTGCTGCTCGCGGTTCTCGTGCCGATCGCGGCGTTCGCGATCGCCTTCGGCCTGGGCCGCACACGGGGGATCGGATGGCTGGCCGTCGCGCTGCTCGCGGGCCTCGCGGTCACGGCCGTGTTCTGGCTCGACATGCAGGCCTTCACGTCGAACCCGTCGAACCTCTTCTGACCGGCCCCCGCGTCGCCGGATGACGAGCCCGGCGAGAGCAGGGCGCGCGGCTCCGATAGAGTGGTCGCCGTCGCGCCCCCACGGCGTGTGGCGCGTCGAACCCGCCCCCGCGCGCCCGCGCCCATCCGCATCGAAGGATCCATCCGTGCCGAAGCCCGTCGTGCTCATCGCCGAAGAACTCTCTCCCGCAACGATCGAGGCGCTCGGCCCCGACTTCGACATCCGCAATGTGGACGGCACCGACCGCCCCGCGCTCTTCGACGCGCTCGCGGACGCCGACGCCATCCTCATCCGCTCGGCCACGAAGGTCGACGAGGAGGCCCTGGGCCACGCGAAGAAGCTCAAGGTCGTCGCCCGCGCCGGCGTCGGCCTCGACAACGTCGACATCAAGGCCGCCACGACCGCCGGCGTCATGGTCGTGAACGCGCCGACGTCGAACATCATCTCGGCCGCCGAGCTCACGTGCGGTCACATCCTCAGCCTCGCCCGCCACATCCCGGCCGCGCGCGCCTCGCTGGGCGCCGGGGAGTGGAAGCGCAGCAAGTACACGGGCGTCGAGCTCTTCGAGAAGACGCTGGGCGTCGTCGGCCTCGGCCGGATCGGCGCCCTCGTCGCCGCGCGGATGCAGGGCTTCGGGATGCGCGTCGTCGCATACGACCCGTACGTCACGAGCGCGCGCGCCCAGCAGCTGGGCGTCGAGCTGCTCAGCCTCGACGAGCTCGTCGCGCAGGCCGACTTCCTGACGATCCACATGCCGAAGACGCCCGAGACGACGGGCATGATCGGCGCCGAGCAGCTCAAGGCGATGAAGCCGACGTCGTACGTCGTGAACGTCGCGCGCGGCGGCCTCATCGACGAGGACGCGCTGTACGACGCGCTCGTGAACGGCGAGATCGCGGGCGCCGGCCTCGACGTCTTCACGAGCGAGCCGCCGACCGACACGAAGCTCACGGCCCTGCCGAACGTCGTCGTCACGCCGCACCTCGGGGCGTCGACGTCGGAGGCGCAGGAGAAGGCCGGCATCTCGGTCGCGAAGTCGGTCAAGCTCGCGCTCGAGGGCGACCTCGTGCCCGACGCCGTCAACGTCGCCGGCGGCGTCATCGACCCGTTCGTGCGCCCCGGGATCGCGCTCGTCGAGAAGCTCGGCCAGGTCTTCAGCGGTCTCGCCACGTCGGCGCTCACGAGCCTCGACATCGAGGTGCGCGGCGAGCTCGCCGACTACGACGTGAGCGTCTACCGCCTCGCCGCGCTCAAGGGCATCCTGTCGAACGTCGTGAGCGAGAACGTCTCGTACGTGAACGCCCCCGTCTTCGCCGAGCAGCGCGGCATCGAGACGCGCCTCATCGTGGAGAAGGAGAGCCCCGAGTACCGCAACCTCACGACGCTGCGCGGTGCGCTGTCGGACGGCACGGTGCTCACGGTCGCGGGGACGCTCGCCGGCACGCGGATGGTGCAGAAGATCGTCGGCATCAACGGCCACGAGATCGAGGTGCCGATCGAGAAGCACCACATCGTCATGCTCTACACCGACCGCCCCGGCATCGTCGCGGTCTACGGCCAGAAGTTCGGCGAGGCCGGCATCAACATCGCGGGCATGCAGATCGCGCGCCGCTCGGCCGGCGGCCAGGCCCTGTCGGTGCTCACGGTCGACTCGCGCGTCCCCGAGGACCTGCTCGCCGAGGTCGGCGAGGCGATCGAGGCGTCGGTCATCCGGCAGATCGAGATCGCCGAGGCCTGACCCCGGCGCACCGAACGCCCCCGCCCGTCGGGCGGGGGCGTTCGCGCGTGGTCAGGCGCGCGTCGCCCCCTCGACGAGGCGGATGAGCGCCTCCAGGGCCTCGCCGGTGGGGACCGGGCTCGGAACGTCGTTGAGCAGAGCGGAGTTCACGTAGAGGCCGTCGCTCAGCAGGAGCACGAGCTCGAGGGCGGCCTCGTCGCGCACGTGCGGGCGGATGGCGGCCGCCCACGCGTCGCGGAGCTCGGCGAGCGCGCCGCGCGCGAGCGCATTGCCGCCGTGCGCGAGGCGGCCGACGGCGGAGATGGCCCGGTCGAACGGGCCGCCGACGTGCGCGGAGGTCGCGATGTAGTACCAGATCGGCCCCTCGGGTGCGTCGTGCAGGGCCGCCATGTCGTCGGCCGCGAGCAGCCGGAGCCGGTCGACGAGGCCCGCATCGAGCGCGTCCCGCGAGCCGAAGTGGTAGAGCAGACCGCCCTTGGACACGCCCGCTCGGCGCGCGACCGCCTCGAGGGTCGCCGCCCTCTCGCCCTCCTCGAGGAGGATGCTCTCGAAGGCGTCGAGGACCTTCTCTCTGGCGCGGGGCGGGCGGCTCATGCAGACGAGCCTCTCACACGGCGCGCGCTGCCCAGGGCGTGCACAGCCATGGCAGTTACTGTACCATCTGGACGGTACAGTAATTGAGACAGGCGGATGAGATGACGACCGGCACGACGACCCAGCCCACGACGACGCAGCGCGCCGGATGGCGGGCATGGGCCGCGCTCGCGGTGCTCATGCTCCCCGTGCTCCTCGTGTCGATCGACAACACGATCCTCAACTTCGCGCTGCCCGCCATCGCGAAGGAGCTCGAGCCCACGAGCGCCGAGCAGCTCTGGATCATCGACGCGTACTCGCTCGTGCTGGCGGGGCTCCTCGTGACGATGGGATCGCTCGGCGACCGGTTCGGGCGCCGCCTGCTGCTCCTCACCGGCGCGATCGGGTTCACGGTCGTCTCCGTCCTCGCGGCCTTCGCCCCGACAGCCGGATGGCTCATCGCGGCGCGCGCCGTCATGGGCCTGTTCGGCGCGACCCTCATGCCGTCGACCATGTCGCTCCTGCGCTCGCTGTTCCCCGAGCGCAACCAGCGGCGCATCGCCGTTGCCGTGTGGGCCGGCATGTTCTCCGCGGGCGGGGCGCTCGGCCCGATCGTCGGCGGCTTCCTCATCGAGCACTTCCCGTGGCAGAGCGTGTTCCTGCTCGCGGTGCCCATGCTCGTCCTCATGCTCGTGCTCGCCCCGCTCTTCGTGAGCGAGAGCCGCGATCCGAACCCCGGCCGGATCGACCTCCCGAGCATCCTGCTCTCGATGCTCGCGCTCGCGCCCCTCGCCTACGGCATCAAGGAGATCGCCGTGCACGGTCTCGCCGGCGGCGCTCCCGTCGTCATCGGCGCCCTGTTCGGATGGCTCTTCGTGCGCCGGCAGCTGCGGATGACGCAGCCGATGCTCGACATGTCGCTGTTCGCGCGGGCCGGGTTCAGCGGCTCGATGCTCGTGAACCTCTTCAGCGTCATCGCGATGGTGGGCTTCCTCTACTTCGTGTCGCAGCACCTGCAGATGATCGTCGGCCTGAGCCCGATGATCGCGGGCCTCGCGCTCCTGCCCGGCGCCCTCACCTCGATCGCCGGCGGCTTCATCGTCACGCCGATCGCGCGGCGTGTGCGCGCGTCGATCGTCATCCCGTCGGCGCTCCTGCTCTCGCTCGCGGCGTACCTCATCGTGGCGCTCGTCGGCGCACACGACGTCGGGATGCTCGTGCTCGGGTTCGCGCTCCTCGGCGCGGGGATCGGCGCGGCCGAGACCGTGTCGGGGGAGCTCATCCTCGCGAACGCTCCCGCGGAGAAGGCGGGCGCCGCGAGCGCCGTCTCGGAGACCGCGTACGAGCTCGGTGCCGTGCTCGGCACATCCATCCTCGGCGGCATCCTCACGTGGTGGTACCGCTCGACCCTCGTCGTGCCGGAGGGGATCCCCGCGGAGCTCGCGCTGCATGCCGAGGAGACGCTCGCCGGAGCGATGAACGCCGCGGACTCCGTCGGGGGAGCGGCGGGAGAGGCGCTCCGGTCCGCGGCGGCGACCGCGTTCGACGGCGGCGTGACGATCACGTCGCTCATCGGCGCGGGGCTCGTCGTGCTCGCGATGGCGATCGCGGCGACTACCCTGGGAGGACGCCGGGAGCACGCGTCGCACTGACCGGAGCCCCGGCGGATGCCGAGACATCCGAAGGAGAGCAATGCCCCGCGTCGTGAAACTGGCCGTCATCCCCGGTGACGGGATCGGCCCCGAGGTCATCGCCGAGGCCGAGAAGGTGCTCGACGCCGTCACCGCGGGCGGCGACGTCGTCTTCGAGAAGACCCGCTTCTCGCTCGGAGCGGGCCGCTACCTCGAGACCGGCGACACGCTCACCGACGACGACCTCGACGCCATCAAGGCGCACGACGCGATCCTCCTCGGCGCGGTGGGCGGCACGCCCGGCGACCCGCGGCTCGCGGGCGCGAACATCGAGCGCGGCCTGCTCCTGAAGCTCCGCTTCGCGCTGGACCACTACGTGAACCTCCGCCCGTCCAAGCTCTACCCCGGGCAGGACGGCCCGCTCGCCGAGCCCGGCGACATCGACTTCGTCGTCGTGCGCGAGGGCACAGAGGGTCCGTACGTCGGCAACGGCGGCTCGATCCGCCAGGGGACCCCGCACGAGGTCGCGAACGAGACGAGCGTGAACACCGCGTTCGGCGTCGAGCGCGTCGTGCGCTACGCGTTCGCGCTCGCCGAGCGCCGCAGCCGTCGCCTCACGCTCGTGCACAAGACGAACGTGCTCGTCAACGCGGGCCGCCTGTGGCAGCGCATCGTCGACGAGGTCGCGCGGGAGCACCCGGACGTGGCCGTAGACTATCTGCACGTCGACGCCGCGACGATCTTCCTGGTCACGAACCCGGGTCGCTTCGACGTCATCGTCACCGACAACCTCTTCGGCGACATCCTCACAGACCTGGCCGGCGCCGTCACCGGTGGCATCGGACTCGCAGCCTCGGGCAACATCAACCCCGACGGCGACTTCCCCTCGATGTTCGAGCCCGTGCACGGCTCGGCCCCCGACATCGCGGGCACCCAGCAGGCCGACCCGACCGCGGCGATCGGCTCCATCGCCCTCCTGCTCGACCACCTCGGCCTGCAGGACGCGGCCGATCGCGTGTCGCGCGCGATCGAGGACGACATCGCCGCCCGCACGGGCGAGAAGCGCTCGACCGCCGAGATCGGCGACGCGATCGCGTCTCGCCTGAAGGCCTGACACCCACCGACGCGCAGACAGGAATCCGCACATGACGACCACCGACACCACGCTCCCGTCTCTCGACTTCGCGGTCACGAAGAACCTCGCCGCCGTCTCGCCCGCCCAGCGCGCCGAGCTGCTCGAGAACCCGGGCTTCGGCACGATCTTCACCGACCACATGGTCGACATCTGCTGGTCGGTGAAGGGCGGCTGGCACCGTCCGCGCGTGCAGCCCTTCGGTCCGATCAGCCTGTCGCCCGCCGCCGCCGTGCTCCACTACGCGCAGGAGATCTTCGAAGGCCTCAAGGCCTACCGCCACGCCGACGGCGGGATCTACACGTTCCGGCCCGATCAGAACGCGCGCCGCATGCAGCGCAGCGCGCGCCGCCTCGCGATGCCCGAGCTTCCGGAGGAGTACTTCCTGCAGTCTCTGCGCGAGCTCATCGCGGTCGACGGCGCCTGGGTGCCCGAGAAGGCCGACCAGACGCTCTACCTGCGCCCGTTCATGTTCGCGAAGGAGGCGTTCCTCGGCGTCCGCCCCGCGCACAAGTACACGTACTGCCTCATCGCGAGCCCCGCCGGCTCGTACTTCACGGGCGGTGTGAAGCCGGTCAGCATCTGGCTGAGCGAGAACTACGCGCGCGCCGCGAAGGGCGGCACGGGCGCCGCGAAGACCGGCGGCAACTACGCCTCGAGCCTCCTTCCTCAGGCCGAGGCGTACGAGAAGGGGTGCGACCAGGTGGTCTTCCTCGACGCCGACGGGAACGTCGAGGAGCTCGGCGGCATGAACATCGTCTTCGTGAAGAAGGACGGCACGCTCGTCACGCCGGCGTCGGACAGCATCCTCGACGGCATCACCCGCAACTCGCTCCTCGAGCTCGCGGCCGATCGCGGCCTCGCGGTCGAGCGCCGCGCGGTCTCGCTCGGGGAGTGGCGCGACGGCGTCGCGTCGGGCGACATCACCGAGGTGTTCGCGTGCGGCACGGCAGCGGTGGTCACGCCGATCGGCGCGCTCAAGGGCGAGGGCTTCGAGGACGCCCAGCCGCTCGGCGAGCTCGGCCTCTCGCTGCGCGAGGAGCTCACCGACATCCAGTACGGGCGCCGCGAGGACACGAAGGGGTGGCTGTACCGCCTCGACGCCTGAGCGCCCGCTCGCCGCGACGCCCGCCCGGGATGCCGGGGCGGGTGTCGCGCATCACCGTCCGTTCACCTGCGGACGGCACCCTGTCGGGATGATGCGCCGCGCCGGGTTCCGTCGAGACATCCAGGGGCTCAGGGCCATCGCCGTGCTGGCCGTCGTGGCGCAGCACGCGGGCGCGACCTGGGCGCCGGGCGGGTTCATCGGCGTCGACGTGTTCTTCGTCGTGTCGGGCTTCCTCATCACCGGCCTCCTCGTGCGCGAGCTGGCGGAGACCGGCCGCATCGACCTGCCGGCGTTCACGGCGCGCCGGGCGCGCCGCATCCTCCCCGCGGCGCTCGTCGTGGTCGTGCTCACGGTCGTCGGCGCGTACGGGATCGTCTCGCCCCTCCGGCGGGAGACGCTCCTCGCCGACGCGGTCGCCTCGGCCCTGTTCGTGCCGAACTACGCGTTCGCCGTGCGCGACGCGGACTACTTCGGCGACGAGACGCCGTCGCTCTTCCAGCACTATTGGTCGCTCGGCGTCGAGGAGCAGTGGTACCTCGTCTGCCCGGCTCTGCTGCTCGCCGCGTGGGCCGTCGGCCGCCGACTCGGGGGCCGGCGCGGTGCGCGCCGGGCGGTCGCCGTCGCGCTCGGGATCGTCCTCGCGGGATCCCTCGCCGCGGTCGTCGCCCTCACGCCCGTGTCGCAGCCGTGGGCGTTCTTCGCGCTCTGGACGCGCATGTGGGAGTTCGCCGTCGGCGCGCTCATCGCGCTCGTACCCGCCGCCGCTGTCGCGCGCATCCCCGGACTCGTGCGCGCCGCGCTCGGCTGGGCGGGCCTCGCCGGCATCGTCGCGGCGATCGCGCTCATCGGAGAGTCCTCCGCGTTCCCGGGCGTGCTCGTGCTGCTGCCTGTCCTCTCGACCGGCGCGGTCATCCTCGCGGGGATCGGGCAGGACGCGCCCCCGCGGGGGAGCGCGGGTGCCGTGATCGGCAACCGGCCGTTCGTCTTCGTCGGCGAGATCTCGTTCTCGCTCTATCTCGTGCACTGGCCGCTGATCGTGGCCGGCGCGCTGCTGGCCCCCGGCCTTCCCTGGCTTCCCGCGGCTCTCGGCGTCGCGAGCATCCCCGTCGCGTGGGCCCTGTTCCGGCTCGTGGAGCAGCCGACGCGCCGCGCGCGGGTGCTCGTCGATGCACGGCCGCGCCGGACGCTCCTCTCGGCGGCGGGCGCGACGGCGGCCGTCGCGCTGGCCGCGGGGACCGCGCTGGCCGTGGCGCCCGAGCCCGCGCTCGCGACGCAGACGCGGGTCGCCCACGCCGAGCCGGCCGTCCCTCCGGAGGTCACGCCCGTCGTCCCGGCCAACCTCGAACCGGGGCTCGCGGACGCTCCCGACGACGAGTCGGAGGTGTACGACGACGGATGCAACCTCGGCTATCAGGAGGAGCGCCCGCGCCCGTGCTCCTTCGGCGAAGGGGACGAGCGGATGGTCCTCTGGGGCGACTCGCACGCCGCGCACTGGGTCCCGGGGGTGCTCCGCGCCGCGGAGGAGCGGGGGATGGCGCTCACGACGCACACCAAGAGCCGCTGCTCGTCGGCGCTGGCGCGCCACGTGCTCGACGGCAGTGCGTTCGGCGCATGCGACCGCTGGCGCAGCGCGGTGCTCGACGAGCTCAGGGAGGACCCGCCGGAGGTCCTCGTGCTCGCCAACTACGCCGACGAGGAGGTGCCGGACGGCGTCGACGCGGGGCAGGCGTGGCGAGACGGCCTCCGCGAGGTCGTCGACGCGCTGCCCGAGACGCGCGTGCTCCTCCTCGCCGACACGCCGGATCTCGGCACGAGCCCGCTCGACTGCCTCGCGATGAACCTCGAGCACGCGGCCGTGTGCGCGGTCCCCGAGTCGGAGGCCGTCCGCGGGGCGGGACGCGACGCGGTGAGGGAGGTCGCCCGCGAGACGCGCGCGGAGGAGATCGACCTCCTGCCGTACTTCTGCGCGCCCATCGACGGCGCCCCCTCCGAGGAGCCCGCCTGCGCGCCCATCCTCGGCGGGCTGCTGGTCTACCGCGACTCGCACCACCTCACCGCGACCTTCGCGGAGGCGATGGGCGGCGCCCTGGCCGAGGCGATCGACTCCGCGGTGGACGGTCGTGGATAGGCTGGCAGGGTGAAGATCGCGCGGTTCAGCCACAACGACGCCATCACCTACGGGATCGTCGACGGGTCGGAGCTCGTCGTGCTCGCGGGAGACCCGCTGTTCGCGGGGTTCGAGACCACGGGAGCGCGCGTTCCGGTCACGGACGTCGCGCTGCTCGCGCCGGTCATCCCGCGCTCGAAGGTCGTCGCGGTCGGGCGCAACTACCGCGATCACGCCGCCGAGCTCGGCAACGACGTCCCCGCCGAGCCGCTGCTGTTCCTCAAGCCGAACACCTCGGTGATCGGGCCCGGCGACGCGATCGTCCGGCCGCCGCAGAGCTCCGACACGCAGTACGAGGGCGAGCTCGCGATCGTGATCGGGCGCATCGCGAAGAACGTGCGAGCGGAGGACGCCCTCGATGTCGTGTTCGGATACACCATCGCGAACGACGTGACGGCACGGGACCTGCAGCGCAGCGACGGGCAGTGGGCGCGCGCCAAGGGCTTCGACACGTTCTGCCCGATCGGGCCCGCGATCGAGACCGAGTTCGACCTCGCGCAGGGCTCCCTCACGACCCGCCTCAACGGCGAGGTCGTGCAGGAGGCCCCGCTGTCGGACATGATCTTCGACGTGCCGACGATCATCGCGCACGTGTCGGCGGCGTTCACGCTCCTCCCTGGCGACGTCATCCTCACCGGCACGCCGGCGGGAGTCGGCCCCTTCCGGGCCGGCGACACGGTCGAGGTCGAGATCCCGGGCATCGGGCTTCTGCGCAACACCGTGCGCGACGCGTGACATGACCGCCGTCACGGCTCCCGAGGAGGTCGCGCGGATCCAGGGCCGCGTCGTCCGCGTGCTGGCGCTCGGCCAGGTCCTCGGCGGCGTCGCCTTCGGCGCCACCGTCTCGCTCGGGGCTCTCCTCGCCGCCGACATCTCCGGTCAGGAGTCCCTGTCGGGGTTCGCGACCGCGTCCGTCACCCTCGGGGCCGCCCTGTGCGCCATCCCGCTCGCTCGACTCGCCGCCGCGCGCGGCCGCCGCACGGCGCTGACCCTGGGCAACCTCTTCGCCCTCGTCGGCATCGCGATCGTCGTGACGGCGGCGGCCCTGCGCGTCTTCCCGCTCCTCCTCGCGGGGGTCGTGCTCATCGGCGCGGGCAACGCGGGCAATCTGCAGTCCCGGTTCGCGGCGACCGACCTCGCCGCGGGCGAGCGCCGCGGACGCGACCTCGGCACGGTCGTCTGGGCGACGACGGTCGGCGGCGTGCTCGGGCCGCTGCTGCTGACGCCGGGAGAGGCGCTCGGCCGGCTGGTCGGCATGCCGCCGCTCACCGGCGCGTACCTCTTCTCCATCGTCGCGCAGGCGGCCGCGCTCATCCTCTACCTCGTCGCGCTGCGCCCCGATCCGCTTCTGCTCGCCCAGCGGATCTCGCGCCGCGCCGCGGGAGGCGCGGCGCCGCCGGTCGACGCGGACCGCCCCCTCGCGGCGCGCTATGCGATGTTCGCCGTGGCCGCGTCGCATGTCGTGATGGCGTCGGTCATGGCGATGACGCCGGTGCACCTCCAGCACCTCGCGCATGCCGGGCACGGCGGGGCCGTGGGCGCGAACGAGGCCGTGACCCTCCTCGTCGGCACGACGATCGCGCTCCACGTCCTCGGCATGTACGGGCTGTCGCCCGTGTTCGGCTGGCTGGCCGACCGCTGGGGCCGCGTCGCCGTCGTCCTCCTGGGCCAGGGGGTCCTCGCGTGCGCGCTGCTGCTGGCGACCTTCGGGTCCGACGTGCAGGGCATCGTGATCGTCGCGCTGTTCCTGCTCGGGCTCGGCTGGAGCGCGGCCACGGTGGCGGGCGCGGCGCTCCTCACCGAGAGCACGCCGGTCGACCTCCGCCCGCGGCGGCAGGGGATCGGCGACACGCTGATGACCTCGTCCGCGGCCGTCGGCGCCGTTCTCGCGGGCGTCGTCCTCGGGCAGTGGGGCTACGGGGCGCTCGCGCTCGTCGCCCTCGTGCTCGTCGCGCTCACGACCGTGCTGTCGCCCCTCGCGCGGCGCTGAGCGCTCACGGGCCACCGGGCGCCGCGAACTAGACTGGACGGGATGTCTGCTCCCGATCCCCGCACCACGACCGCCACCGGCGCCGACGTGCGCGTGCGCTTCTGCCCGTCGCCCACCGGCCTCCCTCACGTCGGCCTCGTCCGCACGGCCCTGTTCAACTGGGCCTACGCCCGCCACCACGGCGGCAAGCTCGTCTTCCGCATCGAGGACACCGACGCGGCCCGCGACAGCGAGGAGAGCTACCAGCAGCTCCTCGACGCGCTGCGCTGGCTGCGCATCGACTGGGACGAGGGCGTCGAGACCGGCGGGCCGCACGCGCCGTACCGGCAGTCGCAGCGGCATGACATCTACCGCGAGGTGCTCGACAAGCTCATCGCCGCGGGGCTCGTTTACGAGAGCTTCTCGACCGCCGAGGAGATCGACGCCCGCAACGAGGCTGCCGGCCGCGCCAAGCAGCTCGGCTACGACAACCACGACCGCGACCTCACCGAGGAGCAGAAGGCCGCCTTCCGCGCCGAGGGCCGCCAGCCCGCGCTGCGCCTGCGCGTTCCCGACGAGGACCTCACGTACGTCGACCTCATCCGCGGCGAGGTGACCTTCCCGGCCGGATCGTTCCCCGACTTCGTCATCGTGCGCCCGAACGGCGTCCCGCTGTACACGTTCGTGAACCCCGTCGACGACGCGCTGATGGGGATCACCCACGTGCTGCGCGGCGAGGACCTCATGCCGTCGACGGCCCGTCAGCTCTCGCTCTACCGCGCGCTCATCGACGCGGGCGTCACGACCTTCATCCCGCGCTTCGGGCACATGCCGCTCGTCCTGGGCGACGGCACGAAGAAGCTCTCGAAGCGCGACCCGCGCGCCGACCTGTTCCTGCAGCGCGAGAAGGGCATGATCCCCGAGGGGCTGCTCAACTACCTCGCGCTGCTCGGCTGGTCCATCGGCCCCGACCGCGACGTGTTCTCGCTCGAGGAGTTCGTCGCCGCGTTCGACATCGAGGACGTCAACCCGAACCCCGCGCGCTTCGACCAGAAGAAGGCCGAGTCGATCAACGGCGACCACATCCGGATGCTCGCTCCCGACGACTTCGCCGAGCGGATCGTGCCGTATCTCGCGCAGGCGGGCCTCGTCGACGCGACCCCGACCGACGACCAGCGCGCGCTGCTCGCGAAGGCCGCACCGCTCATCCAGGAGCGCCTTCCGCTTCTGGGCGACGCCCCCGGCCTCCTCGGCTTCCTCTTCTCGGACGAGGTCGCGTACGACGACGATGCGCTCGCGGGGCTTCCCGAGAACGCGGGCGTCGTGCTCACGGCGTGCGTCGGGGCCCTCGAGGTCGTGCCGGAGGCGGAGTTCACGGCGCAGGGCATCCAGGACGCGCTGAGCGGCGCGCTCGTCGAGAATCTCGGACTCAAGCCGCGCGTGGCGTACGGCCCGCCGCGCGTCGCGATCACCGGGCGCCGGGTCTCGCCGCCGCTGTTCGAGTCGATGGAGCTGCTCGGCAAGGCCGAGTCGATCCGGCGCCTGAGCGCCCTCGTCCAGAAGCTCGGCTGAGCGGACGCGCGCCGCGTCACCGGGTGACGCGGCGCGCGAAGGCGAGCGCGGGGGACAGGACGACGTCGGGGTCGTCGAGCCCCTGCCACAGGTGGCCCGCCCCCGGCACGAGCTGCAGCGTCGCGTCGGCGCCCGCGGCCACGAGCGCGGCGTGCAGCGCCTCGCTCTGCGCGGCGGGCACCGCCGTGTCGGCGAGCCCGTGCGCGATGTGGAACGGCGGCGCGCCGGCCGCGACCTGACGCGCGGGGCTCGCGGCACGCGCGCGCTCGGGGAGGTCGGCCACGACGCCGCCCAGCAGCGCCTCCTCGCGCGTGGGGCGCTCATCCGACGCCGCAGGTGCGGGGAACGAGACGAGGTCGCTCGGGCCGTACCAGTCCACGACCCCGCGCACCGCGCCATCCGAGAGCCCCGCGAGCGCCGCGAGGTGCGCGCCCGCCGACTCGCCCCACAGGACGATGCGCGTCGCGTCGACCGCGAGCGCGCCCTGGTGCTCGCGGAGCCATGCGAGCGCTGCCGCGACGTCGGCGAGCGGCGCGGGGAACACCGCCTCGCCGCTCAGACGGTAGTCGATCGAGGCGACGGCGAACCCGTCGGCGACGAGCCGAGGGAACCCGTGCTCGGGGGCGAACGTCGGGCACATGACCCGGCGGCTGCCGACGCGCCAGCCGCCGCCGTGCACGAACACGATCAGCGGGGCGCCGTCGGCCTCCGGTCGATGCAGGTCGAGGGAGAGCGGCCGGAATCCGGGGCGCGTCGCGTAGACGACGTCGCGCAGCGTCCGCTCAGTCGAAGAGCTCATAGCCCTCGACGAAGTTGACGTCGTGCTCGGCGCCCGCGGCCGCCATCCGCTCGAACGGGGGGATGTGGAAGCGGTCGGGCTCGGGGATCCCGGGGATGTCGGTGGGGGCGCCGACCGCGCGGAAGAAGTCGGTGAAGGGCGCGCTCGTGACGCCGAAGATCCTGCCTGTGCGCTCGATGCGATACGAGTGGACCGTGCCCTTCGGAACGAACCCGAAGCCGCCCGCCTCGAGGATGCGGGTCTCGCGGAAGCCGTTGCGGTCATCCATCCAGAGGCGGATGGCGCCCTCGAGCACGAAGAAGGTCTCGTGCGTGAGCGCGTGGTAGTGGGCGGGCACCGGACGACCGGGCCGTCCCTCCGTCACGAACGCGTCGAACTGCCCCTCGTTCTGCGTTCCCGTCGTGAGGAGCGTGAAGAGCTGGTCGAACATGACGAGCTTGTCGCCCTGCACCTCGTCGAGGAAGTACGGGGCGGGCGCGCCGGGCAGGGCGCTCGGGATGGCGGGGGCGGTGTCGGACACGGACGACCTCCTTGTCGAGGGGGAAGGAACGGGTTCAGCCTCGCGCGGAGCGCGGCCGCGCGTCCACGTGGAAGAGGCGCACGCGCATTAGCCGCGGGCTAACATCGACCCATGAACGTGTCGGCGACGCAGCTGCGCTACTTCGTGACGGTCGCCGAGCACCTGCACTTCGGCCGTGCCGCGGCGGCCCTCCACATCTCGGGCCCCACGCTCAGCCAGCAGATCGCGCGCCTCGAGTCCGTGGTCGGCGCGCGGCTGTTCGACCGGACGCCGCGGTCCGTGGCGCTGACCGAGCGCGGGCGGGCGTTCCTCCCGCTCGCGGTGGACGCGGATCGCGCGCATCGGGCGGTGGAGGCGTGGGCGTCGGAGTCGGCAGGGGGCGGCACGCTGCGCGTCGGGGTCGTCGCGGCTGGCGCAGGTCCGATCGTGAGCCGTGCGCTCGCCGAGCTCGTGGCAGCGGACGCCGACCTCGACGTCGAGCTCGTGCGGCTGGGCTTCTTCGCGGGGGCGCAGGCGCTGCGCGACGGCGTCGTCGACGTCGTGATCGCCCCACCGTCCGGCGCGAGGGAGGACGGGGTATCGTCCGAGCAGATCGCGACCGAGCCGCGCGTGCTCGTGCTGCGCGACGACCATCCGCTCGCGGCACGCGACAGCGTGCGCATCGCGGAGACCGACGACCTCCCGTTCGTCGTGGTCGGAGCCGCAGAGGGGCCGGTGCGCTCGTGGTGGCTGGTCGACCCGCGGCCGAGCGGCGTGCGCCCGCGCGTCACCGCTGTCGCCGACGACGTCGAGGGCCTGCTGGAGCTGTGCGCCGCGGGGATCGGCGTGAACATCGCGGCGGCCTCCGTCGCGACGCACTATCGGCGCCCGGGGATCGTGTGCGTGCCGATCGTCGACATCGATCCGGTGCCCATCCTCGCGAGCCGGCGGGCCACCTGCGTCTCGGCCTCGGTCGACGCGTTCCTCGAGGTCGCACGCCGCGTCGCGTGAGCGACACGCCATGGGGAACGCCCCGGTTTGGAGGCCCTCGCCGGTTCGGGTAGAGTAGACCCTCGGTACGGCCCAGGCCGGAAACCTCTTGGGGTATGGTGTAATTGGCAACACGGCTGATTCTGGTTCAGTTGTTCTTGGTTCGAGTCCAGGTACCCCAGCTCTGAAGAACCCCCGCTCCGGCGGGGGTTTTCTCGTATGCGGCGCTGTCGATCTGAGCTGCAGGCCGCGCAGGAACTCACTCCCTCGCGCCCCGGTCAGACCACGGGGAAACCGTGCGGCTCTCCTACGCATCCGCCGAGCCAGGACGACATCGCATAGTCGCATCCGACGTCGGTCGCGGTCACAGGCGCCCAGACCGTGTAGACGAGATAGGAGCTTGCGGTCAGCGGCTCGTCGACGTCGACGGTCGTGTGCGCCGTGCGCGGGCCGCCAGGAGCGGCGAGCATGCAGCGATCCGGCTCATCCTCGGGCGGTGCGCCGTCTGGGTCAATCCACCACAAGTCCGGGGTGTACGCGTCGGGGCCCACGGCACCGGCGTCAGGGGTGAGGACGTCGAAGATGAGCTCGCTGCACGTCGGGTCGCCCGCGGTGTGGCCTCCGAGCCATGCGGCGACGGATGCGCCGTCTGTGAGCTCATCCGGCACAGGGTAGAGCTCGATGCTCCGCAGCGAGCATTGCTGCGCATAGAACATCACGATGTCCTGTTCGCCGTCGCCGTCGCTGTATTGCGGTGCGAGCGAGCAGGCCACCTCGGTCCAGGAGCGCACGGGAGCGCCGAGCTGTTCGAGCGGGGCACGGAACTCTTCCCGCTTCGCGAGCAGCGTGTCGCGCTCGGCGGGAAGGCTGTCGACGAGCTGGTGGGCGTTATTCGTGTGGATGATCCGCAGAATCGGCCCCGGAGCGAAGGCGACGAGCCCGACGAGGATCAGGACGAGGAGGGTTCCCGTGAGCCGGCGACGCCGCGGCGACCACGGCTCCGTCTCCGGCGTGTCTGGTTCCGTCGGCTCCTCCATGCCCTTCACGATATCGAGGCGCTCAGCCGGCGGGCTCGGACGTGTCACGCAACCGAGTGTCCATGCGCGGAGTTCGGCGGGCTACGGCAGACGCAGGTCGAGGACGACTTCGAAGGGCGGTCTCCCGCCGACCGCAGACCGCATGACCTCGCGATGCTCCGCATCGATGGCGTGCTCCGACCGCTCGGCGACCGCCTTGGCGCGGTCGGCGTCCTCGCTTTCCATCGCGTAGACGAGAAGGGGCCCGTCCGACGTGTCCAGGATCACGGCCTTCTCATGGGTGATGCCTTCGGCGGCGAGTGTCGCCAGCGCCTCTGCACGACGGGGGCCGTCGACCTCTCGGAGCCAGTCCGCGAGACGCTCCCGCTGACCGGGCTCGATCTGGCGGATGACGAGGGAGATCATCTAGGCATCGTACGGTGGAGCGATGAGCACCGTGATCGAGGTCGAGGGAGAGACGTTCCAGGTCGACACGCGAGAGCAGCCGGGCGGACAGCGCTGCGTTGATTTCAGGTGGCTCACTGGGCCCGCCGACGGCACCTACGGCTTCACGGTGTCCGGGTTGCCGCTGGATCGGATCGAGGAGGAGGCCGCCCGCTTCGTGCGTGCGTTCTTCGCGGAAGACGGCATCGGACCCGCCGACTTCCCGGACTTCGTCGCCGGTCGTGCCTAGACTCCGTGCATGCCGATGTCGGACTACGTCGCCTCGATCCGCTCCCGCATCGGGACCGATCTCCTGCTGCTTCCCGGCGTCACAGCGGTGATCCGCGACGATGACCGCTTCCTGCTGGCGCGGCATCGTCACTCTGGGCTCTGGAGCCTGATCGGCGGCGGTGTCGAGCCGGGGGAGGAGCCGGCCGCGGCCCTGCTGCGCGAGGTCCTCGAGGAGACAGGTGCGCGAGTCCGCGTCCGCGGCATCGTCGGCGTCTACGGCGGCGAGCCCATGATGGTCACCTATCCGAACGGCGACCAGGTCGGCTATGTGACGACCGCGTTCGACTGCGAGCTGCTCTCCGCGGCGACCCCCGACCTCGAGGAGCTCCTCGAGCTGGGGTGGTTCCCGCGGGACGCGATCCCATCGCTCCCGCGTCGCGACTGGATCGACCGCGTCATCGCGGACGCGCCCGGCGGCTCCTCTTCCTCCTGAGGCGGTCTCCGCCCGGTCAGGCGCCGAGCCGGTCGTCGAGCTGCGGCACGGGTCCCGTGCGCGGTTCCGGCACGATCTCCGCCGTCGCGACGGGCAGTGCGCTGACCCGTGCGGACGCACCCGGCGCTCCTCGCCTGCGGGCACGCCGCTCGCGTGCCTCCGGCGAGAAGAGCAGGGCGATGAACCCCGAAAGGGCCAGGGCGAGCAGGCTGAGCGTCATCGCGCCGGCCTGTCCCGGGGCGAGCCGACCCAGCGCGCCGAGGAACGCGATCGAGATGAGCCCGGCGGCGAGCGTGCCGACGACGATCAGCGCCCACCCCTCCGGTTTCATGCCTCCATTCTGTGGCTGCCCGGGCATAACAGCCCGCATTGAACCCGGGTCGCGCGTGATGGTGCGTCAGGCTCCGTCGCGCGCGACGATGTGCGCGTCGGCTCCCGGGAAGACGAGGCCCTCGTGGCCGTCCTTCCAGCGCACGAGGAACGGCGGGCCGCCGTCCGGTCCGCGCACCTCCAGGACCTCCGCCTCGCGGCGCGGCTCGCTGTCTGTGTGGCCCTCCACGACGAGGCGATCGCCGGGCTTCACCTGCATCGTCCTCACCTCCGGTTCCGCCGAGGCCGATGTGTCTTCCAGCGTGCTCCGCCGAGGCCATGTCGGCAAGAGGGGGCACGTTGCGGGAATACCCCCGGGGGGTATACGGTTGGCGCAGGTGACACCCTTCCGAACCTGACGAGAGGACCGAAGATGACGGAGATCGAATACCGCGTGACGGGCATGACCTGCGGGCACTGCGAGATGTCGGTGCGCGAGGAGGTCGGCGAGGTGCCGGGCGTCGAGGGCATCGACGTGAGCGCGCAGACGGGCCGCCTCGTCGTGAGCGGCACGGCCGAGATCGACGACGCGAAGATCCTCGCGGCCGTCGAGGAGGCCGGCTACTCGGCGGAGCGCGTCTGATGAACGCGGGGGCGCGGCTCGCTCTGTACGGCGCCGGACTGGTGGCGGCGTTCGGCGCGGCCTTCGGGGTCGCGGCGGCCGTCGCCCCCGACGCGGTCGTCACCGCATGGAACGAGGAGGACAAGGTGGATGGTCACGGAGGCGGTCACACGACCGCGTCGACGGATGGCACGGCATCGGATGGTGCGCAGAGCGAGAGCGCGCACGGCGCGCACGCCCCGCAGGGCGTCTCGCTCAGCGCCGACGGCTACACGCTCACCGCGGTCGCCGCTCCGAGCGGGGCGGGGGAGCAGGGGGAGCTGAGCTTCCAGATCCTCGACAGCGCGGGCGAGCCGCTCACGTCGTACGCGCTCGAGCACGAGAAGGAGCTGCACCTCATCGTGGTGCGCTCCGATGGCGCGCACTTCCGCCACGTCCATCCCGAGCTCGACGCGCACACCGGAACCTGGAGCATCCCCTGGTCGTGGGACGCCGCCGGCACGTACCGCGTGTACGCCGACTTCACACCGGCAGGCGACGGCGCGCAGGGGCTCACCCTCGCGCGCTCGGTCGAGGTCGCGGGCGACTACACCCCCGTCAGCGCCGAGCCGTCGCGCGTGGACGAGGTGGGCGGGTACACCGTCGAGCTCGCGGGCGACCTCGCTCCGGGTGCCGCACAGGAGCTCACGCTCTCGATCACCCGCGACGGCGAGCCGGTCACCGCGCTCGAGCCGTATCTCGGGGCATTCGGGCACCTCGTCGCGCTGCGTCAGGGCGACCTCGCGTATCTCCATGTGCATCCCGAGGGGGCGGAGCCCGGCGCGGACGACCGCGGCGGTCCGGAGATCGCGTTCGCAGCGGAGGCGCCGACCGCCGGACGCTACCTGCTCTACCTGGACTTCCAGGTCGGCGGGCAGGTCCACACCGCGGAGTTCGTGCTCGACGCCGGCGCGGCCGCACCCGGGCACGGGCATGCGCATTCGGGAGGCCACTGATGAGCACGTCCGTCGGGGGCGCCGACATCGAGCTCGAGATCGGAGGCATGACCTGCGCGTCGTGCGCGAACCGGATCGAGCGGAAGCTCAACAAGCTCGAGGGCGTGTCGGCGACCGTGAACTACGCGACCGAGAAGGCGCGCGTCACCGTGCCCGAGGGGTACGACCCGGCGCTGCTCGTCGCCGAGGTGGAGAAGACCGGGTACACGGCCGCCCTTCCGAAGCCGCCCGTCGACGAGCCGTCGGATGACGGCGAGCCGGATGATCCGGAGCTGCGCTCGCTGCGGCAGCGGCTGATCGGGTCGGTCGTGCTCACGCTCCCCGTCATCGCGATGTCGATGATCCCCGCGCTGCAGTTCCCGTACTGGCAGTGGGCGTCGCTCGCGCTCGCCGCACCCGTCATCGTGTGGGCGGCGTGGCCGTTCCACCGCGTCGCGTGGCTCAACCTGCGGCACGGGGCGGCGACCATGGACACGCTCATCTCGATGGGCACCTCGGCGGCATTCCTGTGGTCGCTCTACGCGCTCTTCCTGGGCACAGCGGGCGAGCCGGGCATGACGCATGCCTTCGAGCTCTCCATCGCGCCCTCGGACGGCGCGGCGAACATCTACCTCGAGGTCGGTGCGGGCGTGACGATGTTCATCCTCGCGGGCCGCTACTTCGAGAAGCGCTCGAAGCGCCAGGCCGGCGCCGCCCTGCGGGCGCTCCTCGAGCTCGGCGCCAAGGACGTCTCGGTGCTGCGCGACGGCGTCGAGACCCGGATCCCCGCGTCGCAGCTCGCCGTCGGCGACGAGTTCGTCGTCCGCCCGGGGGAGAAGATCGCGACCGACGGCGTCGTGGTCTCCGGCACCTCGGCGGTCGACGCCTCGATGCTCACGGGCGAGTCCGTGCCGGTCGAGGTCGGCGAGGGCGACGCGGTGACGGGTGCGACGGTCAACGAGGGCGGGCGGCTCGTCGTGCGCGCGACGCGCGTCGGGGCCGACACGCAGCTCGCCCAGATGGCGCGGATGGTCGAGGACGCCCAGAGCGGGAAGGCCGAGGTCCAGCGGCTCGCGGACCGCATCTCGGGGGTCTTCGTGCCGATCGTCATCGCGATCGCGGTGGTCGCGCTCGGCGCGTGGCTCGGCGCGGGCTTCCCGGCGTCGGCGGCCTTCACGGCAGCCGTGGCGGTCCTCGTGATCGCGTGCCCGTGCGCGCTGGGACTCGCCACGCCGACGGCGCTTCTCGTCGGAACCGGCCGCGGCGCGCAGATGGGCATCCTCATCAAGGGGCCCGAGGTGCTCGAGTCGACGCGCCGGGTCGACACGGTCGTGCTCGACAAGACGGGCACGGTGACCAGCGGGCGGATGACGCTCGTCGACGTCGTGACCGAGCCGGGCGTCGAGCGGGCCGACGTCCTGCGGCTCGCAGGCGCGCTCGAGAGCGCATCGGAGCACCCGATCGCCCAGGCGATCGCACGCGCGGCGACGGCGGAGGTCGGCGCGCTGCCCTTCGTGGAGGGGTTCCAGAACCTCGAGGGAAGGGGCGTCCAGGGGGTCGTCGACGGCGCGGCCGTCGTGGTCGGCCGGGCGTCTCTCCTGTCCGACTGGGCTCTGCACCTCTCCGCCGACGTCGCGGACGCGCAGCGGCGCGAGGAGGCGGATGGCCGCACCGTCGTCGCGGTCGGATGGGACGGACGCGCACGAGGACTCCTCGTCGTCGCCGACACCGTCAAGCCGACCAGCGCCCAGGCGGTCGCCGAGCTGAAGGAGCTGGGTCTCACCCCCGTCCTTCTGACCGGCGACAACCGCGCGGTGGCCGAGCGGATCGCCGCCGAGGTCGGCATCGAGGTCGTCCACGCCGAGGTCCTGCCGCAGGACAAGGTCGAGGTCGTCGCGCGACTGCAGCGCGAGGGCCGCGTCGTCGCGATGGTGGGCGACGGCGTGAACGACGCCCCCGCACTCGCTCAGGCCGATCTCGGGCTCGCGATGGGCACGGGAACCGACGTGGCCATCGAGGCGTCCGACATCACGCTCGTCCGGGGCGACCTGCGAGCCGCGGTCGACGCCATCCGCCTCTCCCGGCGCACGCTCTCGACGATCAAATCCAACCTGTTCTGGGCGTTCGCGTACAACGTCGCGGCCATCCCGATCGCCGCGCTCGGCATGCTGAACCCCATGCTCGCGGGCGCCGCGATGGCCTTCTCGAGCGTGTTCGTCGTCGGCAACAGCCTGCGCCTACGCGGCTTCCGCGGCGTCGCGCAGCGGTGACGCGGCGCTGCCCGGCGGGGAGGGCCATCCCCGTCGGGTAGCGTTGCGTTGCCCGTCTCGTGCTCGGACCCGTGGGAGAACACATGTCTGTCGGCCTGCTCGCCGTCGTGGACGACATCCTGACCGCCGCTGTGAAGGCCTCGTCGAAGGCCGCCGGCGTGGTCATCGACGATGCCGCCGTGACTCCGCAGTACGTGCAGGGCATCACGCCCGCGCGCGAGCTGCCGGTCGTGGGCCGCATCGCGCTCGGCTCGCTCGCGAACAAGTTCCTCATCATCATCCCCGTGGCGATGCTGCTCACGACCTTCGCGCCGTGGGTGCTCCCGTTCCTGCTCATCCTGGGCGGTTCGTACCTCTGCTTCGAGGGCGCCGAGAAGGTGCTCGAGTGGTTCGGATTCGGGCACGGCCATGCAGACGAGGGCGCGCGCGATGAGAAGCGCCTCGTGTGGGGCGCGATCCGCACCGACCTCATCCTCTCGACCGAGATCATGCTCATCTCGCTCGCGAGCCTCGATGCGGGAATGGGGTTCTGGCAGACCCTCGCGGTGCTCGCCGTGATCGCGCTGCTCATGACGCTGCTCGTCTACGGGGCGGTCGCGCTGCTCGTGAAGATCGACGACATCGGGATGCGGATGGCCGAGAGCCCGGTCGGCAGCGTGCGGCTCACGGGCGCCCGCATCGTGACGTCCATGCCCGCCGTGTTCCGCGTCATCAGCGTGATCGGCACCGTCGCGATGCTGTGGGTCGGCGGTCACCTCGTGATCGTGAACCTCGGCGAGGTCGGCCTGCACGTGTTCGCGGATGCGCTCCATGCGGTCGAGCACGCGCTCGAGCCGCTCGGCGGCGTGGTGGTCTGGGTGGTCGACACGGCGATCTCCGCGGTGTTCGGCTTCATCGAGGGGCTCGTCATCGTGGGGGTCGTGCTCCTCATCGCGCGCCTGTTCGGCCGCCGTCCGACCTTCGACGAGGCGCACTCCACCTCCTCGCACTGAGCGCGGCCGCCCGAGGTCTGCGCTCGGGCCGATTTTGCAGTGAGAATGATTATCACTAACGTTAGCGTCCATGATGACGCTCGGCGCCGACCGCAGGCGCACTCCGGCGTACGCGCCGCATGACGCTAGCGCGCGCGCACGGCTCGCGCGCCGCACGACGCTCCTCTGTCTCGCGCTCGGCGCTGCCGCCGTCGCCCTGGTCATCGTCTCCGGTTCCGTCGGGTCCGTTCCGGTGACTGTCGCAGAAGCCGCGAAGATCGTCCTCGGCCACGTGCTGCCCGGTATGCCGTGGATGACGGATGGCACGCTCGCCCCGTTGCAGGACCAGGCGGTGTGGCAGTTCCGACTGCCGCGCGCGCTCCTCTCGGCGCTCGCCGGCGGCGGCCTCGCGCTCGCGGGGGCGCTCATGCAGGTGACCGTGCGGAATCCGCTGGCGGAGCCGTACATCCTGGGCGTGTCCTCCGGAGCCAGCGTGGGCGCGGTGCTCGTGATCGTCACGGGCTCGGCGGCGCTGGGGGGAGTGTCCATGAACGCTGCGGCCTTCGTCGGCGCGCTCGGCGCATGCGTGTGCGTGTGGGCGCTCGCCCGGAGAGACGGCATGCTGTCACCTACCCGCATGATCCTCGCCGGAGTGGCGCTCGGCACCCTGCTCAGCGCGGTGACGAGCTACCTCACCATCTCCACAGACGCACAGAACGTCGTCAGCGTGCTCTTCTTCCTCCTCGGCAGTGTGTCCGCGGCGACGATGTCCAGCCTCACCGCCCCCGCGCTGGCGCTTCTCGTCGCGGTGTTCGCGTCGTTCTTCCTCGCTCGCTCGCTCAACGCGCTCATGACCGGCGACGAGTCGGCGACCGCGCTCGGCGTGGACGTCGCGCGGCTCCGCGGTCTCCTCCTCCTCATCGCCTCCCTGCTGACGGGCGTCGTCGTGTCGGTCGCCGGAGGCATCGGGTTCGTGGGCCTCGTCGTCCCCCATCTGGTGCGGATCGCTGTGGGCGCGGATCACCGCAGGGTGCTTCCGGTGACGGTCCTCGGGGGCGCCGTGTTCCTCATGGGCGCCGATCTGCTCGCACGCACCGTCGCTGCGCCGACCGAGATCCCGCTCGGGATCCTCACCGCATTCGTCGGGGCGCCCTTCTTCCTCTGGCTCATGCGCCGCGGTGGCGCCGATCGAGCGGGCTTCGCGCGGTGAGAGTGGTCTTCGAACGCGTCACCGTCGCCCTGGGGGGACGGGAGGTCGTGCACGCCGCATCGTTCGCTGCCGAGGAGGGAGAGGTCGTGGGGCTCCTCGGCCCCAACGGCAGCGGCAAGTCGTCGCTGCTGCGGACGCTCTACCGGGCCGTGCGACCCGTGAGCGGAAGCGTGCGCATCGGAGATCGCGATGTGCGGGCTCTGCGCGGTCGCGAGGCCGCGAGGGCGGTGGCCGTCATGCTGCAGGACCCGGCGACGGACTTCGATCTCACGGTGGAGGAGACCGTCCTGCTCGGTCGTGCTCCACACCGCGCGTCATTCGGACGGGACAGCGCCGCGGATCTGCAAATCGCAGAGGATGCGATGCGCAGGACCGAGACCGAGCGTCTGCGCGATCGGATGGTCGCCACGCTCTCAGGCGGCCAGCGGCAGCGCGTCATGCTCGCCCGCGCGCTCGCGCAGCAGAGCCCGGTCCTCGTTCTCGACGAGCCGAGCAATCATCTCGATATCGCCCACCAGCACGAGCTCATGAGCACCGCGCGCGATCTCGGTCAGACGGTTCTCGCCGCGCTGCACGACCTCAACCTCGCGGCGCAGTACTGCGACCGCGTCGTCCTGCTCGATCAGGGCCGGGTTGTCGCGTCGGGAACGCCGGTCGACGTGCTCGAGCCGGCGGTCATCCGCTCCGTCTTCGGCGTCGAGGCACGTGTCCTCGGCGAGCCGTCCGCTCCCGTCTTCGCCTTCCGGCGTCTCGCCCGTGCGGACGCCTCATCCTCCCTTCCCGCCGATCCAGAGAGCACGCTCATCGCATGACCGTCAGACTCCGCCCCGCTTATGCCCTTCTCGTCGCCAGCACCGTCGTCCTCGCCGGGTGCGGGACATCCGTCGCGGTCGACGCGGCCCCCGAGGATGCCGTCGGGGAGGTGAGGATCGAGAACTGCGGCCGGGAGCTGGTCGTCGAGCAGGCTCCGGAGGCGGTGGTGGGCATGCACCCCGCCCAGACCGAGCTGCTCCTTCGACTCGGTCTGGCCGATCGCCTCGTCGGCCAGGCCCAGGCAGCAGCCCAGGCGCTTCCGGCGGACATCGCGGATCTCGCCGCGGACGTTCCCGCGATCGGGGACGTGATGCCCCCGAGCCGGGAGGACCTGCTCTCCGTGCAGCCGGACTTCGTCTACGCGCCGACGACCTACGAGTTCACCGCCGAACAGGGCTTCGCGAGCATCGAGCAACTCGAGCAGGCGGGGGCCGACGTGTATGTCGCGGCGGGAGGCTGCCCTGAGCGGCGGATGACCGGCGAGGTCGCCGACCTGCTGATCGATCTCGAGAACCTCGGGAAGATCTTCGGCGTCGAGGAGCAAGCCGCGGCACTCATCCGAGGCAGCGAGCGCGACCTCGAGGAGGTCGCGGCGGCCGTCGCCGACGTCGACCGCCTGAGGGTCGCCCAGGTGTTCGTCGACGGCACGACCCTTCAGGGCATCGGTGCCGGCGTCGAGTACGACATCCTCCAGCGCGCGGGCGCGCAGAGCGTCTTCACGCCCGAGCAGTCGGCGTTCTCCGACTTCTTCGCCGCCGCCATCACCCCGGAGGCGCTCGCCGCGGAGGCACCCGACGCCCTGGTGTTCTCCGTCTTCGACGATGAGCACGAGGCTGCGACACGCGAATACCTGTCGGAGACCTTCCCCGACATGCCCGCGGTCGCCGAGGGGCGCCTGATCGCGGTGTCGAGCGCCGACGTCTTCCCCGGCACCCTCGGGAACGTCGCGCTCGTGCGCGAGATCGCCGAGCAGCTCTACCCCGAAGCCTTCTGAGCCGATGATCCATCGGCGGCTTCTCGAGCTCGCCGGCGCGGTCTCGGGTGCGATCGCGGGCGTGGCCGCGCTCGGCCTTCTCCTCTCCGGGCTCCATATCGCCTTCGCGATGGCGATCGCCGCGGCCGTGGCCGCGATCGTGTCGGGCGGGCCAGGCGTGGTGGGCTCGGTCGCTGTGCTCGGGGCGGTCGCTGCGGCTCGCGCGCTCGTGGTCTGGGTGAGGGACACGACGGCAGCTCGGCTCGGCGCCTCGGTCCGGGTCAGACTGCGTGCGCGTCTTCTCACTCGCGCCGTCGGGATCTCCGCGACGGACCGGGACTCTGGTCGGATCGCCGCGATCGCGATCGACGGCGTCGATGGACTCGAGGCCTACTTCACGCGCTACCTCCCTCAGCTGATCGTCGTGCTCGTGGTACCGGCGACGGTCGTGGCGCTGACCGTCGGACGTGATCCGACCGCGGGCGTCGCTCTCGGCATCGCCGCGGCGGTTGCGGTTATCGCGCCGCGCGCATGGGACGCCCGCCTGCTGCGCACGGGACGGGAGCGCTGGGAGCGGTTCACCCGTCTTTCGTCGGACTTCGTCGAGAGCCTCGAGCACATCCCGCTCCTGAGGATCTTCGGCGCGACGGCGCGCGCGGCGGACCGGCTCTCGGCGGAGGGCGATGCGCTGAGGCGCGACACGATGGGTCAGCTGCGACTGTCGCTGGTCGAGACGGCCGTCAGCGCGCTCGCGATGCACCTCGGAGCGGCGGCAGCCGTGATCTTCGCGACCCTGGCGGTGTCCGGCGGAGACGGCGATGGCGCAGCCGCGGTCGCGGTCCTGCTGCTGGCGCGGGAGTGCTTCCGTCCTGTCCAGGATCTCGGGGCGTGCTGGCACGCCGGGTATCTGGGCCTGAGCGCGGTCGACGGCCTCGATGAGCTGCAGCGGTCCTCCTCGACAGCGCCCCGCATGGGGGGACGGCCCCGGCCGGCGCCGACCGGGCTCCTCGAGTTCGAAGGCGTGTCCTTCACCTATCCGGCTACCGGTCGCGGCGTCCGCGATGTCCGTCTCCGCGTCGAAGCGGCGGAGACGCTGGCCGTGATCGGCCCGTCCGGCGCGGGCAAGAGCACGCTCGCTCGGCTCGTGGAGCGCGACATCGACCCCGATGCCGGCATCATCAGGATCGGCGGCGTCGATATCCGGGACTTCGACCGCGTCGCACTCAGCGCGAGCGTCGCCGTCGTGCCGCAGGACCCCGTGCTCTTCGCATGGTCGGTACGGGACAATCTGCGGCTCTGCCGGCCGTCGGCCGCCGACGCCGAGGTGGAGCAGGCCGCGCGGGTCGCCGATGTGCACGACGTGATCGCCGGACTGCCGGAGGGCTACGACACCGTCCTCTCCGAGAACGGCGGACAGCTGTCGGGCGGCCAGCGGCAGCGGCTGGCGATCGCGCGTGCGCTCCTGTCGCCGGCGCCCGTGCTCATCCTCGACGAGGCGACCTCGGCGCTCGACGCGGAGTCGGAGCGGCGGATCGTCGACGCCGTGGCGACCGCGGCAGCGGGTTGGCGCACGGTGGTCGTCATCACCCACCGGGCGAGCACGGGAGCACGTGCAGACCACTGGGTCGCCATCGAGGACGGGCGCGTCGCCGCCCGCGGCCGCGGTCCCGTGCCGACCTCGCGCGGAGCAGTGCTTCGATGAGGCCGCTGCTGCGCCTTCTCCCGGTGGTGGCTGTTCGGCGAGGGCGATTCGTCGAGGCGATCCTGTGGAGCGTCGTCTGTCAGGCGGCAGTGCTCGGGATCGCGATCCTTCTCGCACGCATGGCCGGGCTCGCGGCGGTCGGTTCGCCGCTGCCGTCGTCTGCCCCCGTGATCGCCGTGCTGCTGGCGGTGCTGGCGGCGGCCGCGGCCTGGCGCGAATCCTGGGTGTCTCACGATCTCGCGTATCGGGTGATCGGAGAGCTCCGCTCCCGCGTCTTCGGGGTGCTCCGTCGCGCCCTGCCGTCGCGCATCCGTCCGCGTCGCACGGGCGACCTCGCGACCGCGGTGGTCGCGGACATCGAGACGCTCGAGTGGCTCTTCGCGCACACGATCGCACAGGCGCTCGGGGCCGTCCTCGTGCTCTCGACGGCCGTTGCCGTCTCGATCACGGTGAGCCCTCTGCTCCTGCTGGCCTGGACGCCGCCGCTCCTCATCGGCGTCGTCGTGCCGATGGCGACCCGTCGGCGGGCTGGGCGGGATGGTGCCGCTCTGGCCGCAGATGCGGGTGCACTGCGCGCCGAGCTCGTCGACACGCTCCGAGGCCTTCGCGAACTCGCAGGGGCCGCGGCACTCGAGCGTCAGCTCGATCGTCTCGCGGAGCGGACGCTCCGGCACACCCGTACGCAGGTTCGCGAGGCGTCTCGCGTCGGGGCGGAGCGCGCGATCGCGGACCTCGCCATCGCCATCGCCGTTGTCTCTGCGGTGCTGGTCGTGGTCGCGGACACGGGAATCCCACGCGCGGACATCCCACTCGCGGTCACGCTCGCCGCGGCGGGCGTCGCACCGGCCGCGCAGATCGCTGACCTCCTGCGCGGGGCGGGGACCTTGACCGCCGCAGCGGCGCGCATCGACTCCCTGCTCGCGGAACCGCCTGCGGTGACCGACGAGCTCTCGCCGACCCCGAGGCTCCGAGACGCGAGAGGGCTGTGCTTCGACGGTGTCTGCTTTGCGTATCGTGCGGGAGCTCCGGTCCTGCAGGACCTCCACCTTCACGTCCGGCCCGGCGAGATCGTCGCGTTGACCGGAGCATCCGGCTCAGGCAAGTCGACGGCGGCGGCGCTTGCCTCGCGGCAGTGGGATCCGGACAGGGGAGCGGTGCGGATCGACGGCGTGGACCTGCGTGCTCTCGCGGACGATGCACTTCGCGCGCGGATCGCCGTGGTCCCGCAGGGGTCGCCGCTCCTGCGCGGAACGATTCGCTCGAATATCGTCCTCGGCGATCCTCACGCGCCCGAGGAGCGGATCACGGCGGCCGCGCGTTCGGCGGGACTCCTCGACGCGCGGTCGGGGCTTCCACGCGGCCTCGACACCGACGTCGGCGAGCACGGGGCCGGTCTCTCCGGCGGTCAGCGCGCGCGTGTCGCGATCGCTCGGGCGCTCCTGCGCGATCCTCGCGTCCTCGTCCTCGACGAGGCGACGGCCTCGCTCGACGCCGAGGCCGACGCGGCGATCATGGCGCTCCTGGCCCGTCAGAGTGAACGCGCGGTTCTTCTCATCTCGCATCGGCCGGCGACGATCGCGGCAGCGCATCGCCTCGTCGCACTGAGCGCGGCCGCTAGGCCCCCTCGCGGAGGGTGACGCAGCAGCGGCCGTCCTCCGGCTCGAGGGCGACCACGGGCGAGTGCGGCGCGAGCGCGTCGCCCACTCCGTCGATGAGCGCGCAGTTCATGCCGCACACCAGGTCGCGGTGATCCTGGGCGAGTCGATGGAACGGGCAGTTCCGCAGCACCGTGGTGGGCCCCTCGCGCTCGGGCTCGTATCCCTCGCCTCGCAGGATGTCCTCGGCCGCTTCCCGCGCGGCGGACGCGGAGACGGGCGGCTCGGCGCCCCGCGCCGCGGCGATCGCGCGGCCCCTGGCTCGCGCGACGTCGGCGACCGCCTCCGCCACCGGGATGCCGTCGGCCGCGCTGCGCGTGATCGCGCGGGCGAGCAGATCACCCGCGACGTCGTAGCCACGCGGCGGCACCGAGACGGCGATCTCGCTCTCGGCAGGGCGGTACCGCTTGGCGGGTCGCCCCGCTCCCGGGCCGGTGCGCCCGGGCGGGCGGGCGTAGTCGACTGTCACGAGGCCGTCCTGCTCGAGGCGGTCGAGGTGGAACTTCGCCTGGTGATGCGGGATGTCGAGCGCGCTCGCGGCCTCGTCGCGCGTGACCGCGTGGCGCTGGCGGCTGAGGAACGCGTAGATGGCGCGGCGGAGCGGATCGGCGAGCCCGCGGATCCGGCGGGTGGCCTCGGAATCGGCATCGGTCATCTCGTCCGCCTTCTTTCGGAGAACCCTCTTGACGAAAGACTACCCCCGTTCTAACGTGCGGAGTAACTTCCGATAGAAAGGACGACGCTCATGTCGACACTCCGCAGTTCCCGAGCAGAGACGCTCACCGGGGTCGGCGATCTCCGCTCTCCGACGCACCAGGCGTTCCTGCTGCTCCGCACCGTGTTCACCGTCGCGCCGATCCTCTTCGGGCTCGACAAGTTCGCGAATCTCCTCGTCGACTGGACGATCTACCTCGCGCCCTGGATCGACGCGATCCTCCCCGGCGACGACGTGTTCGCCATGCGCGTCGTCGGGGTCGTCGAGATCGCCGCCGGCGTGCTCGTCGCGATCCTCCCGCGCTGGGGCGCGTGGGTCGTGGCGGCGTGGCTGCTCGGGATCATCGTGAATCTGCTCACCCTGCCCGGCTACTTCGACGTGGCGCTGCGCGACTTCGGCCTCCTCGTCGGCGCGGTCGCGCTCGCGCGTCTCGCCGAGGGAGAGCGCAGGGCTCGCGGCGCGCGCTGATTTCAGCGCCAGGCGGGTGCGGCCGCGCCGTACCCGCCGACGTCGCGCTCGATCGTGCGGCGGTCGAGGAGGACCGGGGGAGGGGGCAGGAAGAGCGTGCCGTGCGGGGAGCTGACGTTCACCATCGTCGTCCCCATCGACACCTCGTCGTCGGTCTCGGGCGGCGGCGCGGACGCGAGGAGCGCCCGCGCCGCGCCGAGGAGGCTCGCCCGCACGAGACCGCCGCGCCCCGAGGCGAGGAGCTCGAGCACGCGCGCGGCCAGCACGTATCCGGTCGCGAAGTCGAGCGCCTGCACGGGCAGCGCGCCCGGTCGTCCGTCGGCGTCGGCGCACAGGTCTGCGATCCCCGTCGCCGCCTGGACGATCGAGTCGAATCCCGCACGGACACCCCAGGGGCCGTCCTCGCCCCACGCCGAGAGGGTCGCGACGATGAGGCCCGGGTGATCGGCCGCGAGGGCGGTCGGCGTCAGTCCGAAGCGGTCGAGGGAACCGGGGCGGTAGCCCAGCACGACGACGTCGGCGTCGGCCACGAGAACCCGCGCGTCGGCGGCGCGGCTCGTGAGATCGAGCTCGATCGAGCGCTTGCCCATCCCGGTCAGGAGGTGCTGCTCGAGGATCTCCGGTCGGCCGGGCGGATCCACCCGCAGCACGTCGGCGCCGAGGCAGGCGAGGAGCTGCGTGCACGTCGGTCCCGCGAGCACCCGGGTGAGATCGAGGACCCGCACGCCCGCGAGCGGGGCGGTGTCGGATGGCCCGATGCGGCTCTCCCCGTCCGGGACGACCTCGCTCCAGGCCGCGTCATGCGTCACGCGTCCGTGCGGATGGTCCTTCCACTCATCGGCCGTGCGCACGCGGGCCGCGATGCCGCCCGCCGCGACGACCGTGTCCTCGAGCTCCTGCGCGGGCATGCCGGCAGCGCGCGCGTCGAGGTCGCGCCGCGTCTCGACCCCCAGCGCGCGGCGGATGGCGTCGGCATGGTGCGGGTAGTTGCCATGCAGACGCGCGAATCCGTCGGCGCAGGCGACGAAGCCCGAGAGCTCAGCCCACGGCGACACGCTCCGGCCGTCGACGCGGGCGTGCTCGACCGTCTCGAACGCCGATCGGATGAGCTCGGAGGAGGTGTCCACCGAGACGGACACTCCGCGGGTGCGCGCGACAGCACGCGCGCCATCCGCGGCCGCGGAGACCGCCGTGATCGCGAGGCCCTCGACGTCGAGCGGGCCCTGCCACCAGCGGCGGATGCCGATGCTCACGCGGGCGCCCCGGGCCGCGCGATGGTCAGAGCGGCGGTGTCCGTGAACTCCCGCTCGATGTCCGCGTTCGCGCGGTACGTCGCGAGGCTGACGAGCACGGCGATGATGAGGGCGCCGATGAAGCCCGGGAGCAGCTCGTACACGCCGGTGCCGAGCAGCGGCCATGTGAAGACGATGACGGAGCCGGAGACCATGCCGGCGAGGGCGCCCCACGCCGTGAGGCGCTTCCAGAACAGGCTGAGGAGGATGAGCGGCCCGAAGGACGCACCGAACCCGGCCCAGGCGAACGCCACGAGCCCGAGGATCGTGTCGTTGGGGCTGATGGCGAGGAGTGCCGCGACGATCGCGACGGCGAGGACGCACGAGCGCCCCAGGATCACCAGCGTGCGGTCACGCGGCGGAGCCTTGCGCACGACCTTGTAGAGGTCCTCGACGAGTGCCGAGGAGCACACGATGAGCTGGCTCGAGATCGTGCTCATGATGGCCGCGAGGACGGCGGCGAGCACGAAGCCGGCGATGAGCGGGTGCAGCAGGATCTGCGACATCCGCAGCACGACCGTCTCCGGGTTCGCGAGCTCCTCGACGCCGGGCTGGTCGAAGTAGGCGATGCCCGCGAGGCCCGCGATGACCGCGCCGCCCATCGAGATCACCATCCAGCCGATCCCGATGCGCCGGGCGGGCTTCGCCCCCGCCGGCGACGGCAGCGCCATGAAGCGCACGATGATGTGCGGCTGGCCGAAGTAGCCCAGACCCCACGCGAGGGCCGACACGATCGCGAGCACCGTGGCACCGGACAGCGCCTCGCCGCCCGTGAACGAGAGGGCGTCGGGCGACGCCGAGGCGATCGCCTCGCCGACGGCGCCCAGCCCGCCGACGTTCGCGATGGCGACGACCGGCACGAGGATGAGCGCGACCATCATGAGCAGGCCCTGGGCGACGTCGGTGAGAGAAGCGCCGAGGAACCCGCCGAACAGGGTGTAGGCGAGCGTGACGCCCGTGACGAGGAGCATGCCCACGAGGTAGTCGCCGTCGAACGAGCTCTCGAAGAACACGCCGCCGGCGACCATCCCCGATGAGATGTAGAGCGTGAAGAAGACGAGGATGATGAGGGCCGAGACGATCCGGAGCAGCCGCGACCGGTCCTTCAGCCGATTCTCGAAGAAGCTCGGCACGGTGATCGAGTTGTTGCTGACCTCGGTGTACGCGCGCAGCCGCGGCGCGACGATGAGCCAGTTCAGGTAGGCGCCGATCGTGAGCCCGATCGCGATCCAGGCCTCGATGAGGCCGGTCGCGTAGATCGCGCCCGGGAGTCCCATCACGAGCCATCCCGACATGTCCGACGCGCCCGCCGAGAGAGCGGCGACCCAGGGCGGCAGGTTGCGCCCCGCGAGCATGTAGTCCTCGTGGTCCTTCGTGCGGCGGGCGGCGAAGAAGCCGATCGCGAGCATGCCCGCGAAGTAGATGCCGAGCGCGATGTAGAGGTAGACCTGGTCGGACATCGTCGTTCCCGCCTTTTCCTGTCGAGGGGCCCCGCCCGCGCGGGCCTGTCGTGCACAGCACGGTACTCCCCGGCCGCGCGTCGCGGGGAAGGCGCTCCGCCGTGGTCAGCCGGCGCGCGAGAACTCGGAGGCCCGGCGCACCTGATCGGGCGTCGGCGTGATGCCCGTGTACCGGGCGAACTGACGGGCGGCCTGCAGGGCGATGACCTCGGCGCCCGTGATGAGCCGCTTGCCGGCGTCGCGTCCCGCCCGCACGAGCGGCGTCTCCGAGGGGAAGGCGACGACGTCGAAGACGACGTCGGCGGCCTCCACGTGCGCGGGCGAGAAGGCCAGCTCGTCGGCGTCGGGGCCGTCCATGCCGAGCGGCGTCACGTTGACGATCACGCCCTCGCCCGGCTCGGGGTCGGTCGGTGTCCACCCGTACCCGTAGGCGTCGGCGAGGGCCGGTCCGGCCTGCGGGTTGCGCGCGACCACGGTCACGCGGTCGAATCCCGCGCCCCGGAAGGCCGCGACCACGGCCTTGGCCATCCCACCCGAACCCCGCACGACCACCGGCAGCGCGGGGTCCACGTCATGCGCCGCGAGCAGCTCGGCGACGGCCTCGTAGTCGGTGTTCGAGGCGATGAGGCGGCCGCCGTCGTTGACGATCGTGTTCACCGAGGCGATCGCCTCGGCCGAGGGCTCGATCTCGTCGACGAGCGGGATGACAGCCTCCTTGAACGGCATCGACACCGAGCAGCCGCGGAAGCCGAGGGCCCGTACGCCGCGGATGGCGCCCTCGATGTCGTCGGTCGTGAACGCCTTGTACACGAAGTTCAGGCCCAGCTCCTCGTAGAGGTAGTTGTGGAACCGCGTGCCGATGTTCGAGGGCCGGCCCGAGAGCGAGATGCAGACCGACATGTCCTTGTTGAGGATGGGCATGACGCCATTCTGCCCGGGCCGCCCCTCGGCCCCCGATCAGCCGACGTCGATCGCGTCGCCCGCGTCGAGGTCGTGGAACACGCCGCCGCCCTGCTCGGTGGCCCAGCGCAGGCGCCCGCGGTGCATCGCGAGGCCCTGCGCGGACAGCGGCACGTCGTGGGTGCCGAACGCGGCGCGCGGCGCGACCGCCAGGACGAAGTCCATCGCCTCGCCGATCTTGAGCCAGGGCGCGCCGATCGGCGCGGCGAGCAGCGGCACCTCGCGCCCGGGGAGCGCGTACGAGTCCCCCGGGTAGTAGAGGAGGTCGTCGACGAAGACGCCGATGTTCTCGACGAGCGGGATCGAGGAGTGGATCTCGTTGTGCACACCGCCGTGGAACGAGAGGCGGAAGGGGCCGGCGGTCGCGCTGTCTCCCGATGCGACGACGACCGCGTCGCCGTCGAGCTGCGCGGCGACGGCGCGCGTCGTGAAGACGGGAGCCGACGGATGGCGCGCGCGGAGCGCCGCGATGTGCTCGGGGGTCCAGTGATCCGGATGCTCGTGGGTGATGACGATGCCCGCCAGATCGGAGATGTCCGGCAGGGCGGCGGTGAACGATCCCGGGTCGACGACGAGCGTCGCCCCGTCCTTCTCGATGCGGAGGGCGGCATGTTCGTGCTTCGTGACGCGCATGAGGATCAGTCAACCACCGGGAACGCGAAGAAGCCCGGATCCTCGGATCCGGGCTTCTTCTCTACGGTGACCCCAGCGGGATTCGAACCCGCGTTACCGCCGTGAGAGGGCGGCGTACTAGGCCGCTATACGATGGGGCCGTAGTCTGTGTTCAGTTCTTCGTGTTCTTCCCGTTCCCGGGCACCAGAAGAGTATGACACGGAGAGACAGGGGCGGGCAAATCGAGGCCCCCTCCTGCGGTCGCCCGCGCGTGTCTGGCCGATCAGCGCCGGTTTTCCGGAACGGCCTCCCCGCGTGCGCGCCGCCGCCTGCGCAGGCGGACCACGAGCCAGCACGCTCCTGCGACGATCGCGGCCGCCCCCAGCCACGGGAGGAGGAAGCCGAGCGCGACGACTGCGCCGCTCACGGCCGCCACGAGGCCGTTCCAGCCCGCCACGAGTCCGTCCTGGAAGCCGGCCGGGTCGGGTGCCGTCACGGGGGGCTCCGTGGTGAGGGTGATCGTGAGGCTCGACATCGCGACCTGGCCCTCGAGGAGCGCGAGCTCCTGCTGGTAGGACTCGAGCTGCGCCTGGCGCTCCGAGAGCGACTGCTCCGCCTCGAGCAGCTCCGAGACCGTCCCGGCCTGCGCCATGAGCTCGGTGAGCCGTTCGACCGACGCCTGCGCCGCCGCGATGCGCGCGCGCAGATCCACCGCCTGCGTCGTGACGTCCTGCGCCGAGAGCTCCGTGTCGTGGACCTCGCCGACATCGCCGAGCGCGTCGACGACGGCGTCGAGGTCGTCGGCCGGCACGCGCACCGTGACCCAGCTCGCCCCGGGGAGCGCGGCGTCCTCCGCGGTCGCCTCGGTCACGCGGAGCCCCTCGATGTGCCCTCCGTGCCGCTCGACGAGAGCGCGGATGTCGTCGATCGCGTCATCGACGTCGTCGACCTCGACCGAGGCGGATCCCGTGCGGATCACCTCCCTGTCGGCTGCGGCGTCGTCGCCCTCGACCGGCGCGGTGACGCTCTCGCCCTGGAGGGGAGCGGACTCGCCGCCCTCGCTCGAGCTCGCCGAGCCGTCGTAGTCGGCTTCCGAGCCGCGCGGCTGATCGAACCAGGACACGGCGGTCGGGGCGATCGCGAGCGCGAGGACGAGCACCGCGGCTCCCGAGACGATCCCCGGCCACATCCGACGCCGTCGCGGTGCCGGACGCAGCGCGCGATCGCGGTGCCGCTCGTCGTCGATCGCCGCGAACACCCGCTCCTCGATGCGGTCGATGACCTCGGCAGGCACCTCGGGCAGCACGGCGTACTCCCTCTCGTCCATCACGACTCCTCTCCGACGACGGCACGCAGGCGCGTGCGGATGCGGGAGAGACGATTGCGGACGACCCCGTGGCCGACGCCGAGCTCCTCGGCGGCCGCGGCATAGGCGTACCCGTCGACCGCGCACAGCCGGAAGATCCGCTGGTCCAGGGGGCTCAGCGTGCCGACCTCCTCGACGATGCGCTCGGCGAGCCGTGCGTCGAGCACCTGCTGCTCGACGCTCACGAGGCTCGGAAGCGCCTCGTCGACCTCGTCCGCGGCAGCGCGCCGTCGCGCGCGGATCCGGTTCGCGGCCTGGAGGCGGCAGATCGCGGCGAGCCACGGCAGCAGCGATTCGCCGACGAGCTCGAGCCCCGCGATCTTCCGCCACGCCGTGACGAACGTCTCCTGCGTGACGTCCTCCGCGTCGGCATCGGATCCGACGAGGCGGTGCGCGATCCAGTACACCGGCCGGGCATGCCGACGGTAGAGCGCGCGGAACGCGACCTCGTCGCCCGCCCTCGCGGCGGCGACGAGCTCGGCGTCGCGCTGTGCGTCGTCCATCGCGCCTCCCGATGCGGATACGTCGTCTCTCATCGATCAGGTGTCCGGCGAGAGCGCGTTCGTCTCACATGCAACCATCCGCCGTGGCCGCTTGGGTATCCTGATGGTCGAAGGGGAGTATCCCGTCAACGCCTGCTCGTCATCACGGACCTCGACGGAGGGGTCCCGGTCAGGCACCGTGCGCAGCACGGGGGAGAGACTTTCGCATACCGCCGTCCCCTCCGAAAGGCCCTGAGCTTGGACATCCCTGTCTGGTTCCAGGTCGGATCCCTCGTGATCCTGACCCTCATCCTCATCGCCGACCTCCTCATCATCCTCAAGCGGCCGCACATCCCGTCGACGCGCGAGTCGACGCTGTGGGTCGTGTTCTACGTCACTCTCGCGCTCCTCTTCGCCGGCGCCCTCTGGTTCCTCGGCGATGCGCAGCACGCGGGCGAGTTCGTCGCTGGCTGGCTGACGGAGTACAGCCTGTCTATCGACAACCTGTTCGTCTTCGTGCTGATCATGACGCAGTTCTCGGTGCCCCGCCGCTACCAGCAGGAGGTGCTGATGGTGGGCATCATCATCGCGCTCGTGCTGCGCGCCGCGTTCATCCTGCTCGGCGCCGCCCTCATCGAGAACCTCAGCTGGATCTTCTACATCTTCGGCGCGTTCCTCATCTTCACCGCCGTGCGCCAGGCCCTGCCGGAGAAGCACGAGGCCGACGAGCAGACCGAGAGCTTCATCGTCCGGACCCTCCGCCGATTCGTCGACATCAGCGACGAGTACGACGGCGCGAAGCTCCGCACCGTCGTCAACGGCAAGAAGATGCTCACCCCGATGATCATCGTGTTCGTCTCGATCGGCGTGACCGACCTCATGTTCGCGATCGACTCGATCCCCGCGATCTACGGCATCACGCAGGAGCCGTTTCTCGTCTTCGCGGCGAACATCTTCGCGCTCATGGGCCTGCGGCAGCTGTACTTCCTCCTCGGCGACCTGCTCGAGAAGCTCAAGTACCTGCACTACGGCGTCGCGTTCATCCTCGCGTTCATCGGCGTCAAGCTCATCCTGCATGCGCTGCACGTCAACGAGCTGCCGTTCATCAACGGCGGCCACCACATCGACTGGGTGCCCGAGATCAACAACTGGATGTCGCTCGGCGTCATCGTCGGCTCGATGGCCGTGGCCACCATCGCGAGCCTCATCTCGTCCTCGCGCGAGGCGCGCCGCGAGAAGGCCGTGACGGAGCCCGGACGCTGACCGGCTGAGCACTCTGACGACGCGGCGCGTCGATCTGCCCACAGGGCGGGTCGGCGCGCCGCGTCGCACTGTGCAGATCTCGCAGATCGACAGGGGTCGGTGAGCACCCTGCTATCCTGAAGGGGTGCGGTGCGCCCGACTTCTCCTTATGCGCCGCGACGGGATCACGCTCTAGGCCTCTCCCCGTCGCGGAGTCCGTCGTAGGCCGACACCGACGACCGCTAGGAGCAGGAAGAGCATGAGCACCAACGACATCCGGGTTCCGGATCGCCCCCGCACGCTGGCCGAGAAGGTCTGGGATGACCACCTCGTCGTGAAGGGCGAGGACGGCCAGCCCGACCTCATCTACATCGATCTCCACCTCGTCCACGAGGTGACGAGCCCGCAGGCTTTCGACGGCCTGCGCGCCGAGGGACGCGGTCTCCGCCGGCTGGATCTGACGATCGCCACGGAGGACCACAACACCCCGACGATCGACATCGACAAGCCGATCGCCGACCTCACGAGCCGCACCCAGATCGAGACGCTGCGTCGCAACGCCGAGGAGTTCGGCGTGCGCCTGCACTCGCTGGGCGACGCCGAGCAGGGCATCGTGCACGTCGTCGGCCCGCAGCTCGGGCTCACGATGCCGGGCATCACGGTCGTGTGCGGCGACAGCCACACGTCGACGCACGGCGCGTTCGGCGCGATGGCGTTCGGCATCGGCACGAGCGAGGTCGAGCACGTGATGGCCACGCAGACCCTCCCGCTCAAGCCCTTCAAGACGATGGCGATCACGGTCGAGGGCGAGCTGAAGCCTGGCGTCACGGCGAAGGACATCATCCTCGCGGTGATCGCGAAGATCGGCACGGGCGGCGGCCAGGGCTACGTCCTCGAGTACCGCGGCAGCGCCATCCGCTCCCTCTCGATGGAGGGGCGCATGACCATCTGCAACATGTCCATCGAGGCCGGGGCGCGCGCCGGCATGGTCGCGCCGGACGAGACGACGTTCGCCTACCTCGAGGGCCGCCCGCACGCACCCCGAGGCAAGGACTGGGACGACGCGGTCGCGTACTGGAAGACGCTGCCCACCGACGAGGGCGCGGTGTTCGACGCCGAGGTCTTCATCGACGCGAACGAGCTCGAGCCGTTCGTCACGTGGGGCACGAACCCCGGTCAGGGCGTCTCGCTGAGCGACGTCGTGCCGGCCGCCGACGACTTCGAGGACCCGAACGAGCGCGCAGCCGCCGAGCGCGCGCTCGAGTACATGGACCTCGTCCCGGGAACCCCGCTCAAGGAGATCCCGGTCGACGCGGTCTTCATGGGCTCGTGCACGAACAGCCGCATCGAGGACCTGCGCGCCTTCGCGTCGATCATCGAGGGCCGCAAGAAGGCCGACGGCGTGCGCGTCATGGTCGTGCCGGGCTCGGCGCGCGTGCGCCTGCAGGCCGAGGCCGAGGGCATCGACCGGATCGTCAAGGAGTTCGGCGGCGAGTGGCGCTTCGCCGGCTGCTCGATGTGCCTGGGCATGAACCCCGACCAGCTCGCGCCGGGCGAGCGCTGCGCGTCCACCTCGAACCGCAACTTCGAGGGGCGCCAGGGCAAGGGCGGGCGCACGCACCTCGTGTCGCCGCTCGTCGCGGCGGCGACGGCCGTGCGCGGCACGCTGTCGAGCCCGTCCGACCTCGCATCCGCCGACCAGCCGGCCCTGTCGGGCGCGGGAGCGTAAGGAGACCGTCATGGAGAAGTTCACCACCCACACCGGGATCGCCGCTCCGCTGAAGCGCTCGAACGTCGACACCGATCAGATCATCCCCGCGGTGTTCCTCAAGCGCGTGACGAAGACGGGCTTCGACGACGCGCTCTTCCACGGCTGGCGCCAGGACCCCGAGTTCGTCCTGAACCAGGAGCCCTACCAGGGCGCATCGATCCTCGTTGCGGGGCCCGACTTCGGCACCGGATCGAGCCGCGAGCACGCCGTCTGGGCGCTGCGCGACTTCGGGTTCAAGGTCGTGCTGAGCCCGCGCTTCGCCGACATCTTCCGCGGCAACTCGGGCAAGCAGGGCCTGCTGACGGGCATCATCTCGGAGGCCGACCTCGAGCGCTTCTGGGCGGCCATCGAGGCGCAGCCCGGCGTGCGGATGACGGTCGACCTCGTCGAGCGAACCGCCGTACTCGGCGACTTCACGGCCGGGTTCGAGATCGACGATTACACTAGGTGGCGGCTCCTCGAGGGGCTCGATGACATCGGGCTCACCCTCCGCAACGAAGACAAGATCGCGGAGTTCGAGGCCCGCCGCGAGGCGTGGCGGCCACGGACGATCCCCGTTCCGTGAGCCCGGGGCTCGGGGCCCCGTCAGCACGGCGGACAACCCGCCAGAACGGTAGTGAGGCCACCAGCACATGACACTCCTGGGCGACACGAAGGTCGCGGGCGCTTCGGCATCCCGCAGCGGCGAAGTGATCGAGATCCGCGGCGGACGTCCGCTGCGCGGGCAGGTCGACGTGCGAGGCGCGAAGAACCTCGCCACCAAGGCCATGGTCGCGTCCCTCCTCGGTGAGACCCCGAGCACCCTGCGCGACGTGCCGGACATCCGCGACGTCGAGGTCGTCCGCTCGCTTCTCGAGGTGCACGGCGTGGCCGTCTCCGAGGGCGAGGAGCCGGGTTCGCTCATCCTCGACCCGAGCGCCGCGAAGTCGGCGAACTTCGAGGAGATCGACGCGCACGCGGGCTCGTCGCGCATCCCGATCCTCTTCTGCGGCCCGCTCCTGCACCTCCTCGGACAGGCGTTCATCCCCGACCTCGGCGGCTGCCGCATCGGCGACCGCCCCATCGACTTCCACCTCGACGCCCTGCGCGCCTTCGGAGCGATCGTCGACAAGCAGCCCAGCGGCATCCGCCTGTCCGCGCCCGAGGGCCTCCACGGCGCCGACATCGAGCTGCCGTACCCGAGCGTGGGCGCGACGGAGCAGGTGCTCCTCACGGCCGTGCGCGCGAACGGCGTCACCGAGCTGCGCAACGCGGCGATCGAGCCCGAGATCATGGACCTGATCGGCGTCCTCCAGAAGATGGGCGCGATCATCTCCTACGAGCCCAACCGCGTCATCTTCATCGAGGGCGTGCAGGAGCTCCGCGGCTACGACCACCGCTCGCTGTTCGACCGCAACGAGGCCGCGTCGTGGGCCTCGGCGGCGCTGGCCACCGACGGCGACATCTTCGTCAAGGGCGCGCGCCAGTACGAGATGCTCACGTTCCTCAACGTCTACCGCAAGGTCGGCGGCGACTTCGACATCACCGACGAGGGCATCCGCTTCCGCCGCGGCGAGGCCCCGCTCAAGCCGGTCATCGTCGAGACCGACGTGCACCCCGGCTTCATGACCGACTGGCAGCAGCCGCTCATCGTCGCGCTCACCCAGGCGCACGGCACGTCCGTCGTGCACGAGACCGTCTACGAGAACCGCTTCGGGTTCATCGAGGCGCTCAACCAGATGGGCGCGGACATCGTCGTGCACCCGCGCGGGCTCGACGGCCCCTACCGTCGCGTGCCGCGTCGCGCGCTCGAGCAGGCCGCGGTCATCACGGGGCCGACGCCGCTGCGCGGCGCCGACATCGTCGTCCCCGACCTCCGGGGCGGATACAGCCACGTCATCGCCGCTCTCACGGCGGAGGGCACGTCGCGCGTGTCGGGCGTCGGCATCATCCGCCGCGGATACGAGAAGTTCTTCGAGAAGCTGACCGCTCTCGGCGCCGACTTCGACGTCGTGGGGTGACGGTGGGCGCTTCCGCCTCACCTGAGAAGAGCCGCCCGAGCATCTTCTGGCCGCTCGCGGCGATCGTCATCCCGCTCGTCGGGCTGCTCGCGCGGATCGAGCTCCGCGGCTCGGAGAACCTGCCCCGTCGCGGTGCGTTCGTCCTCGCGCCGAACCACCACAGCGAGATCGACCCGCTCATCGTCGCGATCGCGACGTGGCGGGCCGGGCGCGCGCCCCGGTTCCTCGCGAAGGAGAGCCTGTTCCGCATCCCCGTCGTCGGATGGGTGCTGAAGGCCTCCGGGATGGTCCCGGTCGCGCGATCCCGCGGCGCGGCCGCGCAGGCGCTCGCGCAGGCGAAGGAGCTCGCCTCGAGCGAGCGCGGCGTGATCGTCTACCCGGAGGGCACCCTCACGCGCGACCCCGGGCTGTGGCCGATGCGCGGCAAGTCGGGCGCGATCCGCCTCGCCCTCGCCGGCGACATCCCGCTCATCCCGCTCGCGCAGTGGGGCACGCAGGCGGTCATGCCGCGCTACGGCAAGCTGTCGCTGCTCCCGCTGCGCAAGCCGATCACCGTCCTCATCGGCGAGCCCCTCGACGTGTCCGACCTGCGCGGGCGGACCGACCAGGCCGCCATCCAGGAGGGCACGGAGCGCCTCATGGCCGCGATCACCGCACTGCTCGAGGAGCTGCGCGGCGAGAAGGCCCCGCCCGAGCGGTGGGACCCGACGCAGCACGGCCAGGCAGAGACGGGCAAACTGTGATCCCCGAGCGCGTCGTCGTCCTCGGCGCGGGCAGCTGGGGCACGACGTTCGGCAAGATCCTCGCCGACGGCGGCGCCCAGGTCACGATGTGGGCCCGTCGCGCCGAGCTCGCGCACGAGATCGACCAGGCCAAGCGCAACTCGCAGTACCTGTCCGGGATCAACCTGCCCCGGTCCATCCGCGCCACCCACGTCCTCCAGAAGGCCGTCGAGGGCGCAGAGCAGATCTACCTCTCGGTGCCGAGCAAGTCGGCCCGCGACACCCTCAAGCAGCTGCGCCCGCTCATCGGCTCGTCCGACGTGCCGGTCGTGAGCCTCATGAAGGGCGTCGAGAAGAAGTCGGGTCTGCGGATGAGCCAGGTCATCGAGCAGGCGCTCGGCTGCGACCCCGCGCGCATCGCCGTCGCGAGCGGCCCGAACCTCGCGCTCGAGATCGCGCGCGAGCAGCCGACTGCGGCGGTCATCTCGTCGTCGAGCCAGGAGACCGCCGACCGGATCGCGCGCACGGCGCGCAACCGGTACTTCCGCAGCTTCGTCAACACCGACGTCATCGGCACCGAGTTCGGCGGCGTGCTGAAGAACCTCATCGCCGTCGCGATCGGCATCGTCGACGGCGTCGGATACGGCGAGAACACGAAGGCGTCGATCATCACGCGCGGCCTCGTCGAGATGACCGACTTCGCGGTGGCGTACGGCGCGCAGGCCGAGACGATGCAGGGCCTCGCGGGGCTCGGCGACCTCATCGCGACGTGCCAGTCGCCCCTCAGTCGGAACAACACGGCGGGACGCCTGCTCGGGCAGGGCTACACGCTGCAGGACGTCGTGAAGCAGATGGAGCAGACCGCCGAGGGCCTCGGCTCGGTCGCCCCCATCCTCAAGCTCGCGAAGGCGAAGGGCGTCGAGATGCCCATCGTCGAGCAGGTGCGGATGGTGCTCGACGGCACGCTCGATCCGCGCGACATCGCGCCGCACCTCACCACAGACGACGACACCCCCCAGGGCGAGAGGACGACGAATGACGACGGCGACAGTGGCGGTGCTCTTCGGCGGGCGCTCCAGCGAGCACTCCATCTCCTCCGCGACGGCGGGCGGGGTGCTGGGAGCGATCGACCGTGACCGCTACCGGGTGATCCCGATCGGCATCACCCGCGACGGCGTCTTCGTGCTCGAGGACGACGACCCCGGCAAGTTCCGGCTCGACGCCGAGAGGCTGCCGGAGGTCGTCGACAACGGCACGCGGGTGATCTGGCCCGCAGGCGGCGGCGACCGCGTGCTGCGCGTGCGCGACGCGGATGGCCTCGAGCGCGAGCTCGGCGCGGTCGACGCGGTGCTGCCCATCCTGCACGGCCTGCACGGCGAGGACGGCACCATCCAGGGCTTCCTCGACATCCTCGAGCTCCCGTATGCGGGCGGCGGCGTGCTCGACTCCGCCCTGTGCATGGACAAGCACTTCATGAAGATCGCGCTGCAGGCGGCGGGCGTGCCCGTCGCGCCGTGGACGACCGTCCGGCGGTCGCGCTGGAGCACGGCGCCCGACGCCGTCCGCGCCGAGGCCGACGCGCTCGGGTACCCGCTGTTCGTGAAGCCCGCGCGCGCGGGCTCGAGCGTGGGCGTCTCGAAGGCGCACGACGCGTCGGAGCTCGACGAGGCCATGCGCATCGCCTTCGCGGAGGACGACAAGGTGCTCGTCGAGAAGGGCATCGGGGGGCGCGAGATCGAGGTCGCGATGCTCGAGGGCCGCGACGGGGGAGAGGCGCGCGCGTCGCTCCCCGGCGAGATCGTGCTCACGACGCGCGACTTCTACGACTTCGAGGGGAAGTACCTCGGCGGCGAGGGCGTCGACGTCGTGTGCCCTGCCGATCTGTCGGAGGACGAGATCGAGGCGATCCGCGCGGTCGGCATCCGGGCCTTCGAGGCCGTCGACGGACGCGGGCTCGCTCGCGTCGACGTGTTCCTCACGCCCGAGGGCGAGATCGTCGTCAACGAGCTCAACACGATGCCGGGCTTCACGCCGATCTCGATGTTCCCGAAGTGCTGGATCGCGTCCGGGATGACGTACTCCGAGCTCATCACGGAGCTCGTCGAGCTGGGCCGCGCCCGCGCGGCCTGAGCCGAGTCAGTCCTCCGGCTGCGTGCCGGTCGTCGGGGCGTCCTCGCCCTCCGGCGCGGCGTCGGGGTCGGTGCACTGGGCCGCGCGCGGCAGCGTGGAGACCGCGCTGCCGAGCGCGCTGCCCGCGAGCACCGCGTCGGCCGACACGACGGTCGTGTCGACGTAGACCTGCACGGCCGGCTCGCGGCCGTACGTCGTCATGCGCAGATTCGGCCGCTCGCTCTCGTCGACGATCCAGTCGACGCCGTCGATCGTCACGCACTGCTGGGTGGTGGGAGCGGGAGTGTCGTATCCGCACGAGAGGATGACCGCGGTCGGCTCGCCCCACGCCGCGGTCGCCTGAGCGTCGGTCCAGCGGCGCTCGAGGCCCGAGACCGAGTCGGGCATGCGCACGGAGACCTCGGCGCACAGCGGGTCGTTCGCGCGCGGAGCCGCCTCGAGGTGAACGGTCGGGGCGCACCCCGTGAGCGCGACGACCGCGGCGAGGCACGAGACGGCGGCGAGGCGGCGGTTCACCCCACCAGCCTACGTTCGGGCGTCCTGGGCGTTCGCCTACGCTGGAGGGATGCATGAGGATCCCACGGTCGGCGAGCTGAGCGAGGGCGAGATCCTCCGACGGATCCTGGCGCGCACGGGCCGCGCGGGCGCGGGCCTCGTCGGGCCCGGCGACGACGCCGCGGTCGTCGCCGCGCCGTCCGGGTCGGTCGTGGCGACGACCGACACGCTCATCCACGGACCGGACTTCCGGCTGGCGTGGTCGAGCGGCTACGACCTCGGCTGGAAGTCGGCCGCCGTCAATCTCGCCGATGTCGCGGCCATGGGGGCGCGGCCGACGGCGCTCCTCGTCGCGCTCGCGATGCCCAACGACACCCGCGCGTCGTTCGTGGAGGCTCTCGCCGACGGCCTCCGCGACGCGTGCGACGCCCTCGCGCCCGGCTGCGCCGTCGTGGGCGGCGACCTCACCGCGAGCGACGTGCTCACGATCGCCGTGACCGCCCTCGGAGACCTCGAGGGACGCGCCCCCGTGCTGCGCTCGGGCGCCCGCGCGGGCGACGTCGTCGCGATCGCGGGGGAGCTCGGCCGAGCCGCGCGCGGCCTGCAGGTGCTCTTCGCGCGCTTCCGCGACGCCGACGGCGCACCTGTGCCCGTCGACCCCGCCCTGCTGCGGGACGGCGACACGGGCGTCCTCGAGGCGCAGCTGCGGCCCGCTCCGCCGATCGGCCTCGGGCCGTTCGCCGCGCGCGCCGGCGCGACCGCCATGATGGACGTCTCGGATGGCCTCGCGCTCGACGCGCGGCGGATGGCCGACGCCTCGGCGGTCACGATCGCGATCGACAGCGGCGACCTCGGGGACGACCCGCGGATCGCGCTCGAGGGCGGGGAGGACCACGCGCTGCTGGCGACCTTCCCGGCAGGCGCCCTGCCCCCCGGATTCCGCCCGATCGGACGCGTCATCCCGCGCGACGAGGCATCGGTCCACGTGGACGGCGTGCCGTACCTCGGCGCGGGCGGCTGGGATCCGTACCGCGATTGGGATGCGGCCGCGGGCTGACGACGCTCAGGCGCTGAGCGGCTCGCCCCACCACAGGGTCGTGTCGCCGTACGCCTTCTCGCGCCACGCGGAGAGGCCGGCGGCGGCCCAGTCGGGGGAACCGGAGCGCGTCGCGCGCTCGACGATCACGAGCGCGCCCGGCGCGAGCAGCGGCGCGAGCAGCGCGAGGTCGTCGTCGAGGTCGCGCTGCGGCAGGTCGTAGGGCGGGTCGAGGAACGCGATGTCGATGCCGGGCGCCGTGCCGCGGAGGAAGGCGCGCACCGCGATGGGGTGGACGCGCACGCGGGGCGCGCTCGAGCCCATCGCGCGCCGCACGACCTCGACGTTCCGCTTCACGATCTCGGCCGCCGGCCGGGACCGCTCGACGAGGTCGACCGACGCGGCGCCGCGGCTCGCGCACTCGAGACCGAGTGCGCCCGATCCCGCGTACAGATCGACGACCGCGGCGCCCTCGATGAGGCCGGTGTCCTCGAGCGCGCCGAACAGCGACTCGCGCACGCGGTCGCTCGTGGGGCGGGTGCCCGAGCGCGGCACGTCGAGCCGGGCGCCGCCCGCGCGGCCCGCGATGATCCTCGTCACCCTGCCACGATATCCTCGGCGGGCGCGGCGTCCGCTCCGGGGCCCCTTCTAGACTCGACGCATGCCGCTCTCGCTCGACTCCTCGCTCACGGAGGCCGTCGGCGCGAAGTCCGCCGGCCTGCTCTCGCGGGCGTTCGGGATGGCGACCGTGGGCGACCTGCTCGCGCACTACCCGCGCCGCTACATGAGCAGGGGCGAGCTCACGCCCATCCGCGACCTCCCGCTCGGTGAGACGGTCACGATCGTCGCCGAGGTGCGGCGCGTGCAGTCGCGTCCCATGCGCAGCCGCGGCGGGCGCCTCCTCGAGGTGATCATCGGCGACGGCCAGGGCGAGATGTCGCTCACGTTCTTCAACCAGGACTGGCGAGAGCGCGAGCTCCGGCCAGGGCGGCGCGGCGTCTTCTCGGGCAAGGTCGGGGAGTACCGTCGCGAGCGTCAGTTCTCGCATCCCGCGTATGAGCTCTTCGACGACGAGGGCGATGCCGATGCGCGTGCGCAGGAGTTCGCCGGCCGGCTCATCCCCGTGTATCCCGCGACTTCCGCGCTCACGAGCTGGGCCATCCAGAAGCTCGTCGAGCAGTGTCTGACCCGCCTCGGCGACGTGCCCGAGCCGCTCCCCGACGACCTGCGGGAGCGGGAGGGGCTCATGGGCGCGCGCGACGCGCTCGACGGCGTGCACCGGCCCGCGAACGAGGGGCACGCCTACAGCGCGCGCAAGGCGCTGCGGTGGCACGAGGCGCTCGTGCTCCAGACGGCACTCGCTCAGCAGCGCCGTGACGTCAGGGCTCTCGCAGCCACGCGCCGCGAGGCGAAGCCGGGCGGCCTGCTCGAGCGCTTCGACGCGGCGCTGCCGTTCGCGCTGACCGACGACCAGCGCGAGACCGGCGAGCGGATCGCGGCCGACCTCGTCGCCGGATGGCCGATGAACCGGCTCGTGCAGGGCGAGGTGGGGTCGGGCAAGACGCTCGTCGCGCTGCGCGCCATGCTGCAGGTGGCCGAGTCCGGCGGCCAGGCGGCGCTGATCGCGCCGACCGAGGTGCTCGCCGGCCAGCATCTGCGCTCCATCACGCGCATGCTCGGGCCGCAGCTGGCTCCCGAGGTCATGCCCACGCTCCTCACCGGCCAGATGCCGGCGGCGGCGCGACGGAAGGCCGCGCTCCGCGTGGCGTCGGGTCAGTCGCGCATCGTCGTCGGCACGCACGCCCTGCTCAGCGAGGGCACGACGTTCGCCGACCTCGGGCTCGTCGTCGTCGACGAGCAGCACCGGTTCGGCGTGGAGCAGCGGGAGACGCTGCGCGCGAAGGGAACGAGTCCGCACGCCCTCGTCCTCACCGCCACGCCCATCCCGCGCACCGTCGCGATGACGGTCTTCGGCGACCTCGACGTGTCGACCATCCGCACGATGCCCGCGGGCCGCGCCGGCATCGAGACCTTCGTCGCTCCGGTCGCCGAGCGCCCGCGCTGGTTCGACCGGGTCTGGGAGCGCGTCGCCGAGGAGGTCGAGAAGGGGCACCAGGTCTTCGTCGTGTGCCCCGCGATCGACGTCGCGGCGAAGGGCAAGGCCGCTGCCGAGGACGACGCCCCGGAGGCCGCCGCGGAGGAGGGCGGCTCCGGCCCGCGCTGGGGCGTCGCGCAGGTCGCCGAGATGCTCGGGCGGCACCCCGCGGTCGGGCGGCTCAGGCTCGCGACCCTGCACGGACGCATGCCGGGCGAGGAGAAGGACCGCATCATGCAGGAGTTCGCGGCCGCCCGCGTCGACGTGCTCATCGCGACGACCGTGATCGAGGTCGGCGTCGACGTCCCGAACGCGTCGACCATGGTCATCCTCGATGCCGACCGCTTCGGCGTCTCCCAGCTCCACCAGCTGCGCGGACGCGTCGGACGCGGGGGAGTGCCCGGTCTCTGCCTGCTCGTGACGGAGGCGACAAAGGGAACGCCGGCGCGCGAGCGCGTCGAGGCGGTCGCGGCGACGCTCGACGGGTTCGCGCTCGCGGAGGTCGATCTCGAGCTGCGCGGCGAGGGCGACGTGCTCGGAGAGGCGCAGTCGGGCGTGCGCTCATCGCTTCGGCTGCTCCGCGTGGTCAAGGACCAGGCGCTCATCGCCCTGGCGCGGGAGGAGGCCGACCGCGTCCTCGCGGCGGACCCCGACCTCGCCCGGCATCCCGGACTCGCCGACGCCCTGGCCCGCCGGGTCACGCAGGAGGAGCGCGCGGCCCTGAGCAAGAGCTGAGCATGCGCCCCGCGCGGCGTGTCGCGGGCGCGGCGCTGCCCGGGCGCGGATGGGGCTCCTGGCTAGGCTGGATCGCATGAGCAACCGGATCGCCGTCGTCCCGGGGTCCTTCGACCCGCCCACCCTCGGTCACCTGGACGTCATCCGGCGTGCCGCCTCGCTCTACGACGAGCTCCACGTGCTGGTCGTGCACAACCCCGACAAGGAGGGGATGCTGCCGATCGCGCTGCGGCTGCAGCTCCTCGAGCAGTCGGTCGAGGAGGCGCAGATCCCCGGCAAGGTCATCGTCGGATCGTGGAGCGTGGGCCTGCTCGTCGACTACGCGCAGGAGGTGGGCGCCGGCGTGCTCGTGAAGGGCATCCGCTCGCAGGGCGACGTCGCGTACGAGACGCCCATGGCGGTCGTCAACAACCACCTCGCCGGCGTCGAGACGGTGTTCCTCCTCGCCGATCCCGCCCACTCGGTCGTGTCGAGCTCGCTCGTGCGCCAGGTGGCCGGCCTGGGCGGGGACGTCTCGCCCTACGTGCCGGCGGCGGTCGCCCGCTACCTCCGCAGCGCGACCTCGAAGGACTTCTGACCTCGCGTCCCTGCGCGCGCCACGGCCCTCGTCGTCCCGGGCGCGACTACGATTGATCCCCGTGAGAACGCGTAAAACCGGGCCCTTCGTGCTGCCCGTCCGCGACATCGTCCGCAAGCCGGGCGAGATGCGCGAGCACACGCTGACCATCCCCGCACCCGAGCAGTGGGGCGAGGGGATCGTCTCGATCCCGGAGGGGAAGGAGCTCGAGCTCGACGTCCGTCTCGAATCCGTGCACGAGGGCATCCTCGTGTCGGGGGAGCTCGACACGGAGTTCGAGGGGGTGTGCGGTCGATGCCTTCGCGACATCGCCGAACCGCTCGAAGTCGAGTTCCAGGAGCTTTTCGAGTATCCTGGTGAGGAAACTGCTGACTTCGAGGTTCAAGACGACCACGTGGATCTTGAAACTCTGGTCAGGGATGCGGTCGTCTTGTCGCTTCCGTTTCAGCCGGTGTGTCAGCCGGATTGCCCCGGCCTCGACCCGGTCACGGGCGAGCGGCTGACGCAGAGCCCCGGCACCGCGCAGCAGGCGCCTGTCGATCCTCGGTGGGCCGCGCTCCGAGAACTCACAGACCAGAATGGATCGGCGGACTCCGCCGCCCCGAGCACAGAAGAGAGCTAGTCATGGCAGGTAACCCCCCGAAGCGGAAGGTCTCCCGTTCGAACACCCGCTCGCGTCGCGCGCAGTGGAAGGCGGAGGCTCCGGCCCTCGTCAAGACGGTGGAGAACGGCAAGGTCGTCTACAGCCGCCCGCACCAGGCCAAGGTCGTCACCGACTCGCAGGGCACCGAGCTGTTCCTCGAGTACAAGGGCCGCAAGGTCGCCGACGCCTGAGCGGCGGATACGACTCCGTGGCGCGCATGCGGCCACTCTCCGAGAAGCTCGGCGTCGAGATCGACGCCGAGCTTCTCGCTTTGGCCATGACACACCGCTCGTACGCGTACGAGCACGGCGGCATCCCGCATAACGAGCGACTCGAGTTCCTCGGCGACTCGGTGCTCGGGCTGGCCGTCACCACCATGCTGTATCGCCGGTTCCCCGACCTCGACGAGGGCGCGCTCGCGAAGCGCCGCGCCAGCGTCGTCTCGACCGTCGCCCTCGCAGAGGTCGCACGCGGCATCGGCCTCGGCGAGCATCTCCGTCTCGGCCGCGGCGAGGAGCAGACGGGCGGCCGCGACAAGGACTCGATCCTCGCCGATGCGACCGAAGCCGTGTTCGGCGCCGCGTACCTGTCGGCAGGGCCCGAGGAGGCGTCGGCTCTCGTGCTGCGCCTCATCGAGCCGCTCCTGGAGAATCCCGAGCGCTACGGCGCGGCGATCGACCCGAAGACGAGCCTTCAGGAGCTCGCCGCGCGCCTCGGCCTGGGAGCGCCGTCGTACTCGGTCGCTTCTCGCGGCCCCGACCACGACCGTCGCTTCACCGCCACGGTCGAGGTCGGCGATCACGCCTCGACCGGCGAGGGCACGAGCAAGAAGCAGGCCGAGATGGCCGCGGCTCTCACGGCCTGGCACGCGCTCAGCGCGCGGACCGTCGGTGCCTGAGCTCCCCGAGGTCGAGGTCGTGCGAGCGGGCCTCGAGCCGGCCGTCGTGGGATCGACCATCGCGGGAGTCGAGGTGCTCGACGGCCGTGCGCTCACCCGGCACGTGGGCTCCCACGACGACTTCACCGCGCGCCTGAGCGGACGCGCCGTGACGGCCGCCGTGCGTCGCGGCAAGTTCCTCTGGCTGCTGCTCGTGTCGGCGGCGATCGAGCCGGCGGAGGCGCTCATCGGGCACCTCGGCATGAGCGGGCAGCTGCTCCTGCGCGCACCCGGCGCCCCGCGCGAGCGCCACGAGCGCGTGCGGCTCGCGATCGACCATCCGGCTCACGGCGAGCTCGCCGTCGTGTTCGCGGATCAGCGGACGTTCGGGTCGCTCGCCGTCGACGCGCTCGTGCCGACGGCGGATGGCGCGCCGGGCGGATGGGGGAGCGAGGCGCCCCTCGTGGCATCGCAGGCCGCGCACATCGCGCGCGATCCGCTGGATCCCGCGTTCGACGACGCCGCGTTCGCGCGAGGGCTCGGCCGCCGCGCGTCGGCGATCAAGCGCGTGCTGCTCGATCAGACGGTCGTGAGCGGCATCGGCAACATCTACGCGGACGAGGCGCTCTGGGCCGCGCGCATCCATCCGGAGACGTCCGCGTCCGCGCTCTCGACGCGGGCCGTCCGCACGCTGCTCGCCGAGATCCGCGCGGTGCTGCAGAAGGCCCTCGCGGAGGGCGGCACGAGCTTCGACGCGCAGTACGTGAACGTCAACGGGCAGGCCGGCTACTTCGCGCACAGCCTCAATGCCTACGGGCGACACGGCGAGCCCTGCCCGCGCTGCGGTGGAGCGATCCGCCGTGAGGCGTTCATGAACCGCTCGAGCCATTACTGCCCGAGGTGCCAGCGGAAACGCTGACCGGTGAAGCATATCGCTGAACACCTCGCCGAATTGAGCAAATCCGCTTAATTCTGGCTCTGGTTCAGTGATATGCTTCACGGATGGCGGTGGCAGTGATCGCGGACATCATCTCCTCGCGCGCATCGACGTCGAGAGACGCCGTGCAGCGCGAGATCGAGAATGCGGCCGTCGAGGTGGATCGAACATACCCCTGGGCGCTGCAGAAGTGGTACCCGACCGTGGGAGACGAGTTCCAGGCCGCCTTCCGCACGATCGACGACGCTCTGCTGTCGACGCTCTACCTGCAGCTCGCGCTGCCCGACAACGTCGGCTGCCGGTTCGGCATCGGGCTCGGGGGCATCGTCACGGTCGAGTCGAAGCTCGCCGACCGCATCCAGGACGGCCCAGGATGGTGGGCGGCGCGCGACGCCGTCAACCGGGCGCACGAGATCGAGCGGTCGCAGCTGTCCGCCGTGCGCTCGTGGTTCCTCGTCGACCCCGACTCGTCTGCACACGACCGCGCGATGGAGGGGCCGATCAACGCCTACCTCGTCGCGCGCGACAGCCTCATCGCCGACATCTCGCCGCGCGGACGACGTGCCGTCTTCCTGCAGTGGTGCGGGTACCCGCAGAAGGAGATCGCCCGCATCGAGGGGGTGTCGCCGTCGGCGATCTCGCAGCTGCTCAACAAGCCGTCGGCGCAGGCTCTCCGCCTCGGCACGGAGGCCCTCGAGCTCGGCGTGCGGCCGCGGCGCGTCCACTGACTCAGGGGTCGACCGCCGCCGCGAGCGCGAGCGCGTCCGCGGCGACCTGCGCCGACGAGTCGGCGTCGCGCAGCCACAGGGGCACGGCTCGCGCGGCGATCCCCGCACGCTCGAGCGGCGCGACCTCAGCGGCGTCGGATGCGTCGACGAGCCAGCCGTCGAGCAGGCCTCCGTCGGTGCGCGGGCCGTAGTGACGCGCGACCGCCCCGGCCGACGTCTCGACCCCGATCGCCGCGAGGCAGGCATCGGCCATGCCGCGCACGACGGCGCCCGCGATGATCCCGGACACCCCGACGACGGGAGCTCGCGCCGCGCGCACCGCGTCGCGCATCCCGGGGACCGCGAGCACGGGGCCGATCGACACGACCGGGTTCGACGGCGCGAGGAGGATGGCATCCGCCTCCGCGATCGCCTCGAGCGCTCCCGCGGTCGGCACCGCCGCGGCGATCCCGGCCTGCTCGAACCCGACCGCCGGGAGGCCGGCGCGGTGCCGGACCCACCACTCCTGGAAGTGCATCCGGCGGCCGTCCGCCGTGCGCACGTGCGTGTCGATCTCGCTGTCGGTCGCGGGATGAAGCCGCACGCCGAGATCCCAGCGCTGCGCGAGCCGCTGGAAGACCTCGGACACGCTCGCGCCCTCGCGCAGCCAGGCTGTCCGCGCGATGTGGGTGCCGAGGTCGAGATCGCCCAGCGTGAACCACTCGGGAGCGGCGCCCCACGCGGCGAGCTCCGCGGCCACGCGCTCGGTCTCGCCGGCGCGGCCCCAGCCGCGCTCGGCGTCGTTCACGCCGGCGAGCGCGTAGAGCAGGCTGTCGTGATCGGGGGAGATCCGGAGCCCCGACACCCACCAGTCGTCGGCCGTGTTGACGACGACGTCGATCCGGTCGTCGCCGCCCGTCCGCCGGACGTGCTCGCGGAGACCCTTCACGAAGCGGGCGCACCCGACGCCGCCTCCGATGACCGTGTAGCGCACCTGACCACGCTACCCGCGAGCGGATGGCCCGGGCGCGCACCCGGGCCATCCGCGTCACGAGAGGGTCTTCTCCCAGGCCGCCGCGTAGGACGCCGGACGGAACCCGACCGCCTCGTTGACGTCGAGCATGAACCGGTTCTCCTCCGCGTTGAACGTCGACACGCACGGCGACTCCGGAACGGCCTCGTGCCAGCGCCGCAGCCCCACGCACTTCACGATGGCGCCGAGGCGACGCCCGCGGTGCTCGGGCATGACGAGTGTTCCCCACTGGGAGGTCGGCCGGGTGCGGTCGGCGCCGATCTGCAGCTCGTTGAACGCCGCGACCTCGCCCGTGGGCGCATGCACGACGAGCGTGACGCCCAGAAGCTGCCCGGCCGCGGCGAGGCGCGCGTCACGCGCGCGGACCCGCTCGGCGTCCCATGCCGACTCCTCGGTGACCATCTCGCCCGCGGGCACGTCGGTGCTCATCCGCGCGATGGCGCGGGCGTAGCCCTCGGCGTGCTCGCCGGGGGTCGCGCCGGTCCACCACACCACCCGGTACTCCGGCCCGGCCTTCTCGAGCGCCGCCTCGAGCAGGCGATCGACCGCATCGTAGGGCCCCTGCAGATCGAAGACGCTGTTGCGCTCGACCTGGCTGAGCGCGAACCCCGCGCGCAGCATGCGCTGCGCGGACGCGTCGTCGGCGGGGATGGCGCCGGCACCCGTCGGCGGGACGAGCTGCTCCCCGTCGACGCCGGCGCGGTGGATGGTCCACCCCTGGAGGACGGAGCGCCCCTGCGCCGCCGCGATCTCCTCGAGCGCCGAGAGGAGCGCGTCCCCTGCCGCGTCGTGCGCGTCGGCGACCTCGACGTCGATCTCGGCGGTGCGCTGCTTCGAGCGCTCGGCGTCGAGCGCGCCCGCTGCGACGATGCGGTCGCCCTCGCGCGCGACGAGCGGCGTGATCACGTGGTAGGTCTGCTCCTGCCAGCGGCTCAGCACGTCGGCCGGGTCGTCGTCGTGGAGGTCGGTGCCCGAGTCGCGCCGCCACGCGGCGTTGCCGAGGCGGACGAACTCGAGGAAATCGGTCGCGTCGGGTGCGTCGAGGCTCTCGGGGGCCGTCAGGCGGTCGATGCGCAGCGTCATGTCAGCTCCTTGGTCCACTCGCCCGTGTACGCGGCGGGGCGGAAGCCCACGGCCTCGTTCACGTCGAGCATGTAGCGGTTCTCCTCGGCGTTGAACGTCCGGACGACGGGGGAGGTCGGGACGAGCTCGCGCCAGCGGCGCAGGCCGACGCACTTGACGATCGTGCCGAGGCGGCGACCGCGGTGCTCGGGCATGACGAGCGTCCCGTAGTTCTCGGTGGGGGCGGTCCGATCGGCGCCGATCACGAGCTCGTTGTACGCCGCGACCTGCCCCGTCGGCTCGTGGATGACGACCGTCACGGCCATCGTCTGCCCGGCGCGGCGCTTGAGGTCCTCCCGATCGCGGATGCGCTGCGCGTCCCAGGGGTCGGCCTCGACGGGCAGCTCTCCGCTCGGGGCGTCCTCGTCCAGCCGCGAGATGGCGGCCGCGTAGCCCTCGATGTGCTCCTCGGGCGTCGGCGTCTGCCACCACGCGACCCGGTAGTCGGGGCCCGCCTTCGCGACCGCGGCCTCGAGAAGCCGGTCGACGGCCTCGAACGAGCCCTGCAGGTCGAAGACGCTCGCCCGCTCGACCTGGCCGAGCGCGTAGCCGTTGCGCACGAGGAAGCGCGTCTGCCAGGCGCCGCGCGGGAGGGATCCGGATCCGGTGGGAGAGGGGAGCCGGTCTCCGCCCGCGTCGGCGGAGGCGAACGCGAAGGCCCGCAGCGACGTGCGCCCGCGCTCGCGCGCGCGGCGCTCGATCTCGGCGAGCAGGGCGTCGGCCTCGTCGTCGTCTCTGCGATCGGGGTGGATCACGATGTCGACGTGCGCCGTGCGCTTCGCAGCGCGCGGGCACGCGAGCCCCGCGAAGCCGACGATCTCCTCGCCGCGTCGCGCGACGATGCCGGACTTGTCGACGTAGGTCGTCTCGCGGAGGCCGACGAGCCACTCCGCCGGGTCCTCGCGAAACAGTTCGGTGCCCGAGTCGCTGCGCCACATCGCGTTCGCGGCGCTCGTGAACGCCAGGAACTCGCCCGCGTCGGGCGACTCGACCGATCCGGGAAGGTGCATCGGCGCGAACGCGATCGAGGGGCGACCCGCCGAGCGGCCCGCGGGCCGGCGCCCCGCGGAGTGGGAGGCTCCGCGGGGCGCCGGGTGCGCAGCGGTCGTGCGGGCGCTCATCGCATGCCGCCCAGGCCGTACACGAGGGTGATCCGCTGGATCTGCGCCTCGTGCTCGGCGCGCGCGGCGGCCGCCAGGCGCTGACGCTCGTACCGCGCGCGCGTCTGGTCGGGCGTCTCGGACGGGCGGGTGCTCCACAGGAGCAGCCACAGGCCGATGCGCATCGCGATCCGGTCGGCTGCCGAGGTGCGCGGGGTGCGCTCGGGGATGGCCGAGAGCGCGCGCGGCACGCCGCTCGGTTGCGGGGGATGGGCGGACGGGGACAGGTGAATCGTGTTCACGGTGATTCCTTCGTGGGAGAGAGATGTTCCGGATGGGAACGGGGAGACGACCCCGGGCGATGCCGGGGACGGGTGCGGAGCGCGGGGCCGGAAGCGGCCCGGGTGGCGCTCGGAGGCGGACGCCGGAGGCGGCGCGGAGAGACGGCTGTCGCCTGGTCTCAGGGGCGGATGAGCCGCGCGTGCGGGCTCAGGGCAGACCTCTCGCTAGGAGAGTCGGCCTGCGCGGCGGAGTCCGCCTGCGACGATCCCTGCGACCTGACGTCGAGCGAAGCCGACGGGGACGGAAGCCGAGAGCGCGATGCGCGCTGCACCTGGGTTCGTGGTGATATCCATGTCGGCTTCCTCCTCTCGTGCCGGTTCGCTGGGCGGAGCGCCCAGAGGTGATCGTGCGATCACACACGTTACGCAGACGGCGCGGGCCGCGTCAAGCGGATTCCCAGGATTCGTCGCGCCGAGCCGCAGCGCATCGCGTCCCGCACAGGGGCCGTCCGGTACCGTGAGACCTGATTTTCCAGGGCGACGACAGGGAAGGGAGCCGCGCGGATGCACTTGAAGAGCCTCACGCTCAAGGGCTTCAAGTCGTTCGCTCAGCCCACGACGTTCGCGCTCGAGCCGGGGGTCACGGCGATCGTCGGGCCCAACGGCTCGGGGAAGTCGAACGTCGTCGACGCGCTCGCGTGGGTGATGGGCGAGCAGGGCGCCAAGACCCTCCGCGGCGGCAAGATGGAGGACGTCATCTTCGCCGGCACCGCGACCCGCGGCCCTCTCGGCCGCGCCGAGGTGCAGCTCACGATCGACAACTCGGACGGGGCGCTCCCGATCGAGTACAGCGAGGTCACGATCAGCCGCACGCTGTTCCGCAGCGGCCAGAGCGAGTACGCGATCAACGGCGAGTCCTGTCGGCTCCTCGACGTCCAGGAGCTCCTGAGCGACTCCGGACTCGGCCGCGAGATGCACGTGATCGTGGGACAGGGACGCCTCGACACCGTGCTCCAGGCCTCGCCGGAGGAGCGCCGCGGCTTCGTCGAGGAGGCGGCCGGCATCCTCAAGCACCGTCGCCGCAAGGAGAAGACGGTCCGCAAGCTCGAGGCCATGGAGCAGAACCTCACGCGTCTGAGCGATCTCGCGGGGGAGATCCGCCGACAGCTCAAGCCGCTCGGCCGCCAGGCCGAGATCGCCCGGGAGGCGCAGACGATCGCGGCCGTCGTGCGCGACGCGAAGGCGCGCCTGTACGCCGACGACGTCGTGCAGCTGCGGCACGCGCTCGCCGATCACGCCAGGGACGAGCACGAGCGCCACACCGAGCGCCTCGCGCTGCAGGAGCAGGCCGACGCCGCGAAGGCCCGGATCGCCGCGCTCGAGCGGGAGCAGAACGCCGAGGCGGTGGATGAGGCGCGTCGCATCCTCTTCGGCCTCGAGCAGGTGCAGGAGCGTCTGCGCGGCCTCTACACCCTCGCGAACCAGCGTCTCGCGCTCCTGGGCGAGCGAGACGACGACGCGGACGCGAAGGTCACGGTGAGCCGCGGCGACATCGACGACGCCCGCGCCGAGATCGTGGAGATCGCCGACGGCGTCGGCGCCGCACAGGACGCGGCGCAGGAGGCCACCCGCCAGGTCGCCGCCGCGCGGGCCGAGCTGGATGCGCTCGACGTCGAGATCGCCGAGCAGAGCGCGCTCGTGTCGGCGCACGACATGCGGATCACGACGCTGCGGGGAGCCGCCGAAGCGGCGCAGCAGACCCTCGCGGCGGTGCGCGGCGGCGTGCTGCGGCAGCAGAACGCGCTCGACGCGGCGGAGCAGCGCCGGCGCGAGGCGGCGGAGGCGTTCGAGGCGCTCGAGGACATCGCCGTCGCCGAGGGCACCGCAGCCGACCTGCAGGCGCGCTACGAGGACGCGCAGCGCGAGGCGGCCGAGGCGGAGGCCGCCGTGGAGGAACTCCGCGAGGCGCATCGTGCGGCAGAGCGCGAGGCGGACGCGCTCACGGCGAAGGTGTCGGCGCTGGGCAGCGCGCTCGACGTGCAGGGCGGGGCCGCCGAGCTGATCGCCCGCGGCGGCGCCGGCGTGCGCGGGCTCGTCGGCGAGAGCGTGCACGTCGCGGGCGGGTACGAGGCCGCCGTCGCCGCTGTGCTCGGACCGCTCGCGGAGGGCATGCTCGTCGACGACGAGGACGCCGCCTTCCAGGCCGCGCGCGACGCGGTCGATGTCGGCGTCGTGGACATCGTGATCGCGGGCGGCCGAGCCGGCGACCCCGTCGCCGCGCCGCGAGGCGCGACGCCCGCGCACGCGGTCGTGACGGCGCCGGACGGCGTCCTCGGGCTGCTCGCCCGCGTCGTCATCGTCGATGACCTCGACGCGGCGCGGGAGGTGCTCGCGACCGCCGGCTCGGATGACCTCGGCATCACGGTCGTGACACGCGCCGGCGAGGTGTGCACGGCGCGCACCCTGCGCGCCGGCTCCGGCGGCAGCCGCTCGCGCCTCGAGCTCCAGGCCGAGCGCGACGCCGCGTCCGAACGACTCGCCGAGGTGCAGCGCACGCTCGACGACCTCGGACCGCGACGCGAGGAGGCGGCGGAGCGCCTCCAGGCGGCGCGGCGCGCGACGCGCGAGCGGCTCCAGGAGCTCCGCGAGCACGACGCCCAGCTCGCTCAGCACGCCGAGCACGTGAACCGGGTGACCGTGCGCCACGAGGCCGCGATCGCGGAGTGCGAGCGCCTCGAGGCGGGTCTCGCGCAGGCGGCCGGGGCCGTGTCCGACGCCGAGGCGAAGGCCGCAGCGGCCGCCGCGGAGCTCGAGCGCGCCCTCGAGGAGCCCCGCCCCATCCTCGACGCCTCGGCGCGGGACGGCCTGCTCGCCGCCGTGGAGGCAGCGCGCGAGCGCGAGATGGCCGCTCGCCTCGAGGTGGAGACCCTCCGCGAGCGGGTGCGCGCGGCGGAGGCGCGCGCCGTCGAGCTCGAGCGGCAGCGCGAGCGCGAGCAGGCGGCCGCCGAGCAGGCCGCGCGGCGAGCGGTCATCCGGCGCGCCCAGCGCGAGGTCGCGGAGGGCGTGACCGCCGAGCTCCCGCGGGTGCTCGACTCCGTGGACCGCTCAGCGGCCGAGGCCCGCCTCGCCCTCGCCGAGGCCGAGAGCGCCCGCTCGGCCGTCACGGCCGAGCTGCGCGACCTGCGCCAGCAGGAGGGGCGCCTGCGCGAGCGGCTCTCGGGACTCACCGAGAGCGTGCACGGCATCGAGCTCCAGATCCACGAGAAGAAGCTCCACCTCACGAGCCTCCTCGAGCGCGTCGCGAGCGAGCTCGGCCTCTCCGAGGAGATCCTCGTCGCGGAGTACGGACCCGACCAGCCCGTGCCGCGCGACATCGGGGATCTCGGCGCCGCGACGGGAGACGACGACGCCGACGAGCCCTCGACCATCCCCTACGACCGGCGCATGCAGGAGCGCCGCCTCCGCGAGGCCGAGCGGAAGCTGTCGCAGCTGGGGCGCGTCAATCCGCTCGCGCTCGAGGAGTTCGCCGCACTCGAGCAGCGGCATCGCTTCCTCACCGAGCAGCTCGACGATCTCGTCCAGACCCGCAAGGACCTCATGACGATCATCGCCGATCTCGACGAGCGCATGCAGACGATCTTCGCCGCGGCCTTCGAGGACACCCGAGCGGCGTTCCAGGAGGTGTTCCCGATTCTCTTCCCCGGCGGCACCGGCAGCATCTCGCTCACGAACCCCGACGACATGCTCACGACCGGCATCGAGGTCACCGTGCGGCCCGTGGGGAAGAAGATCGAGCGGCTGTCCCTGCTGTCGGGCGGCGAGCGGTCGCTCGCAGCCGTCGCGCTCCTCACCGCGATCTTCAAGGCGCGCCCCAGCCCGTTCTACATCCTCGACGAGGTCGAGGCCGCGCTCGACGACGCGAATCTGGGCCGGCTGCTCGGCGTCTTCGAGCAGCTGCGCGCCTCGAGCCAGCTGCTCGTCATCACGCACCAGAAGCGCACCATGGAGATCGCCGACGCGCTCTACGGCGTGTCGATGCGCCAGGACGGCGTCTCGGCGGTCGTCGGCCAGCGCGTCGGCGATCGCGTGGCCTCGTGAACGCGCTCGAGGCGTTCGACGCGATCGCGCCGCGGCTGCGCCGCGCCCCCGACGTCGAGGCGCACGACCTCGTCGCGGCAGACGCGAGCGATCGCCTCATCCTGTCCGAGGCCGACGCGGGCGACGCGCCCGTCGTCGTCATCGGCGACCGATACGGCGGGCTGTCGCTCCCGCTGCTGCGCGCGCACCCGACCAGGGCCATCCGACTGCACCAGGACGCGATCACGGGCCGCCGCGCGCTCGAGCGCAACGCCCGGGCGCTCGACATCGACCTCGCACCCCTCGCGATGCACGCGCTCGACGCCGACCTCGTGCGCGACGCGCGGGTCGTCCTCGTGCAGCTGCCGCGCGCCCTGGACGCCCTCGACGAGATCGCGGGGCTCATCGCGGCGCACGCCGCGCCCGACGTGCGCGTCGTCGCGGGAGGGCGCATCAAGCACATGACGCTCGGCATGAACGACGTGCTCGCGCGGCACTTCCGCGAGGTGAGGGCGAGCAGGGCGGCGAGCAAGAGCCGCGTCCTGCACGCGGCCGGCCCCGATCCGCGGCGATCGGGTGGCTGGCCGCGCTGCGTCCGCCACGACGACGTCGGCATCACAGTGTGCGCGCACGGCGCGGCCTTCGCGGGGGCCTCCGTGGACATCGGCACGCGGTTCCTGCTCGGCTTCCTCCCCGACATGCCCGCCGTCCGGGACGCGATCGACCTCGGCTGCGGGACGGGCGTGCTCGCGACCGCGTACGCGCTCGCGCATCCCGATGCCGCGGTCGTCGCGAGCGACCAGTCGGCGGCCGCGGTCGCGTCCGCCCGCGCGACCGCGGCCGCGAACGGCGCCGACCGCATCGCGGTCGTGCAGGACGACGGCCTCGGCTCGCGTGCCGACGCCTCGGCCGACCTCGTCATCCTCAACCCGCCGTTCCACTCCGGAGCCGCCGTGACCGACGCGATCGCACCGCGCCTCTTCGCCGACGCCGCGCGCGTGCTGCGGCCGGGCGGCGAGCTCTGGTGCGTGTGGAACTCGCACCTCGCGTACCGGCCCGCGCTCGAGCGCATCGTCGGCCCCACGCGCCAGGTCGGCCGCAGCACCCGCTTCACGGTCACCGCGTCGACCCGCCGCTGACGGTCGGCCGCCCGCGCGCCGCGAACTAGGCTGGGAGCATGGCGGAGAAGTGGTCACTCGGGCGCGCGCTGCGCGGGATGTTCGTCAAGCCCACGATCGACGAGGGCACGTGGGAGGACCTCGAGACGGCCCTCATCACGGCGGACTTCGGCCCCGAGATCACCGAGCGCATCGTCGACGAGCTCCGCGAGAAGGTCGATCGGTACCGCACGACCGACCCCAAGGACCTCCAGCGGATGCTGAAGGAGACGCTCGAGGAGCACTTCGCGCGGTTCGACACCACGCTCAAGCTCACCGAGCGCCCCGCGGTCGTGCTCGTCGTCGGCGTGAACGGCGTCGGCAAGACCACGACGATCGGCAAGTTCGCGCACTTCCTGCGCCGCTACAACCGGTCGGTGGTGGTCGGCGCGGCCGACACGTTCCGCGCCGCCGCCGTCGACCAGCTCGCGACGTGGGCGGAGCGCGGCGGGGCAGCGATCGTCCGCCCCGAGCGCGAGGGGCAGGATCCGGCGTCCGTCGCCTTCCAGACGATCGACCACGCCAAGCGCACGGGCACGGAGATCGTGCTCGTCGACACCGCCGGCCGCCTGCACACCAAGGGCGGCCTGATGGACGAGCTCACGAAGATCCGCCGCGTGATCGAGAAGCAGGCCCCCATCAGCGAGGTGCTCCTCGTGCTCGACGCGACGACCGGGCAGAACGGCGTGATGCAGGCGCAGGCGTTCCTCGAGCACGCCGGGGTCACCGGTCTCGTCCTCACCAAGCTCGACGGATCGGCGAAGGGCGGCTTCGTGCTCGCGGTGCAGGAGCGCACGGGCATCCCCGTCAAGCTGCTCGGTCAGGGCGAGGGGATCGGCGACCTCACGGGCTTCACGCCGCACGTGTTCGCCGCGTCGCTTGTCGACTGACGGCTCGGATGGTTGAGTAAGCGACATGGCGATCGAACACGACTTCTTCGGACTGCTGGAGTCCGGTCCCGACGGCTCGATCTTCTGGTCGGAGAACGTCGAGCTCGGCGACCAGACCGTGTCCGTCGACCTGACGGCGCCCGATCAGGAGGACGTGTCGCAGGAGGCGCTGGACGCCGCCGCGGCGATCGTGTCGTCGCTCGAGGAGGTCGACCGCCGCAGCCGGATCGCCATGCTCGGCGAGGTCGATAACCGCGCGAGCGAGGTGACCGAGTACATCCTCATGCAGCAGGAGACGCTCGGCGACGGCCTCGAGGACTTCCTCGTCGACATCTCCGGCGATCCGGCGGTCGACATCATCCGCTCGCTCAATCTCATGAGCATGACGATCCTCGCGGACGAGCACGGCGGATCCGACCCGTTCGCGGTGCTCGAGTACGCGCTCGACCCCGACGCGACCGACGACGTGCTGCTCGTGAACCTCACGAGCGACGGCAGCATCCACTCGGTCACGAGCGCCGAGTAGCGCGCCTCAGCGCGACGCCGCGATGAGCTCGCGCGTGAAGGGGTGCGCCGGCGAGGCGTAGACGTCCTCGGTGGCGCCCGTCTCGACGATCCGCCCGTCCTGCATCACGGCGACGCGGTCGCTGACGAGGCGCACGACCGCGAGGTCGTGCGAGATGAACACGATGCCGAGGCCCTCGTCGCGCTGGAGGCCGTCGAGCAGCCGGAGGATGCCGGCCTGCGTCGTGACGTCGAGCGCCGAGACCGGCTCGTCGCAGACGAGCACGTCGGGACGGCCCGCGAGAGCCCGGGCGATGGCGACGCGCTGGCGCTGCCCTCCGGACAGCTCCGCCGGGCGCCGCGCGAGGATCGACGCGTCGAGGCCTACCCGCGCGAGCAGCTGTGCGGGCGCGGGTGCGCCATCCCGATGAGAGTGCCGCAGGATGCGCGCGACGTCGTGGCGCGGGTCGAACGAGGCCAGCGGGTCCTGCGGGACGAGGCGCACGCGCGGCGCGGGGTCGGCGAGCACCCGCCGACCCGCATCGGGCGCCTCCGCTCCGATGAGGAGGCGCGCGAGCGTCGACTTGCCCGAGCCCGACTCGCCGACGACGCCGAGCGTCTCGCCGCGGCGCACGACGACGTCCACGCCGTCCACGGCCGCCGTGGGCGCGCCGGATGGCCCGCGATACCGCCGGACGAGGCCCTCGCCCCGCAGCAGCACGGGGCCGGGAGGGGCGGATGGCGCGGGCCGCGGCCCGCGAGGACGCGCCGCGAGCAGCGCGCGCGTGACCGCGTGGGTCGGCGCGGCGAGGACGGTCTCGGCCGCGCCGGCCTCCACGATGCGTCCGGCGTCGAGGACCGCGACGCGGTCCGCGACACGGGCGACCGCGCCGAGGTCGTGGCTGATGAGGAGGAGAGCCGCCCCCTCGTCCCGCAGGCGCGCGAGCAGATCCAGCACGCGGACCGCGGTGGTCGCGTCGAGCGCCGTCGTCGGCTCGTCGGCGACGATGACGCGCGCGCCGCCGACGATGGCGGACGCGATGAGCGCGCGCTGGCGCATGCCGCCCGAGAGCGCACCGGGACGCTGCCGCAGCCGGCCGACGGCATCGGGCAGCCCCGCGCTCTCGAGGGCGGCGATCACGCGGCGCCGGCGCTCGGGCCGCGGCACACGGCGCACCGCGAGCGCCTCGCCGACCTCGTCCTCGATCGTGCGCAGGGGGTCGAGCGACTGCAGCGCGTCCTGCAGGACGAGTGCGATGTCCGCGCCCCGCAGCCGGCGCCATCCGCGCCCGCCGAGCCGCCGCACGTCCCGCCCCGCGAACGCGAGACGCGATGCCGTGACCGCGGCGCCGGGCGTCGTCTGGATGAGGCCGAGGAGCGTCCGCGCGAGCACGGACTTGCCCGCGCCCGACTCCCCGACGACGGCGAGGCACTCGCCCGCGTCGAGCGCCAGGTCGACCCCCTTCAGCACCTCGCCCGCCCCGCGCAGGCGCACGCGCAGATCGGCGACGTCGAGCACGCTCATCGGCCGGCCCCTCCCAGTCGGCGGCCGACGACCGTGAGCGCCGTGGCGGTGGCGACGATCGCGAGGCCGGGGAAGATCGTCAGCCACGGGGCGTACGAGATGTAGACACGGCCCGCATCGAGCATGGCGCCCCATTCGGGCGACGGCGGCGGCGTGCCCAGCCCGAGGAAGCTGAGGGCCGACACCCACACGATGGCCTGCCCGATGCCGAGGGTCGCCGTCGCTACGAGGGGCCAGAGCGTGTTGGGCGCGATATGGCGCGTGAAGGCGCGCAGGGGAGGGGTCCCCTCGAGGCGCGCGTAGGCGACGTAGTCGCTGCGCGCGACGCCGCGCACCCGCGAGCGGAGGATCCGCGCATAGCCCGGAGCGGTCGCGAGCCCGATCGCGAGGACCGAGCTCTGGGTGCCGGGGCCGAGCACCGCGACGAGGAGGAGCGCCATGACAAGCGTGGGCAGGGCGAACAGCACCTCGACCACGCGCCCGAGGGCCGCCTCGAGCCAGCGCGGACCGAGGCCGGCGGCGAACCCGATCGCGACGCCGAGGCCGATGCCGAGCGCGGTCGCCCAGACGCCGATGCCCGCCGACGCCGCCGCTCCGTGGACGATGCGGACGAGCACATCGCGCCCCGACTCGTCCGTGCCGAGCGGATGGCCGGGGGAAGGCGGGCGGAACGCGGATGCCGGGTCGATCGCGAGCGGATCCTGCGGCGCGAGCACGGACGGCGCGATGATCGCCACGCCGAGGAGGGCGAGGCACGCGAGCGCGGCCGCTCCCGACCAGCCGAGGCGCGACCTCACGAGCCCACCGCCACGTCGGGCATGCGGACGGCACCCGGCCGCGGACCGCGCAGGCGCGGGTCGACGAGCAGCTCGGCCGCGTCGGAGAGGACGACGACCGCGACGTAGAGGAGCGCGACGATCGAGACGGCGCCGATCACGACGGGCACGTCCCGCGCGAGCGCGGCCTCCTGGAGCAGTCGGCCGAGACCCGGGCGCGCGAACAGCACCTCGACGACGACCGCTCCGCTCAGGAGGTTGCCGAAAGCCCATCCCGACAGCGCGATCGCGGGCAGCGCGGCGTGCCGCAGGGTGTGGCGCAGGAGCACGCGCGGCTCGCCGGCGCCCCGAGCCCGCGCCGTGGTCGCGAACGGGGCGCGATCGGCCTCGAGCAGCGCATCGCGGGAGACCTGGGCGAGGAAGCCGGCGATCGGGATCGCGAGCGTCACGACCGGGAGCACGAGCTCGGCGGGCGAGCTGCCGGCGCTCGTGGCGGGGAGGGCGCCGAGCGTCGACGCGAAGACGAGGATGAGCACCGCGCCCAGCCAGAACTGCGGCATGACCGTCGCGGTCACCTCGACGCCGCGGAGCGCGGCGCCGACGACGCGGCCCACACGGCCGCGGGCCGACGTGGCGACGATCGCGCCGGCGACGGCCAGCACCCACGCGAGACCGAGGGCGAGCACGGCCAGGAGCAGCGTCGAGGGCAGCTGCTGCCCGATGAGCTCGGCCACGCTCTGGCGGCGCGCATAGGAGTCGCCGAGCTGCAGCGTCGCGACCCGCGCGAGCTGCACGGCGTACTGCACGACGAGCGGCTGGTCGAGCCCGTACGCGCGCTCCGCGGCGGCGACCGCCTCGGGCCCTGCCTGGGATCCGGGGCCGCCCAGGATCGCCTCGAGCGGGTCGCCCGTCGCGCGCAGCGCGAAGAAGACGACCGTCGCGACGATCCAGACCACGAGCGCCGCGCGCGCGAGGCGCGCGGCGATCCAGCGCAGGGCGGCCATCCGGCTCAGTCGGCCAGGCGCGCGTTCACGAACGTGGGCGTGGCCACCGTGCCGAGGGTCGTGACGCCCGTCGCGCCGCCCACGAGGAAGTGGTTCTGCTGGTCGTAGAGGGGCAGGATCGCGAAGCTCTCGAGCACGATGCGCTGCGCCTCGGTGTAGCGCTCGGCGCGCTCGTCGGGGTCGAGCGTCGACGCCGCGGCGTCGAGGGCCGCATCGAGCTCGGGCAGCTGGAGCATCGCGTGGTTCGCGAAGTACCCCGACGGCGCGGGGACCGTTCCGGACGAGTGGTAGAGGATGCGCAGCACGTCCGGTCCGACGATCGTGTAGGGCGCGCTCACGGCCTCGTACTCGTGCGCGCCGAGCGCGCCGTACCAGGTGGAGAGGTCGACCGGGTCGAGCACGACGTCGAATCCGACCGCCGCGGCATTGGCCTGGACCTGCTCGAAGAGCGACTGCTCTGCCGCGGTCGACTGGTCGGTCGAGACGGGGAACCGCACGGTGAGGCGCGCCCCGTCCTTCATCCGCGTCCCGTCGTCGTCGGCATCGGTCCAGCCCGCCTCGTCGAGGAGCGCCGCTGCCGCGTCGGGATCGGTCGCGAAGAGCTCCTCGTCGGAGTAGGCGAGCGGCTCGACGCTCGACAGCGGCGAGTACGACCGCTCGGCCGTGCCGAGGAACAGCGACTCGATGCCGGGGGTGGGGTCGGCGGCGCGGATGAAGGCCTCGCGCACGCGCACGTCGTCGAACGGGGGCTGGGCCGTGTTCAGCTCGATGCGGTTGGACGAGGCGGGGCGGGGCGCGTCGATGTGCTCGATGCCCTGCTGCTCGGCCGCGACGATGTCGGCGGGCAGCGGGTTGTCGATGACGTCGACCTCGCCCGAGGCGAGTGCGGCCTGGCGCGTGGCGGCGTCGGGGATGAAGCGCCACTCGATGCCGTCGAGGTGCGCGGGCCCGTCGTGGTCGGCGTGCGGGTTCGACGCGACGTAGTCCTCGTTGCGCGTGAGCGTGACGCTCTGCTGAGGGGTCCACTCCTGCACGACGAAGGGGCCGGTCCCGATCGGGGCGAGGCAGTTCTCCTCCTGCCCGCGTGCGAGGCCCGCCGGCGACTCCATGGCCGTCCAGGGCTGGCTCAGGGCCTCGAGCAGGGCGGACTTCGGCGTCGAGAGGCGGAAGCGCACGTGCGTGTCGTCGACGACCTCGATCTGCTCGATCTGCTCGACGGCCAGGTAGCCCGTCGAGGACGCCGTGTCCGGGTCCTGCAGGTGCTCGATGTTGGCCTTGACCGCCTCGGCGTCGAAGGGCGTTCCGTCGGTGAACGAGACGTCGTCGCGCAGCGTGATGTCCCAGGTCAGTCCGTCCTCCGACGTCTGCCAGTCCGTCGCGAGCCAGGGTCGCATCGTGCCGTCGGCGTCGCGGCCGAAGAGCGGCTCGAGGTACTGCGAGCTGAGCAGGGCCTGCGGGTAGTTGCCGCCCACGTGCGGGTCGAGGCAGGTGGGCTCCGCATCGCCGGTCGCGTAGACGAGCGTTCCGCCGGCGGATGGCGACGCCGCGCCGTCGCCGGGCGCCGCGGGAGCGCAGGCCGCGAGGAGCGCGACGGGGAGGATGAGGACGGCGGCGGACAGGGCGCGTGAGGACATGGCTGCTTTCGACGGGAAAGGTGGACAGCGTCCAACTTTACCGGCGCCGGCAGCCCCGGGGCGCGGCGGCGGGTATTGTTGGACGGGATCCAGAAACACCGAGGAGGAGACGCCGTGATGGACGTCCTGCTGGCGGGTCTCGCGCCCGACTACGTTCCCTATCTGGAGGGCTGGTCCCTGCAGCGCCGCATCCACGCCGAGGTGGTCGCCGGCGAGCGCTCCGACACGCTCATCCTGCTCGAGCACGAGGCCGTGTACACGGCGGGCAAGCGCACCGAGCCGCACGAGCGCCCTCAGGACGGCACCCCCGTCGTCGACGTCGACCGCGGAGGCAAGATCACCTGGCACGGGCCCGGCCAGCTGGTCGGCTACCCGATCCTCCGCCTGCCCGAGCGGTTCGCCGTCGTCGACCACGTGCGGCGGCTCGAGCGGATCCTCATCGGCGTGCTCGCCGAGCACGGTGTGGAGGGGTTCCAGGTCGACGGCCGCAGCGGCGTGTGGGTGCAGGGCGTGCTCCGCGAGGAGAAGGTCGCCGCGATCGGCGTGCGCGTCGCGCAGGGCGTGTCGATGCACGGCTTCGCGATCAACTGCGACAACACGCTCGAGGGCTTCGGCGGCATCATCCCCTGCGGCATCACCGATGCGGGGGTGACGACGATGAGCTCGCACGCCGGCCGGATCATCTCGCCCGCCGACGTCGTCGACTCGGTCGTGTCGGCCTTCGCCGCCGAGGACGCGGAGGTGACCGCGTGAGCGCCGCTCCCGACGGACGCCGCCTGCTGCGGCTCGAGGTGCGCAACGCGCAGACGCCGATCGAGCGCAAGCCGTCCTGGATCAAGACGACAGCCAAGCTGGGCCCCGAGTACCAGGCGCTCCACTCGCTCGTGAAGAGCGAGGACCTGCACACGGTGTGCCAGGAGGCGGGATGCCCCAACATCTTCGAGTGCTGGGAGGACCGCGAGGCGACCTTCCTCATCGGCGGCTCGCAGTGCACCCGCCGCTGCGACTTCTGCCAGATCGACACGGGGAAGCCGGCCGAGTACGACACCGACGAGCCGCGCCGCGTCGCGGAGAGCGTCCAGCGGATGGGCCTGCGCTACGCGACGGTGACGAGCGTGGCCCGCGACGACCTGCCCGACACGGGCGCGTGGCTCAACGCCGAGACCGTGCGGAAGATCCACGAGCTCAACCCGAACACGGGCGTCGAGCTCCTCGCGAACGAGCACAATGCGGATCCCGCGCTCCTGGGGCAGATCTTCGACGCGCGCCCCGAGGTGTTCGCGCACAACGTCGAGACGGTGCCGCGCATCTTCAAGCGGATCCGGCCGGCGTTCCGCTACGAGCGCTCGCTCGACGTCCTCACGCAGGCGCGCGCCGCCGGGCTCATCACGAAGTCGAACCTCATCCTCGGCATGGGCGAGGAGCCGCACGAGGTGGTCCAGGCGCTGCAGGACCTCCACGACGCGGGCTGCGACATCATCACGATCACGCAGTACCTGCGGCCGTCGCCGCGTCACCTCCCCGTGCACCGCTGGGTCAAGCCCGAGGAGTTCATCGGGTTCAAGGAGGAGGCGGAGCGCATCGGGTTCCTCGGCGTGCTCGCGGGTCCGCTCGTGCGGTCGTCGTACCGTGCCGGGCGCCTCTGGGCGCAGTCGATGATCTCGAAGGGGCGGGAGATCCCCGAGCACCTCGCGCACATCGCGGCGTCGGCCGACCTCGGCTTCGCCCAGGCGGTCTGACGGCGGCTAGCCTGGAACGGATGGCCAGGACGAGGGGAGCGGGGCGACCGCGCGCGTCCTCGCTCGAGATGCTCGCCGAGGCCGCGTGCGAGCTCTTCCTCGAGCAGGGCTTCGATGCGACGTCGATCGCCGACATCGCGAACCGCGCGGGCGTGAGCCGCTCCAGCTTCTTCAACTACGCGTCGTCGAAGTCGGCGCTCCTGTGGGCCGGCTTCGACGAGCGCGCCGCGGCCCTCGAGCGCGCGCTGGATGCTCCGGGCGTCGACGGGCCCGCGATCGTCGAGGCGCTGCGCGCCTTCGCCGACGGGCTGCGGCCCGACGCGCTCGCCCTCGCGATCGCGAACGCCGACGCCATGGGCATCGCAGCGGACCTCGAGCGCGAGTCGGCGGTGCGGATGGCGCGGATCGCCGCGACCGTCGCCGCCGCGCTGCGGCACGCCGGTCGCGCGTCCATCCCGGCCGACGTGCTCGGAGCCGCGTACGCGGGGGCCGTGATGAGCGCGCTGCGTCACTGGGCGCACGTCGGGCCCGGAGCGCGCTCGCTCGGCGACGTCGTCGCCGAGGCGCTCGGCTCCGTCCCCGTCGACCCGCCGCGCGCGTCGACGTCCGGCGCCGGGTAAAATCGACCCATCATGGCTACTTTCGGCACGCTCTCCGAGCGCCTCACCGACACCTTCCGCAACCTCCGCACGAAGGGCAAGCTCTCGCCCGCGGACGTCGACGGGACCGTGCGCGAGATCCGCCGCGCACTCCTCGATGCGGATGTCGCGCTGCAGGTGGTCAAGGAGTTCACGGGCCGCGTGCGCGAGCGCGCGCTGGGCGACGACGTCAACCGGGCGCTCAACCCCGCGCAGCAGGTCGTGCAGATCGTCAACGAGGAGCTCGTGGGCATCCTCGGCGGCGAGCAGCGCCGTCTGGCGTTCGCGAAGAACCCGCCGACGGTCATCATGCTCGCGGGCCTTCAGGGCTCGGGCAAGACGACCTTCGCCGGCAAGCTCGCCAAGCGTCTCGAGAAGGACGGCCACACGCCGCTCCTCATCGCCGCCGACCTGCAGCGCCCCAACGCCGTGAACCAGCTCCAGGTCGTCGCCGAGCGCGCGGGGGCCGCGATCTACGCGCCCGAGCCCGGCAACGGCGTCGGCGACCCCGTGCGGGTCGCGCGCGACGGCGTCGAGCACGCGCGCCGCCAGCTGCACGACGTCGTGATCATCGACACCGCCGGCCGTCTCGGCGTCGACGCCGAGCTCATGAAGCAGGCCTCCGACATCCGCCGCGCGACGCAGCCCGACGAGGTGCTCTTCGTCATCGACGCGATGATCGGACAGGACGCGGTCAACACCGCGAAGGCCTTCCAGGACGGCGTGGACTTCACCGGCGTCGTGCTGTCGAAGCTCGACGGCGACGCGCGAGGCGGCGCGGCGCTCTCGGTCGCGTCCGTGACCGGGCGCCCGATCATCTTCGCGTCGACCGGCGAGGGCCTCGACGACCTCGAGGACTTCCACCCCGACCGCATGGCGAGCCGCATCCTCGACCTCGGCGACATCCTCACCCTCATCGAGCAGGCCCAGCAGGCGTTCGACGAGGAGGAGGCGCGGAAGGTCGCCGAGAAGTTCGCGACCGACCAGTTCACCCTCGACGACTTCCTGCAGCAGATGCAGCAGCTGAAGAAGATGGGGTCGATGAAGAAGATGCTCGGGATGCTCCCGGGCATGGGCCAGATGAAGCAGCAGCTCGAGGATTTCGACGAGCGCGAGATCGACCGCACCGAGGCGATCATCCGCTCGATGACGCCCGCGGAGCGCGCGAACACGAAGATCCTCAACGGCTCCCGCCGCCTGCGCATCGCGAAGGGCTCCGGCGTGACGGTCACCGACGTCAACCAGCTCGTGAACCGCTTCGAGCAGGCGGCGAAGATGATGAAGACCGTCGCCCGCGGCGGCACCCCGAGCATCCCCGGCATGGGCGCGATGCCCGGCATGGGCCGGCCGGGTGCCTCCGCCAAGCGCGGCAAGAAGGGCAAGAAGGGTCAGGGGTCGCGCTCGGGCAACCCGGCCAAGCGCGCCGCCGAGAACGCCGCTCTGCCGGCGGCGCCCGCGCCCAGCGGCTCGGGCTTCGGTCTCGGCGCGGGCGCGCCGGCGCCGAGCGAGGCCGATCTCGCCGAGATCCAGAAGCTCTTCGGCAAGGGCTGAGTCAGGCCCCGCCCACGACCTGGGCGCGCCGCGCGGGCACCTGACCGATGATGAGCGCGCCGAGAGCGAGCGCGATCCCCGCCGCCTGCACGGGCGTGAAGGTCTCGCCGAGCACGGCGACGCCGATGAGCGTCGCGACCACGGGCGAGAGCAGGCCGAGCAGCCCCGCGGCGAATGCCGGCAGCCGCTGGATCCCCCGGAACCACAGGGTGTACGCGACGATGCCGCCCGCCGTCGCGAGCCAGACGTACCCGGCGACCGCAGCGCCGTCGATGCGCGCGGGGACGCCCTCGACGGCGAGCACGGCCGGCAGCAGGACGAGACCGCCCGCCGTCAGCTGCCAGCCGGCGTAGGAGATCGCGCCCACGCCCTCGGGGCGCCCCCAGCGCTTCGTGAGGACGAGCCCGAGCGCCATCGAGGCGGTCCCGCCGATCGCCGCGGCGACGCCGATCGGATCGAGAGCGGCGCTCGGCCCGAGGACGACGAGCGCCACGCCGACCGCGCCGGCCGCGCCGATCGCGAGCGGCCGCGGGCGCACCGGGGTGCGCAGCACCACGGCCGACAGGAGCACGACGATGACCGGCTGCGCGCCGCCGACGGCCGCGGCGACGCCGCCGGGAAGGCGCTCGGCCGCGAGGAAGAGCAGCGGGAAGAACGCGCCGATGTTCAGCGCGCCCAGGAGCGCGGCGCGAGCCCACCAGACGCCGCGGGGCAGCGCGCGGCCGATCGCGAGCGCGAGGAGCCCCGCGGGCAGCGCGCGCAGGAGCGCCGCGAAGAGGGGATGCCCTGGCGGCAGGAGCTCGCTCGTCACGATGTAGGTCGTGCCCCACGCGATCGGCGCGAGGGCGGTGAGGAGGACGGTGACGGGAGCGCTCATGGCTCCAGCCTCCGCTCCGCTATGGGGATGAGTCCAACGCATCCTTCTCATCTGAATGATGAAGCGGGATCATGGATGCATGGAGCTCCAGCAGATGCGCTACGTCGTCGCCGTGATCGAGGAGGGCGGGTTCACGCGCGCCGCGGCGCGCTGCCACGTGACGCAGTCGGCCCTCAGTCACCAGATCGCTGCGCTCGAGCGCGAGATCGGGACGCGCCTGTTCGCGCGGACGAGCAGGGCGGTGCGCGTGACGGAGGCGGGCGAGGCGTTCGCGGCGCACGCGCGCGAGGCGCTCCTCGCAGCCGACCGCGCCAGGGAGGAGGCCGCGTCGGCCGCCGGAGAGGTGCGCGGGACGCTGCGCATGGGCGTCATCCCGACGGTCACGGCCGTCGACGTCCCGGCGGTGCTCGGGCGCTTCCGCGCGGCGCATCCGCACGTGCGCGTCGAGCTGCGGATGGGCAACAGCGACGAGATGGTGCCCGCCGTGCGCGCGGGCGCGCTCGATGTGGCCCTCCTCGGCCTGCGGGACGGCCTCGTGCCCGAGGGTGTCGCCTCGCGGGTGCTCGCACGGGAGGCCCTGGTCGCGGTGCTGCCGGGCGGCCATCCGCTCGCGTCCCGCGAGATCCTCTCGCTCGCCGACCTCGCGGACGCGGTCTTCGCCGACTTCCCCTCCGGCACCTCAGGGCGGGAGCAGTCCGATCATGCGTTCGCGTCGGCCGGCATCGCGCGCGACGTCGCGTTCGAGGCGGGCACGGCCGATCATCTGCGCGGCCTCGCGGCCGCGGGCCTCGCGGTCACGCTCCTGCCGCCGGGGGTCGTCCCGATGGACGACCGGGCGATCGCGGCGGTGCCCGTGAGCGACGGTCCGGTGCGCGCCGAGCACGTCGCGTGGGACGCCCGCGCCCCGCGCGCGGCGGCGCGTGCGCTCCTGCCGCTCATCGTGTGAGACTGGCGCCATGGACCAGCGGATCAGCCTCATCACGCTCGTGGTCGACGACGTCGCGGCCTCGCGGCGGTTCTACATCGACGGACTCGCATGGCGCGCCGAGTTCGAGGCGCCCGGCGAGGTGCTCATGATCCGCGTGGGGGAGCGGCTCCTCCTCTCCCTCTGGGATCGCGCTCACGCCGAGGAGGAGATCGGCGCGGTCACCCGCGGAGGCACACCGCCGGTCACGCTCGCGCACAACGTCGCCGAGCCCGCGCAGGTCGACGCCGTGCTCGCGCAGGCGCGGACGGCCGGCGCGACGGCCGTCGTCGCGGCGCAGCAGCGCGCGTGGGGCGGCTACTCCGGCTACTTCGCCGACCCCGACGGCTTCCGATGGGAGGTGGCCGTCAACCCGTCGCCCCTGGGCGAGAGCCTGCTGCCCTGACACGACGGCGGGCCCGGAGGATCGCTCCTCCGGGCCCGCCGTGCGCACAGGTCACGCGACGTCGTCGTCGACCCAGTCCATCGACTTCGTGACGGCCTTGCGCCACTGCCGAAGCAGGCGGTCGCGCTCGCCCTCGTCCATCGTCGGCTCCCAGCGCTTGTCCTCCTGCCAGTTCGCGGACAGGTCGTCGAGGCCGTTCCAGAAGCCCACGGCGAGGCCCGCGGCGTAGGCAGCGCCGAGCGCCGTCGTCTCGGCGACGACGGGGCGGACGACCGGCACGCCGAGCACGTCGGCCTGGAACTGCATGAGCGCGTCGTTGGCGACCATGCCGCCGTCGACCTTGAGCTCGGTGAGGTCCACGCCCGCGTCGGCGTTCACGGCGTCGAGCACGTCGCGCGTCTGGTACGCCACGGCCTCGAGGGCGGCGCGCGCGATGTGGTTCCGGTTCGCGTAGCGGGTCAGGCCCACGATCGCACCGCGCGCATCCGGCCGCCAGTACGGAGCGAACAGGCCCGAGAACGCGGGGACGATGTACACGCCGCCGTTGTCCTCGACCTGGCGCGCGAGCTCCTCGACCTCGGGCGCCGTCTGGATGATCCCGAGCTGATCCCGCAGCCACTGGATGAGCGAGCCCGTGACCGCGATCGAGCCCTCCAGGGCGTAGTGCGTCGGCCCGTCGCCGAGCTTGTAGCCGACGGTCGTGAGGAGCCCGTTCTTCGAGTGGACGATGTCCTCGCCCGTGTTGAAGATGAGGAAGCAGCCCGTGCCGTAGGTGTTCTTGCTCTCGCCCTTCTGGAAGGCGGCCTGGCCGAAGGTCGCGGCCTGCTGGTCGCCCAGGATGCCGGCGATGGGGGTCTCGCGCAGGAGCGACGAGCTCTCGGCCGCGCCGTAGACCTCGGAGGACGAGCGGATCTCGGGCATCATCGAGCGCGGCACGCCGAACGCCTCGAGGATGTCGTCGCGCCACTCGAGCGTCTCGAGGTCCATGAACATCGTGCGCGACGCGTTCGTCACGTCGGTGACGTGGACGCCGCCGTCCGTTCCGCCGGTGAGGTTCCAGAGCACCCACGAGTCGGTCGTGCCGAACGCGAGGTCGCCCGCCTCGGCCTTCTCGCGCGCGCCCTCGACGTTCTCGAGGATCCAGGCGATCTTCGTGCCGGAGAAGTAGGTGGCGAGCGGGAGGCCGACCACCTGCTTGAACCGGTCGCCGCCCCCGTCGGCCGCCAGGCGGTCGACGATGTCCTGCGTGCGCGTGTCCTGCCAGACGATCGCGTTGTAGACCGGCTTGCCCGTCGTGCGGTCCCACACGACGGCCGTCTCGCGCTGGTTCGTGATGCCCACCGCCGCGATGTCGTGGCGGGTGAGGTCTGCGCGGCTCAGCGCGAGGCCGATGACCTCCTGCACGTTGCGCCAGATCTCGATCGGGTCATGCTCGACCCAGCCGGCCTTCGGCAGGATCTGCTCGTGCTCCTTCTGACCGGTCGCGACGATGCTGCCCTTCTTGTCGAAGATGATCGCGCGGCTCGACGTCGTGCCCTGGTCGATCGCGATGATGTAGTCGGCCATGGTGATTCTCCTTTGAACGCGGATGCGGATGGCGGGTGCTCAGGCGGCGAGGCCGAGGAGCGCGGGTGCGGCGAGGGCGGCGATCGCGCCGCCGATGAGCGGGCCCACGACGGGGACCCACGAGTAGCCCCAGTCGCTCGAGCCCTTGCCCTTGATGGGCAGGATGGCGTGCGCGATGCGCGGGCCGAGGTCGCGGGCCGGGTTGATCGCGTAGCCCGTGGGGCCGCCCAGCGAGGCGCCGATGCTGACGACGAGCAGCGCGACCGGCAGGGCCGTGAGCGGGCCGAGGCCGCCGGGCACGCCCACCTCGATGTCGCCGTAGTCGGCGAACGCGAAGATGATGAACACGAGCACGAACGTGCCGATGATCTCGGTGATGAGGTTGTGGCCGTAGGAGCGGATGGCGGGGCCCGTCGAGAACACGCCCAGCTTGTTCGCGGGGTCCTCCTCGACGTCGAAGTGCTGGCGGTAGGCCGCCCAGCACAGGACAGCGCCGATGATCGCGCCGACGAGCTCGGCGGCCGTGGCCACGAGGAACATCGTGAAGGTGATCTTGCCCGCGAGGAGCAGGCCGATGCCGACGGCGGGGTTGAGGATCGCGCCGGAGTACGCGGAGGCGAGCACGCCCGCGAAGACCGCGAGGCCCCATCCCCAGTTCACCATCAGGAAGCCGCCGCCGAAGCCCTTGTTCTTCGCGAGCACGACGTTCGCGACGACGCCGCATCCGAGCAGGATCAGCATCCCCGTTCCGACCATCTCGGACAGGAAGTAGAGCCCGAGGTTCACTTCGTTCATGTCTTCTTCGACCTTTCGTGAGTGCGGCGGCCCCTCTGCCGTCGCACGGGAGTGAGCGGAGATGTCTCCGGTCGGGGCCCCGAGGAGGGAGGCCCCTGCGACCGTGCGTCAGTGACGCGTGCGGTCGGGGATCGTGAGTCCGTGGAAGTCGTTGAGGATCGTGCGGGCCTGCTCGACCTCATCATCGCGCCGAGCGGCGTCCCAGCCGAGCAGCGGCGCGAGCGCGTCGGCCAGCTCGTCGAGGATGTCCGCGTCCGCGCCTCCGGTGAAGGCGATGCTCGTGCGGCGCAGCACGACGTCGGCGAGGTGGACGACGTGCTCGTCCTGCACCATCCACGCCAGTTCGCGCGTGGAGAGGTCGCCGCGCGCGAGCGGCGCGTCGTCGCCCTGGGCGATGAAGTCCCAGACGGCCGCGGCGCGTGTGCCGTACCGCGTGAGAAGGGCGTCGGCGCGCTCGCCCGCTCCGGCGAGGTGCGCGGAGGTCCACGCCCGGCGGTCGGCCGGCGTGCGCGGGAAGTCGCGGCCGCCGCCGATCGGGCGACCGGCCGTCTTGACGGTGCGGGTGCGGCCGAGGAGGTCGAGGACCGTGTTCGACAGCGACTCGCCGAGCGCGCGGAAGGTCGTCCACTTGCCGCCCACGAGGCTGAGGAGCGGGACGCGCCCCGAGCGGTCGATCTCGACCCGGTAGTCGCGCGAGACGAAGCCGGGTGCGGTGTCCTCGTGGCGGGGGAGCGGGCGGATGCCCGCGAAGCGGTAGACGATCTGGCCGCGGTCGACGGCGATCTGGGGGAAGACGTGGTGGATGAGGTCGAAGAAGTAGTCGACCTCCTCCTCGGTGCACACCGCCGGCGTGCTCGGGTCGGCGTCGATGTCGGTCGTCCCCACGAGCACGCGGCCCTTGAGCGGGTAGATGAGCACGATGCGCCCGTCCGAGTGCTCGAAGAAGATCTCGCGCCCCTTGGTCGCCGCGAGCAGCTCGGGGTGATCGAGGACGATGTGCGAGCCCTTCGTGCCGCCCATGAAGCGCGTCTCGGTGCCGAGCGCCTCGTTCGTGAGGTCGGTCCACGGGCCCGACGCGTTCACGACGACGTCCGCCGCGATGGGGAACGTCTCGCCGGTCTCCCGGTCGCGCACGATCACGCCGTCGTCGGTGCGGCCGACGGCCTCGACGTAGTTGAGCGCCTGCGCCCCCGGGTGCGCCGCGATGCCGTCGAGCAGGACGTCGAGCGCGAGGCGCTCGGGGTCGTGCATCGACGCGTCGAAGTACGTCGCCGTGTACTTGATCCTGGGGTCGAGGGCGGGAAGCTCCTCGAGCGACCTGCGGCGGCCGAGGAAGCGGTGCCGCGGCACCATGCCGCCGTCGCGCGAGAAGGTGTCGTAGATGGTCAGGCCGATCTTGATGAGCGCGGCCCCGCGCTCCTGCGGCTTGCCCGATCGGTGCGTGAGGAAGCGCATGGGCGCCGAGAGGATGCCCGAGAAGGTCGAGTAGATCGGGATCGTCGTCTCGAGCGGCTTGACGTAGTGCGGGGCGATCTTGAGGAGTCCGTTGCGCTCCTGGACCGATTCCTGGACGAGGCGGAACTCGCCGTTCTCGAGGTAGCGGATGCCGCCGTGGATCATGTGGCTCGACGCCGAGGAGGCTCCCGAGGCGAAGTCGCCCCGCTCGACGAGCACGACATCGACGCCCTGCAGGGCGAGGTCGCGGAAGGTCGAGATGCCGTTGATGCCGCCGCCGATGATGAGGACCGTCGTGCGGCCGGTCTCGCGGACGGCCGCGACGGACGGGCGCTCGGCGGAAGGACGGGAATCGATCATCGTCGACCTCTCTTCTGTGTCGGTTCGGGTATAGCCTCGGACCCGAGGACACAAGTGCACAACTCGAATGCACATATGTGCAGCGGGGGCGCGGCGGAGAGGTGGCGGAATGGACGCGGAGAGGCCGGGAGCCCGGGATGCGAAGCTCGTGCAGGCGCTCAAGGCCGCGCAGCTCTACTACATGCAGGACCGCACGATGGAGGCGATCGCGCGCGAGCTCGGCACCTCGCGCTCGTCGGTCTCGCGCCTGCTGAGCCACGCGCGGGACATCGGGCTCGTGGACATCCGGATCAACTCGCCGCTCGAGCGCGGGGGCATGCTCGAGCAGCGGGTGAGCGAGCGGTTCCGGGTGGCCGCGCACGTCGTGCCCGTGCCCGCGAACGTGAGCGAGGTCGATCGCCTCGAGCGCGTCGCGATGACGGCCGCGCGTCTGACGGCGCAGTTCGTCGACTCGAACATGATCGTGGGCGTCGCGTGGGGATCGACGCTGAGCGCCGTGAGCCGCAACCTCCCCCAGAAGGAGACCCACAACACGACTGTCGTCCAGCTCAACGGCGCGGGCAACACGCAGACGACCGGCGTCGAGTACTCGAGCGAGATCCTGCAGCGGTTCGGGCATGCGTTCGGCGCGAAGGTGCAGCAGTTCCCGGTGCCCGCGTTCTTCGACGACCCGGCCACGCGTGAGGCGATGTGGCGCGAGCGGAGCACCCGGCGGGTGCTCGACCTGCAGGCGCGCATGGATCTCGCGCTCTTCAGCCTGGGCTCGCCGTCCGCCGAGGTCCCCAGCCGGGTCTACGTCGGGGGCTACCTCGACCGGGACGACTACCGGAGCCTCTCGGAGGACCGCGTCATCGGCGACGTCGCGACGGTGTTCTTCCGGGCGGACGGCAGCTGGCGCGACGTGCGGCTCAACGCGCGCGCGACGGGTCCGACGCTCGACCGCCTGCGCCGCGTGCCGCGTCGCGTGTGCGTGGTCGCCGGCGCGCACAAGCTCGCGAGCCTGCGCGCCGCGCTCGGCGCGGGGCTGGCCACCGACGTCGTGCTCGACGAGGCCCTCGCGAACCGCCTCCTCGACGCGAGCTGAGGGCGCCCGCGGTCAGATCTCGGATCGGCCGAGACGCCAGTAGCCCATGAACGCCACGGCGCGGCGGTCGACGCCGTGCTCGCTCACGAGGTGACGCCGCAGCGTCTTGATGCCGGCCGACTCGCCCGCGAGCCACGCGTAGAGCGGAGCGCTCCGGAGCGCCGTCGCGCCCTTCCTCCTCGTCGGCACGTCCCACAGGATCTCGCTGTCGACGTCGATCTCCTCCACCTCGGAGCCGCGGCCCGGCGCGCACAGCGCGGGCGCGACATCCCGCACCGTCTGCACGAGGTGCTCGTTGCGCTGTCGGGAGCCGCGCCCTGTCACGTGCACCGCGAACCCGGGGTGGTCGGGCAGGTAAGCGGCGTCGCGGTCGTCCGGCACCTCGAGGACGACCGTGCCCCGCGCGGTGCGGGGGAGCTGCTCGAGGATCACCGCGATCGCGGGCGCGGCCGTCTCGTCTCCCGCGAGCAGGACGTGCTCGACCTCGGCCGGCGGCACGAAGTCGACGCCGAGGCTCACGCCCTCGCGCTCGACCGTCGGCGCGAGGATGAGCAGCTCGTCGCCCACCTGCGCGCTCTGGATCCACGCCGAGGCAGGGCCAGAGACATCGTGCGCGACCATGTCGACGTCGACCTCGCGGAGGTCGCCGCGCACGGCGCGCGTCGTGTAGGTCCGGAACGGAGGACGGCGATCGACCGGGAGCTCTCGCCAGGTCGTATACCAGTCCTCGCCCGTCGGCATGTCGTCGATCGACGCTGTCGCGCTCGGGAAGACGACCTTGATGCGCTGGTCGAAGCCGGGGTCGCCGTAGCGGTGCAGCTGCTCGCCCGTGAACGTGAAGCGCCGGAAGCTGGGGGTGAGGTCGGCGATGCGCGCGACGGACACGCGGAAGAACTCCATGTCGGACACGTCAGACTCCTGTCGGGGTGGAGTGCTCGGCCGTGAGCGCGGCGGGGAGCACGTGGTGGCGGCCGCGGGGGAGCACGAGGGGCGTGCCCGAGACCGGGTCGGTGATGACGAGCGCGTCGAGGTCGAACACGTCGGAGATGAGCTCGCTCGTGACGACGTCGCCGGGTGCGCCCGAGGCGATGAGCCGTCCGGCGCGGAGCGCGAAGAGGTGGTCGGCGTACCGGGCCGCGAGGTTGATGTCGTGGAGCACCATGACGATGGTCGTCCCGCGGCGCCGGTTGAGGTCGGTGAGCAGATCGAGCACCTCGATCTGATGCGTGACGTCGAGGAAGGTCGTGGGCTCGTCGAGGAGGAGGATGCCCGTCTCCTGTGCGAGGGCCATGGCGATCCACACGCGCTGGCGCTGGCCGCCCGACAGCTCGTCGACCGACCGGTCGGCGAGATCGGCGATGCCGGTCGCCTCGAGCGCCTCGGCGACCGCGCGCTCGTCCTCGGCGGTCCACGAGCGGAAGAGCTTCTGGTGCGGATGGCGACCGCGTCCGACGAGGTCGGCGACGGCGATGCCCTCGGGCGCGATCGGCTGCTGGGGCAGGAGCCCCAGCGTGCGCGCGAGTTGCTTGGTGGGGACCTCGTCGATGCGGCGCCCGTCGAGGACGACGCCGCCGCTGCGCGCGGGGATCAGCCGGGAGATGGTCTTGAGCAGCGTCGACTTGCCGCACGCGTTGGCGCCCACGATGACGCTGATGCGCCCGGCGGGGACGACGAGGTCGACGCCGTCGACGATCGTGCGGCCGCCGTAGCCGGCGACGAGGGACTGTGCTTCGAGGGTGTGCTGCACGGTCATGAGGAACCTCCGAGGCGGCTCGTGCGGACGAGGAGGAAGAGCAGATAGGGGGCGCCGAGGATGCCCGTGATCACGCCGACGGGGAACTTCGTGTCGAACGCGAACTGGCCGAGGAGGTCGGCGCCGAGGACGAGGCAGCCGCCCACGAGGGCCGCCGGCACGGCGAGGAAGGCGCCGGGGCCGACGATGCGCGCGGCGATCGGCCCGGCCAGGAACGCGACGAACGCGATCGGCCCCGTGGTGGCGGTGGCGAAGCACGCGAGCGCGACGGCGGCGAGCACGAGCAGGATGCGCGCGCGGTCGACGCGCACGCCGAGCGCGGTGGCCGAGGCGTCGCCGAGCTCGAGCGCGCGCAGGTCCCGCGAGAGGAGCAGCACGAGGGGCAGGAGGATCGCGACCGCGACGGCGAGCGGCACGACGTCGTCCATCTTGACGCCGTTGAGACTGCCGGTGAGCCAGCGCATCGCGACCGGGACATCCCACTCCGCCGCGCGCGAGATGACGAACGCCACGACCGAGTCGAGCATCGCGCCGATGCCGATCCCGATGAGGATCAGCCGGCCGCCGGTCGACTCCCCGCCCCTGGCCGTCGCGTAGATGACGGCGGCTGTGCCGACTCCCACGACGAGCGAGAGGAGCATCGTCGCGCCGGCCGACCAGTGCAGGACGACGAGGGCGACCACCGCTGCGGCGCTCGCTCCCGACGTGATGCCGATCACGTCGGGGCTCGCGAGCGGATTGCGCAGCATGGTCTGGAAGGTCGAGCCGGCCAGGCCGAACGCGAGCCCCGCGAGCGCCCCGGCGATGGCCCGCGGGACGCGCAGCGTGCCGACCGTGAACGACGCGCCGGGCACATCCGCGCCGAGGATCACGGCGAGGACGTCGCCCACGGGGTAGATCGTGCGGCCGAGCATGAGCATCGCGCCGAACAGGGCGACGAGCAGCACCGCGAGCACGGCGACGGCGATCGCGCGGCGCCGTGAGCGGCGCCGGCGGCCGGCGCGCAGCGGCTCGACGACGTCGGGCGTCGCGGGCGCGGGAGCGAGGACGGTCATGGCGGGCTTTCGGTCAGAGGGCCTTCATGCGCGTGCGCCGCGCGATGAGGACGAGGACGGGGGCGCCGAGGAAGGCGGTGACGATGCCGGCCTCGACCTCGCCCGGCGAGCCGATCACCCGGCCGATCGTGTCGGCGAGGGTGAGGAGGACGGCGCCGCCGACGGCGGAGAGGGGGAGAAGCCACCGCTGGTCGGGGCCCGACAGGAGACGCACGACGTGCGGCACCATGAGGCCCACGAAGGCGATGGGCCCTGCGATGGCCGTGACGCCCGCGCACAGGACGACGCCGGCCGCGGCGGCGATGGCCCGGGTGCGCCCGACGCGGACGCCGAGCCCGACCGCCACGTCGTCGCCGAGGGCGAGCGCGTTGAGTGCGGGCGAGGCGAGGAGGGCGACGAGCGCGGCCGCGGCCAGCAGCGGCACGATCGCGGCCATCGTGTCCCAGCTCGCGCCGCCCACGCCGCCGACCTGCCAGAAGCGGAACTCGTTCATCGCCTGCGCGCGCGGCAGCAGCACGGCGCTCACGAGCGAGGACAGCGCGGCGGTCGTCGCCGCGCCGGCGAGCGCGAGCTTGATGGGCGTCGCTCCGCCTGGCCCGATCGAGCCGATCACGTAGACGAACGCCGCGGCCAGGCTCGCACCCGCGAGGGCGAGGCCGAGGTACGCCCACGTCGACGAGATGCCGAGGAAGGCGATGCCGCACACCACGAACAGCGAGGCGCCGGTGTTGACGCCGAGGATGCCCGGATCCGCGATGGGATTGCGCGTGACCGCCTGCATGAGCGCGCCGGAGAGCGCGAGAGCGGCCCCCGCGACGAGCGCGAGCACGGTCCGGGGGATGCGCTCCTGCACGGCGATCGCGCCGAGCTGCTGCGCGACCTCCCCCCGCGTCCAGGCCGCGAGGCCCTCGAGGATCTCCGGAAGGGCGACCGTCCGCGAGCCGAACGCGAGCGAGAGGACGGCGGCGACGGCGATCGCGAGGACGCCGCCGATGACGAGGGCGACGCGCCGCACCGCCTCCAGCTTCGAGACGGAGGCGGTGCGGTGCTCCGCGAGCGTCACTCGGCCTTCGCCGCCGCGTCGCTCAGCAGCCCGACGTACTCGTCGAGCATCCACGGGATGGACAGGGCGGTCGGCGAGACCGCGCTGGAGAGGGCGTCGCCCATGCCGACGGCGACGACCGCGCCGTTCTGGACCGCGGGGATCGTGCTCCACAGCGGGTCGGCCTGGAGGGCCGGGAGGAGGTCGTCGCCGCCGTACGCGACGATCACGTCGACGTCGGAGAGCCGGTCGACGTTCTCGGCGCTGAAGTCGGCGTAGAACGACCCGTCGGCTCCGGCCTCCTCGACGATGGTCGGCGTGTCGAAGCCGAGGTCGCCGAGGAACGCGGCGCGCGTGTCGCCCGCGGCGTACACGGAGCCGGTGGAGAGGTCGGCCGCGCTGAGGGACAGGAATGCGGCCGTCTTGCCCTCGAAGCCCGCGTCCGCGGTCGCCTCGGCGATCTGCTCGTCGATGTCGGCGATGAGGGCCTCGGCCTCGTCGGCGAGCCCGAGGGCCGCGCCGTCGAGGCGGATCGTCTCGCGCCACGGCGTGTACCAGGGCACGTCCGGGTACGCGACGACCGGCGCGATCTCGCTGAGGGTCGCGTAGTCGTCCTCGGTGATCCCGGAGTGAGCGGCCAGGATCACGTCGGGCGCGGTGTCGGCGATCGCCTCGAAGTCGATACCGGCGGACGTGTCGAAGATCACCGGCTCGTCGGCGCCGAGCTCCTCGTACGCGTCGAGCGACCACTCGTAGAGGCCGAGCCCGTCGCTCTGGTCGAACGACCAGGTCTGGTCGTCGGCGCCCACAGGGGCCACGCCGAGGGCGAGGGCCGCGTCGTGGTTGCCCCATCCGATCGCGGCGACGCGCTCGGGCGCGCTCTCGATCGTCGTCGTGCCGAGCGCGTGCTCGATCTCGACCGGGAAGGAGCCCTCGGCCGGCGAACCCGCGTCCGCGTCGGGGTCGGTGGTCGCTGAGGAGGAGGCGCAGGCCGTCAGGGCGGCGGCGGCGGTGAGGGTCGCGGCGAGCGCGACAGCACGTGTGGAACGCACAGGGGTGCCTTTCATCGTGAGGCCGGAGCCTCGGCGTCGGGTACTGAGCTTAGGCTACCCTAATGCACCCGCCGCCCGTGCATCACCCCCGCGGGGTGGGAGGGAGCGCGCGCCCCTGTGCGAACTCCGCCATGAGGTGCGCGACGACGGCGCGCAGGTCTCCGCCCGTCGCATCCGCGACCGCGGCCTGCCGTGCGTAGCTCGCTCCGCCCTCGAGCATGTCGCCGATGCCCGCGAGCTCGGCCGCGCACCCGAGCTGCTCCGCGATAGGGAGCAGATCATCGAGCGCCTCCGCGAGATGGTCCCGCACCGGCCGCTGCGCGCCCGACCGATCCACGACGACATCGGCGTCGAGTCCGTACCGCGCGGCCCGCCACTTGTTCTCGCGCACGTACCAGGGCTGCAGGACGAGAGGGGTCCGCCCGGAGTCGAGTGCGCGCGAGAAGGCCTCCACGAGCGTCTGGGTGAAGGCGGCGACCGCGGCGAGCTCGGCGGCCGTCGACATCCCGTCGCACACCCTCACCTCGACCGTGCCCCAGCGCGGCGCCGGGCGGATGTCCCAGCGGACCTCGGTCTCGTCGGCCATGACCCCCGCTCGCGTCATGTCGTCGACGTACCCCTCGAAGTCCGACCACGCGTCCAGCTGCCAGGGGAGCCCCGCGGTCGGCAGCTGCTGGAAGACGAGGGCCCGGTTCGAGGCGTACCCCGTGCGCTCGCCCGCCCAGAACGGGCTCGACGCGGAGAGGGCCTGGAAATGCGGGAGGAACGTCGTGAGCGCGCCGACGATCGGCATGACCTTGGCGACGTCCTCCACGCCGACGTGCACGTGCACGCCCCAGATCATCATGTTGCGCCCCCACCACTGCGTGCGCTCGATGAGGGAGTGATATCGCGTCTTGTCGGTGACGGCCTGGTCGTACCACTGCGCGAACGGATGGCTCCCCGCCGACAGCAGCGCCACGCCGAGCGGGTCGGCGTGGGCGCGGACGACGTCGACGGCGGCGGAGATGTCGTGGAGGGCCTCGGCGACCGTCGTGCCCACGCCGCTGGTCACCTCGACCGTGTTGGTCAGGAGCTCGCCGGTGACCGTGAAGCGCTCGCGCTCGGTCGCCGCGGCGAGCGCGTCGACGATCTCGGGCCCGCGCCCGACGAGCTCGCCGCTGTCGCGATCGGCGAGCATGAGCTCCCACTCGACGCCCACGGACGAGCGGGCGGAGCGGGCGAAGCGCAGCGTCATGCGCTCAGCCTCGCACAGACGACTCGCGTGGCGGATGGTTCGCGCCTCGGTGCGTCATCTGGCAGAATGGAGGGTCGGACCAGCTGCTCGACCCTCTATCCAGCAGCCGGACCACCCTCAGAGCTTCCGCCGGCGTGCACCCCACGCGCAGGGCGACGTTCGATCCCTCTTCACCACACAGGAGAATCGTGGCTGTCAAGATCCGTCTCAAGCGCCTGGGCAAGATCCGTGCGCCCTACTACCGCATCGTCGTCGCCGACTCGCGCACCAAGCGCGATGGTCGCGTGATCGAGGAGATCGGCAAGTACCACCCGACCGAGGAGCCCTCGTTCATCGAGGTCGACTCGGAGCGTGCGCAGTACTGGCTCTCCGTGGGCGCTCAGCCCACCGAGCAGGTCCGCGCCATCCTCAAGATCACGGGCGACTGGGGCACGTTCAAGGGCGACAAGGACGCCAAGAGCACGCTGAAGACCGCCGAGGAGAAGGCCGCGTACGCGCCCGACTCGTCGAAGAAGTCGGTCGTCAAGCCGCAGGCGCCGAAGAAGGCGGAGGAGCCCGCCGAGGCTCCCGCCGCCGAGGCCGACGCCGAGTCGGCAGAGTAGTCGTCGTGCTGGCTGCCGCGCTCGAGCACGTCGTCAAGGGGATCGTGGATCACCCGGACGACGTGAGGATCGTCGCCTCGTCGTCGCCGCGGGGGGATGTGCTCGAAGTGCACGTCCACGCGGATGACCGGGGGCGCGTCATCGGGCGCGGCGGCCGCACGGCCAAGGCTCTTCGCACCGTGATCTCGGCGCTCGCCGACGGACGGCGCGTGCGCGTCGACGTGGCGGACGACTGATGGCCGACCGGTCCGGCTCCGCGAAGAACCAGCTGCGCGTCGGGCGCATCCTCAAGGCCCACGGCCTCAAGGGCGCCCTCAAGCTCGAGCTGTACACCGACGACCCCGACGGACGATTCGTCCCGGGAGCCTCGTTCGCCCTCCAGGTGCCCGAGCAGTCGAAGTGGCACGGCCGCTCCGTCACGGTCCGCGAGTTCCGCTGGATGAACTCCGCCCCCGTCGTGTTCTTCGAGGGCGTCGACGACCGCGACGAGGCGGAGAGCCTCGTCCGCGCCATCCTCTGGATCGACCAGGACGACGACGCCGAGCAGCCCGAGCCGGACGCGTGGTACGACCACCAGCTCGTGGGCCTCGACGTCGTCCGCGACGGCGTCTCGGTCGGGCGCGTGGCGCGCGTCGACCACCTCCCCGCACAGGATCTCCTCATCGTGAAGTCCGGCGAGCGCGAGGTGATGGTCCCGTTCGTCTCGGCCATCGTCCCCGAGGTCGACATGGCCGCGGGGCGCATCGCGATCACGCCGCCCGCAGGGCTCTTCGAGGACCTCGCCGACGACGACGCCTCGACGGAGAGCGCGCCCGCGTCGGAGTGACCTGAGGCGCGCCGCGCGCGGCGCCTCACAATCGGCCTGCGCCGCCCGTGCGGCGAACGTCACGACGGGGAAACGGCGCGGGAAAGGGAGCGGAACCTCCCTCCCGCATCATCGGTGCATGCCCTCACGCACCGTCTGCTCCTACTGCGGCGTGGGCTGCGGCATCGTCGTCGAGACGCGACCCGACGCGTCGGGCCGCGCGGCGGTCGCGACCGTGTCGGGCGACCGCGCGCACCCGACGAACCGCGGCCGCCTCTGCACGAAGGGCGCCACGCACGCCGAGCTGATGGCGGCGCCCGGGCGCATGACGACGGCCCTGCTGCGGCCCTCGCGCGGCGCCGACGCGGTGCCCGTGCCACGGGACACCGCGATCGAGGAGGCGGGACGACGCCTGCGCGCGATCATCGACGAGCACGGCCCCGACGCGGTCGCGGTCTACGTCTCGGGCCAGATGTCGATGGAGGCGCAGTACCTCTCCAACAAGCTCGTCAAGGGATGGATCCGCGGGATCCACATCGAGTCGAACTCGCGGCTGTGCATGGCCTCCGCCGGGACCGGCTACAAGCAGTCCCTCGGCGCGGACGGCCCTCCCGGCTCGTACGAGGACATCGACCGCGCCGACCTCTTCCTCGTGATCGGATCGAACACGGCCGACTGCCATCCGATCCTCTTCCTCCGGATGGCCGACCGCCTGAAGGCGGGCGCGCGTCTCATCGTCGTCGACCCGCGCCGCACGGCCACCGCCGACCGGGCCGACCTGTTCCTCCAGATCGCGCCGGGAACCGACCTGGCCCTGCTCAACGGCCTGCTGCACCTGCTCGTCGCGGAGGGCGCGATCGACGAGCGGTTCATCGCCGAGCACACCGAGGGATGGGACGCGATGGCGCCCCTCCTGGCCGACTACCCGCCCGACGCGGTGGCGCGCATCACGGGCCTCGCCGAGGAGGACATCCGCACCGCCGCCCGCTGGATCGCGGAGGCGGGCGAGTGGATGACGCTCTGGACGATGGGGCTCAACCAGTCGACGCACGGCACGTGGAGCACGAACGCCATCTGCAACCTGCACCTCGCCACGGGCGCGATCTGCCGTCCCGGCAGCGGCCCGTTCTCCCTCACGGGCCAGCCGAATGCCATGGGCGGGCGCGAGATGGGCTACATGGGGCCGGGTCTCCCCGGACAGCGTGCGGTCTTCAGCGCAGAGGACCGGGCGTTCGCCGAGGGGATCTGGGGGCTCGAGGCGGGCGCGATCCGCGCGGAGTCGGGCACGGGCACGATCGACATGTACCGCGACATGGCGGATGGCCGGATCAAGGCCGCGTGGATCATCTGCACGAATCCGGTCGCATCCGTCGCGAACCGCGACACGGTCATCCGCGCACTCGAGGCCGCCGAGCTCGTGATCGTGCAGGACGTGTTCGCGCAGACCGCGACCGCCGCGTACGCCGACATCCTCCTGCCGGCGACGCTGTGGGTCGAGTCGGAGGGCGTGACGGTGAACTCCGACCGGACGCTGACGCTCGTCCAGGCGGTCGCGGACGCGCCGGGCGATGCCCGGCCCGACTGGCAGACGATCTGCGACGTCGCACGCGCGATGGGGTACGAGCGGGGGTTCGCGTTCGCGTCGGCGGAAGAGGTCTTCGACGAGATCCGGCGGTTCTGGAACCCGCAGACGGGGTGGGATGTGCGCGGCATCGACTACGCGCGGCTCCGCGGCGGGCCCGTGCAGTGGCCGTGCCCTCCCGAGGACGCCGCCGACCGCCATCCGATCCGCTACCTGAACGATGGCGTGAGCCAGCGCCCGCACACGGCGTCCGACGGCACCACGCCGCGCCTGGCGTTCCCGACGCCGTCGCGGCGCGCGCAGTTCCTGCCGCGGCCGCATATCGCGCCCGCCGAGATGCCCGACGACGCGTTCCCCTTCGTGCTCAACACCGGACGCCTCCAGCACCAGTGGCACACGATGACGAAGACCGGGCGGATCGCGAAGCTGAACCGGCTGAATCCGGGCCCGTTCGTGGAGATCCACCCCGCGGATGCCGAGGAGCTCGGGATCGGCGACGGCGACGAGCTCGAGGTCGCGTCACGGCGCGGGCGCTTCGTCGCGCCCGCGGTCGTCACCGACCGCGTGCGCCCCGGCGGCCTGTTCGCGCCGTTCCACTGGAACGACGAGCACGGTGAGGACCGCACCGTGAACGCCGTGACGAGCGACGCGGTCGACGCCGACTCCCGCCAGCCCGAGTTCAAGATCGCCGCGGTGTCGGTGCGCCGGATCGCGCCGGCCGCGTCCGCCGCTCCCGCGGCGCCGGAGGCGACCGCGGCGCCGGGCCTGCCGGCCTTCGCGGTCGCCGCGCCCGAGCCAGCGCCCGCCGAGCAGGTCTACCTCGCCGGCTTCCTCTCGGGGCTGGCCTCGACCCCGCCGCCGGCCGGGCTCGTGCCGGTGCTGCCCGCGACGGCTCCGCTCTCCGACGACGTGCGCGCATGGTTCGACGGGGTGCTCGCTGGCGTCTACTCGCGCGTCCCGGCGGCGCGCGCCGAGCCGACGGGACCCGAGGTGACCGTGCTGTGGGCGTCGCAGACGGGCAACGCCGAGGAGTTCGCGCACGCGTGCGTCGCGGCCGTCGCCGAGCGCGGCATGCGCGGGCGGCTCGTCGGGATGGACGCGTTCCGCGCCGCGGACCTGGCCGATGTCGAGCGCCTCCTCGTCGTGACCTCGACCTTCGGCACCGGGGGGCCGCCGGACAACGGCTCCGCCTTCTGGGATGAGCTGCGCGGAGAGGACGCGCCCCGACTGGATGGCCTGCCGTACGCCGTGCTCGCGATGGGCGACTCGACCTACGACGACTTCTGCGGGCACGGGCGCAGCATCGACCAGCGCCTGCGCGAGCTGGGCGCCGTCGCGCTCGTCGAGCGCGTGGACTGCGAGCCGTTCGACGATCTCCCCGCGGCGCAGTGGCTCGAGCGGGCGCTCTCCGCGATCGCGGGAGCCGAGGCGCCGCCGCCGGCGGCGGCACCCGCTGCGCCCGCACCCGCTCCCGCGGCGCCGTTCACGCGACGCAACCCGCTCGGCGCGCCCCTCGCGCTCAACGTCCTGCTGAGCGGAGACGGCTCGCAGAAGGAGGTCCGGCGCATCGGGTTCGACCTCGCCGAGGCGGGCGTCTCGTACGAGGCCGGCGACGCGCTCGGCGTGGTGTGCGACAACGCCCCCGAGGTTGTCGCCGACTGGCTCGACGCCGCCGGGCTCGACCCGGCGGCGGTGGTGCACGTCGACGGGCAGGACCAGCTCTTCGAGCACGTGCTCCGCACGCGGTTCGACATCACCCGGATCGGGCCGGACCTCCTCGCCTTCGTGTCCGAGCGCAATCGCGACACGACGCTCGCCGCGCTCCTGCGCCGCGACAGCCGGCACCGCCTCGAGCAGCACCTGTGGGGCATGCACGCGGCCGACCTGCTGCGGGAGTTCCCCGTGACGGCCGCTCCCGAGGAGTGGGTCGAGGTGCTCGGGCGGCTCGCGCCGCGGCAGTACTCGATCTCGTCGAGCCCGAAGGAGGGGCACGGCCGCGTCGAGCTGACGGTGTCGGTGGTCCGCTTCCGCACGGACGACGACCGCGCGCGCGGCGGCGTGTGCTCGACCTTCCTCGCCGACCGGGCGCATGAGGGCGCCGTGCCGATCTACCTGCAGCGCTCGGCCCACTTCCGGCCCCCGGCCGACCCCGCCGCTCCCATGATCATGATCGGCCCTGGCACGGGCATCGCGCCCTTCCGGGGCTTCCTCCACGACCGCCGCGCCGACGGGCACACGGGGCGCAACTGGCTGTTCTTCGGCGAGCAGCACGAGGCGACGGACTTCTACTACCGCGACGAGCTCGTCGGCATGCACGAGGACGGCTTCCTCACCCGGCTCGACACCGCGTTCTCGCGCGATCAGCGTCAGAAGATCTACGTGCAGGACCGCATGCGCGAGCACGGCGCCGAGCTGTGGCGCTGGCTCCAGGAGGGCGCGAGCGTCTTCGTCTGCGGCGACGCCGAGCGGATGGCCAAGGACGTCGACCACGCGCTGCTGGAGATCGCGCGGGTGCACGGTGGCCTGGGCGAGGACGACGCCCTGCAGTTCAAGAAGGAGCTGACGGCGGACCGCCGGTACGTGCGCGACGTCTACTGAGGGCGGATACGACGATGGCCCGGTCTCGAGACCGGGCCATCGTCGTGTCCGCGCGGAGCTCAGATGCGGTGATGCGCGAGCGACGCGCGCGGCACGGCGTACACGAGCGCCGTGATCGCGAGCAGCGCGCCATAGAGGGCGATGAAGCCCCAGAAGGCGAGCGTGTAGCCGCCTGTCGCGGCCTGCGAGGCGTTGAGCACCTGAGGGATGACGAAGCCGCCGTAGGCGCCGATCGCCGAGATGAGCCCGAGCGCCGCCGAGGCCTTGCGCTGGGTGCCGACCGAGTGCGCCTCTCCCGCCGTGGCCGCGCCGCGCGCGGCGAAGATGCTCGGGATCATCCGGTACGTCGCGCCGTTGCCGATGCCCGTCGCGAGGAACAGCACGAGGAAGCACGCGAGGAAGATCCAGAAGCTCCCGAGGGGGAGGGTGAGGATGAGCGCGAGCGTGGCGGCGATCATGAGCGCGAACGCGGCGATGGTCATCCGCGCGCCGCCGATGCGGTCGGCGAGCCGGCCGCCGTACGGGCGGGCAACCGATCCGACGAGCGCTCCGAGGAAGGCGAGCGTGAGCGACGCCGAGCCGACCTGGAAGGTCGAGAACGCGGGGAACTGATCGGCAATGAGCTTGGGGAACACGCTCGCGAAGCCGATGAACGAGCCGAACGTGCCGATGTAGAGGAGGGCCATGAGCCACAGGTGCGGCTCGCGCAGCGCGGCGGCCGCGCCCGCGACGTCGGCCTTCGCCGTCGAGAGGTTGTCCATGAAGCGCCATGCGCCCCACATCGCGACGAGGATGAGCGGAACCCACATCCATCCGGCGAGCTGGATGTTCAGCGTGCCGGCCGCGCCGAGCGTCACGACGATCGGGACGAGCAGCTGCGCGACCGACGTGCCGATGTTTCCGCCCGCGGCGTTCAGGCCGAGCGCCCAGCCCTTCTCCCGCTGGGGGAAGAAGTAGGTGATGTTCGCCATCGAGCTCGCGAAGTTGCCGCCGCCGACGCCCGCGAGCGCGGCGACGAGGAGCAGCACCCCGAATGGGGTGTCCGGGTTCTGGACGACGACCCCGAGCAGGATCGTCGGGACGAGCAGGAGCCCCGCCGACACGATCGTCCAGTTGCGGCCGCCGAAGCGCGCGACCGCGAAGGTGTACGGGAAGCGCAGCGTCGCGCCGACGAGGCTCGGCAGGGAGATGAGCCAGAACTGCTCGCCGCTCGCGAGCGCGAACCCGGCGCTCGGCAGCATCACGACGACGATGCTCCAGAGCTGCCAGACGATGAAGCCGAGGAACTCGGCGAAGATCGACCATCCGAGGTTGCGCCGCGCGATGCGCCGGCCGGTGCTCTGCCAGAACGCCGGATCCTCGGCGTCCCAGCCGTCGACCCAGCGGCCGGGGCGGACGACGAGAGACGAGGCGGATGAGGGGAGGGTGGTGCTCTCGGGGGTGGTGCTCGTTGGCGTGGCCATGGCGTCTCCTGATGAGAGGTCCGACAGCGGAAAGGGATGCGCCTCCGACGCTAGGGGGCGCATGTTTCCGCGTGCGGGGGAGGCGGTGACGGACGCATCACCGTCCCGTCACGCGCCGCGCCCGGCCGCGATGACCGTCGTGTGACATGCCGGAAACACGGCTCCGGCGCTCCTAGACTGGGGGGATGCGCATCGACATCGTCACGATCTTCCCGGCGTTCTTCGATGTGCTCGACGTCTCCCTCATCGGCAAGGCGCGCGATCGCGGGCTGCTCGACCTGCGCGTCCACGATCTGCGCGATGCGACGCACGACCGGCACCGCACGGTCGACGACACGCCGTACGGCGGCGGGGCCGGCATGGTCATGAAGCCCGAGCCGTGGGGCGAGATGCTCGACGACGTGCTCGGCGACGACGCGGTGCTCATCGTCCCGTCGCCCGCGGGGGAGCGGTTCACGCAGGCCGTCGCGCGCGAGCTCGCCGACGAGCGCCAGCTCGTCTTCGCGTGCGGGCGCTACGAGGGGATCGACCAGCGGGTCATCGACCACTACGCCGAGCGCGGTCGCGTGCGGCTCGTGAGCCTCGGCGACTACGTCCTCAACGGGGGCGAGGTCGCCGCGATGGCGATGATCGAGGCCGTCGCGCGGCTCGTGCCGGGGGTCGTCGGCAACCCGGAGAGCCTCGTGGAGGAGTCGCACGAGATCGGGCTGCTCGAGTACCCGATCTACACGAAGCCCGCCGTCTGGCGCGGCCTCGAGGTGCCGCCCGTGCTGCTGAGCGGGAACCACGGCGCGGTCGACGCCTGGCGCAGGGAGCAGAGCATCGAGCGGACGCGCCGCATCCGCCCCGACCTCCTGCCGGACGAGCTCCGCGCGGGCGAGTAGCGCCGCGAGGCGGCCCTACCGAGCCGCGCCGTCGCGCCACTGCGCGGCGAGAGCCGCGACGAGGCGCACGGCAGCCTCCGCCTCGTCGGCGGATCCGCCGCGCCGTCCTGCCGCGAGGCCCGCGAGGAAGGCGCTCACGGGGGCGGCCGGCCGCGCGACGTCGTGGGCCACATCGCGCGCGAGATCGAGGACGAGCGCGATCGAGACCTCCTCGCGCGGCAGGTCGAGCCGCTCGCACACGGCGTCGACCCAGGTGTCGAGTGCCTCCGGAGGGAGGGTCCGGTCAGTGGTCTCGGTCATGGTGCCGCCCTTCGCCGCGTGCCCGCTCCAGATCCTGCCAGGTGTCGACGTCGGCGACCACTCCCTCATGCGCGCGGACGACCGAGATCGAGAGCTCGGCGATGAGCTCGCGGAACGACGCACCGGCGACGGGGATGCGCTCGGCGCGCTCGCGCAGCGCGCGCGTGCGGTAGCGGCCCACGAGCCACTGCGGACGCCCGCTCTCGTCGGCGAGGCACACGCCGTCGCCCGGGGGCAGGAGCGCCGCCGCGTCGTCGAGCACTCGGACCGCCTCCTCGACGCGAGGGAGGTCGGTGGCGAGCACGAGCACGCTCTCGGCGTCGACATGCGGCAGCGCGGCGGCCACCGCGGCGACGGGGCCGCCGTACGCCGGCTCCTCGCGCACCCAGAGGACGCCCTCGACTCCCGGGCGCGGAGGGCCCACGACGACGACCGGGGCGCAGCCTGCGGCGGCGTCGAGCGCGCGGGCGAGGAGGGAGCGCCCATCGACGTCGAGCAGGGGCTTGTCGACACCGCCGAGCCGGGACGCCCGCCCGCCCGCGAGGAGGATGGCCGCGGTCATGCCGCGGGCAGGAGCGCGAGCGCGTCGCGGTACCGCTCCGCCACGATGGCCGCGACGCGGCGGTCCGCGCCGAGCGGCGCGGTCACGACGTCGGCGCCGGCCTGGCGCACGAGGTTCGCGAAGAAGCCGGGCGCGAGGACGTAGCTCGCCGCGATGACGCGCGCTGCACCGGCCGCGCGGGCGGCCTCGACGGCGTCGGGGATGCGCGGATCGGCCCCCGCCGCGTACCCGATCGTCACGGGGACGGGCAGCACGCGACGCAGGCGCGCGGCGACCCCCTCGACATCGGCGACCGAAGCCGGGTTGGTCGATCCCGCCGCCGCGAGCACGACGTGATCGCCCTCGCGTCGGCCGGCCTCTGGCGCGTCGGCCTCGTCGAGTCGGGCCTCGAGGACGAGCGCGAGCAGGTCGTGGGGCCCGAGCGCGGGGGCCTTGACCACGTGCGGGAACGGCGCCACGGCGCGTGCGATGTCGACCTCGGTGTGGAACCCGGTCGAGAGCAGGAGCGGGACGACGACGGCGGGCCCGTCTGCTGCCACCCGGGCGACGACGTCGCCGACCTCGGGCTCCTCGACGTCGACGAACGCCTGCTCGACGCGCACATCCGGCAGGAGCGTGCGCACCTCGTCGACGAGCGCCCGCACGGCCTCGCGGCCCTCCTCGAAGCGGGTGCCGTGCGAGCACGCGATGAGCGTCGTCATTCCTGGTCCTCCACGTTGAGACGATAGCCGCGCTTGACCACCGTCTTGATGACATCCGGCACCCCGAGCGCCTCGCGCAGACGCGCCACGGCCATCTCGACCGCATGCGAGTTCTGGCTCGAGCGCGGGAGGGCGTGCTGCAGCTCGGCGCGCGTGACGACCGCGCCGCGCGCGCGGAACAGCATGTCGAGCACGTCGATGCCCGTGCGCGAGAGCGGCACGAAGCGCCCCTCGATCACGGCGCCGCCGCTGCGCAGCTCGAAGCGGCCGGCGCTCGTCTGCGCGTGCGGAGCACCGCCCGCGCCGAAGTAGGCGACGACCGTGCGCACGAGGGAGCCGAGCCGACCCCGCTCGGCGACGACGGGGTGGAGCCGCGCGTCCTGCAGGGGGCCGGCCGTGATCGGTCCCACGGCGGCGAGGAGGAGCCGGCCCTGGGCTGCGCGGTCGCGGATGTCCTCGAGCGCGTGCGCCGCGGAGGCCGCGGCGACCCACTCGGCCGCGCCCGGCGCGGACGTGAAGAGCACGGCGTCGACCTCGCCGTCGCCGGCCTGGATGACCGACCGCAGCACGACCTGGGGGTCGGGCGGCGGGCCCCATCGGTACACGGTGAGGCTCACGACGTCGGCGCCGTGGCTCTCGAACAGCTCGTCGAGGCCGTCGGCGCCCGATCCATGGTGCTGCACGGCGATCCTGCGCCCCTCGACGCCCTGCGTCACGAGGTACTCGCCGAGCTCCGCGGACGTCTCGGACTCCGCGACCCAGTCCGCGGTGAAGCCCGCCTGCTGGACCGCGCCGCGCGCCTTCGGACCGCGCGCGACGATCTGCGCGCGTGAGAGGGCGGCCGCGAGCTCGTCGGCGAGATCCGCCTCGAAGGCGGCCTCCATCCAGCCGCGGAAGCCGACTCCGGTCGTGGCGACGACGATGTCGGGCGGGTTGTCGATGAGCGCGCGCGTCGCGTCGACGAGCGCCTCGTCGTCGATGTGGGAGACGATCGTCACCGCGGGCGCCTGGCGCACCTGCGCTCCGTGGCGCTCGAGCGCGGCGGCGAGCTCGCCCGCGCGACGGTCGACGGCGATGACGACGGTGCAGCCGTCGAGGGCTGCGGAGAGGGGAGGACGTGCGGTCACGTGGTGGTGTCACCTGCCAGCTCGGGTTCGGGGAGGAGGAGGGATGCGCGCGCGACGTCTCCGATGACGATCACGGCCGGGTTGCGGACCCCCGCGGCGCGCGCATCCGCGACCGCGGCGGCAAGGGTCGTGCGTGTCGTGCGCTGCTGCGGGGTGTGCCCGCTCTCGACGATCGCCACCGGGCGGTCCTCCGGCACCCCGTGCGCGAGCGCCGCCGCGACGATGCGCGGGAGCGCCGCGACGCCCATGAGGAAGACCGTCGTGACAGCGGCATCGGAGAGCGCGGCGAGCGTCGTGTCGGCGATCTCGCCCTGGCCGTTCACGATGTGCACGGACGCGGCGGTTCCGCGGTGCGTGACCGGGATGCCCGCCGCCTGCGGCACGGAGACGGCGCTCGTCGGCCCGGGGACCACCTCGACCGGCACGCCGGCCGCGAGGCAGGCGGCGAGCTCCTCGCCGCCGCGGCCGAAGACGAACGGGTCGCCGCCCTTCAGCCGGACCACGCGGCGCCCTGCCTGCGCATGCGCCACGAGGAGCCGGTTGATCTCGTCCTGCGGCACGGGATGGTGGCCGGGGCGCTTCCCCACATCGATGACGAGCACGTCGGGGTCGAGCTCGGGCAGCAGCGCATCGGCCGGGCCGAGCCGGTCGGCGACGACGACGTCGGCCTCGGCGAGGAGCCGCCGCGCCCGCACGGTCATGAGGTCGACGGGGCCCGGGCCCCCTCCGACGAGGTCGACGCGGCCGGCCGCGCCGCCGCGGCGTCGGCGCAGCGGGAGGCGTCCCGAGACGAGGAGCCGCTCGATCGCGTCGCGGAGGCGCGCCGCGCGACCCGGGTCGACCCCGGCGTCGGACATCACGCCGACGACCACGTCGCCCGAGCGCGTGTCGGCGGCGATCCGCGCGGTGCCGTGCGCGCCATCCGATGCGTTGACGCACAGGACGCGCTGCGCCTCGCAGAGCGCGGCCACGCGCAGGTCGACCTGCAGGTCGCCCGTCGCCGTGTGCACGAGCCACGCTCCGTCGAGGTCCTCGCGGCGGAAGCGCCGCGGCGCCCAGGGCACGTCGTGAGCCTCCACGAGGTCGCGGACCGCGGGCGAGAGGTCGGGGGCGACGACACGCGGCAGGGCGCCGTCGTCGAGGAAGCGCTGGAGCCGCCGCGCCGTGACCGCGCCGCCGCCGACGAGGAGCACATCGCGACCGGACAGCGAGACGCCGAGCATCGTGGTCATCGGCTCACTCCCATCGGATGTAGACGTCGTCGCCCTGCTGCGACACGGGCCAGACCCGCAGCGAGCGGGGATCCTTGCCCTGCGTGTCGAGGCACGCCCCCGTCCGGAGGTCGAACACCTGCTTGTACATCGGGGACGCGACGGTGGGGGTGTCCTGCCCCGACTCGACGTCCTGTCCGGTCTCGACGAAACGCCTTGTGCCGACGATACCGCGAGACATGACGTGCGCGTCGCTGTACGGGTCCAGGTTCGACACGGCGTGGATGGCGCCGCCGGGCAGGAGGAACAGGGCGATCTGCGTGTCGCCGATGAGCGCGGCGCGGCCGCGCTCGACCTCGAGGTCGGAGACGGCGCACACGCGCACCCAGGAGCGGGCGACGGGGGCCGTCGCGGGATCGGTCTGCGTGAGCGTCATCGACGCACCTCCAGGGTCGTGCCGGCGATGAGGACGCCGCCGGCGGCGCGTTCCTCGGGGCTGGCGGGGCGGATCTGACCGCGCTCCGGCACGAACGCGATCGAGGGATCGGGGGTGTCCGGGGCGTTCACAAAGGACTGGAAGCGCTTGAGCTTCTCGGGGTCGCGGAGCGTGGCCGCCCACTCGTCCTCGTAGTTGTCGATGTGCGCCGCCATCGCCGCGTCGAGGTCGGCGCAGATGCCGAGGCTGTCCTCGAAGATGACCTCCCGGAGGCCCTCGATGCCGCCCTCGAGCTCCTCGAACCACGGCGCCGTGCGCTGCAGCCGGTCGGCCGTGCGGATGTAGTACATGAAGAAGCGGTCGATGGCCGTGAGCAGCTCGGCGTCGCTCAGGCCCTCGGCGAGGAGCTGCGCGTGGCGCGGGGTGAAGCCGCCGTTGCCGCCCACGTACATGTTCCATCCCGTCTCGGTCGCGATCACGCCGACGTCCTTGCCGCGGGCCTCTGCGCACTCGCGCGCACATCCCGAGACGCCGAGCTTGAGCTTGTGCGGGGCGCGCAGGCCGCGGTAGCGCAGCTCGAGCTGCACCGCCATGCCGACCGAGTCGAGGACGCCGTACCGGCACCAGGTCGATCCGACGCACGACTTCACCGTGCGCAGCGACTTGCCGTAGGCGTGGCCCGACTCGAACCCGGCGTCGATCAGCCGCGCCCAGATGGCGGGCAGCTGCTCGAGCCGCGCGCCGAACATGTCCACGCGCTGCCCGCCCGTGATCTTCGTGTACAGGCCGAAGTCGCGCGCGATCTCTCCGACCGCGATGAGGCCCTCCGGCGTGACCTCGCCGCCGGGCATCCGCGGGACGACCGAGTAGGTGCCGTCCTTCTGCATGTTGGCCATGACGTGGTCGTTCGTGTCCTGCAGCGTCGCGTTCTCGCCGTCGAGCACGTGGCGGCCGACGAGGACGGACAGGATGCTCGCGAGAGCGGGCTTGCAGATGTCGCAGCCGCGCCCCCGCCCGAAGCGCTCGATGACGGCGGAGAACGTGTCGAGACCCGAGACGCGGACGGCGTCGAAGAGCTGCCGCCGGGACATGTCGAAGTGCTCGCAGAGCGCGTTCGAGACGGTCTGCCCCATCTTCGCGAGCTCCTGGCCGACGATCTTCTTGACCGTGGTGAGACACGAGCCGCACGTGGCCCCCGCCTTCGTGCACGCCTTCACCTCGCCCGCGTCGGTGCAGCCGTCGTCGTGCACGGCCGAGCGGATGCGCCCCGCCGTGACGCTCGAGCACGAGCAGATGATCGCCTCGTCCGGGAGGTCGCCGCCGGGAGCCTCGACGCCGCCCTCGGGCATGAGGTAGGCGACGGGGTCGGCGCCCAGCGCGCTGCCCAGAAGCGGGCGCAGCGAGCCGTATGCCGACGCGTCGCCGACGAGGATGCCTCCGAGCAGGGTCTTGGCGTCGTCCGACAGCACGAGCTTCTTGTACACGCCGGCCACCGGGTCGGCGTAGCTGACGTCGAGAGCGCCCGGCGTGCGCGCGAACGCGTCGCCGAAGCTCGCGACGTCGACGCCCGAGAGCTTGAGCTTGGTGGAGTCGTCGAAGCCGGGGAAGGTCGCGTCGCCGCCCAGCAGCCGCGTCGCCGCGACCTCGGCCATGGCGTACCCGGGTGCGACGAGGCCGATGCACTGGCCGTCGAAGCTCGCGACCTCGCCGATCGCGAGGATCGACGGGTCGGCCGTGCGGCAGCGGTCGTCGATGACGACCCCGCCGCGTGGGTCCGCGGGGAGCCCGGCGGCACGGGCGAGCTCGTCGCGCGGGCGGACGCCCACCGTGAACACGACGATGTCGGCGCCGACGTAGGAGCCGTCCTGGAACTCGAGCCCCGCGACGTTGCCCGAGCGGTCGGGGTCGAGGCGGGTCGTGCGGGCCTGGGTCAGCACCTCGATCCCGCGCGCCTCGATGAGGCGCCGCAGCGCGTTGCCGCCGGCGAGATCGAGCTGGGCCGACATGAGGCGGTCGGACGACTGCACGACCGTGCAGGCGACGTCGAGGCCCTGGAGCGCTCCTGCCGCCTCGAGACCGAGGAGCCCGCCGCCGATCACCTTGCCGACGAGCGGCCTGCCCAGCTGCGCCGACCGCGCGGCGACGAAGTCGCGCATGCGCTGCACGTCGTCGATCGTCCGGTAGACGAAGCAGCCGGGGAGATCGGAGCCGTCGACGGCGACCTTCGCGGCGTAGGAGCCTGTCGCGAGGACGAGCGTGTCATAGGGGATGTCGCGGCGCGCGGCGGTCGTGACGGTGCGCTCCGCGCGGTTGATGCGGATGACCGGCTCTCCGGGGAGGAGCTCGACCCGATCGTCGTCGAAGACGCCGGGGTCGAGGGTCAGGTCGTCGGGGGTGGCTCCCGAGAAGAACGACGTGAGGCCGACCCGGTCGTAGGGCAGACGGCGCTCCTCGCCGAGCACGGTCACGTGCCAGGGGTCCGTCGTGCGGCTGAGGAGGCTCTCGACGAAGCGATGCGCCACCATCCCGGCGCCGACGACGACGATGCGAGAGGGGAGGGGGTCCACGGCGGTCATGGCGGCTCCTGCGTTCGAGGGTCACTTCGAGGTCGTGACACGAACGTAGGAGCGCGGTGTTTCCCGTCTGCGCGGCCGGGGGTTTCCCCGAGCGAACGTTTCGCTCACAACCGCCTGAGCGGCGGATGTGAGGACGGCGTCAGAGGTGCGAGCGGTCCGTCAGGACGATCGGGCCGTCCTCCGTGATCGCGATGGTGTGCTCGCTGTGCGCGCCGCGCGAGCCGTCCGCGCTGCGCAGCGTCCAGCCATCCGGGTCGGTGACGAGCTCGTCGGTGCTCTGCAGGAACCACGGCTCGATCGCGATGACGAGACCCGGCTTGAGCGGGAAGCCGCGCCCGGGGCGGCCGTCGTTCGGGATGTGCGGGTCGCCGTGCATGATGCGGCCCACGCCGTGGCCGCCGAAGTCGGTGTTGATCGAGAGGCCGTCGGCACGCGCGATCTGCGAGATGGCCGCGGAGATGTCGCCCACGCGATTGCCCACCGTCGCGGCGGCGATCGCCGCGTCGAGCGCGCGCTCGGTCGTGTCGATGAGGGCGAGGTCCTCGTCGCGCGGGGTGCCGACGACGAACGAGACAGCGGAGTCGGCGACCCAGCCGTCGATCGAGACCGCGAAGTCGAGCGTGACGAGGTCGCCGTCGCGCAGCGCGTAGTCGTGCGGGAGCCCGTGGAGGACCGCGTCGTTGATCGACGTGCAGATGACCTTGCCGAACGGGCTCGCGCCGAACGACGGGTGGTAGTCGATGTAGCACGACTCGGCCCCTGCCCGGCGGATGAGCTCGTGCGCGCGACGGTCGATCGCGAGGAGGTTCGTGCCGACCTTCGTCTCCTCGCGGAGGGTCGCGAGGGTCTCCGCGACGAACCGGCCAGCCGGCCGCATCTGCTCGATCTCGGCCGGGGTGCGCAGTTCGATCATGGGTGTGTCCTCTCGCTCGAACCTCCATTCTCCCCGATGCGCGGCGAGGGGCGGCACCCGCGGATCGTGGCGCGGGTCCTGGTGTGAGACAATGGGATGTCGTGCTGTGACGACCGCGCCCGTCGGCGCGGGCCGTTTCGCGCTCTGCCGCAGGGGAGCCGAGGGTCCACGGGATCCCACACGCACGTGCGATACCCCATTTTCGAAGGCGGTCGACCTGAGGCGGCCGCAGGAAGAGAACCGTCATGCACATTCTCGACGCCGTCGATGCGGCTTCGCTCCGCTCCGACGTCCCCGCGTTCGGCCCCGGTGACACCGTCAAGGTGCACGTGAACATCGTCGAGGGCAGCCGCTCGCGCATCCAGGTGTTCCAGGGCGTCGTCATCCGCCGTCAGGGCTCGGGCGTGCGCGAGACCTTCACGGTCCGCAAGATCAGCTTCCAGGTCGGCGTGGAGCGCACGTTCCCCGTGCACTCGCCGGTCATCGACCACATCGAGGTCGTCACGCGCGGTGACGTGCGTCGCGCGAAGCTGTACTACCTGCGCGAGCTGCGCGGCAAGAAGGCGAAGATCAAGGAGAAGCGCGAGAACGCCTGATCTCACGCGATCCGAGCAGACACCCCGTGCCCCGCGGCACGGGGTGTCTGCGTTCATGTGAGATTCTGGAGGAACGCCCCCGTCACCTCGGCGGCGCGGACGCGAAGGACCCCATGACGAGCGACACCACGACCGCCGAGCAGCCGGAGCAGCGCGGACGGGGCATCCTCATGTTCCTGCGCGACATCGCCGTCATCGTGGTGGTCGCGCTGGTGGTGTCGTTCCTCATCAAGACGTTCATCGTCCGGTCGTTCTTCATCCCGTCGGCGTCGATGGAGGACACCCTCCAGATCGACGACCGCATCCTCGTGGACGAGCTCACGCCGCTGTGGACGGGCTACGAGCGCGGGGACATCGTCGTGTTCGAGGATCCGGGCGGCTGGCTCGATCCGCAGCCGAAGGCGCCCGAGCAGTCGCCGTTCATGGAGGCCGTCGACGGGCTCCTGACCCTCGTGGGGCTGTCGGCCGGCGATTCGGACGACCACCTCGTGAAGCGCATCATCGGGCTGCCGGGCGATCACGTCGAGTGCTGCAACGCGCTGGGGCAGATCACCGTCAACGGGGTGCCGGTCGACGAGCTCGGCTACCTCAAGCTGCCCGAGGGCGACACCCAGGCCTCGAACGACCCGTTCGACGTCGTCGTGCCGGAGGGCGCCCTGTGGGTGCTCGGCGACAACCGCGACAACTCGCGTGATGCGCGCTTCCACACGGACCAGCCCGGCGGCGGGTTCGTGCCGATCGACAACGTCGTGGGCCGGGTGTTCCTCCTCACCTGGCCGCTCGACCGCTTCGGGACGGTCGACGGGCACCACGAGGTGTTCCGGGGCATCCCCGACCGCGAGGACGAGGTCGAGGAGGAGAAGGCGAGCGCAGCGGGATGACCGTCGTCGCGCCGACCATCGCGCACGAGCGGGCGCTCCTCGCGGAGGCGCCGCTCGTCTTCGCGCTCGACGAGGTCGGGCGCGGCGCCCTCGCCGGGCCCGTGACCATCGGGGCATCCGTCGTGGACGCGGAGGCCGTCGCCTGCACGGTTCCCGAGGGGCTGCGCGACTCGAAGCTCGTCCCCGCCGGACGCCGCGCGGACGTCGCCGACCGCGCGGCCGCGTGGGTCAGGGCCAGCGCGCTCGGCTGGGCGACGGCCGCGGAGGTCGACGAGATCGGGATCATCCGCGCCCTGGGCCTCGCGGCCGTCCGCGCGCTCGCGTCGCTCGAGGAGCAGGGCTACGCGCCCGCGGCCGGGGTCGTGCTCCTCGACGGCAACCACGACTACATCTCGCCCGTGCGTGGCGCGGGGCTCGACATCCGCACGGTGGTCAAGGGCGACCGCGACTGCGCGTCGCTCGCTGCGGCATCGGTCATCGCGAAGGTCGCGCGCGACGGCCTCATGACCGGACTCCACGATGAGCTCCCGGTCTACGACTGGGCCAGCAACAAGGGCTACGCGAGCGCGACGCACCGTGCCGCGATCCGCGAGCACGGTCTGAGTGCGCACCACCGCCGGTCGTGGGCGATCGCCGACGCGCCCGCCCTGTTCTGAGCCGTCCTCGAGCGGCGCGACGCGGCATCCCGGACGCCTAGGATGGGAGGACCATGGATGACGATGTCTTCGAGGATTACGACCGCGAGCTCGAGCTGGCTCTGTTCCGCGAGTACCGCGACGTGGTCTCGCAGTTCCAGTTCGTGATCGAGACCGAGCGCCGCTTCTACCTCGCGAACGAGGTCGACGTCGTCCGTCACGACACCGAGACCGACTTCTACTTCGAGATCACGATGAAGGACGTCTGGGTCTGGGACATCTACCGCTCGGACCGCTTCGTGAAGTCGGTGCGCGTGCTCACATTCAAGGACGTGAACATCGAGGAGCTGTCGCGCCGCGACTTCGAGCTGCCCGACGAGCTCTCGCTCGACGGCAAGTAGCACCCCCGCGCGGCGACGTCGTCTGCACAGGCGCGCCCCGCGGCGCGCCGTCTCCCCATCAGGCCGTCCGCCGCCGCATCCGGTCGTCCGTCCAGGCAGTCTGCCGTCATGGCACGGAAGGACGACCTCGGTCGAGCGGGCGAGGAGCGCGCGGCGCAGTACCTCTCATCGATCGGGTACGAGATCCTCGACCGCAACTGGCGGTGCGCTGACGGGGAGATCGACATCGTCGCGTGCCGCGGCACACGGCTCGCCGTCGTCGAGGTCAAGACGCGCACGGGCACGGCCTTCGGCCATCCGCTCGAGGCCGTCGACCGGCGCAAGCTGCGTCGGCTGTGGCGGCTCGCGGCGGCGTGGACGCGCGCGCACCCCGGAGCGCTGCTCGGCCGATCCCTCCGGATCGACGCGGTCGCGATCGTGGGCGCCGATCCCGGGACGGGCGCCCTCGAGCATCTCGAGGACCTCCGATGACGGTCGCGCGGACGTGGGCGGTCGCGCTCACCGGGCTCACGGGCGAGCTCGTCGAGGTGGAGGCCGACGTCACGTCGCATCAGCCGGAGATCCGGATCATCGGCCTCGCCGACCGCGCGCTCGGCGAGGCCGCGCGCCGGGTCACGAGCGCGTGCGAGAACAGCGGGCTCATGCTCCCGTACCGACGCCTCACCGTGAATCTGTCACCGGCGGGGCTCCCGAAGCACGGGACCGCGTTCGATCTCGCGATCGCGGTGACCGCGCTGGCGACCGACGACCGCCTGCGCCGGTCATCGGCGGCCGAGGTCGTGCATCTCGGCGAGCTGGGGCTGGACGGGCGCCTGCGGCCCGTGCCGGGCATCCTGCCGGCCGTGCGCGCCGCGGTCGCCGCGGGCCGCACCCGGGTCGTGGTCCCCTGGGCGAACCGGGAGGAGGCCGAGCTCGTCGCGGGCGCCGAGGTGCGCGGGGCGATCTCGCTCGCTCAGGTCGCGGCGTGGCACGGCTCCGAGGTGGAGGTGCCGGACGTCCCGCCGATCCCCGGCCCGCCGGCGCCCGAGGCCGACGAGGACGACGTCGACCTCGCTGACGTCGTGGGGCAGCGCGACGCCGTCGAGGCGCTCGTCGTGGCCGCGGCGGGCGGTCACCACGTGCTCATGTCGGGCCCGCCGGGAGCGGGCAAGACCATGCTCGCCCGCCGTCTGCCCGGCATCCTCCCGCCGCTCGACGACGAGGCAGCCCTCGAGGCCGCATCGCTGCGATCGCTCGCGGGGGAGCGGGTCGTGCGCCTCGACCGGCGGCCGCCGTTCGAGGCGCCCCACCACTCGGCGTCGACCGCCGCGCTCGTCGGCGGCGGGTCGCGCACCGTGCGGCCGGGTGCGATCGCGCGCGCGAGCCGCGGGGTGCTGTTCATCGACGAGGCGACCGAGGCGTCGTCGTCGACGCTCGACGCGCTGCGCCAGCCGCTCGAGCAGGGGCGCATCGACATCCACCGCGCGGGGTTCTCCGCGCGCTTCCCGGCGCGCTTCCAGCTCGTCCTCGCGATGAATCCCTGTCCGTGCGGGGAGTACGGCGTGCGCGGCGGGTCGTGCACGTGCTCTCCGCACATCATCCGCCGGTACGCGCAGCGCCTCTCGGGTCCGCTGCTCGACCGCATCGACATCGATCTGCGCGTCGAGCGGATCGCGAGCATCGCGCAGACGCGCGCGGGAGACGCCATGTCATCGGAGGAGGGGCGGCAGCGCGTGCTCGCGGCGCGGGATCGGGCGCGGGAGCGGCTGTCGGGAACGCCCTGGCGCATCAACGCCGAGGTCCCCGGGACGTGGCTGCGGCGCGGGCCGCGAGCGCCCGACGCCGCGGCGCTGCGGGGGCTCGACGCCGCGCTCCAGCGCGGGCTCATCACCCTGAGGGGCTACGACCGCGTGCTGCGGGTCGCCTGGACGGTCGCCGATCTGGCCGGCAGGGACCGGCCGGACGCGGCGGATGTGGGCAGGGCGCTGTTCCTGAAGAAGGGGGTCGTGGCATGACGCTGCTCGACGACGATCGCGTGCGCCGAGCGGGCGCGCCGCACAGCCGGGAGGATCCGGCCCGTCTGGCGCGCGCGGTGTGGACCGCCATCGTCGAGCCGGGCGACGGGACGGCGGGCGCGCTCGTCGCGGCGCACGGTCCGGATGAGGCTCTGCGGATGGTCGAGGCGGGGCTGCACGACGGATCGCTCACGGAGCTCGGGCTGGGCGCGCAGGCGCTCGCGGCCGCTCGGTCGCGGTGGCAGCCGCGGCTCGACCCCGCGCACGTCGCGCAGGCTCTCGCGCAGGGCGCTCGCGCGGGGCTGGTGCTCGTGACCCCGGAGGACGCGGGGTGGCCCGAGCAGCTGACCGACCTCGGCACGCACGCGCCGCTCGCCCTGTGGACGAGAGGCGACGTGACGGGCCTCTCGCGCATCGCACGCTCGGTCGCGATCGTGGGCGCACGCGCGGCGACGCCATACGGGGAGCACGTCGCGGCCGAGCTCGCGGGCGAGCTCGCGTCTCGCGGCATCGGCGTGATCTCGGGCGCCGCGTACGGCATCGACGGCGCTGCTCATCGCGCGACGCTCGGCGTCGGCGGGCTGACGGTCGCGGTCGTCGCCGGCGGCGCCGACCGCGTGTATCCCGCCGGGCACGCTCGCCTGTTCGCCGACATCGCGCGCGTCGGCGCGATCGTGAGCGAGACGGCGCCCGGCGCGACGCCGACCAAGTGGCGGTTCCTCCAGCGGAATCGGTGCATCGCCTCGCTGAGCTCCGCGACGGTCGTCGTCGAGGCCGGCGCGCGCAGCGGCACGCTGAACACGGCAGGGCACGCCGCGGCGCTCGGGCGACCGCTCGGAGCCGTGCCCGGACCCGTGACGAGTGCGACCTCGGCCGGCTGTCATCGCCTGCTGCGCGAGTTCGACGCGCAGTGCATCACGTCGGCCGCCGACGTCCTCGAGCTGATCGGCGAGGGAGCCGACGACGCGACCGCTCTGGGCGGTCCATCCGCGGAGGAGGTCCGCGTCCGCGATGCGCTCGCCTCCCGCTCCCCACGCGATGTCGATGAGATCGCACGGCGCAGCGGGATGGCCGTGGAGGCCGTGCAGGCCGCGCTCGGCCTGCTCGAGCTGGCCGGCGCGGTGCGACGGACGGACGGCGGCTGGGTGCTCGCCTGAGATCCGAGGGTTCCTGCGCTCACGACCCTCCGGCGATCGCCGCAGCCAGCCAGCGGCCGAGCTCTCCGAGACTCGGGCCGTCTCCGTCACCCCGCGTGCGGTGGGCGCCGTCGAGAAGGGCGGCATCCGGGTGCGGGCCGCCGTTGACGATCGCGACCAGCTCGAGATAGCGGCCCTCGGTCGTGCGGTACTCCTCGTCCTCAAGGGCCTCGAGGGTGAGGCTGTCGACCGTGCGATAGCGCTCGGCGAGCCGTGCGCGGAGGTCGTCGTCGGCCGCGACGCCGAACGTCCCGGCGAGCTCGTCGACCAGCTGTGCGGCGAGGGAGGCCACGTGGGGATCGTCCGCCGCGAGACCCGCCTGGTGAGCGGCCGTGAGCCGGCGCATCAGGTCGGCGCCTGCCGAGTGGATGAAGTCCTGCACGGGAGGCGAGGACATCTCCGGACCGGGGAACTGCGCGTACGTCGCGTGCAGGTAGGAGCGGATCGCCGCGCGGAACCGATCGTCCTGCAGGAGCTCCGCGAGGCTCAGCCAGGCGTCGAGCTGCTCGGGGGCCGGGTCGGGCGGCAGCACCGGCCGCACGTCGCGGATGCGCTCGGACGCCTCCTGCGGAAGGCCGGCGGTGACCTCGTCGAGGAAGTCGTCGATGAGCCGCTGACGCTCGGCATCGGGCATCGTCACGAGCCTGCGCAGGAGGTTCGCGCGCTCCGCCGTGCCCTCCTGTCGCACGAGCGCGCGGAGGACGGCGCGCTTCGCGTCCAGATCCGCGGCCCGCGTCTCGATCACGTGGAGATGCTCGGCGAGCACATCCCGCAGCGAGCTCGTCCCGGCGAGCACGCGGCGCACCTGCGGCAGACCGGTCTCGAGGTCGCGCAGCGTGCGGACGAGCTCGAGCCGGGCGATCGCGTCCACGTCGTAGAGGCGATGGCCTCCGTCGGTGGCGTCGGTCGCGTCGACGAGTCCCTCGTCGTCGTAGTAGCGGATGGCGCTGACGCTGAGTCCTGTGCGATGCGCCACCTCGCCGATGGAGGAGAGAGCGTTCTCGGAAGTGTTCATGTCCTCACCCTGAGGCCTCAAGCGGCTTGAGATGCAACCCCGATCTCCCGACAGCGGCTCCTCGCTCTCAGTGCCCGTGCCCGCCGTGCATCTCGCCGTGCGGCACCGCGTGCGTCCCGGGCTCGGTGAGCGACAGGGCAGGCGTCGTGACGGCGGCCACGAGCGTCGCGCCCACGAGCATGCCGAGGACGGCGCGCGCGGTGCCGCCGCGCGCGGGGCGGGCCCTGCGGCGCACGGCGCGCGCGGCGGCCGCCGCCACGACGAGCAGGAGCGCGATCGCGACGGCCATCGGAGCGGGACCCATCCCGCCCGCGACGCCGATCGCCGTCGTCAGGAGGGCCAGGGCGAGCGAGCCGCCGAGTGCCGCGCGCGACGCGACGATGCGCCCGGCACGCAGGGCGGCTGCGCCCCAGCCCAGCTCGGCGACTCCGGCGGCGCACAGGAGAGCCAGCAGCCACCAGGGGGACCCCGCGGCGACGGCGAGATGGGCCAGGCCCGCCCCGCACGCGGCGAGGGCGGGCCAGGTGCCGGTGAACGTCACGCGATCGACTCCCGCCCCACGGACCGCTCGGCGCCGAGACCCACCGCGAGGAGCACGAGAGCGCTCGCGAGGTGCAGGACGTGGTCTGCGGTGTTGAGCGCGAGGATGTTCAGCGCCGTGCCGGCGAGGAAGAAGCCCGCGATCCCGAGGAGGAGGTACGCGGCGCCGACGGTCGCGTTCACGGCCCTCGCCGCACGGACCCCCGCCATCCCGGCCGCGACGAGCGCGGCGCCGATCGCGAGGTGCGCGATGTTGTGGAGCGGATTCACCTGGAAGATCCCGAGCAGCAGCCCGCCCTCCGTGGCGAGGAATCCGACGCCGCCCGTCACGGCGAAGCCAAGCAGCCCGACGAGGACGTACACGGCTCCGAAGACGGTGGCGACGATCCGATTGACTGAGGTGCGCATGAGCTTTCTCCGTTCTGGCACGGTCCATCCGTGTCGATCTCTCTTCGGAGCCGCCGCCGATCCGGATGGGCGGCGTGCGAACCGGCGCGGCGCGCCCGGTCCCCGCGCGGGCCGGGGCACCATCGGAGGATGCAGCTGCTCCGCGCGATCGACGCGTTCGGCGCGCATCTCGAGACGGTGCGGCGCCTCTCGCCCGCGACCGTTCGCGCCTACCGAGCCGACCTCGCCGATCTCGCCGATGCGGTCGGCGATCGCGAGCTCGCCGACGTCGACCTCGACGCGCTGCGCGACTGGCTGTGGCGCGCGACGCAGCGCGGCGACGCGCGCTCGACCGTCGCCCGGCGCACGTCGTCGGCGCGCGCGCTCTTCCGCTGGGCTCGCGAGGAGGGCCTCATCGGGGTGGACCCGAGCCTGCGCCTGGTCACGCCGAAGCGCGGCAGGACCCTGCCGCACGTCGCAGCGGCACCTGCCCTCGACGAGCTCCTGCGCCGGATGGCCGCGGCTGCGGCGGACGGCGACCCGCTCGCGCTGCGCGACCACGCGCTCATCGAGCTCCTCTACGGCGCGGGCGTGCGGGTCTCGGAGCTGTGCGGCCTCGATGTCGACGACGTCGATCTCGATCGCGCCACGGCGCGCGTCGTCGGCAAGGGCGCCAAGGAGCGTGTCGTGCCGTTCGGAGCGCCGGCCGCGCGCGCGGTCGGCGCGTACCTCACGCGCGGGCGCCCGGCGCTGGCCGCGCGCGGAGATGGAGCAGGCGCCGCGCTCTTCCTCGGCGCACGCGGTCGGCGCGTGGGGCCGCGCACGGTCTACGAGCTCGTCGCCCGCACCGTCGCGCCCGCGATGGGCGTCGAGACGGTGGGGCCGCATGCGCTGCGGCATTCCGCCGCGACGCACCTGCTGGATGGCGGTGCCGACCTCCGCGCGGTGCAGGAGATCCTCGGTCACGCGAGTCTCGGCACGACCCAGATCTACACGCACGTCTCCTCCGAGCGCCTCGCGGCGGCCTACCGCCTCGCGCATCCGCGCGCCTGACTTGCGATCGCCCGGAGGCGAGCCGCGCTCAGCAGCAGGGGAGGAGCACCGCCCGGGGAACCCCGCCGAGCAGGAGGAGCGGGTTGATGTAGTCGCCGTGGAGGCGCACCCCGAAGTGCACAGCGCCGGGCGCGGCGTGGCCGCCCGACGCGAGCGCGCCGATCTCCTGCCCGCGGGAGACCGCGTCGCCCACGGCGAGCTCGGTCGTCGCGGGCTCGAGCGTCGTGACGAGCCCGTCGCCGTGGTCGATCGTCAGGAGCGGCCTGTCGACCACGACCCCCGCGAATGCGATCACTCCCGACGCCGGGGCGCGCAGGGTGGCGGCATCGGCCGCGAGGTCGATGCCGCGGTGCCCCGGACCGTAGCGATGCGGCGGCGCCTCGAAGGGGCGGACGATCCGGACGTCCTGGCTCACGGGCCACACCCACTGCTCGGCGGTCTCGATGCGGACCTCGGCGTCGGCCGGTGCCGCGGACGGCGCATGCGCCGCCGCGGGAGCCGCGCCGGCGCACACGAGCGCGACGAGAAGGACGAGGACGGAGCGGGCTGTGCGCTGCATGTCCTCAGCCTCGGCGCGCGCGGCGGCCCGCTCCGCTCGGATGCGCGGCGGGGGACGAGGGAGCCGCGTGTCGCGCGCCTGTGCACGCGCCGTGGGGGAGACGAGCGCCTGGTATGCTGGGGGACGCATCCCGTCTCGGGATGACTACGCGTGCCCTCAGCGACCTCGTCTCCGGACGATCGTCGTGGCGCGACTCCCCTCGGTCCCTTCTCGAAGGGCGGGAGTGCGTCGGGCACCAGGCTCGCCGATCGTCCGATCGGCGGAATCAACCGCATGGCGCGCGAGCGCCCAGATCAAGGAGCACGACCATGGCCGTCGTCACCATCCGCCAGCTGCTCGACAGCGGCGTCCACTTCGGACACCAGACCCGTCGCTGGAACCCGAAGGTCAAGCGCTTCATCCTCACGGAGCGCAGCGGCATCCACATCATCGACCTCCAGCAGTCGCTCGGCTACATCGACAAGGCCTACGACTTCGTCAAGGAGACCGTCGCGCGCGGCGGCACCATCCTCTTCGTCGGCACGAAGAAGCAGGCGCAGGAGGTGCTCGCCGAGCAGGCGACCCGCGTGGGCCAGCCCTACGTCAACGAGCGCTGGCTCGGCGGTCTGCTCACCAACTTCTCGACCGTGTCGAAGCGCCTCGCGCGCATGAAGGAGCTCGAGGAGCTCGACTTCGACGACCCGGCCGGCACGGGCTTCACCAAGAAGGAGCTCCTCCTCAAGCGCCGCGAGCTCGACAAGCTCCACAAGTCGCTCGGCGGCATCCGCAACCTCAGCAAGACGCCGTCGGCCCTGTGGGTCGTCGACGCCAAGCGCGAGCACCTCGCGATCGACGAGGCGAAGAAGCTCGGGATCCCCGTCATCGGCATCCTCGACACGAACGTCGACCCCGACGACCTGCAGTACCCGATCCCGGGCAACGACGACGCCATCCGCTCGGTCTCGCTGCTGACGCGCATCATCGCCGACGCCGCCGCCGAGGGCCTCCAGCAGAAGCACAACCCCGAGGGCGAGGCCGAGCCTCTCGCCGAGTGGGAGCGCGAGCTCCTCGAGCAGGGCTCGACCGAGGCGCCCGCCGAGGTCGCGGAGGCTCCCGCCGCCGAGGCCGCGCCGGCCGAGGCTCCCGCAGCGGAGTAATGCTCGACGAGGCGGGCCCCACCGGGCCCGCCTCGCTCAGGTCACCGTTCCACCACGAACAAGGAGAGCCAGCACCCATGGCCAACTTCAGCATCGCCGACATCAAGGCTCTGCGCGAGCAGCTCGGCACCGGCATGGTCGACACCAAGAAGGCGCTCGAGGAGGCTGACGGCGACGTCGAGAAGGCCGTCGAGATCCTCCGCCTCAAGGGCGCCAAGGGCAACGCGAAGCGCGCCGACCGCGCGACGAGCGAGGGCCTCGTGGTCGCCCGCGAGCAGGGCGGCAAGGCGACGCTCGTCGAGCTCGCGTGCGAGACCGACTTCGTCGCGAAGAACGACCGCTTCATCGCGCTCGCCGACAAGGTCGCCGACGCCGCCGCCGCGGCCGCCGCCGACTCGGTCGAGGAGGCTCTCGCGGCCACCGCGGGCGACCAGACGGTCGAGCAGCTCATCTCCGATGAGGCCGCGATCATCGGCGAGAAGGTCGAGCTCCGCCGCGTCCGCACCCTCGAGGGCGACGCGTTCCAGGTCTACCTGCACCGCACGAGCAAGGACCTGCCCCCGCAGGTCGGCGTCATCGTCGCGTACACGGGCGACGACGCGGAGACGGCGCGCAGCATCGCGCAGCACATCTCCTTCGCGAACCCGTCCTACCTCTCGCGCGACGAGGTCCCCGCGGCCGACGTCGAGAAGGAGCGCGAGATCGTCACCGAGATCTCCCGCAACGAGGGCAAGCCCGAGGCCGCCCTCCCGAAGATCGTCGAGGGACGCGTGAACGCGTTCTTCAAGCAGGTCGCGCTGCTCGACCAGGACTACGCGAAGGACAACAAGCTGTCCGTCGCGAAGGTCGCGCAGGACGCCGGCATCACGATCACGGGCTTCGCGCGCTTCAAGGTGGGCGCGTAACGACGTGACGGAAGGGGGCTCGGATCCGCGGATCCGAGCCCCCTTTCTCTGCGCGCGGAGGTCGACACGCGACATCCGCGTGCCTGCACAGGGAGCTGCCGCCTGCGACCGGTAGCGTGTATCGGCGACGAGAGGATCCACAGTGAGCGAAGTGACCAAGCGGCGGGTGCTGCTGAAGCTGTCCGGCGAGGCGTTCGGGGGAGGGCAGCTCGGGGTCAACCCGGATGTCGTCAGCCAGATCGCCCGTGAGATCGCGGAGGCGTCGCAGGACGTCGAGGTCGCGGTCGTCGTCGGCGGAGGCAACTTCTTCCGCGGCGCTGAGCTCTCCAAGAGCGGCATGGACCGGGCGCGCGCCGACTACATGGGCATGCTCGGGACGGTCATGAACGCCCTCGCCCTGCAGGACTTCCTCGAGCAGGCGGGCGCCGCCACGCGCGTGCAGTCCGCGATCGAGATGCGCCAGGTCGCCGAGCCGTACATCCCGCTGCGCGCGGAGCGCCACCTCGAGAAGGGCCGCGTCGTCATCTTCGGCGCGGGCGCCGGCCTGCCCTACTTCTCGACCGACACGGTCGCCGCGCAGCGGGCCCTCGAGATCCGCGCGACCGAGGTGCTCGTCGCGAAGAACGGCGTCGACGGCGTCTACACCGCCGATCCGCGCACGGACGCGACGGCGACGCGACTCGACCACGTCACCTACTCGGACGCCCTTATGCGCGGCCTCAAGGTCGTCGACGCGACGGCCTTCAGCCTCTGCATGGACAACGGGATGAACATGCGCGTGTTCGGCATGGAGCCCGCCGGCAACGTCACGGCCGCCCTGCGCGGCGAGCCCATCGGCACGCTCGTCACGGCGTGACCTCGCCGGGCGCCGGCACGGCGCCCACTAGACTTTTCCCAGCACCACCGACGAATGGAGTCACCGTGATCGCGGACGTTCTTGCCGATGCCACTGCCCGGATGGATCGGGCCGTCGAGGCGGCGAAGGAGGACTTCGCGACCGTGCGGACCGGCCGCGCGAACCCGCAGCTCTTCCAGCGCATCCTCGTCGACTACTACGGCACGCCCACGCCGCTCCAGCAGCTCGCGTCGCTCGCGAACCCCGAGGCGCGCACGCTCATCGTCACGCCCTACGACAAGTCGGCCCTCAAGGCGATCGAGGACGCGATCCGCGAGATGCCGAACCTCGGCGCCAACCCGACGAACGACGGCAACATCGTGCGCATCACGATGCCGGAGCTCACGCAGGAGCGCCGCAAGGAGTTCGTCAAGATCGTGCGCACGAAGGGCGAGGACGCCAAGGTCCGCCTGCGCGGCATCCGCCGTCAGGTGAAGGACGACCTCGACGCGCTGCGCGACGAGATCGGCGAGGACGACATCGTGCGCGGCGAGAAGGAGCTCGACGCCATCACCAAGGCGCACGTGGACAAGATCGACGAGGCGCTGAAGCACAAAGAGGCAGAGCTCCTCGAGGTCTGACCTGGCGATGACGGACGTCCCCGGATCGGAGCCCCCGAGCGAGCCGCGCGGCGAGCAGGGCACGTTCCACGAGCGCGTGCACGCGGCGCGCGGCGAGTTCGAGCATCAGGTCGCGCATGCGCGCGAGCAGTTCGAGGAGAAGAACGAGCGCATCAAGCAGCGCACGGGACGCGACCTCATCGCGGCGATCCTCGTCGGCGTCGCAGCGGGCGCGGCGGTCGTCGTCTCGCTGCTCGTCGTGAAGTGGCTCTTCGCCGTCGTGGCGCTGCTCGTGTCGGTGCTCGGCGTGCACGAGCTGTGGCGCGCGCTGCGCGACGGCGGCCGACGCATCGACCTCGCTCCGCAGCTCGCGGCGGTCGTCCTCATCCTCGCCGCCGGCTACTTCGCCGACCTCTGGCTGCACTGGGTCGCCCTCTTCGCCGCCATGGCGCTCATCGTCGTGTGGCGCCTCCTCGCGCAGATGACGGCGCAGGACGGCCGCACGCCGCAGGACGTGCTGGCCGACGTGCTCGTCGGGGCATTCGTGCCGCTGTACGTCCCGTTCCTCGCGAGTCTCGCGCTCGTGCTCCTCCGCGAGGACCGCGGCGAGTGGTGGATCCTCGCGTTCCTCATCGTCGCGGTGGTCGCCGACACCGCGGCGTACGCATCCGGACTCGCGTTCGGCCGCCATCCGATGGCCCCGCGCATCAGCCCGAAGAAGACCTGGGAGGGGTTCGCGGGCGCCGCCCTGGGGGCGCTCCTGGCGGGCGCGCTCCTCGCGCAGTTCATGCTGGGGATCCCGTGGTGGGCCGGTCTCGTCTTCGGCGCGGTCATCCTCTGCACGGCGACCGCGGGCGATCTCGGGGAGTCGATGATCAAGCGCGATCTGGGCATCAAGGACATGTCGTCCGCGCTCCCCGGCCACGGCGGAGTGCTCGACCGGCTCGACAGCATCCTGCCGTCGGCGGTGGCGACGCTCGCCCTGCACTTCCTCCTCTCACCTCTGGCGGTATCGTGACGGACTCCTCGACCACCCTGCCGTTCCCCCTCGCGACGGGCCGCGAGAAGGGCTACCAGCGCGACGCGGTGGATGCCTTCCTCGCTCGCGCCCGTGCCGCCTTCGAGCAGCAGGGGGACGACGAGCTCGATGCCGAGCAGGTGCGCTCGGCGGCCTTCCCGCTCGTGCGGGGCGGGTACCGCATCTCCGCGGTCGACGCGGCCCTCGCGCGCGTCGAGGACGCGTTCGCCGCTCGGGAGCGCGAGCGCGCCGTCAGGGCGGAGGGCGCCGACGCCTGGGTCGAGCGCACCCGCCGCGAGGCGCAGGTGGTGCTGGACCGACTCCAGCGGCCCGAAGGGGAGCGCTTCGCGCGCGTCGGCCTCCTGCGGTACGGATACGCCCGCTCCGAGGTCGACCTCGTGGCCGATCGCATCGTCGCCTACCTCGCGCAGGGCGCCCCGCTCACGGTCGAGCAGATCCGCCAGACGGCGTTCCGGATGACGCGCGACGGCTACCGCGAGGAGCAGGTCGACGCGGTCCTGGACGCGGTCATCGAGATCATGCTCGCCGTGCGCTGACCACCCGGGGGCCGGGTATGTCACAGTCGCATAACACACGCTAGACTCGAGGAACTGTGACTTCCGGACCCGAGCAGACCCGAGCCCTCACGCGCCGCGAGGCGCGCGCCATCGCGACCCAGCACGCGGCGCTCCTGCAGACGTCGACGCACGAGCGCACGCCCCGCCGTCGCGTGATGTCGGTGCTCGCGGGGCTCGCGGCCTTCGGCCTCCTGGGCGGCACGATCGTCACGACCGGCGCCTCGATGGCGCAGGCCGAGCAGGCGACCGAGGGGACGTCGTCGTTCGCCACGGCAGCCGACGAGGCGCAGGTCTACATCGCCGCGGCGGACCTCGCGCACGCGGGCAGCCTCGACTTCGGCGCCTACGAGGTGTACGTCAAGCCGACCCCCACGCCGACGCCCACCCCCGAGGTCGCGGAGGTCCCCGAGGGCGGCCAGCAGGCCCCTCAGCAGGAGAGCTGGGCCGCGCCGTTCGTCGCACCCGACCCCGGCACCGCGCAGGCGATCGCCTACGAGATGGTGACCGGCCGTGGCTGGAACGACAGCGAGTTCGCCTGCCTCGTCGCGCTCTGGAACCGCGAGTCGGGGTGGAACGTGAGCGCGTACAACCCGTCCAGCGGCGCCTACGGCATCCCGCAGTCGCTCCCGGGCAGCAAGATGGCGAGCCACGGCGCCGACTGGCAGACGAATCCCGCGACGCAGATCGCGTGGGGGCTGGACTACATCGGCGGCCGCTACGGCACGCCCTGCGGCGCGTGGGGGCACTCCGAGTCGGTCGGCTGGTACTGAGCCGTGCCGCGGTCGAACCGCCGCCGGCGCGACAGCGGCGGCGACGCCTCGCTCGACCGCCTCATCGCCGGCTGGCGTCGCACGGAGTTCCGGCGCGGACACGAGTGGTCGGTGCAGCCGGTCGGTCCCGGCCGCTCGGAGAAGACGTACGCCTGCCCCGGCTGCGCGAACCTCATCGAGATCGGCGCCGCGCACGTCGTGGTGTGGCGCGAGGACGGCGTCCTCGGCCCCCAGGCGGACCTCGCCGCGCGCCGTCACTGGCACACCCACTGCTGGAAGCTGTTCTGAGGAGGACCGGATGGAGATCCGCGGAGCCGCCCTGCTGCCCGCGCGCCGCGAGGACATCGAGCTGCGCACGTCCGACGGGCTGACGCTCGTCGGCGAGCTCGCGACGCCGCTCGAGCGCGAGCCGGTCGCGACCCTCGTCACGCTCCACCCGCTGCCCACGGCGGGCGGCTTCATGGACTCGCACATCATCCGGAAGGCCGCCGCGCGCCTCCCCGCGCTCGCGGACCTCGCTGTCCTGCGCTTCAACACACGAGGGACGACGTCCCCGCGCGGCACGAGCGAGGGGGCCTTCGGAGACGGCGTCGCGGAGGCAGCCGACCTCGCGGCCGCCATGGACCTCGTCGCGGAGCGCGGTCTTCCCCGCCCCTGGCTTCTCGGATGGTCCTTCGGGACCGAGGTCGCGCTCAAGCACGGCCGTCCGCATCCGATCGAGGGCGCCATCCTGCTCTCCCCGCCGCTGCACCGGGCAGGGGACGACGACCTGCGCGCCTGGCAGGGCGACCCCCGGCCGCTCGTCGCGCTCATCCCCGAGTTCGACGACTACCTCCGCCCCGCGGAGGCCGCCGAGCGTTTCGCGCTCATCCCGCACCTCCGGCTCGTGCCGGTCGAGGGCGGCAAGCACCTGTGGGTGGGCGAGAAGCAGACCGCGCGCGTGCTGAACGAGATCGTCGAGGTCGTGAATCCCGCCGCGGCCCCCTGCCGACGGAGTGGCCCGACGCCTGATCAGCGCGCGTTCATGCGCGGGATGAGCACCTGCCGGTAGATGATGAGCACGCTCGCGGCCACCGGGATCGCGATGAGCGCGCCGAGGAGGCCCAGCAGCGCGCCGCCCGCGAGGGCCGCGATCACGACGACGCCGCCGGGGACGGAGACCGCCCGGCTCATGATGCGGGGAGACAGGACGTACGCCTCGATCTGCATGTACACGAGGTAGTAGACGGCGGCGATGATCGCCGCCGTGGGGGAGCCGAGTCCGGGGATCAGACAGGTGAGAGCGATGATCGTCGAGCCCGAGATCGTGCCGACGAGCGGGATCATCGAGCCCAGGAACGCGACGACCGCGAGGACGGTCGGATAGGGCGCGTCGATGATCGTGAGGAAGATCGCGCTGAGCACGCCGTTGATCGCGGCGAGCGTGATCTGGCCCATGACGTAATAGCCGACCGAGTCGGTGATCTGCTCGGCGATGTTCGTGAAGCCCTCGCGCTTCGACGCGGGCACCATGCGGTAGAGGGCCGACTTGAGCGACGGGGTCGACGCCGTGAGGTAGATCGTCAGGATGAGCACGATGAACGCGCCGAAGAGACCCTGGACGACATTGAGCGTGACGCCCACGACGCCTTCGCTGATCGTGTCGATGTTGCTCGTGAGCCAGTCGTTCACGAAGTCGAGGACGGTGTCGATCTCGAGCGTGGGGAAGGTCGCGAGCGACCACTCGCGCAGATCGTCGAGGAAGGTCCCGCGGTTGACGATGAGCGTGATCTGGCCCACCAGCTGCCCGATCTGATCGACGAGCACCGGCAGGATGATCAGGACGATCCCGGTGAAGAGCCCGAGGACGGCGAGGATCGCGATCGTGACGGCCAGCCAGCGCGGCAGGCGGCGGCGCTCGAGCCACGAGACCACGGGGTCGAGGCCGAGTGAGATGAACAGCGCCGTCCCCACGTAGAGGATGATCGTCGAGAGCGACTGCAGGCCCTCGATGAGCAGCAGCCCCAGGCCGACGCCGAGCGTCGCGACGAGCGCGAGCCGGAACGGGTTGTGGATCTTCATACGCGCCCTTCTCCCGGCCGACGGCTGCGCGCCGCGGGCCTCTCGCCAGGATAGGGGTGCGTCGGCGCCGCGCCCGAGAGCGACCTGCTCGTGGGCGCCTTTCAGTTCGATTCGCTAACCTGAGCAGTCGGATGTCGAGACCCGCCGCCCTCGCGCGGGTCGGCGAGGAGTCATTTCGTGCGTTTCGTGTGGGCGGTTCTGGCCTTCGTGCTCGCGGCGGCGTCGTTCGGCGCCGGACTGGCGCAGCGCACCGTGTTCCTGGGCCCCGAGTCCGCCGAGCAGACCGTCTCGGTCGACGAGGAGCTGCCGTACCTCGTGATCGACGGCGACGCGTTCGCGCTGCGCCCCGGCGCGCAGACCCTCACGGTCCGGGGAGAGGGCCCCCTCTACACGGCCTACGGCCGCACCGCCGATCTCGAGGCGTGGCTCTCGGACCAGCGCTACAACCGCGTGAGCGCCGGCGACGGCGACGAGCTCGTGACGAGCGTCGTCGAGCCGGAGGTCGAGCCCACCGACGGCACGGAGGGGCGGAACCCGCAGGGATCCGACCTCTGGATCGAGGAGCAGACCGCCGAGGACGAGATCGTCCGGACGGATCAGCTCCCCGAGGGGATGAGCATGCTCGTCGCGGTCGACGGCAGCCAGCCGGCGCCGTCGGACGTGTCGATCGTGTGGCCGCTCGATCAGAAGACCCCCTGGTTCGGGCCGCTCATGGTCCTCGGCGGCATCTTCCTGGTGACGGGCCTCGTGCTGTACATCCTGGCGCTGCGCCACACCCGACGCCGGCGCGGCCCCATCCGCAAGGGCCCGGCCCTCCCTCCTGCCGAGGGAGACGACGACGGCGCATCGAAGGGCGTCATCTCGACGTCGCGCCGCGGTCGCCGGGCGCTCGTCGCCGTGCCCGCACTCGGCCTCTCCGTCGGCCTGCTCGCAGGGTGCACGGCCGACTCGTGGCCCGAGCTCGGCGGCGCCCCGACGCCGACCCCGACGCCGACGGCGACCGCCACGCTCGCGCCCGATCAGCAGCCGTCCTCCCTCACCGAGGCCCAGGCCGACCGCATCGTCGGCGAGATCTCGGAGACCGTCGCCGCGGCCGACGAGAGCCTCGACATCGACCTCGCCTCGCACCGCCTCTCGGGCCTCGCGCTCGAGACGCGCGAGGTCAACTACCGGCTCCGCGCCGAGATCGAGGACTACCCGCAGGCGGTCTCGATCCCGACCGGCCCCGCGAGCATCGTCCTGCCTCAGGCCGTCGAGGGATGGCCGCGGACGGCGCTGCTCATCGTCGCCGACGAGGACGACACGACGGTCGCCCCCACGATCCTCTCGATGACGCAGGACGACCCGTGGTCGCGCTACCGGGTCACCTACCTCGCCAACCTCGAGGCGGCGGCCGAGACGCCGCAGCTCGCGCCCGCGTGGCTGGGTGCCGCGCTCGTCGCGCCCGACTCGCCGTTCCTCGCGCTCGCGCCCGATCAGGTGGCGGCGGCCTACGCCGACATCATCGGCCGCGGCGAGGAGAGCGAGTACGCCGAGCTCTTCGACATCTCGAACGACGGCTTCCTGACCGCCGTGGCCGAGAAGCGCCAGGCGACGATCGACAGCTTCAACGAGACCGGCGCCGAGACGGGCACGATCGAGTACGCGCAGGGGGCGAACCCGACGCCTCCGATCGCGCTGGCCACGCTCGACAGCGGCGCGATCGTCGCGGTCGGCGTCGACGAGACCGAGACCGTCCGCCCGACGAACGAGGACGCCGTCATCCGCTTCGAGGATGACGCGGCCCTCTCCCTCCTCACGGGGGAGACCGAGTCGCCCACGGGCGTCGAGACGCGCTACACCGATCAGCTCTTCTTCTTCGTGCCCGCGCAGGGGTCGGATGAGCGGATCCGCCTGCTCGGCTACACGTCCGCCATCCAGTCGGCCGAGCTCCTGCCCGAGCCCGAGGATGCAGAGGCCTCGGAGGGCGACGCCGACGCCCCGGAAGGCGAATAGGCTCGAAGTCTCCCCATCCCCGTCTCGGAAGGTGATCCATGAGTGACGTCGCCCCCGGCGCCGTGCTGCGCGGCGCTGTCGACCTCTCGACGCTGAAGAACCGCCCGGCCGCGCCCGCGTCGCCCCCGGCGGGCGGAGCGCCCGGCGCGCCGGCGCCGGCGCTCGTCTTCGATGTCACCGACGCGACCTTCGGCGAGGTCCTCGAGCTCTCCCAGCGCGTGCCGGTCGTCGTCGACCTGTGGGCCGAGTGGTGCGGCCCCTGCAAGCAGCTGAGCCCCGTTCTCGAGAAGGTCGTCGTCGAGCACGGCGGCCGGCTCGTCCTCGCGAAGGTCGACGTCGACGCGAACCCGCAGCTCTCCCAGGCGTTCCGCGCGCAGTCGATCCCGATGGTCGTCGCGCTGGTCGCGGGACAGCCCGTCCCGCTGTTCACCGGCGCCGTCCCCGAGGAGCAGGTGCGCCAGGTGTTCGCGCAGCTGCTGCAGCTCGCGGCGCAGAACGGGGTCACCGGGACGGTCCCCGTGCCGTCCGACGGCGATGCGCCGGCGGACGAGGCGGCCGCGCCCGCCCTGCCGCCGCTCCACCAGGAGGCGTTCGACGCGATCGAGGCGGGGGACTACACCCGCGCCGCCGACGCCTACGAGCGCGCGCTCAAGGAGAACCCGCGCGACGCGGAGGCCTCGGCCGGCCTCGCGCAGGTGCGGCTGCTGCACCGGATCCAGGGCGTCGACCTCCACGCGGCGCGCGCAGCCGCCGCCGAGGCGCCGGATGACGTCGATGCCCAGCTCCTCGTGGCGGATCTCGACGTCGCGGGCGGGCACGTCGACGACGCCTTCGACCGGCTGCTCGACCTCTTCGCAGCGCTGCCGTCCGATCGGCGTGCGCCCGTGCAGGAGCGCCTCGTGGAGCTCTTCGGCGTCATCGGAGCCACCGATGCGCGGGTCGTCCGCGCGCGCGGGCGCCTGAGCTCGCTGCTGTTCTGACCGCGCGGTCGCTGTGAGCGCGTACCTCGACCACGCCGCGACCACGCCGCTGCGTCCCGAGGCGCGCGAGGCGTGGATCGAGGCGAGCGCGCTCGTGGGAAACCCGTCATCCGTGCACGGCGCGGGGCAGCGCGCGCGACGCGCGCTCGAGGACGCTCGCGAGCGCATCGCGCGCGCACTCGGATGCGAGCCGATCGAGGTCGTCCTGACCTCGGGCGGGACCGAGTCCGTCAACCTCGCCCTCAAGGGCCTCTGGTGGGCGCGCGCGGAGGGGCGCGACGTGATCGTGCTGCCCGACGGAGAGCACCACGCCGTGCTCGACACGGTGGAGTGGCTTCGACGTGTCGAGGACGCCGAGGTCGCGCCGGTCCCGATCGACGACCGTGCGCGCATCGATCCCGAGGTCTTCGCGCGCGTCGCCGCCGATCCGCGCGTCGCGCTCGCGACCGCGCTCGTCGCGAACAACGAGACGGGAACCGTGCAGGATGCGCCCGCCCTGAGCGCGGGCGCGGCGGCGGCGGGCGTGCCCCTTCACCTCGACGCGGTCGCCGCGCTCGGGCACCTCCCGGTCGACTTCCGCGCGTGGCGGGGCGCCGTCGACGGCGCACGCGGATTAGTCGCGCTGAGCGTCTCCGGCCACAAGGTGGGAGCGCCGGTCGGCACGGGCGCGCTCGTCGTGTCGCGCGCGGCTGCGCCGCACGCTCTGCTCCACGGCGGCGGGCAGCAGCGCGCGCTGCGCTCAGGGACCCAGGACGTCGCGGGCGCCGCGGCGCTCGCGGTCGCCGTGGAGCTCGCGGAGCGCGAGCGCGAGACCGAGACCATCCGGATGGAGAGGCTGCGCGCCCGCGTCGTCGGCCGCCTGCGGACCGAGCTCCCGGAGGCGGTGGTGCTGGGGGATGAGGAGCACCGTCTTCCCTCCACCCTCCATCTCCTGCTCCCCGGCGCGGCCGGGGAGTCGATGCTCTTCCTGCTCGACCAGGCGGGGATCGCCGTCTCGACCGGGTCGGCGTGCCAGGCGGGTGTCAGCGAGCCCTCGCACGTGGTGCTCGCGACGGGCCGCACCGAGCAGGAGGCGCGGCAGGTCCTGCGCATCTCGTTCGGGCGCACCTCCGTCGAGGCCGACGCGGAGGCGGTCGCGACGGCGCTGCCCGCGGCGTACCGCCGCCTCGTCGCACGCTCTGGCCCCTCCTCAGGCGGGCGCTCGTAGACTGGAGGGCATGCGCGTCCTGGCGGCCATGAGCGGCGGAGTCGACTCCGCGGTCGCCGCTGCGCGCGCCGTCGATGCCGGCCACGACGTCGTCGGGGTGCACCTCGCGCTCTCGCGTGCCGGGGGCACCCTGCGCACCGGCAGCCGGGGCTGCTGCACCATCGAGGACGCGATGGACGCGCGGCGCGTCGCCGACCGCCTCGGCATCCCGTTCTACGTGTGGGACTTCTCCGAGCGGTTCCGCGACGACGTCATCGACGACTTCCTGAGCGAGTACCGCGCGGGGCGCACCCCGAACCCGTGCATGCGCTGCAACGAGCGCATCAAGTTCGCCGCTCTCCTCGATCGCGCGCTCGAGCTCGGCTTCGACGCGGTCTGCACGGGCCACTACGCGATCCTGCGCGATGGGCCGCGCGGCCTCGAGCTGCATCGATCGAGCGAGGAGGCGAAGGACCAGTCCTACGTCCTCGGGGTGCTCACGGCCGAGCAGCTCGCGCACACGTACTTCCCGCTCGGCGACACGCCATCGAAGGCGCTCGTGCGCGCCGAGGCCGAGGCTCGCGGCTTCTCCGTCGCGTCCAAGCCCGACAGCTACGACATCTGCTTCATCCCCGACGGGGACACCCGCGGCTACCTGGCCGAGCGCATGGGGGCGGCTCCCGGCGACATCGTCGACCGCACCGGCTCGGTCGTCGGCAGCCATGAGGGGGCGCACGCGTTCACCGTGGGGCAGCGCAGGGGGCTGCGGCTCGGCGTGCCGGCACCCGACGGGAAGCCGCGCTTCGTCCTCGAGGTCCGCCCGGTGTCCAACGAGGTCGTCGTCGGTCCGAAGGAGGCGCTCGCGACCGCCGAGATCGCGGGCGCGCGCTACACGTGGGCCGGTGCGGCGCCCGAGACGCCCGACGAGCCGTTCGCGTGCGACGTGCAGATCCGCGCGCACGCCGACCCGGTCCCCGCCATCGCCGTCGTGCGCGGGGGAGAGCTCGTCGTCACGCCCGATGCGCCCCTCGACGGCGTCGCGCCCGGTCAGACCGCCGTCATCTACGACGGCACGCGCGTCGTCGGCCAGTGCACCATCGACCGGACCGTGAGCGCCGTGCCCGTCGACGCGTGACACGCCGCGGATGTCCGACCCGGTTCCTAGACTGAGAGCGTGACCGACGGCGACTTCGAGCTCCCCGACCTGACCCTCGACGAGGCGCGCGCCGAGGCGGCGACCCTCACCGAGCAGATCCTCCGCGCACGCGACGCGTACTACGGCGAGGACGCGGCCCTCGTCGACGACGCGACCTACGACGGATGGCTGCAGCGGCTCGAGGCGATCGAGCGGCGCCATCCGGAGCTGCAGGGACAGGACTCGCCCACCCAGACCGTCGGCGCGGCCGACGCCACGATGCTCGCGCCCGTCCAGCACGCCGAGCGCATGCTGAGCCTCGACAACGTCTTCTCCCTCGAGGAGCTCGCGGAGTGGTGCGCGAAGACCCAGGCGTCGGCGGGGCGCGCCGTGCGCTGGCTGACCGAGCTCAAGATCGACGGGCTGGCGATCGCGCTGCGCTATGAGCACGGCGTCCTCACCTCGGCGGCCACGCGCGGCGACGGGCGCGTCGGCGAGGATGTCCGCGTCAACGCGCTGCGGGTCGCCGGGATCCCCGAGCGGCTCTCGGGGACCGGCCATCCGCCGCTCGTGGAGGTGCGCGGCGAGGTGTTCATCCCGGTCGCGGCGTTCGAGGAGCTGAACGCGCTGCAGGCGCGCCTGCGCGAGCGCGTCGTCTCCGAGGCGGCGGCGCGCCCCGGATTCGACGAGGAGAAGGCTCGCCGCAGCGCCGACCGGCGCTTCCCGGCGTTCGCCAACCCGCGCAACGCCGCCAGCGGCGGCCTCCGGCAGCAGCTCGACAAGAAGGATGGGCTCGAGCTCGAAGCGGGCATCGCGCGGATCGAGTCGCTGCGGCTGTATGTGCACGGGATCGGCGCGTGGCCCGATCCGCCGGTCGCGTCGCAGAGCGAGGTCTACGGCCTGCTCGCCGAGTGGGGTCTGCCGACGAGCCCCTATCTGCGCACGTCGGACGACGTGGACGGCGTCCTGGATTTCGTCGCGCACTACGGAGAGCACCGGCACTCGGTCGAGCACGAGCTCGACGGCATCGTCATCAAGGTCGACGAGCTCGCCCTGCACGACGAGCTCGGCGCGACGAGCCGCGCGCCGCGGTGGGCGATCGCCTACAAGTACCCTCCCGAGCAGGTGAACACCGAGCTCCTCGACATCGTGGTCTCGGTGGGGCGCACAGGGCGCGCGACACCGTACGCCGTCATGAAGCCCGTTCTCGTGGCGGGCAGCGTCGTCCGCCAGGCGACGCTGCACAACCAGGACGTCGTGAAGGCCAAGGGCGTGCTGATCGGCGACACCGTCGTGCTGCGCAAGGCGGGAGACGTCATCCCCGAGGTGCTCGGCCCGGTGGCCGAGCTGCGCGACGGCTCGGAGCGGGCGTTCGTCATGCCCGAGACGTGCCCCGAGTGCGGCACGCCGCTGCGCCCCATGAAGGAGGGCGACATCGACCTCCGGTGCCCCAACGCGAAGGACTGCCCCGCCCAGGTGCGCGGTCGCGTCGAGCACATCGGCTCGCGGGGCGCGCTCGACATCGAGGCGCTCGGCGAGGTCACGGCGGCCGCGCTCACCCAGCCGTCCGTTCCCGCAGAGCCGCCGCTGCGCACCGAGGCCGGGCTGTTCGAGCTCACCATGGAGCAGCTCGTGCCGATCGAGGTGATCGTGCGCGACGCCGAGACCGGCGAGAAGCGCGTCGATGAGGCGACAGGCGAGTTCGTGCGCCGCGCCCCGTTCCAGCGGCGGGAGCTGACCTACCCGCCGGGCTGGGAGGATGCGACGCCGTCCGAGCGGCGAGCGGCGGGCGTCCGCAAGGACCACGTCGTGCTCCACCCGTCCGCTCAGGCCGAGAAGCTCCTCGAGGAGCTCGAGAAGGCCAAGACGAAGGAGCTGTGGCGCCTGCTCGTCGCGCTCAACATCCGTCACGTCGGCCCCGTCGCCGCGCGCGCCCTCGCCGGCTGGTTCGGCTCGCTCGATGCGATCCGCGCCGCATCGCGCGACGAGCTCGCCGCCGTCGACGGCGTCGGCGGGATCATCGCCGACTCGCTCCTGGACTGGTTCGACGTGGACTGGCATCGCGAGATCGTCGACCGGTGGACGGCGGCGGGCGTGCGCTTCCACACGCCCGGTCATCCGGGGCCCGGGGCGGCCGAGGCGGAGGGCGGTGTGCTCTCGGGTCTCACGGTCGTCGCGACCGGCAGCCTCGAGGGGTACACGCGCGAGGGCGCCCAGGAGGCGATCATGCGAGCCGGGGGGAAGGCCGCGTCGAGCGTGAGCAAGAAGACCGACTTCGTCGCGGCCGGGCCGGGGGCGGGGTCGAAGCTCGCGAAGGCGGAGGCGCTCGGCGTGCGCATCATCGACGCCGCGCAGTTCCACCTTCTCGTGACGGAGGGGCCCGCCGCGCTGGGGGAGTGAGGCCGGTCAGCCGCCCGACGTGAGTGCGAGGAGCCGCTCCCGCACCTCGCGGCGCAGCACCTTGCCGATCATCGAGGTCGGCAGCTCGTCGACGACGAAGACCCGACGGGGGACCTTGTACGGCGTGAGGATCCCGCGCGCGAACGCCCGGACATCCTCTTCGTCGACCTCGGCTCCCTCGTCGAGGACGATCGCGGCGACGACCTCCTCTCCGCTGTGCGCACTCGGCAGCCCCACCACGGCGGCGTCGGCAACGGACGGATGCTGGCGGAGCGCGATCTCGACCTCGGTCGGCGACACGTTGAAGCCGCCCGTGATGATGAGCTCCTTGATGCGGTCGACGATCGAGATGAAGCCGTCCTCGTCCATCGTGACGACGTCGCCCGTGCGGAACCAGTCCTCGTGGAAGACCGCGGCGGTGGCCTCCGGCCGGCCGTAGTACCCGCCGAAGACCTGCGGACCCCGTACGAGCAGCTCGCCGGGGGCGCCCGGCGCGGCATCGCGCGACGGGTCGTCCGGGTCGGCGACCCGCACCTCGGTGCCCGGGAGCGGCAGGCCGATCGCTCCGGCCTTCCGGTTCTCCGAGACGGGATTGACGATGAGCACGGGCGAGCACTCGGAGAGGCCGTAGCCCTCGACGAGGTAGCCGCCCGTCTCCTCCTCCCACGGCACGACGAGCTGCTCGTCGAGTGCCATCGCGCCCGAGACGCCGATGCGCGTCCCGGCGAGCGACACGCCCTTCTCTCGCGCGCGCTTGAGCAGGCGCTCCGCGATCGGCGGGACGAGGGGCAGCACGGTCGCGGGGTGACGTCGCGTCACGGCGAGCACCATGTCGGGATCGAACTTCGGGAAGAGCACGAGGCGCGCGGCCTGCGACATGGCGAAGGTGAGACACAGGGTCAGGCCGTAGGCGTGGAACATCGGGAGCACGGCGTACACGACCGTCCCCTCGCCGCGCGCGACGCCCGGCGTCCACGCGCGCGCCTGCGCGGCGTTGGCGAGCAGATTGCGGTGCGTGAGCGCCGCGCCCTTGGGATCGCCGGTCGTGCCGCTCGTGTACTGGATGATCGCGAGGTCGTCGGTCGCGGGCCGCGGGTGAGACGCCGCCAGCGGGTCGTGCCGGACGACGTCCTCCCACGCGTCGGCGCCCCGCACGGACGTCGTGAGCTGGGCACGCGTCTCGCGCAGCTTCGGCACGGGCAGCCGCAGCGCGAGCTGCATGAGACGCGGCATGCCGCGCGTGATGTCGACCGAGATCAGCGTCTTCACGGCGAGGTCGGCGGGGAACCCGCGCACGGTGTCGACGAGGGTGCTCCACACGATGGCGTGCTTCGCGCCGTGATCCTCGAACTGCTTGCGCAGCTCGCGCGGCGTGTAGAGCGGGTTGTGCTCGACGACCACGGCCCCGATCCGGAGCACGGCGTAGAAGGCGACGATGTGCTGCGGGCAGTTCGGCAGGATGATCGCGACGGGGTCGCCCTTGCGGACGCCTCGGGCGAGGAGGCCGGCGGCGGCCCGGTCGATCTGCGCGCGGAGGTCGGCGTAGTCCACGACCCGCCCGAAGAACTGCAGCGCGGGGGCGCCGGGGAAGTCCCGTGCCGAGGCGTCGACGAGGTCGAGGAGCGATCCGCTGATCGGAGGCAGATCGTGGGGCACGCCCTCCGCGTAGGAGGAAACCCAGGGACGGGGCGGGTCGAACGGCTGCGTCACGCCTCCAGCCTAGGGGCGCGCAGCCGGAGCGCAGACCGCCACCGCCTAGACTTGTCGGGTGTCTGAAATCACCCCTGATCTCGTGCGCCATCTCGGTGTGCTCGCCCGGATCCAGCTCGACGACGAGGAGGTGACCCGCCTCACCGGAGAGCTCGACGCGATCGTCGACAACATCGCGAAGGTCGGCGAGGTCGCGACCTCCGACGTCCCGGCGACGAGCCATCCCATCCCGATGCAGAACGTCTTCCGCGCCGACGAGGTCGGCCGCATGCTCACGACCGAGCAGGCGCTGCAGAACGCGCCGGACGCCGACGGCGCCCGGTTCCGCGTGACGGCCATCCTGGGCGAGGAGCAGCAGTGAGCGACATCATCCGACTGACCGCCGCCGACCTCGCCGAGAAGCTCGCGGCGGGCGAGATCTCGAGCGTCGAGGCCACGCAGGCGCACCTCGACCGCATCGCCGAGGTGGACGGCGACGTGCACGCCTTCCTCCACGTGAGCGATCACGCGCTCGAGGCCGCCGAGGCCATCGACCGCCGTCGCGCGGCGGGCGAGGAGCTCGGACCCGTCGCGGGCGTCCCGCTCGCGATCAAGGACGTGCTCGTGACGACCGACATGCCGTCGACGTCCGGCTCGCGCATCCTCGAGGGGTACATGTCGCCGTTCGACGCGACGGTCGTCGCCCGGGCGCGCGCGGCCGGCCTCGTGCCGCTCGGCAAGACGAACATGGACGAGTTCGCGATGGGCTCGTCGACCGAGCACTCGGCTTACGGGCCCACGCGCAACCCGTGGGACCTCGACCGCATCCCCGGCGGATCGGGCGGCGGGTCCGCCGCCGCCGTCGCGGCCTTCGAGGCGCCGCTCGCGCTCGGCTCCGACACGGGCGGATCGATCCGCCAGCCCGCGCACGTCACCGGCACGGTCGGCGTGAAGCCGACCTACGGCGGCGTGAGCCGCTACGGCGCGATCGCCCTCGCATCGTCGCTCGACCAGATCGGCCCGGTCACCCGGACGGTGCTCGACTCCGCGCTCCTGCACGACGTCGTGGGCGGGCACGACCCGCACGACGCGACGTCGCTCGCGGACGCGTGGCCCTCGTTCGCCGACGCGGCCCGCGAGGGCGCGCGCGGCGACGTGCTGAAGGGCCTGCGCGTCGGCGTCGTGAAGGAGCTTCCCGACAGCGGCTTCCAGCCGGGCGTCGCGGAGTCGTTCCGGGCGGCGCTCGAGACGCTCGAGGCGCAGGGCGCGGAGATCGTCGAGGTCAGTGCCCCGCACTTCGAGTACGCGGTCGCCGCGTACTACCTCATCCTCCCCGCCGAGGCCTCGAGCAACCTCGCGAAGTTCGACTCCGTGCGCTTCGGCATGCGCGTCGACGTCCCCGGAGGGACGGTCGAGGACGTCATGTCGGCCACGCGCGACGCGGGCTTCGGGCCCGAGGTCAAGCGCCGCATCATCCTCGGCACCTATGCGCTGTCCGCCGGGTACTACGACGCCTACTACGGCAGCGCGCAGAAGGTCCGCACGCTTATCCAGCAGGACTTCGCGCGCGCGTTCGCGGACGTCGACGTCATCGCGACGCCGACCGCGCCGACGACCGCGTTCCGCATCGGCGAGAAGATCGACGACCCGCTCTCGATGTACCTCAACGACCTCACGACGATCCCCGCCAACCTCGCGGGCGTGCCCGGCATCTCGATCCCGTCCGGTCTCGCGTCGGACGACGGGCTGCCCACCGGCATCCAGTTCCTCGCGCCGGCGCGCGAGGACGCCCGCCTCTACCGCGTCGGCGCCGCCCTCGAGGCGCTGCTCGTCGACACGTGGGGCGGCCCGCTGCTCGACCGCGCGCCGCGACTGGGCGGATCGCTGCTCGAAGGAGGGGCCCGCTGATGGCCAAGGACAAGCTGATGGACTTCGACAAGGCCCTCGAGCTCTTCGAGCCCGTGATCGGCCTCGAGGTCCACGTCGAGCTCAACACGAAGACGAAGATGTTCTCCGAGGCGGGCAACCCCGCCCACTCGGCGTTCCACGACGCCGAGCCGAACACGCTCGTGGCGCCCGTCGACCTGGGTCTTCCCGGCTCCATGCCGACGGTCAACGCGGAGGCCATCCGCTCGTCGATCAGCCTCGGGCTCGCGCTGGGCTGCTCGATCGCGCCGTCGAGCCGGTTCGCGCGCAAGAACTACTTCTATCCCGATCTCGGGAAGAACTACCAGATCAGCCAGTACGACGAGCCGATCGCCTACGAGGGCGAGATCGAGGTGGAGCTCGAGGGCGGCGACGTCTTCCGCATCCCGATCGAGCGCGCGCACATGGAGGAGGATGCGGGCAAGCTCACGCACGTGGGCGGCTCGACCGGCCGCATCCAGGGAGCGGAGTACTCGCTCGTCGACTACAACCGGGCGGGCGTGCCGCTCGTCGAGATCGTCACGAAGCCGATCTTCGGGGCGGAGCATCGCGCACCCGAGCTCGCGAAGGCGTACCTCGCGACGATCCGCGAGATCGCGCGCGGCCTGGGCATCTCCGAGGCGCGCATGGAGCGCGGGAACATCCGGTGCGACGCGAACGTCTCGCTCCGCCCGCGCGGCGCCGAGCGGCTCGGCACCCGCACCGAGACGAAGAACGTGAACTCGATGCGCTCGGTCGAGCGCGCCGTGCGCTACGAGATCCGGCGTCAGGCCGCGATCCTCGCCGAGGGCGGCACGATCATCCAGGAGACCCGGCACTGGCACGAGGACACCGGCACGACCTCGCCGGGCCGTCCGAAGTCGGACGCCGACGACTACCGGTACTTCCCGGAGCCCGACCTCCTGCCGGTCGAGCCGACCGAGGCCCTCATCGAGGAGCTGCGCGCTGCGCTGCCGGAGCCGCCCGCGGCACGCCGTCGTCGTCTCAAGACGGAGTGGGGCTTCACCGACCTCGAGTTCCAGGACGTCGCGAACGGCGGGCTGCTCGCGGAGGTCGAGGCCACGGTCGCCGCCGGCGCGTCGCCCGCGGCCGCTCGCAAGTGGTGGACGGGCGAGATCACCCGCATCGCGAACGCGGAGGGCCGCGAGCCCGCCGAGCTCGTGGCCCCGGCCGACGTCGCCGCCCTCCAGGGGCTCGTCGAGGCGGGCACGCTCACCGACAAGCTCGCGCGCCAGGTGCTCGAGGGCGTCATCGCGGGCGAGGGGACCCCGCAGGAGGTCGTCGACGCCCGCGGACTCGCGGTCGTGTCGGACGACGGCGCCCTCGTGGCCGCGATCGACGACGCCCTCGCCGCGCAGCCGGATGTGCTCGCGAAGATCAAGGACGGCAAGGTCCAGGCAGCGGGCGCCATCATCGGCGCCGTCATGAAGGCCATGAAGGGCCAGGCCGACGCCGCGCGCGTGCGCGAGCTCGTCCTCGAGCGCGCGCAGCAGTAGCGCCACACGGGAGTCCGCGCCTCGGTGCGGGCTCCCGTCCGTGCGTCGACGCGCGTGCCGACCCCGGCTCATCCGGGCCTCGCGCCGAGCGGGGAGGCCCTGCCGCGGCTCTCGGCGCGCGCACCGTCGCCGGGCGCCGGCGTGCAGTCTCGACGGCGTGAGCGCGTGCGACGGGGCCTGTGCCCCCGCGCGTCGCCGTGTGCACGTCGTGCGTCGTCCGGCGCGTCGCGTCCACAGCGGCGCCTCGGCGCGGATGCGGCGTCGACGAGACCAGAGCCTGATGTCATGTCCGAGCTCGTCTCTCCGCAGATCCTGCCTTCGCCGATCCTGCCCTCGCCGATTCCGCTGCTCCTGCCGCGCGACTCGGATGTCCGTCTCGACCGCGCGCAGCAGCGGGGCAGGCTCGTGCGCCTCTTCCGCGGGGTGTACGCGGAGGCCGCGGCGTATCGCGGACTGAGACCGTGGGAGCGCTACCTCGCGCGCGTGCACGCCTTCGCGCTCCTCCATCCCGAGGCCGTCCTCTGTCTCGAATCCGCGGCGGCCCTGCAGGGCGCACCCGTCTTCGGCCACCCCGACGAGGTGCACGTGCTGACGGCGAACGGCACGTCCCGCGCGACCGCGGGAGTCCGAGCGCACCGAAGCACCCGGCCGCGAGAGCTCCTCAGGGCCGCGGGCGTCACGGCGGTCGGCCCGGCCGACACCGCGCTCGATGTCGCTCGCCTCCGGCACCCTGTCATCGGAACGGCGATGCTCGACGCGCTCCTGCGACGCACGGACGCGCCGGATGGCGCCGAGCTGCTCCGACGGAACGCGCGGTGGCGGGGCGCCCGCGGCCGCGCGAAGGCGGAGGAGGCCATCCGATTCGCGGACGGACTCGCCGAGACGCCGCTGGAGAGCGCGAGCCGGTGCGTCGTGGCGTGGTCCGGTTTCGACGTCCCCGAGCTCCAGGTCGTCGTGCCGACGCGCGGTGGCGAGTTCCGCGTCGACATGCGGTGGCGCGCGGAGCGCATCACCGGGGAGGCCGACGGCGCTCTCAAGTACGACGGCTCGCGGGGCGCTCCCGCGGAGGCCATCCTCACCGAGAAGCGGCGAGAGCGCTTCCTCCGCGAGTGCGGCGAGGTCGTGCGGTGGGGATGGTCGGAGGTGCGGGCGCCCGCGGAGCTGATCGCCGCGCTCCGCACCGTGGGGCTGCCGCAGCGTCGCGCACCCCGCGACGCTCTGCTCATGACGCTTCCCGCTGCGCTCGGCGCGCGCCCGTGAGACCGCGAACCAGCGCCGAGACTGCGCCCGGGCGCCCAGGGGCGCGGCGGCGGCGCGCCTCCGGGCGCGGGCGCGCACCCTCGGCGCCGGGCCGGCGTGTCGGCGCCGCGGACGGATCCGGCGCCCGGTTCCGGCGCGGGGTCCCGGGGCGGAGGCCACGGGCGCGTAGCGTGGAGCCATGCGCGTGCTCGGCATCGACCCCGGACTCACCCGCTGCGGAGTGGGCGTCGTCGACGTGCAGCGCGATCGCACCGCCGCGCTCGTGCACGTGGGCGTCGTCCGGTCGCCCGTCGACGCGACCGTGGCCGAGCGGCTCGCGATCATCGCGCGCGGCATCCGCGAGGTGCTGGCCGCGCACGCGCCCGACGTCGTGGCCGTGGAGCGCGTGTTCGCGCAGCAGAACCGCTCGACCGTGATGGGAACGGCCCAGGCGGCCGGCGTCGCGCTCCTCCTCGCCGCGGAGGCGGGGCTGCCGACAGCGACCCACACGCCCAGCGAGGTCAAGGCGGCGATCACGGGCTACGGGTCGGCCGACAAGCTCCAGGTGCAGACGATGGTAGCGCGGGTCCTGCGGCTCGACGAGCTGCCGCGTCCCGCCGATGCCGCCGACGCGCTCGCGCTCGCGCTCTGCCACGCATGGCGGGGCGGCCCCGCTCCGACCGCGGCGACGGCGGACGCGCTCACCCCCGCCCAGCGGGCCTGGGCGGCCGCGGAGCGGCGCACGCGCGGCGCGGTCGCGCGGTGAGCGTGTCGTCTCGAACATAGGTACGACGCGCCGTAGGGTGGAAGGATGATCTCGTCTCTGCGCGGAACCGTGCTGCACACCGGCGCCGACAGCGTCGTCGTCGAGGTCGGGGGCGTCGGCCTGTCCGTGGCGGTCCCCGTCGACGTCGCCCGCACCGCGCGGACGGGGGAGCAGATCCTCCTGCACACGCACCTCATCGTCCGCGAGGATCAGCTCGCGCTGTTCGGGTTCGCCGAGCGCGACGAGCTCGAGGTGTTCGCGATCCTCCTCGGCGTGACGGGCGTGGGCCCGAAGTCGGCGCTCGGCGTGCTGTCGGGCCTCACGATCGAGCAGATCGCCGAGGCCGTCGCGAACGAGGACGACAAGCCGTTCCGGAAGGTGTCCGGCATCGGGCCGAAGACCGCCAAGCTCATCGCCCTGCAGCTCCAGGGCAAGCTCGCCGCCCCCGCGCCGTCGGCGGCGCGCGTCGGCGGCGCCCCGCACGACGTCGTGTCGCAGGTCACGCAGGCGGTGACGGGGCTCGGATGGCCCGAGCGCGTCGCCGCCGATGCAGTGGCCGCGGCCGCGGAGACCGCGTCCGACGCGGATCGCGCCTCGGTCCAGGCGCTGCTGCGCCTCACGCTCGCGGCGCTGGGCCCCGCGCAGCCGGGAGGCGCACGTGGCTGAGCGCGACATCGCATCGCCCGAGCCCGCAGATGACACCGAGCTCGCGATCGAGGGGGCGCTGCGTCCCGCGAGCCTCGAGGAGTTCGTCGGCCAGCACAAGGTGCGCGGCCAGCTCCAGCTCCTCCTCGACGCCGCGCGCATCCAGGACCGCCCCGCCGACCACATCCTCCTGGCCGGACCGCCCGGCCTCGGCAAGACGACGCTCGCCATGATCGTCGCGCACGAGAGCGGCCGCCCGCTGCGGATGTCGAGCGGCCCGGCCATCCAGCACGCGGGCGACCTCGCGGCGCTCCTGTCGAGCCTCGTGCCGGGGGAGGTGCTCTTCATCGACGAGATCCACCGGATGGCCCGCACGGCCGAGGAGATGCTCTACCTCGCGATGGAGGACTTCCGGATCGACATCATGGTCGGCAAGGGCGCGGGCGCGACGAGCATCCCGCTCGACCTGGCGCCGTTCACCCTCGTGGGCGCGACGACGCGGTCGGGAATGCTGCCGAACCCGCTGCGCGACCGGTTCGGCTTCACGGCGCACCTCGAGTACTACGAGCCCGAGGAGCTCGAGCAGGTCATCGCGCGCTCGGCGCGGGTGATCGGAATGGACCTCGCCGGCCCGCAGCGCGAGGAGATCGCCCGCCGATCGCGCGGGACGCCCCGCATCGCCAACCGGCTGCTGCGGCGCGTGCGCGACTTCGCGCTCGTGCGCGCAGGGGGCAGGGCGGCCTCCCTCGAGGACGTCCGCGCGGCGCTCGAGCTGTACGACGTCGACCGCATCGGGCTCGATCGCCTCGACCGGGCAGTGCTCGACGCGCTCGTGCGGCGGTTCCGCGGCGGCCCCGTCGGGCTCGGCACGCTCGCGGTGTCGGTCGGGGAGGAGGCCGACACGGTCGAGAGCGTGGTCGAGCCGTACCTCGTCCGCATCGGCTTCATGGGGCGCACGCCCCGGGGCCGGATCGCGACCCCCGAGGCCTATGCGCACCTCGGCGTCGCCCACGCCGCGCACGGGCAGACGCCGCTGAAACTCGATGACCTATAATCGCTGAAGACTTCGCGTCGGGCTCTCCGGCGTCGTCACCCTCCCGAGCCGATGACGGCTCACGCACGTCTGAAAGGCGCTTCCTCCATGGATATCCTCCTCCTCGTCGTCCTGGCCGCGCTGCTGGTGTTCATGTTCATCAGCTCGCGCCGCCGCACCAAGAAGATGAAGGAGGAGCAGGAGCGCCGCCAGCTGCAGATGGTGCCCGGCGCGCGCATCATGACGCGCAGCGGCCTGTTCGGCACGATCGTCGCCTTCGACCCCGAGGACCTCACGAAGCCCGCCGAGGTCGAGATCGCGCCCGGCGTCGTGATCGAGGTGCACGCCCAGGCGATCGACCTCGCTCCCGAGACGGCCGTCGCGGAGACGGCCGACGAGGACGCTCCGGCGGACGAGGAGCCGGCCGACGCCGAGCAGGAGCTGCTCAACCTCAGCGGCGCCGACGTCGAGAAGCCCACGACCGACGACCGCACGCCGGACGCGGACGGCACGGGCTCGACCGAGCTCCCGGGCGACGACAAGCCCAAGAACTGACATCTCCCTGACCGGCCGGCCCGCGGAGAGCGGGGCGGTCGGCCGACCGGAAAGCTGACGTCCCGTGGCGACATCCTCACCGACGCGCAGAGCGCTGCGCACTCTCACCGGCCTCCTCGCCCTGACCGCGGTGCTCTTCGGCATCAACGCGCTCGGCGTGCACGTGTTCCAGAAGAGCTCGTGGGTCCCCGAGCTCGCGCTCGACCTCCAGGGCGGCACGCAGATCATCCTGGAGGCGCAGACCGACGGCGCGACCCCGACCGACGAGCAGATGCGCCAGGCGGTGACGATCATCCGCCAGCGCGTGGACGCATCCGGCGTCTCCGAGGCCGAGGTGACGACGCAGGGCGCGAGCAACATCGTCGTGCAGATCCCGGGCGTCGCCGACGACGCGACGCGCGAGCGCGTCCAGGCGAGCGCGCAGATGCAGCTGCGCAAGGTGCTGTACGCCAACCAGGCGTCCAACACGTTCGTGGGCGAGGACGGCGAGACGACGCCCTACCCGACGCCCGACCCGTCGCTTCCCGCCACGCCCACGGCCGAGCCGACCGCGGGCAACGACCCCGCGTGGATCACGCCGCGGCTCCAGGCGGAGTACCTCGCGTACGACTGCGCCCAGCCGAGCGACCCGGCCGCGGCGTCGCCCGATCAGCCGCTCATCGCGTGCGACGAGTCGGGCACGGCCAAGTACCTCCTCGGGCCGCTCGAGATGGACGGCTCGTCGATCACCGACGCGCAGGCGGTCGTGCAGCAGCAGAACGGCCAGTGGGCCGTGCAGCTGCGCTTCGACGCGGAGGGCACCGAGACCTTCGGCGAGGTCAGCCAGGCGCTCTACGGCCAGACCCAGCCGTACAACATGTTCGCGTTCGTGCTGGACGGGAAGGTCATCTCGGCGCCGACCATGGACGCCGTGATCACCGACGGGCGCCCGAGCATCTCGGGCCAGGGCATCACGCAGGAGACCGCGCAGACCCTCGCCGATCAGCTGAAGTTCGGCGCCCTGCCGATCAGCTTCGAGGTCGTCTCGTCCGACACGATCTCCGCGACGCTCGGCTCGCAGCAGCTGCAGATCGGCCTCATCGCCGGCCTCATCGGACTCGGGCTCGTCGCGCTGTACGTCGTCGCCATCAGCTACCGGGCGCTCGGCTTCGTGATCATCGCGTCGCTCGCCGTGATGGCGGTGCTCACCTACATCCTCCTCTGCATCCTCTCGTGGCGCCTCGGCTACCGCCTCTCGCTCGCGGGCGTCGCGGGCCTCATCGTGACGATCGGCTTCACCGCCGACTCGTTCATCGTCTACTTCGAGCGCATCCGAGACGAGCTGCGCGACGGGAAGACGATCACCGGGGCGGTCGAGGACGGCTGGGCGCGCGCGAAGCGCACGATCTACATCTCGAAGTCGATCAACATCCTCGCCGCCGTGGTGCTGTACATCCTCGCCGACGCGACCGTGAAGGGCTTCGCGTTCACCCTGGGGCTCACGACCGTCCTCGACGTGCTGATCTTCGTGATCTTCACGCACCCGGTCATGCAGCTGCTCGCGCGCACGCGCTTCTTCGGCGGCGGCCATCCGCTGTCCGGCCTCGACCCCGAGGCGCTCGGCGCCGTGTACCGCGGGCGCGCCCAGTTCCGCGAGCCCGTCGCCGTCGCGCCGCGCGCGCAGCGAGCGCGCGGGGAAGCGGAGCGACGCCAGACCATCGCGGAACGGAAGGAAGCCGAGCGCCTCGCAGCCGAGCGCGTCGGCAAGGAGGAGAACGTCTGATGCGCTCGATGGCACAGTGGGGCAACGACCTCTACACGGGCAAGGCGTCGGTTCCGTTCGTCGGCCGCCGCAGGACCTGGTTCATCCTCGCGATCGCGCTCATCGCGCTCTCGGTGCTCGCGCCGTTCGTGCGCGGCGTCGAGCTGTCGATCGAGTTCACCGGCGGGTCGCAGTACACCGTGTCGGCGCCGTCGAGCACCGACCAGTCGATCGCGACCGAGGCGGTGCACTCGGTCGTCCCGGACGCCGAGGCGAAGGTGACGGTCGTCGGCGGCGCCGACATCCGCGTGCAGACCTCGCAGATGTCGCAGGACGAGACGCGCGAGGTCTCCGCCGCCCTCGCCGAGGGGTACGGCGTCGATCAGGCCGAGGTGACCGACTCGTTCATCGGCCCGACCTGGGGCGCCGACGTGACCCGCCAGTCGCTGTGGGGTCTCGGCGTCTTCCTCCTGCTGACGTTCGTCATCCTGGCGATCTACTTCCGCACGTGGAAGATGTCCGTCGCGGCGATCATCGGCCTCGTCGACGTTCTCGTCATCACGATCGGGATCTACTCGCTCGCGGGCTTCGCGATCTCGCCCGCCGCCGTGATCGGCTTCCTGACGATCCTCGGCTACTCGCTGTACGACACGACCGTCGTGTTCGACAAGATCCGCGAGAACACCGCGGAGGACGGCGAGATCTCCGGCCGCACGTTCGGCGAGTCGGTGAACCTCGGCGTCAACCAGACCCTCATCCGCTCGATCAACACGTCGATCGTCGCCGCCCTGCCGGTGGCCGCGATCCTCTTCATCGGCGTGTTCTGGCTGGGCGCGGAGACCCTCTCCGACATCTCGCTGTCGATCTTCGTGGGCATCATCGTGGCCACGTACTCGACGCTGTTCGTGTCGGCCCCGCTGTACTCGCTCATGCGCGAGAAGGAGCCCGCCATCGCGCAGCGCGACGCGCGCGTGCTCGAGGCCCGGGCTTGACCGCGACCCCCGCACCGGCGCGCGTCCGGCCGGGCGTAGGATGATGTCCACGCCCGGCGGGCGCGGGAGGAGAGCGATGGCGGACAGCATCTCGAGCCCGACGAGCCTGCGCCGGCTCGTGCCGCGGATCTTCTCGAGGGCACCCCGCTACGCCGACCTCTCCAAGCTCCTCACCTCGGTGCGCGCGAACCACCCGCGCGGCGACATCGCGATCATCGAGCGCGCGTACCAGGTCGCGGCGGAGAAGCACCGGGGCCAGAAGCGCCAGAGCGGCGAGCCGTACATCACGCACCCGCTCGCGGTCGCCGAGATCCTCGCGGATCTCGGGCTCGGCCCGAAGGCGATCGCCGCGGCCCTGCTGCACGACACCGTCGAGGACACGGGGTACCCGCTCGAGGACCTCCGCGCCGAGTTCGGCGACGAGGTGGCGCTCCTCGTCGACGGCGTCACGAAGCTCGACAAGGTCAAGTACGGCGAGAGCGCCCAGGCCGAGACCGTCCGCAAGATGATCGTCGCGATGTCCAAGGACATCCGGGTGCTCGTCATCAAGCTCGCCGACCGCCTGCACAACGCGCGCACGTGGGGCTTCGTGCCCCCCGAGAAGGCGAAGAAGAAGGCGACGGAGACCCTCGAGATCTACGCGCCGCTCGCGCACCGACTAGGCATCCAGGCGATCAAGTCCGAGCTCGAGGACCTCTCCTTCGCCGTGCTGTACCCCAAGATCTACAACGAGATCGACAGCCTCGTGAAGCAGCGCACCCCGCAGCGCGAGCAGTACGTGCAGCGCGTCATCGACGACGTGAGCATCGACCTGCACGAGCTCCGGATCCGCGGGACCGTCGTCGGCCGTCCGAAGCAGCTCTACTCGGTGTACCAGAAGATGGTCGTGCGCGGACGCGAGTTCGACGACATCTACGACCTGATCGGCATCCGGGTGATCGTGAGCAGCGTGCGCGACTGCTACGCGGTGCTCGGCGCGATCCACGCGCGCTGGACGCCGCTTCCCGGGCGCTTCAAGGACTACATCGCGACCCCCAAGTTCAATCTCTACCGGTCCCTGCACACGACCGTGATCGGCCCGGGCGGGCGCACGGTCGAGATCCAGATCCGCACGCAGGAGATGCACCAGCAGGCGGAGTACGGCGTCGCCGCGCACTGGAAGTACAAGGAGCGGATGGCCTCGGGCCAGGTCGACGAGCGGCTGTCCGACACCGACATGGCCTGGGTCGCGCGCCTGAGCGACTGGCAGGCGGAGACGAAGGATCCGGGCGAGTTCCTCGACTCGCTGCGCTTCGAGATCGGCGCGAAGGAGGTCTACGTCTTCACGCCGAAGGGACGCGTGATCGGCCTGCCCGCGGGCGCGACCCCCGTCGACTTCGCCTACGCCGTGCACACCGAGATCGGCCATCGCACGATGGGCGCCAAGGTCAACGGACGTCTCGTGCCGCTGGACTCCCAGCTGAACTCGGGCGACATCGTCGAGGTCTTCACCTCGAAGAACCCCGACGCGGGCCCGAGCCAGGACTGGCTCGCGTTCGTCAAGAGCTCGCGCGCGCGCAACAAGATCCGCGGCTGGTTCACGAAGGAGCGCCGCGACGAGGCCATCGAGCAGGGTAAGGAGGCCATCGCGCGCGCGATGCGCCGCCACAACATGCCGCTGCAGAACCTCAAGGACTCGCTCGCAGAGGTCGCGCACCAGCTGCGCCTCGAGGACGTCTCCGCGCTCTACGCCGCGGTCGGCGAGGGGCACACCTCGACGCAGTCGGTGCTCGAGAAGGTCACCGCGCTGCACCAGACGGTCGAGCCCGCCACGGGTCCGCTCGACCTGCCGGCGACCGCGTCGCAGCGGAAGGTGCACGGCGGGGACTCCGGGGTCCTCGTGCGCGGAGCGGACGACATCCTCGTGAAGCTCGCGAAGTGCTGCACGCCCGTGCCCGGGGACGAGATCGTCGGCTTCATCACGCGCGGGCAGGGCGTCTCGGTGCACCGCGCGGACTGCACGAACGTCCGTGCGCTCAAGGACAACCCCGAGCGGATGATCGACGTCGAGTGGGCGCCGACGACCAAGAGCGTCTTCCTCGTGCAGATCCAGGTCGAGGCCCTCGACCGCGCAGGCCTCCTGTCCGACATCACGCGCGTGCTCAGCGAGCATCACGTCAACATCCTGTCGGCGAACGTGTCCACGACGCGCGAGCGCCTCGCGATCTCGCGGTACGTGTTCGAGATGGGCGACACGGTGCATCTCGATCGCGTGCTGAACGCCGTGCGCCGCATCGACGGCGTCTACGACGTCTACCGCGTGACGTCCTCCTGATCGGCCGCGCCCCGGCCGTCCGGTCCGAGCTCGTGGAGGAGGGCGACGGCCGCGACCGCGTGGGTGCGCCGAGGATGCGCGCGGAACCACGCGAGCGCCGCGCGCCGCGTGGACTCGTCGGCCGCGAGGCGCGCCACGGCATCGGCTGATCCGCGGTCTCGCGGATCGGGACGCGCGGCGTCCCGTGCCAGGTCGGCGAGGGTGCGCGCCGGCGTGGCGACCGCGGTGTCGCCGAGGAGCGCGACGTCGGCGGGGGAGAGCTCCTGGTCGTGGAAGCGGAGACGCCGATCGACGACGCGGGTGATGCGCCAGGGGACCGCGCGCTGCACGTCGAGCGGATCCGGCGGCTCGCCGGTCGCCCCGTGGATCCAGGCCGCCGCCATCCCGACGAACGCGCAGCTCGGCGACAGAAGCGGCGCGAGCGCCGCGGCCCGGACGAGCGGCGGGGTGGGCGCGTCCGCGGGCAGGAAGCCCTCCCCGAACGGGACGAGCTCGCCGTCGAGGCACGCCGCGCGCAGCTCCGCGACGCTGAAGCGCCGCCCGGGGAAGAGGACGGCGGTGCTCATGCGGGCCAGTGTCCCGCGCGCGTCGGGGGTCGCGTGGATGCCTGTGGACGACGAAGCGGCCCCCGTCCGGTGGACGAGGGCCGCTTGCGGAGCGCGGTCAGCCGCCGATCGCGCGCAGCCAGGCCTGTCGGGCCTCGAGCGCCTCCTTGGCGTCGGCGATCGCCTTGCGGTCGCCCTTCGCCTCGGCGGCGGCGAGCTCCTCCTGGAGCTTCTCGATCGCCTCGCGGAGCTGGCTGCCGAGGTCGTTGGCGCGGGCCTTCGTCTCGGGGTTGTTGCGCTTCCAGTCGAGGTCCTCGCGCTGCTTGAGCTCCTGCTCGATCTTGCGGAGCTGGTCGTCGAGCCCGCGCTCGACGTCGCGCGGGAAGATGCGGCCCACCTCGTCCCAGCGGCGCTGGATGCCCGTCAGGATGCGGCGCGCCTCGGTGAGGTCCTTCGTGTCCGGGACGACCTTCGCCTCCTCGAGCAGGGCCTTGCGCGCCTCGATGCGGGGAGCCGACTCGGCCTGCTCGGCGGCGTCGCGCTCGGCGCGCGCCTGGTACAGGGCGTCGCCGGCCGCCTTGAAGCGCGCCCACAGCGCGTCGTCGGCCTTGCGGCCTGCGCGGCCCGAGCGCTTCCACTCGTCGAGGAGCGTGCGGTAGGCGGGGATGCCCTCCTCGCCGCGCGGCGCGAGCGCCTCGGCCCGCTCGATGAGGCGGTTCTTCGCGTCCCGCGCGGCCTTGTGCACCTCGTCGAGCTCGGCGAAGAACGCGCGACGCTGACGCTCGACCGTCGAGCGGGCGTCGCGGAATCGCTTCCACAGCGCCTGCGCCTGCGCCTTGGGGAGGCGCGGCCCGTTCTGCTGGTGGTTCTGCCAGGCCGCGAAGAGGTCGGACAGCTCGGCCGTCGCCTGCTTCCACTGGACCGTCTTGGGATCGCGCGCCGCGAGGGCCTCGGCCTTCTCGACGATCGCGGTGCGCTCGACGATCGCGGCCTCGACGGCGGCGCGGGCGGCCGCGGCCTCCTCGGCCGTCGCCTCGGCGAGCGCCTCGATGAGCGTCGTCAGCCGCTTCTCGAGGCCGGCGAGGTCGCCCACGGCCGTCGCGCCGACGACGTCCTTCTGAAGGCGGGTGGCCTGACCGCGCAGGTCGCTCGCGGAGGCGCCGCCGCGCGTGTGGCGCTGCTCGAGGGTCGCGACCTTGAACTCGAGGTCGGCGAACTTGCGCACGAAGTAGTCGAGCGCCTCCTGCGGCGTGCCGTCGGGGAACTCGCCGACGACGCGCCACTGGTCGCCCTCGCGGACGGACACGACGCCGTTCTCGGTCACCCGGCCCCAGGTCTCCTCGACGACGACGGCGCCGGGCTCGGTCGGCTCGGCGGACGGCGCAGGAGCCGGAGGACCCGGACGCGGCGACGGAACGGGGGCGGGCGCCTCGGCGGCGGGCGCGGGCTCGGCCTCGGCCGGGGTCTCGTCCGTCGGAACGGGTGCGTCCTCGGCGGGCGTCTCGTCGGCGGGAGCCGCCGGGCTCGCGGCGTCATCGCCGTCGGGGGCGGGGACCTCGCCGGCCTCGACGACGGCGCTGTCGGCGATGGCCTTCTCCGTGAGCGCGTCCGCGTCGGCGGTCGTCGCTTCGACGTCGGCCGCGACGGCCGCCTCCTCGGGCGTGGAGTCGGTCTGGGGGGTGTGCTCGGGAATCGACACAGGAATCTCCTTGCGCGGGCATCCGCGGGAGGGGAACAGGACGCGCCCCAGCCTAGTACGGGGCGTGGCCGCGGTCTGCGGCGGACGTCATTCCGCTGCGGGCGTCTCCGAGGGTGCGGGCGTCGTGGCCGCGGGCGTCTCGAGCGGCGCCGGGACGGTGGTTCCGGTCGGCGACGGCGTGGGGGTCGGCTCCGGTGCGCCGGGGCCGACGGAGTAGAACAGCGCCTGCGCCGCGATGGCGCCCGCGATGACGACGGCGGCGGCGCTCAGGGCGATGACGTTGTCGCGTCGACGTCGGGCGACCTGCGTCTCGTGGAGACGCCTGCGGGCCTCGTACAGACGCGCGCGCTCACGCGCCTCGCGCTCGGCACGGTTCTTCCCGTTGGCCAACGGATTCTCCTTCGTTCACGGTCTGAGCCGGGCAAGAGACTACGCCGCCGTCCCGCGGGCTCCCAAACCCGTGCCGTGTCGCCCTGGCCCAGGCCGGTGTCGGCGGTCCGGACTAGCCTGGAACGATGACCTCCGCCTCCGCGCTCTTCCAGGGGCAGACGCCGCTCGCCGTGCGCATGCGCCCGACGTCGCTGAGCGAGGTCGCCGGCCAGGCGCACCTGCTGCGGCCGGGCTCGCCGATCGTCGCCCTCGCCGATCCGAACGCGACCAAGCCCGGCACCGTCTCGGTCATCCTCTGGGGGCCTCCCGGCACGGGGAAGACGACGCTCGCGCAGGCCATCGCGCGCTCGTCGGGCCGCCGCTTCGTCGAGCTGTCGGCGATCACCGCGGGCGTGAAGGATGTGCGCGAGGTCATGCAGGAGGCGCTCAATCAGCGCGACCTGTACGGGCAGTCGACCATCCTCTTCCTCGACGAGATCCACCGGTTCACGAAGGCGCAGCAGGACGCGCTCCTCCCTGGCGTCGAGAACGGCTGGGTCATCCTCATCGCGGCGACCACCGAGAACCCGTCGTTCTCGGTGATCTCGCCGCTGCTGTCGCGCTCGCTCCTCCTCACGCTCCAGCCGCTCACCGACGACGACCTCGGCTCGCTCATCGACCGCGCCGTGTCCGATGCGCGCGGACTCGCCGACGCGGTCGTGCTGGCGCCCGAGGCGCGCGCCGCGCTCATCCAGCTCGCGTCGGGCGACGCGCGACGGGCGCTCACGGCGCTCGAGGCGAGCGCGGGGGTCGCCGCGTCGGAGGCGGCGGACGACCGCGCGACGGCAGAGGAGCGAGACGCCGACGTCCGGCCCCTGATCACCGCCGACCACGTGTCCCAGGCCGTCGACCGCGCGCTCCTGCGGTACGACCGCCAGGGCGACGAGCACTACGACGTCATCAGCGCGTTCATCAAGTCGATCAGGGGCTCCGACCCCGACGCCGCCGTGCACTACCTCGCGCGGATGATCGAGGCGGGGGAGGATCCGCGCTTCATCGCGCGCCGCCTCGTCGTCCACGCCGCGGAGGACATCGGTCTCGCCGACCCGCAGGCGCTCCAGATCGCGGTCGCCGCGGCCGACGCGGTCGCCTTCATCGGCATGCCGGAGGGGCGCATCCCGCTCGCCGAGGCGACGATCTACCTCGCGACCGCGGCGAAGTCGAACGCCGCGTACCGTGCGATCAGCTCGGCGATCGCGGATGTGAAGGCCGGGCGGATGGGGCCCGTGCCGAAGCACCTCCGTGACGCGCACTACGCGGGGGCGAAGCGCCTCGGGCACGGCAAGGGCTACCTCTATCCGCACGACAGCGACGTCGGCGTCGTGCCGCAGCAGTACCTGCCGGATGAGCTCGTCGGCACGCGCTACTACGAGCCGACGAACCACGGCGGCGAGCGCGAGGTGTCGGCACGGCTCGAGCGCATCCGCCGCATCCTCGAGGGCTGATCGCCGAGCGGCGTCGCCGGCGCGGTCTGATAAGCTGAGTCGGCTCGAAATCCGGGCACATCCCTCTTCGCATTCCTCCGGGCAGTCCGGCGTACGCCCACAACGGGAGAAGAGCGATGTACGTCCGTGTGTCCGCGACAGTCGCGGCCACGTGAAAGGAAACCATGGTCACCAAGTCCCAGGACCGCCGCAAGGTCCGCCTCTCGCGCGCGCTCGGCGTCGCGCTCACCCCGAAGGCCGCGCGCTACCTCGAGAAGCGCCCCTACGGCCCCGGCCAGCACGGCCGCACCAAGCGCAAGGCCGACAGCGACTACGCCGTCCGCCTGCGTGAGAAGCAGCGTCTGCGCGAGCAGTACGGCATCCGCGAGAAGCAGCTGCGCATCGCGTTCAACGAGGCCCGTCGCCAGGACGGCCTGACGGGTGAGAACCTCGTCGAGCTCCTCGAGATGCGCCTCGACGCCCTCGTGCTGCGTTCGGGCTTCGCCCGCACGACGGCGCAGGCTCGCCAGTTCGTGGTGCACCGCCACATCCTCGTCGACGGCAAGATCGTCGACCGTCCCTCGTTCCGCGTGAAGCCGGGCCAGACCATCGAGGTCAAGGCCAAGAGCGAGGCGCTGGAGCCCTTCCAGGTCGCAGCGGCCGGCGGTCACGCCGAGGTCCTGCCCCCGGTCCCGGGCTACATCGAGGTCGAGCTCGACAAGCTCCAGGCGAAGCTCGTGCGTCGTCCGAAGCGCGTCGAGGTGCCCGTCACCTGCGACGTGCAGCTCGTCGTCGAGTACTACGCGGCGCGCTGATCGCGCATCGCGACGCGCGTCGGGAGGGCGTCGGGGCTTCGGCCCCGGCGCCCTCTCGCTTTCGCGCTCCCTTTCGGAACTAGGATGGGAGGACGCCGCGCCGCACGCGCGGCGCCGACGGACGCGACGGGCGCGAGGACGGATGACATGAAGAAGCTGCTGTGGTTCCTGCTCGGCATCGGGGGCGGCCTCGTCGTCGCGCACCTCATGAACAAGGACCCCCGCGGCCACGAGCTCCTCGCGGCGATCGACGCGCGCATCGACGAGTTCACCGAGCGCATGTCGGATGCCTACAACGCGGAGGCAGCCCGCCGCGGCGCCGCCGTCGACGCCTGACCCTCGACGTTCCCGCGGCCGCCCGATCGGCGGCCGCTTTCGCACGTACAGCAAGGACGAATCCCCACCTCATGAAGACCGCGGAGATCGCGCAGCGCTACCTCGACTACTTCGAGAAGAACGACCACACCATCGTGCCCTCGGCGTCGCTCGTGAGCGACGACCCGTCGATCATGTTCACGATCGCGGGCATGGTGCCGTTCATCCCGTACCTGACGGGAGTGGTGCCGGCACCGTACCCGCGCGCGGCCGATGTGCAGAAGTGCATCCGGACGAACGACATCGAGGAGGTCGGCAAGACCGCCCGCCACGGCACGTTCTTCCAGATGCTCGGCAACTGGTCGTTCGGCGACTACTTCAAGGAGGGCGCGATCGCGTACGCGTGGGAGCTCCTCACGACGAGCGAGGCGGATGGCGGGCTCGGGTTCGCCGAGCGCGACCTGTGGGTCACGGTGTACGAGGACGACGACGAGGCCGCCGCGCTGTGGCGGAAGGTCGCCGGCATCCCCGCGGAGCGCATCCAGCGACTCGGGCGCGCGGACAACTTCTGGACGACCGGCCAGCCGGGACCGGCCGGACCGTGCTCGGAGATCTACGTCGACCGGGGCCCCGCCTACGGCCGCGACGGCGGGCCCGCGGTCGACGACAGCCGCTTCCTCGAGATCTGGAACCTCGTGTTCATGCAGAACGCGATCGAGAACGTGCGGTCCAAGACCGAGTTCGACATCGTCGGCGAGCTGCCGAAGAAGAACATCGACACGGGCATGGGCCTCGAGCGCGTCGCGTTCCTCAAGCAGGGCGTCGAGAACATGTACGAGACCGACCAGGTGCGTCCCGTGCTCGACCGCGCGGTCGAGCTCTCCGGCCGCCGCTACGGGGTCGACCACGGCGACGACGTGCGCTTCCGCGTGATCGCCGACCACGTCCGCTCGTCGCTCATGCTCCTCAGCGACGGCGTCACGCCGTCGAACGAGGGCCGGGGCTACATCCTGCGCCGGCTCATGCGGCGCACGGTCCGCTCGATGCGCCTGCTCGGCGTCGAGGAGGCCACCTTCCCCGCGCTCTTCGAGGCGTCGCGCGACGCCATGAAGGCCGGCTACCCCGAGGTCGAGTCCGACTGGCAGCGGATCTCGTCGTACGCCTTCGCCGAGGAGGAGACCTTCCTGCGCACGCTCACGGCGGGCTCGACCATCCTCGACACGGCCGTGTCGAAGACGAAGGCGGCCGGCGGCACGACGCTCGCGGGCCCCGAGGCGTTCCTCCTGCACGACACCTACGGCTTCCCGATCGACCTCACCCTCGAGATCGCCGAGGAGGCCGGACTCGGCGTCGACCGCGACGCCTTCGACGCGCTCATGCAGGAGCAGAAGCAGCGCGCGAAGGCCGACGCCCGCTCCCGCAAGCGCGCGATCGCCGACGTCGGCGTGTACCGCGAGTTCCGCGCGCTCGGCGAGACCCAGTTCACGGGGTACACCGATCTCGAGACCGAGTCGACCGTGCTCGGCGTGCTCGTCGACGGCCTCAGCGTGCCGCAGGCGCTCGAGGGGCAGATCGCCGAGGTCATCCTCGCGGAGACCTCGCTGTACGCCGAGTCGGGCGGACAGGTCGCCGACAAGGGCACGATCGTGGGCCCGGGCTTCGAGCTCGAGGTGCTCGACGTCCAGCGCCCGGTCGCGGGCCTCGTGAGCCACACGGTCGAGGTCACGCGCGGCGAGGTCGGCGTCGGCCAGCCCGCGACGACGGTCGTCGACGCGGCGAACCGCCGCGCCGCGACGCAGGCGCACTCCGCGACGCACCTCGTGCACGCCGCGCTGCGCGACACGCTCGGCAAGGGCGCGACGCAGGCCGGCTCGCTCAACCGCGCGGGATACCTCCGCTTCGACTTCACATGGGGTCAGGCGCTGAGCCCCGCCACGCGGAGCGAGATCGAGGAGATCGCCAACAACGCCGTGCGGGACAACCTCGAGGTGACCACGCGCGTGCTGTCGCTGGACGAGGCGAAGGCCGCGGGCGCGATGGCGCTGTTCGGCGAGAAGTACGGCGAGAAGGTCCGGATGGTCGACATCGGCGGACCGTGGTCGCGCGAGCTCTGCGGCGGCACGCACGTGTCGACGTCGGCGGAGGTGGGGCTCATCAGCATCACGGGCGAGTCCTCGGTCGGCGCGTCCAACCGCCGGGTCGAGGCCCTGGTCGGGCTCGACGCTTTCCGCGAGCTGACCGCCGAGCGCGCTCTCGTGAACGAGCTCACGGCCGCCCTCAAGACGCCGAAGGAGCAGCTGCCGGCGCGGGTCTCCGAGCTCGCCGCCGCCCTCAAGGCGGCTGAGAAGCGGATCGCCCAGTTCGAGGCGAAGGCCCTCGCCGAGCGCGTGCCGGCCCTCGCGGACGCCGCGGTGCGCACGGGCGCCTACCGGGTCGTCGCGGAGTCCCTCGGATCGGTCGGCTCGCCCGACGACGTGCGCGCCCTCGTGACACAGGTGCGCGACCGGCTCGGGGCGGATGCGGCCGTGGTGGCCCTCGGCGCCGAGGTGTCGGGACGGCCCGTCGTCATCGTCGCGACCAACGAGGCTGCCCGGAGCGCCGGCGCGAAGGCCGGAGCGCTCGCGAAGGCCGCAGCCGCCGCTCTCGGCGGCGGCGGAGGCGGGCGCGACGACATGGCGCAGGGCGGCGGCGCCGACGCGACCGCCCTGCCGGCCGCGCTCGACGCGGTGCGCGCGGGTCTCGCTGCATGACCGGGTTCCGCCGGGGCGTCCGCCTCGGCGTCGACGTGGGGAAGGCGCGCGTCGGCGTCGCGCGGTGCGACCCCGACGGGATGCTCGCCGTGCCGGTCGAGACCGTGCCGCGCGACGACCGCTCGATCGCGCGGCTCGTCGAGCTCGCGGCCGAGCACGAGCCGGTCGAGATCGTCGTCGGGCTCCCGCTCAACATGCGCGGCGACGACACGCCCTCGACGCAGGATGCACGGGACTTCGCCGCCGAGCTCGCGACCGCGCAGGCGGCGCCCGTGCGCATGGTCGACGAGCGGCTCAGCACCGTGAGCGCTCACACGGCGCTGCGGCAGTCCGGCCGATCCCAGAAGGGGTCGCGTAGCATTGTCGACCAGGTCGCCGCGGTCGTGCTGCTGCAGCACGCGGTCGACACGGAGAAGCAGACGGGGGTCGCCCCCGGGATCGCCGTCCGCACCGGTTTGGAGTAGACATCCGCATGCCCGATTCCCCCGATCCCCGCGCCGAGCGCGCCCTCACCCGGCGCGAGCGCCGTGAGCGCGAGCTCGCGGCGGAGGCGCGGCGCAAGCTGCCCAGCGCCGCGGCGCACGACGTCGCGGGCGCCGCCGCGCCCCTCGCCGCTCCGGCCCCCGAACGGCAGGCGGCGGAGCCCGCACCCGAGGACCGGCGTCCGGCCGGCCTCGAGGACCTGTTCGCCCCCGAGCACGCGGAGCGCCCGGCGAAGCGCAGGGGAAGCCGGCTCGGCTGCCTCATCTCCGCGCTCATCGTCCTCCTCCTGCTCGGCGGCGTCGTCGCGGGCGGTCTGTGGGTCTGGAGCGCATACGGCGAGCGCATCGCGTCGGTGATGGGATGGGACGGCCCGCACGACTACGAGGAGGGGCAGGCGACCGGCGAGGCGCTCGTCACGATCTCCGAGGGCGACACCGGAGAGGCCATCTCGGAGACGCTGCACGAGGCCGGCGTCACGCTCGAGAGCGACTCCTTCTACCGCCACCTCATCGAGACCGGCGACGAGACGACCTTCCAGCCCGGCGTGTACCAGCTGCAGAGGAAGATGACCTCGGCTGCCGCGCTCGAGGCTCTGAACGACCCCGCGACGCGCCTCGAGAACACGGTGCTCATCACGGAGGGCAGCTTCGCCGCCGACGCGCTCGAGAACATCGCGGAGGTCACCGACATCCCGCTCGAGGAGCTCCAGGCCGCGGCGGAGGACTACACGCGGTTCGGCATCCCCGAAGAGGCGCCGAGCATCGAGGGATACCTGTTCCCCGCGACGTACACGTTCGATCCCGACGCGACCGCGGACGACGTCATCCGCGTGCTCGTGGACGAGATGTTCGAGCGCCTCGACGCACAGGGCGTCGCGCCCGAGAACCGCTTCGAGATCCTCACGATGGCCGCGCTCGTGCAGCGCGAGGCCGGCGGCGAGGACGACATGCCCAAGATCGCGCGCGTGTTCTACAACCGCGTCGAGCAGGGCATGCTCCTGCAGTCCGACGCGACGGTCGCCTACGGCGCCGACAGCACCCACACCGTCTGGACGACCGACGAGCAGCGCGCCGACGCGTCGAACCCGTACAACACGTACGTGCACGAGGGGCTGCCCGCAGGACCCATCGGCCTCCCCGGCGAGGCCGCGATCGCCGCGGCCATCTCGCCCGCGGACGGGGACTGGCTGTACTTCGTGCCGGTCGACCTCGCCACCGGCGAGACCGTGTTCTCGAGCACCCTCGCCGAGCACGAGGCCGCCGTGGCACGCCTCCAGGAGTGGTGCAGGGCGAGCGAGGAGAACTCGACCTACTGTGAGTGAGATCCGTCTCGAGGTCTGGGGCGACCCGATCGCGCACAGCCGCTCGCCGCAGCTCCACGGGGCCGCGTACCGCGTGCTCGGGCTCGACTGGGTCTTCGAGCGGCGGCGGGTCTCCCGCGACGCGTTCGACGCCGCTCTCGCGGAGCGCGCATGGCGCGGTCTCGCCGTGACGATGCCGCTCAAGGAGCAGGCGCACCGCGCGGCGGCGTGGCGCGGGCGACGCGCCGAGCTCACGGGCGCCGTCAACACGCTGTTCTTCGGCACGCCGTCACCCGACCTGCCGGGCATCGCGCAGTGGGACGGCGAGGGCCCGCTCGGGTTCAACACCGACGTCGGCGGGATCGTTCGCGCGCTCGACGAGCTCGGCATCAGGCGGCTCGAGACCGCGCGCATCGCGGGGGCGGGAGCGACCGCGTCCTCCGCGCTCGTCGCGGTGGGGGAGATGGGCGCGCGTCGCGTCGACGTCGTCGCCCGCAGCGCCGAGCGCGCGGCGCCGCTCGTGGCGATCGGCGAGCGCGCGGGGATCGACGTGCGGGTGTCGTCGTTCGACCATCCGCACGCGCCGGCCGACCTCACGATCGCGACGCTCCCCGGCGGGGCGGAGCTGCCCGGTGCGCAGGCCGACCGCCTCGCGGCGGCCGGAGGGCCGCTCTTCGACGTGGCGTACGCGCCGTGGCCGTCGGCGCTCGCCCGACGCTGGGCGGACGGCGATGCGCACTCGGGTCTCGGGATGCTGCTGCACCAGGCCGTTCTGCAGGTGCGGATCTTCACGACGGGCGACCCCGAGGCGCCCCTCGACCGCGAGGACGAGGTCGTGGCCGCGATGCGCTCCGCGCTCATGGGAGACTAGTGGCCATGCTCCGCGTGCTGACCGCCGGCGAATCGCACGGCCCCGAACTCATCGCCATCATGGAGGGACTGCCCGCAGGCGTCCCCGTCACGGCCTCCGCCATCCAGGAAGACCTGCAGCGCCGCAAGCTGGGCTACGGGCGCGGATCGCGCATGAAGTTCGAGCAGGACGAGCTGTCGATCTCGGGCGGCATCCGCCACGGCCTCAGCATGGGCAGCCCGATCGCCCTGCGCATCGGCAACACCGAGTGGCCGAAGTGGACCGAGGTGATGAGCGCGGAGCCCGTCGAGCTCACCGAGAAGTCGCGCGGCCGCGGTGCCCCGCTCACCCGCCCGCGCCCCGGACACGCCGACCTCGTGGGCATGCAGAAGTACGGCTTCGACGAGGCACGGCCGATCCTCGAGCGCGCGAGCGCCCGCGAGACCGCCGCCCGCGTCGCACTCGGCGCCGTGGCGCGGTGCTTCCTCGGCGAGCTGGGCATCCGCCTCGTGAGCCACACGCTGTCGATCGGCCCCGTGCGCGTGCCGGAGGACGCGCCGCTCCCCGCGCCCGACGACGTCGCAGCGCTCGACGCGGATCCGCTGCGCTGCTTCGACGCGGACACGAGCGCGCGGATGGTCGCCGAGGTCGATGCCGCCAAGAAGGACGGCGACACGCTCGGCGGCATCGTCGAGGTGCTCGCGTACGGCCTGCCCCCGGGGCTCGGCTCGCACGTGCACTGGGACCGCCGCCTCGACGCGAAGCTCGCGCAGGCGCTCATGAGCATCCAGGCGATCAAGGGCGTCGAGGTCGGCGACGGCTTCGAGACCACCCGGCGCCGCGGGTCGCAGGCGCACGACGAGCTGTTCGCCGGCGACGACGGCATCGTGCGCGGCTCCGACCGCGCGGGCGGCACCGAGGGCGGGATGTCCACGGGCACGATCCTGCGCGTGCGGGCCGGCATGAAGCCGATCGCGACCGTGCCGCACGCGCTCCGGACGATCGACGTCGCGACCGGCGACACCGCGTCGGCGCATCACCAGCGCTCCGACGTCTGCGCCGTGCCGGCCGCCGGCGTCGTCGCCGAGGCGATGACGGCGATCGTGCTGGCCGAGGCCGTGCTCGAGAAGTTCGGCGGCGACTCGGTCGCCGAGACGCGCCGCAACCTCGAGGCCTACCTCGCCGCGATCCCCGAGACGCAGCGCACGGCCGCCCTCGCGCATGACGCCGTCCTCTGACGGCCACGCGGCAGGCGCGATCGTCTTCGTCGGCCCGATGGGCGCCGGCAAGTCGAGCCTCGGCAAGCGCGTCGCGCGCGCGCTCGGTCTCCCGTTCACCGACACCGACACCGCGATCGTGCGCGCGCACGGCCCGATCGCCGAGCTCTTCGCGCGCGAGGGCGAGGCGCGGTTCCGCGAGATCGAGCGCGAGGCCGTGCGCACGGCCCTCGAGGGGGGCGGCGTCGTCGCGCTCGGGGGAGGCGCCGTCCTCTCCGCCGAGACGCGCGAGCGCCTGCGTGCGCACCGCGTCGTGCTCCTGACGGTCGACGAGACCGCGATCGCCCACCGCATCCGGGGGCACAAGCGCCCGCTGCTCAACGGCGACGTCGATCCGGTGGCCGAGTGGACGCGCATCCGCGCCGAGCGCGAGCCCCTGTACGCCGAGGTGGCGGACGCCGTGTTCGACACGTCGCGCGGCCCGACCCAGCGCACGGTCGAGCGGATCGTGGCGTGGCTGCGCGGCGACGAGCCGGCCGACGACGAGACGACAGCGCGCGCGGCGCGCACGGAGGAGGAGTCATGAGCGACACCGTGATCAGCGTGGCCGGCACGCCAGGGTACGACGTCATCGTCGGCAGCGGGGTGCTCGCGCGCCTCGGCGAGGTGCTCCCGCCGGCTGCGAAGAAGGTGCTCGTCGTGCACCAGCCCTCGCTCGGGGCGCGCGCGGAGGAGCTGCGCGAGAGCCTCATGGGCGACACGGGGCGCGAGGTCCTCCTCGCCGAGGTTCCCGACGCCGAGCAGGCCAAGCGCGTCGAGGTCGCCGCGTTCTGCTGGCAGATCATGGGCCAGGCCGACTTCACGCGCACGGACGCGGTCGTCGGGCTCGGCGGCGGCGCCGTGACCGACCTCGCGGGCTTCGTCGCGGCGACGTGGCTGCGCGGCGTCGACGTCGTGCAGATCCCCACGACCGTCCTCGGCATGGTCGATGCGGCCGTCGGCGGCAAGACCGGCATCAACACCGCGGAGGGCAAGAACCTCGTCGGGGCGTTCTGGGCGCCCCGCGCCGTGCTGTGCGACCTCGACCTCCTCGCGACCCTGCCGCAGAACGAGGCCGTCGCGGGATTCGCCGAGGTCGTGAAGGCCGGCTTCATCCGGTACCCGGAGATCCTCGACATCGTCGAGGCCGATCCAGCCCGTGCGACCGACCCGTCGACCCCCGAGTTCCGCCGCTGCATCGAGCTCGCGATCCGGATGAAGGCCGACGTCGTGGGCGAGGACTTCCGCGAGTCGGGCGTGCGCGAGACGCTCAACTACGGCCACACCCTCGGCCACGCGATCGAGCACGCGGAGCGCTACCGCTGGCGGCACGGCGCGGCCGTCTCGATCGGCATGATGTACGCCGCCGAGCTGTCGCGACTCGCCGGCCGGCTCTCGGATGCGGCCGTCGACCGCCACCGCGCCATCCTCACCGCGCTCGGACTGCCCACGACGTACCGGATGGGCGCGTGGACGCAGCTGCTGGCCACCATGCAGCGCGACAAGAAGGCGCGCGCGGGCATGCTGCGGTTCGTGCTCCTCGACGACATCGGGAAGCCGACGGTCGCGCAGGCGCCCGACGAGTCGCTCCTCTTCGCGGCATACCAGGAGATCGGCGAGGAGGACGCGGGTCGCATCCTCCAGGCCGGCCGACCCCGTGACTAGGATGGCCCAACAGCACCCGAGAGTCCCTCTCGTCACCCAGAAGGAAGGCGTCGCGATGATGCAGCTCCGCTCCCGTGCGATCACCGCACTGCTCGTCACCGGCACGGCCGGCCTCGCCCTCGCAGGATGCGCCTCCGGCGCCGGCGAGGAGCCGGCCGAGGAGGGCGGCGTCTCCCTCGTCGAGCCCGGCACGTTCACCGTCTGCTCCGACATCCCCTACGAGCCGTTCGAGTTCATCGACGACAACGGCGACACCGTGGGCTTCGACATCGACATCGCCAACGAGATCGCGGCCGACCTGGACGCCGAGCTCGAGGTGATCGTCGACTCGTTCGAGTCCATCCAGTCGGGCCTGTCGTTCGACAAGTGCGACGCGGCGATCTCCTCGATCTCGATCACCGAGGAGCGCAAGGGCAACATGGACTTCTCCGAGCCCTACATGGACGACGACCTCACGCTCATCGCGAGCGCGGACTCCGGCATCACCGACCTCGAGTCGGCGGTCGGCAAGCAGGTCGGCGTGCAGTCGGGGACGACGGGCGAGGCGTACGCGCATGAGAACGGCATCTCGCCGATCGGCTTCGAGAACGCCGGCCTCCAGCTCGAGGCGCTCAAGGCCGGGACGGTCGACGCCGTGCTCGGGAACGTCTCGGTCCTCGCATACGGCGTGAAGGACGAGGAGGGCTTCGAGCGCGTGGCCGACTTCGAGACCGGCGAGAAGCTCGGCATCGCGGTCGAGAAGGGCGACACGGCGCTGCTCGAGGTCGTGAACGGCACCCTGCAGCGCCTGACCGAGTCCGGCGAGCTCGACGAGCTCAAGGCGACCTGGTTCGGCGAGGGCTCCTAGGCGGGGCGCCCGATGGCACTCACCGCACGCCAGCGCGCGCGGACGGCGCAGTACGCGCAGGCCGGGGTCTTCGTCGCGCTGATCGTCGTCCTGGCGATCGTCATCGACTGGCCGCGGATCCTCGACTCGTTCTTCGACTTCCCGGCCGTCGCGGGGATGTTCCCCGGGATCATCCTCGTCGGGCTCAAGAACACGATCGTCTACACGATCGTGTCCTTCGCGCTCGGCCTCGCGCTCGGGATGCTCCTGGCGCTCATGAAGCTGTCGTCGTTCGCGCCGTACCGCTGGATCGCGACCGCGTACATCGAGTTCTTCCGCGGCATCCCCGCGCTGCTCGTGTTCATCGCCTTCGGGTTCGGCGTGCCGGCCGCGTTCCCGGGGACGCGCTGGCCGACGATCCTCGTCGTGATGCTCTCGCTCGGGATCGTCGCCGCCGCGTACATCGCGGAGACGCTCAGGGCGGGCCTGCAGGCCGTGCCGCGCGGCCAGTACGAGGCCGCGCGGTCGCTCGGGATGCCCGGATGGCGCGCGATGCTCACGATCGTCATCCCGCAGGCGTTCCGGATGGTGCTGCCCCCGCTGACGAACGAGTTCATCCTCGTCACGAAGGACACGTCGCTCATCTACGTGATCGGCCTCGCCGCCGAGAGCTTCGAGCTCACCAAGCTCGGCCGCGACGGCATCCTGCAGTACGGCGCCGGCATCACCCCGCTCGTCGTCGCGGGCGCCATGTACCTCATCATCACGCTGCCGCTCAGCCAGCTGTCGCGGCGCTTCGAGTCGCGCTCGGCGCGGACCAGGCGATAGACGTCGGAGGACGAGACATGACCGGCACATCCGAGAACGCCGCGCAGTTCGGCGTCGTGATCCGCGGCCTGCGGAAGTCGTACGGCTCGAACGAGGTGCTCAAGGGCATCGACCTCGAGGTCGCTCCCGGGGAGGTCGTGTGCCTCATCGGGCCGTCGGGCTCGGGCAAGTCGACGCTGCTGCGCTGCGTCAACCTCCTCGAGGAGCCGACCGGCGGCGCGATCGAGGTCGGCGGCCGCGAGGTCACCGACCCCGACCTCGACATCGACGAGCTGCGCCGCCACGTGGGGATGGTGTTCCAGCAGTTCAACCTCTTCCCGCACCTCACGGTGCTCGAGAACTGCACGGTCGCGCAGCTCAAGGTCCTGCGGCGGCCGAAGGCGGAGGCCGAGCGCATCGCGCAGGCCAACCTCGACCGCGTGGGGCTGGGCGCCCTCGCGGGACGGTACCCCGACCAGCTGTCGGGCGGCCAGCAGCAGCGCGTCGCGATCGCGCGGTCGCTCTCGATGGACCCCCACCTCATGCTGTTCGACGAGCCGACATCGGCGCTCGATCCCGAGACGGTCGGCGACGTGCTCGCGATCATGCGGCAGCTGGCCGACGACGGCATGACGATGCTCGTGGTCACCCACGAGATGGAGTTCGCGCGGGTCGTCGCGGACCGCGTCGTCTTCATGGACGGCGGCGTCGTCGTGGAGGAGGGCCCGGCGGCGCAGGTGATCGGCAACCCGCAGACCCCGCGCATGCAGGACTTCCTGAAGCGGGTCATCCATCCGACGCACGTCGATCTGAACTAGGATCTTCTCTCGGCCCGTCCGCGGGCCCTGAGTTCTCTCGACGAATCCACACGAACGGATCACTTACGCACATGGCATCCACCGCAGACATCAAGAACGGCGTCGTCCTCGCCATCGACGGACAGCTCTGGAGCGTGGTGGAGTTCCAGCACGTCAAGCCCGGCAAGGGCGGCGCGTTCGTGCGCACCAAGCTGAAGAACGTCGTGTCCGGCAAGGTGGTCGACCGCACGTTCAACGCGGGCGCCAAGGTCGACATCCAGAACGTCGACCGCCGCGACTTCACGTACCTCTACAACGACGGCGACTCGTTCGTCTTCATGGACGCGACGGACTACGACCAGATCAACGTGCCGGCCGCTGTCGTCGGCGACGCGTCGAACTACCTGCTCGAGAACCAGCTCGTCACGATCGCGCTGCACGACGGCCAGCCGCTGTACCTCGACATGCCGGCGTCGGTCGTGCTCGAGATCACGTACACCGAGCCCGGCCTGCAGGGCGACCGCTCGTCGGCCGGCACGAAGCCCGCGACCGTCGAGACGGGCGCGGAGATCCAGGTCCCGCTGTTCCTCGAGACCGGCACGAAGGTCAAGGTCGACACCCGCACGGGCGACTACCTCGGCCGCGTGAACTGAAGCCGCGCGAGTGAGCGCACGCACCAAGGCGCGCAAGCGCGCCCTCGACATCCTCTTCTCCTCGGACGTCCGCGGCGACGCCCTCGAGGTGACGCTCGCCGCGGAGGCGAAGCGCGCGGCGGGGGAGCCCGCCCGACAGGCGTCGTGGCTGTACGCGCGCGACATCGTCGACGGCGTGATCGACCACCGCGACGAGATCGACGAGCAGATCACGACGCACAGCCGCGACTGGAGGCTCGAGCGCATGCCCGCGGTCGACCGGGCGCTGCTGCGCATCGGCACGTGGGAGATCCTCTTCAACGACGAGGTCCCGACGGCCGTCGCGATCGACGAGGCCGTGGAGCTCGCCAAGGAGCTCTCCACCGAGGAGTCCGGCGCCTTCGTGCACGGCGTCCTCGCGCGCATCGCGCGCTCGAACTGACCTCGGTCCGCTCCGCGTGCCCGCGCCGTACGTCCCCGTCGACGCCATCCGCAGGATGGCGGACGACGGAGCGTACGCGCGCGGGCTCGCGTACTTCCAGGAGGGCGCGGTCGAGCACGCGCGGTGGATGACCGACGGCGTCACCCTGACCGCGCGCGTCGCCGGATCGTCGGCGCGCAGCTACACCGTGCGGGTGCGGTTCGACGCGCGGACGTCGGCGATCGTCGCATCGCAGTGCAGCTGCCCCCTGCGCAGCCGCTGCAAGCACGTCGTCGCGGCGCTGCTCGCGGGCAACGCGCAGCAGCGGAACGCCGCGCAGGGGCGGCGCCCCGACGGAGCCGGCGCCTCGTGGCGCAGCCTCGTGACGCCCGCCGAGACCGCGGCGGCGCCCGACACGGTCCCGCTCGCGCTCGGGGTCGAGCTCCGGCACCGGCCAGCGCGCTCGGCGGGCGGATGGCAGGCGCGGCGCGCCGAGGCCGCGCATCCGCGTCAGCTCGAGCGCGGCACGGCCGGCGAGCTGTTCGTGGGGCTGCGGCCTCTCCTGCGCAGCGACCGCTCGGGCGCGTGGATCAAGGGCGACGCGTCGTGGGACGCGGTCCGACGCCCCGGCAGCCGATTCCCGCACGCGCAGTCGCGCTGGTTCGCCGAGCTCTACAGCATCGCGCGCGACGTGTTCCGGCTCGACGCGTTCGGCGATGGATCGGAGTGGCTCACGCTCGACTCGATCCCGTCCGCCCTGCTCTGGACGCACCTGCGCGCGGCCGACGGCCTCGGCATCCCCCTCGTGCCGACGCAGAAGCTCCTCGACGTGCGGCTCGCGCGGTCGGCGTCCGCGCGGGTGCGCATCGACGAGGCGGACGACGGCGCGCTGAGCGTGCGGGCGGAGATCGAGATCGACGGCGCGCCGGTCGACCTCGCCTCGGTCCGCCCTGTCGCGCGCTCGGGCGTCTACGCGTTCGCTTCTGAGGGCGGACGCATCTCCCTCACGCTCGCACCGGTCGCACTGGCCGATCCGGTCGCCCTCCTCATCGGCGCGCAGGGCGAGCTCGACGTGCCGGCCGAGGATGCGGAGGAGTTCGTCCGCGACGCCCTGCCCGTGATCGCGCGCCGGGTCGAGGTGCGCGCTCCCGAGGGCATCGAGGTGCCGGAGCGGCCGGCTCCGCAGGCGGTGATCGCCGTGACGTTCCATCCCGGCGACCGCACGACGTATGCGCTGTCGTGCGCCTACGCGGGGCTCGCGCGCCATCCGCTGGGCGAGCCGGGCGGCCCGGCCTCGCCGGACCCGGATCGGGACGGCGCGGCCGAGGCGGCGCTCGCGGAGCGCATCGCGCGCGCGTGGGAGGGCGCTGCCGACGTGCCGTTCGCCCCGTCGGGCGAGCTGCGCGACGTCGACGCGGCGGAGTTCTCGGAGCGCATCCTGCCCGCGCTCGAGGCGGAGGGCGTCCGCGTCGAGACGAGCGGCTCGCGGCGGCGGTACCGCGAGCTCGCCGGCGTGCCCGAGATCTCGGTCTCGACCGTCGAGAGCACCGACGCCGACTGGTTCGATCTCGGCGTCGTCGTGACCATCGACGGCCGCCGCATCCCGTTCGCCCCGCTCTTCACCGCGATCAGCCAGCGCCGCAAGAAGCTGCTGCTCGCCGACGGCGACTACTTCTCGCTCGCGCACCCGGCGCTGCAGCGGCTCCGCGATCTCGTGGACGAGGCCGCGACACTGTCGGAGTGGGAGGCCGGACCGCGCATCAGCCGCTATCAGACGGCGCTCTGGGCGGACTTCGAGGACCTCGCAGACGAGTCCGCGCCGGCGGCGTCGTGGCGCGCGACGGCCGAGGGCCTGCGCGACATCGACCGGATCGAGCCGACCCCGCCGCCTGCGGGGCTCGCGGCACGTCTGCGGCCCTACCAGCAGGCGGGTCTCGACTGGCTCGCGTTCCTGTGGCGGCATCGCCTGGGCGGGATCCTCGCCGACGACATGGGGCTGGGCAAGACGATCCAGATGCTCGCGCTCATCCTGCACACGCGCGAGGCGGGGGAGCGGCGCCCGTTCCTCGTCGTCGCGCCCACGTCCGTCACCGCGACCTGGCGCGACGAGGCGGCGCGCTTCGCGCCATCGCTGCGCGTCCACCGGATCGACGCGACGCGCACCAAGCGGTCGGGCACGCTCGCCGACGCCGCGGCCGAGGCCGACATCGTCGTGACGTCGTATGCGCTGCTGCGGCTCGACGCGGCGGAGTACGCGGGGGTCGAATGGGCGGGCCTCATCCTCGACGAGGCGCAGTTCGCGAAGAACCCGCAGACGGGCGTGCACCGGGCAGCGGCCGACCTCCGAGCCGACGTGACGTTCGCCGTGACGGGCACCCCGCTCGAGAACGGGCTCTCCGAGCTCTGGGCGCTCCTCTCGCTCGCGGCCCCCGGGCTGTTCCCCTCGGCACGGCGGTTCCGCGAGGAGTACATCGGGCCGATCGAGAAGGGGAAGGTCCCCGAGAACCAGGAGGGCGCCGACTACCGCGAGCGCCGCCTCGCCCGCCTGCGCCGCCGCATCCGCCCCCTCATGCTCCGGCGCACGAAGGAGCTCGTCGCGGACGACCTGCCGCCCAAGCAGGAGCAGAGGCTTCACGTCGAGCTGAGCGCCGCGCACCGCGAGGTGTACGACACCGTGCTGCAGCGCGAGCGCCAGAAGGTGCTCGGGCTGCTCGACGACCTCGACCGCAATCGCTTCATCGTGTTCCGGTCGCTCACCCTCCTGCGCCTGCTGAGCCTCGCGCCCGAGCTCGTCGATCCCGCGCACGCGCACATCCCCTCGAGCAAGCTCGACGCGCTCGTCGAGCAGCTGTCCGAGGTCATCGCCGAGGGGCACAGGGCGCTCGTCTTCAGCCAGTTCACGTCGTACCTCGACATCGTCGCCGCGCGACTCGATCGCGAGGGCATCGCGCACGCGCACCTCGACGGCTCGACCCGCGACCGTCCCGCCGTCGTGGAGTCCTTCCGCTCGGGCGACGCGCCGGTCTTCCTCATCAGCCTCAAGGCCGGCGGGTTCGGGCTCACGCTCACGGAAGCCGACTACGTGTATCTCCTCGACCCCTGGTGGAACCCCGCGGCCGAGGCGCAGGCCGTCGACCGCGCGCATCGCATCGGGCAGACCAAGCAGGTGATGGTCTACCGGATGATCGCGGCCGACACGATCGAGGAGAAGGTCATGGCCCTGCAGGAGCGCAAGGCGCGCCTGTTCTCGGCGGTCATGGACGACGACGCGCTCTTCTCGCAGGCGCTCACGGCCGACGACATCCGCGGCCTGCTCGAGCCCTGACGCGCACCCGGTAGACTGGAGCCATCTGCACCTTTAACACCGTCCCGTGAGGCGGAGAAGGGAGCGGCGGATGAGCACGAGAACCGTGCTGCATGACGCTGACATCGCCCGTGCCCTGACGCGGATCGCCCACGAGATCCTCGAGTCCAACAAGGGCCCCGACGACCTCGTCCTCCTCGGCATCCCGACCAGGGGCGTCACGCTCGCCCGTCGTCTCGCGGCGCTCGTCGAGCGCTTCGGCGGCCGCCCCGTGCCCGTCGGCTCGCTCGACGTCACGATGTACCGCGACGACCTCGCGAAGCACCCCACGCGCGCGCCGCGCCCGACCGAGATCCCGCCCGGGGGCATCGACGGCCGGACCGTCGTCCTCGTCGACGACGTGCTCTTCTCGGGCCGCAGCATCCGCGCTGCGCTGGACGCCCTGAATGACATCGGCCGCCCGTCCGCCGTGCGCCTCGCGATCCTCGTCGACCGCGGCCACCGCGAGCTCCCGATCCGCCCCGACTTCGTCGGCAAGAACCTCCCGTCCTCGCGCGCCGAGCGCGTGAACGTGCGCCTCGCCGACGTCGACGGGGAAGAGCACGTGTCGATCGAGACGGCCGGCTGATGCGGCACCTGCTCGACACCCGCACGCTCGGCCGCGCCGACGCCATCCGCATCCTCGACGTCGCGGAGGACATGGCCGACACCCAGGAGCGCGAGGTCAAGAAGCTGCCGACCCTGCGCGGCCGCACGGTCGTCAACCTCTTCTTCGAGGACTCGACCCGCACGCGCATCTCGTTCGAGGCCGCCGCGAAGCGCCTCTCCGCCGACGTCATCAACTTCTCGGCGAAGGGATCGAGCGTCTCGAAGGGCGAGAGCCTCCAGGACACCGCGCAGACCCTGCAGGCGATGGGCGCCGACGCCGTCGTCATCCGGCACGGCGCGTCCGGAGCGCCGCGCACGCTCGCGACGAGCGGCTGGATCTCGGCCGGCGTCGTGAACGCGGGCGACGGGACGCACGAGCACCCGACGCAGGCGCTCCTGGACGCCTTCACGATGCGCAAGCGCCGGTACGGCGCGGCCAGTCGCGGTCGCGACCTCGCGGGCTACCGCGTCGCGATCGTCGGCGACATCCTGCACTCGCGCGTCGCGCGGTCGAACGTCTGGCTCCTCGCCACCCTCGGCGCCGAGGTCACGCTCGTCGCGCCGCCGACGCTCCTCCCGCAGGACGTGTCGCAGTGGCCCGTGACCGTGCGCTACGACCTCGACGAGGCCATCGCCGCGCGGCCCGACGCGCTCATGATGCTGCGGATCCAGCTCGAGCGGATGAACGCCGCCTATTTCCCCTCGGAGCGGGAGTATTCGCGGCGCTGGGGCCTCGACCCCGAGCGCTTCGCCACGCTGCCGGAGGATACGATTGTCATGCACCCCGGGCCCATGAACCGGGGACTGGAGATCTCCGCAGCCGCAGCCGACTCGCCCCGGGCCACCGTGCTCGAGCAGGTGCGAGCCGGCGTGTCGGTGCGGATGGCCGTGCTCTACCTGCTGCTCGCGGGGGAGCGGGAGAGCGAGGGAACGAAGTGACCGAGTCGACATCCCTTCTCATCCGAGGAGCCGCTATCGAGGGCGGCGAGACGGCCGACATCCTCGTCGAGGACGGCCGCATCGCGGAGGTCGGCACGGGCCTCAGCCGGGCCGGCGCCCGCATCATCGACGCCGCAGGGCTCATCGCGCTGCCCGGTCTGGTCGACCTCCACACCCACCTGCGCGAGCCAGGCTACGAGGCGAGCGAGACCATCCTCACCGGCACCCGTGCCGCGGCCGCCGGCGGCTTCACGGCCGTGTTCGCGATGCCCAACACCTCTCCCGTCGCGGATGTCGCGGGCGTCGTCGAGCAGGAGCTCGCGCTCGGCGAGGCGGCGGGCTACGCGACCGTGCAGCCGATCGGCGCAGTGACCGTCGGCCAGAAGGGCGAGCGCCTCGCCGAGCTCGGCGCGATGGCCGACTCGCGTGCGCGCGTGCGCGTCTTCAGCGACGACGGGTTCTGCGTGTGGGATCCGCTCATCATGCGCCGCGCGCTCGAGTACGTGAAGGCGTTCGACGGCGTCGTCGCCCAGCACGCGCAGGACCCCCGCCTCACGGAGGGCGCCCAGATGAACGAGGGCGTCGTCTCGGCAGAGCTGGGGCTCGCGGGATGGCCGGCGGTCGCCGAGGAGTCGATCATCGCGCGCGACGTGCTCCTCGCCGAGCACGTGGGCTCGCGCCTTCACGTCTGCCACCTGTCGACCGCGGGGTCGGTCGACATCATCCGATGGGCGAAGAAGCGCGGCATCGACGTGACCGCCGAGGTCACGCCGCACCACCTCCTCCTCACGGACGAGCTCGTGCGCGGGTACGACGCGCGCTTCAAGGTCAATCCGCCGCTGCGGCGCGAGGAGGACGTCCTGGCCGTGCGCGAGGGCCTCGCGGACGGCACGATCGACATCGTCGCCACCGACCACGCGCCGCATCCCGCTGAGAGCAAGAGCTGCGAGTGGGCGGCCGCGGCCAACGGCATGGTCGGCCTCGAGAGCGCGCTGCGCGTCGTGCACGAGGCGATGGTCGTGACGGGCCTCATCGGATGGCAGGACGTCGCGCGCGTCCTGTCGAAGGCGCCCGCCCGGATCGGGCGGCTCGCGGGGCACGGCACGCCGATCGCGGCCGGCGAGCCGGCCGAGATCGCGCTCTACGACCCGCGGCCGTCCGCCCCGTTCGGCGCAGCCGACCTGCGCGGACGCAGCGCGAACTCGCCCTACCTCGGGCGCGAGCTGCCCGGTCGCGTGATGTGGACCATCCACCGCGGCTCCCTCACGCTCGCCGACGGCGAGCTCGTCGAGCGGGAGGGCGCATGAGCGCGTACCTCCCCGGCCTCCTCATGATGGCGGCGATCGCGGCGGTCATCCTCGGCGCGATGGCGTGGGGATGGCGCCGACGATCCCGGCGGGACGCCGGCACCTCCGCGCCCGTGCGCGCGGCGGAGGGCGCCGAGACGGCCCGCTTCGACGGCCTCTACGTGGCCACGACCCGCCACGACCAGCCGCTCGATCGGCTCGCCGTGCGGCACCTCGAGTTCCGGGCGAAGGCGGGCGTCACGGTGACGGACCGCGGCGTCGCCCTCGACCTCGCCGGGGCGCCCGGCATCTTCCTCCGCGCGGACGAGCTCGTCGGCGCGGGCCGCGCGACCTGGACCATCGACCGCGTCGTCGAGACGGACGGCCTCGTGCTCATCGCGTGGCGCGCCTCCGACGGCACCATCTGCGATTCCTATGTGCGCCTTCAGGGCGGCGATCCCGACGCGCTCGTCGCGGCGATCGAAGACCTGCGCACCTCCCCGACCCCCACAGGAGCGACCTCATGACCTCTCTGCTCGACCGCGACCCCGCGGTCCTCGTCCTCGAAGACGGCACGCGCTTCGCCGGTTACGCCTACGGTGCGCGCGGCACGACCCTCGGCGAGGTCGTCTTCTCGACCGGCATGACCGGCTACCAGGAGACGCTCACCGACCCCTCGTACGCGGGTCAGATCGTGCTGCAGACCGCGCCGCACATCGGGAACACCGGCGTCAACACCGAGGACCCCGAGTCCCGCCGCATCTGGGTGTCCGGCTACATCGTGCGCGACCCCAGCCGGGTCGTGTCGAACTGGCGCGCGGAGGAGCCGCTCGACGCGGCGCTCGAGCGCGACGGCGTCGTCGGGATCAGCGGCATCGACACGCGCGCCGTGACCCGTCACATCCGCTCGGCCGGCTCGATGCGCGGCGGCGTGTTCTCGGGCGAGGCCGCCGGCCTCGCCGCCGACGAGCAGCTGCGCATCGTGACCGAGGCGCCCGCGATGGCCGGCCGCAACCTCTCGGCCGAGGTCTCGGTCGATGTCGCCGCCGTCACGCCCGCGCAGGGCGACCGCATCGGCAGCCTCGCCGTCATCGACCTCGGCATCAAGCAGGCGACGGTGGAGAACCTCGCCCGACGCGGCTTCGAGGTGCACGTGCTGCCGCAGAGCACGACCTTCGAGGAGCTCAAGGCCATCGACCCCGTCGCGGTGTTCTACTCGAACGGCCCCGGCGACCCCGCGGCGAGCGACGCCCACGTCGCCCTCCTGCAGAGCGTGCTGCGCGACGGCCTGCCGTTCTTCGGCATCTGCTTCGGCAACCAGCTCCTCGGCCGCGCGCTCGGCCTCGGCACCTACAAGCTGCCCTTCGGCCACCGCGGGATCAACCAGCCGGTGCGCGACAAGCTCACGGGCCGCGTCGAGATCACGGCGCACAACCACGGGTTCGCCGTGGACGCCCCGATCGACGAGGTCTTCGAGAGCCCCGCCGGGTTCGGCCGCGTCGAGGTCAGCCACGTGGGCCTCAACGACGACGTCGTGGAGGGCCTGCGCGCCCTCGACATCCCGGCGTTCTCCGTGCAGTACCACCCCGAGGCCGCGGGCGGTCCGCACGACGCCAACTACCTCTTCGACCGCTTCGTCGACATGGTGCGCGACACCATCTCGGCTCGCTCCGCTCGCTCAACGTCCGAGGAAGACAATGCCTAAGCGCCCCGACATCCAGTCCGTGCTCGTCATCGGGTCGGGCCCGATCGTGATCGGCCAGGCCTGCGAGTTCGACTACTCCGGCACCCAGGCGTGCCGCGTGCTCCGGGAGGAGGGCGTCCGCGTCATCCTCGTGAACTCGAACCCCGCGACGATCATGACCGACCCCGACTTCGCCGACGCGACGTACATCGAGCCGATCACGCCCGAGGTCATCGAGACGATCATCGCGAAGGAGAAGCCCGACGCGATCCTGCCGACGCTGGGCGGCCAGACCGCGCTGAACGCGGCGATGGCCCTGCACGAGCGCGGCATCCTCGAGAAGTACGACGTCGAGCTCATCGGCGCCAAGGTCGACGCCATCCGCAAGGGCGAGGACCGCCAGGTGTTCAAGGAGCTCGTCGTCGAGGCGGGCGCCGAGGTCGCGCGCAGCCGCATCGCCCACACGATGGAGGAGGTGCTCGAGGCGGCAGAGGACCTCGGCTACCCGCTCGTCGTGCGCCCCTCGTTCACGATGGGCGGCCTGGGGTCGGGCTTCGCCTACGACGAGGCGGACCTGCGCCGCATCGCGGGCGCGGGCCTGCACGAGTCGTCCACGACCGAGGTGCTCCTCGAGGAGTCGATCCTCGGCTGGAAGGAGTACGAGCTCGAGCTCATGCGCGACACGGCCGACAACACGGTCGTCGTCTGCACGATCGAGAACGTCGACCCGGTCGGCGTGCACACGGGCGACTCGATCACGGTCGCCCCATCGCTCACGCTCACCGACCGCGAGTACCAGCGCCTGCGCGACATCGGGATCGACATCATCCGCGCCGTGGGCGTCGACACCGGCGGCTGCAACATCCAGTTCGCGATCAACCCCGAGAACGGGCGCATCATCGTCATCGAGATGAACCCGCGCGTCTCCCGCTCGTCGGCGCTCGCGTCGAAGGCGACGGGCTTCCCGATCGCCAAGCTCGCGGCCAAGCTGGCCCTGGGCTACCGCCTCGACGAGGTGCCCAACGACATCACGCAGGTCACGCCGGCCTCGTTCGAGCCCACGCTCGACTACGTCGTCGTCAAGGTCCCGCGCTTCGCGTTCGAGAAGTTCCCGGCCGCCGACCCCACGCTCACCACGACCATGAAGTCGGTCGGCGAGGCCATGGCGATCGGCCGCAACTACACGACCGCCCTGCAGAAGGCGCTCCGCTCCGTCGAGAAGCGCGGCTCGAGCTTCCACTGGGGCGAGGAGACGCGCTCGGTCGAGGAGCTCCTCGAGACGATCAAGACGCCCACCGACGGCCGCATCGTCGACGTGCAGCAGGCGCTGCGCCTCGGCGCGACGGTCGAGCAGGTCTTCGCGTCGACGGCCATCGACCCGTGGTTCCTCGACCAGATCGTCCTCATCAACGAGGTCGCGCAGGCCGTCGCCGACGCCGCGGAGCTCGACGAGCGGGCCATCCGCCTGGCCAAGGACCACGGATTCTCGGACGTCCAGATCGCGCAGCTGCGCGGCCTGTCCGAGGCGGAGGTGCGCGGCATCCGCCACGGCCTCGGCATCCGCCCCGTGTTCAAGACGGTCGACACGTGCGCGGGCGAGTTCCCCGCGCAGACGCCCTACCACTACTCGAGCTACGAGTCCGAGACCGAGGTCACGCCGTCCGACCGCCGCAAGGTCGTCATCATCGGCTCGGGCCCGAACCGCATCGGCCAGGGCGTCGAGTTCGACTACTCGTGCGTGCACGCCTCGTTCGCGATGAGCGACGCCGGATTCGAGACGGTCATGGTCAACTGCAACCCGGAGACGGTCTCGACCGACTACGACACCTCCGACCGCCTGTACTTCGAGCCGCTCACGCTCGAGGACGTGCTCGAGGTCCTTCACGCCGAGGCCCAGTCGGGCGAGATCTTCGGCGTCATCTGCCAGCTCGGCGGGCAGACGCCCCTCGGGCTCGCGAAGGGCATCGAGGACGCGGGCTACCGCATCCTCGGCACGAGCCCCGCGGCGATCGACCTCGCCGAGGAGCGCGGCCTGTTCTCCGAGATCCTCGAGCGCGCCGCCCTCGTCGCGCCCCGCAACGGCACCGCGACCGACGTCGAGGGCGCCGTCGCGATCGCCGAGGAGATCGGCTACCCCGTGCTCGTGCGCCCGAGCTTCGTGCTCGGCGGGCGCGGCATGGAGATCGTGTACGACACGGCGAGCCTGCGCGACTACTTCGTCCGCATCGCCGACCAGGCCATCATCGGCCCCGGCCAGCCGCTCCTCGTCGACCGCTTCCTCGACGACGCCGTGGAGATCGACGTCGACGCGCTCTACGACGGGCACGAGCTCTACGTGGGCGGCATCATGGAGCACCTCGAGGAGGCCGGCATCCACTCCGGCGACTCGAGCTGCACGCTGCCGCCGATGTCGCTCGGCCGCACCGAGATCGACCGCGTGCGCGAGGCGACCCTCGCGATCGCCCAGGGCGTGGGCGTGCGCGGGCTGCTGAACGTGCAGTTCGCGATCAGCGCCGGCGTGCTCTACGTCATCGAGGCGAACCCCCGCGCGAGCCGCACGGTGCCGTTCGTGTCGAAGGCGCTCGGCATCCCGCTCGCGAAGGCGGCGAGCCGGGTCATGGCGGGCACGACGATCGCCGAGCTCAAGGCGGAGGGCATGCTGCCCGAGCAGGACGGCTCGCGGGTCTCGCTCGACACGCCCGTCGCCGTCAAGGAGGCCGTGCTGCCGTTCAAGCGCTTCCGCACGCGCGAGGGCGCGGTGGTCGACTCCGTGCTCGGCCCGGAGATGCGCTCGACGGGAGAGGTCATGGGCATCGACCGCGACTTCCCGACCGCGTTCGCGAAGAGCCAGGCGGCCGCGTATGGCGGGATCCCGCTGTCGGGCACCGTGTTCATCTCGGTGGCCGACAGCGACAAGCGCGACGTCATCCTGCCCGCGCACCGTCTGCGCCAGCTGGGCTTCCGCCTGCTCGCGACCGAGGGCACCGCCGAGATCCTCATGCGCAACGGCATCGAGGTCGAGGTGGTCCGCAAGTACAGCGAGACGCAGGACTCGGGCGTGCCGAACATCGTCGACCTCATCAACGAGGGGCGCGTGGACATCATCGTGAACACCCCCAGCGGGATGTCGGCGCGCGCGGACGGCTACGAGATCCGCGCCGCGGCGGTGGGCGCCGACAAGGCGCTCTTCACGACCATCTCGGTGCTCGGCGCCGCGGTGAGCGCGATGGACTCGATGGGCGGCGGCTTCGGCGTGCGCAGCCTGCAGGAGTACGCCTCCGACCGCGTCCAGCGCGAGGCGGCGGTGAGCGCGTAGTGCCGTCGTTCGGAGAGCGGGTCCGCGCCGTCCTCGACGCGCGCGGCCCGCTCTGCGTCGGGATCGACCCGCACCTTCCGTTGCTCGCGCAGTGGGGTCTCGAGGCGGATGCCGCGGGCGCGCGGGCGTTCGGGCTGCGCGTCGTCGAGGCGGCCGCGGGGCGCGCGGGCTTCGTCAAGCCGCAGGTGTCGTTCTACGAGCGCTTCGGGTCGGCGGGGATCGCCGCTCTCGAGGACGTGCTCGCGGCGGCGCGCGCGGCCGATCTCGTGGTGATCGCGGACGCCAAGCGCGGCGATATCGGATCGACCATGGACGCGTACGGCGCGGCGTGGCTCACGCCGGGGTCGCCGCTCGAGGCCGACGCGCTCACGGTGAGCCCGTATCTGGGCGTGGGCGCGCTCGAGGGCACGCTGGCCCTCGCGGATGAGCACGGCAAGGGCGCGTTCGTCCTCGCCGCCACGAGCAACCCCGAGGCGACCGCCCTCCAGCGTGCGACCGCCGACAGCTCGAGCGTCGCGGCGGCGATCGTGGCCGAGGTGTCGGCGCGCAACGCGCGCGTCGCGCGCGAGGGGGAGTGGGGCAGCACGGGCTTCGTCATCGGCGCCACGGTCGACTGGCACGCGGCGGGGCTGGCGCCGTTCGCTCCGCCCGCGCCCATCCTCGCGCCAGGGTTCGGGTTCCAGGGCGCCGCCGCGGCCGCGCTGCCCGAGGTCTTCCGCGAGATGGCGCCGTGCGTCATCGCATCCGAGAGCCGCAGCATCCTCGCCGCCGGCCCGGACGGCCTCGCCCAGGCGATCGCCGGCGCCGCGGCCGCCTACCGGGGATCGTCGGAGGGAGAAGCCGATGTCTGAGAGCACCGCACCGGGCCGTCCGAAGCCGCCCGAGGTGGACCGCGCCGCCGCATCGCGGAAGGCGGTCGCCGCGCGGCGTGCGCGGGCGAGCCTCAAGCGCGACCTCGCGACCCGCGTCGTCACGCCGCAGGAGGTCCTGCGCCGGGCCGAGGTCGACCCGCAGTCCGCGGCCGGCACGATGCGCGTGCCCGAGTTCCTCATGGCGCTCCCCGCGATCGGCGAGGGCAAGCGCGACCGCGTGCTCGAGGAGCTGGCGATCTCGCCGGTCAAGCGGCTGGGCGGCCTCGGCAGCCGGCAGCGGCACGCTCTGCGCGGCTGGCTCGACAGTCGGATGCCCGAGCCGCAGGCGCGGCCCGGCCGGAGCCGGCTCATCGTCCTCGCCGGGCCGACCGCGGTGGGCAAGGGAACGGTCGCGGCGCACATCCGCGAGCACCATCCGGAGCTCCTCATCTCGGTCTCCGCGACCACGCGCGCGCCGCGGCCGGGGGAGGTCGACGGCCAGCACTACTACTTCGTCGACGACGCCGAGTTCGATCGGCTCATCGCGGACGGCGAGCTGCTCGAGTACGCGGTCGTGCACAACCGGCACCGCTACGGCACGCCGCGCAAGCCGATCGAGCGGGCCCTCGCCGAGGGGCGCGCCGTGCTGCTCGAGATCGACCTGCAGGGCGCCCGTCAGGTGCGCGCGGCCGATCCGTCGGCGACGCTCGTCTTCCTCCTCCCGCCGAGCTGGGACGAGCTGACCGCGCGGCTGGTCGGGCGCGGCACCGAGGACGAGGAGGAGCGGGCCCGTCGCCTGCGCACGGCGCGCACCGAGCTCGCCGCGCAGAACGAGTTCGATTTCCGCATCGTGAACGAGTCGGTCGCCGAGGCCGCGCGCCAGGTCGTAGACTTGGTGCAGGCGTCTGCGCGCTGACACCCGCGCGCCATCCCGCCATGGTCTCGACGAGCGACCGACGTCGCCGAACAGGAGGACTGCTATGAGCAGTGAGCACAAGGGCATCATCGACCCGCCCATCGACGAGCTTCTCGACAAGGTCGACTCGAAGTACCAGCTGGTGATCTACGGCGCCAAGCGCGCGCGTCAGATCAACGACTACTACACGGACCTCCACGAGGGGAACCTGTTCGACAACGTCGGGCCCCTCGTCGACTCGTCGGTCGAGGACAAGCCGCTGACGATCGCGCTGCACGAGATCCACCAGGACAAGCTGCGCCTGCGCCCCGCGGAGTGACCGCGTAAGAACTCGTCACACCGACAGGGCCTCCGTCACCGCGTGTCGGGGGCCCTCGTCATACTGGAGGGCGCGGTGCCCGCAGGCGCCGCGCCCGCCCGATCGTCTGGAGCCGCCATGAGCCTGCGCCTGTTCACGTCCGAGTCGGTCACCGAAGGACACCCCGACAAGATCTGCGACCAGATCTCGGACAGCATCCTCGACGGGCTCCTGGCGGTCGACCGCGACAGCCGCGTGGCCGTCGAGACGCTCGTGACGACCGGGCTCGTGCACGTCGCGGGCGAGATCCGCACCGACGGCTACGTCGAGATCCCCGCGATCGTGCGGCGCGTGATCAACCGCATCGGCTACACCTCGAGCGACATGGGCTTCGACGGAGACTCGTGCGGCGTGAGCGTCTCGGTCGGCGAGCAGTCGAGCGACATCGCACACGGCGTCGACAAGGCGCTCGAGCAGCGCGAGGGCGACTCGATCGACCGCTTCGACGTGCTCGGAGCGGGCGACCAGGGCATCATGTTCGGCTTCGCCACGAACGAGACCCCGCAGCTCATGCCGATGGCGGCATGGACGGCGCACCGGCTCGCCGAGCGCCTCACGGAGGTGCGCCGCAGCGGCGAGCTGCCGTTCCTGCGCCCCGACGGCAAGACCCAGGTCACGCTCGGCTACGAGGGATTCACCCCCCGGACGATCGACGCGGTCGTGCTCTCGACGCAGCACCACCCGAAGATGACGCAGGAGGAGCTCCGCGACGAGGTCGAGAGGTCGGTCATCCGCCCCGTCCTCGAGCAGACCGGGCTCGACGCCGAGGGCGTCAAGCTCTACATCAATCCCGCAGGGCCGTTCGTGACGGGCGGTCCGAAGGGCGACGCGGGCCTCACGGGGCGCAAGATCATCATCGACACGTACGGCGGCGCGTCGCGCCACGGCGGCGGCGCCTTCAGCGGCAAGGACCCGTCGAAGGTCGACCGCTCGGCCGCATACGCCATGCGGTGGGTCGCGAAGAACGCCGTGGCGGCGGGACTCGCCGATCGCCTCGAGGTGCAGGTCGCGTACGCGATCGGCAAGGCGAACCCGGTGGGCCTGTACGTCGAGTCCTTCGGGACGGGCAAGGTCTCGGACGACGTGATCATCCGCGCGATCGAGCAGGTCTTCGACCTGCGCCCCGCGGCGATCATCGAGCACCTCGACCTGCTGCGCCCGATCTACGCGCAGACCGCCGCGTACGGCCACTTCGGCCGCGAGCTGCCCGACTTCACCTGGGAGCAGACCACGCGCGTCGAGGAGCTGCGGCGCGCCGCAGGGCTCTGACGACGGGACGCGGGCGATGACACGCCGCATCGCGCGCGTGCAGCTCGACTCCCCGCTGCCGCAGCTCGACCGGCTCTTCGACTACGCGATCCCGCGCGAGCTCCTCGACGACGTCGCGCAGGGCGTGCGGGTGAAGGTGCCCCTGCGGACGGCCGGGCGGGTCGTCGAGGGCTTCGTCGTCGAGATCGACGACGAGGACGACGCCGACCGGCCGCTGTCGGAGATCGACCAGGTCGTCTCGAGCGCGCCCGTTCTGCCCGAGCGCCTCTACCGTCTCGCGCGCGCGGTCGCCGACCGTGCGGCGGGCTCCGCCGCGGACGTCCTGCGCCTCGCCGTGCCCAAGCGGATGGTGAGGGCCGAGAAGGCGTGGCTCGCGTCAGAGGCGCGCACGGCGCCGGTGGTGCTGTCGGCGGAGCGGCGGCGGGCCGAGGCCGTGCTCGAGGAGTTCCCGACGCTGCGCGAGCAGCTGCTCGCGGGGGAGCGCGTCGCGGTGGATGCGCCGCCGCGGCTCGTCGACGGCCGGCCGGCCTGGGCGCGCCTGCTCGCGGCCGCCGCCGCCACGATGCTCGCCGCCGGACGCTCGGCGATCGTCGCGGTCCCGGACCACCGAGATCTCGACCTCCTGCAGGAGCAGCTCCTCCCGCTGGTCCCGGACGGGGCGATCGTCCGCCACGATGCGGGTCAGTCCGGCCCCGAGCGCTACGCGGGATACCTGCGCACGCTCGAGGCCGCGCCGTGCATCGTGATCGGCAATCGCTCGGCCGTCTACGCACCCGTGAGCGACGCGGGGCTCGTCGCGATCTGGGACGACGGCGACCCGCTGCTCGAGGAGCCGCTCGCGCCGTACGCCCACGCGCGCGACGTCGCTCTCGTGCGCCAGAGCATCGACGGCTGCGCGCTCCTGTTCGCCGGGCACACGCGGACGACCGACGTCGAGCGGCTCGTGTCGATCGGGTTCGTCGCGGAGGTGCAGGCGCCGCGCCGGATCGCGCCGCGCGTGGTGCTCAGCACGGCTCCCGAGCACGAGCAGGTCGCCGCGCGCATCCCGTCGGCGAGCTTCCGCGCCGTGCGCGAGGCGATCGCCGAGGGACCCGTGCTCGTCCAGGTCGCGCGTCCGGGCTATGCGCCGTCGCTCGTGTGCGCGGACTGCCGCACGCCGACGCGCTGCGCCCACTGCGGAGGACCGCTCCACGCGCGAGCGCGCGGTGCGACTCCCGTGTGCGCGTGGTGCGGGCGGTCGGCTCATGCGTGGTCCTGCCCGCAGTGCTCATCGACGCGGCTCCGGCTCGCGTCGTCGGGCAGCGAGCGCACGGCCGACGAGCTCGGTCGCGCGTTCCCCGGTGCGCGGGTCGTCGTGGCCGACGGCGCGCATCCCGTCCGGGAGGTCGACGACCGGCCGGCGCTCGTCGTCGCGACGCGCGGCGCCGAGCCGCTCGCGCCGGGCGGCTACCGCGCCGTGCTCCTCCTGGACGGCGACCGCATGCTCCAGGCGCCCGACCTCAGGATCGGCGAGCACTGCCTGCGCTGGTGGTCGAACGCCGCGGCCCTCGCGGCGCCCGACGCGCCCGTGCATCTCGTCGGAGTGACGGGGCCGGTCGGCCGAGCCCTCGCGAGCTGGACGCAGCCGCACTACGCCCGGCTGGAGCTCGGGGAGCGCGCGCCCCTGCGCATGCCGCCGGCCTCGCGCGTGGCCCGGCTGGAGGGCGACACGGCGGCCGTCGACGCGGCGCTCCGCTCGCTCGCGGAGGACGTGCCCGGGCTCCCGCTCGACGCGATCCTCGGGCCGGTGCCGATCGATCGCGACGGGTATCCGGGCTCGCGCGCGCTCATCCGCTTCGACTACGGCCGCGGACCGGCGGTCACCCGGTCGCTGCGCGCGTCGGTCGTCGCGGCGGCCATGAAGGCCCGCGGCCGCGCGAAGGACTCACGAAGCCGCAAGGCGGCCCGCAATACACTCGCAGTGCACGTCGACATCGCCGACCCCGAGCTCTGAAGGACCAGCCGTCATGACCTCCCCTCGCCCGCTCCGGCTCGTGTTCGCCGGCACCCCCGACGTCGCCGTGCCCTCGCTGCGCGCCCTGCACGCGGCGGGTCACGACATCGCGGCCGTCGTCACGCGCCCCGACGCGCCGCTCGGCCGCAAGCGCGTGCTCACCCCGTCGCCCGTCGCGCAGGCGGCCGACGAGCTCGGCCTGCGCGTGATCAGGGCCGCGCGCCTCGACGCCGACGCGACCGAGGCGATCACCGCTCTGGCCCCCGAGCTCGCCGTCGTCGTCGCGTACGGCGGCCTGGTGCGCGAGCCCCTCCTGTCGGCTCCGCGGCACGGATGGATCAACCTCCACTTCTCGCTCCTGCCGCGCTGGCGCGGGGCCGCCCCCGTGCAGCACGCGCTCATCGCGGGCGACGCCGAGCTCGGGACCGCCGTGTTCCAGCTCGTGCGCGAGCTCGATGCGGGCGACGTCTACGCGCAGGAGGCCGTGCCGCTTCCCGACGACGCGACGGCGGGGGAGGCCCTCGCGGTCCTCGCCGAGGCCGGCGCGGCGCAGCTCGTCGACGTCGTGTCGACGATCGCCGCGGGGAACGCGCAGGCGAGGCCGCAGGAGGGCGACCCCACCCCGGCACCCAAGCTCGAGCTCGCCGACGGCCTCCTCGAGTGGACCGAGCCCGCGGACCGCGTGTTCGCGCGGTACCGCGGCGTGACGCCCGAGCCGGGCGCGCACACGACGCTCGACGGCGCGCGCTTCAAGATCCTGCGGATGGCGAGGGCGGGCGCGGGCGCGGGCGCGCCGCTCGCGCCGGGGGAGACCGCGGCGGCGAAGGACGGCGTCCTCGTCGGCACCGGGACCGAGCCGCTTCTGCTGACCCGCGTCCAGCCGGCGGGCAAGGGGGCGATGGCCGCGGCCGACTGGTTCCGCGGACTGCGCGAGACGGCGCGGCTGGGCGCATGAGCGCCGCACCACGCCGCGGCGACCGCCGCACCGTCGTCCGGGTGCAGCCGGCCCGCCAGGTCGCGTTCGCCGTGCTGCGCGCGGTGTCGTCGTCCGACGCGTACGCGAACCTCCTGCTGCCGCGCGAGATCGAGCGCGCGGGCCTCACAGGACCCGACGCGGGCCTCGCGACCGAGCTCGCATACGGCACGCTGCGCCGTCTCGGGACGTACGACGCGATCATCCGCCTCGCAGCCGATCGCGAGCCGGATGCGATCGATGCGCCCGTGCTCGATGCCCTGCGCCTCGGCGCGCACCAGCTCCTCGCGACGCGCGTGGCGCCGCATGCCGCCGTCAACGAGTCGGTCCAGCTCGTGCGCGACGAGGCGGGGCCGCGCGCCGCGGGCTTCGCGAACGCCGTGCTGCGGAGGGTCGGCCAGGACGATCTCGCCACGTGGACCGACCGCGCTGCCGCGTCGGCCCGGTCCGACGACGAGCGCCTCGCGATCGCGTCGGCGCACCCGGTGTGGGTGATCCGCGCGCTGCGGCGCGCCCTCGCGGCCGAGGGGCGCGAGAGCGAGCTCGACGCGCTGCTCGCGGCCGACAACGCCTCGCCGTCGGTGACGATGGCGGCGCTGCCCGGTCTCGCGGAGGCGCAGGGCGAGCCGACGCCGCACTCCCCGGTGGGCTTCCGCCTCGGCGGCGGCGATCCCGAGCCCCTCGTGCGCGCATCGGGCGGAGCCCTGCGCGTGCAGGACGAGGGCTCGCAGCTCGTCGCGCTCGCGCTGTCGCGCCTCGCGCCGGTCGCGCCGGGCGAGCGGTGGCTCGACCTGTGCGCGGGCCCGGGCGGCAAGACCGCGCTCCTCGCCGCTGAGGCGCTCGCGGGCGGCGCGCGCCTCGAGGCGAACGAGGTCGTGCCCGCGCGGGCCGGCCTCGTGCGCAGAGCGCTCGCCCCTGTGCCGCTCGAGGTCGTCGTGCACGAGAGGGACGGGCGGGAGCTCGCGGCCGCCCAGCCCGGCTCGTTCGACCGGATCCTCGTCGACGCGCCGTGCACGGGGCTCGGCGCTCTCCGTCGGCGGCCGGAGGCGCGGTGGCGCAAGCAGCCGTCCGATGTCGCCGAGCTCGCCGTCATCCAGGCACAGCTGCTCGACGCCGCGGTCACCGCGCTCGCGCCGGGCGGCACGGTCGCGTACGTGACGTGCTCCCCGCATCTCGCGGAGACGTCGGCGATCGTGCGCGAGATCGTCGAGCGACGCGGATCCGACGTCGAGGAGCTCGACGCCCGCGCCGCGCTGCAGGCGGTCGCCCGCACGCCCCTCGACCTCCCCGCCCCGGCCGACGGGTCGGGCCACGCGCAGCTGTGGCCGCATCGGCACGGGACCGACGCGATGTTCCTCGCGCTCCTGCGGAGGCGGTGACCCGCCGCGACGCGCGATAATGGCGGGGTGACACTCCCCGGCGCGCCGCGCATCAACCCGAGCATCCTGTCCGCCGACTTCGTCAACATGCAGGCCGACCTCGAGCGGATCGCGACGGCCGACTTCGTGCATGTGGACGTCATGGACAACCACTTCGTGCCGAACCTCACGTTCGGGCCGCAGATGGTGCAGCGCATCCAGGAGACGAGCCCCGTCCCGCTCGACGTCCACCTCATGATCACGGATGCGAACCGGTGGGCGCCGGGCTACGCCGAGCTGGGGGCGGCGTCGGTGACGTTCCACCTCGAGGCGTCGCACGACCCGGTCGCGCTCGCCCGCCGCCTGCGCGGCATCGGCGCGAGGGCCGGTGTCGCCATCAAGCCCGGCACGCCGGCCGACGCCCTCTACGAGCACCTGCACGAGTTCGACCAGATCCTCGTGATGACGGTCGAGCCCGGGTTCGGCGGCCAGTCCTTCATGCCCGAGATGATGCCCAAGCTCCGGGCTCTCGCCGAGGAGGCGCGTCGCGTCGGGGCGCCGGTGTGGTTCCAGGTGGACGGCGGCATCTCCGAGTCCACGATCGCGCAGGCCGCCGAGGCCGGCGCCGACACGTTCGTCGCGGGCTCCGCGGTGTTCGGCGCCGCCGACATCGACGTCGCGATCGCCGACCTCCGCGCCCTCGCCGCGGAGCACGTGCACGCGAACCGGTAGCCTTGACGGGTGAAGAACTTCGACGACCTGTTCGCCGAGCTGGCTGAGAAGGCCCAGACGCGTCCGGAGGGCTCCGGGACCGTCAAGGAGCTCGACGCCGGCATCCACTTCATCGGCAAGAAGATCGTGGAAGAGGCCGCCGAGGTGTGGATGGCCGCGGAGTACGAGTCCGACGCCGAGGCCGCGGAGGAGATCTCGCAGCTGCTGTATCACCTCCAGGTGCTCATGCTCGCGAAGGGCCTCACCCTCGAGGACGTGTACCGACATCTGTGAGCCGCACTGCTCATCCGTCTGACACCCCGATCGAAAGACCTCGCATGCTCCGCATCGCCGTTCCCAACAAGGGCTCGCTCTCCGAGACCGCCGCCGAGATGCTCGCGGAGGCCGGCTACGCCGGTCGCCGCGACTCGAAGTCGCTGCACCTCATCGACGCCGCCAACGACGTCGAGTTCTTCTACCTGCGCCCGCGCGACATCGCCACGTACGTCTCCGCCGGCGCGCTCGACGTCGGCATCACCGGCCGCGACCTGCTCCTGGACGTGCGGATGTCCGCCCGGGAGATCGAGACGCTCGGCTTCGCGACGTCGACGTTCCGCTTCGCCGCCCCTCCCGGGCGCTTCGCGGGCGTGGCCGATCTCGACGGCGCGCGCATCGCGACGTCGTACCCCGGGCTCGTCGACTCGTTCCTCGACAGCCACGGCGTCGCCGCCGACCTCGTGCCGCTGGACGGCGCCGTGGAGTCGGCCGTCGAGCTCGGCGTCGCCGACGCGATCGCCGACGTCGTCGAGACCGGCACGACCCTCCGGCAGGCCGGACTCGACATCTTCGGGCCCGTGATCCTCGAGTCCGAGGCCGTCCTCATCCAGGGCCCGCGCGAGCACGCGGGCATCGAGACGCTCCTGCGCCGCCTGCGCGGCGTGATGGTCGCCCGGCAGTACGTCATGCTCGACTACGACCTCCCCGCGGCGCTCGTCGACCGCGCCGTGGAGATCGCCTCCGGCATCGAGTCGCCCACCGTGTCGCCGCTGCGCGACCCCGAGTGGGTGGCCGTGCGCGTCATGGTCCCGCGCCGCGGCGTGAACCGCGTGATGGACGAGCTCTACGGCATCGGCGCGCGCGCGATCCTCGTCACGGCCATCCACAACGCGCGCCTCTGATGAGCGTCGTCACCCGGGTCATCCCGTGCCTCGACGTGGCCGGCGGCCGCGTCGTCAAGGGCGTCAACTTCGAGAACCTCCGCGAGATGGGCGACCCCGTCGAGCTCGCCCGCCGGTACTTCGAGCAGGGCGCCGACGAGCTCACCTTCCTCGACGTCACGGCGACGGTCGACGAGCGCGCCACGACCTACGATGTCGTGCGGCGCACGGCCGAGGAGGTCTTCATCCCGCTCACGGTGGGCGGCGGCGTCCGCTCGGTCGACGACGTCGCGCGGCTCCAGGGCGTGGGCGCCGACAAGGTGGGCGTCAATTCGGCCGCGATCGCCCGCCCCGGGCTGCTGGACGAGATCGCCGACCGGTTCGGCGCGCAGGCGCTCGTCCTCTCGCTCGATGTCAAGCGCTCGCCCCGAACGCCCTCCGGGTTCGTCGTGACGACGCACGGCGGCAAGAAGGAGACCGACCTCGACGCGCTCGCGTGGGCGCGCGAGGCGATCGAGCGCGGCGCGGGCGAGCTGCTCGTGAACTCGATCGACGCCGACGGCACGAAGGCCGGCTTCGACCTCGAGCTCGTGGGGCTCATGCGCGAGCTCGCGAGCGTGCCCGTGATCGCGTCGGGCGGGGCAGGCGACGTGTCGCACTTCGCGCCCGCCGTGCGCGCGGGCGCCGACGCGGTGCTCGCGGCCAGCGTCTTCCACTCGGGCCAGATGACGATCGGCGAGGTCAAGCAGGCGCTGCGCGCCGACGGGATCGAGACGCGATGAGCGAGGTCGACGACCGCATCGCGCGCGTGGCGTTCGGTCCCGACGGGCTCGTCCCCGCGATCGTGCAGCAGTGGGACACGCGCGAGGTGCTCATGCTCGCGTGGATGGACGCCGAGGCCCTGCGCCGCACGCTGACCTCGGGACGGGTGACCTACTGGTCGCGGTCGCGGCGCGAGTACTGGCGCAAGGGCGACACGTCCGGGCACATCCAGATCGTGAAGGGCGCGAAGCTCGACTGCGACGGCGACGTCGTCCTGCTCGAGATCGACCAGATCGGGCCCGCGTGCCACACGAACACGCGCACGTGCTTCGACAGCGACACCTCCCGCCCCGAGGTGGGCGACCGCGACCTCCACCCGGTGGTCGGATGACCGACCGGCGGATGGGCGCGGCAGCCGGCGAGGGGGCGCTCGCGCGGCGCGGGCGGATGATCGCGGTGCTCGCGGCGCTCTCGGGCGCGGCGCTCGCACTGATCGGATCGACGCAGACGTGGCTCACCGCCTCGGTCGCCGGCACGACGCTCCCGGTCGCCGGCTCCGAGGCGGTCTCGGTGCTCCAGCCGCTCTCGCTCGCGGCCCTCGCGCTGTCGCTCGTGCTCGCGATCGTGGGCCCGGTCGTCCGCTACGTCCTCGCGGCGCTCGCGGTCGCGGTCGGCGGAGGGATCGCGTGGCTGAGCGCCGCGCTCGTGGCGGCACCGCGCGCGACGGCGGCGTCGGCCGTCGTCACCGAGCACACCGGCATCGCCGGGGAGTCGGCGATCGAGGACCTCGTGCAGGGGATGGCACTCACCCCCTGGCCGGCGGTGACCATCGCCGCGGGCGCGCTCATCGCGCTCGCGGGCCTGTGGACCCTCGGCACCGCTCACGCATGGCGGCGCGCGGGGCGCCGCTACGAGAAGCGCTCCGCCCGCACGGCCGCGGCCGACGACGCCCCGCTCGATGCGATCGACTCGTGGGACGACCTGTCCCGCGGCGACGACCCCACCCGCTGACGGCGGCAGGGGCCAGCGCCCGGCCCCGATAGACTGGACGACGTTCCCAGCAGCACGGAGGATGACACGACATGACCCACTCGATCGACGACCCCGGACACGGACACTCGCCCGCCGCCTGGAGCGCTGTGCTCATCATGCTCCTCGGGCTCTCCGTCGCCGCGGTCGCGCTGTTCCTGTGGGTGCCGTGGCTGCTCATCGCCTCGGCCGCGGTCTTCCTGATCGGACCCATCGTGGGCTTCATCCTCACGAAGGCGGGCTACGGCGCAGGCGGATCCAAGTACCAGCCCAAGGCGCACTGATGTCGCTCCTGGCCGAGCTCACGGCCGGGGCCGTCGAGGACGCCGAGGCGCGCAGGGCCGAGCGGCCCTCGGCCGTCGTCGAGAGCGCAGCCGCCGCACAGGCGCCTGCGCTCGACGTCGTCTCCGCGCTCCGTCCCGACGCCCGGGTGAAGATCATCGCCGAGGTGAAGCGCGCGAGCCCCTCGCGCGGCGACCTCGCCGCGATCCCCGACCCCGCGCTGCAGGCGGGGCTGTACGAGCAGGGCGGAGCGTCGGCCATCTCGGTTCTCACCGAGCAGCGCCGGTTCAAGGGCAGTCTCGCCGACCTCGCGGCGGTGCGCGCCCGCGTCTCGCTCCCGGTGCTGCGCAAGGACTTCATCGCGACCCCGTACCAGGTGCTCGAGGCCCGCGCGGCCGGCGCCGACATCGTGCTGCTCATCGTGGCGGCGCTCGAGCAGCCCGTGCTCGAGGAGCTCTACCGGCTCACGATCGAGCTCGGGATGACGCCCCTCGTCGAGGCCCACTCCGCCGAGGAGGTCGCGCGCGCCGCGGATCTGGGCGCCGATCTCATCGGCGTGAACGCACGCGACCTGTCGACCTTCGAGCTCGACCGCGACCTGTTCGGGCGGCTCGTCGACGGCTTCCCCGCCGGCGCGATCCGCATCGCCGAGTCGGCGGTGCTCGCTCCCGATGACGTCGCGCACTACCGCGAGGCCGGCGCGGATGTCGTTCTCGTGGGCGAAGCGCTCGTCACGGGCGACCCGGTTTCCACGCTCGGCGCGTTCCTCGCCGCCGGCGACTTCGCAGCAGGGGAGAGGCGCGCATGAGCCTTCGCGAGCAGCCCGGCCCGTTCTTCGGCGACTTCGGCGGGCGCTACATGCCCGAGTCGCTCATCGCGGCGATCGACGAGCTCGCGGTCGCGCACGAGGAGGCGATGGCCGACCCCGCCTTCCACGCAGAGCTGAACGCGCTCCTCGCGGACTACGCCGGCCGCCCGTCGGCCCTCACGGAGGTGCCGCGCTTCGCGGAGCATGCGGGCGGCGCCCGCATCTTCCTCAAGCGCGAGGATCTCAACCACACGGGCAGCCACAAGATCAACAACGTCCTCGGCCAGGCGCTGCTCACGAGGCGGCTCGGCAAGACGCGCGTGATCGCCGAGACGGGCGCCGGCCAGCACGGCGTCGCCACGGCGACCGCGGCCGCGCTCTTCGGGCTCGAGTGCCGCATCTACATGGGCGAGGTCGACACCGAGCGCCAGGCGCTCAACGTGGCGCGCATGCGCCTGCTGGGCGCCGAGGTCGTGGCCGTCAAGACCGGCTCGCGCACCCTCAAGGACGCGATCAACGAGGCGTACCGCGAGTGGGTGTCGAGCGTCGAGACGACGAACTACATCTTCGGCACGGCCGCGGGCCCGCACCCGTTCCCCGCGATGGTCCGCGATTTCCAGAAGATCATCTCCGACGAGGCGCGCGCGCAGCTCCTCGAGCGCGTCGGGCGCCTGCCCGACGCGGTCCTCGCGTGCGTCGGCGGCGGATCGAACGCGATCGGCATGTTCGACGCGTTCATCGACGACCCCGGCGTGCGGCTCTTCGGCGTCGAGGCGGCGGGCGACGGCGTCGACACCCCGCGTCACGCCGCGTCGATCGAGCGCGGTCGTCCGGGCGTCCTGCACGGAGCGCGCACCTTCGTGCTGCAGGACGAGGACGGCCAGACCGTCGAGTCGCACTCGATCTCCGCCGGCCTGGACTATCCGGGCGTCGGCCCCGAGCACTCGTGGCTCGCCTCGATCGGGCGCGCGGAGTACATCCCCGCGACCGACGCCGAGGCGATGGACGCGCTGCGCCTGCTGAGCCGGACCGAGGGCATCATCCCCGCGATCGAGTCGGCCCATGCGCTCGCCGGCGCGCTGCGGATCGGGCGCGAGCTCGGGCCGGACGCCGTGCTCGCGGTGTGCCTCTCCGGCCGCGGCGACAAGGACATGGACACGGCCGCCCGCTGGTTCGGCCTCTACGACGAGGGAGCCGACGCGTGAGCCGTGTCGAGGACGCGATCGCCCGGGCCGCTGCCGACGGACGAGGAGCCTTCATCGGCTACCTCCCTGTGGGGTTCCCCGACCTGCAGACGAGCATCGACGCGGCCGTCGCCCTCGCCGAGAACGGCGTCGACATCATCGAGCTGGGCCCGCCCTACAGCGACCCCGTGATGGACGGCCCCATCATCCAGGAGGCGACGAACGCGGCGCTCGAGGCGGGCTTCCGCACCGAGCACCTCTTCACGGCGCTGCGCGAGATCACGGCGCGCACCGATGTGCCCGTGCTCGTCATGACGTACTGGAACCTCGTCGTCCAGCGCGGCGTCGACCGCTACGCCGACGAGGTGCGCGCCGCCGGCGGCGCGGGGCTCATCACGCCGGACATCACGCCGGACGCCGCGGCCGACTGGATCGCCGCGTCCGAGCGCACGGGACTGGACCGCGTGTTCCTCGCGGCGCCGACCTCGACCGACGACCGGCTCGATCTCATCGTCGGCGCGACAACGGGCTTCGTCTACACCGTCTCGACCATGGGGATCACGGGGGAGCGCGCGGAGCTCGACAAGGCCGCCAGGGCGCTCGTGGGCCGCCTGCGCGCGCACGGCGCCGCACGCGCGTGCGTCGGCATCGGCGTCTCGAGCGCCGAGCACATCGCGAGCATCGTGGAGTACGCCGACGGCGCGATCGTCGGCACCGCCCTCGTGCGCGCGCTGCGGGACGGCGGGGTCGAGGGCCTCGCCGCGAAGACCCGCGAGCTCGCGGCGGGCACCGTGCGTCACGGAGCCGCACCCGAGAGGAATTAGACTCTCGATCATGCTGTCCTCCGCCCTGACGAGCGTCGTCGCGAGCATCCCCAGCCCCCCGGAGTCGTTCTTCGAGATCGGCCCGCTGCGAATCCACTACTACGCCCTGTGCATCATCACGGGCATCGTCGTGGCGACGCTCATCACGAACCGCCGTCTCACGCGGCGCGGGGCGGAGCCGTGGGTCGTCATCGACATCGCGCTCCTCGCGGTGCCGCTCGCGATCGTGGGCGCGCGCGCCTACCACGTGCTCACGCACTGGGGCTTCTACTTCGGCGAGGGCGCCAACCCGTGGAACCCGCTCGAGCCCGGCTCGGTGTGGGCGATCTGGGAGGGCGGCATCGCGATCTTCGGCGCGCTGCTGGGCGGCGCGCTGGGCGCGTGGCTCGGCTGCCGGTGGACCGGCATCCGGTTCTGGACGTTCGCCGACGCGCTCGCGCCCGGCCTCCTCCTCGCGCAGGCGCTCGGCCGCTTCGGCAACTGGTTCAACCACGAGCTGTTCGGCTGGCCGACCGACCTCCCCTGGGGCCTCGAGATCGAGCCCGACAACCCCGCCTTCCCGCCGGGGCTGCCCGACGACACGCTGTTCCACCCGACCTTCCTCTACGAGATCGTCTGGAACGTCATCGGCGTCGTCCTGCTCTTCTGGCTCGGCCGGAGCCTCGCGTTCCAGTGGGGACGGCTGTTCGCGGTCTACCTCATCTGGTACGGCGCGGGCCGCGTCGTCTGGGAGACCATCCGCATCGACCCGAGCGAGATCATCCTCGGCCTGCGCACGAACGTCTGGGGCGCGATCGCCGCGATCGTCGTGGGCGCCGTCGTCCTCGTCGTGCAGGCGCGGCACACGGGCCTCGAGCCCAGCCCCTACCGACCGGGCCGCGAGCGGGCCGACGCGGACGCGCTACAATCGCAGGGCGACTTCGTCGATGTCAGCGAACCCCCCGCGTCGGAAGCCGCTCTGAAGCCGTCGCCACAAGCACCGTAGCGATGATCCCGCCCCTCTGCTGTCCTTTCGGAAAGGGCACGAGGATGATCGAGCGCGCGAGACGGCGTCCACTGGGCCAACGTCGTCCCGCGCTACGCAACCGACCCCGAGGACGGTAGACACATGTACTTCCAGCCCCCTTACGGAGCCTCCGGCGCGTACCCCCCGAAGCAGGGGATGTACAACCCGGCGTTCGAGAAGGACGCCTGCGGCCTGGCCATGGTCGCGACCCTGCGCGGCGAGGCGGGGCACGACATCGTCGACCTCGCTCTCGAGGCGCTGCGCAACCTCGAGCACCGCGGCGCCATCGGCTCCGATGCGGGCACGGGCGACGGCGCGGGCATCCTCACGCAGATGCCCGACGGCTTCCTCCGCGCGGTCGTCGACTTCGACCTCCCGGTCGTCGGCGAGTACGCGGCCGGCCTCTCGTTCCTCCCGACGGACGACGCGGCGCGCGCCGCCCAGAAGGACGGCATCGCCGCCATCGCGGCCGAGGAGGGGCTCTCGATCCTCGGCTGGCGCGAGGTGCCGGTCGACCCGGAGCACCTCGGACGCCTGGCCGGCGAAGCCCGCCCCGCGATCGAGCAGATCTTCCTCACGAGCGCGCCCGTCGACGGCCGCCCTGCTCTCTCCGGGATCGACCTCGACCGCCGCGCCTACCGTCTCCGCAAGCGCGCCCAGCACGAGCTCGACGCCTACTTCGTGTCGCTCTCGAGCCGCACCCTCGGCTACAAGGGCATGGTCACGACGCTTCAGCTCGAGCCGTTCTACCTCGACCTGCAGGACGAGCGCTTCACGACCGAGCTCGCCGTCGTGCACTCGCGCTACTCGACGAACACGTTCCCGTCGTGGCCGCTCGCCCAGCCGCTGCGCATGATGGCGCACAACGGCGAGATCAACACCGTCGGCGGCAACCGCAACTGGATGCGCGCGCGCCAGTCGCAGCTCGAGAGCGAGCTGCTCGGCGACATCCGCCCGCTCCTGCCGATCTGCAGCGACACCGAGAGCGACTCGGCGTCGTTCGACGAGGTGCTCGAGCTGCTCACGCTCACGGGCCGCTCGCTTCCGCACGCGATGCTCATGATGGTGCCGGAGGCCTACGAGAAGAAGGCGTACGTCGACCCCGACCTCCGCGCGTTCTACGAGTACCACGCGGGCCAGATGGAGCCGTGGGACGGCCCAGCCGCCCTCATCGCGACCGACGGCACGCTCGTGTGCGCGACGCTCGACCGCAACGGCCTGCGGCCCGGCCGCTGGACCGTGACGAAGGACGGCCTCGTCGTGATCGGCTCGGAGACGGGCGTCCTCGACTTCGCCCCCGAGCGCATCGAGCGCCGCGGCCGTCTGCGCCCCGGCACGATGTTCGTTGTCGACACCGCCGAGCGCCGCATCATCGCGGACGACGAGGTCAAGGCCCAGCTCGCGAAGCTCGAGCCCTGGCAGGAGTGGCTCGACAAGGGCACCGTCCGCCTCGCCGACCTCCCCGAGCGCGAGCACCTCGTGCACCCGATCGCGTCGATCACGCGCCGTCAGCGGACCTTCGGCTACACCGAGGAGGAGGTCCGGATCCTCCTGCGCCCCATGGGCCAGACGGGCGTCGAGCCCCTCGGCGCCATGGGGTCGGACACGCCGATCGCCGTGCTCAGCAAGCGCCCGCGCCTGCTGTTCGACTACTTCACGCAGCAGTTCGCGCAGGTCACGAACCCGCCGCTCGACTCCATCCGCGAAGAGGTCGTGACGAGCCTCAAGCTCGGCCTCGGCCCCGAGCCGAACCTGCTCTCGTGGGGGCCGGAGCACGCGCGCAGCGTCATCCTCGACTTCCCGGTCATCGACAACGACGAGCTCGCGAAGATCCAGCACATCGACAGCGCCCTGCCCGGGCGCACGTCGGTCACGCTGCGCTCGCTCTACCGCGTGTCGGCCGGCGAGAAGGGCCTGCAGAAGCGCCTCGAGCAGATGTGCGCCGAGGCCGACCGCGCGATCGAGGACGGCGCGGAGTTCATCGTCATCAGCGACCGCGACTCGAACCAGGACCTCGCGCCCATCCCGTCGCTGCTCGCGGTCTCGGCCGTGCACCACCACCTCATCCGCCGCGAGACCCGGATGAAGGTCGGGCTCGTGGTCGAGGCGGGCGACGTGCGCGAGGTGCACCACGTCGCGACGCTGCTCGGCTACGGCGCGACCGCCGTGAACCCGTACCTCGCCATGGAGACGGTGGAGTACCTCGTCCGCTCCGGCGCGATCGCGGGCGTCACGCCGCAGAAGGCCGTCAAGAACCTCATCTACGCGCTCGGCAAGGGCGTGCTGAAGATCATGTCCAAGATGGGCATCTCGACCGTGTCGTCGTACTCGGGCGCGCAGGTGTTCGAGGCCGTGGGCCTCGCGCAGCCGTTCGTCGACCAGTACTTCACCGGGACCGAGTCGAAGATCGGCGGCATCGGGCTCTCGCACATCGCGCGCGAGAACGCCGAGCGTCACGCGTTCGCCTACCCCGAGGACCCGGCCGTGCGCACGCACGAGCGCCTGTGGACCGGCGGCGAGTACCAGTGGCGCCGCGACGGGTCGCCCCACCTCTTCACGCCCGAGACGATCTTCCGCCTGCAGCACTCCACGCGCACGGGCAGCTACGAGATCTTCCGCGAGTACACCCGTCTCGTCGACGAGCAGGCGGAGGAGCTCAAGACGCTCCGCGGCCTCTTCGCGTTCAAGAAGGGGGTGCGCCCGCCGGTGCCGATCGACGAGGTCGAGCCGGTCTCCGAGATCGTGAAGCGGTTCTCGACGGGCGCCATGAGCTACGGCTCCATCTCGCGCGAGGCGCACGAGACCCTCGCGATCGCGATGAACCGCCTCGGCGCGAAGTCGAACACGGGCGAGGGCGGCGAGGACGTCGACCGCCTCCTCGATCCCGAGCGCCGCAGCGCCATCAAGCAGGTCGCCTCGGGCCGCTTCGGCGTCACGAGCATGTACCTCACGCACGCGGACGACATCCAGATCAAGCTCGCGCAGGGCGCCAAGCCCGGCGAGGGCGGTCAGCTGCCGCCCGGCAAGGTGTACCCGTGGGTCGCGCGCACGCGGCACGCGACCGCGGGCGTGGGCCTCATCTCGCCGCCCCCGCACCACGACATCTACTCGATCGAGGACCTGAAGCAGCTCATCTTCGACCTCAAGCGGTCGAACCCCGAGGCGCGCATCCACACGAAGCTCGTGAGCCAGTCGGGCATCGGCGCGGTCGCCGCGGGCGTCGCGAAGGCGCTCAGCGACGTCATCCTCGTGTCGGGCCACGACGGCGGGACGGGCGCGAGCCCGCTCAACTCGCTCAAGCACGCCGGCACGCCGTGGGAGCTGGGTCTCGCCGAGACGCAGCAGACGCTCATGCTCAACGGCATGCGCGACCGCGTCGTCGTGCAGGTCGACGGCCAGATGAAGACCGGCCGCGACGTCGTCATCGGCGCTCTGCTGGGTGCCGAGGAGTTCGGCTTCGCGACGGCGCCGCTCGTCGTGAGCGGCTGCATCATGATGCGCGTCTGCCACCTGGACACGTGCCCCGTGGGCGTCGCGACCCAGAACCCGCTGCTGCGCAGCCGCTTCACGGGCAAGGCCGAGCACGTCGTGAACTTCATGCAGTTCATCGCGCAGGAGGTGCGCGAGTACCTCGCCGAGCTCGGCTTCCGCTCGATCGACGAGGCGGTCGGCCACGTCGAGGTGCTCGACGTGGATCGCGCGATCGACCACTGGAAGGCCGACGGACTCGACCTGTCGCCGGTCCTCGAGGGGCCCGCGTTCGCGGACGACGAGCCGCGCCGCCACGCGCGCGCGCAGGACCACGAGCTGGACGAGCACTTCGACGTGCAGCTCATCGAGCGCGCGCGCGACGTCATCGAGAACGGGGGAGAGATCACGATCGACCTCCCGGTGCGGAACACCGCGCGCGCGGTCGGCACGCTGCTCGGCCACCACGTCACGAAGGCGCAGGGCGAGCACGGTCTCAAGGCCGGCTCGATCACCGTCAACCTGACCGGGTCGGCCGGGCAGTCCTTCGGGGCGTTCCTGCCGAACGGCATCACGCTGCGCCTCGAGGGCGACTCGAACGACTACGTCGGCAAGGGCCTCTCGGGCGGCCAGATCGTCGTGCGCCCCGCGCGCGGCGCGACATTCGACGCCTCCGAGAACGTCATCGCCGGCAACGTCATCGGCTACGGCGCCACGCAGGGGACCCTCTTCCTGCGCGGCATGGTCGGCGAGCGCTTCTTCGTGCGGAACTCCGGCGCGACCGCGGTCGTCGAGGGCGTGGGCGACCACGCGCTCGAGTACATGACCGGCGGCCTCGCGGTCATCCTGGGCCGCACGGGGCGCAACCTCGGCGCCGGCATGTCGGGCGGGACGGCCTACGTCCACCGCCTCGACGAGAAGCTCGTGAACCGCGAGGCTCTCGCATCGGGCGAGCTCACGCTCGGCCCCCTCGGATCCGGCGACGCCGAGATCCTGCGCGATCTGCTCCAGCAGCACGTCGCGGAGACCGAGTCCGAGCTGGCCCAGCGCATGCTCGACGACTTCGAGAACGCCGTCGAGGAGTTCGTGCGGGTCCTCCCGCGCGACTACGCCGCCGTGCTCGAGACGCGTCAGGCGGCCGAGGCCGAGGGACTCGACCCCGACGGCGACGTCGTCTGGAACCGCATCATGGAGGTGACGGGTGGCTGACCCGAAGGGCTTTCTGAAGATCACCGAGCGCGAGCTGCCCGCTCGCCGGCCGGTGCCCGTGCGCATCCTCGACTGGAAGGAGGTGTACGAGCCGGGCGACTCGGCCGTGCTCCGCCGCCAGGCCGGGCGCTGCATGGACTGCGGCGTGCCGTTCTGCCACCAGGGATGCCCGCTGGGCAACCTCATCCCGGAGTGGAACGACCTCATGTGGCGCGGCGAGGGCCGCACCGCGATCGAGCGCCTGCATGCGACGAACAACTTCCCGGAGTTCACCGGGCGTCTGTGCCCTGCGCCCTGCGAGAGCGCGTGCGTGCTCGGCATCAACCAGCCGGCCGTCACGATCAAGCAGATTGAGGTCTCGACGATCGACGAGGCGTTCGCCAACGGCTGGGTCGAGCCCAAGCCCCCGGCGCGCCTCACCGGCAAGACCGTCGCGGTGGTCGGCTCGGGCCCCGCGGGGCTCGCGGCCGCGCAGCAGCTGACGCGCGCGGGCCACACGGTCGCCGTGTACGAGCGCGACGACCGCATCGGCGGCCTCCTGCGCTACGGCATCCCCGACTTCAAGATGGAGAAGCGGCACCTCGAGGCGCGCCTGCGCCAGATGCAGGACGAGGGCACGCGCTTCCGGGCGGGCGTCGAGATCGGCGTGGACATCACGTGGGACGACCTCCGCGCGCGCTACGACGCCGTCGTGGTCGCCACGGGTGCCACGGTGCCGCGCGACCTGCCGATCCCGGGGCGCGAGCTCGACGGCGTGCACTTCGCGATGGAGTACCTCGTCGAGTCGAACAAGGTCGTCGCGGGCGACCAGGTCGCGAACCAGATCTCGGCCGAGGGCAAGCACGTCGTCGTCATCGGCGGCGGCGACACCGGCGCGGACTGCATCGGCACGGCGCACCGCCAGGGCGCCCTGAGCGTGACGAACCTCGCGATCGGCAAGCGGCCGTCCGACGACCGCCCGGAGCACCAGCCGTGGCCGATGATGCCGCAGGTGTTCGAGGTCTCGTCGGCGCACGAGGAGGGCGGCGAGCGCCACTACCTGGCCTCGACGGTCGAGTTCGTGGCCAACGACGCGGGCGAGGTCCGCGGCCTCGTCGTCGCGGAGACGCAGTTCGTCGACGGCCGTCGCGTGCCCAAGCCCGGCACCGAGCGCGAGATCCCCGCGGACCTCGTCCTCATCGCGATGGGCTTCACGGGCCCCGAGCGCGAGCACCTCGAGGCGCAGCTGCAGGCGCAGTTCACCTCGCGCGGGAACGTCGATCGCGACGCGTCGTTCCAGGCGACCGCGCCCGGCGTGTTCGTCGCGGGCGACGCCGGCCGCGGCCAGTCGCTCATCGTGTGGGCGATCGCCGAGGGCCGCTCGGTGGCCGCCGAGGTCGACGCCTTCCTCATGGGCGAGACGCAGCTGCCGGCGCCGGTCCGCCCGACCGACGTCGCCATCGGCGTCTGACTCCGACACGCGTGGACGGCGGCCGGGAGCACACGATGCTCCCGGCCGCCGTCGTGTGCGCGTGAATCGGATGGCCGGGTGCGCGTAGTGTGGGGTGTGCATCCGGTGGAACCGCGATGGGCCTCGTGCGGAGCGCCCATCGACCCGACGGACGCGGATGCGTCCACAACAGAAGAAGCAAGCAGTGCGGAAGGCAAGCTTTTGAGACGTGCCAAGATCGTCGCCACGCTGGGACCCGCCACCTCGACCAAGGAGACCGTGAAGTCTCTCATCGAGGCCGGACTCGACGTGGCGCGCTTCAACCTCAGCCACGGTGACTACACCGTCCACGACAACAACTTCGCGAACGTGCGCGCGGCCGCCGAGGAGCTCGGCAAGCCGGTCGCAATCCTCGTCGACCTGCAGGGACCCAAGATCCGGCTCGGCAAGTTCGAGAACGGCCCGCACGAGCTGGCCGAGGGCGACATCTTCAAGATCACGACCGAGGACATCCTCGGCACCAAGGAGATCGTCGGGACGACGTTCAAGGGCCTCCCGAACGACGTGAAGCCCGGCGACTTCCTCCTCATCGACGACGGGAAGGTCCGCGTCAAGGTCCTCGAGACCGACGGCACGGTCGTGACGACCGAGGTCGTCGTCGCCGGCGCGGTCTCGAACAACAAGGGCATCAACCTGCCCGGCGTCGCGGTGAACGTGCCCGCGCTCAGCGAGAAGGACGAGGCGGACCTCCGCTACGGCCTCCGCAACGGCGCCGACATCATCGCCCTCTCGTTCGTGCGCAACGCGAAGGACGTGCAGCGCGCGCACGTGATCATGGCGGAGGAGGGGCGCCGCGTCCCGATCATCGCCAAGATCGAGAAGCCGCAGGCGGTCGACCACCTCGAGGAGATCATCGACGCGTTCGACGGCATCATGGTCGCGCGCGGCGACCTCGGCGTCGAGCTGCCGCTCGAGGCCGTGCCGATCGTGCAGAAGCACGCGGTCGAGCTCGCGCGCCGGATGGCCAAGCCGGTCATCGTCGCGACGCAGATGCTCGAGTCCATGATCTCGAGCCCGGTGCCGACCCGCGCCGAGACGAGCGACGTCGCGAACGCGGTCCTCGACGGCGCCGACGCGGTCATGCTCTCGGGCGAGACGAGCGTGGGCGAGTACCCCGCGATCACCGTGCAGACCATGGCGCGCATCATCGAGTCGACCGAGGACCACGGTCTCGAGCGCATCGCGCCGCTCACGGCCAAGCCCCGCACGCAGGGCGGCGCCATCACGCTGGCCGCGATCGAGGTGGCCGACTTCGTCGACGCGAAGTTCCTGTGCGTGTTCACGCAGTCGGGCGACTCGGCGCGCCGCATGTCGCGCCTGCGCTCCCCGCGGCCGATGATCGCCTTCACGCAGGACGAGGCCATCCGCCGTCGGATGGCGCTCACGTGGGGCATCCGCTCGGCTCTCGTCGAGCAGGTCGAGCACACCGACCGGATGTTCCTCCAGGTCGACGACTACCTCCTCGCGAACGACCTCGCGAAGGTCGGCGACAAGGTCATCGTCATCTCGGGATCTCCTCCCGGGATCTCGGGCTCGACCAACGACCTGCGCGTGCACCGCGTGGGCGACGCGGTGCACGGCGCCGCGCCCGTCTACAAGAACGCCTAGCGCGACGCGCCAGCGACGGGGTCCGGTTCAGCACCGGACCCCGTTTGCCGTATCGTCGGGGATGCATGCCGGTGTGGCGGAATGGCAGACGCGGAGCACTCAAAATGCTCTGTCCGAAAGGGCGTGTGGGTTCGACCCCCACCACCGGCACGAACTCCCAGCCACGAGACCTCTAGGATGGAATGGTGACCGAAGAGCAGACCGAGAAGAGCACCGCGACGGCGCCCCGTCGTGTGGTGGTCGCCGAAGACGAGTCCCTCATCCGCCTCGACATCGTGGAGATCCTCCGCGACAACGGGTACGACGTCGTGGGCGAGGCCGGCGACGGCGAGACCGCGGTGCAGCTGGCGACCGAGCTGCGGCCCGACCTCGTCATCATGGACGTCAAGATGCCCCAGCTCGACGGCATCAGCGCCGCGGAGAAGCTCAGCAAGAACCACATCGCGCCCGTCGTCCTGCTCACGGCCTTCAGCCAGAAGGAGCTCGTCGAGCGCGCGAGCGAGGCCGGCGCCCTCGCGTACGTCGTGAAGCCGTTCACGCCCAACGACCTGCTCCCCGCGATCGAGATCGCGCTGGCCCGTCACGACCAGATCATCACGCTCGAGGCCGAGGTGAGCGACATGGTCGAGCGCTTCGAGACCCGCAAGCTCGTCGACCGCGCGAAGGGCCTCCTCAACGAGAAGATGGGGCTGTCCGAGCCCGAGGCGTTCCGCTGGATCCAGAAGGCCTCCATGGACCGCCGCCTCACGATGCAGGACGTCGCGAAGGCCATCATCGAGCAGCTCGCTCCGAAGAAGAGCTGAGCAGCAGCACACGCACGACGGGCCGGACCTCCTCGGAGGTCCGGCCCGTTCGCGTTCCGCGTGCGCGCTTCGTCGTCAGTTCGCTTCGCTCACCGGTCCTTGATGATGTTCGTGATGCGGACGGTCGAGCAGCGCCGGCCCTCCTCGTTCGTGACGACGATCTCGTGCACGGTGAGGGTGCGCCCGAGATGGATCGGCGTGCACACGCCCGTCACGCGTCCGCTCGTCGCCGAGGCGGTGTGGGTCGCGTTGATGTCGACGCCCACGGCGAGCTTGTCGGGGCCCGCGAAGAGGTTGGCGGCCATCGATCCGAGCGACTCGCCGAGCACGACGTAGGCGCCGCCGTGCAGGAGGCCGACCGGCTGGGTGTTGCCCTCGACGGGCATCGTCGCGACCGCGCGCTCCACGGTGAACTCCGTGAACTCGATCCCCATCCGCTCGGCGAGCGCGCCCATCCCGCGCGCCTTCGCCCACGCCATCCCGTCGATCAGCTCCGTCATCCTGCTCCTGTCGTTCGGATGTCGCCACCCCTCGTTACGCTGGACGGGTGACGGACTCCACGAAGCCTACTCTGCTCGTCGTCGACGGCCATTCGCTCGCCTTCCGGGCGTTCTTCGCCCTCCCGGTCGAGAACTTCTCCACATCCGACGGTCAGCACACGAACGCCATCCACGGCTTCCTGTCGATGTTCATCAACCTCCTGCGCGACGAGGACCCGACCCACGTCGCGGTCGCCTTCGACGTGTCCCGCGAGTCGTTCCGCACGCGGGAGTACGCGGAGTACAAGGGCACGCGCGCCGACACGCCCGCCGAGTTCAAGGGCCAGATCCCGCTCCTGCAGGAGTGCCTGCGGGCCATGAACGTGACCGTCCTCGAGAAGCCCGACTACGAGGCGGACGACATCCTCGCGACGCTCGCGACGCGCGGCGCCGAGGCGGGCTGGAACGTGCTCGTCTGCTCGGGAGACCGCGACACCATCCAGCTCGTGAACGACGACATCACCCTGCTGTACCCCTCGGTGCAGGGCGTGTCGAAGCTCAAGCGATACGACCCCGCGGCGGTCGTCGAGAAGTACGGCCTGCCGCCCGAGATGTACCCCGACATCGCGGCGCTCGTCGGCGAGACGAGCGACAACCTGCCCGGCGTGCCCAAGGTGGGCGAGAAGACGGCGGTCAAGTGGCTCACGCAGTTCGGCTCGCTCGACGCGCTGCTCGAGGGAGCCGACTCGATCAAGGGCGTCGTCGGCGGCAATCTGCGCGAGCACATCGAGGACGTGCGCCGCAACCGGCGCCTCAACCGCCTGCTGCGCGACGTCGAGCTGCCCGTCGAGCTCGACGACTTGAAGCGCGACGGTATCGACGCGCAGGCCCTGCGCGACGTGTTCGCGCGGCTCGAGTTCCGCGCGCTCATGAGCCGCGTGCTGCAGGTCGCGGGCGCCCCGGCCGATAGCGCCGAGGCGGAGCCCGCTGTCGAGGTGCCCGCGCCGACCGAGATCCCCGCGGCCGAGCTCGCCGCGTGGGTCGACGCGGCGGCCGACGGCGAGGTCGGCGTCACGCTCGTGATCGCGGGCGGCCTTCCCGTGCGCGTGGGCCTCGCGACCGAGGCCTCGATCGTCGAGGCCGAGTGGAGCGACGAGGTGCGCGACGCGCTCGCGCCCTGGCTCGCGTCCGACGCCCCGAAGGTGCTCGCCGATGCGAAGCCGCAGGTCAAGGCGCTGCGGCGCGCGGGGCTCGACGTGGCGGGGCTGGCCTTCGACGTGCTGCTGGGCGGATGGCTCCTGAGGCCGAGCTTCCCCGACAAGACGCTCGCGAACCTCGTCGACACGTACCTGCAGGAGAAGCTGCCGGAAGCCGACCCCTCGCAGCTCGTGCCCGAGAACGAGGGGGCGACGCCCGGCCAGCGCTCGTGGTTCACCGTGCGCGTGGCGCAGGCCCTGCGGGCGGCGCTGCCCGAGTCGGTCGTCCCCGTGCTCACCGACATCGAGCTGCCGACCCTCCTCGCCCTCGCCGACATGGAGCTCGCGGGGGTGGCCGTCTCGCACGAGAAGCTGTCGGCGTTCTCGAGCGAGCTGGGCGCCCGCGCGCAGCAGCTCGCGCAGGACGCCTACGCCACGATCGGGCACGAGGTGAATCTCGGGTCGCCCAAGCAGCTGCAAGAGGTGCTGTTCGTCGAGCTCGACCTGCCGAAGACCCGCAAGACGAAGACGGGGTACACGACCGACGCCGGCGCGCTCGCGGAGCTGCAGGAGAAGGCCGACCACCCGTTCCTCGGCCTCCTGCTCGCGCACCGCGAGGCGACGAAGCTCAAGCAGATCATCGACGGACTCGACCTCGCGATCGGCGACGACCACCGCGTCCACACGACCTACGTGCAGACCGGGTCGCAGACCGGCCGCCTGTCGAGCACCGACCCGAACCTGCAGAACATCCCGGTGCGCACCGAGGAGTCGCGCCGCATCCGCTCGGCCTTCGAGGTCGGCGAGGGCTTCGACACGCTGCTGACGGCCGACTACTCGCAGATCGAGATGCGCATCATGGCGCACCTCTCGGGCGACCCCGGGCTCATCGAGGCGTTCAACGCGGGGGAGGACCTGCACCGGTTCGTCGGCGCGCGCGTCTTCGGGGTCGCGCCCGAGGAGGTCACGAGCGAGATGCGCACGAAGGTCAAGGCGATGTCGTACGGCCTCGTGTACGGCCTCTCGGCATTCGGCCTGTCCAAGCAGCTGCGCATCGAGCAGTCCGAGGCGAAGACCCTCATGCTCGAGTACTTCGCCCGGTTCGGCGCGGTCCGCGACTACCTCCGCTCGTCGGTCGAGAAGGCCCGGGTCGACGGCTACACCGAGACGATCTTCGGCCGTCGTCGCCCGTTCCCCGACCTGACGAGCCCGAACCGCGTGCTGCGGGAGAACGCCGAGCGCGCCGCGCTCAACGCCCCCATCCAGGGCTCCGCTGCCGACATCATGAAGATCGCGCTCTTCCGCGTGCACCAGGACCTCCTCGGTCTCCGCTCGCGGCTGCTCCTGCAGATCCACGATGAGATCGTCGTCGAGGTGGCGCCGGGCGAGCGCGACGAGGTCGAGCGCATCGTGCGCGAGCGGATGGCGGGAGCCGCCGAGCTCACCGTCCCGCTCGACGTGCAGATCGGCCTCGGCGCCGACTGGAACCAGGCAGCCCACTGACATGGAGGAGAACGCCATGACGCCCGACGCGCGCCCGCAGACCGAGATCGACCGCATCGCGGAGGGCTGGGTCGACACGCTCGTCGAGCTGTCGCCCATCCTCGCGACGTACATCGGGCGCGACGAGGCGAACGACCGCTACGACGACTTCAGCCCCGAGGGCGTGGAGCGTCACGCCGAAGCGGCTCGCTCGGCCCTCGCGGCCCTCGAAGCCGCCGAGCCCGTCGACGACGTCGACCGAGTCACCCGGGCAGACCTCTCGAGCGAGCTCCGACTCGGCCTCGAGCTGCACGAGGCGCGGTGGCACCTGCGCGACCTCAATGTCATCGCGAGCGCGCCCCAGGACATCCGCCAGGTCTACGACCTCATGCCGACCGGCACGGCCGACGAGTGGGCCGTCATCGCGCGGCGCCTGAGCGCCGTGCCCGCGGCTGTCGACGGGTACATCGCGACGCTGCGCGAGGGCATCGCGCAGGGCGTGGTGCCCGCCGTGCGGCAGGTGCGCGAGGTGGCAGCGCAGATCCCGCGCTACACGGCCGCCGACGGGTTCTTCGCGGGCCTCGCATCCGACGCTCCGGCCGACGGCGCCGAGCTGCCGGGCGCGCTCGCGTCCGACCTGGAGCGGGGCTCGCGCGCGGCACGCGAGGCCTACGATCGCCTCGAGCGGTTCCTGACCGCGGAGCTCGCCGGAGCGGCCGGCGAGGACGACGCCGTGGGGCGCGAGCTCTACGCCCTCAACTCGCGCCGCTTCCTGGGCGCGACGATCGACCTCGACGAGACGTACGAGTGGGGCATCGAGGAGCTCGCCCGCATGGTCGCCGAGCAGGAGTCGATCGCGCGCGAGATCGTGCCGGGAGCGAGCGTCGCGGAGGCCGTCGCGTTCCTCGAGGCCGACCCGTCGCGGAAGCTCGTGGGGACCGAGGCGCTGCGGGCGTGGATGCAGGAGACGAGCGATCGCGCGGTCGCGGAGCTCGGCCGCTCGCACTTCGACATCCCCGAGCCCGTCCGACGGCTGGAGTGCATGATCGCCCCCACGCAGGAGGGCGGCATCTACTACACGGGCCCGACGGACGACTTCTCGCGGCCCGGGCGCATGTGGTGGTCCGTGCCGGAGGGCGTCACCGAGTTCGACACGTGGCGCGAGCTGACGACCGTGTACCACGAGGGTGTCCCGGGGCATCACCTGCAGATCGGGCAGGCCGTGCACAACCGCGCCGAGCTCAACAGCTGGCGGCGACTGCTGGCAGGCACCTCGGGCCACGCGGAGGGGTGGGCGCTGTACGCCGAGCGGCTCATGGAGCAGCTGGGCTACCTCGACGATCCGGCTGACCGCCTCGGGATGCTCGATGGCCAGCGCATGCGCGCGGCGCGGGTCGTGCTCGACATCGGCGTGCACCTCGGCAAGCCGCGCCCCGACGGCGAGGGCACGTGGGACGCCGATTTCGCGCTCGGGTTCCTGCGCGAGAACGTCAACATGTCCGACGAGTTCGTGCGGTTCGAGGTGAACCGGTACCTCGGCTGGCCCGGCCAGGCGCCCGCGTACAAGGTCGGCCAGCGCATCTGGGAGCAGGTGCGCGACGCCTACGCCGCACAGCGCGGCGACGCGTTCTCGATCAAGGAGTTCCACCGGCGCGCGCTCGACATGGGCGGCGTGGGCCTCGACACGCTCAGGACCGCGCTGCTCGCCTGAGGGAATGCGGCCGCGGTCCGCGCGGTTCATGCGGATGAATAGAGAGGATCCGACATGGACATCGAACTCGGGCTCGACACCTTCGGCGACGTCACGCGCGGCGCCGACGGCGAGCTGATCTCCCACGCCCAGACCATCCGCAACGTCGTCGCGCAGGCGCAGCTCGCCGACGAGGTCGGGCTGCACTTCTTCGGCGTGGGCGAGCACCACCGGCGCGACTTCGCGGTCTCGAGTCCTGAGACGGTCCTCGCCGCGATCGCGGCGACCACGACCCGGATCCGGATCGGCAGCGCCGTCACGGTGCTCTCGAGCGACGACCCGGTCCGGGTGTTCGAGCGGTTCGCGACGCTCGACGCGCTCTCGAACGGCCGGGCGGAGGTCGTCGCGGGTCGCGGCTCGTTCGTCGAGTCGTTCCCGCTGTTCGGCTACGACCTGCGCGACTACGAGGCGCTCTTCGAGGAGAAGCTCGACCTCCTCGTCCGGCTGCTGCGCGAGGAGCCGGTCACCTGGACCGGCACGATGCGCCCCGCGCTCGAGAGCGCGGACGTCTTCCCCAAGACCGAGCACGGCATGCCGCTGTGGGTCGGCGTGGGCGGGTCGCCCGAGTCGGTCGTGCGGGCGGCCCGGCACGGCGCGCGGCTCATGCTCGCCATCATCGGCGGTGCGCCGCGCCGGTTCGCGCCGTTCGTCGACCTCTACCGCCGTTCGCTCACGTCGTTCGAGAAGCCCGACCTGCCCGTCGCCGTGCACTCCCCGGGGCATGTCGCGGAGACCGACGAGCAGGCGTGGGAGGAGGCGTACCCGGGCTTCCAGGCGATGCACGACACGATCGGCGCCGAGCGCGGGTGGCCGCCGTACAGCCGCATGCGGTTCCAGCACGAGGTCGGGCCCGAAGGCGCCGTGTACGCGGGGTCGCCGGAGACCGTCGCCCGCAAGATCGCCGACACCGTGCGCGCGCTGGGCGTGCAGCGCTTCGACCTGAAGTACGCCACCGGCACGATGCCTCACGAGCTCATGATGAAGAGCATCGAGCTCTACGGCACCCGCGTGCTCCCGCGCGTGCGCGAGCTGCTGGCCGAGGCGGGCTGATCCTCAGCGCTCCCCGCGCGGCTTGTCCAGACCCATCCGGATCCGCGTGCGCTTGCGCTCGCGGATGATGAACGCCGCGCCCACGAGCCAGATCGGGATCTGCGTGAGGAACGCGATCCGGAACGCCTCGAGCGAGTAGGCCGAGGGGTCGCTCGCGCCCTGCAGGTCGAGGGCGACGCCGATGAACAGGATCGCGAGGAGGCCGGCGAGGAAGCCTCCGACGTTCGTGATGCCCGTCGCGGTGCTCAGCTGGTGCGAGGGGTTGAAGGTCCGCGCGTGGTCGAACGCGATCATCGAAGCCGGGCCGCCGAGCGCGAGCGCGACGGCGAGCAGGAGGAGCACCGCGAACGGGGCGGGTCCGGGCCACGCGAGCACGGCGATCCATGCGATGAGCTGGATGGCGACGATCGGCAGGACGAGGAGGTGCGAGCGGCGCGTGGGGTTGCGCGAGGACAGGATGCCGATGAGCGGCCCGAACACGATGCCCATGAGCACGAAGACGCTCTGCACCGTCGACGCCTGAGCGGCCGAGAGCCCCTCGCCCGAGGTGAGGAACGGGAAGCCCCACAGCATGACGAACGCCGTGCCCGCGAACGGGGTCGTGAAGTGCGACCAGAAGGCCAGGCGCGTGCCCGGGTTCGCCCAGGCGGCGCGGAGGCCGACGCGCGTGTCGATCGCGCTCGTGACGACCCGGATCGCGCCCGTCTCGGTGTCCACGGACACATCGGCCTCGCGCTCGGGCGGGTGGTTCCGCACGAGCGCCACGATGAGGATCGTGAAGAGCACGGCGAGGCCGGCGAGGCTCCCGAACGCGATCGACCACGACGTGGCATGCAGGAGCGCGGCGAGGGGGAGGATGGCCACGAGCTGGCCCATCTGCCCGACGATGCCCGTGAGCTGCACCATGATCGGGTTGCGCTGGGCGGGGAACCACGTCGCGACGAGACGGAGCGCGCTCGGGAAGATCGCGGCGTCTCCGGCCCCCAGCAGCATGCGCGCGAAGATCGCGACGCCCACGTTGGGGGAGACCGCCATGATGAGCTGACCGGCCGCCATCACGGCCATCCCGATCGCCATGATCGGGCGCGCGCCGAACCGGTCGAGCCAGAGGCCGATCGGGATCTGCATGAGGCCGTAGACGCCGAGTTGCAGCACCGCGAACATCGACAGCGTCGACGCGTCGGCGCTGAAGTGCTCGGCGGCATCGACGCCGACGGCGGACAGCGAGGTGCGGTTCGCGACCGAGAGCACATACGCGAGGACCGCGACGATCCAGATCGTCCACATCCACGCGGCTGACGGGGGCGCGATGCGGGCTCTCACATGTCCTCCGGGTGTTGGGGAAGTCGTCCTCTCAGGCTACTCCTGGCCGCGCGCGCTTCATGTCGAGGTGACACTAACCTGGAGGCATGGCGAACCCCTCTGCGCGTCTGGATGACCTCCCGTTCAACCGGCAGCATGCGCGGCTCCTCACGGGATCCGGCATCGGGTGGGCGCTCGACGCGATGGACGTCGGCCTCATCTCGTTCATCATCGCCGCGCTCACGGCGCAGTGGGGGATCACGGGCGCGGAGGCGGGGCTCATCACCTCGGTCGGCTTCGTCGGGATGGCCGTGGGCGCGAGCCTCGGGGGCCTGCTCGCCGACAAGCTGGGGCGCCGTCAGGTCTTCGCGCTCACCCTGCTCGTCTACGGCGTCGCGACCGGGGCCAGCGCGCTCGTCGGCGGCGTCGCGATGCTCATCGTGCTGCGGTTCTTCGTGGGGCTCGGACTCGGGTCCGAGCTGCCCGTCGCGTCGACGTACGTCGCCGAGTTCGCGCCCGCGCGCATCCGGGGGCGCCTCGTGGTCGTGCTCGAGGCGTTCTGGGCCGTCGGCTGGACGCTCGCGGCGCTCATCGGGACGTTCGTCGTCGGGGCCTCCGACGACGGATGGCGGTGGGCGTTCCTGCTCGGCGCCGTCCCGGCGGCGTACGCGCTCGTCATCCGCTGGGGGATGCCGGAGTCCCCGCGCTGGCTCGAGTCGAAGGGGCGGCACGCCGAGGCCGATGCGATCGTGCGGCGTTTCGAGGCCGCGTCGCGGCGGCCCGCTCCGAGCGCCGCTCCCGCGCCGAAGCCGACCCCGTACGCCGCGGCCCCGCTTCAGGGGGCATCGGCCGTCGGCGCGCTGTGGTCGCCCGCGCTCCGCGTGCGCACGAGCGCGATCTGGCTCGTGTGGTTCTGCGTGAACTTCTCCTACTACGGGGCGTTCATCTGGATCCCGACGATCCTCGTGCAGCAGGGCTACGACCTCGTCCGCTCGTTCGAGTTCACGCTGCTCATCACCCTCGCGCAGCTGCCCGGCTACGCGGTCGCCGCCTGGCTCATCGAGGTCTGGGGGCGCCGCATCACGCTCTCGACGTTCCTCGTCGGATCCGCGGTCGCGGCCATCCTCTACGGCACGTCGGGCGAGCTGTGGCAGATCCTCCTCTACGGCTCGCTGCTGTCGTTCTTCAACCTCGGCGCGTGGGGTGCGCTCTACGCGGTGACCCCCGAGCTCTACCCGACGAGCGTGCGGGCGACGGGCGCGGGATGGGCGGCCGGCGCCGGGCGGATCGCATCCATCATCGCCCCGCTGTTCACTCCGTGGGCGCTGACCGTCGGCGGCGCGGGCCTCGTGTTCACGGTGTTCTCGGCGTTCTTCGCGATCGCGGCGCTCGGGACCATCCCGCTCGCCGACAAGCGCGGGGAGGTGCTCGAGGCCACGCTCGCGGACGCTCGATAGCCTGGGGGGATGACGATCCGCTACGTCGCCATCGGCGACTCGTTCACAGAGGGCGTGGGAGACGAGCTGCCGGATGGCCGCCCGCGCGGGTGGGCCGACATCGCCGCCCAGGGATGGGCCGACAGCCTCGGCGAGCCGATCGAGTACGCGAACCTGGCCATCCGCGGGAGGCTCGCCTGGCCGATCGTCGAGGAGCAGCTCGAGCCGGCGCTCGCCCTGCGCCCCACGCACCTGTCGTTCAACGGGGGCGGCAACGACATGCTGCGCCCGGGCGTCGCGATCGAGAGCATCGCGGACGCCTTCTCGCGCGTGCTCGCGCGCTGCGACGAGGAGGGCGTGCGCCTCATCCTGCTGTCGGGGGCGAATCCGTCGGCCGGGCTGCCGCTGTCGGGCCTCATCCAGCGACGCGGCGACGAGCTGTCGGCGGCGGTGCTCCGCCGGATCGAGGGGCGGGGCGACGTCATCCAGGCACTCAACTGGCCCGATCGCGTGCTGTCGCGGCCCGAGTTCTGGTCTGCCGACCGGCTGCACATGAACGTGCGCGGGCATCACCGTGTCGCGGCGCGCGTCCTCACGGCGCTCGGCGCGGACGCGCCCGAGACCTGGTGGGATCTCCCACACGAGGGCGTCGTGCACCTCGAGCGCACGCGGTACTACCGCGAGCACGTTCTCCCGTGGGTGAAGCGCCGCTTGACGCGCCGCTCGTCGGGAGACGGACGTCAGGCGAAGTACGCGAGCTGGACGACGATCGCCCCCGCGACCTGACCTATTCAATGGAATAAAACGCGCAGCACCCGTGGTTGCATGGTGACGTGAAGCGCATCGGATTCCTCTCCTTCGGCCATTGGACGCCGCACCCCGAGTCGGCGACGCGCAGCGCGGCCGACGTGCTGCTGCAGTCCATCGAGCTCGCACAGGCGGCCGAGGACCTCGGCGCCGACGGCGCGTACTTCCGCGTCCACCACTTCGCGCGGCAGCTCGCGTCGCCCTTCCCGCTGCTCGCCGCCGCGGGCGCGAAGACGAGCCGCATCGAGCTCGGCACGGGCGTGATCGACATGCGGTACGAGAACCCGATGTACATGGTCGAGGACGCCGGAGCCGCCGACCTCATCTCGGGCGGCCGATTGCAGCTCGGCATCTCGCGCGGGTCACCCGAGCAGGTGGTCGACGGATGGCGGTACTTCGGCTACCAGGCGGCCGAGGACGACCCGTCGGGGGCGCAGGCCGCCCGCCAGAAGACCGAGCTCCTGCTCACGCTGCTCGAGGGCCAGGGCTTCGCCGAGCCGAACCCGCGCCCGATGTTCCCGAACCCGCCGGGGCTGCTCCGGCTCGAGCCGCACTCGGAGGGACTCCGGCAGCGGATCTGGTGGGGTGCGGGCTCGAATGCGACGGCGGCGTGGGCGGCCCAGCACGGCATGAACCTCATGAGCTCGACGCTCAAGGACGACGAGAGCGGCGAGCCCTTCCACGTGCAGCAGGCCGCGCAGATCCGGGCGTTCCGCGAGGAGTGGGCGCGTCACGATCACGGGTTCGAGCCGCGCGTCTCGGTCTCACGGTCGATCTTCGCGATCGTCGACGACCGAGATCGCCGCTACTTCCTGGGCAGCGGCGAGCGCGACGACCAGTTCGGCTACATCGACAGCACGCGCTCGGTCTTCGGGCGCTCGTATGCGGGCGAGCCCGACGAGCTGATCGAGGAGCTCGCGGGGGATGAGGCGATCGCCGAGGCCGACACGCTGCTCCTGACGGTGCCCAACCAGCTCGGCGTCGAGTACAACGCGCACGCGATCGAGTCGATCCTCCGTCACGTCGCTCCGGGCCTCGGCTGGCGCTGAGCGGCCGTAGTCTCGGATCATGACGAGTCCCGAGGTCAATGCGCTCGCCTTCAACGTGTCGATCCCCGACCATCTGCGCTGGCGCGACGAACGGCGCGGCGAGGAGTTCGAGCTGCAGAGCATCACGGTGCGGCTGCTGCCGGACGGCTCGCTCGCCGCGAAGGCATACGGTCGGCCCACGGCCGGCGGCCGCGGGGCGTACGTGTCCTTCGCGGTCCGGCGCGATGCCGAGATCGACGCGCTCATCGATGCCGCGGCCGGCGAGGCGGCACGCCTCTGGGCCGGGCATCGCGGGCTCGACGGCTGAGAATCAGCGCCCGCCGGTGACGCGGATGGTCGCGCCGGCCGCGTAGGACGCGTCGGGGGAGAGGGCGAAGGCGACGACTCCGGCGACCTCCTCGGGCCGGCCGGCGCGCCCCAGGGGATGCGCGGCCGCGACGCGCGCCGGGCGCCCGGGGTCGCCCGCATCGGCGTGGATGTCGGTCTCGATCGTTCCGGGCGCGACGCCGATGACGCGGATCCCTCGCGCGGCGGCCTCGATCGCGAGACCCTTCGTGAGGGCGTCGACGCCTGCCTTCGCGGCGGCGTAGTGGACGTACTCGCCGGGCGAGCCGGTCGTCGCCGCCCCGGACGAGATGTTCACGAGGACGCCGCCGTCGGGCAGCTGGGACACTGCGCGGCGCGCGACGAGGACCGCCGCGGTGAGGTTGAGGTCGATGACCGTCCGGATGACGTCGACCGGGGTGTCGACGAGAGGGCCGATGTGGAGCGTCGCGCCCGCGTTGTTGACGACGCCGGTGAGGCGCGCGGGATCGGCGGCCGCGAACAGCGTCTCGATGCCGGTGTCGGTGGTCACGTCGGCCCGCACCACGCGGCACCGCGCGCCGAGATCCTCCATCTCGGCGCGCGTGCGCGCAGCGGCGCCCTCGTCCCGCGTGAAGCCGAGGACGAGATCGTGGCCGTCGGATGCGAGGCGTCGCGCGATCGCGGCGCCGATCCCGCGCGTGCCTCCGGTGATCAGGGTGAGAGGGCGTGACACGCCTCTCACGTTAGTCGTCGGCGGGTTCGGGACGGCCATCCGGGACGAGCTTGAGGCCCACGACCGCGAGGATGATGCCCGCGAGGAAGACGACCTTCCACAGCGACACCGGCTCGACCCCGGTGGCCATGGCCCACACGACGGTGAGGGCCGCCCCGATGCCGGTCCAGACCGCGTAGGCGGTGCCGATCGGGATGCGCTTCACGGCCCAGCCGAGGCCGACCATGCTGAGGACGGCGGAGAGGGCGAAGACGAGAGTCGGGAGCGGCTGTGTGAAGCCCTCGGAGAGGCCGAGCGCCGTCGCCCACACGGCCTCGAGGAGGCCGCTCGCGATGAGGATGAGCCACGCCATGTCAGCTCACCGCCTTGAGGCCCGCGATGCAGGCAACGAGCAGCACGAGGAGGGCGATGCGCGCGGCACTCGCCTTTTCCTGCTTCGTCACGATCGCCCAGACGACCGTCAGCGTCGCGCCCACGCCGACCCAGACCGCGTACGCGGTGCCGGTGGGCAGCTCGTTCATCGCCCACGCGAGGCCGCAGAGGCTGAGCAGCATGGTCGCGAAGAACAGGACTGTGGGCTTCCATCTCCGGAAGCCCTTCGATGCGGCGAGCGCCGAGGCCCATACGGCCTCCAGGACGCCCGAGAGGATGAGGATGACCCAAGCCATTCTCGGCCCTTCTGAGTCCGTCTTGTCGTGGTGCGGGTACGGCTCCCTCGTCCGCGGGCCGGGTGCCGGCCCCGCGAACGAGGATATCGACGGCGTCCGAGCATCCGCTGGGCAGCGGATGCTCCGCGGCGGCAGATCCGTCGGAAGAGGGATGTCCGCCGACAGGGCGAGACGTAGCGTCGGAGCATGCTGATCGTCGAGGAACTCCACCTGCTGCTCACGAACGCCGCCGGCACCCAGGAGCGCCCGGGCACGATGCGCGCCTACGGAGAGGCGGCCGCGCTCATCACGGATCTCGTGCTCGCGGGGCGGGTGAGCCTCACGGACGAGAAGAAGCCTCGGATCCGCGTGCTCTCGGACGCGCCCACCGGCCATCCCGTGCTCGACGAGGCCATGATCCGCCTGCGGGCGAAGGACGGCGCGCGGCTGGAGTCGGTCATCACCTGGTCGAAGCTCGATCCCGAGCGGGAGGTGGTCGCGTCTCTCGTGCAGGCCGGGGTGCTCGAGGTCGGCGAGCGCACCTTCTGGGGGCTCGGCAAGCCGCGCACGCCGGAACGGGACGGCGCGCCGGAGGCGAGCCTGCGGGCGCGGCTCGCGGCCGTCCTCGACGGCGCGGCGGACCCCGGGGTCGCGGACACGACCATCCTCGCCATCCTCCAGGGGCTCGACGTGGCCCGGCACGTGCTCGCCGGCGAGGCGGGCGGGCGGCGCCCGCGGGCGCTCAAGGCGCGCATCGGGGAGATCGTGGAGTCGTCGCCGGCGGGCACGGCAGTCGAGCGGGCGGTGCAGGCGATGAACGCGGCGATCATGACGGCGGCGATCATGCCCGCGATGATCGCCGGGGCGAGCGCCGCGAGCTGAACGCGGCGACAATGGGGGAGTGAGCTCCGTCGACTTCGAGATGGCGTCGATCGCGCCCGGCACCGTCACCCTGCACGATGCGCGCCGGAAGGAGCGCCGCACGGTCGCGCTCCAGCCGTTCGGGATCGGGGTCTATCCCGTGACCGAGGAGCAGCTCGCCGAGCTCCTCGGCGTGACGGCGACGCATCCGCGACGGCCTGCTGTGGACGTGAGCTGGCAGCGCGCCGTCCGCTTCTGCAACGCGGCATCCGAGTGGGAGGGCCTCAACCCCGTCTACACGTTCGACGGGGAAGAGGTGCACTGGGACGTCGGCGCCGACGGCTATCGCCTGCCGACGGAGGCCGAGTGGGAGTTCGCGTGCCGTGCCGGCTCGAAGGGCCCGCACTACGGCGAGCTCTCGGACGTCGCGTGGACCGCCGCGGACGGGGTGACCGCCCCGCAGGAGGTCGGCGGCAAGATGCCGAACCTGAACGGGCTGTTCGACACGCTCGGCAACGTCTGGGAGTGGTGCTGGGACCTGCTCGACCCCGCGCGGTACGACGACTGCCGCGTGTTCCGCGGCGGCGGATTCGCCGACGACGCGTGGAGCGTGCGCGCCTCGGTGCGGCGCGGCGGCGCCCCGCGCATGCACCACGAGGATGTGGGCTTCCGCCTGGCACGCGGCGCGTACGACGGCGAGGACGCTGCCCAGGGATGGTCGGCCGCGGCCGACCGCGAACGGGCCCTCGCGGATGGGCCCCTCCCATCCGGCTGGACGCCGCGTCGCTGACGTCAGGCGGGGACGAGGGCGGAGCTCACGATGACCAGCCCCTCGCCGTGGCGATCGTCGAGCACCTCCTGGAGGCTGCCGTCGTCGTGGACGACGGTGATGCCGACCGTGCCTGCGATCCCGTCGACACCACCGCCGAGAACGCCGGGGCCGTCGATGATCTCCTGGAGGAGCGCCACGAGCTCGGCCTCCGTGCGCTCGGCACGCGTGACGCACAGCATCCCGCCCCACAGGGCCCGGATGGACGCCTCTGCGGCAGCCGGATCGCCCGCGACGGCGACGTTGAGGATCGTATGACGCGGGTCGCTCAACTGCGCCTCGACCGCGGGATCCAGGGGATCCGCGCCCGCTGCCGGGTTGCGGGACATGTCCACCCAGGTCGCCGCATACCCCTCGACCGTGGAAGCGTGCGCGGTGGCGGCGTGGAAGTCGTCGAGAGAGACGCGCGACTCGTCGACGACCCGCCATCCGCCATCCGGCTCCGCGCACGGTGTCCCGATGGGCTCGTCCGAGGGAGAATCCGGCGGCTGGGGAATCTCCGCGGCCGGGACGACCTCGACCGGCGTGAACTGCCCGGCATCGGCGTCATACGAGCCGGTGACGGCGAAGTCGCCCCACCGCACGCCGCCCTGCTCCTCGTATTCACCGTCGAGCGCGCTCCAGTCCCACTCGAGCAGCGGCACACCCGCGCACTGCGGGGGCAGTGACTCGGCGACGCCGCCGAGGCAGAGGTGGGCTCCGTCGCCGCGATCGATGACCGTGACCGCACCGCGCGTCGTCAGCAGCCCGGAAGGTCGGGTCGCCGTCGGCGTCTCCGAGGTCACCGGAGCGGTGGGCGCGGTGGCGCATCCGCCGAACAGGACCGCGCTGGTGGCGACGACGGCGACCGCGAGTTCTCGAGCGAAGGTGGTCATACTCGGGAGTGTCCCACACGACGTGTCCGTCTCAGTGCTGCTGCTCTCGGTCCTCCTGGAGGGGCCCGACGAAGCGATGGCGCGCCATGATGAAGCCGCCGTTGCGGGCGACGTCGAGCAGCTCGAGGTCGTATCGGCGGGGGAGGAGCGGCCGCCCCGCGCCGAGCGTCACCGGAGCGATCGACGAGATGATCTCGTCGAGCAGACCCTCGTCGGCGAACTGCCCGACGAGATCGCCGCCGCCGACGACCCACAGGTCCTTCCCTTCCGCCGCGTCGACCATCTCCTCGTAGACCGCGCGGACGCCGCCGGAGCGGAATCGGATGTCGGCGGCGTCGACCTCGGGCAGCGCGAGCGTGCGCGAGGTCATCACCCACGCGGGCATCGTGTAGAGCCATTGCCCGGGGTGGTGCCGCACGACCCACTCGTAGGTCGTCGAGCCCATGACGATCGCGCCGATCCCCTCGATGAAGGCGTCGTAGTCGTTGGCCCCGCCCTTGTCGAGCGGCTGCCGGAGCAGCCAGTCCAGCGAGTCGTCCGGATCCGCGAGGAATCCGTCGAGCGTGGTCGCTGTGTAGTAGACGAGCTTGGTCATGTGTCCTCCCGGCGTCGATGTCGACCTATCCTGCCGCCCACCTCCGACATCGGCCGGGCGCTCAGCATCGGCTACGGTCGGGGCATGACCTCGCGAATCGCCTGGGAGAGACTTCCGGCTTCACTGCGCCGGGCGATCGAGGAGGCTGCAGGCGCCTCGGTCGTGGCCGCGTCGAGCCAGGCCTCGGGTTTCTCGCCCGGGAGCGCGGACAGAGTGCTCCTCGCCGATGGGCGGCGACAGTTCGTCAAGGCGATCGATCGCGACGTGAACGCCGTCGGTCATGCGCTGCACGCCCGTGAGGCGGAGATCATGCGAATGCTGCCGCCTGCGACGCCCGCGCCCCGCCTTTCGGCTGCGGTCGAGGACGGCGGATGGATCGCGCTCCTGCTCGAGGATGTCGAGGGAGCCCACCCGAGGTCAGAGGATCTCCATCGCGTTCTCGGCGCCCTTGTCGATCTTCCGGAGCCTTCGGCCCAGCTCGCAGGCGACCTGCCGAGGACCTCGAGCGAGCTCGTGGCTGAGCAGGGCGGATGGGATCGTCTGATCGACGCCGACGCGCTCGAGGGCATAGACGCCTGGACCCGGGCACACCTGGATGAGCTTCAGGGAGCGTCGGCGCGCCTGTCCGCCGCCGTCGATGGAGCGCAGATCGTGCACCTGGACCTGCGCACCGACAACGTGCTCATCGACGGCGCAGGTGGCGTGTGGATCGTGGACTGGCCCTGGACCACCATCGGTGCGGGATGGCTCGATGGCGTCACCTACCTGCTCGACGTGCTGATGCACCGTCACGATGTCGATGTCGACGGGGTCGTGCGCTCCCACCCGCTGTTCGCCGACGTCGCTCCGGATGACATCGACGCGGTGCTCGCAGGTCTCGCCGGGGCGTTCCTCGACAAGGCGCGTCAGCCGGCACCGCCAGGCATGCCGACGATCCGCTCGTTTCAGGCGCGGGAAGCGCGCGCCGCGCTCGCTTGGCTTGCGCGTCGTTGGAGTTGACGGCACAGCGCTCAGACCGCGTACGCCTGTGCGAACTCCGGTGAGGGCTCGATCGGCTGGATGACGTCGATGAGCACGCCGTCCGGACCCTCGAGGATGGCGTGCCGCTGGCCGAACGCCTCGTCGCGCAGGGGGAGCACCACGTGGACGTCGGACGGCATCTCGGCCATCACGGCGTCGACATCCGTGACCTCGAGGTTCAGGATCACGCCCGCGGGAGGACGACCGAAGCCACGCGGGATCGTCTCATGCGCGTGATCGAGGATCGCGAGCTCTGCGTCACCGCGGCGGAGGCTGACGTACCAGTCGGCCTCGAACGTCGCCTCGAAGCCGAGGACGCGCCGGTAGAACGCGCTCGTCGTCGCGACGTCGGTGGTCATCAGCACGGGATAGAAGCTCGTCACGGTCATGATGTTCCTTTACGTACAGTGTGTATGTATTGTGCGGCTAGAATACATACGCCACGTACGTAAAGGAAGGGCCATGCCGAGATCATCCGCCGCAGACGCGGCCGCCACCGCCCGGCGGATCCTCGCCGTCGCGACCCGGGCTTTCGCGGCGCACGGGTTCGCCGACGCATCCGTGGACGACATCGCCCGCTCCGCCGACGTGACGCGCGGCGCGGTCTACCACCACTTCGCCTCGAAGCGCGGGCTGTTCGACGCGGCCGCGGCGCGGCTGCAGGAGGACGTCGCGGCCGCCGTCATCACGGCGGCCGAAGCCGCGGGGGAGGACCCCCGCGCCCAGCTCGTCGCCGGCAGTCACGCCTTCGTCGACGCGATCACCGAGGGTGAGGCTGCGCGGGTGCTTCTCGTCGAGGCGCCGGCCGCGATGGGATGGAGCCAGTGGCGCGCGCAGGACGACGCGGCGTCGGGTGTGCACCTTCTCGACGCCCTGCGTGCCTGCGGGCTGCGCGGCCAGGAGGCCGAGGCGCTGGCGCGCCAGCTCTCCGGTGCGATGAACGAGGCGGCGCTGTGGATCGTGGAGAACGGTGGCGGCGCCGCGATCCGACGGCAGGCCCACGTCGCACTCGCGCGCCTGCTCGCGGCCGTCGTGTGAGGCTCAGTCGTCGGCGGCGAACACGAGCTCGAAGCGCTCGCACAGCACCGGCATGTCGGGCGAGAAGGGGCGGCCGCTCTCTCCGTGCTCGGACCAGAATCTCTCGTGGATCGCGCGCCATGCGGCGAGGGTGCGGTCGCCCTCGCCTTCGGCGTGCGCGTGCTCCGCGTCCACCTCGTCGAAGGGCACGACGCGCACGCTCGTGGTCCGGATGACCGCGCGCGGTGCCCCCGAGCCGGCCAGGATGACACTGAGGTCGCCCGCCTGCGGCAGGCGGTCTCCGGTCGCCTCGTAGTCCCAGAGCGCGGAGGCGGTGCCCGTCTTCACGCCGGCCAGCACGAGAGCGAGCAGGCCGTCGGCGTGCTCCGGCGTCGCGCCGAACGCCCAGCTCTCGGTGGGAGCAGCGGGGAGATCCGCGACCGCCCCTCTCGCCCGCTCCCAGAACTCCTCGACGGTCGGCACTGCGCTCATCCTCCGACCCTATCCGCCGTCGGCGCGCCGTCCTTCCGCGCCCGCGCGATAGCGTGACGGGCATGGGCGAACTCGACCTGGACATCCGTGAGATCCGCGAAGAGGACGCGGGAGAGGTGATGACCCTGCAGCGCGCGGCATTCGTCTCGGAGGCGCAGATCTACGGAAGCGCAGACATGCCGCCGCTCACCCAGACCCTCGACGAGGTGCGCTGGGAGCTGCGGGAGAATCTCGGCTGCGTCGCGCTGGACGGCGGGCGGATGGTCGGGGCGCTCCGCGCGCGGATCGACGGCGAGCTCCTGCTCATCGGACGGATCGCGATCGCGCCCGACATGCAGGGACATGGGATCGGGTCGCGGCTGCTCGACGCCGTCGAAGCCAGGGGAGCGTCGGCCGGCGCTCGTGAAGCGGAGCTCTTCACGGGCTCGCTGAGCGAGGCGAACATCCGGCTCTACGAGCGGCAGGGATACCGCGAGACGGAGCGGATCGAGGAGGGCGACGGGACGGCCCAGGTCTTCCTCCGAAAGCGGCTGGGCTGACCGGGACGGAGGAGGGTCGCGACTCGAACGGAACTCAAGAACCCGCTGGCAAGACGCTGGATCGGTTTGTTATCTGTTCGTGATCTCTGCCTAAGGTGGCCACCTTGAACCGCGAAGGATGGCCGTCGAGTCCGCCCCGAGAGTCCTTCGTTCCCTGAAATCGACAGATTCACCGGTCGGGCGGTCGCTGCACGCGAGGTGCGCGCAGCGAGACGGGGCTGCGGAGTTCAGAGTGCACCCGAACAGGAATACCCGACCCGTCGCCCGCACGACCCGACGCCTGCGGGGTGGCTTCGCTGTCGCGGGAGTCGCCGCTGCGGCAGCGGCGGCGACGTTCATCCCGACGGCCGCGAATGCGGCCGACGGCGCCACGTGGGACGCCCTCGCGCAGTGCGAGTCCGGCGGCAACTGGGCGATCGACACCGGCAACGGATACTACGGCGGCCTGCAGTTCTCGATGGAGACGTGGCAGGCGAACGGCGGCACGGGCAACCCGGCCGCTGCGTCGCGCGAGGAGCAGATCCGGGTCGCCGAGAACGTGCTCGCAACGCAGGGCTGGGGCGCCTGGCCCACCTGCTCGGCGCAGATCGGCGCGACCGGCGGCGCCGACACGAGCGGCTCGGAGCAGTCGGCGCCCGCGGCACCGGCCGAGAACACCGCGCCGGCCGAGAACTCGGCACCGGCGGAGGAGTCCGCCCCCGCCGAGACTGCTGCGCCGGCGGAGGAGCCGGCAGCGGCCGCTCCCGCCGAGCCGACGTATGACCTCCCGGACGTCGAGCCGTCGGACGAGACCTACACGGTTCAGGCCGGCGACACGCTCTTCGAGATCGCGGAGGCGAACGGCATCGAGAGCGGCTGGCTCGGCATCTTCGCGGTCAACCAGGACATCCTCTCGAACCCGGACCTCATCGAGGTCGACCAGGAGCTCGTGCTGCCTGCGCAGTGAGGTGACCTATCGGAGGCGCGCGGCCCGACGGCCGCGCGCCTCCGGCGTGCTCAGACGGCGAGCGCGCGCGTCCAGATGTCCACGTGCTCCTCGACGAAGGACGTCACGGTTCGCCAATGCCGGCCGTGACCCTCGACATGCATCGTCGCCCACGGCTCGCGCCCGTCCGCGTGCGCCTCGGCGAGGAGGCGGTGCATGGCCGCAGCGCGAGCGGCCATCGCCTGGGGCAGCGCGTCGCGCAGATCGGCGTCGGCGCCGTACCCGTCGACGAAGGCGCGGAGGCAGGCGGCCGCCTCGAGCGGCGGCTGCGCGGCGTCGTTGAGCGTGAAGGCCTGAGCCGAGTACGCGAGGTCCCACAGGCGCGTGCTCGGGCCCGCGCCGTCCCAGTCGATGAAGACCCATCGCTCGCCGATGACGAGATTCCAGGGAGCGAGGTCGTTGTGGCAGAGGAGATCCGCGTCCGCTGCCGGGATGAGCACATCCCAGTCGTGCGTGCCATCCATCGGGATGGTCGCGCTCGCGTCGTGGATCTCGCGAACCATGCGACCGACTCGAGCCAGCTCGGAGAGCGTGAGCGGATCGCCTTCGAGCGCGGTCGTGCCTCCGATGTACTCCAGGACCATCCGCCCCTGGTCGTCGCGCGGGAGCGGCCGGGGCGCGTCGACACCCTGCGCGCGGAGCCCGGAGAGGAATGTCGCGATGCGTGCGGAGTTCCGCGTCCAGGGCTTGCGCACCGTGTCTCCGACGCGGACGACGTCGCCGGCTGCGTTGCCGCCTGTGAGCGGCACCTCCGTGCACTCTGTCATGCGATCCCGGTGTCGTGCCGGTAGACGTACACCTCAGTGCCCTGGTGCAGGTCGAGGTCCGTTCGACCGCGCGTGCCCGGGTCGTGGTCGAGGATCTCCTCGAGGCGGGAGAGCATGTCGGCGCGCGTGTCCTCATCGGCCGCGCGTGCCGTGCTGACTGTCATCCATCGGGCGAGGTAGTCGTCTCGCGTGATGCGCTCGCTCCACGGGATCCAGGCGGACGTCACGGGGAGGAAACCGGGGAGGGGCGACATCGCGGGCGGGAGGGTCCGCTCGGAGATCTGCTCGGTCCATCCCGGATGCAGGACCCGGGCACAGGCGCGATCCCATGCGCACTCGGGGTCGTAGGTGTTCCACAGGAGGGCCAGCGCACCGCCCGGCCGGAGGACGCGCGCGATCTCGGCGCACGCGAGCGACTCATCGAACCAGTGGAACGCCTGTGCGACCGTCACGAGGTCCTGACTCCGATCGGGCGCGGGGATGTCCTCGGCGGTGCCGACGCGGACGTCGACGGCAGGCAGGATCATGCGCAGCTGGTCGAGCATCGGCTCCGAGGGGTCGACGGCGACGACGCGATCGGCCAGCGGGACGAGCTTGCGGGTGAGCTTTCCTGTCCCCGCGCCCAGATCGAGGACGTCGCCGAGACGCTCCGGGGCGAACACGGCGACCGCGTCGTCCGGGAACCCGGGGCGGTAGCGCTCGTATTCGGCGCCCATGTCGAGGAAAGTGCGTGCGAGCTCCGGCTGCATGCTCCTCATGCTAGGTGCGGATGCACGGCGCGGGGGAGTGCGCCGCATAGGCTCGGGGCATGGGCGACGGGCGAGACGACCGGGTGGGACGCGCGCTCGAGGGGCTGGCGCCGCGATGACCTTGCGCGGCGTGATCTTCGACCTCGACGGCACGCTCCTCGACACGCGGTCGGCGCAGGACGCGGCCGCACGCGCCTGGGCGACGGAGCAGGGAGACACCGCCGCAGACGTGGCGGAGCGGTGGCACCTCATCGCCGAGCGCCATTACCGGCGGTACCAGCTGCGTGAGATCGGGTTCGAGGATCAGCGGCGCGAGCGCGTCCGGGAGTTCCTCGGGATGGAGCTGACCGATGCCGAGGCGTCCGAGCTGTTCTCGACCTACCTCGAGCGGTATGAGGCGGGCTGGCAGCGGTACGCGGACGCCCTTCCCGCTCTGCAGAGAGCGCGTGCGGCCTCATTGCGGATCGTCGTGCTGTCGAACGGCCAGGCGGCCCAGCAGATGCGGAAGCTCGAGCGGTTCGGGCTCGCCGAGGCCATCGATGCCGCCGTGTTCAGCAGCGAGCTTCCGGCCGGCAAGCCTGACCCGCGGGCGTTCCATGCGGCGCTCGGGGCGATCGACGTCGACGCTCGTGACGCGTGGATGGTGGGGGACAACTGGGACGCCGACGTCTGCGGGGCACGAGGCGCGGGGGTGTTCCCGGTGTACCTCGATCGTGAGAACTCGCGGCCGACGTCCCAGTGCCGGAGGGTGACGAGTCTCGCCGAGCTCGAGTTCACCTGAGGAATGACGGACGGGTCAGGCAGCGCTTCAGGAGCGCGAAGCGCCTCCGCCATCGAAGCCGTCCTCCGCACCGAGGGGCTGAACAGACGGGCCGTCTGGCACATTCCAGCGGAAGAGAACCAGGTGCCAGAGGGGCGGTCGCTTTCGTGAAGGGTCGATGAGTCCCTGCGCTCCGGCGGATACGAGGCGGTCTCGAACGTGCCACGACGGCGGCGTCTCGCCGACTTCGACCTTCTCCTGCCATGGGGCTGTCGCGTCAGACGGATCGATGCCGAGTGATTCCATCGCAGAGGTGTCGCGGAGATCGGCGATGCGGGAAGCGGTGACCTCCACGGCCACGATGTCGAGTTGTGCAGCCCGCGCGCCACGGTGCGCGATCATGGCGGCCTCGACGCCTTCGCGGGTAGCGCTGAGGTAGAGCGTCGGCTGGTGGGATCGTGAGTAGCGACCGGGAGCGCGAGAGCCGGCCAGCGCGGCAGCCCGGAATCGTCGGTCGATCGCGCGGTAGAAGATGCCGCGTACGTCAATGAGAACGCTGGTCTCGCCCATGCCCTGATGATCCCATCGGCCGGTACTGGTACGGCTGCGCCCATTGCTACGCTCGGCCAGGTGGATCCACAACTGAACCCGCTGATCCCGGCCTGGACCGACATCGCGTGGTCCTCATGCGTCGCGGCCGCCGTGGTTCTGGCCATCCTCGCACTGGTGTCGATCGCGCGGATGCGGCGACGAGCCCCTGGCTACGGGGATCTCCTGTGGGGTGCGCTCGTCGTCATCGTGCCTGTGTTCGGAGCCATCGCGTGGTTCGTCGTGGGACGACGACGGCACATGCTTCAGCGCTGACTGTCATGATGACGCCATGGAGATGCTGATCCGGCGTCCGCTGCCTGCCGACGCTCCCGTGCTCGCGCGACTGCATGTGCTCACGTGGCGCGAGACGTACGGGCATCTGCTTCCAAGCGACTTCTTCGGTGACGCGCACCTGGAGATGCGTCAGACGATGTGGGAGCGCATCCTCGCCAACCCGCGACCCGAATGGACGGTGCTCACCGCCGCGTTGGGGGATGAGCTCGTCGGCTTCGTCTCCGCCGGACCGGGCAGCGAGAGCGGGACCGACTCCTCTTCACGCTAGCTGTACACGCTCTACGTGCGCTCTCGATGGCACGGAGCAGGGATCGGGCAGGCGCTCTTCGACGCCGCGGTCGGCCACGATGCGTGTGTTCTGTGGGTGGCGAAGGAGAACCCGCGAGCCATCGCGTTCTACCGCAAGAACGGGTTCGAGTTCGATGGCCAGGAACAGGCCGATGATGCCGTTCCTGGGATCGTCGAGGCGCGGATGCGCCGCGCGTCGCGGGACGCAACGGGGTGACATCCTCGTCGCGGCGCGACACACTCGTTCCATGACTCCGGTTCCCTGGGTGCTGCACGTCGACATGGACCAGTTCATCGCCGCGGTCGAGGTGCTGCGACGTCCGGAGCTCGCCGGAAAGCCGGTCATCGTCGGCGGGCGGGGCGACCCGACTGAGCGCGCCGTCGTCTCGACGGCCTCGTACGAGGCACGGAAATTCGGGATCGGGTCGGGGATGCCGCTCAAGATCGCGGCGCGAAAGGCGCCCGAGGACGCCGTCTTCCTCCCCGTCGACCACGCTGCCTATGAAGCGGCGTCGGAGGAGGTGATGAGCACCCTTCGCGGCCTTCCGGGTGTGGTGCTCGAGGTGATCGGATGGGACGAGTGCTTCCTCGGGGTCACGAGCGATGACCCCGAGAGGGTCGCTCGAGAGGCACAGGCTGCGGTGTTCGAGGCGACATCGCTGCACTGCTCGGTAGGTATCGGCGACAACAAGGTGCGCGCGAAGATCGCAACGGAGTTCGGGAAACCGCGCGGGATGTTCCGGCTCACGGCCGAGAACTGGTTCGAGGTGATGGGGGAGAAGCCCACCCGGGACCTCTGGGGCGTCGGACCGAAGGTGCAGAAGCGCCTCGCCGATCACGGCATCGAGACGGTGCGTCAGCTCGCCGATGCGGATCGTCAGGAGCTCGTGACGGAGTTCGGCCCGAAGATGGGCGTCTGGTATCACGAGCTCGGGTCGGGGCTCGGTCCAGCGGTGGTCGATGACACGCCCTGGATCGCGCGCAGCCACAGCCGGGAGACGACATATCAGCACAACCTGACCACGCCGGACGAGGTGGAGTCGGCGTTGCGCGAGCTCGCGGCCGAGGCGTTCGCCGACTGCGAGGCCGAAGGGCGCGCCGTGACCCGTGTGAACCTGAAGGTGCGCTACGCGCCATTCATCACGAAGACGTTCGGCCGGAAGCTGGCAGAGCCGACGCTGGATCGCGACGTCGTCGTCGCCGCGGCGGTTGCGCTCGGTGAGACGCTGGACCACGAGCGCGAGGTGCGCCTTCTCGGCGTGCGCGCTGAGATGGTCATGCCCGAGGGAGGCGACCCCGTCGAGCGGACTCCCGTCCGCGGTCGCATCTGACCCGTCCCGGCACACACGAACCTGCCCCCGGAGTCGGCCTCTCGGCCCGCGGTCAGAAGGGTGGTGGTTCGTCGTCGGGTGGGGTGAAGCGGGCGACGGGTGGTGGGGTGTCGGTGTAGACGCGCCCGTTCGGGGACGTCCATTCGAGCACGCCGCCGGGGCCCTGGGTGACGGTCCATTCGGTCATCTGCTCGAGCATGTGATGTGTCTCACAGAGGTACTCGAGGTTGGCCACGTTTGTGGGGCCGCCGCGGGAGTGGGGGTGGGTGTGGTCGACGTCGACGTAGTGCTTGCGGATGGCCTGCCGGCATCCGGGGAACCGGCACCGCTCATCCCGCGCCTTCAGGAACCGCCGCTGCGCCATCGTGGGGAACCTCTGATCCACGGTGAGGAGCACCCCGGTGTGCGCGTCGGTGAACGCCCGGTTCCAGATCGTCGCGTCCGCGGCGATCTCCTTGGCGTCGATGATCGGGATCGGGCCTGCCCCGGCGAGGGTGGCGCCTTCGGTTCTGTGGGTGGGGTCGGCGAGCGCCGTGGCGGGGATGGTGATGTGCACGCTCCCGCGGATCGCCCCGAGCCCGACGGGCTTCGGGGCCGGGCCGAACGCCGAAACCGCGCCAGAGCCCGAGCCCGTGCAGGGCGCGGCGCCCGCGCCGGCACCGGCGTCGGCCGTGGCGCCCGTCGCGCCGAGTCCGACATCCCCGCCCTTCGCGTCCGCGGCCGCGGCGCCTGCGCCGTCCGCGGTGGCGCCGAGTCCGACATCGCCGGTCTTCGCGTCTGCCCCTGCGTCGGGCGTCTGGGGGAAGGTGGCGCCGTAGAGGTGGTCGTGGCCGGTGGGGGTGCCGGTGAGGGTGAGGTCGGTGAAGATGTCCGCCCGGATCTCATCCAGCGAGCGGTCATCCGCGAGCGCGACCGGGTCGCCGGCCCGGCGGGCCGCGGCGCGGGCGGCGATGACGGTCTTCGCCATCTGGTCGATGCGGTCCATCATCCCGACCCCGAGCACGTTCGCGACCTCCGCGTCGAACGCGCCCATCGCGTCCTCCCCGGGACGGAACCCCACCCGCCGCCTCCGCCTGGCGGCCTTGTGGCGGTCGCTGATCGAGACCGGGTCCAGTTCCTGCGCGATCTTCCGCGCCACCTCCGCCAACGCGGCCGCGGTCATCGGCACCCGGTCCAGCCGCTCCAGCACCCGCACCTCATACGTCGCCCGCACGGCAGGGTCGTCGATGCGGTCCCCGCACAGCACGATCACCCGCGCGTGCGGGAGCGACACCGTCCCCGCTGCGAGCCGGTCCCGCACGACCGGGAACCGGGAGACGAGCACCGTCGCGTCGTTCATCTGCCGCTCCACCGACCGGCCCGGGGTGTGCGTGGCCGCGGCGATCTCCTCCGCGATCGCCCGATGCGCCCACGCCCGCGACGAGCCCCCGGCCGCGACCTGCCGCTCATGCTGCGCCCACGCCACCTGCGACGCCGACGCCAACGCCATCTGACGCGCCGCCTGCGCATGAGCGATCACCCTGTCCGCCGCCCGGATCGCCTCGATCGCCGACTCCACCGCCGCACGCTCCGAAGCCGTCGGGCACGGACCATCCCCTTCACCCCACACAGCCCCATCGCTCATGAAACCAGTGTCCCGCCCACCACCGACATTCGAAGACCCCTACGAGCCCGACGGCCACGGAAAAGGTCACAGAACAATAACGACTCTGCCTTGGTGTGACCGAGCGCAAGCGCTGGGGGAGGGGAGCGTCAGCGTGTCCGGCGATAGCGCTCGTAGATCACGCGGGAGTCGAACGTGCGCGTCTCGATGAGGTCGAGGGGGAGCGGTTGGGCGAGCGGGGGAAGGAACGGCGGACCACCGCCGACGATGATCGGGTACCGGAAGATCCGGATCTCGTCGATCAGGTCGAGTTCGAAGGCGTGAGCGGCGAGATCCGCGCCGCCGATCTCGACGTCCTTGGGTGTGGACTCGATGACCGCCGCGACCTCCTCGGCCAAGGTGCCCTCAGCGAGTCGGGCGTTCCCTTCGACGCCCTCGAGCGTGTGGCTGAACACGACCTTCGGAAGGGCGGTCCAGACGTCGGCGAAGGCGTTCGCATCAGGAGAGTCGCGGAACGACGGATCGGTCTCCCAGACCCGCATCGTCTCGTACAGGCGACGTCCGAGGAGTGTGGCGCCGAGTTCGCTGACCCGATCGAGGTGGAATCGGAACAGGTCATCGCTCGGCACCGACCAGTCGAACGATCCGAAGCGGTCGGCGATGAACCCATCGACCGACACACCCATCGAGTAGATCAGCATGCTTGAAGGGTTCCATGGCGCCGAGGAGTGGGCAAGAGCCATTCGCACTTGTCGATGTGCGGCCATCCGCTCGTCATGATCACCGACCCGGCCGCTCGTCGAATCGCACGGGGAGCGACAGGGCCCCGCGCAGCGTTGCCGCATAGGCAGCGCGCGCGTCGTCGCCGACCCAAGATGAATCTCGGTGGCGGAGGTACAGCTCGTCGCCGGCATAGCGGGGGAAGACGTGAACATGCAGATGCCACACGTCCTGGTCGCCGGCGGGTTCGTTGTGCTGCCGGATCGAGGTGCCCTCGGCGCCGTAGGCGAATCGGATCGCGGTCGCCACCTGCTGGGTGAGATCCCACACGGCGTGGCCATCCTCTGGCGCGAGGGCGTAGATGCTCTCGACGTGTGCACGCGGCATCACGAGCGCAGAGCCCGCGTTGCCCGGCCACCACTTGGGCGCAATGCGCGCATAGGCCCGCTCGGTCACCGCGACGATGTCGGAGGACCGGTTGTGCTCGTCCTCGATTCCCCGCTGGAGACGACAGAACGGGCACGCGTAGCCGCCGGGCGCGTAGGACGGGGCAGGATGTCCGTTCATGCGCTGGTCCGCGCAGGCACACGGCTCATCGCGTCAGGCGTCCCTGCAGACATCGACGATCAGGCCGCCGGGGCCGCGGAGGTACGCCGCCTCGGTGCCCCAGTCCGTGAGCAGAGGGCCGCGCAGCAGCTCGGCTCCGGCGGCGACAGCGCGCGAGGTGGCTGCGGCCACGTCCTCGACGTAGTGATGCAGGATGACGCCATCCGTCCTGCCCCAGGGCACCATCGCATCGCGAGACAGCATGACCCGGAGCCCTCCCGCGTCGAGCTCGCCGAAGTGCGGGCCGTCCGTGAGCACGGTCCATCCGTATGCCTCGGACAGCAGTCTCGTCGCCGCCGGGACGTCGTCCACCTGGATGTCGATCGCTTGCACGCCCATGGCGAGAGGCTATCGCGGCGGGGGTCCGTTGCCGGCGTCCTTCTCCCCGACGCCCTGCGCTGGCTCTGGAGCGACGTGCGCCGGTGAGCGAGCGACCCGCACAGGATCAGTCCTGGACGACCGGATCCTCCAGCTGTGCACGATTCTCGTCCAGCGACTCGGCGTCGCGAGCGAGGAAGCGCCGGAGAATCGCGTCGATGACAGCACCGACCGCCGTCGCGACGCACACAGCCAGAAGGATGGCGACGAGCGGCTGGTCGTGCAGCCATCGCCCCGCGACGATGCCGAAGAGCGCGGAGTACGCGGCCCACGCGGTTCCGGCCGCGACGGAGAGCGGCACGAAGCGCCGCGCCGGGTAGCCGGTGGCTCCTGCGGTCATGTTCACCGCGATGCGCCCGACCGGGATGTAGCGGGCCGCGAAGATGAGGAGTGCCGCCCGATCCCGCAGGCCGCGGCGAGCCCATCCGATCGCGCCCGCGACGCGAGGGGTGCGCATCCATCGGAAGCGTGTCGTGCCGATCGCTCGCCCCAGCTGATACGCGACGTTGTCGCCGGCGATCGCGCCGAGTGCGGCAGTCGCGATGAGAAGCAGCAGATGCGGCTCGCCGGAAGCGACCGAGATCGTCGCTGCGCCGACGACGACCGTCTCACTGGGCACGGGCGGGAAGAAGCCGTCGATGAAGCACACGCCGAACACCACGAGGTACACCCACGGCGATGCGGCGAGGTCGGTCACCAGCGCGGTGAGGAGGTCGATGAAGTCCATGCAGGCGACGCTATGGATCGGCTTTCGCGAGCGAATCGGTCGAACGGCAGGAGGAGTCCTTACTTTCGTCAGGTCTGCGCGCGACACCCGCTCCCTACGATGAATGCATGCGGCGCATCACCGATCACGTGCGACAGTCGTGGCCGAATGCCCTCGGGGTCGCTCTCCTCGGCGTGGCGGTCGCGACGTCATTGCCGGTGGCACGCTGGGGTGATTCCGCCGTCGTGCTTCTCCTTCTGCCTGCCTCGGTGTGCGCGTACCTCGCCGGTCGTCGCATGCGATCGCTCGCGGCAGCCATCCTCACCATCGCGGTGACGCTCGTCGCGCTCTTGCCGCTCGCGATCATCCTGCCCGGAGGGTCTGCCGGCGATTGGATGGCAGCGTCGCTCATCACCATCCTGACGGCGGTCGGTCCCTGGTGGATCGGGCGATATCGGCGGCTGCGCGCCGAGCAGCGCGAGTCCGACGCGCGGGTGCTGGCCGAGCGCGCCCAGGCCGAGGAGAGGGCTCGCATCGCGGATGACCTGCACGACACCATCGGCCATGAGCTCGCTCTCATCGCGGTCCAGGCGGGTGCGCTCGAGCTCGGCCGGGTACTGGATGACGCGCAGCGGGAGCGATTCGCTGAGCTCCGGGAAGCGGCGGTGCGTGCGAGCAGCCGGCTTCACGACGTCGTCCGCATGACGCGACCGGCTTCCAGTGGTCGGCTCGAGCCCCTCGGCAAGGACGACATCGCGGCGCTCGTGAATGGGGCGCAGCAGGCCGGCGTTCCCGTCGAGGCGCGCCTCGACTCGTCCGTGCTCGACCGCCTGCACCCCCTGATGATCGAACTCACGGCGCGCACGCTGCGTGAGGGTCTCACGAATGCCTCGCGCCACGCACCCGGAGCGGCCGTCCAGGTGGAGCTCGCTGCGGATGGCGCTGAGCACCTCGACCTGAAGGTGCGGTCGGGCGCGCCATCCCGGCAGGGGACGCAGGGGAGTGGGCACGGGATCCCCAGTCTCCAGCGGCGTGCGGCCCTGCTCGGCGCGTCGGTCGAGGCGGGAGCGGTCGCAGACGGCTTCGAGCTGCGGCTCCGGGCGCCCCTCCGTCCTGAGCCGCGGACGGACACGAACGACCGCGTGTGGGATGCGGCACTGATCTCGAACTCGCAGGAGACCCGCCGACGGATCCTGCAGTCGGCTGTGGTTCCTGCGTCCGTCCTCGGGCTCGCCATCGTCGGCATCCTCGTCGTGCAGGCGGTCACCGTGACTCAGACGGCGATCCCGTCGAGCGTCTACGAGCAGATCGAACTGGGCGTCTCCCGTTCGGAGCTCGCACCCCGCTTGCCCGCGGGCATCCCCGCGCCGCCGCCGATCGTCGTGGAGGAAGACGCGCCACCGAGCGGGGCTCGGTGCGAGTACTTCGCGGCACGCGACGGGTGGCTCCACTTCACCGACGCGGTGTATCGCCTCTGCTTCGATGACGGCGTGCTCGTCGAGAAGACCCTCCTGGGTGCGTCGTGATCCGCGTCCTCCTTGCGGACGACGAGCCCATGATCCGGGCAGGGGCGCGGGCGATCCTCGAGTCCGACGCTGGAATCGAGGTCGTGTTCGAGGCAGGGGATGGCCGGAGCGCGATCGACGGCGTGCGGCAGCATCGTCCGGACGTCGCGATCCTCGACATCCGCATGCCGGGCGTGGACGGACTCACCGCGGCCGCGGAGATCGCGCGGGCGGCACCGAGCACGAGGGTCGTGATCCTCACGACCTTTGGCGAGGACGAGTACGTCGAGCGCGCGCTGGGCGAGGGCGCGCTGGGCTTCCTCGTCAAGGCCGCTGATCCGCGAGAGCTCATCGCGGGGGTCCGTGCCGTCGCCGACGGGGGAGCGTACCTGTCGCCGACGATCGCCCGAAGGGTCATCGCGCCCTACCGCGGAGGAGAGCGGATGCGCGACGCGGCCGCGCGGGAGGCGCTTGCGGGATTGACCGAGCGGGAGAAGGCGGTGCTCGCGCTGCTCGGCGCGGGCGCGTCGAATGCAGAGATCGGCGCGCAGCTGCATCTCGTCGAGGGAACGGTGAAAGGCCACGTCAGCGCGATCCTCGGCAAGCTCGGCGCGCGCAATCGTGTCGAAGCCGCGGTGATCGCACATCGCGCGGGGCTGGTCGCCACCGAGTGAGGGGAGCCGCGCGCATCTCGCCGCGGACCATCCCTCAACGTAACCTGACATAATGTGCATTATCGGATGATCTCGTTCGCGCGGCGCCGCTCTCAGATCAGCCACTCGCCATCCGTCATGAGCATCCGTCCGGGGAACTCGTCCACTTCGCGCCAGGACTGGATGCGCGTCGGGCGCAGCACGAGGAACACGTAGCCTGCGAGGCCGCGGGGGTCCCAGTCCGCCTGCGCGGCATACGCGGGCCCGATGCTCTCGACGTCGTCGACGCCGTGCGTCGCGTCGAGCGACGCGTCGATCAGCACGACATCTCTCGTCTGGCCGACACCGAGCCGCGCGACGCCCGAGGACGCGATATTCCGCGCCGTGAGAGACGAGCCCTCGAGCGCGACGATGATGCGATCGTCCGCCCACGCGATCGACAGCGGGACGAGATGGGGTCGCCCGTCCGGCGACGCCGTCGCCACCCATCCGTCCGCCGCAGGTGCGGTCAGCTGGCGGAGCGCATCGGCCTTGCGCGTCGCGCGGTCGCGCGGCGGCGCGGAGCCGCTCACCGCGTCAGCCTGCTTCCGTGACAGCCGGCGCGCCGACGTACTGCGCCAGATGCTCGCCGGTGAGCGTCGACCTCGCGGCGACGAGCTCGGCCGGCGTGCCCTCGAAGACGATGCGCCCGCCGTCGTGGCCGGCCCCGGGCCCGAGATCGATGATCCAGTCCGCATGAGCCATCACCGCCTGGTGGTGCTCGATCACGATCACGGTCTTGCCGGCGTCGACGAGCCGATCCAGCAGCCCGAGGAGGTTCTCGACGTCGGCGAGGTGGAGACCCGTCGTCGGCTCGTCGAGCACGTAGACCTCGGCCTTCTCCCCCATCTCGTTCGCGAGCTTGATCCGCTGACGCTCGCCGCCCGACAGCGTCGAGAGCGGCTGGCCGAGCGTCAGGTAGCCGAGGCCGACATCCTCGAGCCTGCCCAGGATGGCCGCGGCAGCGGGGATCCGCGCCTCGCCCTCGGAGAAGAACGCGCGTGCCTCCGCGACGGGAAGCTCGAGCACCTCGGTGATGTCGCGCCCGCCGAGCTTGTAGTCGAGCACGCCCGCCTGGAACCGCTTGCCGCCACAGTCCTCGCACGGCGTCTCGACGGTCTCCATGAACCCCAGCTCGGTGACGATGACGCCAGCGCCCTTGCACGTCGGGCATGCGCCCTCGGAGTTCGCGCTGAAGAGCGCTGGCTTGACGCCGTTCGCCTTCGCGAAGGCCTTGCGGATGGGATCGAGGAGGCCTGTGTAGGTGGCGGGATTGCTGCGCCGCGATCCGCGGATCGCACCCTGGTCGATCGAGACGACGCCCTCGCGTCGCGCGACCGCTCCGTGGATCAGCGAGCTCTTGCCCGACCCCGCGACGCCCGTGACGACCGTGAGGACGCCGAGCGGCACGTCCACGTCGACATGCTGCAGGTTGTTCTCGCTCGCACCGCGCACCTCGATGGCGCCCTTCGGCTCCCGAACGCTCGGCTTGATCTGCGCGCGGTCGTCGAGGTGCTTCCCGGTCAGGCTTCCGCTGGCCTTCAGCCCGTCGACCGTCCCCTCATAGCAGATCGTCCCGCCGGCGCTGCCCGCGCCGGGACCGAGATCGACGACGCGGTCGGCGATCGCGATGGCCTCTGGCTTGTGCTCCACGACGAGCACCGTGTTCCCCTTGTCGCGCAGCTGCAGCAGGAGTGTGTTCATGCGCTGGATGTCGTGCGGGTGCAGGCCGATCGTCGGCTCGTCGAACACGTACGTGACATCGGTGAGCGCGGAGCCGAGATGACGCAGCATCTTGATGCGCTGCGCCTCGCCACCCGACAGCGTGCCGGATGGCCGGTCGAGGCTCAGATAGCCCAGGCCGAGGGTCACGAACGCGTCGAGATTCGCGCCGAGCGCCGCGAGGAGCGGGCCTGCGCCGGGCTTGTCCAGCCCGCGCACCCATTCGGCGAGGTCCGTCACCTGCATACGGCACGCGTCGGCGATGCTCACGCCGTCGATCTTCGAGCCGCGCGCCGCCTCGGTCAGACGGGTGCCGTCGCACTCCGGGCACGTCGCGAAGGTCGCCACGCGCTGCACGAAGGCGCGGATGTGCGGCTGCAGCGCGTCGATGTCCTTCGAGAGCATCGACTTCGTGATCTTGGGGATGAGCCCCTCGTACGTCATGTTGATGCCGGCGATCTTGACCTTGGTCACCTCGCCATAGAGGAACGTGTGCCGCTGCTTCTCGGTGAACTGGGCGATCGGCTTGTCCGACGGGTAGAACCCCGACTGCGAGAACCCCTTCACCATCCAACCGTCCGGCGTGTAGCCGGGCACCATGATCGCGCCCTCATCGAGCGACTTCGACTCGTCCACGACCTGCGAGAGGTCGATGTCGGACACCGCTCCCCTCCCCTCGCACCGCGGGCACATGCCGCCGAGGTACACGACGTCCTTGACGATGGTCTTCTCCCCCGTCGCCGACGTCATCACGCCGCTCGCCTTCTGCGTGGGGATGTTGAACGAGAACGCGGTCGGGCCGCCGATGTGCGGCTCCCCCAGCCGACTGAACAGGATGCGCAGCATCGCGTTCGCGTCGGTGACGGTGCCCACGGTCGAACGCGGATTCGCTCCGAGCCGCTCCTGGTCCACGAGGATGGCCGTCGTGAGCCCCTCCAGGACGTCGACGTCGGGGCGCGGCACCGACGGCATGAACCCCTGCACGAACGCGCTGTAGGTCTCGTCGATGAGGCGGCGCGACTCGGCGGCGATCGTGTCGAACACGAGCGAGCTCTTGCCCGACCCCGAGACGCCCGTGAACACCGTCAGCCGCCGTTTCGGGATCTCGATGCTGACGTTCTTGAGGTTGTTCTCCCGCGCGCCCTGCACGCGGATGACGTCGTGCGTGTCGGCGACGTGAGCGGAGGTGCTGTCGGAGGCTGCGGTCATCGTCTCTCCAGGTCGGCAGAAGGGGCTCGGGGCGGTCAGGGGCGCTGCTGCAGGCGGATCATGTTGCCCGCCGGGTCGCGGAACGCCGCGTCGCGAACGCCGTACGGCTGGTCCATGGGCTCCTGCACGACGTCGACGCCCAGGGCCTCGAGCCGCGCGAACTCGGCGTCGACGTCGGGCGTCGCGAGCAGGAGGCTCGCATACGTGCCCTTCGCGATCATCTCGAGGATGGTGCGGCGCTCGTCATCGGTGATCCCGCTCTCGACGGCGGGCGGGTAGAGCACGATGTTCGTGTCGGGCTGGTCAGCCGGGCCCACGGTGAGCCAGCGCAGCCCCTCGTAGCCCACGTCGTTGCGCACCTCGAAGCCGAGGGCGTCGCGGTAGAAGCCCAGAGCGGCTTCAGGGTCGGTCTGCGGCAGGAAGCTGGAGTGGATCGTGATGGTCATGTCGCTCACGCTATCCGCGGGTCGGATGGTCGCGCTTCTCGATTCCTGATCGGTCGCGTCACGTGCTTGGTGATGAGGGTGGGAACGCCCGCGAGGTCGCCCTCGGACCGTCGCCGGTACTCGCTCGGCGGCATTCCCACGAGCTCGGCGAAGCGCGTGCTGAACGTGCCGAGCGATCCGAAGCCGACCTCGAAGCAGATCTCCGTGACGGTCAGATCGCCGCGTCGCAGGAGCGACATCGCCCTCTCGATCCGCCGCGTCATGAGGTAGGAGTACGGAGACTCCCCGTACGCGAGCTTGAACTGCCGGCTGAGGTGGCCAGCGGACATGCCCACGCCGCGCGCGAGGGCCTCGACGTCGAGCGGCTGGGCGAACTCGCGGTCCATCCGGTCTCGCACCCGGCGGAGGAGGGCGAGGTCCCGAAGCCGGTCTGCGGGGTCGGGTGGGCTCGTCACGTAGGCGATCCTGCCATGCCCCGCCGACGTCGCCGGGTCAGGGGCGCGGCGCGGGCGACCCCCACTTCGGTGCCGGCGGCTCCCAGGTCTCGAGGGCGTCGAGCAGCGCGCCCGCGTCGTCCGCCACGATCAGGGTGTCGCGGAACGCGGAGCGGACGAAGCCCTCCGCCGTCATGTGGTCGAGGGCATCGAGCAGCGGGCGCCAGAAGCCGGCGACATCGAGGAGGGCGACCGGCTTGCGGTGGATCCCGAGCTGCAGCCAGGTCCAGGCTTCGAAGAGCTCCTCGAGCGTGCCCGCTCCCCCGGGCAGCGCCACGAAGGCGTCGCCGAGCTCGGCCATGCGCAGCTTGCGCGCGTGCATGTCGGGCACGATCTCGAGAGCGGTCAGCCCCGGGTGCGAGATCTCGGCGTCCACGAGGTCCTGGGGCATGACCCCGATCGCCTCTCCGCCCGCCTCGGATGCGGCGTCGGCGACCGTGCCCATGAGCCCGACCCGCCCGCCGCCGTAGACGAGCCCCGTGCCCCGCGCCGCGAGCGCACGGCCGAACGCGGTCGCGGCCTCCGCGTAGTCCGGCCGCACACCCGTCGCCGACCCCAGGAACACCGTCACGCGCTCGATTCCGCTCACCCCGCGAGCCTATCCAGCGCACGGCGCGGGTCGCCGCGGGGCGTAGGTTGGAGGGGTGAGAGAGACCCCCGCATGATCGACGTCCTCACCGGCTTCGCGGTCGTCGGCGTGGCGATCCTCACCGGCTACGTCGTCGGGCGCGTCGACCTCCTCGGGCCGCAGGGCCGATTCGTGCTCAGCCGACTCTGCTTCTTCGTGCTGAACCCGTTCCTGCTCTTCACCGTGCTGGCAGAGGCCGATCTCGGCGTGCTGTTCTCGGCTCTGCTGCCCGTCTCCGCGCTCGCGGCCGCGGCGATCTTCATCCTCTACGGCCTCGTGGCCCGGCTCGGCTGGCGTCGCGGCTGGGGCGTCACGGCTGTCGGCGCGCTGGGCGCCGGCTACGTGAACGGCAACAACATCGGCATCCCGATCGCCACCTACGTGCTCGGCGACGCCGCGTACGCCGCGCCCATCCTGCTCCTCCAGCTCCTCGTGTTCACGCCGATCGTGCTCGCCATCCTCGACGGCTCGTCATCGGGAGAGGCGTCTTTCGGGGCGATCGCGCGGCGGACGCTGCGCAACCCCATGATCATCGGCGCGGCCCTCGGGGTTCTCGTGGCGCTCCTCGACGTCGAGCTCCCGCCCATCGTCATGGACCCGCTGCGGCTGCTCGCGGGCGGAGCCGTGCCCGTGCTCCTCATCAGCTTCGGCATGTCGCTCTACGGCCAGCGCGTCCTCACGCAGGTCGGCACGCGCCGCGACATCGCCCTCGCGACGGTCTGCAAGCTCGCGCTCATGCCGCTCGTGGCATGGGCGATCGGCCGATTCGCCTTCCAGCTCGACGACCACGCGCTGCTCGCGGTGGTCGTGCTCGCCGCGCTCCCCAGCGCGCAGAACGTCTTCAACTACGCGCAGCGCTACGAGGTCGGCGAGGTGGTCGCCCGCGACACCGTGTTCCTCACGACGCTGGGATGCCTGCCGGCTCTGTTCGCGTGCGCTCTGCTTCTGGGCTGAGCGAGCGCTGACGCAGGGCGATCACGCGATCGATCGCGATCCCGAGCACGATCGCGATGCCTGCGCCGATCGCGGCGCCCAGGATCGGCTGCTCGCGGAGCCAGGTGCCGGCGATGAGGCCGATGCCGACGGAGTACGCCGCCCAGGCGGCCGCCGCGACGAGCGCGAGCGGCACGAAGCGGCGGGGCGGATAGCGCGTCGCGCCGGCGGTCAGGTTCACGGCGACGCGCCCCACGGGGATGTAGCGCGCGATGAGGATGAGCGAGGCGCCGCGCCGACCGAGGCCCGCCTGCGCCCACTCGATCGTCCGCCGCACGCGCCCGATCCGCATCCATCCGAAGCGCTCGGTCCCGATCGCGCGCCCCACGAGGTAGGTGAGCCCGTCGCCGACGAAGGCGCCGCACGCCGCGAGGAGCGCGATGAGCCAGGGCACCGGCTCCCCCGTCGCTGCGCCGATCGCCGCAGCCGACACGATCACCGTCTCGCTCGGGACGGGCGGGAACAGCCCGTCGACCGCGCACACGGCGAACGCGACGAGGTAGATCCAGGGCGAGGCCGCGGTGTCGAGCAGCACCGTGGCGACGAGGTCGAAGAACGCGGTCATGGGGATCCCTCCGGGTCGCTTACGACGCTACGGAGGGGCGTGTGGCGCGTCGTCACCCCGTGGGTGCGTTCCCATCCCCCTGGAGGATGACTCGTGTCCGTCCGGGACGGCCGCGCGAGCGATGCGCGGCCGTCCCGGACGGGCTCGGCTCAGGCAGCGGCGGCCGTGAGAGAGCGGATGGTCTCGCTCCCCTCGGCGAGGACGCGGTAGACCCGCTCGTACCCCTCGGCCATCACCGGCAGATCGAACCGCGTCTCCGCATCGCGGCGGCAGGCCGCGGGATCGAGATCGCCCGCGCGCTGGATCGCCTGCGCGAGGGCGTCGAGGCCGTCGACGACGAACCCGGTCTCGCCGTGCCGGACGATCTCGGGCACGCTGCCGCGCGGCGTCGCGACGACGGGCGTGCCGCACGCGAGCGCTTCGGCCATCACCATGCCGAACGGCTCCTCCCACTGGATCGGGAAGACGAGGCAGGCGGCGCTCGCGAACAGCTCGCGCTTCACGCTCGCGTCCGCCTCGCCCACGTACTCGGCGTCTCGGCCCAGCAGGGGGCGCACGGCGTCGGCGAAGTACTCGCGCTCGGCGGTCTCGTTGAGCTTGCCGGCGAGCACGATGCGACGCCCCGCACGCCGCGCGGCCTCGATGGCGAGATGCGCCCCCTTGTCGGGGCTGAAGCGCCCGATCCAGAGCACGTGATCCTCCTTGTGCGGGCGGAACGGAAAGCTCGGCACGTCGATCGCGTTGTGCACCGTCCCGACCCAGTTCAGATCAGGAGCCTGACGGCGCTGGGCGTCGGAGATCGCGACGAGGTCGACGCTCGACCCGAGCCGGCGGTAGTAGTCGCCGTTGTCACCCGTCACCGGCCCATGCATCGTCACGAGCGTCGGGATGGCGCGCGAGCGGGCGAGCAGGGGCCCCGCCGCGGAGTTGTCGTGGACGATGTCGAGCTCGCGCTCGTCGAGCGAGCGCGCCGCCTCGGCCGCGAGCACGACCTCGGGCATGACGCTCGACCCCAGCAGGTGCGAGGGCGGCTCGTCGTACACCCGCACGTGGCGCTGCGCGCGTGTGCGGCGCTCCCCCGAGGCGACGAGGGTCACCTCGTGTCCGCGGGCGACGAGCTGGTCCACGAGGGCCGCGACGACGGCCTCGGTTCCCCCGTAGCCGCGCGGCGGGAGCTCGAACCACGGCGGCGCGATCATCCCGATCCGCAGCGGGCGCGTGGCCACCTCGTCCTCCGGTGTGCCCTCTCGTTCGACGATCAGCGACATGCGCGTACCTCCTCCTCCATCGGCGCTATCGCAAGGTGGGGTGAAGAGCTCGACGTTGAGCCGTCGCTTGTCAGGTTATTGAGAGGAAACCTACGATTGCAAGTGAAGGTTTTCAGAGCGCCCGTCAGAGAGGAGCACCGTGACCGACATCGTGTCGTCCCCCGTCGAGACCGCAGACGACGTGGAGCCGCGGACCTCCCGGCCGCCCATCGACGACGATCGCACCCGGCCCCGAGGACTCGGCACCGTGCAGCAGCCGCAGGCATCCGTGACCCTCGTCGAGGGATCGTCGTTCTGCGTCTCCCGCCCCGATGGCGACATCGTCCCTCGTCAGGCCGATGGCCTCTTCGTGCAGGACACCCGCGTGCTGTCTCAGTGGGAGCTGCGCATCGACGGCCATGCGGTCGAGCCTCTCGGGATCATCCCGGCAGAGCCCTTCGAGACGCGTTTCATCGGCCGCGTTCCGGCCCGCCCCGGCAACATCGAGCCGACGATCATCGTCGAGCGGCGCCGGCTCGTCGGCAGCGGCATGCGCGAGGACCTCGCGATCTCGAACTACGGGAGCGAGCCGGCGGGTCTCGACGTCGTCCTCCACGTCGACGCGGACTTCGCCGACCTCTTCCAGGTCAAGGAGCGCCGGGCCGAGCGGCCGGCGGGCGTGACGGGCGGGTTCGACCGGGACGGACTCCACTTCCGCCTGGAGGGCGAGGGGACGGCCCAGCGGGGCGTGCGCGTGTCGGCGCCCGGAGCGCAGGCCGCCTCGGGAGCGCTCGCCTTCCGCATCGTCGTCGAGCCGGGCGGCACGTGGCGGGGCAGCATCGAGGTTCGACCGGCCGTGGACGGCAGCGAGCTGGCCGCGTCCTTCCCGCTCGGCGACCCGGTGGAGGGCACGCAGCCGGCGCTGCGCATGCGCGGGTGGCACGACGCGACACCCTCGATCTCGGTGGCGAACACGGTGCTGGCGGCCGCACTCGCGACAAGCGAGCGCGACCTCGGTGCGCTCCGCATCGTCGACCCGTCCCATCCCGAGGACGAGGTCGTCGCGGCGGGAGCGCCGTGGTTCATGGCACTCTTCGGCCGGGACTCTCTGCTCACCAGCGCGATGATGATGCCCTTCGCGCCGAGTCTCGCACTCGGGACCCTGCGCGCCCTCGCTCGGCTGCAGGGCGCGCGCGAGTCGGCGATGACGGAGGAGCAGCCCGGGCGCATCCTCCATGAGGTGCGGCTGGGAGCGGACCTGTCGCTCGCCCTCGGCGGCGATCGGGTCTACTACGGATCGATCGATTCGACCCCGCTCTTCGCGATGCTCGTCGGCCAGGCGCGGCGCTGGGGAGCTCCCCGCGAGGCCATCGAGGAGCTGTGGCCGCATGTCCGACGCGCCATCGCGTGGATCGACCGCTTCGGCGACCGCGACGGCGACGGGTTCGTCGAGTACCAGCGCAGCACCGACCGCGGGCTCGCGAACCAGGGATGGAAGGACAGCTCGGATGCCATCGCCCACCGCGACGGCACCGACGCGCAGGCGCCCATCGCGCTCGCCGAGGTCCAGGGCTACTGCTACGCGGCGCGGCTCGCGGCCGCCGAGATCGCGGAGACGCTGGGCGAGGCGGCGTACGCGGCCGAGCAGCGCTCGCGGGCCGCTGATCTGCAGGCGCGCTTCCACGAGGCGTTCTGGCTGCCCGACGAGGGCTTCTACGCGCTCGCGCTCGACGCGCGCAAGGAGCCGGTGCGCGTGCTCTCCTCGAACGTCGGGCACTGCCTCTGGACCGGCATCGTGCCCGACGAGGTCGCCGACCGGGTGATCGACCGCCTGCTGCAGCCCGATCTCTTCACTGGCTTCGGCATCCGGACCCTCTCGTCGCGGTCGCGGCGATTCAACCCCGCGAGCTACCACAACGGGTCGGTCTGGCCGCATGACACCGTGCTCGCGGCCGCAGGCATGGCCCGGTACGGGCGCCGGGATGCCGCGGTCGAGGTCGCGACCGGTCTCCTCGATGCGCTCGAGGCGTTCGACGGGCGTCTCCCCGAGCTCTTCTGCGGCTTCGCGCGCGACGACAAGCCCCTGCCGGTCCCCTACCCGACGTCGTGCTCCCCGCAGGCGTGGGCCGCCGCGACGCCGTTCGAGATCCTCCGGATCTGCCTCGGGCTGGATGCCGACGTTCCCGAAGGCCGCCTCGACATCCGATCCGTGCCGCCCGCGATCGGCCGCGTCGAGATCACCGGCCTGCCGATCGGGCCGTGGCGGCTCGACCTCCGCGCAGATGAGACCCGAGCCGAGGTCTCCGGACTGCCTGAAGGGATGGGGACATGAGCGATGACGCCGAGACGAGCGACGGCGAGCCTGCGTCGCCCCTGGACGACCAGACCGCGCCGTTCTACACGATCGGGCAGGTCTCGTCGCTGCTCGGGATGCCGCAGGCTGCGCTGCGTCGCCTCGACGACCAGGACATCGTCTCGCCCGAGCGCTCCGAGGGCGGCCAGCGCCGGTACTCGCGGAACGAGGTCGATCGACTGCGCGAGGTGGCGACGCTGACGGAGGAGGGTGTCACCCTGCCCGGCGTGCGGAAGGTGCTCGCCCTCCGGCGCCGCGTCGAGGCCCTCGAAGAGGAGATCGCCGACCTCCGCGCGCGCCGGCCGGAGTGAGGCCTCGGGGCAGGATCGGGCCGGCCGCCGACAGCCGCACGGCGAGCGCGGAGAGGAGCGCGGAGAGGACGGCCGTCGCGGGGCCGAGTCCGAGCGCGAGCACCGCGGCCACCGCGGCCGCCCCCGTGAGGGTCGCGAGGGCCGCGCGCCCTGCCTGCTCGGTGACCGGCTCCGCACCCGAGCGCGCGTGCCGCGTCTCGAAGCGGCTCGCGGCCCAGGCCACCGCGCCCACGACGACCGTGCCGAGCACGAGCCACGCCGGGCGGTCCAGCCACCATGCGGGAGATGCGGGCGCCGGAAGGTCGGCGCCGGTGACGAGGGCGCTCCCCGCGACGGCTCCCGCGAGCGCCACGAGCGCCGGCATGTGCCACAGGTAGACGGTCATCGCGCGGCCGCCGATCGCATCCACCGCTCGTGCGACCGGCGGCCGCCCTGCCCACCGGCGCAGAGCCTGGCGCGCGAGCGTGAACAGGGTGACCTGCGCGAAGGCGAACAGCGCGAGCGCGACCGTCGGCGGATTGAGGTTCACGTACATGTCCGCCGCGTAGGCGCCCGACACGACGAGGATGAGGAGCAGGCCGACGGCGCCCGCGGCCATCCGCCAGTGCACGCGCGCCGCGATCGCGTCAGCGCGGCCATCCTCGATCCAGAAGCCGAGCTGCTGCACCGTGAGCCACACGGAGGCGAGACCGAGCAGGCCGAGAGCCTCGATGCCGCTCGTCATCCGGAGGACGTCGCCGGCGACCACGGCCGCGGCGAGCACGGCGAGCGTGACGACGGGAGCGCGATCATGCGCGGCGACCAGTGCGGGCACGAGCACCTGCGCGAAGACGAACACCCCGAGGAACCACAGCGGCTGCGACATCCGGAATCCCGCGACCGCGACGAGATCGCCCGGGACCCCCGCGACGAGCAGCGCGGAGAGGCCCGCCGCCAGGACGAGCATGACGAGCGGGAGGGGCCGCAGGAGACGCCGCACGCGGGTGGCGGCGAACGCCGCACGGGAGGCCCCGCGAGCGCGCGAGCGTCGGAAGGAGCGGGCAGCGGTGAATCCCCCGCCGCGAAGAACAGGGGCATCACCTGCACGAGCCAGCTCCAGGGAGCGAACCCGTCGATGTCGAGCGCGTTCGAGAACACGGGGCGACCGCCCTGCACGTCGATGCCGACCATCGTGGCGTGCAGGAGCACGACGACGACGAGGGCGCCCGCGCGGGCGAGATCGATGCTGCGGTCCCGATCGGGACCGGGAAGCGGTGGGGCGGATGGTGCGGTGGCGGCGGGCGCGGACATGCGGGTCTCCTCGACGGTCGGTGTCGGGGAACCGTACGGAGGCGACCGCGCCCAGCGGATCACCCCGGGGGTCGATCTGCGCGGCGGCGCTGCCCTCCCTCGGGGTGAGCGCGGACGTCAGGCCGGGGTGACGAGCCCCGCGTCGTAGGCGAAGATGACCGCGTGCACGCGGTCCCGCGCGCCGAGCTTCTGGAGGACCCTCCGCACGTGCGTCTTCACGGTCTGCTCGGCGATGAAGAGCGCGCTCGCGATCTCGCGGTTCGACAGACCGCGGCCCATGAGCGTGAGCACCTCGCGCTCCCGCTCGGTGAGCCCGGCGAGGTCGAGCCGTGCGCGCGTGGGCGGGGCGGGTCGCCGGGTGACGACGTCCTCGATGAGCCGTCGCGTGATGCTCGGCGCGAGCAGTGCATCGCCGGCGGCGACGACGCGCACCGCCTGGACGAGCTCGTCCGGCCGGGCGTCCTTGAGGAGGAATCCGCTCGCCCCCGCGCTCAGCGCGTCATAGACGTACTCGTCGATGTCGAACGTCGTGAGCATGATGACGCGCGGCGGCGATGGCCGCGGGTGCCGCGGCTGCAGGATCGCGCGCGTCGCCTCGATCCCGTTCTGCACGGGCATCCGCACGTCCATGAGGACGATGTCGGGGTGCGTCTCGTTGACGAGCCGAACGGCCTCCTCGCCGTCCCCGGCCTGGCCGACGACGCGGAAGTCGGGCTGAGCGGCGAGGATCGCCGCGAATCCTGCGCGCACCATGGCCTGGTCGTCGACGACCGCGATCGTGATCATGCCTCGCCCCTCTCGCCCGCGACGTCGACTGGGAGCTCCGCGTGCACGCGGAAGCCGCCCTCTGCCGTGGGGCGGGCGTCGACCGTGCCGCCGACGAGCGCGGCGCGCTCCCGCATCCCCCGGAGCCCGAGGCCGGCGCCTGGAGACGCCTCGACCGCGGCGGCCGGCCGCGAGTTCTCGACCTCGATCACGAGCATGCCGCCATCCTCCCGCACCGTCACGGTGGTCGCGCTCCCCGGTGCGTGGCGGAGCGCGTTGCTCAGCGCCTCCTGCACGATCCGGTACGCCGCGAGCTGCAGCGAGGCGGGCAGGTCGTCGGCATGCGCGTCGCTGCGCAGCGTGACCGCCGCGCCGGCGTCGACCGCGTCGCGCGCGAGTGCGGGGATGTCCGCGAGGCTCGCGACGGGCGCGAGAGCCGCCTGCTCGTCGCCTGAGCGCAGCACGCCGAGCAGACGGCGCATCTCGCCGAGCGAGCGGCGTGCGGCACCGCCGATCTCCTCGAACTCCGCCGCGGCCGCGTCGTCGAGCTCGGGGAGCCGGAAGCGCGCGGTCGCGGCCTGCACCTGGATGAGCGACAGGCCATGCGCGACGACATCGTGCAGCTCGCGTGCGATCCGCTGACGCTCCTCGACCTGAACGCGCGCGGCGTGCTCGTCCTCGGCGATCGCGCGCTCGCGGGCGAGGGCGGCGCCGAGCGCGCGTCGCTCGCCGAGCAGGGCGGCGACGCCCAGTGCCCCGGCCCCGATCGAGAGCGCCACGATCACGTTCGCCGGCACCGCGTCACCGCGCGCCGTGAGCACGTGCGACGACACGAGCGCCCCGGGGAGCACCAGCGCCCAGATGCCCGTGCGCCAGCCTCGGCGGAGAGCCACGAGCCCGCACAGCAGCGCGAACCCGATGATGCCCGTGACCGACCAGGGCCACGGCACGCCGACCGGGGGCGCCCACAGGGCGAGTGCCGCGGACGCGCAGGCGAACGCGACGATGGCCGGCCACGGCGTGACCGGCGCCACCGCGATCGCGCCGGCCTGCAGGAGGGCGAGTGCGAGCGCCCAGCCCGGCGGGACGCCGTGCACGGCGGCCTCGAACGGCGCGCTGACGGCCGCGAGAGCGGCGCTCGCGAACCCGATGGCGACCCACCAGGCAGGCGAGAGCCCCCGCGCGCTGTCGGTCACTCCGTGCCGCGGAACCCGCTGATGTCGCCGACGATGCGCTCGTTGTCCGCGGGGATCGGGTCGACGATCGCCTGCGCGATCTCGGCGGCGAACTCCGAGACGTTGTAGAGGCGACCCGCCTCCTCGCGCCGCGCCGCGATCGCGCCGGGGTTCACGCGCTCCAGGAGCGTCGCGGTGATCGTGCCCTCGATCATGTCGCCCGAGACCACGACGAAGTCGACGCCCTTCTCGGTGAGGGCGGGGATGCGCTCGCGCAGCGCGTCCTCGCCCGCGCGCTTCGACAGGGCCACGGGCTCGTACGCGTCCATCGTGGGCGTCGTGCGGATGAAGTGCGCCTGGTGGCTCGTGACGAACACGACGCGTCCGCCCGCGGGGATGATCGGCAGCGCGGTCTCGAGGACGTTCACCTGGGCATCGCGGTTGAGTCGGAGCGCGTAGTCCTCGCCGACGCCCGTCTCCATGCCGCCCGAGGCGTTGAGCACGAGCACGTCGAGCGACCCGAACTCCTCCTTGACCGCGTCGATCATCGCCGAGACCGAGCCCGGGTCGGTCAGGTCCGCGCCGACGACGAGCGCCTTGACGCCGAGCTCGCGCACCTCGGCGGCGAGCTTCTCGGCGCGGGGGGCCTTGTTGCGGAAGTTGATGACGACGTTCGCCCCCGCCTGCGCCGCGTAGCGCACGGTGTCGGCGCCGATCCCCCGTGACGACCCCGTCACGAGGACGGTCTTGCCGGCGAGGGACTGCGGTGCGAGAGGCTGCGACACGAGGACTCCGAGAGCGTGGGGACGGGAACCGTCCGACCCTACCAAGTGCGGTCTGCGCGCGGGAATCGCAACGCGATATCCCGGGCGGATCAGACGTCGCGCGTGCGTGATAGGTTCCGAGCAGAGCCCGCCCCGAGGAGGTCCCATGGAAGCGATCGTGCAGTTCGCCTGGATCGGATGGCTGGCGCTCATCGCGATCTTCCTCGCGGTCGAGATGGTCTCGGGCGAGCTCACGTTCCTCATGCTCGGCCTCGGCGGCGTGTTCGGCCTCGGATCGGGGCTTCTGGGCGCGCCGCTGTGGCTCCAGGTGATCGTCGCGGCCGCCGCGGCCGTCGCCCTGCTCGTCTTCGTGCGCCCGCCGCTTCTGCGGCGCCTGCGCCGCGGCGCCGACCCGAAGTCGTTCAACGTCGACGCCCTCGTGGGGCTGTCCGGCGTCGTGACCGAGACGGTCACCGCGATGTCGGGCCGCGTCAAGCTCGTCAACGGCGACTCGTGGTCCGCGCGCGTGCGCGGCGACCGGTCGCTGGCCCCGCAGACCCCGATCACCGTCGAGTCCATCCAGGGCGCGACCGCGTTCGTCACGACCCGCACGCCCGAGGAGAGCTGAAATGGACGACAGCAACGTCATGGCGATGGTGCTCACCTGGATCCTGGTGATCGCCGTCGTCATCTTCGTGATCACCATCCTGGTCCGGTCCATCCGGATCGTGCCGCAGAGCGACTCCGTCATCGTGGAGCGCCTCGGCAAGTATCACCGCACCCTGTTCGGCGGGCCGCACCTCATCGTGCCGTTCATCGACCGCGCACGCACGCGCGTCGACCTCCGCGAGCAGGTCGTCACCTTCCCGCCGCAGCAGGTCATCACCGAGGACAACCTCTCGGTGGCCGTCGACACGGTCGTCTACTTCCGCGTCACCGATCCGCGCTCGGCGACCTACGAGATCGCGAACTACCTCGGCGCGGTGGAGCAGCTCACCATCACCACGCTGAGGAACGTCGTCGGAAGCCTCAACCTCGAGGAGGCGCTCGTGAGCCGCGACGTGATCAACGGCAAGCTCAGCGCCGTGCTCGATGAGGCGACCGGGCAGTGGGGCATCAAGGTGAGCCGCGTCGAGCTCAAGGCGATCGATCCGCCCGCGACGCTGCAGGACGCGATGGAGAAGCAGATGCGCGCCGAGCGCGACCGTCGCGCGGCCATCCTCACCGCCGAGGGCCAGAAGCAGTCGCAGGTGCTTGTCGCGGAGGGCGCGCGGCAGGCCGCGATCCTCAAGGCCGAGGGCGACAAGCAGGCGCAGGTCCTGCGCGCCCAGGGCGAGTCGGAGGCGATCACGACGGTCTTCCATGCGATCCACGAGGGGCGCCCCGACGACAAGCTGCTCGCCTACCAGTACCTGCAGACCCTGCCGAAGATCGCGGAGGGCGAGGCGAGCAAGCTCTGGATCATCCCGAGCGAGCTGACGGAGGCCCTCAAGGGCATCTCGGGCGGTTTCGCCGGACGGATCCCGGGGCTGGGCGACCGCACCCCGCCGCCCGCGTGACGCATCCGTACCTGGCGGGCACGCGCCATCCGCGCGTGCTCGCCCATCGCGGACTCGTGACGGCCGACATGGCCGCCGACGGCATCGTCGAGAACTCGGTCGCGGCGATCGCGGCCGCGCACGCGGCGGGCGTCGAGTACGTCGAGTCCGACTGCCATGTCACGGCGGATGGCGTCGTCGTCCTCTTCCACGACGACACGCTCGAGCGCGTGACGGGAGACCCGCGCGCGATCGCCGACGTGACGCTGCGGGAGCTCGACGAGATCATGGCGCCGCGCGGCGGCCTCGCGCAGCTCGCCGATGTGCTCCGGGACTTCCCGTCGACGCGCTTCAACATCGACGTGAAGGCCGCGGCCGCCGCCGAGGGCGCCGGCCGCATCGCCGCCGAGCACGCCGACCGCGTTCTCCTCACGAGCTTCGACGAGGCGCGGCGCGTGGCGGCCATGGCCGCTGCGTTCCCTGCGCGGCCGGCCACGAGCGCGAGCTCGGCGATCATCGCGCGCCTCGTTCTCGCGGCCGCGCTCGGTGCACGGCGGCGCGCACGGCGCCTGCTCGCCGGAGTCGACGCCCTGCAGATCCCCGAGCGGCGCGGCATCGTGCCCGTGCTCACCCGCCGGCTCGTCCGCTGGGCGCATGAGGAGGGGGTCGAGGTGCACATCTGGACCGTCGACGATCCCGCGCGGATGAGGGCGCTCGTGCGGCGCGGGGTCGACGGGATCGTCACGGATCGCGCCGACCTGGCGCTGGCCGCTCTGACGCCCTGAACGTCGCCTGGGAATAGCGCATCCGGCGCCGTCCGTTCGGATGATCCGCTCAGCCGGACGCGTTACAAATGGTGACCGACGAGAGGACTTCACCATGGCAGATCGCAGCCTTCGTGGTATCCGACTCGGCGCCCAGAGTCTTCAGAGCGAAGAGGGCGTCGTGTTCATGGAGCGCAAGGAGCAGACGTACGTCTGTGCTGCCTGCGGGCGCGAGACGACGCTCATGTTCGCAGCGGACGCCGAAGCTCCCGAGACGTGGGAGTGCCGCACGTGCGGCGGCGAGGCGCTGCTCAAGCTCGAGAAGGGCACGGTCGAGGTCGACCACTCCGGCGACAAGGCCGCGCGCACGCACTGGGACATGCTCCTGGAGCGCCGTTCGATCGAGGAGCTCGAGGAGATCCTCGCCGAGCGCCTCGCGTTCATCCGCGAGCGCCGCGGAGCGGGCCAGGACCCGACGCGGGTCAAGAGCGCGTAACGCGCACGTCTGCAGACGCCGGTCTCGATGAGGCCGGCGTCTTCTTCGTGTCCGGAGGCTCCGCGCGCTCCCAGTAAGCTGTCAGCATGGCGAAGACTGTGGATCGTGCTGTCGGAATCGACATCGGCGGGACCGGCATGAAGGCCGGCATCGTCGACCTCTCGGAGGGCACGCTGCTGAGTGACCGGGTGCGCATCGACACCCCCAAGGGCGCGCACCCGAAGGACGTGCTCCAGACCGCGCACGACCTGCTCGAGCTCCTCGGCGAGGACGCGGCCGGGCTCCCCCTCGGCGTCTGCTTCCCCGCCATCGTCAAGGACGGCCGCACGCTCTCCGCGGCCAACATCTCCGACGAGTGGATCGACTTCGAGGCCGAGAAGTTCTTCCAGGACGGCCTCGGCCGCGACATCCACTTCGTGAACGACGCCGACGCCGCCGGCCTCTCGGAGGCGCGCTTCGGCGCGGCGAAGGGCCAGAAGGGCCTCACGATCCTCACGACCCTCGGCACGGGCATCGGCTCGGCGTTCATCTACGACGGGGTCCTCATCCCGAACACCGAGCTCGGCCACCTCATCTGGAAGGGCGAGTCGATCGAGCGCTACGCCGCCGCGACGGCGCGCGAGCGCGAGGGCCTCTCGTGGGAGAAGTGGGGCCACCGCCTCCAGAAGTTCTACGCGCACGTCGAGTTCCTCTTCTCCCCCGACCTCCTCGTCGTGGGCGGCGGCGTCTCGAAGAACCCCGAGAAGTTCATGCCGTACATCACCACGCGCGCGAAGATGGTCACCGCCGTGCACCGCAACAACGCGGGCATCATCGGCGCCGCCTCGCTCGCGAACGCCTGACCCCTCGACCGCACAGCGCCCCGGCTCCGCATGGAGCCGGGGCGCTTCTCGTCCAGGCGAATGGGCCGGCCTGTACGCCGGGTTCTGTTCCGGGGCTCGCGCCCCATCGACGGCCATCTCTCTCGGCGACACGTTGCCGTGCCGCTCCAGCGGTCTACCCGAGGACTCGGCGGGCCGCGTCATCATCCTCTGTCTGACCTTGCTCCGGGCGAGGTTTACCTGGCGGGCCATGTCGCCATGGCCCCCGGTGGTCTCTTACACCGCCGTTTCACCCTTACCGGGACGGATCCCGGCGGTCTGTTCTCTGTGGCACTGTCTCGCGGATCGCTCCGGGTGGGTGTTACCCACCGCCCTGCCCTGCGGAGCCCGGACGTTCCTCGGCGCGAGGCGGCGAACCGCTCGCGACGCGACCGTCCGGCCGACCCATTCGCCCCTCCATTCTACGGCGGCTGGGCGGGATCACTTCGCGGCGGACTCGTCGATGCGCACGTCGAGCGGGAAGTCGATGGGGAACGTCCCGAACAGCAGCCGACCCGCGGCATCCGCAGCGGAGCGGATGGCCGCCGCCACGTCGTCGGCGAGATCGGCCGGCGCATGCACGAGGACCTCGTCATGCAGGAAGAACGCCAGGTGCGGACGTCGGGAGAACACCGGGCCCGACGCCGAAGCCGATCGGTCGGCGCCGACGGCTCCGAGCGCGGCGAGGCGCAGGCGCAGGTCGGCGAGCCACGCGAGCGACCACTCGGCCGCCGTGCCCTGCACGACGAAGTTGCGGGTGAAACGCCCGCGGTCGCGTGCCGCGCGCCGCGCCCGCGTCTCGTCGGCGGCCGAGGCATCCGAACCGCTCGCCCGGGCCTGCTGCTGCACCCACGCCGGATCCGGCGCCGGGGAGGTGCGCCCCAGCCACGTGCGCACCACTCCCCCGTCCTCGCCCGTGCGCGCCGCGGCATCGACGAGCGCCATCGCCGCCGGGAACACCTTGCGAAGCCGCGGCACGAGGCGGCCCGCGTCGCCCGTCGTCGCACCGTACATCGCGCCGAGGACGGCGATCTTGGCCTCCGCGCGGGTCGCGACCGCCCCGCTGGCCACGATGCCCTCGTAGAGGTCCGCGCCTGCGGCGGCCCGGGCCATCCGCTCGTCGCGTGCCATGCCCGCGAGGACGCGGGGCTCGAGCTGAGCGACAGCGGCGGAGACGATGCGCCACCCCGCGTCGGCCCTGACCGCGCCGCGCAGCGCGCGCGGGATCTGCAGGGCGCCTCCTCCGGAGGACGCCCACCGGCCGGTGACGACGCCGCCCGGCACATAGACCGGTCGGAAGCGGCCGTCGTGGACCCACTCGTCGAGCCAGGACCATCCGTTGGCGGTGAGGAGGCGCGCCATGCTCTTGTACTCGAGCAGCGGTGCGACGACGGGATGATCGTGCTCGGCCAGCTCCCACTTGCTCGTCGAGTCGACGTGCACGCCCGCATTGCGGAGCGCGCGCAGAAGACGCGACGGCGAGTCGAGGCTCGCGCGCGGATCGCCCAGCGCCTCGCGGACGCGCGCGGCGGTCTCCTCCATGCGCGCAGGGAGGCCGCCGCCGCGTCGTGGGCCGAGCGCCTCCGTGAGGATGGCGTCGTGCCGGCGGACATCCCAGGGCAGGCCGGCCGCCCGCATCTCAGCGGCCACGAGGGCGCCCGCCGACTCCGCGGCGAGGAGGAGCCGCATGCGCGACGGATCCTCCGCGCGCGCGAGGAGGCCGTGCTGCGCGTGCGCCTCGGCGACGGTCGCGGCGAGGTCGTGCATCGACTCCCCCGCGACGCGCGTCGGCTCGACGTCGAACAGCGCCGGCTGCGTCGCGACTTCGGACTCGGCCGGTGCAGCGTCCCACGGGTGGGCGGAAGCATCGGGGGTGACGGCGTGATGGAGGATGCGGTGACGCAGGCGCAGGTCGTCGCAGCGCGCGACCCGCACGCCCTCCGCGAGCAGACGCGGGTACCACTCCGCGGTGTCCGACCAGACCCAGCGCGGGGCGTCCGCCTCCTCGCGTGCGGCGACCCACCGAGCGAGCGCGGCGTCGTCGCCCGCCCGTGCGATGCGCTCGGCGTCGCCCTCCGCGATCGCGTCGGCGTCACGCGCGACCGCGACGATGTCGTCGCCCGCGCGGCCGAGGACGACGGATGGCGTCAGAGCCCGGACTCCTCGGTGCGCACGAGGATGCACCCGCACTCGGGGCAGTTCGCCACCGCATCGGCGGGCACCGAGCGGAGCGCCTGCAGATCGCTCGGCGCGAGCATCACATGGCACCCTCCGCACGCACCGCGCGTGAACGGCGCGGCGGCGACGATGCCCCGGGCCGCCAGGCGGTCGTAGGCGGACACGAGTGGGTCGGGGATGCGCCCGGCGACGGCGCCGCGGTCGCGCGTGAGCGTCTCGATCTCGCGGCCGGCCGCCTCGACCTGGGCCTTGCCCTCGGCGCTCAGCCGCTGGCCCTCGGCCGTCGTCTCGTTCAGGATCGCCTGCTGCTCGGCGACCGACGCCTCTGCGGCCTCCAGGCGCTCCATGAGCTCGAGCTCGGCATCCTCGAGCGCGCTCAGCCGCTGGGTGAGCGCGGCGATCTCGCGCTCGAGCGCCTGCGCGTCCTTCGCGTTCGCCGAGCCCTCGAGGCGCGCCCGGTCGCGGTCGCGCCGCTGCTGCGCGAGCGCGACATCCGACTCGATGCGAGAGACCTCGGCCTGCAGCTCGTCGCGCGCGCCGACGCGCACGGCGAGCTCATGGCTCTGCGCGGTGCGCTGCGCGACGAGCTCCTGCACCCGCGCTGCCTGCGGCGGGTTGCGGCGCGCGGCCTCCGCCTGCCGAAGTCGGCGGTCGAGGTCGGCGAGGTCGAGGAGGAGGCGCTGGTCGGCGGGGCTGGCGTTCACCTCTCCAGCCTACGGTCGGATGGCGACATCCCGTGCGCCTAGAATCGTCGGGAGGGGCCTTTAGCTCAGCTGGTAGAGCGCCACGTTTACACCGTGGATGTCGTCGGTTCGATCCCGGCAGGGCCCACCGTCCCGCCTCCCGCCGAATCCCCCGACCGCTCGGTGCCATCGCGGCATGGCCCGCGGTCGCAAGATCTCCTCCCCCGGCGCCTCGGTCGTGCGCGCCCTGCTCGCCGGCGACTAGCCAGAGCGGAGCCCTCGGTCAAGCGCCTGGGCTGCCTCGCCCGCCGCCCCTAGCGTGAGCAGCACCTCACGCGAAAGGACGAGACCATGTCGAACCCCTACCCCGCTCCTTACCCTCTGCCCGACGACGGCGAGAGCCGCGACGACCTGCCCACGACCGAGGTCGACGGCGACGAGGTGCTCGACCCCGATGCGAACGACGACCTCATCGACAGCGCCGACGCCGACCGTCTCGCGGCGGGCGACGACGACGTCGACGACGAGGTCTGAGCACCGCGCAGACCCGCTCGGGGGCCGGGTCTACCGCCTGTCGGCGCTCCTGAGTACAGTGCGGATATGAGAGCCTTCGACCGCGATTTCATCGACGCCGCCATCCAGACGACGCAGCTCGTGACCGTGGGCGGCAGTCTCTACTCGTTCGAGCCGACGCCGGTCCAGAGCACCATCTGGTACCCCGACCTGCGCGTGAAGCGCGACCGGCGACCGTGGGGCTGGGTCGTCGCCGAGGGCGACGGCTCGTACGCGATCCACGTCGCCGAGCAGCCCGGCGACATCCCGGCGAAGGTGGGCCGCGGCGCGACGGTCGAGCAGGCGATCCGCGCCGCGCTCTGAGCCGTCACGTCGAGCAGCTCAGTCGAGCAGCTCCACGCTGTCGCCGAGGCGGATGGTGCCGCCTCCCTCGGCGGGCAGCAGCAGGATGCCGAGGGTGGGCTCCGCCTGGCCGAAGACGCGGGTGAGGGTCTTCAGGAGCGGGGCGTCCCGCTCTCCCGAATCGGGGTCGGCGTGGATCGCGAGGCAGCGGATGATCGGGCGCTGCACCGCGAAGATCACCTCCCCGATCCGCACGCGGCCACGCCAGTCGAGCTCGCTCCACGGCTCGAGACCGTCGACGACGATGTTCGAGCGGAAGCGGCGGTCGTCGACGACGGCGTCCGGAGTGACCTCGTCGACCGCGCGCACCGACGGGCGACCGTGCAGCGACACGAAGCCGCGCGGCCGATCCTGGAAGCGCGACGTCCGGCCATCCCCCACGAGGACGAGCGGCAGGCGGCCACCCCGCTCCAGGCGCCGCCCGTCGGGCGTCGACAGGACGAACCGCGCGATCCGCTCGGAGGCCTCGCGTCGCCCCTCGGCATCCAGCGTCGTCTCGAGCACGAGCTCGTCATCCAGGCGGACGGAGAGCCGGCCGAGGTCCTCGTCGAAGCGCAGGCGGAGGCGCGCGAGGGAGGGGAAGTCCATGAGCGCGAGACCCTTGGACTTCGGCCAGTAGTCCAGTCCGTCATGCTCCTCGGGCGTGGCTGCGTCCGCGAAGCGGAAGGCCAGCACGCGGTCGCCCTCGATGCGGCCGTCGTCCTGGACGACGAGCGCCTCGCGCTCCTCGGCGGTGAAGCCCTTGACGGGATGACGGTAGAGCGCGGAGACGTGGGGCACTCCCTGATTCTGCCGCGTCCGGACGAGGGCACGCGACCGGAGAGCGCTTGCCGAGAGTCGACGCCACCCTGGCCGCGCGTGCCCGCCCCTCCTCGGAAGGACTAGGCTGTCCCCGATACGCGTGCATCGGCCCGACCGGGCTCCGGCACGCCTCGTCCCGTTTCCGCGGCACGATCTGCCCGCCAGACGAAAGGTCACCTGTGGCTGTTCACGACCAGGATCCGTACTCGCAGGGTGCGCACGACAGCGACCCGGAGGAGACCAGCGAGTGGCAGCAGTCCCTCGACGAGCTGGTGGACGTCAAGGGCCACCAGCGCGGCCGCGAGGTCATGCTGAGCCTCCTCCAGCGCTCGAAGCAGCTGCGTCTCGGTGTGCCCATGGTGCCGACGACCGACTACGTCAACACCATCGCGCCCGAGGACGAGCCCGAGTTCCCCGGTGACGAGGAGCTCGAGCGCCGGTACCGCCACTGGATCCGCTGGAACGCCGCGATCACCGTGCACCGCGCGCAGCGCCCCGGCATCGGCGTCGGCGGGCACATCTCGACGTACGCGTCGGCGGCGTCGCTCTACGAGGTCGGGTTCAACCACTTCTTCCGCGGCCAGGACCACCCGTCCGGCGGCGACCAGATCTTCTACCAGGGCCACGCCTCGCCCGGCGCCTATGCGCGCGCCTACCTCGAGGGTCGCATGAGCGAGGCGCAGCTCGACGCGTTCCGCCAGGAGAAGTCGGGCGCGCCGAACGGCATCCCGTCGTACCCCCACCCGCGCATGATGCGCGACTTCTGGCAGTTCCCCACGGTGTCGATGGGCCTCGGCCCGATCAACGCCATCTACCAGGCGATGACGAACAAGTACCTCGCCAACCGCGGGATCAAGGATGTCTCGGACTCGCACGTCTGGGCCTTCCTCGGCGACGGCGAGATGGACGAGGTGGAGTCGCGCGGTCAGCTCCAGGTCGCCGCGAACGAGGGCCTCGACAACCTCACGTTCGTGATCAACTGCAACCTCCAGCGTCTCGACGGCCCGGTCCGCGGCAACGGCAAGATCATCCAGGAGCTCGAGAGCTTCTTCCGCGGCGCCGGCTGGAACGTCATCAAGGTCGTGTGGGGCCGCGAGTGGGACGACCTGCTCGCGCGGGACACCGACGGCGCGCTCCTGAACCTCATGAACGTGACGCCGGACGGCGACTTCCAGACCTACAAGGCGGAGTCGGGCGCCTACGTGCGCGAGAACTTCTTCGGCCGCGACCCCCGCGCGCTCGAGCTCGTCAAGGACCTCTCCGACGATGACGTGTGGCGCCTGCGCCGCGGCGGCCACGACTACCGCAAGGTGTACGCGGCCTACAAGGCGGCCATGGAGCACAAGGGCCAGCCGACGGTCATCCTCGCGAAGACCGTCAAGGGCTACGGCCTCGGCCCGCACTTCGAGGGGCGCAACGCGACGCACCAGATGAAGAAGATGACGCTGGACGACCTCAAGCTGTTCCGCGACACGATGCAGATCCCGGTGTCCGACGCTCAGCTCGAGGCCGACCCGTACCGCCCGCCGTACTACCACCCGGGTGCGCAGGACGAGACCATCCAGTACATGCTCGAGCGCCGCCGCGCGCTCGGCGGCTTCCTCCCCGAGCGCCGCAGCACGCACATCCCCCTCAACATGCCCGAGGACAAGGACTACGCGTTCCCGAAGAAGGGGTCGGGCAACCAGGAGGTCGCCACGACGATGGCGTTCGTCCGGATGCTCAAGGACCTCATGCGGGTCAAGGGCTTCGGCAACCGCATCGTGCCGATCATCCCCGACGAGGCGCGCACGTTCGGCATGGACTCGTACTTCCCGTCGGCGAAGATCTACAACCCGAACGGCCAGAACTACACCTCCGTCGACCGCGAGCTGCTCCTGGCCTACAAGGAGAGCCCGCAGGGCCAGATCATGCACGTCGGCATCAACGAGGCCGGCGCCGCCGCGGCCTTCACCGCGACCGGAACGTCCTACGCCACGCACGGCGAGCCGCTCATCCCGGTCTATATCTTCTACTCGATGTTCGGGTACCAGCGCACGGGCGACGCGTTCTGGGCGGCCGGCGACCAGCTCGCGCGCGGGTTCATCATCGGCGCGACCGCGGGCCGCACGACGCTCACGGGCGAGGGCACGCAGCACGCGGACGGCCACTCGCCGCTCCTCGCGTCGACGAACCCCGCGACCCTCACCTACGACCCGGCCTTCGGCTACGAGGTGTCGCACATCGTGCAGGCCGGTGTCGAGCGCATGTACGGCGGATCGCACCCCGACCCCGACGTCATGTACTACATCACGGTCTACAACGAGCCGATGCGCCAGCCGGCTGAGCCGGCCGACGTCGACGCAGAGGGCATCGTCAAGGGCATCCACCGCGTCTCGGTCGGCACGGGAGACGGTCCGCGCGTCCAGCTCCTCGCGTCGGGCGTGGGCGTGCCGTGGGCGCTCGAGGCCCAGGAGCTCCTCAAGAGCGACTGGGGCGTCGTCGCCGACGTGTGGTCGGTGACCTCGTGGTCGGAGCTGCGCCGTGACGGCCTCGCCGCCGACGAGCACAACTTCCTCCACCCCGAGGAGGAGCCGCGCACGGCGTACCTCACGCAGAAGCTGCAGGGCGCCGAGGGGCCGTTCATCGCGACGAGCGACTACATGCACGCCGTGCAGGACCAGATCCGGCAGTGGATCCCCGGCCCGTACTACACGCTCGGCGCCGACGGCTTCGGCTTCGCCGACACGCGCGCCGCGGCTCGCCGGTTCTTCAAGATCGACGGCCCGTCGATGGTCGTGCGCGCGCTGCAGTCGCTCGCCGACCAGGGCGCCGTCGACCGCTCGGTCATCGGGCAGGCGATCGAGAAGTACCGCATCCACGATGTGACGGCCGGCACGTCCGGCAACGCAGGCGGAGATTCCTGAACCGCGTGAGCGGAACGGCAGACGGCGGGGCCCCCGGCAGGCGGGGCCCCGCCCCTGTGTCGACGGAGGAGAGGGCGACGATGGACAAGGCGGCGACCCTGGCGTGGCTGCGCCGCATCTCCGGCGACGTCGCCACCGCCGTGCTGCAGCGCCTCGAGGAGTCGCTGCCCTGGTACACCGAGATGCCTCCGGCCCGTCGGTCGGCCGTCGGGCTCGTCGCGCAGGCCGGGATCAGCTCGTTCATCGAGTGGTACGAGGATCCGACGAGCACACCCTCGATCGCCGCGGACATCTTCGACGCGGCCCCGCGCGAGCTGCTGCGCAGCGTCAGCCTCCAGCAGACCCTGCAGCTCGTCCGCGCGACCGTGGATGTCATGGAAGAGCGCGTCGTCGGACGCGGCGAGCAGCTGCGCGAGTCGATCCTCCTCTATTCGCGGGAGGTCGCGTTCACGGCGGCCGACGTCTACGCCAGGGCCGCGGAGTCGCGCGGACTCTGGGATGCCCGACTCGAGGCGCTCGTGGTGGACTCGATCCTCACGGGCGAGACCGATGAGGAGCTCCCGAGCCGCATCGCGGCACTCGGCTGGCACGGACACGGCGAGGTGTCGGTGCTCGTGGGCACCACTCCCCCGCTGTTCGACGTCGACCAGGTGCGGCGCACGGCGCGCAAGCTCGGGGTCGACGTGCTCATCGGCGTGCAGGGCTCGCGCCTCGTGCTCGTGCTCGGCCGTGCGCACGCCCCCGGCAAGGAGCAGTCGGAGCCGAACGGCGAGCTGAGCTTCGTGGAGATCGCCGATGCGCTGGAGCCCTGCTTCGGCGCCGGGCACCTCGTCCTCGGCCCGGCCGTCCCGGCCCTCGTCGACGCGAGCCGCAGCGCCCGCGCAGCCCTCGCCGGGTTCGCCGTCGCACGTGCGTGGCGTCATGCGCCGCGCCCGGTCGAGGCGGATGACCTCCTTCCGGAGCGCGCGCTCGCGGGCGACCCGCTCGCGAAGCAGACCCTCATCGAGCGGATCTTCCGCCCGCTCGAGGCGCACTCGACCGACCTCGTCACGACGCTGTGGAGCTACCTCGACAACGGGCGCTCGCTCGAGGCGACCGCGCGGGAGCTGTTCGTGCACCCGAACACCGTGCGCTACCGCCTCAAGCGCGTGAGCGACGTGATCGGCTGGGACGCGACCGGCCCGCGTGAGGCGCTCATCCTGCAGACGGCGCTCATCCTCGGCTCGATCGGCCCCAAGGATGCCGTCCGGCGCCCGGTCCGCCGTCCGCGCGACGGGCGACGATGACCATCCGAGGTGTCCGCCACGCACAACGGATCCGGGGATTCTTGTGACGATCTCGCCAGCGAGCCGCCGTTCCGGTTGGCATGATGGTCAGGTGATCGTCGCCGCATTCCCCGGACAGGGGTCCCAGACGCCCGGATTCCTCAGCCCCTGGCTCGAGCTCGACGGGGTGCGCGAGCGCCTCGAGGCCGCCTCCGACGCCGCTCAGGTCGACCTCATCGCGGCCGGAACGGAGTGGGACGCCGACCGCATCCGCGACACGCGGGTCGCTCAGCCGCTCATCGTCGCAGCGAGCCTCGTCTCGTACGAGGCCCTGCAGGCGCGCGCGTCCGCCCCGGGCGGGGTGGCCGGCCACTCGGTCGGCGAGATCGGCGCGCTCGTCGCCGCCGGCGTGATCGGATTCGAGGACGGCATGCGGCTCGTCGGCCTGCGCGGCCGCGCGATGGCCGAGGCGGCCGCCCAGGCGGAGACGGGCATGAGCGCTGTCGTGGGCGGCGTCGAGGAGCAGGTGCTCCAGGCGATCGCCGACGCGGGCCTCGAGCCCGCCAACTACAACGGCGGCGGGCAGATCGTCGCGGCCGGAGCGACGGACGCTCTCGCCGCCCTCGCCGCGTCCGCTCCGCGTGGAGCGCGGGTCATCCCGCTTCAGGTGGCCGGCGCCTTCCACACGTCGTACATGGCTCCCGCCACGGGCCCGCTGCAGGAGGCCGTCGAGGGGATCGCCGAAGTGGGCGATCCCGCGCTGCCGCTCTGGACCAACAGCGACGGCACGACGGTGGCGACCGGGCGCCGTGCGCTCGAGCTCATCGTCCACCAGGTGAGCCACCCGGTGCGGTGGGACCTGTGCATGACATCGTTCGCCGACCCGGAGATCGCGGGCCTCATCGAGCTCGCGCCCGCGGGCGCTCTCGTCGGGCTCGCGAAGCGCGGGCTCAAGGGCGTGCCGACGGTCGCGGTGAAGACCCCGGATGATCTCGACGCGGCAGCGGCGCTGCTCGCGTGAGTGAGGAGAAGAAGAGCAGGATGACGACCCCCACGCTGAAGGAAGCCACCGGCAGCGCCCACTCGCGCATCTACGCCTACGGCGCCGCGCGCGGCCAGTACGCCGTGCCCAACGACGACCTCGTCGGGCCGATCGACTCGAGCGACGAGTGGATCCGCCAGCGCACCGGCATCATCACGCGCGTGCGCGCCGACAAGGCGACGACGGCCGTCGAGCTCGCGGCCGACGCGGCGACCGAGGCCATCCAGCGCTCGGGCGTCGATCCCTCCGAGATCGACCTCGTCATCGTCGCCACGATCAGCAACCCGCGGCAGACGCCATCCGTCTCGGCGATCGTGGCCGACCGCGTCGGCGCGAACCCGGCCGCGGCGTACGACATCAACGCCGCGTGCGCGGGCTTCTGCTACGCGGTGGCGCAGGCCGACGCGCTGATCCGCTCGGGCGCGGCGCGGTACGCGCTCGTCATCGGCACGGAGAAGCTCAGCGACATCGTCGATCCCACCGATCGCTCGATCTCGTTCCTCCTCGGCGACGGTGCGGGTGCCGCCCTGCTCGGCCCGAGCGAGACGCCCGGGGTGTCCCAGACCCTGTGGGGCTCCGACGGGTCGAAGTCGGAGGCCGTGCGCATGAACGCGACGCTCACGGCGTTCCGCGACGGCGAGGCGGAGTGGCCGACGCTGCGCCAGGAGGGCCAGACGGTCTTCCGCTGGGCGGTGTGGGAGATGGCGAAGGTCGCCAAGCAGACGCTCGAGGCCGCAGGCGTCGAGCCGTCGGACCTCGCGGCGTTCATCCCCCACCAGGCGAACATGCGGATCGTCGACGAGTTCGCCAAGCAGCTCGGGCTGCCCGACACGGTCGCGATCGCTCGTGACATCGCCGACACGGGCAACACGTCTGCCGCGTCCATCCCGCTCGCGACGCATCGCCTGCTCGAGGAGAACCCCGAGCTCTCGGGCGGTCTCGCGCTCCAGATCGGCTTCGGCGCGGGGCTCGTCTTCGCCGCTCAGGTCGTCGTCCTGCCCTGACGTTCCACGGATCGGGCCGCCTCCGCCTCTAGACTGATGGGCGGTTCCCGACCCGGATTCTGATCACCCAACCCTGAAAGAGAGAAACCCATGGCATTCACGAACGACGAGGTCCTCGCCGGACTGGCTGAGCTCATCACCGACGAGACCGGCATCGACGCTTCCGAGGTCGCCCTCGAGAAGTCGTTCACGGACGACCTCGACATCGACTCGATCTCGATGATGACGATCGTGGTCAACGCCGAGGAGAAGTTCGGCGTGACCATCCCCGACGAGGAGGTCAAGAACCTCAAGACGGTGAAGGACGCCGTCGACTTCATCACCGCCAACCAGTGATGCTTCCGGGCGTCACGCCGCGCGGCCGCGCCGACTCGGCGTGACGCCCGATCTGCACTTCCGAGGAACACAGGGAACCAAGCCATGACCAAGCGCATCGTCGTCACGGGCCTCGGCGCGTCGTCCGCCATCGGCGGCAACGTCGAGGACAACTGGCGCAATCTCCTCGCAGGCGTCTCCGGCGCCCGCACGCTCGAGCACGACTGGGTCGAGAAGTACCAGCTCCCGGTGACCTTCGCCGCTGAGGCGATCGTCCGGCCCGAGGAGGTGCTCCCCCGCCACGAGGCCAAGCGCCTCGACCCCTCGACGCAGTTCGCGCTCATCGCGGCACGCGAGGCCTGGGCGGACGCCGGAGAGCCCGAGGTCGCGCCCGAGCGCCTCGGCGTCGACTTCGCGACCGGCATCGGCGGCGTGTGGACGCTGCTGGACGCATGGGACACCCTTCGTGAGAAGGGCCCCCGCCGCGTCATGCCGCTCACGGTGCCCATGCTCATGCCGAACGCGGCTGCCGGCAACCTCTCGCTGCAGTTCAACGCGAAGGCGTACGCGCGCACGGTCGTGAGCGCCTGCGCATCGAGCACGGAGTCGCTCTACAACGCCTACGAGCACCTCCAGCAGGGGCTCGCCGACGTCGTCATCGCCGGCGGCGCCGAGTCGGCCATCCACCCGATCACGGTGGCCTCCTTCGCCTCCGCGCAGGCTCTCTCGCGCCGGAACGACGATCCCGCAACGGCATCGCGTCCGGGCAGCATCGACCGCGACGGCTTCGTGATGGGCGAGGGCGCGGCCGCGCTCGTGCTCGAGACCGAGGAGCACGCGAAGGCCCGCGGTGCGCGGATCTACGCGTACCTCGTGGGAGGCGGCGTCACCGCGGACTCGTATCACATCACGGGCAACGACCCCGAGGGCTGGGGTGCGGCGCGCGCCGTGCAGCAGGCTCTGGAGGTCGCGGGCGCTCAGCCCGACGACGTCACTCACATCAACGCGCACGCGACCTCGACGCCGGTCGGCGATCCGAACGAGTACGTCGCCCTCAAGCGCGTGTTCGGCGACCGCATCGACGAGATCCCCGTCTCCGCCACGAAGGCGTCCACCGGGCACCTCCTCGGCGGCACGGGCGCTCTCGAGGCGGTCTACACGGTGCTCGCGCTGCGCGACCGCGTCGCTCCGCCGACGATCAACATCACCGAGCAGGACCCCGAGGTGCCGTTCAAGCTGTCCGGTCAGCCTCAGCCGCTCGGCGACGGCCCCCAGCTCGCGATCAGCAACTCGTTCGGCTTCGGCGGACACAACGCGGTCATCGCGTTCGCCTCGTACGACGGCTGATCCCACAGCGGACAGCGAGACGCCCCAGGAGTTCTCTCCTGGGGCGTCTGCAGTCTGTGGACGGCGGGACGCGGCTCCCGCCGCGGGCTCAGCCGACCTGGTGCAGCCACACGACCGGCGAGTCGTCGCCGGCGGTGCGGAAGGCCTCGAGCTCCTGATCCCATGCGCTGCCGAGGGCGACGTCCAGCTCGCGACGGAGCTCGAACGGGTCGGAGCCCGCGATCTCCATCGCGTAGCGCACGCGATCCTCGGGGATCACGACATTGCCCGCCGAGTCCATCTGCGCGTAGTGGATGCCGAGATCGGGCGTGTGCATCCAGCGGCCGCCGTCACTGCGCGGAGTGGGATCCTCCGTGACCTCGAACCGGAGGTGCTCCCATCCGCGGATGGCGGTCGCGAGGGCGGCGCCGGTGCCGGCGGGACCCTCCCAGTAGTACTCCGTGCGACGCGCGCCGTGCAGCACCGGCTGGTCCTGCCACTCGAAGTTGACGGCTCGGCCGAGAGATCGGCCGACCGCCCACTCCAGGTGCGGACACAGCGCTCGTGGCGCCGAGTGGATATAGACCACTCCGCGCGCGATGGGTGTCGCCATGATCTTCTCCGTTCGTCAGGTGCGTCTTCCCCTACGACCTGACCGGGCGATCCGGCGATTCCTCTTCAGTTCTCCCTGCATTATGACCCGCCCGCGCGTCAAATCACAAGCGTGTCGTTCCATCCGCCCGCCTCGCTGTCACTGATGGTCCCACGCGCATCCGGTGATGCACTGCTGTGCGCGGAGTGCGCACTGCCGTGCTCTATAGTGGGCGGAGCTTTCGAAGGGAGCTGTTCAATGACGAATCAGGCTCGGTCGCGCGCCGTCGCCGTGCGCGCCGGTAGGTCAGTCGCCGTGCGTCTCGGAGGCCTTCGGCGATCCGACGCCCGGCTCGAAGACGGAAAGCGTGAACCGCGCCGGGGCCGAGCCGGGGTTGGCGTACGCATGCGGCGCGTCACCCGAGAAGGCGATGACGTCTCCGGTCGCGAGCGGGTGAGTCTGCTCGCCGACCGTGACCTCGATGTCGCCGTCGAGCACCTGCAGGAGCTCCTTCGTCCCGGTCGCGTGCTCCTCGCTCTCGTGCCGTTCTCCGGGCTGCAGCGTCCAGTCCCAGAGCTCGAGCACGTCGGGCGACTCGGTTCCCGACAGCAGGACACCCACCCCTCCCCTGTCGCCGCGCCAGAGAATCGATCCCTCGCCCCTACGCGTGACCTTCACGGCGGCGACCTGCGGATTCTCGACGAGGGCGGGCAGCCCGATGCCGAGCGCCTGACTGATCCGGAGCAGGATCCCGACGCTCGGGTTGGTCGCGCCCTGCTCCACGTTCACGAGCATGCGACGGCTCACGCCGGCGGTCTCAGCGAGCGCGTCCAGAGTCCAGCGGCGGGCCTGCCGCTCCTGGCGCACGCGCGCGCCGATCGCCGCAGACAGGGCCGTCGTCGTCACATCCATACCGTGCACCATACTGCACCGAAGCCCCATTCCCTCGACAAGGAGCCACATTGAGCACCTCGACATCCGCGACGCGCATGCACGAGATCACCGCCGAGAACCGCAAGGTCGTCGACCTCGTGCTGAGCTACTCCCGCGAGCGACTCCTCGCAGAGGACACTCCCCTCGACAAGCCGCAGACCGAGGCGGCACTCGACGCCCTCGTCGGACAGACGATCAGCGAGGAGGGCCTCGGCGCCGAGCAGGCCCTCGCGCACTTCACGGAGACGCTCGCGCCGGCGTGCATCACGACAGACGACCCGAGCTACCTCTCCTTCATCCCGTGTGCGCCGACGAAGGCGGCCGCCGCATTCGACGTCGTCGTGTCGGCCAGCGGGCTCTACGGAGGGTCCTGGCTCGAGGGCGCCGGCGCCGTCTACGCCGAGAACCAGGTGCTGTCGTGGCTCGCAGCGGAGTTCGGCCTGCCCGCGACCGCCGGCGGGGTCTTCGTGCAGGGCGGCACGCTCGGCAACCTCTCGGCACTCGTCGCCGCTCGCGAGTCTGCGCGCTCGGCGGGGCGCACGGTTGCCCGCTGGAAAGTCGTCTGCAGCGAGGAGGCGCACTCCTCGATCGCATCGGCGGCCCGGGTGATGGACGTCGACGTCGTGGGTGTCGCGCCCGATTCCGACGGAGTCCTGCGCGGCGACGCCGTGCGGGCGGCGCTCGACGAGCACGGCGAGAGCGTGTTCGCCGTCGTCGCCACGACGGGCTCGACGAACTTCGGCATCGTCGACGATGTGGCGTCGATCTCCGAGGTGACACGCGCACGGGGCATCTGGCTCCACGTCGATGGCGCGTACGGTCTCTCGGCGATGCTCGCGCCATCCCATCGCCACCTCTTCGCGGGCGTCGAGCATGCGGATTCGGTGATCGTCGACCCGCACAAGTGGCTCTTCGCGCCGTTCGACGCGTGCGCGCTGATCTACAGCGACCCCGAGAAGGGGCGCCGTGCGCACACTCAGCACGCCGCGTACCTCGACACACTCACCGAGAAGGCCGACTGGAGCCCGTCGGACTTCGCCGCCCACCTGACGCGCCGCCCGCGCGGGCTCCCGCTCTGGTTCTCGCTCGCCTCCTACGGCGCCGCCGCCTACCGCTCGGCCATCTCCGCGTCCCTCGAGCTCGCGCAGGAGATCGCCGACGAGATCGAGCGGCGTCCGTATCTCACGCTCCTGCGCCGCCCGCAGCTCTCGGTCGTGGTGTTCGAGCGCGACGGATGGTCGAAGGATGATTACGAGGACTGGTCCGCTCGCCTGCTCGACGAGCAGCGGGCCTTCGTCACGCCGAGCGGGCATGAGGGGCGGACGAACGCCCGCTTCGCCATCATCAACCCGCGCACGACCATCGAGGCGCTGCGCGGCATCCTGGATTCGATGGCGGGCTGATCACTCCGCCGGCGCGACCGCGCGAGACTCCCGGACGAGATCCAGGATGGCCGGTGCTCCCGCTTCGATGAGCGAGAGTGTCTCCTCGAAGTCGGAGCGGTCGCCGTACCAGGGATCCGTGACATCGCGAGTCTCGGCACCGGGGACGAACTCCATCCACAGACGGGTGCGCGCGGGGTCCGCGCCCTGGCGCAGAAGCGACGCGCGGTGAAGCTCCGTCATCGCGAGCAGCAGGTCGGCGTCGAGGTCGTCATGGCTCACGACCTGCGCGGTCCGGGTCGGGACCGGATAGCCGCTCTCGGCGAGGACGGATGCCGCGCGCGGGTCGATCGGGTTTCCGAGCTCCTCCGCGCTGATGCCGGCTGAGCGCAGCGTGACGTCGATCCCGGCGGATGCGAAGCGGTCGCGCAGCACGACCTCCCCCATCGGCGACCGGCAGATGTTCCCCGTGCACACGACGACGATCGTGCGGATCATGCGACTCGCTGTCTCTCGGCTCACGACGCGAATCTAGTGGATGCGCGGCGGCTCCGTTCGCGGATGCTCGCCGCGCCGCGCGGAGACGTCAACCCCATCGACACATCCCGCGGTGTCCTCGACCCTCGAGACATGGCAGAGACGGTTGCTCGGAGCCCGCGACGTCACGACGTCATCGTGATCGGCGGCGGAAACGGGGGCATGTCGCTCGCTGCGCGACTGCGGAAGCGCGGATGCCCGGACGTCGCGCTCATCGAGCCGTCGGCGCACCATGTCTACAAACCGCTGCAGAACTACGTCGCGGGCGGTCTCGCTCGGCGTGACGAACTCGTGCGTGCCCAGACCTCGCTTGTCCCCCAGGGCGTCCGCCTCTATCCGTCGACGGCGCAGCGGGTCGATGCGGGCCGCCGGGAGGTCATGCTCGCGGACGGCACGGTCCTCGTCGCTGGGGATGTCGTCATCGCGTGCGGCGCCGAGACCGACTGGGAGTCGCTGCCGGGCGCGCGGCGGGCGCTTCGAGACGGCATCGCTTGCACATCGTTCGAGCTCGAGCATGTCGAACGCACCTGGGACAGGATCCGCGCTCTCGACCGCGGGACGGCCGTGTTCACGCTGCACGGGCAGCCCGCCTCGGGTCGGGAGACCGCGCTGAAACCTCTCTTCCTGGCCTGCGATCACTGGCGACGCCGGGGCGTTCTCCGCGACCTCCGGGTCGTGCTCGTGCACGACGCCGACCGCCTCCATCCCGTCGATGAGATCGCTGCGGCCATCCGGACGGCGATCGACGACTACGGAGTCGAGGTCCTCGCCTCGACGCGCGTCGAGAGCATCGAACAGGACACGCTGGCCGTCGACGGACCAGAGGGAACAGCTCGGATCGCAGCGGACCTCATCCATCTGCTCCCGCCGTACCGCGCTCCCGCCTTCGTCGGCGAATCGGGGCTCGCCGGTGAGCAGACGCAGGGATTCGTCGACGTGGACCCACGCACCCTGCAGCACCGCGACCATCCGCACATCTGGGCGCTCGGCGACGCGGCCGACCTCGGCGATGCCCGCACGGGCGGCGCACTCCGTCACCAGGTCAAGACGGTGGTCGAGAACATCCCGCGGCGCCGCTCCGGTCGGCCGCTCCTCGAGTACGACGGCTATACCGTCGCACCCATCACGACGTCGCGGCGCGCGCTCGTGTTCGGCGAGTACGACAGCCGCACTCACCGCGTCATGCGGACCATCCCGCTGCTCGACCCGCTCCGGCCGCGCCCGTGGTGGTTGGCACTCGATCGGTGGGTGCTCCCCCAGCTGTACTGGCACGGCATCGTCCGCGGGAGAGTCTGAGCGCCATCCGTCACACGCCGCCGCCGGCGTTCGCGCCAGTCCCGCCGGTGTACCCCTGCGACGCGCGGATCTGGGCGATATCCACGTCGTACTTCGTCCGGACGTCCTCAGCGAGCGGCTGCTCGTCACCGGGAAGCGAGGCCGACCTGCGCTCGCGCACGAGCACCCAGATGAAACCCCCGACGATCGGCGCCGCGATCAGCGCGACCAAGGTCCATTCGATCCAGGTCATGGCACCCCCTCCTGCGTCGTTCTCGAAGGGTAGCGCGGGTCGAGCGTCGAGCGCTTGCGGCCAGACGCACGGCGCTTCGTTCGTCGTTGCCCTCAGCCGGCGGCGCAGTTCGGGTCGCCCTCGCCATAGCACGGGAGGTAGTCGCCGGGGAGCTCGTGTGTCGCCGGCGCCGGCGCAGGCGCCCATCGGAGATGAGGGACCGCGAAGACGTACGCGGCCCCGAGCACCAGCACCGCGAGGAGCATCGCGACGACGACTCGCCAGGCCGATTCTCGGAAGACAGCTGCGGCACCTGCGACGACGGCGGCGACGACGGCGATCCCGGCGGCTAACTCGTACGCGATGATCTCATCCGACGTCGGCGACGGGGCGGGGCCGCCCAAGGAGAAGTACACCGAGAAGTAGATGCAGAACAGGAATGGAATGGCCAGCGTCGCGACGATGGAAGCGATGGCGAACACACGCGAGCTGCGCGTCCGCACGCTCCGATCGGAGCGATCGGCCCAGGCGCCCCCGTTCCACATAGGGGAACCATACGCAACGGCGGACGCTCGTGCCATCGGCCGTTTGGGGGACAGACGCCCCGCCCACAGGGAGGGCGCACATCGCCACGGTCGAGAACGGTAGGGCGGGTCGGACTTGAACCGACGATCGTTGGGTTATGAGCCCACTGCCTTAACCAGCTTGGCCACCGCCCCGTACAGCCCTAGAGCCTATCGCGCGTCGAGGCCCGAGCCCTCGTCGCCGTCTCGCGGCCCGTTGCGCCGCGAGAGGAGATCCTCGGGGTCGCGCGCCGCGCGCAGCGCGTCCAGCGCCGACGACCCGCTCTGGCCATCCGCTCGGTCGCCGTCCTCGCCATCCGAGCCGCGTCGGATCGACAGCTCCTGGCTCTCGCTGACGACCTGCGGATGGTGCCGCGCGAGGAGGAAGACGCCGAGCGACGCGACCGCGCCGACCACGACGAAGACGATGAGCGCCCACAGCGGGGCGTTCGCCGCCTCGCCGAGGACGATCGCGCCGATGAGCACCGCGACGATCGGGTCGATCACCGTGAGGCCGGCGATCACGAGGTCGGGCGGCCCCGACGCGTACGCGGTCTGCACGAAGTACCCGCCCGCGGCAGCGGCGGCGACGAGCGCGACGATGCAGAGCCAGACGGTCCAGTCCACGTCGCCGGCCTGGAAGCGCTTGATGACGATCTTCGCGAGCGTCGCGACGAACCCGTAGAGCGCGCCGGCCGCCGTGATGTAGAAGAGCGCGCCGATCCGGCGGCGCAGGATGAGCCAAGCCGCGCCGAGAAGGATGATCACGGCGAGCAGGATCGCGAGCACCACGAGCAGCTCGAAGTCGGTGATCGAGCGCTCGGTCGCGAAGAGCGCCGCGACGAGCACGAAGACGAGGATGCCGCCGACGCACAGGCCGATGGCGGTGATCGAGTTCCGGGTCGGCATGTGGCCCGTGATCTGCGCGTTCAGCAGGGTCGTGATGACGAGCGAGATCGCTCCGAGCGGCTGCACGACGATGAGCGGCGCGACGGCGAGAGCGCTCAGCTGGCAGATGATCGCGACGCCGAGCAGGATCGTCCCGATGATCCACGACGGGCGGGACATGAGGCGCAGGAGGTGCGCGGCCCCGAGGCCTGCGCGGCCCTCGGCGCCGGCGAGCCGCTCGACCTTCTTCACGCCGCGGCTCTGGTACTGGGCGCCGAGCGACATGAAGACGGCACCCGCGATCGCGAGCGGGATGCCGAGCAGCAGGCCGGGGTTCTCGAATGCGCCGACGAGCTGCTCGCCGATGTCCGCCGCTGCCAGGCTCATGGCCTCCGAGGTTCCCCAGGTCACCCACCGAGACTAACGCCCGATCGCGCCGACTACCCTGAAGGGATGGCCGTTCTGCCGATTCGCATCTGGGGCGATCCCGTCCTGCACGCCCCCGCTTCGCCCGTCGACGAGATCACCGACGAGATCCGCACGCTCGTCCGCGACATGTACGAGACCATGGACGCCGCGCCCGGTGTCGGGCTCGCGGCGCCGCAGGTCGGCGTCGGCCTGCGCATCTACACCTACACGTACGAGGACGACGACGGGAACCCTTGGCGCGGCGAGATCATCAACCCCGAGCTCTGGATGGTGCCGCTCGAGCCGGGCGACCCCGACGAGGACCTCGAGTCAGAGGGCTGCCTCTCGTTCCCCGGCGAGCGCTTCCCGCTGCGCCGTTCCGACCGGGTCGTCGTCACGGGGATCGACCTCGAGGGTGCTCCGGTCCGCATCGAGGTCGACGGATGGCGCGCGCGCATCATGCAGCACGAGTTCGACCACCTCGAGGGCGTCGTCTACGTCGACCGCCTCTCCGAGCGGGACTGGAAGACGGCGCAGAAGATCTCGAAGAAGCGCGGGTGGGGCCGTCCTGGCGTGAGCTGGATGCCCGGCGTCGACGACCTCGACGCCTGAGCGCCGCCGCGCGGAAGGGCTCTTTTGAGCCTGCTCGCTTTGCGCGAGGATCGAGGCGACGCGTAGCGTTCTGAGTGGGGTGCGGGCGTGAGGCTTCTGGTGCCCCGACCTACGCACACAGGAGAGTGACCCCATGATTCGCACCAACCCGACCCGTCGCGTCCTCGTCGCGGGTGCCGCCGTCGCCCTGGCCTTCTCGCTCGGCGGGTGCTCGAGCATCGCCAACCTGCTCAACGGCGAGACCGCCGCGCGCGACGAGGAGACGCAGGAGGTCACCGAGGGTGGCACGGTCGACGTCTTCTCGCTCGAGGTCGGCGACTGCACCGGCGCCACTGCCGAAGGCGAGGTGACCGACATCGAGGTCGTCCCGTGCGACGAGCCTCACGACTCCGAGGTCTACCACGAGTTCGAGATGGAGGACGGCGAGTGGCCCGGCGAGGCCGCCGTCGACACCGCGGCGGAGGAAGGTTGCACGGGCGAGGCGTTCGAGGCCTTCATCGGGCTCCCCTACGACCAGTCCGAGCTCTACGTGACCTACCTCACGCCGCTCGAGGACACGTGGAGCGACCCCTCGGTCGCCGACCGGCTCATCCAGTGCATGGCCTACATGCCCGGCGAGGAGCTCACCGGAACGCTGCGCGACTCCAACCGCTGAGCGCAAGGGCGTTTCGCTCGCCCCCGTGCCCGCCTACGGTGGGGCGCATGGCCTCGCACCATCCGCGCCCGCCGCAGGCGGCACCATCCGCCCCCATCGAGGACTACGCACTCGTCGGCGACCTCCACACCGCGGCGCTCGTCTCGCGGACGGGCAGCATCGACTGGCTCTGCCTGCCGCGCTTCGACTCCTCATCTCTGTTCGCCGCGCTCCTGGACGACGAGCGCGCGGGCCGCTGGTCTCTCCGCCCTGTCGACGAGACGGCGACGTCGAGACGCTCGTACATCGACGACACCTTCGTTCTGCGGACCACCTGGCAGACTCCCGGCGGCGAGGCCGAGGTGCTCGACTTCATGCCGCTCGGCGACAGCCGGCCCAATCTCGTGCGGCGCATCCGCGGGCTGCGCGGCTCGGTCGCGTTCACGGAGCGGTTCGCGGTGCGATTCGACTACGGCGCCGCCCTTCCCTGGGTCCGTCAGATCGAGTACGGAGACCGACCCGCGATCCTCGCGACAGCGGGGCCCGACTCGATCATCCGGCGCGGGCCGCGCGTGCGGGCGCAGGGGCTCGAGCACCGCGGTGAGCACGCGGTGTCGGAGGGGCAGACGATCGACATCGTGCTCACGTGGTACCCGTCGCATCGTCGTCCGCCGAAGCCGCTCGACGTCGACGCAGCGCTCGATCTGACACTCGACTGGTGGCGCGAGTGGGCGCGACGCAGTGCGCCGCCCGCCCCGTACGCGCAGGAGGTGCGACGCTCGCTGCTCGTCCTCCGGGCGCTCACCGACGAGGACACCGGCGGCATCTCGGCGGCCGCCACGACGAGCCTGCCCGAGACCGAGGGCGGCGTGCGCAACTGGGACTACCGGTACGTCTGGCTGCGCGACGCGGCGCTCACGATCGCCGTGCTGCTGACGCACGGCTACCGCGAGGAGGCGGAAGAATGGCGCGGATGGCTGCTGCGCGCCATCGCCGGGGATCCCGCGGATGTCCAGATCATGTACGGGATCGGGGGCGAGCGCCGCCTGCCGGAGTTCGAGCTCGAAGGACTGCGCGGCCATGGCGGCGCTCGACCGGTGCGCATCGGCAACGGCGCATACCGGCAGCGTCAATGGGACATCTTCGGCGAGGTCATGGTGGCGCTGCACGGCGCTCGCGTCGCAGGCCTTGAGGAGACAGCCGCGTCGTGGCCGCTGCAGCGGGCGCTGCTGGCGTTCCTCGCCGACAACTGGCAGCGGCCCGATCACGGGATCTGGGAGATCCGCGGCGACGAGCGGCACTTCACGCACTCCCGCGCGATGGTCTGGGCCGCCTTCGATCGCGGGGCGCGCGGTGTGCGCGAGTTCGGCCTGCCCGGTGACGCGGACCGGTGGCAGGAGCTCGCCGACACCATCCGCGCGGAGATCGTCGCGCGCGGATTCGACGAGCGGCGCGGCTCGTTCCGGCAGCACTACGACACCGACGAGGTCGACGCCGCGCTGCTCCAGCTGCCGCAGATCGGATTCCTCGCTCCGGACGACGAGCGCATGACGGGCACGGTGGCCGCGATCGAAGAGGACCTCATGGCTAACGGACTGCTGCTGCGCTATCGGACCTCGTCCGGGGTCGACGGTCTCGCGGGTGAGGAGCATCCGTTCCTCGCGTGCTCCTTCTGGCTCGTCGAGCAGTACGCGGGATCGGGGCGCCTCGAGGACGCCGAGGCGCTCATGGCACGAGCGCTGGAGGCCGTCAACGATGTGGGCCTGCTCGCCGAGGAGTACGACCCCGTGCGCCGTCGGCAGATGGGCAACACCCCGCAGGCGCTCTCCCACCTCGCGCTGGTCCGCGCCGCAGACGCGATCGACATCGCGCGACGCGGGCGCGCCGACCTGGCCCCGCACGTGCGCGGCGAGAGCGAAGGCGATGCGGAGGCGACCGGCACGCGCGAGAAGGAGCCGACGCCCGCCGAGGCGCGCGAGAGCTCGGGGACGCCTCTGCCCGCTCGCGACCCGGTCGAGTGACGGGTCAGCCCGCCGCGGTCCCCCATCCGTCGGGGCCTGCGCTGCCGGCCGCATAGTCCTCGAGCGGCACGCGCCCCTCGCGCCACGCTTCAAGAACCGGGGCGACAATGCGCCAGCACTCCTCCGCGATGTCTCCGCGGACCGAGAGCAGCGGGTCGCCGTCGAGGATGCCCTCGAGCACCTGCCCGTACGGGAGGAGGTCGCCCGGGGCCTTGTCGGTGGACAGGCGCGTCTGCTCGAGAGTGAACGGATCGCCGCTCCCGTTCATGGAGAGGTCGAGGGCGACCTCGCCCGAGAGCAGGTCGAGCACGATGCTGTCGCTCTTCGGCTCGCCGATGAAGCCCGGGATCTCCGGCGCCGGCTTGAAGCGGACGGTCACCGTGGTGCGATCGGCCGAGATGGCCTTTCCCGACCGGAGGACGAACGGCACCCCGCGCCAGCGCGGCGTGTCGACGGCGCACGTGATCTGAGCGAGCGTCTCGGTCTCGCGGGCCGGGTCCACACCCTCTTCGTCGACGTAGGACGGGAGGTCCCGCTCCCCCACGCGCCCGGCCGTGTACCGCGCGCGCTTCGACGCGCCGACGGGGTCGTCGTCCCAGACGCGGGTGCTGCGCAGCACCTGCGCGATGTTGGAGCGGAGCTCGGCCTGGTCGAGTCGCGGGAGCGGCTCCAGCGCGACGAGCGACAGCACCTCGAGCAGGTGGCTCTGGAGCATGTCGACGAGGGCGCCCGCGCTGTCGTAGTACCCGCCACGGCCCTCGAGCGCGAGCGTCTCGTCGAAGACGATCTCGACGCGTTCGACGTGCTCGGCACGCCATGCGCCCTCGAGCACGCGATTCGCGAACCGCAGGCCCAGCACGTTCAGCACCATCGACATCCCGAGGAAGTGGTCGATGCGGAAGATCTGCTCCTCGGGGACGAGCAGCGTGAGCAGGCGATTGAGTCGCCTCGCGCTCTCGAGGTCGGTGCCGAACGGCTTCTCGAGAGCGAGTCGTGTGCCCTCGGGCAGCTCGACCTCGCGCAGCGCCTCGCAGACCTTGGCGCTCACCGCGGGCGGCAGCGCGAAGTAGATGACGGGCGTGTGCGCGCACGCATCGAGGAGGCGCTTCAGGTCCTCGGCGCTCGTCGCGTCGGCGGGGATGTACGCGGTGGAATCGAGGAGCGCGTCGGGGTCGGCTCCGACGTCGGCGGCCTCGAAGCTCGTGCGGACGATCTCGTCCCACACATCGCTGCGGTCGTCGAGGCCCGCCCCGATCACCTGGACGTCGTACTCGCGTCGGGTGAGAAGGCTCGCCAGCCCGGGCAGCAGGAGCCGCCTCGTGAGATCGCCGCCTGCACCGAGGATGAGGATGCTCGCACTCGTCTTGGTCATGCCTGCGACGCTATCGAGAGCGCGCCAAGCGCGTCGAGGGGTTGCATGAGCGTGTCGGTTGACGCCGAGCGTGTTCGCTGGCGCCGAGCGGGTTCGCTGGCGCCGAGCGGGGCGGCGTCGGTGCGGCGCTCGGCGCGGGTTCGGCACATGGAGCGGGCGTGCGGCGCTCGGTGCGACGGCACGGGGCCGGCCGGAGACTCCCGACCGGCCCCGCATCCGCGCGCGACGTCAGCCGCAGCTGGCGGCCTCGGTCGGGATGTCGCGCTGCACCTCGACCTGCTCTCCGTCCACGGTCGCCGTCGCCGTGACCGTCAGCGAGCCCGCGTCGACCTGCGAGTGTCGCGTGTTGATCGCGGCCGACCTCGCGGCACCGGGATCGACCGCGCCCAGCTCACGCCGTCCGAACGGCGACTCGACGACGAAGGTCGCCGCGACATCGTCCTCGTTCACCACCCGCACGGTCTGCATGATCTGCTTGCCGGCCAGGCAGCGGTCGAGCACCTCGACGGAGAAGGCGAGCGCGTCGTCCGCCGCGAACGCCCAGTTGTCCACCTCCAGCAGATCCGCGTCCGCTGCCGCGCCATCGGCCCCGGCGAAGACGAAGAACACGTCGTGCTCGCCGGTCGCACCGGTGACCGGCGCCTCGACCGTCGTCCACTCCCCGAGCGTGCCGTCGACGGGGATCTCCGCGACGACCTGTCCGTCGACATCGTCCAGGCGCACCTGGACGCTGGCGCCTTCGACGAGTGGCTTCACCCGTGCGGACACGGTCTTCGCCCCGTCGCCGAAGTCCACGCCGGCGACCGCGGCGAAGTCGCCGTCATTCACGTCGGCGAGCAGCATGTTGCCGCCGCCGTTGTGCTCGGGGAACTCCACCGACGGGGCGTCGGCCTGCTCGGTGCTGATGCCGAGCTGCCACGCGAGCGTCTCCGCCTCGAACGTGCGATACGGATCGAAGCTCTCGACCTGATCGACGCCCGCGCGCGTGCCCTGGACCGGCTTGATCGTGCCGTCCTCGTTGAACTCGAGCTTGTCGATGTGGACCGAGCGGTATCCCTGGGTGGCACCCGGCGTGCCGAGCGCCGCGGCCCACGCGGCACCGCGGGTCTGGGCGTGGTAGGTGAGGTACGTCTCGCCCTTGAACGTGAACATGTCGGAGTGGTTGTTGCCGCCGTTGCCCGCGCCGAAGTGCACGGCGGGGTTCTGGAACGCCACACCCGCGTACTTCGCGGAGGACAGGTCCATCGGATCGTCCGTCATCATGTATGCGATCGCTCCGCGCTCGGGGTACTTGCCGGGCTCTGGCGTCACCTGGAAGTTCGACGAGTACGAGTAGTAGTACCGGCCATCGTGCTTGAACATGCTCGAGGCCTCGAAGATGCCCGGGGCGTCGATCTCGACGGGGTCGCCGGCGAGCGTCACCATGTCGTCTTCCAGCTTGGCCACGCGCGTCGACTTCGGGTTCTGGGGCCCCTGCTGGTTGGGGCTCGTGCCGATGACCGAGTTGCCGCCGAAGTACAGGTACCCCTGACCGTCGTCGTCGATGAACACCTCGGGGTCGAACAGCCACATGCCCGCGGGGAAGCCGCCGTTCGCGATGTACTCGGGCGAGACCGTGTCGGGAATGATCTTCTTGCCCACCGGGTCCGTCCAGGGGCCGAGCGGCGACCCTCCGACGACGACCGCGGTCCCTGTGCCGCTGTCGCAGAAGTAGAGGTAGACCTTGCCATCCTTCTCGATGGCGGCGGGCGCCCACGAGTTGCGCGCCCACGGAGCCGCACCTCCCTCGCGCGCGATCGGAACGCTGCCGTGGTCGACCCAGTTGACCATGTCGCTGGTCGACATGACGTTCAGACGGGTGATCGCTCCGTAGCCGTTCGGCTGAGTCGGGAGTCCGTTCGCGTCCTTGCTGTTCGCCTCGTACTGCTGGGTGTCGTCCGTGGAGTAGATGTAGAGCCGGCCGTTGTAGATCAGGTGGTGCGGATCGGCCCCGAACTTGTGCCCCACGAGGGGGTTGTGGTCGCCGATCGGCTTCGTCTGGACCGACTCCAGGTTCGTGTACGCCGGCGCCTCGGGAGCGTCGGCGATCTTCACCAGCGAGAGCTCGTCGACCTTGAAATCCTGAAGGGCCGACGACCCCCACGGCGTCTCGACGAAGAACCACGACGCCGCGACGTGACGATCCTCGGCCGTGAACTCCCGTGTGAACGTGCCCCACTGGCCCTTGGTGAACGAGTTCCCGTAGTCGACGCACCCGTTGAAGTTCGACGGGCAGAACGTGAAGTTGAACTGCTGTGCGGCGGCGCCCTCGTCGTACTTGAGCTTCCCGGTCATGCGGTACGTCGCGCCGAGCTCGAGCTTCCCCGCGACGTCGGCGAACGGACCCGACTGGGTGTTCTCGCGATCGGTCACCGAGAGGGAGTGCGCGCCGCTCGCCGCGTCGTCGCTGAGGGCGAGCGTGCCACCGCGCTGGCTGGTCCAGCCGGAGGCATCCTCCACGAATCGCCCATCCGGCAGGAGGCTGCCGGGAACGGCGGGCGGCTCCGGCGCGGTGCCGAGTTGCGCAGGGACGGGCGCCGCGACGGCCTCCGGTGCCGCATAGGCGACCTGGCCGGCCAGCGTGACCGACGACGCGATCAGCGTCGCGATGCCGAGAGCCGCCGCTGCGCGGCGTCGCGGCCCGCGGGGACGGATGTGTCGTGATCTCACTTGCTGCACTCCTTTGTCCATGGTGGATGTCACGGGGGTCGTGCCTCGCGCATGGCCCGAGAAGGCGCACGAAGGCAGCGGGATCCGGAGATCCCGCAAGCGGTTCAGGCGCCGTAGTGACCCTCGCGACGGATCGATATCGTTTTCGTTGATGGCACTTCTGCACCCTCCTCCTCGAGGTGCACACGACCGCGCCGGCGCCTGCCTGGATGTTACCGGGAACAATGCGCGCGGAGCAAGCCTCGAACAATGCGCGCGGAGCAAGCCTCCGCGACGCCGATTCCCCTGGGATGCGGGTCACATGCTGAAGCGCCGGGGGCAAAGGGAAAGGGCCCGTCCGATGGACGGGCCCCTCTCAGCTCCCCGGCTTGGACTCGAACCAAGAACCTGCCGGTTAACAGCCGGCTGCTCTGCCAATTGAGCTACCGAGGATCACTCGCCGCCCCGCGGGGCAACTCCCCTAGCTTAGCAAACGCGCGAGCGCACACGGAAACCGAGCCGTGCACGCGGGCGTGTCGTCACGCGATGAGCAGCGTCTCGGTGCTCTTCATGCCCGGCGTCCAGTCCAGATGCTCCGCGTCGCCGGCGGCCACCACGTGCCCCGAGCGCAGGATGAGGCGATCGGCGTCGAGCTCGCGCGCGAGGTCCGCATCGTTCGTCACGAGCAGCGCGGCCATCCCCCACTCCTGCTGACGGCGGATGATCGCGTCGAAGATGACGTGCCGCACCTCGAGCCCGATGTTGGCGAGCGGCTCGTCGGCGATGAGCACCCGCGGATCGAGGATGAGCGCGCGCGCGAACGCGACGCGCTGGCGCATGCCGGCGCTCAGCTCGTACGGGAACTTCGAGGCCGCGCCGAGCGGCAGGTGCATCTCGTCGAGCAGCGCAGCCACGCGCACCGCGAGGGCCCGCTGATTCACGCGCCGGTCGCGTGACGTGATCGGCTCCGTGATGACCTCGGAGACGGTCAGGCGCGAGGGCAGGGCGGCTCCCCCGCCCTGCGGCACGTAGCCCGTGCGATACGTCAGCACGCGGTGCGCGCGACCGGGGCGGCGCACCGAGATGCCCGTGACGAACGCGTCGCCTCCCGACACGGCGATCGAGCGGTCGCGCGTCCCGGCGAGGACGGACGCCAGGCTCGACTTGCCCGAGCCGGTCGGGCCCGAGACGCACAGCGTCCCGCCGACGGGAAGCGTCGCGGTCACGCCGTCCACGGCGCGGATGGCCTGGCCGCGGCCCGAGCGGGACACGCTCAGGTCGACGCAGCGGACGGCGTTCTCGGTGTCGTCGGGCACGCGCATTGTTCCATCCTGCCTTGCCGTCTAGGACTCGTCGAGCAGCTGGCGCCGCTCGATGTCGAGATCGCGCAGCCGCACGCGCACGGCGCGGCCCTCCTCGGACTCGGGAGCCACGCGCTGCACCGCGCCGAGCAGCTCGTTCTTCTCGGCATCGATCGCCCGCAGGACGATGCGGCGGCACAGATCGTTCACGGAGAGCACGGCGCGCTCCTCGTTGAGCGCCGGGAAGTCGCGCGTGATGAGCTCGGCCGCGAGCGAGCGGTAGGGCTCCCGCACCATCTCGACCGCGGCGACCGACCATCCGATCTTCGTGCGGTCGACGGCCTCGACCGCCACCCGCACCGCCTCGAGAGCCGGCGTGCGGAACGGCAGCGAGAGCGCGCGATGCAGGAGATTCGGCTCGACGCGGTGCCCGTACTGGAGGATGCCCGTGAGCGCGTCGCGCTCGATGGCGGTGTCGGTGCCGCGTGGCAGCGTCGCGAGCGACACGCGCACTACGGGCGCGGCCTCGCTCTCGGGCACCTCGGCCCTGGCGGGCTCCGGGCGGCGCTGCGGGTCGCCCGACGTCTGCCGTGCGGCGCGCTCGACCTCCCCGTGGACATCGGTCGGGTCCATGCCCAGTCGCCGCGCGAGGACGCGCTCGTAGCCGGGGCGCAGAAGCCGGTCGCGGATCTCGGCCACGATGGGCGCTGCGGCGCGCAGGGCGCCGACACGGCCCTCCACCGTCCCGAGGTCGAACCGCGAGACGGCGCGGTCGATCACGAACTCGAACATCGGGACCTTGTGGTCGACGAGACTGCGCACGGCCCCGTCGCCTCTCTGCAGGCGCAGGTCGCACGGATCGAGCCCGTCGGGTGCGACCGCGACGAAGGTCTGCGCGTTGAAGCTCTTCGCGTCGGTGAAGGCGCGGATGGCGGCCTTCTGGCCAGCGGCGTCGCCGTCGAAGGTGAACACCACCTCGCCCGAGGCAGAGGAGTCGCCCATGACGCGGCGCAGCACCGTGACGTGCTCGGCCCCGAAGGCCGTGCCGCACGTCGCGATCGCGGTCGTGACGCCCGCGAGGTGGCACGCCATGACGTCGGTGTAGCCCTCGACGACCACGACCCGCCGAGGGTCGCCGCGCGAGATGTCGCGCTTCGCGAGGTCCAGGCCGTAGAGCACCTGCGACTTCTTGTAGATGGGCGTCTCGGGGGTGTTGAGGTACTTCGGGCCCTGGTCGTCGTCGTAGAGCTTGCGCGCGCCGAACCCGACGGTCTGGCCGGTCACATCCCGGATGGGCCAGATCAGGCGCCCGCGGAACCGGTCGTAGACGCCTCCGCGCTGATTCGTGGAGACGAGCCCCGCCGTCGTCAGCTCCTCGCGCGTGAAGCCCTTCGCCGTGAGCGCGTCGAGCATGTGGTCCCAGCCCTTGGGTGCGTATCCGACGCCGAAGTGCGCCGCCGCGCCCGCATCGAACCCGCGCTCTCCCAGGAAGCGGCGCGCGGCATCCGCTTCGGGCGACATGAGCTGCGCGCGGAAGAACTCCGCAGCGGCGGCGTTCGCGGCGAACAGGCGTGCGCGGCCGCTCGTCTCGGGCGCGGGCCCGCCGTCCTCGTAGTGCAGCGTGTAGCCGATGCGCGCGGCCAGCTTCTCCACGGCCTCCGTGAACGAGACGTGGTCCATCTCGCGCAGGAAGGTGTAGACGTCGCCCGACTCGCCGCAGCCGAAGCAGTGGTAGAAGCCCACCTGAGGGCGCACGTGGAAGCTCGGGCTCTTCTCGTCGTGGAAGGGGCAGAGCCCCTTGAGCGACCCCACGCCCGCGGACTTCAGCGCGACCCGCTCCCCGATGATGTCGGCGATGTTCGTCCGGGCCTTGACCTCGTCGACGTCGGCCTGCCGGATGCGCGGCATCAGGCCACCTGCGACGCGCGCGCGGCCTTCGAGGGCGCCCCGCGGCGCGCGTGACGAGGGGCCCAGATGCCGACCTCGGCGGGGTCGACCTCGCCGACGAGCCGGTTGTGCCACGCGACGGCGGTCTGATCGGTCAGGGAGGCGACCTGGTCCACGACCACGCGGGTGCGCGCGGCGTCGCTGTCGGCGGCGAGGAAGTCGGCCGCGAACGCCGGCTCGAGGGCGTCGGCGCCGGTCGACCACAGCGCGTCCGTCGAGACCAGGGCGTCTGCGATGCGCTTGAGCACGCGCCGCTGCTCGGCGTAGATGTGCCGGCGCTCGTCGATCGTCACGATCGTCGCGCCCATGAGGCCCTTGAGCACGGCGATCTCGACCTCGATCTCGCGCGGAACGACGACGTGGCCGCCGTATCGCGTGAGCGACGCCGCGGGGTACGCCGCACGCGTCGCGTCCACCGCGGCGCGGGCGAACCGGCCGATGAGATCGCTCGTGAGGTTCTTCAGACGGGCGAGGTCGCGCCGTGAGCGGTCGAAGGCGCGCATCCACATCGGGATGCGCGTGAGGCGGTAGAGGGCGTCGGCGAGCTCGTCGCGCGGGTAGTCGTATCCGACCCACTGCTGCACCTGGCCGATGAGCGGATGGTGCGCGACCGGATCGCTGACGTGGGCGAGATCGAGGTACCCGTTCACCACCGCGTCCTCGAAGTCGTGCACGGAGTACGCGATGTCGTCGGAGAGGTCCATCACCTCCGCCTCGATGCAGCGCTCCTTGGCCGGGGCGCCCTCGCGCAGCCAGCGGAACACGTCCTCGTCCTCGGGGTACACGCCGAACTTCAGGCGCCCGCCAGGATCGGCCACCGGGTCGGCGACCGTCCACGGGTACTTGCACGCGGCGTCGAGCGTCGCGCGGGTCAGGTTGAGCCCGTACGAGCGCTCGTCGTCGAGCACCTTCGACTCGAGCCGGGTGAGGATGCGCAGGCTCTGCGCGTTGCCCTCGAACCCGCCGATCTCGGACGCCCATTCGTTGAGCGCCTTCTCGCCGTTGTGCCCGAAGGGCGGATGACCCAGGTCGTGGCTGAGGCATGCCGCGTCCACGACGTCCTCCGCGAGCCCGAGCGCGGTGCCGAGCTCGCGCCCGACCTGCGCGACCTCGAGCGAGTGGGTGAGGCGGTTGCGCGCGAAATCCGCGGGACTCGCGGGACTGAGCACCTGCGTCTTCGCGGCGAGCTGCCGCAGCGCGGCGGAGTGCAGCACGCGCGCACGGTCGCGCGCGAAGTCATCGCGCTGCGAGCGATGCGTCTCGCGGTGGAAGCGCTCGGCATCGGCGTCCGTGTAGCCGGCGGGGCGGGGCGCGGCGCCCGTGCCCTCAGCCGCCACTGGTGTCCAGCTCCGCTTCGCGCAGCTCGCAGCTCGCGGCCTCGCCCAGCTCGCGCGAGTCGAGCCATCCCTCGGGCAGCACGGGGCGCTTGGGCGTGCCCGCGCGACCGCGCTGGCCCTCCGCGGCCTCGCCCGGATACGGTGCATCGTGGTCGAGCTCGGCGAGCAGGTCGTCGATCTCGGCGAGACTCGACGCCGTCGCCAGTCGCGCACGCAGGTCACCGCCCACGGGGTAGCCCTTGAAGTACCAGGCGACGTGCTTGCGGATGTCGCGGCATCCGCGATCCTCGTCGTCGAAGAACTCGACGAGCAGCTCCGCGTGGCGGCGGAAGGCCTGCGCGACGAACCCGAGGGTCGCGTCGACCTCGACGCCCTCGCCCCCGAACGCGCGCGCGAGGTCGCCGAACAGCCACGGACGCCCGAGGCACCCGCGCCCGACGACGACCCCGTCGCACCCGGTCTCGTCCATCATCCGCACGGCGTCGTCGGCCGACCAGATGTCGCCGTTGCCGAGCACGGGGATGCTCGTCACGGCCTCCTTGAGCTTCGCGATCGCCGACCAGTCGGCGTGGCCCGAGTAGAACTCCGACGCCGTCCGCGCGTGCAGCGCCACGGCGGCGGCGCCCGCGTCCTCGGCGATGCGGCCCGCATCGAGATACGTGAGGTGATCGGCGTCGATGCCCTTGCGCATCTTCACCGTGAGCGGGATGTGGCCGGCGGCCTCGACCGCCTGCTCGACGATGTCGCGGAACAGGCCGAGCTTCCAGGGCAGAGCGGACCCGCCGCCCTTGCGCGTGACCTTGGGCACCGGGCAGCCGAAGTTCAGGTCGATGTGGTCGGCCCTGTCCTCCTCGGCGATGATCCGCGCGGCGGCCGCGATCGTCTGGGGGTCGACGCCGTACAGCTGGATCGAGCGCGGCTTCTCGGACTCGTGGTGCCGGATGAGGCGCATCGTCGCGGCGTTGCGCTCGACAAGCGCGCGCGACGTGATCATCTCGCTGACGTAGAGGCCGCCGCCGTACTCGCGGCACAGCCGGCGGAACGCCGTGTTGGTGATGCCGGCCATGGGGGCGAGCACGACGGGCACGCCGATGTCGAGCGGGCCGATCCGCAGCGTGCGCGCAGGGGTGAGGACGGTGGTCACCCCTCGATTCTTCCAGACCCCAGCCGAGGCGGAGCCGAGTGTGCACAGCCGTCTTAGGCTGGGGCCATGACCGCCCCCGATGATCTCCGCCGTATCCCGTTCCGCGACGCCGACGGCGTCGAGAAGACGCTCGCCGACTACGGCGACGGTGTCCTGCTCGTCGTCAACGTCGCGTCGAAGTGCGGCCTCACGCCGCAGTACGAGCAGCTCGAGGCGCTCCAGCGGACCTACGGCGACCGGGGCCTGACGGTGCTCGGCTTCCCGTGCAATCAGTTCCTCGGCCAGGAGCCGGGGTCGCTCGAGGAGATCCTCGACTACTGCGCCACGACGTGGGGCGTCAGCTTCCCGATCCACGAGAAGGTGAACGTCAACGGCGCGCATGCCGCTGCGCTCTACAAGGCGCTCAAGAAGACCCGCGACGGCGTGGGCCTGGCCGGGCCGGTCGCCTGGAACTTCGAGAAGTTCCTCGTGCTCCCCTCGGGAGAGGTGCGCCGCTTCCGGCCGCCGGTCAAGCCGGACGCGCCCGAGATCGTCGAGGCGATCGAGGCCGCGCTCCCCCGCTGATCAGGCGGCGGGCTCTCCCGCCGCACGGCGCTCGGCCCACACCTGGCGTGCGACCTGCGCGAACGCCTGCGGCGGCTGAGCGCCGCTCACGCCGTACTTCCCGTCGATGACGAAGAACGGCACGCCGTTGATGCCGTATGCGCGGGCCTGCTCCTGGTCCCGACGGACGTCGGGCAGGTGGCGACCCGACTCGAGGGCCTCGCGCGCGCCATCCGCATCGAGCCCCGCCTCCGCCGCGATGTCGACGAGGTCGTCGATGCGCCCGACGTGGCGCCCCTCCGTGAAGTAGGCCTGCATGAGGCGCTCGGTCACCTCGAGCTGCCGCCCGTTCGCCTTCGCGTGGTGGATGAGCTCATGCGCCTTGACCGTGTTCGTGTGCTGGAGGATGTCGAACCGGTACGCGAGCCCCGCGCCCGCCGCGACATCCGTCACGCGCTCGAGCATCTGCTCGACCTGCTCTCGCGCCATGCCCTTGTGGCCGACGAGGAAGTCGAGCTCGGAGCCGTCGAAGTCCACGGGGGTGTCGGGCGCGAGCTCGAACGAGTGGAACGTCACCTCGACGCGCGGCGCGTCGTCGTCGCCGGCCACCTCCGCGAGCCCGGTCTCCAGGTTCCGCTTGCCGATGTAGCACCAGGGGCAGGCGATGTCGCTCCACACGTCGATCTTGATCGCATCCGTCACACCGGATGCAACGGGCCGCGACGCCTCGGCATTCCCCTCACGCCTTCGGCGCGTCGACCGCCCCGCCATACCGCCGGTCGCGACTGTGGAAGATGCGGATGGCCTCCCACAGGTCCTCGCGCGTGAAGTCCGGCCAGAGGCGGTCGAGGAAGACCATCTCGGCGTACGCGGCCTCCCAGAGCATGAAGTTCGACGTGCGCTGCTCTCCGCTCGAGCGGACGAAGAGGTCGACGTCCGGCATGTCGGGCACGTAGAGCCGCTTCGCGATCGACTTCTCCGAGATCGCCGACGGCTTGAGCCGCCCAGCCCTGACCTCCTCCGCGAGCTCGCGCACGGCGTCGACGATCTCGTACCGGCCGCCGTAGTTCACGCACATCGTGAAGGTCATCGTCTTGTTGGAGGCCGTGAGCTTCTCGGCTTCCTGCAGATCCTTGATGACGGAGCCCCACAGTCGCGGCTTGCGCCCGGCCCAGCGGATGCGCACACCCCACTCGTTGAGCTGGTCGCGGTAGCGGTGCAGCACGATCCGGCTGAAGTTCATGAGGAAGCGCACCTCCTCGGGCGAGCGCTTCCAGTTCTCGGTGGAGAACGCGTAGACCGACAGGTGCTTCACCCCCGCCTGCACCGCGCCCGCGACGACGTCGAGCAGCTGCTCGATGCCCTGTCGGTGACCCTCAACGCGCGGCAGGCCCTGCCGGTTCGCCCAGCGGCCGTTGCCGTCCATGACGATCGCGACATGGTGCGGCACGGGACCGGCGAACGCCGGCGGCTGGAGCCCCGTCCAGTCGAGGGGCTTGTACGGCTCGGCGTCGGGGTGGGTGTAGGGCTTGGGGCTCATGTGCTCTCTCGCGGGGTCGTCAACGGTGCTTCTCGACGTGGCTGAACGAGCGGATGGCGCGCTCGAGGTGGAACTGCGCGTACGCCGCGACGAGACCGGAGGCCGCGGACAGCTCGCCCGCGGGCGTGGCGTCCACGCGCTCCCAGTCGCCCTCGAGAAGCGCCGCGAGGAGGCTCAGGGTGGCCCGGCTCACGCGGGGGCTGCCGGCCGGCGCGCACGCCTCGCACACGACGCCGCCCAGCTGCGCGACGAACCGGTCGTGCGGCCCCGCCGCGCCGCAGCGCGCGCAGTCCTCGAACGAGGGGGCCCATCCGGAGAGCGCCATCGTGCGCAGCAGATACGAGTCCATGATCGCGTTCGGAGCGTGCTCGCCACGGGACAGCGAGCGCAGCGCGCCCACGAGCAGGAAGAACTGCTGCGGCGTCGACTCCGCCTCGTTCACGCGGTCGGCCGCCTCGACCATGGCGCTCGCGGCCGTGTAGCGCTCGTAGTCGGCGACGATGTCGGCACCGTAGGCGCCCAGCGAGTCGGCCTGCTGCACGATGTCGAGGCTGCGGCCGATGTAGAACTGCGCGTCGACCACCATGAACGGCTCGAGGCGCGCACCGAACTTCGACGAGGTGCGGCGCACGCCCTTCGCGACGGCGCGCACCCGCCCGTGCTGCTTCGTCAGCAGCGTGACGATGCGGTCGGCCTCGCCCAGCTTGTGGGTGCGGAGCACGACGGCTTCGTCTCGATAGGTGGGCACCGTTCGATTATCGAGCCTGTGCGCGAGGATGGACGCGTGACCGAGCCGCTCTTCGTCATCCCGCTCTGGGCCGACCTCCTCGCCGTCGGCCTCGGCGGCATCCAGGGCGCGCTGTTCGCGTCGGGCTTCCGCGGGCGCGCGCGACTGGACCTCCTCGGCGTCGCGATCATCGGCACGATGATCGGGATGGGCGGAGGGATCATCCGCGACATCCTGCTCGGACTCGCCCCCGCGACCCTCCAGAACAACTGGTACCTCGTGACCGCCGTGGGCGCCTCGCTCGTCGGCATGCTGCTCGCGGGCATCTTCGACCGCCTGAACAAGGTGATCGTCATGCTCGACGCGGTCGTGATCGGGATGTTCGGCGCGTTCGGCACGGCGAAGGCGATCGCGAACGGCATCCCGCTCATCCCCGCGATCTTCATCGGCGCGTGCGCCGCGGTCGGCGGCAGCGTGATCCGCGACATCGCGATGGGGCTCCCGGTCGCGATCATGCACGTCGGGTCGCTCTACGCGGTCGCCGCGGTCGTCGGCAACGCCGCGCTCGCGGTCTCGTACGCGCTCGGCCTGCCGATCGTCGCCGCCGCGATCCTCGGCATCGTGCTCACGACGATCATCCGCGTCCTCGCGGTGGTGTTCGACCTGTCGCTGCCGGAGCAGCGGCGCCTCAACCGCCGCCGGGTCGCTCTCGAGACGCGCGAGATCCCCGTCATCTCCGCCGGCGACATCCCCGCGGCGGCCGATCTCGGGCACACCGGCGCGATCATCCTGCCCGACGACATCACGAGGCCGCGCGAGGACGACTGATCCCGCACATGCGGAGCGGGTCGGGCCCCGAAGGACCCGACCCGCTCCGATGTCGCCGGATCAGGCGCCGACGAGCTCGCCCTCGCGGGCGCGGATCGAGCGGTTGACGGCCGAGATGATCGCCTTGAGCGATGCCGTCGAGATGTCGCCGTCGATGCCGACGCCCCACAGGCGCTCGCCGTCGACCTGCAGCTCGACGTAGGCGGCCGCCTGGGCGTCGGCCGAGGCGCTCATCGCGTGCTCGACGTAGTCGTAGAGCGTGACGTCGATGCCCTGCTCGCGCACGATCTCGAGGAACGCGGCGATGGGTCCGTTGCCTGCGGCAGACGCCTCGACCGTCGCGTCGCCGTCGCGGAGCGTCACCGAGAGCGTGCCCTCACCCGACGCGTCGCGGTTCGAGCGGGTTCCGAGCAGCTCGAACCGGCCCCAGCGCTGCTCGTCGACGGGCGACGGCAGGTACTCGTCCTGGAAGATCGCCCAGATCTGGTCGCTCGTGACCTCGCCGCCCTCCTGATCGGTCTTCGCCTGGACGACGCCGGAGAACTCGATCTGCAGCTTGCGCGGCAGGTCGAGCGCGTGGTCGGCCTTCAGGAGGTACGCGACGCCGCCCTTGCCGGACTGCGAGTTGACGCGGATGACGGCCTCGTAGGAGCGCCCCAGGTCCTTCGGGTCCACCGGCAGGTACGGGACGGCCCACTCGATCTCGTCGACCGAGACGCCCTGGGCCTTCGCCTGCGCGACCATCGCCTCGAAGCCCTTCTTGATCGCATCCTGGTGCGATCCGCTGAAGGCGGTGAACACGAGGTCGCCGGCCCACGGGCTGCGCTCGGGAACCGGCAGCTGGTTGCAGTACTCGACCGTGCGCTTGACCTGGTCGATGTCGCTGAAGTCGATCTGGGGGTCGATCCCCTGCGTGAACATGTTGATGCCCAGTGCGACGAGGTCGACGTTGCCCGTGCGCTCGCCGTTGCCGAACAGGCAGCCCTCGATGCGGTCGGCGCCCGCCAGGTAGCCCAGCTCGGCCGCCGCGACGGCCGTCCCGCGGTCGTTGTGCGGGTGCAGCGACAGGATGACGTTCTCGCGATTGTGGAGGTGGCGGCTCATCCACTCGATCGAGTCGGCGTACACGTTCGGCGTCGTCATCTCGACCGTCGCCGGCAGGTTGAGGATGATCTTGCGCTCGGGCGTCGGCACGAGCACCTTCATGACCTCGTTGCAGATCTCGACGGCGAACTCGAGCTCGGTGCCGGTGTACGACTCGGGCGAGTACTCGTAGTAGACCGTCGTCTCGGGAACGGTCTGCTCGTACTGCTTGCACCAGCGCGCGCCGGCCAGCGCGATGTCGATGATGCCCTGCTTGTCGGTGCGGAACACGACCTCGCGCTGGAGCACGCTCGTCGAGTTGTAGAGGTGCACGATCGCCTGCTTCGCGCCCTTGATCGCCTCGTAGGTGCGGGCGATGAGGTGCTCGCGTGCCTGCGTGAGGACCTGGATCGTCACATCGTCGGGGATGAGATCCTCCTCGATGAGCTGGCGCACGAAGTCGAAGTCGGTCTGGCTGGCCGACGGGAAGCCGACCTCGATCTCCTTGTATCCCATCTTGACGAGGAGGTCGAACATCACGCGCTTGCGCTCGGGGCTCATGGGATCGATGAGCGCCTGGTTCCCGTCGCGCAGGTCGACGGCGCACCACCGGGGCGCCTTCTCGATGCGCTTGCCCGGCCACGTGCGGTCCGGGAGGTCCACGGCGATCTGCTCGTGGAAGGGCCGATAGCGGTGGATCGGCATGGCGCTGGGCTTCTGGTTGTTCTTCATGATCGATGCTTCTTCCGGGTTCTGCAGACGAGATCGGGCCGACAGAAAGCTCCGCGACGAGGGGCCCTAGATCGAGATCTCGTCGCGGCAGCTAAGAAGAAGCAGACCGCCACAGCGCATGCATCTACCGTAACACGCAGAGTGCACAGTCAGAGCCGCGGCTTTCCCCTCTTCCCTGAGCACTCTGATCTACCACGACGCGACTTGCCGAGCAGGCTGCTGCACTCAGCCCGCGACGATGCCGGGCAGGCGCTCGAACACGTCGCTCACGCCCCCGAAATGGCTCGTGCCCGCGCGCACGAGGAGGAAGCCGATGATCCCGACGATCCAGGCGGTCATCTCGCCTGCCTGCCGGGTGAGCCAGGCGTTCACGCGACGCAGGAGCGGCTCCACCGCGGCATGCGCGACCACGCGCAGCACGAGGAGCACGAGCGCGGGGGCCACCATGACGAGGCAGTAGGCGGCGAGCAGGCCGAGGTGCGCGGCGGGCGGCAGCCGGGCGGCGTCCATGATCCCGATCGCCATGAGGTACGGCAGCAGGGTGGCGATCTCGATCGCCGTCGCGGCGAGGGCGAGCAGGATGAGCGGGCGGATGGGCCCGTCCTCCGCTCCGACGGCGCGCTCGCGCCAGGCGAGCAGGCGCGGCGACGGACCGGCGTCCTTCCTCGTCCCGGTGAGGATCGCGCCGGCGAGCAGCACGCCGCCCACGGCGAGCATCGCGATCGCGCCGCCGTCCGACGCGAGCCAGGACCGGATCCCGTCGAGGAGGAGGCGGGCCCCGATCGACAGCAGGACGCCCATCGCCAGGTAGAACCCCGCGACCGTCGCGAGATAGGCGAGCATGCGCGAGGGGCGGGGCCGCGAGCTCGCGAGCAGCAGCCAGAGGGGGATGAGCAGTGTGCCGAAGCTCGTCGAGTCGGCGAGGGCGAGCAGCGCGAGGGTGCCGATCGTCGTGATGTCCATGTCGACAGCGTCGCGTGACGCCCGCAGGCGCGCATCGGCCGAAGGTGGCGGTCTCCGCGCCGCCGTCTCCGTCTTTCGGAGGAGGGCGAGCCGCCGGATCGATGCTGGGATAGGAGCATGGCGCGCGCTCCCTTCGACGAGTGGGTCCTCCCCTTCGTCCGCTACCGCTCGACGGCGGGCGACCTCGCGAACGCGGGCATCGTCCTCCTGCTCGGCGCCGTCGCCTCCTGGGCGGGCGTCGTCCCCGGCGGCGACGGCGACCGCCCACTCGGCCAGCCCTGGATGCCGTGGGTGCTCGCCGTCGCGTGCCTCGTCCCGCTCCTGCTCAAGCGGCGTCTGCCGACGGTCTCCGTCGCCACGGCGGGCGCGATCCTCGTCGTCAGCGTGCACCTCGTGTCGGGATCGATCGCCTTCGTGCCGACCGTCGCCATGTTCGACGCGCTCTACGCGGCCGCGCTCCTGCTCGATGCGCGTCGCATGCGCGTCGTGCTCGCGATCGCCGTCGCAGTCCTCGCCGCGCTGGCGATCGCCGCGCCGATCGAGGGCCTCGTCGCGGTCATCCTCACCTACGGCGCGCTGCTCGGCCTCCCGATCGCGTGGGGCACATCGGTGCGCCAGCGCGACGCGCTGGTCCGCCTCGAGCGCGAGCGCGCCGACGCCGTCGCCCACGCCGCCGAGCTCGACCGGACCGCGGCCGTGCGCGCCGAGCGCGCCCGACTCGCGGCCGCGCTGCATGACGAGATCGCCGCGCGCCTCAGCGCGATCTCGCTCCAGACGAGCGCGCTCGGCGCGCGGGGAGGCCTCGACGCGCGCACCGGGGCATCCGTCGACGCGGTGCGTGCCGCGAGCCGCGAGGCGCTCGCCGAGCTCCGTGCGCTGATCTCCCTGCTCGCCGCTGACCGCGAGGAGCCGGCGCTGCCGCCTGCCGACGACCCCGTGCGAGCCCTTCAGCGCACCGCCGACGCCTTCGGCGTCGCGCTCCGCGTCGCCTCCGACCGCCCGCCTCTCGCGCCCGACGTCTCGGCCGCGCTCGCGCAGATCGGCCGAGAGGCGATCGTCAACGCCGCCCGCCATGCGCCGGGCGCTCCCGTCGACGCGTCGCTGCACGCAGACGGCTCCGTCGTCGTGCTGGAGATCGAGAACCCTCTCGTCGGCGCGCCGTCGACGGGTGCTCGCGGACTCGGGCTCGCCCTGATGGAGAGGCGCTGGTCGGCGATCGGCGCGCGCGGCTCGGCCGGACCCACCGACGCGCGCTGGCGGGTGCGGGTGGAGGCGCCGCTGTCGGCGACAGCCGGGACGACGGGGGCGCCCGCATGACCATCCGCGTCCTGGTCGCCGACGATCATGCAGCGGTGCGCGCCGGCATCGCGGCCGTCCTGTCCGCCGCCTCCGACATCGAGGTCGTCGGCGAGGCCGCCGACGGTCAGGTGGCCATCCGGCAGGCCGCGGCGCTCGAGCCCGACGTCGTGCTGATGGACGTGCGGATGCCGCGTGTCGACGGCATCGAGGCGACCGCCGCGCTGACCGCACGCGGGTTCCCCGTGCTCGTGCTCACGACGTTCGCGGTGGACGCCTACGTCGACGGCGCCCTCGCGGCAGGCGCCTCCGGCTACCTCCTGAAGACCGCGGAGGCGGACGAGATCATCGCGGGCGTCCGCCGTGTGGCGGCCGGCGAGGGCGTCCTCGCGCCCGAGGTGACGCTGCGGGTCATCCGGAGCGTCGGACGCGCACCGGAGCGGCCCGAGCCTCCCGCCGAGCTCGACCTGCTCACGCCGCGCGAGCGCGAGGTGCTCGTCGGGCTCGGCGCCGGCCGGTCCAACGCCGAGATCGCGCGCGAGCTGCACGTGTCGGAGACGACCGTCAAGAGCCATGTCTCGCACGTGCTCGCGAAGCTGGGCGTCGCGAGCCGGATGGGCGCGGCCGTGATCGCGCGCGACGCCGGGCTCGCGTAGCGATCGCGTCAGAAGCCGAGGCGCCTCAGCTGCTTGGGGTCGCGCTGCCACTCCTTCGCGACGCGCACGTGAAGCGAGAGGAACACCCGCGTGCCGAGCAGCGGCTCGAGCTGCGCTCGCGCGCGCGAGCCCACCTCCTTGAGACGCGTGCCCTTCCGGCCGATGATGATGGCCTTCTGACTGTCGCGCTCGACCACGAGGTCGGCCCAGACGTCGGTCAGCTCGGGATTGTCCTCCCGCGGGGCGATGTCGGAGATCGTCACGGCGATCGAATGCGGCAGCTCGTCGCGCACGCCCTCGAGCGCGGCCTCGCGGATGATCTCGGCGACGCGGTCCTCGGTCGACTCGTCGGTGACGACGCCGTCGGGGTAGAGCGCAGGGCCCTCGGGCATGAGGGCGAGCAGCTCATCCGTCAGCACGTCGAGGCGCTCTCCGGTGATCGACGACAGGGGGATGACCGCGGCCCAGTCCTCGCGGAGGGCGTCGACCTCGAGGAGGCGCTCCATGATCTGCTCGTGCGACGACGCGTCGGTCTTCGTGACGATGGCGACCTTCTTCGCGCGAGGATAGCCGTCGAGCGATTCGGCGATCCGGCGGTCGCCCGGACCGACCTTCTCCTGCGCGGGCACGCAGAAGGCGATGACGTCGACGTCGCCGAGCACCGATTCGACGAGGTCGTTCAGACGCTGGCCGAGGAGCGTGCGCGGGCGGTGGATGCCCGGTGTGTCGACCACGATGAGCTGACCGCCGGGGCGGTTCAGGATGCCGCGGATGGCGCGGCGCGTGGTCTGCGGCTTCTCGCTCGTGATCGCGACCTTCTCGCCGACGAGCGCGTTCATGAGCGTCGACTTGCCCACGTTCGGCCGGCCGACGAAGGTCACGAACCCGCTCCGGCTCGTGTGCTCCGGGGAATCAGTCATGGGGTTCGTCCTTCCTCGCGGCGTCCTCCGAGCGGCCGCCGTTCCTCTTCGCCGCGGACTTCCGGCCGCCGCTCTTCTTCGCCGGCTCGCGCACGGTCGGCACCTCCACCGTCACCGGCAGCGCGAGCTCGCCCGTGCGCGGATGACGGCCGCGCACCTCGTCGACAGCGCGCAGAGCAGGGCTCCGGTCGACGAACACGGTCGCGATCCCCCGTCCGCGGCCGCGCGACGTGCCGCCGGTGAGGATGAGGCCCTCGACCTCGGCCATGTCGCCCGGCTGCGGCACGCGGCCGATGTGCTTGCCGAGGAGCCCGCCGATCGAGTCGACGTCGTCGTCCTCGAGCTCGATGCCGAACAGCTCGCCCACCTCGTCGAGCCCGAGGCTCGCGCTCACCCGGAAGGTGCCGTCCGGGAGATCGACGATCTCCTTCGACGGCTGGTCGTACTCGTCGGAGATGTCGCCGACGAGCTCCTCGATGAGGTCCTCGAGGGTGACGAGGCCCGCGACGCCGCCGTACTCGTCGACGACGATGCAGACGTGCACGGCGTCGCGCTTCATCTGCTGCAGGAGCGTCTCGGCGCGCATCTGCTCCGGGACGAACACGGCAGGTCGCGCGAGGGCCCGCGCGGTCGTGCCCTCGTGCCACGCGGCGCCCTCGCGGAACGCGTGCAGGACGAGGTCCTTCAGATACAGGACCCCGACGACGTCGTCGATCTCCCCGTCGACCACCGGCAGGCGCGACATGCCGCGCTGGAGGAAGATCGTCATGGCCTCACGAGCGGTGGCGTCGGCCTCGACCGTGACCATCTCGGTGCGCGGCACCATGACGACGCGCACGACCTGGTCGGTGAAGTCGAACACCGAGTGGATGAGGTCGCGATCGTCGGCCTCGATGAGGTCGTTCGAGGCGGCTTCGTCGACCATGCTCAGCAGCTGGTCCTCCGACTCGAAGCTGCGCCGGCCGCCGCCCGGCGTGATCGCGTTGCCGACCGCGACGAGCGCCTTCACGAGGGGGCCGAGCACGATGCGCACACCGCGCACGAGCGGAGCGAACCAGGACAGCAGCGCCTCCGCATGCCGGCGCCCCGCGGAGCGCGGACTCGAGGCGACCGCGACGAACGAGAAGCCCGTCATGACGACGACCGTCGCGAGCACGGCCCACCAGACGCTGTCGAACAGCAGGATGAACGCGACCGTCGCGAACACGGCGGCGCCGGTCTCCGCGAGCACCCTCAGGAAGCCGATCGCGTTCGCGTGGCTGTCGGGGTCGTCGGCGATGTGGGCGAGCGCCCGCGCGTTGCGGCCCTCGGTCGCGAGGTCGACGAGGTCGGCCCGCGAGCTGACCGACAGCGCGGCGTCCAGTGCGGACATGAGGCCCCCGACCGCGACGAGCACGACGGCCCCGATCAGCAGCAGCGTCTCGATCATGTGCGCGGGCGTCTGCGTTCCTCGGCGGCGAAGCTCGCGATGAGCCGATCCTGGAGCCCGAACATGACGCGGTGCTCCTCCGGCTCGGCGTGGTCGTACCCCAGCAGGTGGAGCAGCCCGTGGGTCGTGAGCAGGATGAGCTCGTCCATGAGCGAGTGGCCGGCCTTCTCGGCCTGGCCTTCCGCGACCTGCGGGCACAGCACGATGTCGCCCAGGAGTCCCGCGGGCGTCGGCATGTCGTCGGTGCCCGGTCGCAGCTCGTCCATCGGGAAGCTCAGGACGTCGGTCGGGCCGGGCTCGTCCATCCACTGCACGTGCAGCGCCTCCATGGCGCCCTCGTCGACGAGGACGATCGCGACCTCGGCGTCGGGGCTGACGTGCAGCTGCGCGAGGTTGTGCTGCGTCACACGCAGCAGGACGCTCTCGTCGACCGCGATGGCGGACTCGTTGTTGATGTCGATCATCGGATCCCCCGCTTCGGCTTGCGGTCGCGCGGACCGCCCGTGCGCGACGCACCGCGCCGCTCGGCGCGGTTCGCGAACTCGCGCGCCTCGTCCAGCTCTGCTCGATGCGCGGCGCGCTTCTCGTCGTACTCGCTGTAGGCGTCGACGATGCGGCCCACGAGCGTGTGGCGCACGACGTCATCGCTCGAGAGCCGTGCGAAGTGGATGTCGTCGACGCCGTCGAGGATGCGCGTCACGAGCCGCAGCCCCGACGTCCCACCCGGCAGGTCGACCTGCGTGATGTCGCCCGTGACGACCATCCGGGTGCCGAACCCGAGGCGCGTGAGGAACATCTTCATCTGCTCGGGGGTCGTGTTCTGGGCCTCGTCGAGGACGACGAACGAGTCGTTGAGCGTGCGCCCGCGCATGTACGCGAGCGGCGCGACCTCGATCGTCCCGCTCGCCATGAGCTTCGGCACGAGCTCGGGGTCCATCATCTCGTTGAGCGCGTCGTACAGCGGCCGGAGGTACGGGTCGATCTTGTCGGTCAGCGTTCCCGGCAGGAAGCCGAGCCGCTCCCCCGCCTCGACCGCGGGGCGCGTGAGGATGATGCGGTTCACCTCGCGGCGCTGCAGGGCCTGCACGGCCTTCGCCATCGCGAGGTAGGTCTTCCCCGTGCCCGCAGGGCCGATGCCGAAGACGATCGTGTTCTCGTCGATCGCGTCGACGTACTTCTTCTGGCCGAGGGTCTTCGGGCGGATGACCTTGCCGCGGGTCGACAGGATCGCCTCGCCGAGCACCTCGCTCGGGCGCGGGCCGCCCTGCTCGAGGATGCGGTTCGACGTCGCGATGTCGGCGGGGCCGAGGTCGTGCCCCTCGCGCGTGAGCTGCAGCAGCTCGTCGACGAGGGCGCGCGCGGCGCGCACGGCGGAGGCTGACCCGCGCAGGGTGATCTCGTTGCCGCGCACGAGGACGTCGACGGCGGGGTGCTCGCGCTCGACCATGCGCAGGAGGCGGTCCTGCGGTCCGAGGAGCTGCACCATCGCGACGCCGTCGGCGTGGATGGTCTGGGTGACGACGTCGTCGTCCGGCTGGGCGGCGCCCATGGGGTCAGTGGCCAACGAGGCTCTTCTCCTGGAGTTCTCCGGCGAGCACGTGCGCGTGCACGTGGAACACGGTCTGGCCCGCGTCTGCGCCGGTGTTGAAGATCAGACGGAACTGCCCGCCGGCGTGGTCCTCGGCGACCGCCTTCGCGGTCTGGACCATCTCGGCGAGGAGCGAGGGGTCGCCCGCCGCGAGCTCGACGACGTCGCGGTACTCCTGCGTCTTCGGGATGACGAGGAGGTGGACGGGCGCCTGCGGGCTGATGTCCTGCAGCACGAACACGCGCTCGGTCTCGGCGACGATGGTTCCCGGGATCTCGCCCTGCAGGATGCGCGTGAAGATCGACGGCTCGCTCATGCCGTCGAGTCTATCCACCGCGGTCACCAGCGCCCGAGCTTCGCGTTGAGGACGGCGAGGGCCGCCGGGCCCGCGGTCGAGGTCCTCAGGATGGTGTCGCCGAGGCGCACGCGCTCGGCGCCGGCGGCCGCGAGGCGCTCCAGCTCGTCGGGCGCGATGCCGCCCTCGGGGCCGACGACGAGCACGAGATCGCGGGCGTCGTCGACGTCGATCGAGGTCAGGGCGGCCTGCGCGGTCGGGTCGAGCACGAGCACGCGCGCCGACGCCGCGCGCTCTGCGACCTGCGCCGTCGTCGCGATCGGCGAGACCTCCGCGATCCACGCCCGGTGCGCCTGCTTCGCGGCCTCGCGGACGATCGAGGCCCAGCGGGCGCGGCCCTTCTCCGCCTTCGGCCCCTGCCAGCGCGAGACGCTGCGCGCCGCCTGCCACGGCACGACCTCGTCGATGCCGAGCTCGGTCGCCGCCTGCACCGCGAGCTCGTCGCGGTCGCCCTTCGCGAGCGCCTGCACGAGCACGAGCCGCGGGGACTGGGGCGGCAGATCCTGGCGCGAGGCGATCCGCACGACGACGCGCTGCGGCGAGACGCTCTCGCACATGCCCGCGAGCCACGCGCCGCGGCCATCCGTGACCGTGACCTCCTCGCCGACGCGCACGCGGCGCACGGATGCGGCGTGGTGCGCCTCCGCACCCGTGAGCTCGAGCTCGCCGCCGGGCGAGACCGCCCCCGCGCGCTCGTCGTGGAAGTGCAGCGCCATGGGCCCTAGCCGCGGAACCGGTCGCGGAGCTTCGAGAACAGCCCCTGGTGGAACTCGGCCAGGCGCGGCGCGGGCGCCTTCGTGCGCCGCGCGAGCTCCTCGAGGAGCTGACGCGTGCGATGATCGACCTTCGTCGGCGTGACGACCTGGACGCCCACGCGCAGGTCGCCGCGACGCGAGGTGCGCAGCCCCGTGATCCCGCGCTCCTTGATCGTCAGCACCTCGCCCGACTGGATGCCAGGGCGCACCTCGACCTCGACCTCGCCGTCGAGCCCGGCGATGGTCGTCGTCGTGCCGAGGATGGCGTCGGTCATCGACACCTCGAGGGTTGCGAGCAGGTCGTCGCCGTCGCGGCTGAACACCCGGTGCGGGGCGACCGTGACCTCGACGTACAGGTCGCCGTTCGGGCCGCCGGCGGGGCCCACCTCGCCCGAGCCCGGCAGCTGCAGACGCAGGCCCGTCTCGACGCCCGCGGGGATGTCGAGCGACACGGTGCGGCGCGAGCGCACGCGGCCCTGGCCGCCGCAGGTCGCGCACGGGTGCGGGATGACGGTGCCGTAGCCCTGGCACGCGCCGCAGGGCTGCGACGTCACCATGTTGCCGAGGAGGCTGCGCACCTGGCGCTGCACGTGGCCCGTGCCGCCGCAGATGTCGCACGTCGCGGGGCTCGTCCCCGGCTGGCAGCAGGACCCCTGGCAGGTCTCGCAGAGCACAGCCGTGTCGACCTCGATGTCGCGGTGCGTGCCGAACACGACATCGCCGAGCTCGAGCGTCACGCGGACGAGCGCGTCCTGTCCGCGCTCTCGGCGCGAGCGCGGCCGACCGCCGCGACCGCCGCCCGAGGCGCCGAAGAACGTCTCGAAGATGTCGCCGAATCCGCCGAAGCCCGCGCCGCCGAACGGCGACTCGTCGCCGCCCATGTCGTAGCGGCGGCGCTGCTCGGGGTCGCTGAGCACGTCGTACGCGTGCGTGACCGACTTGAACTCCTCCGCGGCCTCGGGCGCGGGGTTCACATCCGGGTGCAGGCGACGCGCGAGCTTGCGGTACGCCTTCTTGATGTCCTCCTGCGACGCGTCCTTCGACACGCCGAGGGTCTCGTAGTGATCAGCCACATCAGCCTTCCTGCGGGCGTCGTGCGCCCGTGTTCCGATCCGTCGGGCGACGCGTCAGCGCCGGCCCTCGTCCTCGTCCAGCAGCCTCGTCAGGTAGCGGGCGACCGCCCGCGCCGCAGCGAGGTTGCGGGGGTAGTCCATGCGCGTGGGCCCCATGATGCCGATGCGCGCCGCGCCGACGGCCGAGTCGTACTCGCTCGCGACGATCGACGCCTCGGAGAGCCCGAAGGCCGCGTTCTCGCGGCCGATGCTCGCCGAGAGACCCTGCTCGTCGGCGACCATCTCGCTCATGAGCCGCAGCAGCGTCACCTGCTCCTCGATCGCCTCGAGGAGCGGATGGATGCTGCCGCGGAAGTCCTGCTCGCGCTTCGCGAGGGTCGCCGAGCCCGCCAGCACGAGGCGGTTCTGGCGGAACTCGTCGAGCTCCTCGGCTGCCGCCTGCGCGATCCTGTGCAGCGCGCGATCGACGGCGCTGACGGGAGCGGCAGCGAGCTCGGCGCCGCGCTGCAGCTGCTCGGCCGCGTCGGCCACGGAGCGGCCGGCGAGGAGGGGCACGAGGCGCGCGGCGACCCGCTCGATCGACTCCGCGTCGAGCTCGTCGGCAAGGCTCGTGATGCGCTGCGACACGCGACCGGTGTCGGTCACGATGATGACGAGCACGCGGCGGCCGTCGAGCGGCACGAGCTGCACGTGCGTCACGCTCGCCCGGGCGAAGGACGGGTACTGCACGAGCGCGACCTGTCCGGTGAGCTGCGTGAGGAGGCGGACGGTGCGCGCGAGGAGGTCGTCGAGGTCGGCCGGGTCGCCCAGGAACGACGCGATCGCCGACCGCTGGGCCGATGACAGCGGGCGCAGCTCGGCGAGGTGGTCGACGAAGACGCGGTAGCCCTTGTCCGTCGGAACGCGGCCCGACGACGTATGCGGTTGGGCGATGAGCTCCTCGTCCTCGAGGAGCGCCATGTCGTTGCGGATGGTCGCCGCCGAGACGCCGAAGGAGTGCCGCTCGACGATGGAGCGGCTGCCGACCGGCTCGTGCGTGTCGACGTAGTCCTGCACGATGGCCCGGAGCACCTGCAGTCCGCGGTCGCTGACCATGTGCGCGCTCCTCTCCTGGCACTCGATGTCTCGGAGTGCCAGTCTACCGACCCGAGGCCGGGAACGGCATGCGCGCCGGCCGCCTGCGGGGCTCGGCCGACCTCAGTCCGTGAGTGCCCGCACCACGGCGTCCGCGAGAAGGCGGCCGCGGAGGGTGAGCACGATCCGCCCGCGGAGCGCCGCCCCGGGCTCGATGAGGCCGTCGGCGATGAGGCCGGCCACCGCACGCCGCGCGTCATCCGGCAGCGCGTCGATCGCGAGCCCCTCGCGGATGCGGCTGTGCAGCAGCACGCGCTCGAGCTGCTGCGCGGCCGCGTCGGGGCGCTCCCGACCGGCGGCCGGCGACTCCCCCGCGGCGAGCCGCTGCGCGTACGCGGCGGGATGCTTGACGTTCCACCAGCGCAGACCCGCGACGTGGCTGTGCGCACCCGGACCGAAGCCCCACCAGTCGGCGCCGCGCCAGTACGCGAGGTTGTGGCGCGAGCGACGGCCGTCGCCGCGCGCCCAGTTCGACACCTCGTACCACGCGAAGCCCGCGTCGGCGAGCATGCGGTCGGCGAGCTCGTACATGTCGGCCTGGAGGTCGTCGTCGGGCGCGGGCACCTCGCCGCGGCGGATCTGCCGCGCGAGCTTCGTCCCGTCCTCGATGATGAGCGCGTACGCCGAGATGTGGTCGGGTTCGAGCGCGAGCGCGGCCTCGAGCGACGCGCGCCAGTCGTCGATCGACTCGCCGGGGGCGCCGTAGATGAGGTCGACGCTCACGTCGAGCCCGACCGAGCGCCCTGCCTCGACCGCCGTCCGCACGTTCGACGGCGTGTGCGTGCGATCGAGCGCCGCGAGCACGTGCGGCACGGCCGACTGCATGCCCACCGACATGCGGGTGACCCCCGCCCGCGCGAGCTCCTCCGCGACCGCGGCAGTCACCGTGTCGGGGTTCGCCTCGACGGTGATCTCCGCGCCGTCCGCGATGCCGAACGCGCCGCGCACGCCCTCGAGCATGCGCGCGAGGTCGCCGGCGGGCAGCAGCGTCGGCGTGCCGCCGCCGAAGAACACCGTCTGCGCGGGACGCAGCGCGCCCGCCTCGGCGAGCACGTCGCGCGCGAGCGCGACCTCGCGCAGGAGGACGTCGGCGTACTCGTCCTGTCGGGCTCCGCGCAGCTCCTCGGAGGTGTAGGTGTTGAAGTCGCAGTACCCGCAGCGCACCCGGCAGAACGGCACGTGCAGGTAGACGCCGAGATCCGTCGCCGGATCGATCGGGAGATCGCGCGGGAGGCGGCCGTCGGCGGGAGCGGGATCGCCGACGGGGAGGGCGCCGGCCATCAGGAGCCGGTGTGGAACAGCGGCGAGATCGCGCGGAGGTACCCCGCGAAGAGCGCCTTGCGACGGCGGCGCACGAGCGTCTTGAACAGGCGGTTCCAGAAGGTCATGGGGCGGTCGAACGCGCGCACCTCGAACCACACCTCGTCGTTCTCGCGCCACTCGATCATGAACGACTCCTCGCCGCTCACGACCGAGTCGCCGACCGTGCCGAGCGCGAAGCCCACGCGACGCGCCTCCTCGATCACGAAGATGACCCGCAGCTCGGCGTCCGCGCGCGAGCCGCCCACCTTGCCGTGCACGGTGACGGTCGTGCCGGCCCCGACGTACGGCGTTCCGTCCGCGTCGAACCGCTGGTCGGCATCCGATCGGCTCGGCGCGACGGCGTTGCCCGCCTCGTCGAAGCTGACGCCCGTGTAGGTCGGGCCGGGAGCGGGCCGGACGTCGCTCAGCGTGAGCCCCGCGCCCTTCAGCGCACCCCACGACAGAAGGGCGTCGACCGCGGTGCGGAAGCGCTCCTCGCCGCTGCCGATCCGCCAGGCGGATGCCGCGGGGATGCTGTGCTCCGGCGGGTACTGGAGCAGGTCAGGAGCCTGCGTCGCCCCGACGGCGGCATAGTCGACCGTCTCGTCTCGGAAGGTCTCCCGGCGCATGGTGTCCACCCTAACCGCAGCCCCTGGCTACTTCCCGGCCTTCGACTCGACGTCTCCGGAGAGCGCGGCGATGAAGGCCTCCTGGGGCACCTCGACCCGGCCGACCATCTTCATGCGCTTCTTGCCCTCCTTCTGCTTCTCGAGCAGCTTCCGCTTGCGCGAGATGTCGCCGCCGTAGCACTTCGCGAGGACGTCCTTGCGCATCGCGCGGATGTTCTCGCGCGCGATCACGCGCGCGCCGATGGCGGCCTGGATGGGCACCTCGAACTGCTGGCGCGGGATGAGCTTGCGCAGGCGCTCGGTCATCGTCGTGCCGTAGGAGTAGGCCTTCTCGCGGTGGACGATCGCACTGAACGCGTCCACGCGCTCGCCCTGGAGGAGGATGTCGACCTTCACGAGGTCGGCCTCCTGCTGGCCCTCGGGCTCGTAGTCGAAGCTCGCGTAGCCCTGCGTGCGGCTCTTGAGCTGGTCGAAGAAGTCGAACACGATCTCGCCGAGCGGCATCGTGTACTTCAGCTCGACGCGCTCCTCGGAGAGGTAGTCCATGCCGAGCATCGTGCCGCGGCGCTGCTGGCACAGCTCCATCACGGTGCCGACGTACTCCTTGGGCGCGAGGATCGAGGCCTTGACGATCGGCTCGGACACTGCCCCGATCTTGCCGTCGGGGTACTCGCTGGGGTTCGTGACGACGATCTTCTCGCCGGTCTCGGTCGTGACCTCGTAGACGACGCTGGGCGCCGTCGTGATGAGGTCGAGACCGAACTCGCGCGAGAGCCGCTCGGTGACGATCTCGAGGTGCAGGAGCCCCAGGAAGCCGCACCGGAATCCGAAGCCCAGGGCGACGGATGTCTCGGGCTCGTACGCGAGCGAGGCATCCGAGAGCTTGAGCTTGTCGAGCGCCTCGCGGAGGTCGGGGTAGTCGCTCGCGTCGATCGGGTAGAGCCCCGAGAACACCATCGGCTTCGGGTCGGTGTAGCCGGGAAGCGGCTCGGTCGCGGGAGTGCGCTGGTTGGTGACCGTGTCGCCGACCTTCGACTGGCGGACGTCCTTCACGCCGGTGATGAGGTACCCGACCTCGCCGACGGAGAGGCCCTTCGAGGGCGTCGGCTCGGGGCTGGAGACGCCGATCTCGAGGAGCTCGTGCGTCGCGCGCGTCGACATCATCTGGATGCGCTCGCGCGGAGAGAGGCGCCCGTCGACCATCCGCACGTAGGTGACGACGCCGCGGTAGGCGTCGTAGACGGAGTCGAAGATCATCGCGCGGGCGGGTGCGTCGGCGTCGCCCCGGGGTGCCGGGATCTCGGCGACGAGGCGGTCCAGCAGCTCCTCCACGCCCTGACCGGTCTTGCCCGACACGCGCAGGACGTCGGCCGGGTCGCCGCCGATGAGGTCTGCGAGCTCCTTGGCGAAGCGGTCGGGGTCGGCCGCGGGGAGATCGATCTTGTTGAGCACGGGGATGATCGTGAGGTCGTTCTCGAGCGCGAGGTAGAGGTTCGCGAGCGTCTGCGCCTCGATCCCCTGCGCGGCGTCGACGAGCAGCACCGCGCCCTCGCACGCCGCGAGCGAGCGCGAGACCTCATAGGTGAAGTCGACGTGCCCCGGCGTGTCGATCATGTTCAGCGCATAGGTGTCGCCGTCGAGCTGCCACGGAAGCCGCACCGCCTGGCTCTTGACGGTGATGCCGCGCTCGCGCTCGATGTCCATCCGGTCGAGGTACTGCGCGCGCATGTCGCGGTCGGACACGACGCCGGTGAGCTGCAGCATGCGGTCGGCGAGCGTCGACTTGCCGTGATCGATGTGAGCGATGATGCAGAAGTTGCGGATGCGCTCAGGCGGTGTCGCGGCAGGCGGGAGCGGAGTCGTGGCACGAGGGGACATATCCGTCTGATTCTACGGGCCGCGCGCCGTCGCGCGTGCCCGGGTCGCCGCGCGACGCGCCGCCGCTTCCGCGCGAGATCCCGGTAACCGGCCGTTCATGCGACGACGATTGCCTGACATCCTCCCGTGCGGCGACCGCCGCGCCCTCCTGCACATCCGAAGGAGACCATCGTGCAGCAGTCCTCTCCCCCGCGCCGCACCCGGCGCCTGTGCGCCGCGGCAGCGACCGCATCGGTCGCGGCCGCGCTGCTCGCCCCCGTCGCGGCTCATGCCGCCGTCTCTCCCGGCGACGGCGTCCTCATCAACGAGGTGTACGGCGGCGGCGGCAACAGCGGCGCCGCATTCAGCCGGGACTTCGTCGAGATCGTGAACACGACCGACGCCCCGCAGAGCCTCGCCGGCTGGAGCGTCCAGTACGCCTCGGCGACGGGCGCGACGTGGCAGGTCACGCCGCTCGGCGATGTCGTGCTGCCGCCCGACGAGACGCTCGTGGTCGGGCAGGCCTACGGCTCGAACACCGCCCTCCCCGACGTGGAGGCGGATGTCGACGGCGGCATCGCGATCAGCGGATCCCAGGGCAAGGTGGCGCTCGTCTCGCAGGTGACGCCGCTGTCGGGCGCGACCGGCCTCGCGACGGCCGCGCCCGTCGTGGACTACGTGGGCTGGGGCGGCGCGACCGACTTCGCCGGCTCCGCAGCGCCCGCCACGACGAACGCGACGGCGATCGCCCGCACGGGAGGCGCGAACACGGCCGACAACGGCGCGGACTTCGTCACGGGTGCGCCCACGCCCGAGCCGCTCGGCGGCGACACGACGCCCACTCCCACTCCCACGCCCACTCCGACGCCCGGGGAGCCCGTCGAGATCGCGGAGATCCAGGGCACCGGCGACGCCTCGCCCCTCGTCGGCCAGACGGTGACGACGACGGGCGTCGTCACGGCCCACTACCCGACGGGCGGGTTCGACGGATACGTCATCCAGACCCCCGGCACCGGCGGCGAGCTCGACCCGGCCGCGCATGTCGCGTCGGACGCGATCTTCGTCTACTCGGCCGCCACCGTGGGCGCGGTCGCGATCGGCGACACCGTGCGGGTCACCGGCGAGGTCAAGGAGCACTACGGCCTGACCGAGCTCGTCGTCGGCGCGGGAGGCGCCGAGATCGTCGCCGACGCCGCACCGGTCGAGCCCGCCGTCGTGGGCTGGCCCGCGACCGACGCGGAGCGCGAGCGCCTGGAGTCGATGCTCGTCGCGCCCGCGGGCGAGTTCACCGTCTCCGACACCTACGCGACGAACACGTTCGGGGAGGTCGTGCTCGCCGCGGGCCCGGATCCCCTGCGCCAGCCGACCGACGTCGCGCGCCCCGGCTCGCCCGAGGCAGAGGCCGTCGCGGCCGACAACGCCGCGCGGCGCGTCGCCCTCGACGATGGATCGACCGCGAGCTTCTCGCGCAACCGCGACCTCACGCCCGCGTACATCTCGCTCGTCGAGCCCATCCGGGTCGGTGCGTCCGTCGCGTTCGCGGAGCCCCACATCGTCGACTTCCGCAACGACGCATGGAAGCTGAACCCCACGGAGCCGATCGTCGCCGACGGATCGGGTGTCGACGGCGTCGTGTTCGAGAACACCCGGACCGCGGCCCCCGAGCCGGTGGGCGGCGACGTGTCGGTGGCCTCGTTCAACGTCCTGAACTACTTCACGACCCTCGGGATCGAGGACCCGTCGTGCGTGCCGTACCGCGACCGCGAGGGCGACGGCGTCACGGTCGACGAAGGCTGCGATCAGCGCGGCGCGTGGGACGCGGAGGACTTCGGCCGCCAGGAGGCCCGCATCGTCGCCGCGATCGAAGGGCTCGACGCGAGCGTCGTCGGGCTCATGGAGATCGAGAACTCCGCGCGTCTGGGCGAGCCCGCCGATGAGGCGCTCGCCACGCTCGTCGCCGCACTGAACGAGGCCGCGGGCACCGAGAAGTGGGCGTTCGTGCCCTCGCCCGCGAACCTGCCCGACGCGAGCGAGCAGGACGTGATCACGTCGGCGATCATCTACCAGCCTGCCCTCGTCTCCCCGGTCGGCGCCTCCGCCGCGCTCGACACGAGCGACGACGAGATCGACGCGTTCCAGAACGCGCGCGAGCCCATCGCGCAGACCTTCGCTCCGGCCGCGGGCGGCGAGCCCTTCACGGTCGTCGTGAACCACTTCAAGTCGAAGGGGTCCGCAGGGCCGTGGCCTGGGGACGCGGACCAGGGCGACGGACAGGGCGCATCCACGCAGTCGCGCGTCTATCAGGCGCAGGCCCTCGCGGACTGGATGGCCGGTGACCCGACGGGAACGGGCGCCGAGGCAGCGCTGCTCGTGGGCGACTTCAACTCCTACACGCAGGAGGACCCGATGCAGGTGCTCTACGAGGCGGGCTACGTCGACGCCGAGAGCGCGTTCGGGTCGACCGAGAGCAGCTACGTGTACCAGGCGCTCTCGGGCTCCCTGGACCACGTGCTCCTCAACCCGGCGGCCGCCGAGCTCGCGACCGGTGCGGACATCTGGTCGATCAACAGCGGCGAGGCCGTCGCGCTCGAGTGCAGCCGCTACAACAGCCACGGCACGCTCTTCTACGCGCCCGACGCCTACCGCTCGAGCGACCACGACCCGGTCATCGTCGGGCTCGATGCCGTCGCCGACGCCCCGGCGACGGAGACCGTCACGACGCTGCGCACGACGCCTCCCGGCCAGGCGAAGAAGGGCGCGCCGAACCTGCTCACCGCCACCGTCCGGACGGTCGACGGCGCCGCGGCGACCGGCGAGGTCGAGTTCCTCATCGACGGCGCTTCCGCGGGTGCGGCTGTGCTCGACGGCGGCTCTGCCGTGCTCGAGGTGCCCGCCGACCTGGCCCGCGGCAACCACCGCGTCGTCGCCGTCTTCGCGCCGGATTCCGCGAGCATGCTTCCCTCGGAGAGCGGGGAGCGCACGCTCATCCTGCGCTGACGCGACTGCGCAGGATGGCCAGGAGGGGCGGACCGCGGTCCGCCCCTCCTTGGCATTCTGCCCATCGTCCAGAAATCCCGACGCAACTTCCGCCAAGACCAGCACAGATCGATAACGCTTTTCGGCACGGTGCGCCCGGGATGGTCGACTTGAGTCAACCGGGGGTAGAGTCGACGCTCAACGTGTGCGATGACCGCGCCAGAAGCGCGCGATCGCAGTCCGAAGAAGGAAATCCACGACCTTGATCCGATACCTGCTCCGCCGCATCCTGGGGTGGCTGCTCATCATCGCCGTGGCGACGAACCTGACGTACTTCCTCGCGTGGCTCTACCTCGACCCGCGCAGCAACTACGTCGGCCGCCGCCCGCCGCTGTCCGAGCAGCAGATCGTCGCCCTGCTCGAGCCGCGCAACCTCAGCGACACCGTCCCGCTCGTCGAGAGGTGGTGGACCTGGCTCTCCGCGATCATCACGCGCTGGGACTGGGGCGTGAGCCCGACGGGCGGCTCGGTGAACGAGCAGGTCGCCTATCGGATGTGGATCTCCGCGGAGCTCGTGCTCGGTGCGACGATCCTCACCGCGGTCGTCGGCATCGCGATCGGCGTGTACACGGCATCCCGCCAGTACAAGCTCGCGGACCGGATCGGCCAGGCGACGTCGATCATCACGATGAACATCCCCGTGGTCGTCGCGGCGCTCGGCATCGTGCTCCTCGCGATCTCGATCAACCAGGCTGTCGGCACGCGTGTGTTCTATGTCACCGGCTCGGCGAGCCTCGGCGTCGAGGGCTTCTTCCCGATGCTCGTCGACGTCGTCCAGCACCTCACGCTGCCGACCCTCGGCCTCGTGCTGACCGGCTACGCGGGCTACCACTTCCTGCAGCGCTCCCTGCTGCTCGACAACATCAGCGCCGACTACGTCCGCACGGCGCGCGCGAAGGGCCTGACGAAGTCGCAGGCCATCCGCCGGCACGCGCTGCGGACGTCGCTCATCCCCGTGACGACGCAGGTCGCGTTCAACATCCCCGCCGCCTTCACGGGCGCGATCCTCACCGAGACGATCTTCGGCTGGAGCGGCATGGGGCAGTACTTCTCCCAGACGATCGCGACGAACGACATCCACGGGACCGTGGCGACGGCCGCGTTCGGCGCCTTCATGACCTTCATCGGCGCGATGCTCGCGGATGTCGCGGTCGTCGCCCTCGACCCTCGAGTGCGGGTGAGCTGACATGACGATGCAGACCGATATGCGCGACCCGCTCGAGCACGGCGACAACCCGCCGCCGAGCGAGACGGTGCTGACCGCAGGCCGCAGCAAGCCGATGCGGAAGTCCGCGCTCTACACTCGGCGCTTCATGCGCAACAAGCCCGCCGTGGGCGGCCTCGTGATCTTCGTGCTCCTCGCGCTGTTCGCGGTCGTCGGGCCGGTGTTCCAGAAGTACGACCACATCGAGCTCGACTTCCTGGCGCTGTCCGATCCGCCGAGCGCCGAGCACTGGTTCGGCACGAACAACTCGGGCAACGATCTCTACGCGATGGTCGTCGTCGGCCTCCAGCGCTCGCTGATGATCGCCGTGCTCGTGTCGATCGGCACGACGGTCATCTCGGCGCTCGTCGGCGCCACCGCGGCCTACTTCGGCGGCTGGTACGAGCGCGGGGCGCTCGCCGTCATCCACTTCCTCATGGCCGTGCCCACGTTCCTCATCATCGCGATGATCTCGAACGACTCGGGTGGCGACTGGAGGATGATCACGATCATCCTCATCCTGACGAACTGGTTCATCGCGGCCCGCACGATCTGGACGCTCTCCCTGTCGCTGCGCGAGCGCGAGTACATCCAGGCGGCCCGCTACATGGGCGTCAGCGGATTCCGCATCGTGCTGCGTCACATGATCCCGAACATCGGCTCGCTCCTCGTCATCAACTTCACCCTCGGCGTCGTGAGCGCCGTGATGCTCGAGACCGGCCTGTCGTTCCTCGGCTTCGGCGTGAAGCTCCCCGATGTCTCGCTCGGCTCCCTCATCGGAACCGGCTCGGGGATCATCACGAGCGCACCCTGGATGTTCTACTTCCCCGCCGGCGCCCTCACGCTGCTCACCGTCTCCATGGCGCTCGTCGCCGACGGACTGCGCGACGCCCTCGACCCGACTTCGGCGGCTGGAGGCCGCGCATGACCGAACCCGTTCTCTCCGTCCGCGACCTCCGGGTCAGCTTCGCCTCCGAGGCGGGAAGGGTCGACGCCGTGCGCGGCGTCTCCTTCGACCTCCTCCCCGGCCAGACCCTCGGCATCGTCGGCGAGTCCGGCTCGGGCAAGTCCGTGACCTCGCTCGCGATCATGGGCCTCCTCGCCGAGACCGCTCACGTCACCGGATCGATCGTCTTCCAGGGCGATGAGCTCATCGGCAAGACCGACAAGCAGATGTCCGCCATCCGCGGCAACGGCCTGGCGATGATCTTCCAGGACCCGCTCACGTCGCTCACGCCGGTCTACACGATCGGCGACCAGCTCGTCGAGGCGCTCGTCGTGCACAACGCGGGGATGGGCCGCAAGCGCGCGTGGGAGCGCGGCATCGAGCTCCTCACGCTCGTCGGGATCACCGATCCCGAGCGCCGCATGAAGGCCTTCCCCCACGAGTTCTCGGGCGGCATGCGCCAGCGCGTCGTCATCGCGATCGCCATGGCGAACAATCCGAAGCTCATCATCGCCGACGAGCCCACGACGGCTCTCGATGTGACGATCCAGGCGCAGATCCTCGATCTGATCCGCACGGCGCAGCGCGAGACCGGTGCCGCGGTCATCATGATCACCCACGACATGGGCGTCGTCGCGAACATCGCCGATGACGTGCTCGTCATGTACGCGGGCAAGCCGATCGAGCAGGCGTCGGCCGTCGACCTCTTCGACGACACGCGCATGCCGTACACGATCGGCCTCCTCGGCGCGATCCCGCGCGTCGACAAGAAGGAGAAGCAGCCGCTCGTCGCGATCAAGGGCAATCCGCCGCTGCTCATCGACCTGCCGGATGCGTGCCCCTTCGCCGACCGCTGCCCGATCGTGCTCGATGCGTGCCGCGTCGGCGAGCCCGAGCTTCTCCAGGTCAGCGGCGACGCGGACCACCGCGCCGCGTGCATCCGTGCCGACGAGATCCATGCGGGGCTGATCGGCGGTCGCCCCGTGTACCCCGTGCCGGTGATCCCCGAGAGCGACCTGGTGCGCACGCCCCGCGAGGAGCGCAAGACGGTCCTCGAGGTGTCGCACCTGTCGAAGACGTTCCCGATCCTCAAGGGCATCCTCAAGCGCAAGGTCGGCGAGGTGCAGGCCGTCAAGGACATCTCGTTCGACATCAAGGAGGGCGAGACCCTCGCGATCGTCGGCGAGTCGGGCTCGGGCAAGACCACGACGCTCCTCGAGATCATGGAGTTCGCGGCGCCCGAGGGCGGCGACATCCGGATCAACGGAACGAGCGTGCGCGAGCTCAAGGGACGCCATCGTGAGCGCGCGGCCCGCCGCGACATCCAGATCGTCTTCCAGGACCCGATGGGCGCCCTCGACCCGCGCATGACGGTGTTCGACATCATCGCGGAGCCGCTGCAGACGATCGGCACCTCGAAGGAGCGCACGCACGAGCGCGTCGACGAGCTCATGGGGCTCGTCGGACTGAACCCCGCGCACAGCGATCGCTTCCCGCAGGCGTTCTCGGGCGGTCAGCGCCAGCGCATCGGCATCGCCCGCGCGCTCGCGACCGAGCCGAAGCTCGTGGTGCTCGATGAGCCGGTCTCGGCGCTCGACGTGTCGATCCAGGCCGGTGTGCTGAACCTGCTCGACGAGCTGAAGATGCGGCTCGGCATCAGCTATCTGTTCGTCGCGCACGATCTCTCGGTGGTCCGGCACCTCGCCGACCGGGTGGCGGTCATGTACCGCGGCGACTTCGTCGAGTTCGGCGACGTCGACGACGTGTTCGACACCCCGCAGCACCCGTACACGCAGGCGCTGCTGTCGGCCATCCCGATCCCCGATCCGAAGGTGGAGCGCGGCCGGACGCGCGTCGAGCTCGACCACGACCTCCTCAGCCGCGGGCAGATGTCCACCGGCTGATCCATCGTGGGGTCACGGCGCGTCGTGCGAAGACGACGGCGCGCCGCGCCCCGCTCGGGACGAGACCCGCAGGTCACGGCTCGCTCACGTTCTCACAAGCGCGCGCGGCCCGCGGTTAGCCTCGATCTCATCTCTCCCATATCCCGACGCCTACAAGGCGCGAAAGGAGCACCATGAAGAAGCAGCAGAAGTGGATCGGGGCGGCGGCCGCAGCCGGCGCGCTCGCCCTCGTCCTCGCGGGCTGTGCCGGTGGCGGCAACGACGGCGGCAACGGCGGCGGGTCCGGCGGAGGCAACGAGGGCGCCACCGAGATCACCGGTGCCGACTACAACCCGCAGCCCCGCGAGAACCTCCAGCAGGGCGGCGAGGCGGTCTTCCCGATCACGGAGATCCCCGAGCAGCTGAACGCGAACCACTCGGACGGCTCGGTCGACACGGCGACCCTGTGGGAGTGGTACAACCCCCAGACGATCCTCATGACGCCCGAGGGCGAGGCGTACGCCAACCCCAACTACCTCACCGACTGGACGACCGAGGAGGTCGACGGCAAGACGGTCGTCACCTACACGATCAACCCCGACGCGGTCTGGAACGACGGCACCCCGATCACGTGGGAGGCCTACAACCAGACCTGGATCGCCAACCGCTCGCTCGACGAGGGCTACATCCCCAACTCGACCGACGGCTACTCGCTCATCGAGTCCGTCGAGCAGGGTGAGGACGAGCGCCAGGCGGTCGTGACCTTCAAGCAGGTCTACCCCTGGACGGACGGCCTCTTCTGGCACCTCGTCAACCCGGCGATCAACACGCCCGAGCTCTTCAACGAGGCGTACGTCAACCAGGTGCACCCCGAGTGGGGCGCGGGCCCGTACACGGTCGACGAGTTCGATGCGAACGGCGGCACGATCACGTTCGTCCCGAACGAGAACTGGTGGGGCGACGAGCCCCTCCTCGACAAGGTGACCTTCCGCGTGCTCGACGACACGGCCGAGATCAACGCGTTCCGCAATGGCGAGATCGACATGGCGCTGACCAACACCGAGGACCGGCTCGCTCAGGTCGCCGACATGGAGGGTGTCGTCACCTACCGCGCGCAGCGGACCGCGACGAACCTCATCCAGATCAACGCGGAGCGTGAGCAGTTCGCCGACCTGGAGGTGCGCAAGGCGCTCTTCATGGCGATCGACCGCGAGCAGATCAAGGAGGTCGTCTGGAACGGTCTCGACTACACCGAGCCCGACGCCGGATCGCTGATGCTCTTCCCGTTCCAGGAGGGCTACACCGACGCGCTGACCGAGGCGGGCTGGGAGTACAACGTCGACGAGGCGAACGCGATCCTCGACGAGGCCGGCTGGGTCATGGGCGAGGACGGGGTGCGCGAGAAGGACGGCGTCCGGCTCGAGGGCGTGCTCCCGCTCTTCGGCGACGACCCGATCGTCGAGGCGCGCGGTCGCATCGTCCAGACGCAGCTCGCCGAGGTGGGCGCCGCGATCACCCCCGAGGTGCGCCCGTCGTCCGACTTCTCGAACGACCTCACGACGAAGAACTGGGACCTCGTCATGCTCGGCTTCTCGTCGAGCGACCCGTACGGCGTCGCGTACATGTGCCAGGTCTACTGCTCGGACAGCGGCCTCAACCTCTCGTCCACGAGCACGCCCGAGATCGACGAGCGCATCGCGAACGAGGTCTCGGCGCTGCCGACGGCGGAGGAGCAGACCGAGGCGGGCATGAAGCTCGAGGCCGAGATCATGGCCGAGACATGGGGCGTGTTCCCGCTCTACGCCGGCCCGCAGATCATGACGGTCAAGGAGGGTCTGGCGAACCTGACCCCCGAGACCTACACGGGCCTCGACCTCTTCGGCCTCCAGCCGGTGGAGAACGTGGGCTGGGAGAAGGAGTGATCCTCCCTCTCTGACCCGAAGGGGCCGGCGGCTTTCGAAGCCGTCGGCCCCTTCGCCTGTCCGGATACGATGGCGCGCATGAGCGGTGTCCAGGTCGTCCTCGTTCACGGCATCCGGACATCCGCCACCATGTGGCGCACGCAGGTCCTCCATCTGCAGGGGCGCGGCGTCGACGTGCACGCGCTGGACCTGCCCGGCCACGGCTCGCGCATGGACGAGGAATGGTCGCTCGAGGAGGCCTTCGCGACGCTGGATCGCGCCCTCCGCTCGGCCGGCGAGGCGGGCCCGGTCCTGCTCGTCGGGCATTCCATGGGCGGCATCCTCTCGACGGCGTATCTCGCGCGAGACGACGCCGCTCCCGTCGCCGCCTTCGTCGCCGTGGGCGCGACCGCGCTCCCCCGCGGCGCCGGGCTCGCGTTGTACCGGATGCTCCTGCGCGGCATGCAGCGGATGCCCGGCAACGGCATGTGGCTCGTGCAGCGGATCCTCCGCGCGACGCTCCCCGAGGAGACGCGAACCGACCTCGGCGCGGGCGGCTATGCCCTCCGCTCCGAGGACGCGGCCCTCGCGAGCCTCGCGACCCTGGACATCCGCACCGCGCTCACGCGTCTGACGATGCCCGTGTGGTTCGTCAACGGCGAATGGGATCAGCTCCGCCTGCACGAGCGGGTGTTCACGCGCCTCGTGCCCCATGCGGAGCTCATCGTCGTCCCGCGGTCGACGCACCTCGTGACGACGATGCGCCCCGCGGCCTTCTCGGCCGTGCTGGATCTCGCGATCGCGGTCGTCGAGAGCACGGCCGCCCAGGCATGACCTGGTAGCATTGACCCTTGGCTTGCGTGTGGGGCCACCCACACAGCCGTACGACGCCCCTCTCTCGTCACGCGGCAACTGAAGAAGCACACTCGGATGGCCGTCATACGACCATCCGAATCACTCCGAACGAAAGTCATTCGACGTGGCAAACATCAAGTCGCAGATCAAGCGCATCAAGACCAACGAGAAGGCGCGCGAGCGCAACAAGGCCGTCAAGAGCGAGCTGAAGTCGCTCGTCCGCAAGACGCGCGAGGCCATCGCCGCCGGCGACAAGGCCGCCGCCGAGGCCGCCCTCGCCAAGGCGTCGAAGAAGCTCGACAAGGCCGTGAGCAAGGGCGTCATCCACAAGAACCAGGCCGCGAACCGCAAGTCGGGCATCGCGAAGCAGGTCTCGTCGCTCTGAGCCGCGTGCATGTCGAAGGCCCGTCCCGCGTCAGCGGGGCGGGCCTTCTGCTGTACGCGGCGTCCTGCCTCAGCGCCCGAACGGAGCGCGCGTCGCCACGACCGTGACCATCCGCTCGAGGGCGAAGACGGGGTCGCGCGACGCGCCCTTGACCTCGGCATCGGCCCGCGCGATCGCCTGGATGGCCAGCGCGAGCGCGCGGTCGTTCCAGCCCGACTGGAGATCGCGGCGCGCGCGGTCGACCTGCCAGTCCTTCATCCCGAGCCGGTTCGCGAGCTGCCGCGACGGCTCGCGCGAGCCCGCGACGCGCGCCATCGTGCGCACCTTCATCGCGAACGCGGCGACGAGCGGCACGGGATCCGCCCCGGAGTCGAGGGCGTGCCGCAGCGCGACGAGCGCCTCTCCGTAGCGTCCGGCGATCGCGGTGTCGGCGACCGTGAAGGCGTTCGTCTCGACGCGTCCCCCGTAGTAGCGCGACACGACATCCTCGGTGATGTCGCCCTCGACGTCCGAGATGAGCTGCTGGCACGCGGCCGCGAGCTCGGCCAGCTCGCCCGTGAACGCCTGCGTGAGCGCCTGGAGGGCCTTCGGGGCGATGCGCCGTTCGGCGGCCTTGAACTCCCCCGCCGCGAAGTCGAACCGGTCGGCGTCGCGCTTGACGGCCGGGCACGGAACCTCGACCCCGCCCCCGACGCCCGAGCGGATGGCGTCGAGCAGCTTCTTGCCGCGGACGGTCGCGCCGTTGTGGCGCAGGATGAGCGTCGCGCCCTCCTGCGGCGCCTCGATGTACGCAAGCGCCTCGGTGAGGAACGCGTCGCTGCACTTCTCGACGCCGGACACCCGCACGAGGCGCGGCTCGCCGAAGAGCGAGGGCGAGGTGACCGCGAGCAGCATGCCGGACGTGTAGTCGGACGCGACGATGTCGGTGATCTCGAGTGACGGATCCTCGGCCTTGAGGTAGTCGCGCACACCCGCGATCGCGCGCTCGGCGCAGACCTCCTCGGGGCCGGACACGAGCACGATCGGCGCGGGCTCCGGACGCCGCCACGGCAGCTGCGGGATGGCCGTCTTCGTCGCCTTCGCGGGGGTCTTGCGGGGTGCAGCGGCCATTCATCCAGCCTACCGGCGTGTGCCGACACCGACCCGGGAGCGACCGCTACTCGGGGAGGTCGGCACGGGCCGCATCGACCGCGGCCTGAGCCTCTGCGTCGCGCTTCTCGGCGTCCGCCACCTGGGCGTCGAGGTCGTCGATCCGCTCGAGCGCCGCGGCAAGATCCCGCTCGGCCGATGCGAGATCGCGGCGCAGCTTCTCCACGCGCTCCTCGAGCGCGTCTGCCTTCTCGTGCGCGCGCTCGCGTCGCTCGGTGGCCTCGGCGAGAGACCGAGCTGACGCCGCGGCGTCCTTCTCGGCCGCACGGACGGCCCGCTCGGCCTTCGCCCGCGACCGCGCGACGGCGGCGCTCTCCTTCGCGGAGCGCGGCGAGTCCTTCCGCGGCGGCGAGACGGGCGCATCCGCTGCCCTACCCGCGATCGCTCCCTCGAGGTCGACGGAGAACCCACCCGACGCCTCGAGCGGGCGCGTCAGCCGTCCCGACGCGACGGCGGCCGCGGCATCCGCGTCGAACACCGCCGCGTTGAGCGTCTCGCGCACGGCCTCGACCGTGCTCGGTGAGAGCCGCTCCCCGCGAGCCTCCGCCAGCTGCGAGACGAGCTCCGTCAGCTTCTCGACGACGCTCCGGCGCTCCCGTCCGAGCTCCGCCAGCCGGCGGGCGTCCAGAGCCGATTGCGCGTCGCGGAGCGCCGAAGCCACCTCGAGAAGCCGGTCGAGCTCCGCACGCCGCTCCTGAGCGAGCACATTGACGGCCCACGCGGCGAGAACGGGCTTGCGCAGCGCCTTCACGTCGGACGCGAGCACCCGGTCGTCGATCTGCTTCGCCCGGGCCGCGCGCGCGGAGACGAAATCCCGTGGCGGGACGACCGAGAGCTCGGCCGCGATCGCGTTGAGGGTCGCGTCGGAGTCCGCGGGCATGGAGCCATTGTGCCGGACACCGGACGGCCGCGGCCGGGGGCGCCTCTGTCATGATGGGGCCATGGCCCTGCTTCGCGTGATCCTCAACGTCATCTGGCTCGTGCTCGCGGGCCTGCCGCTCGCGATCGGCTACTTCCTCGCGGGCATCCTCTGCTGCATCCTCATCGTGACCATCCCGTGGGGCATCGCCTCGTTCCGCATCGCGAACTACGTGCTGTGGCCGTTCGGGCGCACGGTCATCGATCGCCCCACGGCCGGTGTCGCGTCGACGATCGGAAACGTGATCTGGATCCTCGTCGCGGGCATCTGGCTCGTCATCGGGCACATCCTGAGCGCCGCAGCGCTCGCCGTGACGATCATCGGCATCCCGCTCGCGATCGCGGAGATCAAGATCATCCCCGTGACGCTCACGCCTCTCGGCAAGCGCATCGTGCCGAGCGACCAGGCCTTCGCGACGCTCGGCTCGATGCGGATCTGAGCGAGCGCCCGGACCTGGCCCTGCGCCCTGCGAGCCGACGTGGAACCGCGCACCCAGCCCACGACGCGGCGGTCAGCGGCCGCCAGGGTCATTCGAGTGCCGGCCCTTCTCCTCTCGGCCATCGCCGTTGTCGCCGCAGGCGTCACCCTGTACTCGAGGATCGTCAACGAGGAGCACTTCGCCCGCCCGAGCGCGGCCTTCGACGCGCTCACAGACCGGATCGGATCGCTTCCGGGCGTCGTCGCCGTCGAGAAGGAGCGCTGCGCCCTGCCCCGACTTCGGATTCGACGCCGTGCGCGTCGTCGACGTGCTCGATCGCGTCGCACCGGGCCTCGCGCTCCAGCCCATTCGGTCACGAGCTTCTGGGCGGATGACAGCGGCACGCAGGTCGACGGCGTCGAGCGAGTGCAGATCGCCGCTCCCACTGACGACCGGGGAGAGATGGAAAGGGCCCTCCGCGCCTCGGGCCTGGCCATCGCCGACCTGCCCGTGCGATTCCTCGCGCAGTGAGGCATCTGAGGCCGCAGCTCAGTTCGACGTCATGCCCTCGGCCGCCGCGGGCTCGCGCATGCCGCGATCCAGGGCGTCGATGACGGCGGCACCGCCGTCCGTCGCGATGAGAACAGACAGCAGGCCCCGTGAGAGCGTGCCTGCGTCGGTGGAGTCGCCTTCCACGACCTTCCGCAGGAACTCCCCGACAGGCACTTCGCGGACACGACCGAGCTCCTCGGGCTCGCGGCTTGTTGCGCCGTCCCGTCGAGCCGACAGCGCAAGCACCAGGTGCTTCCTGCGGTTCGCGTTCGCTGCAAGCCACTCGGAGCCCAGGTACACGAGCCTCTCGGCCACATAGCCCGTCTCCTCGAGGAGCTCACGCCGTGCAGCGTCCAGGGGCGACTCGCCCTCATCGACGTAGCCCCCCGGAACCTCGTCGAGGACGACGCCTGCACCGACCCGGAACTGCTCGAAGACCACGACCCGCAGCTCCGCCGTGAGCGCCAGGACCGCGACCGAGTCGGGGCTCACGACGACGTCCCAGTCCGACACGCGGCCATCCGGGAGTTCGTAGGTGCGCCGGTCGACCTTCGTGAATCCGTCGTACGCGCGACGGGTCGCGACGAGCGTCCATTCCCCGACCCGCTCCGGCTCGTGCTCCGTCATCGCCGCCTCGACTTCCTCTGCGCGGTTCTTCATCTTCTCTCGCGAGAACGTGCACTGACATCATCGTCCAGGGGTTCTGCGGGCTCCGACTCGCGCGGCCGTTCCCGCCACACCCAGGGCACACCGTCCTCGCGCTGGCCGACGAGAACCAGACCGTCCTCGTCGGTGCGAGCCACGGTGGCGCCGACGGCCCGCAGCTCCGCGAGGATGCTCGCGGCCGGATGGCCGTAGTCGTTGTCCGCGCCCACGCCGATGAGCGCGAGCGCGGGACGCGCGATCCAATAGAGCTCGGCGTCCTGATCCGCGCTGCCGTGGTGCGCGACCTTCACGACGTCGTACCTCCCCGACACGCCGCCGGTCGCCCGCAGCGCCGACTGCGACGACGCGCCGAGATCGCCGAGCAGAAGCGATCGCGGGATGCCGCCTCCCGCGATCTCGAGCACCACGCTCGCATCGTTCCCCTCGGGGAACGCGCGGCTCTCGGGCTGAGGCCAGAGCACCCGCCATGCGGCGCCGCCGAGCACGCCGCTCATCCCGTTCGATGCGTCGACGAGGCGCGCTTCATCCACGTGCGCGAGCCACTGCGCCCCATCCGCTCCGAGCGGGCCGTGAAGGGCCGTGTCCACGCGCCCGCTCACGGCCGCGATCCCGCCGACGTGATCGAGATCGAAGTGCGTGACGACGAGCAGGTCGATCCGCCCGACGCCCAGACGACTCAGGCATGAGGCGAGACGTTCGGGTTCGGGCCCGGTGTCGACGAGCGCAACGGCCCCCTCCGAGCGCAGCAGCACGGCGTCGCCCTGGCCGATGTCGCACAGGGCGACACTCCATCCCGTCGGCGCCGTGAGCGGCCCGGCGACGCCCGTGAGCGCCGTCGAGCCGGACACGACGCCCACGACGACCGCGAGCGATGCGCCGGCAGCGCGCCGCAGTCGCGCGGGAACAGTCTCGGGACGCACGAGCACGATGACCACGCACACGCCGACCAGCGCGAGCGAGGCGAAGCCGGCAGCGCCGCCCCACCATGGCACGGAGGCCGTCGGCAGGCCCGAGAACAGCACCGCGGTCTGCGCGATCCAGGCGGAAGGCACCCAGGCGATCGCGGCGAGCCCGTCGGCGACCACCGGCACACCCTGCAGGACGCACGCGAGCATCCCGACCACCGTCGCAAGCGGGGCCGCTGGCGCCGCGATCATGTTCGCCACGACGCCGTACACGGGCACCGCGGGCGCGAGCAGGACGATGACGGGTGCGCATGCGATCTGCGCGGCGAGCGGCACCGCGATCCCCAGGGCGAGCGCGCGAGGCAGCCAGCGCTCGAGCCCGCGTGCGAGCGGCCCCGCGAGCAGCAGCAGCGCACCCGTCGCGAGCGCCGAGAGCACGAACCCGAACGACGTCGCGAGCCACGGGTCGAGAAGCAGCAGGACGATCGCGGCGCCTCCCAGTGCCGCGGCGCCCGCGCCCGCGCGGCCCAGGAGCAGCCCGAGCATCGCGATCACGGCCATCGTCGCCGCCCGCACCACGCTCGGCTCGGGCGTCACGAGCAGCACGAACCCGCCCAGCGCGGCGAGCGCCGCCCCGACGCGAGCCCACCGAGGCAATCGGATCAGCGCCGCGAGTGCGAAGGCGAGCCCGGTCACGATCGCGCAGTTCGCCCCGCTGACCGCGGTCAGATGCGTGAGCGACGAGGCCTTCATCGCGGCGTCGAGGTCGGCCGACACCGCGCGGGTGTCGCCGACCGCGAGGCCGGGGAGCAGCCCGGCGCCCGGCTCGGGAAGTCCCGCCGCGACGTCGTGGACGAAGCCGTCGCGCAGGTCGCTCATCACCCCGAGCACGTGCGGCGGGCCGCGCACGACGGAGCCGCGGTCGGCGAACAGGACGAGCACAGCCCGGTCGCCCGGGTCGGCGGCCCGAGCGCCTCCCCGCAGCGCGACGGTCGACCCCAGGTCGAGCGCAGGGCCCGCGAGCGCGTCGCGCTCGACCGAGACCGTCACGGTGGCGGCCGCCGCGTCCTGCTCCCTGCCCACGCGGATGGCGGTGGTCTCGACCTCGAACCACAGCGCGTCCCGCAGGGGCCGGACCTTGCTCGACACGACACCGTCGATCTCCACGACGCGGCCCGCTCGCGCGACGAGAGCGGTCAGCTCGCCGCGTGCGGGGGCCGCGAGCCCGACGTGCGTCGAGACGGCGGCTCCCAGGGCGAGAGCGATCGCGAGCAGGGGCACCGCCGCGCGACGCGCCCTTCGTCCGCGAGCCGCGCACAGCCATCCGCATGCCGTGGCCGACACGCACCAGAGCGCGACCGCGATCGCGGTCGCGGCGTCGGGCCACAGCACGCTCGCGAACGCCGCACCCCACACGGCCCCGGCGATCACGAGGAGTCGCACGTCGCGCACGCCCGTCACAGCGTCACCAGCGGTCGCAGCGTCTCGAGCATCTTGTCGCCGATCCCCGGCACCGCGAGCAGGTCCTCGATCGCCGTGAACGGGCCGTTCTCGTCGCGCCACGCGATGATGCGCTCGGCGAGCGCAGGGCCGATGCGCGGCAGCGTCTCGAGCGCGGCCTGGTCCGCGCTGTTGAGCGACACGAGCGCGCCTGTGCCGCCCGGGGCGGCCGTGCCTCCGGGCGGCGGCACGGGAGGGGCCTCGCCGACGACGGGCACCGCGAGCTGCTCGCCGTCGGCGAGCGGACGCGCGAGGTTCACCGCCCCCGAGTCCGCATCGTCGGCGAAGCCGCCCGCGGCGGAGATCGCATCGACGACGCGCGCCCCCGCCTCGAGCACGTACAGGCCGGGTTCGGCGACCGCGCCGTGCACATGCACGTACAGCTGCCCGGGCTCGACCGCGACGGCGCTCGCGCTCGGAGCGGGGGTGACGACGACCTCCTCGACGGGCGAGGCCGCGCCGCGCCACACGCCGAGAGCGACCGTCACCCCGAGAGCGCCCAGCACCAGCAGGACGACCGCGCCGGCGCCGAGACGGGCGCGCGGCGAGCGGAAGCCCGTCTCTGCCGTCACTCCGCCACGCTACGGCGGCCGATTCGGCGTACTTGGGGCGACCCCCGCCTCCTCCCGCGACGCGCCGCACGCACGACCCTGTGCACACGACGAGGCCGGCACCCCGCCTGGGATGCCGGCCTCGTCGGACGCGTCCTACTTCGTCGAGAAGCTCACGACCTTCGGCGGACGGACGATCGCGCGCGTGATGGCGCGGTCGCCGAGCGCGCGCGTGATGCGCTCGTCCGAGCGTGCGAGGTGCTCGAGCGACGGCCCGTCGATCTTGGCCGGCACCTCGAGCGTCGCGCGCACCTTGCCGTCGATCTGCACGACCGCGGTGACCTTGTCCTCGACGAGGAGCGTCGGGTCGGCGTTCCGCCACGTGACGAGTCCCACCGAGGGCTCGTACCCGAGGATCTCCCACATCTCCTCCGCCGTGTGCGGAGCGAAGAGGTCGAGGACCATCGCCGTGACCTCGGCCGCCTCGCGGACGGCCGGGTCGGCCGCGCCGGCACCTGAGTCGATCGTCTTGCGGATGGCGTTGACGAGCTCCATGAGGCGCGCGACGACGACGTTGAACTTCGTCTGCTCGACGAGCGTCGGCGCCTCCGCGAGCAGGCGGTGCGTGACCCGGCGCAGCGCGACGTCGCCCTCGGCCCAGACGACGTCGGTCGGGCTCGACACCTCGTGCGCGATGCGCAGCGCGCGCTGCAGGAACTTGTGCGCGCCGGTCGTCGAGACGTCCTTCCAGTCCTTGTCGTCCTCGACCGGGCCCGCGAACGCGAGCGCGACGCGCAGGACGTCGGCGCCGTGCGCGGCGAGCTCGTCGCTGAAGAGCACGAGGTTGCCCTTCGACTTCGACATCTTGGCGCCGTCGAGGATGACCATGCCCTGGTTGATGAGCGACGAGAACGGCTCGGTGAAGTCGACCCTGCCCATGTCGAACAGCACCTTCGTGATGAAGCGCGCGTACAGCAGGTGCAGGATGGCGTGCTCGACGCCGCCGATGTAGGCGTCCACGGGCGCCCAGCGGTCGGCGTCCTGCGGGGCGAATGGAGCGTCCTGCAGACCCGGCGACAGGAACCGCAGGAAGTACCACGAGCTGTCGACGAACGTGTCCATCGTGTCGGGGTCGCGGAGCGCGGGCGCGCCCGTCTCGGGCTCGGTCGTCGTCACCCACTCGGTCGCGGCGCCGAGCGGCGACTTGCCCTTCGGCTTGAGGTCGAGGCCCTCGGCGCTCGGCAGCCGCACCGGCAGCTGGTCCTCGGGCACCGGCACGACGCGGCCGTCCTCCGTGTGCAGCATCGGGATGGGCGTGCCCCAGTACCGCTGACGCGAGATCAGCCAGTCGCGCAGGCGGTACTGCTTGGCCGCGCGCCCCGTTCCCGCGGCTTCGAGCTGCTCGATGACGCGCGTGATCGCGTTGCGCTTCGACAGGCCGTCGAGCGCTCCCGAGTTGATGAGACGGCCCTCGCCCGTGAGCGCGACGCCCGTCTCCTTGGGGTCGTCGAGCGGCATGGGGTCGATCGGCACGCCATCCTCGTCGACCTCGATCACGGGGATCGCGCCGGTCACGGGCGCCGTGGTGTCGACGACCACCCGCACGGGCAGGTCGAAGGCGATCGCGAAGTCGAGGTCGCGCTGGTCGTGCGCGGGCACGGCCATGACGGCGCCGTGCCCGTAGTCGGCCAGCACGTAGTCGGCGGCCCAGATCGGCAGGCGCTCCCCGTTGACGGGGTTGATCGCGTAGCGGTCGAGGAAGACGCCGGTCTTCGGCCGGTCGGTGTTCTGACGCTCGATCTCGGTCTGCTTGCGCACCTGGTCGAGGTAGTCCTGGAAGGCCATCCGCACCTCGGGCGACGAGCCGGCCGCCAGCTCGGCGGCGAGGTCGCTGTCGGGCGCGACGACCATGAAGGTGGCGCCGTGCAGCGTGTCGGGGCGCGTCGAGAAGACGGTGACCTTCTCGTCACGGCCCTCGATCTCGAAGTCGATGTCGGCGCCGACCGAGCGGCCGATCCAGTTGCGCTGCATCTGCAGCACCTTGTGCGGCCAGAATCCCTCGAGCTGGTTCAGGTCGTCCAGCAGGCGATCGGCGTACTCCGTGATCTTGAAGTACCACTGCGTGAGCTTCTTCTTCACGACCTCGGCGCCGCAGCGCTCGCAGTGGCCGTCGACGACCTGCTCGTTCGCGAGCACCGTCTGGTCGTTGGGGCACCAGTTGACCGGGCTCTCCTTGCGGTAGGCCAGGCCGCGCTCGTGCAGCTGCAGGAACAGCCACTGGTTCCAGCGGTAGTAGTCCTCGTCGCTCGTGTGGAGCACGCGGCTCCAGTCGAACGAGACGCCGTACGCCTTCAGGCTCTCCCGCTGCTGCGCGATGTTGTCGTACGTCCAGCGGCTCGGGTCGGCCCCGCGCTGGATGGCCGCGTTCTCGGCGGGCAGGCCGAACGAGTCCCAGCCGATCGGCTGCAGGACGTTGTAGCCGCGGTGACGCCAGAAGCGCGCGACGATGTCGCTGTAGAGGTAGTTCTCGGCGTGCCCCATGTGCAGGTCGCCCGAGGGGTACGGGAACATCGCGAGCACGTACTTGCGCGGACGGGTGTCGGCGTCCCCGCCGGCGAGGAACGTCCCGTGGTCGTTCCAGTAGCGCTGCCACTTCGCCTGGACGGCGTGGATGTCGTTCTCGGGATGCTCTGCGGGGTTCTGCGACACGGTGCGATGAAGCCAATCGGAATCGAAACGCGCCGCGCGGGGAGCCGCGCGGCGGGAGATCGGGAGACTCCAGGTTAGCGCGCGCCGTCGTCTCGTATGCTCGGCACGTGATCAACGAGATCCTCCTGTGGATCCTGGACGTCGTGGGGTCGGTCGACCCCGTCCTGAGAACCGCGCTCGCGGGGCTCGCGATCATGCTCGAGACGAGCGTCCTCGTCGGGCTCGTCGTCCCCGGCGACACCGTCGTCATCGTCGCCGCGACCGCGGTCGCCTCGCCCGTCGAGGGGGTCCTCCTCGGCGCCGCCGTCGTGCTCGGCGCGCTCATCGGCGAGAGCATCGGCTTCGCTCTCGGGCGCTGGCTCGGGCCGCGCATCCGGCACTCCTGGCTCGGCCGGCGCATCGGCGAGCGCAACTGGCAGCGGTCGGAGCGCTATCTGCGCCGGCGCGGCGGAATCGCGATCTTCCTCTCGCGGTTCCTGCCCGTCCTGCACTCCCTCGTCCCCCTCACGGTCGGGATGAGCGGCTACGGCTACCGGCGCTTCATCGCGTGGACGCTGCCCGCCTGCGTCCTGTGGTCGTCGCTCTACGTCTCGATCGCGGCGGGCGCCGCGACCGGCTTCCGCGAGATCGCCGACCAGGCGCACTACGCGGGCTACCTCTTCGTCGGCGCGATCGCGGTGTTCCTCCTGCTCGTGCTCCTCGGGAAGCGGATCATCGCGCGCCTCGAGCACCGCCACCTCCACGCGGGCGACGACGACCCATCCGGGGACCACGCCGGGCCCGGCGCCGACGGAGCACCCGGGCGCATGGAAGACTGAGGGCGATGCCCTCCACGACGCCCGCCCCAGGCAAGATCCACTGGGTCGCCCGCCTCGAGCGCCGCTTCCATGCGTGGCGCGAGCGCGTCGCGCGCCGGAAGGGCCGCACGCCGACCGCTGTCCCCTTCTCCGGCTACGGCGGGGAGGGATGGATCCGGGTCGTCGGCCGCGTGCTCATCGTCCCCGCGCCCAAGCACACGCCCGAGGGCGAGGCGGCGAGCGTGCGCGGCTGGCGCTCGTTCGCGGGCATCCCCATCGCGTTCGCGCAGGTGACGGTGACCGTGGGCGGCGAGACGCACGAGGTGGTCGCCGACCGCGGCGGCGTCGTCGACGCGGTCATCCCCGCCGACCTCCCGTCGGGATGGCAGACCTTCCACATGTCGGTCGAGGGCGGCACGCCCACCCCGGGCAGGGTCTTCGTCGTCGACCCCGCTGTCCGCTTCGGGATCGTGTCCGACATCGACGACACCGTCATGGTCACCGCGTTGCCGCGCCCCCTGCTCGCGGCGTGGAACTCGTTCGTCCTGCACACGCACGCGCGCCAGCCCGTGCCCGGCATGGCGGTGCTGCTCGAGCGCATCGTGCGCGAGAACCCGGGCTCCCCCATGCTCTACCTCTCGACGGGCGCGTGGAACGTCGCCCCGACCCTGACGGGCTTCCTGTCGCGTCATCTCTTCCCGCCCGGCGCCATGCTCCTCACCGACTGGGGGCCGACGCACGACCGGTGGTTCCGCAGCGGCACCGACCACAAGCGCACGAACCTGCGCCGGCTCGCCGACGAGTTCCCCGACATCGCGTGGCTGCTCATCGGCGACGACGGGCAGCACGACGACGAGATCTACACCGAGTTCACGCGCGAGCATCCCTCATCGGTCTCGGCCGTGGCCATCCGCCGGCTCTCGCCCGCTCAGGCGGTGCTCGCGGGCGGCCGCACGGTCGTCGATGACCACAGCGCGGCCGGCGTGCCGTGGGTGACGGCCGACGACGGTGCGGGGCTCGCCGAGCGGCTCGAGGCCGTCGGCATCCTGAAGGCGTAGCCTGCCAGCGTGTGCGGACGCTTCGTGGTGGCCCGGGTGGGCTCGGAACTGGTCGGCCAGCTGCGCGTGGACCTCGTGTCCGACGACCTGCCGGCGCCCTCCTTCAACGTGGCGCCCACGGCGCGCGCCGCGATCGTCCTCGACTCCGCGAAGACCGACCCGCCGACGCGGAGACTCGAGCCGGCGCGCTGGGGCCTCGTGCCCTCCTGGGCCAAGGACCCGTCGATCGGCTCGCGCGCCTTCAACGCGCGCGCCGAGGAGCTCGAGGAGAAGCGGATGTTCGCTCCCGCGCTCCAGAAGCGGCGCGCGGTCGTCCCGGTGAGCGGCTACTACGAGTGGCAGGTCACGGAGGACGGCAAGATCCCGCTCTTCATCCACCCGTCGGACGATGAAGCTCTGCTGCTCGCCGGCCTCTACGAGTGGTGGAAGGATCCGTCGAAGGCGGACGACGACCCCGCCCGCTGGATGCTGAGCTTCACGATCCTCACGCGCGACGCGATCGGCCAGCTCGGCTCCGTCCACCAGCGGATGCCCGTCTTCCTCGACGCCGACCACGCCGACGCGTGGCTCGACACCGACGTGGACTACCCCCTCGACATCCTCGACGCGGCGCTCGACGACGCGCCGCGCGTCGCAGAGGGGCTCTCCTTCCACCGCGTGAGCGCGGCCGTGGGCAACGTGCGCAACGACTCGCCCGAGCTCATCGAGCCGGTCGACTGACGACCGCCGGCGTCGAACCGGTCGATACCCTGGAGGGATGACCGTCCCCGCCGCCGCACGCGCCCACATCGAGGATCTCGCCGCCTTCGTCACGGCTTCGCCGTCGTCGTATCACGCCGCCGAGGAGATCGCCCGCCGCCTCGTCGCGAGCGGGTTCGCTCGACTCGCGGAGACGGATGCGTGGGACATCGCGCCCGGCGGGCGGTATGTCGTCGTGCGGGACGGCTCCGCGATCGCGTTCGCGGTGCCCGAGGCCGCCGGCGCCACGACGCCGTTCGCGATCGTGGGCGCCCACACGGACTCCCCCGGCTTCAAGCTCAAGCCGAAGCCCACGACCTTCGGACCGGGCGGATGGTGGCAGCTCGGCGTCGAGGTCTACGGCGGGCCGCTCCTCAACTCCTGGCTCGACCGCGAGCTCGAGCTCGCGGGGCGGGTCGTGACGTCGGATGGCGACGAGCACCTCGTGCGCACCGGCGCGCTCCTGCGCATCCCCCAGCTGGCCGTGCACCTCGACCGCTCGGTGAACGATGGCCTCGCCCTCGACAAGCAGCGCCACACCCAGCCCGTGTGGGGCTTAGGCGACCGCGAGAGCGCCGACATCCTCGCAGCGCTCGCGTCGCTCGCCGGCACGGCGCCCGACCGCATCGACGGGTACGACCTCGTCGTCGCCGACACCCAGGAGCCGCGCGTGTTCGGCGCCGACGGCCGGCTGTTCGCGTCGGGCCGTCTCGACAACCTGCTCTCGGCGCACGCCGCCCTCACGGCCATCCGCGACGCCCGCCCCGTCTCCGCGATCGCGATGCTCGCCGCGTTCGACCACGAGGAGATCGGCAGCGCCTCCCGCTCGGGAGCGGCCGGCCCGTTCCACGAGGAGGTCCTCGTGCGCATCTCGACCGCGCTCGGAGCCGGCCCCGAGGAGAGGGCGCGCGCCTACGCGGCGTCGCTGCACGTGTCGAGCGACGTGGGTCACGCCGTGCACCCCAACTACGCCGAGCGCCACGACCCCGCGAACCAGCCCGTGGTCGGCGGCGGCCCCATCCTGAAGATCAACGCGAACCAGCGCTACGCGACCGACGCGCACGGCGCCGCGGCCTGGGCGGCCGCGTGCCGCACCGCGGGCATCCCGACGCAGGAGTTCGTCTCGAACAACGCCATCCCCTGCGGCTCGACCATCGGGCCCATCTCGGCGACCCGACTGGGCATCCGCACGGTCGACGTCGGCGTGCCCATCCTCTCGATGCACTCGGCCCGCGAGCTCGCCGCGGTCGTCGACCCCTGGTACCTCTCCCGCGGCATGGCCGCCGTCCTCGCGCGCTGACATGCCCGCCGTCGCGACCGCCGCTCCCGCGCGCCTCTCGCGCGCGCAGTGGCGCGCGCGAGAGGAGGCGCATCGGGAGCGCGCCGATGCCCTCACCGCCGCGCACCGCCAGCGCGCGATCCGCGGAGAGAAGCACCCCGTGTGGGACTTCCTCTTCACGTACTACTCGTACAAGCCCGCTGTGCTGAGGCGCTGGCACCCCGGCGCGGGTGTCGAGCTCGACGACGCGGCCGCCGACGAGCGCGCGCAGTGGCGCTGGTACGCCGCGGGGGCGCATCCGGGCGGGCTCGTCGTCGACCGCGCGGGGTTCGAGGCGGCCAAGCCCCAGCTCGTCGGGCTCATCGACGCGATCCTGCGCCGCACCGCGGCACGCCCGGGGCAGTTCGGCTGCTTCGGCCTCCACGAGTGGGCGATGGTCTACCGGCAGGGTGCGCACCGGCATCCGCAGCCCCTCCGGCTCGGCCAGGACGGCACCGACGCCGTCGTCGACGCGCACGAGCTGCGCTGCACGCACTTCGACGCGTTCCGGTTCTTCACTCCCGAGGCCGTTCCGCGCAACCGCGAGGCCCTCACGCGCGACGGGCAGCCCGAGCGCGAGCAGCCCGGCTGCCTGCACGCGGGGATGGACGTCTACAAGTGGGCGATCAAGCTCGGCCCGCTCGTGCCCGGCGAGCTCCTGCTCGACGCCTTCGAGCTCGCCAGAGACATCCGGCGTCTCGACATGGAGGCGTCGCCGTACGACCTCGCGGACTGGGGCTTCGAGCCCGTGCCGATCGAGACGCCCGAGGGCAAGGCGGAGTACGTGCGACGCCAGCGCGCGTTCGCGGAGCGCGGGAACGCGCTGCGCCGCCGGATCCTGGAGGCGTGGCAGGGCGCGCCTGCGTCATCCGATCAGCTCTGAGGCGCCGCGCACTCCCCCTCGCACGGCAGGAACGACCGCCCGGAGCCGGCGACCTGCAGGCGCAGCGCGACGACGCGCGTGGCCGCCTCGGCGAGCCGCTCCTCGGGGAGCGTTCCCGCCGCGACCGCCGCGGCGATGCCCGCAGCCATGTCCGGAGCGGTCTGCGCGTTCGAGCTCGCGACGCTGAGGACGAGGTCGGCCCCGGCGGAGATCGCCGTGACCGCGTTCTGCACGGGGTCCTGGTACGCGGGGACGCGGCTCTGGACGAGCATCCCCAGGTCATCGGTCACCGCGACGCCCTCGAAGCCGAGCTCCTCGCGGAGGATGCGGTACCACTCCGGCGAGAGCGACGCGGGCGCCGCGTCGATCGCCGTGTAGGCGAGATGCCCGGTCATCACGAGCGGCACCTGCGCCGAGATGCCCGCGGAGAACGGACGCGCGTCGCGCGAGCGCCACTGCGACAGCGTCGTGTCGGTCGTGGGGATGGTGAAGTGCGAGTCCTCGCGGACGGCCCCGTGACCCGGGAAGTGCTTGAGCGCCGAGAGCGCATACGGGGCCTCGCCCGTCACCGCAGCGGCCACACGCGAGGTCGCGTCGCTCGGCGTCTCGCCGAGCACACGGCGCCAGATGAACGACCCCGTGTCGGACGTCGTGTCGGCGACGATGCCGAAGTTCACGCCGATGCCGGCACGCGCCACGAGGGCGCCTCGCGTCGCGAACGCGTCCTCGGTCGCGCCCGGCGACTCGTCGCGCAGCGCCCGCGCGGAGTCGGCGCGATCCCAGTAGAGCCGCGACACGGAGCCGCCCTCCTGGTCGACGGCGATGAGCGGCGGCAGAGCGGGGTCGACGACCATGGCGTCGGTGAGCGAGCGGACCTGCTCCTCCCAGCCGACGTTCGCGCCCATGAGCAGGAACCCGCCGAGATCGCTGTCGGCGAGATAGGCGCGCACGGTGTCGGCGTCGCGCGAGGGGATGTGCCCCATCACCACCGTGCCGGCGCGCTGCTCGGGGGTCATGTCCGCGACGATCTGCGCCGCTCGCTGCGTGTACGCGTCGGCATCGGCCGCCTCGACGCGGACGGTCTGCTCCGCGGGCGGCTCCGGTGCCTCGGTGGGCGCTTCGCTCGGGCTCTCCGAGGGCGCGGGGGTCGCGCCCTCCTCGGCGGGCGCGTCGGTTTCCGACGGCGCCGCGGTGCCGTTCGGCGACGCCGTCGGCGTCGGCGTCGGCGCGGTCGAGGGCGCTGCGGTCGCGGGCGCCGCGCCGAGCAGGATCGCGGTGAGGGCGATGGCGGCCGCCGCTCTCGTGAGCCCCTGAATCCCGCCGCGCCCGCCGTGTGCCATCCCCATAGCGCAATGCTAAGCCGGGCCGCGGTTTGTGACGGTCTTGTAAACACCCGCGGCGGCTCACTTCCCAGGTCCCGGCGCTGTGAAAACCCTGTGCGAGGATTCTCGGGTCAGCGCCGACGAACCCGTTCGGCGCTCCTTTCGATGTGCGAAGCATCAGGAAAGAGGAAAGTTCCATGACGACTGTCCACAACGGCGTCCGACGTCGAGCCTGGATCACGGCGGTCCCCGCCGTCGCGGCGATCGCCCTCGCGGGCTGCGCGGGCGGCCAGGGCGGCGGCGGCGAGGAGCCCGCAGCGGGCGAGAACCAGATCCTCGTCGGCACGACCGACAAGGTCACGACGCTCGACCCGGCAGGCTCCTACGACAACGGGTCGCTCGCGGTCCAGACGCAGGTGTTCCCGTACCTCGTGAACACCGCACCCGGCAGCACGGAGGTCGTGCCCGACCTCGCCGAGAGCGCCGAGTTCACGTCGCCGACGCAGTACACGGTGACCCTGCCCGAGGGCCTCGAGTTCGCCAACGGCAACCCGCTCACCTCGAGCGACGTGAAGTTCTCGTTCGAGCGCCAGATCGCGATCGCCGACCCGAACGGCGCCTCGTCGCTGCTGTACAACCTGGAGTCGATCGACACCCCCGACGAGACGACCGTGGTCTTCAACCTGAAGACCGAAAACGACCAGGTGTTCCCGTACATCCTCACGAGCTTCCCCGGCGCGATCGTCGACGAGGACGTCTTCGCCGCCGACGCGCTCACGCCCGACGAGGACATCGTCGAGGCCGAGGCGTTCGCGGGACCGTACTCGATCACGTCCTACACGTTCAACGAGATCATCGAGTTCACGCCGAACGAGGCCTACCAGGGCCTCATCGACGCGCCCGCGAACGACGGCGTCATCCTGAACTACTACGCCGAGTCGTCGAACCTCAAGCTCGCGGTGCAGCAGGGCGATGTGGACGTGGCGTACCGCAGCCTGTCCCCCGCCGACGTCGCCGATCTCTCGGGCGACGACGCGCTCACGGTCCACGAGGGCCCGGGCGGCGAGATCCGCTACATCGTGTTCAACTTCCACACGCAGCCCTACGGCTCGGAGACGGAGGACGCCGACGAGGCCAAGGCGCTCGCCGTGCGGCAGGCGGTCGCGTCGCTCATCGACCGCGACGAGCTGAGCGAGCAGGTCTACAACGGCACGTACACGCCCCTCTACTCGTACGTTCCCGAGGGATTCATCGGCGCGACCGAGGTCCTGAAGGACCTCTACGGCGACGGCGACGGCGGCCCCGACGCGGCGAGCGCCGAGCAGATCCTCTCCGACGCGGGGGTGGAGACGCCCGTCGCGCTGAGCCTGCAGTACAGCCCCGATCACTACGGGCCGAACTCGGGCGACGAGTACGCCCTCATCGAGAAGCAGCTCGAGGCGGACGGCCTCTTCGACGTCTCGCTGAACTCGACCGAGTGGACGCAGTACTCGGAGGACCGCGTCGCCGACGTGTACCCCGCGTACCAGCTCGGATGGTTCCCCGACTACTCGGACGCCGACAACTACCTCACGCCGTTCTTCCTCACGGAGAACTTCCTCGTGAACCACTACGAGAACCCCGAGGTCAACGACCTCATCCTCCAGCAGGCCGTCACGCCCGACGAGGGCGAGCGCACGGCGCTCATCGAGCAGATCCAGGCGATGGTCGCCGAGGATCTCTCGACCGTGCCGTACCTCCAGGGCGCGCAGACCCTCGTCAGCGCGTCCGACATCGAGGGCGTGCTCCTCGACGCCTCGTTCAAGCTGCGCTTCGCACCCCTGACGCGCTGATCGCCGAGGAGAGGGCGGGCCGGACGACCTCCGGCCCGCCCTCTCCGGCATGATGGAGAACCTCCTGTGACCGACACCCTCACTCCGCCGGAGGCGACCACAGCGTCGCTCGTCCGGCGTGCGAGCGGAGGGCACGGCCTCTGGCGCTACGTGCTCGTCCGCTTCCTGCTCATCTTCCCGACCGTCCTCATCCTCGTGACGACCGTGTTCGTGCTCATGCGCGCGACCGGCGATCCGATCACCGCCGCGCTCGGCGGCCAGCTCACGCCCGCGCAGCTCCAGGAGCGCATCGAGGCGGCCGGCTACGACCGGCCCATCCTCGTGCAGTACCTCGAGTACCTCGGCCGCATCGCGGTGGGCGACTTCGGCACGACGCTCGACAACCAGCCCGTCGGCGACGTGCTGCTCCGCTACGGCGGCGCGACGCTCGAGCTCGCGGTCTATGCGCTCATCGTGGCGTTCGCGGTCGGCATCCCGCTCGGCATGATCGCGGCGGCCGTCCGCGACCGCTGGGGCGACGCCGTGCTGCGCGTGTTCGCGATCCTCTGCTACGCGACGCCCGTGTTCTTCGCGGGGATCCTGCTCAAGCTCGTCTTCTCCGTCTGGCTCGGCGTCCTGCCGACCTCGGGTCGCGCGTCCCCGCGCGTGGAGATCGGGCTCAACCGCCTCGACGGCGCGACCGGGATCTACACGATCGACGCCATCCGCAGCGGCAACCCCGCCTACATCTCCGACGTGCTCTCGCACGCGGTGCTGCCGGGCCTGGCGCTCGGGCTCCTCACCGCGGGCGTGTTCCTCCGCCTCGTGCGGACGAACGTCATCGGCACGCTGTCGATGCCGTACATCGACGCTGCGCGCTCCCGCGGCGTCCGCGAGCGGCGCCTCGTCGCGACGCACGCGTATCGTCCTGCGCTCATCCCGATCGTGACGGTCATCGGCCTCCAGATCGCGATGCTCCTCGGCGGCGCCGTGCTCACCGAGACGACGTTCGAGTGGACGGGCCTGGGCTTCCAGCTCGCCGAGTTCCTCCGGGCACGCGACTTCGTCGCGGTGCAGGGCATCGTCGCCCTGCTGGCCGTCATCGTCGCGCTGTCCAACTTCATCGTCGACATCATCGCGGCGTTCATCGACCCGAGGGTGAGGTACTGACATGGCGAAGGAATCCCTCTTCGCGCGTCTCCCCGTCGTCCGCTCGTACCGGCAGTCGGTGGGTCTCCAGCGGGGCATGCTCACCGCGGGCCTCGCGATCTGCGCGCTGTTCCTCCTCACGGCGATCCTCGCGCCGGTGCTCGCCCCGTACGGCTTCTCGCAGCTGTCGGATGCCGACGGCACCTTCGGCGCGCGACAGGCGCCGAGCGCGGAGCACGTCCTCGGAACGACCGCCGGCGGCTTCGATGTGCTGTCCCGCGTCATCTGGGGCACGCAGACCGCGCTGTTCGCGATCGTCGTCTCGGTCGCGATGTCGATCTTCATCGGCATCCTGCTCGGCGTGGTCTCCGGCTATCTCGGCGGCTGGCTCGACCGCGTGCTCGTCGTGATCTGCGACGCGATCTACGCGTTCCCCACGCTCCTGCTCGCGATCGTCGCGGCGATCGTCATCTCGGGCGGTCAGTCGAGCCTCGTCGGCGGCGTCTTCGCCGCCGCCATCTCGATCACGGTCGTGTTCATCCCGCAGTACTTCCGCGTCGTCCGAGCGGAGACCGTGCGCATCAAGTCGGAGGCGTTCGTCGAGTCGGCGAAGGTCATCGGCGCGTCGCCGTGGCGGATCATGATGCGCCACGTGCTGCGCAACGCGACCCGCACGCTGCCGCTCATCTTCACGCTCAACGCGTCGGAGGCCATCCTCACGCTCGCGGGGCTGGGCTTCCTCGGGTTCGGCATCGAGCCGACAGCGGCGGCCGAGTGGGGCTACGACCTCAACCGCTCGATCGAGGACGTCACGAGCGGCGTGTGGTGGACGTCGATCTTCCCCGGCGTCGCCATCGTGCTCGTGGTGCTCGGCATCACGCTCGTCGGCGAGAGCCTCAACGACCTCGCCGACCCGCGACTGCGCACGCGCCGTGCGGTCGCGAAGAGGGCCGCCGTGGCGGCCGAAGGAGGAGTGAGCGCATGACGCAGGAGCAGTCCGCGGTCCGCATCCAGGGTCTCGACGTCACGTTCGCGACCGATGGCGGCGACGTCCACGCGGTGCACGGCATCGACCTCGACGTCCGCTCCGGCGAGGTGCTCGCCGTCGTCGGCGAGTCGGGCAGCGGCAAGACCGTCACGGCGCGCGCGATCCTCGGGCTCCTGCCCGAGACCGCGCGCGTCGACGGCGCCGTCGTGCTGTCGGGGCAGGATGTCGTGGCGCTGTCGCCCGATCGCCTGCGCGCGGTGCGCGGCACCGAGGCGGCGATGATCTTCCAGGAGCCGATGACCGCGCTCAATCCCGTCTTCACGGTGGGATGGCAGATCGCCGAGGGCATCAGGGCCCACGAGCGCATCGGGAAGAAGGAGGCGCGCGAGCGAGCCGTCGAGATCCTGCGCAAGGTCGGCATCCCCGACCCCGAGCGCCGCGTCGACGACTACCCTCACCAGTTCTCGGGCGGGCAGAAGCAGCGCATCGTGATCGCGCAGGCCCTCGTCCTGGGCCCGAAGGTGATCATCGCCGACGAGCCGACGACGGCTCTCGACGTGACCGTGCAGGCCGAGATCCTCGACCTCCTGCGCCGGGCCCGCGACGAGTTCGGCACCGCGATCGTCCTCATCACCCACAACATGGGGGTCGTGGCTGATCTCGCCGACCGGGTCGCCGTCATGTACCGCGGCGACATCGTCGAGACCGCGCGCGCGGTCGACCTGTTCGCCCGCCCTCAGCACGCGTACACGCAGCGCCTGCTCGCGGCCGTGCCGCGCCTCGCCATCGCCGATCGCCCGTACACGGGCGACGCCGACGCCGAGCCCGTCGTCCGCGCCGAGGGACTCGAGATCGAGTACCCCGGCCGCTTCGGGGCGCGCGGCTTCCGCGCGGTCGACGGCGTGAGCTTCGACATCCGCCCGGGCGAGGTGCTCGGGCTCGTCGGGGAGTCGGGATCGGGCAAGACGACGATCGGCCGGGCGATGGCCGCGCTCGCTCCCGTCACGGGCGGCTCGCTGCGCGTGCTCGGGGCGGAGCTCAACGGCATCCGCGAACGGGACTTCCGGGCGCGTCGGAGGGAGATCGGCTTCGTCTTCCAGGACCCGGCGTCGAGCTTCAACCCGCTGCTCACGATCGGCGCCTGCGTCGCCGAGCCGCTGCGCGTGCACGGCGTCGGGCAGAGCGAGGCCGACGACCGCGTCGCCGAGCTGCTCGAGGCGGTGCACCTGCCACCCGAGGTCGCACGGCGGTTCCCGCACGAGCTCTCTGGCGGCCAGCGGCAGCGCGCGAGCCTCGCGCGGGCGCTCGTGCTCGAGCCCAAGCTCGTGATCGCCGACGAGCCGACGAGCGCGCTCGACGTCTCGGTCCAGGCGCGCGTGCTCGAGCTCTTCACGGAGCTGCAGGAGCGATTCGGCTTCGCTGCCCTGTTCATCACGCACGACCTCGCCGTGGTCGACCTGCTCGCGCATCGCGTCGTCGTGCTCCACAGGGGCCGCATCGCCGAGCAGGGCCGCACCGCCGACGTGCTGGGCGCGCCGCAGGATCCGTACACCCGCCGGCTCATCGCGTCGCTGCCCGTGCCCGACCCCGTGCTGCAGGCGCAGCGGCGCGCGGAGTGGGAGCGCGTCGCGGCAGCGGGCTGACCGCTCCCGGTCGCCGGGCTCCGGCTCGGCGACCGGGACTCAGCCGCCGATCGCGTTCATCCCGCGTGCGGGCTGCAGGAACGACGGATCGTCGATCGCGTGGCCGGGCAGCTTGCGGATGATGCAGCCGCGCAGCATCGCGTCGAGGTGCTGCTCCTCGACGCCCGGCGCGTGCCCCGCGCGCAGGATCGGCAGCAGGTCGAACTCGGTCGTCGAGAAGAGGCAGTTGCGCAGCTGGCCGTCGGCCGTGAGCCGCAGCCGGTCGCAGGTGCCGCAGAACGGCGCCGTGACCGAGGCGATGACGCCGACCGAGTGCGGCCCGCCGTCGAGCAGCCAGGTCTCCGCCGGCGCGCCCCCGCGCCCGGGCACGGGTGTGAGCTCCCATCGCGCGGACAGCGCGTCGAGGATCTCCTCGCGCGTGACCATCCGCTCGCGCGACCACGTGTGGCCCGCGTCGAGCGGCATCTGCTCGATGAACCGCATCTGCGCGCCGTGGCCGACCGCGAACGCGACGAGGTCGACGAGCTCGTCGACGTTGACGTCGCGCATCGCGACGGCGTTCAGCTTGAGCGGACGCAGCGGCGACGCCGCGGCCGCCGCGATGCCCTCGAGCACGTCGCCGAGGCGATCCCGGCGCGTGAGCTCCCGGAACCGCTCGCGGTCGAGCGTGTCGATCGAGATGTTCAGGCGGCTCAGCCCCGCCGCGACGAGACCGGGCAGGAACTCCGGGAGGCGGATGCCGTTCGTCGTCATCGCGATCTGCACGGGGCCATCCGGGCCTTCGAGCCGTGCGAGCCGCCGCACGACCTCGACGATGTCGGAACGCAGCAGGGGCTCCCCGCCCGTGAGGCGGAACGTGGTGATGCCCGCGGCCGCGGCCACCGCCGCCACGCGCTCGATCTCGTCGAGGGAGAGGATGCTCGTGCGCGCGAGCCACTCGTTCCCCTGTTCGGGCATGCAGTACGTGCAGCGCAGCGAGCAGCGGTCGGTCAGCGAGATGCGCAGGTCCCGGTGGACACGGCCGTGCGTGTCGACGAGAGGCGGTGAGCTGCGCATCCGTCCAGCGTAGGCCCGCTGCGGCGTGCGGGGGCGCGCCGTAGCGGTCAAGCCGGCCGCACGCGGACGTCGGACGGGTCGACCGAGAGCCAGATCGGGTCGTCGCGCTGCAGGCGCAGCTCCGCGAGGCGGGCGGATGTCAGGTCGACCGCGATCTCGGGAGCGCTCGTGCGCACGCGGCCGCCCACGGGCAGGGGCTCGATCCGCGCGACACGCGAGAGCCAGCGGCCGGGCGACGCCGGGCTGTCCCCCGCCACGCGCACCGCGCCGGTCCAGGTGCTCTCTGCCGTGTGCTCGACGCGGACCGACCGCATCGGGAAGATCGCCGCGGCCGGGGCGCCCTCGGCGACATGCGTGCGGTGGGACGACGCGAGACGAGGCCCGGGGCCGGATTCGCGCGGCGTCCAGTGGCCGTCCGCGAACACGCCCTCGAGCCGGTTGAGTCCCGCGACCTCCGCGACGTAGGCGGTCGCGGGCGCCGCGAGCACGGCGGGGATTCGGTCCGACTGCGTCACGCGCCCCCGCTCGAGGACGACCATCCGCTGCGCGAGCGCGACGGCGTCGACGAGATCGCGCGTGACGACGAGCGCGGTCGTCAGGGTCGCCGCGAGCTGCTCGCGGAGCATCTGGCGCACGTCGTCCGCCTCGCGTGCGTCGAGCCGCGCGAGCGGGTCATCGAGGAGGAGCACCCGCGGTGCCGCCGCGAGGGCGCGCGCCACCGCGACCCGCACCCGGCCGCCGGGCGAGAGCTCGCGCGGGTGATGGTCGCCGGCTCCGGGGAGCCCGACGTGCCACAGCCACTCGTCCGCCTCCTGGCGAGCAAGACCGCGCGGGATACCCCGATGCCGAAGCCCGTCGGCGACGATGTCGCGGAGGCGGAGGTGCTCGGGCAGGTCCGGTGCGCCGGCGACGAGCGCGATGCCCCGCCGCGCGGGGCCGAGGTGCCGACGGCGGTCGATCCGGATGCCCGCATCGAGCTCGATCGAGCCGTCGGACAGGCGGATGGTCCCGGCGAGCGCGGCGAGGAGCGTCGAGGCGCCCGAGCCGCGGGGTCCCATCACCGCGACGACCTCGCCGTGGTGCAGCTCGATCCGCGCGTTGAGCGCGAGCGCGCGGCTCCGGTCGACGCGCACATCCGCGCGGAGCACGGGCGGGCTCAGCCGCAGAGCGCCGGTGTCGACCGGCACGGTGTGCGCGCCTCTGCGCATCCGGACCGATTCCCCCATGAGCCCCCTCCCCCTTCCGATCCTGCCTCGGCGATGCCCGGAAGGGAATGGATCGCCCGAGAATCGCGGGCGACGCGGACGCCGTACCCTGATCCCATGCCGTTCCCGCCGCTCGTCGAGCCCGTCCCCGCGCTGAGCGCCGCCGAGCAGCGGCGCACGGCCCGCCACCGCTCGCTCGCTGCGCTCGGCGATGACGGGCAGCGCCGGCTCGCTGCGGGGCACGTCGCGATCGTCGGCGCGGGCGGGCTGGGCTCCCCGGCCGTGCTCGCCCTCGCCGCCGCCGGTGTCGGGACGCTCACGGTGATCGACGACGACGACGTGGAGCTGACCAACCTGCAGCGGCAGGTCATCCACCGCCTCTCCGACGTCGGGGCGCCGAAGGTCGACAGCGCCGTGCGCGTCGCGGGCGAGATCGCACCGGAGGTGCGGGTGCGGGCCGTCCGGGAGCGCCTCACGGACGACAGCGCGGCGCGCCTCCTCGAGGGCGCCGACGTCGTGCTCGACGGCTCCGACCTCTTCTCGACGCGCTCGGCCGTCGCGGCGGCCTGCGCGACATCGAGCACGCCGCTCGTCTGGGGCACCGTCCAGGAGACCGACGCGCAGCTCACGGTCTTCTGGTCGCGCCCTCCCGCGGGCGTCGCACCCGTCGTGCTCGACGACCTCTACCCGGCTGATCGCGTCGGCGAGCCGCCCACGTGCGCCGCCGTGGGCGTGCTCGGGCCCCTCTGCCTGCAGCTCGGAGCCCTCATGGCGACGCAGGCGATCGCGCTCCTCGCGGGCGTCGGCAACCCGCTCGTCGGCCGCCTGCTGCTCATCGACGCGCTCGGCACGCGCTTCCGCGAGATCCCGCTGCGCGGCGCGGCGCAGTCGCGCGAGGGCGGGGCGACCAGCCGACCGCGCACGGTGACCGCGTCCGGCTCTCCCGCGCACCCGGTCGAGATCGTGCCGGTCGACGCCGCGGCTGCCGAGCTCGCGAGCCCCGCCGCTCCGATCGTGATCGACGTGCGCGAGGCCGAGGAGCTCGAGGCGGGCGTCGTGCCCGGCTCGCGCCACATCCCCCTCGCCGAGCTGCTCGACGCGCCCGAGCGCGTCGCCCGCGAGGTCGGCGACCGCCCCGTGCTCATCGTGTGCCAGATCGGGGGCCGAGCGCGGCGGGCGGCGACGGCCCTCGCACCCTTCACGCGAGCGAGGGTGCTCGATGGCGGCTACGCGGCATGGCGCGAGAGGGAGGACGCGCGGTGAGCGGCCGCCTGCGCACCGTGGAGGAGCATCTCGCGGCCATCCTCGCGGAGGTCCGCGCCCTCGACCCGGTCGAGGTCCCGCTCGCCGCAGCGGGCGGGCGCGTGCTCGCCGAGGCGCTGCGGGCGCACGTCGACATCCCGGTGTTCGACAACTCCGCGATGGACGGCTTCGCGGTCCGCTTCGACGACGTCGCCGACGCGAACCTGGAGCGCGCCGTCACCCTGCGCGTCGTCGCCGATCTGCCCGCCGGCGACCCTGCCGACCCGGCGCTCGGCGCAGGGGAGGCCATCCGCATCATGACCGGGGCGCCCGTGCCGACGGCTGCCGACGCGATCGTGCCGTTCGAGCACACGCGCGACGGCCTCGCCGCGTCGCTCGGCGAGATCGCGGTGCTCCGGGCGCCGCGCCGCCGCGGCGCTCACATCCGGCGACGGGGCGAGGACCTCCGCGCGGGCGACGAGGTGCTCCCGGCCGGGACCGTGCTCACTCCCCATGCCCTCGGCGCCGCGGCCGCCGCCGGCATCGGCGGTGCGGTGCGGGTGCACCGCCGCCCTCGAGTCGTGGTCCTCTCCACCGGCAGCGAGCTCGTGCCGGCGGGCGAGCCCCTGGCCCGCGGCCAGATCCCCGAGTCCAACTCGACCCTGCTCGCGGGGCTCGCCGCGGCGGCAGGGGCCGAGATCGTGCGCGTGGCCGTGTCGTCCGACGATGAGCAGGCGTTCGCCGAGCTCCTGCACGCGGCACACGACGCGGATGCGGTGATCACCTCCGGCGGGGTCAGCGCGGGCGCGTACGAGGTCGTGAAGAACGCGCTCGCCGGGCAGGTCGCCTTCGTCAAGGTCGCGATGCAGCCCGGCAAGCCGCAGGCCTTCGGCCGGCTCGCCGACGGCCCGCTGCTGTTCGGCCTCCCGGGCAATCCCGTGAGCGCCGCGGTGTCGTTCGAGGTGTTCGTGCGCCCCGCGCTGCGCGCGATGCAGGGCATCCGGGACACCGCTCGCCCCGTCCTCCGGCTGCCCGCCGCGGTCGGATGGCGCACGCCCGCCGGGCGACGCCAGTACCTGCCGGCGATCGTGGACACATCGGACCCCGCGCGCTGGTCGGTGCGCCCGGCCGCACCGGGCGGATCGGGCTCTCATCTCGCGGGGAGCCTCGCCGCGGCGACGGCGTACGCGGTCGTGCCCGCGGAGGTCGACGCTGTCGCGGCGGGCGACCCCGTGGATGTCATGCTGTTGTCATGACCTTCACGCACCTGGATGCCGCGGGCCACGCCCGCATGGTCGACGTCACGGCCAAGCAGCCCACGGTCCGCTCCGCGACAGCGCGCGGCTTCGTGCGCTGCGCACGCGCGACGGCCGACGCCCTGCGCGACGGCGCCGTGCCGAAGGGCGACGTCCTGGCTGTCGCGCGCATCGCGGGGATCCAGGGAGCCAAGCGCTGCGCCGAGCTCCTGCCGCTCGCGCACGTGATCGGCGTGCACGGTGCACGCGTCGACCTCGCCGTGGAGGACGAGGGCGTCGCGATCGAGGCGGAGGTCCGCACCGCCGACCGGACGGGCGTCGAGATGGAGGCCCTCACGGCCGTGACGGTGGCGGCGCTCGCTGTCGTCGACATGATCAAGGGCATCGACCGATCCGCGGCGATCGAGAGCGCGCGCATCGTCGCGAAGTCCGGCGGGCGCTCCGGCGACTGGATCCGCGACGGCGAGGCGCCGGCATGACACGTGTGCGCTACTTCGCCGCCGCCGAGGAGGCCGCGGGCGTCGCCGAGGAGGAGCGCACGGAGGCGACGCTCGACGCGCTCCGCGCGGCGCTCGTCGCCGACCACCCGGCCCTCGGGTCCGTGCTGCCGCGCTGCGCCGTCCTCGTCGACGGCGAGCGCCGCGACGACGACGCTCCGCTCGCGGGCGCTGTGCACGTGGACGTGCTGCCGCCGTTCGCGGGCGGGTGAGCCTCAGCCCCCGATGCCCTTCCAGGCGGCCGTGCCGTCGGCCTCGACCTGGCGCTTCCACACGGGGAGCTCGCGCTTGATGTCCTCGATGAGCTGACGGCACGCCGCGAACGCCTCGGCTCGGTGCGCCGACGCGGCCGCGATGACCACCGCCGCGTCGCCCACGCCCAGGCGCCCGACGCGGTGGCTCACGGCGACCGTCGCGCCGTGGTCAGCGGCGGCCCGCTCGGCGAGCGATGCGAGCACGCGCTCGGCGTCCGGATGCGCGGTGTACTCGAGCGCCACGACCGCTCCCCCGGCGTCCGGGTCGTGGTCGCGCACACGGCCGACGAACGACGTCTCCGCGCCCGCGCGCGGGTCGTCGACGGCCGCGAGGTGCGCGGCGACGTCGAGCGGCTCGGCGCTGATGCGCGCGATCGCGACCCGACCGGCGCCGGTCACGCGTGGTCTCCGCCGTCGAGCTGCGACACGACGTGCCCGGCGACCGAGAGCACGACCGGCATCCCGCTGTCCACGGCTCGCGGCGCACCGGGCAGGTTCACGACGAGCGCTGCCCCGGCGATGCCCGCGAGGCCGCGGGTCAGCATGCCGGCCGGCTTCTCCTGCGCGCCGCGACGGCGCAGCTCCTCGGCGATCCCGGGCACCTCCCGATCGAGCACCGCGCGCGTGCCCTCGGGCGTCCGATCGCGCGGCCCGACGCCCGTGCCGCCCGTCGTCACGACGAGGCGCGCGCCGTCTGCGACCGCCTGCCGCAGGGCCGCCGAGACGGAGGCCTCGCCATCCGGGACGACCCGCGCGGGCTCGCACCGCCATCCCGCGGCACGCAGGGCGTCGACGGCCCGCGGGCCCGCGGCGTCCTCGCGCTCCCCCGCCGCCGAGCGGTCGCTCACGGTCACGACGACCGCGAGCGGCGGCGTCTTCTCGTCCGACATCACAGCGACCAGCCTAGGGCGCGATGCGGCGCGATACGCTCGTGGCCATGTCGTCCGCGCACGCACAGCTCCCGGCGTCGACGGCGCGCGCGCAGCTCGAGGCGCTCGCGGCCGACCCGGCTTTCGAAGGCCCGTGGGCGCGCGAGCGGGCGCAGCTCATGGCGGGCGCCACTCGGCCCGCGGCCGTGCTCGTGCTGTTCGGCGTCCTCGACGCGCTCCCCGCATCCGCCGGGCACGATCGCTGCGCCGTCTCGAGCGACCTCGACGTGCTCCTGCTCGCGCGCGCGACCACGCTGCGCTCCCATGCAGGGCAGATCGCCTTCCCGGGCGGCCGCGTGGAGCCCGGTGACCGCGACATCGTCGCGGCCGCTCTGCGGGAAGCGCGCGAGGAGACGGGGCTCGACCCCGCCGGCGTCGACGTTCTCGGCGCGCTCCGCGAGATCCCCGTGCCGGTCTCGGGCCACCTCGTGACCCCCGTGCTCGCCTGGTGGCGGCGCCCCTCGCCGGTTCGCGCGGTCGACGCAGCCGAGTCGTCGTCCGTGTTCCGCGCTCCGGTCGCGGATCTCCTCGCGCCTGAGAACCGCCGCACCTCCGTCACCCGCCGCGGCGGCCGCGAGTGGCGCGGCCCCGCGTTCGTGCTCGCGGATCCGCGCACGCGCGAGGAGCGCATCGTGTGGGGCTTCACGGCGGGTGTGCTCGACGCGATGTTCGATCGGCTCGGCTGGACCGAGCCGTGGGACGAGGGCCGGATCATCGACGTGCCGGTGTGACCCCGCGATCGGGGAGGATGGAGCGGTGACCCTCGGACTCCTCCTCGACGTCGACGGCCCGCTCGCGAGCACCGTCACCCGCACCCTGCGCGTGCCATCGATCGCGCCCGACCTCGTCGCCCTCGCTCATGCGGGTGCGCCCGTGGTGTTCAACACCGGGCGCTCGCACGCCTTCCTCGTGGAGCGGGTCATCCCGGCGCTCGCGGATGCGGGGCTCCGCGCCGACGCCCCGGTCTGGGGCGTCGGAGAGAAGGGCGCGACGTGGTTCGCGCTCGACGCGTCCGCCGAGACGCCGCGCGCCGGGCAGGTGCACGCCGACGAGGCGCTGCGGCCGCCGCAGGAGCTGCTCGACGCCATCCGCGCGCTCGCCGAGCGCGAGCGCGACCTCATGTTCTGGGACGACACCAAGCGGACGATGATCTCCGTCGAGCAGAACGTCGACACAGCCAACGCCGACTACCTCGCGGCGCAGCCCGCGTTCGTCGCGGCCTGCCAGGCCGTGATCGACGAGCTGGGGCTCGCCTCCGACTTCCACATCGTCCCGACGATCATCTCGGTCGACATCGAGCATGTGACGGCGGGCAAGGCCCTCGGCGCCGAGCGCGCGCTCGGCCTCATCGAGGAGCGGATGGCCGCGCCGCGCCGCTGGTTCACGGCGGGAGACTCCCCGAGCGACTACGACATGGCCGCCTGGCTGCACGCGCGGGGCGACGAGGTCGTGCACCTCGACGTGCGCCCTGCGGGCGGCGTCCCCGCCGTCGGGTTCGAGGTCATCCGCGACATCCCGACCGCGGAGCGCGCCGAGGACGACCTGACCGCCGCGCACCTCACGCGCCTGCGCGGCGACCTCGGCGCCTGACGGCCCCTCTGCTCCCCGCGCGACGTAGCCTGGTGACGCGGAGGTGATGGCGATGGCAGCACGCGAGCGCGAGCAGCCCGACGACCCGCGGCTCGCGGCCGCCCAGTACCGGATCGACCGCATCCGCGAGGAGCTCGGCGAGCCGGCGGATGAGGACGAGCGCCGCAGCAGCGCGGGCTCCACGACCCCGGCCGATCGGCATGCCTACGTCGAGATGGTCATCCAGCAGGCGATGCGCCGCGGCGAGTTCGACGACCTGCCGGGAGCGGGCCGCCCGATCGAGGGACTCGGGACGTCGCACGACCCGGACTGGTGGATCCGCCGCAAGATCGAGCGCGAGGGGCTCACCGGGATCGGCCCGCCCGCTCTCCAGCTGCGCACCGAGCATGCCGCCTTGCACGAGACCCTCGACGGCTTCTCGCGCGAGGCCGACGTGCGCGCGCATCTCGACGACTTCAACCGCCGCGTCAGGCTCGCCCGCATGCAGCTGCTCGGCGGGCCTCCCGTCGTGACGCCCATGGTCGACATCGACGCCGAGGTCGCGGCGTGGGCGGAGCGCCGCGACGAGCGTCGTCGCGCCGCCGCGCGTCCGGCAGCTCCCGAGGAGCCCCCGCGCCGGGGCTTCCTCCGCCGTCGCCGCACCTGACTCCTCCTCCGGTCTCGTAGCATCGTCCCGATGACCGATGCACCTTCCGGCGGCCCCACGGCCGGCGCACACGATCCCCGCACCGCCCGGCGCGTGCCCGAGGCGCTCGACGCGTACCAGCAGCGCGAGCGGAACCCGGAGTACCGCGTCGACGTCGAGCGGATCCGCTTCTCGCCGTACTACTCGCGGCTGTCGGCCGTGACGCAGGTCATCGCGCAGGCCGGCGCCGGCCTCGCGGTGCACAACCGGCTCACGCACTCGGTCAAGGTGGCCGCCGTCGCCCGCGGCATCGCCGTGCAGCTCGCGAACGGCGAGCATGCCGCGCTCGTGGATCGGCTCGGCGGATGCGACCCCGTCGTGGTGCAGGCCGCCGCTGCGGCCCACGACCTCGGCCATCCGCCCTTCGGGCACCTCGGCGAGCAGACCCTCGACCGGCTCGCGAAGGACCGCTTCGGCCTCCGCGAGGGCTTCGAGGGCAACGCCCAGACGTTCCGCATCATCACGCGCCTCGACGAGTACGACCGCGCGGGAGCAGGGCTCAATCTCACGGCGGCCGTGCGCGCGGCCGTGCTGAAGTACCCGTGGCTGCGGGGCGAGGGCGACGACTGGTTCGGCCGCGACGAGGCTCCGCGCGGGATCACGCCCGCGAGCCCCGGCACGGGCGCGTACAAGTTCTCGGCCTTCGCGCTCGACGTGCACGAGATGCACGAGGCCCGCACGGCGTACCCCGAGATCGCACCCCTCCAGCAGACCGTCGAGTGCTCGGTCATGGACATCGCCGACGACATCGCCTACTCGCTCCACGACCTCGACGACTTCTACCGTGCCGGTCTGCTCAACCAGTCCACGATCTCGGCCGAGTTCCGGGCATGGCGCCGTGAGCGCGCCGAGCTGCACGCCGCCGAGCAGGGCGATCTCGTCCTCTCGCAGCGTGCTCCGGGCCGCGCCCTCGAGCTCCTGTGGCGCCGTCTCGCCGCGAAGGATCCGTGGATCGCCGACGAGGACGCGTTCGCGGACGCGGTCGCGCGCGTGAACGACGAGGTCATCGACGGCCTGCTCGCGGTCCCCTTCGACGGCTCGATGCTCACCGAGCGCACGCTCTCGCAGTTCACGGCCGCGTGGATCGCGCGCCTGCAGCACTCGATCGCGGTCACCGCGACCCCGCCCATCCGCTCGGGTCACGTGAGCCTCGACCGCACCGCGTGGCACGAGGTCGCTGTGCTGAAGTTCCTGCACCAGCGGTTCATCCTCGAGCGGCCCGATCTCGCGCTGTACCAGCGCGGACAGGCGAGCGTGCTCGAGCGACTCGTCGACGGCTTCGCCGCGTGGCTCGACGATCCGCGCGACGTGCGCCGGGCGCCGCGCCGTCTGCTCGATCTCGTCGATCTCGCGGCAGAGGACTACGCGCGGGTGCGCCGCGAGGCGCCGGAGCTCGCCGACGCGTCGGATGGCGCCGAGCTCCGGCGGCGCGCCACCGGGCGCGGGATCGTCGACTACGTCGCGTCGCTCACCGACGCCCAGGCCATGCACATCGACGCGCTCATCAACGGCTCCCCCGAGCGCCTGTGGGACGCCGGCCAGGGGCTCTGAGCGCCCGCAGCGCGGCGTCCGCGCCCGCGGCGATCGCGACGCCGGCCGCATACCAGGCGAGGTCTGCGGCCGAGAACACCGTGCCGAGCACGAGCAGGAGGGGCGGGAAGGCCGCGCCCCAGCGCGCGGGGAGCCCGGTCAGCTGCAGCAGCTCGACGGCCGTGCACCAGGCGAGAGCCGCTGCCGCGACGACGAGCAGGCGCGCACGGGGAGCCGCGAACGCCGCGAGCAGGTACACGAGCACCGCGTAGAGCGCGTCGCCCGCCGCGTCGGACGCCGCGGTCTCGGGCAGAGCCGTGTGCACGAGGAGCCCCGCCGCGACCGTGAGCGCCCCCACGACGGCGAGCGCGACGCGCCTCACCGCGCCGCGAGCGCCTCGTCGATGGGCGTCGCTCCGTTGCCGAACGGGATGGAGCGCCCCGCCGTCGCGTCATCGCTCAGCACGGCCGCGGCGACCGCCGCGACGTCGCCTCGCGTCACGCGCCCCGTGCCCGGCTCCGCCGTCTCGATGAGACCGGTCGGCTCGTCGAGCGTGAGGGGCCCCGGCTGGAGGATCGTGTACGCGAGCCCGCTCGCGCGCAGGTGCTCGTCGGCGGCGGCCTTCGACTCCGCATACGCGAAGAACGGCTCGTCCCGCGGCACGCCGTGATCGGGTCGTGAGCCGAGATACGACACCATGACGTAGCGGTCGACGCCCGCCGCACGTGCGGCGTCCATCGAGCGGATGGCCGCGTCGCGGTCCACCGCGTAGGTCCGGGCCGGATTCCCGCCGCCGGCTCCCGCCGACCACACGATCGCGTCGTGGCCGCGCACGAGCTGCGCGAGCGCATCGACGTCGAGCGTCTCGACGTCGGCCACGCGGGGCTCCGCGCCGGTCGCTGCGACCTCGTCGGCGTGCGCGGGATTGCGGATCACGCTCGTCACCTCGTCTCCGCGGCCCGCGAGGAGCGGCGCCAGCAGGAGCGCGACCTTGCCGTGCCCTCCGAAGATCAGGATGCGGGCCATGGGATCCCCTTCCGTTCGCGTCCTCCCACCCTACGGTCGCGCGGGGCCGCCGGCGCGGAGACGCCGAGAGCCCGTGCCGGTCGGCACGGGCTCTCGCGAAGCGGCGGCTCAGGCGCCGCAGACCTCACGAAGCTCGCCTTCAGCCTCGGTGAGCGCGGTCGACGCGGCCGTCATGTCCTCGCTCACCTTGGTCATCGCCTCGGTGTCGGTCATGTCGAGCTCGCCCATGCCCTCGATCTGCGTCGTGAGGTCGCCGAACGCGCCCGCGAACTTCTCGTAGACCGGGGCGACCTCCTCGTTGGTGACCTTCTCGCCGAGGGCCGCGACCTCGTCGTTGATGGCCGAGACCTGCTCGCTGAGCGCCTCGGTGTCGCCGCTCGTCATCGCGGTGGAGAGCTCGCTCATGCTCGACTGGAGGCTCGCGTTGCCGCCCTGGATGAGCTCGCACGCGTCGGCGACCGACTGCCCGCCGGCGCCGCAGGCGGCCAGGCCGGGAAGGAGGGCGAGCGCGGCGGCTGCGGCGAGGACGGTCTTGGTGGTGCGGCGGATGGCCATGAGTGCTCCTGTCGTCGTGTGCGGCGAGCCGCGCAGACGACACCACGCCGAGCACGATGCCGGCGACCCCCGCGATCGACCCTATCGGACGCGGTCGGCGCCGCGGGAGTCGCCCGGACGCCCGGGCGTGGGGACAACTCCCCCGTCGAGATCGACGCGCTCGGCCCCTGCGTACACGTTCATCGTGTCGCCTCGGAGGAACCCGACGAGCCCGATGCCCCGGCTCGCGGCGAGCTCGACCGCGAGCGACGACGGCGCCGACACGGCCGCGAGCAGGGGGACGCCGGCCATCGCGGCCTTCTGCACGAGCTCGAAGCTCGCGCGCCCCGACACCATGAGCACGGTGCCGCGCAGCGGCAGCATCCCCCGCGCGAGCGCCCATCCGACGACCTTGTCGACCGCGTTGTGGCGCCCCACGTCCTCGCGCACGACGAGGGGCTCGCCGCCCTCGGCGGGGAACAGCGCCGCCGCGTGCAGGCCGCCTGTCCGGTCGAAGAGCGCCTGCGCGGATCGGAGGCGGTCGGGCAGGGTCGCGAGAACCGGTGCCGCGACGCGCGTCGGGTCCGAGCGGATGTCGAACGCCGACACGGTCTCGACGGCCTCGATCGAGGCCTTGCCGCACACGCCGCACGAGCTCGTCGTGTAGAAGCCGCGTGCGACGGGAGGACGGATCCCGGGCGCGAGGGCGACATCGAGCACGTTGTAGGTGTTCTCGGTGCCCCCGGTCCCTGGCCCTCCGCAGTGGATGGCCGCGCGCACGTCGTCCTGCGCATGCACGGCCCCCTCCGAGACGAGGAAGCCGGAGGCGAGCTCGACATCATGGCCCGGGGTCCGCATCGTGACGGCGACCGGCTCGCCCGCGACGCGGATCTCGAGGGGCTCCTCGACGGCGAGCGCGTCGGGCCGTCGCGCGGCCGACGCGCCGTCGTCCCCGAGACGGACGCGGACGACCGGGCGGTGCGCCGTGAGGCGGCCCATGCTCAGCGCGCCTCGAGCCGCACGACGACGGCCTTCGACGTGGGGGTCCCGCTCGTGTCGGCGACCGAGTCGAGCGGCACGAGGACGTTCGTCTCGGGGTAGTACGCGGCCGCATTGCCGCGCGGCGTGTCGTAGGCGACGAGCCGGAACGCCTCGGCGCGACGCTCCTCGCGGCCGAGCGGGCCATCCCACTCCGAGACGAGATCGACGATGTCTCCCTCCGCGAACCCGAGCGCGCGGATGTCGTCGGCGTGCGCGAAGACGACGCGACGCCCGCCGCGGATGCCGCGATAGCGGTCGTCGTGGCCGTAGACCGTGGTGTTGTACTGATCGTGCGAGCGGAGGGTCTGCAGCAGCAGCCGCCCCTCCGGGATGCGCGGGTGCTCGAGCGCATTCGCCGTGAACACCGCCCGCCCCGTCGGGGTGTCGAAGCGGCGCGCGTCGCGCGGCCCGTTCGGCAGCAGGAAGGTGCGGCCCTTCTCGATGCGGCGCTCGTAGTCGTCGAACCCGGGCACGACGCGCGCGATGTGCGCGCGCACGCGCGCGTAGTCGTCCTCGAGCGCGCGCCAGTCGGCGCGAGGCGCGTTCGGCCGGTCCGCGAACACGCGCTCCGCGAGGCGCGCGATGATCGCGACCTCGCTGAGCAGGTCGCCGCTCGGCGGGGCCAGGCGTCCGCGCGAGGCGTGCACCGCGCCCATCGAGTCCTCGACGGTCACGCGCTGCTCGCCGCGCCCGCGGTGGTCGCGGTCGGTGCGGCCGAGCGTCGGCAGGATGACTGCACGGCGGCCGTGCACGACGTGCGACCGGTTGAGCTTGGTGGACACGTGCACGGTGAGGTCGACGCGCGACATCGCCGCCTCGACGACGGCGGTGTCGGGCGTCGCCGAGACGAAGTTGCCGCCCATCCCGAGGAACACCCGCACGCGTCCGTCCCGCATCGCGCGGATCGCCGCCACCGTGTCGTGCCCGTGCGCGCGCGGGGCGCGGAACCCGAACTCGGCGTCGAGCGCCGCGAGGAACGTCTCGGACGGCTTCTCGTAGATGCCCATCGTCCGGTCGCCCTGCACGTTCGAGTGGCCGCGCACGGGGCAGACGCCCGCTCCGGGACGCCCGATGTCGCCGCGCAGGAGCAGCACGTTGACGACGTCGCGCAGTGTCGCGACGGAGTGCTTGTGCTGCGTGAGGCCCATCGCCCAGCAGACGATCGTGCCGCGCGAGCGCCGCACGCGCTCCGCCGTCGCCCGGATCGTCCGCTCGTCGAGCCCCGTCGCCTCCTCGATCTGCGGCCAGCCGACCTCCGCGACCGCCGCGGCGTACGCGTCGAAGCCCGTGGTGAAGCCCTCGATGAAGGCCCGGTCGAGGACGCCGCCCTCCTCCGCCTCGCGCTCGAGCAGGTGCTTGCCGATGCCCTGGAACAGCGCCTGGTCGCCGCCGAGCCGGATCTGCAGGAACTCGTCGGCGATGCGCGTGCCGCCGAGCACGAGTCCGTGCGGGGTCTGCGGATTGCGGAACCGGATGAGCCCGGCCTCGGGCAGCGGGTTGACGGCGATGATCGTCGCGCCGCGCCGCTTCGCCTTCTCGAGGGCCGACAGCATCCGGGGGTGGTTCGTGCCGGGGTTCTGCCCCGCCACGATGAGCAGGTCGGCCTCGTGGATGTCCTCGATCGAGACGGTCCCCTTGCCGATGCCGATGGTCTCCGTGAGCGCCGACCCGCTGGACTCGTGGCACATGTTCGAGCAGTCGGGGAGGTTGTTCGTGCCGAGCCCCCGCACGAGCAGCTGATAGAGGAAGGCCGCCTCGTTCGATGTGCGCCCCGACGTGTAGAAGACCGCCTCGTCCGGGTCGTCCAGGCTCGTCAGCGCGCCCGCGACGAGATCGAGGGCCTCGTCCCACCCCGCCTCCCGGTAGTGCGTCCCGCCCTCGTCGAGCACCATCGGGGTCGTCAGGCGGCCCTGCTGGCCGAGCCACCAGTCATCGTGGCCCCGGAGCTCGTCGACGGAGTGCTCGGCGAAGAACGACGGCTCGACGCGGCGCAGCGTCGCCTCCTCGGCCACCGCCTTCGCGCCGTTCTCGCAGAACTCCGCGACATGGCGCCTGTCCTCCTCGGGCCATGCGCAGCCGGGGCAGTCGAAGCCGTCCTTCTGATTCACGCGCAGGAGCGTCCGCGCGCTCCGGACGACGCCCATCTGCTCGAGCGACGTCTTCATCGCGTGGTACACGCCCGGCACGCCGACCGCGGAGGTCTCCCGCTCCCCGACGACCAGCCGCGTCTCGTCGATCTCCGCCCGGGGTGCCCTCTTCGCCATTCCGCCATGCTACGGCGGGTTTCCCTGCGTTACACGGCGGCGTGACGGGCGCGGCGAGGGACCGTACCGTGGTCGAAACGCCCGACCGCACCCGTCGACAGGAGCATCCCGTGACCAGCCCCCTCCGCGTCTCCGCCGAGCACACCGTCGTGTGCCTGCACGAGGCCGGCGCCCTCTGCGCCGAGGTCGGACCGGGTCACGACATGCACCTCATCCAGCGGCGCATCGTCGCCGCGACCCCGAGCCGCTGGATCGACGCGATCGCGGGCGCCGTGGACGCCGACGGATGGCTCGAGCTGCGCGATCTCGAGGGTCGCGCGCTCACGCGCGTGTGGCACCACGCGCCGCTGGCGTCGATCGTGGCGCCCGGCGAGCCCGTCGCCCTGCACGCCGGCTACCACGTGCTCTCGGCAGCGGGCAGGTGGCTGAACGTGCGCGACGAGCGCGGCTGAGCCGCGCCCGTCGCATCCGGCCCGCCGCGCCTCACATCGAGGCCGAGCTCATGCTCTTCATCATGGCGTCGCACGCGTTCGCGCAGTCCATGCACGCCTGAGCGCACATCCGCATCGCCTCGCTCGTCTCGGCGTGCTTCATGCACTCGTCGTAGCACGCCATCGCCATGGTCTTCATCGCCTCGTGCATGGCCATCATCGCGCCCATGTGCATGCCCATGGGGCGGAGCATCATGCGCATCATCGTGTGGCACATGTCGGCGCAGCTCATGCACATGCTGCGGCACATCGACATCTCGGCGCCCGACTCCATGTCAGCGGCCATCGTGCACGCCTGCTCGCACGCCATGCACGCCTCCATGCAGGCCTGCATGACGTCGTGGTCCATCGGCATCATCGTGTCCGAATCGGCCATCATGTCGGTCATGGTCTTCATGTCCATGTCAGCTCGCTCCCTGCGCTTCGCGCGAGCCGACGGCCGACCCGGTGGACGCGAAGCGCCTCCTTGTGGGCGATGCTACGACCGCTCCCCCGCCGTGTCGATGCTCACTTGAGCCCGGTCGTCGCGATGCCCTGGACGAGGTACTTCTGACCCGCGATGAAGAACCCGACGATCGGCAGGAGCGACACGACCGACATCGCGAACATCGGCCCCCACGACGCCTGGCCCTCCGAGTCCATGAACTGGCGCAGCGCGAGCGGCACCGGGTACAGGTCGGTGTCCGTGATGTAGATGAGCGGCGAGAAGAAGTCGTTCCAGGTCGCGATGAAGGTGAAGATCGCCGTCGTCGCGAAGGCGGGCGTGCACAGCGGGAGGATGATCCGCCAGAAGATGCCGAAGGTCCCGCATCCGTCGATGCGCGCGGCGTCGTCGAGCTCCCGCGGCAGCGCACGCATGAACTGCACCATGAGGAAGGTGTAGAACGCGTTCGATGCGAGGAAGTGCGGCACGACGAGCGGCAGGTACGTGTTCACCCATCCGAGCTCGGCGAAGATGATGTACTGCGGGATGAGCAGCACGTGGCCAGGGAGCATGAGCGTTCCCAGCGTGAGCGCGAACATGAGGCGCCGCCCCGGGAAGTTCAGCCGGGCGAACGCGAACGCCGCGAGCGCGGTGGACACGAGGGTGCCGATGATGCTGAGGACCACGATGATGAGCGAGTTCACGAGGTACACGTCGAACGGATGCTCGAGGGCGTTCCAGCCGTCCGTGTAGTTCGCGAGATCCCACTCGGCGGGCCACAGGCCCTGCTCGGTGAAGATCCTGTCGTCGGGCTTGAAGGAGCTCGAGAGCATCCACAGCAGCGGGTAGAGCATGAAGAGCCCCACCCCCGCGATCACGACGTGCCGGAGGAAGCGCGAGCGGGCGGTCGCGCGACGGCGGCCGACCGCGCGGACATCCTGCGGGGGCCGGCTCCAGCGACGGGGCCGGACGACGGTCTGGACCTCGGTGACGGTCATCGCTCCTCCGCGTCCTCGTAGAACACCCAGTGCTTCTGGGCGATGAAGTTGACCGCGGTGAGCGCGGCGATGATGAGCAGCAGCAGCCATGCGAGTGCCGACGCGTACCCCATGTTGAAGCGTCCGAATCCCTCGATGTAGAGGTTGAGATTGAAGAAGAGCGTCGATCCGGCCGGGCCGCCCGACCCGTTGCTCATGACGTAGCCCTGCGTGAAGGTCTGCAGCGACCCGATGATCGACAGGACGAGGTTGAAGAAGATGATCGGGCTGATGAGCGGCACGGTGATGTAGCGGAACTGCCACCACTTCGTCGCTCCGTCGACCGCCGCGGCCTCGTAGTACATGGCGGGCACCTGCCGGAGTGCCGCGAGGAAGATCACCATGGGCGACCCGAACGTCCAGATGTTCAGCATGATGAGCACGCTGAGTGCGGTGTCGGGATCGGACACCCAGGCGGGGCCGTCGATCCCGAGCCAGCCGAGCGCCGTGTTCACGACGCCGCGCGTGCCGAACAGCTCGCGCCACAGCATCACGATCGCGACGCTCGACCCCAGCAAGGAGGGCAGGTAGTAGATCGCGCGGTAGAACGAGAGGCCGCGCAGACCCTGGTTGAGCGCCATCGCGACGCCGAGCGCCGCGACGAGCGACAGCGGAACCGACACGAACGTGTAGACGAAGGTCACGATGAGCGACTGCCCGACCCGGGGATCCGACAGCATCTCGGCGAAGTTCTCGAAGCCCACGAAGACGGGGGCGTTCAGGAGGTTGTAGTCGGTGAAAGCGAGGTACAGCGAGGCGCCGAACGGGATGATCGTGAGGAGCATCCCGCCGTACCACGGGATGAGGAAGAGGTAGCCGGACCAGTCGATCCGGCCGGCCCTCGTCGGCTTCCGCCGACGGCGCACGACCGGCGCCGTCGGCGGAAGGGTGCGCTCGCCGCGGGGCGGCGCATCCACGGTGGCGACCATCGTCAGGCCTGCCCGAGGGCTTCGCTCGCCGCGGCCATGACCTGCTTCGCGGCCTCCTGAGCCGTGATGCGGCCGAAGGTGACCTCGGTCGCGATGTCGGTCAGCGCATCCTGCACGGCCTGGCCTCCGATGGGGTCGGGGCGCGAGTCCGGCAGCTCCTCCTCGGCGAGGGCCGTGATGTACGCGATCGAGCGCTGGTCCTCGGGGGTGAGGGAGTCCGCGATCGCCTCCGCGACGACCGTGCTCGCCGGGAGGCCGCGGGTCGCGCCGACGGCCTCGTTGCCCTCGACGCTGTTGACGATGAAGTCGAGCAGCTCGAGCGCCATCTCCTGATTCGGCGACTCCTGGCCGATCGACCAGTACATCGACGTGTCGATCGACATGCCGCGCCGAGCGCCCTGGACCTCGCCCGGCATGCGCAGCAGCTCGAGCGCGCCGCCCGACGCGTCGTTGTAGGCCTTGAGGTTGTTCGTCGGGATGACCTGCCCCGCGACGAGACCGGCGGCGAGCGGCGACTGCTCGGCCGAGCTGCCGACCGTCTCGATGTGCCCGGCCGGCGCGAGCGCGCCGGCCGCGCGCTGCTCGACCGACATCGCGAACCAGTCCGTGAGCGTCTTCTCGCTCGCGCCGAACGAGCCGTCCTCGTTGTAGAGCTCCTCACCCGTCTGACGCACGAAGACGACGAGGTTCTGCACGGTGTCGAAGGCCATGTCGACGCCGTAGACCTGACCGCCCGACGCGTCGGTGACCGCCTTGCTGAACGCCCAGAGGTCGTCCCACGACCACGTGTCGCCGTCGGGGATCTCGACGCCGTACTGGTCGGTGAGGTTCCGGTTGATGACGAAGCCGACCGCGTTGAGGCCGGCGGGGATGCCGTAGAGCGCGTCGCCCACCACGCCGAGCGGCGCCGTCTTGGGGACGTCGTCGAGGTTCAGCACGTCGAGGTGCTGGTTGAGGTCGAGCAGCGCGCCGCGGTCGGCGTACTCGCGCAGGCTGTCACGGCGCTGGTTGAACAGGTCGGGGATGTCGCCGGCCGCGAATCGGGTCGCCATCTTGTCGGCGTAGGGGCCAGAGTCCTGGTACTCGGTCTTGATCGTGAGGCCGTCGTGCTCCTTCGTGAAGACCGCGAGCATCGCCTCCGTCGCCTCGGCGCGGGCCGCGTCGCCCCACCAGATCATGTTGAGCGTGGACGCCGCCGCCGACGGCTCGGTGCTGATGCCGAAGCGGTTGCAGCCGGCCAGCATGAGCGCCGTGGCGCCCAGTCCGAGCCCGAGGAGTGTCCGACGGCTCATCTCCACACGTGATGCGCTCACTGTCTTCCCTTTCGCGTCGTTGCGAGGACGAGAACCGGAGAAACCGGTTTCTGGCATCATAGGCGCACCCTCGGGGGTCGTGTCAAGCACGACGGGCGCCCGGGTCATCCTGCCTGTCGACCACCTTCTTTGCAACGTGGGAACACGAGGCGCGCGCAGACGGCGAGGCGCCCCGCAGGCGTGCCTGCGGGGCGCCTCGCGCGGGTCGCGGTCAGATGAGCTCGATCACGGCGCTCTCGTTGTTGAGGACGATCACGAGCGTCACGGTGGGATGGCCGGCCGCGCGGATGCGGTCGAGGTCGACGCGCAGCAGCGGGGTCCCCGCGGTCACGCGCGCCCCGGCCTCGACGAGGGTCTGGAAGCCCTCGCCCTTCATCGCGACGGTGTCGATGCCGACGTGGATGAGCAGCTCCGTGCCGTCGTCGAGCACGAGGGCGATCGCGTGCCCCGTCTCGAAGACGTGCCCGACGGTCGCGTCGACCGGGGCGACGACCGTGTCACCGGTCGGCTCGATCGCGACGCCCGGGCCCATGATGCCCTGGGCGAACGTGGCATCGGGCACCGACGAGAGCGGCACGACGGCACCCTCGATCGGCTGACGCAGCCGCACCGTCGCGGGAGCGGCGACCGCGGTCGCCGTCTGCGGCGGGGCCGCGACCGGCTCGGCGGTCGGCGCGGACGGCGCCGGCGCCTCGGCGCGCCCCGACATGATCTGCTCCATGGCGTCCTTCACGAACTGCACGTTGAGGCCGTAGATCACCTGGTACGAGCGCCCGCCGGGCTTCATCACGCCCGCCGCGCCTGCGCGCTTGAGCGCGGCCTCGTCGGCCTTCGCGACGTCACCCAGCTCCATCCGGAGCCGGGTCGCGCAGTTCTCGAGCTCCATGATGTTGTCGCGTCCGCCGAGCGCGTCGATGAAGCGCGCGGCCGTCGCGAGGTAGCCCCCGTCGGCCGTCGTCGCGTCGGCCCCGTCGAGCGCGACGTCGTCGTCCTCACGGCCCGGCGTCTTCAGGTTGAACCGCAGGATGACGAATCGGAACACGAGGAAGTAGACGACGAACCAGAACACGCCCATGACGAGGATGAGCCACGGGTTCTGCGCCATCGGGTTCACCCATCCCAGGAGCAGGTCGATCCCGCCGCCGGAGAAGCCGAAGCCCATCCGGACCGGGAGGATCGCGCTGACGGCGAGCGAGATGCCCATGAAGACGGCGTGGATGAGGTAGAGGACCGGGGCGAGGAACATGAACGCGAACTCGAGGGGCTCGGTCACGCCGACGACGAACGACGAGATCGCGCCGGAGAGGAGCAGGCCCGCGGCGACCTTCTTGCGCGTGCTCTTCGCGGTGACGTACATCGCAAGCGCCGCACCGGGGAGGCCGAACATCATCACGGGGAAGAAACCGGTCATGTACTGGCCGGTGACGCCGTACTCGCCCGTGCCCGAGAGGAAGTTGTTGAGGTCGTTGATGCCGGCCACGTCGAACCAGAACACCGAGTTCAGCGCGTGGTGCAGCCCGAGCGGGATGAGCAGGCGGTTCATGAAGCCGTAGATGCCCGCGCCCACCGGGCCGAGCGTCGCGATGAACTCGCCGAACGCGACGAGACCGCTGTACACGAACGGCCAGATGAAGAAGAGGAGGATCACGACGAGGAGCGAGATGCCGGCGGCGACGATCGCGACCGAGCGCTTGCCCGAGAAGAAGGCCAGGGCGTCGGGCAGCTTGACGTCCTTGAAGCGGTTGTACGCGAACGCGCCGATGAGGCCCGCGATGATGCCGACGAAGACGTTGTTGATGACGCCGAAGGCCGGGTTGACCTCGGCGGCCTCGACCCCCTGGAAGAGGGCGACGGTGTCGGTGCTCAGGAGCGTCGTGATCGTGAGCCACGAGACGAGGCCCGCGAGCGCCGACGTGCCGTCGGTCTTCGTCGCCATGCCGAGTGAGACGCCGATCGCGAAGAGGATCGGCATGTTGCCGAGCAGCGCACCGCCCGCGCCGTTGAGGAACGTCACGGCGATGTTGTCGCCTGCGACGTTCTGGATCCAGTACCCGACGCCCATCAGGATCGCGGCGATCGGGAGGACGGCGACCGGCAGCATGAACGACCTGCCGAGCCTCTGGAAGAACTTCATCGGTACCTCCTGGAAGGGGCGCACTTCGGGCGTGCGCGTGCTGTGATGCGCATGACGGTACACGCTCGCGGATGCCGCGCCAAGCTAATCGTTAAAATCCCTTACAAATCCGCGCGGGGCGTCGTGACGCGGATCGGAGAGCGCGCGGTCCTATGCTGTGGGAGGTGGCAGGCACGGAGATCTCACAGTCCGGCGATGACGAGGTGGACCTCATCATCGACGCGTGGTCGACGATCCTCCCCGACGTGGACCTCTCCCCTCTCGACGTGATGTCGCGCCTGCGACGCGTGGCGCGCGATCTGCAGCGCGTCCGCGAATCCGCCTTCTCCGCGTCGGGTCTGCGCGCATGGGAGTTCGACATCCTCTCCCTCCTCCGCCGCTCCCCCGACGACCTGTCCATGACGCCGTCGCAGCTCGCCGCGTGGACGACGGCGACGAGCGGCACGATCACGTACCGGATCGAGCGCCTCGAGGATCGCGGCTACGTCGCGCGCACCGACAACCCCGCCGACCAGCGCAGCCGCATCGTCACCCTCCTCCCCGCGGGTCGCGAGCGCGTCGAGTCCGCCATGCGCACCCTCGTCGCGGCCGAGGCGCGCCTGCTCGAGGGCCTCTCCTGGAACCAGGTCGCGGCGCTCATCGACGCGCTGCGCACGGTCGGCGCCTCCGCCGAGCGCGACGCGCGACCGTGACGCGCTCGCGCCGGAGCGTCCGCGGGAGGATGCTGACACCATGAGCCTTCGCCACGCCCTCATCGCCGAGCTGCTGCGCGGCCGCCGGGCAGAGCTGCAGCCCGAGGACGTCGGGATCCCCCGCGGCGACGGCCGCCGCGTTCCGGGCCTCCGCCGCGAGGAGGTCGCCGAGCTCGCCGGGATCAATCGCGACTACTACATCCGCCTCGAGCAGGCGCACGGGCACCTCCCGTCGCCTCAGGTCGTCTCGGCGCTCTCGCGCGCCCTGCAGCTGGATCCCGACACCACCGAGTACTTCCAGCAGCTCGCGCAGACGAGCGCGACGCGCGCCCTGTCGACGCGCGAGGGCCTCCCGGCCGGCGCGTTCGCCATCCTGCGCCTCGTCGAGCCGCACCCGGCCTACATCACGAACGGCGTCCACGACGTGCTCGTCGTGAACCGCTCGTGCGCGGGCATCGCGAAGGGATTCCTGGACGAGGGGCGGAACCTCCTGATCGAGGTCTTCGAGCACGAGCACGAGGCGCCGTCCGCCGAGGAATGGCGCGCGACGGCGACGCGCCTCGTCGACTCGATGCGCTTCCACACAGCGCCCGACGAACCGCGGTTCCAGGAGCTGCTCGCGCTCCTGCGGCGCCGGTACCCCGCCTTCCGGGAGCTGTGGTCACGCCAGCGCGCGCGGAAGCTCACGTTCGGCACGAGCCTCTTCTACGACGCCGAGCACGGCTGGCAGCGCGCGACCTGGCAGACCCTCATCGTGCCGGATCACCCCGACTCGCTGCTGACGATCATCCATCCGTGACGCGCGCGGCCTCGGCCGGCCCGGAGCGCCGTCGAAGCAGCTTGAGCGCGACGTGGAGCACGCTCCTGCGCACGCCGTCCGCGAGCTCCGCGCGGACCGGCTCTGGCAGGTTATCGAGACGGTAGTAGAGGGTCGTGCGATGGAGGTGCAGCCGCCGGCAGGCCTCGGAGACGCGCGCACCCGCGTCGAGATACGCCTCGACCGTGTCGAGCTGCTGGCGATCCCCGGCACGCCACAGCGCGAATGCACCGGGCGACGCGCGTCGGATGAGGTCGATCGGCACGGGGAGCTCGTCCAGGAGCGCCCGGATGCCCGCCGGCGTGACGTGTTCGGGGTCTTCGAGGAGAAGCCGCGCCTCCCGCACGGCGGGCCGGATGTCGTCCTCGTCCGGCGCGACGGCCGCGGTCGCGAAGCGCGCGGCGGGATGGCCATGGCGGTGAGCTGCCGACGCGAGGACGTCCTCGACGTCGCCGTCGAGCCTGCTCCGGGAGACGACGAGGACCGGATGGTCGGCGAGATCGCCGATATGCCACGTCGCGCCGCGCCCGTCGGACTGGATCGCCGTCGCGAGACGGCGCCGCTCGTCGTCCGATCCGACGGTGTCGAGGAGCGCGACGACGAGGCCCTCCGAGCGGTCGAGCCAGCGGCGATCGGCCGCCTGGGCGAGCGCGCGCACGCGCACGGCGCGCTCGTCATCGAGGAGCCTCCGGAAGACGTGGACGCGAGCGCCTGACGTCGCGTCCCCTGAGATGTGCTCGATGCCTTCGCGCAATCCTCGCGTCTGAGACGTCACTGCCACTCCGCCATGTCCTGCTCACCTCACGCCGCGCGCACGCGGCGCTGTCCTTCCCCTCGACGGTAGGACGACGCGACGGCCCGGCGCGTGCCCTTGACGCACCCACCCCGGCGTCCGCGCGGTCCGCGACGGCGCTTTTCCGACGATCGTCGGAAAAGCGCGCGCCTCCCGCGTCGGTGTGTCGCGGTCGTCCCCCGCGCCACGAGCGGGAGCGCGCCTTTCCGGCGGTCCGCCGCGCGGCCGCGCGGGCCGAGCGGTGTGCGACGGCCCGGTCTAGCGTGACCGCCATGGGAGTGCTCTACTACGGCGCGAACGCCTCCGCCATCCACATCGACGACCGTGCGCTCGCGCACATCAAGGTCGTCATCATCAGCAAGCTGCGCCGTGACGAGAGCTTCTCGGTCTCGTGGCGACACCCCGACGAGCGCGAGGGCGGCCGCAGCACGATCTGGATCCACCCCGCGATCCCGCTGCGCTTCGAGTTCGACGAGGCCGATGCGCCGACGCTCAACCGCGAGTGGCTCGAGGAGCTCGCGGTCTCCGCGAACGCCCTCGGCGGCATCCAGCTCGTCGAGGAGCACATCCGGACGCCCGAGAAGCGCTGACGGCGCGACACGGCCCCCGCACTCCGATCACCGGAGCGGCGGGGGCCGATCTGCGCGGATCAGTCGATGTCGCCGCGCCACGCACCGGTCTCGGTGCCGCGGGACTCGATGAACTCCTTGAACTTCCGCAGGTCCTTCTTGACCGCGTGGTCGTCGATGCCGAGGGCTGCGCCGACCTTCTCGGTGAGGTCCGTCGGCTCCCAGTCGAGCTGCACGGTCACGCGCGTGCTCGCGTCGCCGAGCCGGTGGAAGGTCACGACGCCGGCGTGATCCGCCTCACCCGCGACGCTCGTCCACGCGACGCGCTCGTCGGGGTGCTGCTCGGTGATCTTGGCGGTGAACTCGCGCTCGGCGCCGCCGATGTTCACCTTCCAGGCGAGCGTCTCATCGTCGATCTGCCGGATCGACTCGACGAAGCTCAGGAACTGCGGGAACGTCTCGAACTGCGTCCACTGGTCGTACGCCGTCGTGACGTCGACGTCGACATCGATGCTCTCCGTGATGCGAGCCATGGGGGTGTCCTTCCGATCGTTGGGTTGGGCTCCATCGTGTGCCGCGCTCGGATGACGCGTCACGGGGGTTGCCACATCGCGAGCCCTCGGGTATCGGGCGTCCCGCCGCACGCGGGCCCTCGTAAGCTGTCGGCAGGACGCACGTCTCGAGGAGGGTGAGGACGCATGGCGCTTCCCGACCGGATCGGGCCCCGCGACGAGGATGCGCGCCGCGCGGTCTTCGCGTTCGACCAGGCCGTCGACGCGCTCGCCGAGGAGTCGGCGTTCCTGTCCGTCGGCCCCGACCGCCAGGCGGCCCGCTACCTCGCGGACGCGCATCGGACGCTCGACGGCGTGCGCACCTCGATGCACCGCATCGCGGCACGCGCCTCCGACGCGGGCCTCCGCAAGGGAGCGCGGCGGCGCCTGCAGGCCCTCGCGGCGGATCTCGCCCAGGCCGGGCTGCGCGACGCCGAGCACGCGCGGGCAGCGGCGCAGCGGCTGCGCGCCACCGCCGTCGCGCCGACCGGCGGCTGGGGTGCGACCCTCAGGCACCAGACCGCGCGGGCGACCGCGTGGGGCGTCGAGAAGTGGACGGGCTCGCCGCTCGCGCCGGTCGAGCTGCGCAGCACGAAGGCGGCTGCGCTCGCCGAGTCCTCGGCCGACGCGATCGCGCAGCGCGGCCTCGCACCCGCGCGCTCCCGCGTGCGGACGTGGCTCATCGTCGCGGGGTCGGCCGCCGCCGCAGCGGTGATCGGCGGCGCCTCGCTGGCCGTGTACGGCGCCTGGAGCCTCATCGGGCTCCTCTTCGGCGCGGGCTGACGCAGGACGGCGGGCGGGCTCCGCGGAGCCCGCCCGCTGTCCTGCCGGAGTCAGCTTCCCTGCACGTTGTCGCGCGCCTCCTGGGCGCGCCCGGCCACCGCGTCGGCCGAGCCCTGAGCCTCCGACTTCACATGCTCGGCGGCCTCGGTCGCGGTGTCCCTGATCGACTCCGCCGCCTGCTGGGCAGGCTCCCTGAGGTGCGCGCCGACCTCCTGTGCGACGTCCTTGACCTCGTCGACGAGCGGCTGAGCCTGCTCCCTGACATCCTGCGCGATCCGCTTCTCCCTGCCGGACGCGGGGATGAGCGACGAGGCGAGCAGCCCCACGCCGAAGGCGATGAGGCCGACAGCCATGGGGTTGCCCTCGGCCTTCGCCGCGGCGCGGTGCGTGGCGTCGGCGACCGTCTCACCGGCGTCGTGCAGGCTCGAGCCGGCGTCGTCGGCCGCTCCCATCACACGCTCGCGCAGCGATCCGAAGGCCCCCTTGAGCCTGCTCGTCTGCCTGTCCATGATCTTCGAAGGCGTCACCTTGTCGACGAGGGCGTCGGCGTCGCGGCCCAGCTCGCGGCGCGTGCGCTCGATGTCGGCGCGGATGGCGTCGGGTGAATCGGTCATCGGTTCTCCTCATCTCTCCCCAGAGCGCCGGGGATCTTCTTGAGCGACTCCACGGTCTGCGGAGCGCCCTTCACGTTCTTCAGGTCCTTGCGGCCGATCGCGAACATCACGGCCGCGGCGATCGCCCAGAGGACGGCGACGATGACGGCCGACCACCCGAGGCCCGTGAGCAGGCCGATGGCCCACCACAGCGCCACGGACAGGAAGAACACCGCCATGAGCGCGGAGTACGCGGCGCCGCTCAGCAGGCCGGCGCCCTTCCCCGCGCGGGTCGCCGACTCCCGCAGCTCCGCCTTGGCGAGCTCGAGCTCCTGCCTCATCAGCAGGGACATGTCGCTCGTGACCTCGGACAGGAGGTCGCCGAGCGAGGTCGTCGCCGCCTTCTGCTCCGACGGGGTCGGCTGGTCAGAGGTCATTCCCGATCCCCTCCCCCGGGCGCGCGCGCTCGGCGCGCGAGCGGTCGTAGACGGGCGTGCCCTCCTCGCGCGACGGCGGAAGGTCCGACGGCGTGGCGAGCGGGTCCGACACCGGCGCGCCCGGCGCGCCTGGCTCGCCGTATCCGCCCGGGGCTGCCGCCGACGGCGTGCCGTCGCCCGCGGTCGTCGTCGGTGCGGCGGCCGGCACGGCGGGAGCCGTCGGAGCCGCGGCGACGTCGTCCGTGCGCTCGGCCGACGCGCCCTGCGCGCTCTCCGCACCGCTCTCCGCGAGCGCGCGCGTGAGGCGCCCGGCGGCGAGCCCCGCGAGCAGCGCGCCCGCGATGAACACGCCGGGGCGACGGCGCGCGAACGAGGTGACCTCGTGCATGAGCGAGCCGGGGTCGCGGTCGTCGAGCCAGGTGGACGCGCCCTTCAGACGGGTCGAGGCCTGACGCACGATGCCCGTCGCGACGCCGGGATTCTCGGAGCCCGCGGCGAGCGACTCGAGCTCGTCGCCGACCGAGCGGAGCCCCTCGGCGACGCGCCGCTGCTGCGCGGCGGCCTGATCGCGCAGCTCGCGCTGGGTCTGGCTGTAGACGTCCTTGAGCTGCGCCTTCGCCTCGTGGGCGACATGCGACGCCTCCTGCTTGGCGGTGTCGACGACGTGGCCGGCCTCGGCCCTGGCCGTCTCCGTGACGTCGGCGGCCTCCTGTCGCGCCGTGTCGACGGCGCCCGTGGGGCGGCTGTCCGCCTCGGTCGGCACCTGACCAGAGAACTGAGACATGGGGGACTTCCTTTCCGTTACCGCTGCGGATGGATTCACCGGCGATGCAACACCGTCCCGCGTCCGATTTCGCGAGGGTTGACGGACCCCCTCCGCGTGTGGCACGCGCGGCGCGCGATCGAGAGGTCGCCGCCTCCGGCCGCCCGCGTCAACCCCGAGACACCGTCCGCCCGCAACGGGAGACTGGGTCCATGACGACCGACCGACTCGTGCGCGTGGCCGATGCGACGTTCCGCGTGCGCACGCGCGGGCGGCCCGGCTCCGGCCATCCGCCGATCGTGCTCGTGCACGGGATCGGCATCTCGCACCGCGCCTTCTCCCGGCTCGCCGAGGTGCTCGCCGCAGACGACGTCGTGCACGTCCTCGACATGCCGGGCTTCGACGACCTGCCGCATCCCGCGCACTCCCCCGACGTGCCCGCGATGGCCGAGCTGCTCGCCGACGTGATCGCCGGCCTCGGCGACGGCCCGTTCGCGGTCGTCGGCAACTCGATGGGCACGCAGTGGGCGATCGAGCTCGCCTGCCGGCACCCCGGCCTCGTGTCGCGCGTCGTCGCGATCGGGCCGGTCGTCGACGAGCGGCGTCGCTCCGCCGCGCGGCAGGCCCTGGCTCTCGCCCACGACTGCCTGCGCGAGACCGTCTCCGCGAACGCGATCGTGCTGAGCGACTACGTGCGCTGCGGGCCGCGCTGGTACTTCCGCCAGCTCCCGCACATGCTCGCGTACCGGCCGGAGGAGCGCGTGACCGCTCTCCGTCGGCCGCTGCTCATCGTGCGCGGAGAGCGCGACCCGGTCGCCCGACGGGCGTGGTGCGTGCGCCTGCGCGACGCCGCGCAGAACGGCAGGCTCGTCGAGATCGCCGGCCAGCCCCACCTCGTGCAGCACACCGCACCCCGCGCCGTCGCCGCCGTGCTGCGGCCGTTCCTCGCCGCCGACCGGGAGCCGTCGCGTGCGGGGGACGCGGAGGGCCCGTGATCGGGCCGCTGCGGCGGCTCGCCTGGTGGGCGGCCGACTACGCCTACGCGGCCCTCGCTCAGCTGCGCGCCCTCACACGGCGTCGCTCAGCGGCCGAGTTCCGCTCGGGCTCCCTCGCACCCGTGGTCGTGATCCCCGGGGTGTACGAGTCGTGGCGATTCCTCACCCCGCTCGTCGTCGCCCTGCACGCACGCGGCCATCCCGTGCACGTCGTCGAGCCGCTCCGGCACAACCGCATGCCGTTCTCGGCCGGAGCGGACCTCGTGGCCGAGCTCCTCGAGACGCGCGAGCTGCGCGACGTCGTCCTCGTCGCGCACAGCAAGGGCGGGCTCATCGGGAAGCGCGCGATGTCGCTTCCCGCCGCCGCCCGGCGCGTGCACGGGATGGTCGCGGTCGCGACGCCGTTCGGCGGCTCGCGCTATGCGCGCTTCCTCGCCGCCCCCACTCTCCGCGCATTCTCGCCGCGCGACGCGGCCCTCCGTGCGCTCGCGCAGGCGACCGAGGTCAACGCGCGGATCGTGTCGGTGTACGCGCGCTTCGACCCGCACATCCCCGAGGGCAGCGAGCTCCTCGGTGCGCGCAACGTCGTGCTCGAGACGGGCGGCCACTTCCGGGTGCTCGCGCATCCGCGGGTCATCGCGGAGGTGGCCGCCCTCGCCGAGACGGCGGATCGATGAGCGCCTACTCGCGGTGCAGCCTGTCCTGCGCCGCGCCCGCGATCCGCTCGACCGTGTTCGGGACGTCCGTCGTGCCGTAGAAGCGCGCGTCCGGGTGCGTGGGCGCCGGCATCGGAGCCGTCGTCGTGGGCCCGTCGTGGTAGGTGAACTCGCCCTTCCCGTCGGGCGTCGGGCCCGACGCCCACGATCCGTCGCGGGCGGCCGCGCCGTCGCTGAAGTTCAGGTACTGGTAGGAGACCTCGCGGTCCTCCTTCGCCAGCGGGAAGTTGCTCGGCACGGGAAGCTCCTCGATCCCCTCCGACTTCAGCTCCTCCGCCGCCGCGAGCCACTGGTTCTGGTGCATCGTGTCGCGCGCGAGGAGGAACGCGAGCAGGTCCCGCACGCCGTGGTCATCCGTCATGTGGTACAGCCGCGCGACCTGCAGCCTGCCCTGCATCTCGGCGTTGGCGTTGGCCGTGAAGTCGGCGAGCAGGTTGCCGCTCGCGGTGATGTACGAGCCCGACCACGGGTTGCCGTTGCTGTCGACGGGGCGCGCGCCGGCGCCGGCGACGATGCCCTGCTGGACGTCGGTGCCGCCGACCACCGCCGCCACCGTCGGGTCGCTCTGCACGGCGTCCTCCGTGATCCCGAGCGGCGACTTCTCGAGGAGCTGCGCGATCATCACCGCGAGCATCTCGACATGGCCCATCTCCTCCGCGCCGATGCCGAAGACGAGGTCGCGGTACTTGCCGGGCATGTGCATGTTCCATCCCTGGAACTGGTACTGCAGGGCGACGGTGATCTCGCCGTACTGGCCGCCGAGCACCTCCTGCAGCTTCCGCGCGTACACCGCGTCGGGAGCGTCTGGCTTGGCTGCGTGCTGGAGTTCCTGCCTGTGGAGAAACATGGATCGCCTTCCGTGTGTCGTCGGTTTCGGGCGCCAGTCAAGCTCGCGCGCACCGTCGGCGACACGGGGTTCCGGATGGCCCGGCCACGTGACACAATCACGCTCCGCTCGGAGGGGCGGCCTCGCTCGCGCTGCTTCTACTCCTCCTTCTCCTTCTCCGCAAGCCACTTCTGACGGGCGCCCCTCCTTCGCTTCAGTGGGAGCCAGACCTCTCCGCGAGCACTGCTCCGGAGCCGCAGACACCGCCCGCGCCACGGGCCGCACGCGTGCAGACGCGGTGCCCGAGCGCGCCCTCGCAACGCTTCGAAAGAGGTGCCCCATGCCCATCTCCGCCATCGCTCCGACACCGGCTCCCGCCCGCCGCGCCCCGCGAGCGCAGGAGGATCGCAACGCCCGTGCGGTCGCGCTCCTCGAACGCGCGCGGTCCGCGCCCGCGGCCGAGCGGACGCGGCTCCAGCAGCAGGTGGTCGTGGAGTACCTCGACGTCGCCGACGCGGTCGCGAGCCGGTACGTCTCGCGACCGCAGGACGCGGGCGACGTGCGGCAGGTCGCGTATCTCGGCCTCACGAAGGCGGTCCAGCGCTTCGCGCCCGACCGCGGCGCGGACATCGTGTCCTTCGCCGTCCCGACGATCGCGGGTGAGATCAAACGGCATCTGCGCGACACGAGCTGGGTGGTGCGCCCGCCCCGGCAGCTCCAGGAGCTGCACGCAGAGCTCCGCACGGCCGTCCCCCGCATCGCCCAGCAGCTCGGGCACGACCCGTCTCCCGCCGAGATCGCCGCGGAGACGGGGTTCGCGGTCGAGCACGTCGTCGAGGCGATCGACTGCGGACAGGGCCGCCAGCCGGCCTCGCTCGACGCGCCGCACGCCGCGACCCCGGACGGGTCGCTCACCCTGGGCGACACGCTGCACGCGAGCGGCGCCGACTTCGCCCGCGCGGAGGTGAGCGCCGCGCTCGCCGCCGCCTGCCGCACCCTGAGCCCGCGCGAGCGGAGGATCCTCTACCTGCGCTTCTTCCACGAGCAGACGCAGGCGGAGATCGCGCGGGAGTGCGGGGTCACGCAGATGCAGATCTCGCGCCTTCTGACCAAGATCCTCTCGACCCTGCGCGGGCAGCTGACCCCCGACCTCCTCGCGGCCTGAGGAGAGCGCGAATGGCGGCCGGACTCCCCTTCCCCTCAGCGACGCACCGAGCGGGCCGCGGCGATCACCTCGTCTGCCTGGACCGCGAGCAGCGCAGGGTCGGGGGTCGCCGCGAACGCGTCGCCTCGGCGGACCGCCGGATCGGTGAGGGCGATGTGCGGCCCCTCCGGCGGCCCCCATTCCTCGACCGGAGCCGGCCCGAACACGACGACCGACGGCGTGCGGTATGCGGATGCGAGATGCGCCGCGCCGGTGTCGGCGGACACGACGACCGACGCGTCGGCCACGAGGGCCGCGAGCTCATCGAGGCGCGTCCGGTCCGCGAGCACCGCGTCCTCGTCGAGACCCGCGGCCGACGCGACGGCCTCCGCGCGCTCGCGGTCGGCCGCGCCGCCGGTCAGCACGATCCGGAGGCCGTCCGACCGGAGTGCGCGCGCGACCGCGGCGAACCGATCGACGGGCCACTGCCGCGATCCGTAGAACGCGCCCACGTGCAGCACCGCGGCGCCCGGGGCGGGCGATGCCGTCGTCGGGAGGGCGATGGCGACGTCGTCCTCATCGGCGGTCGCTCCGTACGCCGAGACGAGTCGCGCCCAGCGGCGTCGTTCCAGGATCCCGTCGAGCCACTCGGGGCCGTCCGGGTCGCTCGGCGAGCGGTGCACGATCCGGACGCGGGCGCCCAGCGCGTCGATCAGCGCCCGCGATTCCGGGCCGTTGCCATGGAGGTTCGCGGCCACGTCGACGACTCCCGCGTCGAGCGGCAGGGGGTCGTCGAGGCCCGGCGTCGGCAGCAGCGCATCGACGCTGCCGACGAGCGCGGCGACCGGCGCCAGCCACCCGGGAGCGGCGAGCACGACCTCGTGGTCGGGGTGCGCACGCCGCAGACCGTGCAGCGCGGGCACCGCGACGAGCAGGTCGCCCAGCTTGAGGGCCCGCAGCGCGAGGACGATGGGGCGATCGGACGGCTCGGTGAAGATGCGCACCAACCCATCGTGAACCGGCTCGCACGCCATCCGAACCCGCTTGCGCCGCGGCCAGGGCGGATGGCAGGAGCGCGGGACGCGAGGAGAAGTTCGCACCGGGGCGTTTGCCTCGCGGTGCGCGGGGGAAGTGCTTCTCGTATGGACGACCGTGACCGACCGCTCCGCGCGATCCTCTTCGATCGCGACGACACGCTCGTCGTCGACGTGCCGTACAACGGCGACCCCGACCGGGTCTCCCCCATGCCGACCGCTGTCGAGGCGCTGCGTCTCGTGCGCGCCCGCGGCCTGCGCACGGGGGTGGTCAGCAATCAGTCCGGCATCGCCCGCGGCATGCTGTCCGCCGACGAGGTGCGCCGGGTCAACGCGCGCGTGGACGAGGTGCTCGGCCCCTTCGACGTCTGGCGGTTCTGCCCGCACGGGCCGGACGACGGCTGCGCGTGCCGGAAGCCGCGGCCGGGCCTCGTCCTGTCCGCGGCCGACGCGCTCGGCTTCGCGCCGGCCCAGCTCGCGGTGATCGGCGACATCGGCGCCGACATGGGCGCCGCCGCTGCCGCCGGGGCGCGTGCGGTGCTCGTGCCGACCGCCCGCACGCTGCCCGACGAGATCGCCGCGGCGCCGCGGGTCGCGCCGGATCTGGCCGCGGCCGTCGCCCTCCTGCTCGGGGAGCCGGTGCCCGCAGGGAGGGCGGCCTCATGAGGCGGCGCGTCCTCGTCGCGCGGCTCGACAGCATGGGCGACGTCCTGCTGGCGGGGCCGGCCGTCCGCGCCGTCGCGCGCGAGGCCGAGGTCATCATGCTGTGCGGGCCCCGGGGCGCCGCGGCGGGAGCGCTTCTGCCGGGTGTGCGCGACGTCATGGTCTGGGACGCCCCGTGGATCTCCGATCCGGCGCCCGCGGTGACCGGTGGACGCATCGACCAGCTCATCCACCGTCTGCGCACCGCGCGCATCGACGAGGCCGTGATCCTCACGTCGTTCCATCAGTCTCCGCTCCCCCTTGCCCTCCTCCTCCGGCTCGCGGGCGTGGACCGGATCGCGGGGGCCTCCGTCGACTACCCGGGCTCCCTCCTGGACGTCCGCCTGCGCCCCGGAGAGGACCTTCCCGAGGACATCCCCGAGGTGGACCGCGCGTGCGCGATCGCCGAGGCCGCCGGCTTCCCGGCCGAGGCCGACCGGCGCCTGCGCGTGCGCGACGTGGCCGACGCGTCCGCCCTCGTCGGCGACGGGCGCTACATCGTCCTCCACCCGGGAGCGGCCGTGAGCGCGCGCCGGTGGCCGGTCGAGGGGTTCGCCGGAGCGGCGCGGCTCCTGGCCGAGTCAGGGCGCCGGGTCGTCGTGACCGGCGCGGAGGGCGAGCGCGACCTCACGGCGCTCGTCGCGAGGACGGCCGGGCCGCACGCCGTCGACCTCGCGGGAGCCTGCGACCTGCGGCTGCTGGCCGGCGTGCTCGCCGGCGCCGACGCCGTCGTCGTCGCGAACACCGGGCCCGCTCACCTCGCCGCAGCGGTCGGGACGCCGGTGGTGAGCCTGTTCTCGCCCGTCGTGCCGGCCGTCCGCTGGGCGCCGTACGGCGTGCCCGTCGCGCTGCTGGGCGATCAGGACGCGCCCTGTCGCGGGACGCGCGCCCGCGACTGCCCCGTGCCCGGCCACCCGTGCCTCGCCGGCGTCGCCCCCGCGGAGGTCGCGACGGCGGCCATCCGCCTCGCCGACGCTCGCGAAGCCCACCCGATCGACACGAAGGACGGAGCGATCAGATGAGGATCCTGGTCTGGCACGTGCACGGCGGATGGATGAACGCCTTCCTCCGCGGGACGCACGAGTACGTCGTGCCCCGCCCAGACGACGAAGCGACGCCTCCGCACCTGCCGGAGCGCGCGCGGGCGGTGGCCGAATCGGCGCTGCGCGGTGAGGAGGTCGACCTCGTCGTGCTGCAGCGTCTCGAGGAGCTGGAGGCCGTCGAGCGCCTCCTCGGGCGCGTCCCCGGCCGCGACGTGCCCGCGGTCTTCGTCGAGCACAACACGCCGAAGGAGCGGCCGATCGACCAGCGTCACCCGCTCGCGGAGCAGCGCGCCATCCCGATCGTGCACGTCACGCACTTCAACCGGCTCGTCTGGGACAGCGGCGACGCGCCCACAGCGGTCATCGAGCACGGCGTGCCCGATCCCGGTGCCCTCTACACGGGTGCCCTCCCCGCGCTCGGCGTGGTGGTCAACGAGCCCGTGCGGCGCGGGAGGGTCACCGGGACGGATCTGCTGCCGGCCTTCGCCGAGATCGCGCCGCTGCACGCGTTCGGCATCGACACGGACCTCCTCCCAGGCGCTCTGGGCCTCGGTCCGGACCGGCTGCAGGTCGTCGGCGACCTGCCGACGCCCCTCCTGCACGGCGAGCTCGCGCGGCGGCGCGCGTACCTCCACCCGCTGCGGTGGACGTCGCTCGGCCTCTCCCTCCTCGAGGCGATGAGCCTCGGGATGCCCGTGCTCGTCCTCGCGACCACCGAGGCGGCGCGCGCCGTGCCGCCCGAGGCGGGTGCGATCTCGTCGGATCCGGACGGCCTGCGCGCCGCCGCGCGGACGCTCATGGACGATCCGGACGAGGCGCGCCGCCGCGGGCTCGCCGCACGCGCGTTCGCCCGCGCGCACTACGGCCTCGAGCGCTTCCTGCAGGACTGGGACGCGCTGCTCGAGGAGCACGTCGCGGCGCACGCCGCGGCGCGACGCAGACGAGCGCGCTCGCTCGCGGGTGCCACGCAGCCCGCGCTCGTCTCGATCATGGAAGGAACGGACCGATGAAGATCTCGATGGTCTCCGAGCACGCGAGTCCTCTGGCCGCGCCGGGAAGCGTGGACGCGGGCGGACAGAACGTCCACGTCGCCGCGCTCTCGCGAGCGCTCGCGCGGCGCGGGCACACCGTGACGGTCTGCACGCGCCGCGACGACCCCTCCCTGCCCCGTCGGGTCCGGCTCGATGACGGCGTCGAGGTCGTCCACATCGACGCGGGCCCTGCCGAGCACGTCGCGAAGGACGATCTCCTGCCGTTCATGGGCGAGCTCGCCGCCGGCCTCGCCGAGGAATGGCGGGACGACCGCCCCGACGTCGTCCACAGCCACTTCTGGATGTCGGGGCTCGCCGCGCTCGACGGCGTCGCCGCCCTCCGCGGCGCAGCTGCTCCGCCGCCCGTGCTGCACACCTTCCACGCCCTCGGGGTCGTGAAGCGCCGCCACCAGGGCGCGGCCGATACGAGCCCGCCCGAGCGGGAATGGCTCGAGCCCCGGGTCGGCCGCGAGGTCGACATGGTCGTGGCCACCTGCTCGGATGAGGCGTTCGAGCTCCGCGCGCTGGGCGTCCCGTCGCGACGCATCTCGATCGCGCCCTGCGGCGTCGACCTCGACCTCTTCCGGCCGCAGGGCTCGGTCGAGGAGCGCGGAGCCCGCCATCGCGTGCTCAGCGTCGGGCGGCTCGTGCCCCGCAAGGGCGTCGACCTCGTGGTGCGGGCGATCGCCCGCCTCCGCGCCGAGGGGATCGACGACGTCGAGCTCGTCGTCGTCGGCTCCGACGGCGCGGCAGGCGCCGCCGATCCCGAGGCGGCTCGACTGCGGGCGCTCGCGGCCGACCTGGGCGTCGCCGACCGCGTCGTGTTCCGAGGCCAGGTGAGCCGCGACGGCATGCCGGCTCTCCTGCGATCGTCCGACGTCGTCGTGTGCGCGCCCTGGTACGAGCCGTTCGGCATCGTGCCGCTCGAGGCGATGGCGTGCGGCACCCCCGTCATCGCGGCATCCGTCGGCGGACTCATCGACACGGTCGTCGACGGCGCGACCGGGCTGCACGTGCCGCCGCGCGATGCCGACGCGATCGCCGTCGCGCTCCGGCGCCTGCTGCCCGACCGCGATCTCCTCCGCGCCTTCGGCACGGCGGGGCGCGAGCGCGTCGAGGCGCGCTACTCGTGGGATCGGGTCGCCGCGCAGACCGAGCGCATCTATGCGAGCACGCTGTCCCGCGCCCGCCGAGCGGGCGGCCGACTGGAAGGAGCGGCGCTGTGACCATCGCCGAGACCCGAGGCGCGGCGCGCGTGGGCGCCCCCGCGCGTGTCGACCCCGTCCGCGACCACCTCCGCGGCCTCGGCGCGGCCCTCGCGTCGGCGGAGCGTCATGCCGAGCAGCTCGAGGCCTGGGGCGTCGAGCTCGCCGCCCGACTGCGGCGCGGCCAGCGCGTGCTCGTGGCGGGCAACGGCGGCTCCGCCGCCGAGGCGCAGCATCTGACCGCGGAGCTCGTCGGCCGCTACCGCGAGGAGCGTCCGGCATACTCTGCGATCGCCCTCAACGCCGAGACCTCGAGCGTGACGGCGATCGGCAACGACTACGGGTTCGACGAGGTGTTCGCGCGGCAGGTGCGCGCGCACGCCCGCGCAGGCGACATCGTGCTCCTGCTGTCCACGAGCGGCGCGAGCCCGAACCTGCTCCACGCCGCCCGCGCGGGTCGCCTCGCCGGCGCGGCCACCTGGGCGCTCACCGGCCCCGGCCCGAACCCGCTCGCGGAGGTGTGCGACGAGGCCGTCTGCCTCGATGGACCGTCGCCGCACGTCCAGGAGTGCCAGCTCGCCGCGATCCACGCGGTGTGCCGCGTGTTCGACGCGATCGTCATGGATGAGGAAGGACGCAGCTCATGAACATCGTCGTGGTCGGGGACGTGCTCCTCGACGAGGACGTCGACGGCGCGTCGACTCGGATGTCGCCGGACGCCCCGGTGCCGGTGATCGACGTCGCGTCGCGCACGCAGCGGGCCGGCGGGGCAGGACTCGTCGCGACGCTGCTCGCGCGCGACGGGCACGACGTCGCCCTCGTCACGGCGCTGTCCGACGACCCCTCCGCCGACCGCGTGCGCGCGTGCCTCGCGGGTGTCCGGATCGTCGCGGGCGCCTCGCACGCGCCGACACCCATGAAGTCCCGCATCCGCGCCAACGGCCATCCGATCGCGCGGCTCGACGACGGCTGCGGGCCGGCCCCGGAGCCCGAGGTCACCGACGAGATGCTCACGGCGATCGCGGAGGCGGATGCGATCGTGGTGGCCGACTACGGCAGGGGGCTCGCCGCGCGCGCGCCGCTGCGGAGCGCGCTCGCGCGCCGCGCCGCGCACGCGCCGCTCGTGTGGGACCCGCATCCGCGCGGCGCGCAGCCCGTGGCGCAGGCCCGCCTCGTCACGCCGAACCTCGCCGAGGCGACGAGCGCATCGGGTGAGGGCGATCCCGAGGACGCGGCACGCCGTCTCCGCGATCTCTGGGGATGCGCGGCCGTCGCCGTGACGGCGGGTGAGCAGGGCGCTGTGCTCGCGACGGGCGACGGCGCGATCCGGCTGCCCGCGCTGCCCGTGGCGACGAGCGATCCGTGCGGAGCGGGCGACCGGTTCGCCGCGACGGCAGCCGTGGCCCTCGCCCGCGGCGACGATGAGCGCACGGCCGTCCGCGCGGCGGTCGACGCGGCGGGGGCCTTCCTCGCGGCGGGCGGCGTGTCGACGCTGGACGCGGCCGCCCTCTCCCGTCTTCCCGACGGCCGACGCGACGCGCGCGCGGTCGCCGAAGCGGTGCGGAGCCGAGGCGGCACCGTGGTCGCGACGGGCGGCTGCTTCGACCTCGTCCACGCGGGCCACGTGCGGACCCTCGAGGCGGCGCGCGCCCTGGGCGACTGCCTCATCGTCTGCCTCAACTCCGACGCCTCCGTCCGCCGACTCAAGGGTCCGCAACGCCCGATCATCGGCGAGAGCGACCGCGTCGAGCTGCTCAGCGCCCTGGCGTGCGTCGATGCCGTCGTCGTGTTCGACGAGGACGGTCCCGAGCGCGCGATCGAGGGCATCCGGCCCGACCTCTGGGTCAAGGGCGGCGACTACAGCGCCGAGAGCCTTCCCGAGGCGCGCATCCTCGAGCGCTGGGGCGGCCGCGCTCTCACGCTCCCGTACCACCTCGGCCGTTCGACCACCGCGCTCGCCTCGGCGCTCGCGAAGGTCGGCTGAGCCATCCCGATCGCCGGCGTCAGCCGGAGAAGGAGGAACCACATGCAGGACACCTATCCGCGCCCCCTCGGCCGCGTGCTCGTGACCGGAGGCGGCTCGGGCCTCGGCGAGGCCGTCGTCCGCGCCGTCGCCGACGGCGGCGGAACGCCGGCCGTCATCGACCGGGATGTCTCGGGGATCGTCGGCGCGATCACGACCCGGCAGGCGGATGTCTCGGACCGGCTCGCGGTCGAGCGCGCGGTCGCGGAGATCGCCGAGGAGCTCGGCGGCATCGACGCGGTCGTGACGGCCGCGGGAATCGACCGCTGCGGACGCCTCGACGCCGTCGCCGCCGAGGAGTGGGAGCGCGTGATCGGCGTCAATCTGCTCGGCACGGTCTCCGTGGTCCGCGCCGCGCTGCCGCACATCGAGCGGGCCCACGGACGCGTCGTGACGGTGGCGTCGTCGCTCGCGCTGCGGGCGCTCCCCGATGCCACGGCGTACTGCGCATCGAAGTTCGGCGTGCTGGGATTCTCCCGGGCGCTCGCCGCGGAGACGCGCGGTCGCATCGGGGTCACGACGCTCATCCCGGCGGGGATGCGCACGCGCTTCTTCGACGACCGCGACGAGCAGTATCGGCCGGGTCCCGACGCGCAGCTCAACGACCCCGCCGAGGTGGCGCGCACGGTGGTCTTCGCGCTGCAGCAGCCGCGGGGCTGCGAGGTCCGCGAGCTCGTCGTCTGCCCCGAGGAGGAGCCGTCGTGGCCGTGATCCGGTGAGACCCGCCGGGCCCCGCTGACCGGAGGGGCCCGGCGGGTCTCACCGCGCGCGCTCCGCCGCGGCGTCCTCGAGGAGGCGCAGCGCGTCGTCGCGCACGGCGGCCACCGGCACATCGGCGACGAACGAGACATCGTGCGCGCACCGCTCGGCGGTCCATCCGACCTGTGTCGCGTCTCGCCCGCACACGGGGCAGTGCGTCGTCCACCCCAGCTGCACGCGGTGACGTCCCCGGCCGAGAGGCCCCGCGTTCACGACGTTGCCGAACCAGTACACCGCGGCGGTCCGGGCGCCGACCGCCTGCGCGAGGTGGCGCGGGCCGCTGTCGTTCCCGATCACGACCGCGGCGTGGGCGAGGACGCCGGCGAGCGCGCCGAGATCGAGCGCGCCGGACAGGTCCCGCACGCGGTCGGACGGCGCGTCGACCGCGGCGGCGATGCGACCGCACAGATGGGCGTCCTCGCCATCGCCGACGAGGACCACGCGGGCTCCCGCGTCCACGAGCGCGGCGGCGACCGCGGCGAAGCGCTCGGCGGGCCATCGGCGTCGCGGGTCCGTCGCGCCGGGATGGATCACGGCGACGGGGCGATCCGCTCCGCACCGCTCCGCGGCGTGGGCGCGCTCGCGCGCGGACGTGCCGAGGCGCGGCTCGAGAGCCACCGGCGCGGCGCCGGCGAGGCCGGCGACCTCGAGGCCGCGGAGCATCTCGTGCTGGTAGTAGACGTAGTCGATCGTGCGCTCGAGGGGCGCGGCATCATCCGTGCGCGTGCCGACCGTGTGCCGCGCTCCGAGCGACAGCAGGAACGGGTTGGAGAAGCGCCCTCCCCCGTGCAGCTGGACGGCCAGATCCCACCCTTCCTCCCGCTGCTCGGCCGCGAACCGCTCGATCTCCCGGACATCCGCCGCGGCGTCGGGCGCCGCGCCCACGCCCGGGATCGCCGGGAGGACGCGCACGCGATGCGGCGCGCCGTCGCGCCCCGGCAGGAGGGCGCGCGCGACGGGCGCGCCGAGCAGCGTCACCTCGGCCTCGGGATACGACGCCATGAGTGCCTGCATCGCCGGCACGGCGAAGAGGAGGTCGCCGAGGCCGCCCGCGCGCAGTACGGCGATGCGCCGCACGCCGGCGAATCGGTCGCGCGGCGGCGCGACCGCCGGAGCGGGTGCCGCGGGGCGGGTGCCCAGCGGATCGGCGAGCGCTGTCTCCGGCGTCATGTGCGGCTCCTTCTCGTGCGGCAGGGTTCCTCTCCTCCTTCCGTTCCCCCGCGCCGCGCACGGCAAACCCCGGCGAGCGCGGTGTGTGAACGCGCGGCGCAGTGGGTACGTGGGGAGGAGGAGCACGCGAGCGGAAGGAGCAGGACGATGAGCGACGACACAGCCATCCGGACGCGAGACGAGATCGTGATCAGGGATCCGCGCGACGGAACGGTGACCGGGTCGGTGCCCGTCGCCGATGTCGCGGAGGTCCGTGCCGCCGTCGCGAGGGCGAGGGCCGCGCAGCCCGCCTGGCGCGCGACCCCGGCCGCCGAGCGAGGTCGAACGCTGCGGGCCGCCGCGCACGCGCTCGCTGAACGCGGCGCGGAGCTCGCGGAGGTCGAGCAGCGCGACAACGGGCGTCTGCGCGCCGATGCCGACGGCGGCATCGCGGCGGCCGTGGACACGCTCCTGCAGTATGCCGAGAGCGCTCCGCTCCACCGCGGCCGCAGCCTCCGCGGCGCCCCCGACGCGCTCGACCTCACGCGCGCGGAGCCGCGCGGCGTGGTGGCCGCCGTCACGCCGTGGAACGATCCCATCGCCGTGGCCGCCGGCCTCATCGGCGCCGCCGTCGCGACGGGCAACACCGTCGTCCACAAGCCGAGCGAGCGCTGCCCGCACGCCGGGCGCCTGCTCGGCGAGATCCTCGCCGCCGCCCTTCCCCCCGATGTGCTCGTGACCGTGCTCGGGGGCGCCGACGTGGGCGAGGCGCTGGTCAGCTCGCCCGGGGTCGACGTCGTGGCGCATGTCGGGTCGACGGCTGCGGGCGAGCGCATCGCGCGCATGACGGCGCTGACGGGCGCGCACCTCGTGCGCGAGAACGGCGGCAACGACGCGCTCATCGTCGACGCCGACGTCGACCCGCGCTGGGCGGCGGCCCAGGCGGCACTCGGGGCGTTCGCGAACAGCGGCCAGATCTGCACGGCCGTCGAGCGCATCTTCGTGCACCGTGCGGTCGCACAGGAGTTCACGAGCGCCCTCGTGGCGGAGGCGGAGAGCCGGACCCTCGCGCCGCTCGTCGACGCGCGGATGCGCGACGAGGTGCATGCGCAGGTGACGGCGTCGCTCGCCGACGGCGCCCGGGCCCTCACCGGCGGGACGATGCCGGACGGCCCGGGCTTCCGCTACCCCGCGACCGTCCTCGTCGGCTGCACGCCCGACACCGCGGTCTTCCGCCAGGAGACCTTCGGCCCGGTCGCCCCGGTCATGGTCGTGGACGACTTCGACTCGGCTCTGCGCCACGCCGTGCAGGACGCGTACGGTCTGGCCGCGACCGTGCTCACGGGCGACATCGCGCACGCGCATCGCGCGATCGACGCGCTGCCGGTCGGCACCGTGAAGATCAACGCCGTCTTCGGCGGAGCTCCGGGCGGCTCCGCCCAGCCGCGCGGCCGCAGCGGCTCCGGCTTCGGGTACGGACCGGAGCTCCTCGACGAGATGACGAGCGTCAAGGTGGTCCACATGGCACCGGCGGTGACGCGGTGACCGCGCTCGACGCCCTCGCCGCGATCCGCGACCGTGCGCCGCGCGTGACGGTCATCGGCGACTTCCTCCTCGACGGCTGGTGGAGCGGCGACATCTCGCGGCTCGCCCGCGAAGCGCCGGCCCCGGTCGTCGAGGTCGCCGAGCGCGCCTGGGCGCCCGGCGGCGCCGCCAACACCGCGATGAACCTCGCCGCGCTCGGCGCCCGCGTGAGCGCCGTGGGGCTCATCGGCGCCGACCACGCAGGACGACTGCTGCGCGAGCGGCTCGCCGCGGCCGGCATCGACACGGCGCGACTGCGCGAGGTGGCCGATGCGCGGACGACGACGAAGATCCGCGTCGTGTCGGGCGATCAGGTGATGCTGCGTCTCGACGAGACCCAGGTTTCACCGTGGCCGGCGGATGCCCTCGCTCGTCTCGTCGAGGACGCGCGCCACGCGAGCGCGGGCGCGGACGCGCAGCTCATCTGCGACTACGCGTCGACCCTCCTCGCCGACGAGGTCGTCGAGGCGCTGGCTCGGCTGCCGCGGCCGCCTCTGCGCGTCGTCGACGCGCACGATGCGGCGCGCTGGCGGCGAGCCGAACCGGACGTGATCACGCCCAACGCGGCGGAGGCCGAGCGCCTCGTCGGAGCGGAGCTCGGCACGGGCGAGGAGCGGGTCGAGCGGGCCGCCGCCGTGGCCGACCGGCTGCGCGCGGCGGCGGGCGCGGGCGCCGCTGTCGTCACGCTCGACCGCAGCGGGACGGTGCTCCTGCGCCCCGGCCATCCGCCCGTCCGCACGCGCGCGCACCCGACGCCGGAGAAGCAGGCGTCGGGCGCAGGCGACGTGTTCGTGGCCGCGCTCACGGTCGCCGTGGCCTCGGGAGCGCCCCTGCCCGTCGCGACGGAGCTCGCGCAGGCCGCGGCCGACGTCGCGGTGAGGAAGCCCGGGACCTGCGTGTGCTCCCTCGACGAGCTCGCGGCCTGGGCGGGCCGCCCGTCGGATGCGGCTCTCGATGCCGACGAGCTCGCCGAGCGCATCGCGGCGCACCGGCGAGCCGGCGAGCGGGTCGTCTTCACCAACGGGTGCTTCGACGTCCTGCACCGCGGCCACACGAGCTACCTCCGCCAGGCCAGGCGCCTCGGCGACGTGCTCGTCGTGGCGGTGAACGGCGACGCGTCCGTGCGACGGCTCAAGGGGCCCGGCCGCCCGGTCAACAGCGCCTCGGACCGCGCGAACGTCCTCGCCGCGCTCGAGTGCGTCGACTACGTGACGGTCTTCGACGAGGACACGCCCGCCGCGCTCATCCGGCGTCTGCGCCCGGACGTGTACGCGAAGGGCGGCGACTACACACCGGAGATGCTGGCCGAGACCGCCGACGTGCACGCGGTCGGCGGAGAGGTCGCGATCCTCGACTACGTCTCCGATCACTCGACGACCGAGATCATCGGGCGGATCCGGTCCCGCCCCGCGCCGGCGGATCTGGCTCGCGAGGGGCGGCGCTGATGCGGAGCAGACGCGGAGCGGCGCGGTGGGCCCTCGCCTCGCAGCCCGCGCCGCCGGCCGTCGACGTGCTGGTCCCCACCGCAGGCCGCACGTCGGCGCTCGCCGTGACGCTCGCCGGCCTCGCCGCGCAGGACGACCCGGCCTTCCGGGTGATCGTGAGCGACCAGTCGCCCTCCGCGCCTGTCGACGCAGACCCCGCCGTGCGCGCGATGTTCCGCGTCCTCCGGGCCCAGGGGCGCGAGGTCGTGCTGCTTCGTCACCTCCCCCGCCGCGGGATGGCAGAGCAGCGCCAGTTCCTGCTCGACGCGTCCCGCGCGCCGCGGGTGCTCTTCCTCGACGACGACGTATGGCTCGAGCCGGGCGCGCTGGAGCGGCTCGACGCCGCGCTGACCGAGTCGGGCGGCGGCTTCGCGGGGTACGCGGTGCAGGGACTGTCGCATCTCGACGACGTGCGCCCGCACGAGCGCGAGGCGTTCGAGCCGTGGGGGCCCGCGGGCGTGCGGCCCGAGCGGATGCGCCGCGGCGCACCGGGCTTCGAGCGGTGGCGTCTGCACAACGCCGCGAACATGGCGCACGAGGCCGCCGATCGCGGGCTCGACGACGACGCGCGGCTGGCCTACCGCATCGCATGGGTCGGCGGGTGCGTGCTCTTCGAGCGCGCGGAGCTGCTCGCCGCCGGCGGGTTCCGCTTCTGGCGCGACCTGCCGGCGGCGCACGCGGGCGAGGACGTCGTGGCGCAGTGGCGCGTCATGGAGCGTGCGGGCGGCGCCGGCGTGCTGCCGAGCGGGGCCGTCCACCTCGAGGCCCCCACCACCGTCGTCGACCGCGGGACGGAGGCGAGCGAGATCGTCTTCGCGGGCGAGTCGGCGCAGCAGGGCCCCGCGGGGCCCGAACGAGAGAGGAGAGAGAAGGATGAGCGAGACGCCCAACCCCATCCAGGTGCAGAAGTTCCTGGGCGGCATCGACTATCCCGCGAGCAAGGAGGACATCCTCGCATCGGCGCGGGACGCGGGCGCGGATGATGCCGTGCTCGATGCGCTCGGCCGCATCCCGGATCGCGAGTACGACGCGCCGACGGCCGTCAGCTCGGCCGTGAGCGACGCGCAGTGACGAGAGGGGGCGCCGGCCGACGCCGGCGCTCCCTCTCCGCTCGGCCCCATGAGGCATAGACTGCGATCTATGCCCGCCGCGACCTCCCCCGCTCTCCTCGCGACGGTCGCCGACCCGACGCGCGCCCGGATCATCCGGCTCATCCTCGACTCCCCCGAGGGCCGCGTGAGCGTGACCGAGCTCGCCGTCGAGCTCGGACTGCGCCAGCCGACCGTCAGCCACCACATGCGCGCGCTCGCGTCGGCGGGCGTCGTCGAGCGGCGGCAGGAGGGACGCCGCGCGTGGTTCTCGCTCGCACCGGGTCGCGCCGATGAGGTGATCGGCCTCGTGGGCCAAGCCCCCGCCGCCGGCCCGGACCTCGAGCGCATCGCCGCGGACCTCACCGAGCGGTACCAGGGCGTGCACGGCGCCGAGACCGTATCGCTCTTCGTTCGGACGAGCCATGAGCTCCTCCGCCGACAGGAGCGCACGCCGGCCCGCCTCGCCTCGCGGGTGTCGGCCCTCGCCGTCGAGCGCCTCGACGCGCTCACGCGCTCCCGATCCGTCAACCGCGGCGTGCCCGAGGTGCTCTTCGTCTGCGTGCGCAACGCGGGCCGCTCGCAGCTCGCCGCGGCGATCCTGCGGCATCTCGCCGGCGACCGGGTCCGCGCCCGCACGGCCGGCTCCGAGCCGGCCGAGGAGGTCAAGGCGCACGTCGTCGCGGTGCTCGACGAGATCGGCGTGCCGCTGGGAGACGAGTTCCCCAAGCCGCTGACCGCGGAGGCCCTGCGCGCGGCCGACGTCGTCGTCACGATGGGCTGCGGCGATGCCTGCCCCGTGCTCCCGGGCAAGACCTACCTCGACTGGCCGCTCGACGATCCCGCCGACCAGCCGCTCCCGCGCGTCCGGGCCATCCGCGACGAGATCGAGCGCCGCGTGCGCAGTCTTCTCGGGGATCTCCTTCCCATCACATAGACAACGGTCTATGCTTTGAGGCGACCCGACCCGGAGGAGCCATGACCGAGACCACCCGCCCCGCCGTCCTCTTCGTCTGCGTGCACAACGCGGGCCGCTCGCAGATGGCCGCGGGCTATCTGCAGGCGCTCGCGGGCGACCGCATCGACGTGCTCTCCGCGGGCTCGGAGCCCAAGGACCAGATCAATCCGGTGGCCGTCGCCGCCATGGCCGAGGAGGGCATCGACATCTCGGCGGCCACCCCGAAGGTGCTGACCGTCGACGCCGTCCGGGAGTCCGACGTCGTCATCACGATGGGCTGCGGCGACGCCTGCCCGATCTTCCCGGGGAAGCGCTACGAGGACTGGCAGCTCGACGACCCGGCCGGGCAGGGCATCGAGGCGGTCCGGCCGATCCGGGACGAGATCCGGGCGCGCGTCGAGAGCCTCGTCGCGGAGATCGCGCCCGCCTGAGAGCGGGCATCATCGAGGACCTCCCGGCCCGCGGCAACCCCCTGTTCGCGGTGTTCCCCCGCGCCTAGTGTGCGGGGGAACGCCGACGACACAGGAGGTCCACATGACGCGCTTCGGATACACGCTGATGACCGAGCAGAGCGGCCCGCGAGAGCTCGTCGCCTACGCGCAGGCCGCGGAGGCGGCGGGGTACGACTACCTCGCGTGCAGCGACCACTACTCCCCGTGGCTCGTGAGCCAGGGCCACGCCCCCTACGCGTGGACGGTGCTCGGCGCGGTCGCCCAGGCCACGTCGCGCGTCGAGCTCATGACGTATGTGACGTGCCCCACGATGCGGTACCACCCCGCCGTGGTCGCGCAGAAGGCCGCGACGATGCAGGTGCTCTCGGACGGGCGGTTCACGCTCGGACTGGGATCGGGCGAGAACCTCAACGAGCACGTCGTGGGCGAGGGATGGCCTGCTGTGCACGCGCGCCAGGACATGCTCGCGGAGGCGATCGAGATCATCCGCGCGCTGCACACGGGCGACCTCGTGACCTACGAGGGCGAGTGGTTCCGCGTCGACTCCGCACGCGTGTGGGACGCCCCGGACGGCGGCGTGCCGATCGGCGTCGCGGTGTCCGGAGACAGCTCGGTCGCGGAGTTCGCACCGCTCGCCGACCACCTCATCACGACCGCTCCCGACGCCGACCTCCTCGCCTCCTGGGACGAGGCTCGGGGAGGCCGCGCATCCCGCAAGATCGGGCAGATCCCGATCTCCTGGGACCCCGACCGAGACGCGGCCGTCGCGCGAGCGCACGAGCAGTTCCGCTGGTTCGCAGGCGGCTGGGCCGTGAACGCCGACCTGCCCACGCCCGCCGGCTTCGAGGGGGCCAGCGCGTATGTGCGCCCCGAGGACGTCGCGGCCTCGATCGCGTGCGGACCCGACCTCGACGCCCTCGCGGAGAGCGTGCGCCCGTTCGTCGACGCCGGCTTCACGGATGTCGCGATCGTCCAGGTGGGAGACGCTCAGCAGGAGCGCTTCCTCGCCGAGGTCGCGGAGCCGCTGCTCGAGCGACTCCGCGCACTCTGACGGTTCCCCGGCAGCGCGGGGCCGGCGCGGATCAGCCTGACGGGTTGTCGAGCGGCATCCCCCGCTCGTCGGTGGTGTCCGGCAGCATCTCGTCGGCCACCTCGGCCGCGTCGGCCCCGCTCTGCTCGTCGCTCGCGACCCCCGTCGGCTCGCTGTCGACGACCCGGTGCGGCACCCCGAGGCGCTCGGCGAGCGCGCGCCCGGCCTCGATGGCCTCCTCCCTGCTCGCCGAGCTCTGCGAGAGCTCAGTGTCGCCGGCGACCCGGCTGATCCACTGCCCGCGCTTGGCGAACGTCTCCACGTGCGTTCCGGTCATGCTGCGTCCTCCCTCGTCGATGTCGGGAGCGACGCTACGACGGGCGCCGGGATGACGACAGGGGGTTGCGCCCTGGCCCGGTGCGGCCCACGCCGTGCGCGAGCAGCGTCAGCCGAGAGCGGAGTCCGACCCTGCGAGCAGGCGTCGCGCGACCGTCGCGCCCGCGCCGAGGTGCTCGACGAGCGCGTCCGCGGCGGCCTCCAGCTCGGCATCCGACGTCGGCGCGAGAGCGTCGAGGATGAACAGGGCCGTGCGCGTGCCGTCGGTCAGCCGCGTGCGGCGGCCCTGACGCCAGTTCCATCGGCGGCACGTCACGCCCTCGCCGTCGCACCAGACGACCTCACCCGGGTCGGGGTGCTCGACGACCGGGTCTCCGCCGGCCACCGTGTCGAAGGGCTCCGACCCGGTCGCGCGCACGAGGCGCGGCGCACCCACGTACCGGTCGAGATCCTCACCGCCGAGCGGGAGCCCATGGAGGACCGAGATGGCGTTGTACACGTCGGTGAGGCGATTCACTCGCGGCAGCGCATCCGCCGCACGGCGGGTGAGCGCTTCGAGGCTGTTGCGCGTCCGCTGCGGCTTCGCCCCGAACGCCCGGTAGGCCTCTCGCCACGACGCGATGTGCGGCTCATCCTCGATCGGCCCGGCGGCGACCAGGCGCCGGGCGTGCTCCTCGGCACGGACGAGCAGCGCCTCGCTCTCCGCGTCGCCTGCCGCCGGAGCGATCCCCTCGATGACGACGAGCATCGCCCGGTAGTCGGGGCGGAGGGCGAACACCTCCTCGTGGACGAAGCTGTCCTCGAGGATCCTGTCGATCCGCGTCGTTCCCGCCATGAGCTCCTCCTCGGTCTCCCGTTCCCCCCGAGCATAGTGCACGAAACTGCACTGGATGGCCAGGCTCCGAGAAACCGGTATCGACGCGCCCGCAGGGGGGTGATTGACTCTCCGGGAGATGTCTCCTACGGTCGAGACACGCATATATTTAGATACTCAATCATCCGGGCGTCGATGCCCGGAGAGAGAACGAGGAACAGTGACACAGCAGTCCTCCCCCACTCCCGCTCGTCGCATCCGTGCAGGCGTCGTCGGAATCGGATGGGCCGGCCAGCAGCACATGGCGGCGTACGCCGCCCGCCCGGACGTCGACCTCGTCGCGATCGCCGGGAAGGAAGACGACGTCCGCGCGCAGCTCGCGGAGACCTACGGCATCGACGAGACGTACGCCGACTGGGAGGAGATGATCGGCCGCGGCGACCTCGACGTCGTCAGCGTCGCGGTGCCGACCTTCCTCCACGCGCCGATCAGCATCGCGGCGCTGCGCGCCGGCGCGCACGTCCTGTGCGAGAAGCCGATCGCCCGCACGGGCGACGAGGGCCAGAGCATGGTCGACGCCGCGCGCGAGGCCGGGCGCATCCTCGAGATCACCTTCAACCACCGCCGCCGCGGCGACATCGAGGCGATCCGCGCGGCCGTCGACGACGGCACGATCGGTCGCCCCTACCACGCGCGCGCGATGTGGCTGCGGCGCTCGGGCATCCCGGCTCTCGGGAGCTGGTTCACGAACGCCGAGATGTCGGGAGGCGGGCCGCTCGTCGACCTCGGTGTGCATGTGCTCGACTGGACGCTCCACCTCATGGGAGAGCCCCGCGTGACCGCGGTGTCCGCCGTCACGCACTCCGAGCTCGGCCCGCGCGGCCTGGGCGGCTCGGGAGGCGTCAAGCACGGGACCGGTCACGCGTACGAGGTCGAGGACCTCGCCACCGCGCTCCTGCGCCTCGAGGGCGGCGGGTCGATCGTGCTGGAGACGAGCTGGGCGTCGCACCGCTCGACCCCCGATCAGTTCGGCATCGCGCTGTACGGCACCGACGGCGGCGCCGACCTCTCCGTCGTGGACTACGCCCCGTCGGGCGAGCTGACGATCTTCACGGGCGATGGCGCGTCGCGCCAGGACACCCCGATCCAGGCGCCCGCAGGTCGCGGGCACGCCGCCGTCGTGGAGACGTTCCTCGACCACGTCGCCGATCCCGCCACGTGGGCCGAACACGACGGGAGCGTCGGGCTCAGCCGCGCGCGCCTCGTCGACGCCTGCTACGCGTCGGCCGCCGCCGGGCGCGAGATCGCCCTCGACACCGACCTCAACATCATCGGAGGAACAGCATGACCATCCGCGCCCTCGTCTGGAACGAGAACGTCCACGAGACGACGCAGGACGACATCCGCGCCATCTATCCCGACGGGATCCACGGCGCGATCGCGCAGGGCCTCGCCGAGCTGCTCGGCGACGACGTCGCGGTGCGCACGGCGACGCTCGCGGAGCCCGAGCACGGCCTGACGGAGGATGCCCTCGCGGCCGCGGACGTGCTCCTGTGGTGGGGCCACATCGCGCATGATCAGGTGGCGGACGAGGTCGTGGCGCGCGTGCAGCGCCATGTCCTCGGCGGGATGGGCCTCATCGTGCTGCATTCCGGCCACTTCTCGAAGATCTTCACGCGACTGCTCGGCACGACGTGCTCCCTCGCCTGGCGCAACGACGGAGAGCGCGAGCTGGTCTGGACGACCGCGCCCGGGCATCCGATCGCGGAGGGCGTCGAGAATCCGATCGTCATCGCGCGACAGGAGATGTACGGCGAGCACTTCGACATCCCGAACCCCGACGACCAGGTCTTCATCAGCTCGTTCGAGGGCGGCGAGGTGTTCCGCTCGGGCGTGACCTTCACGCGCGGCCGCGGGCGGATCTTCTACTTCAGCCCCGGCGATCAGGAGTACCCCGTCTACTTCCACCCTCAGGTGCGCCGCGTGCTCGCGAACGCCGTCCGCTGGACGGCCCCGACGCCGGGCGAGCGCCGACAGCCGGAGGTGAGCAACCCCGCGCGGAGGACGTGGTCCTGACGCCGTCTGCCCGATCGCGGCGACCGTGTCAAGCCTCGAGCCCCGTCTTGGAGAGGAGGCGGCGCGGTCGGTAGACATCTTCTATCGCCGCACCCCGCGGCACCGAGAACGGAGGACAGATGTCGCTGATCGCAGAGACAGCCCCGCAGGCCCCCGCACGCACCGCGTCGACCATGAGGACCGGTCACCCGAGCCTCGGACGCGCGCCGGAAGCCGTCCTCATCCCCATCAGCCTCACGTGCTACCAGGTGGCGCTCGCAGACCAGGTGAAGGGGTACATCTGCGTCAAGGGACGCGAGTGGGAGTGCTTCGCCGGCGCGCACATGGCCGACGCGCGCTCGATCGGGACCCGCGCGAGCCTCACCGTCGCCATCCGCGATCTCGTCACCGACATCCCGCACGGTCTCACGGCCGTGTGACCGATCGCGACGAGGAGGCGCCGCCCGGATCGCCGGGCGGCGCCTCCTCGTCTGTGCAGACCCTCAGGCGAGAGCGCCGAACGCGGACATCACGGCCAGCGCGGTGCCCGCCACGACCGCGGAGAGGATCGCGCCGAGCCCCAGCGGGCGCCACCCGGCTCGGAGCACGGCTCGGATGTCGGTCGAGAGGCCCACACCCGCGAGCGCGGCCGCGATGAGGAACCCGCTCGCCTGCGAGATCACGTCCTGCATCCCGGCCGGGATCCACCCGGCCGACCGGGCGAGCGCGAGGAGCGCGAACCCGATGAGGAACCACGGCACGAGCGCCGCGGCCCGGCTCGGGGTCAGCGGGCTCCCTCCCCCGCCCCGTCGGCTCTCGCCGATCGAGAGCGCGATGCTCAGCGGGATGATCGCGAGCGTGCGGACGAGCTTCACGGCGACCGCCACGGCGAGTGCGCCTCCGCCGAACACCCCCGCCGCCGCGATGACTGAGCTCGTGTCATTCACGGCGGTGCCCGCGAGCACCCCGAACGCGTGCGCGTCGAGCCCCAGCGCGTGCCCGAGCACGGGGAACACGACGACAGCGAGGAGGTTGAAGAGGAAGATCGTCGACATCGCGTAGGCGATCTCGGCGCTCGAGGCGCCGATCACGGGGGCGATCGCGGCGATGGCGGACGCGCCGCAGATCCCGGTGCCCGCGCCGACGAGGGTCCGCAGTCGCCGCCCCACGCCGAGCACCCTGCCGACGACGACCGTCGCGAGCGCGCACGCCCCGAGCGTGGCGGCCATGACCGGAAGCGCCTCGGCACCGGCCGCGACGACGCTCTGGATCGGGAGGCCCGCGCCGAGGAGCACGATGGCGACCCGCAGGCCCGGGCCGCTCGCCCACGCCATCCCGGGGTGCAGCGCAGGCCCCGGAGCGCGGAGCACCGCGCAGCCGACGCCGAGGGCGATCGCGGGCGCCGCGCTGCCGACCGCGGGGGCTGCGCGGCCGATCACGAGGGAGACGAGGGCGATCGCGCCGCAGGCCGCGAGGCCGGGGGCCGCCCGCATCGTGCGGTGCAGAAGGAGCTGGGGCATGCTCCCACGGTCGCCGGAGCACGGGGCGCGCGGTATCCGGCTGGCGTGCGTGGGGGTACAGGGCCAGACTGTAGGGACCATGCGACACGTGCCCTCGATCGACGCCCTCGAGCTCCTGAGCGCCGTCGCGCACCACGGCTCGATCTCGGCCGCGGCCCGCGAGACCGGCTGCACGCAGCAGTCCGCGTCGGCGCGCATCCGCTCGCTCGAGCGCACGCTCGGCCTCGAGCTCGTGACGCGCTCCCCGCACGGCGTGGCACTCACCGCGAGCGGACGCCGGGTGCTGACCTGGACCGACGACCTGCTCGCGGCCGCTGAGCGGTTCCGCGCGGGCGTCGAGCGGCTGCGCGGGGAGAGCACGCGCGCGCTCGTCGTCGCCGCGAGTCAGACGGTCGCCGCGCACATGCTGCCCGCGTGGCTCCTCGCCCTGCGCGCCGCGCAGCTCGAGGACGGCAGGGAGCCGACCTCGGTTCGCCTCGTGACGGCGAACAGCGACGAGACGGCCGAGCTCGTGCGCACGGGCAAGGCGGACCTCGGGTTCGTCGAGAGTCCGGACATCCCGGACGACCTGTCGAGCTCGACGGTCGCGGACGATGTGCTCGTCCTCGTCACGGCGCCCTCGCACCCGTGGACCGACCACGGGAGCGTGTCGCTCGACGACGTCGCCGACACCGCGCTCATCGCGCGCGAGGACGGCAGCGGCACGCGGAGGGCGTGGGAGTCCGCGGTCCGCAAGCGGCTCGGACGCACGCCGGTCGCGCCGGCCATGGTCCTGTCCACCTCGGCGGCGATCCGGTCTGCGGTCGCCGAGGGCATCGCCCCCGCCGTTCTGAGCGACCTCGTCGTGGCGGACGATGTGCGCCTGGCGCGTCTGCGGCGGATCGCGATCGCCGGGCCCGCCATCTCGCGCCCGATCACGGCGCTCTGGCGCGGCACACCGCGCGACCTCGCACCGACGAGCCGCGACCTGCTCGAAGCCGCGGTTCGGCGCGGCATCCCGACCTGAGTCACCGGGCGAGCGCAGAGCTCCGCAGGTGCCCGACGACCCGCCCGGCCGGCGTCGGGCCGACGGCGATGGGCCGCCCCGGGCTCTGCACCCACCGGCTCCACGAGCCCGAGAAGACCCGCGCCTCGATCCCCGCTGTCGCGAGGGCGAGGGCACTGTGGGCGGATGCGACGCCCGACGCGCAGTACAGCCCGATCTCGCGGCCCGGTCGAGCCCCGGTCCGCGCGAAGGCCGTGAGGATCTCGGCCGGCGTGCGCAGCGTGCCGTCCGGTCGGATGTGCGTCACGGCGGGGAGGCTGACGGCGCCCGGGATGTGGCCGGCCGTCGGATCGGCTCCCGCGTGCGCACCGCGGTATCGCTCAGGGGACCGCACATCGACGAGCACGCCGCGGCTCGGCAGGGTCGCCGCCTCGTCGATCGGCAGCTCCCCGGGATCGACGTCGCGCAGCGTCGCGTCACCACGGGGCGGAGCGACGTCGCCCGTGTCGAGGAGATGTCCGGCGGCGATCCACGCGCGCAGGCCTCCGTCGAGGACGCGGACCTCGAGCCCGGTGCGCCGGAGCAGCCACCACGCCCGCGCGGCGGCGACCGAGTCATTGTCGTCGTAGACGACCACGAGGTCGCCGCGGCGCACGCCCCATCGGATGGCCGCGCGCTCGAGATCGCGGTGGGCCGGACGCGGATGCCGGCCCTCCTCCGGATGCCCGCGACGGGCGAGCTCGGTCTCGAGGTCGACATACACCGCGCCGGGGAGGTGACCCGAGAGGTAGGCGGGTCGGCCCTCCGGGAGGTCGAGGCGCCAGCGGACGTCGAGAAGGCTCACGCGTGCGCCCCCGGAGAGCCTTTCGTGCAGGTCGGCAGCGGAGATGAGAGGCGACATGAGGCCATCCTCACCCCGCGCACGGCATTCCCGATCATTCCGATAGGGAATATGACGTCGTGCGTCGTCGGCGGGCGCTACACGCCCGCGGCCACCGGGGACGACGTGGCGAGAGCCGCGCGCACCGACGGCAGCCCCCGACGCACCGTGAGCTCGAGCCGGTCGTGCAGAGCCGCCGAGGCGATGCGACCGTCCGTGAAGTCGGTGTCCCGCGCGTAGACCGAGAGCGGGAGCGTGAGGGACTGGAAGAACGCGAAGAGCGGGCGGAACTGATGCTCGAGCGCGAGGGCATGCCGATCGCTCCCGCCGGTCGCGGCGAGCTGCACGGGCGTGTCGACGAGGGCGTACTGGTCGACGAAGTCGAACACGTGCTTGAACAGCCCCGTGAACGAGGCGCGGTAGACGGGGCTCGCGACGACGAGGAGGGACGCGCTCTCGATGCGGCGCAGGGCCTCTTCCGCGCGCACCGACAGCTCATCGCGGCGCAGCGCGCCGCTGAACTCGCGACCGAGTTCGCTGAGCTCGATCACGTCGGTCGTGACGAGATGCTCGTCGCCGAGGGCGTCGGCGTACGCGGTGAGGATGTCGCGCGCGAGAACGCTCGTGCGCGAGGGCGACTGGAGGCTGCCGGAGACGGCGACGAGGGAGACGGTGACCATGCGAGCACGCTACGAGCGCATCCGCGTCGTCGGGGCCGAGCGCGTAGCCGGGCGACGAACTCGGTAACACGACGTCACCGGCGCACGTCGCGGCTCAGTCCCCCGCGGCGCGATCCGCGTGCCCGAGCGACTTGCCCGGCGCGATGAGGTCGCGCACGCGCCGCTTCAGGTCAGCGATCTCCGGGAAGCCGCCGTCGCGCTTCCGGTTCCACACGTGCACCTCGCCGACGTCGATCCGGAACACGCCGCCCGTCGCCGGCACGAGCGCGACCTCGCCGATCTCGTCCTCGAACGACTGGAGGAGCTCACCCGCGTACCACTGGGCGCGCAGCAGCCAGCGGCACTGGGTGCAGTAGGTGATGACGATGCGAGGGGAGGCCATGCACCCACGGTATCGACTCGTCGGCGGAGGCTACGGCGTCGCGGCGCCCCCGTGCACGTGCGCGCGCTGCCCATGACGGCCGACGAGGCTCAGGTACTCGACGGCTCCCGCGCTCGTCGCACCGAACCAGTGCGGGGTGCGCGTGTCGAACTCCACCGCCTCGCCCGCGTGGAGAAGGAGGTCCTGGTCGCCGAGGACGAGCCGGAGCGTCCCGTTGAGGACGTACGCCCAGTCGTGCCCCTCATGCGAGCGGAGATCGGGAGCTCGGTCGTCCCGGTCGGCCGGCAGCACGAACTTGAACGCCTGCACCCCACCGGGGCGCCGGGTGAGCGGGATGATGACCGAGCCGTCGCCGCAGGAGATCGGGCGCAGGTCCACCCGCGGGTCGGCCGTGCGCGGGGCGTCGACGAGGGAGTCGATCGTGACGCCGTAGTACCGGGCGAGGGGCAGGAGCTGCTCGAGGGTGGGCCGGCGCAGACCGGCCTCGAGCCGCGACAGCGTGCTGACGGAGATCCCGGTCGCCTCCGCGAGCGCCGTGAGCGTGATGTCGCGCCGCAGCCGAAGGTGCTTGAGCCTCGGCCCGACCGCGTCGAGAGTCTGGTCTGCAGATGGTCGCATGGCACCAGTTTGCCATTCGGCAAGAATATTTGCCACCGTGGGCTCCGGGATGGGACGCTCTTCCCGCACCCCGCTCACGGTCGGGGAGAAGGAGATGAGCATGCACGACTTCGACAAGGCCTTCTGGGAGGATCACTGGTCCGCCCACGCCCCTTCGGATCCCGGGCTCGACGCACCCCACCCGTACCTGGACAGGGAGATCGGCGGCCTCGCGCCCGGCACGGCGCTCGACGCAGGGTGCGGGACCGGGGCCGAAGCGGTCTGGCTCGCCGAACGAGGATGGCAGGTCACCGGCGTCGACCTCTCCGCGAACGCACTGGCATCGGCCGCGCGTCGCGCCGCCGCTGCGGGGGTCGCGGACCGGATCGACTGGGTCGAGGCGGACATCGCACGATGGCGACCGAGGCGGACGTGGAGCCTCGTCCTGACGAGCTACGCGCACGCCGACATCGGCCAGCTCGACCTCTTCCGCCTCCTCGCGTCACAGGTCGCACCGGGCGGCACGCTCCTCGTCGTCGCCCACGCGCCTTCGCCCGCCCACGGGCATGGCACCGTCCCGCATCCCGCGCACGCGACCGCCTCCCCCGGCGACATCGCGTCGCTGCTGACCGCGCCCGAATGGCAGGTCGACAGCCGGTACACGTCGTCCCGGGCGCTGACGATCGGCACCCACCGGCAGCATCTCCGCGACGTCGTCGTGCGCGCTCATCGTGTCCACTGAACCGGAAAGGCCCGCTCCATGACCTCGACCTCCCCCGTCCGCGTCCATCCGCCGTCCCTCGTCGTCGACGATCCGCGGCGACGCCGGGCGATCCTCTGGGCTGTCGGCATCGCGCTCATGGCCGTCGTCGCGTCGGTCTCCGGGCTCAACGTCGCGCAGCCGCAGCTCGCGAGCGCGTTCGACGCGTCGCAGGGCGACGTGCTCTGGATCATCAACACCTACACGCTCACGCTCGCGGCCCTCCTGCTTCCTCTCGACGCCGCAGGAGACCGACTGGGACGACGCCGCGTGCTCCTGCTCGGGCTCGCCCTCTTCGGGCTCGCCAACATCGCCGGCGCTCTCGCGCCCGTGCTCGAGGCGATGCTCGCCGCGCGGCTCCTGGCGGGGGTCGGCGCCGCGATGATCATGCCGGTGACGCTCGCGGTCATCACCGCCACCTTCCCCGAGGGCGAGCGCTCGCGCGCGATCGGCATCTGGAGCGCGGTCGCGGCGAGCGGCGGCCTTCTCGGCATGTACCTCTCGGCCCTCCTCGTCGACCTCGCCTCGTGGCGATGGCTCTTCGCGCTGCCCATCGCACTGACGATCGCGGCGCTCCTCGTCGCCATCCGAGCGGTGCCGGACTCGCGCGAGGTCGCGAGCGGCCGTTTCGACCTCGTCGGCGCCGTGACCTCGGTCGTCGCCGCCGTGGGATTCACGTTCGCGCTGCACGAGGCTCCGACGCACGGCTGGACCGATCCGGTCGTGCTCATCGCACTCGCGGCGGCCGCGCTCGCCGCCGTCGCGTTCGCGGTGTGGGAGCTCCGCGCGGACGACCCCCTGCTCGACCTGCGGTTCTTCCGCCGGCGCGGCCTCTCCTCCGGGTCCGCGATCCTCCTCGTGCTGTTCGGCGTGCAGGGCGGCGTCTCGCTGATGCTCTATCCGTTCCTCCAGGTCGCGCTCGGGTGGAGCGGCCTCCTCGCCACGCTCGGCCTGATGCCGCTGGCGCTCATGATGATGCTCGCGTCCGGCCTCGCTCCGCGGTTCGCTGCGCGCGTCGGCACACGGACTGCGATGGTCGCGGGCCTCGGGATGTCGGCGGCGGGTCTCGCGCTCATGGCGGGTCTCGTGTCCGCGGACGGAGGCTACCTCAGCGTTCTGCCGGGCCTCGTCGTCCTGGGCGTCGGCGCAGGGCTCGCGATGACCCCGTCGACCGAGGCGATCACCTCCTCGCTTCCCGAGGAGCGTCAGGGAGTCGCGTCCGCCGTCAACGACCTCGCACGCGAGCTCGGCGCGGCCCTCGGCATCGCCCTGCTCGGCGGGCTCCTCGTCGCCGGCTACCGCGACGCGATCTCGGTGCGGCTGGACGGCGTCCCGGCGGAGTGGGCCGGCGCCGCGAGCGAGGGCATCGCGACCGCCGCCGCGATCGCGACGGAGGCCGGTCCCCGTGCGGCGCAGATCCTCGATGCCGCCCGCGTCGCGTTCGTCGTGGGCTGGCAGCAGACGATGTGGGCGGGCGCCGCGGTGCTGGGCGCGGTCGCCATCGCCATCCTCGTGCGCGGACCGGTATCCGCTGTCGACCGCTCGCCGTCCGCGGACGCGAGCTGAGCCGGGACCTCGCCGCACAACGCGAGAGCGCCCCGTCTTCCGACGGGGCGCTCTCGCTCTTCTCTGGTGGACCTGAGGGGACTCGAACCCCTGACCCCCTGCATGCCATGCAGGTGCGCTACCAGCTGCGCCACAGGCCCAGACGCTGTCCGGTAGAAGCCCCGGACAACTCCTTTAGCTTACATGACGGTTTCCGCGCGGTGAAATCCGCTCAGTCCGCCGGGCGCGTCGCGGGGAGGTCGATCGGCACCACGGGGCAGTCCTTCCAGAGGCGCTCGAGCGCATAGAACGACCGCTCCTCCTGGTGGAAGATGTGCGCCACGAGGTCGCCGAAGTCGAGGAGCACCCAGCGCGCCTCCGAGCGGCCCTCGCGGCGCAGGCACTTGTGGCCCGCCTCGAGGAGCTTGTCCTCGATCTCGTCGGCGATGGCCGCGACGTTGCGCTCGCTGCGCCCCGTCGCCAGGAGGAAGATGTCCACGAGCGGAAGGGGCTGCGAGACGTCGAGCGCGACGAGATCCTCGGCGCCCTTGGAATCCGCCGCGGCGGCGGCGATCTGCAGCATGTCGATGGACGACTGTGTTGCCATCAGCCGAATACTCCTGTCGCGTAGGCGATGACGACGGCGGCGACGACGGCGATGCCGAGGCCTCCTGCGGTGATGCCGAGCGTCAAGATGAGCTTGTGGTTCTTCTCGGGCGCGGGAGGGCGGATGACCTCTCCCGGGCTCTTCGAGGTCGACACCGCGTCGCTCGCGGCGATCGGCGTCGGGGACGAGGAGAGCGGGATCTCGCCGTCGATGAGCACCGCGTCGACCTCGCGGCCGTCGGTCGTGCCCTTCGCGGCGCCGCTCGAGCCGAAGCCCTCGGGGAGCTTGTGCGAGCTCGTGATGAGCAGCTCGCCGGTCGCCGTGATCGGCGCGCTGAGCGCCGCGGTCGCCGGGATCTCATCGAGGACGAGGGTGCTCGGGGCCGAGCTGGAGCCGCTCGTCTCCTGCGGCTGAGTGAGGAGCTCGTCGAACGACGCCGGCGAGTGCGTGATCGCCTCGACCTCGACGCCCTCTCCGAAGTCCGGACGGAGCGTGGCCTGCTGCTCCCCGCGTCCTCCGCGGTCGGCGCCTCGGACGACGCGCGCGGGGTCGGCGACGCGGCAGGGGCCTCATCCTCGACGGGCGCTTCCTCCACGGGCGCTTCCGGAGTCTGCTCCACGAGCTCGACGTCGACCGTGGCGGGCGCCGCCGTCTGCGGCACCTCGTCGGTGACGATGGTGGCCTCGATCGTCTCCGGCTCGGCCTGCGTCTCCGGCTCGGCCTGCTCGGCGTTCACCGTGGGGGTCGCGTTGGTGCGCAGACGCTCCTGCTCGCGCAGCTGACGGCGCGTCAGGACCGGGTGAGCGGGAGCGGGCGACGGGGCGCTCTCCCCCTCGGACGATGTCCGGTCGTCGGGCGTCGCCGACGCAGTGGGCTCAGCTGGCTCGTCCACGGCGTCAGCGTCCACGGGCTCAGCGGGCTCGGCGTCCGCGGTCTGCGCCTCCTCGCGCTCCTCCTCGGCGACGGCCGGCACGACCTCGAGCTCCTCGACCTCGTCGGTCGCCTCGCCGTCGTCCGACGCGGGGGCGGGGTTCTCGTCGGACGGCTCGTCGATCGCGGGCGCTGCCGCCTCCTCCTCGACGGCTCTCGCGTCGCGGTCGGCCGCGATGTCGTCCTCGGTGAGGATCGGCGTCTGTCCGGTCTGGCGCAGCTCACGCAGCTGACGTCGTGTGAGGGGACGACCGTCTGATGTGCTCATGACTTGCTCCGATACAGATGATGCTTCGCGATGTACTGCACCACGCCATCCGGCACGAGGTACCAGACGGGAAGATCGCGTCTCACGCGGTCCCGGCAATCGGTGGAGGAGATCGCCAGTGCGGGGATCTCCAGGCGACTCACGCCGTCGTCGGGCAGTCCATCCGTGCTGAGCACGTGACCGGGACGCGAGACGGCGACGAAGTGGGCGAGCTCCCACAGCTCATGATGGTCCCGCCAGCTGAGAATCTGCGCCACGGCATCGGCGCCGGAGATGAAGAACAGCTCGGCATCGGGGCGCTCGGCTTTCAGGTCGCGCAGCGTGTCGACCGTGTAGGTGAGCCCTCCGCGGTCGATGTCGACGCGGCTGACCGTGAAGCGCGGGTTCGACGCGGTCGCGATGACCGTCATCTCGTACCGCGCCTGCGCGGGCGACACCTTCTCCTTCTGCCACGGCTGCCCGGTCGGCACGAAGACGACCTCGTCGAGGTCGAACGACGTCGCGACCTCGCTCGCGGCGACGAGGTGACCGTGGTGGATGGGATCGAACGTCCCGCCCATCACCCCGATCCGAGGAGCACGCGTCGTGGTCGTCACCTTCCGAGGCCTAGTGGCCGTGCCCTGCTTCGCCGTCGACGTGCTCGCTCGCGTCGGCGTGGCGGTTGGCGACGTTGCGGTACGACGCGGCCACGAGCGCGAGGACGCCGAAGATCCCGAAGGCGACGAGTCCGAAGGGCAGGGTCTCCAGGGCGACGTTGCCGTGCTCGGATTCTGCGGCGAGGGTCGCGATCGCGGTGGCGAAGTGCATAGATGTTCCGTTCTACGGTCGGGCGGACCCTTCCAGCTTACCGTCAGCCCCGCACCTGGCCGGAGCCACGCCCGACCCACTTAGTGCTGGTCAGCTCGGGAAGGCCCATCGGTCCCCGCGCGTGCAGCTTCTGCGTCGAGATGCCGACCTCGGCGCCGAACCCGAACTCGCCGCCGTCCGTGAAGCGCGTCGACGCGTTCGCGAAGACGGCCGCCGAGTCGACCTCGTCGAGGAAGCGCTCGGCGTTGCGCACGTCGGCCGTGACGATCGACTCCGTGTGGCCCGTGCTGTACCGGCGGATGTGCGCGATCGCGTCGTCGAGCGTGTCGACCACGCGCATCGCGATGTCGAGGCTGAGGTACTCGGTCTCCCAGTCCTCCTCCGTCGCGGGGACGATGCCGGACGCGAGCGCCGCGACGGCCTCGTCGCCGTGGACGGTCACGCCCTCCGCCTGCAGCGCCGCGACGACCGAGGGGATGAGCCGGTCGGCCGCCTCGCGGACGACGAGCACGGTCTCCGCCGCGTTGCACACGCTCGGCCGCTGCACCTTGGCGTTCACGACGATGTCGCGGGCCCAGTCCTCCGGGGCCGACGCATCGAGCACGACGTGCACGTTGCCCGCGCCGGTCTCGATCACCGGCACGATCGACTCCGTGACGACCGTCTCGATGAGACCTGCGCTCCCGCGCGGGACGAGGACGTCGACCAGCCCGCGGCCGCGCATGAGGGCGCGCGCGCCGTCGCGCCCGAAGTCATCGACCGTCTGCACCGCGTCGCCCACGACGCCCTGTGCCTCGAGAGCGCGGCGCATCACGTCGACGAGGACCGTGTTCGACGACCGGGCGGCGCTGCCGCCGCGCAGGACGACGGCGTTCCCCGACTGCAGCGCGAGCGCCGCGATGTCGACGGTGACGTTGGGGCGCGCCTCGTAGATCACGCCGACGACGCCGAACGGCACACGGCGCTGCTCGAGCAGCACCCCGTTGTACATCCGCTGCCCCCGGACGAGCTCGCCCACGGGGTCGGGCAGCGCGGCGACCTGACGCACGGCGGCCGCGAGCGCGTCGATGCGCGCCTCGTCGAGGCGCAGGCGGTCCAGGAGCGATGCGCCGATCTGCTGCTCCTCGCCGCGGCGCAGATCCTCGGCGTTCGCGGCGATGATCTCCGCGCGGTGCGCGATGAGCGCATCCGCGATCGCATGCAGCGCGGCCTTCTTCTCGTCGCTCGTCAGACGCGCCACCGCGCGCGACGCCTCCTTGGCGCGCCGCAGGCGGTCCTCGGGGACCTCGACCGCGGTGTGCTCGGGGGCGATGAGTGCGTCTGTCGTCATCCGCCCATTCTAGCGAGCGGGCCGGTCGCGACGGCCCCTCCGTCGGACGGCGCGAACCACGTGCCGACGGGCGCGCCCGCGAGGGCGTCGGCGACCTGGTCGGCGCTCGTGACGAGCACGCCGATGCCGGCGCTCGAGGCGAGACGCGCGGCCGAGGCCTTGGTCGCCGCTCCCCCGGTGCCGACGCTGTTGACGACCTTCGAGCCGAAGGCGTACGACGACAGATCGTCGTCCGGCTCGATGACGTGGATCGGCTCGGCCCCCGGCTCCCCCGGCGGACGCGTGTACAGCGCCGTGATGTCGCTCAGGAGAACGAGCGCGTCGGCTCCGACGAGACGCGCGACGAGGGCGGCCAGGCGGTCGTTGTCCCCGAACCGGATCTCGTGCGTGGCGACCGTGTCGTTCTCGTTGATGATCGGGAGGATGCGCAGTCCGAGCAGGCGCTCGATCGCGCGGCGCGCGTTGCTGCGGTGCGTCGGGTCCTCCATGTCGTGGGCGGTGAGCAGCACCTGCCCCGCCATGATGTCGAAGGGGCGCAGCGCCTCGAGGTAGCGGTACACGAGGACGTTCTGGCCGACGGCGGCGGCGGCCTGCTGCGTCGCGAGGTCGTGCGGGCGGGACTCCAGGTCGAGGAACGGCATCCCCGTCGCGATCGCCCCGGACGAGACGAGGAGCACCTCGGCGCCGCGCGCGTGCGCGGCCGCGAGAGCTTCGACGAGGACCGGGATCCGCCACGCGGCCTCGCCGCTGATCGACGACGAGCCGACCTTCACGACGATGCGACCCGCGGTCGCCAGCTCGCTCCTGTGCCGCACCGTCATTCGGCGTCGTCCTCCTCGTCGTCGCGACGCGCCCGGCGGCGCTCCTCCTCCATCGCCCGCTCGAGCGTGCGGGCATCCTGACGGGCGTAGTACTGCTCGCGCCGCTCGGCCGTCGTGCGCCGGCGGTTCGGGTCCAGACGCGGATCGAGGCCGCGCGGCGCCTGGATGAGCTCCGCCGCCGACGCGATCGACGGCTCCCAGTCGAACACGATGCCGGCGTCCCCGCCGATCACGACCGTGGAGCCGGGCACGGCGCCGAGCCGGAACAGCTCGTCCTCGACGCCGAGCTTCTCGAGGCGGTCGGCGAGGAAGCCCACGGCCTCCTCGTTCTGGAAGTCGGTCTGCTGCACCCAGCGCAGGGGCTTCTCGCCGAGCACGTGGTACACGTTCCCGTACGTTCCGCCCTCGACGCGCACCGTGAACTCCTTCTCGGAGCCCTTGGGGCGGATGACGACCCGTTCCCGCGGAGGCTCGACCGGCGCGGCCTTCCGGTGCTCGTCGATGATCTCGCCGAGGGCGAAGGTCAGCTCGCGGAGCCCGCGCCGCGCGACCGTCGAGATCTCGAACACGCGGTAGCCGAGCGCCTCGAGGTCGGGCCGCACGAACTCGGCGAGCTCATGCGCCTCGGGCACGTCGACCTTGTTGAGCACGACGATCTGCGGGCGCTCGAGGAGCGGCACCTGGCCGTCCGCCACCGGGTAGTTCGCGAGCTCCTGGCGGATGGTCTCGAGGTCGGTGATCGGGTCGCGTCCGGGCTCGAGCGTGGCGCAGTCGAGCACGTGGACGAGCGCGGTGCACCGCTCGACGTGGCGGAGGAACTCCAGGCCGAGCCCGCGCCCCTCGCTCGCGCCCTCGATGAGGCCGGGCACGTCGGCGACCGTGTAGCGGATGTCGCCGGCCTGGACGACGCCGAGATTCGGGTGCAGCGTCGTGAAGGGGTAGTCGGCGATCTTGGGCCGCGCGGCGGAGATCGCCGCGATGAGGCTCGACTTGCCCGCCGACGGGAACCCGACGAGCGCGACGTCGGCGACGGTCTTCAGCTCGAGGACGACGTCGCCCTCCCAGCCGGGGGTGCCGAGGAGCGCGAACCCCGGCGCCTTCCGCTTGGGCGATGCGAGCGCCGCGTTGCCCAGCCCGCCGCGGCCGCCGGGGGCCGCGATGAAGCGCATCCCCGGCTCGATGAGGTCGACGAGCACCTCGCCGTCGGGCGACTTCACGACCGTGCCGACCGGAACCGGCAGCTCGAGGTCCTCGCCCTGCGCGCCCGATCGGTGGTCGCCCATCCCGAAGCCGCCGTTGCCCGCCGAGCGATGCGGCGAGTGGTGGTAGCTCAGGAGGGTGGTCGTCTGCGGATCGGCGACGAGCACGATGTCGCCGCCGTCTCCGCCGTTGCCGCCGTCGGGCCCGCCGAGCGGCTTGAACTTCTCACGGTGCACCGAGACGCAGCCGTTGCCGCCCTTGCCTGCGCGCAGGTGCAGCGTCACCTCGTCGACGAACGTGACCATGTCGGTTCCTGACCTCTCGCGGGAGCGTCCCGGACGAACCGGGGGAAAGAGAACGGGGCGGGCCGAAGCCCGCCCCGTCCAGATGCATGTGCGTCTGCGGTGATTACTCGCCCGCGACGATGTTGACGACCTTGCGGCCGCCCTTGGTGCCGAACTCCACGGCACCGGCAGCGAGCGCGAAGAGCGTGTCGTCGCCGCCGCGGCCCACGTTGGCGCCCGGGTGGAAGTGCGTGCCGCGCTGACGGACGAGGATCTCGCCCGCGTTGACGGTCTGGCCGCCGAAGCGCTTGACGCCGAGGCGCTGCGCGTTCGAGTCGCGGCCGTTGCGGGTGGAGCTTGCGCCCTTCTTATGTGCCATCTCTGGAGCCTCTTCCGCTTACTTGATGCCGGTGACCTTGACGCGCGTCAGGTCCTGACGGTGACCCTGGCGCTTCTTGTAGCCGGTCTTGTTCTTGTACTTCTGGATGACGATCTTGGGGCCGCGCAGGTCGCCGAGGACCTCGGCGGTGACCTTGACCTTCGCCAGCTTCTTGGCGTCGGTCGTCACGGTGTCGCCGTCGACGAAGAGGACGGCGGGCAGCTCGATCGTCTCACCCTCGGCAGCCTTGAGGCGGTCGAGCGTCACGATGGTCCCGACCTCGACCTTCTCCTGCCGGCCACCGGCGCGAACAACTGCGTAAACCACGTTCATACCTGTTTCATTGGGGAAGCCGTGCGGCTTCCGAATCTCACGGGAAGACTTCGCTTGCGGGTCGCACCGGATGTGCGAGGTGCGTCTCGGGCAAGACTTTCGTCGCGCCGCCAGTGGGAGAGCGCGCGACAGGGGACGCACCAAAGGAATACTTTACCCGATGTCGGGCGGTTCGGCCAAAAGCGGCGACGCGGCGCGTCGGGCGCGGATGTCCGTAGGCTGGATGGCCATGACCGTTCTCGTCGACCAGGCGATGTGGCCCGCGCACGGGCGCCTGTGGGCCCATCTCGTGAGCGACGAGAGCCTCGCCGAGCTGCATGCCTTCGCAGCGGCGAACGACATCCCACGGCGGGCGTTCGACCGCGACCACTACGACGTGCCGGAGGATGCGCTCCCCCGGCTCGTCGCGGCGGGCGCCACGGCGGTCTCGGCGCACGAGCTCACGCGCGCCCTCATCGCCTCCGGCCTGCGGGTGCGCGCTCGGGACCGCCGCTGAGGCCCCGAGCGCGCGTGACGTCACTCCCCGTCGCGGGTCGCGGGGTTGACGGTGACCGCTGTGCCGAGCAGTGCGGCCGTCGTGACACGACGGCGGGCACGGCCCTGGCCGGGCGCCTTCGGCTCGGGCAGCGCCTCGAGCACGGAGTCGAGCAGCTGGGCGGCCTCCGACGTCGGCGCGACCGACGGGGGCTTCTCGACCGAGCGCTTCTTGCGCGGTCGCCGCGGACGCTCGCGCTCCTCGCTCTGGGCGCCACCGCGCGGCCCCTCGGGGAGCTCGATGCCGAGTGACGCGAGGTCGGCCGGCTGCTCCGCGCGCGCGGGCTGCTCGGGGCGCTGCGGCTCCGACGCCTCGGACTCCGGCTTCGCGATCGTCGACGCGGCGATCTGCGCGAGCGCCGACTTCACGCCGTCCGTGATGACGTGCGCGGCCGACGACGGCTGCGCGGGCGCCGCGCTCTGGGACGACTGTCCGCCGCGCGAGCGACGGCCGGAGCCGTTCGAGCCGTTCGAGCCTGCGCCGTTCGAGCGGTGCTTGACCACCGGGTCGTGATGGACGATGACGCCGCGGCCCGCGCACACCTCGCACGGCTCGCTGAACGTCTCGAGCAGGCCCAGACCGAGCTTCTTGCGGGTCATCTGCACGAGGCCGAGCGAGGTGACCTCGGCGACCTGGTGCTTCGTCCGGTCCCGGCTCAGGCACTCGATGAGACGCCGCAGGACGAGGTCGCGGTTGGACTCGAGCACCATGTCGATGAAGTCGACGACGATGATGCCGCCGATGTCGCGCAGCCGGAGCTGGCGGACGATCTCCTCGGCCGCCTCGAGGTTGTTCTTCGTGACGGTCTCCTCGAGGTTGCCCCCCGAGCCGACGAACTTGCCCGTGTTCACGTCGACGACCGTCATCGCCTCGGTGCGGTCGATGACGAGCGAGCCGCCCGACGGCAGCCAGACCTTGCGGTCGAGCGCCTTCTCGATCTGCTCCGTGATGCGGTACTCGTCGAAGGGGTCGCGGTCGCCCTCGTAGTGCTCGACACGGTCGAGCAGGTCGGGCGCGACGCCCGTGAGGTAGTCGACGATCGTCCGCTGCGCCTCCGCGCCCTGGATGAGGAGCTTCGTGAAGTCCTCGTTGAAGACATCGCGGATGATCTTGACGAGCAGGTCGGGCTCGCTGTGCAGCAGCGCGGGTGCGTTGCCCTTCTGCACGAGCTCGTTGATGTGCGCCCACTGCGAGGTGAGGCGGTTGACGTCGCGGGTCAGCTGCTCCTCGGTGGCCCCCTCCGCGGCGGTGCGGACGATGACGCCCGACGACTCGGGGAGCACCTCCTTGAGGATCTTCTTGAGGCGCGCCCGCTCGGTGTCGGGCAGCTTGCGCGAGATGCCGTTCATGGCGCCGCCCGGCACGTACACGAGGTAGCGGCCCGGGAGCGAGATCTGGCTGGTCAGACGCGCGCCCTTGTGGCCCACGGGGTCCTTCGTGACCTGCACGAGGACGCGGTCGCCCTGCTTGAGCGCGAGCTCAATGCGACGCGGCTGGTTGCCGGTCTCGACGGCATCCCAGTCGACCTCGCCCGAGTACAGCACGGCGTTGCGGCCGCGGCCGATGTCGACGAACGCGGCCTCCATGCTGGGCAGCACGTTCTGCACGCGGCCGAGGTACACGTTGCCGATGAGCGATGCGTCCTGGTTGCGCGCCACGTAGTGCTCGACGAGCACGTTGTCCTCGAGCACGGCGATCTGGATGCGTCCGTTCTTCGAGCGGACGATCATCTGGCGGTCCACCGCCTCGCGGCGGGCGAGGAACTCGGCCTCGGTCACGACGGGGCGACGGCGGCCCGCCTCCCGGCCGTCCCGACGGCGCTGCTTCTTCGCCTCGAGGCGCGTCGAGCCCTTGATGCGCTGCGGCTCGGTGATCACCTCGACGACGCGCTGCCGGCGGCGCGGCTCGTCCTGCGGCGCCTCGTCGACCCCGTCGGATCCGCCGCGACGGCGCCGACGGCGCGACGAGCGCCCGCCCTGCTGCTCCTCGGGCTCGGGCTCGGGGAGCGCGGGCAGCGGCGTGATGTCGGGCGCGTAGAAGTGCAGGTCCGTCGTGACGCGCGAGACGAAGTCGGCCGGGAGGAGGCCGAGGCTCACCGCGGTCACCGGCTCGGGCTCAGGCTCCTCCGCCGGCACCTCGTCCTCTGCCGGCGCGTCGGAGTCCGCCGACGCGTCGGAGTCCTCGGAGTCCGCGGATCCGGCTTCCGAGCTCTCACCCTCGGGCGCGTCGGTCTCGGCGGCCGGCTCCGCGCCATCCGATGCCTGCTCGACCTTCTCGACGTGCGGTGCGTCTGGCGCGTCCGGCGTCTCGTCCGCGGCGCTCTCGCGCTGCGCGTCGGGCTGCGTCGTGGGCTCGACAGCCGCCTCGTCGCCTCCGTTCGCGTCGAAGGTTCCGTCTGTGTCGTTGTTCACTTCAGCCATCGCTGGCGTACTCCCTGCGGGGCGGAGGTCCGCCCGAGAATCTCGTGCGGCCCCGCATCGCGCGGCCGCGAACTCCATCGGCATGCGACCGGCACTTCGCTCTGGTCGCGCGGGGCAGCCGTTGCCCCGAAGTCTTGTCACTCGACGGCTCCCCGACCTCGCCGGGGTGCACGTCGGGACCATTATCTCACTACCTGCTGTTCACCCGCACCCTGAGGCGCGAGGGAGGGTGCCCGGGCGCGCCGCGCGGACGGCGCGCGCAGGCCGCGATGCGATAATCCGACCATGCCCGAGACTCGCACGCGCCCCACCGCTCTGGCCATCTGGCTCGTCGTCGCCGGCGTCATCGGCTGGTGGGCGGCGTTCTCGCTCACGGTCGAGAAGTTCCACCTGCTGGAGAACCCGAGTGCGGCGCTCGGCTGCGACTTCAACGTGCTCGTCCAGTGCGGGAAGAACCTCGACGCCTGGCAGGGCTCCGTGTTCGGCTTCCCGAACCCGCTGCTCGGGGTCACCGGATGGGTCGCCCCGGTCGTCGTCGGGATGGCGCTCCTCGCCGGCGCGCGCTTCTCCCGCTGGTTCTGGGCCCTGTTCACGCTCGGGATGGCGTTCGCGTTCGGCTTCGTGTGCTGGCTCATCGGCCAGAGCATCTTCGTCATCGGGACGCTGTGCCCGTGGTGCATGGTGACGTGGGTCGTCACCATCCCGTCGTTCTACGCGGTGCTGCTCCACGCCATCCGGATCGGGGCGATCCCCCTCCCGCGTCCTGTGCGCAGGGGCGCCGACGCGCTCATCGGCTGGCTGCCGCTCCTCGCCGTGCTGAGCTACGTCGCCATCGCGGTCATGGCCCAGCTGCGCCTCGACGTCCTCGGGATGCTGTTCTAGGCCGACGCACGCAGAGAGCCGGCATCGGGAGCGTTCCCGATGCCGGCTCTCTGCGTTGTCATCGCTGAGTGCGTTTCGACTCGCCCCGCTCGCCGAGCGGTCTAGAACCAGATCTCGAGCTCGCGGGCGGCGGACTCGGGGCTGTCCGAGCCGTGCACGAGGTTCTGCTGCACGGCGAGGCCCCAGTCGCGGCCGAGGTCGCCGCGGATGGTGCCCGGGGCGGCGGTCGTCGGGTCGGTCGTGCCGGCGAGCGCGCGGAAGCCCTCGATCACGCGGTTCCCGGCGACGCGGATCGCGACGACGGGGCCCGACAGCATGAACTCGAGGAGCGGCTCGTAGAACGGCTTGCCCTCGTGCTCGGCGTAGTGCCGGGCGAGCAGGTCGCGGCTCGGCTCGACGAGCTTGATGTCGACGAGCGAGTAGCCCTTCGCCTCGATGCGGCGGAGGATCTCGCCGGTGAGGCCGCGGGCGACGCCATCGGGCTTGACGAGGACGAGGGTCTCTTCGGTGGCCATGGGAGTGCCTTTCTCGTGGAACGGGTGGTGCGGGTGCCGGTCAGTCGGTCTCGGACTCGGCCGCGGCGCGCTGCGCGGAGACGCGCCGCTCGATCCGCGCCCCTCCGATCGTCGCATACGCCCACATGCCGCCGAACACGAGCGTGACGAGCAGGATCGCGGGCACGAAGAGCGCGCCCAGGGCGGTCGCGACCTGGAGCGCCCATCCGACGGCGAACGCCCAGCGGTGCCGGAGCAGGCCGCTCGTGAGCACCATCAGGATGGCGACGACGGCGCCCGCGACGATCCCCCACCACGAAGCGATCGGCTCGGGAAGGGCGCGGAGCCCGTAGATCGACAGGCCGGCGAGGAACACGACGACCGCCTCGAACACGAGGACGATCGAGCCGATCTTCTCGGGCAGGGCGCGGTAGCGCGGCGCCCGGCGCGCGGCGCCCGTCACGCTCCGCTCACCGGCTTCCACTCCTCCTCCTGCGCGAGCAGGACGGCCTCTCCCGCGAGCACGACCGAGCCCGCGATCGCGACCGCGCGCCGCGGCGCCTCCTGCGCCCACGCGCGAGCCGCCTCTGCCGCGTCGTAGACGCCGGAGTGCACCGTGACGCGGAGGCCCGCGGCCTCCGCGATGTCGGCGAGTCGATCCGCGTCGCTCGCGCGGTCCGACGACGGAGCCGTGGCGAAGACGTGCGCGGCGACCGGGGCGAGCGCGGCCACGATGCCCGCGGCGTCCTTGTCGTCGAGGACGCCGAGGACGACGCCCCACTCGTCGAAGTCGAACGACTCCTTCAGCGCGGCCGCGAGGGCGCGCGCGCCGTGCGGGTTGTGCGCGGCGTCCACGACGACGGTCGGCTCGATGCCGACGAGCTGGAGCCGACCCGGCGAGGTCGCCTGCTGGAGCCCGTCGGTGAGCACGCCAGACGCGATCGCCTGGCTGCCCGCGCCGATCAGCGCCTCGACCGCCGCGATCGCGACCGCGGCGTTCTGCCCCTGATGACGCCCGTAGAGCGGGAGGTACTCCTCGTCGTACGAGCCGGCGAGGCCCTTGACGGAGATGAGCTGGCCGCCGACCGCGAGCCGGTCGTCGACGAGGGCGAAGTCCTGCCCCTCGAACGCGACGGTCGCGTTCCTCTGCGCGGCGACCCGGCGGATGACGGCCTCGGCCTCGGGACGCTGGACGGCGGAGACGACCGACGCGCCGTCCTTGATGATGCCGGCCTTGACCTCGGCGATCTCCTCCACGGTCGATCCCAGGCGGCTCACGTGGTCGATGTCGATGGGCGTGAGCACCGCGACGTCGCCGTCGGCCGTGTTCGTGGAGTCCCAGCTGCCGCCCATCCCCACCTCGAGCACGAGCACGTCGACGGGCGCGTCCGCGCACGCGACGAACGCGAGCACGGTGAGGAGCTCGAAGAACGTCAGGCGCGCGTCGCCGCGGGCCTCGAGCTCGGCGTCGACGATCCCGACGAAGGGCTCGATCTCGTCCCAGGCGTCGGCGATCGCCGCATCCGCGATCGGCTCGCCGTCGATGAGGATCCGCTCGGTGAAGCGGGTGAGATGCGGGCTCGTGAACAGCCCCGTGCGGAGGCCGTGCGCGCGGATGAGGCTCTCGATGATGCGCGCCGTCGAGGTCTTCCCGTTCGTCCCCGTGATGTGCACGACCCGGTAGGTGCGCTGCGGGTCGTCGAGGAGCTCGAGGATGCGGCCGACGCGCTCGACACGCGGCTGCACCCACTGCTCCCCCGCCCTCGCCAGCAGCGCGTCGTAGACGGCGTCGGCCCTGGCCCGGTCGTTCGCGCTCACGCGGCGCTCCCCACTCGCGAGACGGCGACGGCGAAGTCGCCCGCGTTCGCGTAGGTTCCCGCGGGCACGGTCGCCGTGTGCTCCGCGGCGTCGGTCGTCGAGCCCTCGACGACCGCGTGCTCGACGGCGAGGGTCTCCCCCGCGACGTCGGCGACATCCCACGCGCGGCGCACGGCAGCGGCGTCGTCGGCCGACGCGAACGCGAGCTGCAGGCGGATGCGGTCGCTCACCTCGAAGCCCGCGGCCTTGCGCGTGTCCTGCACGGCGCGCACGACGTCGCGGGCGAGGCCCTCGGCCTCGAGCTCCGGCGTCGTCGTCGTGTCGAGCAGCACGAAGCCGCCCGACGGCAGGGTCGCGATCGCCTCGCCATCCGGCCGGCCCGACGTGTCGAGTGCGAGCTCGTACTCCCCCGGCTCGAGGGCGATGCCGTCGGCGGTCACGACGCCGTCCTGCTCGGTCCAGGCGCCCGACTTCGCGGCGCGGATGACCTGCTGCACCTGCTTGCCCAGACGCGGCCCCGCGGCACGCGCATTGACCGTGAGGCGGTGCGAGATGCCGTACTGGGCCGCCGTGTCGTCGCCGAGCTCCACGAGCTCGACGGCCTTCACGTTGAGCTCGTCGCGCAGGATGTCGTCGAACTGCGCGAGCGCCTCTGCGTTCGCGGTCACCACGGTCAGCTTGGCGAGCGGAAGGCGCACCCGCAGCCCCTCCTTCTTGCGGAGCGCGTTCGCGACGCTCGAGGCCTCGCGCACGGCGTCCATGGCCGTCCGGATGTCGGCCGCATCGGCGAACTCGGCGGCATCGGGCCAGTCCTCGAGGTGCACGCTGCGTCCGCCCGTGAGCCCCTGCCACACGCGCTCGCTCACGAGCGGGATGAGCGGCGCCGCGACGCGCGTGAGCGTCTCGAGCACGGTGTAGAGCGTGTCGAAGGCCTCGCGGCTGCGCGGGTCGTCCGTGACGCCGAGCCAGAAGCGGTCCCGCGAGCGGCGGATGTACCAGTTCGTGAGGACCTCGGCGAAGTCGCGCAGCCGCGCCGAGGCCGTCGTGGAGTCGAGCTGGTCGAGGTCGGCCGCGACGTCGCGCACGAGGTCGCCCGTGAGCGCGAGGATGTAGCGGTCGAGCACATCCGTCGAGTCCGTGCGCCGCGTGGCCTCGTAGCCCGCGCCATCCGGGCCCGCTGCGGCGTTCGCGTACGTCGCGAAGAAGTACCACGAGTTCCACAGCGGGAGGAGGAACTCGCGCACGCCCGAGCGGATTCCCTCCTCGGTCACGACGAGGTTGCCGCCGCGCAGCACGCTCGACGACATGAGGAACCAGCGCATGGCATCCGACCCGTCGCGGTCGAAGACCTCCGACACGTCGGGGTAGTTCCGCAGCGACTTCGACATCTTCTGGCCGTCGTTGCCGAGCACGATGCCGTGGCACGAGACGCCCGTGAAGGCGGGCCGGTCGAACAGCGCGCCCGACAGCACGTGCATGACGTAGAACCAGCCGCGCGTCTGCCCGATGTACTCGACGATGAAGTCGGCCGGGGCGTGCGTCTCGAACCAGTCCTTGTTCTCGAACGGGTAGTGCACCTGCGCGAACGGCATCGAGCCCGAGTCGAACCAGACGTCGAAGACGTCCTCGATCCGGCGCATCGTGCTCTTCCCCGTCGGGTCGTCGGGGTTCGGGCGCGTGAGCTCGTCGATGTACGGGCGGTGCAGGTCGACCTCGCCCTTCTCGTTGCGCGGGAGGCGGCCGAAGTCGCGCTCGAGCTCCTCGAGCGAGCCGTAGGCGTCCACGCGGGGGTGATTCGGGTCATCCGACTTCCACACGGGGATCGGCGAGCCCCAGAAGCGGTTGCGGCTGATCGACCAGTCGCGCGCGCCCTCGACCCACTTCCCGAACTGGCCGTGCTTGACGTTCTCGGGCGCCCACGTGATCTGCTCGTTCAGCTCGACGAGGCGGTCGCGGAAGTCGGTCACCCGGATGAACCAGCTCGACACGGCCTTGTAGATGAGCGGGTTCCGGCAGCGCCAGCAGTGCGGGTACGAGTGCTCGTACGACTGCAGGCGCAGGAGCCGCCCGCCCTGGCGCAGCAGGCGCACGAGCGGGGTGTTCGCGTCGAGCCAGAGCTCGCCGGCGACGTCCGGGACGATGTCGAGGAACCGGCCGTCGTCGCCGAGCGACACGATGGTGGGGATGCCCGCGGCGTCGTTGAGGCGCTTGTCGTCCTCACCGTAGGCGGGAGCCTGGTGGACGATGCCCGTGCCGTCGCCGGTGGTGACGTAGTCGTCGACGAGGATCCGCCACGCGCGCTGCGTGCCCCAGGTCTCGGCGTCGGCGAAGTAGTCCCACAGCCGCTCATAGGCGACGTCGCGGAGCTGCTCACCCGTGACGCGGACGCGCACGGCCTCGCGCGCAGCGGCCGCGTCGTCGTAGCCGAGGTCCTTGGCGTAGCCGCCGAGGAGGTCCTCCGCGAGCAGGAACTCCGCGCCATCCGCCGCCTCGCCGGCCCCGTTCGGACCGACCGGGACGACCGCGTAGACGATCTCCGGGCCGACCGCGAGGGACATGTTCGTCGGCAGCGTCCACGGGGTCGTCGTCCAGGCCAGGGCGCGCGCGCCCTCGATGCCCAGCGCCGCTGCCTTCTCGCCGACGAGCGGGAAGGTCACCGTGACCGACGGGTCCTGCCGCATCTTGTAGACGTCGTCGTCCATGCGCAGCTCGTGGTTCGACAGCGGCGTCTGGTCGCGCCAGCAGTACGGGAGCACGCGGTAGCCCTCGTAGGCGAGGCCCTTGTCGAACAGCGTCTTGAACGCCCAGAGGACGCTCTCCATGTACGTCGTGTCGAGCGTCTTGTAGCCGCGCTCGAAGTCCACCCAGCGCGCCTGGCGGGTGACGTAGTCCTCCCACTCGCGCGTGTAGGCGAGCACGGAGTCGCGGGCCTTGGCGTTGAACGCGTCGATCCCCATCTCGAGGATCTCGTGCTTCTCGGTGATGCCCAGCTGCTTCATCGCCTCGAGCTCGGCGGGGAGCCCGTGGGTGTCCCAGCCGAACACGCGGTCGACCTTGCGCCCGCGCATCGTCTGGAAGCGCGGGAAGAGGTCCTTCGCGTACCCGGTGAGGAGGTGCCCGTAGTGCGGCAGGCCGTTCGCGAACGGCGGCCCGTCGTAGAAGACCCACTCCTCGGCGCCCTCGCGCTGCGCGATCGACGCACGGAAGGTGTCGTCCGCGGCCCAGAAGTCGAGGATCTCGCGCTCGATCTCGGGGAAGCGGGGGCTCGGCACGACGGTGCTCTTGTCGGCGGCGGGGCCGAACGAGGACTTCGGGTAGGTCATCTCACTCCAGCAGTTCCAAGGGGACTGCGAGGACGACCTCCGCCGACGAGACGGCAGGAGCCGCGGTACCACCCCGCGTTGCGCCGCATGCGACGCCGCTCTCACTGCGGCTGTGACGGGCCTGCCCCGCGCGGTTCTAGTGAGGTCCTTGCGTTCCCGTTCTTCCGCGAGCTCCCCGGTGATGGCCGGATCGGTGCCGATGCCCCCATCCTACCGCCGCCGGGCGCCAGTGCGCACGGCGTGTCGGCGCGGGCGCGTAGGGTCGACGGATGGCCAGGAAGCAGGATCGCCCGATCGCCCCGCGCGTGAGCGCACCGGATCTGCCGGACGCCCTCGAGGACGCCGTCCCTCGGCGATACGCGGACCTGCAGCGGTCGCGCCTGGCGGGTCTCGCGGGCGACGTCGACCTCGAGCACGCGTCGCTCGAGGAGTGCGTCATCGCCGCTCCGTCGGTCGAGACCCTCGCCCTGCGCGGCGCGACGCTCATCGACGTCGAGATCTCCGACATCCGCGCCGTCTCCGTCGTCGCCCGCGACGCGACCATCCGTCGGCTGCGCATCGCGGGCGGACGCATCGGGACGCTCGACCTCGCGGACGCGGGCGTCGCGGAGCTCGAGCTGCACGACGTGCGCGTGGACTACCTCTCGTTCGCGGGCGCACGACTGGAGGATGTGCGCATCGTCGACAGCACCATCCGCGCGATCGATCTGCCGCAGGCGCGCCTGACGCGGGTGGCGTTCGAGGGCTGTCGGGCCGACGAGGTCGACCCGCGCGGCATGCGCGCCGCCGACCTCGACCTGCGCGGGCTCGACGCGCTGTCCTACCTCGACGTGCTCGCCCTGCGCGGCGCCACGCTCACGGACGACCAGGTGCGGATGCTCGCTCCCGCGTTCGCGGCGGCCGCGGGGATCGACGTGAAGGGCTGAGGCGGCGGGTTCTCGTCATCCCCGCGGCGCGCGATGGAGTCCCTGGGCGACGGCGCGCATGACGAGGTCCTGCACGGTCGCCCAGTCGTCGAGGATCTGCCTTCGCCCGACGCGGATCACGTGGTAGCCCATGAGCCGCAACGCCGCATCGTGCTCGTTGTCGATCATCCGCTGCGCGTCGACGTGGGTTCCGCCGTCGATCTGCAGGACGAGTCGCTCCCCGATGAGCAGGTCGACGCGGTGACCGGCGATCCAGATCTGACGGCGCATCGGGAGCCTCAGCCATCGCAGGCGCGGGATGACGATCGTCTCGAGGCCCGAATCGGCGAACGGCATCATGAGCTCGCACAGCTCGCGCGCCGCGGGTCGGAGTGGGTAGCCAGACATCGTCTCGCGGTCGACCAGGCCCCTGCTGAGGGCCGATTCCCAGATCGCCAGGGCGTGCTCGCGAGGCTGGCGCGGCGACGAGTGCGAGGACGTTCTCGATCGAATCCTCGAACACGCCGGGCGGTCGCGGTACGAGCGGCGTCGACCAGTGCACGTGCGCGTCGGTCTGCTGAAGCAGCGCGGTGTGCGGCGCCGCAGCGACATGCCACCGACTCGAGGGATGCGTCCAGAGCTCGAGACGCCTCGCTTGCGAGACGCACGAGACGATCACTCCGATCCGCGCTGCGGCGATCAGCGCCGGGTCCGCCCCCTTCTGGGCGATCCACCCCCGTCGGGGCGACTGCACCTCTCCTGCGGCCACGGCGCGACGTATCCGCGATCGCGGCACACCCTCGGCGACGAGCGATGCCGAGCGCGCGATGCCGCCGTGCCGCGCCAGTGCCTCGTGCAGGTCCATCCTCCGAGCATCGACAGATGGCCGTCGCCATGGGCGTGAGGCACTGCCGATCGTGCGGGACGCGCCGACCGAAGCCGCCTGTGCACGCGACGACGGGCACCCGGGCCGGGGCGCGGCGTCCGGGTCCGGCGGGACGGCGCCCTGACCGTGCGGGCACGGCGGCCCGTGTCGGCGCAAGGGCGGGCATCGACGCCGTCGCCGTCACCGTCGCCAGGAGGATGACGCTTTCCCAGGGCGATTCCCGTCGTATCGTCCTGGGAAAGCGTCATCCTCCTGGCTTCGCGCTGCGACACGGGTGCCTGCCCCGCCCCGGCCCCGGCCCACCCCGCCGGCCCAGGCCCCGCCGGCCCCGCCCGCCCGGCCCTCCCGGGCCACTCCTCCCCGCCCCGGTACACTGGTCGCGCACCCACACTCAGGCACGCAGACACCGTGCCGTACATAGCGCGCGAGGAGATCCCATGGCCGCCATTCCCGACAAGCCCGCACTCGAGGGTCTCGAAGCGAAGTGGGGTGAGTCCTGGGAGCAGCAGGGCACCTACCTCTTCGACCGCGACGCCGCCCGCGCGAAGGGGCGCGCCGGCGTCTTCTCGGTCGACACCCCGCCGCCGACCGCGAGCGGCAGCCTCCACATCGGCCACGTGTTCTCGTACACGCACACCGACGTGAAGACCCGCTACGAGCGCATGCGCGGCAAGACGGTGTTCTACCCGATCGGCTGGGACGACAACGGCCTGCCCACCGAGCGCCGCGTGCAGAACTACTACGGCGTGCGCTGCGACCCGTCGCTCCCCTACGACCCCGACTTCACGCCGCCGTTCGAGGGGACGACGAAGACGATCAAGGCCGCCGACCAGATCCCGGTGAGCCGCCGCAACTTCATCGAGCTGTGCGAGAAGCTCACGGTCGAGGACGAGAAGACCTTCGAAGACCTGTGGCGCACCCTCGGGCTCTCGGTCGACTGGACGCAGACCTACCGGACGATCTCGGACGACACGATCCGCACGAGCCAGCTCGCGTTCCTGAAGAACCTCGAGCGGGGCGAGGCCTACCAGGACCTCGCTCCTACCCTGTGGGACGTCGACTTCCGCTCCGCGATCGCGCAGGCGGAGCTCGAGGATCGCGACCAGCAGGCCGCCTACCACCGCCTCGCGTTCCACCGGACGGATGGCTCAGGCGACATCCACATCGAGACGACGCGTCCCGAGCTGCTCGCGGCGTGCGTCGCCCTCGTCGCCCACCCCGACGACGAGCGCTACCAGCCCGTCTTCGGCTCGACCGTGACGACGCCCGTGTTCGGCGTCGAGGTCCCCGTCCTCGCGCACCCGCTCGCGCAGCCCGACAAGGGCTCGGGCATCGCGATGATCTGCACGTTCGGCGACGTGACCGACATCATCTGGTGGCGGGAGCTCGACCTCCCCAACCGGACCATCATCGGCAAGGACGGCCGCGTCGTCGCCGACGCGCCCGAGGCGATCACGACGGATGGCGGCAGGGCCGCGTTCGCGGAGATCGCCGGCAAGACGGTCTTCAGCGCCAAGAAGCGGATGGTCGAGCTGCTGGAGGAGTCCGGCGAGCTCACGAGCGTGTCGGCCCCGTTCACGCATCCCGTGAAGTTCTTCGAGAAGGGCGACCGACCGCTCGAGATCGTCTCGACGCGCCAGTGGTACATCCGCAACGGAGCGCGCGACGCCGAGCTGCGCGAGCGGCTCCTCGCGCTCGGCCAGGAGATCGAGTGGCACCCCGAGTTCATGCGGGTCCGCTACGAGAACTGGGTGAACGGCCTCACGGGCGACTGGCTCGTGTCGCGTCAGCGCTTCTTCGGCGTGCCGATCCCGGTCTGGTACGGCCTCGACGAGAACGGCGAGCGCGACTACGCGCGCGTCCTCGTGCCCGACGCCGCGAGCCTCCCGATCGACCCGTCGAGCGACGTCCCGCCGGGATACACCGAGGACCAGCGCGGCGTGCCGGGCGGATTCGAGGCGGAGACCGACGTCTTCGACACGTGGGCGACGTCGTCGCTGACCCCGCAGCTCGCAGGCGGATGGCAGCGCGACGAGGATCTGTGGAGCCTCGTGGCGCCGTTCGACCTGCGCCCGCAGGGCCAGGACATCATCCGCACGTGGCTCTTCTCGACCCTGCTGCGCAGCGCTCTCGAGGACGACCGTGCGCCGTGGGCGCACGCCGCGATCTCCGGCTTCATCGTGGACCCGGACCGCAAGAAGATGTCGAAGTCGAAGGGCAACGTCGTCACGCCCGCCGACATCCTCGAGAAGCACGGGTCCGACGCCGTCCGGTACTGGGCCGCGTCGAGCCGCCTCGGGACGGATGCCGCGTTCGACCCGCAGAACCCGACGCAGATCAAGATCGGACGCCGCCTCGCGATCAAGGTCCTCAACGCCGCGAAGTTCGTGCTGGGCTTCGAGGCGCCCGAGGGCGCCTCGGTCACCGAGCCGCTCGACCTGTCGATGCTCGCCGCGCTCGACGACGTCGTGGTGCAGGCGACGGCTGCGCTCGACGCGTACGACCACGCCCGCGCGCTCGAGCTCTCGGAGTCGTTCTTCTGGACGTTCTGCGACGACTACCTCGAACTCGTGAAGGAGCGCGCGTACGCGGGCGGCGACGCGGGCGCCTCGGCGGCGGTCGCGCTGCGCACCGCGCTCTCGACGCTCCTGCGCCTGCTCGCGCCCGTCGTCGTCTTCGCCGCGGAGGAGGCGTGGTCCTGGTTCGAGAGCGGCTCCGTGCATCGCGCGGCCTGGCCCGAGCCGACCGGGCTCGGCGGCGACACGGCCGTGCTCGCCGCCGCGAGCGAGGCCCTCATCGGCATCCGCCGCGCGAAGACCGAGGCGAAGGCCTCGCAGAAGACGCCCGTCGCCCGCGCAGTCGTCGCGGCTCCCGCCGAGCGCGCAGCCGCCCTGCGGCTCGCCGCCGACGATCTCAAGGCCGTCGGCCGGATCGCCGCGCTCGAGATCGAGGACGCCGACGCGTTCGCGGTCACCGACATCCAGCTGGCCGAGGAGGCCTGATGCAGCTCGGAACGCGCTGGTCGGCCGGCTCGGAGCCGCCGGCCAGCGTGCCCGCCTCGCTGCGCGCGGAGATCTCGCGCGTCGAGGCGGACCTGCCGGATGACGCTCCGCGGCCGTCGTGGACGCTCACGTGGCTGGAGGGACGGCCGATCGCCGAGCTCGACACGGGGATCGAGGTCGTCATCGGCCCCGACGGGGTCGCGATCTCGCGCCCGTTCTCCGACTGAGAGGCGCCGCCGACGTCGTCGGCGGCGCCTCACCAGCGCAGCGCTCCGACGCCGTTCACGGCCGCGGCGCGATCGCCGGCGCGCCGCGACTCGGCGATGAGCCCCTCGCGGGCGAGATCCGCCGCGATGCGCGCCGTCCGCGCGGCCGCGCGCCGATGCACGCGCGCCTGGAGGCCCTCGGCGACGCGCAGCGCCAGCCGCTCCCCCGCGCCGAGCGCGAGCGGCGGCGCCGCGTCGGGCATCGTGACCGACAGCGTCACGGTGAGCGTGGTCATGATCCTGCTCCTCTCTGCGGAAGAGGGAAGAGGTCGGCGCGCAGAGACACGCTCCGCACGCCCTCGCCCTCCTGCCCGCGGTAGCGGTCGACGTACTCGCTGAACAGCGCGTCCGCGCGCTCGGCGAGCTCCTTGAGCTGCGCCGCGGTGAGGTGGGCGGTCGACGTCGTCGAGACGCTCGCGTCGCGCCACTCCTCGGGCTCGTCGTCGTACCCGCCCGTGAAGTAATCGAACATCTCCTGGAAGCGCGCCCGGTGGTACTCGGCGACGGCCACCTGGAGCACGGCTCTGCCGGCCGGCGAGTCGCCGACCGACTCGCTGCCGAAGGCGATCCGGCCGCGGGGCCGCTCCCACCACCGCTCCCGGCCGCCGCGCCCCGCGACCTCGCGGACGAGATCGTGGCGCGCGAGCATCCGCAGGTGGTAGCTCGTCGAGCCGGATGACTCGCCCGTGAGCGCGGCGAGCGAGCTCGCGGTCTGCGGGCCCTCCCTGCTCAGCAGGTCGAGGATGCGCACCCGCAGCGGATGTGCGAGCGCACGCAGCGCCGCCGTGTCGAGCACGCGCGTCTCGCGCTCCTCGGACACCTTCGCCTGTTCGTCGGTCATAACGCAAAGATATCTTTGCAAACGGCTCTTTGCAACCATCTCTTTGCATCACGCGGCGCGTGCCGCGCCCAGCACGACGGCCCTGGATAGGCTGACGGGATGACCGCGCCCGTGTTCAACCCCCTGCTCGCGCCCTCGCCCCTCCCCTACGGACTGCCCGACTACGCGGCCATCGAGCCCGGTCACTACCTGCCCGCGTTCGAGCGCGCCTTCGCCGAGCACCGCGCCGAGATCGACGCGATCACGGCCAACCCGGACGCCCCGACCTTCGAGAACACGCTCGAGCCGCTCGAGCGCTCCGGCGCGCTTCTCGACGCGGTCTCGCGTGCGTTCTACACCGTGAACTCGGCACACGCGACGGCGGAGATCCAGGAGATCGACGAGCAGCTCGCACCGCTCATGTCGGCGCACTCCGACGCGATCGAGCTCGACGCGGCGCTGTACGCGCGGATCGGTTCCGTCCGCGACCGGCTCGACGAGCTCGACCTCACCGCGGAGCAGCGCCGCCTCGTCGAGCGACGCCACACCGAGATGACGCGCGCCGGCGCCGCCCTCGACGACACGGCCAAGGAGCGGCTCACCGAGCTCAACGCGCGCCTGTCGACCCTCACCACGCGATTCGAGAAGAACCTCCTCGCCGACACGAACGACCTCGCGGTCGTCTTCGACAGCGCAGAGGAGCTCGAGGGCCTCGCGCCCGGCGAGCTGTCCGCCGCGGCCGAGGCCGCCCGCGAGCGAGGGCTCGATGGGCGCTATGCGGTCACCCTCACGCTCTTCACGGGCCATCCGCACCTGTCGTCCCTGGTCCGCAGAGACGCGCGCGAGCGCATCCTCGCCGCCTCCCGCGCCCGGGCGTCGCGCGGCAACGCGAACGACAGCTCCGAGGTCGTCCGCGAGATCGTGCGGCTCCGCGCCGAGCGCGCCGCGCTGCTCGGGTACCCCTCGCACGCCGCGTACGTGACCTCCGACGAGACCGCCGGATCTCCCGAGGCCGTGCGCGCTCTGCTGCGCCGCCTCGCCGGGCCGGCGGCGCGCAACGCGCAGCGTGAGAAGGCCGCGCTCCAGCGCATCGTCGACGAGACGGAGCCCGAGCCGTTCCCCCTCGCAGCGCACGACTGGGCGTTCTACACGGAGAAGGTGCGTCAGGCCGAGTACGACATCGACACGGCGGCTCTGCGGCCCTGGTTCGAAGCCGAGCGCGTCCTCCGCGACGGGGTGTTCCACGCGGCGCACGAGCTCTACGGGCTCTCCTTCCGCGAGCGCGCCGACCTCCCGAGCTACCACCCGGACGTGCGCGCCTTCGAGGTCCTCGACGCCGACGGCACGCCCCTCGGCCTCTACCTGCTCGACCTCTACACGCGCGACACGAAGCGCGGCGGCGCCTGGATGAACTCGCTCGTCGCGCAGTCCGCGCTCCGCGGCACGAAGCCGGTCGTCGTGAACAACCTCAACGTCGTCAAGCCGGCCGCCGGCGAGCCGACCCTCCTCACGCTCGACAACGTGACGACCCTCTTCCACGAGTTCGGGCACGCCCTGCACGGGCTCTTCGCGCGCGTGACGTACCCGCACTTCGCGGGCACGGCCGTCCACCGGGACTTCGTCGAGTTCCCCAGCCAGGTGAACGAGATGTGGATCCTCTGGCCCGAGGTGCTCGCGAACTACGCGGTCCACCACGAGACCGGCGAGCCCCTCCCCGCGGACGTCGTCGAACGGCTCCGCGCGAGCGAGACGTTCAACCAGGGCTTCGAGACGAGCGAGTACCTCGCGGCCGCCTGGCTCGATCAGGCGTGGCACGCGCTGTCGCCGTCGGAGGCGGCGGCGGTGACCGACGTGGCGGCCTTCGAGGCCGCCGCGCTCGCCGACATCGGCCTGGACGAGCCGACCGTGCCCACGCGGTACTCCTCGACCTACTTCCAGCACATCTTCGCGGGCGGGTACAGCGCGGGGTACTACTCCTACATCTGGGCCGAGGTGCTCGATGCCGACACCGTCGAGTGGTTCCGTGAGAACGGCGGGCTCTCGCGCGCGGGCGGCGACCGCTTCCGCGCGCGGCTGCTCGGCGTGGGCGGTGCGAAGGATCCGCTCGAGGCATACCGCGACTTCCGCGGGCGCGACGCCGAGATCGCCCCGCTGCTGAAGCGGCGCGGCCTCGACATGTGACGCCTCAGGGCCGGTAGCGGTACCCGAGCCCCGGCTCCGTCAGCAGATGGCGGGGCCGGGCCGGGTCCGCCTCGAGCTTGCGCCGCAGCTGGCTCATGTAGAGGCGGAGGTAGGCGTCCTCCCCCGTGTACGCCGGGCCCCAGACGGCCGTGAGGAGCTCGCGCTTCCCGACGAGGCGGCCCACGTTGCGCAGCAGCACCTCGAGCATCGACCACTCGGTCGCGGTGAGGTGCACCGGCTCACCGTCGCGCGTGGCCGTGTGCGCAACGAGGTCGATCTGGGAGGGGCCGATCGCGTGCCGATCGGCCTCCTCGGATGGCGCGGGCGCGGTCCGCAGGAGGGCGCGCACGCGCGCGAGCAGCTCATCGACCGCGAACGGCTTCGTGACGTAGTCGTTGGCGCCCGCGTCGAGCGCCGCGACCTTCTCCGCCGTCTGCGACCGTCCGCTGAGCACCAGGATGGGCATCCGGTGCGCGCCGCGCACCGTGGTGATGACCCCCACGCCGTCGAGCGCGGGCAGCCCCAGGTCGAGGATGACGAGAGCGGGCTCGTTCCGAGCGATCTCCCTGACCGCTTCGGCGCCGTCCGCCGCCTCGCGCACCTCGTACCCGCGCGCCTCGAGGTTGAGGGCGAGCGTGCGGCGGATCGCCGCATCGTCCTCGACGATGAGGATGGTCATGCGACGCCCCGATCCCGCGGCGCGACAGGGGCGATGGGCAGCTCGAGCACGCACGTGAGCCCTCCGCCCTCCGACGGGCGCAGGTCGAGCGTGCCGCCCATCGCCTCCGCGAACCCGCGCGAGAGGGAGAGACCGAGCCCCGCGCCGGACCCGCTGTCGTCGAGGCGACGGAATGCGCGGAACGCCTCCTCGCGCGACGCGGCCGGGATCCCCGGGCCGTGGTCGACGACCGCGAGCTCCACGCGCGCCCCGGCCGTGCGGATCCTCACCGCGACGTCGCCGCCGGCGTGGCGGAGAGCGTTGCCCACGAGGTTCGCGACGATCCGCTGCACGAGCACGGGATCGGCGAGCGCGTCCGGCACCCCGGGCGCCACCGTGACGGCGACGGCGCCCTCGTCGCCCAGCTCGTCCAGCGCGAGCGCGGCGGCGTCCTCGACCCGCATGGGCTCGATCGAGACCGGCAGCACGCCCGCGTCGAGCCGCGACGAGTCGAGCAGGTCGTCGAGCAGCCGCTCGAGGCGAGCGAGCGAGGCGATCGTCGTGCCGAGGAGCTCGCCCCGCTGGTCGGGCGTCCAGACGACGTCGGAGCTGGCGAGGCTCGTCGCCGCGGCCGATGCGGCGGCGAGCGGAGTGCGGAGGTCGTGCCCGACGGCCGCGAGGAGGGCGCTGCGCAGCCGGTCCGCCTCCTGCGCGGCGTCGGCTCGGCTCTGCGCCTCGAGCGCCTGACGCGCGAGCAGGAGGCGCGCCTCCGACTGCCCGACGACGAGGCTCACGATCACGCCCGCCGCGACGAACACGCCGATCGCGACGAGCTGCGCGCCGTCGGTCACGTGCAGGGTGTGCACGGGCTCCGCGAAGAAGTAGATGAGGAGCGGCCCCGCAGCGATCGACGCGACGAGGGCGACGACGATCCCACCCAGCACGGCGCCCACGACGACGATGAGCAGGTACAGGAGCGCCGCGACCACGAGGTCCTGCGCGTCGACCGACGCGGCGACCGCCGCCGTCGCTCCCACGAGCGCCGCCGTGACCACGGCCGCGGCGGCGAGCTGCCGTCGCACGGGGAGCATCGCGAACCGCTGCACAGAGGAAGTCTCGCGGCTCCGGTCGGGCTGACGACGGCGGCGCGCGCGGGCGGCGGAAATCCTGACGGAATCCTGACGCGGAGACGGGTCCCGCGCGCCGCGACGGGACTAGCGTCGTCCGGTGTCCAGATCGAGAGGCGGAGAAGAGATGCTCGTCGAGAGCGCAGTGCCCCCGGACGTCACCGGGGAGTCCACATCGGAGATCGACTCCGGGAGGGGCGCGCCGTGGTGGCGCGTCATGTGCCTCACGGGCGTCGACTACTTCTCGACCCTCGGCTACCAGCCGGCGATCGCAGCCCTCGCCGCGGGCCTTCTCTCCCCCATCGCGACGCTCGTGCTCATCCTCGTCACGCTGCTGGGCGCCCTGCCGGTCTATCGACGCGTGGCGAAGGAGAGCCCGCACGGCGAGGGGTCGATCGCCATGCTCGAGCGCCTCCTCCCCTGGTGGGGCGGGAAGCTCCTCGTGCTCGTCCTGCTCGGCTTCGCCGCCACCGACTTCATGATCACCATCACCCTGTCGGCCGCCGACGCGACGGCGCACATCGTCGAGAACCCGTTCGCCCCGGACGAATGGGAGGGGATGGAGATCCCGATCACCCTGTTCCTCGTGGCGCTCCTGGGGGCGGTGTTCCTCAAGGGCTTCCGCGGCGCGATCTCGATCGCGGTGGCGCTCGTCGGGGTCTTCCTCGCGCTGAACGCGGTGGTCGTGCTCGTGTCCTTCGCCGAGGTGGCCGCACGTCCCGAGGTCGTCGGCGACTGGACGGCCGCGCTCACCACCGCGCACGGGAGCCCGCTCGCGGCCATCGCCGTGGCGCTCCTCGTCTTCCCGCAGCTCGCGCTCGGCCTCTCCGGCTTCGAGACGGGCGTCGCCGTGATGCCGCAGATCCGCGGCATCCGCGGCGACACGGAGGCGCGGCCGGTCGGCCGCATCCGCGGGGCCCGCAAGCTGCTCACGGCCGCCGCGCTCACGATGAGCGCGTTCCTGCTCGGCTCGAGCGTCGTCACGACGCTGCTCATCCCCCAGGAGGAGTTCGCGCCCGGCGGCTCGGCGAACGGCCGGGCGCTCGCGTACCTCGCCCACGACCTGCTCGGGGAGGGCTTCGGCACCGCCTACGACATCGCGACCGTGCTCATCCTCTGGTTCGCGGGCGCGTCGGCGATGGCGGGCCTGCTGAACCTCGTGCCCCGCTACCTGCCGCGCTACGGCATGGCCCCGCGGTGGGCGGCCGCCACGCGCCCCCTCGTCATCGTGTTCACGGCGATCGCGTTCGCCGTCACGCTCGCCTTCGAGGCCGACGTCGACGCCCAGAGCGGCGCCTACGCGACCGGCGTGCTCGTGCTCATCACCTCGGCGTCGATCGCGGTGGCGCTGTCCGCGCGTCGGCGGCGGCACCCGCGCGCGGCCGCCGGCTACGCGGTCATCGCCGCCGTGTTCCTCGCCACGACCGCGGTCAACGTCGTGGAGCGGCCCGACGGGGTCAAGATCGCCGCGCTGTTCATCCTCGGCATCGTGACGGTGTCCGTGCTGTCGCGCATCCCGCGGTCGTTCCAGCTCCGCGCGCGCTCGGTCGTCTTCGACGAGGCGGCCCTCGCGTTCCTCCGTCACGACGCGGAGCACCACGGCGCGATCCGCGTCGTGCCCAAGGAGCCGGGCTCCGGGACGGCGGCCGAGTTCGCCGACAAGCTCCGCAACGAGCGGCGCTTCAACGGCATCCCCCGCTCGGCGCAGGTGGTGTTCCTGCAGGTCATCCTCGGCGACTCGTCGGACTTCGAGGACGACCTCGTCGTCCGCGGCGAGGAGCACGCGGGGCACCGCATCCTCAGCGTCCATGCCACGAGCGTGCCGAACGCGATCGCCGCTGTGCTCCTCGCCATCCGGGACGAGACCGGCGTCGTCCCCGACGTCTACTTCGAGTGGAGCGAGGGCAATCCGGCGTCGAACATGCTGCGCTTCCTCGTCTTCGGGACGGGCGAGATCGCGCCGGTCACGCGCGAGGTGCTGCGGCGCGTGGAGCCCAAGCGGCGGCTCCGCCCCGACGTCCACGTGGGCTGAGCGGCTCCGGGCCGAGGATCCTCGATCCCCGGCCCGGAGGCGTCCGCTCGGCTACGCGCTCTTCTTGCGCTGCCGCAGCACGACCGTGGGGGGCGCGCCCTCCTCGACGGCGGCGCGGGTGACGATGACCTTCGCGACGTCGTCGGTGGACGGGATCTCGAACATGATCGGCCCGAGCACCTCCTCGAGGATGGCACGCAGCCCGCGGGCTCCCGTCTTGCGCCCGACGGCGAGGTCGGCGATCGCGCGCAGCGCGTCCTCCTCGAAGTCGAGCGCGACGCCGTCGAGCTCGAACATCCGCTGGTACTGCTTCACGAGCGCGTTCCGCGGGACGGTGAGGATCTCCATGAGCGCCTCCTGGTCGAGCGCGCCGACCGACGCGATGACGGGAAGGCGGCCGATGAACTCCGGGATGAGCCCGAACTTGTGGAGGTCCTCCGGGAGCACCTCCGCATAGAGCCCGCCGTCGTCGCGCTTGTCCTGGAGCGGGGCGCCGAACCCGACGCCGTGGCGCCCGACGCGCGCCGAGATGATGTCCTCGAGCCCGGCGAACGCGCCGGCCACGATGAACAGCACGTTCGTCGTGTCGATCTGGATGAACTCCTGATGCGGGTGCTTGCGCCCGCCCTGCGGAGGGACGGACGCCACCGTGCCCTCGAGGATCTTCAGGAGCGCCTGCTGCACGCCCTCGCCCGACACATCGCGCGTGATCGACGGGTTCTCCGCCTTGCGGGCGATCTTGTCGACCTCGTCGATGTAGATGATGCCGGTCTCGGCGCGCTTGACGTCGAAGTCGGCGGCCTGGAGGAGCTTGAGGAGGATGTTCTCGACGTCCTCGCCCACGTAGCCCGCCTCGGTGAGGGCCGTCGCGTCGGCGACGGCGAACGGGACGTTGAGCCGCTTCGCGAGCGTCTGCGCGAGGTAGGTCTTGCCCGACCCGGTCGGCCCGAGCATGAGGATGTTGCTCTTGGCGATGTCGACGTCCTCGGCCTTCTGCTCGGCCGTCTTGATCTCGCCGCGCGCGCGGACGCGCTTGTAGTGGTTGTACACCGCCACCGCGAGCGCGCGCTTGGCGGGCTCCTGGCCGACGACGTACTCCTCGAGGAACCCGAAGATCTCCCGCGGCTTCGGCAGGTCGAACTCCGCGACCCCGCCGTCGGCGTTGGACTCGGCCATCCGCTCTTCGATGATCTCGTTGCAGAGCTCGACGCATTCGTCGCAGATGTAGACGCCGGGTCCGGCGATCAGCTGCTGGACCTGCTTCTGGCTCTTCCCGCAGAAGGAGCACTTGAACAGGTCGGCACTCTCACCGATGCGAGCCATGGTCCTTCTCCTCCTGGGTCCCGGAAGGGGGTCTTCTTCGAGCCTAACCGCTGCCGCCGACACCGACGCCGTCCGACGCGGCATGGATGCGGGATGCCCCGGCCGTGCGAGCGCGCGACCGGGGCATCCTGCAGGATCCTGCTCGTCCTACTTCGTCAGCGGCGTGCGCTTGCGCGACGTGAGGACCTGGTCGACGAGGCCGTACTCGACCGCCTCGGTGCCACCCAGGATCTTGTCGCGGTCGATGTCCTTGTGGACCTCGGCCTGCGACTTGTTCGAGTGCTTCGCGAGCGTCTCCTCGAGCCACGTGCGCATGCGCAGGATCTCGGCCGCCTGGATCTCGATGTCCGACGCCTGCCCGTGGCCGGACTCGCCGACCGCGGGCTGGTGGATGAGGATCCGCGCGTTGGGCAGCGCGAGGCGCTTGCCCGGCGCGCCGGCCGCGAGCAGCACGGCCGCCGCCGAGGCGGCCTGACCCAGCACGACGGTCTGGATCTGGGGCGAGATGTACTGCATCGTGTCGTAGATCGCCGTCATGGCCGTGAACGAGCCGCCGGGCGAGTTGATGTACATGATGATGTCGCGGTCGGGGTCCTGGCTCTCGAGCACGAGCAGCTGCGCCATGACGTCGTCCGCCGACGCGTCGTCGACCTGGACGCCCAGGAAGATGACGCGGTCCTCGAAGAGCTTGTTGTACGGGTCCTGGCGCTTGTAGCCGTATGCCGTGCGCTCCTCGAACTGCGGCAGGATGTAGCGGCTGCTCGGGAGCTGGAAGCCCTGCGGGGTCGCCGCGCCGGTGTAGGGGGTGTTCATCGTGTGCGTCCTCGTCTCTCGGCTCACTGCGCGTCGCGGTCGGTGCCGCCCGCGCCCGTCACGTCCGCCGCATGCTCGCGGATGTGGTCCACGAACCCGTACTCGAGCGCCTCGTCGGCGGTGAACCAGCGGTCGCGGTCACCGTCCTCGTTGATCTGCTCGACGGTCTTCCCGGTCTGCGCCGCGGTGATCTCGGCGAGGCGGTTCTTCATCGAGACGATGAGCTCGGCCTGCGTCTGGATGTCGCTCGCGGTGCCGCCGAAGCCGCCGTGCGGCTGGTGCAGCAGGACGCGTGCGTTGGGCGTGATGTACCGCTTGCCCTTCGTCCCGCTCGTGAGCAGGAGCTGCCCCATCGAGGCGGCCATGCCGATGCCCACCGTGACGATGTCGTTGGGCACGAACTGCATGGTGTCGTAGATCGCCATGCCGGCCGTGATCGAGCCGCCGGGCGAGTTGATGTAGAGGTAGATGTCCTTCTCGGAGTCCTCCGCGGCGAGAAGGAGGATCTTCGCGCAGATCTCGTTCGCGTTCTCGTCGCGCACCTCCGAGCCCAGCCAGATGATGCGGTCCTTGAGAAGCCTGTCGAAGACACTCTGTGCCATCAGCGGTTCGGCCATGAAATCACTCCATTTCGGTGATGCGTCGAGATCGACCCTACCGGCGCCGTTTCAGCGGTCCGGTCGTGTTCGCCCTGGGCATATCGGGTGTCGCATGCCCTGTCGGACCGCCCTTCCGCAAGCCCTTCCCTCCGGCACGTCGCGCCCGTTAGCGTGGCGGCATCGGCGCGGATCAACGGAGGGGTCCGCCCCGGGAGCCTCCGGACCGCGAGGAAGGCGCGCATGAACACCTGGCCCGGAAACCCCTACCCCCTCGGAGCGTCGTACGACGGCGACGGGACGAACTTCGCCCTCTTCAGCGAGGTCGCCGAGCGCGTCGAGCTCTGCCTCTTCGACGATGCGGGGGCCGAGACCCGCGTCGAGCTCACCGAGGTCGACGCGTTCGTCTGGCATGCGTACCTCCCGGATGTCGGCCCCGGCCAGCGCTACGGCTACCGCGTGCACGGGCCGCGCGACCCCGCCCAGGGGCTCCGGTGCAACCCGCACAAGCTGCTCGTCGACCCGTACGCGAAGGCGCTCTCCGGTGCGGTCGACTGGGACGCGTCGCTCTACGACTACGACTTCGACGACCCGGAGAAGCCGAACGAGGCCGATTCCGCGGGCCACACGCTGCTCGCGGTCGTCGTCAACCCCTACTTCGACTGGCGGGACGACCGGCCGCCGTCCGTCCCGTACGACCGCACGCTCATCTACGAGGCGCATGTGAAGGGCCTCACGGCGCTGCACCCCGACGTCCCCGAGGCGCAGCGCGGCACCTACGCGGGCATCGCCCATCCGAGCGTCATCGCCCACCTGCGCAAGCTCGGCGTGACCGCGATCGAGCTCATGCCGGTCCATCAGTTCGTGCACGACGGCCATCTCATCGAGCGGGGCCTGCGCAACTACTGGGGGTACAACACCCTCGGCTTCTTCGCGCCGCACAACGAGTACTCCTCATCCGGCGACGCCGGCGCGCAGGTCCAGGAGTTCAAGGGGATGGTCCGCGCACTGCACGCGGCCGGCATCGAGGTCATCCTCGACGTCGTCTACAACCACACCGCGGAGGGCAACCACCTCGGCCCGACCCTGTCGTTCCGCGGGATCGACAACCGCGCGTACTACCGGCTCGTCGACGACGACCCGTCCTTCTACATGGACTACACCGGCACGGGCAACAGCCTCAACGTGCGCAACCCGCACGCCCTCCAGCTCCTCATGGACTCGCTCCGGTACTGGGTCACCGAGATGCACGTCGACGGCTTCCGCTTCGACCTCGCGGCGACGCTCGCGCGCGAGTTCTACGACGTCGACCGGCTGTCGAGCTTCTTCGACCTCGTGCAGCAGGACCCGGTCGTCTCGCAGGTCAAGCTCATCGCCGAGCCGTGGGACGTCGGACCCGGCGGCTACCAGGTCGGCAACTTCCCTCCGCAGTGGACGGAGTGGAACGGCAAGTACCGCGACACCGTGCGCGACTTCTGGCGCGGCGAGCCGGCGACGCTCGGCGAGTTCGCGTCGCGCATCACCGGGTCGGCCGATCTCTACGAGACCTCGGCACGGCTCCCGTCGGCCTCGATCAACTTCGTCACGGCGCACGACGGGTTCACGCTCAACGACCTCGTGTCGTACAACGAGAAGCACAACGAGGCCAACGGGGAGGGCGGGCGCGACGGCGAGTCCCACAACCGCTCGTACAACCTGGGAGTCGAGGGGCCGACCGACGACCCCGCTGTCCTCGAGCTGCGCGCGCGCCAGCAGCGCAACTTCCTCGCGACCCTCCTGCTCTCGCAGGGCGTTCCCATGCTTCCTCACGGGGACGAGCTCGGACGCACGCAGCGCGGCAACAACAACGGCTACGCGCAGGACAGCGAGCTCACGTGGGTGCACTGGGACGAGGCGGACGGCCCGCTCATCGAGTTCACGGCCGCCGTGTCGCGCCTGCGCCGGCGGCACCCGGCGTTCCGACGACTGCGGTTCTTCGACGGGCGGCCCGTCCGCCGCGGCAAGGGCGACCCCCTGCCCGACATCGTGTGGCTGCGCCCCGGCGGCGACCCCATGGAGCCCGAGGACTGGGAGACAGCGTACGCGCGCTCGCTCGGCGTCTTCCTGAACGGGCAGGGCATCGGCGGCCGCGGCCCGCGCGGCGAGCGGATCGTCGACGTGCACTTCCTCATCTGCTTCAACGCGCATGACAGCGAGGTCGAGTTCACGCTGCCGCCCGACGAGTACTGCCCCCAGTGGGAGATCGTGCTCGACACCGCGGACGGCGCAGATCCGACGCCGCGCGCGGCCGGGTCGTCGCTCGCCGTGACGGCCCGCTCGATGCTCGTGCTCCGCGAGCACCGTGCACCGGAGGAGTCGCCCGATCACTCCCCCGCCGCATCGGTGCGGCTCCGGCTCGAGCGCGCCGCGGAAGAGGACGGCGCGTGACCCCGCGAACGCCGCGCTCGACGTACCGTCTGCAGATCAGCGCGGACTTCGACCTCGATGACGCGGCGGGTGCCGTCGCGTATGTGCACGCACTCGGGGCAGACTGGCTCTACCTCTCGCCCCTGCTCACGGCGGAACCCGGCTCGAACCACGGCTACGACGTCGTCGACCACACGCGCGTGGACCCGCTGCGCGGCGGAGCCGACGGGCTCGCCCGTCTCTCCGCGGCCGCACGGGAGGCCGGGCTCGGCGTGCTCGTCGACGTCGTCCCGAACCACATGGGCGTCGCGACGCCGGCGAACAACCCCTGGTGGTGGGATGTCCTCGCGCACGGCCGGGCGTCCCGGTGGGCGGATGCGTTCGACATCGACTGGGCCGCGGGCGGCGGACGCGTGCGCCTGCCCGTGCTCGGCGACGACAGCCCGCCGCTTCGGATCGAGGACGGCGAGCTGCGCTGCGGCGATCAGAGATTCCCCCTCGCCCCGGGATCGGCCGACGACGGCGCCGATCCCGAGACCGTGCACGGCCGCCAGCACTACGAGCTCGTCGACTGGCGGCGCGGCGACGCGGAGCTGAACTACCGCCGGTTCTTCGCGGTCTCCTCGCTCGCGGCGATCCGCGTCGAGGAGCCGTGGGTGTTCGACGCATCGCACGCCGAGATCCTCCGCTGGCTCCGCGACGGCCTCGTGGACGGGCTCCGCATCGACCATCCGGACGGCCTCGCGGACCCGGGAGGGTACCTCGCGCGCCTCGCGGACGCGACCGGGGGCCGCTACGTCGTCGTCGAGAAGATCCTCGAGGCCGGAGAGCACCTGCCCGCGCACTGGGCGACGGCCGGCACGACCGGGTACGATGCGCTCGGAGACGTCGATCGCGTGCTCGTCGACCCGGCCGGCCGCGCCCAGCTCGACGCGCTCGAGGAGGAGCTGCGCGGCTCGCGCGCCGCGTGGGACGACCTCGTCCACGACGGCAAGCGCGCCGCGGCCGACGGCATCCTCGCGTCCGAGATGCGTCGGCTCGTGCGGCTCCTGCCGGACCGGGCCCTGCCCGGCGGCGCGGACGCCGCCGACGCGCTCGCCGAGATCCTCGCCTGCTTCCCCGTGTACCGGTCGTATCTGCCCGCCGGAGCCGAGCATCTCCACGCCGCCGTCGCCGAGGCGGCGCGGAGGCGGCCCGACCTGGCTGCGGCCGTCGAGGCGCTCCTCCCGGTCCTCTCCGACCCCGCGGAGCCCGTCGCGGCGCGCCTCCAGCAGACCTCGGGCGCCGTGATGGCCAAGGGCGTCGAGGACACCGTGTTCTACCGCGTCGCGCGCCTCGCCTCGCTTGCGGAGGTGGGCGGTGATCCCTCGGAGTTCGCGATCGACGTCGCCGAGTTCCATCGGCGCCAGATCGAGCGTCAGGCGCGCACGCCCGCATCGCTCACGACGCTCTCGACGCACGACACGAAGCGCGGCGAGGACACCCGCGCGCGGATCGATGCGCTCGCCGAGGTGCCGGAGCTCTGGCGCACGACCCTCGCGACGCTTCTCGCGCGCGCTCCCCTGGGCGACGCCCCGCTCGCGGCGCTCCTGTGGAGCACGCTCGCGGGCGCGTGGCCCGTCTCCCGCGAACGCGCTCACGCCTACGCGGAGAAGGCCGCACGGGAGGCCGCGACCGGCACATCGTGGCGCTCTCCCGACGCGGACTTCGAGGGGCGGCTCCACGCCCTCGTCGACGCGGCATTCGACGACCCCGAGGCGGCCGCCGCCCTCGAGGGCCTCGTGGACGCCATCCGCCCGGCCGGCTGGTCGAACGGCCTCTCCGCGAAGCTGCTGCAGCTCGCGATGCCCGGCGTGCCCGACGTGTACCAGGGCGCGGAGCTGTGGAACCGCTCGCTCGTCGATCCCGACAACCGGCGCCCCGTCGACTTCGGCGAGCGGCGCGCGCTGCTCGCGCAGCTCGATGCCGGACCGCCGCCGCCCCTCGACGAGAGCGGCGCGGCGAAGCTGCTCGTCACCTCGCGCGCGCTGAGGGCGCGACGCGATCGACCCGAGCTCTTCACGCGCTACGCGCCGCTGACTGTGATCGGCGACGCGGGGCGGCACGCGATCGCTTTCGACCGCGGCGGGGCCGTCGCGATCGCGACCCGCCTCCCGATCGGCCTCGCCCGCGCCGGCGGATGGGGCAGCGCATCCGTGCTCCTGCCTCCCGGCCGATACGCGGACGCCCTCACCGGCGCCGAGACCGAGGGCGGTGCCGTCCCCCTCGCCGAGCTTCTGCGCACCTACCCCGTCGCCCTGCTCCTGAGGCAGGCGCCGTGAGCTTCGAGGTGTGGGCGCCGCACGCGCGGACCGCAACGCTCCTGCTCGACGGATCGCGGCTCGCGATGCGAGCAGCGCCCGACGGATGGTGGACGTCCGACGCCGAGCCGCGGCACGGCGCCGCCTACGGCTACCTGCTCGACGACGACGACACGCCCCTGCCCGATCCGCGCGCGCGCTGGCAGCCCGACGGGGTCGACGGGCTCAGCCGCGTGCACGACCCGTCGGCACACGCATGGCAGGACAGCGGATGGACGGGCCGGCAGCTCGCGGGCGGCCTCATCTACGAGCTCCACGTGGGCACGTTCACGCCCGAGGGGACGCTCGACGCCGCCGCGGCGCGTCTGCCGCACCTCGTCGACCTCGGCGTCGACTTCGTCGAGCTCCTGCCCGTGAACGCCTTCGACGGCCCGCGCAACTGGGGCTACGACGGCGTCCTCTGGTACGCGGTCGACGAGAGCTACGGCGGCCCGGACGCCTACCAGCGGTTCGTCGACGCCTGCCACGCCGCGGGCGTCGGCGTGATCCAGGACGTCGTCTACAACCACCTCGGGCCGAGCGGCAACCACCTCCCCCGGTTCGGGCCGTACCTGCGCGAGGACGACGAGAACACGTGGGGCGCAGGCGTCGACCTGCGCCTGCCCGCCGTGCGCGCGCACATCGTCGAGAACGCGCTCATGTGGCTGCGGGACCACCATGTCGACGCCCTCCGGCTCGACGCCGTCCACGCGCTCGTCGACGACAGCCCGACGCACATCCTCCAGGAGCTCGCCGAGGAGGTCGACGCGCTCAGCGCGCACCTGCGTCGGCCGCTCACGCTCATCGCCGAATCGGACCTCAACGATCCGACCCTCATCTCGCCCCGAGAGGCGGGCGGGTACGGCGTGCACGCGCAGTGGAGCGACGACTACCACCACGCTGTCCACGTGGCGCTCACGGGCGAGACGCACGGCTACTACGCCGACTTCGCTCCGCTGTCGGCCCTCGCGAAGGCGGCGACCCGCGGATTCTTCCACGACGGCACGTGGTCGTCCTTCCGCGGACGCGCGCACGGCCGCCCCCTTCCGCCGGGCACTCCCGCGTGGCGGCTCGTCACCTACACGCAGAATCACGACCAGATCGGCAACCGCGCGACGGGCGATCGCCTGGCCGCCGCGCTCGACGAGGACCTGCTCGCCGTCGCGGCGCTCCTCTGCCTCGCGTCGCCGTTCACGCCGATGCTCTTCATGGGCGAGGAGTGGGCAGCGTCCACGCCCTGGCAGTTCTTCACGTCGCATCCCGATCCGCAGCTCGGGGAGGCGACCAGGGAGGGGCGCAGGGAGGAGTTCGCGCGGATGGGATGGGAGCGCGAGACCGTGCCCGACCCGCAGGACCCTGCGACGTTTGCGCGCTCGCGGCTCGACTGGAGCGAGCCCTATCCCGCGGATGGGGCCCCGACGCGGCACACGCGCATCCTCGCCGTCCATCGCGCGCTCGCGCGCCTGCGCAGGGCGGAGCCGGACCTCGTCGATCCGCGCCTCGAGCGGGTGTCGGCGGAGTGGAGCGATGACGAGCGCTGGATCCGGCTCCGACGGGGCGGCCTGGAGATCGTCGTCAACCTGGCGGACGAGCCGCTGCGCATCCGGCCGGCCGCGGACGTCCTCTTCGCGACGGCGCCGCTCGATGAGGATGACGGCGCGATGCTCCTGCCGCCGCGCGCGGGAGCCGTCGTGCGGATCTGAGTCGGCAGACGCGAGGAGGGCGGGTGCCGAAGCACCCGCCCTCCTGAGGATCCGCTGAGATCACTCGGCCTCGTCGGCCGCCTTCGCGGTCTTGCGCGTGCGCTTGGGCTTCTTCTCGGCCGCGGGAGCCTCCTCGGCCGGGGCCTCCTCCGCAGCGGGGGCCTCCTCGGCCGCACCAGCCTCGTCGGCCGGAGCCTCCTCCGCAGCAGCCTCTTCGGCCTCGGGCTCGTCATCGACGGCCGCGAAGTCGCTCACGTCGACCGGGTTGCCCGCGGTGTCGACGACGGACACCTTGCCGAGGACGATCGCGATCGCCTTGTTGCGCGCGACGTCGCCCATGAGAGCCGGCAGCTGGTTGCCCTGCTGGAGCGCCTGCACGAAGTCCTGCGGCGACATGCCGTACTGGCCCGACGCCTGGATGAGGTACTGCGTGAACTCGTCCTGCGAGACCTGCACGTCGAGCTTCTCGGCGATCGCGTCGAAGAGGATCTGCGTGCGGAACTGCTTCTCGCTCGCCTCGGTCACCTCGGCGCGGTGCTCGTCGTCCTCGAGGCGGTTCTCCTGCTCGAGGTGACGGTGCACCTCGTCCTCGATGAGGCTCGCGGGAACCGGGATCTCGACCGCCTCGAGCAGCGTCTCGACGAGCTTGTCGCGCGCGGCGGAGCCCTGCGAGAACGCTCCGCGCGTCGCGGCCGTCTCCTTGAGCGACTCGCGCAGCTCGGCGATCGTGTCGAACTCGCTCGCCATCTGCGCGAAGTCGTCGTCGGCCTCGGGAAGCTCGCGCTCCTTGACCGCCTTGACGGTCACGGCGACCTCGGCCTCCTCGCCCGCGTGGTCTCCGCCCACGAGCTTGGAGCGGAACGTGGTCTCCTCGCCGGCGGTGAGCGACTCGACGGCCTCGTCGATGCCGTCGAGCAGCTCGCCCGAGCCGACCTCGTACGACACGCCCTCGGCGCGGTCGATCTCCTGGTCGTCGATCTTGGCGACGAGGTCGAGCTCGACGAAGTCGCCCTTCGCGGCCGGGCGGTCCACGGGCACGAGCGTGCCGAAGCGGGCGCGCAGGCTGTCGAGCTCCTCGTCGATCTTCGCGTCGTCGATCTCGACGGCGTCGACCGTGACGGTGAGGCCCTCGTAGGCGGGGATCTCGAACTCGGGGCGCACGTCGACCTCGACGTCGACGACGAGGTCGCCCGAGAAGTCCTTGTCGCTCGGCCACTCGACGATGTCCGCCTGCGGGCGCCCGAGGATCTTCACGTCGTTCTCGGCGACGGCGGCGCGGAAGAACCCGTCGAGGCCCTCGTTGACGGCGTGCTCGATGACCGCGCCGCGGCCGACGCGCTGGTCGATGATCGGAGCGGGAACCTTGCCCTTGCGGAAGCCGGGGACCTGCACGTCGCGCGCGATGTGCTCGTACGCGTGCTGGATGCTCGGCTTGAGGTCTTCGGGGCTGACCGTGATGTGAAGCTTCACCCGCGTCGGGCTGAGCTTCTCGACGGTGCTGTTCACCATGCTGGTTCGTTTCTCCTTGTGACGGACCCGCACGCCGGTCGCGACGCGGGCTGAGGTCTGGATGGGCCGTTGGTCGGGGCGACAGGATTTGAACCTGCGGCCTCCCGCTCCCAAAGCGGGCGCTCTACCAAGCTGAGCTACGCCCCGCGGATATCCCCGCGCACGGGAACACGAAACGGCCTCGGAAAGTCTAGCCGACCGATCGGGCGGGACTCGCCACCCGGGGCGGCGAGAGAGGACATGGAGGGGATGACGGGAATCGAACCCGCGTGACCAGTTTGGAAGACTGGGGCTCTACCATTGAGCTACATCCCCGGAACTGCGTCCGGCAGCGTGAACGATCCTATCCCACGCGCGCACGTGCTTCCGACACGGCACGGTCTGAGGTACCTCATCCGGCTCGTCCGGCCCCGGGAATACGGCGTTCTGCCGATGCTCGGGCGCCGCCTCAGGGACGACCGTGGAGTCATGTTCATCGATCCTCTCCACAGCCTCTCCGTCCACCGCGCCGAGATCGAGGAGGCCGAGCGCCGTGCGGCTCGCGAGCGCTCGATCCGCGAGCGACTCGAGGCCGACGCCGCACAGGGCGATCGGATCCCGACTCGGCGCGCACCCCGGGCGCGTCGGCTCCTCCCGCGCCTCTCGTCGTGACGTCCGCCGTCCGCCGCGATGTCGACGGTCCGTGTGATGATGACGCGGTGACGATCAGGACCAGTCCGCGCACGGTCGGGCGCGAGAGCGAGCACGCTCAGCTCGTCGCGCTCTTCGAGGCCGCCGAGCGCGGCGAGCCCGCGCTCGCGCTCGTCTCGGGCGAGGCCGGCATCGGCAAGTCGCGGCTCGTCTCCGATCTCGCGGCCGCGGTCGGCGGCCGCGCGCGCGTCCTCGTGGGCCACTGCGTCGACCTCGGTCGCGTCGGCGAGGCGTACACGCCCTTCACCGCCGCGCTGCGGGTGCTCATCGCCGACCTCGGCGTCGACCGCGTGCGCGAGCTGGCGGGCCCCGGGGCCGCCGCCCTCTCGGGCATGGCGCCCGCGCTCGCGAGCGAGGCGGAGCCGACCGGCCAGCAGCCCTACGAGGCGCTCGCCCATCTGCTCGAGACGGCGAGCCGCGAGCAGCCGGTCGTGCTCGTCCTCGAGGACGTGCACTGGATGGACAGGGCGAGCCTCGGCGTGCTCGCCTACCTCGCGCGGGTCTCGCTCGACGCCCGTCTGCTCGTCGTGGCCACGTACCGGCCCGAGGACATCGGACGCACGCACCCCGCGCGCGATCTGCTCGGCGAGCTGGCGCGCAGCCGCGCCACGACGCGCGTCGAGCTGGGCCGCCTGGACCGCGAGGACGTCCGCGCGCTCGTCGGCGAGCTGACCGGCACGGCGGTCGCGGGGCCGCAGCTCGACGCGATCGCCGCCCGCAGCGACGGCGTGCCCTTCTATCTCGAGGAGCTCGTCGCCGTGGAGGGCTGCGACGACGAGCGCGCCCTCCCCGGCGGCCTGCGGAGCCTGCTGCTCGCGCGGTACGAGCGGCTGTCCGATCCGGCACGAGCGCTTGCGCGCGCTCTCTCGGTCGGCGGGCTGTCCGTCGCGCACGCGCTCCTCGAGAGGGTCGACGGCCTCGACGCGACCGCGCGCGACGCCGCCCTCCGCGAGGCCCTCGACGCGGGCCTCCTCGTCCTCACGGACGACGGCTACGCGTTCCGGCACGCGCTCGTGCGCGAGGCCATCCTCGAGGACGCCCTTCCCGGCGAGCGCGAGCGCCTCCACGAGCGCTACGCCGAGGCGCTCGAGGAGCGTGCCGCATCCGGCGCGCGCGTGGCAGCGGCCGTCGCGCACCACCTGGCGTCGACGCGAGACGCCGCGCGGGCGTTCCCCGCCTCGATCCGCGCGATGCAGGAGGCGCGGGCGAGCTCCGCCTACGCGTCCGCCGCGCAGCACGCCGAGCAGGCGCTCGCGATGTGGGATGCCGTGCCCGACGCCGAGAGCACGGCCGGGATGCCGTGGCTCGAGCTCATGGGGAGGGCCGCGACCTACCTCCGCAACGCCGGCGAGACCGAGCGCAGCATCGCCGTGTCGCGCTCCGCGCTGGCCGCGTGCCCTCCCGACTCCATCCACCACGTCCGCCTCACGCGCAATCTCGCGCGCGCCCTCTCCAACGCCGCCCGTCCGGGCTCCATCGAGGCGTATCGCGACGCCCTCGCGACCGTCGAGCGGATCGGCGGGCACGAGGAGCTGCGCGTCGATCTGCTCATCTCCCTCGCCGGGCGGCTCATGCTGGCCGGCGAGCGCGCCGATGCCCGCCGCCTCGCTCTCGAGGGCGCCGCCGTCGCGGAGCGGCTCGGAGCGACCGCGCTCGTGTCGAACGCGATGAACGTCGCCGGGCTCTGCCTCGCGCACGGCGGCGACCTCGCAGCGGGGTGGGCGGAGCTCGAGCAGGCACGGCAGCTGGCAGGCGACGATCGCGCCGCGCGCCTGCGGTACTGGGTCAACGCGTCGGATCTCGCGCAGCGGGCCGGAGACCCGGATCGCGCGCTCGAGCTCGCCCGGCTCGGGATGGCCGAGGCTCAGGCCTACGGCCTCGAGCGCACCTCGGGCACCGTCCTCGCGTCGAACGCCGCCGACCCGCTCGCGAGCCTCGGCCGGTGGGACGAGGTCGACGCCCTCATCGACCGCGCTCTGGCCGCCTCGCCCCCGTCGGTCAACGTGACGTACCTCGCGGTCGTCCGCGCGTGGTCCCTCGTCTGGCGGGGCGATCTCGCCGCCGCGGCCGCGACGCTCGAACCGCACCGAGCCGTGCTCCGCTCGACCGCCGAGAACGAGATCCAGGCCCTCCTCACCGTGGCGCGCGTCGAAATGGAGCTCGCGCTCGCGGACGGGCGGCCCGAGGTCGCGTGGGACGCGGCCGCAGGCGTGCGGGCCGTGCCCGTGGAGCGACTCGCGCTGAACTCGGGCAACGCGGTGCCGCTGGCCTGGTCGTTCGCCCGCGTCGCGCGCCTCGCCGGAAGGCGCGGCGGACACGCGTTCGGGCAGGAGGCTGGCCGGCTCGCCGAGCGCCTGATCGACCAGTTCGCGGGCTGGCCGACGCACGGCGTGTGGAGTGCGCTCACCCGCGCCGAGCTCGCCGACGACGAGCCGTCATGGCGCGCGGCCGCGGCCGCAGCGGAGGGCCGCGAGGCGCCGGTCGGGCTGCTGCCCTACGCGCTCGCCCAGCAGGTGCGCGCACGGGTCGAGGCCGGAGACCGCGCGGGCGCCCGGGCTCTCGTGCCGTCCGCACGCGCGGCCGCGCGTGAACGCGGCGTCCTCGGCGTCCTGCGCGACCTGGACGCGCTGGCCGACGAGGCCGGTCTCCAGGGGCGCGACGGGCACGCCGATCCGGTGCTCACGGCGCGCGAGCTCCAGGTCCTCGAGCTCGTCGCCGAGGGCCTCAGCAACGGCCAGATCGGGCAGCGCCTGTTCATCAGCACGAAGACCGTCAGCGTGCACGTGTCCGCGATCCTCCGCAAGCTCGGAGCGGCGACGCGCACGGAGGCCGCACACCGGGCGGCCGACCTGCTCGGCGCGACCGCGCCCTGATCAGCGCTCGCCGTCGCGGAGCGCCGCCTCGTGGCGCGCCGCGTGCGCGAGGTAGTTCTCCGCGTTCCGGAGGAGTCCGGCGACCTCCTCGTCCGTGAGTGCGCGGCGGACCTTCGCGGGCACTCCCGCGACGAGACTCCGCGGCGGCACGACCGTGCCCTCGAGCACGACCGCTCCCCCGGCGACGAGGCACTCGGCCCCGATCTCGGCGCCCTGCAGCACGACGGCGCCCATGCCGATGAGCGACCGGTCGCCGATACGGCAGCCGTGCACCACGGCGTTGTGCCCGACCGACACGTCGTCGCCGATCTCGGTGTCGAAGCCGCCGCCGACGTGCACCGAGACGCTGTCCTGGAGGTTGCTGCGCGCGCCCACGCGGATGGCGCCGGTGTCGCCCCGGAGGACAGCGTTGTACCAGACGCTCGTCTGAGGGCCGAGCGCGACGTCGCCGACGACGCGCGCTCCGTCGGCGAGGAACGCATCGGGCGGGACGACCGGCCGCACGCCGTCGAGAGGCAGGACCGTGGCACGGGGCGAGACGCTCATGGTCCGACGATACGTCCGCGCGCTCCCTCTCGCTTTCGATGCCAGGTTCGGCAAGCCTAACTTTCGCCCGATCATCTGCGATTTAGCCGAGCCTCTGCTTGCTTGCGGAATGCCAGCCGACGAGTAGCGTTGTCTTCAGCGACAGGGCGCGACACGCGCCCGGCAAGACGAAGGAGAATCCTCATGAGCGACGCACAGACCATCTCCGCGACCGCCGCCGACCCGACCGTCGCCGCCGGCTCGGCCCAGTTCCTCTCTCCCGTCGTCCTCGGCCTCCAGGCTCTCGGCGTCAACGGCAAGCAGGCGCACTGGCACGTGCGCGGCGCCAACTTCATCGGCGTGCACGAGTTCCTCGACACGCTCGTCGACCACGTGCAGGAGTGGGCGGACCTCGCCGCCGAGCGCATCGTGGCCCTGGGCCTCCCCATCGACGCGCGCCTCGCCGCCGTCGCCGGCAAGGTTCCGACGACCGGTGCGCCCGCGGGCTTCGCCCAGTCGGACGCCGTCATCCGCGGCATCGTCTCCGACATCGACGCCGTTCTGGCCGACCTCCAGGCCGCCATCGACGGTCTCGACGAGGTCGACCTCACGAGCCAGGACGTCGCCATCGAGATCAAGGCGGGCCTCGAGAAGGACCGCTGGTTCCTGGTGGCGCACATCGCCGAGTGACCCTCGCTCTCCTCGTCAGAAGGCCTCGCTCCGCTCGGAGCGAGGCCTTCGACGTGTCACGGCGCGGTGGGCGCGCGAATCCCTAGCCGAGGTGCGTGAGGCGCCCGTCGACGAGGGTCGCGTGCACCGGCATGGCACGCAGCGCGTCGGCTCCCGCCGTCAGCGGGTCGTGCCCGACGAGTGCCAGGTCAGCCGGCTCGCCGGGCAGGACCCTCGCCGGATCCGCCGTGCCGCCGTCGGTCGAGGCGGCGAGAGCCGTGCGGGCGTCGAGAGCCTGATCGACCCGCCAGGGCTCGCTCGCGTCGCGGGTGCGGAAGACCGCGGCCGCCATCTGGACCCACGGGTCGAGGGGCGAGACCGGCGCGTCGGACCCGAGCAGCAGGCAGGCTCCGGCCTCGACCAGCTCGCGGAGCGGATAGGCGACTGCGGTCTGCGCAGCCCACTCGACGCCGGCGAGCTCGCGATCGTCGAGGGCATGCTCGGGCTGCACGCTGGCTTCGACGCCGAGGCGGGCGAACCGCGCGATGTCGGTGCGCGCGACGAGCTGGACGTGCTCGATGCGCCCGGGCACGTCGGCGGCCGCGAACGCGTCGAGCGCGTGCCGGGCCGCGACGTCTCCGATCGCGTGGATCGTCGTCGCGATGCCCGCGCTCGCGGCGCGCGCCACGAGCTCGATGAGCGCGCGCGGCTCGACGTTCAGGCGCCCGCGGCTGACGCCGTCGGCGTACGGGGCGCTCGTCGCGGCGGTCCGCGTGCCGAGCGACCCGTCGGAGATGACCTTGAGCATCCCGAAGGACACGCGGTCTGATCCGTCGAGCGCCTCGCCGGTCGACAGCCCCTCCGCGATCGCCCGGTCCAGGTCGTCGGGATACACGTCGAAGCGCACGCGGACGCGCTCGTCACCCCGCGCCATCCGCCGTCGCCACCGATCGGCGTTCCACCCGATCTCGAGGTCCTGCACGCCGACGACGCCTCTCGCGGCGGCGGCCGCGAGCATCCGGTCCAGCGCGGCGTCCTCGTCCGCCGGGGCGAGCTGCTTGAGACGCTGCTCGACGAGGAAGGCGGCGCCCTCGCGCACGAGACCCGCGGCGTCGGCCGCGAGGCCCTCACGCCGCGCGGCGGCCGAGTTCAGCCAGACGCCGTGGAGATCGGAGCTCACGAGATAGGTCGGGATGTCGCCGGTCACCTCGTCGAGGAGGCCCAGGTCGGCGGCATCCGTCCAGAGGCCGTCACGCAGGCGCGCGACGACCCGGCGCCCGTCTGCTCGGACCGGGGCGGCCGCGGCCGCGCGCGCGGCCTCCTCGGCGGACGCGGCGTGCTCGACCGACGGCGTGCCCTGCGCGAGCGCGCACTCGAGCGTGTGCACGTGATGGTCCCAGAGGCCGGGGACGAGCCATCCGCCCGCGCCGTCGAGCACCGCGCCGCTTCGGCGGATCGCGCCAGCGGGCGCGATGTCGGCGATCCGTCCGTCCGCGAGCCACACGTCGTACACGCCGTCGACGTCGTACTCGGGGTGGGCGAGCAGCTCGCGCCCCTCGCCCCCGATGCGGACATCTGCAATGACGTCGACCCGGTCGCCTCGGCTCAGCGCTGGCATGTCGGGCACCAGTAGAGCTTGCGCGCCTGCATCTCCTCGAGCACGATCTCCGTGCCGCAGACCCGGCAGGGCAGGCCCGCGCGGTGGTAGACCCAGTGGCGGTCGTCCCTGCTGGCCATCGCGCGACGCCAGGCGTCGCCCTCGAGCCCGTCCATGGTCATCATCTGCCCTGTCTCGACGCCGATGCGCAGGAGCACGACCCAGTCGCGCCACAGCCCGCGCACCGTCTCCTCGGGGATGTCCTTCCCCGGCGTGTGCGGGTCGAGCCCCGCGCGGAAGAGCATCTCAGCGCGGTAGACGTTGCCGATGCCGCTCACGACCGACTGGTCCATGAGCAGCTGGCCGATCGCGACATTCCGGCGGCGGACCGCCGCGAGGAAGCGCTCCTCGCCCTCACCGACGTCGCCGACGAGCGGATCGGGGCCGAGCTTGGCGATCACGCGGGCGATCTCGTCCGGCCGCTGCACGACGCATGCGGTAGGTCCACGGAGGTCCGCGCAGGTCGTCTCCGTGAGCAGGCGGACGCGCACCTGGCCGACGACGGGCGGCGGCCACTCGGCGTCGGAGGCGGCCAGGCCGTCCGGCTCGTCGAGCCCTCGCGTCTGCTCGGACATCCGCACGCGCACGCGCGTGCGACGCGGGGCGCCGATCGACGCGAGGGAGTTCTCGCCGGCGTCGTCGAACACGCGGTCGGCGTCGGAGAGGTCGGTGCCGCGCTGATTCGTCTGCCCCATCCGCCCGTTCGCGGACGCGATCGTCGGGTCGACGAGGATCTCGCCGGCGAAGTCCCACGCTCCGTACAGGCCGAGGTGCACGCGCAGCCAGACATCCTCGTCGAACTCGAGGAACATCTGCTTGCCGACCGCCTCGGCGCGCGTCATCGTGCGACCGTCGAGGATGGCCGCACCCTCCGCGAAGCGCCCCTGCGGGCTCGTCGCCCCGACCGGGCGGCCGACGAAGTTGCGCGCGAACTGCCGCGCGATCCGGTGGACGGAATGACCCTCGGGCATCCGCTAGGACATCGTGCGCGGAGCGGGCCCGTCGACGAGGGCGCCGTCGCGCTCGTAGGCGCCGATCTGCGCGATCCGGCGGACGTGACGCTCGTCGTTCGAGAACGGCGTCTGGATGAAGCGGTCGATGAAGCGCGTGACGTCCTCGAACGTGTGCTGGCGCGCGCCGATGGCGATGACGTTCGCGTCGTTGTGCTCGCGCGCGAGCTCGGCGGTCGAGAGGTTCCACACGAGCGCCGCGCGGATGCCCTCGACCTTGTTCGCCGCGATCTGCTCGCCGTTGCCCGAGCCGCCGAAGACGACGCCGAGCGCGGGGACGCCGGCGCGCTGGTCGTCGACGACCGCCTGCGCCGCGCGGATGCAGAACGCGGGGTAGTCGTCGAGCGGGTCGTACTCGACCGGCCCGTGGTCGATGACCTCGTGGCCCTGGGAGGCGAGGTGGTGCTGCAGCTGGGTCGAGAACTCGAGACCCGCGTGATCGGTCGCGATGTGGATGCGCATGGAGACGATTCTCCCCTACCTGCGGGGGTGCCCGTGCACGGTCAGGGCGCGACGCCCGCCGCGGCCGGCAGGAAGCCCAGCCGCGCGTTCTCGCAGTCGCCGGGGCGCGCCACGTCGTACCAGGGCCCCAGGTCGGTCAGGTGCGGCCGCTCGCTCGCGGGCGTTCCGTGCAGGCGCTCCTCCACGAGGTCGACGAGACCCGCCACGAACGCCGGATGCGTGCCGGGCGTGCGGGTGCGGACCGCGCGGATGCCCGCCTCCGCGGCCGACGCCATCGCCTCGTTGTCGAGGTCCCAGAGGACCTCCATGTGGTCGCTCACGAAGCCGAGCGGCACGATCGCGACGGCCTCGACACCCTGCGCGGGCAGCCCGGCGATCACGTCGTTGACGTCGGGCTCGAGCCACGGCTGCGACGCGGGGCCCGATCGCGACTGGAAGACGAGGTCCCATCCGGTCCTCGCTGCGGCCGGGATCTCGTCGGCGAGGCGCTGCATGATGTGCGCCGCCACGGCCCGGTGCTGCGCCGCGTACGCTCCCCCCTCGGGCCAGGAGCGGTCGCGCGGACCGGAGCGGTCGGCGTCGGCGGTCGGGATCGAGTGCGTCGAGAACAGCACGCGCACCGCCCCGGCGCCCACGCCATCCGCGAGGAACCCGGCGACCGCGTCGCGCACGCCCTCGTAGAAGGGCTCGACGAAGCCGGGGTGGTCGAAGAACAGGCGCACCTTGTCGATCGTCACGGGGTCGTCCCCCGTTCCCAGGCCCGTCTCGGCGAGGACGCGTGCGTAGTCCTCGCGGTACTGACGGTCGCTCGAGTACGAGCTGTAGGCGCTCGTGGCGATCGCGAGCAGGGTGCGGTGTCCGTCGGCGTGAGCGGCCCGAACGGCGTCATCGAGGTACGGCGCCCAGTTGCGGTTGCCCCAGTAGACCGGCAGGTCGAGGCCCCGCCGGGCGATCTCGGCCTCCAGCGCGGCCTTGAGCGCGCGGTTCTGGGCGTTGATCGGGCTCACGCCGCCGAAGTGACGGTAGTGGACGGCGACCTCCTCGAGACGCTCGTCGGGGATCCCCCTGCCGTGCGTCACGTTGCGCAGGAAGGGCATGACGTCGTCCTGCCCCTCGGGGCCGCCGAAGCTCGAGAGCACGATCGCGTCGTAGGCGACGGGGACCTCGACGAACGGGTCTCCCCCGGCCGCGGCCGGGGAGGCGAAGGGGACCGCTGACTGCGTCGGGGTGCTGCTCGTCGTCACCCCTCCATCTTCGCACCCGCGTAGAAATCAGGGTGTTCAGGCGGCGTTCAGGGTCCCGTCACGGGCGGTCCCGCCGCGATTCCCGCGAGCGGAGCCCGTCGAGCACGTAGGCTGTTCAGGTTGCCGCAGGCGTCACCCGCGCGCCCGGAGATCTTTCGTCCCCTACCCCATGGGAGTGAAACAGTGCCTGGAGAGAACCTCACCCGCGTCGAGGCGCAGGAGCGCCGCGCGATCGTCGAGACGCAGACGTACGAGATCGCGCTCGACCTGACCAAGGGCGCAGAGGTGTTCGGATCGCGCAGCGTGGTGCGATTCGCCGCGACGCCGGGAGCGAGCACCTTCATCGACCTCATCGCGCGCGACGTGCGGGAGATCACCCTGAACGGCCGCGAGATCGACCCGTCATCCGCCTACGCCGACGCGCGCATCCGACTCGACGACCTGGAGGCCGAGAACGAGCTCGTCGTCGACGCCGACTGCCTGTACACGAACACGGGCGAGGGCCTCCACCGCTTCGTCGACCCCGTCGACGGCGAGGTGTACCTCTACTCCCAGTTCGAGGTGCCGGACTCGCGGCGCGTCTTCGCGGTGTTCGAGCAGCCGGACCTCAAGGCGACGTTCCAGTTCACGGTGACCGCGCCGGCATCGTGGAAGGTCGTGTCGAATCAGCCCACGCCCGAGCCCATCCCGCACGACGACGGCGTCAACGCGACGTGGGGCTTCGAGCCCACCCCGCGCATCTCGTCCTACATCACGGCGCTCATCGCGGGCCCGTACGAGGAGACCCGCTCGGAGCTGACGTCGGCGTCCGGCCGCGTCATCCCGCTGGGCATCTTCGCCCGCAAGAGCCTGTGGCAGCACATGGACGCCGACTACGTCTTCGAGAAGACCCGTCAGGGCTTCGCGTACTTCGAGGAGAAGTTCGGGTACCCGTACCCGTTCGCGAAGTACGACCAGCTCTTCGTCCCCGAGTTCAACGCGGGCGCGATGGAGAACGCGGGAGCGGTCACCTTCACCGAGACGTACGTGTTCCGCAGCAAGGTCACCGACGCCGTGAGGGAGCGTCGCGTCGTCACGATCCTGCACGAGCTGGCCCACATGTGGTTCGGCGACCTCGTGACCATGAAGTGGTGGAACGACCTGTGGCTCAACGAGTCGTTCGCCGAGTGGGCGTCGACGATCGCCACGGCCGAGGCCACCGAGTGGACCGAGGCGTGGACGACGTTCAACGCCATGGAGAAGACCTGGGCGTACCGCCAGGATCAGCTCCCCTCGACGCACCCGATCGTCGCCGAGATCAACGACCTCGAGGACGTCCAGGTCAACTTCGACGGGATCACGTACGCCAAGGGCGGCTCCGTCCTCAAGCAGCTGGCCGCGTGGGTCGGCATCGACGCGTTCTTCCAGGGCGTCGGCGCCTACTTCCAGAAGCACGCGTACGGGAACACCACCCTCTCCGACCTCCTCGTCGAGCTCGAGAAGACGAGCGGCCGCGATCTCGCCCCGTGGTCTCGCAAGTGGCTCGAGACGGCAGGCGTCAACACGCTCTCCCCCGTCGTCGACGACGACCACGACGGCCGCATCACGCGCTTCGCGATCACGCAGACGGCCCCGGCGGACTACCCGACCATCCGCCCGCACCGCCTCGGCATCGGCTTCTACGACCTGCAGGACGGCGCCCTGACGCGCACGCACAGCGTCGAGATCGACGTGGACGGCGACCTCACCGAGGTGCCGCAGCTCAAGGGCATGCGCCGCCCCGCCCTCGTCCTCCTCAACGACGGAGACCTCGCCTACGCGAAGATCCGCCTCGACGACCGCAGCCTCGCGACGGCGATCGACCACCTCGCCGACATCGCGGACCCGCTCGCGCGCTCGCTCGTCTGGGGCGCAGCGTGGGATCAGACGCGCGACGCCGAGACCGCAGCGAGCGACTACGTCGACCTCGTCCTGCGCAACATCGGCCGCGAGACCGAGTCGACGACCATCCGCACGACCCTCGCCCAGCTCCAGCTCGCGGCGAACAGCTACGTCGCGCCCGAGTCGCGCACCGAGACGCGCCGCAAGGTCGCCGACGGCCTGTGGGCGCTCCTGCAGGACGCCGAGCCCGGCAGCGACCTCCAGCTGCAGCTGACGACGGCCTTCGCCTCCGCCGCCTCCGAGCCCGCGCACTGGGATCGGGTCCGCGCGCTGCGCGACGGCGAGATCGTGCTCGAGGGGCTCGAGATCGACACCGACCTCTCGTGGCAGCTGCTCGTCTCGCTCGCGGCCGGCGGCCGCGCCGACGACGCGGCGATCGACGCGGCACTGGCCGCCGACAACACGGCCAAGGGCGCCGAGTCCGCCGCCCAGGCGCGCGCCGCGCTCCCGACTGCCGAGGGGAAGGCCGCCGCGTGGGCGTCGCTCATCGACAGCGACGCGCTTCCCAACACCGTCATCCGCTCGGCGGCGCTCGGGTTCGTCCACCCCGCGACGCGCGACCAGCTCGAGCCGTTCGTCGAGAAGTACTTCGAGATGCTGATCCCCGTGTGGGAGTCCCGCACGTTCCAGATCGCGTCGTACCTCATCGAGCTGCTGTACCCCGCGCCGCTCGCGAACGCCGACCTGCGCAAGGCGACGCGCGCGTGGCTCGGCGAGCACGCCGATGCGCCCGCCGCGCTGCGCCGGATCGTCGCCGAGAACCTCGCCGGCGTCGAGCGCGCGATCGCCGCGCAGGAGCGCGACGCCGAGTAGCCCCCGCTCACAGCGAGCCCCGGTGCGATCCAGAGGATCCACCGGGGCTCGCGCCGTACGATCGAGGTGATGATGAAGACCGAGACAGCGGACCCTACCGACCTCAGCTGGTGGCAGGATCGCCTCGTCGAGCTGGGGCAGTTCGGCTGGCTCCTCGTGCAGGCCGCCATCGCCGTCCTCGCGTGCGTGATCGTCGCGTGGATCCTCCGCCTCGTCATCCGACGCGTCGTGAAGCGCATCGTCGAGGGCGCGAAGAGCAAGGCGAAGGTCGACGACACGCGCGCGCTCGAGCGGTCGCCGCTCGCATCCGTGCGCGTCGTGCAGCGCACGCGCACGCTCGGCTCGATCCTCACGAACGTCGTCAACATCGCGATGGTCGTCGTCGCGCTCGTCCTCGTCGCCTCGATCCTCGTGCCGGACGTGCTGGCGTCGCTCTCGCTGCTCACCGCCGCCGTCGGCGCGGGCCTCGGCTTCGGCGCGCAGAACATCGTCAAGGACGTCCTCAACGGCATCTTCATCGTCGCGGAGGACCAGATCGGCATCGGCGACGTCGTCGACCTCGGCCTCGCGACCGGTGTCGTGGAGTTCGTCAGCGTGCGCATCACGCACGTCCGCGACGTCAACGGGGTGCTCTGGTACGTCCGCAACGGCGAGATCACGCGCATCGGCAACATGACCCAGGGATGGTCGCGGGTCGTCCTCGACCTGACCCTCCCGAAGGACATCGTGATCGAGGATGTCGAGAGCCTCATCGCCGACACCTCGCTCGGACTCGCGCACGATCCGCGCTGGCGCTCGCGCGTCATCGGCGAGCCGGAGGTCTGGGGCCTCGAGTCGCTCGAGGGCGAGACGCTCGTCGTCCGCCTCGTGATCAAGGCCAAGCCGACCGCGAAGGACGACGTCGCGCGCGAGCTGCGCGAGCGCCTGCGCGCGGTCCTCCTCACCGAGGGCATCGACGTCACGGGCATCGCCCGCGCGACGCTCGAGGGCGCGGAGGGCGCCCTCCGCGTGCGCGGGGCGAACCCGCCGACGATCACGAGCGAGCTCCCCGAGAGGCCGACGTGGCGACCGCGACCGCGCGACGAGAAGAGCCCGACGGCGCCCGCGGGGCGCCAGGAGGGCGGACAGGACGAGGAAGAGGGAGCCGACACGTGAGCGAGCCGAAGAGCCTGCGCCCCCTCGGCGTGGGGACGTTCTACGAGCAGGTCGGCGGGCGCCCGACATTCCAGAGGCTCGTCGCCGCCTTCTACCGCGGCGTCGCGGACGACGAGGTGCTGAAGCCGATGTACCCCGAGGAGGACCTGGGCCCCGCCGAGGAGCGCCTGCTGCTCTTCCTCGAGCAGTACTGGGGCGGTCCGACGACGTACAGCGAGACCCGGGGCCACCCGCGCCTGCGCATGCGGCACGTCGGGTTCCACATCGACCCCGAGGCGCGCGACCGATGGCTGGCCCACATGCGCGCAGCCGTCGACGAGCTCGGCCTGTCGCCCGTCCACGAGGCGACGCTCTGGGACTACCTCGAGCGCGCCGCGCACGCCATGGTGAACACGTTCGAGCCCCAGCCCGGTCGCTGACGGGTCAGCGCTCTCGGGTCAGCGCGCGCCCGTCTCCCGGACCGGCGTGAGGCCGACCGCCGCGGGCCCGCGGGTGAGGATGTGACCGCGCTCGAGCGTCACGCGGGTCCAGCGGCCCGCGGTCGACACCCGCGCCTCCTCCTCGCCGCCGATGAACCCGAACGAGAACGCGGCGAACGCGACACCCCGCGGCAGACCGCCGAGCTCCTCGTCCGGCTCGCCCCAGACGCTGCCGCGCACCTGGCGGACGACGTCCTCCCCCGGCTGATCCGGGAGCGCGTGCGCGACCGCGGCGATGCCCCACTGCGCGCGGCTCGCGAGCGACGCGGCGGCGATGCCGCCCGTGCGGGTCCAGCCGCCGCGAGGCGGCGACACCCCTGCCCACGCGGGCGCGAGCGCGGTGTCGGGCAGCGCCAGGGCGCGGGGGTCCTCGGTCTCCGTGAGCGACGCCACGGTGAGGTCGCACTGCAGCTCGGGATCGGCTCGCAGGACCCGCATCGCGAGGACGGTCGGCGTGCGGTCGAGCAGTCCCTGAGGCGCCAGCGCGGCCGAGGACATGACGAGGACGCCCTCCGACGCCTGCAGCCGCACGCCCTCGTCCCCGATGCGGGAAGCGCGACCGGCGAAGGTCAGCGCATCGCGGGCGGTCTGGTCGTCGGCGAGCACGAGGCGAGCGGTCACCCGCTCTAAACTAGCAAGGCACGCCTCGGCTGCGTGCGCTCGCGCTCACGAGGCGCGGGCGGAGCGGCGAACGGAGACCCGAGTGACCATCGACGCACGGACCGACGACCCCGTCCAGACGATGCTCGACGTGATCGAGCTCGAGCGGATGGAGGCCCGCACGCACGAGGACATCTTTCTCGGCCGCTCGCACTTCATGCCGAGCGGGCGCGTGTTCGGCGGCCAGGTGCTCTCGCAGGTGGTGTCCGCCGCCGCGCGCACGATCGCCGACGACCGCCACGTGCACTCGCTCCACGGCTACTTCCTGCGGCCGGGCGACATGCGCAAGGACATCACCTTCGGCGTCGACCGCATCCACGACGGACGATCCTTCGCCCGCCGGCGCGTGCAGGGATATCAGGACGGCGTGCCGATCTTCTCGGGCATCCTCTCCTTCCAGGACGAGGACGAGGGGGTCGAGCATCAGCTGCCGATGCCCGAGGTCCCCGCGCCCGAGGACCTGCCCGATCCGCTCCGGGAGCTCGACCGCCATCCGCACTCGCAGCGTCTCCTCGCGGCGAATCCGATCGAGGTGCGGCACGTCGAGGGAAGCCTCCTCGTGGAGCCGACGGGCGGCGCTCGACCGACGCAGGCCGTCTGGACGCGCGTGCGGCGCCCGATCGGCGACAGCCGCCTGCTCCATCAGGCCGCTCTCGCCTATCTCAGCGACTACACGATCCAGGAGCCGTCGATGCGCGGCGCGGGCGTCGCGTGGTCGACGACCGGACTGAAGGTCGCGAGCCTCGACCACGCGATGTGGTGGCATCGGCCGGCGCGCGCCGACGAGTGGCTGCTCTACGTGCAGGAGTCGCCGGGAGCGCAGGGCGGCCGCGGTCTCGCGTTCGGCCGCCTCTACACGCGCGACGGCGCCCTCGTCGCGTCGGTCGCGCAGGAGATCATGCTCCGCGTGCCGGCGTCCGAGGCGGTCAGCCCGCCTGCCTGAGATCGGCCTCGAGCGCGACCCAGCCGAGCATGGCGCACTTGATGCGCATGACGTACTTCGCGACGCCCTGCAGGGCCGCGGCATCGCCGAGCGCCTCGGACGGCGCGATCGACCCGCGCGAGCGCAGCATGGTCCGGAACTCGTCGATGCGCGCGAGCGCCTCCTCGCGCGTGGCGTGCTCGAGCAGCCCCGTCATGATCGACGCCGAGGCCATCGAGATCGAGCAGCCGTGGCCATCCCACACGATCGAGGCGATCGCGTCGTCGTCGTCGAGGCTCACGCCGACCGTGATCTCGTCTCCGCACGACGGATTGAGCTCGTGATGCGTGTAGTCGAGCGGCGTCGGGTCGCCCTTGCCCTCGGGATCGCGCGCGTGGTCCAGGATCAGCTCCTGGTACAGGCTCTGCAGGTCTGCGCTCATCGGTCCGCTCCGAAGAATCCGCGGACCTCGCGCAGCGCGTCTCGCAGCGCCGCGATCTCGTCCGACGTCGTGTAGAGATAGGCGCTCGCGCGCGTCGTCGCCGCGACCCCGAGACGACGGTGCAGCGGCTGGGCGCAGTGGTGCCCCGTCCGCACCGTGATGCCGCGGTCGTCGAGGAACTGGCCGACGTCGTGCGCGTGCACGCCGTCGACGATGAAGCTCGCGAGCGCGGCGCGCTCGGCTCCGGGCTCGGGGCCGACGAGCCGCACGCCGGGAACCGACGCGACGGCGTCGACGAGCTCGCCCGCGAGCTGCGCCTCATGCGCGTGCACGGCGTCCATCCCGATGCCCGCGAGGTAGTCGACGGCTGCTCCCAGGCCCACGACCTGCGTGACGGGCTGGGTGCCGGCCTCGAAGCGCTGCGGTGCGGGAAGGAACTCGGCGTCCTCCATCGTGACGGTCGTGATCGTGGAGCCGCCCGTGCGCGCGGGGGGCAGCTCGTCGAGGAGCTCGGCGCGCCCGTACAGCACCCCGATGCCGTTCGGGCCGAGCATCTTGTGCCCCGAGAACGCCGCGAAGTCGACGCCGAGCGCGCCCAGGTCGAGCGGCAGATGCGGCGCCGACTGGCACGCGTCGAGCACGCTGAGCGCGCCGACGTCACGCGCGAGCGACGCGATCTCGGCCGCCGGCGCGATCATCCCGGTGACGTTCGACACGTGCGCGAACGCGACGACCCTGGTCCGCGCGGTCAGCTGCGCGCGCAGGTCGTCGATCGTCCAGAGGCCGCGGTCGTCGACCGGCACCCAGCGCAGCGTCGCGCCCGTCCGGCGCGCGAGTCGCTGCCACGGGATGAGGTCGGCATGGTGCTCGGCCTCGGTGACGAGGATCTCGTCGCCGGCGCGCAGCGCGAAGCGCTCTCCGCCGAGGCCGGCCGACGCGTCCGCGATCCCGAGCGCGACCATGTTGAGCGCGTCGGTGGCGTTCTCGGTCCAGACGACCTCGCGCTCCCCCGCGCCGACGAACGCCGCGACGCGCTCGCGCGCGGTCTCGAAGGCGAACGTCGCCTCGCCGGTCGCGAGGCTCGATCCCCGGTGCACGGCCGCGTAGTCGCGGCGCGCGAAGTCGGCCTCGGCGGAGATCACGGCCTCCGGACGCTGCGACGTCGCGGCCGAGTCGAGGTACACGCGGTCGGGGCGTCCCGAGATCCCGGGGAAGTCCGCACGGACGTCCTCGCGGACGGGTGCGGGCGTGACGTCTGGCATGGATGGCTCCCTGCAGGGGTGGAGGAGGGCGTCTTCCAGTCTCTCATCCGCAGGGCCGGTCGTCTCCGTCACCGACGGGTGAAGGCCACCGGCTCCTCCAGGAACGGCTCCCATGCGGCGCGCATCTCGGGGGTGAGCCGCACCGGTCGGCCGGTCGCGATGTCGACGAGCACGACGACGGCGTCGGCTCGCGCGTATACGACGCGCTCCTCCTCGCCGACCGCGCTGTGCACCTCGTAGCAGACGTCGATGCTCGACCCGCCGATGCGCCCGAGCCAGAGCTGCACATCGAGTGGGCGGTGACGGTACGGCACGGGCCGCAGGTACTCGATGCTCTGCCGCGCGATCAGCGTCACGACCCCCGTGGGCGACCCGAGGACCTCGGGATCGAACACGGCGGTCGGCGGGATGTCGTCGTCGGAGTCCTCAGCGCGGAAGAACGCGCGGCACCGGGCTTCCTCGAGCAGGCGCAGCATCGAGGCGTTGTTGACATGGCCGAAGGCGTCGAGGTCGCCCCAGCGCAGCTGGATGGGCACGTGCACGCGGGTCATCGGGCTCCTCTCCGGCCCGGACGCACCGCGGCCGGTAACGATACGGTCACGGTCGCGACCGGTCATCCTCGTCCGACGATACCCCGTCCTTCCGCATGATCACGCGGATCGCGGCGGAGCGGTCGACGTGGGAGCGCGCCCGCGGCGCCGTCGACCGGCTTGCTAGGGTGACCGAGGTCGTCCTGCCGCAGCGCGGGACGCGCCTCACACCGCCGGCGACGCGTCCGACACGACCGGGGTGTTCCGCCCAGGACCGCGGATGCCGCCACGTCGCGGCATGCGTATGGCAGACGATCCAGTCGTCAACCCGGACGACTGCGCCAGGAGCCTCGTGCCCGGCCCGTCGCCTGCCCGGACCGCAACCGATGACCGAACGCGGATCGCGCTGCCCTGAGTCTCCGCGCTCGGCACAGGGGACACGTGACCGAGAACGACACTTCCATCGCCCTGCGCGCGGAGGGCCTCTACAAGGTCTTCGGGCGCCGACCGCACGACGCCGTCGAGCGGCTGCGCGCCGGAACCCCGCGCGATGAGCTCGACGGCGCCACGGCCGCCGTGATCGACGCCTCCTTCGAGGTCCGCCGCGGCGAGATCTTCGTCGTGATGGGGCTCTCCGGCTCCGGCAAGTCGACGCTCATCCGCATGCTCAACGGCCTGCACGACATCACCGCCGGGACGATCACCGTGAACGGGGAGCCGATCGCGGGGATCCCGGCGAGTCGGCTGCGCGCGACCCGGCGCGAGCACGTCTCGATGGTGTTCCAGCACTTCGCCCTGCTCCCCCACCGCACGGTGGCCGCGAACGTCGCCTACCCGCTCGAGCTCAAGGGCGTCGACCGCCGCTCTCGCGAGGCGAAGGCGACCGAGATCCTCGCCATGGTGGGCCTCGAGGGATGGGGCGACAAGCTCCCCGCCGAGCTCTCCGGAGGCATGCAGCAGCGGGTCGGCATCGCGCGCGCTCTGGCCGCCGACACCGACATCCTGCTCATGGACGAGGCGTTCAGCGCCCTGGACCCGCTCATCCGCCGGGAGATGCAGGACCAGCTCATCGAGCTGCAGCAGCGCCTGCAGAAGACGATCGTCTTCATCACGCACGATCTCAATGAGGCCATGTACCTGGGCGACCGCATCGCGGTGATGCGCGACGGCCGCATCGTCCAGATCGGCACACCCGAGGACATCCTCACCGACCCCGCGAACGACTACGTCGAGCAGTTCGTCCAGGACGTCGATCGTGCCCGCGTGCTGACCGCCGGCAATGTCATGGAGCGCCCTCGCCCCGTCGTCGCGGAGGGCGCCGGTCCGCGCACGGCGCTGCGCACGATGCGCGACGCCTACATGTCGGCGGCCTACGTCGTGGGCCGCGATCGTCGCCTCGCCGGGATGATCACCGACCGCGACGCGATGAAGCTCATCCGCCGCGGCGAGAGCGCGCTCGCGTCGATCCTGAAGCCGGTTCCGCAGGCCGTGAGCCAGGACGACGTCCTGATGGACCTGTTCGTGCCCGCCGTCGAGTCGCCGCTCCCACTCGCCGTGACCGATGACACGGGTCGCCTCGTGGGCGTCATCCCCCGTGTCACCCTGCTCGCTGCCCTCGGGCCCGGCCCCGGATCCACCGAGGAGATCACCGTGCTCCAGCCGCCCATCCCCTCGGCCGTGATCGATCAGGTGCTCGCGGAGGCCGATGCCGCCGCGGCGGCCGCCGCCGACTCCGAGGAGGTGCGCTGATGGACGGGTTCCGCCTCCCGATCGGCGACGCGGTCTCCGCCGCCGTCGACTGGGCCAAGGACAACCTCGAGGGCCTCCTCGACGTCGTCGCGCTCGTCGTGCGCACCCTCGTGGACGGCCTCACCGACGCGCTCGTCGCGACGCCGTTCCCCGTCACGATCGCGGTCGCCGCGCTCCTCGCGTGGCTCGTCCGCTCGTGGCAGCTCGCGGTCGGCACGGCGATCTCGTTCGCCGTGATCGTCGGCATGGACCTCTGGGAGCCCGCGATGCAGACGCTCGCGCTCGTGGTCGTCGCCGCGTTCGTGGCGGTTCTGATCGGCGTGCCGCTCGGCATCTGGTCGGCGCGCAGCGATGCCGTGCGCGCCATCCTCAAGCCCGTGCTCGACTTCATGCAGACGATGCCGGCGATGGTGTACCTCATCCCCGCGATCGTCTTCTTCAGCATCGGCGTCGTCCCCGGCCTCGTCGCGACCGTGATCTTCGCTCTCCCTCCCGGCGTGCGCCTCACCGAGCTCGGGATCCGCGGCGTCGACGCCGAGACGGTCGAGGCCGGGCACGCGTTCGGCGCGACACCCGGGCAGATCCTGCGAGGCGTCCAGCTCCCGCTCGCGATGCCGACCATCATGGCCGGGGTCAACCAGGTGATCATGCTCGCACTCTCGATGGCCGTGATCGCCGGGATGGCGGGAGCCGACGGCCTCGGGAAGATGGTCGTGCAGGCGATCTCCACCGTGAACACCAGTCAGGGAGTCGAGGCCGGGCTCGGCGTCGTCCTGCTCGCCGTCTTCCTCGATCGCTTCACCGCGGCCCTCGGCACGCCGAGCGAGTACCCGTCCTCGCTTCTGGGTCTCCTGTCGCGCCGACGCGCGGCGCAGCGCGCGGCGACATCGGACGACGCCGCGATCGCGCATGCCCCCGACGCCCGCTCCGCCGTGCCCACGCCATGACCATCCGCACCCATCGACCATCCGAAACGCACGACATCACACGCAACGAGAGAAGGAACGCGAACATGACGAAGCGATGCATCACGGCCGTCCTGGCCCTCGGCGCCACCACGGCCCTGGCCCTCGCGGGCTGTGCGAGCGGCGACGGCGACGGCGATGCCGCAGGCGAGGGAGACAAGGGCACGATCACGCTCGGGTTCCTGCCCGCCTGGACGGATGGCCTCAGCACGGCCTACCTGCTCCAGGATCAGCTCGAGAAGCTCGGCTACACGGTCGAGATGCAGACGCTCACCGAGGCCGGCCCGCTGTACGCCGGACTCGCGCAGGGCGACGTCGACATCTACCCCTCCGCCTGGCCCGAGCTCACGCACCGCGACTACATGGAGCAGTACGGCGACGACATCGAGGATCTCGGCGCCTACTACGACAACGCGAAGCTCACGATCGCGGTGCCGACCTACATGGACGACGTGAACTCGATCGAGGACCTCGCGGGTCAGGCCGACCGCTTCGACGGCAAGATCTACGGCATCGAGCCCGGCGCGGGCCTGACCAAGCAGACGCAGGAGGTCATGATGCCCGAGTACGGCCTCGATGCCGACTACGAGCTCGTGACGTCGTCGACCGCGGCCATGCTGACCGAGCTCGGCAGCGCCATCGACGCGCAGGAGGACATCGCGGTCACGCTGTGGCGTCCGTTCTGGGCGAACGACGCCTACGACATCAAGGATCTCGAGGACCCGAAGGGCGCGATGGGCGCCCCCGAGGCGCTGCACTTCCTCGGCACCGCCGGCTTCGCGGAGGAGTTCCCCGAGGCGGCGGAGCTCATCGCCGGCATCCAGCTCGACGACGCCGAATACGGCTCGCTCGAGGACCTCGTCGTGAACGAGTTCGGCGAGGGCAAGGAGGCGGAGGCCGTCGACGCATGGCTCGAGGAGCACCCCGACGCCTTCGACACGATCGTCGCCGACTGACGGACGCCCACGATGAAGCCGCCCCGGGAGAACCCGGGGCGGCTTCGTCGTGTCGGCGCGACGCCGCTCAGTCGCGCGTGAGCTTGCGGTGCGTCGTGCGGTGCGGGCGCGCGGCGTCCGGACCGAGCCGGTCGATCTTGTTCGCCTCGTACGCCTCGAAGTTGCCCTCGAACCAGTGCCAGTTGGCCGGGTTCTCGTCGGTGCCCTCGTACGCGAGGATGTGCGTGGCGATGCGGTCGAGGAACCACCGGTCGTGGGTGATCACGACGGCGCAGCCGGGGAACTCGAGCAGCGCGTTCTCGAGCGAGCCGAGGGTCTCGACGTCGAGGTCGTTCGTCGGCTCGTCGAGGAGCAGCAGGTTGCCGCCCTCCTTGAGCGTGAGGGCGAGGTTGAGTCGGTTCCGCTCGCCGCCCGAGAGGACGCCCGCCTTCTTCTGCTGGTCGGGGCCCTTGAAGCCGAACTTCGACACGTAGGCGCGCGAGGGGATCTCGGTCTTGCCGACCGTGATGTAGTCGAGCCCGTCCGAGACGACCTCCCAGAGCGTCTTCTCCGGGTCGATGTTCGCGCGCGACTGGTCGACGTAGCTGATCTTCACCGTCTCGCCGATCTTGAGGTCACCGCCGTCGAGCGGCTCGAGGCCCACGATCGTCTTGAAGAGCGTCGTCTTGCCGACGCCGTTCGGGCCGATGACGCCGACGATGCCGTTCGGCGGGAGGCTGAAGCTGAGGCCGTCGATGAGCGTGCGCCCGTCGAAGCCCTTCTGCAGGTTCTTCGCCTCGATCACGACGTTGCCCAGACGCGGGCCGGCGGGGATCTGGATCTCCTCGAAGTCGAGCTTCCGCGTGCGCTCGGCCTCGTTCGCCATCTCCTCGTAGCGCGCGAGACGCGCCTTCGACTTCGCCTGGCGGCCCTTCGCGTTCGAGCGGACCCACTCCAGCTCCTCCTTGAGGCGCTTCTGGAGCTTCGCGTCCTTCTTGCCCTGCACCTCGAGGCGCTCTGCCTTCTTCTCGAGGTAGGTGGAGTAGTTGCCCTCGTACGGATAGAGACGCCCACGGTCGACCTCGGCGATCCACTCCGCGACATGGTCGAGGAAGTACCGGTCGTGGGTGATCGCGATCACGGCGCCCTTGTAGGACTGCAGGTGCTGCTCGAGCCACAGCACGCTCTCGGCGTCGAGGTGGTTCGTGGGCTCGTCGAGGAGCAGGAGGTCGGGCTTCTGCAGCAGGAGCTTGGCGAGCGCGACGCGGCGCTTCTCACCGCCGGAGAGCGGCGCGATGGCGGCATCGGCAGGCGGCGTGCGGAGAGCGTCCATGGCCTGCTCGAGCTGGGAGTCGAGGTCCCAGCCGTCCGCGGCGTCGATCTCCTCCTGCAGCGCGCCCATCTCGGCGAGAAGCGCGTCGAAGTCGGCGTCGGGCTCGGCCATGAGGCCCGAGATCTCGTTGAACCGGTCGAGCTTCGCCTTGATCGCGATGCCGTCCTGGATATTCTCGATCACGGTCTTCGACTCGTCGAGCTCGGGCTCCTGCATGAGGATGCCGACGGAGTACCCGGGGGTCAGGGTCGCGTCGCCGTTCGACGGCTGATCGAGCCCCGCCATGATCTTGAGGATCGTCGACTTGCCGGCGCCGTTGGGGCCCACCATGCCGATCTTGGCACCGGGCAGGAACGCCATCGTGACGTCGTCGAGGATGAGCTTGTCGCCCACCGACTTGCGGGCGCGCACCATTTGATAGATGTATTCAGCCATTTGGCATCCAGTCTAGGGGCCGCTCCCGCGGCGGACCGAGAGCCTCGCACGGGTTCTGAGACGATCCTCCGGTTCGCGGACACCCGACAGTGAGAGATGCACGCCGACGACGATGCTGGAGGCCGACATGCGCACCCCCGACCGCGAGTTGACGACCATGGGGATTCCCCGCCGCCGAGGAGGCCGCACGGCCGGCGGATGGGCCGCGGCGGTCGCGTGCGCCGTCCTCCTCTCTGGCTGCGCGACGCCGGGAGCCCGGCCGGGCCCCGATGCGGACGGCGACCCGTCGCCGTCGGCGACCATCCCGGCCTACGACGTCGAGCCGGGCCAGACGCTCCGCTGCGGTGGCCTCTCGTTCTCGTCCGACGCGCTGGTGAAGCCCGTCCCCCTCTCCCGCGCCGATGAGCGCGTCCGCGAGGCCGTGGAATCCGCGGCCGACGATGCGGGCATGCCGGTCGCTGCGGCCGAGGCGCCCGAGACCTGGCTGGTCGCGAGCGCGGACGACCGTCAGATCGCCCTTCTCCATCCGCGTGCCGATGCCGAGGGCTCGGCATCCGCCTTCGAGCAGGTCACCCTGCTCTGGCACGAGGCGGGATCCGACCGGCCCGCCGAGTGGACCGTCGCGTCGTCGGGGCCGTGCGCGCCGCGCGCAGACGCGGGCGAGCTGAACGCGGCCGCCATCGCTCTGGACCCCGAGCAGCCGCCGGCTCCCTCGGACACGACCGTGCACCTGCTCGTGACGGAGCTCGCCTGCCATGGCGGCGAGGACGCCGAGGGCCGCGTCGAGCTCGCGAGCCTCATCGAGACGGACGAGTCGGTCGAGATCGTCATCGGAGTCCGACCGGATGAGACCGCCGACGCCTGGACCTGTCAGAGCAACCCGGCCACCCCGTTCGCGCTCGAGCTGGACGCGCCCCTCGGCGAGCGCGACATCGTCGACGTGGGGGTCGTTCCCGCGCAGACCCTCGAGCCCGTCGACACCGCGGGCTGACGCTCAGAACGGCGTCGCCGCGGGCTCTCCCTCCGGAACGGTGACGACCTCCCAGGCGGCATCGGACGAGGCCTCATCGGCCGCGCTGTCGTCGCGTGTGTCCCGCTGTCCGCGGCTGTCGCTGCCCGCGAAGCTGTTGCGCGACACGCTGGCCGTCGCGAACTGGAGGTCGATGCCGATCGCGTCGGCGATGATCTCGATCCCCGTGCCCTTGCCTCTGTCGTTCTCCCAGGAGCGGACGCGCAGCCGGCCGCAGACGACCACCCGCATGCCCTTCGCGAGCGACAGGGCGCCGTTGGCGGCGAGCGACCGATAGGCGCTCACCGAGTAGAAGTTCGCCGCCTCCTCGACGTACGCGTCCTTCTCCCGGTCGAAGCGCCGATGATTCGTCGCGAGCCGGAAGCTCAGGGCAGCGGTCCCGGATGGCAGCGTGCTCGACGTCGGGTCGGTCGCGATGTTCCCGACGACGGCGATCTGGTCCTTCATGGCGATCCCTCCTGCCGGGGGCTGTCCCCGGCGTGATCTCACCAGGACAGCGGCTCCCTCCTGCCGGCGGAGCAGGACCAGCGCATCTGTGGATGCGCAGAGCCCCTCCGCGCCGCTGTGCACACGGCGTCGGAGGGGCTCGGCGTCAGACGGCGTACTCCGCGAAGCGCGCGCGCACCTTGTTCACCTTCGGAACGGCGACCGCGAGGCAGTACCCCTGCGTCGGGTTCTTCGCGAAGAAGTCCTGGTGGTAGTCCTCGGCGTCGTAGAACTCGCCCAGGGGCTCGAGCCGGGTTACGATCGTGCCCTCCTCCTCCCCGATGGGAGCATCCCAGATCTCGGCGGCCCGCTCCCGCGCGGCCGCGAAGAGGGCCTTCTGCTCCTCGTCGGCGTAGAACATCGCGCTGCGGTACTGCGTGCCGCGATCGGCGCCCTGATGGTTCAGCTGGCGGGGGTCGTGCATCGTGAAGAACGCGTCCAGGATGACGTCGGGCGCGATCACCTCGGGATCGAACGAGATCTTCACCGCCTCGGCGTGACCGGTCGCGCCCGTGCACACCTGCTCGTAGGTCGGGTGCGGTCGCTGCCCTCCCGTGTAGCCCGACACCACGGACTCGACGCCCCTCAGGGCGCGATATGCGGCGTCGAGGCACCAGAAGCAGCCTCCCGCGACGACGAACGTCTCTGTCATGTGCACTCCTCAGAACGGATGTCGGTGCCCCCTCCTATCGTCGCAGAGGACACGGAAGGAGCACTGATGTCGAACGCCGCCGCACTCATTGCCATTCCCCTCGCGACGCCGCGCCTGGCGCGTGCACGGGCGCGCCTCACGCGAGCGGGAGCATCCCTCTGGCGGGTCGTCGGCCTCGACGAGCGGGTCGCAGGCCACCTGCGCGCGGTCGAGTCGGAGCTCGGAATGCGGTACCGCGCGGAGCGCTTCCACCCCGCGTCGGGCGCCCTGCTTCCGATCGGCGAGTTCTGGACGCCCGATGAGGCCGTGGAGACGCTCCTGCTGTCTCGGTGAGCGTCACACGAGCGCGTCCGACATCCGCTCGGCGAGCGCCGCGGTCGGCTCGTCGACGACCTCCGCCCACGCCTCCTCGAGGATGCCCGCACCCCGCTCGAGCACCTCCGGCGCGGCCGTGAAGGGGATGCGCAGATGGCGCTCGTGACCGCCGCCCACCGAGAACCGCGGGCCCGCCGAGAGGAGCAGTCCGCGACGGCGCGCGGCGAGCACGAGCGCGGAGCTGCGCGCAAGCCCGAGCTCGACCCACAGGGCGACACCGCCCTGTGCGGCGTGCACGCGCCACTCCGGGAGCCGCTCGGAGAGCGCGGAGACGAGCGCGTCGCGCCCCGCGCGAAGCGACTCCGCGCGCTGAGCGACGATCTCGGGCATGAGCGGGATGAGCCGTTCGACGACGGACTGCTCGAAGTCGGGGGTGCCCAGGTCGCCGACGGGGCGCGCCGCGAGAAGCCGACGGATCGTGTCCTCGTCCGCTCGGATCCAGCCGACGCGCAGTCCTCCCCACACCGTCTTGCCGGTCGACCCGACGGTGATGATCTCCGCGCCCGACGGAGCGGCAGCGGCGAACGGCACGGCAGCCCCGCCCCGATCGATGTCGAGCTCCGCCGTCGTCTCGTCGATGACGAGCACGGTTCCCGAATCCCGTGCCACGCCGGCGATGTGAGCGATCTCGTCGCGCGACATCGACTCGCCCGTGGGGTTGTGGAAGTCGGGCATCAGATACGCCATGACGGGGGCGGCGCGGCGGAACGCGTCCTCGGCCCGGTCGAGGTCCCAGCCGGAACCCGGCGTCACGGGAATGCCCACCAGCCGCGCTCCCGCGGCGGCATAGCATTCGGCGGCGTGCGGGTAGGTGGGCGTCTCGATGATCACGCGGTCGCCGCGCGACACGAGCAGCCGGGCGGTGAGGGCGATCGCGCTCTGCGCGCCGTTGACCACCATGATCTGCTCGGCGGAGGTGGGGAGCCCGCGCGCGGTGTACCGATCCGCGAGCGCGGCACGGAGACTCCGCAGGCCGTGCATCTCGTAGCCCGAGCGTGCGACGAGGCGCGGGGCGTCGGCGGCGGCCTCGGCGTACACGGCGGGCAGCCCCGGCCACGCGGCAGGGCTCGCCTGCTGCAGGTCGAGCGCGCCATCGACGTCGCTCGCACGGCCCAGATCCCGCCGCCCGAGCGCCAGGGTCACACTGCCGGAGCCGCGGATGCTCTCGATGTGCCTGCTCTCTCGCAGACTGCGGTATGCCGCCGCGACCGTGGTCCGACTGACCCCGAGACGTGCCGCGAGCTCGCGCTCGGCCGGCAGGGCCGTCCGCGGCGCGATCCGGTTGTCGAGGCAGAGCAGGCGGATGGCGTCGGCGAGCGCCTCGTACGCGGGCTCGCGCGTCCGCCACGGGCCGAGGCGGTCGCTCAGCGCCCTCGCGCTGAGCCGTGAGTCCATCATGCGGACCACCGTAGCAGGATTGGCATCTTGCGAGCAGTCCACTTCTCGGGTGGCATGGAGGGCATGCCACCCGCACGCCACCCTCTCACCGTTCGCCTGGCCCGACTTCTCGTGGGCCTGCCTCTCTACGGGGTCGGATGCGCCCTCACCGTCGCCGCCGGCCTGGGCGTGGACCCCTGGACCGTGCTCGCGGAGGGGATCTCGCTGCGCACGGGTCTCGGCGTCGGGTGGGTGACGAACGCGCTCGGTGCGCTGATCCTCCTCGCGTGGATCCCGCTGCGCCAGCGCCCCGGCATCGGAACCGTGCTCAACGTGCTCCTCGTGGGCACGAGCATGCAGATCACCCTCGACCTGCTCCCGCCCGTCGAGCATGTGCTCCTGCGCATGCTCGCCCTTCTCGCGGGCATCGCCCTCGTGGCGGTCGCGTCCGGCATCTACCTCGGCGCCGCTCTCGGCGCCGGCCCGCGCGACGGCCTCATGACGGGAGTCAGCCGGCGGACCGGATGGCCGGTGTGGCGGTCCCGCGCCGGCGTCGAGCTGACGGTGCTCGCGCTCGGATGGGTGCTGGGCGGGACGGTCGGCGTGGGCACGATCGTCTTCGCGCTCGGCATCGGACCCGCCGTGCATCTCGCGATGCGCCTCCTCGCTCCGGGTGCGCGCGAGAGCGGCTCCCGCGCGGTCGAGAGCGTCCCGGCCGCGCGGGCGGCGCGGTGACCCGGCGCGTCAGTGGCGCCGGAACTCGGGGCGCTCGGCGCCCGGCTTGAGGTGAGCGTGCAGCGCGCGCTTGGCGATCTCCAGCTCCGGGTACGTGCCGACGGGCTCGTCGACTCCGACCATCCGGACCTCGAAGCTGCCGTCGACCTCCCTGATCGAACCGACCGCTCCCACGGCGCCGTGCGCCACCCACAGGCGACTCGTCTGCGTCATCGTCATCCTCGACTCCCTCCACTGGTCCCCCTGTCGACGACGGTACGTCGCCGGCCGCCGAGAAGCCAGACCTTGACAGGGCCACCCGCGGCTGGTGGGGCCCGAGATGATCCGCCGAGGCGAACCCGGTAACCTGAGGGCACCGCCCCCAGTAGCTCAGTGGATAGAGCAACGAACTTCTAATTCGCAGGTCGCACGTTCGAGTCGTGCCTGGGGGACCGATACGGCGACGTCCCACCCCCTCGATAGGCTGGGGGGATGGTAGGCGCCTCCGAGAACGACCGGCTCGTCTGGATCGACTGCGAGATGACGGGTCTCGACCTCACGGTCGACGAGCTCGTGGAGATCGCGATCGTCGTGACCGACTTCGAGCTCCGCATCCTCGACCCGGGATTCCAGGTCGTCATCAAGCCCTCGCAGGCCGCCCTCGACCACATGGGCGACTTCGTGACGGAGATGCACCGCAGCTCCGGCCTGCTCGACGAGATCCCCCACGGCGTCTCCCTCGAGGAGGCGGAGCGGCAGTCCCTCGAGTACATCCGCCGGTTCGTGCCGCTCGAGCGGAAGGCGCCCCTCGCGGGCAACACGATCGGGACGGATCGGATGTTCCTGGCCCGGTACATGCCGAGCGTCGACAGCCACCTGCACTACCGCAACGTCGATGTGTCCAGCGTCAAGGAGCTCTCGCGACGCTGGTACCCCCGCGCCTACTTCCAGGCGCCCGGAAAGGACGGCGGACACCGCGCGCTGGCCGACATCCTCGAGTCGATCCGCGAGCTCGAGTACTACCGTCGTGCGGTCTTCGTCGCCGAGCCCGGACCCACCTCCGACGAGGCGCGCGACATCGCGACCCGCGTCGTGTCGTCATTCGCTCCGAACGTATGACAGAATAGAGAAGTTGCCCCGGCAGGCCGGGGAGACATGGTGGCTATAGCTCAGTTGGTAGAGCACCTGGTTGTGGTCCAGGGGGTCGCCGGTTCAAGCCCGGTTAGCCACCCCAGCCCGCACGAGGCCCGGGGTTCCCGCAAGGGGAGCTGCCGGGCCTCGTGCCTTTTCCACGGCCGCCGACCGCGATGCGCACGCGACTAGACTCGGAAGCCGATGATGGACATGGATGCCGACGCCTTCGAGGCGCTCGTCGTGGATGAGCTCGATCAGCTCCCCGATGAGATGGTCGACGGCCTCGACAACGTGATCTTCGTCGTCGAGGACCGCTCCGAGGACGGTGAGGACCTCCTCGGGCTGTACGACGGCCTCGCGCTCACCGAGCGCGGCCGGTACGGCATGGGCGAGCTTCCCGACCGCATCATCGTGTACCGGGAATCCCATCTCGCGCGATGCGAGACCGAGAGCGAGCTGCGCGACGAGGTCCACACGACCCTCGTGCACGAGATCGCGCACTTCTACGGCATCGACGATGAGCGTCTCCATGAGCTGGGGTGGGCATGACCACCGCGCACACGGTCTTCGCGTCGACGGCGGTCGAGGAGGAGCTGGACCGCGTCGAGGCACCCGCGCACGCGACCCCGTGGCAGACCGTCGTGTGGGACGACCCCGTCAATCTCATGAGCTACGTCGTCCGTGTCTTCCGCGAGTACTTCGGCTACGACGAGGAGCACGCCACGCGTCTCATGCTCGCCGTCCACAACGAGGGGCACGCCGTCGTCGCCGAGGGCGCGCGCGAGCAGATGGAGCTGCACGCCCAGGCCATGCACGACTACGGACTGTGGGCGACCGTCCGCAGAGCGCCGATGTGAGGACACCGCACCCCATGACCGAACGACTCGTGATCCTCACTCTGACGCGCATCGAGGCCGCGCATCTCCGCGACCTCGTGACGCAGTTCGCGACCCTGGTCGAGAGCACGCCGACGGCGGCGGATCCGGCGCTCGAGCGCCTCACCCCCGACGCGTACCCGGACGATCCCGACGCGGCGGACGACTTCCGCAGCGTCACGCGCGGGGACCTCCTCGGCCGCCGCTCACAGGACGCGGCCACCGTTCTGCGCGACCTCTCCGCGATCGAGGAGGCGCCGCTCGAAGACGCGCTCTCCCCCGTCGACGTCTCCATCGCCGGCGACGCGCTCGAGGCATGGCTGCGGACGCTCGCCGCCGTGCGCCTCGTGCTCGCGAGCCGACTCGGCATCGAGAGCGCGGAGGATCACGACGACGAGGACCCGCGCTTCGCCCTCTACGACTGGCTCGGCTACCGTCTCGACGGACTGCTCCAGGCCGCCGACGGCGCCTGACCAGGCGCCCTCACCCGCACCGCCTGCGCGAAGGCGCGCGTGGCGGATGGTGGGGGCTGGGTTGTCTCAGAAGGGTGGGGGTTCGGGTGGGGGCTGGGGGTCGTGGATGGCGTGGTGTCGTCGTCGGGGTTCGGGCTCGGTGACGTACACGTGCCCGAGCGGGCTGGTCCACTCGATGCCGCCGTCCTCGAGCGCCCGCGGAGACCACCTCGTGTGATGCCGCAGGTAGTGATGCGGCCGGCACAGGGCCTCGAGGTTCTCCGCGCTCGTCGGGCCGCCGCGGGAGTACTCCCGGACATGGTCCTTCTCGCACCCCGGGGCCGGGCGCGAGCAGCCCGGGAACCGGCAGCACTCGTCCCGCAGCTCGACCAGACGACGGATCGCCGCGGTCGGCTGGTAATGATCGACGGTCAGCAGAGCACCGGTGTCGGGGTTCTGGAAGATCCGCTCCCACCCCGGCGCATACCGCGCGAGCCGGCGGGCGGTCTCCGCCGGGACCGGCCCGTACCCCGCCAGCATCGCCGGCCCGTCATCCAGCCCGACCAGACTCGTCACCGGCACCGTCACCGCGACCGTCCCGCGCACCCCCGCCAGCCGCTCCGGATCCCCGTCGATCGGATACCCCGTCGGCGCCCCCGTCAGCAGCAGGTTCCCCGCCAGATCCGCCCGCCGCTGCGTGCGCGTCACCCGCACCCGCTCCGCCTCCCGAGCCCCCTCCCCCGCCGCGCACCGGCCCGGGAACAGCCCCGCATCCCGCACCGCCAGCCCCGGATCGACCGCCGACACCACCGGGTCCGGGGCACCGCCAGGCACCCGCACCGCGCCCTGGTCGATCCGGTTCCCCTCCCGATCCACCCGGAACCCCAACCCGTCCCTCGTCACCCCCACCGCCGCATCCGCCGCATCCCGCGCCGCCTGTGCTTCCCGGTCCGCGCGGCGCTCATCGGCCTCGACCAGACGCGCCATCTGATCCAGCCGGTCCGCGACCGCCGCGATCACCAACGCCTCGTCCCGCATCACGAACTCACCCAGCCCACCCGGCAGAGCCCGCGTCCACGTGCCCCGCTTCTCCCGCACCGCCGCCTGACCCTCCGCCACCGGAACCGGATGCAGCACACCCGCCAGCTCGCTCGCGAACACCCGCAACTGCCGCGGCGTGGCCTCCTCCGCGAACCCCAGCACCCGCCGCAGGAACTCCCCCAGCACCGCATCCGGCAACCCCTGCGCGACCTCCCGGATCACATCCGCATGCTTGCGCGTGATCCGCCCCGCCGACAGCGCCACCCGCACCTGAGGCAACCGCGCCTCCAGCAGCTCCGCATCCGCCATCCGCGCCTCCACCTCCCCCACCGGCACATGCAACGCCACCGCGAGCTCAGCCGCGACCGCCCGCCACGGGAACGCGAACTCCGAATCCGACCCCGACCGCTCCATCTGCGCCCGCGCCACCCGCGCCGCCACCGCGAACGCCTGCACCTCCGCCGCCGCAGCCGACGCCACCGCCCGCCGGAAACCCGTCAACGTCTCCCGCACATTCGACAGCACCCACCGCTCCTCCACCGTCGCATCCCACGACAGCGGATCCACAAACCGCGGCTTCCTGCTCGTCACACCCCCATCATCAACCCCACCACCGACATTCGAACGGGATGCGCGTGCCCCTGATCAGCGGGTCAGGAGGGCGAGATCCGCGCGCGCCTCGGGCGCCTCGCTCGCGATGTGCGCGTCCTCCTGCGCAGCCCACATGTCCCAGTAGGGCGCGAAGCCGTCGCCGTCGCGCGCGAGAGCGCGCTCGCGACGCAACGCGGCCTCGGCATCGAGCCAGACGCTCGCATCCGCGACCTCTGCGGAGGCGGGTGTGAGCGCGCCGCATCCCTCCACGACGAGGGGCCGATCCGGATCGACACGGACCTCGGCGCCCGCGAACGTGCCGAGGGCCCAGTCGAAGCGCCGGTACCGTCCGACGGAGCCGGCGGCGTGCGGAGCGAGCACGAGGGCGCACGCGAGCGCCGCGCCCTCCCGCAGTCCGCCCCACCCGGGGTAGAGCTCGTCGAGCGAGACGAGCTGCGCTCCCGGCCACGCCTCCACGACGAGCCGCGCGAGCGTCGTCTTCCCGGCGCCGCTGCGGCCGTCGACGACCACCCTCCGCGCCGCCCTCGCGTCGATGAGCGCGCGCACGTGGTGCGCCGCCTCCGAGATCGCGACCTCGGCGCGCTCGCTACTTCTTGAGGGCACGGATGAGCTTGGCGAGCACGCGGCCGGTGACCCACACGAGCGGGATCGCGACCGCGAGCGTCGCAATGAGGTTCGGCTCGAAGCGCAGCTCGCCGTCGCGTCGCACGTACGCGCCCACGGGCGCCGAGAAGCCGCCGCCTCCGCCTCCGCCGTTGCCGGCCTCGTCGGAGCCGCCGCCGAAGCCGGTCCACGTCGCCGCGACGGGGACGAAGCGCTCGCCGTCGAGCTCCTGGGGCTCGCCGTAGGCGGCGGTGACGCCGAGGTTCGCGGAGATCTTGCCGATTTCGAGGGCGATGTTGGGCATGTCCCCACGCTACCGGGGCGAGCCGCGCCTGTCAGTCGGAATCCTCCGGCGGGCGCGGCGTGCGGGGCACCTCCGGATGCCGCTCCGCGCGCCCGAGGAAGGCCGCGCGGGTCACAGCGCCGTCGCCGAAACGGCTCACGGCGTCGTCGAGCGTGCCCTCCACGCGCTTCCAGTCGGCGTCCTCATCCCACAGGGCGAGGGCCGACGAGCCCGCCTCGCGGAGGCGCTCGGCGCGGACGCCGATGAGACGCACGGCCTGGCGCAGCTCGACCGCCCCGAGCAGCTCGCGCGCGACCTCGCCGATCCGCTGGCCGAGCGCGGTCGGCTCGGCCAGCGCCTGGGAGCGCGTGATCGTCGCGAAGTCGGCGAAGCGCACCTTGATCGCGACGCCGCCCGCCTCCACGCCGCCGCGGCGCAGCCGCACGGCGACCCGATCGGCGAGGCGCAGCAGCTCGGCTCGGAGCAGCTCCACGTCGGAGACGTCGCTGTGGAACGTCTCCTCGTGCGAGATGCTCTTCTCGACGCGCGTCGTCTCGACCTCTCGTGCGTCCTCGCCGCGCGCGAGCGCGTGCAGCCTGTGGGCGGACGCCTGCCCCAGGGCGCGCGCGAGGACGGGCAGCGGCGTGTCGCGCAGATCGGCGATCGTCCGGATGCCGCGCCCTTCCAGCACCTCGGCCGCCTTCGGCCCCACGCCCCACATCGCGCGCACGGGCCGCGCCCCGAGGAACTCGAGGGTCCGGTGCCCGGGGACGACGAGCATCCCGTCGGGCTTCGAGATCGTCGATGCCATCTTCGCGACGTGCTTGGTCGCGGCGACGCCGACGCTGCACGTGATGCCCGCCTCGTCCTTCACGCGCGCGCGGATGAGCTGCGCGATGCGCCCCGGGCTCCCCCAGAGCCGGCGGGCGCCGCGCACGTCGAGGAACGCCTCGTCGATCGAGAGCTGCTCCACGAGCGGCGTGAAGCTGCGGAAGATCTCCATCACCTGGGCCGAGACGGCCCGGTAGCGGTCGAAATGGGGTGGCACGATGAGCGCGTGCGGGCACAGGCGGATGGCCTGGCTCACGGGCATCGCGGACCTCACCCCGTAGCGGCGCGCCTCGTACGACGCGCTCGAGACGACCGAGCGGCCATCCGGAGCGCCGATGATGATCGGCTTGCCCGCCAGGGTCGGGTCGTCGAGCACCTCGACCGCCGCGTAGAACGCGTCCATGTCGACGTGCAGGATCCCGGTGCCGCTGTCGTCGGCCCCGTCGGCCGACACGAGCCTGCCCGTGCCGTCTGCCCGCCCCATGCGTCCATCCTCCCCGTCACCGCCGACATCCGCCCCGGACGGAGCGAGGGCGGAGGCTCGCGCCTCCGCCCTCGCTCACCGGGATCCGGTCGTCACTCGTCGTCTTCCTCGAGCTCGGCCTGCACCTCGGGCGTCAGGTCCATGTTCGTGAAGACGTTCTGCACGTCGTCGCTGTCCTCGAGCGCGTCGATGAGGCGGAACACCTTGCGCGCGGTCTCGGCGTCGACCTCGACCTTGAGGTTCGGCACGAACTCGGCGTCGGCCGACTCGTACTCGATGCCCGCCTCCTGCAGCGCGGTGCGGACGGCGACCATGTCGCTCGCCTCGGTGATGATCTCGAATCCGGCGGGGTGCGGCTCGATCTCCTGCGCGCCGGCCTCGAGCGCGGCCAGCATGACGTCGTCCTCGCTGACGCCCTCCGAGGAGGCGACGATGACGCCCTTGCGCTCGAAGTTGTACGCGACGCTGCCGGGGTCGGCCATGTTGCCGCCGTTGCGCGTCATCGCCGTGCGCACCTCGGCGGCCGCGCGGTTCTTGTTGTCGGTGAGGCACTCGATGAGCATCGCGATGCCGCCGGGCGCGTAGCCCTCGTACATGATCGACGTGTACTCGACCGCCTCGCCGCCGATGCCGGCGCCGCGCTTGATCGCGCGGTCGATGTTGTCCTTCGGGACCGACGTCTTCTTCGCCTTGAGGACGGCGTCGAAGAGGGTCGGGTTGCCCTGCAGGTCGGGGCCGCCGAGCTTGGCCGCGACCTCGATGTTCTTGATCAGCTTGGCCCACGACTTGGCACGCTTGGCGTCGATGACCGCCTTCTTGTGCTTGGTCGTGGCCCACTTGGAATGCCCGGACATAGATCTCCCGCTCGTCTGACTGCGCGACCGCGCGCTGCGCGCGCCGTCCAGGACGATTCTATTCGCTCGCGCCGAACTGCTCGTGCGGGCGGCGCACGGCGCTCACTCGCGGATGTAGACGGGGGTCCCCGCGGGCAGCTCGGCCAGGCGCGCGATCGCCTCGCCGCCCAGGCGGATGCATCCGTTCGAGATGGGCCCCGACCGCACGTCGTGGTAGTGGAACGCGGTCACGGCGACGCTCTGCCCGTCGAACCCGTCGAGCGTCGGCGACTGCGCCGACAGGTAGACGATCGGCAGCCCCGCCGTGTACGCCAGCTCCGGCACGGCCCGCGTGAGCATGATGAAGGAGCGCCCGAGAGGCGTGGGCGTCGCCGTCGTCCCCGACGCGAAGTCCGTCGCGACGCGCTCGGCGCCATCCGGCGTGACGATGTCGATCGTGCGGTCGCCGAGGTCGACCTCGACGCGCGCGGCGTTCGCGCTCAGCTCGACGTCGGCCATCCGCAGCCATCCCGCGACCTGGCGCGCGTCGCCCTGCGACGGCGTGCTCTGGCGCCCGACGAGGAGCACCTTGACCCAGTGCTCCTCTCGCTCGACGACCGGGACGACCGTGCCTTCGAAGGGCAGCTCGCGCGCGAGCGCCGCGACCGGCTCGCCCTCGGGATCCGCGAAGACCGGGGCGCCCTCGCCGAGCGGACGAGCGGACAGCGACGCGGTCTCGCCGTCGGGGTCGTCGTCCAGCGGGAGCTCGGGGATCACCGCGAAGACGTCGAGCGCCGGCAGCGCCCCGAGGTCGTACTCCTCGGTGTTCGCCGGATGCCCCGTGGGCGTCGGAGTCGGAGTCGGCGTGGGCGTGGGCGTCGTCGAGACCGACGCGGATGGCGTCGGCTGCGCGGCCGGCTCGGCCTGCGGCTGCAGGACGGACCAGAGGAACACCGCCACGAGGCCCAGCACCACGAGCCCGATCGCGCTCCACGCGATCGCGACCCCGCGTCGACGCCCGTCCACGGCTTCCCCCCTCGTCCGCGTCCATTCCACCACGCCGATCGGACGCGCGGGCGGCGATGAGATGATCTCAGGATGAAGATCCTCTCGATCCAGTCGGCCGTCGCGTACGGGCACGCCGGCAACTCCGCCGCCGTCTTCCCCATGCAGCGCATCGGCGTCGAGGTGCTCCCCGTCTACACGGTCAACTTCTCCAACCACACCGGCTACGGCGCGTGGCGGGGCCCGCTCATCCCGCCGGCCGACGTGGCCGAGGTCATCCGCGGCGTCGAGGAGCGCGGCGCCTTCGCGTCGCTGGACGCGGTGCTCTCGGGATACCAGGGCAGCGAGGGCATCGCCGATGTGATCATCGACGCCGTGGCACGCGTCAAGGAGGCCAATCCCGCGGCCGTCTACGCGTGCGACCCCGTCATGGGCAACGCGAAGTCGGGCTGCTTCGTCGCCCCGGCGATCCCCGACCTCCTGCGCGAGAAGGTCGTGCCCGTCGCCGACATCATCACGCCCAATCAGTTCGAGCTGGGCTTCCTGACCGGCACGGCGCCCGACACGCTCGAGTCCACGGTCGCAGCGGCCGACGCCGCGCGCGACATGGGCCCCCGCACGGTGCTCGTCACCTCGGTCGAGCGCCCCGACCGGCCCGAGGGCACGATCGAGATGATGGTGGTCGACGACGACGGCGCGTGGGTCGTGCAGACGCCGCACCTCCCCATGAAGGCGAACGGCTCCGGCGACGTGACGGCCGCCCTCTTCACCTCGCACTATCTCGCGACGCGGTCCGCGCCCGATGCGCTCGCGCGCACCGCGTCGAGCGTCTTCGGCCTTCTCGAGCAGACGCTCGCCGCGGGCGACCGCGAGCTCCAGCTCGTGCAGGCGCAGGAGCACTTCGCGCATCCGCGACTCGAGTTCGCGGTTCGCCAGGTGCGCTGACGCCGCAGCGGCAGGGCCGCCGTGCGGACCCTGCCGCGCTCAGGCCGCGCGCTGCACGCGAGCGAGGAAGCGGCGGTGCAGCCGCTCCTCCCCCGAGACCTCCGGATGGAAGGAGATGCCGAGGAGGCCATCCTGCTCCACCGCGACCACGCGGCCGTCCGGGAGCGCAGCGATCGCCTCGGCGTGCGCGCCGACCTGCTCGACCACCGGCGCGCGGATGAACGTCGCGTGCACGGGAGGCGCGCCGAGCACCGGAATAGACAGCTCCGTCTCGAACGACTCGACCTGTCCGCCGAACGCGTTCCTGCGCACGGTGACGTCGAGCCCGCCGAACGTCTGCTGACCCTCGATGCCGTCGCTGATCCGGTCGGCGAGCAGGATGAGCCCCGCGCACGTCCCGAATGCGGGCATCCCCGCGCGGATGGCCGCCACGAGCGGCTCGCGGACGTCGAAGGCGCGCGCGAGCTTGTCGATCACGCTCGACTCGCCACCGGGGAGGACGATGCCGTCGATCTCGTCGAGCTGCTCGGGCCGACGCACGCGCACGACGTGCGCGCCGAGGTGCTCGAGCACGGCGACGTGCTCGCGCACATCCCCCTGCAGCGCGAGCACGCCGACGCGCGGTGCGGTGGGCACGGCTACCAGCCGCGCTCGGCGAGGCGATGCGGCGCCGGCAGGTCGGAGACGTTGATGCCGACCATGGCCTCGCCGAGGCCGCGCGACGCCTCGGCGACCACCTTGGGGTCGTCGTAGAACGTCGTGGCCTTGACGATCGCCGCCGCGCGCTTGGCCGGCTCGCCCGACTTGAAGATGCCGGAGCCGACGAAGACGCCGTCCGCGCCGAGCTGCATCATGAGGGCCGCGTCGGCGGGGGTCGCCACCCCGCCGGCCGTGAAGAGCACGACCGGCAGCTTGCCCGTCTCCGCGATCTCCGCGACGAGCTCGTAGGGCGCCTGCAGCTCCTTGGCCGCGACGTAGAGCTCGTCCTTGGTCTTCGAGCGGAGCACGTTGATGTCGCTCGTGATCCGGCGGATGTGCTTGGTCGCCTCGGAGACGTCGCCCGTGCCGGCCTCGCCCTTCGAGCGGATCATCGCCGCCCCCTCGGTGATGCGGCGCAGCGCCTCGCCGAGGTTCGTCGCGCCGCACACGAACGGCACGGTGAATCCCCACTTGTCGATGTGGTTGACGTAGTCGGCCGGCGAGAGCACCTCGGACTCGTCGATGTAGTCGACGCCGAGCTTCTGCAGCACCTGCGCCTCGACGAAGTGCCCGATGCGCGCCTTCGCCATCACCGGGATCGAGACGGACGCGATGATCTCGTCGATGAGGTCGGGGTCGCTCATGCGGGCGACGCCACCCTGCGCGCGGATGTCTGCGGGCACGCGCTCGAGCGCCATGACGGCGACCGCTCCCGCGTCCTCGGCGATGCGCGCCTGCTCGGCCGTCACGACGTCCATGATGACGCCGCCCTTGAGCATCTCGGCGAGTCCGCGCTTGACGCGCCCGGTTCCAGTGGTGGCAGTGGCCACGGTGCTTCCTTTCACGTCGTCGCCGTCCGGCGACAGTCGGGTACATTCGGGCTTTTGACCTAGGTCAAACCGTAGCATGGTGCGGGCCGTAGACTCGGCGGAATGGAACAGGGCGTCATCGAGATCACGGGCCGCTCCGCGTCGGACATCGCCGACAGCGTGCGCGCCCTCCTCGAACGCGGCCGGCTCCGGCCCGGCGACGCCCTTCCCCCGGTCCGCTCGCTCGCCGAGCATCTCGGCGTGAACCGCAACACCGCCGTCGCCGCGTACCGTCAGCTCGCCCAGGCGGGGATCGTCCTCACGCAGGGGCGTGCGGGCACGCGGATCGCCGACCGCTCCCCCGTCGCTCAGGAGGGCTATGCGACCGACAGCGTGCTGCGCGACGTCGGGACGGGCAATCCCGATCCCGCTCTGATCCCCGACATGTCGCACGCGCTCGCCTCGCTCGCCGGCCGCCCGGTGCTCTACGGAGAGCCCGTCATCGACCGAGAGCTCGAGGAGCGCGCCCGCACGTGGATGAGCCAGGACCTCGCACCGGCAGGCCCTCCGCGTCTCACGATCACGAGCGGCGCCGTCGACGCGGTCGAGCGCCTCCTCGCACAGGCCCTCATGCGCGACGACGCGGTCGCCCTCGAGGACCCGTGCTTCCTCGCGAGCATCCAGACCGTCCGACTCGGCGGCTACCGCGCGGTGCCCGTGCCGGTCGACGCCGAGGGGATGACGGTCGACGGACTGCGTCACGCGCTCGAGCAGGGGGTGCGCGCCATCGTCTGCACCCCGCGCGCGCAGAACCCGACCGGCGCCGGGCTGTCACCCGCGCGCGCAGCGGACCTCCGCGCCGTGCTGTCCGACCATCCGTACGTCCTCGTCATCGAGGACGACCACTTCTCTCTTCTGTCGCGCAGGCCGTACCACTCGATCATCGGCCCCGCGCACCGGCGCTGGGCGCTCGTGCGCTCGGTCTCCAAGTTCCTCGGGCCCGACATGTGCCTCGCGGTGACCGCGTCCGACCCCGAGACGGCGGACCGTCTCGCGCTGCGGCTGAGCCCCGGGACGACGTGGGTCAGCCATCTCCTCCAGCGTCTGACCATCGCGCTCCTCACCGACCCGGTCGCGCTCGCGACCATCGAGCGCGCCGGCGCGCACTACGCCGAGCGGAACGCGGCGTTCGCGCGGCGCCTGTCGCGCCACGGCATCGAGGTCGACCCCGGTGATGGGCTGAGCCTCTGGGTGCCGCTCCCGGCGCCGGCCCGCGCCGTCTCCGAGCAGCTCATGCGCCGCGGCTGGCTGGCGCGGACGGGTGACGACTTCGTGCTCGACGACGCCGCGACGCCGTCGCACCACCTCCGCCTGACGGTGCACGGCCTCGCCGACGACGATGCCGAGGCGCTCGCCCGAGACCTTGCCGCCGCGTGCCGGGCGGCGCGCTGACCGGGCGCTTGCGTTTCGACTCGCTCCGCTCGCTCAACGACCGGGGGCGGCTCGCTGCGCTCGCTGAGTCGCGTTTCGACTCCTCGCTGGCGCTCGTCGCTCAACGACCGGGGGCGGCTCGCTGCGCGCGCTGAGTCGCGTTTCGACTCCTCGCTGGCGCTCGTCGCTCAACGACCGGGGGCGGCTCGCTGCGCGCGCTGAGTCGCGTTTCGACTCCTCGCTGGCGCTCGTCGCTCAACGACCGGGGGCGGCTCGCTGCGCTCGCTGAGTCTCTAGTGGTACTCGGGCCAGGCGCCGGCGATGGCCGAGCGGACCTCGCCGAGGAGCTGCGGGAGCGCCTTCGTCTTCGCGATGATCGGGAAGAAGTTCGCGTCGCTGGCCCAGCGGGGCACCACGTGCTGGTGGAGGTGCTCCTCGACGCCCGCGCCCGCGACGTGGCCCTGGTTCATCCCGATGTTGAAGCCGTCGCACCGGGACACGGAGCGGAGCACGCGCATCGCCGTCTGCGTGAGATAGGCGATCTCAGCCGTCTCGTGCGGGTCCGCCTCGTCGTACAGGCCGATGTGGCGATACGGGCACACGAGCAGGTGCCCCGAGTTGTACGGGAAGAGGTTGAGCAGCACGAAGGCGTGCTCTCCCCTGTGCACGATGAGGGCGTCCTCGTCGCTCTTGCCCGGCGCCGCGCAGAACGGGCAGCCCGTGCCGCGGTTCGCGTCCGCGCCCGCGTTGATGTACGCCATCCGGTGCGGCGTCCAGAGTCGCTGGAACGCATCGGCCGACGACGGGAAGTCAGACGACGGCTCGAGGCGCGCGAACTCCTCGCGCGCCTCGTGCTCCTCGGTCATGTCAGAGGTCCTCGTCCGTCAGGATGAGCTTCTTCTCGGCGATCGCGCCCGTGACGAGGCGCACCGCCTCGTCGATCGGGACGCCGTTGCGCTGCGATCCGTCGCGGAAGCGGAACGACACCGTGCCGGCCGAGCGGTCCTGCTCCCCCGCGATGAGGATGAGCGGAACCTTGCCGGTCGAATGCGTCCGGATCTTCTTCTGCATGCGGTCGTCGGAGCGATCGACCTCCACGCGCACGCCCTCGACCCGCAGGCGCTGGGCGACGTCCTCGAGGTAGGGCGCGAACTCATCGGCCACGGGCACGGCCACGACCTGCTGCGGCGCGAGCCAGACCGGGAAGTCGCCCGCGTAGTGCTCGAGGAGGATCGCGAAGAAGCGCTCGATCGAGCCGAACAAAGCTCGGTGGATCATGATCGGCCGCTGCTTCGACCCATCCGCCGCGGTGTACTCGAGGTCGAAGCGCTCCGGGAGGTTCGGGTCGACCTGGACGGTCGACAGCTGCCACACACGGCCGATCGCGTCGCGCGTCTTGAGGTCGATCTTGGGACCGTAGAACGCGGCCTCTCCGGGGACCTCGGTGAGCTTGAGCCCGCTCGCGACCGCGACATTGCGCAGGGCGTTCGTCGAGTACTCCCAGAACTCGTCCGAGCCGATCCACTTGGCCTTCTCGTCATCGCGCATCGACAGCTCGAGCTCGAAGTCGTCGAGGCCGAAGTCGCGCAGCATCGAGATGATGAACTCGAGCACCTTCGTGACCTCGGCCTCGAGCTGCTCGGGGGTCACGAAGAGGTGGGAGTCGTCCTGCGTGAAGCCGCGCACGCGCGTGAGGCCGTGCAGCGCGCCGGACAGCTCGTTGCGGTAGACCGTCCCGTTCTCCGCGAACCGCAGCGGGAGGTCGCGGTAGCTGCGCGCGCGCTCCTTGTAGATGAGGATGTGCATCGGGCAGTTCATGGGCTTCAGGTAGTAGTCCTGGCCCTGCTTCGTGATGTTGCCGTCCTCGTCGCGCTCCTCGTCCATGACGATCGGCGGGAACATCCCGTCCTTGTACGTGACGAGGTGGTTCGAGGTGAGGAACAGGTCCTCCTTCGAGATGTGCGGCGTGTAGACGTAGGTGTAGCCGCCCTCGATGTGAAGTCGACGCGCGTGCTGCTCCATCTCGCCGCGCACGATCCCTCCGCGCGGGTGCCAGACCGACAGGCCCGACCCGATCTCGTCGGGGAACGAGAAGAGGTCGAGCTCCTTGCCGAGCTTGCGGTGGTCGCGACGCGCGGCCTCCGCGAGGCGGTCCTGATAGGCCTTCAGGTCATCCTTGGTGGGCCACGCCGTGCCGTAGATGCGCTGGAGCTGCGGGTTCTTCTCGCTGCCGCGCCAGTACGCGCCCGCGACCCGCACGATGTCCCAGCCGTTGCCGAGCAGGCGCGTGGAGGGCACGTGAGGGCCGCGGCAGAGGTCCTTCCACTGCGTCTCGCCGCTCTTCGCGTCGACGTTGTCGTAGATGGTCAGCTCGCCGGCGCCGACCTCGACGCTCGCCCCCTCCGCGGCCTCCTTCTTGCCGCCCTTGAGGCCGATGAGCTCGAGCTTGAACGGCTCGTTGGCGAGCTCGGCCTGCGCCTCCTCGTCCGTGACGACCCGGCGGACGAACCGCTGGCCCTCCTTGACGATGCGCTGCATCTCCTTCTTGATCGCCTTGAGGTCGTCGGGGGTGAACGGCTCGTCGACGCCGAAGTCGTAGTAGAAGCCGTCGGCGATGAACGGGCCGATGCCGAGCTTCGCGGCGGGGTTGATCTTCTGCACCGCCTGCGCGAGCACGTGCGCGGTGGAGTGGCGCAGGATGTTCAGTCCGTCGGGGCTGTCGATCGTCACCGGCTCCGTCGTCTGCGTCTCCGCGACCTCGGCTGCGAGGTCCTTCAGCTCACCGTCGACGCGCATGGCGACGACGTTCTTCTCGGGGTACAGGTCGAATCCGGTGGTCACTCGACCATCCTAGTTGCGCCGCCTCCGTGGGCTCGCACCGCGTGCACCCGCGAGAACGACGAAACCCCCGCCGAAGCGGGGGTTCTCGAGTGGGCGATACTGGGATCGAACCAGTGACCTCTTCCGTGTCAGGGAAGCGCGCTACCGCTGCGCCAATCGCCCAAAGGAACAGGGCCCCACGAGGGGGCCCTGTGCGCGAGCGGATGACGAGACTCGAACTCGCGACCCTCACCTTGGCAAGGTGATGCGCTACCAACTGCGCTACATCCGCGTGCGCGATACTGGGATCGAACCAGTGACCTCTTCCGTGTCAGGGAAGCGCGCTACCGCTGCGCCAATCGCGCTCATCAAGAGCTATTCAGTTGTCGAGCGAGGTGGCGACGGGATTCGAACCCGTGTAAACGGCTTTGCAGGCCGGTGCCTCGCCTCTCGGCCACGCCACCGCGGGGATCGAACCCACGTGCCTGGATCCCTTTCGGAACCCCTGCACTCGAGCGGATGACGAGACTCGAACTCGCGACCCTCACCTTGGCAAGGTGATGCGCTACCAACTGCGCTACATCCGCATTTCGCCCCCGGAGTCTCGCTCCGGGCACTTGCACCACTTTAGCCCACGTTCCACGACCGGCCAAACCACGACCCGGATCCGGGCGTGTCACCGACCGTTCACGTGCGACACGCGAGACGGGCGACCGGGTTCGCCTGGGCCGAGCCGATCCGGTATGCTCGACACCTGTGCCGCTGAGGCACGACAACTCCACATGGGCGATTGGCGCAGTTGGTAGCGCGCTTCCTTCACACGGAAGAGGTCATCAGTTCGAGTCTGGTATCGCCCACCATGAGAAGCCCCCGGTCCCGCCGGGGGCTTCGTCGTCTTCCCCGCCCGCGCGGTACGCGAGCAGGGCCGCGCGGTGACCGGCATCGCATGAGAGACCATTGCCCTCCCTCCGGAGCATGCTATATGTTGGCACTCCCAACCAATAGGAGGCCTCCCATGGACCGCATCGCCGAACCGCCGCCCACGATGCCCGTGCTCGCCGCGCAGGACGAGGACGTGCGCAGTCTGCTCTCGGGCGGGTGGATCCGGTATCGGACCTCTCCCGCTCTCCAGGACCTCTCGTGGAGAGCGCACGCGCTGTGCGCGCGGATCGGACAGATCTACCACGACGATCTCGACGAGGCTCGCCGTCTGTTCCGCGAGCTCGTGCCGGGCGCCGGAGACGGGATCGACTTCCGGCCGCCGCTGAGCATCGACTACGGCGAGCGGCTCGTGATCGGCGACCGCACGTTCATCAACGCCGACTTCCTCGTCGTCGGAGGCGGACTCGTCACGATCGGCGAGGACACGCTCATCGGCCCCCGCTGCGCGATCTACACCCCCAACCACGCGGAGGACATCGCGAGCAGGGTCGAGGGGTGGGAGCTGCCAGAGCCCGTGACGATCGGCAGCAGGGTGTGGCTCGGAGGCTCCGTCACGATCACCCCTGGCGTCACGATCGGGGACGACGCCATCATCGGGGCGGGATCCGTCGTCACCCGCGATATCCCCGCCGGCGTCGTCGCCGTCGGGAATCCGTGTCGCCCGGTTCGCGAGATCACGACCGCCCGGCGTGCGCCCGGCTCAGCTCAGGAGACGGCCGATGCGCTGTCATGACTGCGACGCGGTCGGCGTCGAGAGCGTGGCACTCGCGGTCTGCACCGAATGCGGCGCGGGCCTGTGCTCGGCCCACGCGCACGAGCTCACCACCGAAGTGCAGCCCCTCACCCTGGGGAACCCGACGGTGCGCACGGTGCGCCGGCTCCGGTGCGGGCCGTGCGCCTACTCCCCCGTGCGCCAGCCGTAGCGGCGCACGAGCTCCTGAGCGACGCGCTCGAACCGCCGACGGTCGAGCTCCGCCGCCTCGCGCCGCATCCCGTCGACGTGGACGCTGTAGAGCTGATCGAGATCGACCCAGGACTCGCGGCCCTGGGCATCCCACTCCCCCGAGCCGATCGAGACGTACTCGCGGTCGCCGTCGTGCGACTTGCTCGTGAGCTTCACGGCGTACGAGCGATCGGACGAGTGCCGGCCGAGGACGAGGACGGGCCGGTCCTTGCCTCTCCCGTCGTTCTCGGCGTACGGCACCCAGGTCCAGATGATCTCGCCGCCGTCGGGCGCGCCGTCGCGATCGGGAGCGTAGGTGAGGACGAGGTCTCGGACATCGCCCGGATCCACCTCGACCGTCTGCACGCCGGAGCGCGCGTCGGCCGCCTGCGGCGGGACCTCGCGCGCCGCCTCGCGCGCGGGGCGCGGCGCCCGCGGGGCCGAGGGCCGGTCGTCGTCGCGCTTCCGCGCGGACCCTGCCTTCCGCTGAGGCTTCGTCGCCTGCGCGAGGACGTCGAGCGCGATGCCGGCGAGCATGCCGAGGAATCCCTGTCTTGCCACGCCGTCACCCTACCGGTGCCGACGCGCACGAGGACGCCCCGACCATCCGGCCGGGGCGTCCTGGAGAGGAGATGGGATCAGCGCACGTCGAGGACGTACCCCTCCTCGCCGTGCAGAACGGTGTCGATGCCGGCGACCTCGTCCTCGTTCTTCACGCGGAAGCCGATCGTCTTCTCGATCGCGAAGCCGATGATGTAGGCGAGCACGAAGGAGTAGATGAGGACGGCGACCGCCGCGATCACCTGGACGAGCAGCTGCGCGCCGTTGCCGCCCATGAACAGGCCGGTCTCGTTCGCGAAGAAGCCGAGGTAGATGGTTCCGATGAGGCCGCCCACGAGGTGGATGCCCACGACGTCGAGCGAGTCGTCGAAGCCCCAGCGGTACTTGAGCTCGATCGCGAGCGCGCACACCGCGCCCGAGATGAGGCCGAGCAGGATGGCCCAGATCGGGTGGACCGACGCGCAGGCCGGCGTGATCGCGACGAGGCCCGCGACGGCGCCCGAGGCAGCGCCGACCGAGGTCGCCTTGCCCTCCTTGATCTTCTCGACGACGAGCCAGGCCAGGAGCGCGGCGGCGGGTGCGGCGATCGTGTTGACGAAGGCGAGGGCGGCGGTGCCGTCCGCGGCGAGCTCGGAGCCCGCGTTGAAGCCGAACCAGCCGAACCACAGCAGCCCGGCGCCGAGCAGCACGAACGGCGGGTTGTGCGGAACGTGCGCGCCCTTCTGGAAGCCGACGCGCTTGCCGAGCACGAGCGAGAGCGCGAGGGCCGCGGCGCCCGCGTTGATGTGCACGGCGGTGCCGCCCGCGAAGTCGATCGCGCCGACGCCGAACACCTCCTGCATGCCGTAGGTGATCCATCCGCCGTATGCGAACGAGCCGTCGTCGGCGAGACCGAAGTTGAAGACCCAGCTCGCGACCGGGAAGTAGACGACGGTGGCCCAGATGCCCGCGAACGTCATCCACGCGCCGAACTTCGCGCGGTCGGCGATAGCGCCGGACACGAGGGCGACCGTGAGGATGGCGAACGTCGCCTGGAACGCGACGAACGCGAGCGGCGGGTACGCCGCGTCCTCGGGCGTCTCGAGCAGGCTGTCGAGGCCGAGCGCCGTCCAGTCGATCGACCACGGTGCGACGAGGCCCTCGGCGCCGGGGAACGCCACGGCATAGCCGTAGAGCACCCAGAGGACCCCGATGAGGCCCATCGCCCCGATGCTCAGCATCATCATGCTGATGACGCTCTTGGCCTTCACGAGTCCGCCGTAGAAGAACGCCAGCCCGGGCGTCATCAGCAGGACGAACGCCGCGGCGATCAGCATGAACGCTGTGTTGCCTTGATCCATGTGCTTCTCCAGATCGAGTGTGGGGACCCCGGCGAGCCGTCGGGTCGAGAGGTTCGCTCGACCGGGTGGACTCAGTGTCCCGACAGCGCGTTACCCGTCTGGTGCGGCTGGTGTTTCCGATGTGTTACGAGGATCGGCGTTCCGTAAACATCGTGTTTCGGCGCCCTGGGGAGGACCTCGGGCAGCAGCGCGTCACGCGTGCGTCGACGCGACCAGACGCGAGATCGCGCGGAGGTACTTCTTGCGGTAGCCCCCTGCGAGCATGTCGGCGCCGAACACGTCCTCGAGCGGTGCGCCCGTGGCGCGGATCGGCAGCTCGGCGTCGTAGACGCGGTCGACGAACGCGACGAAGCGCAGCGCCTCCGACTGGTCGGTGAGCTGGCGCACGTCGCGCAGGCCCACGGCGCTGAGGCCGTCGATGAGGCGGATGTAGCGCGACGGGTGGACGCGGGCGAGGTGCGAGATGAGCGCATCGAAGCCGTCGTCGGAGGCCGAGCCGCCCGCGCCCGCGAGCGCCGCGTCGTACTCCGCGTCGTCGAGGACGACGGCGTGCCCGTCGAGGGATCGCTGGCGGAAGTCGACGCCGTCGATCCTCAGGGTGCGGAAGCTGTCGGACATCGCGTGGATCTCGCGGAGGAAGTCCTGCGCGGCGAAGCGCCCCTCGCCGAGCGCGTTCGGCGGGGTGTTGCTCGTCGCCGCCAGACGCGTCCCCGACGCCACGAGCTCGCCGAGGAGCCGCGTCATCACCATCGTGTCGCCCGGGTCGTCGAGCTCGAACTCGTCGATGCACAGCAGCGCCGATCCGCGCAGCAGCTCGACCGTGTTCTTGTAGCCCAGCGCGCCGACGAGGGCGGTGTACTCGATGAACGAGCCGAAGTGCTTCCGCCGGGCGGGGACCGCGTGGTAGATCGCGGCGAGCAGGTGCGTCTTGCCGACGCCGAACCCGCCGTCGAGGTACACGCCGGGCTTGGTCTCCGGGAGCTTGGGCCTGCGCGAGAAGAGCCCGCCGCGCCGCGCGGGCTGGGCCCCCGTCGCGAACCGCTCGAGCTCCTCCTTCGCCTCCTGCTGCGAGGGATAGTCGGGGTCGACGCGGTACGACGCGAACGTCGCGTCGTCGAACTGCCGCGGCGGCACGAGGCTGGCGAGCATCTCCTCGCCGGACAGCTGCGGATGGCGGTCGGCGAGGTGGACGATCTCGGTCGCGGTGGAGGTCATGGGTCCTCAGATGTCTGTCGGTTACGCGCCCCGGCCGACAGGCCGAGCCGCACCGTGCTCGCGGGCCGTAGGCTCGAAGACGGGTCCCCACAACGATAACGAGGAGCAGCCATGGCCGTCGCACCGGATGAGTCGCAGGAGAAGTTCGCCGCGTACGCCGAGCCGTGGCGGCTGGTCTCGACCCAATGGCTCGAAGAGCACCGCGGCGAGCCGGGTCTCGTGGTCGTCGAGTCGGACGAGGACGTCCTCCTCTACGAGACCGGCCACATCCCGGGCGCCGTCAAGATCGACTGGCACACGGAGCTGAACGACCCGGTCGTGCGCGACTACCTCGACGGCGCGGGCTTCGCCGAGCTCCTCGGCCGCAAGGGCATCTCCCGCGACGACACGGTGGTGATCTACGGCGACAAGAGCAACTGGTGGGCCGCCTACGCCCTCTGGGTGTTCTCGCTCTTCGGGCACGAGGACGTCCGTCTCCTCGACGGAGGGCGCGATCGCTGGATCGCCGAGGGCCGTGAGCTCACGACGGAGCGCACGGTGCGCGCGGCCGTCGAGTACCCCGTCGTCGAGCGCGACGACGCCACCCTGCGCGCGTTCAAGGACGACGTCCTCGCGCATCTCGGCGCGGGTCCGCTCGTCGACGTGCGGTCCCCCGAGGAGTACACCGGCGAGCGCACGACCGCTCCCGCGTACCCCGAGGAGGGAGCGCTCCGCGCCGGCCACATCCCCACGGCCCGCAGCGTGCCGTGGGGGCGCGCCGTCGCGGAGGACGGCGGCTTCCGCCCGCGCGCCGAGCTCGAGGCGATCTACCGCGACGAGATCGGCCTGCAGGACGACGACGACATCGTCGCGTACTGCCGCATCGGCGAGCGCTCGAGCCACACGTGGTTCGTCCTCAAGCACCTCCTCGGCTTCCCGAAGGTCCGCAACTACGACGGATCCTGGACCGAGTGGGGCAGCGCCGTCCGGGTGCCGATCGCGACGGGCGGCGAGCCAGGGGCGCTCCCCGCGCAGTAGTCTGGGGCGGATGACCGACCACGCGCTCCCCGACGCCCTCGCGGAGATCCGCGACGAGTTCCTCGCGCTCGATGAGCCCGAGCGTCTCCAGCTCCTCCTCGAGTTCGCGAACGAGCTCCCGGAGATCCCCGCGCGCTACGCCGATCACCCGGAGCTCACCGAGCGCGTCGCGGAATGCCAGTCGCCCGTGTTCATCGTGCTCGAGGTCGATGCCGATCGCCGCGTCGCGATGCACGCCACCGCGCCCGCAGAGGCGCCCACGACGCGCGGCTTCGCGAGCATCCTCGCTCAGGGGCTCACGGGCCTCACCGCCAACGAGGCCCTCGCGGTGCCCGATGACTTCCCGCAGACCCTCGGCCTCACCCGCGTCGTGTCGCCGCTGCGGATCTCGGGAATGACCGGGATGCTCCTGCGCGCCAAGCGGCAGATCCGCTCGCGTCTCGTCTGAGGCGGCTCAGGCCCCGCCGACGTCGGGCACGAGCGCCTGAGTGCGCAGCCAGGAGCGGATCGCGCTGTTCCAGCGGTGCTCGTCGAAGTTCCACAGCTTCGTGTGGCGCGCCGTGTGGAAGCGCTCGAGCGTCACGAGGTCGGGGCGCTCGGACGCGAGCCGGTGCGAGGCGTCGGACGGCACGAACCCGTCGTCGTCGCTGTGCAGGAGCAGGATCGGATGCCGCAGCTCCTCCGCGCGGGACACGATGTCGAGGTCGTCGAGCGAGATCGGGTCGCCGTGGCGCACGACCCGCGACGTCCACTCCTGTCCGAGCGCGCCCATCGCGAGCCGGGTGAAGGGCGACGGGACGCGCAGCTCGCGCGCCTGGAATCCCAGCACGAGCCGCCAGTCCACGACCGGCGACTCCAGCATGACGCCCGCGATCGCGTCGGCGTGCGCCGAGTTGAGCGCGACCTGAAGGACGATCGCCCCGCCCATCGACCACCCCATCAGGACGATCCGGCGGGCTCCGCGCCGCAGCGCCCACGCGACGGCGGCGTCGACGTCGCGCCACTCGGTCGCGCCGAGACCGTACCGGCCCGAGCGGCTGCGCGGCGCCTCGCCGTCGTTCCGGTACGAGACGCACAGGACGGGGAGCCCCTCCTCATGGAGGACGGGAACCGCGCGGAGCACCTCGGCGCGGGTCGTCCCGCGCCCGTGGACCGCGACGACCCACGTGTCCGCATCTGGATCCTCGGCCGGGAAGTACCACGCGGGGCACGGCCCGACCGGCGCGCCGATGAACTCGGTCGTGAACGGGAGGTGGAGCTCCTCGGCGCGCTCCCAGTACCAGCCGCTGAAGGCGGCGTACGGCCCGATCTGCGAGCTCGAGTCGACCTGCGTGAGCAGCTTCCTCCGCACGCGCTGCCCGTCCTCCGCGAGGACCGCACCGAGCTTCAGGTAGTGCTCTGATCCGCCCGTGAAGAGCCCGTATCGCCCGGGGAGGACCGTATCGGGCGTGCGCGAGAGCGTGATCGTCTGCGCGCCGGTGTCGAACCCGTGGACGGCGACGTCGGCCACGCGCGGGCCGGGCGTGACCGCCTTGCGCGCGATCCGCAGCGAGACGTAGGCGACGGCGCCCGCCACGCCGGCGAGCATGGCGGCGAGCACGGTGAGAGCGGAGCGGAGACCGATGAGGACCGGGGATGCGGCGCGCCTGGGGGTGTTCATGGCACCCTCACTCTAATCTGTCGACGTGACGGGAGATCGGGCGCGCTCAGACGCCTTCGCGGAGGCGGAGGCGGCCGTGCGCTCGGCGACGTTCCGGGGCGATCTCACCGTGCGCGACATCCCGTCGCCGCAGGGTCTGGCGCCCTTCAGCATCGCCCTCGCCGCCGATGTCCGACCCGACGACCACGGCGACTCGCCGTACGGGACCGGCCGGCTCATCCTGCTCCACGACCCCGACGGGCAGGAGTCATGGGGCGGCAGCTGGCGCATCGTGACGTTCGCCCAGGCTCCCCTCGAACCCGAGATCGGGACCGATCCGCTCCTCGCGGATGTCACCTGGTCGTGGCTCGTCGACGCGCTGGAGACCCGCGGGGCGCCGTACCACTCCCCCTCCGGCACCGCGACGAAGATCCTGTCGAAGGGGTTCGGGGCACTCGCCGCCGAGGGCGACGGCGCGCAGATCGAGCTGCGCGCCTCGTGGTCGCCCGTCGGATCGTTCCGCTCCCACGTCGAGGCCTGGGCCGAGCTCGTCTGCATGCTCGCCGGCCTCCCGCCGGGGTCGGAGGACATCGCCGTGTTCGGCGCCCGGAGGCCCAGATGACCGACCAGCAGCCGGCAGCGGACTTCCCCGTGATCGACGACCCCGCGGTCTTCGCCGAGGCTGTCGAGCGCCTGGCCGCGGGCACCGGCCCCGTGGCCGTCGACGTCGAGCGCGCCTCCGGTTTCCGCTACTCGCAGCGCGCCTACCTCGTGCAGCTCTACCGTCGCGACGGCGGCGTCCTGCTCGTCGACCCGATCGCGGTTCCCGACGTGACGGCCATCCAGCGCCTCCTGGGCGACGAGGAATGGGTGTTCCACGCGGCGAGCCAGGACCTGCCCTCCCTCCGCGAGCTGGGGCTCGACCCTCGACGCATCTTCGACACGGAGCTCGCCGCCCGCCTCCTCGGCTGGGAGCGCGTCGGCCTCGGCGCCGTCGTCGAGGCCGCGCTCGGGATCGAGCTCGCGAAGGCGCACTCGGCCGCCGACTGGTCGACCCGGCCCCTCCCGCGCGCGTGGCTCGAGTACGCGGCGCTCGACGTCCTCCACCTCGTCGACGTGCGCGACCGGCTGGAGGCAGAGCTCAAGGCGTCGGGCAAGGCCGAGTTCGCCCGTCAGGAGTTCGAGGCGACGCTCGCGCGCGAGCCGAAGGCGCCGCGCCCCGACCCGTGGCGGCGCCTGAGCGGACTGCACAAGGTGCGCGGCCGTCGCAATCTCGCGGTCGCTCGTGAGCTGTGGCGCGCGCGCGAGGAGCTCGCGCAGGCTCAGGACGTCTCGCCCGGTCGACTCGTGCCCGATCGCGCGCTCGTCGCCGCGGTGCTGGCCATGCCGCGCACGAAGCAGGCCCTCGCCGGCATCCGCGAGTTCACCGGCCGCGCGAGCCGGACCGAGCTCGACCGCTGGTGGAACGCGATCGTCGCCGGACGCGAGAGCGACGACCTCCCTGCCGAGCGGGTCCCGAGCGATGCGCTGCCGCCACATCGGGCATGGGCCGACCGCAACCCCGAGGCCGACCAGCGGCTCAAGCAGGCTCGGCCCGACGTCGAGGCGAAGGCCGCCGAGCTGTCGATGCCCACGGAGAACCTCCTCACCCCCGAGACGCTGCGCCGGGTGGCGTGGGAGCCGCCCGCCGTCGTGGATGCCGCCACGGTCGGCGACGCCCTCCGCACACAGGGAGCCCGCCCCTGGCAGATCGAGGCCACCGCCGACCTCATCGCCGCCGCGTTTGTGCGCGCCGCGCAAACGCCCGGAGAGCAGGGCGATCCGGCTTCGTAGGTTCATCCCAATCGATGCGGAGACGCGCGCCCGCCCGTGCCTAGGCTGAGGTCAACTGACACAGGGAGGCAGAGTGGCCGAGCTTTCGGATGTCTACTTCGTCGATGGCGTGCGGACCCCGTTCGGGCGCGCCGGCGAGAAGGGCATGTACGCCAACACCCGAGCCGACGACCTCGTCGTCAAGGCGATGATCGGGCTCATGGAGCGCAACGGCGGCGTCCCCGCCGACAGGATCGACGACGTCGCCATCGCGGCCACGTCGCAGACAGGAGACCAGGGCCTGACCCTCGGCCGCACCGTGGCCATCCTCGCGGGACTCCCGCAGACCGTGCCGGGCCTCGCGATCGAGCGGATGTGCGCGGGCGCGATGACGGCGGTCACCACGATGGGCGCGTCGATCGGCGTCGGCATGTACGACCTCGCCATCGCGGGCGGAGTCGAGCACATGGGCCGGCACCCCATCGGGTCGAACGCCGATCCGAATCCACGCTTCGTCGCCGAGAAGCTCGTCGATCCCGGCGCGCTCAACATGGGCGTCACCGCCGAGCGCATCCACGACCGGTTCCCGCACCTCACGAAGGAGCGCGCCGACCGCTTCGGCATGCTGAGCCAGCAGAAGGTTCAGGCGGCCTACGACGCCGGGCGCATCCAGCCCGATCTCGTCCCGGTCGCGGTGGCGCGCCCTGACGGAGCGTGGGCGCTCGCCACCGAGGACGAGGGACGCCGCCCCGAGACGACGATGGAGGGCCTCGCCTCGCTCAAGACGCCGTTCCGGCCGCACGGGCGCGTCACCGCGGGGACGTCGTCGCCGCTCACCGACGGCGCGACCGTGAGCCTGCTCGCCGGGTCGGCCGCGGTCAAGGAGCTCGGCCTCGCGCCCAAGATGCGGATGGTCTCCTTCGCGTTCGCGGGCGTCCAGCCGGAGATCATGGGCATCGGCCCCATCCCCTCGACCGAGAAGGCCCTCGCGAAGGCGGGGCTCACGATCGACGACATCGGCCTGTTCGAGCTCAACGAGGCCTTCGCGATCCAGGTGCTCTCGTTCCTCGACCACTTCGGGATCGCCGACGACGACCCGCGGGTCAACCCCTGGGGCGGCGCCATCGCGGTCGGGCATCCCCTCGCGGCATCCGGCGTGCGCCTCATGATCCAGCTCGCTGCGCAGTTCGCCGAGCACCCCGAGGTGCGCTACGGCCTCACCGCGATGTGCGTCGGGCTCGGTCAGGGCGGCAGCGTCGTGTGGGAGAACCCGCACTACACCGGCAAGAAGAAGCGGAAGTGAGCACGATGACCGACTACTCCTCCATCGACTTCTCCGGGCTCGAGGCGCTCACGGCCGACGAGGTCGTCACGCACTCCCTCGTCAGCGACATCCGCACGCGCGGGGGTCGCACGATCGCGCTCATCACGCTCCACAACGGGCGCGACCACAAGCGGCCGAACACGATCGGCCCGCGCACGCTCGCGGAGCTCGACGGCGTGCTCGAGACGCTGCGGGCGCGCGCCGCGGCCGGCGAGATCGATGCGGTGGCGATCACGGGCAAGCCGTACATCTTCGCCGCAGGGGCCGACCTGTCGCAGATCAGCGCTCTGCGCGAGCGGAAGGACGCGCTGCTCATCGCGCAGCAGGGCCACCACGTCCTCGGCAAGCTGTCGGACCTCGGCGTGCCGTCGTTCGCGTTCGTGAACGGGCTGGCGCTCGGCGGCGGGACGGAGATCGCCCTCAACTCCACCTACCGGACCGTCGACTCGTCGGCCGCCGCGATCGCGCTGCCCGAGGTGTTCCTCGGGCTCGTCCCCGGCTGGGGCGGCGCCTATCTCCTCCCGAACCTCATCGGGATCGAGAACGCGCTCGAGGTGGTCATCTCGAACCCGCTCAAGCAGAACCGCACGCTCAAGCCGCAGCAGGCGTTCGAGCTCGGCATCTTCGACGCGATCTTCCCGCCCGCGAACTACCTCGAGGACTCTCTCGCCTGGGCCGACGGCGTGCTCGCCGGGACGATCAAGGTCGAGCGCAGGAACGCTCCGGGAAAGATCGAGCGCCTGACGAAGTGGCCCGTCGCGATCAAGGTCGCGCGCGGGATGCTCGAGAGCCGCATCGGCACGGTCCCCCGCGCGCCCTACCGCGCGCTCGATCTGCTCGACAAGGCGCGCTCCGGCACCCGCGCCGAGGGATTCGCGCGCGAGGACGAGGCGCTCGCCGACCTCATCGCGGGCGATCAGTTCGCCGCGTCGATGTACGCGTTCGACCTCGTGCAGAAGCGCGCGAAGCGGCCCGTGGGCGCCCCCGACCGCTCGCTCGCCCGCAAGGTCACGAAGGTCGGCGTCATCGGCGCGGGCCTCATGGCGAGCCAGTTCGCACTCCTGTTCCTGCGTCGGCTCGAGGTGCCCGTGCTCATCACCGACGTCGATCAGGCGCGTGTCGACAAGGGTCTCGCGTACATCCACGAGGAGATCGCGAAGCTCGAGCAGAAGGGGCGGCTGGACGGCGACGCCGCGAATCGCCTCCGCGCGCTCGTGCACGGCACGATCGACAAGGCCGAGTACGCGGACTGCGACTTCGTCATCGAGGCCGTGTTCGAGGAGACGAAGGTCAAGCAGGACGTCTTCGCCGAGATCGAGCGGATCGTCTCGCCGGAGGCGATCCTCGCGACGAACACGTCGTCGCTCTCGGTCGAGGAGATCGGCTCGGTGCTCGCGCACCCCGAGCGCCTCGTCGGCTTCCACTTCTTCAACCCGGTCGCGGTCATGCCGCTCATCGAGGTCGTCCGCACGCCGCAGGCGAGCGTGGAGGCGCTCGCGACGGCATACGCGGTCGCGAAGGACCTCCGCAAGAACGCGATCGGCTCGGCGGACGCTCCGGGCTTCATCGTCAACCGCCTGCTCGCGAAGGTCATGGGCGAGGCTGCACGCGCGATCGACGAGGGCACGCCGCTGATGACGGTCGAGCGCGCCTTCGCGCCCCTCGGCCTTCCGATGACGCCGTTCCAGCTCATCGACCTCGTGGGCTGGAAGGTCGCAGCCCACGTGCAGGACACGATGGTGTCGCACTTCCCCGACCGCTTCCACGCCTCGGCGAACCTGCACGCTCTCGCCGACCTGCCGCAGGCGGTCGAGAAGGACAGGTCCGGTCGGGTCACCGGCTGGACGAAGGACGCGCAGAAGGCGCTCTCGGTCGGCTCCTCCCCTGTCTCCGAGCAGGAGATCCTCCGTCGTGTCGAGGACGAGCTCGCGCGCGAGATCCGGATCATGCTCGACGAGGGCGTCGTCCCCGAGGTCGAGGACATCGACCTCGCGCTCATCCTGGGCGCCGGATGGCCGTTCATCGACGGCGGCGCCTCGGTCTACCTCGACCGCGTCGGCGCATCCGAGCGCGTGTTCGGCGGCACGTTCCACGATCCCGTGATCCGCGGCGTCGACGCCTGAGTCGGCGATCGAGGCGACGACAGCGGGGCGCACCGACACGGTGCGCCCCGCTGTCGCGTCTCAGGAGCTGTTCGCGATGCGGCCGATCTGTCCGGTCACGGTCGGCACGCCGCGGCCGTCCTTCTCCGGCCGCGCGACGGGCACGCGGGTGCCGAGCACCTGCGCGACGACGTCCTGGGCGATCTTCGCGGGCGTGAGGCCCGCATCGGCGAGCACCTGATCGCGCGAGGCGTGGTCGATGAAGGCGTCGGGAAGTCCCAGCTCGTCCACCGCGGTGTCGACGCCCGCCTCGCGCAGCACCTGGCGCACGCGCGTCCCGATGCCGCCGACGCGGATGCCGTCCTCGAGGGTGATGACCAGTCGGTGACGCGAGGCGAGCTCGACGATCGACGCGGGAACCGGGACGACCCACCGCGGGTCGACGACGGTCGCGCCGATGCCCTGTGCCCTGAGCCGCCGTGCGACGTCGAGCGCGGTCTCGGCGAAGGTGCCGATCGCGACGATGAGGACGTCCTCCTCGTCACCGCGCGCGAGCACGTCCACGCCGTCGGCAAGGCGCTCGATCGCGGGGATCTCCTCGCCGACCGCCCCCTTCGGGAAGCGGACCACGGTGGGCGCGTCATCGACCGCGACGGCCTCGCGCAGCTCCTCGCGCAGCCGCTCCCCGTCGCGGGGTGCGGCGAGCCGGATGTGCGGGACGATGTGCAGGAGCGCGAGGTCCCACATGCCGTGGTGGCTCGGCCCGTCGGGGCCGGTGACGCCTGCGCGGTCGAGGACGAACGTCACCCCGGCGCGGTGCAGGGCGACGTCCATGAGGACCTGGTCGAATGCGCGGTTCACGAAGGTCGAGTACAGGGCGACGACGGGGTGCAGGCCGCCGTAGGCGAGCCCCGCAGCTGACGCGACGGCGTGCTGCTCGGCGATCCCGACGTCGTACACGCGATCGGGGAAGCGCTCGGCGAACGGAGCGAGTCCCGTCGGCCGCAGCATCGCGGCCGTGATCGCGATCACCTCGGGGCGCTCCTCGCCCACCTGCACGAGCTCGTCGGCGAACACCTCGGTCCAGCCGCGGCCAGCGGAGGCGCCGATCGGGTCGCCCGTGGCGGGGTCGATGCGCCCGACGGCATGGAACTGGTCGGCCTCGTCGTCGAGGGCGGGCTGGTACCCGCGCCCCTTCTCGGTGATCGCGTGCACGATCACGGGCGCGCCGAACGCCTTCGCGAGCTCGAGCGTCTCGATGAGCGCAGGCAGGTCGTGGCCGTCGACCGGGCCGAGGTACTTGATGTCGAGCTGCGAGTACAGCTGACTGTTGTTCGTGAGACGCGACAGGAAGCCGTGGGTCCCCCCGCGCACGCCGCGATACAGTGCGCGGCCGGCCGCGCCGAACTTGCCCGCGAGCCGACCGGACTTCTCGCCGAGGTCGCGGTACACCTCGCCCGTGCGCACGCGGTTCAGGTAGCGGGCCATGCCGCCGATGGTCGGTGCATACGACCGGCCGTTGTCGTTCACGACGATGACGAGGTTGCGCTCGTTGTCGTCGGTGATGTTGTTGAGCGCCTCCCAGGTCATGCCGCCCGTGAGCGCGCCGTCGCCGACGACGGCCACGACATGCCGATCGCTGCGGCCCGTGCGCTGGAACGCGCGGGAGATGCCGTCCGCCCAGCTCAGCGAGCTCGACGCGTGGGAGGACTCGACGACGTCGTGCTCGCTCTCCGAGCGCTGCGGGTAGCCCGCGAGGCCGCCTCGGGAGCGGAGGCCGGAGAAGTCCTGCCGACCGGTCAGGAGCTTGTGCACGTAGGACTGGTGCCCCGTGTCCCAGATGATCGGGTCGCTCGGGGAGTCGAAGACGCGGTGCAGCGCGATCGTCAGCTCCACGACGCCGAGGTTCGGTCCGAGGTGGCCGCCGGTGCGCGCGACGTTCTCGATGAGGAACGCGCGCACCTCCTCCGCGAGCGTCGCGAGCTCATCGTGCGAGAGCGCGTCGAGGTCGCGGGGCCCCCGGATGCGGTCGAGCAGAGTCATGCTCCGAGCCTACGCCGGGCACCTGGGAGACGGCGCGCGACGGGCCCGGCGACGACGACGGCCCCGGGATCGCTCCCGGGGCCGTCGATGCGCGCGACGCGATGCGTCAGACGAGGCTGCGCAGCACGTACTGCAGGATGCCGCCGTTGCGGTAGTAGTCGGCCTCACCGGGGGTGTCGATGCGGACGACCGCGTCGAACTCCACGGTCTCCTTGCCGGGAGCGGAGTGCTCGCTCGGCGCGGCGGTGACCTTCACGGTCTTCGGCGTGACGCCCTCGTTGAGCTGCTCGAGGCCCTCGATCGAGACGATCTCGGTGCCGTCGAGGCCGAGCGACTCCCAGCTCTCGCCGGCGGGGAACTGCAGCGGGACGACACCCATGCCGATGAGGTTCGAGCGGTGGATGCGCTCGAAGCTCTCCGTGATCACGGCCTTCACGCCGAGCAGGCGCGTGCCCTTGGCCGCCCAGTCGCGCGACGACCCGGAGCCGTACTCCTTGCCGCCGAAGATGACCAGCGGCGTGCCCTGGGCCTGGTAGTTCTGGCTCGCGTCGTAGATGAACGACTGCGGACCCTCGGGCTGCGTGAAGTCGCGCGTGTAGCCGCCCTCGATCTGCTGGCCGTCGTTGACCGCCTTCACGAGCGCGTTCTTCAGGCGGATGTTCGCGAACGTGCCGCGGATCATCACCTCGTGGTTGCCACGGCGCGAGCCGTACGAGTTGAAGTCGCGCTGCGCGACGCCGTGCTCGGTCAGGTACTGCGCGGCCGGCGTGCCGGCCTTGATGTTGCCCGCGGGGCTGATGTGGTCGGTCGTCACGGAGTCGCCGAGCGTCGCGAGCACGCGAGCGCCGGTGATGTCCTCGACCGGCGTGAGCTCCATCGTCATGCCGTCGAAGTACGGGGCCTTGCGCACGTACGTCGAGCTCTCGTCCCACTCGAAGACCGGGCCGGTCGGAGTGGGCAGGTTCTTCCAGCGCTCGTCGCCGTCGAACACCGTGGCGTACTGCTTGATGAACTGCTCGCGGGAGATCGACGAGTCGATGATCTCCTGCACCTCGTCGGGCGAGGGCCACACGTCCTTGAGGAAGACGTCGTCGCCGTTCTCGTCCTTGCCGAGCGGGTCGGTCTCGAAGTCGAAGTTCATCGAGCCGGCCAGAGCGTAGGCCACCACGAGCGGCGGGCTCGCGAGGTAGTTCATCTTCACGTCGGGGCTGATGCGGCCCTCGAAGTTGCGGTTGCCCGAGAGGACGGCCGTGACGGCCAGGTCGTTCTCGTTGATCGCCGCGGAGACCTCCTCGATGAGCGGTCCCGAGTTGCCGATGCAGATCGTGCAGCCGTAGCCGACGGTGTAGAAGCCGAGGCCCTCGAGGTCCTTGTCGAGGCCCGACTTCTCGTAGTAGTCCGTCACGACCTTCGAGCCGGGGCCCAGCGTCGTCTTCACCCACGGCTTGCGGGTGAGGCCCTTCTCGCGCGCCTTGCGGGCGAGGAGGCCTGCGGCGATCATGACCGACGGGTTCGAGGTGTTGGTGCACGACGTGATGGCGGCCAGGGTGACCGCGCCGTTGTCGAGGAGGTACGACTCGCCCTCGGGCGTGGTCACCTTCACCGGCTGCGACGCCGCGTGCCGCTCGCCGCTCGCGAGCAGGCCGGCCGCCGCGTGCTCGGCGTGCGCCGCGTGCTGCTCCTCGTGCTGGTGCGACACGCCGTTGGCGGGCACGTGCTCGTGCTCCACGCCGGGGGTGCTGCCGGGGTCGGACGCCGGGAAGGTGCCCTCGACCTCGACCGTGTCCTCGGGGAGCGAGGCGTAGTTGAGGATGTCCTTCTGGAACTGCGGCTTGGCCTCCGACAGCAGGATGCGGTCCTGCGGGCGCTTCGGACCCGCGATCGAGGGCACGACGGTGCCGAGGTCGAGCTCCATGTACTCGCTGAAGACGAGCTCGCGCGACGGGTCGTGCCAGAGGTGCTGCTCCTTGGCGTACGCCTCGACCAGGGCGACCGTCTGCTCGTCGCGCCCGGTGAGGCGCAGGTAGTCGAGCGTGACGTCGTCGATCGGGAACATGGCCGCCGTCGAGCCAAACTCGGGGCTCATGTTGCCGATGGTGGCGCGGTTGGCCAGCGGCACCGAGGCGACGCCCTCGCCGTAGAACTCGACGAACTTGCCGACCACGCCGTGCTTGCGCAGCATGTCGGTGATCGTGAGCACGACGTCGGTCGCGGTCACGCCGGCGGGGATGTCGCCCGTGAGCTTGAAGCCCACGACGCGCGGGATGAGCATCGACACCGGCTGGCCGAGCATGGCGGCCTCGGCCTCGATGCCGCCGACGCCCCAGCCCAGCACGCCGAGGCCGTTGACCATGGTGGTGTGCGAGTCGGTGCCGACGCAGGTGTCGGGGTACGCGCGCAGCACGCCGTCGACGGTGCGGTCGTAGACGACCTTCGCCAGGTGCTCGATGTTCACCTGGTGGACGATGCCGGTACCGGGGGGAACGACCTTGAAGTCCTGGAACGCGGTCTGGCCCCAGCGGAGGAACTGGTAGCGCTCGCCGTTGCGCTCGTACTCGATCTCGACGTTGCGCTCGAGGGCGTTCTCGGTGCCGAAGAGGTCGGCGATGACCGAGTGGTCGATGACCATCTCGGCGGGCGAGAGCGGGTTGATCCTGTCGGGGTCGCCGCCGAGGGCGGTGACGGCCTCGCGCATGGTCGCGAGGTCGACGATGCAGGGCACGCCCGTGAAGTCCTGCATCACGACGCGCGCGGGCGTGAACTGGATCTCCGTGTTCGGCTCGGCATTCGGGTCCCACGAGCCCAGGGCGCTGATCTGCTCCTTGGTGATGTTCGCGCCGTCCTCGGTGCGAAGCAGGTTCTCGAGGAGGACCTTGAGGCTGAAGGGGAGCTTCTCGAAGCCGGCGACCGCGTCGAGGCGGAAGATCTCGTAGTCGGTGCTGCCGACCGTCAGGGTGCTCTTCGCACCGAAGCTGTTCACCGTGGACACGGGCTGTCTCCTCCTGGTCGACCGCGCACTTACGCCCCCATCATGCTCGCCGCTGAGCGCGTCGGCTAGGAAGGCGGACCTTACCGGCCGCGGCCGGGCGACAGGTTCCCCGAAGTGCGCAATTTATCTCGATGTCAAGATAAATCTACCACGCGCCCGCGGTCGGTCCCCGTCGCGCCGCGCTCAGCCGTCGCGTCGGCCGTACAGCGCGCGCACGGCGAGCCAGGTGACGGCGACCATGGGCGCGAACAGCGGCAGCCCCATGATGATCTTGAGGGTGCCGAGGGCCGTGACGTCGCCCGCGAAGTAGAGCGGCAGCTGCACGGCGAGCCGCGCGAAGAAGAGCGCGGCCCATGCGATGCCCAGCCAGAAGAACACCCGCCGCTTGCGCCGGTCGGCGCGCCACGCCGTCCCCTCGCCCATCAGGAAGCCGGCCGCGAGGCCGATGAGCGACCAGCCGACGAGCGCCGAGACGAGCAGCGCCGTGCCGTAGAGGCCGTTCGTCAGGAACCCCGGGACGAAGTTGTCCTCGCCGCGCCCCGTCCACAGCGCGAGCGCCGCCGCGGCGGCGGCCGCGACGAGGCCTCCGAGCGCGGCGGAAGGGGGCGACTTCTGGACGAGACGCACGACCGTGAACACCGCCGCGACGCCGACCGAGACCCCGAGCGCGAGAGCGAGGGCGTCGGGCCGCAGCGTGAAGAGGACGACGAAGGCGAGGCTCGGCAGCACCGACTCGAGCACGCCGCGCCAGCCGCCCATCGCCTTCCAGACGACGTGGCCGGTGCTCCGCTCCTCAGCGGGGTCCAGCCCCATGCGGCGCGCGGCGTCGCCGAGTGCCGCTCCGAGTGCGTCGGACGCGCGCGGCGGCTCGAGGGGCGTCTCGTCCCCCCGGTCGTCCTGTCCGGTCACGCCGCGCCCGGCGTCTGCGGCATCTTGAGCGGGATGAGGTCGCGCGGCGGCATGGGAGCGCCGCCGCGCACGACGACGATCGAGCGGAAGAGGTCCTCGATCCGCTCCGCAGCCTCGGGGTCGCTCGTCGCGCGCCCGCCCACGACGCCACGCAGGAACCAGCGCGGGCCGTCCACTCCGATGAAGCGGGCGAGGCGCTTCTCCGCGCTGCCGCCGCCCGCGACGACCGGCACCTCGGCGAGGAGCTCGGGGCCGAGGGGTCCCTCGCGCTCCTCGACTCGCCCGCCCTGCTGACGCACCTGGTCGCGGATCTGGTCTCGCGTCTCATCCCACAGTCCGCTGGACCGCGGCGCCGCGAACGGCTGGACCTGGAGCGTGGACTCGGCGTAGTCGAGCCCGACCGCGACGATGCGCTTGGACTGCTCCTCGACCTCGAGCCGGAGGTTGAGGCCCTCGCGCGGCAGGATCTTGATGCCGCCGAGATCGATGTACGGGCGGACCGGGTTGGCCTCGCTCTCGTCGAACGGCCCCTCCTCGGCGCGGTTGCGGGTCGTCGCGGGCGCGGCCTCGCCCTCGGGGACGGCGATCTCGTCGTTCTGCGGCGCGCTCTCGTCGCTCATGCCACTCCTCGTGTCTCGTAGCCGGTCGAGCCGAATCCGCCGACCCCGCGCACGGAGTCGGGCAGCTCGTCGACCGGGATGAATCGGGCGCGCGGGACGGGCATCAGGATGAGCTGAGCGATGCGGTCCCCCGCGGTGATCTGGTACGCCTCTCGGGCGTCGGTGTTCAGGAGGGCGACCTTGATCTCGCCCCGGTAGCCCGCATCGATCGTGCCCGGCGCGTTCACGATCGTGATGCCGTGCTTGGCCGCGAGCCCGCTGCGCGGGACGACGAACGCGGCGTAGCCCTCGGGCAGCGCGATGCGCACGCCGGTGCCGACGAGCGCACGCTCTCCCGGCTCGAGGAGCACCGACTCGCTCGCGACGAGGTCCGCCCCGGCGTCGCCGGGGTGCGCGTACGCGGGAGCCTCTGATGCGACAATGGGGACGTCAACGATATCGGTCACGCAACGAGGGTAATGCAGAACACAGTGTCGTCCCCGAACAGCGCGTCGGCCGCGGGCGCCGCCGCCGTCTACCGCGAGCGGCTCTCCCCGTCGCTCTGGCTGCTCGCGTCGGCCGCGATCGCCGCGCCCATGGTGTCGCTCGTCTTCGTGCGCCTCGATCCGTCGATCGCCCTCGCGCTGGGGGCGATCGTGGCCGTCGGCGTCATCGCCCTGCTCATCGCATCGTCGCCCGTCGTGGAGGTGCGCGACGGCATGCTGCGCGCAGGGCGGGCGCGCATCGAGGTGGAGCTCCTCGGCGAGCCGGCGGCGCTCACGGGCGACGAGGCGAAGGCGGCGCGGGGAGCCGGGCTCGACCCGCGCGGGTGGTATCTCGTGCGAGGCGGGATCGACCCGGTCGTCGTGGTCCCGGTCATCGACCCGGACGATCCCGTCTCGTCGTGGACGATCTCCACGCGCACCCCCGACCGCCTCGCGGCGGCCGTGGTGCGCGCGCAGATCACGCAGCGCAGTCGCGGCAGATAGGCCCGTCGGCGCCGTCGTGGTCGAGCTGCGAGCGGTGCTTCACGAGGAAGCAGCTCATGCAGGTGAACTCATCCTCCTGCGGCGGGAGCACGACGACATCGAGCTCGACATTGGACAGGTCGGCGCCCGGCAGGTCGAAGCTCGACGGGTTGTCCGCGTCCTCCGAGTCGATGGATCCCGCGTTGTCGGGGCGGCGCGCCTTGAGCGCCTCGATCGACTCGTTGTTGTCGTCTTCGCTCTTGCGTGGGGCGTCGTAGTCGGTTGCCATCGGAGGGCGTCACTTCTTTCGTCATCGGGTGTTGCACATCCCCGCCATCGGGCGGGGCGGCGATAGTTTGCACGACGCCCGCGGCTTTCGCAAATGCTCAGCGCGTCGCCGTCGGGCGTCCGTCCGTGCTCGCGATGAAACTCGCGGCGCGCCCGCGGTATTCCCGCCTGCGAGCCACCGCGCGTGAAACCATGTCGGGACACCGATTGTCATCGTGTGAGGAGCAAGAGCATGGATCAGCTCACGATCGTGGGGACCGAGGACGGCAAGCTCGTCCTGGCGAACGAGTCGGGGCAGCGCTTCACGCTCCCCGTGGACGACCTGCTGCGTTCCGAGCTGCGCCGGATCGACCGCGCGGCGCATCGCGAGGAGTCCCACGCGCCGACCGCGAGCCCTCGCGACATCCAGCAGCACATCCGCGCGGGACTCACGGCCGAGCAGGTCGCGGATCTCCTCGGCGCGCGCGTCGAGGACGTCCGCCGCTTCGAGGGCCCCGTGCTCGCCGAGCGCGAGCACATCGTGGGCCGTGCCCTCGCCGTTCCCGTGCTCATGGGGGTCGACCTCGCCGGCGACCAGAATCCGACCTTCGGCGAGGCCATCCGCTCGAAGCTCGCGGACCTCGACGCCTCGGGCGAGCGCTGGACGAGCTGGAAGGACGAGACCGGCTGGATCGTCAAGCTCGAGTTCTCGGCCGCGGAGGTCGACCACGACGCCCGGTGGAGCTTCGACCCGCGGCGCAGCGCCCTCGCTCCCCTCAACGGCGACGCCACGCAGTTGTCGCGTCAGGGCCCGCTGCCGGAGGGGCTCATCCCCCGCCTGCGCGCGCTCGAGGTCGTCGAGACGGCCGACGAGGATCGCTTCGACTCCGGCGCCTTCGGGCCTCGCAGGCTCCCCGAGCAGGACGCGGCGACCGACGGCATGACCCGGTCGATCCCGTCGGTGCGCGAGGCCGCGACGAAGCGCGCGCCCAGCGCGGAGGGACCGAGCTCCGAGACCGCCGACCTCCTGGAGGCGCTGCGCCGCCGCCGGGGCCAGCGCGAGAGCGCTCCCGTCCTCGAGATGGAGGAGACGCCGCCGGCCGAGGCCGATGGCGAGGATCACGGGCCCGCTCCGGTCGCGCTCTTCGATGCGCTCGAGCCGGGCTACCGCTCGGAGTCGGAGCCGGAGCAGCCCGCACCGCAGCCCGAGCCGGAGACCCCGCGTCGTCGAGGGCGCGCGTCCATGCCCTCGTGGGACGAGATCGTCTTCGGAGCCCGTGCGGACGACTGAGCCTCAGCGCGCGTAGGAGCCGAGGCGGATCAGCGGCACGGTCATCTCCTCGGGGGTCGTCGACCCGTGCTGACCCACCATGTCCTGCGGACGCTTGTCGTCCAGGCGGTCGTCGTAGAACGCCCACGTCCCGCGCGCCGCGACGAGCACGTCGCCGATGCGCGCCTCGACATCAGGATGGACGTCGCCGAAGAGACCGGAGGCGATCGCCTCCGCACGCGTGGCGATGTCGGCGGTCCCCTCGTCTGCGCGGCGCCAGACGTCCGCGACCTCGTCGGCCCGCGCGTCGTCCTCGAGGTAGAGATGCAGCAGGCGCGGCTCGCCGCCGACGAGCGCCACCCCGTCGAGTCGCGGGTCTCCGTCGCGGAGGAGGATGTGCCGGTGCCGGGGCACGTCGATCATCCCGTGGTCGGCGGTCACGACGACGCCGACGCCCGCGGGGACGGGCGCGGCGAACGCGGCGTCGACGTCCTCCAGGGCGGCGACCCACGCGTCCGAGGCGACGCCGTGCCGGTGGCCGGCCTTGTCGACCTCGGGCAGGTAGCAGTAGACGACCGAGCCGGGGTGAGCGCTCGCGAGCCCGTACGCGGTCGCGAGGCGCGCCCGGACGCCGTCCTCCGCGATGTAGCGCGCGCCGCGCAGGACGGCCGCGGTGAAGCCGCTGCCCGCGAACTCGGCGAGCCCGACCGCGAACGCCGCGCGGCCGTCGGCGTGCGCGCGCTCGAAGACGGTCGTCGCGCGCTGCCACGTGACGGGGTCGAGGCCGTCGCGCTCGTAGCCGTTCAGCTGGTTGGCGAGCACTCCCTGCGCGGGGTCGAGGACGCGGTAGCCGACGAGTCCGTGCTCTCCCGGCCAGGCGCCGGTGAGCGTGCTCGTGAGCGCCGCGGCCGTCGTCGACGGGAACACGCTGCGCGCGACATCCTTCTTGGCCATGGCGCCCGCGAGACGTCGCGCGTGCCCGGCATGGGCTCGCAGCTGGATCGATCCGAGGCCGTCGACGACGACGATGACCGCGGAGGTCGCGGCGGGCAGCCACTCCCCTCCTCCGTCGAGCGATCGCAGGGACTCCTGCGCGACCTCGGTGAGGCTCCGGGCGTTCAGGGGGCCCGCCGGTACGATGAGGGACATCCGGGCCAGTCTCCCACAGCGGAGCTGCGCGCCGTCGCCCTCCGCCCGCGGGCGCGCGCCGCACGGCCCGGGATCCGTCCCACCCGAGGAGAGGGCTGAATGGCGCGCAAGCAGGCATCCGACGCCACGCCGGTCGAGGAGCGCATCGAGGACATCGACCTCGAGTCGGAGATGCAGGGGTCGTACCTCGAGTACGCCTACTCCGTCATCTACTCGCGCGCCCTGCCGGATGCGCGCGACGGCCTCAAGCCCGTGCAGCGCCGCATCCTCTACCAGATGGCCGAGATGGGGCTGCGCCCCGACCGCGGCCATGTGAAGAGCGCGCGCGTCGTCGGCGAGGTGATGGGAAAGCTCCACCCGCACGGCGACACCGCCATCTACGACGCCCTCGTGCGCCTCGCGCAGGACTTCGCGCTGCGCGTGCCGCTCGTCGACGGGCACGGCAACTTCGGCTCGCTCGACGACGGCCCCGCGGCGGCCCGGTACACCGAGGCGCGCCTCGCGGCCGCCGCCATGGCGATGACCGAGAACCTCGACGAGGATGTCGTCGACTTCATCCCCAACTACGACGGGCAGTTCCAGCAGCCCGACGTCCTGCCGGCCGCCTACCCGAACCTCCTCGTGAACGGCACGACGGGGATCGCCGTCGGCATGGCGACGAACATGGCGCCGCACAACCTCACCGAGGTCGTCGCGGCCGCCAACTTCCTCCTCGAGAACCCCGACGCGACCCTCGACCAGCTCATGGAGTTCGTCCCGGGGCCGGACTTCCCCTCGGGCGGCATCGTCGTCGGCCTCGACGGGATCCGAGACGCGTACGAGACGGGCCGCGGCGCGATCAAGGTGCGGGGGAAGGTGTCGATCGAGCAGATCGGCCCGCGCCGCACGGGCATCGTCGTCACGGAGCTGCCCTACATGGTCGGGCCCGAGCGCGTGATCGAGAAGCTCAAGGACGCCGTCCAGTCCAAGAAGCTCCAGGGCATCAGCGATGTCACCGACCTCACCGACCGCAACAACGGCCTGCGCATCGTCATCGGGGTGAAGACGGGCTTCGACCCGCAGGCCGTGCTCGAGCGGCTCTACCGCCTCACGCCGCTCGAGGACTCCTTCAACTTCAACAACGTCGCCCTCGTCGGCGGGCGGCCGCACACGCTCGGCCTCGTCGAGCTCCTGCGGGTCTACGTCGAGCACCGCCTGCAGGTGGTCACGCGCCGCAGCCGCTTCCGCCTCGCGCGGCGTCAGGAGCGCCTGCACCTCGTGCGCGGCCTGCTCGTGGCCATCCTCGACATCGACGAGGTCATCCAGGTCATCCGCACGTCCGACGACTCCGAGCAGGCCCGCACGCGCCTGTGCCAGGTGTTCGATCTCGACGACGTGCAGGCCGAGTACATCCTCGAGCTGCGCCTGCGCCGCCTCACGAAGTTCTCGCGCATCGAGCTCGAGAAGGAGCGCGACGAGCTGCTCGCCGAGATCGCGCACCTCGAGGAGCTCCTCGGCTCCGATGCGCTGCTGCGCAGGCAGGTGGCGGCGGAGCTGGACGCGGTCGTCGACAAGTACGGCACGCCGCGGCGCACGCTCCTCATGAACGCGAAGCCCGCCGCGGCGCGCACGCGGCAGACCTCGGATGTCGACCTCCAGATCGCGGATGGCCCCACGCTCGTGGCGCTGTCGACGACGGGGCGGGCGGTGCGCGTCGAGGTCCCGGAGGGCCAGCAGCTCGCGGCGCCGTCTCGGCGGAGCAAGCACGATGCGATCCTCTCGACGGTCCAGACGACCGTCCGCGGCGAGGCCGGCGCGCTCACGAACCGCGGGCGCATCGTGCGGTTCCACCCCGTCGACCTGCCGTCGGTGCCGCCGAACGCGGTGCAGCTGGGCGTGGGCGTCAAGCTGCACGACTACATCGGGCTCGCCGACCGGAGCGAGCGGATCCTCGCGCTCGTGAAGCTCGACGACGACGCTCCGGTCGCCATCGGCACCGCGCAGGGCGTCGTGAAGCGGATCGTCCCGTCCGCGCTGCCGGCGAAGCCCGAGCTCGAGGTCATCGCGCTCAAGCCCGGCGACGAGGTCGTGGGCGCGGCCTCGGCACCCGACGACGCCGAGCTCGTCTTCATCACGACCGACGCGCAGCTGCTGCGCTTCGCCGCCTCCTCCGTGCGCCCCCAGGGGGCCGCGGCAGGCGGAATGGCCGGGATCAAGCTCAGTGCGAAGGGCGCCGTGCTCTTCTTCGGCGCGGCGACCGGCGACGACACGGTCGTCGTCACGGTGTCGGGCGCCGAGGGGATGCTCGCGGGCGCCGACACGGGGCGGGCGAAGATCTCGGACTTCTCGGAGTTCCCCGGCAAGGGCCGCGCGACGGGCGGCGTCCGGGCGCACGCCTTCCTCCGGGGCGAGGACCGGCTGACGCTCGCGTGGGTCGGCCCCGACCCCGCCCTCGCGGTGGACGCGAACGGGTCGGTGCGGAAGCTCCCGCAGACCCTCTCGAAGCGCGACGCGTCGGGGCAGCCGCTCGATTCCGTCGTCGCCTCGATCGGCCGGACGCTCGTCTAGGACGGGCGCTCGGCCGAGCGCGCGTCCTAGACGTCGATCGACTCGCGGTCCAGGCGGTCGGCGGAGTCGATGATGAACTCGCGGCGCGGGGCGACCTCGTTGCCCATGAGCATCTCGAACACGCGGCCCGCGGCCTCGGCGTCCTCCATGCGCACGCGGCGCAGGAGGCGGCCGTCGCGCTGCATCGTCGTCTCCGCGAGCTGGTCCGCGTCCATCTCGCCGAGTCCCTTGTAGCGCTGGATGGGCTCCTGCCAGCGCTTGCCCTGCTTCTGCAGCCGCGCGAGGAGGCGCGTGAGCTCGGCGTCGCTGTAGGTGTAGATCGTCTCGTTGGGCTTGGAGCCGGGGTTCATGACGATCACGCGGTGCAGCGGAGGAACGGCCGCGTACACCCTGCCGTGCTCGATGAGGGGCCGGAGGTACCGGTAGAAGAGGGTCAGCAGCAGGGTGCGGATGTGCGCGCCGTCGACGTCGGCGTCGCTCATCATGATGACCTTGCCGTAGCGCGCGGCGTCGATGTCGAACGTCCGCCCGGAGCCCGCGCCCACGACCTGGATGATCGATGCGCACTCGGCGTTCGAGAGCATGTCGCCGATCGAGGCCTTCTGCGTGTTGAGGATCTTCCCGCGGATGGGCAGAAGGGCCTGGAACTCGCTGTCGCGAGCGCGGCGGGCCGTGCCGAGCGCCGAATCGCCCTCGACGATGAACAGCTCGGAGTTCGACACGTCGCTCGAGCGGCAGTCGATGAGCTTGGCCGGGAGCGACGAGCTCTCGAGCGCGTTCTTGCGGCGCTGCGTCTCCTTGTGGGCGCGCGCCGACACGCGCGCCTTCATCTCGGCGACGACCTTGTCGAGGAGCATCGACGTCTGGTTCTTGTCGTCGCGGCGCGTCGAGGTGAAGCGCTCCTTGAGGCCCTCGCGGACGACCTTCGCGACGATCGCGCGGACGGCGGGCGTCCCGAGCACCTCCTTCGTCTGGCCCTCGAACTGCGGCTCCGGCACCGACACCGTGAGGACCGCCGTGAGACCGGCCAGCACGTCGTCCTTCTCGATGCGGTCGTTCTGGCCGACCTTGAGGCGCCGTGCGTTCTTCTCGACCTCCGCGCGCAGCTGCTTGAGCAGCTCCTGCTCGAAGCCCTGCTGGTGCGTGCCGCCCTTGGGCGTGGAGATGATGTTGACGAACGAGCGGATGATCGTGTCGTACCCCGTGCCCCAGCGCAGCGCGATGTCGACGCTGCACTCGCGCTGGACATCCGTGGATCGCATCGATCCGTCGGGCTGCAGCATCGGCACCGTCTCGGTGTACGTCCCGGAGCCCTGGAAGCGCCAGTCGTCGGTCACGGGCGCGTCGGTCGCGAGGAAGTGCACGAACTCGGAGATGCCGCCGTCGAAGCGGTACGACGTCTCCGTCGGCTCGTCTCCGCGCTCGTCGCGGATCACGATCTCGAGCCCCGGCACGAGGAACGCCGTCTGCCGCGCGCGCGTGACGAGCTCGTCGACCTGGAACGCCGCGTCCTTCGTGAAGATCTGCCGGTCGGCCCAGTACCGCACACGCGTGCCGGTGACGCCCTTGGCGACCTTGCCGACGACGCGCAGCTCGCTGCGCTCCTCGAAGGGCGTGAACGGCGCCTCGGGCGTCGGCTCGCCGGTGTCCGCGAAGCGCCCGGGCTCGCCGCGGTGGAACGACATCGCCCAGGTCCTGCCGTCGCGGTCGACCTCGACGTCGAGGCGCTCGGACAGGGCGTTCACGACCGACGCGCCGACGCCGTGGAGTCCGCCGGAGGCGGCGTACGAGCCGCCGCCGAACTTCCCGCCCGCGTGGAGCTTCGTGTAGACGACCTCGACGCCGGACAGGCCCGTGCGGGGCTCGACGTCGACCGGCACGCCGCGGCCGCGGTCCTGGACCTCGACGCTGCCGTCGCCGTGCAGGATGACGTCGATGCGCGTGCCGTTGCCGGCGACCGCCTCGTCCACGGCGTTGTCGATGATCTCCCACAGGCAGTGCATGAGGCCGGGCGATCCGTTCGACCCGATGTACATGCCGGGGCGCTTGCGGACGGCCTCGAGGCCTTCCAGCACCTGGAGATGATGAGCGGAGTACTCGGAGGTCACGATCTTCGATCATACTTTCGACGTGCCCGGAAGAGCCTGCGACACTCCCCCGATGCGCGCTCCCACGAGGACATCCGGCGCGCTCGCGTCCAGCCCGTACGCGCAGAGCGAAACATGCGGCCATGCGGGCATGATTCCGAGGTCCCCGTGGTTTCATACAGTGAATCGGAAGAGTCGAGACCGAGATCGACAGGTTCGAACAGGGAGGCAGACCATGACCGCGACATCCACACCCGAAGCCCCTGTCTCGTACCGTCTCACCGCGGCCGACCGCTGCGACAGCTGCGGGGCGCAGGCGTACATCGCCGCCGAGGTCAACGGCAGCCAGCTGCTCTACTGCGCCCACCACGGTCGCAAGTACGAGGAGAAGCTGCGCGCCGTGGCGACCTCGTGGCTCGACGAGACGGCCCGTCTCGCCGAGACGGACTGACACCAGGCTTCCGAGGCGCCCGTCCCCGCGAGGGGGCGGGCGCTTCGCCGTTCCCGCTCCTCAGACGTACACGCGCGGGATGAGGGGCGACACGCGCAGGAGGGGCTCCTCGCCGACCGTGCCGATCGCCTCGGCGATGGTCGTCGACGTGCTCTCGCCGCGATCGCCCGCGCCGAACAGCACGACCTCGTCGCCGACGGCCGCGCCGTCCCATCCGTCGATCGTCGACGTCGTCTCGCGCACCGCGCGCAGCCGACGCGCGCCCGCGGGCGTGCCCACCGACATCCGCCCGGCGAGCGTCGAGAACAGGCCGTCGAGCGAGCCGACGCCCGCCTCGACCGTGTCGCCGTGCACGGCGGTCACCTCGCTCACGAGGGAGGCGGATGGCGCGGTGCCGGGGATCTCCGGCCCCTCGGCCGAGCGGATGCCGTAGCAGAAGGCGCCGACCCGGACGAGGTCGCACCGGAACTCCACGCGATGCCACGCGGCCGCGCTGGCCGCGAGGTGGCGCACCTCGGGCCGCAGGCCGGCCGCTCGCGCCGCCGCGACCGCCTCGTCGAAGAGAGCGCGCGCGGCGTCGTCCTCCTCGTCGCTCGCCTCGGCGATGTGGCTCCAGATCCCGGCGACCCGCACCGCGTTCTCCGCCTCGAGCGCGGCCGCGCGGGCCGCGAACGCCGGCCACGCCTCGACGCGCACGCCGTTGCGGTGGAGACCCGTGTCGATCTTGAGGTGGACGACCGCGGTCTCGCCGCGTGCGGCGGCCACGCGGCCGACGCGCTCGAGATAGCCCGCGTCGCCCACGCCGAGCTCGACGCCCGCCTCGAGAGCCTCCGCGATCTCGCCCTCGTCGACGGTCAGCCACGAGAACACCCGCGCGCGGTCGCCGGTCACGGCCTTGGCGCGCACGCCGGTCGCGATGTCGAATGCGCCGAGCCAGCGCACGCCCTCCGCGGCGGCCGCGTCCGCGATGGCCTCCACACCGTGGGCGTAGGCGTCGTCCTTGACGACGACCATGAGGTCGGCCGGCGCGACGCGGGCCCTGACGGCGCGCACGTTCTCCCGGAACCGGCCCAGATCGATCCGCAGGGCGCTCACGCGACGACCTCCCTCTCCACGCCGAGGCCGACCCGCGCCACCAGCTCGGCCGCGGTCAGACCCGTCACCGTCGTCCACTCCGCGATCTCGTCGCGCACGGCGCCCGATCCGAAGAAGACCACCTCGTCGCCCGGCTCCGCGCCATCCGCCCCGCCGACGTCCACGACGCACACGTCCATCGCGACGCGCCCGACGATCGCGCAGCGGCGTCCGCGGATGTCGACGTGCGCGCGGCTGCCGAGCGCGCGCACGACGCCCTGCGCGTACCCGCCGGGGACGAGCGCGACCTGCGTGTCGGCGGGCGCGCGGTGGACGAAGCCGTACGACACGCCCTCGCCCGCGAGGAGCGGCTTCGTCGACAGGACGCGCGATGCGAGCGACAGGACCGGCTGTCCGCCGGAGCCGGGAAGGCCCAGGACGCGGGCCATGGGCAGCGTCGGCTCGTCGGCGGTCGCGACGAGGCCGAGATCCTCGACGATCGCGACATCCGGCGCGTCCGCGCGCACCGCGCGGACACCCGCCGCGTGCAGGGCGCGCGCCACGGTCACGAGGCCGTGGCCCCACGCATCGCGCCGGACGTCGCCGATCGCGTCGGGCGGCGTGTCACGCAGGTTCGCGGCCAGGGCCGCTGCCGACACGCGCGCGCGGGGCGCGGACGTCCGAAGGCGCTGCGAAGTCACCCGATCTAGACTAGCCAGGCCCATCGCAAGCGACCTGGAGGACGCCCGTATGCCCTCGACCGGCCTGAGCCTCGGCCCCAAGCTCCGCTACCTCGTGGAGCGCGCGCGCCGCATCGACGTCGGGTCGGTGATCGAACGCGCCAAGGAGGTGCACGAGCAGCACGGCAAGGCGGTCCCGCTCGTCGTCGCCGACATGCTGTGGTCCGCCGCACGGCGCGACGTCGCGTTCCAGGACTACGTCGACTACGACTTCGCGATCCTCACGCGCGAGGAGCGGGCGACGTTCATGACCCACCCGGTGTCGATGCAGCTCGCCGCGAAGTACGCGCACCCCGACCACCGCGTCCTCTTCGAGAACAAGATCGAGTTCAACCGGCGCTTCGACCGCTTCCTGCGGCGCGAGTGGCTCGTCGTCGAGGCGGGGAACGCGGACGCGGTCCGCGCGTTCGTCGAGAAGCACGGCACGATCGTCGCCAAGGTGCCCGTGAGCCACATGGGGCTCGGAGTGCACCGCTACCACGCCGAGGAGGTGCAGGACTGGGCCGCGTTCCACCGCGGTCTCCTCGAGCGCGACGAGATCCTCCTCGAGGAGGTCATCGTGCAGCATCCCGACCTCGCCGCCGTCTGCCCCGGAACGGTCAACACGACGCGCATCACGGCGTTCAACGACGGAAGCGACGTGCACATCCTCGCGATCGCGCAGAAGTTCGGCCGCGGAGCGGTGAGCGACCAGATGTCGTTCGGCGGCTTCTACACGATGCTCGACGACGCGGGTCACGCGATCGGCGCGGGGTACGACTCCCACGGCCACGTCCACGAGAAGCACCCCGACACGGGCTTCCCGATCGCGCAGTTCCAGCTGCCGTTCATGGAGGAGGTGCGCGCGTTCATCGACCAGGTCGCGCGCATCGTGCCGCAGGTGCAGTACGTGGGCTGGGACGTCGTCGTCTCCCCCGACGGCCCCGTGCTCGTCGAGGGCAACTGGGGCGCCGGCGTCTACGAGAACAAGCCGTCCGTGACGGGCATCCGCACGGGGCACAAGCCCCGCTACCGCGCGGCGATCGGCTTCTGACGGAACGCAGAACGGGCCGGACCCCGAGGGGTCCGGCCCGTTCTCGCGCGTCTGATCAGCGACCGGCCGGCGCGGTGACCTTCCGGATGATGCCGAGCGGGGTCGACTGGTGCCCCTGCCCGAGCGGGTTGTCGCCGAGGATGCGCACGAGGCGCTTCTCGCCGGCCTTGTCGAGCGTCGAGCCGAGGATGTTCCCGCCGATGTCGTTGATGTCGACCACGGCGACGTCGGCGTCCACCCCGAGCAGCGAGCGCACGTGCTCGGCGACCTCGCGCGGACGCTCGGGGCCGAGCACGACCGCCCGGTTGTAGGGCGGGATGGTGCCGGGGGTCGGCCCGTCGATCGCGCGCGCCTTGTCTCCCGCGATGCGGTAGAAGTCGCCGCGGCGGCCGAGGAGCTTCGTCACGGCCGACACGGCGGCCGCGAAGAGGATGCGCGGCGTGCCGACCTCGCGCAGCGCCATCTCCATCGTCTCGGGGATGCCCAGGCCGATGCCGTACGCGGTCTTCGTGACGTACTTCGAGAGGAAGGTCGCCAGCTTCCGCGGCCGGATCTCGTCCATCATGTACGAGCGGCCCTGCGTGATCGCGACGATCTTCTCCGTCACGAACAGGAGGTCTCCCGGCTCGACGGCGTCCTTCGCGTACTCCGCGATGATCGCGTCGATCTCGTCATCCGGCATGACCACCTTCGTGCGCAGGGGGATGCGCGCGTAGCGGACGCCGTCGACCTCGACCTCGAGGTGCTTGCCCTCGTTCGCCTCCGCCATCACTCGAGGTAGTCCCGGAGCGACTGCGAGCGGCTCGGGTGGCGCAGCTTCGCCATGGTCTTCGACTCGATCTGGCGGATGCGCTCGCGCGTCACGCCGAAGGTGTCGCCGATCTGGTCGAGCGTCTTGGGCTGCCCGTCGCCGAGACCGAAGCGCATGCGGATGACGCCCGCCTCGCGCTCGGAGAGCGAGTCGAGCAGGCTCTCGAGCTGACGCTGCAGCATCGTGAAGCCCACCGCGTCCGCGGGGACCACGGCCTCGGTGTCCTCGATGAGGTCGCCGAACTCGCTGTCGCCGTCCTCGCCGAGGGGCGTGTGCAGCGAGATGGGCTCGCGACCGTACTTCTGGACCTCGATGACCTTCTCGGGGGTCATGTCGAGCTCCTTGGAGAGCTCCTCGGGCGTGGGCTCGCGACCGAGGTCCTGCAGCATCTGCCGCTGGACGCGGGCGAGCTTGTTGATGACCTCGACCATGTGGACCGGGATGCGGATGGTGCGCGCCTGGTCGGCCATCGCGCGCGTGATCGCCTGGCGGATCCACCACGTCGCGTAGGTCGAGAACTTGAAGCCCTTGGTGTAGTCGAACTTCTCGACCGCGCGGATGAGACCGAGGTTGCCCTCCTGGATGAGGTCCAGGAACTGCATGCCGCGGCCCGTGTAGCGCTTCGCGAGCGAGACGACGAGGCGCAGGTTGGCGCCGAGCAGGTGGCTCTTCGCCCGCTGGCCGTCGCGCGCGACCCACTGGAGGTCGAGGCCGAGCTGGCTCGACTTCTCGGCGGCCGACATCTTGGAGAGCTTCTCCTCGGCGAACAGACCGGCCTCGATGCGCATCGCGAGGTCGACCTCCTCCGCCGCGTTGAGGAGGGGCACCTTGCCGATCTGCTTCAGGTAGTCCTTGACGGGGTCGGCCGTCGCGCCCGTGATCTGCGTCGAGTAGACGGGAACGTCCTCCTCGTCGCTCGAGCTGATGACGATCGCGCCGGTCGGAAGCGGCTCGACGGCCGGCTTCTTCTCGTCCTTCTCGTCGCCCTTGGCGTCGTCCTTCACCTCGTCGGCGTCGGTCTCCGCGTCGGCGTCGACGTCGATGTCCTCGACGTCGACGTCCTCCTCGATCTCGGCGTCCTCGTCGGACCCCTTCTTCGCTGTGCTCTTGGCCGCCTTCGTCTTCTTCGTCGACGCGGTCTTCGCTGCGGTCTTCTTGGTCGTCTTCTTCGCCGTGGAGCCCTGAGCCGTCTCCTCGACGACCTCTTCCGCGGCGGCTTCGTCCTTCTTCGCGGTACTCCGCGAAGCCTTCGTGGCAGTTGTCACGTTCTCGCCTTTCACCGACGGCGCTGCGCGCGTCGCCCCCGGGTGTCTTCGGGCACTAGTAAGACCCTTGTCAAGTCCCGCGCCTCGACAGCACGGACTCGACAACGGGTCGTGCACTCATTCTCTCATACCTGAGCCGCGTCCTCCGCCGCGGCTCGATCCGCTCCGATGAGGGAAACAGCCCGGCCCCCGCCCACATTCCCGGCGGGGTCAGTTCGGCTTGTCCTCGTCGCCGTTCGGACGGGAGGCGAGGTACCGCTCGAGCTCGGCGGCGAGCTCGTCGGCGCTCGGGATGTCGCTCTCGTGGATGAGGCCGGCCGAGCTCGGCGCTCCGCCGTCCGACAGATTGGCCATGTAGGCGTCGTATCGCTCCTCGAGCCCCGTCACCATCCGCGCGAGCTCGTCGTTGCCGTGGATCTGCTCCTCGACCTTCGCGAGGTACTCGAGGTTGTCGTCGCGGAGTCCGTCGAGATCGAACACGCGCCCCGTGGACGACGCGATCCGGTCGATCGCCGACAGCGTCGCCGCGGGGTAGTCGGTCTCGGCGAGGTAGTGCGGCACGAGGAGGACGAACCCGGCCACGAGCAGCCCGGCGGCCGACGCGCGGTACTCCAGGAGGTGCCCCGCGGTCGCCGGCACCTGCGTGCGGGGCTGCCAGATCGACTGCGCGGCGATCAGCTCGGTGCGGTTGCCGCTCACGGTGACGCCCAGCTCGCGGGTGTGCGGGACCGGCATCGCGATCGCGTGCACCCAGGTGAGCCCCGACACGTCGAATTCGCGCGCGAAGGCGATCACGGTCTCGGCGAACGCGTCCCACACGAAGTCGGGCTCGTACCCGGACAGGAGGAGGAAGGGCTGGCCGAGCGCGTCGTGGACGAGGGAGAGCTCGAGACGCGGCGGGCGGAACTCGGTGAGGTGGTCCTTGTCGAAGGTGACGATCGGGCGACGCGCCCGGTAGTCGAGGAGCACGTCGTTCGAGAACACCGCGATGACGTGCGGATCGAGGTCCTCCCGCATGTAGTCGATCGCGCCCGACACGGCGCCGCCGGCGTCGGTGAACCCGGTCAGGAGCACGACGAGCGGCAGGCCACCGGGAACCACGGGGGCGTCGGCGAGTCGTTCGAAGAGATCTCGATGAGCGGGCATTCCTCCATGCTACGAGTCGCACGGCCCGCGCGGGCGGTCGTCGGGGTCGGGCGAGCGCGAACCTAGGATGGAGGAATGCCTCACCCCGAGATCGAGCTGTCCGCAGCCACGTTCCCCGCAGAGGGCGCCGATGCCCTCGTGATCGCGATCCCCGATCTGACGGGCGACGGGCCGGGGCCGGCCGGGCTCGCCGACCTCCTCCCCGCGCTCGATGCCATCGGCTTCACGGGGGCCCGCAACGCGTTCGCGCGGGTCTACGCGCCGGGCTTCTCGGACACCCCGCTCGCGGTGGTCGGCCTCGGGCGGCGGCCCGACGCGGACGCCGTCCGCGACGCCGTGGGGACGGCCATCCGCTCGTTCACGGGCTTCGACACGATCGCCGTCTCCGTCGCCGCCGAGGTGGAGGACGGATGGCGCGCGGCCGCCGAGGGCGCGGCGCTCGGTGGATACGCGTTCGCGGGATACAAGTCCGACTCGCAGGACAAGAAGGACAAGCGCCGTCGGGCGTCGCGCGTCGTCGTGCACGCGCCGGAAGGCGCGGACGACGCGGCCCTCGCCGTGGTGCGTGCGGGTGCCGAGGCCGTCGCCCTCGTGAAGGACCTCGTGTCGACGCCCGCCGAGTGGCAGAGCCCTGCGCAGCTGGCCGACACGGCCGTCGAGACGACGCAGGGTCTGCCGATCGACGTCACCGTGTGGGACGAGAGCGGTCTCGCGGAGGCCGGCTTCGGCGGCATCCTCGGCGTCGGGAAGGGATCCGACCGGCCGCCGCGCCTCGTCCGCCTCGACTACGCCCCGGCGGGCGCGGAGCGCCACATCGCGCTCGTCGGCAAGGGCATCACCTTCGACACGGGCGGGCTCTCGCTCAAGCCCGCGGCGTCGATGGTCGGCATGCAGGAGGACATGACGGGCGCCGCCGAGGTGCTCGCGGTCGTCCGCGCCGCCGCCCAGCTCGAGCTTCCCGTGCGGGTGACGGCGTGGATGTGCATCGCGGACAACATGCCGTCCGGTCGCGCGACGCGCCCCGGCGACGTGCTCGTGATGGCCGACGGCACGACCGTCGAGGTGACCAACACCGACGCGGAGGGGCGGCTCGTGCTCGCCGACGGCCTCATCGCCGCGAGCAGGGAGAACCCCGATGTCATCGTCGACGTCGCGACCCTCACCGGGGCGATGATCGTTGCGCTCGGCACGCGCCACACGGGCGTGATGGGGCACGGCGACGCGGTCGACGCGTTCCTCCGCTCCGCCGATCGGACCGGCGAGCTCGCGTGGGCGCTCCCCCTGCCCGAGCACATCGCCGAGGAGCTCGACTCGCGTGTGGCCGACATGCGCAACGCGAACGTCGGGAACCGCGCGGGCGGCGCGCTCTTCGCGGGGCTGTTCCTGCAGCGCTTCGTGGGCCGGACCGGCGAGGGAGACGACGCCCCGCGCATCCCGTGGGTGCACCTCGACATCGCGGGCTCGTCGATGAGCACCGGCAGCGCCTTCGGCTTCACGGACAAGGGTCCGACCGGCGCCACCGTCCGCGCGCTCATCGACTTCGTCGCGGCGGGCGGTGAGGTGCGATGACCGAGCAGGTCTTCGACGTCGTCGTCCTCGGCGGCGGCAGCGGCGGCTACGCCGCCGCGCTGCGCGCCGCCGAGCTCGGCAAGCGCGTGGCGATCGTGGAGAAGGACAAGGTCGGCGGCACGTGCCTGCATCGGGGGTGCATCCCCACGAAGGCGCTGCTGCACGCGGCGGAGGTCGCCGACACCGTGCGCGGCGCGGCCGAGTTCGGCGTGACCGCCGAGCTCTCGGGCATCGACGCCGCGCAGGTGGCGGCCTACCGCGACGGCATCGTGGCGAAGAAGCACAAGGGCCTCGAGGGCCTCATCAAGGCGCGCGGCATCACGGTCGTCGCCGGCGAGGGGCGTCTCGAGGCGGGCCCGGCCGTCCGCGTCGGCGACGATCTCCTGCGTGCGCAGGACGTCGTCCTCGCGACGGGCTCGTACAGCCGGACGCTGCCCGGGCTCGAGCTCGGGGGCCGGATCATGGCGAGCGAGGGCGCCCTCGCCCTGGATGAGATCCCGTCGAGCGCGATCATCCTCGGCGGCGGGGTGATCGGCGTCGAGTTCGCGAGCGTCTGGCGGTCTTTCGGCGCCGAAGTGACGATCGTGGAGGCCCTCGAGCATCTCGCGCCCAACGAGGACATCGCGCTCAGCAAGGGTCTCGAGCGCGCCTACCGCCGTCGCGGCATCCGCACCTCGCTCGGCGTCCGCTTCGCGTCGGCGTCGCAGACCGCCGACGCCGTCACCGTGACGCTCGAGAACGGCGAGACGCACACGGCCGATGTGCTGCTCGTGGCCGTCGGTCGCGGCCCCGCGACCGACGGCCTCGGTCTCGACGAGGCCGGCGTCCGGCGGGATCGCGGCTTCGTCGTCGTCGACGACGAGCTGCGCACGAGCGCACGCGGCGTGTGGGCCGTGGGCGACATCGTGCCGGGCCTGCAGCTCGCGCACCGCAGCTTCCAGCAGGGCATCGCCGTCGCCGAGCGCATCGCGGGTCTCGCGAGCGCCCCGGTTCCCGATGCCCAGCTCCCCCGCGTGACCTACTCCCACCCCGAGCTCGCCTCGGTCGGCGCGACCGAGGCGCAGGCGATCGCGCAGCACGGCGTCGACGGGATCGAGACCGCCGAGTTCAATCTCGCGGGCAACGCGAAGAGCGAGATCATCGGGACCGGCGGACTCGTGAAGGTCGTGCGCCGCAAGGACGGCCCCGTCCTCGGCGTGCACCTCATCGGCGACCGCGTCGGCGAGCTCATCACGGAGGGCCAGCTGGCCGTCGCGTGGGAAGCCCACCCCGACGACCTGGCGCCCCTCATCCATGCGCATCCGACGCAGAGCGAAGCGCTCGGCGAGGCCTTCCTGGCGCTCGCGGGCAAGCCGCTCCACGCGCTGTGACGCCGCCCCCGGACCCCAACAACACTAAGCTAGACAAGAATTCGACATTCCGAAGGAGACTCCTGACATGAGCACTTCCGTCGTCCTCCCCGCTCTCGGAGAGAGCGTGACCGAGGGTACGGTCACCCGCTGGCTGAAGCAGGTCGGTGACACCGTCGCAGCGGACGAGCCGCTTCTCGAGGTGTCGACCGACAAGGTCGACACCGAGATCCCCTCGCCGGTGAGCGGCGTCCTGGAGACCATCCTCGTGCAGGAGGACGAGACGGTCGAGGTCGGTGCTGAGCTCGCCCGTGTCGGCGACGGCTCCGGCGCGGCCGAGGCTCCCGCGGCACCGGCCGCCGAGGCGGCGCCCGCCGAGGCCGCCGCCGCCCAGGCTGCCCCCGCGGAGGCTCCCGCCGCCCAGGCTGCGCCTGCCGCGGAGGCTCCCGCTGCCGCGCCCGCCGCGAGCGGCGACTCCTCCGACGTCGTGCTCCCCGAGCTGGGCGAGAGCGTGACCGAGGGCACCGTCACCCGCTGGCTCAAGCAGGTCGGCGACTCCGTCGAGGTCGACGAGCCGCTGCTGGAGATCTCCACGGACAAGGTCGACACCGAGATCCCGTCGCCGGTCGCCGGCACGGTCCAGGAGATCCTCGTCCAGGAGGACGAGACGGTCGAGGTCGGGTCGGTGCTCGCTCGCGTCGGCAGCGGAGCCCCGGCTGCTCCCGCCGCCCCGGCTGCCGCCCCCGCGGCTCCCGCCGAGGCCGAGGCGCCTGCGGCCCCCGCGGCTCCGGCGCCGGCTGCTGCGGCCCCGGCTGCTGCGGCCCCGGCTGCTCCCGCCGCCCCGGCTGCTCCCGCTCCGGCCGCTGCGCCCGCCGCCCCGGCTGCTCCGGCTGCTCCCGCCGCCCCTGCGGCGCCGGCCGCGCCCGCCGGCGAGGACGAGAAGCTCTACGTGACGCCGCTCGTGCGCCGTCTCGCGGCGCAGAACAATGTCGACCTGTCCACAGTCAAGGGCACGGGCGTCGGCGGCCGCATCCGCAAGGAGGACGTTCTGAAGGCCGCGGAGGGCGCTGCCGCCGCTCCGGCTGCCGCGCCGGCTGCCGCTGCGGCGGTCAAGCCCGAGCCGTCGCCGCTGCGCGGCACGACCGCCCCGATGTCGCGCCTGCGCAAGGTGCTGGCGTCGCGCGCCGTCGAGTCGATGCAGAAGACCGCTCAGCTGACCACGGTCGTCGAGGTCGACGTCACGAAGCTCGCCGCCTTCCGCGACGAGGTCAAGGGCACCTTCCTCGAGAAGACCGGCGACAAGCTGTCGTTCCTGCCGTTCTTCGCCCTCGCCGCCGCCGAGGCGCTGCAGGCGTACCCGATCGTCAACGCGACGGTCGACGGCGAGAACAACATCGTCTACCCGCCGACGGAGAACCTCTCCATCGCGGTCGACACCGAGCGCGGTCTCCTCACCCCGGTCGTCCGCGACGCCGGGTCGAAGAATCTCGCGCAGATCGCCCACGAGATCGCCGACCTCGCCGCGCGCACGCGCGACAACAAGCTGAAGCCGGACGAGCTCTCGGGCGGCACCTTCACCCTGACGAACACCGGATCGCGCGGCGCGCTGTTCGACACGCCGGTCGTGTTCCTGCCGCAGTCGGCGATCCTCGGCACGGGCGTCGTCTTCAAGCGCCCCGGCGTCGTGAAGGTCGACGGGGTCGAGGCCATCGGCATCCGCTCGTACGTGTACCTCGCGCTCTCGTACGACCACCGCACGATCGACGGCGCGGACGCCGCCCGCTTCCTGTCGGCGGTCAAGGCGCGCCTCGAGGCGGCGGACTTCGCGGGCGACCTCGGCATCTGAGGTCGACGCGCCCCGCGCGAAGGGGGCCGGCTGGACGCACCGCGTTCATCCGGCCCCCTTCGCCGTGTCGTAGACCTGGCGCAGGCGCCATGCGCCGTCGACCCGCTCGAGCACGACGTGCCGGGTCTCGCCGTCCACCACGGCGCGGGTGACGGCGACATCCCCGAAGTCGTCGAGAAGGGCCACGGTGGCGTCATTCGCCCCCTCGACGAGCCGCGCCGTCGCCTGCTCGGGCGTCTCGTCGTCGGCCCCTTCCGCCTCGGGGCCGTGCTCGCTCTCGGGCGCGCCCGCGGCATCCGCCGGCTCGGCAGCCGCGGCCGGCTCCTCTGCGGCGCCCGCGCCGGGCGACGCGTCCGACGGCCACAGGGCTCCGGCGAGGAGGACCGCGGCCGCGCATGCGCCTCCGACGAGAAGCGGAGCGCGACGCGAGCCCGTGCGCGCGCCGCGCGGCCGCAGACGGGCTCGGATGAGCGCCGCCCCCTCGCGCAGCCCCTCCCACGCACGCGTCGCCAGCATCCCCACGCCCGCATCGACGTGCCGGTCGATCCAGTCGCTCCAGGCTGGCATCGCCGCGCGGTCCGGCTGGTCCGCGCCCTGACGCCGTTCGGGCGTCGCTGCCGCGTCCGAGCTCTCGGCGCCGTCGTCCGCTCGGAGCAGAGGTCGCGGCGCGCAGGCGTCGAAGAGCCGCGACTCGAGCTCGGGGAGCGCGCGGTGGAGCCCGCGCGGGCGCTCGAGCGCGGTCGCGCACTCGTCGAGCGCGCGCCGCACGACGCGGTCGCCCGATGCCTCGCTCACGGTCGCCAGCACGCGCCGTGCGGAGGCCTCGGCGGCATCCCCGGCCCCGAGAGCGAGCACCGGGCGCGCCTCGTCGGTGAGCCACCACTCGCCGCTCGGCCCGTGCTCGTCCCCCGCGCGGCCCGCCCAGGCCTCCTGCACGCCGCGGAGGACGCTCACCGCAAGCGTCACGATCTCCCCGCCCGCGAGCGCCGGCCCGCGTGCGAGCCGTCCGGCGAGCCAGGTCTCCAGGCGCGCGACGCACCACGGCAGCGCGAGCGCGTGGCCATCCGGAAGCCGCACGATGTCGACGGGAGCGAGCACGTGCTGCGCGCCGGCGGCACGCCATCCGTCCCATCCTTCCGCCGCTTCGGTCCGCACGAGCTGGACCACATCGTCGCCGGCAGCCGCGAGCTCGCCCGCGAGCGGCGCGCCGGGAGGAGCCACGTGTCGGATCAGCCGATACGCGCCTGTCCCCTCGGAGATGCCCGGCTCCCCCGAGATCACGTCGTCCCACCCCATGCGCCCACTCTCGCCCGCAGGAGCCGGGAGCCGCGCGGCGGATCGCGCCGACGCGCCCGACGCGCCGTCCGGAGGCGCCTGTGCACGCGTCGTCGGCCGCTCAGCGGCACTCGGGCGCACCCGCGCGCCGGTAGGCTTGTCCCATGGCACGCAGCACTTCCGCCGAGAAGCGACCCGGCTTCTTCTCGCAGATCAGGTCACTGTTCACGTTCACCCGTGAGGCCTTCCCCTGGCTCGGCTGGCTGCTCGCCGGGATCGTGGTGCTCGGCGTCGCCCTCGGCGTCGTCGTCGGCTTCCTGCTGCAGCCGCAGTGGTGGGGCATCCTCCTCTGGGGCATCACCGGACTCATGGTGGGCGCGCTCGCTGCCATGATGACCATGACGCGCTTCTCGACGCGCGCGATGTACCGCAAGCTCGACGGCATGCCCGGCGCCAGCGGCCACGTCCTCTCGAACATGCTCGGCCGCAACTGGCGCGGCGAGGAGATGCCGGTCGGCATCAACCCCAAGACGCAGGAGGCGGTCTACCGCGCCGTGGGCCGCGGCGGCATCGTCGTCGTCGGAGAGGGCTCCAAGGGCCGGCTCACGCGCCTCATGCGCGACGAGCGGATGCGCGCCCAGCGTGTGGCGTCGGGCGTTCCGGTCCACGAGTTCTACGTCGGCCACGGCGAGGGCGAGGTGCCGATCGACCAGCTCGCGAAGACGATCAAGGCCCTGCCGAAGGCGATCGACCGCGCCACGATGGGCGCCGTGCTGCAGCGCATCGAGTCGGTGTCGCAGTCGATCACGTCGCTGCCCATCCCGAAGGGCATCGACCCGACGAAGGTCCGCTCGCAGCGGCCGCGCTGATCCTCTGACATGACGATGCCCTCGCCGCGCGGCGAGGGCATCGTCATGTCAGGGGCGTCACGCGCGCAGGAGGACCGTCCCGGCGGCCTTGTCATGCAGGCCCCGCTGGTCCTGGTCCCACACGACGGCCGGGATCACGAGCATGAGGAGCGCGGTGCGCACGATCGGCCGCCAGACGCCCGTCCACGCGCCATCCGCTCGGACCAGGCGCATCCCGACGAGCCGGTGCCCTGGGCTCCCGCCGAGCATGGGGATGAAGAGCACCTGCAGCGCCGCGAACACCATGAGCGGCGTGAACATCGTGAGACCGGCCTCGCTGGGCAGAGCGAACTGGTCGTACCCGAAGAAGGCGGATGCGATGAGGGTCGCCGCCGCGTAGTCGATCGCGAGCGCGGCGATGCGGCGGCCAGGACGGGCGATCGAGCCGGCGCCCGATGCCGGCAGGCCCAGGCTGGCCCCCGGGTGGTCGGCGTGGGTGGGGGATGTCACCCGACGAGCCTAGAGGAACCGGGCTGTGTAACATGCCGGAAACATAAGGGACATGACGAGGCAACGCCGGAGCCGTAGGTTTGCCGCGTCGTCCGTTCCACGGATTGCCCCACCCGAGATCCCACAACTGGAGCCTCAATGTTCAAAGATTCCTCCGAGGTCCTGAAGTTCATCAAGGACGAGGACGTCAAGTTCCTCGACATCCGCTTCACGGACCTTCCCGGCGTCCAGCAGCACTTCAACATCCCGGCTTCCACCGTGGACGAGGAGTTCTTCACGGTCGGCCAGCTCTTCGACGGCTCCTCGATCCGCGGGTTCGCGAACATCCACGAGTCGGACATGCAGCTCATCCCCGACGTGTCGACGGCATACCTCGACCCGTTCCGCGAGGCGAAGACGCTCGTGATGGTCTTCGACATCTACAACCCGCGCAACGGCGAGATCTACGCGAAGGACCCGCGCCAGGTCGCCAAGAAGGCCGAGAAGTACCTCGCCTCCACCGGCATCGCCGACACCGCGTACTTCGCTCCCGAGGCCGAGTTCTACATCTTCGACGACGTGCGCTACGAGGTGAAGCAGAACGCGAGCTTCTACTCGGTGGACTCCGAGGAGGGCGCGTGGAACACGGGCCGCGCCGAAGAGGGCGGCAACCTGGCCAACAAGACCCCGTACAAGGGCGGCTACTTCCCGGTGTCCCCCGTCGACAAGACGGCTGACCTCCGCGACGACATCAGCCTCAAGCTCATCGAGGCCGGCCTTGAGCTCGAGCGCGCGCACCACGAGGTGGGCACGGGCGGCCAGCAGGAGATCAACTACCGCTTCGACACCATGGTGCACGCGGCCGACGACATCCTGAAGTTCAAGTACATCGTCAAGAACACGGCCGAGGAGTGGGGCAAGGTCGCGACCTTCATGCCCAAGCCGCTCTTCGGCGACAACGGCTCCGGCATGCACACGCACCAGTCGCTGTGGGCCGACGGCAAGCCCCTCTTCTACGACGAGACCGGCTACGGCGGCCTGAGCGACATCGCCCGCTGGTACATCGGCGGCATCCTCGCGCACGCTCCCGCGGTCCTCGCGTTCACGAACCCGACGCTGAACAGCTACCACCGTCTCGTCAAGGGCTTCGAGGCTCCCGTGAACCTCGTCTACTCCGCCGGCAACCGCTCCGCGGCCATCCGCATCCCGATCACCGGCTCGAACCCGAAGGCCAAGCGCATCGAGTTCCGCGCCCCCGACGCGTCGGGCAACCCGTACCTCGCGTTCGCCGCGCAGCTCATGGCCGGCCTCGACGGCATCAAGAACCGCATCGAGCCGCACGAGCCGGTCGACAAGGACCTGTACGAGCTCCCCGCCGAGGAGGCCAAGGGCATCCCCCAGGTCCCGAACTCGCTGCAGGACTCGCTCGACGCGCTCCGCGAGGACCACGCGTTCCTCCTCGAGGGCGGCGTGTTCACGCAGGAGCTCATCGACACCTGGATCGAGTACAAGGAGGAGAACGAGATCAAGCCGCTCGCGCAGCGTCCTCACCCCTTCGAGTACGAGCTGTACTTCGGCGTCTGAGCCGCGCACAGCGATGCTGAGGAGCGCCCCGGGGACCTGTTCCCCGGGGCGCTCCCGCGTCCGTGGAAGGATGGCGCCATGAGCGACTCGCGCGTGATCGCCGTCTTCAGCACGAAGGGCGGCGTCGGGAAGACGACGACCGCCGTGAACCTCGCCTGGCAGGCCGCAGCGGACGGGCATCGCGTCCTCCTGTGGGACCTCGATCCGCAGGCGGCAGCGACGTGGCTGCTCGGTGTGCGCCAGAAGCTGCGCGGCGGCGCGGAGGCCGTCCTCTCGGGCGAGCGGTCGGCCGCCAAGGCCATCCGGGAGACGTCGGTCGACGGGGTGGACGTCCTGCCCGCCGACGCCTCCTACCGCGACCTCGACATCGCCCTGGACGCGACGAAGAAGTCGGGGTCGCGCCTCGCGCGCGTCCTGAAGCCGCTGCGCGACGACTACGACGTCGTGATCCTCGACTGCCCGCCGGGCGCATCGCTCGTCGCCGAGAACGCCCTGCGTGCGGCCGACGTCGTGCTCGCGCCGCTCGCGCCGTCGCTTCTCTCGCTGCGGTCCTTCGACCAGGTGCGCGACCTGCTCGCCGAGGACGGTCGCGACGCCGCGCTCGTGGCGTTCCTCACGATGGTCGACCGGCGCAAGCGCAGCCACCGCGACGCCGCTGACGAGCTGCCGTCGCGCGTCGCCGAGATCACCGACATCGTCGTGCCGTTCACGGTCGTCGCGGAGCGCATGGGCGAGAAGCACGCGGCGATCGGCGCCTTCGCTCCGCGCTCAGAGGCCGCGAAGGCCTACGCGGCGCTGTGGCACCGGGTCGCGCGCGCCTGACGGGCCCTCCGCCCCTCGGCCGCTAGGCGGGATCGCCGTAGAAGAGGCGCTCGAACACCTTCCGCGACCGTCGCGACGCGCGCAGCCAGTCCTCCTCGACGTCGTTCGCCGAGTACGGCGGGTACTCGAGGATGCGTCCGATGCCGTCGAGCGCGCGACGGTCCGTCGGCAGCACGTCGCTCGTGTTGCCGGAGTACAGCGTGTTCGCGGAGCGCAGGCGGGCGGCGAGCCGCCACGCCGCCGCCAGCTGCTCGGCGTCGGCCTCCGACACGAGGCCTGCCTCCCTGGCCGCCGTGAGCCCCGCGATCGTGGACGTCGTCCGCAGCTCGGGGCGCGCGTGGCCGTGCTCGAGCTGCAGCAGCTGGACGAGCCACTCGACGTCGCTCAGGCCACCCGGACCGAGCTTGAGGTGCCGGGTGCGGTCGATCCGCTGCGGCATGCGCTCGTTCTCGACACGGGCCTTGATCCGCTTGATCTCCCGCGTCGAGGCGAGGTCGATGCGCTCGGGGTACCGGATCTCGTCGGCCATCGCCATGAAGTCGCCGATGAGCTTCGCCGAGCCGGCCACGCCGCGCGCGCGGAGCAGCGCCTGCGCCTCCCACGAGAGCGACCAGCGCCGGTAGTACTCGGCGTACGCGTCGAGCGAGCGCACGATGGGGCCGCTCCTGCCCTCGGGGCGCAGCTCCGCGTCGAGATCGAGCGGCAGCCGGAAGTCCTCCGACACGCGACGCAGCTCCGACACGATCCGCGCAGCGAGGTCGTGCGCGCGCGTGGGATCGACCTGCTCGGGCCGGTACACGTAGAGCACGTCCGCGTCCGATCCGAACCCGAGCTCGGCTCCGCCGAAGCGGCCCATCCCGATGATCGCGAAGTCGAGCGAGTCGTCCTCCGGCGGCACGACGTCCCGCCGCACGGCACGCAGCGTCGCCTGGATCGTGACCTCCGTGATGGTGGTCAGCGCGTCGCCCAGCTCCTCGATCGTGATCGCGCCGAGCACCGCGCCCATGGCGGTTCGCAGCATCTCGCGACGGCGGAGGGCGCGCACGGCGGCCATCGCCTCCTCGAGCCCCGCATGGCGGTCCTGGATGGCGCGCGCCTCCGCCCGCAGGACGTCGCCGGCTCGCGGGCGGAGGCGCTCCTGATCGTCGAGCCACGCGACCGACTCGGGGATCCACTCCATGAGATCGCCGATGTACCGCGACCCCGACAGCATCTTCGTGAGCCCCTCGGCGGCACCCGTCGAGTCGCGGAGCATGCGCAGGAACCACGGGGTGTCGCCGAGGCGCTCGCTGATGCGCCGGTACGAGACGAGGCCGTGGTCGGGGTCGACGCCGTCCGCGAACCAGCGGAGCATGACCGGCATGAGGTGGCGCTGGATGGTCGCCTTCCGGCTGAGACCCGAGGTGAGCGCGCGGATGTGCCGCAGCGCGCCGCCCGGGTCGCGGAGGCCGATCGCGGCGAGGCGGGCGTGCGCCTCGTCGGCCGTGAGGCTGCGCTGATCCTCGGGGAGCGCCGCGACCGCGGACAGAAGCGGACGGTAGAACAGGCGCACGTGCACGTCGCGCACCTCGCGCTTGATGCGCTCCCAGAGGCGCTGGACCCCCTCCCCCGTGTCGGCGAGTCCGCTCGCGCGCGCGAGCACGCGCAGGCCCTCGTCCGTGCGCGGCATGAGGTGCGTGCGCGTGAGGCCGATCAGCTGGAGACGGTGCTCGAGCAGCCGGAGCATGCGGTAGTCGCGCGCGAACGTCGCGGCGTCCTGTCGCCCGATGTACCCCTCGGCGACCAGCGCGTCGAGGGCGTCGAGCGTTCCCGCGATGCGGATCGTCGTGTCGGCGACACCGTGGACGAGCTGGATGAGCTGGACCGTGAACTCGACGTCCCGGATGCCGCCGGGGCCGAGCTTCAGCTGGTAGGGGACGTCAGCGGGCGGGATGTGCTCCATGACGCGCTCGCGCATCCCCTGCACGCTGTCGACGAAGTTCTCCCGCCCCGCGCTCGCCCAGACCTTGGGCTGCGTCCCCGCGACGTACGCGGCGCCCAGGTCGCGGTCTCCCGCGAGCGGACGCGCCTTGAGGAGGGCCTGGAACTCCCACGAGTGCGCCCATCGATCGTAGTAGGCGAGGTGCGAGGCGAGGCTGCGCACGAGCGCGCCCTGCTTGCCCTCGGGGCGGAGATTCGCGTCGACCTCCCACAGCGGGGGCTCGACCTCCATCTCCGAGATCCCGCGCATCGTCTGGACCGCGAGGCGGTGCGCGATGTCGAGGGCCCGCGCCTCCGAGATCTCGGCGTCGTCGGCGACTCCCCCGACGAAGATGACGTCGACGTCGGAGACGTAGTTGAGCTCGCGCGCCCCCGCCTTCCCCATCCCGATCACGGCCAGGCGCGTCTGCGCGACCTCGCCGCGCGGGAAGAGGCCTGCCCCGGCCGCGCCCGTCGCCGCGCGCACACGTGCGACCGCGAGAGACGCCTCGAGAGCGGCGCCCGCGGCGTCGGCGAGCGCCGCCGAGACATCCCTCACGGCGTCGACCGGGTCCTCGGAGAGCAGGTCGTAGGCCGCGATGCGCGCGAGCTGCTCGCGGTAGGCGACGCGCAGCGCCACCCACGCCGACTCGTCGGCGGTCGCGGCGAAGCCGTCCTCCGCGCCGACCGCGCCGAGCAGGGCGCCGCGCAGCGCAGCATCGTCCGGGAGCACGTCGCCCGCGTCGACGAGCGCCGGGAACGACCCGGGCCGTCGCAGGTAGAAGTCGGCGAAGCCGCGGGACGCCCCGAGCAGACGCCACGCGACGGCCCTGCCGTGCGGATCCGCGAGAGTGGCGGCGACCTCCTCGGGTGCTCGACGGGCGATCCGGAGGAGGCCGTCCAGCGCCTCGTCCGGATCGGCTGCGCCGCCCGCATGCTCGAGCACCGCCTCACGCGGCAGACCCGCGAGCTGCGACAGCTCCGAGATCTCCGCGTCGGCGCGCTCGAGACGGCTGAACCCCATCCGCGCGAGCCCGGTCAGACCGGTGGCGCGGCTGCCCGTCGTCATCGCGATGCGCCCGGCGTCAGATGACGTCGAGCGTCGACTTCAGCTCGTACTGCGTCACCTGCGCGCGGTACGCGTCGTACTCGCGGCGCTTGTTCGCGAGCACGTAGCGGAACACCTGCTCGCCGAGCGTCTCGGCGACGAGCTCGCTGTCCTCCATGAGCTTGATCGCGTCGTACATGCTCGTCGGGAGCGACTGGTACCCGAGGGCGCGGCGCTCGGCGCTCGAGAGCGCGCCCACGTTGTCCTCGGCCTCGGGAGCGAGCTCGTACTCCTCCTGGATGCCCTTGAGGCCCGCGGCGAGCATGAGCGAGTACGCGAGGTACGGGTTCGCCGCGGAGTCGATCGCGCGGTACTCGACGCGCGCCGAGCCGCCCTTGCCGGGCTTGTAGAGCGGCACGCGGATGAGCGCCGACCGGTTGTTGTGCCCCCATGTGACGTAGCTCGGCGCCTCGTCCCCGCCCCACAGGCGCTTGTACGAGTTGACGAACTGGTTCGTGACGAGAGCGATCTCGTTCGCGTGGCGCATGAGACCCGCGATGAACTGTCGCCCGACCCGGGAGAGCTGGTACTGCGCGCCCTCCTCGAAGAACGCGTTCACGTCGCCCTCGAAGAGCGACATGTGGGTGTGCATGCCGCTGCCCGGCTCGCCCGCGAGCGGCTTGGGCATGAAGGTCGCGTGCACGCCCTCCTCGATCGCGACCTCCTTGACGACCGTGCGGAAGGTCATGATGTTGTCCGCCATCGTCAGCGCGTCGGCGTAGCGCAGGTCGATCTCGTTCTGCCCGGGGCCGACCTCGTGGTGGCTGTACTCGACCGAGATCCCGAGGTCCTCGAGCATGCGCACCGCACGGCGGCGGAAGTCGTGCGCCGTTCCGCCGGGCACGTTGTCGAAGTAGCCGGCCCGGTCGACGGGCTCAGGGCCCTCGGCGCCGAAGCTGCTCGACTTGAGGAGGTAGAACTCGATCTCCGGGTGCGTGTAGAACGTGAAGCCCGCATCGGCAGCCTTCGCGAGCGTGCGCTTCAGGACGTTGCGCGGCTCAGCGGGAGCGGGCTGGCCGTCGGGCGTCGTGATGTCGCAGAACATGCGCGCCGTCGGGTCGACCTCGCCGCGCCACGGCAGGATCTGGAACGTCGACGGATCCGGGAACGCGAGGAGATCCGACTCGTACGAGCGGGTCAGGCCCTCGATCGCGGAGCCGTCGAAGCCGATGCCCTCCCGGAAGGCGCCCTCCACCTCGGCCGGCGCGATCGCGACCGACTTCAGGGTGCCGAGCACATCGGTGAACCACAGGCGCACGAACTTGACGCCGCGCTCCTCGATCGTGCGGAGCACGAAGTCCCTCTGCTTGTCCATCGGATCCTCTCTGCGACCTGACGTCCGCTCGCGCGGCGCGTTCTCAGACTACTGGTCCGCCGAGCCGTCTCGACGCGCCGACCAGTCGTCCTCGCGCGCGTCCTCCTCGGCCCATGCGCGCGAGCGCGCTTCGAGCACCTCGGGAGCCTTCGCTGCCTCCTCGGCGGTGTCGAACGGGCCTGCCCGGTCGACGGCCGGCGAGACGAGGCCGAACTCCACCTCGCCCGTGCGCAGGTTGTACCAGTACTTCTTCTCGGGGTCGTCGTCGAAGCTCATGTCCCGATCCTAGGCACGTCGGCGACGGCGGGCCAGGAGCCCGGCCGCGGCGACGAGGACGAGCCCGAACGCCATGGCGCCCTGCACCCACGGCCCCACGACGACGCCGGCCGTCGTGCCCTCGCGCAGCTCGACATCGGCGATCATCGCCCCCGCCTCGTCGATCGGCAGCGCGTCGACCACCGAGCCGTCGGCCGCGATGATCTGGCTCGTGCCCGTCGTCGACAGGTTCACGACGCTCCGGCCCGTCTCGATCGCGCGCATGCGCGCGAACGCGAGCTGCTGCAGATTCTCGTCGGTCCCCCGGAAGTCGGCGTTGTTCGTCTGGAACATGAACACCTCGGCGCCGTCTGCGATGCCCTCCGCGATGAGGGAGTCCGAGATCACGTCGAAGCAGATCGCGAGGCCGATGCCCACGCCGCCGACGTCGAACACCGGCGAGTCGTCACCGGGGGTGTACTCCCGCTGGATGAGCCCGATGAGGTCGGGGGCGAGTGCCTCGAAGAGCGGTCGGTCGGGCACGTACTCCCCGAACGGCACCGGATGGCGCTTGGAGTGCAGCTGCGTCGCGCCATCCTCGGTCCACAGCATCGACGTGTTGTAGATCGGGTCGTCGCCCGAGGTGGGATCTCCCCCGCGGGCGGACGCGGCGTTCATGAGCAGCGGCGCATCGAGCGCACCCACGACGGTGTCGAGATAGAGCGCGGTCGTCTCGTTGTAGAGGGGGTCGCTGTCGACGCCGCCCTCGGGCCACAGCACGACGTCGACATCGGCGTCCCGCAGCGGCTCCGACGCCGTGATCTGCGCGTTCAGCACGTCATACGGCTCCCGTGCGTCGAGATAGGCGGCCGGGCCGTTCCCCTGCACGGCCCCGACCGAGATCTCCCCCGCGGGCGCGGTCGGGAACGGCGGGACGAGCATGAGCACACCGAGCAGCGCAGCGGGCGCGACGAGGGCCAGCACGCGCCGGCCCGCGCGATGAGCCGAGCGCGCCATCCGCACGGCCTCGATCGCGAGGGCGCACACGAGGACGATGACGAAGGTGATCCCGCTCACGCCGATCCACGACGACAGCGGCGCGAGCGGGCTCTCGGACTGGCTCATGCCGACGCGCCCCCACGCGAATCCCCCGTACGGCCACGAGCCGAGGGTCGCCTCGCGCCACGTCCACAGCATGGCGACGGCGACGGGCAGCACGACGAGGCGGACGGCCCCGGCGCGCGACGCGCGCGGGAGCCATCGGTAGGCGAGGGCGAGCGGGATGGCGCCGATCGCCATGAGCGCGGCCTCCACGACGGCGAGCGCGACCCACGGCACCCAGGCGAACGGGTTGTCGCCGAGGAACCCCGCGGCCCACGAGACGTGCGGCAGGTAGAACGCGAGCGCGAAGACGAAGCCCACGAGCAGCGCCGAGGCGATGCGGCGTCCGACGAGGGACGCGAGCGACAGGGCGACGGCGGGGAACGCGAGCGGCCAGATCCCGACCGCGGGGAAGGCGGCGTCGAGGGCGAGCCCGCCCGCGGCCGCCGCGACGGCCGCCGCCCACAGCGGCAGCAGGGGGCGTTCGGGCATAGGCGACAGCCTATTGCCCGCGCCTCGGCGACTGCCTGGACGAGGCGCGGGCCGCGCTCACACGGAGCTGTAGGCCACGATGCCCCGTCGCACGGCGTCGAGCGCGGTCCGCGCAGTGCGCGCGAGATCGCCCTCCGCGACGATCGACAGCTGGTCGAGCAGGTCGATCGTCTGCTTGGCCCAGCGCACGAAGTCGCCTGCCGCCATGTCGGCGGCCGTCAGCACCCGATCGAGGGCCTGGCCGCGCGCCCACATGTGCATGGCGGTCGCGAGCGCGGTCGCGGGCGGGTTCGATCCCGGCAGCCCGTGATCGCGCTCGAGGTCGTCGAGTCGGCTCCAGAGCTCCTCGGTCGCGGCGAGGGCCTCCCGGAAGGCTCCCCGTGGCAGGCCGTGCGCCTCGGGCGCCTCGTCGCGCCGCGGCTCGTAGACGAGCGCACAGGCGAGGGACGCGAGGCCCGCGGCGTCGAGCCGGCTCCAGAGCCCCTGCCGGAGCGACTCCGCCACGAGCAGGTCGCGCTCGCCGTAGATCCGCCGCATCCTGCGGCCGGCGGCGGTCAGCGCGAGGCCGGCCTCGCCCGGCTCGACGTACTCGAGCTCCGCGAGCACGTCGAGGATGCGGTCGAACTGGCGCGCGACGCTCCCCGTGCGCCCCTCGATCTGACGACGAAGCTTCGTGACGTCGCGACGCAGTCGCCAGAACCGCTCGCCCCAGCGCGCGTGCTTCTCCCGGTCGGGGCACTGGTGGCAGGGGTGCCGCAGCATGCGCTTGCGCAGACTCTGGATGCGGTCCAGGCGCTGCTGACGCCGAGCGCGCGACGCGCTCACGTCCTTGCGGTCGGCCTTCTCGAGGTCGCTGAGCTCGCGCCGGATCCCCGCGTACTCGGCGAAGTCGCCGCGATCGCACGCCATGGCCTTCTCGTATCCGGCGAGGGACTCCTCGGCCTCCTTGACCTGCCGTGCGAGGCCCACAACGGCGCGGTCGGCCTGGAACTGGGCGAAGGACGACTCCAGGATCTCCCGTGCGCGCTCCTTGCCGAACTGGTCGATGAGGTTGACCGCCATGTTGTACGTGGGGCGGAAGCTCGAGTTGAGCGGATACGTGCGCCGCGACGCGAGCGACGCCACCGCCTGCGGGTCGAGTCCGTCGGTCCACTGCACGACCGCGTGGCCCTCCACATCGATCCCGCGGCGGCCCGCCCTGCCCGTCAGCTGGGTGTACTCCCCCGACGTGATCGGCACGCGGGCCTCGCCGTTGAACTTCTCGAGCTTCTCGAGCACGACCGTGCGCGCGGGCATGTTGATGCCGAGCGCGAGCGTCTCCGTCGCGAAGACGGCCTTCACGAGCTTGCGCTGGAAGAGCTCCTCGACGACCTCCTTGAAGGCCGGCAGGAGGCCCGCGTGGTGCGCCGCGACCCCGCGCTCGAGATCCTCGCGCCACTCCCAGAACCCGAGGACCCCGAGGTCCTCGTCGGGCAGGCTGGCCATCCGCTTGTCCACGATGCGCCGGATCTCGGCGCGCTCGTCCTGCGTCGTGAGCCGCACGCCCGATCGGCGCACCTGCTGCACCGCCTGGTCGCAGCCCATCCGGCTGAAGATGAAGAAGATGGCGGGGAGCAGGTTCTGGCGCCCGAGCAGCTCGATCACCTGCGGCCGGTCGATCCGCTCCATGCGCCCGGCGGGCCCCGGCCGCCGGTACGACGGCCGCCGACCGCGGCGCCGCTTGTCGAAGAAGTCCTCGTTGGCCCGATGGCTCTGCGCGAACGACGAGCGCACGCGCATGAGCTCCTGGTTGACCTGCGCGGCCGCGGCACCCGCCCTCTCGTCGAACAGCGGCAGGAGGTCGCCGCGCACGAGGACGTGCTGCTCGAGCGGAACGGGCCGCGTCTCGGACACGATGACCTCGGTGTCGCCGCGCACGGTGTCGAGCCAGTCGCCGAACTCCTCCGCGTTCGACACGGTCGCGCTGAGGGAGACGAGCCGCACGCCCTGCGGGAGGTGGATGATGACCTCCTCCCACACCGCGCCGCGGAACCGGTCGGCGAGATAGTGCACCTCGTCCATCACGACGTAGCGGAGCCCGCGCAGCGCCGAGGAGCCGGCGTAGATCATGTTGCGGAGCACCTCGGTCGTCATCACGACCACGCGCGCGTGCGCGTTGATGTTCGTGTCGCCCGTGAGCAGGCCGACCTCGTCCTCGCCGTAGACCTGCTGCAGCTCGCGGAACTTCTGGTTCGACAGCGCCTTCATGGGCGTCGTGTAGAAGGCCTTCTCCCCCGGCGTCCGCATCGCGAGGTGCACGGCGAACTCGCCGACGATGGTCTTGCCCGCGCCCGTGGGCGCGGCGACCAGCACGCTGCGCCCGTCTTCGAGCGCCTGGCAGCCCGCCACCTGGAACGGGTCGAGCTCGAAGCGCTGCGCCTCAGCGAAGGCCGTCGTGATCGGGTGCCGACGGCTCTCGCGGGCTGCGGCGTAGCTTTCGGATGGGCTCAGGCCGCTCATGCTCGAAGACTATCGCGCGCGCATGCGGCTGGCGCCGCTCACACCTCGGGGTCGACGAACATCTCCGGATGGCGCTTGCGCTTGCGCCGGTCGAACAGCATCGACAGGAGCCCCGCGAGCACGTACAGGACGATGAGGATGCCCGCGAGCAGGAGCATGGACGTGATGTCGGCCGCGGGCGTCGAGATCGCGGCGAACGCGGTCGCCACGACCACCGCCACCCGCCATCCCTTGAGGATGGCCTTGCCCGTGATGATTCCCGCGAGATTGAGCGCCACGAGGAACACGGGGCTCACGAACGCGACGCCCAGGACGAGCAGGAGCTTGAAGACGAAGTCGTAGTAGTAGTCGTACTTGTAGAACTGCGCACCCGCCTCGGGCACGAAGGACGCCATCAGCTCGATGATGTGGGGCATGATGACGAGGCCCACGTAGCAGCCCGCGAAGAAGAGCGGGATCGCCGTGGCCATGAAGCCGACCGTGTAGCGGACCTCCTTGCGCGTGAGGCCCGGCATGATGAACGCCCAGATCTGCCACAGCCAGACCGGCGCCGACATGAGCAGACCGAGCGCGAACGCGATGCGCATGCGCATGTCGAACCCCGCCGTGACGGAGTCGAAGTTCAGTTGCGCGAAGTCGTCTCCCCGCCTCTCAGCGACCAGCGCGATCGGCTGTGTGAGGAGGTGGATGACGGGATCGGTGATGAGGAAGGCCACCACCATGCCGACGACGAGCGCGGCGGCCGCGATCATGAGCCGCTTGCGCAGCTCGAGCAGATGCGCCGCGAGGGTCATCTTGCGGTCGCGGTACGGCCCGTCCTCCGGCATGGCGACCTCCGTGTCGGTCGTCGCCATGCGCGGCTAGCTCTGCGGCGTGCTGCCGGCGGAGCCATCCGCCTTCGGCCGCTCGACGGTCTCGCCGTTCAGCGTGTACCCCGGCTCGGCGGCCTTCTTCGTGTCGTCCTCCCCGCTCTCCTCCTTCATCTGCTTCATCTCGCCCTTGAAGACGCGCGCCGACTGGCCGACGCTCTTGGCGAGGGCAGGGAGACGTGCCGCGCCGAAGAGGAGGAGGATGACGGCCAGCAGGATGAGCAGGTGCCAGCCGTTGAGATTGCCGAGCATGAGGGGTCTCCATCGATCGGAAGTCTGGGTTCGAGGCGATTCTAGCCCGTCGACCCGACGCGCCGAGGTCGGCCCGGCGATCGGAAACTGTTTTCCTCGAGGACGCTCAGCTGACTCCGTACAGCGCGAGCCCCGCGCGGGCCCACTCGGCTGCCGCGCGGCGCGCCTGCGGCGGCGACACGATCTCGAGCCGCCCGCCGAGCCGGGCGGCGAGTCGGCGCAGCGTCTGCGCGTCCGCGATGCGGATGCGGGCGGTCGCGGTGCCGCCCTCCTCGGACACCTCGGCGTGCCTGAGGTAGTCGCCGAGGAGCGCAGCGGCATCCGCGGGGTACCGCACGACCGCGATCTGATCGCCGTCGACCTGCCCGAAGCCCGCCTCCCCCGCGCGCTCGTCGCGATGCTCGATCGGGATGTCGGTCAGGCGCGCCTCGCTCACTCGGTCGAGATGGAACGTCCGCACCGCGCGCCGCAGGTGGCACCACCCCTGGAGGTACCACTGCCCGTTCGTGATGAGGACGCTCATGGGGTCGACGGTGCGCGTCGTCGGCCCGGCGTCAGGTGCGCGGTAGGTGAACGACAGCGCGACCCGCACCGTGAGCGCGCGCGAGACGAGCGATCGCACCTCGTCGACCGGCTCGGGCGCGACGACGAGCTCGGCGGGTGCTCCCGACGCACCGCGCGCGAGCTTCTCGACGAGGCGGGCGTACACCTCGGTGTCGGCGACCCCGGGGATGCCGCGGGCGAGCTGCAGACCCGCGAGCAGCGCGGCGGCCTCGCGCGCGGTGAGCCGCGGCGCGCGGTCGAGCGCGACCTTCTCCTTGATGAGGATGACGTCGTGCTCCTCGAGGAGGTCCCAGTCGATGTCGAACATCTCGTTCGGCATCTGGTACCAGCCGTCCTCGCCGGGGAGTCCGATGAGCGGCAGGCGCCGCACGAGCCGGCGCATCTGCGCCGGCGTCACGTCGAACTCGGCCGCCGCGTCGTCGACGGACACCTCGCCGCGCTCGAACAGGAACGGCACGAGCGTCAGGAGGATGCGGACCTGGTCGCTCGCGAGGAGGTTCGGTCGCTGGACGGTCATCGGGCCTCCCCCTCGTGCAGCGCGGCGACCGCGCGCAGGCGCTCGATGACGGCCTCGCGCAGGTCCGCGGGCTCCACGACGCGCACCTCGGGACCGTACGAGGCGAGCTCGTCGGCGAAGATGTGCCGGTCGACGTAGGGGACGCGGTAGCCCTGCACGGCGGGCTCCGCGCGGCGCAGCAGGCGGAGGGCGCCCTCGCTGCCCGGCGTCACCTCGACGAGCGCGCGCTGCCTCGCCGCGACCTCCTCGAGCCCGGACAGGGCGCGCTCGCCCGCTCCCTCGCGTGCGGATCGGTCGAAGGTCTCCGCCGTCGTCTCGGCGTCGCCCGTGATGCGGCTGAGGAGGAACGTCCGGTCCGCGTCCGCGTCGAGGTCGCGGCCGTAGACGTGCCAGCGCCCCTCGTACTCGACGAGCGCGAGGGGTGCCAGCCGCCGGCGGCGTGCGCGCTCCTCCCCCGGCTTGAGGTACGCGAACGTCACGGTGCGGGATGCCTCGATGGCCGACTGGAGCGGCGCGAACGCGGGCTCGTGCGCCGTGAGCCGTGGCGCGAAGCCGAGGATCGGCTCATCCACGTCGATGCCGAGCGCGCGGATCTTCCGCAGCCCGGAGCGCGCCTCGGCCGACAGCGATCCCGAGCTCCACACCTCGCCGGCGAGGCTCAGCACGGCGAGCTCCGACGGCGAGAACGAGATGTCCTCGGGGAGGTGGTACTCCGACTTCGGGATGCGGTACCGGGCGTCGCGGAGGTCGTTCGGGTCCGTGCTCGAGGGGATGGTCTCGAGGGGAACACCGAGCGCGCGGAGGTCGTCCTTGTCGCGCTCGAACATCTTGTCGAGCGCGTCGGACCGCGCGCCGGCGCGCTGCCGGTACCCCGACACGCTGTCGAGGATCTGCTGCTTCGTGAGGCCGATCTCGGTCGCCACGAGGGCGACCACGAGATTCATCAGTCGCTCTTCCGCTGGGATCCGCTCGGCCACGAGAGCCATCCTAGGGATCCCCGCGGGGCGAGGGGCGCACCCGCTACGGGGTGGGCGCGTCCTGCACGCCGAGGATGTCCACGACGAACACGAGCGTCGCGCCGCCGGGGATCGTCCCCTGGCCCTCGTCGCCGTATCCGAGCTCCGGGGGCACGACGATCATGACCTGCGAGCCGATCGTCTGGCCCACGAGGCCCTTCGTGAAGCCCTCGATGACGCCGTCGAGCGGGAACGGGACGGGCGATCCGTTCTCCCACGACGAGTCGAAGACCGTCTTCTCGTCCCACAGGACGCCCGTGTAGTGCACGAGCGGCGTGTCGTCGGCGGTCAGCTTCTCGCCGTCGCCCTTGATGAGCGTCTGGACGACGAGCTCCTCGGGCGCGGGCGCGTCGGGGACGACGATGCCCGGGCGTCCGTCGGGATCGCGCACGACGCTCGGCAGGCCGAACCCGTCGTTGTACTGGAGCGTCCCCGAGGCGGCTGCCGGGTAGACCTTCCGCACGTCGACCACCGCGACGATCGAGCCCTCCTGCGGGAAGCCCGCCTGGGCGTACGTCTGCCGCGCCTCGGGGGCCACGTCGTCCTCGGCGAGCGCGGCGATCACGCGCGAGCCCTCGGTCGCGCATTCGAGCGCGTCCTCGAGGCCCGGGAACTGCGTGGTCCACTGCGACAGGGCGCCGACGCTCGAGAGGTCGCCCGAGTACGACGTGCCGATGATCATCTCGCCGGTCGTGCCGTCGTAGAGGGTCATGTCGAGCACACCGGCCTGGTCCATCGTCGCGATGGCGGGGCCGTCGCCCACCTCGACGTCGGCATACGCCGTCTCGTCGACGTGGAACGGCGACCGCATGTCGACCTGCGGCGCCTCGTCGAGTGCTCCGTCGACCTGGACGAGGTCGGGAAGCGTCGGGTCGGCGCCCTCTGCACGGTCGCACGACGATGCGCCGGATCCTCCGACGGGGCTGCAGCCGGCCAGGGCGAGCGTGGTCAGGGCGGCGACGGAGAGGAGAGCGGGGGTCTTGCGCACGGGCATCAGTCTAAGCATCCTGCTCGCCCTCCCCCGACACCGCACCGGCCGCGAGGCGAGCGCCCTCCGCCGCGCGCTGCGCCTCGCGCACGCGCTTGCGGAGGTTCTTGTCGGTGATGTCGCGGTCCCCGACGGCGCCGGGGGTCCAGATCTCGAGGTCCTCGTCGGTGTAGCTCTTCTTCGACGCCCTGCGCTTCACCTCGGGGGGCACGACGCCCGGGGCGAGGCGGCGCGCCGTGATGAGGAAGCCCGTGTGCGCGACCATGCGGTGATCCGGTCGCACCGCGAGCCCGTCGACGTGCCATCCGCGCACCATCGTCTCGCTCGCCTCCGGCTCCGTGAAGCAGCCCAGCCCGCGCAGGAACTCGGCCACGCGCGACAGCTGCGTCGCGGTCGCGACGTAGCAGATGACGACGCCGCCGGGAGCGAGCGCGTCGGCGACCGGCTCGAGCACCTCCCACGGTGCGAGCATGTCGAGCACGACGCGGTCGACGCTGCCCCGCTCGACCGCGCCGGGGAGCGCCTCGGCGAGATCGCCCTCGACGACCGACCAGTGCGCAGGGCGCTCGCCGAAGAAGGTCTCGACGTTCGCCATCGCGACCTCGGCGAACTCCATGCGCCGTTCGAACGAGATGAGCCGTCCGGACGCTCCCACCGCACGCAGCAGCGACAGCGACAGCGCTCCCGAGCCGACGCCGGCCTCGACGACGACCGCGCCGGGGAAGATGTCGGCCTGCGCGACGATCGCCGCCGCGTCCTTGGGGTAGACGATCGCGGCGCCGCGCGGCATCGACATCACGAAGTCGCGGAGCAGGGGCCGCAGCGCGAGGTACTCGTGTCCGCTCGAGTTCTCCACGACCGACCCGTCGGGCTGGCCGACGAGCTGCTCGTGCCGGAGCACGCCGTGATGGGTGTGGAGCTCGCCGCGTTCGCGGAGCGTGATGGTGTGCATCCTGCCCTTCGGGCCGGTGAGCTGCACACGGTCGCCGAAGCGGAAGGGGCCGCGAGGCGCGGTCATGGGTGTCCTCCGGGAGATGGGGGTCAGGAGCGGTGGGCGCTGTACAGCGCGGTGATGTCGGCGATGCCGCGGCCCTCGAGGGTCGGCCACAGCTCGTGTGCGCCGACGCCGTCGAGACCGACGAAGTGCGGCACGCCGAGCGACACGGCGCCCGACGAGACGGCGGCGCGCAGGCCGTTGGGCGAGTCCTCGATCGCGACCGTGTGCGCGATGTCGACGTCGAGCAGCTCGGCGGCGCGCAGGTACGGGTCGGGGTGCGGCTTCGGCATCGGCACGTCGTCTCCGCCGAGCACGAGGTCGAAGGCGTCGAACTCGAGCAGCTCGACGATCGCGGCCGCCATGCGGTGCATCGACATCGTGACGAGCGCGGTCTTCACGCCGGCCGCGCGCAGCTCGCGCAGGAGCTCCTGCGCGCCAGGGCGGAACGGGACGCCGAGCTCGCCCATCTGGCGCAGCACGTCGTCGGTGAGGTGCTCGACGATCGCGTCGACCTCCATCCGCACGCCCGCTCCCTGCAGGACGCGCGCGGCGTCGTGCAGGCCGAGGCCCACGAGCTGCAGAGCCTGCTCGTGGTCCCACGTGCCGCCGAAGCTCTCCACGAGCGGCGTCTCCGCGGCCATCCAGTACGGCTCGGAGTCGATGAGGGTGCCATCCATGTCCCAGAGCACGGCGTGGGGCTGCTTCACTGTCACCGGTTCAGCCTACTGGGGCGGCATCCGGGACTAACCTGGACGGACACCCGCGCTGCGGGAGGAGGGAACCCGGTGCAGACACTCGGACGCAGGATCATCGTCGCCGCCTTCGACGGCTGGAACGACGCCGGAGAAGCCGCCACGGGAGCCGTGCGGCAGCTGCGCGAGGAGGCCGACCTCAGACCCGCGTTCTCGGTCGACCCCGAGCTCTACTTCGACTACCAGTACACGCGGCCGCAGATCGAGTCCGACGGGGAGGGCGGCCGCAGCCTCCGCTGGCCCGAGGCGACGCTGCACCGCCCCGAGCAGGGCACCGGCGACGTGTGGTTCTGGACGATCACGGGAAGCGAGCCGGCCCGCGCGTGGCGCTCGTTCGCGAGCGAGTTCGTCGACCGCGCGCTCACGGAGGGCATCACGGGCCTCGTGACGCTCGGATCGATGATGTCGGATGTGCCGCACACGCGGCCGATCTCGGTGTTCGCAAGCAGCGAGAACGCCGAGGTCCGGGCGCAGCTGGGCCTCGAGCGCTCGACGTACGAGGGGCCGGTCGGCATCCTGACCGTGCTCGGCGACGCCGCCGAGCGGGCGGGCATCCCGACGCTGTCGCTGTGGGCGAGCGTCCCGCACTACGTCGCAGGCGCGACGCCGTCGCCCAAGGCGACGCTCGCACTGCTCACGCGACTCGAGGAGCTCACGGGCGCGATCGTCCCCAAGGGGACCCTCGCGACCGACGCCGCCGCCTGGGAGGCCACGATCGACGCGGCGGCCGCGGACGACGAGGAGATGAGCGAGTACATCCGCCAGCTCGAGCAGACGCGCGACACCGTGGACTCGCCCGACGCATCGGGCGACGCGATCGCGAAGGCGTTCGAGCGGTACCTCCACCGCGACGACCCGCGCGACGGACGCGACGGCCGCCGCTGAGCGGAAGGGGCGCCGCACCTGGGCGCCCCTTCCCGATCAGTACGCGGTGAGGACGCCGGTCGCGAGCAGGGCGAACAGCACGAGGCCGAGGCCCACGCGGTACAGCACGAACGGCAGGAAGCTGCCGCGCTTGAGGTACCGCATGAGGTACGCGATGACGATCCAGCCCACGACGAACGCGATCACCGTCGCGACGAGCGTCTCGGCCATCCCGTAGCCCTGCTCGCCGGGCTCGGTGAGCGCGTGCATGAGCTCGTAGAGGCCGCTGCCGAAGACCGCGGGGACGGCGAGCAGGAAGGAGAACTCGGCCGCCGCCGTGCGGTTGTAGCCGAGCGCGCGAGCGGCGGTCGTCGTGGCCCCCGAACGCGACACGCCGGGGATGAGCGCGAGCGCCTGCGCGACGCCGAGCGTGAGCCCGTGCGGATAGGTGATGTGCGCCATGTCGCGCTCGCGACGCCCGTAGCGGTCGGCGAGACCGAGGATGATGCCGAAGACGATGAGGACGGTCGCGACGAGCCAGAGGTTGCGGAAGACGTCGCGGATGACGTCCTGGAAGAGGAAGCCGAGCACGCCGATCGGGAGCGTGCCGATGATGACGAGCCATCCCATCCGCGCGTCCGGGTCGTTGCGCGGCACGCGTCCGGACAGGGACAGGGCCCACTGCTTCACGATGTGGACGATCTTCTTCCAGAAGTACACGAGCACCGCGAGCTCGGTGCCGATCTGGGTGATCGCGGTGAAGGTCGCTCCCGGGTCCGATGCAGACGGCAGGAACTCGCCGACGACGCGGATGTGCGCGCTCGAGGAGATCGGGAGGAACTCGGTCAGGCCCTGCACGAGCCCGAGGATGATGGCTTCGATGAACGACATGGGGTCTTTCTCTCGCGATGCCGCGGCGGAGCGCGCGACGTCACGACTTTAGGCGACGGCTGCTGATGATCGCGTCAGACTCCCGGATGACCGGGGAGCGCGGGCTCCTACGTGCGGATGAGGTCGGCGATCCAGTCGGCGACCTCCTCAGCCCGAAGGTCGGTCGTGTCGATCACCTCCGCTCCCGTCTGCCTCGCCGACGGATCGCGCGATTCGCGGATCGCCCTCTCCACGCCATCCCGGATCGCTGCGGCGCCCAGTCCGCGGCGATGATCACCCACCAGAGGAGGCCCTTCCCCACGCGCCCGCGCGTGATGCCGCGACGCGAGAGCCCGGTCGGAGGCATCGAGCCAGACGACCCGCACTCCCGAGGTCAGGGCGGCCACCTCGTGGACAGTCCGCGGATCAGCGGTCATCACGACGTGGCGGACCCCTCGCCGCGCCATCGACGACGCGAGCCGCACTGCGTTCGTCGCACGCAGCGCCGACCCGGCGGGCGGATGCGCGCTCTCGCCGAGGAAGCCGAGTTGATGGCTGTCGATGTACCCGACGGCGGCGCCTGCCCATGCGAGTCTCAGGTAGGCGAGGAACCCGCTCGTCGAGAGGCCGACGCCGCCGGGACCGGTGAGCACGGTCATCCGCGGCGGCTCGCCCGCCTCGCGCGGGCTCCGGCCATCCGTCTCCGGGGGCGGAGCCGCGATGAGGTCCATGCCTGCGAGCTCCTCCGCGACGTCGGCCGCGTCTCGGCTCGTCGTGTCCACGACGGCGTCGACCCAGCGTGTGTCGAACCGACGAGCGTATGCGACGGACTCCGGGCCGAGCTCGACATTCCACCCGCGTCGCTCCACGCGCGAGAGGACCTCCCCGTCCGACGCGCGGAGATACACGACGCGGGCCTGCCGGCGCTCCCGTCCTGGAAGAAGGCGCTCGAGGTGCTCCGGGTCGTCGACGATACCGGCGACGATGAGGAGGGATGCTCCCGCAGCCCGGAACCCGGGTTCCACGGAGCGGAGCCCGTCCGCGATGAAGTCGTCCTCGGTTGCGTCGACTCCGGACGCGTTGCGCAGCTGGTCGGCGTCGATGAACGCAGCGTCGATCCCCCGCTGACGCAGTGCTCGTTGGAGAAGCCATCCGACAGTGGACTTCCCGACACCCGATGTGCCGCACAGCCAGAGCAGCGGAAGCATATCGGCGAAGCTAGCAGGTCAGACCGACGGCTGGAGGACCACCGGTGGCGACGGAGCGCGGCCTAGTACGTGCGGATGAGGTCGGTCAGCACCCGCTGGCCGAACTCCAGGGCGTCGACCGGGACGCGCTCGTCGACCCCGTGGAACATCCCCGTGAAGTCGAGGTCGCGCGGCAGCCGCAGCGGGGCGAAGCCGTAGCCGGCGATGCCGATCGTCGAGAGCGCCTTGTTGTCCGTGCCCGCGCCGAGCAGGTAGGGCAGCACGGGGACGCCGGGATCGTGCCGCCCGAGGGCGCCGACCATGGCCTCGACGAGGGGGCCCTCGAACGGGATCTCCATGCCGATGTCGCGCAGGAACATCCGGATCTCGATGTCGGGGCCGACGATGCGCTGGACCTCTGCGAGGACGGCGTCCTCCGATCCGGGGAGGACGCGGATGTCCACGGTCGCGGAGGCCGCGTCGGGGATCACGTTGTGCTTGTACCCGGCGGTGAGCCCCGTGGGGTTGGCGACCGTGCGGAACGTCGACTTCACGAAGGCCTCGGCCGGCCCTGTGTGCGCAGCGAGCGCGTCGGGATCGCGCGTGGGGTCGCCCGTGATCTCCCCGATCCCCTCGAGCAGGCGGCGGGTCGTCTCGGTGAGCTCGACCGGCCAGGTGCGCGCCCCGAGGGCCGCGACGGCCTCGGCCAGCCGCGTGACGGCGTTCTCGGGGTGGAACCTGCTGCCGTGCCCTGCGCGTCCGCGGGCGACCAGCGTGACCCACATGAGGGCCTTCTCGCCGACCTGCAGGAGATAGGCGCTGCGGTCACCCACGGGGATCGAGTACCCGCCGACCTCGCTGATCGCCTCCGTGGCGCCGTCGAACCACTCGGGGCGGTCGCGCACGACGAGCTGGGACCCCTCGACGCCGCCGTTCTCCTCGTCGGCGAAGAACGCGAGCACGAGGTCGCGCTCCGGCTGCTCCCCCGCGCGCAGCAGCTCGGCGACCGACGTGAGGATCATCGCGTCCATGTTCTTCATGTCGACCGCGCCGCGACCCCAGAGCATGCCGTCGCGGATCTCGCCCGCGAACGGATCGACCGACCAGTCGTCGGCCATCGCCGGCACGACGTCGAGGTGCCCGTGCAGCACGAGCGCCGGCTTCTCGGGATTGCGCCCCCGCACGCGCGCGCAGACGTTCGTGCGGCGCGGGATCGGCTCGTGGTACGCGGTCTCGAGGCCGAGGCCCTCGAGGTAGGCGCCCACGTACTCGGCCGCCTCGCGCTCGCCCCTCGCGTCGCCGCCGCCGAAGTTCGTCGTGTCGATCCGGATGAGATCGGCGGCGATGCGGGCGACTTCGGGGATCTCGGCTTCGGGCATGCGCTCCACGCTACCCGGAAACGGCGAAGGCCCCGGTCTCTCGACCGGGGCCTTCCGCTGTGCGCGAGGGGGGACTTGAACCCCCACGCCCTAATACGGGCACTAGCACCTCAAGCTAGCGCGTCTACCTATTCCGCCACCCGCGCATAGGGTGTGATCCGTTCTCCGGAGCTTCTCATTCCGTTTCCCGAACCGAGAGACAACATTACCACCCCTCCGGGACCCCAACGAACCGGGGTGCACCCCGGGCGCGTCACCCGAGCGACACGCCGAACAGGAGACCGAGCAGATACGTCACGGCGGCAGCCCCGAAGCCGATGCCGAGCTGCCGCAGGCCGCGCCGCAGCGGCGATCCCCCGGACAGCAGGCCGACCGTCGCACCGGTCAGCATGAGCGCGATCCCGACGAGCACGAGGGCGAGCAGCACCGCGGGCAGTCCGCCGAGCCCGAGCAGCCACGGCAGGACCGGGACGATCGCACCCGACGCGAAGAAGAGGAAGCTCGAGAGCGCGGCCCGCCACGCGCCGCCGACGACCTCGTGGGCGTCGCCGTGCCGCGCGCGGGCGGGCATGCTGCCGCGCTTCGCATCCTCGATGACGGTGCGCGCGCGCTCGAGCGCCTCCTGCTCCCCGAGGCCGCGCGCCCGGTAGACGAGCGCGAGCTCGTTCGCCTCGAGGTCGAGATCGGGCAGCCCTCCGTCGGCGTAGCCGCTCGGCTCCGTCGACTCGAGCAGCTCGCGCTGCGAGCGGACCGACACGAACTCGCCGGCGCCCATCGAGAGCGCCCCCGCGAGGAGCCCCGCGATGCCGCTCAGCAGCACGAACTCGGGGGCGACCCCTGCCGCTCCGATGCCGAGGACCAGGGCGAAGTTGCTGACGAGCCCGTCGTTGGCGCCGAAGACGGCCGCGCGGAACGTGCCGGACAGCCGACGGCGCCCCTTCGCGGCGAGGCCGCGCACGACCTCGTGGTGGATCTTCTCGTCGGCGCGCATCGCCGCGGTCGCCGACGGCTCGCTGTCGTAGGGCGAGCGCGCCTCGGCGTTCTGCGCGAGGGCGAGGACGAACACCGAGCCGAAGCGCCCGGCCATCCACCCGAGCAGGCGCGTGCGCACGCTCGCGGACGGCAGCTTCGCCGGCTCGCCGCCCAGCAGCTCGACCCAGTGCGCCTCATGGCGCCCCTCGGCCTCCGCGAGGGCGAGGAGGATCTCCCTCTCCTCACCCGAGCGCCGCCGCGCGAGCTGCTCGTAGACGGCGGCCTCCGCACGCTCGTCGACGAGGTACTGCGCCCACCTGCGGCGGTCTGCGGGGGTCGGGGCGAGCGGATGGTCGGAGGGCGCGGCCAACGTCGGGCTCCTTCGTGGAGAGGTGAGGGGGGATGCCTCCACGCTAGTTCGCGGCCCGCCGCGTCACCGCGTCAGGACGCGGATTGACAGCATTTCGGAGCGCCGAACGAGCCTCAGCTGTGCACGCGCCGGCGGAGCGTGTCGATGCGCTTCTGCAGCTGCGCGACGGTCGCCTGCGCGACGGCCGGACCCCCGCACGTCTTCCGGAGCCAGGCGTGGATCGCGCCATGCGGCTCGCCGGACTGACGCGCGTAGACGCCCACGAGGCTGTTCAGCAGCTGGCGCTGCTCCTTGAGGGTGCGGTGCAGTGGAGCGGGGAGGGTCGTCTCCTCCCCCGTCGACTGCGTGCGCGCCTCGCGCGCCTCCCGGTGCTTCGACTGGCGGCTCTGCCGCTGCATGAGCAGCTCGTGCACGTGCTCGGGCTCGAGCAGCCCGGGCAGCCCGATGAACTCGAGCTCCTCGTCGGTTCCCGGTTCCGCGAGCTGCCCGAACTGCTGCCCCTCGAACACGACGCTGTCGAAGTGCGCGACGGAGCCGAGCGACTGGAACTCGAACTCCTGCGTGAGCGCGTCGGACGCCTTGTCGCCGCGCTCCGCCGCCTCGAGCAGCGCGTCGTCGAGCCCGTCCTCGTCCTTCTCGCCGCGGTCGAGGACGTGGTCGCGCTGCCGCTCCATCTCGGTCGCGAGGGCCATGAGCACGGGGATGTTCGGCAGGAAGACGCTCGCGGCCTCTCCCCTGCGGCGAGCGCGCACGAAGCGCCCGATCGCCTGCGCGAAGAACAGCGGGGTCGACGACGACGTCGCGTAGACCCCGACCGCGAGCCGCGGCACGTCGACGCCCTCCGACACCATCCGGACCGCGACCATCCAGCGCGTGGTGTTCGCGGAGAACTGCTCGATGCGGCTCGATGCCTCGGCCTCGTCGGAGAGCACGACCGTCGGGCGCTGGCCCGTGATCTCATGCAGGATCTTCGCGTACGCGCGGGCGTTCGTCTGGTCGGTGGCGATGACGAGGCCGCCCGCATCGGGCACGTGGTGCCGGATCTCGGTGAGCCGCTTGTCCGCGGAGCGCAGGACAGCGGGCATCCAGTCGCCGTTCGGATCGAGCGCCGTCCGCCACGCCTGCGACGTGATGTCCTTCGTGTTGTCCTGGCCCAGGTGCGCCTCGAGCTCGTCTCCGGCCTTCGTGCGCCAGGTCATGTGGCCCGAGTAGACGTGGAAGAGCACGGGGCGCACGACGCCGTCGGCGAGCGCGCGGCCGTATCCGTAGCTGTAGTCGGTGATCGAGGTGCGCAGGCCCTGCGCGTCGGGCGCGTACTCGACGAACGGGATGGGCGCCTCGTCGCTGCGGAACGGCGTTCCGCTGAGGGAGAGGCGCCGGACCGCGGGCGTGTACGCCTCGCGGATGCCGTCGCCCCAGCTGAGGGCGTCACCGCCGTGATGCACCTCGTCGAGGATGACGAGCGTGCGCGCGCTCTTCGTGAGCTCGCGATGCACCTCAGGCTTCATCGCGACCTGCGCATAGGTCACGACGACCCCGTGATAGTGGCGCGCCGGCTGCCAGTGGCTGTTCTTGAACTCGGGATCGAGGCGGATGCTCACGCGCGCCGCGGCGTCGGCCCACTGCGTCTTGAGGTGCTCGGTCGGGCACACGACGATGATCCGATCGACCTCGCCGCGATGGCGCAGCTCGTTCGCGAGGGTCAGCGCGAAGGTCGTCTTGCCGGCGCCGGGGGTGGCGGCGACGAGGAAGTCACGGCGGTCGGGCTGCGCGAAGTAGATGTCGAGCGCCTCCTGCTGCCACGCGCGCAGCTTGCCCGCCGTCCCCCAGGGAGCTCTCTGCGGATAGGACGGACTCAGCACGGGGATCAACCCTAGACGGTGCCGCGGACACGATCTCCAGCGTTCGTCGAGACTAGCCCCGGGCGCCGAAACCGGTGCGGGGTGCGCTGGTCTCGACGACCGGGACTAGTCTCGATAGGCGCGGACGAGGCACGGAGGCGAGGGACCATGGCGACGGGCGACGAGACGCGGATGGCGGCGGCCGACAACGAGGGAGTCCACCCCTGGCGGCGCTATGTCGCGCTCGGCGACTCGTTCACCGAGGGGATCGGCGACCCGGATCCTGCGGCGCCGGGCGGCCATCGCGGATGGGCGGATCGCGTCGCCGAGGTGCTCGCGACGCAGGTCGACGACTTCGCCTACGCCAACCTCGCCGTGCGCGGGCGCCTCATCGGCCAGATCGTCGACGAGCAGGTCGAGCCGGCGATCGCGCTGCGCCCCGACCTCGTGACGTTCTGTGCGGGCGGCAACGACGTCATCCGCCCCGGCACCGATCCCGACGCGATCGCCGCCCAGTTCGAGGCAGCCGTCGAGCGCCTGGGCTCTCAGGGCGCGACGATCGTCGTCTTCACCGGGATCGACGTCGCCTGGACGCCGGTCTTCCGCCCGTTCCGCGGCAAGATCGCGATCTACAACGAGAACATCCGGGCGATCGCCGACCGCCACGACTGCGTCGTCGCCGACCAGTGGGCGCTCAAGGAGATCCAGGATCCGCGCTTCTTCGCGGCCGATCGGCTGCACATGAACCCGCTCGGGCACCACGAGGTCGCCCGCATGGTGCTGCGCGCGCTCAACGTCCCGAACGACCTGCAGCCGCTCCAGCCCGACCCGCGGCCCGCGACCTCCTGGCGCGCGGCGCGGCAGAACGATCTCGTGTGGGCCCGCAGCCACCTCGTCCCGTGGGTGCTGCGGCGGCTCCGCCATCAGTCCTCGGGAGACTTCGTCTCGGCGAAGCGCCCGCAGCCCGGCCCGGTCTCGATCGCGGAGGACTGACCGTCAGCCCGCGGGCGGGTGCTGCAGCGCCCACAGCGCGACCGCGGCCGCCGATGCGACGTTGAGCGAGTCGACGCCGCCCGCCATGGGGATCGTCACGACGGTGTCGGCCGCGGCGAGCGCGCGACGGCTGAGCCCGTCGCCCTCGGAGCCCATCGCGAACGCGACCCGCTCCGGGCGGCGGGCGGCAAAGGCATCGAGCGGCACCGCGTCGTCGGCGAGCGCCATGGCGGCCAGGTGGAAGCCCGACGCGGTGAGCAGCTCGCGCGCGCCCACGCCCTCCCGAGGCGCCCACTCCGGCAGCCGCGTCCAGGGCACCTGGAACACCGTTCCCATGCTCACCCGCACGCTGCGACGGTAGAGGGGGTCCGCGCACCGCGGCGTCACGAGCACGGCGTCCGCGCCGAGACCCGCGGCCGCGCGGAAGGCGGCGCCCACGTTGGTGTGGTCGACGATGTCCTCGAGCACGAGCACTGTCCTCGCGTGAGCGAGCACGTCCGCGACCGCGGGCGGCTCAGGACGCTGCATGGCCGCGAGCATGCCCCGGTGCACCGCGAACCCCGTCACCTGCTCGGCGACCTCGTCGGGGACGACGTACACCGGGACATCCCGATCGCCCACGAGCCGCTCGACGTCCGGAAGCCACTTGCGCGCCGTGAGCACCGACCGCGGCGCGTGGCCCGCGGCGAGCGCACGGCCGAGCACCTTCGCGGACTCGGCCATGTAGAGGCCGCGCTCGGGCTCGCTGACGCGGCGCAGCGCCACGTCGGTGAGGTCGCGGTAGTCGGCGAGGCGCTCGTCGGCGGGGTCGTCGATCGGGTGCAGGATCATCCGTCCATCGTCCCATCCGGGCGCGGGATGAGCCGTCCGTAACCTCCGCGAAAGACAGCGCGCCTAGACTCGGCCACGAGGAGGCTCCATGGTTCTCACCGAGCGGATCGACGCGGGCGCGGCCGCCGGCGTCCGGCAGGCGATCGAGGTGCTCGCGGGGCGCCGCATCGCCGTGCTGACCGGTGCCGGCGTGTCGACGGACTCCGGCATCCCCGACTACCGAGGCGAGGGTGCGCCCCGCCGCACGCCGATGACGGCGCAGACGTTCCTCTCCGACGAGGCGGCGCGGCGGCGCTACTGGGTCGGATCGCACCTCGGCTGGAAGGCGTTCGCGGCCGCCGAGCCCAACGCGGGGCACGCCGCGATCGCCGCCCTCGAGCGCACGGGCGTCGCCACGGGCGTCGTCACCCAGAACGTCGACGGGCTCCACCTGCGCGCGGGATCGCGCAGGGTCGTCGAGCTGCACGGCACGATGCGCCGGGTTCTCTGCACGCACTGCGGGCAGGTGTTCGACCGCCGCGACGTCGGCGAGCGCCTCGAACGGGAGAACCCGTGGATCACGGTGCCGGACCGCGTGCAGCTCGGGCCGGACGGCGATGTCCTCCCCGCGTCGTCGGAGGGCTTCGTCGTCCCGGACTGCACGGTGTGCGGAGGCGTCCTGAAGCCCGAGGTCGTGTTCTTCGGCGAGTTCATCCCCGCGGAGAAGTTCCGGGAGGCCGAGCAGCTCGTGGCCACGAGCGGGGCCCTGCTCGTGGCGGGCTCCTCGCTCGTCGTAAACTCGGGCATCCGGCTCGTCGAGCGCGCACGGCGTCGTCGGATCCCCGTCGTGATCGTCAACCGCGGGGAGACCCGCGCCGACCGGCGCGCGACGGTGAAGGTCGACGCGGGCACGAGCGAGGTGCTCGCCGCGCTGGCCGACGAGCTGCCGGCCCTTCGAGGATCCGGCGCTCTCTGAGGCACGTGCCCCTAGGCTCGAGGGGTGACCGTCATCACCCTCGTCCGCCATGGGCAGACCGACTGGAACATGCTCGGCCGCGTGCAGGGCCGCACCGACATCCCGCTCAACGACACCGGACGCGCTCAGGCGCGCGAGGCCGCTGAGGCGCTGCGCCACGGCGGATACGCAGCGGTCGTGTCGAGCCCGCTGAGCCGCGCACGAGAGACCGCCGAGATCATCGCCGGCGTCCTGGGGGTGCCGGGGCCCGCCCTGTACGACGGGCTCGTCGAGCGCGACTACGCCTCGGCCGAGGGCATGACCTCGGAGGACCTCTGGAAGCTCCAGCGCCGCGCCATGGGTCCTGACGCCGAGAGCGACGAGGCGGTTGCGACCAGGGCCGTGGCCGCGCTGCGCGACGCCGCTGCGGCGCACGCGCATGTCGACGGACCGCTCATCGCGGTCGCGCACGGGTCGCTCATCCGGGTGCTCATCGCCCTCGCTTCGGACGGCGAGTTCCCCCGCCCCGGCGAGCGCGTCGAGAACGGGTCGCAGCACGCGTTCCGCCTGGACGACGAGGGCCTCTCGCTCCTGTCGTACTCCGCTGTCCCTGCCGACTGACGCACGCGTCTCTCCCACGGCAACCGAGACACGCCGATCTGGCGTCTCAGCTCACGGCGTCGATGAAGGCCTCGAGGCCCATCCCGTAGTCGATCCGCACGCGCGGGAGGGCGAGCTTGTCGGCGCCGGGACGGACGAACCCCGGCTCGATCGTCACCGCCATCTCGAAGCCCGCGTCGGCGACACCCTGCTTGCTCCGCTCGTCGTAATGGCCGAACGGGTAGGCGACCACCTCCGCCGCCCCGAGGATGTCCGCCGACGTGCGCAGATCCGCGGCGATCTCCTCGGGGGTCCAGTTGACCATCCGTCCGCGCCCGTCCGCACCCGGATCGTGCATGTCGTGCGTGTGCGAGCGCTGCAGCACGTACGGCGACGGCGTCGGCTCCGAACGCCACTTCGTGATGACGAACGACGTCGCGAGCACGCCGTGCTCGTCGAGCACGGGCACCGCGAGGTCGAACCAGGACGCGTGCGCGTCGTCGTCCGTGACGATGACCGAGCGCTCGGGCAGCCGCAGCCGCCCGTCGATGAACGCCGACAGCTCGCGCCAGCTCGGCAGGTAGTAGCCCTCGTCGGCGAGATAGGCCATGTGCTGCTCGAAGTCGCCCGCATACGCCCAGTTGAGCCGGAGGGGGTCGTCCACGCCGGCGGGGTCGGCGGTGAACTGGTGGTACATGAGGATCGGCACCCCGACGTCGGCGGCTGCCGTCTCCTCGGGGGTCGTCCACGCGGCGTGCAGCGGGAGCCTGCGGTCCTCGTCGCATGAGACGACGTCGGCGATGTTCACGCGCTGCGTGACGTCGAGGGCCGCCGCCGCCTCGGCGTCGAGGTACCAGCCGGCGAACACCGCGCCCTCGCGCTCCGGCAGCGGCAGCTCGGCGACGTGCGCGCCCTCGGTGGCGAGAACGGGATCGAGCGCGATGCCCTCCCCCGCGAAGGTGACAGCGCACGCGGCAGGGTCGCCGGCCTCCTCGAGCAGAGCTGCGGCCGCATCGGGCGCTGCGGTCGGGCTCGAGGGGGCGGATGCACCGGGCGCGGATGGCGAGGACGAGGACGGCGCGGATGGCGCGCATGAGAGCACGAGGACCGCTGCCGCGGCGACGACGGGAAGCGCGAGGAGGCGGCGGCGGGAGGCTCTCATATCCCGGTCAGGATAGCCGCTCGCGCAGTCACGGCCGTGTCGGCCGGGGTTCCGGACCAGCACGCGCAATCGATCCGATAACGACTGAGCAGGATGCGCAATCGCGCGACGGCCCGGGTGCTACCGTCTCTCTCTATGGCCTCCCTCGATCACGTCGATCTCGAGCTCCTCGCCGCGCTCTCCGAGGACCCGCGGGCGACGGTCGTCGCGCTCGCGGAGCGCCTTCGCCTCTCCCGCAACACCGTCCAGGCCCGCATGGCGCGCCTTGAGCGCGCGGGCGTGTTCCACTCGTTCGAGCGCGCGATCTCGACCGAGGGCCTGGGCTTCCCGCTCCAGGCGTTCCTGTCGATCGGCGTGCGCCAGCCCGAGCTCCCTGCGATCACGGACGAGCTGCGGCGCATCCCCGAGGTCATCCAGGTCTACGGCGTGAGCGGGCAGGTCGACCTGCTCGCGCTCGTGGCGTGCCGCGACGCGCGCCACCTCTTCGACGTCGACGCCCGCATCCTGTCCGTCTCGGGTGTCGAGCGCACCGAGACGTCCCTCGTGATGAGCGAGGCCATCCCCTACCGCGTGAGCGGCCTCATGGAGCTCGCGCGCCGCGAGCGCTGAGCGCGCCTCACACGAACGAGCGGATGGCCTCGGCCGCTTCCGCGGGCCTCTCGTAGTGGATGAGGTGGCCGACGTCGGCCAGCTCGACGAGCCGCGCATCGGGGAACAGCCCGCGCAGCGCGCGCTCGGCCTCGATCGGCGTGATGTCGTCGCGGTCGGCGGCGATGAGCAGCGTGGGCTGGGCGATGCGCGGGGCGAACGCGCGCACATCGTGCGACACGCTCGTGACGAACGCCTCGCGCAGCGCCTGCCGGTCGGCGAACCCCGAGAAGAAGCGATCATGCTGGTCGTGGATCCAGCGGCGCAGGGCCCTGTCGCGCGTCTTCGCCATCGCGATGCTCATGATCCGCACGATCACCGGCCAGCGCAGGAGCCACGTGCCGACGGGATCGGGCAGCCGAGCGCCCGCCGCGTAGTAGAGCACCGCCAGGCGCGTCAGCACGCCCCGGGGCCCCTCGAGCGCGGGCGCGCCGATCGGGTTCACGAGGATGAGCCGCGGTGTCGGCAGTCCGCGGGCGACGGCCGCGGACGCGACGATCGATCCGAACGAGTGCCCGAGCACGACGGCGCCCGGCGCGACCTCGGCGGCGAAGGCGGTGAGCCACGCGACGAACGCATCCAGGTCGAGGGGCCGGCCCGGCACGGGCGGCGTCTCGCCGAAGCCCGGCAGGTCGGGCATGACGACGCGCACGCCGGGCAGATGCGCGACGACCGGCTCGAGCCCGTGGTGGTCCCCGCGGAACCCGTGCACCGCCAGGATGCTCGTCTCGGCGTCGTCAGGCCCGTACACCCAGTAGGCCGTCCGCGTGCCCAGGACCTCGACCTCCGCGCGGCGGACGGGGATGCGGGCGAGGCGGGACGCGTACGGGGAGGCGACGGGCACCGCACGAGTCTACGTTCGCCGGGGTGGCATACGCGGGTTTGTCCCCGCTGCGCCCTACATTCTCCCTATGGCGACATCATGGCCGGATCCGCCGCCCCTGTTCGAGCTCGACGACGCGGGCGAGCGCCCCACCTGGTTCGCCGCGCCCGGCGGGCGCCTGGATCGCCTCGGGGTGTTCGACCTCGAGACGACGGGCGTCGACGTCGAGTCCGACCGCATCGTCACGGCCTACGTCGGACTCCTCTCGGCCGACGGCACGGTCCTGCGGTCGCGTCACTGGATGGCCGACCCGGGCATCGACATCCCCGAGGGAGCGACCGCGGTCCACGGCATCACGACCGAGCGGGCGCGCGCGGAAGGGCGGCCGGCAGCCGAGGTCGTCGCCGAGGTCGTGTCGGCGCTCCGCGCGATCTTCGCCGAGGGCGTGCCGATCGTCGCGTACAACGCGCCCTTCGACTTCTCCCTGCTCAAGCACGAGGCCCTGCGCCACGGCGTCGAGCCGATCGCGTCGCCCACCCCCGTGCTCGATCCGCTCGTCGTCGACAAGACGTGCGACCGGTATCGCCGCGGCAAGCGCACGCTCGCGACCGTCGCGGCGCACTACGACGTGGTCCTCGAGGCCGCGCACGACGCGTCGGCCGACGCCGTGGCCGCGGGGCGGCTCGCCTTCGCGCTCGTCGAGCGCTACGCGGGGATGCTCCCCGAGGATGTCGCGGAGCTGCACGACCGGCAGATCGGCTGGGCGCGCGAGCAGGCGGAGAGCCTCACCGAGTACTTCGTGAAGATCGGCCGGCTCGACCCCGCCGACGCGCTCGACGGCAGCTGGCCGATCCGCTGAGGATCAGGACGACGAGCGCGCGCGCCACTCCTCCCAACTCGCCATGAGCTGCTCGATGGCGGCGTGGAACTTCGCCGTGGCGACCCCCGGCGTCGTGTCGCCGAAGTAGTGAGCGACCCAGTGCGCGAGGCGCTGCGCTGCCTCAGGATCCTCGCGCACGCGCTCGACGTGCGCGACGATGTCCGGGGCGTCGGCCGGCTCGAGCCATTCGCACGCCGACAGGTAGCCGCCCTCGTCGATCTCCGCAGCGGGGTCGGCGGGCCTCGTGATGAGCAGGGGCTTGCCGACCGCGAGCCGGTCGTAGACCATCGCCGAGATGTCGACGATCGCGACATCGGCCGCCGCGAGCTGCCATCCGAGCTCCGGCCGATCGTCGTAGACGTGCTGCGCGGACGGGTCCTTCTGGTTGGCCGCGCGGATGGCCTGGATGATCCGCTCGTTCGCCTCCCCGAACGCCGCGTTCACGACACCACTGCGCGGATGCGGACGGTAGATGACGCGGTGGCGGCCGGTCGCGAGGAGCGCCGCGACGAGCGCCTCCCCGTGCGAGGCCACCGAGCCGTAGCGCGCGGCGGGGCGGTCGCCCTCCCAGGTCGGCGCGTACAGCACGACCGTGCGCTCGTCGGGCGTGTAGGGCAGCTCGCCCGAGTAGTGATCGGCCTGCGGGCGGCCGATCTCGATCGTGCGCGCATCGACGTCGTAGTCCCACAGCACGCGGGAGAGGCGGTCGCGCGCGGCCTGGCCCGCGACGAGAGCGCGGTCGTAGGCCTTGTACTGATTGGTCGTCATGTACATCTTGTCGGACTCGCCGTGGTTGATGAACACGTGCCAGCGCTCGCCGTACCGGAACATCTGGAAGTTGCGCGTGTTCTGGTTCACGTAGAGCACGATGCGGATGTCCTGCGCCTCGAGGAACCGCTCGATGCTCGTCACGCTCGGGGTGAACGCCACCGGCAGCGCGCCGTCGTCGAGAAGCGCCTGCGCCCCGAGCGAGTTGCGCGCCATGACGACGACCGGCCAGCGCTCGGCGAGCTCCTGCAGCGGTCGGTACCACTGGCGCATCTGGTACATGTTGACCGCGCCGTCGGCGAAGTACACCGCGATCCGGAACCTCCGCGGCGTGAGCGGGGGCCGCGTGGCGAGCGTGCGGCGCACCGTCCTGTGTGCGTTCCGCGTCGCGACGGCCTTCCGGAGGAGCTTGATCGCCTTCTTCACATCGCGCGTCACACCCACCCGACCAGGCTACCGGGGGCTTTCCCGGCGGCCGTCATGGGATGATCGTCGAATGCGTAACGATCCCCTGCCGGGCCCCCGCGCGCCTCGGAGGGACGCGCCGTCGGTCCCGCTCGACGCGGGTGTGTCGTTCGTGATGCCGGTTCTCAACGAGGCCCCGTACCTGCGCCGCGCGGTCGAGTCGACCCTCGCGCAGGAGATCCCCGGGCCCGTCGAGCTCGTCCTCGCGCTCGGACCCTCGTCCGACGGCACGACCGAGCTCGCGCGCGCTCTCGCGGAGGAGGATGAGCGCATCCTCCTCGTCGACAACCCCGCCGCCGACATCCCGGTCGGGCTCAACGCGGCCATCCGCGCGAGCACGCACCCCACGATCATCCGCGTCGACGCCCACTCGGAGCTCACGCCGGGCTACGCGGCCCGCGCTCTGGAGACGCTCGGTCGCACCCGCGCGGGCAACGTCGGCGGCGTGATGCGGGCAGACGGACGGACGCCGTTCCAGCGCGCAGCCGCCTGGGCGTACAACTCCCCCGTGGGGCTCGGCGGCGGCGCGTACCACGGAGGGTCGCGCGAGGGCGAGGCCGAGTCGGCGTACCTCGGCGTCATGCGACGCGCCGTTCTCGAGGAGGTCGGGCTCTTCGACGAGACCATCCGCCGCGGCGAGGACTGGGAGCTCAATCTGCGCATCCGCACGGCGGGCTACCGCGTCTGGTTCGATCCCGCGCTGTCGGTGACCTACTGGCCGCGCGAGCGGTGGACGCGCCTCGCGCAGCAGTTCCTCGCCACCGGCCGCTGGCGCGGTGAGCTCTTCCGCCGCTACGGACGCCGCAACTCGCTCAAGTACTTCGCGCCGCCCGCGCTCGTGATCCTCGTGGCGCTCGCCGCGATCAGCGGGGCACTGCAGCTCGCCGGCGTGCCCGCTCCCGGTCTCGCCGTCGCGACGTGGGCCCTGTGCGCACCGCTCGTCGCCTACGCCGCGCTCGTCGCGGCGGTCGCGATCGGCGCGCGGGCGCCCGGGCCGTTCGGATGGCGGGAGCGGGCATGGCTGCTCGCGGTGCTGCCGACCATGCACCTGTCGTGGGGAACGGGGTTCCTCACGGGCGCCGTGCGCGGCGCGCACGACACCGTCGACACCTCGCGCCTCTCCGGACGCAACACGCCGCTGCCGTAGCGGGTCAGCCGACCGGCAGGAGCCCCTGGTCGATGAGGCGCGCGACCACGCGCTCGGCGGCACGGCCGTCCTCGCGCGCATTGAACGCGCGTCGCCACGCCGCGTAGCGCTCGGCGTACTCCGCGGGATCCGCCGCGAGCGCGGCGAGGAGGCCGTCCATGTCCTGCACGAGCGGGCCGGGGGCGCGCGCGGCGAGGTCGAAGTAGAACCCGCGCAGAGCGCCCCGGTAGTGGGCGAGATCGGGCACGAGGAAGTACATGGGCTTGCCCGTGACGCTGAAGTCGAACATCACCGACGAGTAGTCGGTGATGAGCGCATCGGCGGCGAGGAGGAGCTCTGACGTGTCGGGGTACGCCGTGACGTCGACGACCCGCGGACCCGCGACGTCGCGCCCGGGGATGAGGGTGCGCGAGTGCCCGCGGACGAGCACGACGGCGTCCGCCTCGACCGCGAGTCGCGCCGGGTCGATGAACGCCACGATCTCGTCGCGGTCGTCGCGCCAGGTCGGCGCGTACAGCAGCACGCGCTCCCCCGGCTCGATGCCGAGGCGCTCGCGCACGGCGAGCGGGTCGCCCGTGACGAGCGCGTCGTTGCGCGGGTAGCCCTCGACCCAGACGGGCTTGCGGAAGAAGGCGTAGGCGCGCGCGAGGATCCTCGCGGCGTACGGATTCTGCGCGAGGAGCACGTCCCACCGGCGCGACTCCTTGATGACCGCTCCCCATCGGCGCGGCGCGAACCCCTTGCGGTGGAGGGCGAGGCGCTTGAGCGGCGTGCCGTGCCAGGTCTGCAGCACGCGCTGGCCATCACGGCGGGCGAACGCGCGGCGGAGCCAGTCGTTGACGATCACGAGCTTCGCGACGCTCCGGGCGCGCCACCACTCGGGGCTCCCCTCGACGACCGCGACCGCGCCATCCGGGACCGCCACGGAGAGATCGACCACGCTCCAGTAGCGGGTGACCCCCGGGGCGCGGAGCGCGATCTCCCGGTCGAGCGCGAGCGGGTTGCAGCTCGCGCTGCGCCCGTAGAAGCTCTCGAAGAAGACCGCGTCCTCGAGCGGCGCGGTGTGCGAGAGGTAGCGGCGCTCGAGCGAGCCCTGCGCCTCTCCGCCGTCGTACACGGGGTCGACGGGCGGGCCGACGAGCACCGTGTCGCCGTCGAGCTGCGCGCGCAGCGTGCCCAGCATCTCGACCGGCAGGGTCGCATCGAGCTCGGCGCCGGCGACGGCCACGCGATAGCGTCCGGACGGGAGCGGTCGCTCGGGCCCGCCCCAGCGGGCCGCGACGAGCGCGAAGCGCACCGACCATCCGCCCCCGCTCGCGGAGACCGCGCCCTCGACCGCCGCGCGCGACCCCTCGAGGCGCGCCGAGGCGGGCGCGTCGCCCTCTCCCTCCACGACGAGGGCGGGGCCGTCCTGCTCGAACCGGGCGGTCGTCATCGGTTTCCTCTCCTCGGGCCCCTGGCCCGCGCGCGTCGAGCGACGATCGCATCGTGCACACGCCGGGCGCTGCCGCCGTCGCGGAACGCGTGCACGCGCTCGCTCAGTCTCGCAGACCGCGCGGTGCGATCTGCGAGCGCCGCGGGGTCGGAGGCGACCTCCGTCAGCTGCGCGACGAGGCCGGGCCAGCCGGTCGCGTAGTCCTCGCCGGCGACGTCCTCGTATCGGCCGTAGAAGCCCCGTCGCGCGCGGTACGCCTCCAGATCGGGGGCAAGGTACAGCACGGGCAGGGGCACGAGGCCCGCGTCGTACGCGAGCGACGAGTAGTCCGTCACGAGGACATCCAGTCCGGGGAGCGCCGCCGTGACGTCGCGCAGCCGATCGGAGCCGAGGTCGCGCACCCGGTCCGTCGGGAAAGGCGGCACGTACGCGCCCGCCCCCAGGCGGTGCGAGCGGACGAGCAGCACGAGGTCGGCCGCGGCGAGCGCGTCCACGATCTCGCGCCACTCCTCAGCCGTGGGAACGGCCGGGTCGGGCTCGCCGTCGCGCCAGGTCGGGGCGTAGAGCACGAGACGCGCGCCGTCGGGAAGATCGCCGACCGCCGCACGCAGGAGCTGCCGCGCGCGAGCGCTGCGCTCGTCCGCGGTGCCCGCGCTCAGCACGTCGACCCGGGGCTCCCCCGTCACCGCCACGCGGTCATCCGGCAGCGCGAACGCCGACTCGAGGCGCCCCCGCACGAGGTGCGACGCGGCAGGGAGCAGCCGGATCCGGTGCTGCGCTCCCCGATACAGCCGGGCCAGCAGCCCGCGGACGAGCATCGAGTCGGGCAGCAGCGCCGAGCGGACCGTCTCGGGCGAGTCGAGGCCGATGCGCTTGAGCGGGATGCCGTGCCAGAGCTGCACGAGGAATCCGCCCGACACGGCATACGGGTTGACATCGCCCGTGCCGTAGGACACGACGAGGACGCCGCCGCGCGCGGTCGCCCAGAACCCGCGCCAGGAGAGCTTCGGGAGGGTCGGGATGCCCCGCGCGGCCGCCTCCTCCGCCTCGCGCGAGTCCGACGTCAGCCACACGGCCCGGTGCCCCTCGGCGGCCGCCACCTCCCACAGCGCGAGCGGCCCGTCGCCGACGCCCGCGCCGCATCCGAAGACCCAGCGGTCGCCGCGTGGGATCGCGAGCGTCGCGATCCTCCCCAGCGCATACAGGGGCAGGCGCAGGAGCTTCGCCGCGTTGCCCGCACCGAACGAGAAGGACGCCACCCCACGAGCGTACTGGTGGGGCGGCGTCCTTCCGGTCAGCCCGCTCTCACGGGCGCGGGGTGGTCACTCGAGGGTGCCGAGCTTGACCGTCGCGGTGTGCTCCTCGCCGTCGCGGACGTAGACCACCTCTGCCTCGCTGCCGCCGGCGGCCGCGCGGACCTGGGCGGTGAGGTCGACGGCGTCGTTGATCTTGGCGCCGTTGAACCGCGTGACGATGTCGCCCTCCTGCAGTCCGGCGGCCTCGGCGGCACCGCCCTCGACGACCTCGGCGATGTACGCGCCCGTGATGGTCGCGCCCTCGACCTGGCTCGAGGGCTGCACGCTCGCGCCGAGGAGGCCGTGCGTCGCGGTGCCGTTCTCGATGATCTCGTTCGCCACCCGCTCGACGACGTTCGACGGGATCGCGAAGCCGACGCCGATCGATCCGGACTCCGACGAGCTCTGATCGGCCGTCGCGATCGCGACGTTCACGCCGATGAGCTTGCCCTCGCTGTCGACGAGCGCGCCGCCGGAGTTGCCAGGGTTGATCGCGGCGTCGGTCTGGATGACCGAGATCGCGATGGACTCGCTCGCCTGCGCCTGCTGGTCCTCCTGGCCGGGGATGTCGAAGAACCAGGGACTCGATCCCTCTCCCTGCCCCTCGTCCTCGCCCTCGACGCTGTCGCCCTCGGGCGCCGCGGCCGACGCGATCTCGATGCTGCGGTTGAGCGCGCTCACGATGCCGGTGGTGACCGTGTTGGCGAGTCCGAGGGGCGCGCCGACGGCGACCGTCGTGGCGCCCACGTTGAGCTTCGACGAGTCGGCGAACTCGATCGGCGTGAGACCGGACGCGCCCTCGAGCTTGATCACCGCGAGGTCGTACGTCGGGTCGGTGCCGACGATCGTGGCGTCGTAGATGCGGCCGTCGCTCGCCGTGACCCGCACGGTCGCGTCGGCCGCCGTGCCGCCCAGGGTCACGACGTGCGTGTTCGTGACGACGTAGCCGTCCTCGCTGATGACGACGCCCGATCCGCTGCCCGACGACTGCCCGCCGGCCACCTCGATCGTGACGACGCTCGGCAGCACCTCGGTCGCGACCGCCGTGGCCTCGTTGACCGACCCGGGGTTGTTCACCGTGATGTTCGACGGCGCGCTGCCCGACTCCGCGACCGATCCGCCGCCGGCCGTCAGGGAGTTCGAGACCCAGCCGCCGCCGAAGCCCGCGCCGCCGCCGACGAGAGCGGCCACGAGGATGGCCGCGGCCACGCGGCCGCCGCCCTTCGACTTCCGCTCCTCCGCGCGCGGCTGCGGCGCCCACACGGCCTGCGGCGCGCCGTCGTGCGGAAGCGGCTGCGTGGGCTGCGTCGCGCCGAACGCCGCGCCCTGCGCCTCGCCATGCGCCTCGTACGCGCTCTGCGCGCGGTAGGGAGCCCCCGGGTGACCGGGAGCGGCGTGCGGCGGAGCGGCGTGCGGCGGCGTCGGCTGCGCGGGAGCCTCCTGCGGCCGCCCGTAGCCCGTCGGCGGCGCCGGCCGCGGCGGGATGTTCAGAGGGGTGTCTTCGGAACGCTGCTCGTCCATGGGTGCTCCTTCTTCCACGTCCTCTTCAGGGTGATCCCGCAGTCTGTGTGCTTCCTATGATGCGCGTATGCCGCGGGCGTGACTTCGCGCGCGGGTAGCCTGAGCGGATGCGACACGTCAGCGGCGCCTGGAGGCGCACCGCCGCAGGAGCCGGGCTGCTCGGAGCCGACGGCTCGCCCGCCCCCACGATCTTCGCCGAGATGTCGGCCCTCGCGACCGCCACGGGCGCCCTCAACCTCGGGCAGGGCTTCCCCGACGAGGATGGCCCCGCCGAGGTGCTCGACGCGGCGCGGGCGGCCATCGCCGGGGGCCGCAACCAGTACCCGCCGGGGCGCGGCGTGCCCGAGCTGCTCGAGGCGATCGCCCAGCACCAGCGCCGCTTCTACGGGCTGGAGCTCGATCCCGCGCGGGAGGTGCTCGTGACGGCCGGCGCGACCGAGGCGCTCGCCGCGACTCTGCTGGCGCTCGTGGACGGGCCCGACGACGAGGTCGTCGTCTTCGAGCCGCACTACGACTCCTACGCCGCGTGCGTCGCGCTGTCCGGAGCCCGCCTGCGCACCGTGCCGCTGCGCTGGCCCGACTTCCAGCCGGACCTCGACGAGCTCGAGGCGGCCGTCACCGACCGCACCCGGATCATCCTCGTGAACGATCCGCACAACCCCACGGGAGCGGTGTTCTCGCGGGAGGCACTCGAGCGGATCGTGGCGCTGGCCGACCGCCATGACGCCGTCATCGTCACCGACGAGGTGTACGAGCATCTCGTGCACCACGGTCCGCATGTGCCGATCGCGACGCTGCCCGGCGCCGCAGCGCGCACGCTCACCATCTCGTCGGCGGGCAAGACCTTCCGGACGACCGGGTGGAAGATCGGCTGGGTCTCGGGGCCGGCCGAGCTCGTGGACGCGGTTCTCGCCGTCAAGCAGTTCCTCACGTACGTCAACGGCTCGCCGTTCCAGCCCGCCATCGCGGTCGGCCTTCGCCTGCCCGACGCGTTCTTCCGCGGGGTGTCCGCCGACATGCGACGCAAGAGCGAGATCCTCGGCGAAGGGCTGCGCGCGGCGGGCTTCGACGTCTCGACCCCGGCCGGCTCGTACTTCACCGTCGCGGATGCCGCGGCTCTGGGCGCGAGCGACGCGGCGGAGTTCTGCCGCGCGCTCCCCGAGCGCGCGGGCGTCGTCGCGATCCCCCTCACCGCGTTCGCGACGCGGGAGCGGCGCGACGAGTACCGCACGCTCGTGCGCTTCGCCGCCTGCAAGCGGGACGAGGTCCTCCAGGACGCGGCGACCCGCCTGAGCACGCTGCGGACTGAGGCTCAGCGCGGGGCCACGCGGTAGCGCCGGAGCGCGAGCGCCGGGTTGACCCGCCGCACGTTGTCGATCGCCGACCGCTCGGCGAACGCCACGGCGACGTCGGTCGTCGTGCCCACGCTCGCGACCGCCGTCCCCTGCGGGTCGACGATGAGCGAGCTGCCGACCGCGAGCGGAGGCGTGTGGTCGGCCGCGGCGACGTACATCGTATTCTCGATCGCGCGCGCGGTGACGAGCGTCCGCCAGTGATGCTCCTTGAGCGGACCGCGCACCCACTGCGCGGGAACGAGCGCGACGTCGACACCCGCATCCGCGAGGACGCGCGCCGACTCGGGGAAGCGCAGGTCATAGCAGGTCATGAGGCCGCACACGAGGCCGTCGACCTCGAACGTCTCGGGCTCCGTCAGCGCCCCCGGCTCCACCCAGTCGGACTCGCGCTGACCGAACGCGTCGTAGAGGTGGGCCTTGCGGTACGTCGCGCGCACGCCATCCGCGTCGACCGCGACGACCGTGTTGCGCACGCGACGCGGGTCGTCGGCGCGCTCGAGGAGCCCCGCCACGATCACGAGGCCGTGGTCGGCGGCGACGCGGGCGAGGTGCTGCGCGAACGGGCCGTCGAGCGTCTCCGCGCGCTCGACGAGCGTCTCGTCGAAGGGGTGGATGAAGCTGCTCGCATACTCGGGGAAGAGGACCACTCTCGCCCCTCGCTCGGCGGCGCGCTCGGCGAGCGCCGCGATGTCCTCGCGGTTGGCGCGGGGCTCGGCGCCCGGCGAGAACTGGGCGACGGCGACTCCGACGGCGTGCTCCGACATGCCGCCAGCCTATTGCGCCGGTCGCGGGGCGGCGTCGGCGGGTGCGCCGCTCTCCCCCGGTCGCGGAGGGCGCGTGCGCAGCAGGAGCGGCAGCGCGACCCAGAGGACCAGCATCACGCCGCCGAGGATCCCTCCCGCGAGCCAGGCGGCCTGATCGCTCACGACGACGTCGAAGATGAAGCCGACCACGCCGACGAGGAGGACGGAGACGACGACGAGCGCCGACAGGAGCGCGATGTGCCCGAAGCGCACGGTGAGCCCCTTCCTCCCCTCGCGGAAGAGCACGCGGTGCAGCGCGACGGGCGCCAGCGCGATCACGGCGCTCACCGCGGAGAGCACGACGAGCACGAGGTAGAACACCCGCTGGCCGCCGGTGAGGTCGGCGAAGGCCGGCTGGAACGCGAGGGCGAGGAGGAAGCCCGTGATGATCTGGGTGCCGGTCTGCAGGACGCGCAGCTCCTGGAGCACCTCGTTCCAGTTGCGGTCGAAGCGCTCCGCCGCGCTCTCCCCCGGACGCAGTCCCGCCGCCCGTGCCGTGTCAGCCGTCATGCCCTCCATCATTCGCGCCACGCCCGGGGCGCGCAAAGGGGGCCGCTCGATTCGCCCTCTCCGCGACGCCGTGTTAGGCTGTTCATGTGCCGCGGGGTGGAGCAGTTCGGTAGCTCGCTGGGCTCATAACCCAGAGGTCGTAGGTTCAAATCCTGCCCCCGCAACCAAGTGAAGGCCCGGATCCGAGAGGATCCGGGCCTTCTGCCTTTTCTGCATACGCTGCCTGCCCGGCGCTGGCCATCCTTCTCGTCACGCGAGCGCAGGAGGATCCGCCCGCTGCAGGACGCCGATCCCCGCCGCCGTCCTGCAGCCATCCGATTCTCCTGCTGCGGGCGGCGCACACGACCGGAGACGCGGAGCGGCCCCGCAGGATCGCTCCTGCGGGGCCGCGTGCGTGCGCGCTGCGCCGGCTTACTCGGCCGGGGCCTCCTCGGCCGCACCCGTGTCATCGAGGAACGCGAGCAGGCGCTCGACGGCCTCGGTGAGGTCGGCGTCGGCCTCCGCGTACGCGACCATGTCGCCCTCCTCGAGCGCGGCCTTCTTGGCCTCGATCGCCGTCTGCGCATCGGCGAGCGCCTGCTCGTAGGTGTCGCTCGACGGCGGCGTCGGCTGCGTCGGCTCCTCCGGCTGCTCGGGCTCGGGCTCGGTCGGCTGCTCGGTCTCCGGGTCGACGGGCGTGACATCCTCATCGCCCGTGTCGGCACCCGAGTCGCCGCCGAACAGCTCGTCGAGCGCCTCGGCGAGGGTGTCCTCGAAGGCGAGCTGGTCGCCGAACGCGACGAGCACCTTGCGCAGGAGCGGGTACGACGTACCGCCGGTCGACTGCACGTAGACGGGCTGCACGTAGAGCAGGCCGCCGCCGACGGGCAGTGTCAGCAGGTTGCCGAGGCTCACATCCGACGCGCCGATGGTGAGGATGTTCATCTCGTTCGCGATCTGCGAGTCCGAGTTGAACGAGTTCTGCACCTGACCCGGCCCCGGCACGGTCGTGTCGGCCGAGATCTCGAGCATCGTCAGCTTGCCGTAGTCCTCGCGCACGCTGCCCGCGTCGGCGCCCGCGTCGGAGTCGACCGCGAGGTAGCCCATGAGCACGTTGCGCGTGCCGCCGTCGGGGATGAACGTCGTGAACATCGAGAACGTGGCCTCGTCCTGCCCCGGCATCCGCATCGACAGGTAGTACGGCGGCTGCAGCTGCTGGTCGCTGGTCGGGTCGTTCGGCGTCGTCCAGGCGTTGTCGCGCTGGTAGAACGCCCGGGCGTTGTCGACGTGGTACGTGCCGAGCATCGCGCGCTGGACCTTGAAGAGGTCCGTCGGGTAGCGCACGTGGCTCATGAGCTCGCCCGACATCTCGTCGATCGGCTTGATCGTGTTCGGGTAGATCTTCTGCCAGGTCTCGAGGACCGGGTCCTCCTCGTCCCACGCGTACAGCGTGACGCTGCCGTCGTAGGCGTCGACCGTGGCCTTGACCGAGTTGCGGATGTAGTTGATCTCGTCGATCAGCAGGTTCGGCGTCGGGTTGGTCGAGTCGCTGATCGCCTGCGACAGGCTGACCTGCGACGAGTAGGGGTAGGTCGCGCTCGTCGTGTAGCCGTCCACGATCCACACGATCCGGCCGTCGACGACGCTCGGGTACGGGTCGTTGTCGAGGGTGAGGTACGGCGCGGCCTTCTGCACGCGCGTGAGCGGATCGCGGTCGTAGAGGATCTGCGACTCCTCGTTCACGTAGTCCGAGAAGAGGATCTGCTCGGACTGGAACTTGAGCGCGTACAGCACGCGGTTGAAGAAGCTGCCGACGCTCGGGCCGCCGTCGCCGGAGAACGTCGTGTTCGTCTGCGACGCGCCCTCCTCGCCGGCGGGGTAGTCCAGCTCGACGGGGTCGGCGCCCTCGGGCGCTCCGACGATCGAGTACTCCGGGTTGTTCTCGCCGAAGTACACGCGCGGCTCGTACTCGAGGTCGCTCAGCGCGCCGCTGGACGGGATGCCGCCCTCGATGAAGACCGGCTCGCCCTCGTTCGTGCGCTCGTTGCCCTTGGCGGCGACCATGCCGTAGCCGTGCGTGTAGACGAGGGTCGTGTTGTTCCAGGTGCGCGCGTCGGCGTCGAGCTCGTCCATGTCGAGCTCGCGCACCGCGACCACGGTGTCCTGCGTCTCGCCGTCGACCTCGTAGCGGTCGACATCGAGCGTGTCCTCGAAGCCGTAGTACGCGCGGTACTGCTGCAGCTGCTGGACGGTCGGGCCGATGATGGCCGGGTCCATGAGGCGGATGGACGCCGTCGTGTCCGCGTCGTCGCGCAGCTGACCGGCGGCCGCGTCGGTCTCGGCCGCGAACGGCACCTTCTCGATGCCGTCGAGGCCGTACGCGGCGCGGGTCGCGTCGACGTTGCGCTGGTAGTAGTCCATCTCGAGCGCCTGCTCGTTGGGGCGGACCTGGAAGGTCGTCACGGCCCACGGGTAGCCGACGCCGATCACGAGCGAGGTCACGATGAGCAGGGCGGTCGCGATGAGCGGGTAGCGCCAGCGGCCGATGACCGCGGTCACGAAGAAGAGGATGGCCACGAGAGCCGCCACGATCGAGAGGATCGTCTGCGCGGGGATCACGGCGTTGACGCCCGCGTAGCCCGGGCCCGTGATGCGGCTGCCCTGCTCGACCATCGTGAAGTAGCGGTCGAGCCAGAGGCTGGCCGCCTGCACGAGGAGGTAGACGCCGGCCGTGATCGCGAGCTGGATCCGCGCGGGCTTCGAGATGCGCAGCTCGCCCTGCCCGATGCGGACCGACCCGTAGAGGTAGGCCACGAGCGCGGTGACGAGCAGGCTGATGAGGACGGTCGCCGATGCGAACCCGACGACGCCCGCGTAGAACGGCATCGCGAACATGTAGAAGCCCGTGTCGAGCCCGAACAGCGGGTCGGCGTCGCTCGTCGGCGTGCCGTTGGCCCACAGCCAGGCGGTCTCCCACTGCGACGAGGCCGCGAAGCCCGCGAAGAAGCCGAAGAACACCGGGATGCCCCACATCGCGAGGCGGCGGAGCGGCTCGACGACCTCCTGGTACCGGTCGAGCTGCGAGCTCAGGCGCGCATAGACCGGGCGCAGGCGGTAGGCGAGGAAGATCGCGAGCCAGACCGGCACCGCCATCCCCGCGAAGCCCACGACGAACATCACGACCCGAGCCGTCCACTGCGTCAGCAGCACCGACTCGAAGCCGAGCTGATCGAACCAGAGGAAGTCGGTGTAGAGCGATGCGAACACGAAGAAGGCGACGACGAGCGCAGCGATGACCGCGAGCGAGATCGTGACGATTCTTCGGAACGGAGACGGGGTCGTGGCCGGAGTCGGCGCTGAGGTCGAGGTCACCATTCCATCCTAGGCATGCGCATCACGCGCATCGCCCGGTCATGGGGAATGCTCAGCCGGCCGTGCACGTGGGCAGGTCGCCCGTCTCCCCCTGCGCGATCGCCTCGACGGCCGTCATGGCGTCGTCGAGCGTCTCGATCGAGAAGACCTCGAGACCCGCCGGGACATGTCCCACGACCTCGTCGCAGTTCGACGCCGGCGCGAGGAAGAAGTCGGCGCCCGCGCCGCGCGCCCCGTAGAGCTTCTGCCGGATCCCGCCGATCGGGCCGACCGTCCCCGCCGCGTCGATCGTGCCGGTGCCGGCGATCTCCTCGCCGCCGGTGAGCGAGCCGGGCGTGAGGGTGTCGATGATGCCCAGCGCGAACATCGTGCCGGCGCTCGGGCCGCCGACGTCGTCGAGCTGGATCGTGACGTCGATCGGGAAGTCGAACGTCGTCGTGAGGTAGACGCCGATCAGCCACGTCGTCCGGCCGTCGACCTCGCCCTCCTCCGGCGTGATCTCGAGGTCCTCCTCCGCGCCGTCGCGCTGGACGGTGAGCGTCACGGGAGCGCCCTCGCCCTCCGCGACGATCTCCTTGAGCCGATCGATGTCGGCCACGTCCTCGCCGTTCGCGGCGACGATCACGTCCCCCTCCTCGACGACGCCGCTCGCGGGCGAGTCGTCGCTCGTGGGCCGCACGACCTCGAGGCGGGCGCCGACGTCGTAGCCCAGCTGCGAGAGCGCGGCGGCCGTCGCCTCGGCCTGCGAGTCGACCATGAGCGCGGCGTTCTGCTCCTCGCGCTGCTCGCTCGTCTGCCCCTCGGGGAACACCGCGTCGATCGGCACCACCGCGCGCGAGCCGTCGAGCCACGCGAGTGCGAGCTCGAACCACGACGGCGTGCGCTCGCGGTTGCCGACGACCTGCACGGTCGTGAGGTCGAGCGATCCCGACGTCTCGTACGTCTGCGCCCCCTCGACCGAGATGAGCGGCTTCTCCTCGCCGCCGTGGTCGGGCGCCGTCCCGATCGTGTCGTACACGGGCCCCGGCTGCTGGATGACGTACGACGTCGGCAGGAAGGTGATCGCGACGAGGGCGACGAGGGCGACCACGAGCGCCCAGATGCCCGCGACGGTGCGCCGCGACGCGGGCGAGGACGGCGTGCGGGCAGACCGGGAGTGCGGGGCGTCGATGAGTGTCACGGGGATCCTTCCGCCGTCGTTCGCGGGTGGCGTAAGCGCATCCGCCTCACTGCGGGAGGAGCACGGACCGGCGCGATTAGCCTAGATCGCACGGACCGAGACCGGCTGAAAGGCGGCTGACGTGGCTGACGACGACAGGACTCCCGACGACGACCTGCAGGAGCTCCTGCGCCGCCTCATGAACGGCGGCGCGATCGACCCCGAGCAGCTGTCGCGCATGGCGGGCATGCCCGTCGACCCGGCGACGCTGTCGCAGATGATGCAGCAGTTCCAGGGCGTGTTCGCCGGCGCGCAGGACGGCTCGATCTCGTGGGACGCGACGAAGCGCCAGGCGCTCCACATCGCCAATCAGGACGGTCTCGGCGTGACGGACGGGCAGCGCACCGATCTCGACCAGGCCTTCGCTCTCGCCGGGCTGTGGCTCGGCGAGGTGACGACCCTCTCGCCGACCGCCGAGCTGCCGCGCGCGATCACGCGCGGCCAGTGGGTCGAGCAGACGCTGCCCGTGTGGCAGGAGGTGGCGGAGCCGGTCGCGACGAGCATCGCGGACGCGCTCACGGAGGCCCTGCGCTCGCAGGTGCCCGAGGAGATGCAGGACATCGTGCAGAGCGCGGGGCGCCTCATGCGCGGGGTCGGCGGCACGCTGTTCGCGACGCAGCTCGGCCAGGTCGTCGGCAAGCTCTCCCTCGAGGTCGTGAGCGGCGCGGATGTGGGGATCCCGGTGATCCCGGCCGGCAGCGCCGTGCTCCTTCCGCAGAACTTCGCGGAGCTGGGGGCCGGCCTCGAGATCCCGGAGGATCAGCTCGCGCTCTACATCGCGGCCCGAGAGCTCGCCTCGGCGCGCCTGTTCCGGCACGCGAAGTGGCTGCGCCTGCACATCCTCTCCCAGATCGACGACTACGCGCGCGGCATCAGCGTCGACACGGACGCGCTCGAGGAGATGGCGTCGCGCCTGGATCCCTCGAACCCGGAGGAGCTCCGCCAGGCGCTCGAGAGCGGCGCTCTGCTCCCCCAGCAGTCCGAGGCGCAGAAGCTCGCCCTCGCCCGCCTCGAGAACCTCCTCGCGCTCGTCGAGGGCTGGATCGACGTCGTGACCGCCGACGCGACCGCGCGCGTGCCGCATCTCGAGCGCATCGCCGAGGCCATCCGCCGCCGCCGCGCCGAGGGCGGGCCGGCCGAGGACGCGCTCGGCGCGCTCGTCGGGCTGCGCCTGCGTCCCCGGCGACTGCGCGAGGCGGCCGCCATGTGGCGCGCCGTCGGGGACGCCGTGGGCATCGCCGCGCGCGACAGCCTGTGGGACTACCCCGACCTCATGCCCACCTCGGAGGACATCGACGATCCGGCCGGTCTCATCGCGAGGCTCGAGGCGCAGGCCCGCGGCGAGCAGCCGGAGGCCGACGACATGGACGACGCGCTCGCGCGCCTGCTCGCCGAGGAGGCCGAGCGCACCGAGGGCGAGGCCGACCGCGATGCGCCGGCGCCGCCGTCCGACGACGACGAGGGCCATCCGCGGCCCGAGGGCGACCAGCCCGTGTGACGTCTCCTCCACAGGCGGCCCGACCTGCGCGCGCAGGTCGGGCCGCCTGTGGACAGTCCGCTCGCGCCGGCGTCGCGCGGAGCAGAATCGCGCTATGGCGCACCTCAGCCTCGACCCCGCGCGGCTCCCGCTCTGGCGCGACGCCGCGACGATCCAGCTCGGACTCGACGGCGGCGTCCGGATCCGCGAGCCGGCGCCCTGGCAGGAGCGCCTCCTCGTCCGGCTCGCGGACGGCGTCGACGAGCACGACGACCTCGCGGGTGCGGTCGGCGTCGACGAGGTGCGCCTGCGGACGTTCCTCGCGCACATCGCCCCCGCGCTGCGGCGCGAGGAGGACCCCGGGCTCCTGCACATCCTCACCGCCGACGGCGTCTCCGCGGCGACGGTCACGGCGCTGTGCGACGCCCTCGCCGCGTGCGGATGGGCGCCGGAGTGGGTCACGCTCGCGGCCGTGAGCGCGCACGTCCCCGTCGCGCTCGTCGCCCATCACGCCGTCGCGCCAAGTGCGTGGGTGCCGCTCGTGCGCGACGACGTCGTCCATGCGCCGATCGTCTTCGCCCGCGAGAGCGCCGAGGTGGGGCCGCTCGTCCGCCCCGGCGCGACGCCCTGCCTCGGCTGCCTCGCAGCGCATGAGCGCGAGCGCGACCCGGCCTGGCCCGTGCTCGCGCTGCAGCTGCTCGCGCGCCGCCCGCCCGAGACGCCGTCGCCCCTCGTCGCGGCGACGGCGACGCTCCTGACCGAGCTCCTGCGCGCCCCGGCGGGCGACGACGCCGCGCGGTCCGCGCGCGTCAGCGGCGACGGGCGCCGGCAGTGGCGGAGCCACCGGCACCACGCAGAGTGCCTGTGCCGATCTCCGCGAGGAAGCGCGACGGCTCTCGCTGCAGCCGACCCGACGCCGACGCGCGAGGCCACGACAGCGACAGCGATCGCCCTGCGCGCGTGATGCCGACGTACGCGAGGCGCCTCTCCTCGTCGACCCCGTCGAGCGACGTCGCGTACGAGATCGGCAGGAGCCCCTCGGCGAGCCCGAGGAGATGCACGTGCGGCCACTCGAGGCCCTTGGCGGCGTGCAGGGTCGAGAGGGTCACCGTCTGCAGCGTGGGCTCGTGCTGGTCCTTCGCGCGGGCGAGAAGCCCCTCCGTGAACGCGCGGAGGGTCGTGCCCGGCGGGGCCTCCTCGGCGAGGCGCAGGATGGCGGCGCGCGCCTCCCACGCGTCGCGCAGGGCGCCGCCCGCGGCGGGCGGCTCCTCGGCGTGGCCGAGGCTGCGCAGCACGTCGCGCACGAGGTCGGCGAAGCCCTGATCGGTCGGCGCGACCGACGCCCCGCGGAGGGCGAGCAGCGCCTGGCGCACCTCGGGCATGTCGAAGAAGCGCCGCCCGCCGAGGACGGTCGTCGGGATCCCCCGCCGCGCGAGCGCGTCCTGGATCTCGGCGGACTGGGCATGCGAGCGGTAGAGCACGGCGATGTCGGACGGCGGCACCGACTCGAGCTGACGGGCGATGGCGTCGGCCACGCCCTCGGCCTCGAAGTGCTCGTCGTGGTAGCCCGTGACGACCGGCATCTCACCGGATGTCGCCGCGGCGGACGCCTCGAGCCGGAGCGCACCGGGACGACCGCGCATGAGCGCGTTCGCGACATCGACGATCGCCGGCGTCGAGCGGTAGTTGCGCTCGAGACGCACGACCGTCGCATCCGGGTACCGGCGCTCGAAGTCGAGCAGGAAGCGCGCCTCGGCGCCCGTGAACGAGTAGATCGTCTGGCTCGCGTCGCCCACGACGCAGATGTCGCGGCGATCGCCGAGCCACAGCTCGAGGAGCCGGTTCTGCAGCGGCGAGACGTCCTGGTACTCGTCGACCGTGAAGTGGCGGTACTGCTCCCGCACGGCCCGCGTCACCTGCGGCTCCGCCTCGAGCATGCCCGCGCACGCGAGCAGGACGTCCTCGAAGTCGAGCTGCCGCCGTGAGTCCTTGAGCTTCTCATACGCGCGCATGAGGTCGACGAGCGCCGACGGGCGGATGCTGCCGACCGAGCGCTGCAGGGTCGCGTACTGCTCGATCGAGCGCATCGTGACCTTGCGCCACTCGATCTGCGCCGCGATGTCGCGCAGCGTCGCCTTGTCCGGACGCAGGCGCAGCTCGTCGGCGGCGTGCGCGAGCAGGCGCACCTTGTTGTCCACGATGGTCGGGGCGACGTCGCCCGTCACGGTCGGCCAGAAGAAGTTCAGCTGCGCGAGCGCCGCCGCGTGGAAGGTCTTGGCCTGCACGCCCTCGACGCCGAGCGCCCGCAGCCGCCCGCGCAGCTCGCCGGCAGCCTTGGCCGTGAAGGTGAGCGCCATGACGCGCTGCGGCGTGTACGCGCCCGTGTCGACCCCGTGCGCGATCCGGTGCGTGATGACGCGCGTCTTCCCGGCGCCGGCTCCCGCGAGCACGGCGACGGGGCCGCGCAGGATCGACGCTGCCCTGCGCTGCTGCTCGTCGAGGGCGTCGAGTGCGCTCACGCGGCCTCGTACCAGGCTCGGATGAGGCGGTGCGCGATCGAGACCGCGCCGGGCAGGGCGACGGGGCCGCGCCCGGCCAGGCCCTCGCCGATCTCCTCGCGGGTGAACCAGCGGACATCGAGGATCTCGGTGCCGTCGGCGCGCGCCTCGGCGTCGTCGACGGCGGCCGCGTGGAACCCGAGCATGAGGGAGCGCGGATACGGCCACGGCTGCGAGCCGAGGTAGCGGATGCCGTCGACGCGGACGCCGGCCTCCTCGCGGATCTCGCGGTGGATCGTCGTCTCGAGCGACTCCCCCGCCTCGACGAATCCCGCGAAGCAGGAGTACATCCGCCCCTGCCACGAGGCGTTCGCGCCGAGCAGGAGGCGCTCTCCGTCGGCGCTCGTGATCGCGACGATCACCGCGGGGTCGGTGCGCGGGAAGTGCTCGCGGCCGCAGCCGGGGCACAGCCGCGACCATCCGGCCTGACGCACCTCCGTGCGCGAGCCGCAGGCCGGGCAGAACGGCGCGTCCACGAGCCAGCGGCCGAGGGCGACCGCGACGACGAGGACGTCGAGCTGTCCGGCGGGAAGGAGCGCGCCGGACGTCCGGATGGTGCTCCACTCCGCGTCCACGAGCAGGGCGTCGGCATCCTGCGGGAACGCGGCCAGGAGCACCGCCGCGCCCGACGCATCGCGCCCGAGGAAGGCCCAGGTCGCGCCGTCGCGGACGTCGCCCGGCTCGACGAGCGCGAGCGCAGGCGCGGGGTCCGCGGCGACCGGGGCCGCGTCGCCGCGGACGGCGAGGACGCGCGTCGCGGGATCGGCGATCGCCGTCTCGAGCAGGCCGGGCGCGTCGCGCTCCTCCGCGCTCCTGTCGATCCTCGCAGGGGCGGAATGAACGGGCATCCGGTACCTCTCTCGCGGGCGTGGCGCGGTGGGACGAGCACGGCGGCGACCTAACCTGGTACCCATGCCACGCTCACTCCTCACTCTAGCCGCGGCCGCGACGGCCGCCGTGCCCGGTGCGGAGGTCACGGGCGTCAGGTCCCTCACGGCCGGCGGCGCCGGCCGCTTCGACGCGGCGGTCGCGACGCTCGCCGACGGGCGCGAGCTCGTCGTCCGCGTGCCCGTCGACGAGGCGGCCGAGCGCGAGATCTCGGCCGAGATCGTGGCGCTGCGCGCGCTCACGTCGGGCGTGCGCGAGCTCCTCGGCTTCGACGCCCCCGAGTTCCACGGCGCCGTGCCGTTCGACGGGACGAGCGCGGTGGTCACGGGCTACGTGCGCGGCTACCAGGTCGAGGCGAGCGAGATCCCGCCCGGGCGCGGGGTCGCGGAGTCGCTCGGCCGCGCGATGGCCGTGCTGCACGCGCTGCCCGGCTCGGTCGTCCGGTCGGCCGGGCTCCCGGTGCGCACGCCGGACCAGTCGCGCGCCGACATCGAGCGGGTGCTCGACGCCGCGGGCGCGAGCGGGCGCGTCCCCGTCCGGCTCATGGTGCGCTGGCGCGAGGCGGTCGAGGACGACCGGCTCTGGGCGTTCGAGTCGTCCGTGTGCCTCGGCGGAACGCAGTCCACCTCGTTCGTGCTGACCGACGACGTCGCGGGCGTCCCGCGCGTCGCAGGCGTGCTCGACTGGCACGGACTGTCGATCGACGACCCCGCCGTCGACCTGCGCTGGGTGGCGTCCGCGCCCGACGCCGCCGAGGACATCCACGAGGCGTACGCGGCGGCCGCGCACCGCGCGCCCGACGCCGCGCTGCGGGTGCGCGCCCGACTGCACGCCGAGCTCGAGTTCGCCCGGTGGCTCGTGCACGGCCTCGAGGCGCACCGTCCGGACGTCGTCGACGACGCGGCGGCCCTGCTCGAGTCGCTGTCGGACGGCGTGCGCGACGACCGCCTGCTCGCGGGCCTCGGCGCCGCCTCGTCGGACGTCGACGACGCCCTCGCGGCGATCGGCCGAGTGCCCGAGACGACCCCGGCGGCGGTCGACACCTCGATGCAGACCGACGCGTACGACCCCGCTCAGCTCTCCCTCGACGGAGACGGCCACTGGGGCGAGCGGTGGGACGACGCGGACGCCGCCGACGCCCGGATCACGACCGACACCGTCCCCGAGGTGCGCCTCCCGACGGCGCAGCCGGCGGACGATCCGTCGGGCGCGACGGTGCCGCTCGACATGGAGGCGTATATCGCCCAGGAGCGCGAGCAGCGCGGCGACTGACCAGCGCTAGCCGACGCGCGCCGCCGTGCGCCTTTGAGTCTCCTGCCAGCGGGCCGCGAGCTCCTCGGCGGTGTACACGCGGTCGCCCCGCAGGACGAGGTCGTCGGCGACGTAGTACAGCGCCACGTCGATCTCCTCCAGGGGCACTCCGTGCCGCCGGTGGTAGGCGAGCCGGTAGAGCGCGAGCTGCAGCATCCGCTCGTCGCGCTCGGCCGCCGTCTGCGGGGCTCGTCCGGTCTTCCAGTCGACGATCTCGATCCGCCCCCCGCGATCCTCCCGGCGGTAGACCGCGTCGAGCTTGCAGATCACGATGTGCTGCGGCGCGGTGCCGAGGGCGGGAAGGGGGAAGTCGATCTCCGTCTCGACCTCGAGGGGGCGCAGCGACGCCCACTCGCTGCGCAGGAACGTCTCCCGGAGTCGCTCGAGCGCCGCCTCGTCCTCGGCGGACACCTCGGTGCCCGCCGCGTCGTGATCGCTCCACAGCTCCTCGTCGCTCTCCCAGAGGGCGTCGTCGACGGACGATCCGGCGCCGGCCGCACCGGAGCGCGCCTCGACCCACTGATGGAACAGCGTCCCGATACGGGTCTGCTGGTACGGCCGCTCGGGCATGGGCCGCGCGATCTGCGACACCGTCTCCGAGAAATCGGACACGTAGTCCTTGAACCGCGACGCCGGCACGCGCGTGGGCACGCCGAACCGGCGCCCGCGCTCCCGCTCGGCGCGCTCGGCCAGCAGCAGGGCGAGCTCGTCCGAGGGCTCGGCGCTCGTCGCCGCGGCCACGGCCGCCGCGGCCGCCGCGACCCGTCCCCTCCGCGAGCCGAGCGGATCCATGGGCCAGGTCCTGGTCATCGACGCGCCCTCGTACGGGTTGTCGTCCGGATCGACGTCGCCGATCGGGTCGAGGCCCTGCTCGTCGATGATCTCGAGCAGGTAGTCGCTCGGCGTCCGCGGCGTCTTCTGACCCGCCCAGTGCGAGCCGGTCAGCAGCAGGTCGCCGCGTGCGCGCGTGATCGCCACGTACGCCAGGCGCCGCTCCTCCTCGCGCTGATAGTCGCCGTTGGCTCTCTTGAACGCGGTGATCGCCGTCGCGAGCGCCTTCTCGGCGGCCCTGAACCGCTTGGCGGGGTCGTCTCCCGCTGACTCCATCGCGGCCTGAGGATCCCAGGCGAGCTGCGGAAGCGCCGTCCGGTCGCCGCGCAGGGCGAACGGCAGCACGCCGAAGCCGAGCCATCCGGAGGCGTCGGTCACGCGACTGGGCAGCTCGTCCTTCACGAGGCGCACGACGGCCACCGCGTCCCACTCGAGACCCTTCGAGCCGTGGATCGTCAGCAGCTGCACGACCCCGGGCTCTGGCGGCTCCGGCCGCGGCACGAGCTCGTCCGTGCGCTCGGCCTTGTCGAGCCAGGCGAGAAGGCTCCCGATCGTGCCCCGCTCATCGGCGGAGAGGAACGCGCGCACCTCGTCGCCGAAGGCGCGCAGCTGGGTGGCCGCGACGCGCGCCGGTCCGCGCGACTCGTTCGCGGCGAGCTCGATGTCGAGACGCAGCTCGAGCTCGATGAGGCGGATGAGCTCCGGGATCGGCTGGCCCGCGGCGCGACGGAGTCGCTCGAGCATCTCCCCGGCCGCGCGGAGCCGCGCGCGCCCTTCGGGGCTGATGCCCTCGAGCAGGCGGTAGTCGTCGCGGGCCGTGCGGATGAACTCGACCGCGTCGACGATCGACACCGCCTCGTCGGCCCCGCGCGACGCCCGAAGCCGATCGCGGACGTCGTCCGGCAGCGGGTTCAGCGAGCCGTCCCGCTGCGCGAGGGCGGTCGCGAGGTCGTGGAGCGCCGCCATGTCGGCGACGCCGACCGCGAAGCGCGGGCCGACGAGCAGCCGGATGAGCGGGGAGCCCGATGTCGGGTCGTGGATGACCCGCAGCACCGAGACGACGTCGGTGACCTCCGGTGTGGAGAGCAGTCCGCCGAGCCCGAGGATGCGGTGCGGGATGCCGCGGCGGCCCAGCGCGGACGCGAACGTCTGCATGTGCCGCTTGGACCGGAAGAGGATGGCCCCCGTGTGCGGGCGATCTGCTCCCGACGCGGCGTGCTCGGCGCGCACCGCGTCGAACCAGGCGGCCACCTCGTCGGCCTCGTCGTCGACGGTCTGGGCGAACCGCACGCCGACGCGGCCCTCGCCGGCGCCCGGCCGCGCCTCGAGCGCCGGCACCGCGAACGTCCCTGCGCCCTGCAGCGGGCGGAGCACGCGGTTCGCGGCGTCGAGGATGCGACGGTCGTTGCGCCAGCTCGTCATGAGGCTGTACGACGTGGCCGCGCTGTCGCGGGCGAACGCGCGCGCGAACGCGTACAGGTTGTCGGCGCTCGCGCCGCGCCATCCGTAGATCGACTGGTGCGGGTCGCCGACGGCCATCACCGCGCTGTCGCGGAAGAGCTCGGCGAGGAACCGGGTCTGGATGACCGAGGTGTCCTGGTACTCGTCGAGGAGGACGACGCGGTACTGCTCGCGCAGCTGCGCGCGCACGTCGGGGGCTCCCTCGACGATGTCGTACGCACCGCCCACCTGGTCGGCGAAGTCCAGCACGCCTCGGCGCGTCTTCTCGGCCATGTACGCCCTGACGAGCTGCACGAGCACGGGCATGGCGCGCAGATGCCGCCACGCCTTCTCGATGTCGCGGTCCTTCGTGTCGTCGACGTACGGCGCGATCGCCGCCTCCTCCGCCGCGCACACGCGCTCGAGCTCGTCGAGATCGACCCGGTGGTCGAGCACGTCGGCGGCGAGGCGCTGCACGGCGTCGATGAGCGTCGAGAGCGCCTTGTCGATGTCCTCGAGGCCGTCGATGTCGGCACGCAGCACGACCGCACGCGCGATGAGCCACGACGCCGACTGGCTGAGCATCGCGGCGTCGGGATCGCGGCCGATGCGCGCGGCGTGCTCGCGGACGATGGAGTCGGCGAACGCGTTGTACGTCGCGACCCGGGGCCGGATCATGAGGTCGTCCGCCGTGCGGGGCGCGAACGGATCCCAGCCGGTGGCGAAGCGCGCCGCGAGCTCGTCGAGCACCTGCCGCCGGATCGTCTCGCGCTGGCGCGGCGCGACGGCCGTCTCGACGCGCGCGAGCGCTCCCTCGGCGACGATGCGCGGCAGGTGCGGCAGCAGCCCCCTGCGGCCGAACTCGTCGATCACGGCCAGGCGCGCCGCGATCCGCTCCGCCAGCTCGCCGGCCGCCTTCCGCGTGAAGGTGAGCCCGAGGATCTCGTCGCGGCGCACGTGGCCGTTCGCGACGAGCCAGACCACGCGCGCGGCCATCGTCTCGGTCTTGCCGCTGCCCGCGCCTGCGACGACGAGCGCCGGAGTCTGCGGCGCCTCGATGACCCGCTGCTGGGCAGGCGTCGGCGTCGGCTGTCCGAGCGCCGCCGCGATGTCGGTCGCGCTGATGCCGTGCCCGCCCGGCCATCCGCCGGCCCGGCGGGTGTCGTCGGCGTGCAGGGTCTCGACGCCCATCGTCATGAGCTCACCGCCTCGATCGTGTGGATGCGGCACGGATGCACGCGCTGCTGGGTATCGGCGCAGTGCGCCTCGACCTGGGCGGTGAAGCTCGCGGCCGACATGCCGCGCGCCGCCTCGGCGACCCGGCGGAGGAACGCCGCGCGCGTCTCGGGTCCCAGTGCGTGCTGATGCGCGACCCGGTAGTCGCTCTTCGCGAGCGTCTGGGACACGATCACGAGCCGAGCTCCGCCGAGGGCGTCCGCAGGGGCGCCGTCGACGAGCCCCTCCTGCACCGCGATCTGGTAGGCCGCGAGCTGCGCGTGCTCCACGACGGCCGAGTCCGACGGCTTCTCGCTCTTGCCGGTCTTGAGATCGACCACGACGACGCTGCGCTCGGACGCGGCCTGGCGCATGGGCTCCCAGCCTCGGGCGCGCGCCGGGGCATGCTCGCCCGCTCCGGGCGGGTAGGACTCCACACGGTCGATGACGCCGCTCACGACCGCGCGATGCGGCGCCGCGATGTCCTCGCCCACGTGCACGGCGGGCGCGTCGTCCGCCGCGCGCGGCGACGTCTCGACCGCGAAGCGGAACGGGGCCTCGGACGCGATGACGTCTCCCCCGTCCGCGCGCACCCCGCGCAGGTAGGCGTGGAGGCGGTCCACGTAGAGGTCGGCACGGCGCCGCTCCTTCGCCGCGATCCAGGGTGTCTCGAAGTCGAGCTCGGGCCAGTGCTCCTCGACGACGGCGCGCAGCACGGCGAGGTCGCCGTCGGGCGCGCGCTCCATCGCCTCGTGCAGGATCGTCCCGATGCCCGCCGACGGGGGCGCGACGGTGTCGCCGCCGAGGGCCGCGATCACCCAGCCGAGACCGCACTCCTCGAACGCCTCGACGCGCGAGGGCGAGACCCGCGCGGGGCCGGCCGCGAGATCGCGCAGCGGCGCATCCGTCGAGGGGGCGAGCATGCCGTACCACTCGTGCGGGTCGGCGCCCGGGACGCCGGCTTCCGCGAGCACCCTGAGCTGCCCGGCCGCCGCCGCGCGGGCGGCCTCGTCGGCATCGTCGGTGAGCGTCCGCCGATGCCGGGCGACGAGACCCCTCAGCGTGAGCGGGTGCTCCGCGCGCTCGCCGTCGTCGTCGCGCGGCGGAGGGAGGAAGGAGAACAGCGCGCTCGGCCCGGTGTCGTCGTCGTCGACGGCGGTCACGAGCAGATGACGCCGAGCGCGCGAGATCGCGCGGACGAACAGGCGCAGCTCGTCGTGCAGTGCCGCGCGCCGCCGGTCGAGCACCCCGAGCGCATCCGCGCGGGTGCGTCCGGCGCGGTGCGCCTCGACCGCCTCCGCCAGCCGCCACGTGTCGAGGAGCCCGCCGCGCAGCCGCACGTTCGGCCACACCCCGTCCTGGACACCCGCCACCACGACCGCGTCGAACTCTGCGCCGAGCGCGTTCGCCGGCGTGAGCAGGGTGACGGCGTCGTCGCGCTCGGGGGCCGAGAGGGTGTCCTCCGGGACGTCGCTGTCGAGGATCTCGCGGATGAAGGGCAGCGGCCCCTCCTGCGGGTTGCGCTCGATCGCCCGCTTGGCCGCGTCGAACAGCGCGACGAGGCCGTCGAGCGCGCGCCCCGCCTCCGCTGCGAGAGGGCCCTGTCCGAGCGCGAGGCCGCGCCACGCGCGGTCGAGCCGGCGTCCGTCGCCCGTGCGCGCGCGGTCCCACACGGTCCACAGGAGCTCGTGCACGGTCGCGCCGCGCGCGCCCTCGTCGTGCACGATCGAGAGCGTGCGCGCGAAGCGGGCGGCAGTGCGCCCCTCCGGGGTGTCGAGGAGGTCGAGGAGCACGGGCTGCGCGAGCGCCTCCCGCAGGAGGACGCGCGCCGGCCGACTGCCGCCCTCCGAGAGCTCGGCGTGACGCAGACGCGCGCGCAGCCGACGCAGCCCCACGCCGTCGAGACCGCCGAACGGCGAGCGCAGCGCCTCGAGCAGCTTGTCATCATCGCGGTCCTGCGCCTCCTGCAGGCCGAGGCGGACGATCTCGACGATGTCGCGGACGACCGCCTCGGCGCCGAGCGGGCGCTGCACCCCGGCCGCGCGCGTGGGCACCTCGCGCGCCGCGAGCTCGGCCTCGAGCGACGTGATCTGCCGCGTGTCATGCGCGATGACGGCCATCCGCTCCCACGGCACCCCCTCGACGAGGTGCCACTCCCGGAGCGCACGCGCGATGCGGTCGGCCTCCTCGTACGGCGACGCCGCATGGCAGGTCTCCACCGTCCCGTCGGACGGCTCCTCGGGGCCGGGCGGCCTGCGGTGGTCGATCACGCCGGCCGCCCCGATCGCCTGGGTCACGCTGCGCGCGAGCCGCGTCAGCGCCGTCGTGCCCCGATGCGCCTCGTCGAGGACGTGACGCGGGCCCAGCGACGCCGCGAGGCGCGCGAACAGCTCGGGCGTCGCGCCGCGGAACGCCCCGGAGCCGATATCGGGATCGCCGAACGCGAGCACCGCTGCGCCCTGCGCGTGCAGGGCCTCGACGAGGGCGACGCCGCCGCGCGTGAGCTCCTGCGCGTCGTCGACCAGGACGACCCGCAGGCGCTCGAGCCCGGGCACGCGCGCCCCGTCGCGCACGGCGGCCGCGGCCTCCGCGTACAGCTCCGAGACGTCGCGATGCGGAGAGCGCATGCGATCGAGGACAGCCCGGTAGTCGCGGAGGAACCCGGCCACCGCCGTCCACGCATCGACGCCGAGCCGCGCCAGCTCGGCGGGCGTCGTCCCGAGTTCGGTCATCTCGGCGATGAACGCGCGCAGTTCCGAGCGGAACCCCTTCGTCGCGCGCACGGGCGCGCCGAGATGCGCGGGCCACCGCGATGCTCCGTCGCGCTCGTCCTCCTCGTCGCCGAGCAGGATGTCGGCGATGATGCGGTCCTGGTCGGCGCCGGTGAGGAGCTTGGGCGGCTCCCCGCCCCGCCGCACGGCGTCGGCTCTGACGACCTGGTACGCGAACGATCCCACCGAGCGCGCGAGCGGCCCGGGGCTCGCGACATCGACGCGGAGCCCGAGCTCGTCCCGCAGACGCGTCGCCGACGCGCGCGTGGGCGTCAGGACGACGAGCTCGTCCGGCGCGACGCCGGCCGCGACGAGGGCGGCGATCCTGCCGACGAGCACCGCCGTCTTGCCGGTGCCGGGCGCCCCGACGACCGTGCCGGATGCGCCGTGGGGCAGCTCCACGACAGCGCGCTGCGCGTCATCCCATCCCGTGCTCGGCATGGACTCCACGGTACCCAGCGCCGCCGACATCCTCGGTCGGAGGCGCGGGCGTTCGCCCTGAGCGTTCGCGCGGCCGGGCGCATCCCGCCGTGCCGTAGGCTTTCGATGCAACGAACCGCAGACGAAAGGCAGTCACCGTGGAGATCCGAATCGGCATCACGAATTCCGGCCGCGAGCTGACCTTCGAGACGACCGAGAGCGCGGACGCCGTGAAGTCGGCCGTCGCCGCAGCCCTCGACGAGGGCGCGAGCCACCTCTCCTTCACCGACGTCAAGGGCAACTCGTACTTCGTCCCGTCGGCGAACCTCGCGTTCGTGGAGATCGGCACGGGCGAGACGCGCCGCGTCGGCTTCGTCGGCTGAGCCCGGGCGGGACGGCCGTGTACATCCTGCTCGCGATCATCGCCGCCGCGGCGATCGGCGTCGCGGCGCACTACGCGCTCCCGCACCGGGAGCTGCGCGGCGTCGCGCTGGTCCCGGCGGTGGGAACGGCCGTCGCCGCCGCTCTCTACGCGATCCTGACCTGGGCCGGGCCCGGCGAGGCCAGCCCCTGGCTGTGGATCGCCGTGCTCGCGGCCGGGGCGGTCGCGGCCGTCGCGACGGCGCTCGCATCCACGCGCATCCGCGCCCGGTCCGACGCGGCGGCCGCCGCGGCAGCCGGGATCCGCTGACCGCGCGCCGCGGCACTCCCGCTCAGGCCGCGAGGCCCAGCGCGTCCATGCGCCGCGCGTGCGCGGCCATGAGCGCGGTGAAGACGGGCTCGACGACCTTCTCGACGTCCTCGCCCCCGCGGGCCTGTGCGTCGGCCATCCCGCCCCGCAGCGCGCTGCGGGCCACGAGCAGCGTGTCGCCGACGAGGCGGCGCGCCCACATCGACAGCAGAGCCCGCCACTCGTCGTCGCTCTCGATCGTGCGCACGAGGAGCTCGGCGATCTGCTGGCGGTCGTGGTCGGCGCGGAGCACCTTCGCGACCCTGCGCCCGCGCTCGCCGTAGCTCGAGGCGAGCGCGAGGTAGAAGTCGTCGAGCATGCCGGCGGTGATGTGCACGGTCAGCATGGTCTCGCGAGGCCGGGCCCCGAGCGTCTCGCGCCGGAAGGCGTCGAGAGGCTCCTGGAACGGCGCCATGAGCGCGGTGGGGTCGTCGCCGCCCTCTCGGATGATGTCGACGAGGCCGAGGTGCTTGCGCAGCGCCGCGCCCGCGGCCAGCGAGAGCGCCTCCTTCTCGTGCAGATCGGGCGTCGCCCGGATGAGCCGCGTGAGCGTCTCGAAGTAGCCGAGCTGGAGGTAGGCCGCCTGGCCGAGGAACGTGCGCACATCGGGCGCCAGCTCCTGGAAGTCGACGCGCACCGCGTCGGAGAGCTCTCCGCGCGGTCGCAGGCGGAGGATCCGCGCGGGCGTGGGCCGCTTCCAGAACTGCCAGTTCACCACGCCGAAAGCCTACGTCCTGCTCCCCTGCCCCGCCGCCATCCTCGCCTCCACGCGCCGCGGAGCCGCTGGCGCTAAGGTGGAGACGGCCCCGACGACGGCTCGGGGCACCGCGCCTGTGGCTGAGAAGGGCGTGGACGCATCCAGCGGCGCGGCCCCGTCCGGCATCCGCCGACCGGCCCGCCGAGACAGGCACACAACTCCATGACGTCATTCGCCGAACTCGGCATCGACCAGGACATCGTCGACGCGCTGGCCGCCAAGGGCATCGTCGACACCTTCCCCATCCAGGAGCAGACGATCCCCCTGTCCCTCCCGGGTCAGGACGTGATCGGCCAGGCCAAGACGGGAACGGGCAAGACCTTCGGCTTCGGGATCCCCGTCGTCCAGCGGCTGGGCCTCGACCCCGAGCCCGGAGTCAAGGCCCTCATCGTCGTGCCGACGCGCGAGCTCGCCGTGCAGGTCTACGAGGACATGGACCTGCTCACGTCCGGCCGCTCCACGAACGTCGTCGCGATCTACGGCGGAAAGGCCTACGAGGGCCAGATCGAGCAGCTCAAGGCGGGCGCGCAGATCGTCGTCGGCACGCCGGGCCGCCTCATCGACCTCGCGGGGCAGCGCCTGCTCGACCTCTCGCACGCGACCGAGGTCGTGCTCGACGAGGCCGACAAGATGCTCGACCTGGGCTTCCTCCCCGACATCGAGAAGATCTTCCAACGCGTGCCGGCCAAGCGCCACACGCAGCTCTTCAGCGCGACGATGCCGGGCCCGATCATCGCGCTCGCGCGCCGCTTCATGGTGAACCCCATCCACATCCGCGCAACCGACCCCGACGAGGGCCTCACGCAGGCCAACATCCGCCACATCGTCTACCGCGCGCACGCGCTGGACAAGGTCGAGATCGTCGCGCGCATCCTGCAGGCCGAAGGGCGCGGAAAGACGGTCATCTTCACCCGCACGAAGCGCGCGGCGCAGAAGCTCGTCGACGAGCTGAACGACCGCGGCTTCAACGCCGCGGCCGTCCACGGCGACATGGGCCAGGAGCAGCGCGAGCGCTCGATGGCCTCGTTCAAGACGGGCAAGAAGGACGTGCTCATCGCGACGGATGTCGCCGCGCGCGGCATCGACGTCGACGACGTCACGCACGTCATCAACCACACGATCCCCGAGGACGAGAAGGCCTATCTCCACCGCGTGGGGCGCACGGGCCGCGCCGGCCGCACGGGCATCGCCGTGACGTTCGTCGACTGGGACGACCTGCACAAGTGGGCGCTCATCAACCGGGCACTCGACTTCGGGCAGCCCGAGCCCACCGAGACGTACTCGTCGAGCCCGCACCTCTACACGGACCTCGACATCCCCGCCGGCACGAAGGGCCGCCTGACGAAGGCGCCCGCCACGGGCGCCGTCCGCACTGCCAAGGCCGACGGCGAGGGCGCATCGCGCCCGCGTCGCCGCCGGCGCGCCGAGGGCGACGCACCGCGCGAGGGCGCGGCGCACGAGGCCGGCGAGGGGCGCGGCACGCACGACGGAGCCGGCAAGGAGCATCACGACGGCAAGCCCGCTCCTGCGCGCCGCCGTCGCCGGCGCCGCGCGTCAGGTCAGCCGCAGCAGGGAGCCTGAGGCTCAGGCCCGCACAGGACGGGAGCCGACGCCGGCCGCGATGATCCGCTCGACCATCGCGGCCGGCGTCGTGTTCTCGCCAGGGAGGTTGGGCTTGCCGAGCCCGTGGTAGTCGCTCGATCCCGTCGCGATGAGGTCGCGCTCGGCCACGAGCCGCTGGAGCACCTCCCTGCCGTCGGCGGTGTTCTCGCGGTGGTCCACCTCGAAGCCGGCGAGCCCGGCGTCGACGAGATCGTGCAGCGTGCGCAGGGGGATCATCCCCGACCGCCCGGATGTCGCGGGGTGCGCGATCACGGGGACGCCGCCGGCCGCGCGCACGATCTCGATCGCGCGGAACGTGTCGGGCGCGTAGTGCGGAACGTAGTAGCCCTCGCGCGGGTGGAGGATGCCGTCGAAGGCCTCTCCGCGGTCGGCCACGATCCCCCGGGCAACGAGCGCGTCGGCGATGTGCGGGCGCCCGACCGTCGCGCCCGTCTGGGTCTGCGCGACGACGTCGTCCCAGACGAGGTCGTAGTCGCGCGAGATGTTCGCGACGATCCGCTCGGCACGGCCCATGCGATCGCCGCGCACCTCCTCCATCTGCGCCCGCAGCGCCGGGTCGTCGGGATCGAAGAGGTAGGCGAGCAGGTGCACGCTGCGCCAGTCGAGGCGCGTGGAGAGCTCGGCTCCCGGCAGGAACGTCATCCCGAGCGACACCGCCGCGTCGGCCGCCTCGGCCCACCCCGCCGTCGTGTCGTGGTCGGTCAGCGCGAGAGTGCGCACGCCGTGCGCGTGCGCCGAGCGGACGACCTCGGCGGGCGGCTCCGTCCCATCCGATCGGTTCGAGTGGAGGTGCAGGTCGGCCGGCTCCTCCACGCGGCGCGCACCCGAGACATCCATGGACCTCATCGTACGGCGTGCACGGAGGTCGCTCTCGGCCCCCACGGCGCCTGCTCGCGACGCTTTCCCAGCGGGTGCGCCTAGGGTCGGATCCGTGCTGCGCTTGCTCGGGATCCTCGTGACCGTGCTGTTCGCGATCGCGACGGCCGTCCTCACGTGGCCCGGCTTCTTCCGCCTCGAGCAGACCTTCCCGATCGCTCAGCTCGCCGCCCTCCGGGGGCTCGTCGTCGTCGCTCTCGCGATCATCACGATCCTCTTCCTGCTCGTCGCCTTCATCCGCCCGATGCGCGGCTTCGCGCTCTCGATGGCGCTCGTCTCGGCCATCGGCGCGATCTCGGGCGGCGTCGTCCTCGGCATGCGCGGCTACGGCACGGACGCCCTCCCCGCGGCGACCGACACGAGCGTGCGCGTGATGACCTGGAACACGGCGGGCAACGCCATGGGCGCCGACGAGATCGCGGAGACCGCCGTTGCCATGGGCGTCGACATCGTGGCGCTCCCCGAGACCGCGGACTTCGTCGGCGAGGAGGTCGCCGTCGCGATGCGCGACCTCGGCAGCCCCATGTGGGTGCATCACGTCGCGCTGCGGCCCGACGTCGAGGACGGGCCGCAGGCGTGGCAGACCACGCTGCTCATCTCGCCCGAGCTCGGCGACTACTCCGTGATCGAGGCGTCGAGCGACCTCACGAGCAACACCGAGGTCGTGCCGAGCGTCGTCGCGATGCCCGTCGACGGCCAGGGCCCGATCGTCGTCGCCGTGCACGCCGTGTCTCCGCAGCCGGAGTACATGGACGAGTGGGCCGACGACCTGCGCTGGGTCTCTGACCAGTGCGTCGACGGCAACGTCATCCTCGCGGGCGACTTCAACGCCACGATCGACCACATGGCCTCGCTCGGGGTCGACGGCGCCGACCTGGGCTACTGCTCAGACGCCGCGGCGACCACCGGGAACGGCGCGGTGGGCACGTGGCCGACCGACATCCCGGCCCTCCTGTCCGCGCCGATCGACCACGTCATGCACTCGGCGTCCTGGAAGGCGACCGGCTCCCTCGTGCTCACGAACCTCGACGACGCCGGCAGCGATCACCGGCCGCTCGTCGTGCAGCTCGAGCCCGCCGGCTGACTCACTGCGCTGACGGGCGCCTCCGGGCGCGCGCCGAGCGCAGGGCGTGCACGGCGAGGCGCCAGCCGACGAGGAAGACGAGCAGCACGATCGCCGTCACGACGACGAACGGGATCGCCGCGCCGCCGCCTGTGATCACGCGCAGCGCGAGGCCGCCGAGCGCCGTCATCGCCCACAGCGGGAGGCCCTTCCGCACGGGAGCAGAGGGATCCGTCCAGACGCGCAGCGCGAGCCATCCGGCGAGGAGCGCGACCGCGAACGGCCACGCGACGCGCACGAGGCCGGCGGGGTCCACGGCGCCCTCGTGGCTGGCCAGCCCGAGCGCCGCGAACACGATCACGAGCACGATGTCGGCGGCGAGGGCGGCAGGGGCGGAGGAGGACGTCGAGCGGGCCATGGTCATCCACCCTACGGGCTTCCTCCGCCGAGCCGCGGTGAGAGACTGGTGCCATGACCACCGGCGAGACGAACACCCAGGCAGAGGCCCAGAAGGCCGCCGACTCCAACACCAACCGTCGCCAGCCCTACCCCCAGGGCTTCCTCGACGTGATCTCGAGCGGATGGGCCGAGCGCCCCGAGCCCCTGCCGGAGCCGCGCGCCCAGGCGCCGTTCGCGGCGCGACGGCGCGACGCCGTCTCGGCCGCGTTCCCCGGGAAGCGCCTCGTCATCCCCGCCGGCTCGTTCAAGCAGCGCAGCAACGACACCGACTACCCGTTCCGTGCGCACTCGGCCTTCGCGCACCTCACGGGCTGGGCGGTGGACGCCGTGCCCGACTCCGTGCTCGTGTTCGAGCCGGCGGGCGACGGCCACGACGTCACGCTCTACCTGCGCGATCGCGCCACGAGGGAGACGCCCGAGTTCTACCGGGACGCGACGATCGGCGAGTTCTGGGTGGGTCCGCGCCCCTCGCTCGCGCAGGTGTCCGCCGACCTCGGCATCCGCACCGCCCACGTCGACGCGTTCGCGCGCTCCGATGAGGACCTCGTGCTCGAGGAGGACGAGGAGCTCACGCGCTTCGTCTCCGAGCTGCGCCTCGTGAAGGACGCGTACGAGATCGAGCAGATGCGGCTCGCGGTCGAGGTGACGGCCGCGGGATTCGACGACATCGTCCGGGAGCTGCCCCGCATCGTCGAGCACCCGCGCGGGGAGCGCGTGGTCGAGGGCGTCTTCCACCAGCGCGCCCGCAGCGACGGCAACTGGGAGGGCTACGACACCATCGCGGCGTCGGGCCCGCACGCCTGCTACCTGCACTGGACGCGCAACGACGGCGCGGTCGTCCCGGGAGATCTCATCCTCATCGACGCGGGGGTCGAGGTCGACAGCCTCTACACCGCCGACATCACGCGCACTCTGCCCGTGAGCGGGACGTTCACCGACATCCAGCGGAAGATCTACGAGGCCGTGCGCGAGGCGGCCGACGCGGCGTTCGCGGCCGCGCGCCCCGGCGTCCGCTTCCGCGCCGTGCACGAGGCCGCGATGGAGGTCATCGCCGCGCGCACGGCCGAGTGGGGGCTGCTGCCGGTGTCGGCGGAGGAGGCGCTCGACGCCGACCGCGGCGGCCAGCAGCGCCGCTACATGGTGCACGGCACGAGCCACCACCTGGGCATCGACGTGCACGACTGCGCGCAGGCGCGCCGCGAGATGTACTACGACGGAGAGCTCGCACCGGGCATGGTGTTCACGATCGAGCCCGGGCTCTACTTCCAGATCGACGACCTCACGGTGCCGGAGGAGTACCGCGGGATCGGCGTGCGGATCGAGGACGACATCCTCATGACCGAGGACGGCCCGGTCAACCTCTCGGCGGGCATCCCCCGCACCGCCGACGAGGTCGAGGCCTGGATCGCGCGTCTGCGCGGCTGAGCCGAGCGGTCAGCCGCCCGAGCGCTGCCGGATGAACCGCACGACGGGGTCGGCGAGCGACGCGCCGATCTCGTCGGCGGGCCGCCGCCGGCCCTTGACCTCGAAGGCGTGGGTGCCGCCCGCGATCCACTCCACGGTCGCGTCGTGACAGGAGGCGACGGCGTCGTCGAACTGCGCGCGGGGCTGGATGAACGGGTCGTTCTCGCCCTCGACGAACAGCTGCGGCGGTGCGACAGCGGGCAGATGCTCCGCGCGCGGCTTCTCGGGCCTGCCCGGCGGGTGGAGCGGGTACGCGAGGTACACGAGCCCCGCGACGTCGAACGCGCCCTCCGCGGCCGCCATCGACGCCATCCGCCCGCCGTACGACTTGCCGCACGCCCACAGGGGCGCGGGCAGGCTCGCCGCGGCGAAACCCGCCACCGCGCGCCACGCGGCGATCGCGTGGGCGGCGGGCCCTGGCATCCGCCGGCCCGCGACGATGTACGGGAAGTCGAACCGCACGGTGGCGATGCCGGCGTCGCGGACCGCGGCGGCGAATCCGACGAGGAACGGATGGTCCTTGCCCGCTCCGGCGCCGTGCGCGATCGCGAGCGTCGCCCAGGCTCCGTCGAGGGCGCCGACGGCGGCGGGCAGCTCGACGGCCCCCGCGGGCAGCTCGACGCGGATGGCGGCGGCGCGCTCCTCGGTCACGCGCGCTCGTCGGGATGCGCGGGCCGGTCCGACTCCGCGCTCTGCGGTTCGGAGGACGCCGCATCAGCCGGCGGCGCCGGCTCCGCGGACGGCTGCGCGGGCGACGCCGGCTCGGCGGAGGCCGGCGCGGGCGACGCGGCGTCGGCGGATGCCGGCGCGACCGGCGCGCCCGTGCGCGGGTCGATGCGGACGCCGAACCGCGGCGGCTCCGTGAGCGAGACCGGGTCGATCCGCTCGGTCTGCGTCGGCGCGGTGCCGAGCACCTGGCGCGCCTTCGCGACGCTCGCGCGCTCGACCGCGACCTCGTAGTGGTCGGCGGTCACCTGCATGACGCTCGCGAAGTCGCGGCGGCGGCGCACGATCATGTAGTTGACGAGGCCGAAGACCATGCCCATCGCGACGCCGAGCAGGAGCATGCCGACGAACGCGCCCATCGGGAGGGCCGGCGTCCAGATGACGACCATCGCCCCGAGGAGCAGGCCGAGGAGCACGCCGTTGAGGGCGCCGGCCCACGCGGCCTGCGCCCAGCCGAGTCGACCCGTGACCTTCTCGATCGAGCGCAGCGCCGTGCCGACGATCGCGATGTCGCGCGCCGGGACCTCCGCGGCGATCAGCTTCGACACCGCCTTCAGCGCGCCGTCGTAGTCGCGGAAGCTCGCGACCGTCTCGCCGACCTCGGGGGCTCGGCCCCGCCCGCTCCACATGCTCATGTCGGCATTCTCCCATGCGGCCGCGCGCCTCAGCCTGTGCCCTGGCGATGCGCCGCCTGTGAGGGCGCGGCTCCCCTGAACATCGCGTGACGCCCGCGTCGCGGGAGGAGCGCGCGCATTACGCTGGGTGGGTGAGTACGCAGAGGGTTTTCGTGGCGCGCCTGGCCGGCTGCCCCGTGTTCGACCCCACGGGCGACCGTCTCGGCAGGGTCCGCGACGTCGTCGTCGTGTACCGAAGTACCGCGGCCCCGCGCGTCATCGGCCTCGTCTGCGAGATCCCGGGCCGTCGCCACGTGTTCGTCGCGATCGGACGCATCACCTCGATCGCCCAGGGCCAGGTCATCACGACCGGTCTCATCAACGTGCGCCGCTTCCAGCCCCGCGCCGACGAGGTGCGCGTCATGGCCGAGCTCGTCGGGCGCCGCGTCGACTTCAAGGACGGCTCCGGGTCGGCCGTGATCGAGGACGTCGCGATCGAGCCGAACCGCATCGGCGAGTGGGCCGTCGGGCAGCTGTTCCTCCGCAAGCCGAAGACGAGCGCCTCCCCCTTCGCGAAGGGTCCGACGACGTTCGCGACCTGGAGCCAGGTGCGCGAGCACCGCGCTCCGGGCGAGGCGCAGTCGGCCGAGCACCTCGCCGCGAGCTACGCCGAGCTGCGCGCGGCCGACCTCGCGAACACGCTCCTCGACCTCCCGGAGGAGCGGATGATCCAGGTCGCCGGCGAGCTCTCCGACGACCGCCTCGCCGACGCCCTCGAGGAGATGCCCGAAGAGGACCAGGTCCACATCCTCGAGCGCCTGGGCGACGAGCGAGCGGCGGACGTCCTCGACGCGATGGATCCCGACGACGCCGCCGACCTCCTCGCCGAGCTCGCGCCGCAGCGCAGCGAGGAGCTCCTCGACCTCATGGAGCCCGAGGAGGCCGAGGACGTCCGCATGCTCCTCCGCTACGGCGCCGACACGGCGGGCGGCCTGATGACCACCGAGCCGATCATCCTCCCCGCCGACGCGACGATCGCGGAGGCGCTCGCGCTCATCCGCCGGCACGAGCTGCATCCCGCCCTCGCCGCGAGCGTGTACGTGACGCTGCCGCCCTACGAGACGCCCACGGGCCGCTTCCTCGGCGCCGTGCACTTCCAGCGCATGCTGCGCTACCCGCCCCACGAGCGGATCGGCGCGATCATCGACGAGACCATCGAGCCGGTCCCCGTGACGGGCTCGGCCTCGGAGGTGGCGCGCCGGCTCGCGAGCTACGACCTCGTCGCCCTGCCCGTGACCGACGCGGCGCACCGTCTCGTCGGCGCCGTGACGATCGACGACGTGCTCGACTACCTGCTCCCCGAGGACTGGCGCTCGCAGGACGCGGATGAGGAGATCCCGCGCGATCCCACGACGGGCGCGATCCGGACGGTGCGCGGATGATGGCCCGCGCCTCGGAGCTGCGCGGTCGGCGGCCGCGGATGGACACCGCGGGCGGGGCGCGCGATCGCGACCGGTTCGGGCGCGCGACCGAGTGGATCGCGCGTGCCATGGGGACGCCGTGGTTCCTCATCGGGCTCACGCTGTTCTGCGTCGCGTGGATGGCATGGAACTCGCTCATGCCCGAGCAGTGGCGCTTCGACTCCGCCGCCCTCGGGTTCACGGCGCTCACCCTCATGCTGTCGCTGCAGGCCTCGTACGCGGCCCCGCTCATCCTCCTCGCGCAGAACCGCCAGGACGACCGCGACCGCGTCGCGATGGAGCAGGACCGCCAGCGCGCCGAGCGAAACCTCGCCGACACCGAGTACCTCGCACGCGAGATCGTCGCACTCCGGATGGCGCTGACCGAGGTCGAGGAGCGGATCGTCTCCCGCGACGCCCTGCGCGAGGAGCTGCGGGCCCTACTCGAGCGCCTCGACGAGCGCGACGCCGAGCGCGGCGGCGAGCCGCGAGCGACGGCGGGCGACGCATGACCGGCCTGCCCGCCGAGGTCGTCGACGCGGTCCGCTCGGCCGTCGGCGCCGTCAGCGACCCCGAGCTGCGGCGGCCGCTCGCCGACCTCGACATGGTGCGCGACGTGCGTGCCGACGGCGATGCCGTGCGCGTCGAGATCGACCTCACGATCGTCGGATGCCCCGCGGCCGACCGCATCGAGCGCGACGTGCGGCGGGCGGCCGAGAGCGCAGCGCAGGGCGCCGCCATCGTGCTCGAGATCGGCGTGATGTCGCCCGCCCAGCGCAAGGCCCTCACGGAGCGCCTGCGCGGCGGAGCGGCCCGCGTCATGCCGTTCGGCCCCGACTCGCTCACGCGCGTGATCGCCGTGACGAGCGGCAAGGGCGGCGTCGGCAAGTCGACCGTCACGGCCAACCTCGCGGTGGCTCTCGCCGCCCGAGGGCTCAAGGTCGGCCTGATCGATGCCGACGTGCACGGCTTCTCGATCCCCGCGCTCCTGGGGCTCGTCGAGGGCGGCGTCGCGCCGTCCCCCACCCAGGTGGGCGACCTCATCCTGCCGCCCGTCGCGCACGGCGTGAAGGCGATCTCGATCGGGATGTTCCTGCGCAGCGGCGAGGAGGTCGTCGCGTGGCGGGGGCCCATGCTCCACCGCACGGTGCAGCAGTTCCTCACCGACGTGTTCTTCGGCGACCTCGACGTCCTCCTCATCGACATGCCGCCCGGCACGGGCGACATCGCGATCTCGGTGGGCCAGCTGCTCCCCCACGCCGACGTCCTCGTCGTGACGACGCCGCAGGCCGCGGCCTCCGACGTCGCCGTGCGCAGCGGCCTCGTCGCACGGCAGACCGGGCAGCGGGTCATCGGCGTGATCGAGAACATGGCCGCCCTGACCCTGCCTGACGGAACGTCGCTCGCGCTCTTCGGCGAAGGCGGCGGCGCCGCGGTGGCCGCGGCGCTGTCGGCAGATGGGCACGAGGTGCCGCTGCTCGCGTCGGTGCCGCTCAGCCCCGCCCTGCGCGCGGGCGGCGATGCCGGCGACCCGGTCGTGGTGTCGCACCCCGAGGATCCCGCGGCGCACGCGATCGCAGCGGTCGCTGCCCGCCTCGCGACCGAGCCGCGCCGCCTCGCGGGGCGGAAGCTGCCGGTCTCGCTGGCCTGACGCGGGTCAGGTCGCCTCGGAGTCGAACGGGGGCGGCGTCTCCGCCGTGAAGGTGCGGCGCGCGAGCGGCGTCGTCCGCGGCTGCCGGACGGGCGCCTGCGGAGCCGACGACGCGGATGGTGCGGGTGACGCCGGCGCGACGGGCGCGTCCTCGAGGAGGGCCTCGCGGATGATCCGGCGCGGGTCGTACTGCCGCGGGTCGAGCTTGCGCCAGTCGACGTCGTCGAGCTCGTCGCCCATCTCCTCCTTCATGCGCGTGCGCGCCCCCTGCACCCACTCGCGGGTGCGGCGCGTGAACTGCGCGAGGGTCTCGGCGTAGCGCGGAAGGCGCTCGGGCCCGATGATGAGCGCCGCGATGACGCCGATCAGCATCACCTTCTCGATCGTCAGGCCGAAGAACATGATCTCAGGGTACCGGGCCTCGTCGTGCGGTCCCGGCACGGGCGGCGGCTTAGGCTGGAGAGATCGTCAGGAGGAACCCATGAGCGAACTGGACGCCGTCGCGCGCTTCGCCCGAGAGACCGTCGTCGAACCCGATCACATCGCTCGCGCCCGTCAGCACGCCCTCGAGCTCGGCGCCGCTCCGATCAGTCCCTCGATCGGAGCGCAGTGCGCCGTCATCGCGGCCGCGACGGGCGCCCGGTCGATCATCGAGATCGGCACCGGGGCCGGCGTGTCCGCCCTGTGGCTCCTGCACGGCGCCCCGCACGCGACCCTGACCACGATCGACAGCGAGCCCGAGCACCTCTCCGCCGCGCGCACCGCCTTCCAGAGCGCGCGGCTCCCCGTCGCCCGCACGCGCCTCATCACGGGGCGGGCGGCCGATGTCCTGCCCCGTATGAACGATGCGGCATACGACATCGTCCTCATCGACGCCGACGCGAAGGGCGTCATCGACTACGTCGAGCACGGCCTGCGCCTCGCCCGACCGGGCGGGACCGTGCTCGTGCCGCGCGTGCTCCACGGCGGCAGGGTCGCCGACCCCGTGCAGCGCGACGAGATCACGCGCACGTACCGCACGCTCCTCCAGGAGACGCAGGCGTCGAACGCCGTGATCGCCGCCCTCTCGACCGTGAACGAGGGCCTCCTGCAGCTGCACGTCTCACCTCGCCTCTGACGCGTCCGCACATGAGAAGAGCGGATGGTCGGAGTCGTTCCCGACTCCGACCATCCGCTCTGTGACGGTCGTGATCGCTAGGCGTTCACGACGTCGCCCAGGACGCCGTACAGCTCCCGAGCCTCCTCGTCATTGACGGAGACGACCAGGCGCCCGCCCCCCTCGAGCGGCACGCGCACGATGATGAGGCGCCCCTCCTTCACGGCCTCCATGGGTCCGTCTCCGGTTCTCGGCTTCATCGCTGCCATCGCGGCATCCTTTCCGTTGTGGTCAGATGTCCAGTTTATCGGTCGACTGCACGCCCACCGACACGCGAGACGCGCGATGTCGCGCGCAGATCGCGTCACGGGATGAGCCAGAAGGTGTTCCCGAGGCCGTACATGCCGTGGATCCAGGCCCACTGCCCCGCGAGGCAGAGCGCGAGGGAGGCGAACCGGTACCCGCGGCCGCGCGGAACCGCCAGCGCCGCGCAGGCGAGCGGTGCAAGCGGCAGGAGCAGGCGGAAGACGCTCGACTGCGGGAAGAACACCGCGAGGAGGTAGACGAGGTAGCTGAGCGCCCACAGCTGCAGCTCGCCGCCCACGCGGCGCGCCTGTGGCGCGAGCAGGATGGCCGCGACGGCGCCCACGACGAGGACGACGAGCAGGGCGTAGCCGGCCCAGGCCGGGATCCCCCAGATGCCCGCCCACACGGCCGCGGCCTGCGGCCACCCCTCGAACGGGATGAACCCGCCGGAGTCCCCCGTCCACGACCGTCGCCACGCGAGCTCGGTCGCGAGGTACGCGCCAGGGTCGCCCGTCACGACGCCCGCGATGTGCTGCCAGGAGAAGCCGACCGCGGTCGCGATCGCCCCCAGCGCGATGATGTGCACGACCTCCCAGCGCGTCGGTCCCCCGAGCGTGCGCCGCCGCTCGGGCGCGAGTCGCCAGAGTCCGTAGAGGCCGAGGAACAGCGCGAAGGCGAGGACGCCGGGGCGCGTGAACCCCATCAGCGGCACGAGCAGGTACAGGCCGCGCCACTGCCGCCGGACGACGCACAGCAGCGAGGCGATGAGGAGGAGGAGGAACAGCGACTCGGCGTAGCCGACCTGGAACAGCGCGGCGAGCGGGCCGGAGGCGAGCAGGACGACGCCCCACATCGCCTGGTCCTCGTCGAGGCGCTCCCTGAGGAGCGCGTGGAGCGCGACGCACGCGCCGTATCCCGCGGCGAGCGAGACGAGGAGGGCGCCCACCCACCAGGCTCCCGCCCCGAAGACGTTGCCGGCCAGGCGCGCGAGGTGGGCGTAGACCGGCATGAACGCCCACGCGTTCTGCGCGACCTCGCCGGTCTCGGTGAGCGGCAGCTCCGCCGGGTAGCCGCTCACGGCGACCGTCCAGTACCACTGGGCGTCCCATCCGAGGATGTAGTCGACGAGCGTCGGGTCGGGCCCGTGCCGCGAGGAGGACGGCGACTGCTGCGCCGTCAGCAGCATGAGCGCCGTCGTCACGAGCCGCGCCGCGAGATAGACCGCGGCCACCCGCGCGGGTGCGGGCCATGCGCGCCAGCCTGCCGCGGGTGCGGTCTCGGTCACCCCGCCGTGAGCCATGCGCGCAGGCTCCGCTCGCAGCTCTCGATCTGGGCGACCGCGACGCGCTCCTCGTCGTGGTGCGCGAGGCTCGGGTCGCCCGGCCCGTAGTTGACCGCAGGCACCCCGAGCGCCGAGAAGCGAGCCACATCGGTCCATCCGTACTTCGGCTGCGGGACCGCGCCCACCGCCCGCACGAAGTCCTGGGCGATCGGCGAGTCGAGCCCGGGGCGCGCGCCCTGCGCGAGGTCGGTCACCTCGACCTCGAAGCCGTCGAAGACCTCGCGCACGTGATCGGCGGCCTCGGCGGCGGATCGGCTCGGCGCGAACCGGAAGTTGACCTCGACCTCGCACAGGTCGGGGATGACGTTGCCCGCGACTCCGCCCGAGACGCGCACCGCGTTCAGGCCCTCGCGGTAGGCGAGGCCGTCGACGACGATCTCCTGGGGCTCGTACGCCGCGAGGCGGGCGAGCACGGGCGCCGCGGCGTGGATCGCGTTGACGCCCATCCACGCGCGTGCGGAGTGCGAGCGCCGGCCATGCGTGCGGACGACCGCCCGGAGCGTCCCGTTGCAGCCGCCCTCCACCTGCCCGTTGGACGGCTCTCCGAGGATCGCGAAGTCGCCCTCGAAGAGATCGGGCCGAGTCGCGGCGAGGCGCGTGAGCCCGCTGCGCGACGCCTCCACCTCCTCGTGGTCGTACCAGATCCACGTGATGTCGACGACCGGGTCCGACAGCTCGGCGGCGAGCTTCAGCTGCACCGCCGTGCCCGCCTTCATGTCCACCGTTCCCCGCCCCCAGATGAAGGGCTCGCCGTCGACCTCGATGTCGCGCGTGGGGAGGTTGCCGTTGAGCGGGACGGTGTCGATGTGGCCCGCGATCACGACGCGCTGCGCGCGCCCGAGCGCCGTGCGCGCGACGATCGTGTCGCCGTCGCGATGCACCTCGAGGTGCGGGAGCGGGCGGATGGCCGCCTCGATCGCGTCGGCGAGCATGCGCTCGTCGTCGGAGACGCTCGGGATGTCGCAGATCGCGCGGGTGATGTCGGCGGCGGACAGGGACAGGTCGAGCGTCGGCATGCCGTCGAGTCTATCGAGCGCGTCCGCGCGGCCCTCCGTCCGGGGAGGCCGGTCCCGCTCGCCCGATAGCCTGGTGTGCATGAGCGATGAACGAAAGGTCTGGGGCGTCGGCCTCGCGACCACCGCCGGCGATGGCACGGTTCTGGACACCTGGTACGGCGAGCTGGGCACGGGCGCGGCCGACGAGTCCGCGGTCGCGACCGCCCTCGAGCGCGTGGCCGCCTCGGCGGGCCCCGACGAGCGCCGCAACGTGACCGTCGACGCCGTGCGCGTCGAGATCGACCTCGACGAGGCGCCCGCGTCCACATCGGACGCGTACCTCCGCCTGCACGCCCTCTCTCACCGCCTCGTGAAGCCCAACGAGCTGAACCTCGACGGGATCTTCGCGCACCTCCCGAACGTCGCATGGACGACCGCAGGCCCCATGCATCCCGACGACCTCACCCGGCTGCGTCCCGCGCTCCAGCGCGCGGCCATCCAGGTGCAGTCCCTCGACAAGTTCCCGCGTCTGACCGACTACGTCCTCCCGCCCGGCGTGCGCATCGCGGACACCTCGCGCGTGCGCCTCGGGGCGCACCTGTCGCCGGGGACGACGGTGATGCACGAGGGATTCGTGAACTTCAACGCCGGCACGCTCGGCGCCTCGATGGTGGAGGGCCGCATCTCCCAGGGTGTCGTGGTCGGCGACGGCAGCGACGTCGGCGGCGGCGCCTCGATCATGGGGACGCTGTCGGGCGGCGGCACGCACCGCGTGTCGATCGGCCGGCGCACGCTGCTCGGCGCGAACGCCGGCATCGGCATCTCGCTCGGCGACGACTGCGTCGTCGAGGCGGGCCTCTACGTCACGGCGGGCACGAAGGTGCTGCTCGTCGACGAGCCGCCCACCGCCGACGGCACGCCCCGTGTCGTGAAGGCCGCGACGCTGCACGGAGCCGACGGCATCCTCTTCCTCCGGAACTCGACGACCGGGGCGATCGAGGCCCGACGTCGCAAGGGCGTCGGCGTGACGCTCAACGAGGCCCTGCACGCCTGAGCGGGGCCTCGCCGGAACGCGAAGAGGGCCGGACGTCGCACGTGAACTGGTCCGCGTTTGTTGGACTGGTCTAGTTGAAGCCTAGGCTGCGAGGGTCTGGGTCCGGTGTTGCGCCGGGCTCAGGCCCTCGAGTCGTTCGGTGATGCGGTCGTTGTTGTACCAGCGGATGTAGTCGTGCAGTGCGGTGTCGAGGGCTTCGATGCTGAGGTAGCGGACGTGGTGGAAGCACTCTTCCTTGAGGTGGCCGAAGAAGTTCTCCATGACCGCGTTGTCGAAGCAGTTGCCCTTGCGGGACATCGACTGTGTTGCGCCGGCGTCGGCGAGCAGCGCCCGCCAGGAGCGGTGCTGGTACTGGAATCCCTGGTCGGAGTGCACCAGCGGGTGCTGCCCGGGCTCGAGTGTTGCGATCGCCGCGGACAGCGAGCTGTTCGTCAGGTTCAGGTTCGGGGACCGGCTGGTCGAGTACGCGATGATCTCCCGGTTGCAGAGGTCCATCACCGGCGACAGGTAGAGCTTCTCGTCGCCGACGCGGAACTCGGTCACATCCGTGACCCACTTCTCATTCATCGTCTCGGCCGTGAAATCACGGTCCAGGATGTTCTCGGCGATCTGCCCGACCTCGCCCTGGTAGGACACATACCGCCGTTTCCGGCGGGATGTGGAGGCCAGACCGAGCTGACGCATCAGCTTCAGCACGGTCTTGCGATCGATCTGCCACCCGTCGTGCACCAGCACACGGTGCACGCGCCGATACCCGTAACGGCCCTTGTTCACGGTGAACACGTCCGTGATCGCGGCCTTCAGCTCCGCATACGGGTCCGGGGCGTCGCGGCGGGCCTGGTGATAGAAGAACGTCGACCGGGCAAGCCCGGCCGCGGCGAGCAGGTCGGTGAGGGAGTGTTCTGCCTTGAGGGTCACGACGGCGTTCACTTTGACCGTCGTTGCTGCTCCATCAAGGCCCGCAATTTTCCCAAGTACGCGACCTGCGCCTGCAGCCGCGCGTTCTCCCGCCGCAACCGCTCCAGCTCAGTCGCCTCGCTCGGGTCAGCGTTCCGTTCGGGTGGTCTGCCCGTGCGTTTGGGGCGCAGCGCGTCCTCGCCCTCGTTCCGGTATCTCCGCGCCCACGTCTCGATCAGCTTCGGAGACGACAGATCGAACTCGCGAGCCAGTTCCGCCTTGGTCTCGCCGGCGAGGAACCGGGTGACGATCTCGAGTTTGCGTTCGAACGAGTACGACGCCTTCGTCGGCTTCATCAGCAATGTCCTACCCTCACGCACCCGCCACCGGTCATAGAGCCGGCGCACCGGATTCAGACGCGATTCGAGTCGCGTGGCGACCGCATCCGGACCCCACCCGACCTCGAACAACGCTACCGCCGCCTCCCGCTGGTCATCGGACAGTGAACTACGTGGATGCATGAAACTGCTCCCTGGAAGTCGGAACTGAATTCAACAGTCCAACTTCCAGGGAGCAGTTCACACGACGTCCGGCCCTCTTCGCGTTCCGCTACGCGGTCGGGTACTGCCGCTCGGGCGAGCCCGTGAAGAGCTGCTGGGGGCGGCCGATCTTCGTCTTCGGGTCGAGCGTGAGCTCGCGCCAGTGGGCGAGCCAGCCCGGCAGGCGCCCGATCGCGAACAGCACCGTGAACATCCGCGTCGGGAAGCCCATCGCCTTGTAGATGACGCCGGTGTAGAAGTCGACGTTCGGGTAGAGGCGGCGCTCCTTGAAGTAGTCGTCGTTGAGGGCGATCTCCTCGAGCTCCTTCGCGAGGTCGAGGAGCGGATCGGTCACGCCCAGCGCCGTGAGGACCTCGTCCGCCGACTCCTTGACGAGCTTCGCGCGCGGGTCGTAGTTCTTGTAGACGCGGTGACCGAAGCCCATGAGCTTCACGCCGTCTTCCTTGTTCTTGACGCGCTCGACGAAGCGCTGCACGCTCTGACCGGAGTCGCGGATCTGCGCGAGCATCTTGAGCACGGCCTCGTTCGCGCCGCCGTGGAGCGGCCCCGAGAGGGCGTGGATGCCGGCCGACACCGACGCGAACTGGTCGGCGCCCGTCGAGCCGACCAGGCGCACGGTCGACGTCGACGCGTTCTGCTCGTGGTCCTCGTGCAGGATGAGGAGGCGCTCGAGAGCCCGCGACATGACCGGGTTCACCTCGTACGGCTCGCTCATGACGCCGAAGTTCAGACGGAGGAAGTTGTCGACGAAGCTCAGCGAGTTGTCCGGGTACAGGAACGCCTGCCCGATCGACTTCTTGTGCGCGTAGGCCGCGATGACGGGGAGCTTCGCGAGCAGGCGGATGATGTTGAGCTCGACGTGCTCGGGGTTCGCCGGGTCGGACTGGTGCTCGTAGTAGGTCGAGAGGGCCGAGACCGCCGACGAGAGGACGGCCATCGGGTGGGCGCCGTCGGGCAGCGCCGAGAAGAAGCGCTTGAGGTCCTCGTGGAGGAGCGTGTGACGGCGGATGCGGTCGTCGAAGTCGGCCAGCTCGGACGCCGAGGGCAGCTCGCCGTAGATGAGCAGCCAGGCCACCTCGAGGAAGCTCGAGTTCTTCGCGATCTGCTCGATCGGGTAGCCCCGGTAGCGCAGGATCCCCTGGTCTCCGTCGATGTACGTGATGGCAGACGCAGTCGAGGCGGTGTTGACGAACCCGTAGTCGAGGGTCGTGTGTCCCGTCTGACGCATGAGCGTCGAGATGTCGATGCTCGGGAGTCCGGACCTGCCCTGCAGGACCGGGAACTCCGCCGTCTTGTCACCGATCGTGAGGGTGGCCTTGTCGGCCGGGATTCCCGCGTCGCTCACAGCGCCTCCTGGCGGATCGTCTTCGCGACTTCTTCGGTCGCCTTGGATCTCGGTCGGCCGCCGGTCAGGCGGCACGGCACATGCTCGGTCGAGTGCGCGAGCCCTGTGCTTCTACAGCCTATCGGTCGTCCCGCCTACCTGTGAAAACTCCCAAACGGCCGGGCGATGCGTGGAGGATTCCTACGAAGACGCGCGGGTGAGACGACGCGCCGCGGCGGCGATGCGCTCGTCGCTCGCCGTGAGCGAGAACCGGACGTGCTGCGGGAAGTGCGGGCCGTAGAAGACGCCGGGGCCCGCGAGGATGCCGAGATCCGCCAGCCGGCCGATCGACTCCCACGCGTCGCGCCCCTCGGTCGCCCAGAGGTAGAGCCCGGCCTCGCTGCGGTCGATCCGGAAGCCGGCCGCCTCGACGGCGGGGCGGAGGATGTCGCGACGGGAGCGGTAGCGCGCCTTCTGCTCCTCGACGTGCGCGTCGTCGCGGAGCGCGACGGCCATCGCGTGCTGCACAGGCGCGGGCGGCATCAGCCCGAGGTGCTTGCGCGCGGTGAGGAGCTCGCCCACGATGCGCCCGCACCCGGCGATGAAGGCCGCGCGGTAGCCGGCGAGGTTCGACTGCTTGCTCAGCGAGTACACGCTGAGCAGACCGGCGCGGCTGCCGCCCGTGACCCGGGGGTCGAGGACCGACGGCACGGGCTCGCTCGCCCACGGGCCGTCCCAGCCGAGCTCGGCGTAGCACTCGTCGCTCGCGAGCACGGCGCCGATCTCGCGGGCGCGGCGCACGGCGGCCGCGAGCTCGTCCACGGTCCACGTGCGCCCGTCGGGGTTGCCCGGGGTGTTGATCCAGATGAGCTTCGCGCCCTCCGGCCATTCGGCGGGGTCGTCGACGGCGACCGGCGTCGCGTTCGCGACGCGCGCGCCGACCTCGTACGTCGGGTACGCGGCGCGCGGATGCACGACGATGTCGCCCTCGCCGAGGCCGAGCAGCGTCGGCAGGAGCGCCACGAGCTCCTTCGACCCGATCGTCGGCAGGACGTTGCGGGGTGCGAGGTCGGGCACGCCGCGGCGGCGCGCGTACCACTCGACGATCGCCTCGCGCAGCGCGGGGGTGCCCACGGTCTGCGGGTACGCGTGCGCATCGGTGGCCTCCGCGAGCGCGTCGCGGACGATCGCGGGCGTCGGGTCGACGGGCGAGCCGATGGAGAGGTCGACGAGCCCGTCGGGGTGAGCGGCAGCCCGCTCACGATACGGGACCACGGCGTCCCAGGGGTAGTCGTCGAGGTCGCGGACGCCCATCCGCTTACTCGCCCTGGGGCGGGAGGGCGGCGATGAGGGGGTGGTCCTTCTCGATCACGCCGACCTTCGACGCACCGCCGGGCGACCCGATGTCGTCGAAGAACTCCACGTTCGCCTTGTAGTAGTCCTGCCACTCGTCGGGCAGGTCGTCCTCGTAGTAGATCGCCTCGACCGGGCACACCGGCTCGCACGCACCGCAGTCGACGCACTCGTCCGGATGGATGTACAGCGACCGCTCGCCCTCGTAGATGCAGTCGACCGGGCACTCATCGATGCAGGCGCGGTCCTTGACGTCCACGCAGGGAAGGGCGATCACGTAAGTCACGCCCTCAATCCTACGCGCGCGCGAGGCCCGTCGCCCGGAAGGCGAGCCTAAGCCGAGCCGGACGCCATCCGGCGCAGCTTCGCCATGTCGGGCCACGCGACAGCGACGAGGACGATCCCCGCGAGGAGGAAGGTCCACACATAGCCGAAGGGGAACTCCCCCTCCGCCGGCATCGGGACGACGACGGAGCCGCCGGGGCCTCGCCCCGAGTAGATCGTGAGCGCTCCGAGCATGCCGATCCCCGCCGCGAGAGCCGACCACCGATCATCCGTCAGGAGCCGCAGCGACGTGAGCAGCCCGCCGCACGCGATCGCGGCCAGCACCATCCCGACGGGCACGGCGCCCCACGTGAAGGAATGGGCGATCGTGCTCGCGACGCCGAACACCGCGCCCGCGCAGAGGGCAACGAGCCACATGACGACGTGCGCGAGACGATCGCCCCTCATGCTCAGCCCTGGCGCTTGAGGCGCGAGGCGGCGCGGGCGCGCTCGGTGGCGTCGAGGATCACCTTGCGGATGCGGACGGCCTCGGGCGTCACCTCGACGCACTCGTCCTCGCGCGCGAACTCGAGCGACTCCTCGAGCGAGAGCAGACGCGGGGGCGTCATGGACTCGAACGAGTCGGCCGTGGAGGAGCGCATGTTGGTGAGCTTCTTCTCCTTGGTGATGTTCACGTCCATGTCGTCGGCGCGCGAGTTCTCGCCCACGACCATGCCCTCGTACACCTCGTCGGTCGGCTTGACGAAGAACGTCATGCGCTCCTGCAGCGCGATCATCGCGAACGGCGTCGCGACACCCGCGCGGTCGGCCACGATCGAGCCGTTCTGACGCGCGACGATCTGCCCGGCCCATTCGCCGTAGCCGTGCGAGATCGCGTTGGCGATGCCGGTTCCACGGGTGATCGAGAGGAACTCGGTGCGGAAGCCGATGAGACCGCGCGACGGCACGATGAACTCCATGCGGATCCAGCCGGTGCCGTGGTTGATCATGTTGTCCATGCGGCCCTTGCGGTTCGCCATGAGCTGCGTCACGGCGCCGAGGTGCTCTTCGGGGACGTCGATCGTGAGGTGCTCGTAGGGCTCCTCGACCTTGCCGTCCGCGCCCTTGCGCGTGACGACCTGGGGCTTGCCGACCGTGAGCTCGAAGCCCTCGCGGCGCATGTTCTCGACGAGGATGGCGAGCTGCAGCTCGCCGCGGCCCTGCACCTCCCAGGCGTCGGGCTTGCCGATGTCGAGCACGCGGATCGACACGTTGCCGATGAGCTCGCGGTCCAGGCGGTCCTTGACCATGCGCGCGGTGAGCTTGTGGCCCTTGACCTTGCCGACGAGCGGCGAGGTGTTCGTGCCGATGGTCATCGAGATCGAGGGCTCGTCGACCGTGATCTGCGGCAGCGGGCGCACGTCCTCCGGGTCGGCGATCGTCTCGCCGATCATGATGTCGGGGAAGCCAGCGATGACCGCGATGTCGCCGGGACCGGCCTCCTCGGCCGGGTACCGGTCGAGGGCCTTCGTCATGAGCAGCTCGGTGATGCGCGCGTTCTGCGTCGTGCCGTCCTGACGCACCCAGGCGACGGTCTGGCCCTTCTTGAGGGTCCCGTTGAACACGCGCAGCAGCGCGAGGCGGCCGAGGAACGCCGACGAGTCGAGGTTCGTGACCCACGCCTGCAGGGGCGCCTCGTCGTCGTACGACGGAGCCGGCACGTGCTCGAGGATCGCCTCGAACAGCGGCTCGAGGTCGGCGTTGTCGGGCAGCGATCCGTCGGCCGGGCGGTTGCGCGACGCGGCGCCGGCACGGCCCGAGGCGTAGACGACCGGGACGTCGAGGAGCGCGTCGACGTCGAGGTCGGGGACGTCGTCCTGGAGGTCGCTCGCGAGCCCGAGCAGGAGGTCGTGCGCCTCCTCCTCGACCGCCGCGATGCGCGCGTCGGGGCGGTCGGTCTTGTTCACGAGGAGGATCACGGGGAGCTTCGCCTCGAGCGCCTTCCGCAGCACGAAGCGGGTCTGCGGAAGGGGACCCTCCGACGCGTCGACGAGGAGGACGACGCCGTCGACCATCGACAGGCCGCGCTCGACCTCGCCGCCGAAGTCGGCGTGGCCCGGGGTGTCGATGACGTTGATGGTCACGGGCACGTCGGTGTGCGCCCCGTTGTAGGTGATCGCCGTGTTCTTGGCGAGGATCGTGATGCCCTTCTCGCGCTCGAGGTCGTTCGAGTCCATCGCGCGCTCTTCCACGTGCGCGTGCTCGCCGAACGAGCCGGTCTGGCGCAGCATGGCGTCCACGAGGGTCGTCTTGCCGTGGTCGACGTGCGCGACGATCGCGACGTTGCGGAGATCGGAACGGTGGGCGAGCGCCATGAAGGGATCCTTCTGATGTGGGGGTTCCGCCCCGAAAGCGGGGCGTTCCATCCTATAGCGCGCTCGCGAGCGGGCGCTCAGGCTGCTCGGAGGCGGCCGGTCAGCCGGTGACGATCCCGCCCGTGACGCTGAGCGACCAGGCAGCCCACGCCGCGATCCCGGCGAGGATCAGCAGCGTCGGGATGTGCCATCCGCGGCGGACAGGGAGATCGGTCGGCCGCGCCCGCTCCCGGAAGAGCTCGAGCGTCGCGGCCTGGTCGTCGCCGGGCTGCTCGCGGCGGTTGATGTGCAGGTGACGGCTGGCCGCGCCGGTCGCCGCGACGACCGTTCCGTCGTCGAGCGCGATCTCGAGCTGCCAGCGCATCCGGATGGCCCGCACGCGCGACCACGGGATCTCGACCACCCTCAGGCCGCCGCGCACGCGAAGGAGATCGTCGGTCGCGGTGACGCTCGGGGCGGCGAGGAGCACGTAGACGCCCCAGCAGAGCGCGAGGAGCCACGGCGCCACGAGGAGCGCGTCGAAGGGCCGCCCCCGCAGGACCGCGTCGCCGAGGAGGAGCACCGTCAGCAGGGAGGCGCACGCGAAGGCGACCCAGCCCGACGGGCGCCGGAACGAGACGCGGTACTCCGAGTCGCTCGAGCCGCTCATCGGGTCACCGCGACCGACACGGCCGCCCAGATGAGGATGGCCGCGAGCAGGCCGATCTCGCGCGCGTTCCACGACGTGCGCACCTCTCCCCCGTCAGCCGGCGCCGCGCCATCCGTCGCGGCCTCGCGCAGCTCGCGGAGGATCTCGAGCTCGCGCTCGGCGGGCTGCGGGGTGTGGGCCCTGCCGCTCGGGCGCTTCGCGGCGGCTGCCCACGCCTGCAGCTCCCCGCCATCCGCGAGGACGAAGGCGATCTGCCAGCGCAGCACGATGTCGCGCACGGCGCTCCAGGGCGCGCGCGTCGTGCGCAGCGGGTTGCGCACGACGACGCCGTCCTCGTCGGCGTGGACGCTCGGCGCGAAGAGGAACGTCCAGACGAACCAGACCGGCAGGAGCAGCCAGGGCGCGATGAGCACGGCGTCGGCCGCGCTCCCGCGGACGACGACGTCGCCCAGCAGGAACACGACCACAGCCGACGTGGCGAGGAGCCAGACGATCCCGGCGCTGCCGCGGATCGTCCGGCTCCTCTGCTCGGGAGGCGTCATCGGCCACCGAGCTCGACGGTCTGGCCGGGGATCGCGTCGAGGAGGCGACGCGTGTACTCCTGCTGCGGGTCGGCGAAGATCTGGTCCACGGCGCCCTGCTCGACGACCCGCCCGTGCTCCATGACGCACACGAGATCGGCCGCCACGCGCACGACCGCGAGGTCGTGGGTGATGAACAGGTAGGTGAGCCCCAGCTCCGACTGCAGCTCGGCGAGCAGCTTCAGGATCTGATCCTGCACGAGCACGTCGAGCGCCGAGACCGCCTCGTCGAGCACGACGATGTCGGGCTTGAGCGCGAGGGCGCGCGCGATCGCGACACGCTGACGCTGGCCGCCGGACAGCTCGTTGGGGTACCGCCATGCGAGCTCGCGAGGCAGGGCGACCTGCTCGAGCAGCTCGAACACGCGGTCCCTGCGCGACGCGGCGTCGCCCACCTTGTGCACGCTCAGCGGCTCGGAGATGAGCGCGCCGATCGAGCGCAGGGGGTCGAGCGACCCGTACGGGTCCTGGAACACCGGCTGCATCCGGCCGCGCAGCGAGAAGATCTCGCGCGAGGACAGCGTCGTCGCGTCCACCCCGTCGATGAGGATGTGCCCGCTCGTCGCCTGCTCGAGCTGGAGCACCATCTTGGCGACGGTCGACTTGCCCGATCCCGACTCGCCGACGAGGGCGAGCGTCTTCCCCTTGGGGATCTGGAACGAGACGCTGTCGACGGCCCGGAACGGCTCGCTGCGGAAGCCGCCGCGCCGGATGCGGTAGTCCTTCACGAGATCGCGCACCTCGACGACCGGCGCTGCGGCGTGCAGCACCTGGGTCGTCGTCTCGATGCCCCGGTCCTCGACGCTCGCCTGGATGCGCTGCGACGCGAGGCTCGGAGCCGCGGCGACGAGACGCTGCGTGTACGGGTGCTGCGGGTCCTCGAGGATCTCGCGGCTCGGCCCCGACTCGACGATCTCGCCCTGGTTCATCACGACGATCGTGTCGGCGCGATCGGCGGCGAGGCCGAGATCGTGCGTGATGAAGAGGACCGAGGTCCCCTTCTCGCGCGTGAGCGAGGCGAGGTGGTCGAGGATGACCCGCTGCACCGTGACGTCGAGCGCGCTCGTCGGCTCGTCGGCGATGAGGAGCGCGGGGTCGGCCGCGAGGCCGATGCCGATGAGCGCGCGCTGGCGCATGCCGCCCGAGAACTGATGCGGGAACTGGTGCAGGCGCCGCTCGGCGTCCGCGAGTCCCGCCTGCTTCAGCACCTCGATCGCGCGCTGCTCGACCTCCTTGCGGCCGGTGGCGATGCCGTTCGCGCGGATCGCCTCCTTCACCTGGAAGCCGATCGACCAGACCGGGTTGAGGTTCGACATCGGGTCCTGCGGGACGTAGCCGATGCGGCGTCCGCGGATGTCCTCCATCTCGCGGCGCCCGATCTTGGCGAGGTCGACGCCCTCCAGCTCGATCGAGCCGGCGGTGACCTTCCCGGTGCCGGGGAGGAGGTCGATGATCGCCGTCGCGGTCGTCGACTTGCCCGACCCCGACTCGCCCACGATCGCGACGGTCTCGCCGCGGTGGATGTCGAGATCCACGCCGTGGACGACCTCGCGCTGCTTCTTTCCGGTGCCGAACGCGACCTTCAGCCCGCGCACACGCAGGAGAGGCTCGGTCATGGGTGTGCCCTTCGTGAGATCGGTCATCGCTGCGCCCTCGCCTTCGGGTCGAGCGCGTCGCGCAGCAGCTCGCCGAGCGTGATGAACGCGAGCACCGCGATCGTCAGCGCGAGCGACGGCCAGAACAGCGCCATCGGCGAGGTGCGGATGGAGGTCTGCGCCTGGCTGATGTCGTTGCCCCACGACATGGTGGTGCCGCCGAGGCCGACGCCGAGGAACGACAGGGTCGCCTCGGCGACGATCGCCTGCCCGAGGCTGATCGTCGCGACGACGATCACGGGGGCCATGGCATTCGGCAGGACGTGCACGAGGAGCGTCTTGAACCGCGACAGGCCGAGGGCGATGGAGCCCATCACGTAGTCCGCCTGCTTCACGCGGAGCACCTCCGCGCGCATGATGCGCGCGGTCGACGCCCATGAGAACCCGCCGATCGCGAACGCGAGGACGAGCTCGTTGCGCTGCTCCTGGAGCACCGTCATCACGACGATCGCCGCGACGATGTAGGGGATGGTGAAGAAGATGTCGCCGATGCGCGACAGCAGCGAGTCGAGCCATCCGCCGTAGAACGCCGCGAGCGCGCCCATGATGACGCCGATCACGGTGCCGATGATCGTGGCGAGCAGACCGACGACCATCGACGTCCGGGTTCCCCACACGAGCCGCGACCAGATGTCGCAGCCCTGGCGGGTGAATCCGAGCGGGTGCCCGGCGGTCGGGCCGCCGTTGCTGTTGGCGAGCTCGCACCCGAGGTAGGGCGAGGTCTGCGTGAAGAGGGTGGGCCAGGCGGCGATGAGCACGATGAGCGCGCTCACCGCGAGCGCGACCCAGAACGACGGCCGACGGCGCAGGTCGCGCCATGCGTCGAGCCAGAGGTTGCTCTTCCTCTCGTCGACGCGGACCGCGTCGACGACGATGGTCTGCTTCACGGGGGCGACGAAGCGCGTGTTACTTGACATAGCGGATCCTCGGGTCGAGCAGACCGTAGAGCAGGTCGACGAGCAGGTTGATGAGCACGTACACCACCACGAAGATCGTCACGAACGAGACGACCGTGGGCGTCTCGTGCCGGATGATCGCCTGGAAGAGCGTGTTGCCGACGCCGGGCACGTTGAAGATGCCCTCCGTGACCGTCGCGCCGACCATGAGGATGCCGAACTGGGTCGCGGTGTCGGTCACCATGGGGATGAGCGAGTTGCGCAGCACGTGAACGGGGATCACGCGTCGTCGCGGGAGCCCCTTCCCGTAGGCCGTGCGGACCCAGTCCTGACCGAGGGTCTCGATCATCGACGAGCGCGTCAGGCGCATGCTCGCGGCGTAGATGCTGAAGCCGAGCACGAGCGCGGGCAGCCAGAGGTCTCCCCAGTCGTTGTTCGCGCCGACGGTCGGCTTGAACCACGCGAGCTGCACGCCCAGGAAGTACTGCGCGATGAACGAGAGGACGAAGATCGGCACCGCCACGAAGACGAGCGCGATGACGAGCATGAGGTTGTCGTACACGCCGCCCTTGAGCAGGGCCGATGTGGCGCCGACCACGATCGACAGCACGAAGGCGATCGCGACCGCCATGACCGCGAGCCGCAGCGTCACGGGGAACGTGCGCGCGAGCACCGTCATCACGTCCTGACCGGAGAACGTCACGCCGAAGTCGAGGCGGAGGATGCCGCCGAGGTAGTTGAGGTACTGGACGATGAACGGCTGGTCGAGCATGTACTGCCGACGCAGGTTCTCGATCACGGCGTCCGGCGGCTGCTTCTCGCCGAAGAGGGCCGCGATCGGGTCGCCGGGCATGGCGAAGACCATGAAGTAGATGAGCAGGGTGGCGCCGAGGAACACCGGTATCACCTGCAGGAGCCGTCTGAGGACGTAGCTGGCCATCCTCTTCCTTCCTGTGGATTGAGAGATCCGTGTCGGGTCACGGAAAAGGCACCGATCATTCGGTGCCGGAGTCGGGCCCCATCATCGCCCGGCGCCTCTGAGAGCGCGCTGAGGCGATGCATGGGGCGAGGCGGCGACGGTGACCGTCGCCGCCTCGCGGGGAGAGAGCCTGCGGCTCTCCCGTCACTCGGCCTTGGTGATCTCGCTGTAGATCGGGACCGAGTTCCAGCCGAACTCGACGTTGTCGACGGTCTCGCTCCAGCCGCCGGTCACGTTCGAGTACCACAGGGGGATGGCGGGGAGGTCGGTCAGCAGGACGGTCTGCGCCTGCTGGAAGATCTCGTTCGCCTCTTCGGGGTCGGTGGCGCTGATGCCCTCGGCGATCAGCGAGTCGAACTCCTCGCTCGAGTAGTCGCCGTCGTTCGAGCCGGCGCCGGTGGCGTAGAGCGGGCCGAGGAAGTTGTACAGACCCGGGTAGTCCGCCTGCCATCCGGAGCGGAAGGCGCCGACCTGCTTGTTGTCGCGCGCGTCGAGGTACGTGGCGAAGTCGGGGTACGGCTCGCCGATCGCGGTGATCCCGAGCGTGTTCGAGATCGAGTTCGCGACCGCGTCGACCCAGGCCTGGTGGCCGCCGTCGGCGTTGTACGAGATCGTGAAGTCCTCGCCGCTGTACGGGCTGATCTCGTCAGCCTGCGCCCAGAGCTCCTTCGCGAGGTCGGGGTCGTACTCGAGCACCTCGCCGCCCTCGAGCGACTCGCTCCAGCCGTCGATCACGGGCGACGTGAAGTCGCTCGCGGGCGTGCGCGTGCCCTGGAAGATGACGTCGGTGATCTCCTCGCGGTTGATCGCGTGCGAGATCGCCGCGCGGCGGAGGCGCCCCTCCTCATCCGTGGCGAAGTGCTCCTGCCACTCGGGGATCGTGAGCGACTGGAAGATCGCGGCCGGCTGGTTCACCCAGCGGTCGGGCAGGTCGCTCTCGAACGTCTCGAGCGCCGAGTCCGGGATCGCGTCGAGCACGTCGACGTTGCCCGCGAGCAGGTCCTGGTAGGCGGCGTCCTGCGTCGCGTAGAAGACGATGTTCAGGCCGCCGTTCTTCGCAGCGCGGGGGCCGTCGTAGTCGGGGTTGACGACGAGGTCGATGCCCTCGTCGTGCTGCCACGCGTCCTCGCTGGCGAGCATGTAGGGGCCGTTCCCGATCGGGCTCTCGCCGAACGCCTCCATGTCCTCGAACGCGACGTCGGGGAGCGGGTAGTACGCCGAGTAGCCGAGACGCTGTGCGAAGTCGGCCGCAGGCTTGTTGAGCGTGATGGTGAACGTGTAGTCGTCGACCTGCTTGAGACCGGTGAGCTCGGAGTCCTCGTCCCAGCTGAAGCCCTCGATGTCCTCGAAGAAGTACGAGGCGTTCTGCGCGTTCGACAGCAGCGCGCCGTAGTTCCAGGCCTTGATGAAGTTGTCGACAGTGACCTCTTCGCCGTTCGTGAACGTCAGGCCCTCGCGGATCTTCACCGTGAGCTGCGTGGGCGAGTCGACCGTGATCTCCTCGGCGACGTCGTTCACGACGGAGCCGTCGGCCTCGTACGAGATGAGGCCCGCGAAGATCGAGTCGACGATCTTGCCGCCACCGGTCTCGTTCGTGTGGGTCGGGAGCAGCGGGTTCTGGGGCTCCGAGCCGTTGGTCGTGATGACGGCGGTCGATGCGCCGTCCGTCGGCGTCTCCTCGCCGGTGTCGCCGGATCCGCTTGCGCAGCCGGCGAGCGTGATGCCGCCGACCGAGAGCAGCGCGAGCCCCGCGAGGGCGATCTTGTTGCGCTTCACAGTGTTTCCTCCGATGGAAGGGGTTGTAGGTGCCTTCACGAAGCCTCGGGAGTCTCCGTGAATGCGATGAGTGAAATCTAGGCTCCGATGCGGTCTGTGACAAACCTTCAGCGGAACCGTTACAGACCCTTTACTGGAGGGGCTCTCGATTTGGCAATCTGCGCCAACACGCCGTCGACTTCATGCACATGCATCGACGGCGTTTCGCACGGTCGCATCCCCGCGCTGTGCGAGTCTCGTGGTATGAGCGCTTCCCTCCCTGCCGCGCGGCCTTCCCGACGTCGCCTCGCCTGGGAGGTCGCGATCGTCCTCGCCCTGACCCTCGGGCAGTCGGCCCTCTACTCGGTGCTCTCGCTCGTGCGCGCTCTCCTGCGGCCGGTCGCGCTCGCCGACCAGTCGGCGGCTCTGAATCCCGCTCGCGCCGAGGAGCCGCTGTGGGACGCGGTCTACCGGATCCTCGACGTCTTCTTCGACCTCGCCCTCGTCGCCCTGGTGGTGTACCTGCTCTGGGAGCCGGGGCGGAGCGCCCTGCGGCGCATCGGGCTCGATCTGCGCGCTATCCCCCGGGATCTCGGCCGTGCGGCCATCCTGCTCGTGGTCATCGGTGTGCCCGGCCTCGCGCTCTATCTCGGCGCCCGCGCGCTCGGCCTCAACGTCGACGTGCAGGCGTCGTCGGGCGTCGAGGGATGGCTCGTCCCGATCCTCGTGCTGTCCGCGGTGCGCGCGGGGCTCCTCGAGGAGGTCATCCTGAACGGATATCTCGTCGACCGGCTCGCGCGCCTGGGCTGGCGCCCCTGGTCGGTCATCCTCGCCGTGGCCGGCCTGCGCGCTGCTTACCACGCGTATCAGGGGTTCGGCGCGATCGTCGGGAACTTCGCGATGGGCGTCGTGTTCGTCTGGTGCTACCGCCGCTGGGGGCGGGTCATGCCCCTCGTCATCGCGCACGCGCTCATCGACGTCATCGCGTTCGTCGGCTATCCGCTCGTCGCACCCTACCTGCCGTAGGTGCCCACCCGCCCTCGGTGAGACTAGTGCCCGTCGTCGAGACTGGCGCTTCGAGCACCGGTTTCGACGACGGGAGCTAGTCTCAACGACGCACTGGTCTCGCGGGCCGTTCGTCACCGCGAACGCGGGTTGCGCACCGCCGCGAAGACCTCGGGCGACCGCGGCCTGACGCGCGGGATGCCCGCGGCGACGAGGATCCGCTCGAACGGCTCGACGCGCACGACGTCTGACCATTCCCACCGGATCACCCGCCCTGCCGCGATCTGGAGCGCGTTCTCCCGGCGCCGTTCCTCACGCAGCACGAGCGCGGTCGACGAGTCCGTCGGCTGCGCGTACTTCGCGCGCCCGTCGGCTTCGCCGATGACCCGGACGGACCTCCACCACGCGTCGACCCGGCGAACTCTCCCGTTGACGACGAACTCGACCTGCGGTTCGGGCGACTCGAACCCGAGGAGCTCCAGGACCACGCGGCTGACGCTCTCGAGAACCGACTCCGATCTCGCGTCGGCCGCCTTCAGGGCAGCGCGGCCGAGGCGAGCGCCGCGCCGGTTCGGCAGCTCGCGAATGCGCCGCTCGAGGTCGTCCGACGTCAGTCCAGACCGCAGCGCGGCATCGACGACCGCAACGCCGAACGCGAGCGGCAGCACGCGCGCGAGGTCGATCGCGGTCTCGAGCTTCGACGTCATCCGCACGCCGTCGACCCGGACGATCTCCCGCTCCGCCATGCTCGTGTGGGCGAGAACGTCTCCCCGTCGATACGAATGCCCTCGGCCCATATGCAGCAGATGGATGTCGCGCGGCTCGCCGAACACGGGGAGGGCATGTCGCACGGCAGCCGACTCGAAGCACAGCACGGGATCGCGCAGCGCCGAGACGGCCGCGCTGACCCTCCGCGCATACCGCTCGTACGGGGCCAGCCGCGTCCAGTCGTCGGCCGCGACGTGCAGCCCCCGTCGCATCGGCACGGTCTGCCCCACCTGCCGGCGCAGCGCCCGCACGCTGGCGTCACGCCCTGTCCTGTGCAGCTCGTCGCGGTCGGCCATGGCTCCAGCTTCGCGAAGCGGTTCCACGAGCGTGCGACGTCGACCGTCTTCTGGACAGACACGCGGAACAGGTCGACCTGTGCACGCGCCGTCGCCGCGATCCGCGCCACCGCTGCCTTCGGACTAGCGCTGGTCGTCGAGACCGGTGCTCCGGGCAGCAGTCTGGGCGACCAGCGCTAGTCTCACGAGTGAGGGGACGCGCCGGGCGCCGCTACACGTCCGGGATCAGGCGCTTCCCGAGGACGGCGACGTCGTCGCGGGCGTACTCGAGCTCCGCGTAGTAGTCGATGACGCCGCGGTTCTCCGCACGGACCATCAGCATGACCTTGGGGCATCCGAGCGCGAGGAGCCGTCGCTCGGCCTCCGCCACGAGCGCGCGGCCGATCCCCTCGCCGCGACGGGCGCTCGCGAGGTACGAGAGCCAGCCGCGGTGCCCGTCGTAGCCCGCCATCACCGTGCCGACGACCGCGCCGTCGTCGTCTGCCACGAGAAGCAGCTCCGGCCAGACCTCCCGCGCGCGGCGGATGTCCTTGTGCGGGTCGTTCCAGGGCCGAGTGAGCCCGGCCGCCGTCCACAGCGCCACGACCGGCGCGACGTCCGCATCCACGAGCGGGCGGATGGCGATGCTCACGATGCGAGCTCCGCGAGCGACCGCGACCAGGCCACCTCGCGATCGAGCTGCCCCGTCTCGCGGAAGAGGCGCACCTGGTGCGTGTCGGCGAGGGCCGCTGCCAGCTCCGCCCGGTCGGCCGGGACGAAGCCGAGCTTCTGCCAGAACGGCCCGGACCGGCGGGAGAACAGCCACGCCGTCGTGGCACCCGCCTCTGCCGCCCGCGCGAGCGCGAAGCGCGCGAGAGACGTCCCCGTGCCGGCCGCGCGGCCATCCGGATGCACGGCGACACTGCGGATGAGCGCGTGGCCGCCGTCGGCGCTCGCCTCGTAGCCGGTCGTCTCGACGATGCGGCCGGCAGCGTCGCGGCGGAGCCAGATGCGCACAGACGGAGCGTCGAGGCCGCTCGTCGTGAGGTCGACCAGGCGCAGGAACGCCTCGACGTCGCCCGAGTCGGCGGCCGCCATCGGGACGAGAGCGGTCATGCGCGAGCCGCCTCCCGGTGCCGCTCGAGTCGCGCCTCGAGGCCGAGCCGCACAGCCGCCCACTCGTGCGGCAGGATCGAGAAGACCACCGTGTCGCGCACGTGCCCGTCGGGGAAGATCGCGTGGGCCCGCAGCACGCCGTCCTGCCGGGCGCCGAGACGGGCGATGGCGGCGCGCGACTGCTGGTTGTGCCAGTGGGTGCAGAACTGCACGCACACGCAGTCCAGCTCGTCGAACGCACGCTCGAGCAGCAGCAGCTTCGCGGCCGGATTCACGCCGGTCCCCTGCGCCGAGCGCGCGAGCCACGTGTACCCGATCTCGACCCGGCGGTTCGGCGCGTCGATGTTGCAGTAGGTCGTCATGCCGAGCGCACGCCCCGTCCGGACATCCACGACGGCCCAGGGCGCCATCCGCCCGGCCGCCTGCTCCCCGAGCCGCCGGTCGATCTCCGCGGCGACCCCGTCGGGCGAGGGGATGCGCGTGTACCAGGTCCGCCAGAGGTCGCCCTCCGCGACGGCCGCCGCCAGGTCGTCGTGATGCGTGGAGCTCAGCGGCTCCAGACAGACGATGTCGTTCTCGAGCACGGGGTTCGCAGCGAAGTCCACCGATCCACGCTATCGGTCGCCGCGACATCCACCCGCATAGGATCGCCTCATGGCGACCCCCGACTTCATCCTGCGACTGCGCGAGAGGATCGGGACCGACCCCCTGTGGCTCACGGGCGTGACCGCGGTCGTGCTGCGCGGCGACGGCGCAGAGCGCGAGGTGCTGCTCGTCCGGCGCGCGGACAACGCGCGCCTCACGCCGGTCACGGGCATCGTCGATCCCGGGGAGGAGCCCGCGGTGTCGGCCGTGCGCGAGGTGCTCGAGGAGGCCGCCGTCGTCGCCGAGGCCGAGTCGCTCGCGTGGGTCCACGCGACGCGGCCGATGACGTACGCGAACGGCGACCAGGCACAGTACCTCGACCTCGTCTTCCGCTGCCGCTACGTCTCCGGAGAGCCGCACCCGGATGACGGGGAGAACACCGAGGCGTTGTGGCGCCGACTCGACGATCTGGGCGACGTCGACGCCGAGATGCGCGAGCGGATCCGGATGGCCGCCGCCGGCCATCCCCACGCGCGCTTCGAGACCTGATCCCGCCCCGCCCTGGCCCGCCCCGTCCCGTCCCATCCGTCGGACTAGCGCCCGTCGTCGAGACCGGCGCGGGGAGCGCTAGCCTCGACGACGGGCACTAGTCTCGACGACCGGTGCTCCTAGGCGAACGCCTCGATCGGCGGGCACGCGCACACGAGGTTGCGGTCGCCGTAGGCCTGGTCGATGCGGCGCACGGGCGGCCAGTACTTCGCCGGGCCGACTCCCGCGGGGTAGACCGCGGTCTCGCGCGTGTACGGATGGTCCCACTCGCCGGCGATCGCGGCCGCGGCGGTGTGCGGGGCGTTCACGAGCGGGTTGTCCTCCACGGGCCACTCCCCCGCGCCCACGCGCTGCGCCTCGGCGCGGATCGCGATCATCGCGTCGACGAAGCGGTCGAGCTCGGCGAGGTCCTCCGACTCGGTCGGCTCGACCATGAGCGTGCCCGCCACCGGGAACGACATGGTGGGCGCATGGAAGCCGTAGTCGATGAGGCGCTTGGCGACGTCGTCCACGCTCACCCCGGTCTCGGCCTTGAGCGGCCGGAGGTCGAGGATGCACTCGTGCGCGACGCGGCCCTGCTCGCCCGTGTAGAGCACGGGATAGTGGTCGGCGAGGCGCGCGGCGACGTAGTTCGCCGCCACGACCGCCGCGTCGGTGGCGTGTGTGAGCCCCTCGAGGCCCATCATGCGCACGTACGCCCACGAGATCGGCAGGATGCCGGCCGACCCGTACGGCGCGGCCGACACGGGGCCGATCCCCTCGGTGTCGCCGTCGCCCTGCGCGAGGGCGTGCGAGGGCAGGAACGGCGCGAGATGGGCCTTCGCCGCGACCGGGCCGACGCCCGGCCCGCCGCCGCCGTGCGGGATCGCGAACGTCTTGTGCAGGTTGAGGTGCGAGACGTCGCCGCCGAGGTCGCCGAACCGCGCGTGCCCGAGCAGCGCGTTCAGGTTCGCGCCGTCGATGTAGACCTGGCCGCCCGCATCGTGGACGGCCGCGGTGATCTCGAGCACGTCGTGCTCGTACACCCCGTGCGTCGACGGGTACGTGATCATGAGCGCGGCGAGCGCATCGGCGTGCTGCGCGATCTTCGCGCGCAGGTCGTCGAGGTCGACGTTGCCGGCCTCGTCGCACGCGACGACGACCACGCGCATGCCCGCGAGCACGGCGGACGCCGCGTTCGTGCCGTGCGCGGAGGACGGGATGAGGCACACGTCGCGGTGCACATCGCCACGCGAGCGGTGGTACCCGCGGATGGCGAGGAGGCCGGCGAGCTCGCCCTGCGACCCGGCGTTCGGCTGGAGCGAGACGGCGTCGTACCCGGTGAGATCGGCGAGCCAGCCCTCGAGCTGATCGATGAGCTCGAGGTAGCCGGTCACGTCCTCCCGCGGCGCGAACGGGTGGATGCGCCCGAACTCCGGCCACGTGATCGCGGCCATGGCGGTCGCGGCATTGAGCTTCATCGTGCACGAGCCGAGCGGAATCATGCCGCGGTCGAGCGCGTAGTCCTTGTCGGCGAGGCGCTTGAGGTAGCGCATCATCGCCGTCTCGGAGCGGTGGCTCGAGAACACGGGGTGCGTGAGGAACGGCTCCGTCCGGACGAGCTCCTGCGGGATCGCGATGGCGCCCGCCCCCTCGCCGCGCGCGCCTCCGAAGGCGCCCGCGACCGCGGCGAGCTCCGTCGACGTCGTCGCCTCGCCCACCGAGATGCCGACGGTGTCGGCGTCGACGCGGTGCAGGAGCACGCCGGCGTCGTGCGCCGCCGCCACGACGGCGTCCGCGCGGCCCGGCACGCGCACGCGGAGCGTGTCGAAGAACGCGCCGTCGACCACGTCGGCGCCCGCGTCCTCGAGCCATCCGCGCAGCTGGGCGGCCTTCTCATGCACGCGGGTCGCGATCTCCCGGAGGCCGTCAGGCCCGTGGTAGACGGCGTACATCGCCGCCATGACGGCGAGGAGCACCTGAGCGGTGCAGATGTTGCTCGTCGCCTTCTCGCGGCGGATGTGCTGCTCGCGCGTCTGGAGGGCGAGCCGGTACGCGAGCTGCCCGTCCGCGTCCTTCGAGACGCCCACGAGCCGGCCCGGGAGCTGGCGCTCGAGGCCCTGGCGCACGACCATGAATCCCGCGTGCGGGCCGCCGAACCCGAGCGGCACGCCGAAGCGCTGCGACGACCCCACGACGATGTCGGCGCCGAGCGAGCCCGGCGACGCGATGAGGGTGAGCGCGAGCAGGTCGGCCGCGACGACCGCCTGGCCGCCCGCGACGTGCACGGCGTCGATGACGCCCTGCGGGTTCCAGATGCGACCCGACGCGCCCGGGTACTGGATGAGCGCGCCGAAGACCGACTCGGGCAGCGCCGCGCCGCCCGCGAGGTCGAGCTCCACGAGCTCGATGCCCACGGCCTCGGCGCGCACGCGGAGCACGTCCTTCGTCTGCGGGAGCGCGTCGGCGTCGACGACGAACACGTCGGAGCCGCCGCGCACCGCGCGGCGCGCCACGAGCATGCCCTCGACGGCGGCGGTCGCCTCATCGAGCATCGACGCGTTCGCGACCGGGAGCCCCGCGAGGTCGGCGACCATCGTCTGGAAGTTGAGCAGCGCCTCGAGTCGCCCCTGCGAGATCTCGGGCTGGTAGGGCGTGTACGCCGTGTACCAGGACGGGTTCTCGAGCACGTTCCGCTGGATGACCGACGGCGTGAGGGTGTCGCTGTAGCCGAGCCCGATCATGGGGGCCAGCACCCGGTTGCGCGCGGCGAGCGAGCGGAGCTCGGCGAGCGCCGCCGCCTCCGACACGCCCTCGCGCGGGATGGCCGAGCCCGCGGAGCCGAGATCGCGGATGACCGCGGGCACGGCCGCCGACAGGACGGCGTCGACCCTGCCGTCGAAGCCGATGACCTCCGCCATCCGCTCCTGGTCGGCGCCGGTCGTGCCGATGTGGCGCGCGGCGTACGCTCCGAAGCCCGCGGCGCTCACGCCTCGGCACCCGTGAGCGCGGCGTAGGCGGCGCGATCGAGGAGGCCGTCGACGTCGCCGGTCACGCGGACGCGGACGAGCCACGCGTCCTCGAACGGCGACTCGTTCACGAGCCCGGGGTTCTCGTCGACCGCGCTGTTAACCTCGACGACCGTCCCGTCGACGGGCGCGTACAGCTCGGACACGGACTTGGTGGACTCGATCTCGCCCATGACCTGGCCCGAGGCGACGGACGCGTCGGCGGCGGGCAGGTCAACGAAGACGACGTCGCCGAGCTGCTCGGCGGCGTAGTCGGTGACGCCGATCGTGGCGATGTCGCCGTCGATGCGGATCCACTCGTGCTCGGCGGTGTAGAGCAGCGCGTTGAGGTCGGTCATTTCTTCCTCCGGTAGAAGGGCGGGGTGGTCGGGGTGGCGGGGATGCGGGTGCCGCGGACGTCGACGGTCAGGTCGTCGGCGTCCCTGGCCTCCTGGTCGACGTACGCGAGGGCGATCGGATGGCCGAGGGTCGGGCTGAGCGCGCCGCTCGTGATCTCGCCGACCTGGTGGTCGCCGCGGAACACGCCGTAGCCCGCGCGCCCGGCGCGGCGGCCCTCCATCGTGAGGCCGACGAGCACGCGCTCGCCCGGCCGCGCGTCGAGCGCCCGCGCGCCCACGAAGTCGCCCTTGTCGGCGGCGACGACGCGGCCGAGCCCAGCCTGCGACGGGAAGATGTCGCGCGCGAGCTCGTGCCCGTACAGGGGCATGCCCGCCTCGAGACGCAGCGTGTCGCGCGCGGCGAGTCCGGCCGGCACGAGGCCGTGGGGCGCTCCGGCCGCGAGCAGCGCGCGCCACAGCTCGACGGCGCGGTCGGCGTCGATGCAGAGCTCGAAGCCGTCCTCTCCCGTGTAGCCGGTGCGCGCGACGAGCAGCGGCGTGCCCGCGAACTCCGCGTCGGTCCACGCGTAGTTGCGCAGCTCGTCGAGCGGCAGGCCGAAGCCGCCCACCTCCGGCGCGCTCTCGAGGATGGCCTGGGCGCGCGGCCCCTGCAGGGCGATGAGCGCGAGGCGATCGGAGGCGTCCTCGAGGTCGGCGTCGAAGCCCGCGATGCGCGCCGACACCTCGGCGGCGACGGTGCGGCGGTTGCCCGCGTTGGCGATGATGAGGAACTCGTCGTCGGAGAGCCGGTACACGACGAGGTCGTCGATGATGCCGCCGTCCTCCGCGAGCATCATCGTGTACTTCGCGCGGCCGACCGCGACGGCCGACAGCCGCCCGGCGAGAGCGTAGTCGAGGAACGCGCCGGCGCCCGCGCCGCGCACGAGGATCTCGCCCATGTGCGAGATGTCGAACAGCCCTGCCGCCTCGCGCACGGCGCGATGCTCGGCGAGATCCGACGTGTAGCGCACGGGCATCCACCACCCGCCGAAGTCGGTGAACGACGCTCCCTGCGCCTCGTGCTCCGCCTGCAGCGGCGACCGCCGCAGGCCCTCCGAGGCGGAGGCGGTCGATTCGTCTGTGCTCACGCGGTTCTCCTCAGCATTCGACCACGTTGACGGCCAGGCCGCCCCTCGCGGTCTCCTTGTACTTGTCGCTCATGTCGCGGCCGGTCTGCCGCATGGTCTCGATGACGGCGTCGAGCGAGACGCGGTGCGTCCCGTCGCCCCACATGGCCATCTTGGCGGCATTGACCGCCTTTCCGGAGGCGATCGCGTTGCGCTCGATGCACGGGATCTGCACGAGGCCGCCCACCGGGTCGCACGTGAGACCGAGGTTGTGCTCCATCGCGATCTCGGCCGCGTTCTCGACCTGCTCCGGCGTGCCGCCGAGCACGGCGGCGAGAGCGCCCGCCGCCATCGACGACGCCGAGCCGACCTCGCCCTGGCAGCCGACCTCGGCGCCCGAGATCGAGGCGCGCGCCTTGTAGATCGAGCCGATCGCCGCGGCCGTCAGCAGGAACTCGACGGCCACATCGTCGCGGTGCCTCCCCGCGGCGACCGCGGGCGTGTAGTGCGTCGCGTAGTGCAGCACGGCGGGGATGATGCCCGCGGCGCCGTTCGTCGGCGCGGTGACGACCCGCCCGCCCGCCGCGTTCTCCTCGTTCACGGCGAGCGCGACGAGGTTCACCCACTCCTGGGCGTACGCGGGGCTGCGGTCGGGGTCCTCCTGGAGAAGCCGTGCGTGCCACTGCGGAGCGCGGCGACGGACGCGCAGGCCCCCTGGCAGCTCTCCGTCGGCGCGCGTGCCGGCCGCCACGCACTCGTCCATCGCGTCGCGGATCCGCAGGACCCCCTCGCGGACGTCGTGCGCGGACCGCAGTGCGCACTCGTTGCGCAGCGCGATCTCGGCGATGCCCGCCTGCTCGGCCGCGCAGATCGCGAGCAGCTCCGACGCGGTCGAGAACGGATGCGGAACGGGCGTCTCGGACGCCGCGGCCTCCTCGCCCTCGCGGACGATGAATCCGCCGCCGACCGAGTACCACGTGCCGTGCGCGAGCGTGCGACCCGCGGCATCCTTCGCCGTGAAGCGCAGCGCGTTCGTGTGGCGGGCGAGCACGGTGAGCGGCGCGAGGCGGATGTCGCGCGCACGCAGCGGGACCGACCCCGTGCCGCCCAGGCGGACGACGCCGTCGTGCTCGATGCGCGCCGCGCGAGCGGACACCTCGTCGGCCCGCACGACGTCAGGGCGACACCCCTCGAGGCCGACGAGCACGGCCGTGAGCGTCCCGTGGCCGGCGCCCGTGGCGGCGAGCGAGCCGAACAGCTCGACCTCGAGGGCCGCGACGAGCGGGATCCGCTCGGCGAGCTCGTCGGCGAACGCCGCGGCCGCGCGCATCGGCCCCACGGTGTGCGAGCTCGACGGCCCGATGCCGATCGTGAAGAGGTCGAAGACCCCGACGAACGGCGCCCGGTCGCCGAGGGCGGTTCCGGCACGGCCGACGTCGTCGTCTGTCGTGTGCACCATCGAGGAACTCCCGTCTTCGGCACCCTCGCCGTGAGGGTGCGCCGAGTTCCTCCCGCTCTGTCATAGGCCTGAGAGTTTCCGCGGCGCCGCAGCTCCGCTTGCCCCGTCGGCGGGCGCGTGTGCGCCGCTTTCCAGAGTGACCTGCCGCCACGGTACGTGGGCCTGAGAGATTCCGGGAGGGGTTGCTCCTACGGCAGCCGCGCGAGCGCGGCATTCTCCCGTGACGGGTGGACGGTCGTTCAGTTGTGTGTGCCGATCCTACCCGGCGACCGCACCCGCCCGCGACTGCTCCCGCGCGACGGCATCGCGCCGCTGAGCGAAGAACGCGAGCTCGTGCCGGGCCGACACGTCGAAGGCCGTGCGCATGCGCGCGAGGCGCGCGTCGTCCGCGACCCTGGCGTGCTCCTGCGTCCAGCGGATGGCCTCGCGCGTGGCGAGGTCGAACGCGTCGGATGCGTACATCTCGAGCCAGTCGGCATACGGATGGCCCGGGCGATTCGCGGCCGCGAGGCGCGCGCCGATGTCCTGGTAGAGCCAGAAGCACGGGAGCACCGCGGCGACGAGCACCGCGTGGTCGCCGGCCGCTGCCGTCGCCTGCAGATGATCCAGGTACGCCATGGTCTCGGCGGACGGCGTCGCCGGGGCGTCGGCCGGCGCATCGTCCAGCCGGGCGCGGTGCAGGGAGAGCTCGGTCTCCAGGCAGCTGTGCGCGGATGCCGCCCAGAAGGCCTGCTCCTCGAGCGTCGGCGCGAGCTCCGCGGCCCGGCTCAGCACGCGCGCGTACGTGCGCAGGTACAGCGAGTCCTGCGCGAGGTAGTGCGCGAAGTCGTCCCGATCGAGCGAGCCGTCCGCGAGTGCGCGCACGAACCACACGTCGTCGATGCCGGCGCGCAGCGGTGCGATGTCCTCCCACCAGGCGTCGAGCTCGGCGTCGCGGCGCGGGAGGCCTCCCGTCCGCCACAGGCCCGCGAGATGGTGGAGCGGGCCGTGCCCTCCCGGGCGGCCCACCTCGAGCTCGGAGCCCGACGCGATCGCGTCGCGCAGCCATCCGCGGGCGAGGCGCGCCGCCCAGGTCCAGCCGCCCTCGCGCGCGCGGAGCGTGGCGAGCGCCGCGGACAGGGAGCACCCCGTGCCGTGCGTGGCGGTCGTCTCGATCCGCGCGTCCGAGTACTCGGCGATGAGGCCATCCGGCCCCACCAGCGCGTCCGGGCACGCCGGGCCGTCGAGGTGCCCGCCCTTCGCGAGCACGAGCACGCCGTGGCTACGCGCGAGCGCGGCCGCCTGCGCGAGCGCGTCCGTCCACGATCCGATGGCCGCGACACCGGTGAGCACGGCCAGCTCCGGGAGGTTCGGCGTCACGACGTCGGCGAGCGACAGGAGATCGTGCAGCGCGCGCTCGGCCTCGGCGTCGATGAGGCGATCCCCGCTCGTGGTGATCATGACGGGGTCCAGGACCACCGGCGGGCGCGTGTCGAGGCCGCGCAGCCAGTCCGCCACGACAGCGACGATCTCCGCCGTGCCGAGCATGCCGATCTTGACGGCGTCGATGCGGATGTCGGCCGCGAGCGCGTCGAGCTGCTCGCGCAGGAACGACGCGGGCGGCACGTGCACGCCCGAGACGCCCTGCGTGCTCTGGGCGGTGAGCGCCGTGATCGCGGCCATGCCGTAGCCGCCGCACGCGGCGATCGACTTGAGGTCGGCCTGGACGCCCGCCCCTCCCGACGGGTCGGAGCCGGCGATCGCGAGGATGTTCGGCACGGCGGTCATGCGACGACCTCGGCGTCCGCCCACTCGAACCGCAGCGCGGCCGCCGCCGCGGCGGGGAACTCCGCCGAGCAGATGGCGCGGACGACGGCGATCCCGGCGGCGCCCGCGCGCCGCGCGTCGCGCGCGTCGCCCGGGCCGACGCCGCCGATCGCGACGCACGGGAACTCGTGCGCGAGCTCGGCGAAGGCCGCGAATCCGGTCCATCCGATCGGGGTCGGATGGTCCTTCTTCGTCGGGGTGGCGCGCACCGCGCCCACGCCCAGGTAGTCGACCGTGCCGGCGGGGAGGCGCCGCAGCGCCTCGAGCTGGCGCGGCAGGCTCGCGCTCAGGCCGATGATCGCGTCGTCGCCCACGAGGCCGCGCACGCGGTCGGCCGGCAGGTCGGTCTGCCCGATGTGGACGCCGTCGACGGATGCTCCCGCGGCCTTCGCGGCCAGGTACACGTCGACGCGGTCGTTCACGAGCAGCGTCGCACGGCCGCGCGTATGCGCGGCAGCGGCCTCGACGAGGGCGAGGAGATCGGCGGCGGACAGGTCCTTGCCGCGGATCTGCACGGTCGATGCCCCTCCGTCGACCGCCTGGGCGACGACGTCGACGAGCGAGCGGCCGGCGATCGTCGCGGCGTCCGCGACGAGGTAGAGGGAGAGGTCGAGAGGTCGCGCGGTCATGCCGGCACCTCCGTCGCGAAGCGCTCGGGCTCGGACACGTCGACCGCATCGACCCCCGCGAGCGCGTCGAGGAACGCCACCGCGAACGAGCCGGGGCCCGTCGCAACGGCCGCCGCGCGCTCGGAGGCGGCCGCGTAGACGGCGTGCGCCGCGATCGTGCCCGCGAACGCGGCATCCGGGCCATCCGCTGCCGCGACGCAGGCGGCCACGACCGCTCCGAGCGAGCAGCCGCCTCCCGTCATGCGGGTGAGGAGCGCGCTCCCGCCCGCGATGCGCTCCGTGCGCGCGCCGTCGGTGACCGCGTCGACCGCGCCCGACACCGCGACGACCGCGCCGGTGCGCTCGGCGAGCGCGCGGGCGGCGTCGAGCGCCGCATCGACCTCGTCGGCCGCATCGACCCCGCGCCCGCCCGAGCCGGCGCCCGCGAGCGCGAGCACCTCCGAGGCGTTGCCGCGGATCACGGTGGGCCGGTGCGCGAGCAGGTCGCGCGCGACGCCGGTGCGCAGGCCGAGAGCGCCCACGCCCACGGGATCGAGGACCCACGGCGTGCCGGACGCGCGTGCCGCGGCGACCGCGGCGGTCATCGCCGCGCGCTGCTCGGCAGTCGGCGTCCCGAGGTTGACCAGGAGCGCCGACGCGAACGCCGCGCACTCCCCGGCCTCCTCGGGGATGTCGGCCATCACGGGCGCCGCGCCCACCGCGAGCAGCGCGTTGGCCGTGACGTTCACGACCACGGAGTTCGTGATGCACTGCACGAGCGGTGCGGTCTCGCGCAGTCTCGACAGCACGGCCCCCGGGCCATCGGATACCGACAGGTGCGCGTCACTCATCAGCGACATCCCTCCGCTCGTCCTAACGAGATCAGGTGCATACGGGTGTGATCTCAGTCCCGGATGGGGACACCCCGTGTCACTGCGAGCGAGCATAGCGGGTCCGCGATGGCCCGCGCGCCGGGTCGCCTACGCTCGAAGGGTGACCTCCCCTTCCGCGACCGAGAGCGCCGGCATCCGCGTCGCCGTCTCGACCGTGATCTTCTCGCTGCGCTCGCGGCCCGGGGCCGACGCGCTCATGATCCCGCTCGTGCGCCGCACGCGGGAGCCGTTCGAGGGCGCGTGGGCGCTCCCGGGCGGATGGCTCGACGAGCGGGAGGGGCTCGACGACGCCGCCGCCCGCACGCTCGCCGAGACGACCGCGCTCAGCCCGAGCTACCTCGAGCAGCTCTACGCCTTCGGCGACGTCGACCGCTCCCCCACGCGCGTCGTGTCGGTCGTCTACTGGGCGCTCCTGCGCTCCGACCTCGTGGATGCGCAGCGCGCCGCGGAGGACGCGCCCGAGAACGTCGAGTGGTTCGACGTGGACGACCTGCCGGCGCTCGCCTTCGACCACAACCGGATCGTCGACTACGCCGTGTGGCGGCTGCGCAACAAGGTCGGCTACAGCCGGATCGCGCACGGCCTCCTGCCCGATGAGTTCACGCTGACCGAGCTGCGGGAGGTCTACGAGGCCGTGCTGGGGCGCCGCCTCGACCCGTCGAACTTCCGCCGCCTCCTCGAGGGCTCCGAGGCGCTCCTGCCGACCGAGTCGTTCCGCACCGGCAAGCATCGCCCGGCGCGCCTGTACCGCTACAACTCGGAGGTCGAGCTCGCCGATCGCGGACCGCTCGGACCGGCCTGAGGAGCCCCGCTCGCCTTTGTGGTCAACCTGACTTAAAGTGGTGTCGACGACTTAGAGTCGAATCGACACGAACAGGGGTCCCCATGGCCGCGACCAGCATCACCCTCACCGCCCGCGACGCGAGCGTCGACCACGAGATCCAGGCGATCGTCTCGGGCGGCGCCGCGGGCTCGACGTGCTCGACCGACCTCGCCGCGGGGCCCTGGAGCTTCGACGCCGTCGCCGGGTACGGCCCGGGCGCCTCGATGGGCGACGTGATCCCGACCGACGCCCCGCGGCAGGGCGAGCTCCCCCGCGCCTACCGCGAGGCCCCGGAAGCCGAGCTGCACGATCGCATCCGGGCGGCGAAGGCGGCGCTCGGCGACCGCGTCGTCGTCCTCGGCCACTTCTACCAGCGCGACGAGGTCGTCCAGCACGCCGACTACGTGGGCGACTCGTTCCAGCTCGCGGGCGCGGCGAAGGCGCACCCCGAGGCCGAGGCGATCGTCTTCTGCGGCGTGCACTTCATGGCCGAGACCGCCGACATGCTGTCCCGCCCGGAGCAGTCCGTCATCCTGCCGAACCTCGCCGCGGGCTGCTCGATGGCCGACATGGCCGACATCGACCAGGTCGAGGAGTGCTGGGAGCAGCTCGCGGACGTGTACGGCCCGCTCGACGTGCCGGACGCGGACGGCCGCGTGCCGGTCGTCCCGGTGACCTACATGAACTCCTCCGCGGCGATCAAGGGCTTCGTCGGCCGCAACGGCGGAATCGTGTGCACGTCGTCCAACGCGCGCACCGTGCTCGAGTGGGCGTTCGCCCGCGGGCGCCGCGTGCTCTTCTTCCCCGACCAGCACCTCGGGCGCAACACCGCCAAGGCGATGGGCGTGCCGCTCGAGCGCATGCCGCTGTGGAACCCTCGCGCGCCGTACGGCGGGTCGTCCGAGGAGACGCTGCGCGACGCCGAGGTCATCCTCTGGCACGGCTTCTGCTCCGTGCACCGCCGCTTCACGGTCGACCAGATCGAGACCGCGCGCGCCGAGCATCCGGGCGTGCGCGTCATCGTGCATCCGGAGTGCCCCATGCCCGTCGTCGATGCCGCCGACGAGGCGGGATCGACCGACTACATCCGCAAGGCGATCGAGGCGGCGACCGAGCCGACCACGTTCGCGATCGGCACCGAGATCAACCTCGTGCGCCGGCTCGCCGCCGAGCACCCGCAGCACACGATCTTCTGCCTCGACCCCGTCGTGTGCCCCTGCTCGACGATGTACCGCATCCACCCCGGCTACCTCGCGTGGGTGCTCGAGGAGCTCGTCGCGGGGCGCGTGGTCAACCGGATCGGCGTCGACGACGCGGTGGCGGACCCGGCGCGCGTCGCGCTCGAGCGGATGCTCGCGGCCAAGCCCCTGCCGACGGGAGGCGCGCGCGCATGACCGGGGTCATCGTCGTCGGAAGCGGCGCCGCGGGCCTCGCGACGGCGCTGCACCTCGCGCGCGGCGGGGCGGATGTGCAGCTGGTCACGAAGGCGGGGACCGCCGACGGCAGCACGCGGCACGCGCAGGGCGGCATCGCGGCCGCGCTCTTCCCCGATGACAGCGTCGAGAGCCACGCGGCCGACACGCTCGCCGCGGGCGCCGGTCTGTGCGACCCCGCCGCGGTCGACGTGCTCGTGTCGGAGGGGCCGGCGCGCGTGCGCGAGCTCATGGACCTCGGCGTCGCGTTCGACCGAGACGCCTCGGGCGCCCTGGCGCGAGGACTCGAGGCCGCGCACGCGCATCCGCGCATCCTCCACGCGGGCGGAGACGCGACGGGCCTCGCGATCGAGATCGCGCTCATCGCGGCCGCGCTCGAGGCGGGCGTCCGCCTTCGCGAGCGGACGCTCCTCGCCGACCTCCTCGTGGAGGACGGACGCGTCGCGGGAGTCGAGCTGCTCGCCGACGGGCGCCCTGAGGCGCTCCGGGCGGATGCCGTCGTGCTCGCGACCGGCGGAGCGGGGCGGCTGTGGGCGCGCACGACCAACCCCGACGTCGTGACCGGCGACGGCATCGCGGCCGCCCTGCGGGCGGAGGCCGCGGTCGTCGATCTCGAGTTCGCGCAGTTCCACCCCACCGTGCTCGCCGAGGGCGCGCCGTTCCTCGTCTCCGAGGCGGTGCGCGGCGAGGGCGCCGACCTCATCGACCTCGACGGACGGCGCTTCGTGCTCGACGACCACCCCGACGGCGAGCTCGCGCCGCGCGACGTCGTCGCGCGATCGATCGCCCGGCGGATGGCGGAGCAGGGCGGGCGCCCCGTCCTCCTGGACGCGACGCGCATCGGCCGTCGGCGACTGGAGGCGCGCTTCCCGACGATCGCGAGGGCGCTGGCAGCGCGCGGGCTCGACTGGGCCGCGCACCCGATCCCCGTCGCGCCGGCCGCCCACTACCTCATGGGCGGGATCGCGACCGACCTCGACGGGCGCACGAGCCTGGCCGGCCTCCTCGCCGTCGGCGAGTGCGCGCGCACGGGCGTGCACGGCGCCAACCGCCTCGCTTCCAACTCCCTTCTCGAGGGCGCGGTCTTCGCCGCGCGCGCGGCCACGGCCATCCTCGCGGGCGAGGTCGATGCGGCGCCCGCGCTCCCCTCCGCGCCCGGCCCGGAGTCGCCGTCGGCGCTCGCCGCCGTCCCGCCCTTCTCGCGCGCCGCCCTGCAGCGGCTCATGTGGGATCACGTGGGGCTCCTCCGCGACGGCGCGGGCCTCGCGCACGCCGTGGCGGTGCTCGCCGCGTGGCAGGACGCCCTCCCCCGTCCGCAGACGGTCGCCGCGCATGAGGACGCGGGGCTCGTGCGCGTGGGCCTCGCCGCGGCGAGCGCCGCTCTCGCCCGGCCGGGCTCGGTGGGGTCGCATTTCCGGACGGACGACGCCTCCGCGCACGCGCGCGAACTCGTCTCGGCGGGTGCCGCATGCTGACGGCGTCAACGATCGAGCGCGCGGTGCGCGCCGCCCTCGAGGAGGACGCGCCGTGGGGAGACCTCACGAGCGAGGCGTTCCTTCCCGCATCCGCTCACGCGCAGGCATCGCTCGTCGCGCGCGAGGACGGCGTGTTCAGCGGCGGCGAGGTCTTCCGGGCGGCGTTCGCCCTCACGGATCGCGCGACCGAGGTCGACCTCCGCGTGGCGGACGGCGCGCCCTTCGCCGCGGGCGACGTGCTCGCGACCGTCGCCGGGCCGGCCCGCGCGGTGCTCACCGCAGAGCGCATCGGGCTGAACTTCACCCAGCGGATGTCGGGCGTCGCGACGCTCACGGCGCGGTTCGTCGCCGAGGTGGCGGGCACCCGCGCGCGGATCGTCGACACCCGGAAGACGACGCCGGGGCTACGCGCGTTCGAGCGGCATGCCGTCCGCTGCGGCGGCGGGCACAACCACCGGCACTCGCTGTCAGACGCGGTCATGGCGAAGGACAACCATCTCGCCGTGCTCCAGGCCGGCGGCGCCGACCTGACGACCGCCCTCCGCGCGGGCATCGCGCGTCTGCCGCACACGGCGCACGTCGAGGTCGAGGTCGATCGCATCGACCAGATCGAGCCCGTGCTCGCGGCCGGAGTCGACACGATCATGCTCGACAACTTCTCTCTCGACGACCTCCGTCGCGGCGTCGGGATCGTCGGCGGGCGCGCGATCGTCGAGGCGTCGGGCGGCGTCGACCTCGGGACGGTGCGGGGCATCGCCGAGACGGGCGTCGACGTCATCTCGGTCGGCGCGCTGACGCACTCCGCCCGCGCGCTCGATCTCGGTCTCGATATGCGCGTGAGCTGAGCCGTGCTCTACCTCGACAACGCCGCGACGACGCCCGTGCGGCCCGAGGTGCTCGCGGCCATGGAGCCCCACCTGACGCGCGCATTCGGCAACCCGTCGAGCCACCACACGGTCGGCGAGCGAGCCGCGCGCGCTCTCGAGGACGCCCGCGCCAGGGTCGCGGCCGTGCTCGGGATGCGCCGAGGCGACATCGTCTTCACCTCGGGCGGAACCGAGGCGAACAACCTCGCGGTGAAGGGGATCGCCCTGGGCGCTGCGCCGCGTGCACGGCACGTCGTGACGACGCCGATCGAGCACGAGTCGATCCTCGCCTCGGCCGATTACCTCCGCCGCCTCCACGGGTTCGAGGTGACCCTCCTCCCCGTCGACGCGGACGGCCTCGTCCGGCCGGACGACGTCGCCGCAGCCCTCCGCGACGACACCGCGCTCGTGTCGATCGGGCTCGCCAACAACGAGATCGGCACCGTGCAGGACGCGCGGGGCATCGCCGATGCGCTCGCGGGGCGCCGCGTCCCCCTGCACCTCGACGCCGTGCAGGCGGCGGGATGGCTGCCGCTGGCCGACACGGGCGCCGACGCGATCGCGCTCGCCGGCCACAAGATCGGGGCACCGCCCGGCACCGGCGTGCTCGCCGTGCGCGGACGCATCCCGATTGAGCCGCTCCTCCACGGCGGCGGCCAGCAGCGCGGTCGCCGCAGCGGCACCGAGGCGGTCGCGGATGCCGTCGGATTCGCGACGGCGCTCGAGCTCGCCGACGCCGAGCGCGCCGAGAGCGCTCGGCGCGTGGCGGCCATCCGCGACGCCTTCATCTCACGGGTGCTCGCGCTCGTGCCCTCGGCGCGCCTCACGGGCCATCCGACCCGGCGCCTCCCCGGCACGGCGAGCTTCACCTTCGCGGGCACGAGCGGCGAGGCCGTGCTGCTCGAGCTCGAGCGCCGCGGCGTCGTGTCGTCGAGCGGGTCGGCCTGCGCCGCGGGAAGCGACGAGCCGTCGCACGTCCTCGTCGCGCTCGGGGTCCTGCCCGAGGAGGCGCAGACCGCGGTCCGCTTCACGCTCGCGCACCGCCACGAGGGCTCGCTCGACGCCGTCGCCGACGCGGTCGCCGCTGCGGTTGCGGCGGTCTGACCCCGGTGTCCCCGTGCGCCGATAGTCTCATCCGGTGACCACCGCTCCCCTCGTGACCGTCGTCGTCCCGGGCTTCGACATCGAGGGATACATCGCCGAGGCGCTCGACTCGCTGCGCGCGCAGACCCTGACCCGCTGGCGCGCGATCCTCGTGGACGACGCGTCGACCGATGGCACGGGCCGCGTGCTCGAGGAGTTCGCCGCGCGCGACGATCGCTTCCGGGTCATCCGGCATCCGCGACGCAAGGGGCTGGGCGCCGCGCGCAACACGGCGCTCGCGCACGTGGACACGCCGTACCTGGGCTTCCTCGACGGCGACGACATCATGCTCCCGCGCGCCCTCGAGACGCTCGTCGGCTCACTCGAGGCATCCGGAAGCGACCTCGCGGTGGGGGCGTACGTGCGCCTGTGGCCCGAAGGAGGGTCGTACACGGCGGGAGAGGTGCAGCCGTGGGTCTCCGCCTCGACGAGCCCGCGGCGCGTCGGCGTCACGCTCGACGCCCACCCCGAGGTCACCGGGAACGTCGTGGCGTGGTCGAAGGTCTCGCGCACGGGCTTCTGGCGTGCGCACGACCTGCGGTTTCCCGAGAACGCGCTCTACGAGGACCAGGCGATCGCTCAGCGGATGTACACGGCCGCGCGTGCGATCGACACGGTCCCCGACGTCGTCGTCCAGTGGCGCGTGCGCGCCGACGGGAGCTCGATCACGCAGCACGAGGCCGACCCCCGCGTCTTCCGCGCGTGCCTCGCCGCGATGCGCGACGGCCTCGCGGTGCTCGCCGGCCACGGCGCCGCGCAACGTGCCCGGGCGGGTCAGATCCTGCGCATGGACATCCCTCGACTCTCCGCGATCGCGGACGCGTCCACCCGCTCCGACCTCGACGCGTTCGCCGCCGAGGTCGAGGCGCTGCACCGGACATAGCACCCTTCCGTCCCGTCCCCCTCCCCCGGCCCGTCCCCTCGCGCCTTCCCCCTTTCCCCATCCCCGGCCCTTCCCCATGTCTCACCTCCCGCGTTCTTCGGCCGGGTCCGTGCCGCGCGTGGCCGCCATCCGCCCCTCTCACCGGCCGATCGAGGCAGAAGCCCGAAGGGACGTCGCCTCTCACCCACGCCGCGCGACCGCGGCGCGCAGGTCCGCGAGGAGGTCCGCGGGGTCGGAGAGGTCGGCCTGGGTCACCGGGAGGTAGATCCAGCCGAGTGCCTCGAGACGACGCCGCCGCGCGAGGTCTCGGCGCCACTGGTCCCGGTCGCGGTGATGGTCGCCCTCGTATTCGACGGCGATCCGCTGCGCGGGCAGTGCGAGGTCCACGCGCGCGATGAAGCGGCCGGACGCATCGCGCACGACGAAGTTCGCCGCGAAGGGCCCGAATCCCGCCCGGACGAGCAGCAGCCGCAGCTCGGTCTCCTTGGGCGACTCGGCACGGTCGTCGATGAGCTCGACCGCATCGCGGAGGACGCGCGACTGCCTGTTCCGAGGACGCTGCGCGAGCTCCGCCTCGATGGCGGCCGCCCCGTGGTCGTGGGCGACGCGATCGCCGACCGCGACGAGATCGTCGAGGTCGAGGATCTCCGACAGGTCGCAGAAGGTGCGCGACGGCGACGTCAGCGGCAGACCGCGTCGCTGCCGGACCTGGTCGGCCGCGAGCTCCCGCTGGTGGCCGATGATGAGGCGGCCGCGCCGGGCGCGCGTGCCCGTCGGGGTCGTCACGTGCACGGTGCGCTCGGCCTGCTGCCCGAGCGGAAGCGGAAGCCCCCAGAGGACCGCCGCGGTCGTGTGACTGAACGCCGCCCCCGCGGGAAGCGAGAGCGCGATCGCCTGGCAGATGCTCGCCGGCCCCTGCTGGCCGATGGGCAGGCGCGCGCCTCGAACGGGCGTCCACAGATCCGACGCGCGGGACCGGCGACGCGACACCTCGGGTGCGTCCGCGACGCGGAACGCACGTCCACGGAGGCGGTTCGGGAGATCGGATGGTCGTGAGCTCACGGAGCGAGGCTCGCGCACGACGGAGTGGTCGGATGCGCGCATCCACACCCTCCGGCACCGCCGGACCGCCCTCCGCCCCCTGTGCACGAGCCGTGACGGGGCACGGCCGGGGCCCGCCGCCGTCCTTGCCGCGGCCGGCCGCCATCCGGCCCGCTCACCGGCCTCTCGCGGCAACAGCCCGTTCGCGCTCGCGGCCGAGCACGCGAGCCCTGGCTTCATTCCTCCAGGACGCGGGTCGCGGCGAGCTGCTCGGCGGCGAGCTCGGCGTAGAGGCCGCCTGCCGCGACGAGCTGCGCGTGCGTGCCCGACTCCACGATGCGGCCGCCGTCCACGACGTGGATGGTGTCGGCGTCGATGACGGTGGAGAGGCGGTGGGCGATCGAGATGGTCGTCCGGCCGCGCGCCGCATTCTCGAGCGCCTCCTGGACGATCCGCTCGGAGACGGTGTCGAGCGCGCTCGTCGCCTCGTCGAGGAGGAGCACGGGCGGGTCCTTGAGGAGCACGCGGGCGATCGCGATGCGCTGCTTCTCACCGCCCGACAGACGGTAGCCGCGCTCGCCCACGACGGTCTCGTACCCGTCCTCGAAACCGGCGATGATGTGGTGGATGTTCGCCTGCCGGCACGCGTCCTCGATCTCCTCGTCCGTCGCATCCGGGCGCGCATAGCGCAGGTTCTCCCGCACCGTCGCGTGGAAGAGGTACGTCTCCTGCGACACGATGCCGACGTGGTCGACGATGGACTCCTGCCTGAGCCGGCGCACGTCCTCGCCGGCGAACAGCACCTGGCCATCCGTCGCCTCGTAGAACCGCGGCGTGAGGTAGAGCACGGTCGTCTTGCCTGCGCCCGACGGGCCGACGAATGCCACGTGCTCGCCCGGCTCCACCGCGAACGACACGCCCTGCAGCGTCGGGCGGGTGTCGCCCGCCGCGTCCGGATAGCGGAACGAGACATCGCGGAACTCGACGCGGCCGACCGGGCCCGGGGCGTCCTCCACGTCGACGGCGTCGGCCGCGTCGGCGATCGCGGGCTTCAGGTCGAGGTACTCGAAGATGCGCGCGAAGAGCGCGAACGATGTCTGCACGTCGAGCGCGACCCGCATGAGGCTCGTGAGCGGCTGCAGCAGCCGTGCCTGCACGTTCGTGAAGGCGACGATCGTGCCCGCCGTGATCATTCCGGCGTCGCCCGCGACGAGGAAGCCCGCGACGAGGTAGATGACCGCGGGCACGGAGGCCATGAGCACGTGCACGACCGCGAAGAACCCCTGCCCCGTCATCGCCTGGCGGATCTGCAGGCGGATCTGGTTGGCGTTCTCCTCGGCGTAGCGAGCGGACTCCGTGCGCTGGCGGTTGAACGACTTCGACAGAAGGATGCCCGAGACGCTCAGCGTCTCCTGCGTGATCGCGGTCAGCTCGGACAGCGACTGCTGCGTCTGCGCCGCGATGCGTGCGCGCACCTGGCCCACGCGGCGCTGCACGACGACGAGCACCGGCATGATGACGAGGGCGATCAGGGTCAGCCGCCAGTCGATGAGGATCATCGCGACGAGCGACGCGATGACCGTCACGGTGTTCCCGAGGATGCTCGTGAAGGTGTTCGTCAGGACGCTCGAGACGCCGCCCACATCGTTCTGCAGGCGCGACTGGATGATGCCCGTCTTCGTGCGCGTGAAGAAGCCGAGCTCCATCGCCTGGAGGTGATCGAACATCCGGACGCGCAGGTCGCCCGTCACGCGGTTGCCGACATTGGAGGTGAACCACGTCTGCGCGACGCCGACGATCGCGCTCAGGAGGTAGAGGCCGATCATGAGGGCGACGAGGCGCACGAGGAGCGGGATGTCGACGGGCTCGCCGTCGACGGGGAAGAGCGCATCGTCGAACACCCGCTGGATGACGAGGGGCGGCACGACGCCGAGCGCCGCGCCGACGATCACGAGGACGGCGGTCGCGGCGATGCGACCGCGATACGGGCGGAAGAGCGCCACGACGCGGCGCCCGAGTCCGGGCACGCGCGGCGCCTGCGCGTTCAGTCTCCGCTGCGCCGCCTCGTCGATCGGCTTGCCGCCGCCGCGCCCGCCCATGCCCCGCCCCATACTCATGTCAAAGAGCATACATATGCTCGGAGCGGGTGGATCCGATCGGATCGGGAATGGCAACGGGAATGTCGCCGTTAAGCTGTAACGTTCGCGCGGAGACCCTTCTCCCCTCCGCCTCCGGCCTTCCTCTTCTCTCTCCAGGAGTCTCATGACGTCTACCGACACCGGCGCCATCCGCGCACAGCAGCAGGAGATCGATCCGAAGGGCATGCGCGTCATCTGGCTGCTGCTGATCGCAGCCTTCACGGCGATCCTCAACGAGACGACGATGGGCATCGCCATCCCGCACCTCAATGCGGACCTCGGGCTCGCGCCCGAGCTGGGCCAGTGGCTCACGAGCGCCTTCATGCTCACGATGGCCGTCGTCATCCCGACGACCGGCTTCCTGCTCCAGCGCTTCACGACGCGCCAGATCTTCCTCGCGGCGATGATCGCGTTCTCGCTCGGAACGCTCGTGTGCCTCATCGCGCCCGGCTTCGTCGTGCTCCTCCTCGGACGCGTGATCCAGGCAGCCGGCACGGGCATCATGATGCCGCTGCTCATGACGACGATGATGAACGTCGTCCCGCCGCAGTCCCGCGGCCGCATGATGGGGCGCGTGGGGATGGTCATCTCGCTCGCACCGGCGATCGGCCCGACCCTGTCGGGCGCGATCCTGACGACGCTCAGCTGGCGCTGGATCTTCGGGATCGTGCTGCCGATCGCGCTCGCGTCGCTCCTCATCGGCGCGAAGTGGATGACCAACCTCGGCGAGACGCGCAAGGCGCCGATCGACGTGCCGTCGGTCATCATGTCGGCGATCGCCTTCGGCGGGATCGTGTACGGCCTCAGCCAGTTCGGCGGGGGCGCCCACGGCGCGGCCGCAGACGGCGGCGCGAGCATCTCGCCGATCGCGTCGGGAGCCATCGCGCTCGTCGTCGGCCTGGTCATGCTCGCGGTCTTCGTGACGCGTCAGATCAAGCTGCAGCGCATCGACGACGCGCTGCTCGATCTGCGCGTGTTCCAGTCGCGCAACTTCACGATCTCCATCGTGATCATGGCGCTCATCGCCCTCACGATGTTCGGCTCGCTCACCCTGCTGCCGCTCTACCTGCAGAACGTCGTGGGCCTCGACGCGCTGCAGTCGGGTCTCATCCTCCTCCCGGGCTCCGTGCTCATGGGCCTCCTCGGGCCGATCATGGGACGGATCTACGACGCGAAGGGCCCGCGCACGCTGCTCGTGCCCGGCACGATCATCGTGGCTGCCGCGATCTTCGTGTACGCGACGGTGAGCGAGCACACCCCGTGGTGGCTGCTCATGGCGGTGCAGACGGCCATGTCCGTCGGCATGGCGATGTCGTTCACGCCGCTGTTCTCGGCCTCGCTCGGATCGCTCGAGCGCCACCTCTACTCGCACGGCTCTGCCGTGCTCAACACGCTGCAGCAGGTCGCCGGCGCGGCGGGCGTCGCGATCCTCATCGCGACCTACTCGAGCATCCTCCATGCGGGCGAGGAGGCGGGCGTGCCCGCAGCCGCAGCCGGCGCCCCCGGCGCGCGGACGGCCTTCCTCATCGCGGCGATCATCTCGCTCGTCTCGGTCGCGCTGTCGTTCTTCGTGCGCAAGCCCGAGGAGCAGGAGGGCATGCCCGGCGGCCACGGCCACTGAGCTCCCTCGCACACAAGAGGAGAGGGCCCGCGACCATGGTCGCGGGCCCTCTCCTCTTGTGCGCTCAGGTCAGGACGACTGCGCCCCCGGCCAGCCGCATGCGCCGTCGGCGCATGCGGGGGCGTCCTCAGCGGACGCGGTCAGCAGCGGGACGAGCGGCGTCGCCCTGGTCTCCTCGGTCGTGGACATGCCGACCATGCTACGCCCGCGAGAGGACCCGGGCTCCGGAGCGTCAGTCATCGCCCTCGTCGTCGACAGCGCCGTCCGGATACGCCGGCACCTCGGGCTTCGACGAGAGGAAGACGATGCTCGCGACGAGCCCGCCCCAGATGAGGACGGCGGCGATGATGAAGAACAGCGTCGCGATGGCGGTCATCGCAGGTCTCCCTTCAGCGACACGGCGTCCGTCGCCGGCCACGGCTCGAACTTGTCCGGATCATGGCGCCACCGTGCGCCGGTGAGCGCGATCGCCCCGACGACCATGAGGACGATGGATCCCCAGCCGACGATGCCGAGGTACGCGCCCGGATAGCCGCTGTACCCGTTGACCGCGAGATCGACGATCTTCGAGACGAGCATGTAGGCGAGGACCACGGGCGCGACGATCGAGACGAGGAAGAGCCACACGCGGCCGACCTTGAACGTCGAGAGCACGCTGAGGTGACGCGCCAGCTCGGGTCCGGCCCGCCGGACCCAGATGACGATGATCGACACGATGATCGCGGATGCGACGATCCCGATGTTGTTGGCCCAGTTGTCGATCGTGTCGAGCGCCGTGAGTCCCGAGGTCGTGCCGAACAGGATGATCGAGACCACCGCGAGGACGCCGCCGAAGCCGTAGACGACCTGCGCCCGGGTGAAGCCGAACTTGTCGCGGAAGGCCGCGATGATCACCTCGAGGATCGAGATGAGCGAGGTGAGGCCGGCGAGCACGAGCGCGCCGAAGAAGAGGGCGCCGAACCACTCGCCCCCCGGCATCTGCGACACGATCGCCGGGAAGGTCATGAACGACAGCGCGACGCCGGTCAGCCCCTCGAGCTCCGCGACCGGGATGCCCTGCTCGAACGCGAAGAACCCGAGCGTCGCGAAGACGCCGATGCCGGCCAGCAGCTCGAAGGACGAGTTGCCGAACGCGACCACGAGCCCGGGCGTCGTGAGGTTCACGCGCCGACGACGGTACGACGCGTAGGTGACCATGATCCCGAAGGCGACCGAGAGGGAGAAGAAGATCTGGCTGTAGGCCGCGATCCACACCGACGGGTTGGCCAGGGCCGCGAAGTCGGGCGTGAAGAACGCCGTCAGGCCGTCGATCGCGCCCGGGAGGAACAGCGCGCGGATCACGAGGATGAGGAAGCCGATGACGAGGAGCGGGATGAAGATCACGTTCGCGCGCTGGACGCCCTTGACCACTCCGGCCCCGAGGATCACGAGCGACACGATCCACATGAGCACGAGAGGGATGAGCACACCCGGCACGAAGTCGAAGGTGATCGGCGATCCGGACACCTGGAGGTACTCGCCGACGAAGAACGCCGTGGGGTCGTCTCCCCAGCCGAGGTTCCAGGAGAAGACGAAGTAGCTCGACGCCCAGGCGAGGACGGCGGTGTAGTAGATCGCGATGAAGACGCAGATCATCACCTGGAACCAGCCGACGCTCTCGCCCAGGCGCCCCGCGAGACGTCGGAAGGCGAGCGGGGCGGAACCGCGGAAGCGGTGGCCGATCGCGTAGTCGAGGAAGAGGATGGGGATGCCGGCGGTCAGCAGCGCGACGAGATACGGGATGAGGAAGGCTCCTCCCCCGTTCTCGTAGGCGACGCCGGGGAAGCGCCAGATATTTCCGAGGCCGACAGCCGACCCGAGCGCGGCGAGGATGAAGCCGATCTGACCGGTCCACACCTCGCGTGCCGGAACGGCGCCGGCCGTGTTCGTGCGAGACATTCTGTATCCCTTCACTGGGCGGTTGTCACGCCATCTCAGTATCGAGCGAGCGTAGCAACATGCTCAGCAGACGCACAGGTGGCTCACCTGGATATGGCAGATTTGACCGGATGAGCCAGCCGACTGCATCCTCCGCTCCCGACCGCGCCGCACGGCGCGCGGTCACGGTCTTCCCGATCCTCGTGCTGGTGGCCGGGGTGATCGGATTCCTCCTGCCGGGAGCCGCGCCCGTGCTCGGGCCCGCGGTGCCCTGGCTGCTCGGATTCATCATGTTCTGCATGGGCCTCACCCTGACGCTCCCCGACTTCGCGCGCATCGCGAAGCGCCCGTGGATGGTCCTCGTGGGGGTCGTGCTGCAGTACCTCATCATGCCGCTGACCGCGTGGCTCATCGCCTTCGCGCTCGGCCTCCCGCCCGAGCTCGCGGCGGGCGTCATCCTCGTCGGCTGCGCCCCCGGCGGGACGGCGTCGAACGTCGTGACCTACCTGTCACGCGGCGACACGGCGCTGTCGGTCACCGTGACGACGTGCTCGACGCTGCTCGCGCCGATCATGACCCCGCTGCTCACCCTGTGGCTCGCCGGCACGTTCCTCGAGGTGCCGTTCGGCTCGATGATGGTGTCGATCCTGCAGACCGTCCTGCTGCCGATCATCGCCGGCCTCGTCGTGCGCCTCTTCCTGCGCGCGTTCGTGGAGCGCGTGCAGGCATGGTTCCCGTGGCTCTCCACGATCGCGATCTCGCTCATCGTCGCGGCCGTCGTGGCGGGCAGCGCGGATCGGATCGTCCAGGCCGGCCTCATCGTGTTCCTCGCGGTCGTGCTGCACAACGGCCTGGGGCTCCTGCTCGGCTACCTCGCCGCGATCGCGCTCGGGATGACCCAGCGCGAGCGGCGCGCGATCTCGATCGAGGTCGGAATGCAGAACTCCGGGCTGGCCGCATCGCTCGCGGCCGCGCACTTCTCGCCGCTCGCGGCGCTGCCCGCGGCGGTGTTCTCCGTCTGGCACAACCTGTCGGGTGCGCTGTTCGCGATGGTCATGGGCCGCCGACCCGTGACCGACGAGCCGTCAGCGCCCGAGCCCGTGCGCGAGCGCTGACGATCCGCGCGCTGGCGGGAACCGCCCCGCCAGCGCGCGGCCGTCCGCTACTCGGCCATCCGCTCACCCGCGGGAGACAGCACCCACCACACGTCGTTGACGCCCTGGCCGTTCACGTCCCCGGCTGCGGCATCGCCCGCGAAGTAGTAGAGCGGCCAGCCGTTCAGCGTCACCTGCGTCTCGCCGTCGACGCCCTCGATGGTGCCCACCTCGCCGGTGACGCCCTCCACCTCCGGCAGGTCGCCCTCGACGGTCACGGCAGGCCAGTTCTCGGCGCACTGCCCCTCGCAGGTGCTGACCCCGGCGCCCTGGGTGTCCTGGTCGAACATGTAGACGGTCATGCCCTCGCCGTCGACGACGATCTCGCCGAGCGGCGACTCGGCCACCATGAGGGTCGTGCCGTCGCCGGTCATCTCATCGGGCGAGGTCATGGGTTCCGAGGACTCCGACTCGGACGGCTCCTCCTCGGGCTCGGCGGCGGGCGCCGAGCAGCCGGCGAGCGCGAGCACGAGCACCCCTCCCCACGCGGCCGACCTGATCACGTGCTTGCGGAACATGGCGATCCTCCGTTCACGACTGCGGTTCAGTCACCGGGGACACGATCCGCAGGCGCGTCGGGTTCACTTCCCCTTCAGCGGCGCAGCGCGCATGAGCACGTCGCCCGTCGTCGACGAGCGGATCTCGATGCTCGCGATCTCGTCGGGGGCGAGGGCCGTGCCGGCGCTGAGGCGGGCCGTCGATCCGGCTGTGGCCCGCCAGGTCGACAGCGCGCTCTCCGTGCCGTCTGCCGCCGTGACGACGAGGGTGTAGCGCCACTCGCGGTCGGACGGGCCGTGTCCGTACGCGCACGTCATGTCGATGCGCGTGCCCCACGCCACCTCCGTGAGCTCCACCGACGCCTCGAGCGGCGCCGATCCGACGGGCGCCATCGCGACCACCGTGCTCTGCGGCTGCGTGACGGTCACCACGACGGGCACTGCGACGAGCACAGCGGCGAGCGCGGCGACGACCGCGACGCCCGCGCGCCGGCGCCGTCGCGAGCGGCGTGCGCCGAGCGCGACGAGCTGCGCGCGACGAGCGGCGTCGGGCCCGTCGCTGACGCGCTCTGCCTCGATCAGACCTCGGCCTCGGTCGGGTTCCACCCGAGACAGGAGCCCGACGATCGGAGCGAGGTCGGCGATCGCCGCCCGGCAGCGCTCGCACTCGACGAGATGGGCCTCGAACGCGGCGCGGTCGGCCGAGCTCAGCGCGCCCAGCACGTAGGCGGCGTCCCACTCGGCGAACCTCTCGTGATCGGCGTTCATCGCGTCACCCCTCTCTCCTGCAGCGCGAGGCGCAGCGCCCGCAGCCCGTAGTGCAGCCGGGACTTGACCGTGCCCTCCGGGATGCCGAGGTCCGCGGCGATCTCGACGGTCGACAGGCCGCCGAAGTACGCGCGGACGACGACGTCGCGATGCGCATCCGAGAGGACGCCGAGCGCCTCCTCGATGAGCAGGGCGTCGAAGATCGCGTCGGTCGCGTCCCGCACAGCCGATTCCGGCGTCTCGGCGACCGCGATCTCACGGCGATGCCGCGCGCTGCGCGCCTCGTCGATGACGATGTGCCGCGCGACCGTGTACATCCACGAGCGGGCCGTCTCCGGATCCTGCGCGAGGATGCGCGGCGTGCGCCAGGCGCGCAGGAGCGTCTCCTGGACGACATCGTCGGCGCCCGCGCGATCTCCCGTGAGGTGGACGACGTAGCGCCACACCGGGGCCGCGTGCGCGTCGAACAGCGCACCCAGTCGTGTCGCGTCATCGCCCGGCATCGCACACCTCCCCACTGAGGCAACGAGATGCGCGGTGCCCGGGTTCATCTGAACCGCTCGCCCCGCCGTCCCGTGTTCCGAGTATGAACCCGTTCGAGGTCGCCGGCCTCCCCCTCCATCCGCTCGTCGTGCACGGTGCGGTCGTGCTCGTGCCCCTCACGGCTCTCGCGCTCGTGCTGGGTGCGATCCTCCCGTCGGCGCGTCGACGACTCGGCGCCGTGACGCCCCTCGCGGCCGTCGTGACCGTCGTGCTCGTGTACGTCGCGGTCGTGTCGGGCGGAGCGCTCAAGGAGGTCGTCGGTCCGCTGCCTCAGGTCGCGCGCCACGAGGCGCTCGCGGTGCTCGTCCCTCCCTGGACGATCGGGATGGCCGTGGTCGCGGTCGCGCAATGGCTCTGGTTCCGGCGGCGCCCGGCGGATGGCGCGAGCACGCGCGAGGCCTCTCGTCGCGATCGCGTCGTCGGCGTCACGATCGCTGGTCTCGCTCTCGTCACCGCATCGGGAGCGACGGTCTCGGTCGTCCTCGCGGGCGAGGCGGGAGCGCGCGCCGTCTGGGGCGGCTGAGTCAGCGCCGCGGGCGCACGGCGACGATCGCCGCATGCGGCCTCGCGCCCGGATCGGCCCGCTGCTCGATGTCGGTGACCGCGAACCCGGCCGCCTCGAGAGCGCGCCGCATCTCGGCGGCCGGCCACCGGTGCGCGGTCACGACCTTGTGCGGGAACGGCTCGATGTCGGCCCCGTCGAAGAGCCCGATGAGCAGCGAGCCTCCCGGCGTCAGAGCGCGCTCGAACTCGGCGAGGACCGCCGGGATCTCCGCGGGGTCGAGATGGATGAGCGAGTACCACGCGAGGATGCCGCCGAGAGAGCCGTCGTCGACGCGGAGGTCGCGAAGATCCCCGCGCCGGAAGGTCACGTCAGGGAAGCGCTCGCGCGCGCTGCGCACGAACGCGTCGACGAGATCGACGCCCTCGAGCGTGCACCCGATATCGTGCAGGTGCTTCGTCCAGTGACCGGGCCCGCAGCCGGCGTCCACGATCCGGCCATCGACAGACCGCGCCCAGGCGGTGATGCGCCGCTCGTCCGCGGGCGCCATGGCGTCCACCGATCCGAGCAGCCGCACGTACTCGTCCGCGCGCGCGGTGTACGCGTCGCGGACCGACGCATCCGACGGCATCACGGTCATCCGGCTCCTCCTCTCGCGCGAGCCGCCCGGCGGTGCCCGGCCTCGATCGAGGCTACGCCGGCCCGGGTCCCGCCGCGCCGGAGTGGAACGGGCAGCGCCGGACGCGCCCGCCCGACGCGGGCATCGTCGGGAGCCTCCTCCGATTGACCTCCAGTCCGGAGCCGAGGATGGTCACCTGCGGGTCGCTGAGAGCGGCGATCGCGGTCGCGAGACCGGCGATCGCGAGCTTCTCACCGGGGCACCGATGCCCCGTCGCGACATCCGCGCCGCCGTGCGGCACGAACGCGGCGAGGGCCTCGTAGTCCTCGACGCCCGCGAACCGCTCCGGATCGAACTCGTCGGCGCGCTCCCACGAGCGCTCGTCGGTGTTCGTCCCGAGGATGTCGAGGACGACGCGTCCGCCTGCGGCGACGCGGCGGCCGTCGAGCTCGACGTCGGCGATGGCCCAGCCAGGGAGCATCGGCACGAACGGCGCGGTGCGCCGGATCTCCTGCGCGAACATCGTCGCGAGCGGGCCGCCCACGAGCGAGCCCCGCTCTCGCGTCTCCTCGGCGACGCGCTCGCGCCACGCGGGTCGGTCGTGCAGCTCCTTCGCGGCGAACGCGACGAACCGCGCGACCGCGATCATCGGCCGCATGCTGTTCTGCAGCTCGATGCCGGCCGTGCGCGCAGGCAGGAGCGCGCCATCCCGATCCCGGTGGTCCGCCCACGCGCGCAGCGCGGTGTCCGTCTCGGCTTTCAGCTCGCCCGCGCGGACAGCCGCGATCAGCCGCTCGGCATGGCGATCCGACCAGAGCCGGTTCGCGAGCGCGAGCAGATAGGCAGGCGAGTAGGGCGAGCCGAACCCGTCGACGATCTGGGCGAGCCGCCCCGCCCACCGCGTCTGGGCGTCGGCCGTGCCGGGCAGACCCGCCCATCGCATCGACGCACGCCCGAACGCGCCGACCGCGGCATCGTAGGCCGAGCGCGTGCCGCCATCGCGCCATGCCTCGAGCTCGCTGCGCCACTCGCGCTCGAGGTGCGGGCCGAACCTCTCCACCTGCGCGTCCTCGTAGGCGACGTCGACGAAGGTCGCCTTGCGATGCCGGTGCGCCTCGCCGTCGAGACTGTGCACGGAGCCGTGCCCGAAGAGCGACTCCTGCACGATCGCGGGCATCGCCCCGTGCCGCGCGATGCGGCTCTCGTCGTAGAAGACCGCGACGCCCTCGGGGCCGCGCACGAAGAGCGTCTCGTCGCCGAGGAGCCGCATCGGCGCGGACCGCGCACCGTCGCGCACGCGGCTCCAGATGTGCGAGCCGAAGTCGTACCCGTGCAGGAGGAAGGACAGGGAGTCGTCGTGCAGCAGGTTGCCGAGTCGAGATGTCCGCATGCTCCCACCGTCTCAGGGATCAACGCGCCCCTCCAGGGGGCGGCGCCGAGCACGGCGGTGTGCTATCGGAGGACGCGTCATATCCACATGGCAGGATGACGGAGGACGCCCGCTCGCTCGGAAGGACCACTGCTCCATGCCCCTCTCCCCGAAACGCGGCGCCGCCGTTGCGCTCCTCGCGTTGCTGCTCCCTCTGGCCGCGTGCACGAACGGCGCCGAAGACGCCGCCCGCGCCGCGGCGGACGACCTCGCCCAGGCCCTGTCCGGGCGGACGCTCGACGGCGTCGCGCTCACGGAGCCGGACGCGGCCGCCGCATTCGACGAGCAGATCGCCCCGCTCGCGGACTACGCGGTGAAGGTGTCCGCCGACGAGGTCGAGCGGGACGGCGCCGAGGCGACCGTCGCCCTGCACTGGAGCTGGGATGTCGACGGCCACGAGTGGACCTACGACACGACGGCCGCCCTCGTGGAAGGCGAGGACGAATGGGCCGTCGACTGGACGCCCGAGACGCTCATCCCCGAACTCGGACCGGATGATCGGATCGAGATCCAGCGCACCTTCTCCCCGCGCGCCGAGGTCCTGGGAGGTGACGGAGCCCCCATCGTCACCGACCGCCCGGTCGGCCGGTATGGCCTCGACAAGACCGCGATCCCGGCGGAGGAGGTCGGCGCCTCGGCGGAGCGGATCGCGTCCGCCGTCGGCATCGATCCCGCCGCCTTCCGGGCATCCGCGGAGAGCGCCGGCCCTGAGGCCTTCGTGCAGGCGATCGTCGTGCGCGAGGGCGAGGAGGATCAGCACGTCGATCCCGCCTTTTCGAGCATCCCCGGCGCACTCGTCGTGCCCGACGAGATCCCGCTCGCGCCGACGCGCACGTTCGCGCGCGAGATCCTCGGCACCGTCGGCGAGGCGACGGCCGAGATCGTCGAGGACTCCGAGGGCGCCGTGCGAGCCGGCGACCAGGTCGGGCTCTCCGGCCTGCAGGCGCAGCACGACCGTCAGCTTCGCGGAACGCCGACCACCGTCATCGAAGCGGTCGGCGCCGAGGACGAGCGGCGCACGCTCGCGGAGTGGCCCGGCGAGGACGGCGAGCCGCTCGCGCTCACCCTGGATCCCGCCATGCAGATGCACGCCGAGGAGATCCTCGGCGGCCTCGGCGGCGAGGACGCGCCGGGGAGCGCGATCGTCGCCATCCGCCCGTCCACCGGCGAGATCCTCGCGGCGGCGAATGGCCAGGGCAATGCGGGCCTCAATCTCGCGACCACCGGCGAGTTCGCCCCGGGCTCGACCTTCAAGCTCGTGACGTCGCTCGCTCTCCTGCGATCCGGCGTCGCTCTCGACGACGTGCTGTCCTGCCCCGAGACGATCGAGGTCGACGGCTTCACGTTCAAGAACTACGACGACTACCCGGATTCGGCGCTGGGCGACGTGACCTTCCGCACCGCGATCGCGAACTCCTGCAACACGGCGCTCATCGGCGCTCGAGACCGGATCGCCGACGGCGCGCTCGCCTCCGTTGCCGCGTCCCTCGGGCTCGGCTCCGAGATCGACCTCGGCTACCCGGCCGGGCTCGGCCGGGTTCCCGAGCCCGAGAGCGAGACGGAGCGCGCGGCCGACCTCATCGGACAGGGGCGCATCATCGCCACGCCCCTGGCCATGGCGACGGTCGCCGCGTCCATCCAGGCCGGCGAGACCGTCGTGCCGCATCTGATCGCGGACCGGACGGGCGACGCGGAGCCGGCGGATCCGCTCACGGCGGACGAGGCGACCGCGCTGCAGACCCTCATGCGCGCGGTCGTCACCGAGGGCTCGGCGACCTTCCTGAACGGCATCGGCGAGGTCGGTGCGAAGACGGGCACGGCGGAGTACGGCGAGCCCGGCGAGGATGGCTCGCACCCCACGCACAGTTGGATGGTCGGCACGCACGGCGACCTCGCGGTCGCCGTGTTCGTCGAGGACGGGACGTCGGGCGCCGAGACCGCCGGACCGCTGCTTCAGGCCTTCTTCGAGCGCTGGTGACCCGCGGCGGCCCGATCAGGCTCGGGCCGCCGCGGCCCACACCTCGCGCCACTTCGACGCGAGCGAGTCGGTCGTCTCGTGCGCGTTGAGCCCGCTCGGCTGAGGAACGACCCAGAGCGCCACGCCGTCGGGCCATCCCCGGGCGAGGGGCGGGTCCTGCGCGCCGAGCCTGGCCTTCGGCAGCGAGAACGCCGCGCGAAAGGCCGTGATGCCCGCCACCGCGACGACGCGGGGCCGGAGGCGCGCGACCTGCGCGACCACGCGGCGACCGCCCTCCCTCAGCTCGTCACGGCTGAGCTCGTCCGCGCGGGCGGTCGCGCGGCCGACGAGGTTCGTGATGCCGATCCCGCGCACGAGCAGCTGCTGCTCGTCTTCACCCGACAGCCCTGTCGATGCGTCCACCACGCGGTCCGTGAGACCGGCGCGCTGCAGAGACGGCCAGAACCGGTTGCCCGGACGGGCGAACGGCGCGTTGACCGCAGCGGTCCAGAGGCCCGGGTTGACTCCGACGATGAGCATCCGCAGGGTCTCTGGGGCCACCGGCAGGACATCGTCCATCGCCCGCGGGTCATCCGCGGCGAATCGCCGCAGGTCGTCCGCACGCGGCCGCCGCCCGCCGAGCGGCGACGGACGCCTCGGCTCCCCGAGCACGGGCGGCACGCCGTCGCGCGTGACGTAGCGGCGTTCGATCCCCGCGGTCGCGCGCGCCCAGGTGCTCTGGGCCATCCGCGCCTGATGGGCGGCGAAGGCGCTCTCGTCCGCGAACACCTCGTCGACCTGCCACGCGAGGGGGTCCGCGGTCGGGCGCACGTGGAACGCGAGGCACCCCGGCTCCGCGCGGGTCGCCGCGAGATGCGCGGGAAGGTGGCGCTCGACGCGCTCGGCCTCGGCGGGCGTCGCGCAGAGGAGGTGTCCCGTGAGGACGATGGGCATCAGGCCCCCCGGCCAGTCGGGCGCGCGTCCGCGACGCGCGCCCGCGGGGCTGCGATGCCGCGGACGCAGACCGCGAGCGCCGTGCGCCAGGCCTGCTCCCCCTGCAGAGCGCGTCGGCGCTCGAGCGCCGCGAGCCCCTCGCAGAGGGCGTGGAACGCGCGGACCTGCGCCCCCAGTTCCGGTTCGTCGACCGAGCCGCCAACCCGCGCGACGCGTGCCCGGAGCTCGGCGAGCGCCTCACCCCGCGCCGCTTCCGCCGACGGCGCGTCGTCTGCCGTCGGGCGGTCGAGACCGAAGGCGAGAGCGTAGAGGGCCGGATGACGCGCGGCGAACGCGCGAAGCGCCAGTCCGGCCTCGACGAGGTCTGCTTCCGGATCGTCGGTGACGGGCAGCTCGGCCACGCGGCGCCCGAGCAGGTCGAATCCTCGCACAGCGAGCCGCGCGAGGAGGTGGCCCTTGGAGGTGAACACGCTGTAGATCGCACGCGTCGTGACGCCGGTCCGCTCGGCGAGGGCGCGCACCGACAGAGCCGCGAGCCCGCCCTCCTCAAGCACCTGCTCGGCCGCCTCGAGCAGGTCCGCCTCGGTCTCGGCGCCGTACCGTCTGGGTCGTCCCACCTTGACAGACTATCGTCACATCGTTACGTTACGTTGTAACGAAACTCGGGAGGTCATCGTGGACCCCGCTCTCGCTCCGGTCGGACAGCACGCCTTCGGCGGGCGCCTCGAGCGCTTTCGCCTCCTCCGGCGCGAGCTCTTCGCGCGTCGCGGTCTCGAGCTGGACGAGCACCAGGTCATCCGCAGAGACGGGAGCCGCATCCATCTCCTGTCATCCGGCGGCGGCGACGACGAGGTCACCGTCTTCGTCCACGGCGGCGTGGGGAACAGCGCGGAGTGGGCGGACGTCGCGCCGCGCGTCACGGGTCGGGTCGCGATCGTCGACACCCCGGGCTTCGGCCTCTCGGATCCGCTCCCCTCCCCGATCGACGACTGGGGTCGCGCCTGCGCGAGCTGGCTGCTCGACGTCGTCGACGCCATCGGGGCGGCTCGCGTCCGCCTCGTCGGCTGCTCGATGGGCGGCTTCGCGGCGATCCGGTTCGCAGCCGCTCACCCCGATCGCGTGACGGGGCTCACGCTGGCGGGAAGCGCCGGCGGGCTGTTCGCGGACATCGGGCTCTTCCTGCGCCTGTGGACGGTCCCCGGCGTGGGCAAGGCGGTCTCGCGCCTGCCCCTGCGCGATCCGGAGGCCGTGCGGAGAAGGATGTTCGGGCCCTACGTGGCCGACCCCGCGCGGATCGCCGACGATGTGCTCGCGGTCGCCCTCGCGGGCGTGAACCTCCCGGGCGCGAGAGAGGCGAGCCGAGCGGTGATCCGCTCCGTCGCCGACGCGCGGGGCTGGAAGCCGGCGGCGCGCGTGGACGCTCTCCTGGTCGCCGCGGACGTGCCGACCGCCTTCGTGTGGGGCGATGCCGACATCCATGCTTCCCCCGACGTCGCACGCGCCCTCGCCGCGCAGATGAGCGCGGCCCGCGTCGTCGTCGTGCCGGCCGCCGGGCACATCCCCCACCTCGACCATCCCGACGCCGTCGCGGACGCCATCCGCTGATCGGCTCGCGGCGCGCCGCTCACGCCGCCGCGATGCGCCACTCCCCGCCGGGATCGCGCACGAGGCGGGCCTGCGCGAGGCCGAACGGCGGTGGTGTGACGCGTCGCCGCGCGTCCCAGAGCTCGATCTCGAAGGGGACGCACCGGACCACGACGAACGCGGGGTCGTCCGGTCCTGCCGACCAGAAGGCTCGCCAGAACGGCATGAACCAGCGGCGGCGGGCGGCCGCGTCCTCGAGCATCTCCGCCGCGCATCGGACGGTGACACAGGCACCGTCGCGTTCACGGAGGTACGAGAGGCCGACTCTTCCGCTCCGGCGGATCTCGGCAGCCTTCCGGCTGTGCGGCGACGTCCCGAAGTGCACGACGAGGTCGGCATCGGGCCGGAAGGGCTGCACAGCGCGGGCCCGCGGCCCACCCGGCGCGTCGGTGATGCACAGGCAGTAGCGAGCGCGCATCGTCGCGCGGGCGACGTCGAGCCAGACGTCGACGGATGCGCGGTGCGCGCGGATGCCCCGGCGGCGCACCACCGCGCCGATCCACTCGAGGAGAGCGCGCCGGGCTCGCCGGGCGCGCGAAGTGGACCGCGCGCTCACCGGGGCAGCTCGATTCGCGCGAGACGAGCGGGCCCCGCGTAGGCGTCGATGGCGACGATGCGCTCGCCGAGCACCGAGAAGGCCATCACCGAGACCGCACGCTCCCCCACCTCGATGACGACGCCCGGCCGTCCGTCGACGAGCACGGGCACGAGCCGCGCGTCGGGGTTCGCGAACATCATCGCGTTGCCCGCGACCGCCTCGGCGCCGCGCACCACACGGAGGGGCGAGGTCGCCGTGTCCGCGCGGAGGACGACGTCGGGATCGAGCACGGCGATGAGACGCGGCAGGTCGCCCGAGCGGGCCGCCGCGAAGAACGCATCGAGCACGGTCCGCTGCCGCCGCGGGTCCGCGTCGCCACCTCCTCCCGCCGCCTGCACACGACGCCGTGCACGGGACGCGAGCTGGCGCACCGCCGCGGGAGACCGCTCGAGAAGCTCCGCGATCTGCTCGAAGGGGACGTCGAAGGAGTCGTGCAGCACGAAGGCGACGCGCTCCGCGGGGCTGAGCCGATCGAGGACGAGCATGAGAGCGGCGCCGACGGCGTCTGACAGCTGCGCCGCGACATCCGGAGCGCCCTCGGGAGTGTCCGTGTCCACGACGGGATCGGGCAGACCCTGCTCGTACGCGATCTCGTTCCGGGTCGCGCGAGCGCGCAGCGCATTCAGACACACGCGCGATGTCACGGTCGTGAGCCAGCCGCCGAAGTTGTCGACGTCATCGTCGCCTGCGCGTGACACGCGAAGCCACGTCTCCTGGACCGCGTCGTCGGCGTCTGAGGCGGATCCGAGCATGCGCTGGGCGAGCCGTGCGAGCCGCGGTCGGTGCTCCTCGAAGCGGATGGCGAGGTCGTTCTGATCGGTCATGTCACATTCCCTCTGTTCGGCGGGTCACTCTACTGACCGCCCGAAACGCGGCGGTGTGACAGCACAGATGCGATACGAGGAGACCACCATGACCGACACCGCTCTGCTCACCCCCGCCGACGCCGACGCCGTCGTGGCGCACAAGGCGCGCATGCCCCATCCTGCCTTCCTCCTGGAGGGCGGGCTCGATGCCCTCACCGGGCTGAACCGCGTCGCCCGCTCGGCAGGACTGCCCGAGCCCCTCCTGCATCTGCTCTGCCTGCGCGCGAGCCAGATCAACGGCTGCAGCTGGTGCGCGGTTGACCACGCACGCGAGATGAGCGAGGACGGCGCATCGCCCGAGCGGATCCACTCGGTCGCCGCCTGGCGCGATGCGCCGTACTTCACCGAGCGAGAGCGGGTCGCGCTCGAGTTCACGGAGGCGATCACCCGCCTCGCCGATCACCACGACCCGATCTCGGACGAGCTCTGGTCGCGCATGACCGAGCTGTTCGACGCTCGCCAGATCTCGGCGCTCCTGTTCGAGATCGGCGCGATCAACGTCTGGAACCGGATCAACGCAGCCATCCGTCAGCCCGCAGGGCGGCGCTGAGCACGCCGGGCCGCGCCGCGTGAACGGCGGCGCGGCCCTGACCTGCGGCGCATCCCCCTACGCGGCGAGCGCGGCGGACGAGACGATCTCATCCCCGCGCGCCGCGTCGGGCTCCTCGAGGGTGTCGTAGATGAGGTGGACACGGGCGTCACGGATCCCGCAGAACTCGGAGATGCCGACCCGCAGCTGGACATCGAGCGCCGTGTCGAATCCGTGGCGCGCGTAGTACGCCGACGAGGCGCCGGCCAGGCCGATCCAGAGCATGCGCGTGCCGTGGAGAGTCGACGGCTCGTAGGCGAACCCCCGGTTCCACACCCGATCGACCCAGCCCTTGGCGATCGCAGGCAGACCGAACCACCACACGGGGAAGACGACGACAACGAGGTCCGCGGCGGCGATGCGAGCCATGTGCGCCCGGACCTCCGCCGAGTACTCCTTCGTGTGGTCGGCCCAGTCGGGCTCGTCCGCGGTGCGCAGCGACGGATCGAAGCCCTCCGCATACAGATCCAGGACGTCCACCGTGCTGCCCTCGGCGCAGAGCGTGTCCCGAACGCGCGCCGCCGTGGCGGCGGTCAGCGAATCACGGCGTGGATGTGCGACGACGACGAGCGCGTGCATCGATCTCGACTCCCTTCGGCGGTGGCACCGCATACTTGATCGGCTCAAGCATTACCGTGGCACATTTGCTTGATTGGATCAAGTGTTATGCTCGGCGCATGGCAGCTCCGTCAGGACCCGTGTCGGCATCGACGGACGCCGAGCGCGCGATGTTCGACTTCGTCGACGCCTACGACAGGGCCTATGAGATCGCGGCCGCGCAGCACCAGATGAGCGTCGCCCAGGCCTGCGTGCTCGGACGCATCTCCAGCCCGCGCGGGATGCGCGAACTCGCCGACGAACTCGAATGCGACGCATCGAACATCACGCAGATCGTCGGCCGACTCGAGGCGCGAGGACTGGTGGAGCGCCACGCGAATCCCGACGACCGCAGGTCTCGACTGCTCATCCGCACGCCGTCCGGCGACAGCCTCAACGCCGCCTTCGAGCAGAGCTTCGCGTTCGCGAGGACAGCCGCCTCCCGACTCAGCGCTGACGAGCAGAGCCAGCTGGCCCAGCTCCTGCACAAGGCACTCGGACGAGCCTCGGCCTGACGCCGCGCGGGCTGAGACGGCGGCGTGGCCCGAGGATTCGTCACGTCGCACCGGCAGGAGCCATCCACCCCTCCCCGGCTCACGACCCGACAGAGCTCAGCCCGTCGCCCGCGACATCCTCGCCGCTGCAGCCCGGACGCGGTCGCGCAGCTCGTCCGGGCCGTCGATCGTCACCTCGCAGTCGAGGGCCGCGATCACGGGCGGCAGCCAGTCCAGGCTCTCGGCATGGATCTCCGCCCGATACCAGGGCAGGCCGTCCTCGGACGCACCCTCTCCGTCGTCCAGCCGCTCGAGCCGGGCCACGCTCCGCGGCAGGTGAGGTCGGATGCGATCCTCGGTCGCCCGGATGCGCAGCACCACCTCCCACCGGTAGTCCGCGCCGGCGAACCGATCGAGCAGGCCCTCGGCATCCGGCCGGCGCGGCGGAGCGAAGGTCTCGCGCAGAGATCGAGCTGACCGAACCCTGTCGACGCGGAAGGTCCGCTCCTCCTCCCGATCCGTATCGAAGGCGATGAGATACCACCGATCCCCGTGCGCCACCAGGCCATGCGGATGGACCACTCGTCGGGAGAGCGCGCCGTGACGGTTGACGTACCGGAGATCGAGCGCCCGCCGAGACGCGACGGCCTCCGCCAGGGTCAGCGTGATGGCAGGGTCGGGAGCAGCGGTACCGGCCTGAGGGGTGCGCATCGTCGCACCGAGAAGGGCGTCGACCCGCTCCGCCTCCGCGGCCGGGAGTGCTCGCCGGATCTTGGTGAGGGCCGTCTGCGCGGCGATCTCGGGCTCACTAGACGCCGCCTGGGCGCGGACGAGCCCGAGATAGACAGCCACCGCCTCCTCGGCGCTGAACATGAGCGGGAGGACCCGCTCGCCCGGCGCCAGTCGATAGCCGCCATAGCGTCCCCGCAGCGTCTCCACGGGCAGCCCGAGATCGACCAGCCGCGCCATGTCCCTGCGGATGGTCCGCTCATCGACGCCGAGCCGATCGGCCAGCTCGCCGACAGTGCGCTGGTGCGCGGACTGCAGGAGGTCGAGCAGGCGCAGGGCGCGAGCGGTCGTGTCGGCCATCCATCCATTGTCCTCCGCATACAGGACACTTTGCGCCCGGTATCGCTCGTAGCGTCATGTCCGTGGCCGAGTGCGTCGGCCACGGACAGGACAGAAGGAGAAGGCATGGAGCTGGCAGCCACCCGCATCATCACCGACGACGTCGACGCTCTCGTCAGGTTCTACGAAGCAGTCACCGGAGCAGCCGCCGAGCGGCTCCACCCGATGTTCGCCGAGCTTCGGACGCCATCCGGCACGCTGGCCATCGCGAGCTCCGCCACCGTGCACCTGCTCGGAGACGGTGCCGCCGAGGCCCACGCGAACCGCAGCGTCGTGCTGGACTTCCTCGTCGACGACGTGGACGCGACCTACCGGGCCGTTCAGGACGTCGTCGAGGTGTTCGTCAACGCGCCGACGGACATGCCCTGGGGCAACCGGTCGCTGCTCGTCCGCGACCCGGACGGCAACCTCATCAACCTCTTCACGCCGATCAGCGAAGCGGGCCGGCGGCGCTTCGCGAAGGACGTCGCCGCCGAGCGCTGAAGGCGCGCCTCCTCCGTCGGCGCGGAACGCCACCACGGGCGCTATGCTCGGCGCCGAGCGCGGAAGCCGCGTTCTTCCGGCGCCTCGTCCGATCGGAGAGCTCATGACCACCACCTCGGCCACCGGCGACGCACCCGCCGCGTCCGCGCAGCACGGGATGACGCCGATCCCCATCCCCGAGCAGCCCGACGCCATCGAACTCGGGACGGGACAGCCGCCGGGGGCTTCAGCACCCGAGGCGTGGCACAGCCAGTACGGAAGCATGTTCGCTCGCAATGTCAGCACCGCCACCCTCACGCCGTTCCTGCCCGACCCGGCCACGGCGACGGGCACCGCCGTGATCGTGGCTCCGGGCGGCGGATTCATGTCCCTGTCCATGGAGAACGAGGGGTGGGACGTCGCTCGCGCACTCGCGAACCGTGGCGTCGCCGCCTTCGTGCTGAAGTACCGTCTCAAGCCGACTCCAGAGGATCTGGACGACTTCGACGCGGCGATCAGGGCGATGCTGGCCGCACCGCGCCTGTCGGACCGGCATGACCCGGCCACGGCGCTCCGCGGGCTCGATGCGCAGATCGCCGACGCTCGCGCCGCATTCGCGCTCGTGCGAAGCCGCGCGGACGAGTGGATGATCGATCCCGCGCGCGTCGGCATGGTCGGCTTCTCCGCGGGTGCGATGCTCACGGTCGCAACGGCCCTTGTCGGCGGGGATGCGAAGCCGGCGTTCATCGGCGATGTCTACGGCCCGCTCACGGCCTTCGACGTCCCTGAGGACGCGCCGCCGCTGTTCATCGCGCTTGCCGCGGACGATGGCCTGATGGACCCGAGCGGATTTCCCCTCGTCGAGAGCTGGCGCGCTGCGGGGCGGCCCGTCGAACTCCACTTCTATGAGCGGGGCGGCCACGGGTTCGGCATGTATCCCAAGGAGACGACCAGCACGGACTGGTTCGGCTCGTTCGTGAGCTGGATGAGGATGCACGGTCTGCTGGAGCGCACCGAGCCGACGTCTCGCTGAGTGCTGCGACTGCCCTACAGGCTGCTCGGCTTCTCGCCCCTGATGAAGCCGTCCTGCAGGTATCCCCCCACGGAGTCGAGCACTGCGCGGCACTTGCCTGCAAGCGCGGCGTGATCATCCGCCCCGTTGTCGACCCAGGCGGCAAGACCGAAGGGATCCTGGTTCGCGCGCAGCTCGCGCAGGAGCCACTTCCCGGTCCCGACCCAGGCGGGCATCGAGCGCAGGGCCAGCTCAGCCGCCTCCCGCCACGCTGTCGCCATGACCACACGGAGGGTTCCCGAGTCTGCCGCGTCCTCCAGATCATCGACGAGCGCCGAGAGACTGTACCGGCGCGCTCGAAGCTGATCCCTGTCGATGGGTGCTGGCCCAGCAGCGAGCGTCGCGCGCGACGCGGAGACCAGTTCGTCCGCGATGTCGCCTTCGATCAGCGACACCCCTGCCCCGATGAGCCGATCCAGAACGGGACGAGCATCATCGCGCCCTTTGTCCAACCAGTCGTGCAGCGCGTCCGGCCCATAGACGAAGGCCTCCACCAGTCGCCCGTTGTGCGTGGTGGTCTGGACGAACGCCGTCGTCGACCATTCGCCGGGCAGCACCACGAGAATGTCCAGGTCCGAGGTCTCGGTCGCCGTCCCGGACGCAGCGCTCCCCCGAGGAACGCCGCAGACGCCTGCGGGTAGTCGGCGCGCACGAAGGCTCGTGCGCATTCAACGAAGTCCGTCACAACAGCCACTCTGGCACGACGGCCACGGGAGGCCGAGACGCGTCGTACGGGAACTCACCTCACGGTCTCGCCGAGCTGCGCTTGGATCTGGCGAATCGTGGATCCGAGCACGCCGCGGGACAGAAGGCCAGGTGCGAGCGGACCTGACGGATCGGCGCCGAGGGGCGGAAGCAGACGCAGCGCCTCACGCTCGCGCTCGCTGAGGTCCGCCACTTGCCAGCGCACCTCCTCCTGCACCAGCTCCGGCTGCTCGGGGTGCGCAAGCGAGACCGCCTTCGCGGCGTACGCCGCCGCGCCCAGCGCGTGAGCGGCCATGTGGGCGACAGCCGCCGCCTGGCCGACGGCGCGAGCGGCCGCCACTCCGGCGGAAGTGGTCGCTGCCCGTGCCGCTTTCAGAGCGACGAGGCGCTTTCGGATCTCCTGCCCAGCGCTGCTGTCCCCGGCGCTGTAGGCGCGGGTGCGGGCGACGGCATCGAGGATCTCACCTCGCGCCACGTCGTCGGCATCGAACAGCGGGAGCACCCGCTCAGCGCAGGACAGCGCCCACCGCGCCAGCACGCGCCGGTCCGAGTCGCTCAATGTCTGATTCGACACCACGCGGCGAGGATATCCGACGCGGAAGCTCAGGCTGGCCAGTGCTCAGGACGCCGCGTCTACACGTTGAAGCGGAACTCCACCACATTCCGTAGCCGGATAATCTCTGCCGTCAGTTCCGCCCGCAGGTCGTCATGCTCGCCGTTCAGAGAGAATTGCGGATCCGTCCAGTGATCAGGCGAGTACAGCCACACAGGTTTCGCGACGAGGTCGGGCGGCTCCCATTCGTACCGCGGCCAGACGTGCGCGTGAAGGAACGCATCATGATTCCCAAGGATCTCGACGTTGACGCGCCGAAACGCCTCGTCGCGACGACGGCAGACGTTCTCGACTGCCGTGGCGACCAGGTCGACGTCCGCGAGGTAGCGGATCCGGTCTGCGCGCGGCAGATCGCTCAGGCGATCCACGCCCGGCACCTTGGTCAGCGCGAGTGAGTACCCCGGGAGCCATTGGACGTCTCCGACGACGGCGAATGCCGCATCGAGCTCAGCGAGCACCGTGGGATTCATCCCTGCAAGCGCCGACCGGACTCGGTCCTCATGCCAGGCGGTCACGCTACCTGCAGCGGGGTGATCGCGGCGATCTGCTCGGCCGCGCGACCCTCGGCGAGGTCGAGGTCGTACTGCGACTGCAGGTTCAGTTTGTTCTGTGCGATACCGAAACCTCTGATGAAGTCCATGACGACCTCCCCCGGGTGGATCGGCGGATAGAGCTTGTCAGTGATAGTCAACGATCTCGACCCCCTCGAGACCGGCGTCGGTCCACGTGAAGCAGATCCGCCACTGGTCGTCGGTCCTGATGCCGTGCGACCTGATCGCCTTTGACCAGGACAGCACGCACCGCTTCATGAGCGCCTAGACGTTGAAGCGGAACTCCACCGAGTTACGGTACAGACCGACCTCTGGCAAACGGCGCAGCGAACCGCTTCAACCTCCTGCTTGTCAGGCGCGCCAGAGCACCGCGTCTTCCACTCCATCCGTGGCGAGCAGCGCTGGGAGGTCGGGCACCCGCAATGGGCGATGTATCGGCAGATGGTCCACCACCGAGTCCCAGCTCGGGCTCCCTTCGGGGATCTCGAGGAAGTCACCGTTCATGAGTTCGACGATGATCTGCAGATAGGACTCGGCAACGGTGAGACCGCCGACCGTCACGCCCGGTTCGCGTGCCAGCACAACAGATCGGACGTCCGACCACGGCGTGAGGATTCCGAACGTCACAATGCCCTCGGCGATGATCCTGTACTCCATCCGGAGACCGTCCCTCCGCTCGTTTTCGCCCACTCGACAGTACGACGTGAGATCCTCACCCCGCGACGGCCTATGGGCTGGAGGTGGGCCGCGCCTTGCTCACAAATTGAATCTCCACTCCACCACGTCGCCACGGTTAGGAACCGCGCATGCGACTCGCGCGGACGGGCGCGCGGGACTCGAACGGGACTTGTTACCGTTCGGTCACCGGGGAAGCTGTTGACGGTCGGTGCCGGCTAGACCTGAGGTGGATAGAACCCTGCCCGCTCGCTAGTCGTCGCTGAGCCTCCGAAGAAGTACTCTCGGCTTCCGTCTGGCAATGGCGAGACGGGCGACTTGTTCTCGAGAATGATCGACTGTCCAGAGAACTGGTTCTGAAGATAGGTGTAAAACGCGTCGACGACATTGGTACTGATCGTTTCATCCTCGCCACCGAGTTCCGGGTCCCCCGGCTGTCGGTACGTCACGATCGGCGAATCGAGGATGACGAACCCGGGGTGCCGGTACTCACGCCGGAGGCAGTACTCCGCAAGAGCCACGTTGAACAGGGCGCGGAGGATGGAGCGGACGCCCTTGCCACGCACCCGGCGGACGCGTTGGTCGACGACCAGGTCGCGCTCGCTAGTGGAGTAGTGGACGGTGCTATCGGGTGAGAAGGACCACTGCCGAAGTATCTCCTGTGCCACTACGTCGAACTGATGCAAGTCGCCCGACACGATCGGGACTTCCGTCGATGTCTTAGGCTTCTCGACTCGAGCAGTCGCGTTCCGCAAAGTGAGGAGGTTCAGAAGGCGGTTGTGATTGTCGATTTCTCTCTCGACCCGAGACCGGGCCTCGAGAAGCGATGACAGGTCGCCACCCGGCGTCTTGATCTCGCTATCGAGGCGTCGAATGTCGCTGTTGAGTTGCAGGTTGTCTTCCGACAGCGCTGCCGCACGCGCGGCGATGGTTTGTCGCTCTATCTGGATCGACCTGATCGTCTCGTCGAGGTTGGCGCGCAGCGCCAAGATTTTCGCTTGTTCGGATGCGATCGAAGCTGCGAATGTCGCCGGCTCGTCCGTGCCGAGCGGGAACTCCGGCCAGTGCTGATGCAACGGCTCCGCGCCGCAGAAGGGACACGCACCGTCTCCGTCGACCGCAAGCACGTCAGAGGCCTGCGAGAGCATCTCCAGACGTGAACGGTCGGACTCATACTGACTGCGAAGCAGACCGAATCGCGCTTCGAGGCTGCCGAGTTCGTCGTTGCGTTCGACAAAGCTGGCCAGTCTTTCAGTGTTTGACGCGCGACGAAGCACGAGCTCGTCGCGCTGGGAGCTCACGTCGTTGAGCGCTCTAGTGGCAGCTGTCAGCGATCCGTTGAGACGCGCGAGTTGTTCGCGGAGTTGATCGACCGGTGGGGATTCAGCCAGCTCCTGCTCAAGCTCCGCGATCACCTGGTCGAGAACCTCGAGCTTGTTCGCCGAGATCTTCTTCAGCTCGGCAGCCTTGGGGACTGGCGTCAATCCGGAGTCGTCGTGCCCCTCAATGAACATACGGAAGATCGCGGCTTCGACAGGGCGATCGGCATACTGGCCGAACTCGATGGGCGATCGCTTCGTGAGAATCGTCTCCTCGTCGACGGCCGCAAGTCGGACTACATCCCGCCACTGCAGCGGACGCGTCTCGTTGTGTTGATTCTTACGAACCACAGATTCGTCCAAATCCGTGAGCGCGAGCAGAACACGAGAGACGCTCCGCGGATCCTTCGAAACATGCTGCGGCGCCAGGTACTCAGGAGCCGGGACGGTCATTAGTTCGCGAAGATCTTCCTCGACCAGCCCGACCTTTCCGCCGGTCAGGTCACGAACGAGCGTGACGACTTTACCCTCCGTAGTGCGAACGCCGAGGTGCACGTATTGATACCCTTTGGCCTCGTCTGGGAGCTCAATCGTCTGAGCGAGACCGAATGAGTAGCTCAGAAGATCAAAGATGTGGGATTTTCCGGTATCCGACGCACCGTGAATGACGGTGAGGCGGTTGCCGAACTCGATCGTGGCCGGAACGACGTCCTTGCCGACGGCGGTGAGGTGAACGAGGTGTAGTCGATTAGCCATGATGGTCCTGCCCGTTCAGCTGTGCGAACTCTTCAGCCCAGCTTCCGAAGACGGCACCGAGCCTTGCCCTGATCTCGTCGTCATTAAGAGCCCCGAACGTCGACGCCGCCCAGGTGCATCGCGCTCGTAACCGTGTGAGGTATACCGCATCCATTGAATCGAGGAAGGGACGCGCATCCTCGCTGGCGCTAAAATAGATCCCCGCCGTCGTCAGGTCGCGGACGATCAGTCCGCGAGCCCCCATGAGAGAAATCCCCTCGCGGATGAGCTCTCGTTTGACCCCCAGTTCGCCGACACGTCCCGGGATCTCCGGATGGAGGCTGCTCGCACCTGCGAAGTCACCGCTGTGAAGCACGACATGGTCGAGGAGTACAACTCGAGCAAGGTCAGCGCGCGCAGGATACAAAGCGGTGAGAAGCGCGACGACACGAATGCCGATCTCAAGCGGACTATTCAGCAGTTGCGTCATTTGTCAGCGACCCACGTAAGCCGGTCGTCGTTAGCGAGCTGATGGCAGATACCTCGTCTATCGGCAGGCTCGGTAACTTGGATGAGCGCATTGGTGCTCAATTGTGCGTTTACGGCTTGTTCCAGCGTGCGGCGAAGACGTTCCAAGCCGTCGGGGTGTTCGGCCTCCGCAGTCTCGATGACCGCGTCGAAAAGTTCATTTTGGAGGCCTTCGAACGTGTTGGGGAGCACACGATCGCGGGCGAACGTGCGGAGTGCCTCCGCGCGAAAGAAGCTCTCCCGCTGTCGCTGGAGATGCACCCCCGCTTTGTCGTGTACCTCCGCAGAGGCGATGGTCGCGACCGTTGAGTAACGCTCCTGGTAGGCATGGACAAGTTTTGTTAGGTAGACGAGTTCCTGAGGGCCAACTTCCTGCGGTGGGCCTTCAGACGCGGGGCGAGCGGGGAGCCCACCTCCGAATCGAGCGGAGTGGTAAGGAGTCATCCTGTGTTGATCGATGAGGGCCAAAACCTCGACCGAGCCGAACATCGAGAAGTCAGTCGCGGTGGCAAGCGCGCGCACGGCGCTTCGATCCTTGGAATCGAGTTCCCTGAAGGGCTTCGCAGTACTGGATTCTACCTGTTCGAGGAACTTCGCTCGCAGTTCGGTCGGCGAAGACACCAGGTGGGCCAGGTGGGTTCCCAGCCCGCGAGGCGCGATGAAGCTGTAACTCGACGGCAACTTGTACGCCGGTGTGCGGACGGGAAGCAGGAAGACTTTGAGCATCTCCGGCCACGCAATCGAAGGTGTCAGGCTCTTGTCGTAGTGCTTGCCTTGGAAGCAGTCCCACTCGCCTTCGAAGCCTCGATCAGTCTTGAAGCCGGCGACGTCAACGCCACGGTCGCCGGATCCACCGAAACGCTGAACACGGACGTACTTGGACGACAGTCCATTCGCCCACTCTTCAATGAAGATCTCCCATTCGTCCGGGTCGTAGGTCTGAATGACCTTTCGAGGGGCAAGACGAGGGCCGTGCTCAGCCTGAGAGGCGGTCAGCGCCGAGGCTGGATACGGGATCTGGAGGTCACGCACGCTGACGCGATTCCCATCTTCCATGTGCCCACGTTAGCGGAATCGCGGAGTCCGCCCGGTACACGACAGACGGCACGGGCGGCGAACAAGACCCAGATGGTGGCGAGACGCCCGCGTCGCCGCGAGCCACAAGGTTGCAAAAGTAGGCCTACTAGGTCAAGTAGGCAGAGAACGTGAGGCTTCCCCACCAGAGAGACAAAAGGCTCCTTTCTCCGCCGATTGATACATTGAACCGTGAACCGTCCCCGGTTCTCTGCCGCTCCTATGCGGGTGCCAGCACCGGGTGGGATGGCGTTTCGAGGTCAGCGTAGTGGACGGCTTCGAACTCCTCGGGAGGGACGTCCCCGAGCGTGGAGTGCAGGCGTCGATGGTTGTACCAGTCGACCCATTCTGCGGTGACCCATTCCACGTCGTCGACGGTCCGCAGCGGCCCGTTGCGGAATGGGGAGTCGTCGCGGATGGCTTCGTTCTTGAACAGCCCGATCGTCGACTCGGCGAGGGCGTTGTCGTAGGCGTCGCCGATCGACCCGATGGACGCGGCTATGCCCTCGAGGGCGAGGGTCTCGGCGAAGCTGATCGAGGTGAACTGGCTGCCGGCGTCGGAGTGGTGCACGAGCCCGTCACCGGCGGGGTGACCGGCACGGTCGCGCCGCCAGAGACCCATCCGCAGCGCGGTGGTCACCAGCGGGGTCGTCTTGCTCGTGCTGGTATACCAGCCCACGATCGTCCGGGAGAAGCAGTCGATCACGAAGGCCACGTAGACGAACCCGGCCCAGGTGCGCACATACGTGAAGTCCGCGACCCAACGCCGATTGGGTGCCTCGGCGGAGAAGTCCCGCTCCAGCAGGTCCGGCGCACGCTGCGCGTTCCGATCTGGGATCGTCGTCCGCACGCGTTTGCCTCGCACGAGCCCGCCTATGCCGAGTTGCCGCATCAGCCGGTCCACGCGCCGCTTCGACACGGCCAGACCGCGTCGCCGCAGGAGCGCGGTCATCTTCCGCCGGCCATACGTCGACTCCGGCGTCGCCTTCCCGTTCTCGTCGACGCGAGCGGCGAGGATCGCGTCGATCACCGCCGCGTCCTCCAGATCGCGGTTGCTGGGCTGGGCAGTCTTCCAGGACCGATAGGTTCGCGCGGCGACCTGCACGCCCTGCTCCCGCAGGACATCGCAGTTCGACTCGACCGCGCGGCCCTTGGCGCGCTGCTCGTCGATGAACGAGACGATCAGCGCTTTCGGGGGTCGAGCTCCCCGGCGAAGAAAACCGCCGCGTCCCGCAGGATCGCGTTGGCCTCACGCAGCTCTCGGTTCTCGCGCTCGAGCTTGCGGATCCGCTCCGACTCGGTCGTGCTGACCCCCTGCCGGTCGCCGGCGTCGACCTGCGCCTGCCGCACCCACCGGCGCAAGCTCTCAGCGCCGAAACCGAGCCGCTTCGACACCGTCTCGCACGCGGTCGTGAGGTTCGGGTACTCATCGAGGTGATCGAGCACGAGCCGGATAGCGCGCTGCTTCGTCTCCTCCGGAATCCTCTTCGGCATGATCATCATCTTCCTTCCAGACTCGAAAGGAAGCGGCATCAAACCGGGGACGGTTCATTAGGAGGTGCCAGTGAGCCGAGGTGTGGGGCGGGACCACGAGACAGTGCGCGGCGCTATCGCTGCCGCAGCGTGCGTACTGGTGGCGGAGGAAGGTGCCGGCGCGTTGACGGTGCGACGAGTTGCTGCCGCTGCTGGGGTCTCGCCCGGCCGGGTTCAGCACTACTTCCCCGACCGCACTGCTCTGATGCTCGCGGCCTTCGACTCGGTACAGCACGCCGTTGCCGCAGAGGTGGCCACGGCCGTCGGGGAAGCCGCCGCGCCGGAACAGGTGTTGACCGCCGTCCTGCGCGCGATGATTCCCACCGACGACACAGCGATGCGACGACTGCGGGTGGTGGCGCAGTTCGAGTCGCTGGCGCTCACGGAGGACATCCTGGCGACGAGGATCCGCGAGGGGCACGCCGAACTTCTCGCCTTCCTCGAACGCCTCCTGGAATCCAGCAGGATCCGCCTCGACTCGAACAACACCGAAGGCACTCTTCAGGGACTCCTTGCTACGGCCGAAGGGCTCAGCGGGCAGGTTCTCCTCGGCCAGTCCTCGCCCGATCGGGCGCTCGCGCTGCTGCAGACATCCATCGACGACATGTTTCGAGGAGTCGCATCGTGACCACGCAATCATCAACGACGCTGAGGCCCCTCCGGTGGGGAGCCGGCCTCATCCGGGGGAGATTCGAGGTGCACCGGAACGGACATCGCTACGTCGTCGACTCCGGGTACCTCGATCTCGATGAGCGCATCTCCCTGTACCACGACGGTCGCCTCGTCGACACAACGCGACGCAAGGCCTCCTTCGCCATCGAAGACGGCGCGCACATCGAGGCAGCTGTCACAAAGCTCGGGATGAAGTACGTACGCATCCGCGAGGCGAAGGCACGGGAGACCCAGCCGCTGACCCCTGCTGCGGGCACCGCCGAGGCTTGGCGAGCGAACCTCGACCGCCAGCACCCCGCAACCAGTCGAGCAGTCGGAATCGTCGCCACCCTCATCGTCGTGGGGGTGCTTCTGCTCGAGCTTCCTCAGCTGATCAACCTCGTCGGTCTGCTGACGTCGTACGTCGGGCTCCCAGTATTCGAGATCCCGGCGATCCGCCTCGCGGGTTGGCAGAACCTCCTCGTCATCATCGCCGGAGGCCTCGCGGCGATCGAACGAGGGCTGAGCATGAGATACAACCCACTCTTGGACGACTGAACCCCCGCTGGTCAACGCGATAGGCAGCCAATCGCCTCACACATTGAAGCGGAACTCCACCACGTCGCCGTCCTGCATGACGTAGTCCTTGCCCTCGATCCGCACGCGGCCCTTCGCCTTGGCCTCGTTCATCGAACCGGCCTCGTCGAGGTCGGCGAACGAGACGATCTCGGCCTTGATGAAGCCGCGCTCGAAGTCGGTGTGGATGACCCCGGCGGCCTGCGGTGCCGTCCACCCCTTGCGGATGGTCCACGCGCGCGCCTCCTTGGGCCCCGCGGTGAGGTAGGTCTGCAGCCCGAGCGTCTCGAAGCCGACGCGCGCGAGCTGGTCGAGCCCCGACTCCTCCTGGCCGAGCGACTGGAGCAGCTCGAGCGCCTCGGCCGGCTCGAGGTCGATGAGCTCCGACTCGACCTTCGCGTCGAGGAACACGGCCTTGGCGGGCGCGACGAGCGCCGCGAGCTCCGCCATCCGCTCGGCGTCGGTGAGGACGCCCTCGTCGACGTTGAACACGAACAGCGTCGGCTTGGCCGTCAGCAGGCCCAGCTCCTTGATCGGCGCGACGTCGAAGCCGGCCTGGAACAGCGTCTTGCCCGTGTCGAGCACGGCCTTCGCCTCGAGGGCGGCGGCGTGCACGGCCGGGTCGGTCTTCTTCCCCTTGACCTCCTTCTCGAGACGCGGCAGCGCCTTCTCGAGGGTCTGGAGGTCGGCGAGGATGAGCTCGGTGTTGATCGTCTCCATGTCGCTCGCCGGATCGACCTTGCCGTCGACATGCACGACATCCGTATCGGCGAATCCGCGCACGACCTGCGCGATCGCGTCGGCCTCGCGGATGTTCGCGAGGAACTGATTGCCGAGGCCCTCGCCCTCGCTCGCCCCGCGCACGATGCCGGCGATGTCGACGAACGACACCGGCGCCGGGAGGATCCGCTGCGAGCCGAAGATCTCGGCGAGACGATCCAGGCGCGCGTCCGGCAGCTCCACGACGCCGACGTTCGGCTCGATCGTCGCGAACGGGTAGTTCGCCGCGAGCACCGTGTTCTTGGTCAGGGCGTTGAAGAGGGTGGACTTGCCGACGTTGGGCAGGCCGACGATTCCGATAGTGAGAGCCACGGGCATCCATCCTACGGCGCGGCGCCTGCGAGGCCGCCCCGCGGATAGACGACGACCCCGGGCGCTGTCCACCCGTTCCGCGAGCGCATGGCGACCGGTACCGTCTCGATCATGACGTGGCGCTCGCGGTGGGAGGCGCTCAAGCGCCGCAGCCAGGAGCTCGAGGGGCCGGGGCGCGGCCTCCTCGCCGCCAAGACCGCGGTGGCGTGCGGTCTCGCGTGGTACCTCGCACCCTGGGTGCCCTTCGCCGAGAACGAGTACTCCTACTACGCTCCCCTGGGCGCCCTGGTGAGCATGTATCCCACCCTGATGCGCTCGGTGCGCACGGGCCTGCAGACGCTCGCGGGCGTCGGCATCGGCATCGCGCTCGGCGCCGCGGGGCTCGCTCTCGTGCACGCGGGCGGTCCGGCCGTGGTCGCCCTCGGGGGCGTGGTCGGCGTCGGCGTCCTCGCCGGGGCCACGCGCTTCCTCGGGGCGGGCGGCGACTGGGTCGCGATGGCCGGGATGTTCGTCCTGCTCCTCGGCGGGGCCGACGCCGACCAGTTCTCGATCTCGTACATCGTCACGCTCGCGTTCGGCGTCGTCGTCGGCGTCGCGGTCAACCTCGCGATCGTGCCGCCGCTGCACCTCGGGTATGCGAGCCGGCGCCTCTCCCAGCTGAGGGATGCCGCGGCAGGGTCGCTTCGCGATCTCGCGGACCTCCTCGAGCGCGGCACCGGGCCCCGCGAGGAGATCGACACGATCGTGAGCGGGCTCCGTCGCACGGCCTCCGCGGTCGCGGCCGACGTGCTCGATGCCGACGAGAGCGCCCGGGGCAACCCGCGCTCGCGCGGCCACCGTGAGGAGCGCGCCGTCAACGACCGGCGCCGCAGGGCTCTCGAGCACACGGTGTTCTCGATCCGCGACCTCAGCGACGCGCTCTTCCGCTCGGGTGGCGAGGACGACGGCGAGCCCACGGTCGACCGCACGGCGCATGAGCCGCTCGTCACGGCGATCCGCGCGTGCGCCGACCTCGTCGCGGCGCCCCTCGAGTCCGAGGACGCCGACGATCTCGTGTCCGCTGCCGAGGACGCGGTCGCCGACTACCTCTCGACCGTGCGCGACGCCGGGGCTCCGAGTCCCGAGGCCGCGACGGTCGGGTTCTGCCTCCAGCGCATCCTCGAGAGCGCCCGGCCGATCACCCGATGAGGGATGGCCGGAGGTCGCGCAGCGTGCGGCGTCGCGTCATCCGGAAGGTCACGACGAAGGCCGCGAGCAGAGCGCCGACGAGCCACAGCCCGAGGAACCCCGCGTCCGCCCAGGCGCGCGCGAAGTCCCCTCCGTACATGAGCTGTCGGATGCCGTCGACCGCATGGCTCATCGGCAGCGCCTCGTGCAGCGTCCGAAGCGGTGTCGGCAGCGTCTGATACGGGAACGTCCCGCCCGCCGTGACGAGCTGGAGCACCATGAGCACGAGCCCGAGGAACTGCCCGACGCTCCCCAGCAGGACGTTCAGCGTGAGGATGATCGCCGCGAAGGTCGCGGAGGTGAGGGCCATGAACCCGAGCATCGGCCAGGGCTGCGCCACGGCGTACCCGAGGGCGAATGCGACGACGCAGAACACGACGGCCATCTGCAGGATGCCGAGCGCCGCAGGCGTCGTCCATGCCGCGAGCGTGATGGGCAGGGGTCGCCGCAGCGCCGTGACCGCGCGCTTCGAGTAAGGCTTGACGATGAGGAACAGCGCGTAGATCCCGATCCATGCCGCGAGGCTGATGAAGAAGGGCGCCATTCCCGCACCGTACGACGACGCCTCCGTGATCGCATTCGACGACACGTGCACCGGGTCGGCGATCATCGCGGCGGCCGTCTTCCGCTCGTCCTCTGACTGGTCGGGGATCTGCGTGACGGCGTCGGCGAGTCCGTCACGCAGCTGCACGGCGCCGTCGTCGATCTTGACGAGGCCATCCGCGAGCGACGACGCGCCGTTGGCGAGCTGCCGCACTCCGGTCGACAGGTCCGACGCGCCGGACTGGGCGCTCGAGATCCCGTCGACCAGCGCGGGCATCCCGTCCGCGAGCTTCTGCGTGCCCTCGGCGACCTGCGCGCTGCCGTCGGCGAGCGCCTGGATGCTGCCCGCGGCATCCTGCACCTGCGCGTTCGCGCTCTCGAGATCCGTCCGCACGGGCGAGACGATTCCGAGCACCGTCTGGATCTGCGTCTCGTCGAGGCCGGCCTCCTGCAGGCGGCCCCGGATGTCCTCCTCCGTCGGGAGGTTCGCCACCGCGTCGCCGATGCGCTGCGCGACCGGCTGAACCGTCGCGGAGAGCTGCGCGTTGCCCGCTGCGACCTGGTGCGCGCCGTCGTTGAGCTGGCGCGTCTGGTCGGGCAGGGCCGCGGTCGAGTCGCGCAGCGTCGTCAGGCCGTCCGTGAGCCGCGAGGCGCCGTCGGCCGCCGTGCCGGCGCCATCCGCGAGCGTCGCCGATCCCGTCCGCGCCTCGCCCGTCCCGTCCGCGAGCTCCCGCGCGCCGTCTGCGGCGTCGACGAGGCCCGATCGCACGGTGGCGAGCCCGTCGAGCAGCTTCTGCGCGGCCTCCCGGCCGACCTCCTGCGTGAGGCTCGAGCGCACCTTCTCGCCGACCTGATCCGCGATCGTGCCCGCGAGGTAGCTGTTGGAGTCGTTCGTCGTGACCTCCACGACGGCCTGCTCGGGGTCATCCCCCGCCGCCGAGGTGAGCGCTCGCGAGAAGTCCGGCCCGAACGTCACGATGAAGTCGTACTCCCCCGAGCGGATCCCGTCTGCGGCCTCCTGCGACGTCGTGACGCGCCAGTCCATCTCGGCGTCCTCGACGAGCTGGTCGCGCACCTGATCGCCGTAGTTGACCGTCTCGCCGTCCTGCGTGGCCCCTTCGTCTGCGACGACGAGCGCGACCGGCACCTGATCGAGGTTCCCGTACGGGTCGTCGTTGCCCCAGAGATAGAGGCCGGCGTAGAGCACGGGCACGAGCATGAGCGCCGCGAGCGCGAGCTTGGCCATCGGCGTGGCCGTGAGGCGCTTGAGCTCGGTGCGCACGAGGGTGAGGAAGGTCATCGTTCGGTCTCCTCCGCGTCGGGTCGCGACGCGATCGGGTCGGGGCAGGCGGATGCGGCGGCGGATGGCTCCGCGTCCGCGATGTCGGATGGCGCGGTGTCGTATGGTGCGGACGGAGCCGGGGTCTCCCGCTCGCCCTCGACCGGGACGTCGGTCTCGGAACGCAGGACGGTGACGGGCGGCGCGACCGGCAGCGGCGCGGTCTCGGCCGCAACCGGCTCGCGGACGACGTCGTGGACCTGGGCGTGCGCGTCCCGCTCGAGTGCCATGAGCGCCCCGACGGCCTCGACCGATGCGCCGCCGGCGAGCACGATCACGAGGAGCCCGCGGTCTGCCCACGACCGCGCGACCTCGTACCATCCACGTGGGTCGCCGCCGTGGCGGTCGGGCGAGACGATGACGAGCGCCTCGACTCCGCGGCGACGCGCCGCCGTCTCGGTGAGGACGCGCACCCTCACCTCGGCGGGGAGCTCGCCCATGGCGGTGTCGCGGTAGGCGACGAGCCCCTCGTCGGCGAGCATCCGGCGCGCTGCGCGACGCGTGCCGCGCACCCCCGAGAAGGCGAGCTCCTCGCGGAGCACGGTGTGCAGGGCGAGATCGTCGACGGGGGCGCTCACGTCGGGCGCGTCGACGATCGCGACCGCGCGCCGCAGCGCTCGCGCGTCCGCGGCGCCGTCGAGAGCGACCTCGCCCGAGTCGGGCGACATCCGGCCGCCGAGGATGAGCGACAGCACGCTCGGCCGCTGTCCGCCCTCGACGGGGACGACCGCGACCTCGCCCGAGCGGGCGTGGACCGTCGTCTCCGGCAGCACGCTGCCCTTCGAGATGCCCCGCGCCGAGATCCTCATGCCGCGCCCACCGCCATCGCGACGGCCGCGGCGTCGCGCCAGGACAGCCCGGCGACGCCGAGTGCCGTGACCACGACGAGGTGCCGCGCCTCGGCGTCGCCGAGCCCGCGCCGCACGACCTCGTCGAGCACCGCGAGCGCGGAGTCCTCGATGAGCCGTGCCACGATCGCCGGGTCCGCGTCGGAGCGGAAGGAGCCCGACGCGGCACCGCGCGCGACCGCGTCGCGGAGGGACGCGCGGATGGGCTCCAGCCCGCGCGCGGCCGCTCGCTCCAGCGGTCCGCGCACGATCACGCGCGCGACGAGCTTGACGTCCGAGACCTCCTGCCACAGCGCCATCCCGATCCGAGCGACGTGCGCGGCCGGGTCGGGGTCGCCGACGTCGGCGAGTGCCGAGGCGATGCGCGCGGTGCCCCGCTCGACGAGCTCGCCGAGGAGCGCGTCCCGCGAGGGGAAGTGGCCGTAGAGGGCGCGCCGACTCAGACCCGCCTCGGCGGCGACGGCGTCGATCGATGCCTCGGGATCGCGTCGGAGCAGGCGCGCGGCGGCCTCGAGCAGGGCTTCCCTGTTCTCGAGCGCGTCGCGGCGACGGCCACGGGGCGGTGCGGTCTCGTCCATGACCTTCACGGTAGTAATCTGCACAACGGTGTGCAAGTTATTTCGGAGTACTCACAGGCGCGCCGCGGTCCGCGCTCCCAGGAACGGTCGGAGAGACTGGACGGATGCCCCTCGACTTCACCGCGATCGACTTCGAGACCGCGAACTCCCGCCCGGAGTCCGCATGCCAGGTCGGTCTCGCTCGCGTGAGGGGCGGCGAGATCGCCGCTCGCGCCTCGTGGCTGATCCGGCCGCCTGCGGGCTTCGACGAGTTCTTCGCCTTCAACTCGACGATCCACGGGATCCACGCCGACGACGTGGTCGGGGCGCCCGAATGGGCCGAGCAGTTCGACGATCTGCGCGACTTCGCGGGTGACGACATCCTCGTCGCGCACAGCGCGACCTTCGACATGGGCGTGCTCGGGCGCGCGTCGGCGGCCACGGGCGTCGTCTGCCCACCCTGGCGATCGCTGTGCAGCCTCCAGCTCGCGCGGAAGACGTACGATCTCCCGTCCTACAAGCTGCCGAGCGCGGCGGCCGCGGCCGGCTTCTCCGGCTTCGCGCACCATCACGCGGGCGCGGACGCCCTGGCATCCGCGCACATCGTCATCGACGCGGCGCGCCGATTCGGCGTGGACGATGTCGAGGCGCTCGCGCAGTCGGCGGGCATCGCCATCGCGACGCTGCTCGTCGCCTAGCCGGTGGGCTGAGTCGCCCTCCCGCCGGTGCGGATGGCGGGAGTCAGCCGGGCAGGAAGCTCAGCAGGGCGACGACCGCCGCCGAGGTGACCACGAACGCGCCGATGTGCCACCAGGGGCTCGCCTCCTGGTCCGGCGCGCGGCGAACGCGGAAGAGGACATCGGGGCGGCGCGCCGGATCCTTCGCGGCGGCGACGACTGCCTGCGCGCCCGTCCGGACGTCGGGTTCCCGCACGGTCTGCTGAACGGTCTCGTGCACTGCCATGATCTCGGTCCACCCCTCCCGTGACGCGCTGAGTCCTCCTGCGCCATCTCCATTGTCGCCGAAGTCGGCTGAGAGGCGGTCACAGACACATCACGAACGCGGCGGACCGCGCTCAGGGGATCAGAACCACTTCGACTCGAGGTGGTCCGACGAGATGCGGCGCAGCGTGCCCGAGTGCCCGCGGAGCACGACGCTCTCGGTGTAGACGTAGCCGTCCTTGCGGCGCACGCCCTCGACGAGCGCGCCGTCGGTCACACCCGTCGCGACGAAGATCGTGTTGCTCCCGGCGACGAGGTCATCCGCCTCGTAGACGTGGTCCATCTTGAGGCCCGCGTCGATGCCCTTCTGCGCCTCGTCGTCGTCGCGCGGCCAGAGGCGGCCCTGGATGTGCCCGCCGAGGGCCTTGATCGCGCACGCCGTGACGATGCCCTCCGGGCTGCCGCCGATCCCGACGCACATGTCGGTGCGCGCATCGTGGCGGGCCGCGTTGATGCCGCCTGCGACGTCGCCGTCGCTCATGAGGCGCGTTCCCGCGCCCGTCGCGCGGATGTCCTCGATGAGCTGCTCGTGGCGCGGACGGTTGAGCACCGACACGACCATCTCCTCGACGGGCTTGTCGAGGGCCTTCGCGAGGAGGCGGATGTTCTCGGCGATCGGCAGGCGGATGTCCACGACGCCGACGCCCGCGGGGCCGGTGACGAGCTTGTCCATGTAGAAGACGCTCGACGCGTCGAGCATCGTGCCGCGGTCGGAGAGCGCGATCACGGAGAGCGCGTTGTTGCGCCCGGCCGCCGTCAGCGAGGTGCCGTCGATCGGGTCGACCGCGATGTCGTACGAGCGGCCGCGCCCCGTGCCCACGTGCTCGCCGTTGAAGAGCATGGGCGCGTTGTCCTTCTCGCCCTCGCCGATCACGATGACGCCGTCGAAGTCGACGGTCGCGAGGAACGCGCGCATCGCGTCGACCGCCGCGCCGTCGGCGGCCTCCTTCGCGCCGCGGCCGATGAACGGGACCGAGCGGATCGCCGCGGCCTCCGTCGCGCGCACGAGCTCGAGCGCGATGTTGCGGTCGGGGTGGAGCGGGATGAGGTCGTCGGCGCTCGTGATCTCGTGCGTGTCGGCAGTCATGCTGAGAGAGTAGCGGCAGCAGATGGCGCAGATCGGTGTTCTTCGCGCGCTCCAGATCGAAGGATCTGCGTTTCTTTCCGGATCGTGAGGATCGCGCCCGATTGCCGCCGTCGTCAGAGCAGATCCGGCCTTCGCTAGGCTGAGACTGCACTCACCTCGCCACTCGAAGGAGCACCGCAATGCCCGTCGCCACCCCGGATCAGTATGCAGAGATGTTCGACCGCGCGAAGGCGGGCGGCTTCGCCTACCCCGCGTTCAACGTGTCGAGCTCGCAGACGATCAACGCCGTGCTCCAGGGCCTGACCGAGGCCGGCTCCGACGGCATCCTCCAGGTCACGACCGGCGGAGCCGACTACTTCGCCGGGCACACCGTCAAGGGCCGCGCCACGGGCGCGATCGCCATGGCGCAGTACGTCCGCGAGGTCGCCAAGAACTACCCCATCACGGTCGGCGTGCACACCGACCACTGCCCGAAGGACGCTCTCCCCGGCTTCGTGCTCCCGCTCCTGGAGTACTCGGAGGAGCTCGTGAAGAACGGCGGCGAGCCGCTCTTCAACTCGCACATGTGGGACGGCTCGGCCGTGCCGCTCGACGAGAACATCCAGATCGCGGCGGACCTCCTCCCCCGCATGAAGAACATCAACGCGATCCTCGAGATCGAGGTCGGCGTCGTCGGCGGCGAGGAGGACGGCGTCGCGCACGAGGGCTCGAACGAGGCGCTCTACACGACGGTCGCGGATGTCACGAAGGCCGTCGAGGCGCTCGGCCTCGGCGAGCAGGGCCGCTACATCGCCGCCCTGACCTTCGGCAACGTGCACGGCGTCTACAAGCCGGGCGGCGTCAAGCTCCGCCCCGAGCTCCTCGGCGAGATCCAGGAGGGCATCCAGGCGCGCTTCGGCACGGGCGAGAAGCCGCTCGACCTCGTCTTCCACGGCGGCAGCGGCTCGACCGACGAGGAGATCGCGCTCGCGGTCGCGAACGGCGTCGTCAAGATGAACATCGACACCGACACGCAGTACGCGTTCACGCGCTCGATCGCGGGCTACATGTTCTCGAACTACGACGGCGTCCTGAAGGTCGACGGCGAGGTCGGCAACAAGAAGCAGTACGACCCGCGCGCGTGGGGCAAGGTCGCCGAGTCGGCGATGGCCGCGCGCGTCGTGGAGTCGACCCGCCAGCTCGGCTCGTTCGGCAAGTCGCAGAGCTGACAGCGCTTCCAGACGACGAAGCCCGGCGCCGCACGGCGCCGGGCTTCGTCGTCTCGGAGCTAGGAGCCGAACGACTCCTGCATCCGCAGCACGGCATCCCCGACGGCGGGATCGCTCACGAGAGGGATCACGACGACGATGCTCGCGAGCAGGTTGAAGACGACAGCGCCGGCGATCGGCACCCAGAAGGTGAGGCGCCCGCGCCGTGCGACGCGCCATGACAGGAGCGCGGTCGCCATCCATCCGAGCGTCAGCACGATCACGGCCGCCACGCCCCAGATCCGCACGCCGGCCGGGTCGGCGAGCTCGACGTCGAGTCCCATCGTCTCGAGCAGGCGCGTGGTGTCGAGCACGAGCGGAATCGACTGGATGACGCTGACGATTCCGAAGACGAGCATCGCGACGGTCGCCGCGCGGTCCACCAGGCGCCCGCCCGACAGGAGGGGCGCGGCGTCGGCAGACGGCGGCGCGACGGGGGCCGCGGGAACCGGCGCGCGGGTCTCGGGAGCGGACGGGAGCCCCATGCGCGCGCGCTGCTCCTCGGGCGTGGCGTACTGCCCGAACCGCGGCTGCGGCCGCGCGTCGTCGCGGGGCTCGGTCATGCGCGGCCTCGGCCTCCCACGGCGCGGGCGTCGCGGCGACCCGACGGATCCTGGCGGAGCTCCTTGGGCAGCGAGAACATGAGGTCCTCCTCTGCCGTCCGCACCTCCTCGACGTCGCGGTAGCCGGCGCTCGCGAGCGCGTCGAGCACCTCCTGGACGAGCACTTCCGGCACGGAGGCGCCGCTCGTCACGCCCACGGTCTCGACGCCGTCGAGCCACTCCTGCCGGACCTCGCTCGCGTAGTCGACCCGGTAGGCGGCCTTCGCGCCGTGCTGGAGGGCGACCTCGACGAGGCGCACGCTGTTCGACGAGTTCGCCGAGCCGACGACGATCACGAGATCGGCTCCGGCTGCGACCTTCTTGATCGCGACCTGGCGGTTCTGCGTCGCGTAGCAGATGTCGTCGGACGGCGGGTTGTGCAGCTCGGGGAAGCGCGCGCGCAGGCGGTTCACCGTCTCCATCGTCTCGTCCACCGAGAGCGTGGTCTGCGAGAGCCACACGAGCTTCGACGGATCCTCGACCTCGATCGTGTCGGCCTCGTCGGGCGAGTTCACGATCGTGACGTTCTCGGGCGCCTCTCCCGCGGTGCCCTCGACCTCCTCGTGGCCCTCGTGGCCCACGAGCAGGATGTGGAAGTCGTCGCGGGCGAAGCGCACGGCCTCGCGGTGCACCTTGGTGACGAGCGGGCACGTGGCATCGATAGCCTGGAGGCCCCGGTCCGACGCGGCGCTCACGACGGCGGGCGAGACCCCGTGCGCGCTGAACACGACGTGCGCGCCCTCGGGCACCTCGTCGACCTCCTCGACGAAGACGGCGCCCTTCGCCTCGAGCTCGCGCACGACGTGGATGTTGTGCACGATCTGCTTGCGCACGTAGACGGGCGACCCGTAGCGCTCGAGCGCCTTCTCGACCGTGATCACGGCGCGGTCGACGCCCGCGCAGTAGCCCCGCGGCGCCGCGAGCAGCACCCGCTTGCGTCCGGGCACGGGGTTATCCTGAAGGCGCACGCTCCTGCCCGGCACGCGGGGCACGGGCAGATGGATGGCGGTCGAGCTCATGCTCCGATCCTACGTGCGCCCCCTGGGGACAGGCAGGGTGCCGCCGTCCGAGGAGTGCGCCGCGAGGAGATCATGACGACGTTCCAGCCGGAGCCCGCCGAGGGCGAGCAGCCCCCCGCCGATTCCGTCGCCCCGCGCGACTCGAAGCCGGATGCGCCGACCTCGATCGCGCGCCTGAATCAGACGATCAAGGGCTTCATCGACCGCTGGGGCGCCGTGTGGGTCGAGGGCGAGATCACCTCGTGGAACGTGCGCGGCGGCGCCGTGTTCGGACGCCTGAAGGACCTCCGATCGGATGCGCAGATCTCGATCCGGATGTGGTCCAGCGTCCGCGCGCGCACCCCGGCCGATCTGAAGGTCGGCGACCACGTGATCGCGTGCGTCAAGGCCGATTACTACCCGAAGGGCGGCGACCTCTCCTTCCAGGTCACCTCGATGCGCCACGTGGGCCTCGGCGAGCAGCTCGAGCGTCTCGAGAGGCTCCGCGCGCAGCTGCGCGCCGAGGGGCTCTTCGACCCCGCCCGGAAGAAGCCGCTCCCCTTCCTGCCCCACGGCATCGGGCTGATCACGGGCGAGCGCTCGGATGCCGAGAAGGACGTCCTGCGCAACGCCGAGCTGCGGTGGCCGCACGTCGACATCCGCACGATCCACGCCGCCGTGCAGGGCGAGCGCAGCGTGCCCGAGATCCTCCAGGCGCTCAGCGCGCTCGATGCGGATCCGCACATCGACGTCATCATCATCGCCCGCGGAGGCGGCGATCCGCAGACCCTCCTCGGGTTCAGCGACGAGCGCCTCGTCCGCGCGGTCGCGGCCGCGCGGACCCCGGTCGTGAGCGCGATCGGCCACGAGAACGACCATCCGCTGCTCGACGACGTCGCCGACCTGCGCGCCTCGACGCCCACCGACGCCGCGAAGCGGGTCGTCCCCGACGTGGGCGAGCAGCGGGCGCTGGTCGCGCAGCTGCGGTCGCGTCTCGCGACACGGCTCCAGCATCGCCTCCAGCACGACATCGCGCAGCTCGAGCACATCCGCTCGCGCCCCGTCCTGCGCGCGCCCGAGCGCCTCGTCGAGACGCGCGAGCAGGACGTCTTCCTCCTCGTGGCGCGAGGGCGCGACATCGCCCAGCGGCGCATCCACGACGGCGAGCGCCGCACCGCGGAGCTGCGGGCGTCGCTGCGCGCCCTCTCGCCGCAGTCGACGCTCGCACGGGGCTACGCGATCGCGCAGGCCGAGGATGGCGCCATCCTCCGGTCCGCGCAGGACGCGCCCCGTGGCGCGCGGCTCGTGCTCACCCTCGAGCACGGCGCCGTGTCGGCGACCTCGGGCGGACCGCTCGACGCGGGCACCGCGCCCGCCTCCTCGTAGGATGGAACCGCTATGACCGAACAGGCTCCCCCCGCCGACGTCGCGTCCCTCTCGTTCGAACAGGCGCGGGACGAGCTCGTCCGCGTCGTGTCCGAGCTCGAGCAGGGCGCGCCCACCCTCGAGCAGTCCCTCGCGCTCTGGGAACGCGGCGAGGCGCTCGCGGCGCGGTGCGAGGAGTGGCTGCTCGGGGCGAAGCGCCGTCTCGAGGCCGCGCGCGCCGCGGGGGGCGAGGTCTGATGGCGCGCGAGCCGCGCATCGCCGCACACCTCGGCCGCCCCGAGACGCCTGACGAGATCGCCGCGCGGAAGGCCGAGAGCTCGCGCATCTACCGGGGCAGCCAGACGTTCCGCAACCTCATCGTCGCGCTCGTCGTCTCGCTCGCCGTCGTGGCCGTCATCGTGTGGGGCGTGCCGCGCGGCGAGGCCCCGGAGCCTGCGCCCATCAACGTGGCGGCGATCGCCGCCGATGCCGAGGAGACGACGGGCCACGACGCGATCGTCCCCGACGCCCCGGACGACTGGCGCGTGAACTCGGCGCGGCTCGAGACCGGCGACGTCACGACGTGGAGCATCGCGTACGTTCCGACCGAGACCGGCTTCCTCCGACTGAGCCAGGGCTTCGACGCCGACGAGACCTGGGCCGCGCGGGTCCTGGGCGGGGCGGCGCCGACCGATGCCGTCACGATCGACGGCGTCCGCTGGGACGTGTACGAGATCTCCGACCCCGAGGCGAACGCCAACGTGTCGTACGCGCTGGGCACCCAGGCCGGCGCCGACCACGTCCTCGTGTACGGATCATCCGAGCCGGAGGTCGCCGCCGATCTCGCCGCGCTCGTGGCCGACCAGATCGACGCACTCGCGACCGCAGAAGGGACACCCGAATGAGCGAGAACCTCACCCCCGCCGAGGCGTGGGAGAAGATGCAGGCCGGCAACTCCCGGTTCGTGGCGGGCACGCCCGCGCACCCCCACCAGGATGTCCGCCGTCGTCACGAGCTCGCGGCGGGGCAGACGCCGCTCGCCACCCTCTTCGGATGCTCCGACTCGCGGCTGGCGGCCGAGATCATCTTCGACCTGGGCCTCGGCGACCTGTTCGTCGTGCGCAACGCCGGCCAGGTCCCCGGAGAGTCGATCGTCGGCTCCCTCGAGTACGCCGTCGAGGTGCTCGGCGTCCCGCTCCTCGTCGTGCTCGGGCACGACTCGTGCGGCGCGGTCCGCGCCGCGATCGACAGCACGGGTCCCGACGCACCCGTTCTGCCCCCGCACATCTGGCGTCAGATCTCGCCGATCGTGCCCGCGGTGCACGCGGCGCTGCGCGAGTCGGACGGCGCGACCCCCGCGACCGTCGATGCCGAGCTCGTCGGCCGCCTGCACGTGCGCGACACGATCGACTGGATCCTGCAGTCGTCCGAGCTGATCTCCCGCGCCGTCGCGGAGGGCCGTCTCGGCATCGTGGGAGCCAACTACCGACTGGCCGAGGGCACCGCGGTGCCCCACGTCACCATGGGCGTCGCGACCGACGCGGCCGCCTGAACCCGGAGGGAACAAGGAAGTGACCGAGATCGAGTACCGCATCGAGCACGACACCATGGGCGAGGTGCGCGTCCCCGCGACCGCCCTCTACCGCGCGCAGACGCAGCGCGCCGTGGAGAACTTCCCCATCTCGGGCAAGGGCCTGGAGTCGCGCCAGATCGCCGCGCTCGCGCGCATCAAGAAGGCGGCGGCCCTCGCCAACAAGGAGCTCGGGACGCTCGACGGCGCGATCGCCGACGCCATCGCGGCCGCGGCCGACGAGGTCGCCACGGGCGCCCACGACGACCAGTTCCCCGTCGACACCTACCAGACCGGGTCGGGCACGTCGTCGAACATGAACATGAACGAGGTCCTGTCGACGCTCGCGTCCGACCGCCTCGGCTCGCCCGTGCACCCCAACGACCACGTCAACGCCTCGCAGTCGTCGAACGACGTCTTCCCGACGTCGGTGCACGTCGCCGTCACCGAGGCGCTCATCACCGACCTCGTGCCCGCGCTCGACCACCTCGCGAAGGCCTTCGAGGAGAAGGCCGAGGCGTGGAAGTCGGTCGTCAAGTCCGGCCGCACGCACCTCATGGACGCGACGCCCGTGACGCTCGGCCAGGAGTTCGGCGGATACGCCCGCCAGATGCGGCTCGGCATCGAGCGCGTCGAGGCGTCGCTCCCCCGCGTCGCGGAGGTCCCGCTGGGCGGCACCGCGGTCGGCACCGGCATCAACACGCCGCTCGGCTTCCCGCAGAAGGTCATCGCGCTGCTCGCGGCCGAGACCGGCCTGCCCATCACCGAGGCGAAGGACCACTTCGAGGCGCAGGCGAACCGCGACGGGCTCGTCGAGGCCTCGGGCGCGCTCCGCACGATCGCCGTCTCGCTCACGAAGATCAACAACGACCTGCGCTGGATGGGCTCGGGGCCGAACACCGGGCTCGGCGAGCTCCACATCCCCGACCTCCAGCCCGGTTCGTCGATCATGCCCGGCAAGGTGAACCCCGTCGTGCCCGAGGCCACCCTCATGGTCTGCGCGCGCGTCATCGGCAACGACGCGACGATCGCGTGGGCCGGCGCGTCGGGCGCCTTCGAGCTCAACGTGGCGATCCCGGTCATGGGGACCGCGCTGCTCGAGTCGATCCGCCTCCTCGCCAACGCCTCGCGCGTGCTCGCCGACAAGACGATCGCGGGTCTCGAGGCGAACGTCGAGCGCGCAGCCGCCTTCGCGGGCATGTCGCCGTCGATCGTGACGCCGCTCAACAAGGTGATCGGCTACGAGGCGGCGGCGAAGATCGCCAAGCACTCCGTCGCGAAGGGCATCACGGTCCGCGAGGCCGTGATCGACCTCGGCTACGTCGAGCGCGGCGAGATCACGGAGGAGCAGCTCGACGAGAAGCTCGACCTGCTCTCGATGACGCACGCGGGCTGACGCGGAGCCCGCTCTCAGGGCCCGGGTGGACGATCGTCCGCCCGGGCCCTCTGCATGCGAGCCGTGCCCGGGGCGTCAGCCGGCGTTCGCCGCCGCTTCACCTGCCGGACACCCGGCATCGGTGAGGTGGTGGCGAGGGCTCTCCGGGGCCTGATCGACAAGGGATTCCCCCGCCCGCGAGAAGGAGACAGTCGAACATGGTCATCAACCTGGGCCGCACGCTGCCCATGGCGCAGCACGTCAAGGGCAAGCGAAGCGCCGTCACCTGCCACCTCAAGTGCGCCAACGCCTGCGCGAAGGGCGTGTGCAACACGTCCAGCAACGGCTACTTCCGCGACATCGTCGACGCCCAGCTCTCCCGCCGCGCTCTCCTCGGCCTCGGTGCGGCCGGCGCCGCCGCGATCGTGCTGGCGCCGTCGCTGGCCGGGCAGCGCGCCGCCGCGTCGACCGGCACCGCCTACGCCGCCGTGGGCGAGACCGGCACCTTCGGCTTCGCCCCGATCGACCCCGTCGCGTACACGGTCGACAGCTTCGTCGTTCCGGAGGGATTCGGCTGGACCCCCATCATCCGCTGGGGCGACCCGCTGTTCGCCGACAGCCCCGCCTTCGACGCCCTCAACCAGACGCCCGAGGCCCAGGCCCGGCAGTTCGGCTACAACGTCGACTACACCGACATCATCCGCACCTCGGCCACCACCGCCATCCTCTTCGTGAACCACGAGTACACGAACGAGAACGTGATGTTCCCCGCCGAGCAGCTCGAGAGCGACGTGGAGCGCGTGCGCCGCGTCGGACTCAAGGCGCACGGTCTCAGCGTCGTCGAGCTCACGCGCACGAGCGAGACCGCGCCGTGGACGCCCGTCGTGGGCGGAGCCCTCAACCGCCGCTTCCTCGACGACACTCCCTACGCGTTCACCGGGCCCGCCGCAGGCAGCGAGCTCCTGCGCACGGTCGCCGATCCGGAGGGCAGGACCGTCCTCGGCACCTTCGGCAACTGCTCGGGCGGCACGACCCCGTGGGGCACCATCCTCAGCGGCGAGGAGAACTTCGACGGCTACTTCCGCTCGTCCGGCCTCTCGGAGGCCGAGCAGCGCTACGGCCTCGCCGACGAGGAGACCGCGCGCGGCTGGGAGAACGTCGACCCGCGGTTCGACGCGCGCACCCCCGGCTATGAGAACGAGCCCAACCGGTTCGGGTGGATCGTCGAGATCGACCCGACCGACCCGTCCTCGACGCCGCGCAAGCACACGTCTCTCGGCCGCCTGAAGCACGAGGGCGCGAACGTCATCGTCGCCGCGAACGGCAGGGTCGTGGCGTACACGGGCGACGACGAGCGCTTCGACTACCTCTACAAGTTCGTCTCCCGCGAAACGTACGTGGAGGGCGACCGCGCGCACAACATGACGCTGCTGGAGAACGGCGACCTCTTCGTCGCGCGCTTCTCGGGCGACTCGCCCGCGACCGAGATCGACGGATCGGGCACGCTGCCCTCCGACGGCGGCTTCGGCGGCTCGGGCGAGTGGCTCCCCCTCGTCGTCGACGGCGCATCGGCCGTCGACGGGATGAGCGTCGAGGAGGTGCTCGTGCACACGCGCCTCGCGGCCGACCGCGCGGGCGCCACGAAGATGGACCGTCCCGAGGACGTGCAGCCGCATCCGACGAGCGGCCGTGTCTACGTCGCGTGCACGAACAACAGCGACCGCGGCACGGAGGGCAAGGCCGGCCCCGACGAGGTGAACCCGCGCACCGAGAACCGCGACGGGCACATCATCGAGATCACCGAGGACGGCGGCGACCAGACCGCGCGCACCTTCGGCTGGACGCTGCTCCTCGTCGCGGGCGACCCCGCGCGCAACGACTCGGCGTACTTCTCCGGCTTCCCGGTCGACGAGGTCTCGCCCATCTCGTGCCCCGACAACCTCGCCTTCGACACGGCGGGCAACCTCTGGATCTCGACGGACGGCGCGCCCAGCACGATCGGGTTCAACGACGGCCTCTTCCGCGTCGGCCTCGAGGGCGACCAGCGCGGCCGAGTCGAGCAGTTCCTGTCGGTGCCGCGTGAGGCCGAGACCTGCGGCCCCGTCATCCACGACGACGAATGGCACGTGTTCGTGTCGGTGCAGCACCCGGGTGAGGACGGCTCGTTCGAGGAGCAGACCTCGACGTTCCCGGACAGCATGAAGCAGGCCCCGCTCTCGGGCGCCGGCGGCGGGACGTTCGCCGGCCCCCGCCCGACGGTCGTCCAGGTGATGCCCGTGGCCGCGCCGTCGCCGACGCCCACGCCGACGGCGGAGCCCACCGCGACGCCTGAGCCGACGCCCACCGCGACGTCGACTCCGACGCCCACGACGACGCCGAGCGCGAGCCCCACGGCGACCCCGACCCAGGCGCCCACGCACGCTCCGTCGCAGACGCCGGTTCCGTCGCCGTCGCAGAGCGCCGCGCCGTCGCCGGGCCCCGACGCCCCGCTGTCGCCCACGGGCGGCGGCGTCGTTGGCGGCCTGCTCGCGGGCGCCGGTGCGCTCGCGACCGCGGGCCTGGCGTTCCTCGCCCGCCGCAAGCGCGAGAACGGGCAGCAGCCGTCCGAGACGACCGACGAGGTCTGACCGGTCCACGCGAGAGGGCCGGTCGGCGAGGAGACCCCTCGCCGACCGGCCCTCTCGGCTGTCAGCAGCAGCGCCCGCCGGGATCGAGGTCCTGCGCGCGATGGATCTCGCGCCAGAACTCCCGCTCGGTGAGCGGCTCGCGGTCGGGATGGCGCTCTCGCTCGTGCGCGAGGTACGCCGCGTACCGCGACTGCCCGGTCATCCCCGAGACGAAGCGCGCGCACACGCTGCCCACGGCGGCCAGCGGCGCAAGCAGTCGGATGGCCATCAGTGCCCCCGCGAGGGACGGCGCTCCGCGGGCAGGGCATCCCACTCGCGCTGCGCGGCCCGCTCCGCCGCCGTGGGGATGAGCCCTGCCGGGGCGAACCGGCGCGACGGGACGGGCGCGTCCTCGTTGTCGATCGTCTCGGTCGACCGCAGCGCCTGCACGACGCGGACGATCGCCGCGACGAGCACGATGAGCGTCAGCACGAGGAAGATGATCGAGAGCGTCCCCTGGATCGCCGTGTTGCGCACGACCGCCTCCATCGCCGCGACGCTCGGCGCGGTGCCGAACGAGGTCTCCCCCGCGGCGAGCGCGTCGCGGAATGCGGCGTGCTGCGCCCAGTAGCCGACCGCCGGCACGCTCGAGAAGATCTTGTGCAGCGACGCGACCGTCGTCACGACCGTGACGAACGCGAGCGGGAGCGCCACGATCCAGAGCGCCCCGAAGGTCCGTCGCCGCGCGACGATCGTGAGCACGACCGCGAGGGCGATCGCGGCGAGCAGCTGGTTGGCGATGCCGAACAGCGGGAAGAGCGTGTTGATGCCGCCGAGCGGATCCGTCACGCCCATGATGAGCACCGCTCCCCAGCCGGCGACCATGATCGCCGTGCAGATCCACGCTCCGAGCCGCCACGACGTGTCGCGGAACCGCGGCACGACGTTCCCGATCGAATCCTGGAGCATGAACCGTGCGACGCGCGTGCCGGCATCCACCGCCGTGAGGATGAACAGCGCCTCGAACATGATCGCGAAGTGGTACCAGAACGACATCATGCCGCTGCCGCCGATCCACTGGCCCATGATGAGCGCGAGCCCGACCGCGAGGGTCGGGGCGCCGCCCGTGCGCGACACGATCGACTCCTCCCCCACGAGCTGGGCCATGGTGGTGAGCGCGTCCGGCGTGAGCGAGACGCCGGTCAGCCCGAGCCCGTTCACCCAGGCCACCGCTCCCTCGACCGTGCCGAGCGTGGCCGCGGCCGAGGAGTTCATCGCGAAGTAGATGCCGCGGTCGATCGAGACGGCGGCGACGAGAGCCATGACCGCGACGAACGACTCCATGAGCATGCCGCCGTAGCCGATGAAGCGCGTCTGCTTCTCCTTCTCGATCATCTTCGGCGTCGTGCCCGACGAGATCAGGGCGTGGAAGCCCGAGAGGGCGCCGCAGGCGATCGTGACGAAGAGGAACGGGAACAGCGGCCCGCTCCAGACCGGCCCCGTCTCGCCGCTCGCGAACTCGCTGAACGCCGGCACCGAGATCTCGGGGCGCACGAAGACGATCGCGACCGCGAGCGCGACGATCACGCCCACCTTCATGAAGGTCGAGAGGTAGTCGCGCGGCGCGAGCAGCATCCACACGGGCAGGACGGCGGCGACGAAGCCGTACACGATGATGGCCCACGCGACCGTCACGCGGTCGAGGTGGAAGAGGGCCTGGCCCCACTCGGTCGCCGCGATCGCGCCGCCGCCGACGATGGCCGCCATGAGGAGGACGAATCCGATGATCGAGACCTCGAGGATGCGGCCCGGGCGGATCCAGCGGAGGTACGCGCCCATGAACAGCGCGATCGGGATGGTCATGGCGACCGAGAACACGCCCCACGGGCTCTCGCCGAGGGCGTTCACGACGATGAGCGCGAGGATGGCCGTGATGATGATCATGATGAGGAGCGTCGCGAGGATGGCCGCGGCGCCGCCGAAGCGGCCCAGCTCATCCTTCGCCATCTGGCCGAGCGAGCGGCCGCCGCGGCGCATCGAGAAGAACATCACGAGGTAGTCCTGCACCGCCCCGGCCAGGACGACGCCCACGATGATCCAGATGGTGCCGGGGAGGTATCCCATCTGGGCCGCGAGGACGGGGCCCACGAGGGGTCCTGCGCCGGCGATCGCGGCGAAGTGGTGGCCGAACAGCACGACCCGGTCGGTGGGGACGAAGTCCTTGCCGTCCGACCGGTACTCCGCGGGCGTCGCGCGACGGTCATCCGGGCGCACGATCTTCCGCTCGATGTACTTCGCGTAGAAGCGGTAGAACACGAGGTACGTGCACACGGCGGCGAAGACGAACCAGATCGCGTTCACCGTCTCGCCGCGCACGATCGCGAGCATGGTCCATGCGACGCCGCCGAGGAGGGCGATGGCCGTCCAGATCACGATGCGCAGCGGCGTCCAGCGGCGGTCGTCTGCAACGGCGACGGGCGGCGACGCCTCGGTCTCGGGGGCGATGCGCGGGGCTGGGTCCTGTGCCATGGCCGTGACTCCTTCGTCTCCTCGTGCGTCGGCCGACATGCCGACCGGTATCCGAGGATACGCACGGCGACGGCGGCGGGGACGTTGCCCCGCCGCCGTCGCCGTGCCCACGTCAGGAGAGCTCGCCGACCTCCAGCAGGTCGGTCACGAGGGCCGCGATCGCCGAGCGCTCGCTGCGCGTGAGCGTGACGTGCCCGAAGAGATCGTGTCCCTTGAGCGACTCGATGACGCTCGCGATGCCGTCGTGACGGCCGACGCGCAGGTTGTCGCGCTGCCCCACGTCGTGCGTGAGGACGACTTTCGATCCCTGCCCGATCCGGCTCAGCACCGTGAGGAGCACGTTGCGCTCGAGGGACTGCGCCTCGTCGACGATCACGAACGCGTCGTGCAGCGAGCGGCCGCGGATGTGCGTGAGCGGGAGCACCTCGAGCATCCCGCGCTCCACGACCTCGTCGAGGACGTTCTGCGACACGACCGATCCGAGCGTGTCGAAGACCGCCTGGCCCCAGGGATTCATCTTCTCTGCCTGGTCGCCGGGCAGGTAGCCGAGCTCCTGACCGCCCACCGCGAACAGCGGCCGGAAGACGATGATCCTCTTCTGCTGCTGGCGCTCGAGCACCGCCTCCAGCCCCGCACAGAGCGCGAGCGCCGACTTGCCCGTTCCGGCGCGCCCGCCCAGGGAGACGATGCCGACGGTCGGGTCGAGGAGGAGGTCGATCGCGATGCGCTGCTCGGCCGAGCGCCCGTGCAGGCCGAACACCTCGCGGTCGCCGCGGACGAGGCGCAGCTCGCCGTCGCCCGTGACGCGGCCGAGCGCTGAGCCCCGCTCCGACTGGATGACGAGGCCGGTGTTGACCGGGAGCCCGCGTGCATCGTCGTGCAGCGCGACCTCGCTCTCGTAGAGGTCCGACATCTCGTCGCCCGAGACCTGCAGGGTCGCGATCCCGGTCCAGCCCGAGTCGACCGCCTGCTCGGCGAGGTACTCCTCTGCCGCGAGGCCGAGCGAGGCGGCCTTCACGCGCATCGGGAGGTCCTTGGAGACGATCGTGACGCTCTGTCCGTCCTGTGCGAGGTGCGCGGCGACGGCGAGGATGCGGCTGTCGTTGTCGGCGAGGCGGATGCCGCTGGGCAGCACGCTCTGGTCGGTGTTGTTGAGCTCGACGCGCAGTGTGCCGCCCTCGCCCACGGGCACGGGGAAGTCGAGGCGCCCGTGCTCGACGCGCAGCTCGTCCAGGTGCCGCAGCGCGGCGCGTGCGAAGTAGCCGATCTCCGGATCGTGCCGTTTGCCCTCGAGCTCGGTGATCACCACCACGGGGATCACGACGCTGTGCTCCGCGAAGCGGAAGAACGCCCTCGGATCGCTCAGCAGGACCGAGGTGTCGAGCACGTAGGTGCGCAGGTCCTGCGCCTCCCGCGTCGTCGACCGCCGCCCGGTCTTCCTGACAGTGCTGGTGCTCACGCCCGTCGTGGTGGCCACGTCACACTCCCGACCCCGGGCTTCCGCCCGGATTCGACGAGTCGACCTGGGGCCACGAGTCGCAGTCCTGACGGCCGACCCGACCGGACGCCTTGCCCGGTGATCCGAAGCTACGACCGCCGGGGCCGTCTGCGGCGCATGGACACGCTGACGGGCGGATGAAGATCTCGTGAACGCGGCGAGGTCAGCCCACGCGCGTCTGCACGAAGACCGCGCACGCGTCGTCGAGCATCCGCAGCGTCTCGTCGTCGGTCGCGACGTGCGGCGACACGCGGACGTATCCGGATCGCGCCGTCGCCGTCACCCCCGCGTTCGCGAGGGCGGCGCCGAGGGCTCCGACATGACGTGCCCCGGGGTCGAGGGCGACGATGCCCGCGCGTCGGGCCGGATCGCGCGGCGTCACGACCTCGATGCCGTGCGCGTCGGCGATCTCGATGATGCGTCCGGCGCGCTCCGCCACGGCCGCCTCGATCTCGGCGATGCCCGCGGATGCGACCTCGCCGACCGCCGACGCGAGACGCGCGGCCGCCAGGGGGTCGGGGCGCGAGACCGTGAAGGCGCGGGCATCGGGCGCGGGCGCCGGCACGGGCACGACGTCGTACGGCAGGTCGTCGGCGTCCGTGCCGGTGGTGCCCGAGAGCACGGGGTCGAGCGCGACGCGCGCCCGTCGGCCGTACCACGCGAAGCCGGTGCCCCGCCCCGCCCGCAGCCACTTGTATCCGTGCGCGGCGACGACATCGGCGGCCGTCCATTCGGCGTCGACGACGCCGACGGCCTGCGTCGCGTCGACGATGAGCAGCCGGTCGTCGCCGATGACCTCGCGGATGCCTGCGAGGTCGGCGCGGTAGCCGGTGCGGAAGTCGACGAGACTCACGGCCACGGCGCTCGTGGACTCGTCGATCGTCTCGGCGACGGCCTCGGGCGTGACGAACCGGTGCTCGGGCGCGATCCACTGCGGCACGATGCGGCCGAGGGCGGTCGCGGCCCGCGCGATCGTCACGGGGATGCTGGGGAACTCGAGGGGCGACGCGACGACGCCGCCCGTGACGCCGTAGACGGCCTGCGCGAGGCCGTGCGTGGTCGAGGGCTGCAGGGCGACCTCCGCGGGGTCCACGCGCAGGAGGCCGGCGATCGCCGCGCGCGCCTCGTCCACACGGCCGGACACGAGGCCGATCCCGCTCTCGCGACCGGAGCCGAGCAGCTCGAGATCGGCCATCGCCTCCTCGCGCACGGTGCGGGAGAGGGGGCCGAACCGCGCCCAGTCGAGATAGCCCGGTTCCACGTCGAACGAGGCGGTGAGGTCTGCGAGGGTGGTCACGCCACCATTCTCGCAGAGGCGGCGGTCCGCGAGGTTGCGCGCGTCAGCGGCCGAAGCGCCGGTCTCGCGACCCGAAGTCGCGGATGGCGCGGAGGAAGTCGACCTCGCGCAGGTCGGGGCCGAGCGCCTCGAGGAAGTAGAACTCGCTGTGCGCGCTCTGCCAGAGGAGGAAGTCGCTCAGGCGCTGCTCGCCGCTCGTCCGGATGACGAGGTCGGGGTCCTTCTGACCTCCCGTGTAGAGGTGCTCGGCGATCTGCTCGGGCGTGAGGTGCGCGGCGAGATCCTCGAGGGTGCCCCCGTTCGACCCGTGCTCGCGGATGATGCTGCGGACGGCGTCGACGATCTCATGGCGTCCGCCGTACCCGACCGCGAGGTTGACGTGCAGCCCGCTGTTGCCTCGGGTGCGCTCCTCCGCGTCGCGCAGGGCGGACAGGAGGAAGTCCGGAAGGCCCTCGGAGCGTCCCACGTGCTGCACGCGCCAGTCCCGTCGTCGGGAGAGCTGCCCCGCGAGCCCCGCGATGATCTCGATGAGATCCTGCAGCTCGCGGCTGTCGCGCTTGCGGAGGTTGTCGTGCGAGAGCAGGTAGAGCGAGACGACCTCGACGCCGATCGCCTCGCACCACTCGAGGAACTCGCGCATCTTCGCGGCGCCCGCGCGGTGCCCGTGCGCCGGCGTCTCGTAGCCCAGCTGACGCGCCCAGCGGCGATTGCCGTCGATCATCATCGCGACGTGGTGGGGCACCTTCGCCGGATCGATCTGCCGGTGCAGCCGCGAGATGTAGAGACGGTACAGGGGCCCCCGTCCTGCCGCCGACCGCTCGCTGATCACCCTCCGAGCGTACTCCGGGCGTCCGCGTGCCGCTCACGGCATGCGCTGGCGCGTACTGTCAGACCATGACCTCCGACGAGCACACGCCCGCGCAGACCCCGGACGGCGTGCCCCGGCTCCCGCTGATGGATGCCGCGCGCGCGGACGCCCACGAGGAGCCCAAGCCGTCGTGGCGCGGCTGGATCCACGCTGGGACCTTCCCCGTCGCGATCGTGGCGGGCATCGTCCTCGTGGCGCTCGCCGACGGCGCGGCGGCGAAGGCCGCGTCGGCGGTCTTCGCCGCGTCGTCGCTCCTGCTCTTCGGCAACTCGGCGCTCTACCACCGCTTCCACTGGAAGCCCCGCACGCGTCTGATCCTCAAGCGGATCGACCATGCGAACATCCTCCTGCTCATCGCGGGCACGTACACGCCGATCGGCGTGCTCGCGCTGCCGCCGTCGAAGGGCGTGCTGCTGCTCGTCCTCGTCTGGACCGGAGCCCTCCTCGGGATCCTCTTCCGGGTGTTCTGGATCGGCGCCCCGAGGTGGCTCTACGTCGCCCTCTACCTCGTGCTCGGCTGGGCGGCCGTCATGTACATGGGCGATCTCTTCCAGGCGAACCGGACGATGATGGTCCTCGTGATCGTCGGCGGCCTCCTCTACTCGGCCGGCGCGGTCGTCTACGCGATCAAGAAGCCCAACCCGTGGCCGGGCCACTTCGGATTCCACGAGATCTTCCACGTGTGCACGGTGCTCGCGTTCCTCTGCCACTGGGCGGGGGCGCTGCTCATCGCGCTCGATCCCGCGTTCAACGGCCCGGCGTAGGCTCCTCGCCCGTCTCACCGCGGCCATCCGACGCCGTCCCGGTTCCCCGCGGATCGGCGCCCTCCTGCGCGGCCGCCTCCTGCGCGGCCGCCTCCTGTGCGGCGGCCTCCTCCTCCGCGTCGAGCACGGCGTTCGCCTCCTCGCGGTACCGCGCCCGGCGCACGCGGCGCAGCATGTCGAAGACGAGGAGGAACACCGCGATGACGAGGACGACGATCGTCGCGAAGCCGAGGGGGCCGGGCGTGACGAGGTCCGGATCCACAGTCGGCTGCGGGCTCGGGGTGGCGGCGAGCACGGCGAGAGCGGGCATCGAGGACTCCTCCGGGGTGCGCGGCGCCCGAGACGGGGCGCCGGGAAAAGGCGGTTAGCCTGGAGTCCCAGCCTAGTTCGCCCGACCTGAGAGGACGACGCCGTGACGATCCAGCAGCGTCTCGACGAGCGCTACGGGCGAACCCCCCGCCGCTCGCGCCGCATCGCATGGATCGCGGGAATCGCGCTCGCCGCCCTCGCGGTCGGGTGGTTCGGGTGGTCGACGATGCAGACCGCCGCCGCCGAGGTCGATTTCGACGATCTCGGCTACGAGGTGCGCAGCGAGCACGAGGTGTCGGTGACCTTCCAGATCACCTCGGGCTCGCGCGAGAGCGTCGCCTGCGCGCTCGAGGCGCTCGACGAGCAGTTCGGCGTGGTCGGCTGGCGGATCGTCGAGTACCCGCCGTCCGACGCCGTGTCGGCCTCGCACACCGAGAGCATCCCCACCGTCGCGGAGGCGACGACCGGAATTGTGAAGTCCTGCTGGGTTCCGTAAGATCGACGGTCAGTCCATCCGACGCCCCGGCGACCTGCCGGGGCGTCTTCACATATGCCGGCCCCCTCGGCCGCGCATCCACGAAGGAGACAGACCGTGTCCGATGACACCCAGGTCCCGTTCCTGACGCAGGAGGCGTACGACCGCCTCGCCGCCGAGCTCGAGCACCTCTCGACCACCGGTCGTGAGGAGATCGCGAAGCGCATCGAGGCGGCCCGCGAGGAGGGCGACCTCCGCGAGAACGGCGGCTACCACGCGGCCAAGGACGAGCAAGGGAAGCAGGAGGCGCGCATCCGCCAGCTGCAGGCGCTCCTCAAGGACGCGAAGGTCGGCGTCGCCCCCGAGTCCAACGGCATCGTCGAGCCCGGCACCGTCGTGACGGCGGTCGTGTTCGGCGACCAGGAGCGCTTCCTGCTCGGCAGCCGCGAGATCGCCGGAGGCACCGACCTCGACGTCTACAGCGAGCAGAGCCCGCTCGGCGCCGCCATCCTCGGCCTCAAGGAGGGCGAGAAGACGAGCTACCAGGCGCCCAACGGCAAGGACATCCCCGTCGAGATCGTCAAGGTCGAGACCTTCACGGGCTGAGCCCGCACGCGCGAGAGGGCGACGGCCGGCCGGCCGTCGCCCTCTCGTCATTCCGGCAGGATCTCGGGCCGGAATCCCGCGTCGCGGAGGATCTGCAGCGTGAGCAGCTTGTGCTCCTCGCCGCGCGTCTCGACGGAGATCTGCAGGATGACCTCGCTGATCTGCATGCCCTGCCCGTGCCGCGTGTGCAGCACCTCGATCACGTTCGCTCCGGCCTCCGCGAGGAGCTCGGAGACGCGCGCGAGCTGACCGGGACGGTCGGGCAGCGGGATGCGGATGGTCATGTAGCGGCCCGACGCGGCGAGGCCGTGTGCGACGACCCGCTGCAGCAGGAGCGGATCGATGTTGCCGCCCGACAGGAGAGCGACCGTGGACCCCTGCGGACTCACCTTGCCCGCGAGGATGGCCGCGACGCCGACCGCGCCGGCCGGCTCGACGACGACCTTCGCCCGCTCCAGCAGCACGAGGAGCGCGCGCGCGATGTCGTCCTCCCCCACGGTCACGACCTCGTCGACGAGCTCGCGGACGATCGCGAACGGCACATCGCCCGGGCGGGCGACGAGGATGCCGTCGGCGATCGTCGGCTTCGTCTCGACGCGCACGGGCTCTCCGGCGGCGAGCGACGGGAGCATGGGCGCGGCGTTCTCGGCCTGCACGCCGATGATCCGCACCGTGCGCCCCGCCGCGGCCGCCCGTGCCTTCGCGGCCGCGGCGACGCCCGCGATGAGGCCTCCGCCGCCGATCCCCATGATGATCGTGTCGACGTCGGGCACGTCGTCGAGGATCTCGAGGCCGAGCGTGCCCTGGCCGATGATCACGTCGCGGTGATCGAACGGGTGGATGAGCACGGCTCCCGTGCGCTCGGCGTGCTCCGCAGCGCGACGCAGCCCGACGTCGACGGTCGCGCCGTCGAGCACCACCTCGGCGCCGTAGCCCTTCGTCGCGAGGAGCTTCGGGACGGGAACGCCGAGCGGCATGTAGATCGTCGCCGGGATGCCGAGCTGCTGCGCCGCGAGCGCGACGCCCTGCGCGTGGTTGCCCGCCGAGGCCGCGACCACGCCGCGACGCCGCTCGTCCTCCGTGAGGCGCGACAGGCGGTAGGTCGCTCCGCGCACCTTGAACGACCCCGTGCGCTGCAGATTCTCGAGCTTGAGGTGCACCGGGGCGCCGAGCACCTCGCTGAGGTGCTGCGAGTACTCGGTCGGGGTGTGCTCCACGACGCCCTCGAGGAAGCGCGCGGCCTCCTCGAACTCGGCGAGCGCGGGGATCGGCGGGGCGTCCGGCGTCGCGTGAGCATCCTCGGGTGCGTCCGCGTCCATCCGCGTCATGTGCGTGCCTTCCTGTGGTCGTCCTCGTCGCCTCGGCCGAGGCTCTTGGGGACCGTGCTCCAGATGAGATCGGCCGAGCGGACCTCGGCTCCCGTGCGCCACGACCCCGAGCTGAGCGTCACGGCGACGACGTTCACGAACGCCGCGACCGGCACCGCGAACAGGGCGCCGGCGATGCCGCCGACCATCGAGCCGCCCGCGACGACGAGGACGACCGCGAGCGGGTGCACCTTGACGGCCGATCCCATGAGGAGCGGCTGCAGGATGTGGCTCTCGACCTGCTGCACGAGCAGGACGACCGCGAGCATCGCGACGCCGATCCAGATGCCGTTGTAGGCGAGCGCGATCACGACCGCGAGCGCGCCCGTGACGATGGCGCCGACGAACGGGACGAATGCCCCGAGGAACACGAGGACCGCGATGGGGATGGCCAGGGGCACGCCGAGCGCGAACGCGCCGATGCCGATGCCGATCGCGTCGATCGTCGCGACGATGATCTGCGTGCGCGCGTAGTTGATGAGCGTGGTCCATCCGTTGCGCGCCGCCGCATCGACGGCCGGCCGCGCCGCGCGCGGGAAGAGCCGGACGGTCCAGCGCCAGATGCCGGCGCCGTCGAGGAGGAAGCACAGGAGCACGAAGAGCGCGACGAGCGCGCCGGCGGCGACGTGCCCCACGGTCGAGCCCACGGCGAGCGCGCCGTTCAGGAGCAGATCGGCCTGCTCCTCGACGAGCTGGAGGCCGCCCGTGAGCAGGTCGTCGAGCTGCTGGGCGGTGACGAGCCCTCCGTCGATGAGGAAGGTCCGCAGACCGGCGATCGACTCAGCGGCGCGGGCGCGCACCTCCTCCGCCTGCCGCGAGATCTGCCAGACGACGAGCCACACGAGGCCCGTCACGACCGCGAGCGTCCCGAGCACGCTCACGACGACCGCGAGCACGCGCGGCACCCGGTGGCGCAGCATCCACGAGAAGAACGGGAACAGGAGGGCGGTGAGCAGCGTCGCCACGAAGATCGGGATGACGAGCAGCTTGAACTGGATGACGAGCCAGACGATCACGGCGGCGACGGCGGCGAGCACGAGGAAGCGCCATCCGTAGGCCGTCGCGATGCGCAGTCCGACGGGGACCTCGACGGGATCCGCGGGCGGAGGGCTCACGGGAGGAGCGCTCGGCGGCGCGGCGCGGCGTCGACGGAGGAATCCCGCGCGAGCGCTCGGGGGCGTGTCGTCGCTCATCCTCGTCATCCTAATCCCGGGTGCATTCCGCTGTCGGCACGCGATCGGCCGCCTGCGCGACCCGGTGTCGGAGGTCGCCGGTAGCGTTGCGCGCGTGAAGGATGTCCTCTCGGCTGCCGAAGCCCGCCGCCTGGGCCTCGCCGCCCAGGGCCTCTCCCGTGCGCGTCCGGCCACGCCCTCGCTGCGTCATGTCCGCCGCGAGCTCGCGCGCATGCACGTCCTGCAGATCGACTCCGTGAACGTGTTCTCCCGATCGCACTACATGCCGCTCTTCTCGCGGCTGGGGCCCTACGACCGGGATCTGCTGGATCGCCTCGTCCTGACCCCCGCGCGTCGGGGGCGGGCGCCCGAGCACGTCGAGTACCTCGCCCACGAGGCGACCTTCGTCCCGGTCGCGGACTGGCCGCTCTGGCGGTTCCGCATGGACGCCATGCGGAACCGGTACGCGGGGCCGGGAAGCTGGTTCGCCGCGAACGCCGACACCGTGAACTGGGTGCGCGCCGAGCTCGCGGAGCGCGGTCCGCTGCGGCCCGCGGAGATCGAGCGCGATGTCGAGGCGAGCCGCGGCCCATGGTGGGGCTGGGACGACGTCAAGCGCGCCCTCGAGATGCTGTGGCGCTTCGGCGAGGTCGCGATCGCCGGCCGCAACGGCTTCGAGCGCCGCTACGGCCTCGCCGAGCACGTCATCCCGCACGAGCACCTCGACCGCGTCGTCGCCCCCGACGACGCGGTCCGCGAGCTCGTGCGCCGGGCGGCGCTCGCATACGGCGTGGCCACGGCATCCGACATCGCCGACTACCACCGGCTGCGCGACCGCCGCGGCGTCCTCGCCGCCGTGTCCGACCTCGAGGACGCGGGAGAGCTCGTCCCCGTCGCCGTGCGCGGGTGGGAGCGCGCGGGCCGTGCGCTGCCGGCCTGGCGTCATCGGGACGCCGTGCTCCCCCGGCGCATCGACCGCGCGACCCTGCTCACCCCCTTCGACCCCGTCGTGTGGTTCCGCGAGCGCGCGGAGCGGATGTTCGGATTCGACTACCGCATCGAGATCTACACGCCGGCCGAGCGGCGCCGGTTCGGCTACTACTCGCTCCCGCTGCTCGTCGGAGACCGCATCGCGGGTCGGTTCGACCTCAAGGCCGACCGCGCGGCGGCCGCGCTGCGCGTGCAGTCCGCCTGGTGGGAGGCGCACGTCGATCCGGCCGGCGTCGCCGAGAGGGCGGCGGAGGCGCTGCGCGAGGCAGCGGCCTGGCAGGGGCTCGACGCGATCTCCGTCTCGCGCTGGGGCGATGCCGCGGACGATGTCGCGCACGTGCTCGACGCGCCGCGCCACGCCCATCCCGGCGCTCTCCGAGCAACGGCTGATTAGTGTTGCGGGTGGAGGCAGCCCGCATGAAACGACCCCTGGTCCCGATCCTCGCCGTCGTCGGCGTGATCGTCGTCGGCATGCTCGCGATCGGCTTCTGGTCGACCAGCCGACCGGCGAGCGCGGAGGAGACGGCCGCGCGGTATCTCGACGCGCTCTCGTCGGGCGACGCCGACGCGGTCCGCGCCCTGCTCGCAGACGCCGACGCCGTGCCGGACACCGCGTGGAGCGCGTTCTCCGCGGCGTCCGCGCATCTCTCCGCCGCCGAGATCGTCGAGGTCGACGAGTCGGAGGACAGCGCCCAGGTGCGGGCGGAGGCGACCCTCGACGGGGAGCCGCTGGAGCTCGCGTTCACGCTGACCTCGTCCCCATCGGGATGGCACGTCGTCGAGGTCCCGCTCTCGCCCGTGACGGTGACGGCGACGCGCGGCGCGTGGGTGGATGTGGCCGGCGAGCCGGTCGCACTCGAGGGCGGCGCCGCGCAGCTCGCACTCCTTCCGGGCTCGTACGAGGTGTCGGCGTGGCCCGACGAGTACCTCGACGGAGCAGCCACGGCCGAGGTCGGCACGTCCGCCGAGCCGGTCGCCGTCGATCTCGCGCCGACGTTCACCGACCAGGCGCTCGCCGATGCCGAAGCCGAGCTGACCGCCCATCTGGAGGGCTGCCTCGCGACCGCCTCCGAGGTGCCGCAGGGCTGCGGGATGATCGTCCCCTGGCCGGCCGACCTCGCGGAGGCGGCCGAGGTCTCCTTCCGTGCGGACCGGATGCCCGAGACCGCGATCGACCTCGAGACGGGCACCTTCCAGGCCACCGGCGGCGCCGTCGTCGCAACCGTCACGGGCACGCGCCCCGACGGCACGGAGGGCGTCTTCACCTACCGCACCGATGCCTGGAGCCTCTACGGAACGATCTCGCTCGATGACGAAGGGCTCCTGCTCAGCGTGAACTGAGCAGGAGCCCTTCGGCCCGAGCGGTCAGAACTGGACGCGCGGCGGCTCGGAGATCGCGGCCCCGCCGTCGACCTCGAAGAACTCGCGCTGGGCGAATCCGAGGTTGCGCGCGAAGAGGTTGTTCGGGAACACCGAGATCTTCGTGTTCAGCTCGCGGACGCCGCCGTTGTAGAAGCGGCGCGAGGCCTGGATCTTGTCCTCGGTGTCGACGAGGCTGTGCTGCAGCTGCAGGTAGTTCTGGCTTGCCTGCAGCTGGGGGTAGGACTCCGCCACCGCGAACAGGCTCTTGAGGGCCTGCTGGATGTGGTTCTCGGCGACTCCCGCCTCCGCGGGGCCCGATGCCGCGAGCGTCTCGGCGCGCGCCCGCGTGACGTTCTCGAACACCGCCTTCTCGTGCGCCGCGTAGCCCTTCACCGTCTCGATGAGGTTCGGGATCAGATCCGCTCTTCGCTTGAGCTGGACCGTGATCCCGCTCCACGCCTCGTCGACGCGCACGTTGAGCTGGACGAGCGAGTTGTACGTCGCCCACAGGTAGATCGCCGCGATGACGACGATCGCCACCACGACGAGAACGGGAATCAACCACTCCACGACGGAACCCCCTTGGTTTCTGCGTCCATCCTAGACACCGCGCCCTCCGCGGCCACCGTGCGCCGCCTGCGCATCCGCATACGATGGCGTCCGTGATCGCGCGACCCGACTCCTCCCTCCGCTTCCGCTTCGCGACCGTCGACGACGTCGCGGCGATCGTCTCCGTCGTCGAGCGCGCGTACCGTGCTGACGACGCCGGCTGGACGACCGAGGCGCACCTCATCGGCGGGCGCCGCACCGGCGCCGACGAGGTCGAGCAGCTCGTCGGCTCGGCCACCGGCGGGCTCCTGACGCTCTCGGATCAAGGCGACATCGTCGCGACGTGCCACCTCGATCGGCGTGCGGATCACGCCTACTTTGGGATGTTCGCCGTCGACCCCGCCCGCCAGGCCCGCGGGTTCGGCGCGGCTCTCCTCGCGGAGGCGGAGCGCGTCGCACGCGAGGAGTGGGGATCCCCGCGGATGCGGATGACCGTGATCTCGGCGCGGACGGACCTCATCGCGTGGTACGCGCGCCGCGGCTACCGCCCCACCGGCGGCACCTCGCCCTTCCCCTACGGCGACGCACGCTTCGGGGAGCCGCGCGTGGCCGGCCTGCGCTTCGACGAGCTCGAGAAGCCGCTCGTGTGAGGTCACGGGAGACACACATGCGCGGACGACCCTGGCGGGCGCCGCGGGTCGATAGCGTCGAGGCATGAGCATTCAGGACAGGGCCCTCTCCCTCAAGTCGCTGCACGAAGCCCCCGAGATCCTCCGCGTCGTGAACGTGTGGGACGCGATCAGTGCCCGCACGGTCGCCGACCTGCCGGGGACGCGGGCGATCGCCACGGCCGGCCACTCGATCGCGGCATCGCACGGATTCAAGGACGGCGAGATGCCGCTCGAGGTCAACCTCGCGGCGATCGCGCGCATCGTCGAGGCGGTGGACCTGCCGGTCACGGCCGATCTCGATGCGGGATACGACGACGCGGCCGACACGGTGCGCCGTGCCATCGGCGTGGGCGTCGTGGGCGCCAACGTCGAGGACCGCCTGGCTCCGTTCGAGGATTCCGTCGCGAAGGTCGCCGCGATCACCCGCGCGGCGGAGGCCGAGGGCGTGGCCTTCCAGCTCAATGCGCGCACCGACGCGTTCGTGCGCGCGGGCGACCGGCCCCGCGACGAGAGCATCGAGGACGCGATCGCACGCGGACGCGCGTTCCTCGACGCCGGAGCGAGCCTCGTGTTCGTTCCCGGCGCGCTCGACCGCGACACGGTCGCCCGACTCGTCGAGGGCATCGGCGAGCGCAAGGTCAGCGTGATCGGGCTGCCCGGCGCGCTGACGGCCGCCGAGTACGAGGCGCTCGGCGTCGCACGCATCTCCTACGGTCCTCTGACGCAGCGGGTCGCCCTCCGCGCGCTCCGCGATCTCGCCACCGACCTCTACGGAGACGGCGTGATCCCGCAGGACACCCCCGCCCTCAACTGACGGCCGTCGTCTCATGAGGATCTCCCGCCGCGCCGAGCGCGTGGAGCCCTTCCACGCGATGGCGTTCGGCGCGCGCGCCGCCGAGCTCGAGGCGGAGGGCCACCGTGTCATCCGCCTCGGGCTCGGCGAGCCCGACTTCGGCGCACCGCCGACCGTCCGCGAGGCGATGCGGGCGGCGATGGACGGCCGCCCGCTCCCCTACACGCCGGCGCTCGGGCTGCCGGCGCTGCGTGCGGCGATCGCGGGCTTCTACCGCGACCGGCACGGCGTCGACGTCGACCCGCGCCGCATCGCCGTCACGTCGGGCGCGTCTGCGGCGCTGCTCGTCACGCTGGCCGCGATCGCGGACGAGGGCGACGAGGTGCTCCTCGCGGACCCCTCGTACCCGTGCAACCGGCAGCTCATCGAGACGTTCGGCGCCCGCGCGGTGACCCTCGCCGCTCCCGCGGCCGCGCGCTATCAGCTCGACGCGGCCGCGGTCGCGGACGCCTGGACCCCGCGCACGCGCGCCGTCATGATCGCGACGCCCGCGAATCCGACCGGCACGACCATCCGCCCCGACGAGCTCGCGGCGATCTGCGCCTTCGCGCGGGAACGCGGGGCCTGGCGTCTCGTCGACGAGATCTACCTCGACCTCGCCGATGAGGGCGAGGACGGGCTCCGGCCGCGGACGGTGCTGGCTCATGATCCGGACGCGATCGTCGTGTCGAGCTTCTCGAAGTACTTCGGGATGACCGGATGGCGTCTCGGATGGTGCGTGCTCCCCGAGGAGCTCGTCGCGCCCGTCGAGCGGCTCGCGATGAACTACTTCCTGTGCGCGTCGACGCCCGCCCAGGTCGCGGCGCTCGCGTGCTTCACGCCGGAGACGCTCGCCGTCTGCGAGGACCGCAGGGCCGAGCTGCGCGCGCGGCGGGAGATCGCGCTCGCCGGGCTCGCGGAGCTGGGCCTCTCGGTGCCTGTGCCCCCGGACGGCGCGTTCTACGTCTACGCCGACGTGTCCTCGACGGGCATGGACGCCTGGGAGTTCTGCCGCCGCGCCCTCGAGGAGGCGCACGTCTCCCTCACGCCGGGCCGCGACTTCGGCGCAGCGACCGCGCAGACGCACGTGCGACTGTCGTACACGGCATCGCGCGAGGAACTCCGCGAGGGGCTCGCGCGCCTGCGCGCGCTGCTCGCATGAGCCGCAGGCGCGTACGCTGAGCTCATGGCCCAGGGGATCGCCGACTCGACCGTGTCCGATGTGCTCGCCGAGCTCGCCGCACTGGAGGATCCGCGGATGCGCGCGGTCAACGAGCGGCACGGCGACGACCACGGCGTCAACCTCACGAAGCTGCGGGCGGTCGCAAAGCGCCTCGGCGCCGACACCGGGCTCTGCCGCGCGCTGTGGCGCACGGACGACACGGCGGCGCGCCTCGTCGCCGTGCTCGTCGCGCGGCCCCGCGAGCTCTCCGCGGAGGAGCTCGACGCCATGCTGCGCGAGGCCCGCGCGCCGAAGGTGCAGGACTGGCTCGTGAACTACGTCGTGAAGAAGGGGCCGCACGCCGAGGCGCTTCGCACGCGCTGGTTCGATGACGCGGATCCGACGGTCGCGGCCGCGGGCTGGGACCTCACGACCGACCGCGTCGCGAAGAAGCCCGAGGGCCTCGACCTCGAGGATCTCCTCGACCGGATCGAAGCCGACATGAAGGATGCCCCGGACCGCCTGCAGTGGGCGATGAACCAGACGCTCGCGACCATCGGCATCCACCACCCGCACCTGCGTGAGCGGGCGATCGCGATCGGCGAGCGACTCGAGGTGCTCAAGGACTACCCGACGCCGCCGAACTGCGCGTCGCCGTACGCCCCGATCTGGATCGCCGAGATCGTGCGCCGCCGCGAGGGCTGATCTGGCGCGCAGTCCCGGTCATCCCTAGGCTCGCGTCATGCGCAGGCTCATCGTCTCGGTGCTCGTCTCGGCAGACGGCTTCTTCGAAGGGCCGGAACACGACCTCGCGGTGATGCCGTTCGAGGATGCCTTCAACGACCACAATCTCGACCTTCTGCGGAACGCCGACACGATCGTGTACGGCAGCCGCTGGTTCCGCCTCAACTGGGACACCTGGTCGGCCGTCGCCGAGAGCGACGACTCCGGCGCGCGGGACCGGGAGATCGCCGAGCGCGTGCTCGCGCTCGAGGCGGTCATCGTCAGCGACTCGTTCGCGGTGAGGCCGGAGGATCCGTGGGCGGCGACGACACGCGTCGTCCCGCGCGCCGAGGCGACCGCGGAGATCGCTCGGCTGAAGCAGGCGGAGGGGCGGGACATTATCATGTTCGGCAGCTCGACCACGTGGAATCCGCTCCTCGCGCACGGGCTCGTCGACGAGCTCATCCTGCTCGTCGGCCCGGCCCTGGTCGGCGGCGGCTCGCCGCTGTACCGGGGCGCGCCCGCGCCGCTGCTCCTGCGCGGCGCCCGCGTGCTGCCGGGCTCGCAGCTCGTGGCGATCACCTACACGCCGGCCTCCTGAGCCGGCCCGCTCGGTCCCCCCGCTGGGATTCGAACCCAGACTGAAGCGAGTTTAAGTCGCCTGCCTCTGCCGTTGGGCTACGGGGGGTGGAAACGACGCTACGGCATGGCGAAGGCCGCCACCGACCAGCGGTGACGGCCTTCGCGCGGAGCTGCTCAACGAGCGGCCGCAGGCTCCTCCACCTTGGGCTGCTCGGCGGGAGCCGGCTGCTCCTCGACCTTCGGCTTCGGCCGCGAGGCGTAGGTCTCGAAGAAGACCCGGGGCGCCTGCGTCGTGCCGAGCTGGACGGTGTCGCGACCGAGGAAGAAGTTGTGCACCCAGCCCCAGATGACGCGCCACTTGCGCTCCCACGACGGCATCGCGAGGCCGTGGTAGCCGCGGTGCGCGACCCAGGCGACGAAGCCCTTGAGGGCGATCTTGCCCGACTGGAAGGCGCCGTTGTAGAGCCCGAGGCCCGCGACCGCGCCGAGGTTCTTGTGCACGTAGTCGACCGGCTGCTCGCCGCGGATGACCGCCACGAGGTTCTTCGCGAGGCGCTTCGCCTGACGCACGGCGTGCTGGGCGTTCGGGACGCACATGCCGCCCACGCCGCCGCCCGTGAGGTCGGGCACGGCCGCGACGTCGCCCGCGGTCCACGCGCCCTCGACGACGTTGCCGTCGGCGTCGACGACGCGCAGGTCGGCCTGGGCGCTGATGCGGCCGCGGGCCTCCTTGGGCAGGTCGCCGCCGTTCACGACGATGGGGTTCGCCATGACGCCCGCGGTCCAGATGATGAGGTCGGTCGGGTACTTCTCACCCGTCGACGTCTCGACGACGCCGTCCACGGCCGAGGTGACCTGCGTGTCGAGGTGCACGTGCGCGCCGCGCTTGGCGAGGTCCTTGAGGACCCACTCGCTCGTCTCGAGCGAGACCTCGGGCATGATGCGACCCATCGCCTCGATGAGGTGGAACTGCGTCTCGTCGAACGAGATCTCCGGGAACTTCTCGAGCAGCGCGTTCGCGAGCGAGCGGAGCTCGGCGAACGTCTCGATGCCCGCGAAGCCGCCGCCCACGACGACGGTCGTGAGGAGGCGCTGGCGGAGGGGGTTGTCCTTCGGGAGGGCTGCGGCCTTCTCGAAGTTGCCGATGAGGGTGTCGCGCACCGCGACGGCCTCCTCGATCGACTTCATGCCGATCGCGTTGTCGGCGATGCCCGGGATCGGGAACGTGCGCGAGACAGACCCTGCGGTCACGACGATCTGGTCGTAGGTGTACTCCCACGGCTCGCCGCCCTCGGGCGTGATCGTCGCGGTCTTGCGGGCGTGGTCGATCTTCGTGACCTTCGCCGTGATGAGCTTCGTGCGCTTGAGGTGACGGCGGTGCGAGACCACCGCGTGGCGCGGCTCGATCGACCCGGCCGCGACCTCGGGAAGGAAGGGCAGGTACGTCATGTACGGAAGCGGGTCGACGAGGACGACCTCGGCCTCTCCGCGTCGCAGGTGCTTCTCGAGCTTCCACGCGGTGTAGAACCCCGCGTATCCACCACCGACGATGAGAATCTTGGGCACGTGAAACGTCACTCCTTGAGTTGATGTTCGGCTGGCTATCGCTGCGCGCGCGTCGAACGAACGCGCCTGACCGCAGACACGACGCCGAGCACGACAAGAATACCAGCGGCGCTCAGCGCGAAGAGCGGCAGCGTCACCTCGCGCATGCTGTCGGCCGAGGGGGCGAACGGAGAGCTCGCCTCACCGGGCGCATCGGCGGGTGGGATGGGCGGGATCTCGACCGCTCCTGCGGTCGGCGTGGGCTCGGGGCCCGAGTCAGCGCGACGATGGAGCGCGATCCAGTCCGCGAGGCTCCCGAGCGGGTTCTCGGCCACCCGCGAGACGGGAGCGCTCACGGCCGCCTCGGCGTCCACGAGACCGTATCCGTACTGCGGGTCGGGCACGTCCTCGACCTGGGGAGGGCGGTTCGCGGTCGAGATGATCCGGTTGATCACGTTCGCCGCGTCGAGGTCGGGGTGCGCCGACCGCACGAGCGCGGCGATCCCGGCGACGATGGGCGCCGCGCCGCTCGTGCCGTTCCACGTCACGACGTCGCCCGTCGCCGAGACGCCGAGGAGCTGCTCGCTGGGCGCCGCGACGCCGATCGTGATGCCCTGCGTCGACGCGCCGACCGAGGCCACGCCGCGGGTGTCGACCCCGGCGACCGCGAGCACGCCCGGGATGGTCGCGGGCGCGCCCACGACGGTCGTGCCGCTCGCCCGGTTCCCCGCTGCCACGACGACGACGACGTCGTGCTCGAAGGCGTACAGGAACGCGTCGTCCCAGCTCTCGTCCCAGTCGAGCGTGTTCGTCGTGAACGAGAGGTTGATGACATCGGCACCGTGGTCGACGGCCCACACCATCGCCTTCGCGACCTGCTCGTCGAACGGGACCGCCGCCGAGGAGCCGAAGCCGATCGAGATCGACAGCAGGTCCGCCTCCGGCGCGACGCCGATCATCCCGGTGTCCTCCCCTGTGCCGCGCCCGGCGGCGAGGGAGGCGACGTACGAGCCGTGGTTCTGGTCCTGCACGCCGACGGGCGTCCGGCCGTCCTCGGACCCGACGCCCGACACATCCGTGCCGTCGGCGACGGCGCCCTCGAACTCGACCGGACCCTTCGCGATGCCCGTGTCGATCACCGCGATCGTCGCGCCGGCCCCTCGCGTCGTCTCCCACGCCTCGTCGATGCCGTACTCCTCGAGCCAGTACTCGGCCGACCGGATCGGATCGTCGGGCTCGGGGGTCTCGGTGGGCGTCGGGGTCGGAGACGGGGTCTCGTCGTCGCCCTCGTCCTCGTCATCCGCCGTCGCGGGCGCGGCGACCGGCGCCGCGGGCGCCGTCTGCGCGAGCGCCGACGCCGACGCGGGAGCGGCCGCGCCCGCGAGCGCCAGGAGGGCGATGACGAGGGAGGCGACGCGTCGGGTCATGCAGCCGCGCCGGGATCCTCGCAGGCGCACCGCTCGGGCGACCACGCCGATCGCTCGAGGGCGAGATCGCCGATCGGGTTCGCTCCCGGACCGGCGGCCAGGGCGTGCCCGGCGAGCGCGTGCAGGCACTTCACCCGGGTCGGCATGCCGCCCGCGGAGATGCCGGCGATCTCGGGCACGTCGCCGAACTGCGCGCGGTCGGCGAGGTACGCCTCGTGCGCGCGGAGGTAGCCAGCGCGCACGTCCTCGTCCGTCTCGAGCAGCGCGGCGAGCTCGGGCATCAGCTGGTTGGCCTCGAGGCGCGACATCTCGGCGGTCGCCGCGGGGTGCGTGAGGTAGTAGAACGTCGGGAACGGGCTGCCGTCGGGAAGGCGCGGCGCCGTCGCGACGACGGTGGGGTTGCCGCACACGCAGCGCGCGGCGATGCCGACGACGCCGCGGGCCTCGCGCTGCAGCTGCGCCGAGACCACCTCGAGATCGACGGGGCGCACGGGCTCGAAGGGAGGAGTCGTCACCCCGTCAGGCTACTGGTCGGTGCTGGAGTCGGGCTGGAAGACGCCCCCGCCGTCGAGCGCGGCGTCCTCTTCGGAGACGGCGTTCTCGGTGAGCCCCGCGGCCACGACCGACCGGAGCATCTGGCCCATCCAGTCGTGCTCGGCCTCCTCGACCTCGGCGCTCACGGGGTCGGGCTCGCGCGGTTGATCGGCCTCCTCGAGGTCGTTCTCCACGATGTACACGACCTCCCCCGGGAAGCCGTAGAACAGGCGCTCCCGCGCCTGGGTCGTGATGTAGGCGGGGTCCTGCCAGCGGGAGCGCTCGCGCTCGAGCGCGTCGACCTCGTCCTGGCTGACCTGGACGGCCTCCTGCAGGAACGCGATCCGCTGGCGCTGCTCGAGGTACGTGCTCGCGGTCGGCACGAGCACGAACGCCGCGAGCACGACGAGGCCGAGCATGATGACCGTGAACCCGGAGAGGCGGATGCCGCCGAGCCAGCCGCGCACGTCGACAGGACGGCCGTCCGCACGGCCCCGTCCGCGAACGGCGGAAGGGGGAGCCGATGGTCTTCTCGCCATGACTCCCCCTTCCGAGCGGGGCTCTCGCCCCTGCTTACGCCGTGAAGCGCGGGAAGGCGCTGCGGCCGGCGAACTTCGCTCCGGCACCCAGCTCCTCCTCGATGCGCAGAAGCTGATTGTACTTCGCGACACGGTCGCTGCGAGCGGGCGCGCCGGACTTGATCTGACCGCAGTTGACGGCGACCGCGAGGTCGGCGATCGTCGTGTCCTCGGTCTCGCCCGAGCGGTGCGACATCATCGCGGTGTAGCCGTTGCTCTGCGCGAGCGCGACCGCGTCGAGCGTCTCGGTGAGCGTGCCGATCTGGTTGACCTTGACGAGCAGCGAGTTCGCGACGCCCTTGGCGATGCCGTCCGAGAGACGCTGCGGGTTGGTCACGAAGAGGTCGTCGCCGACGAGCTGGACCTTGCCGCCGATGCGGTCGGTGAGGGCCTTCCAGCCTTCCCAGTCGTCCTCGGCGAGGGCGTCCTCGATCGTGACGAGCGGGAAGTTCGCGAGGAGGTCCTCGTAGTACGACGTGAGCTCCTCGGCCGTGAGCTGCTTGCCCTCGAAGTGGTAGACGCCGTCCTTGAAGAACTCGGTCGACGCGACGTCGAGGCCGACGGCGATGTCCTTGCCCGGCGTGAAGCCGGCCTTCTCGATCGCGGCCATGAGGAAGTCGAGCGCACCGCGGTTGCTCGGGAGGTCGGGGGCGAAGCCGCCCTCGTCGCCGAGGCCCGTGGCGTAGCCGCCGGCCTTGAGCTCGCTCTTGAGCACGTGGTAGGTCTCCGTGCCCCAGCGCAGCGACTCGCTGAAGGTCTCCGCGCCGAGCGGCACGAGGAAGAACTCCTGCATGTCGACGCCCGTGTCGGCGTGCGCGCCGCCGTTGATCACGTTGAGCGCGGGAACGGGCAGCACGTGGGCGTTGGGGCCGCCCACGTAGCGGAACAGCGGCAGGTCAGCGCTGTCGGCGGCGGCCTTGGCGACCGCGAGGCTCACGCCGAGGATGGCGTTCGCGCCCACGCGCTTCTTGTTCTCGGTGCCGTCGACCTCGATGAGCGCCTGGTCGATGACGCGCTGCTCGCTGGCGTCGAGGCCCTCGATGGCCGGGCCGAGCTCGTCGATGACGGCGTCGACGGCCTTCTGGACGCCCTTTCCGGCGTAGCGGCCCTTGTCGCCGTCACGCAGCTCGTATGCCTCGAAGGCGCCGGTCGACGCGCCGGAGGGGACAGCCGCGCGCTGCACGATGCCATCGTCCAGCAGCACCTCCACCTCGACGGTCGGGTTGCCTCGCGAGTCGAGAATCTCGCGAGCGCCTACAGCCTCAATCAGTGCCACGGAAGTACTCCTTGTCGGTGGGTGATGCGGGGAGCGACGTCGATCCGCTGGCCAGTCTATTGCCGACGCGCGGTCGGGCCTGACCGGTCAGACGCGCACGGCGATCGCGAGGCCGTCCCAGCCCTTCACGCCGACCGTCTGCAGGCCGGTCGCATCGAAGCGGGGGTCCTCGCCCAGCATGGCCAGGCCGGCGCGCACGCCCTGGATCTGAGGGTCGTCCGTGTCGGCGTTCGCCACCTCGCCGCTGCGCCCGATGTTGTCGACCACGATGACCGCGCCGGGCTGCGAGAGCCGCGCCGCCCAGTCGAGGTAGACGGTGTTCGACTCCTTGTCGGCGTCGATGAAGACGAGGTCGAACGGCGCCTCGTCGGCGAGACCGGGCAGCACGTCGGCGGCGCGGCCGATGCGGATGTCCACGCGCTCCCCCACCCCGGCGGCGTCGACGTTCTCCCGCGCGAGCGCGGCGTTCGCCGGCTCAGCCTCGATCGAGATCAGCCGCCCGTCCGCGGGCAGCGCCCTGGCCATCCAGATCGCGGAGTAGCCGGCGAGCGTGCCGATCTCGAGCACCCGCCGCGCACGGGAGATCCGCACGAGCAGATGGAGCAGCTTGCCCGCGACGGGCGCGACCTCGATGGGCCGAAGATGCGCGCGATCCTGCGACGCGAGCGTGGCGTCGAGCGCGGGGTCGCTCCCGACGAGGGTCTCGGCGAGGTAGCGGTCGACGGCGGCCCAGGTGTCGGGATGCGAAGCGGTCATGCCCCGATTCTCAGCCCAGAAGGGCCCGGTCGTCGAGGGTCGCGCCCTTGATCTTCTGGAACTCGGCCAGGAGATCGGGAACCGTCAGCTTGCGCTTGCGCTCCTCGGTCGCCTCGAAGACGATGCGCCCCTCGTGCATCATGATGAGCCGGTTGCCGAGGGCGAGCGCCTGCTCCATGTTGTGCGTGACCATGAGCGTCGTGAGGCCGCCCTGCTCGACGATCCGCTGCGTGAGCCGCGTCACGAGGTCCGCGCGCTGCGGGTCGAGCGCCGCCGTGTGCTCGTCGAGGAGCAGGATGCGCGGCTGGGTGAAGCCGGCCATGAGCAGCGAGAGCGCCTGGCGCTGGCCTCCCGAGAGGAGCCCGACCTTCGCGTGGAGTCGGTCCTCGAGGCCGAGCTCCAGCACGCGCAGCTCCTCGCGGAAGCGCTCGCGCTGCTTCCGGGTGAGCCCGCGGCCGAGGCCGCGCGGCCTGCCGCGGCGCGCGGCGAGGGCGAGGTTCTGCTCGATCGTGAGGTTCGGCGCCGTGCCCGCCATCGGGTCCTGGAAGACCCGGCCGACGTACCGCGCTCGCTGGAACTCGCGGAGCCGGTTGACGCGGCGTCCGTCGATCGAGATCGTGCCGCCGTCGACGGCGATCCGCCCCGAGATCGAGTTGAGCAGCGTGGACTTGCCCGCGCCGTTCGACCCGATGACCGTGACGAAGTCGCCCTCGTCGAGCGTGAGGCTGAGCCCGGCGAGCGCGCGGCGCTCGTTGACCGTGCCGGGGAAGAACGTCTTGACGATGCCGTCCATGACGAGCATGGCGGTCACCTCCCTCTCTCGGCGCCCGCGGGCGCCGGGACGGCGGGCTCGGGCTCGCGCGGCGCGACGCGTCCGCCGCGGCCGCGGAGCGAGGGGATGCGCTTGAGGAAGCCCCAGCGCGGCAGCAGCAGCGCGAGCACGACGAGCACGGCGGTGACGAGCTTCATGTCGTTGGGGTCGAGGCCCGCCCGCATCGCGAAGAAGATGATGAGCCGGTAGAGCACGGCGCCCAGCACGACGGCGAGGCTCGCGAGCCAGATGAAGCGCTGGCCGAACACGGCCTGTCCGAGGATGACCGACGCGAGCCCGACGAGGATCAGGCCGATGCCCATGCTGATGTCGGAGAAGCCCTGGTACTGCGCGACGAGCGCGCCGCAGAGCGCGACGAAGCCGTTCGAGATCGCGAGCGTGAGGATGGTCGTGCGATCGGTCGAGACGCCGAAGCTGCGGATCATCGGCCCGTTGTCGCCGGTGGCCTGGATCGCCAGCCCGAGGTTGGTCGAGAGGAACCAGTCGACCGCGAGCTTCAGCACGACGACGCCGACGAGGATGATCGCGACGCCGCCCCACGTGCCGAGCAGGTCGGCGTCGCGCAGCGGGGTGAACAGCGTGTCGGCGCGCAGGAGCGGCAGGTTGGCCGCGACGGTGGCGTCCTCCTTGGCCGTGCCCATGATCCGCAGGTTGATCGACCACAGCGCGATCATGGTGAGGATGCCGGCGAGCAGGCCGTCGATGCGGCCCTTCGTGTGCAGGACGCCGGTCACGGCTCCCGCGACGACGCCCGCCGCGGCGCCGGTGAGGGTCGCGACGACGGGGTTCTGCCCCGTCGTGATCATCGCCGCGGCGACCGCCGCGCCCGTCGTGAAGCTGCCGTCGACCGTCAGGTCGGGGAAGTTCAGGACGCGGAACGTGAGGTACACGCCCAGCGCCATGACCCCGTAGACGAGGCCGAGCTCGATCGCGCCGATCATGCGCGTCCTCCCTGCCGGCTTCTACTCGACGGTCTCGGCCTGGTCGAGGATCTCCGCGGGGATCTCCACGCCCATGCGCTCGGCCGCACCCGGGTTGACGACGTAGGTGAACTCGCTGGCCGTCTCCACGGGCATGGTCGCGGGGTCGGCGTCCTCCTCGAGGATGCGCAGCGCCATCTCGCCGGTCTGGCGGCCGAGCTCGGTGTAGTCGATGCCGATCGTCGCGATCGCGCCGCTCTCGACCGTGCCCGCCTCGGCGGCGACGACCGGCGTCTTCTGGGTCTCGGCGACCTGGACGAGCGAGGCGAGTCCTGCGACGACCATGTTGTCGGTGGGCACGTAGATCGCGTCGACGTCGCCGAGCGCCTCCGTGGCCTGCGCGATGTCGTTCGCGGTGGTCACCGTCTGCGTGACGATCTCGATGCCGAGCTCGTCGGCGACCTCCTCGGCCGCGGCGACCTGGACCTCCGAGTTCACCTCGCCCGAGCTGTAGACGATGCCGACGGTGGCGGCGTCGGGCACGAGCTGCCGGAGCAGCTCGAACTGCTCGGCCATGGGCGCGGCGTCGCTCGTGCCGGTGATGTTGGCTCCCGGCTCCTCGTTGGAGTCGACGAGCTCGGCCGAGACGGCGTCCGTGACCGCCGTGAAGAGCACCGGGGTGTCGAGGATGGCCTGAGCGGCCGCCTGCGCAGCGGGGGTCGCGACCGCGAGGACGAGGTCGAGGTCGCTCGAGGCGAAGTTCTGCGCGATGGTGACGGCGTTCGCCTGCTCGCCCTGCGCGTTCTGCTCGTCGAACTCGACCGTCTCGCCCTCGACGTATCCGGCGTCGGCGAAGGCCTGCTTGAAGCCCTCGGTCGCCGCGTCGAGCGCGGGGTGCTGCACGAGCTGGCTGATGCCGATCGACAGCGATTCCTCCCCACCGCCTTCCGATCCGCCGCCGTCCGACGAGCAGCCGGCGAGGACGAGCGCCGCGCCTGCGGCGAGACCTGCGGCGCCGAGGCCACGGCGGGAGAACGAGGAGAGTCGCATGGATCGGGTCCTTCGGGTGAGGGGTCCGGCGCCGTGCCGGAGGTCGGGTGCGGCGTCGCGCCGTCCACAGAATCGTAACGGGCGCGCGCGGGCGCGACGTCACGCCCTCGCGCGCTCGGCGAACCCGGCGAGCAGCGCCGCGGCCGTGTCGGCGTCGTCGACGGTGACGGTGAACGCCTTGCCGTTCGCCCGTGTGACCCGCAGCGCCTCGCCGGCGCGCAGCACGACGCCCCAGCCGCTGCCGACCGCATAGCGCCAGCCCCACCCGCCGTACTCGGCCATCGGGTTCACCAGGACGACCTCGACCGCGCGGATGTCGGACGCGGAGATGCGCACGCGGGGCCAGCCGATCGGCGCGCGCACCGTCAGCCCGGCCTCGTCGACCCGCACGCGGAAGACGCACCCGACGCCGACGAGGAACGTCACGAGCGCCGCCGCGGCGATCGTGATCCAGGTGCCGCCCGAGAGCGCGCCGCGCTGTGCGAGATCGAGGGAGGCGGTCACGAGCGCGATCGCGATGACGGCCGCGGCGGAGACCGCGAGGAGCGCGATGCCGGCGGGCGCCATCGAGGCGGTGCGCGCCCAGACCGCGCGCTCGTGCGTCGCGAGCGCGACCGGACGAGGCCTCTCGCCCTCCTCGTGCGGAGGGTCGATCGTGACGAGCCAGGCCGCGATGCCGAGCGCGACCCCGACCGCGAAGCCCGCGGCCATCCCCCATCCGACCGGAGGCGCGTCCCGCGCGTCGTCCAGACCGACCTGGGCGAAGACGCTCGCGGAGAGCCCGACGCCGAGCAGTCCGACCTCCCACCAGATGACGGCGGCGAGCATGCGCAGGGACATGCGCTGCCCGTGTCGGCGAGTGCGTCCGCTCGCGCCCCCGCGCGCTCCGACGAGCGCGAGCCCCGCGACGAGGAGCGTCGTCCCTCCCCCGACTAGCGCGGTCAGCAGCGGGAGGGTCCACGCCGGCCCGAACCCGTCGGGGCCACCAGCGGCTCCCCAGTGGATCGCGGCCGGGTCAGGCAGCGCGGGCACCTGCGCGAGCTGCACGAGAGCGAGCGCGAGGTGCACGGCGAGCGGGACGTAGAGGCCCACCCAGCGGAAACGGCGGAGCGCCTCCTCCGCGCCGGTGTGCTGCGATGCGGTCATCGTCTCCTCCTCGAGGGTTCGGTCGGTTCAGAGCTCGGCCGCGCGCACGGCGGCCGCGAGCGTCTCGCGGGATACGCCGTGCTCGGTCGCCCGACGCACGAGCGCTCGGATGTCGGCATCCAGCGCCGCGAGCGGAGCCGCCGCCTCGGTCACCACGGCGCCGCGCCCGGGCCGCATCGAGACGAGCCCCTCGTCGCGCAGCTGGCGGTACGCGTGGAGCACGGTGTGCAGGTTCACCCCGAGCGACGCCGCCACCTCCTTCGCGGCCGGGAGCCGGTCTCCGGGACGCGTGCGACCGGCGGCGGCATCCGAGCGGATGGACGCCGCGATCTGCGTGAAGACCGGCTCCTCGCGCGTCGGGTCGATGCGGATGAGCATGCATTTATTCTAGCAGGACTAGAACTTCAGGCGCGCGCACCGTGCGCGTCGTCTCGCCGCCACCCGCGCCTCATATACTGCGGCGCATGACGCCCCCTCCCGCGCTCGCACGACGACTCGGCGTCGGCGACGCCGTCGCGATCGGCCTCGGATCGATGATCGGGGCCGGGGTCTTCGCGGTCTTCGCCCCCGCCGCGGCCGCCGCGGGCCCGTGGCTGCTCGCGGGGCTGGCGATCGCCGCGGTCGTGGCGTTCTGCAACGCGACGTCGTCCGCGCAGCTCGCGGCCGTCCACCCCGTGGCGGGAGGCACGTACGCGTACGGCCGCGCCGAGCTCGGCGCGTGGTGGGGCTACCTGGCCGGATGGTGCTTCGTCATCGGCAAGATCGCGAGCTGCGCGGCGATGGCGCTGACGTTCGCGGCGTACGCGGCTCCCGCCGGCTGGGAGCGGCCCGTGGCCGGGCTCGCCGTCGCCCTTCTTGCCGGGATCAACCTGCTCGGCGTGACCCGCACGGCGCTCGCGACGAAGATCATCGTCGCGGTCGTGCTCGTGTGCCTCGCGGTCGTCGTCGCGGCCGGATGGGCCGCCCCCGCGGCCCCCGGCGGCGCGCAGACGCCGCCCGGGGTCGGGGCGTACGGCGTGCTTCAGGCGGCTGGCCTGCTCTTCTTCGCCTTCGCGGGGTACGCGCGCATCGCCACGATGGGCGAGGAGGTGCGCGATCCCGCGCGCACGATCCCCCGGGCCATCCCGCTCGCCCTGGGCCTCGCGATCGCCGTGTACGCGGTCATCGCCCTCGCCTCGCTGCGCGCGCTCGGCGTCGAGGCACTCGCCGCCTCCCCCGCGCCGCTCGCCGACGTGGTCGCCGCCGCGGGGTGGGACGCGGCGCAGCCGGTCGTGCGGGTGGGCGCAGCGGCGGCCGCGCTCGGCGCCCTCCTCGCGCTCATCGCCGGGATCGGGCGCACGACCCTCGCGATGGCGCGAGAGGACGACCTCCCCCGCTTCCTCTCCGCCATCCATCCGCGCACGCGCGTGCCGCACCGCGCCGAGGCCGTGATCGCGCTCGTCGTGATCGGGATCGTCGCGTTCGCGGACCTCCGCGGCGCGATCGGCTTCTCGTCGTTCGGCGTGCTCCTCTACTACCTCGTCGCGAACCTCGCGGCCTGGCGACAGGGCAGCGCGGTGCGCCGCTATCCCCGCTGGCTGCAGGCCGTGGGGGCGGCAGGCTGCGTCGTCCTGGCGTTCACCCTGCCCTGGCAGAGCGTCGTCGCGGGCGTCGTCGTCGTGCTCGCGGGTGCGGCGTACCGTCTCATCCGCCTCGTGGCCGAGCGCCGGGCGTCGGCGGAATAGGCGTCAGGAGAGGGGCTTGAGCTCGAGATCGTCGCGCTCGGCTCCCGCCGACACCGTCGCGAAGGCCGTGTAGCCGTCGGCGGAGGCGCGCTCGAGCAGACCCTTGAGGTTCTTCGTCCGCTGCTCGAGGCGCACGCGCGAGCCCTCCGCGACGAGCGCCGCCTTGAGGGCGAGCAGCTCGGCGACCGGGACGTCGCGATCGTGCACGAGCACGACCGCCTCGGCGGCTGCCGCCTCGGCGAGCGAGACGAGGTCGACGATCCGCTCGAAGCCGATCGAGAACCCGACCGCCGGCACGTCCTGCCCGAGGAAGCGGCCGATCATGCCGTCGTAGCGGCCGCCTCCGCCGAGCGAGTACGACACCGACGGGTGGGCGATCTCGAAGATCGTCCCCGTGTAGTACCCCATGCCGCGGACGAGGAACGGATCGAACGCGAGGGGCAGCTCGGCGCCGACGGCGTCGGCGCCGCGGGCCGCGCCCACGGCTTCTCCGATGCCGACGAGGTGCGCGATGATCGCGTCGTCGACGCCCTCGGGCAGAGCCCCGCGGATCTGGGCCTCGCCGAAGGGCTCGCGCGCGCGCTGCGCGACCTGATCGAGGAAGGACGCGAGCGCGTCGGCCGCCTCGTCGGACGCCCCGCGCTCGCGCAGCTCGGCCACGACGCCGTCGGCGCCGATCTTGTCGAGCTTGTCGATCGTGATGAGGACGCCCGGGCGCTCCTCGACGGGGAAGCCGAAGAGGTCGAGCATGGCGTCCAGTGCCCGGCGGTCGTTGATGCGCACGCTCGCGCCCTCGAGCCCGAGCGCGTCGAGCGTGTCGAGCGTCGCGGTGATGAGCTCGGCCTCCGCGCGCGCCGAGGCGTCGCCCATGATGTCGATGTCGCACTGCATGAACTGGCGGTATCGGCCCTTCTGGGGCCGCTCGGCACGCCACACCGGCGCGATCTGCACCGAGCGGAAGACCGCCGGCAGCTCGCCCCGGTGCGACGCGTAGAAGCGCGCGAGCGGAACCGTGAGGTCGTAGCGCAGCCCGAGGTCGCTCAGCTGGGCCGGATCGTCGGCCGCCGCGCGGACGCCGTCGGCGTCGAGGCCGCGGCGCAGGATATTGAACGCGAGCTTCTCGTTGTCGCCGCCCACCCCGGCGTGCAGCCGGTCGTACTCCTCCATGACGGGCGTCTCGATCTCGTCGAACCCGTGCGCGCGGTAGCGCTCGCGGATGACGGCGAGCACGCGCTCGCGACGGGCCTTGTCAGCGGGGAGGAAGTCGCGCATGCCGCGCGGCGGGTTCACGGAAGCCATAGCTCCCCCATTCTCCCACGACGGGTCAGCCGCTCTCGGCGTCTCGGACCTCCGTCTCGAGAGCGCGGACGGCCGAGCGCAGCGCGCGCTCGGCGTCCCAGCCGCGGGCGCGGGCGATCGCCACGACTCCGAGGAGGGTGGCGCCGAGCTCCTCCTCGGTCGCCGGCAGCATGTCGGGATCGTCCTCCGCGATGGCCTCGGCCGCGGCGACCTCCTCGGCGAGCTCGAGCCCCACGCCGACCAGCTCGGCCTTCGCGAGGACCTTCTGCGCGAGCGCGAGTGCGGGCATCGCGTGCGACACGCCGTCGAGCACCGAGGTGCGCTCGCGCTTCTCGGCTGCCTTGGCGGCGTTCCACAGCTCGAGCACGCGCTCGGGCGTCTCCGCCGTCTCGCCCGCGAACACGTGCGGATGGCGGCGGATCATCTTGTCGGCCAGCCCCCGCGCGACGTCGTCGATCCCGAACGGCTCATCGGGATGGTGCGAGGCGACCTCGGCGTGGAAGAGCACCTGCCACAGCAGGTCGCCGAGCTCCTCGCGCAGGGCCGCGCGGTCGCCGCTCTCGACCGCGTCGACGACCTCCGCCGACTCCTCGACGAGGTAGGGCACGAGCGCCTCATGCGTCATGCCCTGCGTCCACACGCACCGCTCGTGCACGTCGCGCATGACGTCGGCCGCGCGCCCCAGCTCGTTCCCCGATCCGCTCATCCGGACATCCTGCCGCATCACGCCGACGTCGACGCGGCGAGACGCCGATGGTGCCGCGCGCGCAGCGACACGAGCACGGCAGACAGCGCGAGCGCGATCATCGACCCGCCGAGCACCCCGAGGATGGCCTCGTCGCGGAGGAGGGCGTCGTCGGCGAACGCGAGGTTCGACAGCAGCAGCGACACCGTGAACCCGATGCCGCCGAGGGTGCCCGCCGCGATGAGATCGGGCAGGCGGATCTCGGGCTCGGTCCCCTTCGGGCGGACGGCCATGGCGACCCCGCCGAAGATCGTGATGCCGATGATCTTGCCGACCGGGAGCGCGATGAGGATGGCCCACAGAGCCGGCGAGAGCTCACTCGGGGAGACCTGCGGGATGACCACGAGCGCCGAGAAGAACGCGAAGACCGGCAGGATGAGGCCGTTGATCCACGGCTCGAGGACGTGACGCGCGTGCATGCCCTCGCCCTGGCGGATGGCGAGACCGAGCAGCACGCCCGCGATGGTCGCGTGGATGCCGCCCTCGAACACGAAGGCCCACGCGACGAGCGCGATGACCACCATGAGCGGCACGACGATGAACTTGTTGCGGTCGGACACGAAGCGGCTCAGCGCGCCGAAGGCGACGATCAGCACCGCGCCGATCGCGAGGCTTCCGAAGTCGATGTCGGTCGCGAAGAGCACCGCGATGAAGACGATGCCGACGATGTCGTCGATGATCGCGAGCGCGAGGAGGAACACGCGCACCTTCGACGGCAGGCCCTTGCCGAACATCGCGAGGACGCCGAGCGCGAACGCGATGTCGGTCGCGGTCGGGATGGGCCATCCGTCGCGCGTGGCCGGATCCCAGGCGATGACGAGATAGATGACGATCGGCACGATCACACCGCCGGCCGCAGCGATGGCGGGCTTGAGCGCCTTGCCGACGGTGTTCAGCTGGCCGTTCGTGAGCTCGTACTGCAGCTCGATCGCGACCCCGAAGAAGAACACCGCGAGCAGCAGGTCGGCGACCCAGTGCGAGATCGAGAGGTCGAGCGGCGTTCCCGGCACCGCGAGATGGAGGTGGCTGAAATCGAGCACCGCGGGGCCGACCGGGCTGTTCGCGACGACGAGGCCGACGATCGCGGCGCCGAGGAGGAGGAAGGCGGGGAAGCGCTCGGAGCGCAGGAGCTTGAGCATGGGATCCTTTCAGGACCGACCGGGGACCGGGCGCGATCAGCGCCCGCCGCCGACCAGACTTCCCGGCACACCGCCTCCCACCCTACGTCACTCGGCCGGAGCGTCCTTCTTCGGCGCAGGGAAGAGCGAGTCGAGCAGCTGCCCGACCCAGGCGATGAGCTCGGCGTCGCCGAGCGGCTCGCCGCCCGCCTGCGGAAGGGGGACGACCATGGCCTCTCCCCCGCTCAGGATCTTCGCGCCCGGGTGCAGGCGCTGCAGCCGGACCTTCATCGAATCGGGCAGGTTCGCCGGCGCGATGCGCAGATTGCGCCCCATCGCGACGACATCGGCGAGACCGGCCTGAGCCGCGCGGCGGCGCAGGCGCGCGACGGCGATGAGGCCGTCGACCTCGGGCGGCGGCGCGCCGTAGCGGTCGACGAGCTCCTCCACGACGAGGTCGATGGCGTCGTCCTTCGCCGTCGCCGACGCGGCCGCCGACAGCTTCTGGTACGCCTCGAGCCGCAGCCGCTCGCTGTCGATGTAGCTCTCCGGCAGGCGCGCCTCGACGGGCAGCTCGAGTCGCAGCTCGGTCGGCCCCTCGGTCTCCTCTCCCCGGAACGTCGCGACGGCCTCGCCGATCATGCGCAGGTAGAGGTCGAAGCCGACGCCCGCGATGTGGCCGGCCTGCTCGGCGCCGAGGAGGTTGCCGGCGCCGCGCAGCTCGAGATCCTTCATGGCGACCTGGATGCCGCTGCCGAGATCGTTGTGCACCGCGATCGTCTCGAGGCGGTCGGCCGCGGTCTCGGAGAGCGGCTTGCCCTCGTCGTACACGAAGTACGCGTAGGCGCGCTCGCGGCCGCGGCCGACGCGACCCCGCAGCTGGTGCAGCTGCGCGAGCCCGTACTTGTCGGCGCGGTCGATGATGATCGTGTTCGCGTTCGCGATGTCGATGCCGGTCTCGATGATGGTCGTGCAGACGAGCACGTCGAACTTGCGCTCCCAGAAGTCATCGACGACCTGCTCGAGCTGGTTCTCGCTCATCTTGCCGTGCGCGACCGCGATGCGGGCGTCGGGAACGAGCTCGGCGAGATGCGAGGCGACCTTCTGGATCGTCGTGACCCGGTTGTGCACGAAGAACACCTGCCCCTCGCGCAGCAGCTCGCGTCGGATGGCCGCGGCGATCTGCTTGTCGTTGTGCGGGCCGACGTACGACAGGATCGGGTGGCGATCCTCGGGCGGCGTCGCGAGCGTGGACATCTCCCGGATGCCGGTGACCGCCATCTCGAGCGTGCGCGGGATCGGGGTCGCGCTCATCGCGAGGATGTCGACGTTCGTCTTGAGCTTCTTGAGGGCGTCCTTGTGCTCGACGCCGAAGCGCTGCTCCTCGTCGACGATGAGCAGACCCAGGTCCTTGAAGCGCACCTGCTCGGTGAGGATGCGGTGCGTGCCGATCACCATGTCGATGGACCCGTCCGACAGGCCCTGGATGGTCTCGCGCGCCTCCTTGTCGGTCTGGAAGCGCGACAGCGCGCGCACCTTCACGGGGAAGCCCGCGAACCGGTCCTGGAAGGTCTCGAGGTGCTGCTTCACGAGCAGCGTGGTCGGGACGAGCATCGCGACCTGCTTGCCGTCCTGGATCGCCTTGAACGCGGCGCGCACGGCGACCTCGGTCTTGCCGAACCCGACGTCGCCCGAGAGCAGGCGGTCCATCGGGATCGGGCGCTCCATGTCGCGCTTGACCTCCTCGATCGTCTGCAGCTGATCGGGGGTCTCCGCGAAGGGGAAGGCCTCCTCGAGCTCGCGCTGCCACGGGGTGTCCGGCCCGAAGGCGTGGCCCTTCGCCGCCATCCGCGCCGAGTACAGCTTGACGAGCTCGACGGCGATGTCGCGGACCGCCTTGCGCGCGCGGCTCTTCGCCTGCGCCCAGTCGCTCCCGCCCATCTTCGACAGCGTCGGGGCCTCGCCGCCGACGTACTTCGAGAGCAGGTCGAGCTGGTCCGTCGGCACGTACAGCTTGTCGCCCGGATACCCGCGCTTCGACGGCGCGTACTCGAGCACGAGGTAGTCGCGCGTCGTCTTCGTCGCGTTGCGGCCGCCGCTGGAGACCTCGCGCTGGGTCATCTCGACGAATCGGCCGATGCCGTGCGTCGCGTGCACGACGATCTCGCCCGGCTTCAGCTGAAGGGGGTCGACGACGTTCTTCCGCCGCGACGCGAGCTTCTTGACCGCGCGCGTGTCGCCGCCGATCGCCCTGCCGTAGAACTCGTTCTCGGTGAAGAGGGCGAGCTTCACGCCCTCGACCGTGAAGCCGCGCTCGATCGCGGCCTGCACGAGGGTCGCGACCCCCGGCTCCGGCGCCTCGACGAGGCTGTCGACGATGCGCGCCGCGAGCCCGCGCTCCGACAGCACGTCGCGTGCCCGTTCCACGAGGCCGATGCCCGACGCCGCGACGACCACCGACCAGCCGTCGTGCAGGAGCTGCCCGATGTGCGCGGTGGCGCCCTCGACGTTGCCCTGGAAGGTCGGCGTCGCGGAGGCGCGCACGCGGATCGCGTCTCGCGCGTCGGGCACGGCGTCGAGGTCGTCGTGCTCGGCGAGCTCGGCCGCGATCTCGGCCGCTCCCGAGTCGAAGGGGCTCAGGGTCCACCACACGCCGCCGACCGCTCGCACGTCGTCGCGCAGCTGGGCGAGGGTGAGGAAGTCGCCCGCGTCGAGGTTGATGGGCGCGCTCGCTCCGCTCGTCGCGGCGCTCCACGCCGCCTCGAGGAACTCGCGGTTCGTCTCGCCGAGGGTGATGGACCGCGACACCGCGCGCTCGGGATCGACGAGCGCGACCGCCGCGCCACGGGGAAGGTACGTCGGAAGCGACACGAGCGGCCCCGCGAGGACCGGCATGAGCGACTCCATGCCCTCGACCGGGATGCCCTCGCCCATCCGCTCGAGCATCTGGGCGATGCCGGGGTACTCGTGCTGCAGCTCGCGCGCGCGCTGGCGGATGTCGGGCGTCAGCAGGAGCTCGCGGCTCGGCACGAGCGAGACGGCCTCGACATCGCCGGGGAGCGAACGCTGGTCGGCGACGGAGAAGGCGCGGATCTGGTCGACCTCGTCGCCGAAGAACTCGATGCGATACGGGTGATCGGCGACCGGCGGGAAGACGTCGAGGATGCCGCCGCGGACGGCGAACTCGCCGCGTCGCGACACCATGTCGACCCGGTGGTACGCGAGCTCGACGAGGCGCTCGACGACGCTCTCGAGCTCATGGCCGCGCCCTCCCGCGCGCAGCTCGATCGGGTGCACGTCGCCGAGTCCGCTCGCGATCGGCTGGATGGCGGCGCGGATCGACGCCGTCACGATGAGCGGCGAGGTCGGCCCGGCATGCGCGGCGGCGATGCGGCGGAGGGTCTCGAGCCGTCGGCCCACGGTCTCGGGGCTCGGGCTCAGCCGCTCGTGCGGCAGCGTCTCCCATGCGGGGAAGTCGAGCACCTCGGCCTCGGGCATCACCGACGACAGCGCGGCGCCGAGCGCCTCCGCCCGCCGCCCGGTGGGCGCGACGACGAGCAGGACGGGGGCGTGCCCGCTCGCACGGCGGCGCTCGAGGAGGCCGGCGAGCATCGGGGCGTCCAGTCCGTCGACGAGCGAGAGATCCGCATCGACGGCCGACGCGGCGAGCGCGTCGCGGAAGGACCCGTCCTGTTCCAGAGCACTGACGATTCCCTGAACAGTCACCGCAGAAGTCTAGTCGCGCCCTCCGACACGGGCACGACGGACATCCGCGCCCCGCCTTCCTAGGATGGGCGCATGAGCGCCGACCCGCAGCCGCCGTACCCGCCCGCTCCCGGCGACCACTCGCCGATCTCCCCCGGCGGCGTCACGCCCGGCCAGCAGCCCTCGGGCGCCTATCTCTATCCGCCGACCGCGCCGTACCAGCAGCCGGGGGATCCGCGCTTCGCCGCCATGGTCGAGGCGCCCGCGCCCGCGCCATCCGCCGCCCTCGGCCGCGTCGCGCTCCTCCTCGCGCTCGTGGCCCTCGTCGGCGGAACGCTCGTGATCGGCGTCTGCTGCTTCCTCGTCGGGGTGCAGGCCGGGCGCACGGACTTCGCGGCGGCGACCGAGTTCGACTGGTCGCTGCTCACGCCGGTGCGCGACGCCGTCCTCACCGGCGAGATCACCGCGTGGGTCGCCACGGCGCTCGGCGTGTGGGCGCTGATCCAGGGCATCGTCGCGATCGCACGACGACGCGGCAGGGGCGCGGGGATCGCCGCCGTCGTCATCGCCGCGGTCGCGCCCGTGATCGTCGCCACGTCCGCCGCGATCGGCTTCTCGATCGGGCTCGCCGCCGGCCTGGACCAGGCCGGATTCTGACCTCGCGCCCCGCCGATCAGGCCCGCGGGGCGTGGAAGCGCTGCTGCGCGGCCACGAGGCCGTCCTCCGCGAGCCGCTCGACGGCGTCGGCCGCGTCGGACACGAGGATCGGGAGCGTCTTGCGCTCGGTCGCGCCGAACGGGTCGAGCACCCAGTCCGCGGGGTCCTGACGGCCGGGTGGACGCCCGATGCCGACCCGCACGCGGGCGAAGTCCGGGGTGCCGAGCGCCTTCGCGACATCGCGGACGCCGTTGTGCCCGCCGTGCCCGCCACCGGACTTGAGCTTGATGGTGTCGAACGGGATGTCCAGCTCGTCGTGCACGACCACGACGCGATCGGCCGCGAGCCCGTAGAACCGGGCGAGGCCCGCCGCGGGGCCGCCCGAGACGTTCATGAAGGTGTTCGGCTTGGCGAGCACGAGCTTCGCCGCGCCCGGTCGCAGCCACGTCTCCGCCACACGCGCGTTGGCCTTGTGCTGCCGGAACGTCGCGCTGCGGCGCGCGGCGAGCTCGTCGACGACCATCTGGCCGACGTTGTGCCGCGTCTGCTCATACCGCGGGCCGGGATTGCCGAGCCCGATGACCAGCCATGTCTCGGCCATCCTCATTCCCTCCTGGAGACGACGCGAGGGGGTGCGACCAGGTCGCACCCCCTCGCGTGGAAGATCCGCGTCACTCCGCGGCGGGTGCCTCTTCGCCCTCGGCGGCAGCATCGTCCTCGACCGTCGCGCGCGGCGTGAGGATCGAGAGGATCTGGAGCTCCGGCTCGTCCGCGAGGACAGCGCCCTGCGGGAGCGCGATGTCGCCGGCCGTGATGACCGTGCCGTCCTCGAGGCCCTCGACCGAGACCTCGACGTGCTCGGGGATGTGCGTCGCCTCGACCTCGAGCTTGAGGGTCGCCGTCTCGAGGTTCACGATCGTGCCGGAGAACGACTCGCCGACGGTGGTGACGGGCACCTCGACGGCGACCTTCTCGCCCTTCTTCACGACGAGGAGGTCGATGTGCTCGATGACCTGGCGCACCGGGTCGCGCTGCACGTCCTTGACGAGCGCGAGCTCGGCGCGGCCCTCGACGTCGAGCTCGAGCAGCGCGTTCGCGTGACGGACGATGAGCGCCGTCTCGTGACCGGGCAGCGCGACGTGCACGGGCTCGGTGCCGTGGCCGTAGATGACGGCGGGGATCTTGCCGGCGGCGCGGAGGCGGCGGGCGAAGCCCTTGCCGAACTCGGTGCGGACCTCTGCCGCGAGCTTGTTCTGGTCAGCCATGTGTCTGCTCCTCGTGGGACACGCGGCCGAGCGGAGCCGCATGAAGTTCTGTCGGAAGTCCTCGGCTCGAACGCTGCGCGTGAGGAGGGCATGGGCCCGCATCACCGCGTCGATCACGGATGCCCGTCTCGCGCACGCGCGGAGGCACCCCTCGCCGAGGTCGTCGTCCATGCTACCCGACGCCGGCGGTCGGGAGAACCGCGGATTCCCAGCCTCAGCCCGCGACGAACCCGCTCACCCAGCGGTCCATGCGCGCGTACGCCTCCTCGCGCGCGTCGCGCCGCGAGAGGAACACGTCGTGGAGCGCCCCCTCGATGCGCTCCACGGTGACGCTGCGGCCGAGCCGGAGCGACGCGCGCGCGATGTCGTCGACGACGAGGACCGAGTCGACGCGCGTGAGCTCGTCGGACCACCGCGTGGGCGGAGCGCTGCGCGCGGAGAGCAGGACGCAGACCGGCGCGGCGATCCCGAGGCCGGCCGCGACCCGCGCGTGCCCGGCCAGCACAGCGCTCAGCCATCCGGCATGGACCGTCATCGTCTGCTCGGGGCGCCACAGCGGGTTCACCTCGACCGGGTCGTCGGGATCGGCCGCCTCGCGCTGGGCGCGGGAGTAGTAGCCCAGGTCGACCTGCGGCGCCGCGTCCATGGGGCGCCAGCGCGCCTGCATCTGCACGACGGGGGCGATCGCGGTGCGCACGCCGCTCAGCTGGAACTCGAGCCACGGGCTGTTGAGGATGAGCGCGCTCGCGACGTCGGGATGGCGCGCGGCCCAGAGGCTGAGCGTGAGGCCTCCGGTGGAATGGCCGAGCAGGACGAGGCGCCGCCCCACCGCGGGCTGCATCGCCGCGAGCGCCGCCGCGATGTCCTCGTCGTAGACGTCGAGGTCGGTCGTGTACCCGGGCGTCTGACCGGGCCGGAGGCTCCTGCCGTACTTCCGGAGATCGAGCGCGAAGAAGCGCGCGCCGCGATCGGCCCAGAAGCGCGCGAGCCGGCGCTGGAAGAAGTAGTCCGACCATCCGTGCACGTAGAGGACGTCGACGTCCTCGAGCGGACGCGCGCGCTCGAGGAACCGGCGCCGCCGCGGGAGGTGCCGGACGAGGGTGGCCACGACGTCGCCTTCGCCGTCGGCAGCGAGCGGCAGCTCGAGCTGCTCGAACCCCTCCCCCAGGATGTCCGGGGCCCACGCGCGCGCCGCCATGGGCCGAGCCTATCGAGGAGGGCCCGACGACGCCCGCGACTACGATGGAGGCGGCGCATCGCGCCGTCCTCGACCGTCCGCGCGCGCCCTGGAAAGGGCCGCGCATCTGCAGAAGGAGTCCCCATGATCGACGGCGCAGCCATCTCGCACGTGATCGCCTGGGTCATCGGCGGCATGTCCGTGACCTTCGTCGTGCTCGTCTCGGGCGCCATGTTCGCTCTCGGCCGGAGCTCGTACCGCAAGTGACGCCCTCCGCGCACTCACAACGTCACGGAGAGGCGCGTGAGGCGCGGGAGCACTACCCTGCATTACGTACGATCATTTCCCGTCCTCAAGGAGACGCGCGTGACTGACGCTTCATCGACCCCTGCCCTTGCGAACATCGGGGTCGTGGGCCTCGCCGTGATGGGCTCGAACCTGGCCCGCAACCTCGCGAGCCGCGAGGGCAACACGGTGGCCGTGTACAACCGCAGCCGCTCGAAGACCGACGAGCTCGTCGCCGAGCACCCCGAAGCCGGCTTCATCCCGGCGTTCTCCTACGAGGAGTTCGCGGCCTCGCTGTCGAAGCCGCGCACGGCGATCATCATGGTCAAGGCCGGTCGTCCCACCGACGCCGTGATCGACTCCCTCGTCGAGGTGTTCGAGCCCGGCGACATCATCGTCGACGGCGGCAACGCGTACTTCCCTGACACGATCCGCCGCGAGAAGGCCGTCCGCGAGACCGGCATCAACTTCGTCGGCGCGGGCATCTCGGGCGGCGAGGAGGGCGCGCTCACGGGCCCCTCGATCATGCCCGGCGGCTCGGACGAGTCGTGGGTCACGCTCGGCCCCATCCTCAAGTCGATCGCGGCGGTCGCCGAGGGCGAGCCCTGCGTCACTCACGTCGGACACGACGGCGCCGGCCACTTCGTGAAGATGGTGCACAACGGCATCGAGTACGCCGACATGCAGCTCATCGCCGAGGCGTACGACCTCATCCGCCGCGGCACGGGCAAGACGCCGGCCGAGATCGCCGACGTCTTCGCCGAGTGGAACAAGGGCGAGCTCGAGTCGTACCTCATCGAGATCACCGCCGAGGTGCTCCGCCAGGTCGACGCCGAGACGGGCAAGCCCCTCGTCGACGTGATCCTCGACCAGGCGGGTGCGAAGGGCACCGGCGCCTGGACCGTGCAGACCGCTCTCGCGCTCGGCGTGCCCGTGTCGGGCATCGCCGAGGCGACGTTCGCCCGCTCGCTGTCGTCGCACCCCGAGCAGCGCGCCGTGGCGGCGTCGCTCCCCGGCCCCGACGAGGAGTTCCGCGTCGACGACGTCGACGGCTTCATCGAGGACGTCCGCCAGGCCCTGTTCGCGTCGAAGATCATCGCCTACTCGCAGGGCTTCGACGAGATCCGCGCGGGCGCAGCGGAGTACAACTGGACGATCGACCTCGGCGCCGTGTCGAAGATCTGGCGCGCCGGCTGCATCATCCGCGCCCAGTTCCTCAACCGCATCGCCGACGCGTACGCCGAGCAGCCCGACCTCCCGGTGCTCGCGACCGCCCCGTACTTCGCCGAGGCGCTGACGCGCGGCCAGGCGGCGTGGCGCCGGGTCGTCGTCGCCGCGACGCAGGCTGGCATCCCCTCGCCGGCGTTCTCGTCGTCGCTCGCGTACTACGACGGCATCCGCGCCGAGCGCCTGCCCGCCGCCCTCGTGCAGGGGCAGCGCGACTTCTTCGGCGCGCACACCTACAAGCGCATCGACAAGGAGGGCACGTTCCACACGCAGTGGAGCGGCGACCGCACCGAGATCGAGGCCGAGGACACCCACTAAGACTCAGCGATGCTTCGGCTCGGTCGCTGCGCTCCCTCGCTCAGCACGGGTCTCCGCGAGCCGCCTCCGGTCGTTGAGCGAGCGCAGCGAGCCGAAACGCCTCAGCGAGCGCAGCGAGCCGACCCCCGCCCGGGGGTCGGCTCGCTCCGTCTCCGGCGTCGGTCAGGCCGGCGGGGCCTCGGCGGGCTTCGCGGGCAGGCGCACCTCGAACGTCGTGTCTCCGGGCGCGCTGCGCACGGAGATCTCGCCGTGGTGCGCCTCGACGATCGCCTTGGCGATCGAGAGCCCGAGGCCCGTCCCGCCGGTCTTGCGCGCCCGCGACCGATCGCCGCGCGCGAACCGCGTGAACAGCTCGCCCTGGAGCTCCTCGTCGATGCCCGGCCCGTCGTCGTGCACGGTGAGCACGGCGCGCGTCCCGCTCCCCTCGCCCTCGAGGCGCACCGCGAGCTCGACATGCGTCCCCTCCGGCGTGTGCGTGCGGGCGTTCGCGAGGAGGTTCACCACGACCTGGGTGAGACGACCCCGGTCGCCCGCGATGACGACGGGCTCCTCGGGCACCTCGACCGACCAGTCGTGATCAGGCCCCGCCGCCTGCTGATCGGCGAGCGCCTCGACCGCGAGCTGGGTCAGGTCGACGGCGCCGAGCACGATCTCGTGCCCCTCGTCGAGACGCGCGAGGAGGAGCAGGTCCTCGACGAGCGAGGTCATCCGGATCGACTGCGCCTGGATGCGCTCGAGCGCCTGCTCCGACGTCTCGCTGAGCGACGGATCGCGCAGCGACAGCTCGGAGTAGCCCCGGATCGACGCGAGCGGCGTGCGCAGCTCGTGGCTCGCGTCGGCGACGAATCGGCGCATGAGCTCCTCGTTCCGCTGCCGTGCGTGCAGCGACGACTCGACATGGTCGAGCAGCGTGTTGAGGGCGGCGCCGACCTGCCCGATCTCCGTGCGCGGGTCGGCCTGCTCGGCCGGAACGCGCTCGTCGATCGACACGGATCCCTGATCGAGCGGCTGCTGGGCCACGCGGGTCGCGGTCTCGGCGACTGCGCGGAGGGGACGCAGCCCCGCGCGGATGACGAGGGTCGTCGCGATGCCGAGCAGGATCATCCCGCCGATCGTCGCGAAGAGGATGGTCGTCCAGAGCCGGCCGATCGTGCCCTGGACCTCGGCGGTGGGGAGGCCGATGACGAGCGACTGGCCGGTCTGCCGGATCACGGCCGTGCGGACGCGGTACGTGCCGAGATCGGACACCGCGACCGTCTCCGTGTGCGCCTCGCCGGTCATCGCCGTGACGACGTCGTCCACCTGCTCGGCGGTGAGCGCCGTGACACTCCCCTCGCCCACGACCGCGCCCGTGATGCCGCCGTCGGTCTCGGCGACGAGGAGGAGTCCGCGCTCGACCGGCGGGCCGACGAGAGCCTCCGCGGCGGTCTTCCCCGACGCGAGCGCCTCGGCGACCTGGTGGTCGAGCTCCTGCGTGGCCGAGGCCACGCGCTCGCTCAGCTGCTGGTCGAGGACGCTGCTCATGATCGCGCTCGTGAGGGTCGTGATGATCACGAGGATGACCGACACGATCGACACGATCGTGATCATGAGGCGCGCTTCGAACGTCAGCTGCCGGCGCGGCGGCGCGGCCAGCTCGTCGCGCGGCGCATCGGTCACTGCGGTGCCTTGATCATGTAGCCGGCCCCGCGCACCGTGTGGATGAGCGCCTCGCGTCCGGCGTCGATCTTCTTGCGGAGGTACGAGATGTAGAGCTCGACGACGCTCGACTTGCCGCCGAAGTCGTAGTGCCAGACCCGATCGAGGATCTGCGCCTTCGAGAGCACGCGCCGCTGGTTGCGCATGAGATAGCGCAGCAGCTCGAACTCGGTGGCCGTGAGCTCGATCGGCGTCCCCGCGCGCTCGACCTCGTGGCTGTCCTCGTTGAGGGTGAGGTCCGCGACGCGCAGGATGGGCTCGACCTCGGCCGCGAGAGCCGTGCCGGAGCGGCGCATGAGGGCGCGCAGACGCGCGACGACCTCCTCGAGGCTGAACGGCTTCGTCACGTAGTCGTCGCCGCCGGCCGTCAGCCCCGCGACCCGGTCGCTCACGGCGTCCTTCGCCGTGAGGAAGAGCACGGGCACGTCGTTGCCGTTCTGGCGCAGCCGCTGGAGGACGCCCATCCCGTCGAGATCGGGCATCATGACGTCGAGGATGAGCGCGTCGGGATCGAACTCGCGCACCGCCTGGAGCGCCTCGAAGCCGCTGCCCGCTGCGCGCACCTCCCAGCCCTCCATGCGCAGCGCCATCGACAGCAGGTCGGTGAGCATCTGCTCGTCGTCGACGACGAGGACGCGCACGGGGCTGCCGTCGGGACGGGTGAGGGCGGGCGACGGAGTGCGAGCGGGCGTTGTCATGCGACCCATTGTGCTCCGCTTCCTATGGGTCTGCTATGGCACGCGCTATGCGCGGGCTGTGAGTGCGCGCGGCGCCGCATAGCCCGTTCATACGCCGCTCATGCCCCCTCCATCGCCGCGCTCCCTACGGTCGCAGCTGGCCGCTCGCGGGGAGCGGCGAAGGGAGATCCATGTTCGGAACGTACCTGCGACGAGAGCTCGCGGGCCGGAAGCGGCAGACGATGATCGTCGCCTCCGGACTCGCGGTGGCGATCGCGCTCGTGATCATCGTGAATGCGCTGTCTGCCGGCGTCCGCGACGCCCAGAACGCGGCCCTCGAGTCGGTCTACGGCGTCGGCACCGACCTCACGGTCAGCGGGGCGGCGGCCGAGCCCGGCGAGGGCCGCGGCCAGCGCTTCGAGTTCGGCGAGGACGACGGCGAGACCGCCGAGGACGGGACCACGCAGGTGAGCCAGTCGCGCCTCGCCGTCGAGATGGGCCGGAGCACACTCGCGTCGTCCGCGGTCGAGACGGCGGCCGGCACCGAGGGCGTCTCCGCCGTGTCGGGCGCGCTCGCGCTCACCAACATCACGTTCGACGGCGAGCTCCCGAGCGCGCCGGAGGACGCCGGGGACGCCACGCAGGCCGCGCCCGCGGAGGGAGAGGCGCCTCCGGGCGGCGGAGGCGGGGGCTTCGGCGGCGGCGCCTTCGACCTCGACTCGATCAGCGTCCTGGGTGTCGACGACGCCGCGACGACGGTGGGCCCGCTCTCGTCGGTCGAGGTGTCCGACGGGCGGGCGCTGGAGGCATCCGATGCGGGTGCCGCCGTCGCCGTCGTCGACGCGACCTACGCCTCGACGAACGAGCTCGCGGTCGGAGACGCCGTCGAGCTGGGCGGCGAGGAGTTCGAGATCGTCGGGATCGCGGCGTCCGCGACCGACTCCGCCGACACCGCGGCCGACGTCTTCATCCCGATCGACATCGCGCAGGAGCTCTCGGGCGCGGGCGACGTCGTCTCGACCGTCTACGTGCAGGCCGTGTCGGCGGGCGACATCGCCGCCGTGCAGGCCGCCCTCGAGGAGGAGCTGCCCGAGGCGACCGTGAGCTCGCAGTCCGACCTCGCGTCGACGGTCTCGGGGTCGCTGTCGAGCGCCTCGAGCCTCATCTCGAGCCTCGGCACGTGGCTCTCCGTCATCGTGCTCGCGGTCGCCGTGCTGCTCGCGGTGCTGTTCACGCTCTCGGGCGTCTCGCGCCGCACGCGCGAGTTCGGCACGCTCAAGGCGATCGGATGGACGAACGCGCGCGTCGTGCGCCAGGTCGCCGGCGAATCGGTCGTGCAGGGGCTCATCGGCGGCGCGGCCGGCGTGGCGCTCGGCGTGATCGGCGCCGTGATCATCGACCTCGTGCGGCCGACGATCTCGACGTCGTCCGCTGCGACGGCCGCCGGCCCCGGTGCGGGAGGCGGCATGGGCGGTCCGTTCGGCGCGATGGCCGAGACCGCGAGCGACATCGCGCTGACGGCACCGCTCGACGCCGTCGTCATCATCGCCGCCGTGGCCCTCGCGGTCGCCGGCGGCCTCGTGGCCGGGGCGATCGGCGGATGGCGCGCCGCGCGCCTGAGCCCCGCCGAAGCGCTGCGCTCGGTCGGCTGAGCGCGGACGGAACAGAGGAGAACATCATGACCACGCTGTATGCGCTCGAGGGCGTCCAGAAGACCTACCGGGCGAAGGGGCGCGAGATCCGCGCGCTCGCCCACGTCGATCTCTCGATCGAGCAGGGCGACTTCGTCACGATCCAGGGGCCGACCGGCGGCGGCAAGTCCACGCTGCTCCAGCTGCTGGGAGCGCTCGACACGCCGACGAAGGGCTCGATCTCGATCGCCGGATCCGAGCTCGGCCGGGCGTCAGCCGGGGAGCTCAGTGCGCTCCGCGCGGGCGAGATCGGCTTCGTCTTCCAGGGGTTCAACCTCATCCCCACCCTGACGGCGCGGGAGAACGTCGCCATGGGTCTCGAGCCGCTGCGCCTGTCGAGGGACGAGCGCGACGCGCGCGTCGCCGAGGCCCTCGCGCAGGTCGGGCTGGCCGAGCGCGCCGACCATCGTCCCGCTGAGCTGTCGGGCGGCCAGCAGCAGCGCGTCGCGATCGCTCGTGCGATCGCGAAGCGGCCCCGGGTGCTGCTCGCCGACGAGCCGACCGGGAACCTCGACGAGCGCACGCGCGACGAGATCATGGACCTGCTCGAGCGCCTGAACGCCGATGGCCTGACCCTCGTCCTCGTCACGCACGACTCGGCCGTCGCGCGTCGCGCCCGCCGTCGGCTCCGCCTCGACCACGGCGCCGTGCATGACATCACCCGGCGCTGAGCCGGGCCGAGCGGCGGCGCGCCCTCTCGTCGGGTGCGCCGCCGCTCAGCGTCAGTAGCCGGCGAAGGCGTCGGTCGTGAGCGACCGCGCCCTGCCGAGCGCGGGCGCGAGATCGGCGATCAGGGCCGGCGGGCCGGAGACGTACGCGTGATGGGCCGCGATGTCCGGGACGGCAGCGGCCAGGCCATCCGCCGTCAGCCGCTCCCCTCCTGCCCACGCCCAGTGCGCGGGCAGGCCCGCGGGCTCATCCGGGGTGAACACGACCGTCCGGACGCCGGTCTGCTCGAGCTCGCGTCGATACGCGAGCTCGTCGGCGCGGGAGGCCACGAGCACGAGCACGGCATCGCGCCGCGCGCCCGAGAGCTGCAGGTGCCGCAGCTGCGACACGAAGGGCGTCACGCCGATGCCGGCGGCGACCATCAGCACCGGCGCATCCGCCGACCGCGGCAGCACGAAGTCGCCCCACACGCCCGTCACCGCGAGCACGTCGCCCTCGCGCGCCTCCGCGAGGGCGCGCTTGTAGCTGGAGAGCGCTCCCCCGCGGCTCTCGCGGAAGGCGATGCGGATGGTCGGGAGCTCCTCGGGCGCCGAGGAGATCGAGAACTCGCGGCGCGTCCCGCGCGCATCGGGCCGACGGTGCGGAACGTCGAGCTCGAGGTACTGCCCCGGCACGAAGGCCAAGCGCCGCTGGGCGGCGAACGTCAGCTCCTGAACCGTCGGCGTCAGGGCGACGCGCCGGACGAGGGCGAGACGGACGGCGCCGCGCGCCGCGAAGGCGAAGGCGATGAGGTTGCCGATGAGGAGCGCGCGCTCCTGGCCGAGGGTGATGATCCCCAGCGGTATCGGCCAGCCGGCGAGCACGCCGACCACGACCGCGACGAGGTACTGCTGGCGTCGGCGCGGCGGGAGCGTGAGCGGCTCGGACAGCATGAACGCGCCGAGGAAGAGGAAGGGCGACTGCACCACCAGGCCCTGCAGCAGGGTCTCGAGCGGAAGCGAGAGACCGGCGGCGAGGAGCTGCACGATCATGCGGGCAGCGCCGACGACCATCGCCACGACGAGGAAGAGGCCGACGACGCGGAGCTTCTCGGTGCGCCAGAGCACGAGGACGGCGAGGACGAGGAGCGGGGCGAAGAGCGCGGGGGTGCCCACCCACCACGCCGAGGTCGTGAGCGTCGAGAGCGTCGCGACCGTCGCCCCGACCGCCGCGGGATTCAGGATGTGGCGCCCGCGCCAGACGATCAGGTACTTCGAGAGCGACGCGGCCGCCGCGGCGATCGCCGCGCCCGCCAGGCCTGCGGCGTTGAGACCGGGGCGCACGACGAAGAGCAGGATGCCCGCGGTGATGAGCGTCGACTCGGGCCGCCAGACGAGCCCGAGGATGCGGTGCGCGGTGGCGTCGACGATCGCGCCGACGCCGACGAGGACGGCGGCGGTCGCCAGGAGGGCTCCCGGTGAGGGCAGCACCAGGCCGAACACGGACAGGGCGAGCGCGATGGCCGCGAGCACCGCGAGGGCGACGAGGACGAGCCGGTACATCGAGAACCGCCCGAGCGCGCGCATCCCCCGCTGGTAGACCGAGGTGAGTCGTCCGATCATGTGAACAGCTCCGCTTCTCCCCGCTCCCCGCGGGAGCCCCAGGACCACTCGGCGCGGCCATCCGACAGCACGCGCACCCAGTGCACGCCGTGCGCGTGCGCGTACTCGGGCCCGCCGTCGAAGAACAGCGCGGTCGCGGCGGCGTCGGCGACCATCGCCGTGGGGGCGATCGCCCACGTGGCGACGACCGTGCGCACCGGAAGACCCGTCCGCGCATCGAGAACGTGGTGGAGCCCGTCGCCCCACGTGCGGCGGTTGGCGGCCGACGCGCACAGGGCCTCGTCCTCGACGGTCACGATGCCGATCGCGCGCCGCGGGTCGTAGGGGTGCTCGAGGGCGACGCGACGGCGGCCGCGGACCCGCAGGTCGCCGCTCGCGTCGACGACCCCCTCACCCGGAACGCGGTCGGCGACGAGATCGACGAGGCGCCCCTTGCCGAGCGCCCCCACGTCGACGACGCCAGGGCCGCGCAGGCGGAGCTCGCCGTCGCCCCACGTCAGCCGCGCACGCCAGTCCGCCGGAGCCGGGAGGGGCTCCCCCGCACGCAGGCTGTACGACGCGTCGTACCCCAGCTGCTCGAGCGAGCCGCCGACGAGCGGGTTCACCGCGCCATCCGTCGCCGCGGAGAGCTCCGCGCACGCGTCGAGCATCGCCCCGGCGTCGGGCGGCGCCGGCGCAGCGCCGCCCGCGGGGGCGAGCCGGGAGACGAGGGAGTCGGGGCGGAAGCGCGACCAGGTCGCATCGAACGCCTCGACCTCCGCGGTCACCGCGTCGCGCACGTGCGCGTCGAGCGGCTGCGCCGACTCGATCTCCCAGCTCGTGCCGATGGCGTCGAAGCGCCACACGGCCGACGCGGACACGTCAGACCGCCGCGTCCTGCTTGATCTGCTCGATCGCCGCGTTGAAGCCGCCGCTCGTGAGCGACGACCCGGCCACGCGGTCCACGGCGAGGTCATCGAGGGCGACCCCCACGACCTCGTCGGCGATGCCGCCGATGAACTGGGACTGGTACTGCCGGCTCTCGGCCGCCTGCGGGTCGCCGGTCACCTCGACCGCCGTCACCACGTCGTCCTGGATCGTCACGGTCACGCTGACCGTCTCGACCGTCTCCGGAGTCTGGTAGCTGCCCTCGGCCGTGTAGGTGCCGTCGGCGTACGCCACCGTGCCGGAGTCGGTCGCCTGGCCGCTCGACGCGTCGGTCGTCGCGGTCTCGTCGTCCGCAGTGGCTCCCACGGTGACGGCGCCGCAGCCCGCGAGCGCCACGACGCCCGCGACTCCTGCGAGTGCGGCGCCGGTGCGAATGGATCGGTTCATGTCGGTCCCCTGTTCATCGGTGCCGCGGTGCGGCCGTGTGAGGCAACCCTAACCAGGCACGATGCGGGAACCGCTTCGCGGACCTTATGAGTCTGCTGTGACGGTCGCTCAGGCGGCGCCGTCGAACATGCTCGTGACCGATCCGTCGTCGAACACCTCGCGGATGGCACGCGCGAGCAGCGGCGCCGCGGAGAGCACCGTGAGCTTCTCGAAGCGGCGCTCCGGCGGGATCGGCACGGTGTCGGTGACCACGACGCGGTCGACGGACGCATCCTGCAGCCGCTCGACGGCGGGGTCGCTGAAGATCGCGTGGGTCGCGCCGACGATGACCTTCTTCGCGCCGTTGGCCTTGAGCGCCTGGGCGGCCTTCACGATCGTTCCGGCCGTGTCGATCATGTCGTCGACGAGGAGGCACGTGCGGCCCGACACCTCGCCGACGATCTCGTGCACGGAGACCTGGTTGGCGACCTTCGGGTCACGGCGCTTGTGGATGATCGCGAGCGGCGCCGAGAGGCTGTCCGACCACGTGTCGGCGACGCGGACGCGGCCCATGTCGGGCGAGACGACCGTGAGCGTCTCGCGCTCCTCCTCCGTGAGGGTGTCCTCGAAGTGGCGCAGCAGCACCGGCTTCGCGAAGAGGTGGTCGACGGGACCGTCGAAGAAGCCCTGGATCTGGGAGGCGTGCAGGTCGACGCTCATGATGCGGTCGGCGCCGGCCGTCGTGATCAGGTCGGTGACGAGGCGCGCCGAGATCGGCTCGCGGCCGCGCCCCTTCTTGTCCTGGCGCGAGTACGGGTAGTACGGCACGACCACGGTGACGCGCTTCGCCGACGCGCGCTTGAGGGCGTCGAGCATGATGAGCATCTCCATGAGCTCCTCATTGACGCTCTGGCTGAACGACTGGATGAGGAAGACGTCGCTGCCGCGCATCGAGACCTCGAAGCGCGTGTAGATCTCACCGGACGCGAAGGTGCGGTGCTCGGTCGGCGCGATGCCGATGCCGAGCTGCTCGCCGACGGCCTGGGCGAGCTCGGGATGCGAGCGCCCCGCGACCACCACCAGCCGCTTCTTCGTCTTGGTGACGACTCCCGGGGCGATGCCCCGTTCGAGGTCGAGGTCAATGGTCTTCTTCGTGCGCGCCATCGGCTGCTTTCTCCGCCGCTCGGGCACGAGCCGCGGCCTCTGCCGCTGCGGTGCCCGCCCTGTTCGTCTCGACCCACCCGGCGATGTTCCGCTGGGGTGCCACGCTGAGAGCGAGAGCGCCCGCCGGCACATCCTTGCGGATGACCGCGCCCGCTCCCGTCTTCGCGCCGTCACCCAGTGTAACGGGGGCGACGAAGACGTTGTGCGAGCCGGTGTGCACCTCGTCGCCGATCACCGTGCGGTGCTTGGCGATGTCGTCGTAGTTCGCGGTGATCGCGCCCGCGCCGAGGTTGACGCCGCGGCCGATCGTCGTGTCGCCGACGTACGAGAGGTGCGGCACCTTGCTGCCCTCGCCGATCGTCGAGTTCTTCACCTCGACGAACGTGCCGACCTTCGCGTCCGCGGCGAGCTCCGCGCCGGGGCGCAGGAAGGCGAACGGACCGACGGTCGCCCCCGCGCCGATCACGGCGAGCGTCGCGTCGGTGCGCCGGACGGTCGCGCCCTCGCCGACCTCGCAGTCGAGGAGGGAGGTGTCAGGGCCGATCGTCGCCCCCTCGCCCACGCTCGTCGCGCCCAGGATGAAGGTGCCGGGCAGCACGGTCACGTCAGGGGCGAGCGATGCGGTGTCGTCGATCCACGTGGACGCGGGGTCGAGGATGGTCGCGCCCTCGACCTGCCAGCGGCGCACGATGCGCGCATTGAGGATGGCCGCGGCCTCCGCGAGCTGCACGCGGTCGTTCACGCCGAGCGCGATGCGCGCGTCGGGTGCCGTCTGGGCGGCGACGCGTGCGCCCTCCTCGCGGAGCAGGCGGACGACGTCGGTGAGGTACATCTCCCCCTGCGCGTTCGCCGTGCCGATCCGCGCGAGCTGCGCGCGCAGCGCCGGCGCACGGAAGACGTAGACGCCCGCGTTGATCTCGGCGATGGCGAGCTCGTCGTCGCTCGCGTCCTTCTGCTCGACGATGCGGGCGACCGCGCCGTCGGCGTCGCGGACGACGCGCCCATAGCCCGACGGATCGTCGAGCGACGCGGTCAGGAGGGTCGCCTCGGCGCCCGAGCTGCGGTGCGTCTCGATGAGCGACGCGAGGGTCTCCGCATCGAGCAGCGGCACGTCGCCGCTCAGCACGAGGACATCGCCGCCGAACGAGTCCGGGAGGTTCTCGACCGCGACCTGGACCGCACGCCCCGTTCCCGGGATGTCGTCCTGGTCGACCGGCTCCACGCCGGGGAAGTCGGCGATCGCCTCGACCACCCGGTCGCGCTCGTGGCGCACGACGACGCGCGTCACGACCGCGTCGAGCTGCTGCGCCGTGTGCAGGACGTGCCCGACGAGCGGGCGGCCGCCGATCCGGTGCAGCACCTTCGGGAGCTTCGATCTCATGCGCGTCCCCTGCCCCGCGGCCAGGATGACGATCGCCAGTTCGCTCTGTGTCACGTGGTTCTCCGTCACGTCGCTCTCCGTCACGCTCCGCCACCAGGATTCGAACCTGGTCCTCACAGCTCCAAAGGCTGTCGTGCTGCCGTTACACCATGGCGGACCACGGCCCCTGGCCGCCCCACAAGTCTGCCACGTGGCGTCGTCGGGCTCGGGTCGTCGGCCGGCGTCTGACCGATGGCGCGCGTGCGTGATACTGGACGGATGGCCACGGATACCGACGAAGTCGACCGCATCGTGGGCGCCTGGGCGACACAGCGCCCCGATCTCGACTTCTCGCCGATGGAGGTGCTCTCGCGTGTCGACCGTCTCTCGCGGCATCTCGACCGCGCGCGCCGCGAGGCGTTCAGCCGCACGGAGATCGAGCCGTGGGAGTGGGATGTCCTCTCGGCCCTGCGCCGGGCCGGAGCCCCGTACCAGCTGAGCCCCAAGCAGCTGCTGCAGCAGACGCTCGTGTCGAGCGGCACCATGACGAACCGGATCGACCGCCTCGTGACGCGCGGGTTCGTCCGCCGGGAGTCCGACCCCGGCGACGGCCGCAGCGTGCTCGTCACGCTCACGGACGACGGCCGCACGCGCGTCGACGCCGCCATCACACGACTCATGGACGCCGAAGCCGAGCTGCTCGGCCGCCTGTCGGCGGCCGAGCGGACGCGGCTGGCCGCGCTGCTGCGCCGCCTCAGCCTCAGCTTCGACGGCGGGGTCTGACCGGGCTCAGCCCTCGACGTCGAGCCGCTCGAGCTGCGCGGCCGTGAGCTCGAGCGCGACGCCGTCGAGAGCGGCGTCGAGCTGGTGCAGCCGGCTCCCGCCGAGGATCGGGCGGATGCCCTGCGACACGAGCCACGCGAGGACGACCTGCCCGCGGGTCGCGCCCGTGTCGCGGGCGACCTCGTCGAGGGCCTCGAGTCGGCGCGCGTTGCCCGGGTGGTCGTATACCGGGTCGATCTCCTTCTCTGGGTCGTCGTAGGCGCCCCCGAGGAGGGGTGTGTAGGCCCAGATCTCCATGCGGTGCTCGCGCGCGATGTCGCGCTGCTCGTCGCTCAGGAGGCCGAAGGGGTGCACGACTCCCGCCGGCCGCACGCCCGGGCGCGCCCGCAGGTAGGTCGCGTTGAGCTGGAGCGCGTCGATCGGAAGGGCACCCGACGCCGATGCGTGCCGCCTCGCGCGCTCGACACGCCAGGCCGGATGGTTCGACGCCCCGACCCTGCGCACCTCGCCGCGCTCGACGAGCTCCTGCAGGGCGTCGACGGTCTCCTCGATCGGCGTCTGCCGGTCCTCCTGATGCAGCCAGAGGAGATCGACGGAGTCGACGCCGAGGCGCGAGAGGCTTCCCCGGAACGCGTCGTGGATCGCGCGACGGCTCAGGCCCGCGCGGTGCTCGGGCCAGGACCCGGCCCAGAGCGGCTCGGCGCCGACCTTCGTCGAGAGGCGGACGCGCTCGCGCATCCCCGGCCGTGCCGCGAGCCACCGGCCGAGGACGGTCTCGCTCGCGCCGCCGCGGCCATCCGCGCTCTCCCAGAACGCATAGCAGTCGGCGGTGTCGATCCACTCGCCGCCGCGTTCCACGAAGCGGTCGAGAAGGGCGAAGGACGCCTCGTCGTCGAGACGGGTTCCGAAGGTCATGGCGCCGAGGACGAGGGGCGTGGTGGTGACGGTCATGAGGACACGATGCGACCTGGAGCGCGCTCCAGGTCAAGCGCTATCGTGCGAGCATGACGACCTACTCCCCGGCAGAGGCCTCCACGCGCTCCGGCCTCTCCATCGACACGCTCCGCTACTACGAGCGCGAGGGGATCCTGCCGCCGGTCGCACGCGACGGCGGCGGGAGGCGCGTGTACACCGACGGCGACCTGTCGACGCTCGACTTCCTCAAGTGCCTGCGCGACACGGGGATGCCGATCGAGCGGCTGCGCCGGTACGGAGAGCTCTGCCGCGACGCGTCCACCCTGCGCGCCCGCGTCGACCTGCTGCGCGAGCACGCGGACGACGTCGATGCGCAGCTGGAGCTCCTGCGGCAGCGCCGCGCGAGACTCGACGAGAAGATCGCGTGGTACGAGGAGCAGATCGGCGCGTGATCGACGACGCCCCGAACGCCGCGACCGCCGACGCGCTGACAGCCGGACGTGCGGGAGCCTCGCCGGATCCGATCCGACGAGGCTCCCGTGCGGGATCGGCCTCACGGCCGCGAGCTCACTACTCCTCGTAGGAGCCGCTCTGCTCCGAGGATCCGCCGAACGACGACTCCGATGACGACTCGCCGCCGTATGCGGAGCCGCTCTCCTCGCCCGACGACTCGCTGCCGTAGGAGGACTCGGACGACTCATCGCCGAACGCGGTCGACTCGCTGCCGTAGGAGGACTCCGACGACGACTCACCGCCGTACGAGGACTCGCTTCCATACGACTCGCCGGACGACTCGCTTCCGGTCGACTCGCCCGACTCGCCGCCGTACGACGACTCCGACGACGCGCCGCCGTATGACGAATCCGACGAACCCCCGTCGTAGGAGCCGCCCTGCTCCGACGACTCGCCGTACGACTCCGAAGCCTCTCCGGAGTACTGGTCGCCCGACCCGAACTCCTCAGCCCCCTGCCCCTCGGACTGGTCGTTCTGCCCGAACTGATCCGAATTGCTCATGTTGTTCCCCCAACTGATCTGGATGTGAACGGCGCCGACGACGAGCGGTCGTCGTCAACCGACGCGAGCACGCCGATCCGAGCGATTCCCCCTCGCCTGGGTCAGGAAGACCCCGGCTCCCCCAGGCCTACTCAGGGCGCACGGGAGCGTCAACCCCTCCCGCGCACTGTTCCCCGAACCTTCAGTCAGGTGCCCGCTCGTACACCGCGCAGGCTCACCGGGCAGCCCCTCCTCCACCGTTCAGAAGGGTGGCGGGTCGCCGTCGTGGATGAAGCGGACGACGGGCGGCGGCATGTCGGTGCAGGTGCGTCCCGTCGGCGACGTCCATTCGAGGACGCCGCCGGGTCTCTGCACGACCGTCCATGCGGAATGGTGCTTGAGGGTGTGGTGATATTCGCAGAGGTAGGCGAGGTTGCACACGCAGGTGGGCCCGCCGAGGCAGTGATCGATCGTGTGATCGGCGTCGGAGAGGCGCTTGCGGATGGGGCGACGGCATCCGGGGAACCGGCAGTGCTCGTCGCGCGCTCTCAGGTATCGACGCTGCGCGGCGTTCGGGAAGCGCAGATCCACCGCGAGCAGCGCTCCGGTGTCGGCGTCGACGAACAGCCGCTCCCACACAGGGGCGGTCGCAGCGAGCTCAACCGCCTGCACGACGGGGATCACCCCGTGCCCGCACAGCACGGCCGCCCCGCCCACGAGGCGCTCCGTCGGGCGTCCGAACGCGTCACGCCCAGACCCCTGAGGGGTCGCGTCCGCGGTGTCATCGTCGGGACACGGGTCGGCGAGCTCGTCGTCGCCCTCTCCGCCGATCTCCGCGGCGCCGGCGGCGCGGTGCTCCGCAGCGGCGATGAACGCGCGGGCGGGGATCGTGATCTGCACGCTCGCGCGGATTCCCGCGAGTCCCGTCGGCACTCCCTGCGGGCCGGCTGTGGGCGCCCCCGCGAGAGCGAGATCGCACAGCACATCCACCTGCCGCTGCTCGGCGGTGCGCTCGTCAGAGCCGTCGACATCCGCCGCCGCGAGCTCCTCAGCCAGCCGCCGGGAACGATCCACGATCCCCTCGCCGACCAGCGCGGACACGTACATCCGCACCCAGCCCATCCCGTGCCGGCCCCGCTGGAACACCACTCGACGCCGCCCAGCCTCCTCCTCGTGCCGCTCTCGCAGCGACCGCGGCTGCAGCCGCTCCGCCACGGCCTCCGCCACGGGACGCAGCCGGCCGGGTGTCAGCGCGTGCTCGGCCAGCACGCCCAGCACCAGCTCCTCGAACCGCGCCCGCGCCGTCGCGGACTCCAGCTCATCCCCGAGCTCCACGATCACGCGCGCCTGCCCTGCCGAGACGCGCCCCGCCTGCATCGACGCGAGGACCCGCGGATACCGATTCACCAGCGCGACCGCGTCGGCCATCCGCGCCTCGGCCGTCGCCCGCGCGCATCCCAGCACGCCCGCGATCTCCTCTGCCAGCGCCCGGAAGGACCACCCTCGGCCCTCCTCGCCGTCGGCCAGAGCCCGCGCCTCCCGCGCGTACTGCTCCTGCGCGACCTCCACCATGTGCGCGATCAGGAGCGCCTGCATCGCCTCCAGCGACGCCAGGGACCGCCCGTTCACCTCCAGCGCATCCGCGAGCGCCCCCAGCCGAGCGCGCTCATCCGACGTCGGCAGCCACCCCGCCGACGCCCGCGCACTCGAACTGATCTCCATATATCCATCATCACAAGGACCACCGACATTCGCAGATCCAGACGACGCAGGCTCGGTGGAGATCGATCACGAAACGGCAACGGATCGTGCGGCGAGGGCACTGCCGTCGGGGTCAGCCCCCCGTGCAGGGGACGATCTGAGGATGACACTGAGCGTTCGCCCCGTCGATGCGCGTGACTCCGACGAGTGGGCCGCCCTCTACCGCGGATATCGCGCCTTCTACCGGCTCCCCGATGATCCCGACGCCGTCGCCACGACGTGGACCTGGGTCCGCGAAGGAGCGCATGGCCTCGTCGGGCTCGTCGCCGTGGATGAGCGCGATCGCCCCGTCGCGCTCGCGAACCTGCGATGGTTCGCTCGGCCATCCACCGCGACGACGGGCCTCTACCTCGACGATCTCTTCACCTCTCCGGATGCCCGCGGAGCCGGCGCGGCAGGCATGCTGCTGAAGCACGCTGCCCAGCTCGCCGCTGCGGGAGGGGCGAGCGTCGTCCGCTGGATCACGGCGGCGGACAACGAGGTCGCCCGGTCCGTGTACGACGCCCATGCTGTCGCGACGCCCTGGGTGACCTACGACATGACGCCGTCGGGGTGAGCGCGACGCGCGTCCTGATCGCACGCACGCCGCCGCGTCGCATAGCCTGACCGGATGGGGATCGAGACCGTCTGGCCGCTGTTCGCGCTCGAGCTCGCCACGCCGCGCCTCACCCTGAGACCGCTGCGCGACGAGGATCTCGCACCGCTCACGGATGCGGCGATCGAGGGGATCCACGATCCGGACCGCATGCCGTTCAGCGCGCCATGGACCGACGCTGAGCCCGAGGTCCTGCGGCGCGAGTTCGCGCGGTTCCACTGGAGCCGGCGCGCGCAGCTCCGGCCGGAGGCATGGGGCATCAGCTTCGCCGTCCTCGAGGACGGCAGGCCCATCGGGATCCAGGATCTCGACGGACGCGACTTCCCCGCCCTGCGCACGGTGCACACCGGCTCGTGGCTGACCCGCTCCGCGCAGGGGCGCGGGCTCGGGCGCGAGATGCGGGCCGCGGTCCTGCTCTTCGCCTTCGACGTGCTCGGCGCGGAGTGGGCGGAGTCCGGAGCCGCCAGCTGGAATGCGGCGTCGCTCGGGGTCTCGCGCGCACTGGGCTACCGCGAGAACGGCATCGAGCGCGTCCGGGCGCGTCCCGACCAGGTCGACGATCTCGTGCGCCTGCGCCTCTCGGCCGCGGAGTTCGGGCGCCCCGACTGGGACCTCCGCGTGAGCGGCGCGGAGGCGGCGATCGGCGCGCTCATGCCGGACCAGGCATGAACGCGCTGCCCGATGAGGTGATCCCCGTGCGGGCAGGGGTCGCCCTGACAGCCTTCGCGTCCGACGACGCGGCCGCCATCCACGCCGCGGTGGACGACGTGGAGATCCGCCGCTGGCTCCCGCTCCCCCGTCCGTACCCGCTCGAGCTCGCAGCCGACTGGAGCACCCGCGTCGCCGAGACCATCCGCGCGTCGGGATCCGGGCTCGTCCGCTGCATCAGAGAAGGCGAGCGGATGGCCGGCTGCATCGACGTCAAGCGCGTCGACTGGCGGGCGCGCACCGCCGAGCTCGGCTACTGGCTCTCGCCTGCGCACCGAGGCCGCGGGCTCGCCGCAGGCGCCGTCGATGCCCTCGCCTCCTGGCTGATCGACGCGCAGGCGTTCGAGCGCGTCGAGCTCCGCATCGCGACCGGCAACGCGGCGTCCACGCGGGTCGCCGAGCGCGCCGGGTTCGTCTACGAGGGCACGGCGCGCAATGCGGGGTTCACGGATGGCGGCCGCGTCGACCTCGGGATCTGGTCGCGGATCGCCTCCGACCGGCGCTGACCGCGGGCGCGCTACTCGACGAGCTCGCTGAGCTCGAGCCAGCGCTCCTCGATCTGCGCCGTCTGCTCTTCGAGCGCCCGGATCTCGGCCGACAGCGCGCCCAGGCCCTCGTAGTCGCTCTGGTCGTGCGCGGCCATCCGGTCGTGCACCTTCGCGATATCGGCCTGGAGCTTCTCGAGCTTGCGCTCCGCGGCGGCGAGCTCCTTCTGCGCGGCCCGCAGCTCGGCGCCTGACAGCCCCGCGGCAGGCGTCGCCGCGGCGGCCCCCGCCGCGGCAGCCGGGGCACGGTCACGCGCGGACTCCTGCGCATCACGCAGTCGGAGGTACTCGTCGACGCCGCCGGGAAGATGCCGCAGTCGCCCGTCAAGAACCGCGTACTGCTGATCGGTGACGCGCTCGAGGAAGTACCGGTCGTGCGAGACGACGAGGAGCGTGCCCGCCCAGGAGTCGAGGAGATCCTCCATCGCCGCGAGCATGTCGGTGTCGAGGTCGTTGGTGGGCTCGTCGAGGATGAGTACATTGGGCTGATCGAGGAGGATCAGCAGCAGCTGCAGGCGCCGCTTCTGCCCGCCCGAGAGGTCCTTGACGGGCGTCGACAGCTGCACCGACGAGAAGCCCATGCGCTCGAGCAGCTGGCCCGGGGTGAGCTCCTGCGCCTTCGAGCCCGACCCGATCGTGTAGCTCGTGCGCAGGTTCGAGATGACCACGCGCACCGGGTCCTGCATGTGCGGCTCGAGCTCGTCCATCCGCTGCGTCAGCGTCGCGACCTTCACGGTCTTCCCGCGCTTGACCCGGCCTGCCGTCGGCTCGACGGTGCCCGCGATCAGACCGAGCAGCGTCGACTTCCCGGCGCCGTTCACGCCCAGGATGCCGGTGCGCTCGCCCGGTGCGATGCGCCACTCGATCCGGCGGAGCACCTCGCGGTCGCCGTACGAGACGGAGGCGTCGAGCAGGTCGACGACGTCCTTGCCGAGGCGCGAGACGGCGAGCGACTGGAGCGCGACCTTGTCGCGCACGTCGGGGACGTCGGCGATGAGCTCGTTGGCCGCGTCGATGCGGAACTTCGGCTTCGACGTGCGCGCGGGCGCTCCCCGGCGCAGCCACGCGAGCTCCTTGCGGGCCAGGTTCTGGCGCCGCTGCTCGATCGCCGCGGCCTGCCGGTCGCGCTCGACGCGCTGGAGGATGTACGCGGCATAGCCGCCCTCGAAGGGCTCGACGATCCGGTCGTGGACCTCCCACGTCGTGGTGCACACCTCGTCGAGGAACCACCGGTCGTGCGTCACGACGAGCAGCCCGCCCGCGTTCGCGGACCACCGGCGCTTGAGGTGCGCGGCGAGCCACGCGATCGCCTCGACGTCGAGGTGGTTCGTGGGCTCGTCGAGCGCGATGACATCCCAGTCGCCGGCGAGGAGCCGCGCGAGCGCCACCCGTCGGCGCTGACCGCCCGAGAGCTCCGCGAGCCGGGCATCCCACGGAAGGTCGCGCAGCAGGCCCGCGATGACATCGCGCACGCGGGCGTCGCCCGCCCACTCGTGCTCCGGGGCGTCGCCGACGACGGCGCTCCCGATCGTGTCGTCGTCGTCGAGCGTATCCGCCTGGTCGAGCACGCCGATCCGCACGCCCCCGCGCACCGTCACGCGGCCGCTGTCGGGTTCGAGACGACCCGCGAGCATCGCGAGCAGACTCGACTTTCCGTCGCCGTTGCGGCCGACGATGCCGATGCGGTCGCCCTCGTTCACGCCCAGCGTGACGGAGTCGAAGACGATGCGGGTGGGGAACTCGAGATGCAGGGCCTCGGCCCCGAGAAGATGCGCCATGTCCCTACCAGGGTAGGCGACCGGCCTGGGCGGAGGGGATGGCCGGGGCCGGCCATCCCCTCGCGCATCAGCGGTTCACGTGTCCGATCACCTTCACGGCACCGTCCGAGATGCTGACGATGGTGCCGGGAGCGGGCGGCTCCTCGCCGCCCATGGTGGCAGCCCACAGCGTCCCGTCCGCCGACGTCGCGACCGCGAGCGCGCCGGGGAGCTCGGCGACGGTCGAGACGCTCCCGCCGTGCACCGCGGATACCCGCCCTCCGAACAGCTCGGCGACGTACACGGTGTCGCGCACAGCGGCGATGCTCGTCGGGCCAGCGAGACCGGATGCGAGCCGGGTCGCCGCTCCCGTCTCGGCGTCGATACTCCAGAGCCCGCCGCGTGCGCCGACCTCGGGCCCGCCCGGCAGGGTGCTGACGAGGATCTCGCCGCCGCGGCCGACCGCGACGCCCGTCGGCACCGACTCGAAGGCGTAGGTCACCCCGACGACGCAGTCCGGCATGCCGAACATCGCCGCCATGTCCGCCGTGATCTCCATGGGCTGGGGCGGCAGCACGGCGAGGGGCTCGATCGCCCCGTCGTCGGTCACGGCGTAGACCGTGTTGGCCCCGGCATCCGCGACGATCCACCCGCCCTGTCGTGCGGTGACGCCGTAGACATGCGAGTCGACGATGCCCGTGTAGCTCGCGGGGATGCCCACCTCCGCGAACGCGTCCTCGACGCACGGGCTCGGGTCGGAGACGCCGTACGACACCTCGCCGTCGGGGTTGTGCGCGCTCTCGAACGCGTGCAGGTCGACGTACACGGTGTCGCCCTGCGCCGACCGGATGTTCAGGCCGCTCTCGAGGTTAGTGAAGGTGCCGAAGTCGGTGACGGTCGATCCGTACGCGGTCCGCCCGCCGCGGATCGCGAGACCGGCGAGCCCGGGGACGCCCCCGACGATCGGGACGACCGATCCGTCGGGCTGGAGCTGGCCGACCGCTCCCGTGCCCCCGTCGGCGACGAGGACGCGCTTGCCGTCGACCGCGAGGCTGAACGGCGCCGCGAGCTGCGTCGACCAGACCCGGGGTTCCGATGGCGCGGGCGGCGCGGCGGATGCGGCAGGGGGTGCCGTGAGTGCGAGCGCTGCGGCTGCGGCGGCCGCGAGAAGCGCGCGGGATGTGCGCATGGTGCCCTTCCGTTCCCGGTCCAGCGGCACGCTGAACCGTGCTCGACCGGGCGGTGCCCCCTTGCGTCCGGGTGCGGTGGAGCGCCGGTCGGCGCTCCACCGCAAGTATGCTCCCGGGCGACGGCCCGGGCAACGGATCCGGCGTCAGTCCTCGAGCTGCGGGTCGACCCCGAAGTGCTCGGCGAGCGTGGTGATGACCTCGTGCGCGCCCTGGATCGACACCGACGCGAGGAAGACCGCGTCGTCGACGTAGAGCTTCTCGCCCTCGAGGCGGTCCCACAGGGGGTTCGACTCGAACTGCTCGCGCTGCGCGCGCGACGCGTCACCCTCTGCTCCCTCGGGCTCCCACGAGCTCACGAGGATGAGCCCGGCGTCGACGTCCAGGATCTGCTCCTGCGAGATGGGGACGAAGATCTCCTCCGTCGTGTCGGGCGCCGTCTCGGGGCGCGGGAGGCCCATGTCGGTGAGGATCTCGCCGATGAAGGAGTTGCTCGAGTAGAGCCGCGCGGTGTCCTCGCCGGCGAAGCGGACGAGGTCGACCGTGAGGTCGGGCTGCGCCTCGAGGATCTCGGCGCCGACCGCTGCGGCGCGCTCCTCGTAGGCGGCGACGGCGGCCTCCGCCTCGTCCTTCTTGCCGAGCGCCTCGCCGAGGAGCACGACGTTCTCGCGCCAGGTCGGGCCCGTGCTCTCCGAGAACACGGTCGGCGCGATCTGCGACAGCTGCGGGTAGAGCGCCTCCTGGCGCACCTTCGCGGAGATGATGAGGTCGGGCTCGAGCGCGAGGATCGCCTCCAGGTCGGGCTCGGCCATCGTGCCGACGCTCACGGCGTCGCCCGCGAACTCGCTGACGTCGCCGAGGTAGGGGGCGAACGGGTCGTCCGGGTCCTGGCGGTACTGGGCGTAGCCGACGAGGTGCGAGCCGAGCAGCAGGGTCGCGTCGACGTAGCTCGGGTCGAGCGCGACGATCCGGAGGGGCTCCTCGGGGATGGTCGTCTCGCCCATGGCGTGCTCGATCGTGATCGGGAACTCGGACGCCTCGGCGCTGGCCGCCGGGCTCTCCTCGGGGGCGGATCCGCTCTCGGCGGTCGCGGGGGCGCAGGCGAGAAGGCCGAGCGCGAGGCCGGCGATGCCGAGGGCGGACGCCGAGGTGCGCAGGGTGTTCATGCGGTCTTCCTCTATCGGGTGTCAGGAGGCCGTCGCGGGGACGGCGCGCGGACGGGGTCAGCGCGAAGGGTAGACTAACCTAAGAACTCCCGATGTCCCGACCGCCGGAGGCTCCCCTGACATCCGTCTCCGCGATCGCGCGCCCGAGCGAGCGCCGTGCCCGACCCCGCTCCCGACCGGCGGCCGCGCTCCTGTGCGCACTGCTCCTCCTCGTCGCGGTCGTCCTGAGTCTCGCCGTCGGCGGCCGGGTGACGTCCGTCGGCGAGCTCCTCGGCGCCCTGTTCGCGCCGACCGGAACGGACGCCGACGTGACGATCCTCGGCCTGCGCCTCCCCCGCACCGTGCTCGGGCTCGTCGTGGGTGCGTGCCTCGGCATCGCCGGCACGCTGACGCAGGGGCACACGAGGAATCCGGTCGCCGACCCGGGACTCCTCGGCATCTACCAGGGGGCGGCGCTCGCGATCGTCGTCGTCACGGCGTCCGGAGCGAACCCGCCGGCCCTCGCCCTCGCTCTCTGCGCCTTCGCGGGCGCCCTCACCGTGGCCGTGCTCGTCTTCGCGATCGCGCGCGTCGCCCCCGGGCGCGAGGGCACCCTGTCGTTCGTGCTCGCTGGCGTCGCGATCTCCGCGCTGGCGTCGTCGCTCGTGACGGCGATCTCGCTGCTCGATCTGCAGGCGCTCGACCAGCTCCGGTTCTGGCAGGTCGGCTCCCTCGCCTCGCGCAGCGGCGCGATCGGCGCCGTCTGGCCGCTCATCGTCATCGGCCTCGTCCTGGCCATCGCCAACACGCGCGCCCTCAACGTGCTCGCGCTGGGCGACGACGCCGCATCCGCTCTCGGCCAGGCGCCCTGGCGCGCCCGCGCCGTCGGCATCGCCGCGATCGCCCTGCTCGGAGCATCCGCCGTGACCCTCGCCGGGCCGATCGCGTTCGCGGGCCTCATCGTCCCGCATCTCGCGCGCTCGCTCGTGGGGCCCGACTACCGATGGCAGCTGACGGTGTCGGCGCTGCTCGGACCCGCGATCGTCCTCATCGCCGATACGGTCGGCCGCGTCGTCGCACGGCCGGGCGAGATCTCGGTCACCGTCGTCCTCGCGGTCGTGGGCGCCCCGCTGTTCGTCGCGATCGCCCGCTCGCGCAGGAAGATCGCGCTGTGAGCGCGCGGATGGCCGTGCCCGCGCCAGTCAGGATCGGGCGCCTCTCGGCGCTCGTGCGGATGCGCGCCGTGGTCGCGACGGTCGCCCTCGCGCTGCTCGCGGGCGCCGCGTTCGCGCTGCATCTCTCGATCGGCACGACGGTGATCCCGCCTTCCGAGCTCGTCGCGACACTGCTCGGGAACCCGCCCGACGATGCGACGGCCCTCGTCGTCCACGGCTTCCGGCTCCCGCGCGCGACGGCCGCGCTCACCGCGGGCCTCGCGCTCGGCATGTCGGGCGCCCTCACGCAGACCATCGCCCGGAACCCTCTCGCGAGCCCCGACATCCTCGGCGTGACCTCCGCCGCCGCGCTCGGCGCGGTCGCCGTCCTCGTGCTCGCGGGCGGCGCGAGCGCGGGCGCGAGCGGCATCGCGGCGTCCGTGCTCATGCCCGCCGCCGCCCTCGGCGGCGGCATCCTCGCGGGACTCGCGACCGCCGTGCTCGGATGGCGCGGCGGAATCGACCTGCACCGCACGGTGCTCGCGGGCATCGGAGTGTCGTGGCTTGCCACGAGCCTCACGACCTGGCTGCTCACGCTCGGCGACGTCACGAACGCCGCGATCGCCGTGACCTGGATGAGCGGCTCCCTCAACGGGCGCGAGTGGAGCGCGATCGCGCCGAGCGTCGCCGCGATCGCCGTCCTGCTCGTCATCGGATCGGCGCTCGCGCACCAGCTCGCGCTCACCGCATTCGACGACCAGACGGCAGCCGGCATCGGCGTGCGCCTGGGCCCCGTGCGTCTCGCCGTGCTCGCGACGGCCGTGCTGCTCGCCTCGTTCGCGGCCCTCGTCGCGGGCCCGATCTCGTTCGTCGCGCTCGCGGCGCCGCAGATCGCGCGCCTCGCGACGCACACGCCCACGCCTCCCCTCTGGGCGAGCGCGCTCGTGGGCGCCGTCCTGCTCCTCGCAGCCGACGTCGTGACCGCTCATCTCTTCCCCATCCCGCTTCCCGCGGGCATCGGCACGGCGCTCGTCGGCGTTCCGTACCTGCTGTGGCTCATCGTCCTGAACCGGAGGAGGATCGCATGACGTCCGCTCGCCTCGAGGCCTCGGCGCTCTCGCTCGCCTACGACGGCCGCGTCATCGTCGGCGACCTGTCGCTGGCCATCCCCGCCGGTCGCGTCACGGCGATCATCGGGCCCAACGGATGCGGCAAGTCCACGCTCCTGCGCGGGTTCGGGCGGCTGCTGCCGCCGGCCGCGGGCGAGGTGCTGCTCGACGGCGTCCCGCTCGCACGGCTCGGACACCGCGAGATCGCGCGTCGCATCGCGCTCCTCCCGCAGGCGCCGTCCGCGCCATCGGGGCTGACCGTGCTGGAGCTCGTCGCGCGCGGACGGACGCCCCATCAGCGCTGGTACGACCGGTTCTCTCGGGAGGACGAGCACATCGTGCGCGAGGCCCTCGCCGCGACCCGGCTCGACGACCTCGCGGACGCTCCGCTCGACGAGCTGTCGGGCGGGCAGCGTCAGCGCGCGTGGATCTCGCTCACGCTCGCGCAGCAGACCGAGACCATCCTGCTCGACGAGCCCACGACGTACCTCGACGTCGCGCACCAGCTCGAGGTGCTCGAGCTCGTGCGGTCGCTCAACCGCACGTCGGGGCGCACGATCGTCATGGTGCTCCACGACCTGTCGCTCGCCGCGCGCTACGCGGACTGGCTCATCGCCATGCGCGACGGCGCCGTCGTCGCCGCCGGCGAGCCCTCGGAGATCGCGACGCCCGAGACCCTGCAGCGCGTGTTCGGCATCCGCTCGGCGCTCGTCGCGGATCCCGACGGCGGCGCGCCGCACGTGCTCCCCCTCGGCCTTCCGGTCTGACGGACGCCGAAGGGCCGGAGCGTCCGAAGACGCCCCGGCCCTTCGCGGTCGGATGGCCGATCAGCTCGCGCGCGTGCGGCGCTTGTTCCAGACGTCGAACGCGACGGCCAGCAGGAGCACGAGGCCCTTGATGAACTGCTGGTAGTCGGTGCCGATGCCGAGCAGCGACATGCCGTTGTTCAGGACACCCATGATGAGACCGCCCGTGATCGCGCCGATCACGGTGCCGACGCCGCCCTGGACGGCCGCACCGCCGATGAACGCCGCCGCGATCGCGTCAAGCTCGAACAGGTTGCCCGCGCCGGGGCCCGCCGAGTTGAGGCGGCCCGTGAAGACGAGGCCAGCGAGCGCGGCGAGCACGCCCATGTTGACGAAGAGGTAGAAGTCCACCTTCTTCGACTTGATGCCCGACAGGTCGGCCGCGTGGCGGTTGCCGCCGATCGCGTAGATGTGGCGGCCGAAGACCGACCGGTTCATCACGAGCGAGTACGCGAGGATGAGCACCGCGAGCACGATCAGGACGATCGGGGTGCCGCGCGATCCGGGGGCCACGCCGAGCAGGTACGTCATGTAGGCGATGAGCGCCGAGATGAAGACGAGCTTCGTGTAGAACCACGACGCGGGCTCGCTCTCGAGGCCGAGCTTCACGCGCTTGCCGCGCTCGCGCAGCGAGTTGCCGATGTAGAGCACGAGGGCGAGGATGCCCAGGCCCACCGTGATCCACTCGGCGGGCGAGCTCGACGCCGGGAAGAGCTCGGGGAAGAGGTAGCCGCCGCCCAGCTGGCGGTACTCCGTCGGGAACGGGGTGATCTGCGTGTTGCCGAGCACGATCTGGGTGAGACCGCGGAAGAGCAGCATGCCCGCGAGCGTCACGATGAACGCCGGGATCCCCACGTACGCGACCCAGAAGCCCTGCCAGGCTCCCACGAGCGCTCCGATGAGGAGCGAGACGAGGATGCCCGCCCACCACGGCCATCCCCAGTGCACGATGAGCACACCCGAGACGGCGCCGACGAAGGCCGCGACCGATCCGACCGACAGGTCGATGTGGCCGGCGATGATGATCATCACCATGCCGATCGCGAGGATGAGGATGTAGCTGTTTTGGACGACGATGTTCGAGACGTTGCCGGCCGTCAGGAGGCGACCGCTCGTGACGATCTGGAAGAACAGCACGATCGCGATCAGCGCGATGAAGATGCCGATCTGCCGGAGCCGTGAGGTCAGGAACGCGATCGCACCGCGCACGGGCGATTCGGTGGCGCTAGCTGAGGACATGGTCGGCTTCCTTCTCCTTGGTCATGAGCTGCATGAGCGACTCGGGCGTCGCCTGCTCGATCGGCAGCTCGCCGGTGATGTGCCCCTCCGAGATCGCGTAGACGCGATCGCTGATGCCGAGCAGCTCGGGCAGCTCGGACGAGATGACGATGATGGCCTTGCCCTGCGCCGCCAGCTCGTTGATGAGGGTGTAGATCTCGTACTTCGCGCCGACGTCGATGCCGCGCGTGGGCTCGTCGAGGATGAGCACCTCGGGGTCGGAGAACAGCCACTTCGAGAGCACGACCTTCTGCTGGTTGCCTCCCGAGAGCTTGCCGACGACCGAGGCGACCGACGGCGCCTTGATGTTCATGCTCTTGCGGTACCGCTCGGCGACGGCGAACTCCTCGTGCGCGTCGACCCACCCGCGTCGGGCGAGCTTGCCGAGCGACGCGAGGGAGATGTTCCGCTTGATGTCGTCGATGAGGTTGAGCCCGAAGACCTTGCGGTCCTCGGTCGCATACGCGATCCCCGCGTCGATCGCGTCGGCGACGGTCTTCGTGTTGACCTCCTTGCCGCGCACGTACACGCGGCCGCGGATGTTCGATCCGTAGGAGCGGCCGAAGATGCTCATGCCGAGCTCCGTGCGCCCCGCGCCCATGAGGCCCGCGATGCCGACGACCTCTCCCGCGCGGACCGAGAGGTTCGCGCCGTGGATGATCGTGCGACCGGACTCGGTGGGGTGGTCGACCCACCAGTCCTCGACGCGGAAGACCTCTTCGCCGACATCGACCGTGCGGTCGGGGTACCGGTGCTCGAGGTCGCGTCCGACCATCCCCTTGATGATGCGATTCTCGGAGACGTCGTCGGTCTTGAGCTCGAGCGTCTCGATCGTGCGGCCGTCGCGGATGATCGTCACCCGGTCGGCGATCGCCTTGATCTCGTTGAGCTTGTGGCTGATGATGATCGACGTGATCCCCTGGCCCTTGAGGTGGCGGATCAGGTCGAGCAGGTGAGCGGAGTCCTCGTCGTTGAGGGCCGCGGTGGGCTCGTCGAGGATGAGCAGCTTCACGCTCTTCGACAGGGCCTTCGCGATCTCGACGAGCTGCTGCTTGCCGACGCCGATCTCCTTGACCGGGGTCGCGGGGTTGTCGCCGAGCCCGACGCGTGCGAGGAGCTTCTGCGCCTCGACGTTCGTGTCGTGCCAGTCGATGAAGCCGTTCTTCTGGCGCTCGTTGCCGAGGAAGATGTTCTCGGCGATCGACAGGTGCGGGCTGAGCGCGAGCTCCTGGTGGATGATGACGACGCCTGCGCGCTCGGAGTCGCGGATGTCGCGGAACTGGGCGGTCTCGTTCTCCAGGACGATCTCGCCGTCGTAGGTGCCATGCGGGTAGACGCCCGACAGCACCTTCATGAGGGTCGACTTGCCGGCGCCGTTCTCGCCGCAGATGGCGTGGACGGTGCCGCGCTCGACCTCGAGCGTCACGTTCTGCAGTGCCTTGACGCCCGGGAACTCCTTGGTGATGCCGCGCATCTCGAGGATGGTGTTCACAGGTTCGCTTTCTCGCCGTGAGGATGAGGGGTGACGGGCGCGCGGGTCCGCCCCGCCGTCGAGGCGGACCCGCGCTCCGTGCTACTCGAGCTCGCCGGCCTCGTAGTAGCCGCTGTCGATGAGGACCTCCTCGTAGTTGTCGGCCGTGACGATGACCGACTCGTGGAGGTACGAGGGCACGACCTTGACCGTGTTGTCGTACGTCTCGGTGTCGTTGACCTCGGGCTCCTCGCCGTGCATGAGCGCATCGACCATGTCGGCCGCGGTTTCGCCGAGCAGGCGCGTGTCCTTGAAGATCGTCGAGTACTGCTCGCCCGCGAGGATCGACTTCACGCTGCCGACCTCGGCGTCCTGGCCGGTGATGACCGGCAGCGCGTCGGCCGAGTAGCCGCCGCTCGTGAGCGCCGAGATGATGCCGATCGAGAGGCCGTCGTACGGCGAGAGCACGCCGTCGAGCTTCGTGTCGCCGATGATCGTGAGGATGTTCTCCATGCGCTCCTGGGCCGTCTCCGGCAGCCAGCGCAGGATCGCGGCCTGGTCGAAGTCGGTCTGGCCGGACGGAACCGCGAGAACACCCGAGTCGAGGTAGGGCTGGAGGGTGTCCATCGCGCCGTCCCAGAAGAAGTTCGCGTTGTTGTCGTCGGGGCTGCCCGCGAAGAGCTCGATGTTGAACGGGCCCTTCTCGCCGGTCTCCTCGCCGTTCTCGTCGAGCACGCCGAGACCGGTCAGCAGGCTCGTCGCCTGCTGCACGCCGACCTCGTAGTTGTCGAACGTCGTGTAGTAGTCGACGTTCTCCGTGCCGTTGATGAGGCGGTCGTATGCGATCACGGGGATGTCCTGATCGGCGGCCGTCTGCAGGACGTCGGTGAGGGTCGTGCCGTCGATCGAGGCGATGATGAGCGCGTCGGCGCCGCTCGAGATCATGTTCTCGATCTGCGACACCTGGGTGGGGATGTCGTCGTTCGCGAACTGGAGGTCGACCTGGTAGCCCATCTCCTCCAGGGTGGCCTTGACGTTCTCGCCGTCCGCGATCCATCGCTCGGACTGCTGGGTCGGCATCGCGACGCCGATGGTCAGCGAGCTCGTGTCGACCTCGCCGCCCTCCTCAGCGGCTCCGCCTCCGGTGCGGTCGCCGCTGCAGCCGGCGAGGGCCAGTCCGCCGACGGCCACGATGCCGACGAGCAGAAGGTGCTTCTTCACGGGTGTTCTCCTCTGAATCCAGGACGTGTGCCTCCGCGTCACAGCGGGGGGATGCGCCGTCGAGGAGTCGCGGGACATCCTCGTCGGGGTCGCACGTCTCCGTGTGACCGTTCACATCGCGTCTTATCGTGCACCCGCCGCGCCGGCCTGTCAAGCCGACGCCGTGTCACATCTCGCTAACGGCGCGGTGCGGCCGAGTCGCGCACGACGAGGGCGGGAGCCGGCGGCTCCTCCGCCGAGGGGGCCTCGCCGCGGAGGGATGCGAGGAGTCGCGCGATCGCGCGACGGCCGAGGTCCGCGAAGTCGATGTGGACCGTGGTGAGGGGCGGCCAGACATGTGCCGCGACGGGAATGTCATCGAAGCCCACGATGCTCACATCGCGCGGCACATCGAGGCCCGCATCGCGGAAGCCGTGCATGAGCCCGATCGCCATGAGGTCGTTGGCCGCGAAGACGGCGGAGAAGTCCTGCCGCCGCGCGAGCTCGAGCCCCGCGTAGTGGCCGAAGTCCGCCGTCCAGTCGCCGCGGATCGGCGGGATCGTGGGCAGATCCGCGTCGCGCAGAGCCTGCAGGTACCCGCGCATCCGCGAGTCCGCCTCGATCCAGTCCTGCGGGCCGGACAGATGGAGGATGTCGACGTGCCCCAGCTCGATGAGGTGCCGCGTCGCCATCCGCGCCCCCTCGAGCTGGTCAGGTGCGACGCTCTCCTCGAGCGCGCCGGATGCCGTCTGCAGGCTCACGAACGGCACGCCGATCGCCATGCCGCGAAGGACATGGAACACGCGCACCTGGGGGGCGAGCACGACGATGCCGTCGACCTGCTCGCGCAGCAGCTGCCGCACGGCGCCGCCGATCGCCTCCGGCGACGTGTCGGGGAGGTTGAGGGTGGTGACCGAGTAGCCCTCCTCGCGCGCGGCCTCCTCGATCGCCGCGATCGACGCGGTCGGGCCGAACTCGCCGACCGTGGCCGACAGGATGCCGATGAGATTCAGCTTGCTCGTGACGAGCGCGCGCGCGGCCTGGTTCGGCCGGTAGTCGAGCTGGCGGATCGCATCGAGGACGCGCTGCTTCGTCTCCTCGCGGATCGACGGATGCTCGTTGAGCACGCGCGAGACCGTCTGATGGGACACGCCGGCGAGGCGCGCCACATCGCGGATGCTCGGCATCCGCGGTCGCTCCGTTGCGTGGGCCACAGCCGTCTCGTCCTCACCTGATTCCACGATGCGCACGGTCACATCGCCTCCCACAGTATGGCGCACGGACGCGCACGAGGCCATCCCGGGCACGACGGGGCGTGGCGCGAGGGCGCCGCGGCGGCGCTCAGCCGACGATGCGCGCGCCGCGCACGGGGCCGTGCGCGAGGAGCACATCCCGACCGGCGGCGTCCAGCACGTCGCGGAGCTCCGCGGCATCCTCGGGCGATGCCGCGAGGAACGCGACGGTGGGTCCTGAGCCCGACACGAGACCCGCGAGCGCCCCCGACGACTCCCCGAGCTCGAGCGTCTCGGCGAGATCGGGGCGCAGCCCGAGCGCGGCCACCTGGAGGTCGTTGCGGAGCGTCTCGGCGAGCATCGCCGCGTCGCCCGCGCGCAGCGCCTGCAGCACGCCGGCGTCGACCTCGGGCACGGCGCGCGTGGGGGCGATGTCGAGCCGGTGCCGTTCGCGGTGGCGGTCGAGCGCCCCGTACACGTCGGGCGTCGAGAGGCCCTCCTCGTTCACGACGAGCACCCAGTCGAAGCGCCCGCGTGCGAGGGCCGGGCTCAGCTCATCGCCGCGACCGGTCCCGATCGCGGTGCCGCCCTTGAGCGCGAACGGCACGTCGGCGCCGAGCTGCGCTGCGAGGCGATGCAGCTCGGCCTGCCCGACCCGCGTGCCCCAGAGCGCGTCGCACGCCACGAGCGCGGCCGCGGCATCCGCCGAGCCGCCGCCCATGCCGCCAGCGACGGGGACCTCCTTGAACACGTCGAGATGGACGCCGCCCGCGTACCCGGTCTCCGCCGCGAGCAGGCGGGCTGCTCGGAGCGCGAGGTTGCGGTCGTCGACCGGCACGCCCGAGACATCGACGGTGCCCTCGACCGCGAGCGTGAAGCCGTCGGCATGCGTCGCGACGACATCCTCGTAGAGCGAGACGGCCTGGAAGGCGGTCGCGAGCTGGTGGTAGCCGTCGCTCTGACGGCATCCGACCTCGAGGAAGACGTTGATCTTGCCCGGTGCGCGCACGCGCACCTGCGGCTCCGACGACGCGAGGCTCATGGCGCCGTCGCCTCCGCGCCGCTCGTCTCGGCGAGCGCGCGTGCGATCCGCAGGAAGTCGTCGATGTCCAGCGACTCGCCGCGCGCGGTCGGCGCGACGCCCGCGCGCTCGAGCACCTCGGTCGCGCCCGCCGAGCCGCCGAGCTCGCCGGCGAGCGCCTGGCGCAGCATCTTGCGTCGCTGCTGGAACGCGAGATCGACGATCCGGAAGGTCCGCAGCCGCTCATCCTCCGTGCCGCGCGCCTCGGCGTCGCGCTGGAACGCGACGAGCACGCTGTCGACGTTCGGCACCGGCCAGAAGACCTGCCGGGAGATGTTGCCGGCGAGCCGCCACGCGCCGTACCAGGCGGCCTTCGCGCTCGGGGCCCCGTAGACCTTGCTCCCCGGCTCGGCCGCGAGGCGCTCGCCGACCTCGGCCTGCACCATGACGACGCCGCGGTCGAGCCGGGCGAACGTCTCGAGGAAGTGCAGCAGGACAGGCACCGACACGTTGTAGGGCAGGTTCGCGACGAGGATGGTCGGATCGCCGGGCAGCTCGGTGACGCGCAGCGCATCGGCGTCGACCACCGTGAGCGCGCCGTCCGGGACGCCGCGCTCGGCCGCCGTGCGCGGCAGCCGCTCGGCGAGCCGGTGGTCGATCTCGACGGCGGTCACGGTCGCGCCGGCCTCGAGGATGGCCAGCGTCAGCGAGCCGAGCCCTGGGCCGATCTCGACGACCCGCTCCCCCGCCTCGACGCGCGCGGTGTGCACGATGCGCCGCACGGTGTTGGCGTCGACGACGAAGTTCTGGCCCAGCTTCTTCGTGGGCGTGACATCGAGCTCGGCGGCGAGCTCCCGGATGTCGCCGGCCCCGAGGAGCCGCACGGTCATGTCCACTCCCCGTACACGGCGCGCGTGTTCGCGGCCAGCTGCGCGGAGAGCTCGTCGACGTCGGCACCCAGCTCCGCGGCCATGAAGCGGACCGTGACGGGCACGAGGTACGGCGCGTTCGGGCGCCCTCGGTGCGGCGTCGGAGTGAGGAACGGCGCATCCGTCTCGACGAGGATGCGGTCGCGCGGCGTCACCCGCAGGGCGTCGCGCAGGTTCTGCGCGTTCTTGAACGTGATGTTCCCCGCGAACGACACCCAGTAGCCCGCGTCGGCCGCCTCGTGGGCCATGTCCTCGTCGCCCGAGAAGCAGTGGAAGACCGTCCGCTCGGGGGCGCCGACGCGCCGCAGCGTGTCGAGCACGTCGCGATGGGCGTCGCGGTCGTGGATCTGCAGTGCGACGCCGTGGCGCTTGGCGATGTCGATGTGCGCCTCGAAGGAGGCGTGCTGTGCCGGTCGCCCCTCCTCGCCCGTGCGGAAGTAGTCGAGCCCCGTCTCGCCCACGGCGCGCACGCGCGGGTGCCCCGCGAGCTCGTCGATGACTCCGAGCGCCTCCTCGAGGCGCCCCTGCTCGGCGTACGTCGGCGCGTCGTTGGGATGGATGGCGACGGCCGCGAGCACGCGCGCATCCCGCTCGGCGGCGGCGACGGCCCACCGCGAAGAGTCGATGTCGCCCGACGACTGCACGACGCCGGCGATGCCGACCGCGCTCGCCCGATCGAGCTGCTCCTCGAGCGAGAGCGGCTCGTCGCCGTCCTCGATCTCGAGGTGGCAGTGGTTGTCGTACACGGGCACCGCGAGCGGCTCGGGCGCGGCCGGGTAGCGCAGGTCCTTCCGCCCGTCCCGGCTCCGCTCGCGCACGTAGACGGTCGGGTCCGCCCCGTTGTCCTTCACGCCATCCCCCTCGATCGGATCACTCCGGCTGCTCGACCCGCGGGAAGAGCGGCTGGAGCGTGGACGTCGCCGTGCCGGCGGGGATGCCGCCCCACGCGCCGGCCTCGCGCACGGGCTGCTCGACGAGCGCACCCAGGGCGCTCTCGACGCCCAGTGCGTCCCAGAGCTTGCCGGTGGCCTGCGGCATCACGGGCGAGAGCAGCACGGCGAGCGCGCGCAGCCCCTCGGCGCACGTGTAGAGCACGGTCGCCAGGCGGTCGCGCTGCGCGTCGTCCTTCGCGAGCGCCCACGGCTCGTTCTCGGTGATGTAGCCGTTGAGCTCGTCGACGATCGTCCAGATCGAGCGGATGGCCTCGTCGATGCGGAAGCGGCCGATCGCCGCATCGGCCTTCCGAGCCGCTTCCGCGACGGTCCGCTGGATCGCGAGGTCGCCATCCGCGTACTCCGCGGGAGCGGGGACGACGCCGTCGAAGTACTTGCCGATCATGGCGATGGTCCGCGATGCGAGGTTGCCGAACCCGTTCGCGAGCTCCGCCTGGTACCGCGCAGACAGGTCCTCCCAGGAGAACGAGCCGTCCTGGCCGAACGAGATCGCCGACAGGAAGTAGAACCGGTACGCGTCGGAGCCGAAGACGTCGGTGATCGCGTTGGGCGCGATGCCCGTGAGCTTCGACTTCGACATCTTCTCGCCGCCCACGAGCAGCCAGCCGTGCGCGAAGACGTTCTCGGGCACCTCGATGCCCGCGGCCATCAGCATCGCCGGCCAGATCACGGCATGGAACCGGAGGATGTCCTTGCCCACGACGTGGTGCGCGGGCCAGCGGCGCGCGAAGTTGTCGGGGTCGGAGCCGTACCCCACCGCGGTCGCGTAGTTGAGGAGGGCGTCGACCCACACGTAGATGACGTGCGACTCGTCCCACGGGACGGTGATGCCCCAGTCGAACGTCGAGCGCGAGATGGAGAGGTCCTTCAGGCCCTGCTGCACGAAGGCGACGACCTCGTTGCGCGCGGATTCGGGCTGGACGAAGTCGGGGCGCTCCCGGTAGAGCTCGAGGAGGCGGTCCTGGAACTCGCTGAGCTTGAAGAAGTAGTTCTTCTCCTGCAGCAGCTCGAGCGGCTTCGAGTGGATCGCGCACACCTTGAGCCCCTCGAACGGCCCGGTGCCGTCGACGATCTCGCTGTCGGGCTTGAACTCCTCGCACCCGACGCAGTAGAGCGCCTCGTACTCGCCCGCGTAGATGTAGCCGCGGTCGTACACCGCCTGCAGGAACAGCTGGACGCTCTTCTCGTGACGCTCCTGCGTCGTGCGGATGAAGTCGTCGTTGGCGACATCCAGCGTCCGCAGAAGCGGCTGCCACGACTCCGCCACGAGCTTGTCGACCCATTCCTGCGGGGTCGCGCCGTTCGCGGCGGCGGCGCGGATCATCTTCTGGCCGTGCTCGTCGGTGCCCGTCAGCATCCAGGTGTCGTCACCGGCCTGGCGGTGCCAGCGCGCGAGCGTGTCCACCGCCACGGTCGTGTACCCGTGCCCGATGTGCGGGACATCGCTCGGATAGTAGATCGGCGTGGTGATGTAGAAGGAACGGTCGGAAGTCACCAGGAGAGTCTATTCCGGGCCGCGCGTGCTCCGCGCCGAGCGTTACGCGCTCTCGCGCACGACGAGCGACGCCGGGAGCATGAGATCGCGGCCCGGGCTCCCCGCCACGACGTCGAGCAGCAGGGCGACCATCTCCTCGCTGATCCGGGCCCACGGCTGACGCATCGTCGTGAGCGGCGGATCGTGGGTCTCGGCGAGGCCCGAATCGTCGAACCCCGCAACCGCGATGTCGTCGGGCACGCGCAGCCCCTCGCGGCGCAACGTCGCGACCGCACCGGCGGCCATCCCATCCGAGGCCGCGAAGACCGCGTCGATATCGCGCCCGCGTGCGAGCAGGCGCGCCATCGCGCGCGAGCCGGACTCGCGCGAGTAGTCCCCGCGCTCGACGAGCTCGGCGTCGTAGTCGCCGCCCATCTCCTCGCGGAACCCGGCGAGACGGAACCGGCCGCCCGGCGTGTCGTCGGGCCCCGCGATATGCGCGATGCGACGGTGCCCGCGGGAGCGCAGGTAGGCCGTCATCTCGCGCGCGGCGCGCGCCTCGTCGATGCCGACCGACGGGACGAGCCCCTCGAGGCCGAGCGGGACGCCCGTGCTGACGATCGGGATGCCGGCCTCGTGCATGCGGCCGAGGAAGGGGTCGGATGCATGGCTCGACACGAGGAGCACACCGTCGACGTGCCCCGCGCGCACGTACTCGAGCACGTTCGCCTTCTCGGCATCGGTTCCCGCCACGAGGAGCACGAGGGTCATCGACCGCTTCGAGAGGGACTCGGCAGCGCCGCGCAGCAGCAGGCCGAAGGTCGGGTCCTCGAACAGCAGGTGGTGCTCCTCGGTCAGGAGGAAGGCGAGCGATCCGGAGCGGCCCGTCGCCAGGCTGCGCGCGTGGTGATTCGCCGTGTAGCCCGTCCGCCGAATGGCGTCCTCGACCGCGGCACGCGCGTCGGGCGAGACCCAGTGCCCTCCGTTGATGACGCGGGAGACCGTGCCGCGCGAGACGCCCGCGACCGCCGCGACGTCGCGGATCGTCGGCTTGCGCGCGGGCGGCGTCTGCTCCATGGATCAAGACTCTAGCGCGGGCCGCGGGTGTGACTGGGACCGGTCACAGTTCGATAACGGATGGGCGATCGCCTTGGCGCTCCGACGACGCCGCGCCACACTGGGACCGGTCACAGTCTCTCGACCCGATGGAGCGTCCATGCCCGACCAGACCCCCCTGCGCGCCCTGCCCGGCATCGCCTTCGGCGGCGACTACAACCCCGAGCAGTGGCCGCGCGAGACGTGGCAGGAGGACGTCCGCCTGATGCGCGAGGCGGGCGTCAACCTCGTGAGCGTGGGGATCTTCTCGTGGGCTCTGCTCGAGACCGCCGAGGGCGAGTTCGACTTCGCCTGGCTCGACGAGGTGATCGACCTCCTCCACGCGAACGGCATCGCCGTCGACCTCGGCACGCCGACCGCCTCACCGCCCGCCTGGTTCTTCGCCGCGCACCCCGACGCGCGCGTCGTCACACGAGACGGCACCGTCATGGGCTTCGGATCGCGCGGGATGGCGTCCCACTCCTCCCCCGCCTACCGGGAGGCGATCGTCCGCATCGCGAGCGCGCTCGCCGACCGCTACGGCGATCACCCCGCCGTCGTGCTGTGGCACGTGCACAACGAGTACGGCGTCCCGGTCGGCGAGGACTACTCGGAGCATTCCGTGCGCGCCTTCCGCGGATGGCTGCGCGAGCGCTACGGGTCACTCGACGCTCTCAATGCCGCATGGGGCACGGCGTTCTGGGGCCAGCACTACACGGCCTGGGAGCACATCGGCGCCCCGGCCGCGGCGCCGTCGGTCGTCAATCCCGCACAGCGCCTCGACTTCCAGCGCTTCACCGACCATCAGCTCCGCGCGTGCTTCATCGCCGAGCGCGACGCGATCCGCGCCCGCGCCCCGCAGCCGATCACGACGAACTTCATGGCGAACCAGAGCTGGACGACCGACCTGTGGGCGTGGGCCAGGGACGTCGACGTCGTATCCGACGACCACTATCTGTGGGCGGCCGACGAGGACGCGCACATCGGGCTCTCGATCGCCGCCGATCTCTCCCGGTCGGTCGGCGGAGGGAAGCCGTGGATCCTCATGGAGCACTCGACGTCGGCCGTGAACTGGCAGCCGCGCAACATCGCGAAGCGTCCCGGGGAGATGGCCCGCAACTCGCTGACGCACGTCGCACGCGGCTCGGACGCCGTGCTCTTCTTCCAGTGGCGCGCGGGACGCTCGGGCGCCGAGAAGTTCCATTCGGCGATGCTCCCCCACGCCGGCACCGACTCGCGCGTCTGGCGCGAGGTGGTTGCGCTCGGTGAGGGGCTCTCCCGGCTCGACGCGGTCGTCGGATCGCGCGTCGAGGCCGACGTCGCCGTCCTGTGGGACTTCGAGTCGTTCTGGGCGCAGGACCTCGAATGGCGCCCGACCGAGGACCTCTCCCACCAGGAGCGCGTGCGCGCGTTCTACGAGCGTCTCTGGCGGGACGGCGTCACGGTCGACTTCGCGCTCCCTGGCCACGACCTGTCGCGCTACCGGCTCGTCGTCGCACCCGCGCAGTACCTGCTCACGGCGGCAGACGCCGCGAACCTCACCCGGTATGTCGAAGGCGGCGGAACGCTCGTCGTCTCGTACTTCTCGGCGGTCGTCGACGAGAACGACGCCGTCCACCCCGGTGGGTTCCTCGCTCCCCTCCGCGACGCCCTCGGCGTCGACGTCGAGGAGCACCTGCCGCTGCGCGAGGGCGCTGCTGCCGCGGTCGAATGGAGCGACGGCGCCCTGCTGGGCGCCGACCACTGGCAGGAGAGCCTCCGTCTGCACGGCGCCGACGTCGTCGGCGCCTACGCCGAGGGCCCCGCGGCGGGAGGCGCCGCCATCACACGTCACAGGCACGGCGCCGGAACGGGGTGGTACATCTCCACGCGCCTGGACGCGGAGGGGCTGCGCGCCGTCCTGTCCGACGTGTACGCCGATGCGGGGGTCGTCCCGTCGTCGACTCCGGATGGCCTCGAGGTCGTCCGGCGCCGCGCCGACGATCGCACGTTCCTCTTCGCGATCAACCACCGCGACGACGACGTCACCATCGACGCCGTCGGCCGCGAGCTGCTCACCGGCGCCACGGCGTCCGGATCCCTCGTCGTCCCCGCCGGGGGCGTCGCCGTCATCGAGACCGGCTGACCCGCCCTCCGGGGCACCCCGGGGCCGCCCGGCCCGACCGATCCACCACCACCAGGTCGTGACGACGCGACCGCATCGCACGACCATCGAGAAGGAGACAATCATGCGCACGCAGATCGCATTCGCCGGCATCGCCGCCGCGTCGGCACTGCTGCTGGCCGGCTGCTCCGGCAGCGCCCCCGAGACGGCCGAGGAGCCGGCCGACGAGGGCTCGACCGCCGAGCTCGTCGTGTGGACCGACGAGGAGCGCGAGGACGCGATCGCCGCGGCCGCCGAGCAGTTCGAGGCCGACACGGGAGCGACCGTCACGCTCGTCCAGAAGAACTTCGAGGACCTGCGCAACGACTTCATCGCGCAGGTGCCCACGGGCGAGGGGCCTGACATCACGGTCGGCGCGCACGACTGGCTCGGGGCGCTCGTCACCGCCGGCGTCGTCGACACGATCGATCTCGGCGACGCGACGGGCGACTTCGAGCAGGTCGCGCTCGACGCGATGACCTACGACGGCCAGCTCTACGCGCTGCCGTACTCGCTCGAGACGGTCGCGCTCATTCAGAACGTCGACATGGTGGGCCCCGACGCCCCGGCGACCTGGGACGAGCTCGTGTCGATGGCGCAGGAGGCCGGGGCCGAGCGCCCGATCGCGGTCAACACGGCCGGCGAGACGGGCGACGCATACACGATGTACGGGCTGCAGACCTCGTTCGGCGCGCCGGTGTTCGTCCAGGACGAGACCGGCTCGTACACGGCCGAGATCGGCATGGGCGGCGCGAACGGCGAGGCGTTCGCGCAGTGGCTCCACGAGAACGGGTCGGCTGGCACGGGCTACATCTCGACCACGGTCGACTACGACATCAACAACGAGCTGTTCAACAGCGGCACGGCGCCCTTCACGATCCAGGGACCGTGGGCGATGAGCGCCTATGCCGACGTCCCGAACGTCGCGGTGCACCCCATCCCGTCGGCCGGCGGCGAGACCGCGGCGCCCTTCGTGGGCGTGCAGGGCTTCTACCTCAGCTCGCAGAGCGAGAACGCGCTGCTCGCTCAGGAGTTCCTCGTGAACTACCTCGCGAAGGAGGACGCGCAGCGTGCCCTCTACGAGGCCGACCCGCGCATTCCCGCGTTCACGGCGCTCGCCGATGAGGTCGCCTCCGACCCCGTCATCGCGGGATTCCTCGCCTCGTCGCAGAACGGCGTGCCGATGCCGAGCATCCCCGAGATGGGCTCGGTGTGGGACCTCTGGAACGCGGCCGAGGTGCAGATCATCGGCGGCGCCGACCCAGGAGCGACCTGGAAGCAGATGGTCGCCGACCTCGAGGCCGAGCTGGGCTGACCGGCTGCGCCGGGGCGGGCGGACGCGCGCCCCGGCGTTCCGGCGGAAGGAAGACGGAATGACGGATGTGACGACCGCCCCTGCGCGGCGCGGCGAATCGCACGCGCGCGGCTGGCGCGGGCTCGGATGGGGCTTCGTCGTGAAGCTCGTGCTCATGGGGATCGTCAACGCGCTCGGCATCGCGGTCGCGCTGTCGGCGTGGCAGGCGGAGTCGTGGATCGTGCTCGGCGCGTCTCTCGTGCTGCTCGCGATCGCGGACGCGGTGTACTTCTCACGACGGGCTCTGCCGCTCAAGTACCTGCTTCCCGGGCTCGTGTTCCTCGCCGTCTTCCAGGTGTTCGTGCTCGGCTACACGGCCTACGTCGCGTTCACGAACTACGGCACCGGGCATGCGGGCTCGATGGAGCAGGCCGTCGACGCGGCGCTCATCCAGGACGAGCGGCGGGATCCCGATTCTCCGTCCTATCCCCTCGCGGTCGTCGAGCAGGACGGCGAGCTCGGCTTCGCGATCGTCGACGAGGACGGCGTCGTGCGGGCCGGGACCGCCGACCAGCCGCTGGAGGCCGTCGCGGGCGCACGCACCGGCGGATCAGGCGCCCCCGAGACCGTGCCGGGGTGGGCGGTCGTGCCGCGCGCGGACATCCTCACCGACCCCGATCTGCAGGAGCGCGTCGCGAGCCTGCGCGTCCCCGTCTCGGACGAGGCGGAAGACGGCTCGCTCCGCACCCGCGAGGGCACGACCGGCGCGGTCTACACCTCGGGCCTCGAATGGGATGCCGCCGCGCGGACCTTCACCGACACAGAGACCGGGGTCGTCTACGCGGCGTCCGATGACGGCCGCTTCGTCGCCGAGGACGGGTCGGCTCTCCCGACCGGCTGGTACGTCAACGTCGGGTTCGACAACTTCGTGCGCGCCGTGACGGATCAGAGCCTCGCCGGGCCGCTCCTCCAGGTCGCGGCGTGGACGTTCGCGTTCGCCATTCTGACCGTGCTCACGAGCTTCGGCCTCGGGCTCCTTTTCGCTCTCATCTACAACGACCCCCGTGTCCGCGGCCGAAAGGTCCTCCGGACGCTCATGATCCTCCCGTACGCGTTCCCCGCATTCATGTCCGCGCTCCTCTGGCGGGGCATGCTGAACTCCGAGTTCGGCGTCGTCAACGACCTGCTCTTCCTCGGCGCCGACATCGCCTGGCTGGGCGATCCCCTGCTCGCCAAGGCCGCCGTCCTCTGGGTGAACCTCTGGCTCAGCTACCCCTACTGGTTCCTCGTGTGCACGGGCGCGCTCCAGGCGCTCCCCAGTGACACGCTCGAGGCCGCCACGATCGACGGGGCCGGACGCTGGCGCCGATTCCGATCCATCATCCTGCCGCAGCTGCTCGTGTCGACGGCACCGCTCGCGATCTCGTCGTTCGCGTTCAACTTCAACAACTTCACGATCATCTACATGCTCACCGAAGGCGGCCCCGCGTTCCTCGGCAACTCGGGACTGGGCGAGACCGACATCCTCATCTCCGCGATCTACCGGATCTCCGGCGTTGCGGGCGGATCAGCCGACTACGGCCTCGCGAGCGCCCTCTCGATCGTCGTGTTCATCGTCATCGGCGTGATCTCGGCGCTCGCCTTCCGACAGACCCGCAAGCTCGAGGAGTTCCAGTGAGCACTGTCACCGAACGCATCACGTCCGCTACCCCGGGGCGTCGCACCGCACGTCGCTCCCGCTGGTGGGCCGAGGTGGGCTGGAAGTACCCGGTCGCGGCGGTCATCCTCGTCTACGCGATGTTCCCGCTGCTCTACATCGTCTCGGCGTCGGTGAACCCGCGGGGAAGCCTCGCCGGGTCGAGCGCAATGTTCTCGGCGGTGAGCGCCGACAACTACGCCGCGCTCGCCGAGACGCGCTTCTGGACCTGGATGCTCAACACCCTCTACGTCGGCGGCGTCGCCGCGATCGGCGCGGTGCTCATGGGCGCAGCCGCAGCGTACGCCTTCTCGCGCTTCCGCTTCGCGGGACGGCGCGCGGGCCTCACGAGCCTCCTCATCATCCAGATGTTCCCGCAGACCGTCGCGTTCGTCGCGGTGTTCCTCCTGCTGCTCGCGCTCGGCGAGGTCGTGCCGGCCCTCGGAATCAACTCGCGCCTCGCGCTCATCTGCGTCTATCTGGGTGGCGCGCTCGGCGCGAACACCTTCCTCATGTACGGGTTCTTCAACTCGATCCCGATCGAGCTCGACGAGTCGGCCAAGATCGACGGCGCCTCGCACGCGCAGATCTTCTGGCGCATCATCATGCCGCTCGTGACGCCCGTGCTCGCCGTCGTCGCGCTGCTGGCCTTCATCTCGGCGTTCGGCGACTTCATCCTCGCGAAGATCGTCCTGACCAGCGAGGACAACTGGACCCTCGCCGTGGGCATGTACCAGTGGGTCTCGAACCAGCTCACGTCGCGCTGGGGCATCTTCGCCGCGGGCTCCGTGCTCGCATCGATCCCGGTCCTCGTGCTTTTCCTGTCGCTCCAGCGCTACATCGTCGGCGGCCTCACCGCGGGCTCCGTGAAGGGCTGAGCGCGCGCATCGAGTCGAAACCGATCCTCCATCCATCCACCCGCACGAAGGAGTGCCCATGCCATCCCCCATCCGAGCGGCCATCGCGACGGCCGCGGCCGTCTCCCTCGCCCTCATGGCGTCGCCCGCGCATGCCGATGACGCGAGCATCGACATCTCGCTGCCCGCCGTCGACGGCCTGTCGGCCGACTTCATGACCGGCGTCGACGTCTCCTCCGTCCTCTCGCTCGAGGAGTCCGGGGTCGTGTTCCGCGACGACACCGGCGCGCCGGCCGACCTGTTCCACGTGCTCGCCGACCACGGCGTCACCGACGCGCGGGTCCGGGTGTGGAACGACCCCTTCGACGCCGAGGGACGCGGATACGGCGGCGGGAACGTCGACGTCGCACGCGCGATCGAGATCGGCGAGCGCGCGACCGACGCGGGGCTCGGCGTGACGGTCGACTTCCACTACTCCGACTTCTGGGCCGATCCGGGCAAGCAGCAGGCGCCGAAGGCGTGGGAGGGACTGACGGCTGCCCAGACCGCGGATGCGGTGCACGACTTCACCGCCGACGCGCTCGCGCGCTTCGCGGATGCAGGCGTCGATGTGCGGATGGTGCAGGTCGGCAACGAGACGAACAACGGCGTCGCCGGCGTCACGGGCTGGGACGGGATGGCGGAGGTGTTCCGGGCCGGGTCGGCGGCAGTCCGCGAGACGCTCCCTGACGCGCTCGTGGCCGTGCACTTCACGAATCCCGAGACGCCCGGGCGCTACGCGGGCTACGCCGCGGAGCTCGCCGCCCGCGGCGTCGACTACGACGTGTTCGCATCGTCGTACTACCCGTACTGGCACGGCACGATCGCGAACCTCACCGATGTGCTCTCGCACGTCGCGGAGGTGCACGACAAGAAGGTCGCGGTCGTCGAGACCTCCTGGGCCTACACGCTCGAGGACGGCGACGGCCATGGCAACACGATCGACCTCGCAAGCGAGGCCACGGCGTATCCCGTCAGCCCTCAGGGCCAGGCGACGGCGTTCCGCGACGTCGTGCAGGCGGTCGCCGATGTCGGCGATGCGGGGATCGGCGTGTTCTCGTGGGAGCCAGCGTGGCTCCCCGTCGGCCCTCCGGAGCAGCTCGAAGCGAACCGCCTCCTCTGGGAGCGCGACGGCTCGGGGTGGGCGACGAGCTACGCAGGCGCGTACGACCCCGCGGACGCGGGTCGCTGGTTCGGCGGGTCGGCCGTCGACAACCAGGCGCTGTTCGCGTTCGACGGCACTCCCCTGCCGTCGCTGCGGATGTTCGAGTACGTCCGCACCGGAGCGCAGGGGCCGCGCGTCGTGACCGGCGTCGAGACGGTCGCGCTCGAGATAGAGGAGGGCGAGGACGCCGCGCTGCCGGAGACCGTCACGGTCTCGTACAGCGACGGCACGACAGAGGATCAGCCCGTGGTCTGGGATGCTGTCGAGATCGACGGGCCCGGTGTCTACACGGTGGCGGGGCGCACGTCGGCCGGCCACGAGACGTCCGCGACGATCGAGGTCCTCGCCCGCTCGCACCTCCCCGGCGGCGGCTTCGAGGGAGACGGGGCTGCGCTGTGGACGCTCGCCGGCGACGGCGGCTCGATCGGATGGCAGGCCGACGCCTCGGCAGGGACGAATGCGCTCCATGTGTGGCTCGACCGCGACTTCACGGGTTCGGCGACCCAGGTCGTGACGGGTCTCGAGCCTGGCCGCTACGTCGCGACGGCGACGTCGCAGGGCGGCGGCACGCTGCCCGGCGACACGGTGACCCTCCGCGTCACGGCGTCGCCGACGCACCTGCCGGCGACCGCGGCTGACCGGGCGGCGCAGGCGCAGACGCGCACCGCGGAGGCGCTGCTCGCGTTCGACGGATGGCGCGCGTACGCCACCTCAGAGACCGACGCCGTGCGCGTGCAGCGTGGGCAGGAGGTCACGGTCGAGATCGCGTGGGAGCTGTCGGCCGGCGCGTGGGGAACGGTCGACGAGGTGCGTCTCGTGAAGGTCGGCTGAGGCGGCTCAGCGCGCGGCGGCGTCCGCGTCGCCGCGCGCTGCCGCCTCGGCGAGCGCAGCGACCTGCGCCGTGAGCCGCCCGGTGCGCCAGCAGAGCACCCAGCTCACGGGCGGCGCCGATGACTCGAATGGGATCATCCTCAGGCTCGGCCGCGCGAAGTAGTCCGCCGCGTGCGCGGCCAGAGGGCAGACGCCCTCGCCCGCGGCGATCATCGTCAGGAGGTCGAGGAGCGTCGCGGCCGTGCGATCCGGCTCGCGCCGGTACGGCGCAGCGCGGCGGCCCGCGCGGAACACCGTCTCCCCTTCGAGATCGGCCAGGGTCACGGTCTCGCGCTTCGCGAGACGGTGACCGTGCGCGACCGCGAGCACGACCGGCTCGCGCAGCACCTCCGGTCCCTCGACGAAGCCGTCCTCGTCGATGGGCCCGTTCGTGACGACCACGTCCACCTCCCCCGTTCGCAGGAGGTCGAGCGGATCGGCGAACCCCGTCTCCCGGAACGCGAGATCGACGGCGGGGCGGCGCGCGCGGAAGCGGTCGAACAGGTCCGCCGCCAGCTCGGCGACCGCCGGTGCCTCGAGTCCGACGACGAGCCTCCCGGCGACTCCGCGGCCGGCGGCCATCGCGTCTGCCACAGCGCGCTCGATGCGCTCGTGGCCTTCGCGCACCTCGGCGTGCAGTGCCGCGCCCACCGGGGTGAGCGCGACGCGCCGGCTGGTGCGCTCGAACAGGGCGACGCCCAGCCGACGCTCGAGACCCGCGATCGTCTGACTCACCCTGGCCTGGGAGATGAGCAGGCGCTCCCCCGTCCGTCCGAAGTGGAGTTCCTCGGCGAGCGTGAGGAAGACCTCGATCTCGCGCCGTTCCATAAGGCTCACGTTATCAGTCGATGCCGGATCCGTCGTTGTTCGCAGGTTCCGCCGAGCCGAGGGTGGAGTCATGACCGAATTCCTCTTCCCCTCGGATCCCCGCTTCGACGCCGAGTGCGTCGGATACAACCTCTCTGTCACCCATCGCCCCGACCTCGTCGTGCCCGCCTCGACCGTCGAGGATGTCATCGACGGCGTCCGCTTCGCGGCGGAGCGCGGTCTCGGCATCGCCGTCCAGGCGACCGGGCACGGCCCGTCGCTTCCCGCCGACGGCGGCGTGCTCATCCGCACGTCGGGCCTGGATGCCGTCGAGATCGATCCCGTCCGCCGCATCGCGCGCGTGGGAGCAGGCGTCCGCGGCGGCGACCTCGTCCGGGCGGCGGCCGCGCACGGACTGGCTCCCGTGAACGGCTCATCTCCCGAGGTGGGGGTGATCGGATACCACCTGGGCGGGGGCGTCGGCATCCTCGGCCGAGCCCTCGGCTGGGCGGTCGATCACGTGCGGGCGCTGGACGTCGTCACGGCCGACGGCGCTGTGCGCCGTGCGAGCGCGACCGAGGAACCCGAGCTGTTCTGGGCGCTGCGGGGCGCGGGACGCGGGACCCTCGGCGTCGTCGTCGGCATGGAGGTCGCGCTGCATCCGATCAGCCGGCTGTACGGCGGCGGGATGCACTTCGCCGCCGAGGACGTCGAGCGCGCGCTGAGGGCGTGGGCGGAGTGGACGCAGACTGTTCCGGAGGCCATGGGAACCTCCGCGCTCCTGATCCGGATGCCCGACCTGCCGCAGCTCCCCGACGCCCTGCGCGGCCGCTCGGTCCTGCACCTCCGCTTCGCGTTCACCGGGAGCGCCGACGAAGGCGCGCGGCTCGTCCAGCCTTTCCGCGACCTGGACCCGGCGACGGACACGGTGGCCGAGATGCCGTACGCCGAGGTCGGGTCCATCCACGCCGAGCCGACCGCTCCGGTCCCCTTCCACGGCCGCAACACCGTGCTCGCCTCGCTCGATCCGGCCGCCATCAGCACGCTCCTGCGGCACGCCGGGCCCGAGGCGGCCGCCCCGTACCTCGTCGAGCTCCGGCTCCTGGGCGGCGCCCTCGCTCGGCCCGCCGCCGTGCCGAGCGCGATCGGGAGGCGAGACGGCGCCTTCGTCCTGTATGCGGGCGGTGCGGCACACGGCGATGGAGCGCCCGCCCTCGGGTCCGCGCTCGCCGGACTCATCGGCGACATGTCGCCATGGAGCACGGGCGGCGTGCTCGCCAGCTTCCTCTCGGGCCCCGGGGTGACGCGCGCCGAGCTCGCCACGGCCTACCTGCCGGAGGACACCGCTCGCGTGGAGCGGATCAAGCGGGCAGTCGACCCGCACGACCTGTTCCGCGCACACCACGGGCGCGCGGACGGCTGAGCCCGCGGGCGCGCGTCAGCGCGCCGCGAGCGCGGCCTGATACAGCTCGCGCGATGAGCGCCCGGTCGCTGCGGCGACCTCGGCGGCCGCCTCCTTGAGGCGGCCGCCGTCGGCGACGAGCGCGAGGACCTGGGCGACCGCGTCCTCGAGGGGCGTCTCGCGCCGCTCCGACCCGGCCACGACGATCGCGAGCTCGCCGCGCACACCGGCCTCGGCCCATCCGACGAGCTCGTCGAGCGTGCCGCGCGCGACCTCCTCGTGCAGCTTGGTGAGCTCTCGCGCGACGACCGCCCTGCGGTCGCCGCCGAACGCGGCAGCCATGTCGGCGAGCGTCTGCGCGACGCGCGTGGGCGCCTCGAAGAACACCATCGTGCGCGGCTCGGCCGCGAGCGCCGCGAGGGCGCGACGGCGGTCACCGGGCTTGCGCGCGGGGAAGCCCTCGAAGGTGAAGCGATCGGTCGGGAGACCGGACACCGCGAGGGCCGCGAGCACGGCCGACGGGCCCGGAACGACCGTGACGTCGACTCCCGCAGCGGCCGCGGTCTGCACGAGTCCGTAACCCGGGTCGCTCACGGTCGGCATGCCCGCATCGGTCAGCACGACGAGATCCTCGTCGCGCGCGAGCTCCACGAGCTCGGCCGCCTTCTGCCGCTCGTTGTGGTCGTGCAGGGCGATGAGCCGCGGACGGTTCGCGATGCCCAGCCCGGCGAGAAGGCGCTGCGTCGTGCGCGTGTCCTCGGCGGCCACGACGGGCGCCTGCTCGAGCAGCTCGACGAGGCGGCGCGACGCGTCGCCGAGATTGCCGATGGGCGTCGCGGCGAGGATGATCACCCCGCCAGCCTAGGCGCCGAGATGATGTCGGCGCGGTCGCGGAACCCGTCCGCGTTCACGCGCTCCTCCGCGACCTGCTTGCGCACGGCGGCCGCCTTCTCGTACAGCGAGGGATCGCCGAAGCTCGTCAGCACCTTCACGAGCACGGGGAGGAGCTCGATCATGAGGAAGAGCGCGGCGATGAGGAGATGCGCCCACCAGATCGCCGGCTCCTTCTCCGCGAGCCGGTTCAGCCCGCTGATCTGGCTGAGGAGCCCGATCGCGCCGGCGTTCGTCTCGGCGACGGATGCCGCCCGCGCGTTGTACGCGGCGAGCGCCGCGTCGTACTCCTGCTGCGCCGCGGGCAGCTGGTCCTCCGCCGCCTGGCGGTTCGCGGCCTCGGATGCCGCGGCGTTCTCGCCCGCAGCCGTCTCGGCTGCCGCGAGGGCCTCGTACGCCTCGCGCAGCTGGGCGGCGAGGTCGTCATAGGTCGCCTGAGCCGCCGCGAGCTGGTCCTGCGCGGCATCGGAGCTCGCGCCCTCCCCCTGCACGCCCGTGCAGCCGGCGACCTCGCCCGCTCCTGTACCGTCGAGCTCGCACTGGTAGAGAGCGCGCGCCTCATCGATCACGGTCTGCTGCGCCGCGAGCTTCTCGGTGAGGTCGTCGACCGTCGCCTGCGCGGCGGCCTGCGTCGCAGAGGCCGAGTCGGTGCCCGCGACGATGCCCGTCGCGGCCTGGTTCTGCAGCTCGCCCAGGCGCGCGGTCGCGGCGTCGAGCGCCTGCTTCTCGGGACCGGAGTCGAGGGCCGCCTGGTCCTCCTGCGACTGCACGATGTTCGTCGACGCGACCTCCTGCGCGATGTCGTTGCGGAAGGCCTGCAGCACGACGGGCTCCGCGACGACGACGCCGATGAGGAGCGCCATGATGACACGCGGCAGCGCGAGCCCGACGAGGCGCGCGATGCTGCGGGTCGCGGTCATCGTCGACGTGAGGAACCGGTCGAGGTTGAAGATGATGCCCGCCCAGACGATCGCGAGCGGCACCGCGAGCCACACCGAGACCTGCACGCCGGTCGTGAGGGCGAAGAGCATCGACAGCGCGGACACGAGCGCGGTGCCGAGCAGCACGAAGAACATCTGCACGAACCGGGGCGTCTCGGTCGGGACGGTGTCGAGCACGTGCCCGTCCGCGCCGCCGAGGATCGCGAGCATGCGCAGACGCGAGCCGGGCGTGCGCGGCGCACGCGCCGCGCGACGTCGCGGAGCGCGCGGCGTCGGCTCGGGCTCGGCAGACACCTCAGCGGGGCGCTCGTCGACCTCGATCGGCTCGGTCGGGGCGGTGGCGGTCTCGGGGAAGAACTCCCGTTCGAGGTACAGGGCTTCCTCGTCGGGAGCGGCGCCGTTCGGGTCGTCGTCGGGGAGGATGATCCGCCCCTGCGAGTCGTAGCGTCCCGGGCGATGCGCGGAGTAGGACATCCCGTCAACATACGAAGCCCGCCTGGGTGAGCGTTGTCAGGACCCTTGGAGCGGACCCGGCCGGGGAGTCGCCCGCCCCCGGGCGCCTCGCGCCCGCGCACTACGCTGGAGCCGTGACGCACGCGCTGCCCGAGGCATCCCCCCGCGACAGAGCCCTCACGGCCATCCGCCAGCACGCGGGCTGGCTGGTGCCCTCGGCTCTCACGCTGCTCGCGGGCCTCCTGCGCATCGTCGGACTCGGCCATCCCCACGAGCTCGTCTTCGACGAGACCTACTACGTCAAGGACGCCTGGACGCTTCTGCATCTCGGCTACGAGGGCACATGGCCCGAGGGCGCGAACGAGAGCTTCCTCGCGGGCGACACCGACGTGTACTCGGCGGATGCCTCCTTCGTCGTGCACCCGCCCCTGGGCAAGTGGATCATCGCACTGGGGCTCGCGGTCTTCGGCGCCGACTCGGGATGGGGCTGGCGGATCTCGACCGCCGTCGTCGGCACCCTCCTCGTGCCGCTGCTCTCCCTCGTCGCGCGCCGCCTCACCGGCTCCATCGCGGTCGCGGGTGTCGCGGGGCTCCTGCTCGCCATCGACCCGCTCGCGGTCGCGATGAGCAGGGTCGCGCTGCTCGACGGCATCCTCGCTCTCTTCGTGCTCCTGGGCTTCTCCTTCCTGCTGCGCGATGTGCAGGAGACGCGCGATCGCGTCCTCCGCGATCAGACCGAGGCGTGGGGGCCCGTCGTCTGGGCGCGCCCCTGGCTCCTCGCCGCGGGCGCCGCGTTCGGCGCCGCGACCGCCGTCAAGTGGTCGGGCATGTACGTCATCGCGGGCGTCGGGATCGGACTCGTCGTCCTCGACGCGCTCTGGTGTCGCCGCGCGGGCGTCCGCGAGTGGTACTTCTCCGCGATCCTCCGCCAGGGCCCCGTCACCTTCCTGCTGCTCGTGCCGGCCGCCGCCGTGGTGTACCTGCTCTCGTGGAGCGGGTGGCTCGTCACGACCGGCGGGTACGACCGCGCGAGCGACGCGAACCCGCTGGTCGCCCTGTGGAACTACCATCAGGCGGTCTACGGGTTCCACGTGGGGCTCAGCGCGAGCCATCCGTACGCGAGCCCCGCGTGGCAGTGGCCGCTCCTCCTCCGCCCGACCGCGATGTGGCTGACGCGCCCCGAGGTCAGCACGACGACCTGCGCGTGGTCGACCGACTGCATCGGCGTGATCGGCAGCATCCCGAACCCCGTCGTCTGGTACGCGGGGATCGCGGCCGCCCTCTTCCTCGTCTGGCTGCTCATCCGCACCCGCGACGCCCGATTCGGCTTCCCGCTCGCGGGGATCGCCGTGACCTACCTGCCCTGGCTGCTCTACCCCGAGCGCACGGTGTTCCAGTTCTACACGGTCGTCATGCTGCCGTTCGTCGTGCTCGGACTCGCGGTCGCGCTGCAGCATCTGACCCGCTCGCGGCAGCCCGACCTGCTCCCGTTCCCGACGGATGCCGAGGTCGCCTTCGCGACGGAGGCCGCCGATCGCGAACGGCGCGCGTGGCGCATCGCGGCGGCCGTGTTCCTCGCGGTGGCCGTCGTCGTGGGCGCGTTCTACCTTCCGCTCGCCCTCGGGATCGTCGAGCCGTTCCCGCTCTGGCAGCTGCACAACTGGCTGCCCAGCTGGGTCTGATCCCGCATGCGCGAGACCCCCGGAGCGCGCGCTCCGGGGGTCTCGTGCGTCACGCGCTCAGCCGTCGAGGCCGTTGCGGCGCGCGACCTCGCCGAGCCAGGCCAGGCTCGGCTTCGGCGTGCGCGCGAAGGTCTCGCGGTCGAACGCGATGAGGCCGAACGTCGGCCGGTACCCGCTCGCCCACTCGTAGTTGTCGAGCGCGCTCCAGTGCTGGTAGCCGCGCACGTCGATGCCGTCCGAGATCGCGCGGTGGAGGCCCTCGAGCGCTCCCCGCGTGTAGGCGACGCGTCGCGTGTCGTCCGACGTCGCGATCCCGTTCTCCGTGACGAGGATGGGCGTCCCGCCGGACAGCTCCCATGCCGAGCGGACGCCGAGCTCGAGCGCGTCGGGGAAGAACTCCCAGCCGGTGAGCGTCGTCTCGACGCCCTCCGCGACGGGCAGCGGGCCCTCCGGCCCGATGAACGTCCGCGTGTAGGCCTGCACCCCGACGAAGTCGTCACCCGCGGACTGCTCGAGGTACCAGAAGTCGCGCGGATGGCCGTACTCCTGCAGCTTCTCGTCCGCGCCGAGCTCGCCCGTCGAGTGGAACGCCTGCGTCGCGATGGTCCAGCCGGCCTTGATGCCCGGCACGGACCGGAGGATCTCGGCGGATCGACGGTGGGCGGCGAGCAGGGTGTCGGCGACGCCGAGGTCGGGATGCGGGAGCCCGTACGCGACGAGGTTCGCGGCATCCTCCCCGCCGGCGAGCATCGCGGCGATGTTCGGCTCGTTGATCGTGCACACGTGCTCGACCCCCTCGAGGATCGGCAGCACGGTCTCGGTGTAGCGCGCGAACAGGTCGACCGCGTCGTCCGCACGCCAGAAGCCGTCGTCCTGGAACCAGCGCGGCACCGTGAAGTGCATGAGCGTCACGGTCGGGTCGAGCCCCGTCTCGCGCGCCGTGTCGATCATCCGCCGGTAGTGGTCGAGCGCGGCGCGCGAGACGAACCCGCGCTCGGGCTCGATCCGCGCCCACTCGATCGAGAACCGGTAGGAGTTCAGGCCCGCTTCCGCGAGGAGGCGCATGTCCTCCGGGTAGCGGTGATAGTGGTCGGCGGCGTCGCCCGAGGGCTCCACCATCGGGGAGCCGGGAGCGTGCTCCATGACCCACCAGTTGCTGCCGACGTTGTTCCCCTCCACCTGATGCGCCGCGGTCGCGGCGCCCCAGAGAAAGCCATCGGGGAATGAGAGCACGGATGCTCCTCTCGCTGTTTCAGTTTCGGATGCCGCCCGCGCGCTCAGCGCGCGCGAGCGGGGTTCGGCACGGCGTCCAGGAGGCCGATCGTGTACGGGTCCTGCGGATGCTGCAGCACGTGCGCGGTCTCTCCGCGCTCGACGACGCGCCCCTGGTCGAGCACGAGGATGTTCTCGGTGACGAGGCGGGCGCTCAGGAGGTCGTGCGTGATGTAGAGCATGCTGATGCCCCAGCGCTCGCGCAGGTCCTCGAGGAGCGCGAGCACGCCGGCGCGCAGCGACACGTCGAGCATCGACACCGGCTCGTCCGCGATGAGCACCTGCGGATCGCTGGCAAGCGCACGGGCGATGACGACGCGCTGCCGCTGCCCGCCCGAGAGCTGGTGCGGGAGCTTGGCCGCGAACTGCTCGACGGGGGTCAGCCCCACGGTCTCGAGGAGCTCGAGGACACGGGCGCGCGCCTCGACTCCGCGCAGCCCCGTGTAGTTCACGACGGGGCGCGTGAGCGTGTACTCCACCGTGTGGAGCGGGTTCAGCGCCGCGTAGGGGTCCTGGAACACCATCTGCACGTCCTTGCGCAGGTCGCGCAGCCCCTTCCGGCGCAGCGACGGCACGTCGACGTCGCCGAAGCGGACGACGCCCGACGTCGGCTTCTCGACGCCCGTGATGAGCTTCGCGAGGGTCGACTTGCCCGACCCCGAGGCGCCCACGAGGGCGAGCGACTCCCCCGGCTCGAGCCGGAACGACACGTCGTCGACCGCGGTCACGGGCGGCTGTCCGCGGCGCGGAGCGGGGTAGGTCTTCGACACGCTCTCGACCGCGATGGCCGCATCCGCGCGGCGGGTTCCGCGCGACCCGACCGTGGGCACGGTCTCGGTGCCCTCGGCACGCGTGGCGCCCTGCGCCTTCCGCGTCGCGAGGTCGACGAAGCCCGGGATCGAGATGTGCGCAGCACGCGGATCCGCGTAGTGGCTCAGCAGCATGCGCGTGTACGGATCCTGCGGGCGCTCGAGGATGTCGCGGCTCGGCGCGTCCTCGACGATGCGGCCCTCGTGCATGACCAGGACGCGGTCGGTGGCCTCGAGCACGATGCCGAGGTCGTGGCTGATGAGGATCGCGGTGAAGTCCTCGGCGCGCTGGAGAGCCTGGATCGTGTCCATGACCGCGTGCTGCACGAGCACATCCAGCGCGGTCGTCGGCTCGTCGAACACCATGAGCTGCGGCTCGAGCGACAGGGCGATCGCGATCGACGCCCGCTGGCGCATGCCGCCCGAGAGCTCACCCGGGTAGCGGTCGAGCGCCTCGGGCCTCAGCCCCACCTTGGCCACGAGCTCGCGCGCTCGCGCCTCGCGCTCGGGGCCGGCGACGTGGCCGTGCGCGGCGAAGACGTCGAGGAAGTGGCTCCGGATCGTGCGGACGGGGTTGAGCGCGTTCATGCCCGACTGGAGCACCATGGCGAATCCGCCCTGCCGCTGCCGGCGCAGCTCCTCGGCGTCGAGCTCGCGGATGTCGCGACCGCCGAAGAGGATGCGCCCGCCGCTGATCCGCGCCGGCGGCTTCTGCAGCCGGGTGAGCACGAAGCCGAGCGTCGACTTGCCCGACCCCGACTCCCCCACGAGGCCGACGAACTCCCCGCGCCGCAGCGTGAACGAGACGTCGTCGACGGCCGTGACGGGCGCCGCTCCCGGCGACGCGTACTCGACCGACAGTCCCTGGACATCCAGCAGGATCTCGCGCTCCATGCTCATCGCCCCTTTCCTTCCCGCAGACGCGGATTCGAGATGCCGTCGACGCCGAAGTTGATGAGCGTGAGGCTCAGGGCGAGGAGGGCGATGCAGAGGCCGGGCGCGAACAGGAGCAGCCACTGGCCGGTGAGGAGGGAGTTGGAGTTCTGGGCCCAGTAGAGCATCGTCCCCCAGCTCACGATGCTCGAGTCGCCGAGCCCCAGGAACTCGAGACCCGCCTCCGCGAGGATCGCCGCCGTCGCGGCCCCGAAGAGCGTTCCGGCGATGATCGAGGTCATGTTGGGGAGGATCTCGCGGAACACGATCCGCGCGGGACCGTCGCCCGAGAACTGCGCCGACGCGACGAAGTCCCGTCCGCGCAGGGACTGCGTCTGGCTGCGCAGCACCCGCGCTCCCCACGCCCATCCGGTCACGACGATGACGGCGACGATCATGAGCATCCCGCCGTTCTGCAGGTAGGCCGCGATGACGATCATGAGCGGGAGCCCCGGGATCACGAGGAAGAGGTTGACCACGAAGCCGACGGCCTCGGCCGCGAACCCGCGCAGGTAGCCCCAGCTCAGTCCGATGAGCACCGCCACGACCGTGGAGAGGATGCCGGCAGCGAACCCGACCACGAGGCTCACCTGCGCGCCGTAGAGCAGCTGGCTGAGCACATCCTCGCCGGCCGCCGTCGTGCCGAGCCAGTGCTCCCACGATGCGTCGGCATTGCGCGGGAAGCCGTTGTCCTTGGGGCCGTACGGCGCGAGCACCGGCGCGAAGACGGCGGCGAGCGCGAACACGGCGAGGATGCACAGCCCGAGGCGCGCCTTGCCGTTGCCCCACAGGGTCGCGACCATGCGGCCGGCGGAGCGCCATGGGCGCGGCCCGGCGATCGAGCGCGGGGGCATCTTGACGTTCATGGTGGAGGTCATCGGCGAGTCCTTGGGTCCAGCACGCCGTACAGGATGTCGACGAGGAAGTTGGCGATGAGCACGCTGACCGTGATCATCAGGAAGAGCGCCTGCATGAGCGGGTAGTCCTGCCCGATCACGGCGTTGAAGAGCAGGTATCCGATGCCGGGGTACCCGAAGACCTGCTCGACGAGGATCGACCCGCCGACGACGCCGCCGAGCGTGAGGCCGAAGCCGGTGAGATTCGGCAGGATCGCGTTGCGCGCCGCGTAGCGGATGGCGATCGTCCGACCGCGCAGGCCGTTGGCCTCGGCGAACGTGACGTAGTCCTCGCCGAGCGTGTTGATCATCGCGTTGCGCATGCCGATGATCCACCCGCCGAGCGAGGTCAGCAGGATCGTGAGCGCCGGCAGCGCGGCGTGCCGGACGAGGTCGGCGACGAACTCCCCCGTGAATCCCGGTGTCGTGGTCGCCGCGTACGCGCCGGTGGTCGGGAACCAGTGCAGCACGTACCCGAGGAAGAACAGGAGCAGGAGCGCGGTCCAGAAGTACGGGAACGTGCTGAGGAAGGAGCCCGTCAGCGTCGGCAGCGCATCGAGCCAGGTCCCGCGCTTCCACGCCGCGAGCACGCCGATCAGGGTGCCGATGACGAACGCGAGCACCGTGACGATGCCGACGAGCCCGATCGTGTAGGGCAGCGCCGTCGAGACCATGCTCGAGACCGTCTGCGGATAGAACGTGTACGAGACGCCGAAGTCGAGCGTGACGACCTGGCCGAGGTACGCGACGTACTGGTCCCACAGGGATCCGCTCGGCACGCCGAGCTGCGCCTCGATCGCCGCCCGCGTGGCCTCGGACACCGGGCCGTTCTGCGAGAGCTTGGCGAGAGCGGCATCGGCGGGAGAGCCCGGCATCAGGCGGGGCAGGAAGAAGTTCAGGGTGATCGCGGCCCACAGCGTGAGAGCGAACAGGCCGAGCTTCTGGAGCAGGTACTTCACTGGTCTCCCTCCACCCGGTCCAGGCGCGGGAAGATCGCGAGCGGGGCCGAGTCGTAGTTCTGGGGGATCATGTACGGGTCCTCCGCCGAGGGCCAGCCGGTGAACTTCGCGTCGTTGAAGAGCCCCCAGCTGCCGCCGTAGTAGAGCCCGATCACCGGCAGCTCGTCGTAGACGATGCCCTGCAGCTCGTGGACGATCTCGGTCTGCCGCTGCGGGTCGACCGTCGAGCGGTACTCGGTGAGGAGCGCATCCGCCTCGTCGGAGCGGAACCGCTCGAAGTTGTTCGCGGTCGTCTCGCCGCTCGGCACGTAGAAGTCGCTCGAGAGCAGGCTGTTGAACGACTGGTACACCTCGCCGTTCCCCATGCCGCCGATCGCCATCTCGAAGTCGCCGTTCGCGATCGCGCTCTGGTAGCCGGCCGGCTGCGGCAGCTCGAGGGAGACCTTCACGCCGACCTCGGCGAGCTGGCGCTGCACGGCCTGCGCGGCGCGCGTCCAGTCGGAGTAGCCGTTCGCCGTCGTGAGCGAGAACGAGAGCTGCTCCCCCGCGTCGTCGACGAGGCGGTCACCCTCGAGCTCGTAGCCGGCCTCCTCGAATGCCGCGAGCGCCGCGTCCTGATCCTGCGCGAGGACGCCGCTGTCGGGAATCGTCGGATCGAGGTACTCCTCCTGATTGGGGAGGATGAGGCCCGTCTGTCCGGCGGGCTCCATGTAGCCCTCCGACGCGGTCTCGGCGATCTCCTCGCGATCCAGCGCGAGCGCGATCCCGCGTCGCACGCCGACGTCGTCGAACGGCTCGCGCTCGAGATTCGGCACGAGCGAGATGATGCCGACGGGAGGGAACCACCAGCGGTTGTGCGCGCTGGCAGCGCCCCAGGTGCCCTCGACGTCCGAGATGAAGGAGTAGGCCCAGTCGTAGCCGCGCGTCACGGTGTCGAGCTGGGTGTTCGTCGCGGGCAGGATGATGTGCTCGATCTCGATCGAGTCGGCCTGCCAGTACGTCGGGTTCCGGTCCATCGAGTACTGCTGGTCGCTGTAGTTGCCGAGCACGAACGGCCCTGTGCCGACCGGGTGCTCGTTGCGCCAGGTGCCGGGATCGTCGACCTCGGCCCAGATGTGCTCGGGGACCATGAAGGTCTTCCCGATGATCGACAGGGCGGGTGCGTCCTCGCCCTGCAGGCGGAACGTCACCGTCTGCCCGTCGGCCTCGACGCTCGCGAGGTGCTGCCACGCGCCGTAGATGTCGTTCGCGGGCGTCTTCTTGAGCATGTCGAACGTGAACGCGACATCGGCTGCCGTGAAGGGCTCGCCGTCGCTCCACTCGACGCCGTCGCGGAGGGTCATGACGATCGTCTCTGCGTCGGGCTGCTCCCACTCCGACGCGAGCCACGGCGTCAGCGACCCGTCGAGCGGGTTGACGAGGACGAGCGGCTCGTAGATCCACCGCGACGCGGTGCGCGTGTTCGTGAGATAGGGGTTGAAGGTGCGCGTGAACAGCGGGTTCCCGTGGTCGGCGTTGATGAGCATCGTGTCGTCGCCGATCGAGGGATCGGGCTGCGACGTGATCTGGATGCTGCATCCGCTCACCGCGAGCGCGACGGCGGCGAGCCCGGCGGCCGCCGCCCGCCGCCAGCGGCGGAGTCTGTGCGTCTTCGGCACGGTGTGACCTCGATGTCGTGTGTGTCTGGAGCACGGCTCCTCGTGAGGAGGAGGCGTTCGCGGAGGGTGTCCGCACGACGAGTGTAAGCGCATACATTGCCGCGCGCAACGGTCTGCGGGGTGCTCCGATCCGCACGACGGAGGCGAGCGCGCGTCAGCTCGCGCGCAGCGAGCTCTCGCGCAGGAGGATCTCGACCGGCAGCCGGACCGACACCGGCTCGGCGTCCGGCGCCTCGAGACGGTGCGCGAGCACCTGGATGGCGGCGCGCCCGAGCTCGATCATGGGCTGCCGCACGGTCGTGAGCGGGGGCGAGACGAGAGCGGAGGCGTCGATGCCGTCGAAGCCCGTGACGATCACGTCCTCGGGGACGCGGATGCCCGCGCTCGCGAACGCGTCCAGGGCCCCGAGCGCCATCTGGTCGTTCGACGACATGAGGGCGGCGGGAAGGCCGTGCGCGACGAGCTCCTCCCCCACGCGGCGCCCCGATGCCCGCGTGAAGTCCCCCCGGCGCACGTCGATCTCGTCGATGCGGAGTCCGGCCGCCTCGATCGCGCGACGGAAGCCCTCCCAGCGCTGCGCGCCATCTGGCGAGTCCGCCGGGCCGGCGAGGTACGCGGGAGGGCGCCCGTCGGTCTGCGCGAGGACGTGGCGCGTCAGCTCGGCCATGGCCTCGGTGTTGCTCACGGTGACGTGGTCGTGTCGGTCGCCGCGGCGGGGCCCTGCGAGCACGACGATGGGCACGCGCCGCGAGAGCCAGTCCAGCGCGTCGTCGGGGATGCTGCTGGCGAGGACGACGAGCCCGTCGACGCGACCGGCCATGTCGCGCACGGTCGAAGCTGACGGGTCGCCCCGCCCCACGCCCACCATGAGCACGAAGCCGCGCCGCCAGGCCTCGAGCTCGGCGCCGCGCAGCACCTCGTCCTGGAACAGCATCGATGCGCGGGCGTCGTCGCGCGGACCCGCGCCGCGGACGACCGTGAACGGCTCCCTGACCTCGTTCGCGAGCACGTCGAGAGCCGAGACGTCGTCGATCGCGTCGAAGCCCGGGAAGTACATGCCGAGCACGCCCGTGCGCCGCTCGGCGAGCCCGCGCGCGCTTCCGCTGGGCACGTACCCGAGACGCGAGACGGCATCGAGGACGCGGTCGCGCGTCTCCGGGCGCACCGCCTCGGGGGTGCGCAGCACGCGGGACACGGTCGCGATCGAGACACCGGCGCTCTCCGCGACGTCGTAGACGGTGGGCGCCTTCGACACAGACCGCTCCTCCCGCATGCGCGCCGGACCACCCGGGCGCAGTTCAGGCTAGCCGCAACCCGGCGGACGCCCGGGGAGGAGGTGCGGCGGTGCGCAGACAGCACGCGGCCGCCGCCTCCGGGGAGACGGCGGCCGCGCGGTCGGCTCAGTTGAACTCGAGCGGGTGTGCGCCCACGCGCCCCGACCCGTCGAGGGGGTCGATGCCGTCGATGCGGGCGACCTCGTCGGCGGTGAGCTCGAAGCCGAACACGTCGAGGTTCTCGGCCATCCGCTCCTTGCGCGTCGACTTGGGGAACACGATGAAGCCCTTCTGCAGGTGCCAGCGGATGACCGCCTGAGCGGGCGTCACGCCGTGCGCCGCCGCCGCCTCGGCGACCGCCGGGTTCTCGAACAGCGGGTACTTGCCCTGGCCGAGGGGGCCCCACGACTCGATCTTCGTGCCGTTCTGCTCGGCCCACGCGAGCACATCCCGCTGCTGGTAGGCGGGGTGCAGCTCGATCTGGTCGACGGCCGGCACGACGCCGGTGTCCTTCACGATCCGGTCGAGGTGCTCGGGCAGATGGTTCGAGACGCCGATCGAGCGCGCCAGGCCCGCGTCGCGGATCTCGATGAGCTTCGCCCACGCGTTCGAGTAGGTGTCCTTCTCGGGCGTCGGCCAGTGCGTGAGGTAGAGGTCGACGTACTCGAGGCCGAGCTTGTCGAGGCTCTCGCGGATGGCGTCGTGCGGCTGCTCGCCCGACTGGCGGTCGTTCCAGAGCTTCGTCGTGATGAACAGCTCCTCGCGCGGGATGCCGCTCTTCGCGATGGCGGCGCCCACCCCCTCCTCGTTCCGGTAGATCGCCGCGGTGTCGATGTGGCGGTAGCCGAGCTCGAGGGCCTCGCTGACGGCCTGCTCCGCCTCCGCCGGCGGCACGAGGAAGACGCCGAAGCCGAGCTGGGGGATGTCGTGGCCGGAGTTCAGAGTCACTGCGGGAATGTTCATGTCTCCACCTTATTGAGCGCGAGGGCGGTCGGCGCCGGAAGATGCGGATTCACACCGCCGCCGCCTGGAGCGCGTCGACGCGCGCGAACAGCGCGTCGAACACGCTGCCGCGGTCGAACTGGAGCGCGTGCGCCCTGGCCCGCTCCTCCCACTCCGCGCGCTCGAGCACGTCCATCCCGATCGCGCGGTCGATCGCGGCCGCGATCTCATCGGGCGCGTCGACGCCGATGATGATCGCGGTGTCGCCGACGGCCTCGCCGACGCCGCCCGTGAGCGTGGTGATGGCCGGGCCACCGCCCGAGAGCGCCTTCTCGGCGAGCGCGATGCCGAAGGTCTCGATGAACTCCGGCCGCGGCTTCGTCGGGAGCACGTACGCGGCCGCGCCGGCGAAGAGATACGGCTTCTCGGCGTCGTCGACGTCGGTGAGGAACGTGATGCGGTCGGCGACCGGAGACGCCGCGGCGAGCGCGCGCAGCTCCTGCTCCTCTGGACCGCGACCAGCGATGACGAGCCGGCGCGTCGCGGGGGCGCTCGATCGCGCGAAGCCCTCGATGAGGTCGTCGACGCCCTTCGCACGAGCGAGCCGCGAGAGGTAGAAGACGTAGCCGTCGCGCTCGAGGCCCCGCTGGGCGAGGCGCCGATCGACCTCGGCGCCGTCGAGATCGAGGAACAGCGAGGCGTCGATCGCAGGGTACGAGATCGCGATCCGCTCCTCGCAGCGCGCGGCGTACCGCGTGCCGTGGCGCGCGTCGAGCACGCGCGCCTCCTCGACGATGAGGTCCTTCGTGTACTGCGACACCGCGACGCACACGTCGCTCGCGAGATACGACTCGAGCACGTGCGCCGCCGCGCCGAAGCGGCCCTCGTTCACGCACTGGCGCACGACGTTCGTCACGTCGGATCCGACGGCCTCGGCCACCGTCACGACGTCGACGGGAAGCCCCGTGCGGCGCGCGACCGAGACGGCGTCGCTCACGGCCGTCGTGTGCGGGCTCAGGTAGAGCGACATCGCGACGGTCGGCACGCCGTCGGTGAACAGCTCGACGAGGCGCCCGACGAGACCTCCGATGTACCGCCCGTCGACGACCTTGTAGTCGCCGACCGGCTCGGGGCGCTCGACGAGGATCCCGGGGCTGTACGGGAGCACCGACTCGAGCGGCTTGAGCGGCAGCCCGGCCGACTCGAGGCGCTCGATGGGCCAGGTCACGATGCGCACCTCGTCGAAGCCGCGGGCGATGGCGGCCTCGGCGAGGTTCCGGGCCTCCCCCGAATGGCCGCAGATCACCGGATCGGCGCGGACGACGATGACGAGTCGACGGGTCATGCTGGCTCCTGTCCGAGGGGGCGGATGGTCGTTGATCGCGGGCGATCTGCGCGCGAGTTCGGGCGATGATACGACACGCATGTGTCGGCTGCGTGCGCGGTCTGTGTCGCGCGGTCGATCGACCCCGCCGCCCGGCTCAGCGCAGCGACCGCGAGCTCGGCGAGGCCTCGTGCGGATGCGACGGCGGCCGGCTCTCCCGGCCCCAGTCGCCCGGCTCGTCGCCCAGGTCGACCTCGAGCACTCCGCCCGCGCGCAGCTGGGCGCCGGAGAGCCACGGCGCGTGATGCGGACGGCCGTCGAGGCGCATCCCCTGCACGTACTGGGGAGCCGTGTCCCGCCCCACCCGCCGGAATCCCGTCGTCTGCACGACGAGCTCGCTCTCGCCGCCGAGGTCGATGCGCGCCTCGGGCCAGGCCGGGGCGTTGAGGAGCACGAGGTCCTGACCGGCGACCGGGAACATCCCGAGCGAGGCCCACACGACCCACGACGAGAGCCCGCCCGAGTCGTCGTTCCCCGGGAGGCCGCCGGGGCCCGTGCCGAACATCTGGTGCAGCGCCGCGTGCACGATCTCGGCGGTGCGGTCGGGGCGGCCAGCGTAGGTGTAGGCCCACGGCGCGTCCATGTCGGGCTCGTTGTTGAGCCCCTCGAAGCGGCCGAGCGCGTACCCGCCCTCCATCTCGACGTCGCCGGGGCCCACGCCGGGCTGGCGGACGGGAGCAGCGCCGAACCCGAAGAAGCGGTCGAGCATGCCCACGAACGCCTCGTCTCCGCCGGCGAGCGCGATGCGCCCCGCCATGTCGTGCCCGATCCGGAACGAGTAGTTGTACTTCGTGCCCTCGTAGAACGTGGAGTCGCGCAGCAGCCCCGTGTCGAGATCGAACGCGTTGCGCCAGCGTCCGGCGAGCGCGAGGCACTCCTCGCGCACGCGACGGTCGCCGACGGCGGCGGCCACCTGGGCCGTGCACCAGTAGCCGAAGGCGATGTCGAGCGTGTGCGTGATCGGCTCGGCGCGACCGTGGGTGAGGAAGTCCTCGCCGTACGTGCGGCGCAGGTCGGAGAGCATGTGCACGAGCGCCCAGTCCCAGTCGATGCCCTCGAAGCCGGCGAGGCAGAGGTCGGAGAGGAACGTGTGCGCGAGCGCGCTCGCCTGGCGCGCGAAGCGGTCCGAGCCCTTGGCCATCCGGTACCCGATCGGGAAGTTGCCCTCCTCCTCGCAGATCGTCACGAGGGCGTTCCCGAGCTCGACCGCCCGATCGGGGCGCAGCAGGGTGAGCAGCGGCAGCTGCGTGCGGTAGATGTCCCACATCGTGCAGAGGTCGTAGACGAACGGGCCCTCCGACGGCCAGAACGGGCTCTCGCCCATCGCGAGCGACGGCTTGATGAGCGAGTGGTACAGCGCGGTGCCGAAGACCGTGCGGCGCTCGCGCGTCTCGGCCTTCCGCGCCTCGCGGTCGGGCTCGCGCGGGTGCTCGGGCGGATCGGAGAGGCGGATGGCCCCGAGGTGCTCGGTCCATGCGAGCTGCGTCGCGGTGCGACGGTGGGCGAAGCCGCTGCCCTCCGGGCAGTCGGCGCGCAGGTTCCGCGCCGCGCGCTCCACGCCGCGCAGCGAGAACCCGATCCTCAGCTCGATCGTCTGCCCCGCCGCGGCCGGTCCCGCCCACATGAGCCCGAAGGGGCGGAGCGTGGTCGGGCGGATGGCGTCGAAGTCGAGCCGCTTGCCGCCCGGCATGAGCCGGCGGTCGTACCAGAGCAGCTGGCGCCATCCCGGTGCGTCGGCCTCCATGTGCATCGCGAGGGGCGCGCCCTCGACGACGATCTCGCCCTCGGCGTGCCCGGGGGCCGTGGACTCGAGGTGCGCGCGCAGCGGCACGGTCGCGCCGTACGGGATGTCGAGGCCGCCGAGGGACAGGTCGACGACGAGCCGCGCGTCGCGGTGCTTCGGGAACGTGTAGCGGTGCACGGCGCTGCGCGGCCCGACCGTCACCTCGCAGCGGATGCCGCTCGAGAGCGTGCAGGCGTAGAAGCCGGGCGCGGCGGCCTCGTCGGACACGTCCCATTGCTCGCCGAGCGCGTCGAGCGAGCCGAGCATGGGCGTCACGCGGACGTAGTTGTAGTACTTGCGGATGGCGCCGGTGCCGCTCTGCTGGAAGTGCGTGATGCCGCTCGCCACGGGCCGGTCCCGCAGGCGCGGGGGCACGCCCTCGGTCGCGAGGTCGTACTCGCCGTACCCCGTGGGATACGCGCCCGAGTATGCGCACGCCGAGACCATCCCGAGCGGGAAGGTGGCGCCCGGATGCGTGTTGCCGATCTGCGGCTTGGGCCACCACCACGACGCCGCGATGCCGCGGGGCTCGGGGAGATCGGCCGGCTGGGTCCCGATGAACGGATCGACGTCTGCGAGCTTCACGCGCCCGACGCTACCCCCGCCCCGCGTCGGTCGTGTGACGAACCGTCGCGCGGGAGATGTCAGCGCAGGAAACTACGCTGGCGGGATGAGAATCACCGCCGCCGCAGACGGCTCCGCCCTCGGGAACCCCGGTCCGATGGGGTGGGCCTGGTACATCGACGACGAGCGCTGGGCGGCGGGCGGCTCGCCCCACGGCACGAACAACCAGGGCGAGCTGCAGGCCGTGCTCGAGCTCCTGCGCGCCACGGCCGACGCCGGCATCGCCCTGCTCATCGAATGCGACAGCCGGTACGTGATCGACTCCGTGACGAAGTGGATGCCCGGGTGGAAGCGGAAGGGATGGCGCAAGGCCGACGGCAAGCCCGTCCTGAACCGCGAGCTGCTGCAGGGGATCGACGAGGCCATGCAGGGCCGCGACGTCGTGTTCTCGTGGGTGAAGGGCCACGCCGGCCATCCGCTCAACGAGGCGGCCGACGAGCGCGCGAACGCGGCCGCCCAGGCGTTCCAGCGCCGCGCGGAGCCGAACCGGGGCCCGGGCTTCGCCGCCGACCCGGTCGAGGGCGTGTCGGGCGGTGCCGTCGTCGCTCCCGAGCCGCCTGCCGCGTCCGGGCCGTCTGCCTCCGCGGCTCCGGCGCCGACCGCGGTGGACGAGGCGCTGTGGGGTGCCGACGACGAGCTCGCCCTCTTCCCGGCCCCCGAGGAGGAGATGGTCGAGCTGCGCCTTCTCCTCGCACCGGACGAGCTCGCGCGTCTGCGCGCGCGGGCCGCCTCGTGGGGCATCAGCCCCGAGGATGCGCTGCGTCGTCTGATCTGACCGGAGGCTGCGGGCGGTACACGAAGGTCACGAGGACGACCGAGATCATCATGAGCAGCAGCCACGCGACGAGCTTCGAGATCGAGACCGGCTGCCATCCGTCGGCCTGATCCGGGTAGATCCACGCGCCCGCCGCCGTCCCGACGTTCTCGGCGATCCAGATGAAGAAGGCGACGCCGACGAACGCGGCGAGCACGGGCATCCGCCGCCAGGGCCGCGTGCGGTGGTTGCGGAAGTGCATCGTGCAGCGCGCATAGAGCGCGACGACGACGGCGAGAAGCACCCACCGCGCGTCGGGCAGGAAGTGGTGCGCGAAGAAGTTCGCGTAGATCCCGATCGCGACCACCGCGGTCGCCCAGATCGGCGGGTAGCGCTCGAAGCGCAGCTCGAAGAGGCGGAAGACGCGCACGAGGTACGAGCCGACGGCCGCGTACATGAATCCCGTGTAGAGCGGCACGCCCGCGATGCGGAGCACGCCGCCGTCCTCGTACGACCACGACCCGACGTCGGTCTTGAAGATCTCCATGGCGGTGCCGACGACGTGGAACAGCAGGATGACCCACACCTCGCGGCCGCTCTCGAGCCGCGCGAGGAGCATGATCGCCTGGATCGCCACGGCCGCGATGACGAGCGCGTCGGTGCGCGCGAGCGCGGCGTCGTCGGGGTACCACAGGCGCGCCGCGACGAGCGCCGCGAGCATCGCCGCCCCGAAGATGCACGCCCACGCCTGCTTGAGCACGAACACCGTGAACTCGACGAGGCCGCGGAGCAGGGCTCCCCCGGGCTCGAGCCGCTCGAGCCGACGGTGCGCCCAGGCATCGATCCGCTGCTCGACCGAGGTGAACGCCCGTGACATGCGGTCGATCCTAGGGTCGGCGCGTGCACGCGCTCCCAGCGCACCTCTAAACTGGAAGGCTATGTCCTCCCCCGTCATCGCCTACCCGCCCGAGCTGCCCGTCAGCGCGGCGCGCGACGAGATCGCCGCGGCCATCCGCGACCACCAGGTCGTCATCGTCGCGGGCGCCACGGGGTCGGGCAAGACCACCCAGCTGCCGAAGATCGCCCTCGAGCTCGGGCGGACGTCGATCGCGCACACGCAGCCGCGCCGCCTCGCCGCGCGGACCATCGCCGAGCGGGTCGCCGAGGAGATGCAGGTCGAGCTCGGCGGACTGGTCGGATACAAGGTGCGCTTCACCGACCAGGTGTCGGACGCGACGCGCATCGCGCTCATGACCGATGGCATCCTCCTCAACGAGATCCACCGCGACCGGCTGCTGCGCCGCTACGACACGGTCATCGTCGACGAGGCGCACGAGCGGTCGCTGAACGTCGACTTCCTCCTCGGCTATCTCAAGCGCATCCTGCCGGAGCGGCCCGATCTCAAGGTCGTCATCACGTCGGCGACGATCGACCCCGAGTCGTTCGCGAAGCACTTCGCGGAGCCGGACGGCACACCCGCCCCCGTGATCGAGGTCTCGGGGCGCACGTTCCCCGTCGAGATCCGGTACCGGCCGCTGCTCGCGGACACGACCGAGGACGGCGAAGCGCCGACACCCCGGGCGTCGACCGAGGGCGGCGACGAGCCGAGACCCGACGAGCGGCCGTACGACGTCGAGGACGACGTGTCGGCGATCGTGCAGGCCCTGCGCGAGCTCGAGCGCGAGGCCCCGGGCGACGTGCTCGTGTTCCTGCCCGGCGAGGCCGAGATCCGCGACGCGGCCGACGCCGTCCGCGGCGCCTTCCGCAGCGAGACCGCGCCCGTCGAGGTGCTCCCCCTCTACGGCCGCCTGAGCTCGGCCGAGCAGCATCGGGTCTTCGAGCGCTCGACGGTCGCCGGCCTCAGGCGCCGCATCGTCCTCGCGACCAACGTCGCCGAGACCTCGCTCACCGTGCCCGGCATCAAGTACGTCGTCGACACCGGCACCGCGCGGATCTCGCGCTACAGCAACCGGGCCAAGGTGCAGCGCCTTCCGATCGAGGCGGTGTCGCAGGCGTCGGCCCAGCAGCGCTCGGGTCGCGCCGGCCGCACGAGCGCGGGCATCGCCATCCGCCTCTACGCGCACGACGACTTCGCGCGGCGCCCCGCGTTCACCGAGCCGGAGATCCTGCGGACGAGCCTCGCCTCGGTGATCCTGCAGATGCTGTCGCTCGGGTTCGGCGACATCTCCGAGTTCCCGTTCCTCACCCCACCCGACTCCCGCGGCGTGCGCGCGGCCCTCGACCTGCTCGTCGAGCTCGGGGCCGTGCACCCGGCGCGCGATGGCGGGCAGCCGCGGCTCACGCGCATCGGCCGCGACCTCGCCCGGCTCCCGATCGATCCCCGCTTCGCGCGGATGCTCGTGGAGGCGCAGCGGAACGGCACGCAGCGCGAGGTGCTCGCGATCGTCGCGGGCCTGTCCATCCAGGATGTCCGCGAGCGCCCCGAGGAGCAGCGTGAGCAGGCCGATCAGGCGCACGCGCGGTTCGCGGATCCGACGAGCGACTTCCTCACGCTGCTCAACCTCTGGGACCACCTCCAGGAGCAGCAGCGCGCGCTCGGCTCGAGCGCGTTCCGGCGCCTGTGCCGCACGGAGTTCCTCAACTACGTGCGGGTGCGCGAGTGGTTCGACGTGCACCGCCAGCTGCAGGGGCTCACGCGCGGGCTCGGCCGTCGCGGCGAGCGCGATTCCGCCCCGCGGCGGGAGGGCGCGGCGGACCCCGCCGCCGTGCATCGCGCGATCCTCGCCGGCCTGCTGTCGCAGATCGGCGTGCTCGACGAGCGCGAGGCGAAGAAGGACCCGCGCTCGCGCGGCGCCGAGTACCGCGGCGCGCGCGGCGTGCGCTTCTCGGTCTTCCCCGGCTCCGTGCTGCGCAAGCGGCGCCCGCAGGCCGTCATGGCGGCTGAGCTCGTCGAGACCTCGCGCCTGTTCGCGCGGACCGCGGCCGCGATCGATCCGGCCTGGGCCGAGGACCTCGCAGGCGACCTCGTGAAGCGCCAGGTGTCGGAGCCGCACTGGTCGAAGGACTCGGGCGCCGCGATCGCGTACGAGAAGGTCACGCTGTTCGGCGTCGAGATCGTCCCCCGCCGACGCATCCCGTTCGCGCGCGTGGATCGGCCGGCCGCCCGGGAGGTCTTCCTGCAGCACGCGCTCGTCGAGGGCGAATGGGACGCGCATGCCCTGCCGCAGCAGGTCACCGCGTTCCTGCGGCAGAACGCCGACCTCCGTCGGCGCCTCGAGCGCCTCGAGGACCGCGAGCGCCGCCGCGACATCCTCGCCGGCGACGAGGCCGTCTACGCCTTCTACGACGCGCGGATCCCCGCTGAGGTGTTCGACGTCCGGTCGTTCGAGAAGTGGTGGACCGACGCGCGCGCTCGCACGCCGAAGCTCCTCACGATGCGCGAGGCCGACCTCGTCGACGGCGCGGCGACCGCCGACGCGCGGGACTTCCCGACGCGCTGGACGCAGGGCGATCAGACCCTGAACCTCGCGTACCGCTTCGAACCGGGCGCCGAGGACGACGGCGTCACGGTCGTCGTGCCGCTCCCGCTGCTCGCATCGCTGCGACCCGACGGCTTCGACTGGCAGGTGCCCGGCTTCCGCGACGAGCTCGTCACGGCGCTCCTCAAGGCGCTGCCCAAGGCCATCCGCCGCCACGTCGTGCCCGCGGCCGACTGGGCCGCGAAGCTGTCGGAGGAGCTGGCAGGACGGGGCCCCGAGGACAGCGCGGGTCTTCCCGCCGAGCCGCTGCTCGACGCCCTCGCGCGGCTCGTGCAGCGCGCGGCGAGCCAGCCGGTGTCGCCCGCCGACTTCGATCTCGAGCGCGTGCCGTCGCACCTGCGGATGTCGTTCCGGGCGGTGGATGCGCGCGGGCGCGCGATCGCGTCCGATCGCGACCTCGCGTCGCTTCAGAGGCGGCTCGCCGAGCGCACGCGCGACAGCGTCGCGAAGCAGATCGCGCGCGGCGGAGCCCGCGGCGAGCGCCGTCGCGGCGAGGCCGCCGTCGCGGCGGCGTCGGGCATCTCCGCGCCCTCCGCGGGCATCGAGCGCGCCGGCCTGTCGGACTGGACCTTCGGCGAGCTGCCGCCGGTCGTCGACACGCGCGTCGCGGGCGGCGTCGTCCGCGGCTACCCCGCACTCGTCGACGAGGGGCAGACGGTCGCGCTGCGCGTCGAGGCGACACCCGAGTCGGCCGCCCGTCTCACCCGCGCCGGTCTGCGCAGGCTCGTGCTGCTGCAGGTGCCCTCGCCCGCGTCGTACGTGCAGGAGCACCTCACGGCGAACGAGAAGCTCGCCCTCGCCGCGTCGCCGTACGCGTCGGCCAAGGCCCTCATCGAGGACTGCCGAGCGGCGGTCGCCGACGCCGTCCTCGCGCGTCATGGCGAGGTGCGCGACCGCGCGGCATTCGAGCGCGTGCGCGACGAGGTCTCGCGCGGCTCGGTCGACGACGTCTTCGCGTGCGTCTCGCTCGTCGCGCGCATCCTCACCCTCGCGCGGGAGGTGGAGCGTGCGATGAAGGGCGCGACGTCGATGGCGCTCCTCGGCGCACTGAACGATGTGCGCGGTCAGCTCGCTGGCCTGATCTTCCGCGGCTTCGTGTCGGCGACGGGCGTCGAGCGCCTGGCGCACCTGCCCCGGTATCTCGAGGGCGCCCGGATCCGCCTCGAGGCGCTCCCCGACAATCCCGGCCGCGACCGCGCCTGGATGACGGAGTTCGAGCGCGCGCGGGCCGTCTTCGACGAGGCGGGCGGGGCCATCCCCCTGCCGCAGGATGCTCCCGCGCACCTCGAGCGCGCACGCTGGCTGCTCGAGGAGTTCCGCGTGAGCCTGTTCGCGCAGCGTCTCGGCACGGCCGAGGCGGTGTCGCTCCCGCGCATCGCGAAGGCGCTGAAGGGCTGAGGGGCTCAGGCGGCCAGGGCGCCGAACCCGAGGAGGTACGTCGGGACGTAGATGAGGGCGATGAGCACCGCGTGCGTGAGCACGAACCCGCCCGCTTCGAGGGCCTTCCCGCGCTGGCGCAGGTGCGCGCGCAGCTTGCGGAGCAGCGAGACCGGATGGCGCACATCCCAGCTGTTGAACCGGAGGTAGCGCCCGAGGTAGACGCCCACGGCGCCGAGCACGATGATGACCGCCGCGAGCGCCCAGCTCGACGCGGGCACCGCGCCGAGCGCGTTGGGCTCGACGAGCGCGAGGAAGGCCGTCTGCACGACCGCGAGGCTGAGCACCGCGTTCGCGATGCCGGAGAGCGTGAGTGTGAGGGTCTGCACGATGTCGTACCAGAGGGGCACCGGGTCGCCGTCGCGGCGGTGACTGAAGTTCAGCTCGGTGATGAGATAGATCGAGTTCGGGAAGAGCAGCACCCACACGATCGCGCCCACGACGACGTACACCCACACCGCGACCGCCGCGGCCCGTGGCCGCAGCGCCGTGAGCGACAGCAGCGCGGGGAGCCCGAGGAGCCCGGCGACCGCGACGAGCGAGACGAGCACCGGAACGAAGGAGAGGCCGATGTTCAGCAGCATCGGCCGGTAGAGCGGCACGCCGTACACCGCCGATCGGAGCCTCACGAGCACGATCGCGTAGATGTTGAGCAGGACGACGGCGATGCACGCGACGAGGACGGCCACGCCACGACCCTAGTCGCGTCCCGCTACTCCCAGACCGCCGTCTCGGGGTCGATCCCGCGCGCGCGTGCGCTCTCGTCGACCGCGCGCCGGAACCAGGCCGCGAGGCCGACGCGGATGCCGTCGTAGTGCGCCGCGAACCCCGGGTCCGCCTCGTAGCGGCGGGCAAGGCACACCTGCATCTGGCGGCTGAGCGGGAAGTAGGCCGAGAACGCCTCGCGGTGGCGCTCGACGAGGTCATCGGCCTCGGCGCTGCCCGGTGCGACACCGCGGTCCATCGCGTCCGCGAGCGAGCGCTCGACGCCCGCGACGCGGTCGGCGACCTCGCGCCACTCCTCGGCGGTGCGGTCGGCGGCCGCCTCGGCGAACTGCCGCCACTGCCGTGTGCCGCCGTAGGCCTCGCGCGCGCCGCGCGCCTGCTCGGGGTCCCAGCCCGATCCGAACACCTCCCGCTGCACCTCGTCCGCGAGCGGGACGCCGCGCTCGTGCGCGGCGATCATCCGCTCGAGGCCCGATCCGAGCCGGTTCAGCCGCGCGATCCGCTCCTCGAGCTGGGCGTGCGCCGCCCGGAGCGTGCCCGCCGCCTCGGGCGACGCGCCGTCGAGGATCGCGCGGATGTCCTCGAGCGCGACGCCGATCTCGCGGTAGATCGCGACGCGGCGCAGCCGATCGAGGTCCGGCGCCGTGTACAGCCGATAGCCCGCCGGCGTCCGTTCCGACGGGCTCGCCAGCCCGATCGCGTCCCAGTGGTGCAGCGTCCGCACCGTGACCCCGAGCTGCGCAGCCGCCTGCCCCACCGTCAGGCCGTCGACGTCATCGCGCATGCTCCCCATTCTGCTCGCGGGCCGCATCGGGCGCCGTGATGCCGAGCTCCGCGAGGTGGCGCGCGGCGTCGCTCTCCGGGTCCCAGGGCAGGGGCGCGGTGAACACGACCCGGGCGTTCTCGGGTGTCCGGATCTCGAGGTCGCGCGTGCCCCACGGCGTGTCGCGCGGGCCGTCGACCGCGTCCGCCCTGAGGGCACGGCACGCGGCGGCGACCGGCTCGATCTGCCGGAGGACGCAGGCGAAGCTGACGCTCATCGCGGGAGGCGGCGCGGGGGCATCGCCAGCGGGCACGAGGAGGACGTCCTGGAAGGCCCAGCGCCGCAGATGCACGATCCCGCCCGGAACGCTGAACAGCTCGATGAAGCCGAGCCCTCTCGTCCAGAACTCCACGGACGCGGGCAGGTCGGGCGCGGGGATGGTGACGAAGGAGGGCATCGCGTAGATGCCGCGGAACGGCTCGGGCGCGACCGCGTCGGGGTCGCGCGGCGGCACGGGGCTGATCTCGAAGGCGTCGTAGTAGTCGGTCATGCGCTCCACCCTCGAGCCTGACGCTGCGTGAGGGTCAAGTCGCGTCCCGCTTTCGTCCGCGCAGAGCCCACCAGGTATCTTGATGTCGAGACAGAATCGCGCCATCCGCGTGCCATCCGTCGTTCCCCGGCAACACCCCACCGTCTGGAGTCGCCTCACCCATGTCAAAGATCATCTACACCCACACCGACGAGGCGCCGCTGCTGGCGACGTACTCGCTGCTGCCGATCATCTCGGGCTTCGCGTCCAAGGCCGGTGTGGAGTTCGAGACGCGCGACATCTCGCTCGCGGGCCGCATCATCGCGCAGTTCCCCGAGCGTCTCACCGAGGCGCAGCGCATCGGCGACGCACTCGCCGAGCTGGGCGAGCTCGCCAACGAGCCGAGCGCCAACATCATCAAGCTCCCCAACATCTCGGCATCGGTGCCGCAGCTGAAGGCCGCGATCGCCGAGCTGCAGGCGCTGGGCTACGACATCCCCGACCTCCCCGAGGACCCGCAGACCGAGGACGAGAAGGAGGTCGCCGCGCGCTACGACCGCGTCAAGGGCTCCGCGGTGAACCCCGTCCTGCGTCAGGGCAACTCCGACCGCCGCGCGCCCGGCGCCGTCAAGGCGTACGCGAAGGCGCACCCGCACCGCATGGGCGCGTGGTCGGCCGACTCGAAGACCTCGGTGGCCACGATGGGTCACGACGACTTCCGCTCGAACGAGAAGTCGTTCGTCTCGCCCGCCGACGACGCGCTGCGCATCGAGCACGTGGCGGCGGATGGCACGGTGACGGTCCTCAAGGACAAGGTGGCGGTTCTCGAGGGCGAGGTCGTCGACGCGACCTTCATGAGCGCCAAGGCGCTCGACGCGTTCCTCGCCGACGCGATCGCGCAGGCCAAGCAGGAGGGCGTGCTGTTCTCGGCGCACCTCAAGGCGACGATGATGAAGGTCTCCGACCCGATCATCTTCGGCCACATCGTGAAGGCCTACTTCGCTCCCGTCTTCGCGCAGTACGGCGCCGACCTCGAGGCGGCCGGCCTCTCGGCCAACGACGGCCTCGGCGGGATCTTCGCCGGCCTCGAGAAGCTCGAGAACGGCGCCGAGATCCGCGCGGCGTTCGACCGCGCCCTCGCCGACGGCCCCGAGCTCGCGATGGTCAACAGTGACAAGGGCATCACGAACCTCCACGTGCCGAGCGACGTGATCGTCGACGCGTCGATGCCCGCGATGATCCGCATCGGCGGGCACATGTGGGGCCCCGACGGCGCCGAGAAGGACACGCTCGCCGTCATCCCCGACTCGTCCTACGCCGGCGTGTACCAGGCCGTGATCGACGACTGCAAGGCGAACGGCGCCCTCGACCCGACGACGATGGGCACCGTGCCCAACGTCGGCCTCATGGCGCAGAAGGCCGAGGAGTACGGCTCGCACGACAAGACCTTCGAGATCGCCGAGGCCGGCACCGTGCGCGTCGTCAACGGCGCAGGCGAGACGGTCCTCTCCCACGAGGTCGAGCAGGGCGACATCTGGCGCGCCTGCCAGACGAAGGACGCCGCCATCCGAGACTGGGTGAAGCTCGCCGTCACGCGCGCGCGCCTCTCGAGCACGCCCGCCGTGTTCTGGCTCGACGAGACCCGCGCGCACGACGCGAACCTCATCGCGAAGATCGAGCGCTACCTGCCCGAGCACGACACGGACGGCCTCGACATCCGCGTCCTCGCGCCCGCCGAGGCGACGACGTTCTCGCTCGAGCGCATCCGCCAGGGTCTCGACACCATCTCGGTGACGGGCAACGTGCTGCGCGACTACAACACCGACCTGTTCCCGATCCTCGAGGTCGGCACGTCGGCGAAGATGCTCTCGATCGTCCCGCTGATGGCGGGCGGCGGCCTCTTCGAGACCGGCGCGGGCGGCTCCGCTCCCAAGCACGTGCAGCAGCTCGTCGAGGAGAACTACCTGCGCTGGGACTCGCTCGGCGAGTTCTTCGCCCTCGCGGCGTCGTTCGAGCACCTCGCCCAGACCACCGACAACGCGCGCGCGCAGGTGCTCGCCGACACGCTCGACGCCGCCACGGGGACGTTCCTCGAGCAGGACCGCTCCCCCGGTCGCAAGCTCGGCACGATCGACAACCGCGGTTCGCACTTCTACCTCGCGCTGTACTGGGCGCAGGAGCTCGCGCGGCAGACCCAGGACGCCGACCTCGCTGCGGCGTTCGCGCCGCTCGCGGAGAAGCTGGCCGCCGACGAGGAGAAGATCGTCGAGGAGCTCCTCGCCGTCCAGGGCAAGCCCGCCGACATCGGCGGCTACTACCGTCCGGACGCCGAGAAGACGGCCGCCGTGATGCGCCCCTCCGCGACGCTCAACGCCGCGATCGACGCGCTCTGACCATCCGCTCGACGACGCCCGCCCCTCGCCGGGGGCGGGCGTCGTCGCATACCGGGCCGGATGACGCTTTCCGTCGAGCGCACGCGGCGCGCTAGGCTCGCCCTCGGTCCTTCCACTGCAGCCCCGACCTCAGGAGGAACGCCGACGATGGCGCACTTCGATCTCCCCCTCGACCAGCTCCGCACGTACCGGCCCGAGCTCCCCGTGCCCGACGACTTCGACGCCTTCTGGGAGCGCACGCTCGCCGAGTCGCGGGATGCCGCCTGGGCTCCGCGCCTCGAGCCGGTCGACACCGGGCTCACGCTCGTCGACGTGCACGACGTCGCGTTCGCGGGCTTCGGCGGCGACACGATCCGCGGCTGGTGGCAGGTGCCCGCCGCGAGCGCGCCCCGTGCGATCGTCGTCGAGTTCGTCGGCTACTCGGGCGGCCGCGGCCCCGCTCACGAGGTGGGCTCGTTCCCGCTCGCGGGATGCGCACGGCTCATCGTCGACACGCGCGGCCAGGGCTGGGGCCACTGGAGCATGGGCGGCGCCACGGCCGACCCGCACGGCAGCGGCTCGCAGGCGCCGGGCGTCATGACGCGCGGCATCGAGAGTCCCGAGACCTACTACTACCGCCGCGCGTTCACCGACGCAGCGCTCGCCGTCGACGCCGCTCGCGCGCTCGCACCCGGGCTCCCGGTCTTCGTCGCGGGCGGAAGCCAGGGCGGCGGCCTCTCGATCGCAGCGGCCGCGCTCGCCGGCGATGTGGCGGGCGCCATGCCCGACGTGCCGTTCCTGTGCGACTTCCCGCGCGCGACGACCCTCGTCGACTCGATGCCGTACGGCGAGATCCGCACCTACCTCTCGGCGCACCGCGACCGGATCGACGACGTCTACCGCACGCTGTCGTACTTCGACGGGGTCACGCTCGCGTCGCGGGCGACGGCTCCCGCGCTGTTCTCGGTCGCGCTCATGGACACGATCTGCCCGCCCTCGACGGTGTTCGGCGCCTTCAACGCGTGGGGCGCGGAGGACAAGGAGATCGAGGTCTATCCGTTCAACAACCACGAGGGCGGGGGCGGCGCGCAGCGCGCGGCGCAGCTGGCGTGGCTCGGGCGTCGCCTCGGCTGACGACACGGCATTCGCCCGCGCCGCCTGGCGTCGCGCGCCGCGGCGCTGTGCCACACTGATCTCGTAAAGCGTTTACCGAGCCGTCGCAGAGGACGGCGGGACGGGGGTCGGATGAAGCGGGTGGGCATCCGCGACGTCGCCGTCCTCGCCGGCGTCTCGATCAGCTCGGTCTCGAACGCCCTCAACCGGCCGGAGGCCGTGAGCGATCACGTGCGCACGCGCGTGCACGCCGCCGTCGACCAGCTCGGGTACGTGCCGCTGCGTGCGGCGCAGCAGCTCCGCGCGGGGCGCAGCGGACTCATCGGCATGACCGTCATCAGCATCGGCAACCCCTTCTTCGCCGAGATGCTCGAGGGCGCCGAGGAGGCGACGTCGGCCGCGGGCTACCAGGTCATGCTCGGCAACAGCGACGACAGCGCCCAGCGCGAGAGCAGCTATCTCGAGCTGTTCGAGCAGGCGCACGTGGAGGGCATGCTCATCTCGCCGTTCGGAGACGTCGGGCCCGCGCTCGAGCGCCTGCGCGCGCAGCAGATCCCCGTCGCACTCGTGGACGGCGTCGACGAGAAGGGGCTCACGCCCTCCGTCTCGCTCGACAACGTGCTGGGCGGGCGGATGGCCGTGCAGCACCTCATCGAGCTCGGCCGGCGGCGGATCGCGTTCGTGGGCGCGCGCGAGGAGGTGCGCCAGACGCGCGACCGCCTGCGCGGAGCCGCCACGGCGGCGCAGGACGCGGGCCTCTCCCTCGACGTGACGCTCAGCGGGCGCACGACTCCGCGAGTGGGCGCCGAGATCGGCGAGCGCATCGCCGCGCTGCCCGCGGCCGAGCGCCCCGACGCGGTGTTCGCCGCCAACGACCAGCTCGCGTGCGGGATCGTCCACGCCCTCGTCTCCGCAGGCATCCGCGTTCCCGGCGAGATCGCCATCGTCGGATACGACGACATCCCCTTCGCCTCGATCGCGGCCGTGCCGATCACGTCGGTGCGGCAGCCGGCGCGCGCGATGGGACGCCGCGCCGCGGAGATGCTCGTCGATGCCGTGCGCGGCGCGGCGCCCGCCGCAGCGCCGGCCGAGGTGTTCGCGCCCGAGCTCGTCGTCCGGGCGTCGACGCGCGCCTGACTCCCCGCGCGTCAAAACGTTTCATGTCCTGTCTTGACGGTCGCCGTGGCCGACGCTATGGTGCCCGGGAAGCGCTTTCCTGAAACGTTTCCGTGCGATGAAGCACGACGTCCCCCACGATCGGAGTTGATGTGAAGGGCAGAACCCTGCGCGCCGGCGAGCCCGCCGGCGAACCGACGGATGGCCGGGGGCCGCGCGCGCTGCGCGGCCTCGCGATCGCGACGGCGGCTGCCGTCGCCTTCGGATGCATCGGCGGCGCGAGCGCCGCGCACGCCGCGACGACACCGGCCGACACGGCGGCGGCCGGCCAGCCCGTGCGATTCGACTTCGGCCCCGGCGCCGTGGCCGACGGCTACACGCAGGTCACGGCGGGCTCGGCGTACTCCCCCGAGGCGGGCTTCGGCTTCGCCCCGGGCGCGACGGTGACCGAGACCGACCGCGGCGGCGATCCTCTGAAGGGCGACTTCGCGACGGTGAGCGGCTCGAGCTTCGTCGTCGATCTCGCGAACGTCGACTACACCGTCTCGATCGTCGCCGGCGACACCGGCGGCACGACCGAGATCGCGATCGCGAGCGAGCAGATCCAGAAGGTCCAGACGACCTCGAAGACCGCGGGCGCCTTCCTCGAGATGAACTACGACATCGCCCTCGTCGACGGGCAGCTGTCGTTCGACTTCACGGGCGCGGCCGCCAACATCAACGCGATCGTCATCACGCCGCAGGCTCCGCGCGAGGCCGCGGCGACGCCCACCGCGTACCTCACCGGCGACTCCACCGTGCAGACGTACGACCCGTACTGGGAGCCGCAGGCCGGCTGGGGTCAGATGATCGACCAGTTCCTCACCGACGCCGTCGCCGTGGACAACCGCTCGATCGGAGGCCGCTCGTCGCGGTCGTTCGTGCAGCAGGGCCGCCTGGACGAGATCCTCCGCGTCGTGCGACCCGACGACTACGTCTTCGTGCAGTTCGGCCACAACGACGCGACCGCGTCCGTGCCCGAGCGGTACACGCCGCCGGACCAGTTCGACGACTACCTCCGCATCTACGTCGAGGGCACTCGCCAGCGCGGGGGCATCCCGGTGCTCGTGACGCCGGTGAACCGGCTCGACGTCGACAGCGAGACGGGGCTCTTCAACGAGAGCTTCCCCGAGTACGTCGCGGTGATGAAGGCCGTCGCCGCAGAGCTCGACGTCCCGCTGGTCGATCTCTCCGCCTCGAGCCGCGCCTACCTCGACGCGATCGGCGCCGAGGCCGCGAAGTCGGTCTTCCTCTACGCCGACCCCGGGGTGTACCCGAACCGCCCGAACGGCGTGCAGGACAACACGCACTTCCAGGAGTACGGCGCGATCCAGATGGCGCGCCTCGTCGCGCAGGGCGTGGCCGAGCTCGGCCTGCCCATCTCGGAGGCGGTCGAGGTCACCTCGCCCTCCGAGCTCCCCGCTGCGGTCACGGGTCTCGCCGTGGCCGGAACCTCGAGCACCTCGGTGTCGCTCGAATGGGACGAGACCGCGGGCGCCGACATCTACCGGATCTACCGCAGCGAGGCCGGAGCCGACGCGTTCACCCTCGCGGCGACATCCACTGTGCCGCAGAAGAGCATCGGCTCGCTCGCGGAGGGCGGCGCGTACGACTTCCGCGTGAGCGCCGTCAACGGACTCGGCGAGGGTCCGTCGAGCGACATCGTGACCGCGACCACCCGCGCCGCGGCGTACCGCTACGACTTCCAGCCGGCCGGCGCCCCCGTCGGCGCGGGCTACACGGAGGTCAACCGCTCCACGGTCTACTCGGCGGAGCGGGGCTACGGCATCGTCGACCCGACGGGGATGATCGACCGCGACCGCGGCGCATCGGCCGGCGACGACGTCGCGCGCGACTTCGTCGCGTACTTCAACGGCAGCTACGAGTTCGCCGTCGACGTGCCCAACGGCGAGTACGCGGCGAGCGTCACGGTCGGCGACCTGCTCGGCACCGTCCGCACGAACGTCGAGATCGAGGGCAGCGACGAGGGCGGCCTCTCGGTCAGCCGCGGCAGCACGACGAAGGCGATCGACGGCATCACGGTGAGCGACGGGCAGCTCAGCACCGTGATCTCGGGAGCGACCGGCCACCTCAACGGCCTCACGCTCACGCCCATCCTCGTCGCGCCCGCGGCCATCCGGCTCGACGACCTCGCATTCGACGGGGCGTCCGCGACGGCCGCGCTCTCCTGGGATGCCGCGCCTGAGGCTGCGGCCTACCGGCTGTACCGGACGACCGATGACGGCACCGTCCTCGTCGGCGAGACGGAGGGCACCTCCTTCGTCGACGAGACGGCGCAGCCCGGCCAGACCGCGACCTACGCCGTCACCACCGTGACCGCGCGGGGCGACGAGTCGGTGCCCTCGGTCGGCGTCGAGGTCGAGGTCATCGACCCGGATGTCGCGGTCCCCGCGGCGCCCACGGGCCTCGCCTACGGCGACGTGCTCAAGAACTCCGTGGCGCTCTCGTGGGACGCGTCCGACGGCGCGCTGTTCTATCTCGTCAGCCGTCAGGACAAGAAGGGCGAGTGGCAGGTCATCGCGCGGGCGGATGAGCCCGCGTACGTCGACGAGGACGTCCTCACGACGATCGCGTACACCTACCGCGTGCAGGCCGTGAACGCGGGCGGGGCGTCCGAGCCCTCCGAGCCCGTCACCACGCCCGCGGTCACGACGCTCGATCGGGCCGCCGAGCGGCTCGATCGCGCCCCTGTGGCCGTCGCGCAGGAGCAGGGCGTCTACGTCGGATGGCGCCTGCTGGGCGACGATGCGCAGGATGCCGCGTTCCACGTCTACCGCGACGGCGAGCGCATCACGGAGGAGCCGATCGTCGACACGACGAACTACCTCGATGCGGCGGGCTCGGCCGACTCGACGTACCGCATCGCGATCGTCGAGGACGGGGTGTCGTTCTGGGCGACCGAGGAGTTCCGGCCGTGGGAGGACGGGCAGTCGCTCGACATCCCCCTGAACAAGCCGGCCGACGCGTACTCGAAGGACGGGCAGCCGTACTCCTACCGCGCCAACGACACGTCGGTCGCGGACCTGGATGGCGACGGCCAGCTCGAGTACGTCGTCAAGTGGGATCCGACGAACTCGCAGGACAACTCGAAGGCCGGCTACACGGGCAACGTCTACCTCGACGCGTACGAGCTCGACGGCACGCAGCTGTGGCGCATCGACCTCGGCATCAACATCCGAGCGGGAGCGCACTACTCGCAGCCGATGGTCTACGACCTGAACTCCGACGGCCGCGCGGAGGTGGTCGTGAAGACGGCCGACGGCACCGAGGACGGCCAGGGCACCGTGATCGGCGACGGCAGCAAGGACTGGCGCAACTCGTCGGGCTACATCCTCACCGGACCCGAGTACCTCACGGTGTTCGAGGGCACGACGGGCCGCGCGATCGACACGATCGACTACGTGCCCGGCCGCGGCGACGTCGCCTCGTGGGGCGACAGCTACGGCAACCGCGTCGATCGCTTCCTCGCGACCGTGGCGTACCTCGACGGCGAGCACCCGAGCGTCGTGTTCTCGCGCGGCTACTACACGCGCGCGGTGATCGCCGCGTTCGACTTCGACGGCGAGAGCCTCAGCCAGCGCTGGGTGTTCGACTCCTCGACGAAGGGCAACGGCGACTACGCGGGTCAGGGCAACCACGCCATGATCTCCGCCGACGTCGACGCCGACGGGAAGGACGAGATCGTCTTCGGATCGGCGACGATCGACGACGACGGAACGGGCCTGTACTCCACGGGTCTCGGCCACGGCGATGCCGAGCACGTGAGCGACTTCGACCCGGCGCGCCCGGGCCTCGAGGTCTACGCCGTGCACGAGGACATGGGCCGGTCCGGCAGCATGGGCGCGACCTACCGCGACGCGGCGACCGGCGAGGTGCTGTGGTCGGTCCCCGCGACGAAGGACACCGGCCGCGGCGCGATGGCCGACATCGATCCGCGCTACGACGGCGCCGAGGGCTGGAACATCGGCGGCACGGTGGCGTGGGACTCCCGGGTGGGCACCCTGCGCAACGTGTCGGGCGAGGAGATCTCCACGGCCATCCCCGCCGCCAACTTCGTCGCCCAGTGGGACGGCGACCTCCTCAGCGAGATCGTCGACCACGCGTTCGACACGACGACGCGCCTGGGCTCGCCCGTCGTGTCGAAGTGGGACTACGAGAACGGCGTCGAGGTGCCGATCTTCGAGCCGGAGGGCGTCCTGACGAACAACGACACGAAGGGCAACCCCGCTCTCCAGGCCGACCTGTTCGGCGACTGGCGCGAGGAGCTCGTGTACCGCACGACCGACTCGACGGCGCTGCGCATCTTCACGACGACGGACGTCACGGAGCACCGCCTCCGCACCCTGATGTCCGACGCGCAGTACCGCCTCGCCGTCGCGTGGCAGCTCACGGGATACAACCAGCCGCCGCACACGAGCTACTACCTCGGCGAGGGCATGGAGACGCCGGCCGCTCCCCGCCTGGCCTACACGACCGACGCCGCACCGGCCGAGGTCGTGCCCGGGCCGGCGACGGCGGCGCCCGCCAAGGGCGTGCTCTCGACGACGAGCGGATGGGCCTACGGTCTGAAGGACGGCGACTACACCGTCACGATGAACCTGTGGCACGGCCAGAACGCGCACACCATCCGCCTGTTCGAGAACGGCGAGCTCCTCACGGAGGCGCACCTCGCCGACCGCACTCCCGACGCGCAGGAGTTCTCGTTCGACGTGACGGGCCGCGTGAACGGCACGTACGAGTACACGTGCGAGCTCGTGAACCAGCACGGCACGACCCCGTGCAAGCCGGTCACCGTGAAGGTCGTCGACGCGAACCCCGGCACGGCCGTGCTCTCGCACGACAACCACGACCGCGACGGCGACTACACCGTCACGGCCAACCTCTGGTGGGGCACGAACGCGACGTCGTACCGCCTGTACGAGGACGGGCAGCTCGTCGACGAGCAGGAGCTCACGGCGGCGACGCCGGAGGCCCAGACCGCGTCGACGCACCTGACCGGCCGAGCCGCGGGCGAGCACGTGTACCGCGCCGTGCTCGCGAACGCCGCGGGCGAGACCGAGACGAAGGAGATCCGGGTGACCGTGAAGTGACCCGGCGCCCGGTCGCCGCGAAGCGGCGATCGGGCGTTCCTTCGACGCGTTCCGGGGCAGGGCTCGACGAGCCCTGCCCCGTCTCGCGTCGAGGCCGGATGGCCCACGACGGCCGTAGCATGGCTGACGTGACCGAGAAAACGCTTCCCCGGCCCGTCCGCATCGACGGATCGCACCCCGCCCGCTCGGTCGTCAGCCTGCTGCTGCGGCGGAAGGGGCGGATGGCCGTGGCCGTCGGCGCGTTCGCGCTCAAGGAGATCCCCCTGTGGGCGCTCCCGGTCGTCACGGCCGCCATCGTCGACATCGTCGCGTCCGACGGCGAGGTCATCCACGTGCTCGGCTGGTTCGCGGTCGCGGCGCTCCTGCTGCTGCAGAACTACCCGAACCACATCGTGTACAAGCGGATGTTCATGACGGTCGTGCGCGACACCGGGGCCGAGCTGCGCAACGCGCTCGCGCAGCGGCTGCAGAACCTGTCGATCGGCTTCCACACGCGCCAGAGCGCGTCGGTCGTGCAGACCAAGGTCGTCCGCGACGTCGAGAACATCGAGGTCATGCTGCAGCAGGTCATGCACCCGCTGCTGTCGGCCGCGATGGTCCTCCTCGGCGCCGTGACGATGACCGCGTTCGTCGTGCCGCAGTTCCTGCCGATCTACCTCCTCGCCGTTCCGCTCGCCGTGCTCATCCGCTGGGGCACCTCCCGCCGCTCGCGCGCGAGCAACGAGCGCTTCCGGCGCGAGGTCGAGGGCTTCTCGGCGCGCGTCGGCGAGATGGCCTCGCTCATCCCGATCACCCGCGCGCACGGGCTCGAGCAGACGGCCGTCACGCGCGTGGCCGCAGGCGCCGACGAGGTGCGGCGCGCGGGCTTCGTGCTCGACCTGCTCAACGGGCGCATCGCGTCGATGTCGTGGGTGGCGATGCAGCTGCTCGGCGCCTCGTGCCTCGTCCTCGCCGCGGTGTTCGCGCTGACGGGCATCGTCCCGATCACGCCGGGCGAGGTCGTCATGCTGTCGTCGTACTTCGCGCTCCTCACGCAGGGGATGACGCAGCTCCTGCTCCTCCTCCCCGTCGCCGCACGTGGGATGGAGTCGGTGCGCTCGATCGCCGAGGTGCTCGAGGAGCCCGACATCGAGGTCAACGAGGGCCGGCGACGTGTCGACGCCGTCGTCGGCGCGATCGCGCTCGAGAACGTGACGCACCGCTATCCGGACGCCGACGTCGATGCGATCCGCGACGTCTCGCTCGACATCCGCCCCGGCGAGACCGTCGCCTTCGTGGGGTCGTCCGGCTCGGGCAAGTCGACCATGCTCAACCTCGTGCTCGGCTTCGTGCGCCCCACGGGCGGTCGCATCCTGCTCGACGGGGCCGACACGCGCGAGCTCGACCTGCGGACCGTCCGCCGTCACGTGTCGGTCGTGCCGCAGGAGTCCGTGCTGTTCGAGGGCACCATCCGGGACAACGTCGCGTACGGGCTGGAGCACGCCGACGACGAGCGCATCCGCGCGGCCCTGCGCGACGCGAACGCGCTCGACTTCGTCGACGCGCTGCCCGACGGATGGCACACGATCGTCGGCGAGCGCGGCGCGCGCCTGTCGGGCGGGCAGCGTCAGCGGATCGCGATTGCCCGCGCGCTCGTGCGCGACCCGCGCATCCTCCTGCTCGACGAGGCCACGAGCGCCCTCGACCCCGAGTCGGAGCGACTCGTCAAGGAGGCGCTCGATCGCCTCATGTCGGGGCGGACGACGCTCGTCGTCGCGCACCGGCTGTCGACGGTCCGCAGCGCCGACCGCATCGTCGTCCTCGAGCAGGGCAGGATCGTCGAGCAGGGCGCGCACGATGAGCTCCTCGCGCGCAACGGCCGCTACGCTCGGCTCCACCTGACCCAGGCGCTCTGACCCGCGAGCGGCGCCTCGGCTCGCTCGCGCGGCCGAATCGCGATACCCTGTCGGCAAGCGCTTTCCCACCGGGCGCCCTATGCGAAGGAGCAGCACCATGGCCATCCGCGTCGCCGTCATCGGAACGGGAGCGATCTCCCGTGTGCAGCACCTGCCGAGCCTGCGCGCGCTCGGCGATCGCGTCGAGGTCGTCGCGGTCGCCGATCTGAGCGCCGAGTCCGCGGCGTCGGCCGCGGCCGAGTTCGGCGTCGCGAGCTGGTACACCGACGTCGCCGAGCTGCTCGAGCGCGAGCGCCCCGACCTCGTCACGCTCGCGACGCCGCCGATCGCCCACAAGGAGGCCGCGATCGCCGCTCTCGACGCCGGCGCGTGGGTCCTGTCGGAGAAGCCGCCGACCCTCTCGCTCGCCGACTACGACGAGATCATGGCGCACGAGGGCGAGAACGGCCCCTACGCCGCCTACATCTTCCAGCACCGGTTCGGCTCAGCGGCCGAGCGACTCCGCACGCTCATCGCCGAGGGATCGCTCGGCCGGCCGCTCGTCGCGAAGTGCGACACGCTCTGGTACCGCGATCCGTCGTACTTCGCCGTGCCGTGGCGCGCGAAGTGGGCGACCGAGGGCGGCGGCCCGACCATGGGCCACGGGATCCACCAGATGGACATGCTCCTGTCGCTCCTGGGCGAATGGACCGACGTCACGGCCGTCATGTCGACGCTCGCGCGCGAGACCGAGACCGAGGACGTCTCGTTCGCCGTCGTGCGCTTCGCGTCGGGCGCCCTCTGCTCGATCACGAACAGCCTCCTGTCGCCGCGCGAGACGAGCCAGGTGCGCATCGACTTCGAGCACGCGACCGTCGAGGTCGAGCACCTCTACGGCTACGGCAACGCGCACTGGACGTGGACGCCCGCGCCGCACGTCGCCCCCGAGACGGCGGCGGCCTGGGCGCCGACGGACGATGTGCCGAGCTCGACCCACGTGCCGCAGTTCAAGCAGTTCGTCGACAGCATGGAGCGCGGCGAGCGGCCCCGCGTGAGCGGCGCGGACGGTCGGCGCGTGATGGAGCTCGCGGCGGGCATGTACAAGTCCGCCCTGACCGGTCAGGCGGTCGCGCGCGACGAGCTCTCCCCCGCCGACCCGTTCTACGCGTCGATGCCCGGCGGCGATCCCGTCGGGGCGACCGCGCGGATCCATGCCGGCACCATCCGATCGGCGCGCGCATGACCGGCTTCGCCCTGCACGAGGAGGAGGCCTCGGTCGTCGTCCGCGCGGGCGGGAGGGAGGTCGCACGATACGTCTTCGCCGAGGACGCCCCGGCATTCGAGGGCCCGAAGCCCTACCTCCATCCGATCCGGGCCCTCTCGGGGGCGCCGCTCACGGGCTTCCGCCCCTGGGACCACCGCTGGCACAAGGGCCTGCAGATGACCCTCACCGACGTCTCGGGCCAGAACTTCTGGGGCGGCAACACCTACGTGCACGGGCGCGGCTACATCCCGCTCGACAACGTGGGGCGCATCCGCCACGACCGCTTCCGGGCGCTCTCGGATGGCCCGGCCGCGGTCATCCGCGAGGACCTCACGTGGATCACGGCTTCGCGCGACGCGTGGCTGAGCGAGGCGCGCGAGCACCGATTCCACACCCTCGACCCCTCGCGCGGGCTCTGGGCGCTCGACATCGCGTCGACGCTGCGGAACACGAGCCAGCGCGAGCTCGTGCTCGGGAGCCCGACGACGAACGGCCGCGAGAACGCGGGCTACTCCGGCCTGTTCCTGCGCCTGACGCGCTCCTTCACGGGCGGCACGGTCGTCGCACCCGACGTCAGCGGCGTCGCCGCCGCCCGTGCGGGCGCCGAGGCCGATGAGCTGATGGGATCGGAGGCGCCGTGGCTGGCGTTCTCGGGCCTGCACGACGAGATCGACGGGGGCGGGACCGTGCTCGCGTTCGCCGGGCGCTCGAGCGGCTCGCCGGCCATCCGCTGGTTCGTGCGCGCGGAGCCGTTCCCCGTGCTCGCGCCGTCGCCGACCTTCGCCGAGACCGTGGTGCTCGCGCCGGGTGCGGAGCTCGCGCTCGCGCACCGTCTCGCGTTCCTCGACCGCGTCTGGGAGCCCGACGAGGTCGCGGCGCTCGCCCGTGAGCTCGCGCCGTGACATCCGGCTTGTAAAACGTTTCTGACTGCACTAGCGTGCCCGAAGGGAAGCGCTTTCCAACGTGGGAAGCGCGCCCTTCACACAGCGAAGAAGCAGACAGGAGAGCAGCGATGAAGCGACGGCTCATCCGCGTGGCCGCGGTCACGGCGGCGATCGGATCCCTCACCCTGGCGGGATGCGCGAGCTCGGGCTCCGGCTCGACCGAGTACGACCCGGACGAGAAGGTCGAGCTGACCTTCACGTGGTGGGGCAACGACGACCGCGCGCAGCGGTACGAGAAGCTCATCGAGGCATTCAACGAGGAGCACCCGAACATCACCGTCAACGGGTCGTTCACCGACTTCCCGTCGTACTGGGAGAAGCGCCAGACCGAGGCCGCCGGCGGCGGCCTCCCCGACGTCTGGCAGTTCTCCGACACGTACCTGCGTCAGTACGCGCAGAACGGCATGCTCGCCGACCTCAGCGAGTACGCGGAGTACGTGGACACCTCGGCGATCGACGAGGGCCTGCTCGCGACCGGCCAGCTCGACGGCGCGCAGTACTCGCTCCCGCTCGGCTACAGCACGTGGGCCGTCTTCCTCAACGACGACATCCTCGCCGAGCACGGGATCGAGCCCTACCCGGGCGGCACGAGCTTCGAGGACTACTCGGCGTGGATGGCCGGGGTCACCGAGGCGACCGGCGGCGCGGTGTACGGCGGCACGGACTACACGCAGCGCATCCAGAACTTCGAGAACGTGCTGCGCGCGCAGGGCGGCAACCTCTTCACCGAGGACGGCGAGCTCGGGTTCGACGAGGACGACCTCCTCGCCTTCTGGGAGAGCGGCGCCGCCGACCGCGACGGCGTCGTCGTGCCCCAGCAGAAGCTCGAGGAGCTGAGCCCGGTCTCGGGCTTCGGGGCGAACGTCACGGCGAGCGAGGCGAGCTGGAGCAACTTCGTCGCCGCCTACCTCGCGGACTCCGGCGCATCGAGCATCTCGATGGTCGCGCCGCCCACCGCCGAGGAGGGCGCACAGGACCTCTATCGGCAGGCCGGCCTGCAGATGGCCGTGTCGGCGAAGAGCGAGCACCCCGAGGCCGCCGCGATCTTCCTCGACTTCGTCGTGAACAGCCCCGAGGCCGGCGAGATCTTCGGCACGTCGCTCGGCTTCCCCGCGTCGGAGACGAAGCTCGAGGGTGCGACCCTCGAGGGCCCCGACAAGCAGGTGGCCGACTTCCTCGCGTCGGTCGAGGAGCGCATCGGCGATGCTCCGCCCGCGCCCGTCGTGGGCTACGGCTCGCTCGAGCAGAAGTTCTGGGATCTCGGCAAGGAGCTCGGCCTCGGCACCGTCTCGGTGGACGACGCCGTGTCGCAGTTCTTCTCCGAGGCGAAGGTCATCCTCGGCTGATCCGCCCGCCCCTTCCCGCCCTTTGTCACGGTACGGCCACGACACGGGGCGGGAAGGGGCCTCCCTCTTGTGAAACGTTTTTACGCGCGCTAGAGTCTCGGGCAAGCGCTTTCCACCCCATGGCGCCCGCCCGCTCCGGGCATGGACGATGTCGTTCTGAGAGGACAAAGATGTTCCCCACCAAGAGGCTGGCCGCGACGGCGGCCCTCGTCGCGATCGGCGGCCTGACACTCGCCGGCTGCTCCGGCGGCTCCCCCGAGGCCGTCGAGACCGTCGACCCCAACGAGGAGGTCACCCTGACCTTCGCGTTCTGGGGCAACGACGTCCGCGCGGCGCTCTACGAGGAGGCATTCGCCGCCTTCAACGAGGAATACCCCAACATCACCATCCAGAGCTCGTTCCTCGACTATCCCGCCTTCTGGGAGAAGCGGCAGACCGAGGCGGCCGGCGGCGGCCTGCCCGACGTCATGCAGTTCGACTACTCGTACCTGCGCCAGTACTCCGAGAACGGCCTGCTGCTCGACCTCACGCCGTACGTCGGCGACATCATCGACGACTCCGCGCTCTCGGAGGAGATCCTCGCGATCGGCCAGGTCGGCGACGGCAACTACGGCATCACGACCTCGACGAACGCGTGGGCGATGTTCCTCAACCCGACCCTCCTCGAGGAGATCGGCGTCGAGGGCTTCGCCGGCGGCACCTGGGAGGACTACAACGCGTGGATGGCCGAGGTCACCGACGCCGCGGAGGCCAAGGGCATCGAGGCGTGGGGCGGCGGCGACTGGACCGGCCGCATCCAGAACTTCGAGCTGCAGATGCGCGCACAGGGCGAGGACCTCTTCACGGAGGACGGCGAGGCGAACTTCACCGAGGACGACCTGCGCGCGTTCTGGGAGCAGGGCTCGGAGATCCGCGAGGACGGCACGACCATCGAGCAGCAGCGCGTCGAGGAGCTGACCCCGCTCGGCGGCTTCGACTCCGCGCTCACGACGAGCGAGCTCGTCTGGGACAACTTCGGCGCGGGCTACCTCGCCAACCTCGGCGAGGGGTACTCGACGCTCGACCTCGTCGCCCCGCCGGTGACCGAGGAGGGCGCGAAGGACCTCTACCTCAAGCCGTCGATGCTGCACGCGATCTCGGCGAACACGGACCACCCCGAGGCGGCCGCCACACTCGTGGACTTCCTCGTGAACAGCCCGGAGTCGGGTGAGATCTTCGGCACGAACCGCGGCCTGCCCGCCTCGCAGACGGCCCTCGAGGCTGCCGAGCTCGACGAGTTCAGCCAGAAGGTCGCCGACTACGAGGCGTCGATCGCCGACCGCCTCGGCGACGCCCCGCCCGTGCCGATCGTCGGCTACGGCAGCCTCGAGGAGAAGTTCCGCCAGCTCGGCACGGAGCTGAACTTCGGCACCGTCACGGTCGACGAGGCCGTGGACCAGTTCTTCTCCGAGATGGACGTCGCCCTCAACCAGTAACCCCGTGGCGGCCCGGACGCACGCGTCCGGGCCGCCCCACCCGATCGGGAGATCATGACCACCACCCTGACGAGAACGGTCGTCACCGCCGACAGCGGCGGGCGGCGATCGCGTGCGGGGGCTCCGCCGCTGCGGCCGGGCCTCAAGAAGAAGAGCCTGCGCGAGACGCTGGCCGGCTACGCCTTCCTGGCGCCCTGGCTCGTGGGCTTCCTCGGGCTCACCCTGGGCCCGATGGTCTACTCGCTGTACCTGTCGTTCACGTCGTACAACCTCTTCACCGACCCGAAGTGGATCGGCCTCGAGAACTACGTGCGCATGTTCACGGACGACCCGCAGTTCGTGCAGTCCGCGACGATCACGCTCGTGTACGTGCTGGTCGGCACGCCGATCAAGCTCGCCGCGGCGCTCGGCATCGCCCTGTTGCTGAACTACCGCGACCGCGGCGCGGCGTTCTTCCGCTCGTCGTTCTACGCCCCCTCGCTCATCGGCGCCTCCGTCTCGGTCGCGATCGTGTGGCGCGCGATGTTCAACACCGACGGCCCCGTCGACTCGACCCTCTCGATCTTCGGGATCGACCTGGGCGGATGGGTCGGCAACGTCGACCTCGTCGTGCCGATGATGATCCTCCTCGCCGTGTGGCAGTTCGGCGGCACCATGGTGATCTTCCTCGCGGGCCTCAAGCAGGTTCCGAAGGAGCTCTACGAGGCCGCCGAGATGGACGGCGCGGGGGCGCTGCGCCGCTTCAGGGCCGTCACCGTCCCGATGCTCTCGCCCGTCATCTTCTTCAACCTGCTGCTCGAGCTCATCGGAGCGTTCCAGGTGTTCGCATCGGCGTACATCATCTCCAACGGCACCGGCGGCCCCGCCGGGATGACGAACTACATCACGATCTACCTCTACAAGCGCGGCTTCACCGACGGCCAGTTCGGGTACGCCTCGGCCATCGCGTGGATCGTCATGCTCGTCGTCGCCGTCATCGCCGTGATCCTGTTCCGCACCCAGAAGTCCTGGGTCCACTACGCCGGAGAAGACCGATGACCTCCACCGTCTCCACGCACCTGGTCACCACCGGGCGCCCCGCGCCCCGCAAGCGCGTCACGCGCCGCGGCTGGCAGACGATCATCTGGTTCGTCGTGCTGCTGGCGATCACCCTCATCGTCATCTACCCGCTCATCTGGCTGGTCGCGTCGACCTTCAAGCCCAACAGCGAGTTCGGCCAGAACCCCGGCCTCATCCCGTGGGCGCCCACGCTCGACAACTACGTCAAGGTCGGCGAGGGCATCGCCGGCATCCCGCTGTGGCGGTTCTTCGCGAACTCGCTCATCCTCGCGGTGTCGGCGGTGATCGGCACGGTCCTGTCCTCCGCCCTCGCGGCCTACGCGTTCGCGCGCGTGAAGTTCAAGGGCCTCGGGATCCTCTTCTCGGCGATGATCGGCACGCTCCTGCTGCCGTTCCACGTCGTGATCATCCCGCAGTACATCTGGTTCCAGAAGCTCGAGCTCGTCGACACCTTCGTGCCGCTCATCCTGCCGAAGTTCCTCGCGACCGAGGCGTTCTTCGTGTTCCTCATCGTGCAGTTCATCCGGCAGATCCCGCGCGACATGGACGAGGCGGCGCGCATCGACGGCGCAGGACACGGGCGCATCTTCTGGTCGGTCATCCTGCCGCTCATCAAGCCCGCCCTCGTCACCTGCGCGATCTTCACCTTCATCTGGACGTGGAACGACTTCATGGGGCCGCTGCTCTACCTCAACAGCCCCGAGAACTATCCGCTCCCGATCGCCCTGCGCCTCTACAACGACCAGACGTCCGCGTCGGACTACGGCGCGACCGTCACGGCCAGCCTCGTCGCGCTCGTGCCCGTGATGCTCTTCTTCATCGTGTTCCAGCGCTTCCTCATCGACGGCGTCGCGACCCAGGGCCTGAAGGGCTGACCATGAGCAGAGGCGAGCGCGCCGCCCGCCGCGCGGCGGCATCGGGTTCGGGCCCGACGCACGACGAGCCCGGGCGCAACCCGGGCGCGGCAGGCGCGCTCGCCCTGTTCGGCGAGGTGCTCCTCACGGGCGTGCTCGTGACCGTCTGCGGGCTCCTCGTCGTCACCCTGCCCGCCGCGCTGGCGGCGGGCATCCGCCACCTGCGTCGGTACGCGCGCGCCGAGGGATCCTCGATGCGCGCGTTCTGGGGCGACGTCCGCGCGGCGCTGCCCGGCGGGGTCGTCGTCGGCCTCGCGTGCGCGCTGATCGCGGGCGTGCTCGCGATCGACATCCTGCTCGCCTCGTCGGGGCGGCTGCCCGGCGGCGAGCTGATCGCCGGATTCGGCTGGCTGCTCGCGGCCGCCGTCGCGGGGATCCTGCTCACCGCGTCGGGGGCGTGGTCGCCCGAGAGCGGATGGCTCCGCGCCATCCCCTCGCTGCCGTCCGCGATCGGCCGGGACATCCCCGGATTCCTGTACCTCGTCGTCGCGGCCGCATTCGTGGGCCTCGCGACCTGGATGCTCCCTCCCCTGCTCATCCCCGCACTCGGGTGCGCGGCCCTCGCGGCCGTCGCCGTCCCCGAGCGCCCCCGCCGTCGGCGCTGACGCCGACGTACCCCGGATTCGAGGACCATGCTCTACGGCGCCGACTACAACCCCGACCAGTGGCCGGAGCACGTCTGGGACGACGACGTGCTGCGCATGAAGGAGGCCGGGGTGACCACCGTGAGCCTCGGGATCTTCGCGTGGTCGCGCATCCAGCCCGCGCCCGACGTGTGGGACTTCGCGTGGCTCGACACCGTGATCGGCAAGCTGCACGCGGGCGGGATCGGGGTGAACCTCGCGACCGCGACCGCCTCGCCGCCGCCGTGGGCCACGGTCGCGCACCCCGACATCCTCGCCGCAGACGAGAACGGCGCGCCGTACTGGCACGGCTCGCGGCAGCACCACTCCCCCGCCTCGCCGACCTACCGGCGGCTCGCCGCCGAGCTCGTCCGCCGCCTCGCCGAGCGCTACGCGCAGCACCCCGCCGTCGTCATGTGGCACGTGGGCAACGAATCGGGCTGCCACCTCCCGGTGGAGTACTCGGACGCCGCGCGCGACGCATTCCGCGGCTGGCTGCGCGCGCGCTACGAGACGATCGCCGCCCTCAACGCCGCGTGGGGCACCGACTTCTGGGCCCAGCGATACGGCGCGTGGGAGGAGGTGTTCCCGCCGCGCAGGGCCCCGTACAGCCGGAACCCGTCCCAGGTGCTCGACTACCACCGCTTCATGTCGGACATGTGGCTGGAGTGCTACCTCGCCGAGCGGGACATCATCCGGGCCGCCGGCGCGACGCAGCCGATCTCGACGAACATGATGGGCCCGTTCAAGCCCGCCGACTACACGACGTGGGCGCCGCACATCGACGTCATCACCGACGACTGCTACCCGGACCCGCTCGATCCGCATCGCGTGCGCAACACGGCCTTCCAGCGCGACCTCGTCCGCTCGCTCAAGCGCGGGCGTCCGTGGCTGCTCATGGAGCAGGCGGCCGACGCGGTGAACTGGCGCCCGGCGAACCCGTCCAAGCGCGACGGGCAGCTCGCCGCCGAGACCGCGCAGTCGGTCGGCCGCGGGGCCGACGGCATCTTCTTCTTCCAGTGGCGGCAGTCGCGGGCGGGCTCCGAGAAGTTCCACTCGGCGATGCTCCCGCACGCGGGCACGCGCACGCGCACCTGGCGGGAGGTCACCGCGCTCGGGGCGACCCTCGCGGCCCTCCCCGAGCTGCCCGCTCCGGGCGACGACGCCCCGGTCGCCCTCGTCTTCGACTGGGAGAACTGGTGGGCGGTCGAGGCGGCCGACCACCCGAACCGCATCGACTACCTCGCGCTGCTGCGCGAGTGGTACGGCGCGCTCCACCGCCGCGGCATCATGGTCGACATCGTGAAGCCCGAGCACGTCGACGGGCGGTATCGTCTCGCGATCGCGCCGTTCCTCTATCTCCTGCGCGACGAGGGCGCCGCGGCGCTCGAGGGCTTCGCGGCCGCGGGCGGGGTGCTCCTGACCGGGCCGTTCAGCGACATCGTCGACGCCAACGACCGCTTCCGCGAGGGCGGGTTCCTCACGCAGCTCGGCCCCGTGCTCGGCGTCGCGCTAGAGGACTTCCGCCCGCTCGTGCCGCCCGCACTCGATCACATCGCCGAGCGCGCCGGTGAGGAGGGCTCGCACGGCTCGGGGGCGGAGACCTGGGTCGCCGAGGATGTCCGCGAGGCGCGCTTCGCGCTCGGAGACGGTCGCGAGGCGGTCGGGACGTTCTTCGCGGAGGCGCTCTTCGCCGACGACTCCGCGGTCGTCGCCTCGTTCACGACGGGTCCCTCGCGCGGGCGTCCTGCGCTGACCCGCCGCGCACACGGCGAGGGATCGGCCTGGTATCTCGCGACCATGCCCGACGACGCCGGACTCGACCTCATCCTGGGGCTCGTCATCGAGGAGGCGGCGGTCGAGCCGGTCCTCGGAGACGCCCCGCCCGCCGGCGTCGAGGTCGCGCGCCGCGGCGACCTCGTCACGCTCATCAACCACGGCGAGACCGACGTCGTCGTGGATGTCGCTGGCACCGACATCCGCTCGGGCGCGGCGATCTCATCCGTGGCTCTCGGTCCGCAGGAGTCGGCGTTCCTCCTCGCTCCCGCGCGCGTGCTCACGACCGCCGCTCCCTGATTCCCACCGGGTGAGAAAACGCCATCCGGAGGGGTTGCACTCAGGATATCCAGTGTGCCACACTCTTGGAAAGCGTTTACCCAACGAGGGGCAGCCCTCGATGAGAGCAAGGAAGCACATCGTGACCACCGCCACCCCCGCCGTCCGCGAGATCGGCATCATCATGAACGGCGTCTCCGGGCGCATGGGCTACCGTCAGCACCTCGTGCGGTCGATCCTCGCGATCCGCGACGCGGGCGGCGTCGAGCTGCCCGACGGCTCGAAGGTGACGGTCCGCCCGCTCCTCGTCGGCCGCAGCGAGGCGAAGCTCGCCGAGATCGCCGCCCAGCACGGCATCGAGGACTACACGACCGACCTCGACGCGGCGCTCGCCGACCCGACCTGGGAGATCTACGCCGACTTCCTCGTGACGAAGGCCCGCGCGACGGCTCTGCGCAAGGCGATCGCGGCCGGCAAGGCCATCTACACCGAGAAGCCCACCGCGGAGTCGGTCGAGGAGGCCGTCGAGCTCGCCCGCCTCGCGAAGGAGGCCGGCGTCAAGACGGGCGTCGTGCACGACAAGCTCTACCTCCCCGGCCTCCAGAAGCTCAAGCGGCTCATCGACTCGGGCTTCTTCGGCCGCATCCTCTCGGTCCGCGGCGAGTTCGGCTACTGGGTCTTCGAGGGCGACTGGCAGCCGGCCCAGCGCCCCAGCTGGAACTACCGCGCCGAGGACGGCGGCGGCATCATCGTCGACATGTTCCCGCACTGGAACTACGTGCTCGAGAACCTCTTCGGCGAGGTGAAGAGCGTCTACTCGCACGCGTCGATCCACATCGCCGACCGCTGGGACGAGAAGGGCGAGCACTACGACGCGACCGCCGAGGACGCCGCGTACGGCATCTTCGAGCTCGACGGCGGCGTGATCGCGCAGATCAACTCCAGCTGGACCACGCGCGTCAACCGCGACGAGCTCGTCGAGTTCCACGTCGACGGCACGCACGGCTCGGCGGTCGTCGGCCTCTTCGGCGCGAAGATCCAGCCCCGCAACGCCACGCCGAAGCCGGTGTGGAACCCCGACCTCGAGGACACGCACGACTACGACGCCGACTGGCAGAAGGTCCCGACGAACGACGTCTTCCTCAACGGCTTCCGCCAGCAGTGGGAGGAGTACCTCACGTCGTACGCGCTCGGCACCGACTACGCGTTCGACCTGCTCGCGGGCGCGCGCGGCGTGCAGCTGGCCGAGGCCGGTCTCGAGTCGAGCCGCACGGGCGCCAAGGTCGTCCTGCCCGAGCTGACCCTGGAGTGAGTCGGATGACGGAGCACTTCACCCTCGTCGCCGCCGACGGCGGCCTGAGCCGCGTCGCGCTCAACGACGCGGGCGTCTACACGAAGCCGCAGAAGGCGCTGCGCAGCCGCGTCGCCTACGCGGCCGCGCACGTCGTGCCGGTCGTCTGGGGCGACAACACCCCCGGTCAGCCCGCCCAGATCGACTGGGACGCGACGCTCGGCTTCCGCCGCGCCGTGTACTCGTGGGGTCTCGGGGTAGCCGACGCCATGGACACCGCCCAGCGCAACATGGGTCTCGACGCGACGGCCGTGCGCGAGCTGATCAGCCGCAGCGCCGAGGTGGCGCGCGAGGAGGGCGGCTCGGTCGTCGTCGGCGTCAACACGGATCACGTCGAGGAGCACACGATCTCGCTCGACGCCGTGATCGACGCCTACAAGGAGCAGCTGCACTTCACGGAGGAGCAGGGCGCCGGCCCCGTGCTCATGGCGTCGCGCCACCTCGCGCGCGTCGCGACGAGCGCGACCGACTACCTGCGCGTCTACGGCGCCGTCCTGCAGGCCGCGACGACCCCGGTCGTCCTGCACTGGCTCGGAACGGCGTTCGACCCCGAGCTGGCCGGCTACTTCGGCGCCGACGACTGGGAGACCGCGTCGAACACGCTCGTGCGCATCATCGAGGAGAACCCCGGCAAGGTGTCGGGCGTCAAGATGAGCCTCCTGAACGCCGAGTCCGAGGTGGCCGTGCGCGAGCGCCTGCCCGAGGGCGTGCGCATGTACACGGGCGACGACTTCAACTACGTCGGGCTCATCGGCGGCGCGGACGTCCCCGCGGCGACCCAGCCGGCGGCGACCCCGGGAGCGACGCGGACCCACTCCGATGCCCTGCTCGGCGCATTCGCGGCGATCACCCCGGTCGCCTCCGCGGCCATCCAGGCGCTCGACGCGGGCGACCCCGACGAGTACCTGCGCATCCTCGGCCCCACCGAGGAGCTCAGCCGCCAGGTCTTCGCCGCGCCGACGTACTTCTACAAGACGGGCGTCGCGTTCCTGTCGTGGCTGAACGGCCACCAGTCCGCGTTCCAGATGGTCGGAGGCCTCCACTCGGCCCGCAGCATCCCCCATCTCTCCCGCATCGTCGAGCTCGCGAACGCCGCGAACGCCCTCGAGGACCCCTCGCTCGCGGCCGCCCGGTGGAGCGACTACCTGCGTCTGAACGGAGTCGGAGCATGAGCGTGCCGCACCCGCGCCTGTCGATCAACCAGGCGACGATCAAGTACACGACGGTCGCCGAGGCCGTCCGGGTCGTGCAGGATGCCGGCATCGGCGCGATCGGCCTGTGGCGCGAGCAGGTGCAGGAGGCGGGTCTCGCGGAGTCGGCGCGCATCATCGCCGACTCCGGCCTGCGCTACTCCACGCACTGCCGCGGCGGATGGTTCACCGTCGAGGAGGGCCCCGCACGCCGCGCGGCGATCGACGACAACCGCCGCGCGATCGAGGAGACCGCGACACTCGCCGCCGCAGGCGCCGAGGGCTCGCGCGCCGTGCTCGTCCTCGTCGTCGGCGGGCTGCCGGAGGGGTCGCGCGACCTCGTCGGCGCCCGCGAGCGGGTCCGCGACGCGGTCGCCGAGCTCGCGCCCGATGCGCGTGCCGCGGGCGTGACGCTCGCCCTCGAGCCGCTGCATCCGATGTACGCGTCGGACCGCTCGGTGCTCTCGACGCTCCCCCAGGCGCTCGACATCGCCGCGGACTTCGACCCGTCCGTCGTCGGCGTCACGGTGGACACGTTCCACATCTGGTGGGACCCGGATGTGCTCGCGCACATCGAGCGCGCGGGTCGCGAGGGCCGCATCGCGACCTACCAGGTGTGCGACTGGAAGACGCCGCTCGAGGCCGACAACCTCCTGTCGCGCCACTACCCGGGCGACGGCATGATCGACTTCGGCCCGATGACCCGCGCCGTCGAGGCGACCGGGTACGACGGCGACATCGAGGTCGAGCTGCTCAACCAGTCCATCTGGGACACCGCGCCGGCCGAGGCCGTGCGCCGCACGATCGCGGGCTTCGAGTCCGCGGTCGCCCCTCACCTCGTGTGACCCGCGGGGGGGTGCGCCGCGCGCACCCTCCCGCCCCCTCCGGCGATAGGCTCAGCGGATGACCGACACCACGGTGCGCACCGGCGGAGCGCCCACGCTCCATGACGTCGCGCGCGAGGCCGGCGTCTCCCTCGCCACGGCGTCGCGCGTGCTCAACGGCTCCACCCGCAAGGTGGCCGAGGCCTATCGCGAGCGCGTGCAGGCCGCAGCGGACCGCCTCGGCTACACCGCGAACCTCTCCGCGCAGGCGATCGCCCGCGGGACGTCGGCGACGGTGGCCCTGCTCGTCGCCGACATCGCGGACCCCTACTTCGGCCAGATCGCCTCGGGCGTCGCGCAGGCGGCCGACGAGGCCGGCCTCATCGTCACGATCGCGATGACCGAGCGCGACCCACAGCGCGAGGTCGCCCTCGTGCGGGCGCTGCGCGGCCAGCGGCCCCGCGGCATCGTACTCGCGGCGTCACGCGACACGGCGAGCGACGCCGACGCGCTCACCGCCGAGATCGCCTCCGTCCAGTCGACCGGCGGACGCATCGTCACGCTCGGCGCCGCCCTTCCCGGAACGCGCGTCGTCGCGTACGAGAACGAGGCCGGCGCCCGCGCGCTCGCCGGGAAGCTCACCGCCCTCGGATATCGCGACGCCGTCGTGCTCGCCGGCCCTGAGGGCCTGCGCACCTCGGACGACCGTCTCGCCGGCTTCACCGCCGGCTTCGCGGATGGCGGCGGCGCGACGCCGCGGATCGTCCGCGGCCAGATCTCGCGCGATGCCGGCTACGAGGCGACCGCGCGCCTCCTCGAGGAGGGCCTCAAGCCCGGGACGCTGCTCTTCGGGATCAGCGACGTCGTCGCGATCGGTGCGATCTCGGCCATCCGCGATGCCGGGCGCGCGCCCGGCTCGGATATCGCCGTCGCGGGTTTCGACGACATCGCCACGGGACGCGACGTGACCCCCGGTCTCACGACCGTGCACCTTCCCCTGGAGGAGCTCGGCGCCCAGGCGCTCCGCGCCGCCGTCGAGGACGACTGGACGCCGCCCGCGCCAGTGTCGCTCGAGGTGCTCGTCCGCGACAGCACGCCTCCGCGCCAGTGACCTGGCGGCGTCGTGGGGCAGACGACGCGACTCCGGGCCATCCTTTTCCCTCGCTCCTGGACGGCCTCTCCGACCGGCTCCGCGCCGTGAGGACGGGAGAGCGCGCGCTCGTCGGCATCGACGGCGTCGACGGCAGCGGCAAGTCCGTGTTCGCCGATCGTCTGGCCGCCCGAGTCGACGGACGACCCGTGATCGTCGTGCACGTCGACGACTTCCATCATCCGCGTGCTGTCCGATACCGCCGGGGTCGGGACTCGCCGGTGGGCTTCTGGCTCGACAGCTACGACTACGATGCCCTCACCCACCGCGTGCTCGCACCGCTTCGCACAGGCGCCGCTTTGTACCAGCATGCGGCACATGACCTCGTTCGCGACGCGAGAGTTGATCCACCGCTGAGCAGAGCGCCGCGGGATGCGATCGTGCTCGTGGAAGGGCTGTTCCTTCATCGTCAAGAACTTCGTCACTGGTGGGATTTCTCGATCTTCCTCGACGTCCCGTTCGAGGAGACGGCGCTCCGGATGGCCGAGCGCGATGGGACACCGCCCGACCATCGCGCCCCCGCGCTGCAGAGATACGTCGGCGGTCAGCGGCTGTACTTCCGGGCGGCGCGCCCGTGGGAGCACGCCTCGATGGTCATCGACAACAGCGACGTCACCCGCCCCAGGACCATCAACTCGGCTTCAGCAGCAGCCTCACGCGAAGTTCGTGAGCCCGGCGGCGGGTTGCATGTCTCACCACGCGCCGGAAACGCCCCCGCATAACCACGTCAGGCGAGACACAGACACCCACCCCGGCCACCCATGTCTCACCACAGGCCGAAAACGCCCCCGGATAACCGCCGCGCGTGAGACACGGAAGCCGCCCCGACCTCCCATGTCTCACCACGCGCCGGAAACGCCCCCGGATAACCCACGCACCCGCACCTCGGGCTCGCGGTCGCGTCGCTGTGGCTGATCCTCGCGGCGTGACCGCCCGGACTACGCCGTCGCGCGGACGACGACCTGCGGCTCGAAGCGCACGTGCTCCCCGGGCTCCTGCGCGAGCAGCTCGATCGCCGTCGCGCCGAGCAGCTCGGCGGGCTGGCGCACCGACGTGAGCGGAACGACCGTCGACGCGGCGAAGTCGATGTCGTCGTAGCCGACGAGCGCGATGTCGTCGGGCACCCGCACGCCGCCCGTCATCGTGAGCGCCTGCAGCAGGCCGACCGCGACGAGGTCGTTCGCGGCGAAGATCCCGTCCGGTCGCCTGCCGGTCGGGCGGCGCAGCAGCGCCTCCCCCGCTGCGCGGCCGTGCCGCACCGTGAGGTCGTCGATCTCGACGCGCTCGAGCGCGGCACCCGCAGCGGATGCCGCGGCGCGCGCCCCCTCGAAGCGGTCGCGCACCTGACGGAGCCCGCTCGGGCCGCCGACGAACGCGATCCGCGTGCATCCGCGCGCCAGCAGGTGCTCTGTCGCGAGCCGCCCGCCCTTCCGGTCGTCCACGGAGACGGTCGACAGACCATCCGAGTCGCCCTCGTGATCGACGAGAACGACCGGCACGCCGCGCTCCGCGAGGCGCTCGAAGTGCTCGAGGTCGCCGGTCAGCGGCGTCGCGATGACCCCGCTCGCGCGCTGCTCGGCGAACAGGGCGACGAGCCGGCGCTCGCGCTCGCCGTCCCGCGCGCTGTCGGACACGAGCACCGACAGGCCGTCCTGCTCCGCACGCGCGTCGGCACCGCGGGCGACATCGGCGTAGAAGGGGTTGCGCATGTCGAGCACGATGAGCCCGACGCTGCGACTGCGGCCCGCGCGCAGCTGCCGCGCGGCGTCGTTCCGCACGTATCCGAGATCGCGGATGGCGCGGCGCACGCGCTCGACGGTCTCCGGGGCGACCCGCTCGGGATGGTTGAGGGCGTTGGACACCGTGCCGGCCGAGACGCCGGCTGCCGCGGCGACATCCTTCACGCTGACGGTCATCCGCCACCTCCCCGATCATCGTATCGGGGAGGCGTCGGATGGCCCGGTCAGCGGACCTTCTTGATCGGGATGATGACGAGGGCGCCGACGAGCGCGAGGATGCCGGCCGACCAGAGCAGGAGCGGATAGTTCGGCGTCTCGGCGGCCCCGATGCCGACGAGCACCCCGCCGAGGATGGGGGCGATCGTCTGCGGCATCGCGTTGGCCATGTTGAAGACGCCGAGATCCTTGCCCGCGTCGTCGGGGTTGGGCAGCACGTCGACGACGAGAGCGAGGTCGACGCCGATGTAGACGCCGTACGCGACGCCGAGGATGGCCTCGACGATGTAGAACATCTGCACATCCTGCGCGTGGGCGAGCAGGATGGTGCCGACCGCGAAGAGCGCGGTCGATCCGCCCACGAAGATCTTCCGGAGGCCGGTCCTGTCGGAGATCTTCCCGGCGACCCATCCCGTGAGGACCAGCGCGACGGTGTAGATGAGCACGCTCGTCGTGATGACGCTCGCGGCCTGCTCCTCGGGGACTCCGAGCTGCCGGTTCACGTAGAAGATCCGGAATGTCGTGAACATGAACGTCGCGAGCGTGATGAGGAAGCGCGACCACCAGGCGAGCGCGTAGTCCGGGTGGCGGCGCGGGCTCACCCAGAAGGTCTGGGCCCATTCGCGCAGGTTCATCCGCGGCGGGCGTGTGGGCAGCACCTGATCGGGGAGCACGAAGGCGAACACGGCCATCGCGACGATCGCGAGGATGGACGGGCCCACGAACATGATGAGCATCTGATCCTGGAAGAGCTCGGCCACGTACGTGCCGCCGAGGATGCCCACGTTCTGCGCGATGCCGAGGAGCGCCGAGACGCTCGCCCGCTGGAACTTGGGCACCTGGTCGGAGATCGTCGCGATGAACGGAGCGAGCGTCGCGTTCGCTCCCAGCTGCGCGATGAGCCATCCGATGGCGACGACGGGGACGTCGGGCCCCAGCGCCATCACGAGGAAGCCGATCGTCATCACCACGGTCCCGCTCACGATCCACGGGCGACGCCGCCCCCAGCGCGCCGTCGTGCGGTCGGAGAGGCGCCCGAAGACGACATTCCCGACCAGGGCGCCTGCGGCTCCCAGGCCCGCGATGATCGCGGTGGCGGTCTCGCGCTCCGTGCCCTCGGCCGGGATGATCGAGATCACCTTGATGCCCACGCCGATGATCGCGGGGCCGAGCAGCGCGACGAAGAAGACGAACTGGGCGATGATGAGGCCGACGATGTATCTCATCGGCGCCTTCTGCGTCGGCTCGGGGAACCAATGATGCTCACGTGCGACGGCGCTCGCCCTCGTCATCCCAGAGGGCACTCCGGCAGCTGAGCCGCTCGATGTCGACATGTCCGCCTCCTTCGGCAGATCGGCGGCGCGCGCGGGCCCACATCGTCGTGGTCGCGCGCCCTCCGCCCCGTGGAGCGAAAGGTATTCCCGGTCGCCGCGCGCGGTGATCCGGCACGCCGGATCGTGCCCGCGTCGTGACCGCACGTCAGCGACGACGACCGCGTGCGGATCGGGTCGGACGGCCGCGCCGGTTGACCTCGCGCCGGCGCTGTGCCACCATGAACACGACGATCGATTGAATCGTTTTAAAGCGAAAGGCACTGTCGATGACGACCCCCTCCTCCGTCCTGAGCGACGAGATCCTCGGCCAGCTCGAGAAGCAGGCGATCGAGCTCCCGTCCTGGGCGTTCGGCAACTCCGGCACCCGCTTCAAGGTCTTCGCGACCGCCGGCACGCCGCGCGACCCGTTCGAGAAGATCTCCGACGCCGCGCAGGTGAACAGGCTCACCGCGCTCGCGCCATCCGTCGCCCTGCACATCCCGTGGGACCTCGTCGACAGCTTCGACGACCTGCGCAAGCACGCCGAGGACAACGGCGTCGCGCTCGGCACGATCAACTCGAACACCTTCCAGGACGACGACTACAAGTTCGGCGCCCTCACGCACGAGGACGCGGCGATCCGCCAGAAGGCGATCGACCACCACTTCGCGTGCATCGACGTCATGAACGCGACCGGCTCGCGCGACCTCAAGATCTGGCTCGCCGAGGGATCGAACTACCCCGGCCAGGCCGACATGCGCGGCCGGCAGGACCGCCTGAACGACTCGCTCCAGAAGATCTACGAGCGCCTCTCGGGCGAGCAGCGCCTCGTGCTCGAGTACAAGTTCTTCGAGCCCGCGTTCTACCACACCGATGTGCCCGACTGGGGCACGTCGTACGCGCAGGTGGTCACGCTCGGCGAGCGCGCGATGGTGTGCCTCGACACGGGACACCACGCGCCGGGCACGAACATCGAGTTCATCGTCATGCAGCTGCTTCGCCTCGGCAAGCTCGGCTCGTTCGACTTCAACTCGCGGTTCTACGCCGACGACGACCTCATCGTGGGCGCGGCCGACCCGTTCCAGCTCTTCCGCATCCTCTTCGAGGTCATCCGCGGCGGCGGCTACGCGAACCCCGACGTCGCGTTCATGCTCGACCAGTGCCACAACGTCGAGAACAAGATCCTCGGCCAGATCCGCTCGGTGCTGAACGTCCAGGAGATGACGGCCCGCGCGCTGCTCGTCGACCAGGACGCGCTCCGTGCCGCGCAGGTCTCGGGAGACGTGCTCGCCGCGAACGCGGTGTTCATGGACGCGTTCTACACCGACGTGCGCCCGGCCCTCGCGCAGTGGCGCGAGTCGCGCGGCCTGCCCGCCGACCCCATGGCCGCCTACCTCGCCTCCGGCTACCAGGAGCGGATCGAGGCCGAGCGCGTCGGCGGCGTGCAGGCGGGCTGGGGCGCGTAAGCGGCCTCGCCCTCCGGAGATAGCATCGGCGATATGGCCACCACCGGGACCGTCGACGCCGAGGCGCGCCGCGCGCGCATCCTGGACCTCCTCTCGAAGAGCGGCCGGGTCCGGATCGACGAGGCGGCCTCGGCGCTCGACGTCTCGGCGATGACCGTGCGCCGCGACCTCGCCGACCTCGAGGCGGAGGGGATGCTGCGGCGCGTCCGCGGCGGCGCCGTCGCATCCGCGCGGCCGCGCTCGTTCACCGAGCGGATGGCCACGGGCGCGGAGGCGAAGCTCGCCATCGCACGCAAGGTGCAGCACCTCCTCCCGCTCGACGGCGCGATCGCGGCCGACGCATCGTCGACGGTCGGGGTGCTCCTCTCGCAGCTCCCCGACGACACCGCGCGCGAGCTCCTCGTCGCGACCAACTCGCACGAGAACTTCCAGGTCGCCCGGCGCGCACCGGGCGTCACCGCCATCCTCGTGGGCGGCGAGGCCGAGCCGCGCACGGACAGCTTCGTCGGCCCGATCGCGTGCGCCGCCGCCCGGAGCCTGCACTACCGGCGCTTCTTCACGTCGGCGTCGGCGCTCGAGCCCGAGCGCGGAGCGTTCGAGGTGACGATGGCCGAGGCGCAGGTGAAGGCGGCCTTCGCGGAGTCGGCGGACGAGACCATCCTCCTCGCCGACAGCGCGAAGCTGGGGCAGAACGCCCTGGCGCTCGGCCTCCCGTGGCAGCGCATCTCGCTCCTCGTGACCGAGCTCGACCCCCGCGACCCCGCACTCGCCCCCTATCGCGAGCGGGTCGCCATCCTCTGACCGGCCGCACGGCCGATTCCGCGGACGACCATTGCCTCGCGTGTTACTTCGTGAGATAATTCACAACAGAGCACACGACGCGGTGCCTCCGACGCGTCCGACATCCCTCGAAGGATCCTCATGACGAACCCCACTGTCGCTGACCTCATCGCCCGGTCGAACCGGCTGGGCGCCGACCCGAAGAACACGAACTATGCCGGCGGCAACACGTCGGCCAAGGGCACGGACACCGACCCGGTGACCGGCGAGCCCGTCGAGCTGCTCTGGGTGAAGGGCTCGGGCGGCGACCTGGGCACGCTCACCGAGAAGGGCCTCGCCGCGCTCCGCCTCGACCGCATGCGCGCGCTCGTCGACGTCTACCCCGGCATCGAGCGCGAGGACGAGATGGTCGCGGCTTTCGACTACTGCCTGCACGGCAAGGGGGGTGCGGCGCCGTCGATCGACACGGCGATGCACGGCCTCGTCGACGCCGCGCACGTCGACCACCTGCACCCCGACAGCGGGATCGCGATCGCGACCGCGGCGGATGGCGAGGAGCTGACCGCGCGGATCTTCGGCGACAAGGTGGTCTGGGTCCCGTGGCGCCGCCCCGGCTTCCAGCTCGGCCTCGACATCGCGGAGATCAAGAAGGCCAACCCGCAGGCGGTCGGCACGATCCTCGGCGGTCACGGCATCACGGCGTGGGGCGACACGAGCGAGGAGAGCGAGCGCAACTCGCTCTGGATCATCGAGACCGCGCAGAAGTACATCGACGAGAACGGCAAGGCCGACCCGTTCGGCGGCGTCCGCCCGGGCTTCGAGGCCCTCCCCGAGGCCGAGCGCCGCGCGAAGGCCGCCGCGCTCGCCGCGACGATCCGCGGCCTCGCGTCCACCGACAAGCCGATGGTCGGCCACTTCACCGACTCGGACACGGTGCTCGACTTCCTCGCCTCGGAGAAGGCGCCCGCGCTCGCCGAGCTCGGCACGAGCTGCCCCGACCACTTCCTCCGCACCAAGGTCAAGCCGCTGCTGCTCGACCTGTCCGCAACCGCGTCGGTGGAGGAGTCGATCGCGCGCCTCAAGGAGCTGCACGAACAGTACCGCGCCGACTACACGGCGTACTACGAGGCGCACGCGACCGCCGACAGCCCGGCCATCCGCGGCGCCGACCCGCTCATCGTTCTCGTCCCCGGCGTCGGCATGTTCTCGTACGGAGCGAACAAGCAGACCGCGCGCGTCGCGGGCGAGTTCTACGTCAACGCGATCAACGTCATGCGCGGCGCAGAGGCCCTCTCGACGTACACGCCGATCTCCGACGCGGAGAAGTTCCGCATCGAGTACTGGGCGCTCGAGGAGGCCAAGCTCCAGCGCATGCCGAAGCCCAAGACCCACCAGGGTCGCATCGCGTTCGTCACGGGCGCCGCATCGGGCATCGGCAAGGCCATCGCGAAGCGCCTCGCCGCCGAGGGCGCGTGCGTCGTCGTCGCCGACCTCGACCTCGAGAAGGCGCAGGCGGCGGCCGCCGAGCTCGGCGACTCGGACGTCGCGATCGGCGTCGCGGCGAACGTCGCCGACGCGGAGGGCGTCCAGGCCGCGATCGACGCCACGCTGCTCGCATTCGGCGGCATCGACCTCGTCGTCAACAACGCCGGCCTGTCGCTGTCGAAGCCGCTGCTCGAGACCACCGAGAAGGACTGGGACCTCCAGCACGACGTCATGGCGAAGGGCTCGTTCCTCGTCTCGAAGGCGGCCGCCAAGGCGCTCATCGAGCAGGGCATGGGCGGCGACGTGATCTACATCTCGTCGAAGAACTCGGTCTTCGCGGGCCCGAACAACATCGCCTACTCGGCGACCAAGGCCGACCAGGCGCACCAGGTGCGTCTGCTGGCGGTGGAGCTCGGCGAGCACGGCGTCCGCGTGAACGGCATCAACCCCGACGGCGTCGTGCGCGGCTCGGGCATCTTCGCCGCCGGCTGGGGCGCCAACCGCGCCGCCACCTACGGCGTGAAGGAAGAGGACCTCGGCCAGTTCTACGCGAACCGGACCATCCTCAAGCGCGAGGTCGTCCCCGAGAACGTGGCCGACGCGGTCTACGTGCTCACGGGCCCCGAGCTCAGCCGCACCACGGGTCTCCACATCCCCGTCGACTCGGGCGTCGCAGCCGCCTTCCTGCGCTGACCCGTCCCGGAGCCCGGCGCGCGCGACCGCACACGCGCGCGCCGGGCTCCTCCCCCGCCATCCCCTTCCCCTGAGGAGCGTCCCGCCCATGACCGTCACCGTCGCCGCCGTCGACCTCGGAGCCACGAGCGGCCGGGTCATGCTCGGCCACGTCGGCCCCGACGAGCTGCGCCTGGAAGCCGTCGCGCGCTTCCCCAACACCCCGGTCGAGACGATCGACGGGCTGCACTGGAACATCCTCGAGCTCTACCGCTCGATCGTCGAGGGCCTCCGCGCCGCCGCGCAGACCGGCGACGTCGCCGCCATCGGGATCGACTCGTGGGCCGTGGACTACGCTCTCCTCCGCGGCGGCCGCATGCTCGGCACGCCCTATCACTATCGCGATGCCCGCACCGCCGCCGGCGTCGACGCCGTCCACGCGGTCGCTCCGTTCGAGGAGCTGTACGGCGAGAACGGTCTGCAGTTCCTCGCGTTCAACACGCTCTACCAGCTCGCCGCCGACCGCATCGCCGGCACGCTCGACCTCGCCGACGAGGCCCTGCTCATCCCCGACCTCATCGCCTACTGGCTGACCGGCGAGAAGGTCGCCGAGAGCACGAACGCGTCGACCACGGGACTCCTGCGCGTGGGCGGTGGAGACTGGAACCGCCCCCTCGCCGAGAGCCTCGGCATCCCCTCGCGCCTCCTGCCGACCCTCGTGCAGCCCGGCCACCGCATCGGCCCGCTGCGCGACGCCGTGCGCACGGCCACGGGGCTCGACGCGCCCGTCATCGCGGTCGGCTCGCACGACACGGCCTCGGCCGTCGCGGCGATCCCGATGACCGACCCCGATGCGGCGTACATCAGCTGCGGCACGTGGGGCCTCGTCGGCGTCGAGCTCGACGCGCCGGTCCTCACCGAGGCGAGCCGCGCCGCGAACTTCACGAACGAGGGCGGCGTCGACGGCCGCGTGCGCTTCCTGCACAACGTCATGGGCCTGTGGCTCCTCTCGGAGTCGGTGCGCGCGTGGGAGCGCGAGTCGGGCGAGACCATCGACCTGCCCGCCCTGCTCGCCGAGGCCGCGGCCGTCGAGACGCCGCAGCCCGTCTTCGATGCGAACGACCCCGTCTTCACGGCGCCGGGCGGGATGCCCGACCGGATCGCGAGCTGGCTGTCCGAACGCGGGCTCGCCGTGCCGCAGTCCCGTGCCGCGTTCGCGCGCTGCATCGTCGAGAGCCTCGCGTCGGCGTTCGCCGACGCCGTCCACGCCGCCGCCGAGCTCTCCGGCAAGCGCGTGAACGCCATCCACCTCGTGGGCGGCGGCTCGCTCAACGAGCTCCTCTGCCAGCTCACCGCCGATCGCGCCGGTCTCCCCGTGCTCGCCGGGCCCGTCGAGGCGACCGCCCTCGGCAACGTGCTCGTCCAGGCCCGCGCGCTCGGCGAGATCTCCGGCTCCCTCGAGGATCTTCGCGAGCTCGTGGCGCGCACGACCGCGCCGCGACGCTTCGCGCCCCGCGCATGACCGGCTGGGGCGCGGCGTTCGACTGGACGCGCCGCCACGTCGACGCGGGCCGCATCCCGACCGCGGTCCTCGGCATCGCGACGGCCGACGGCGTCGTCGCGCTCGATGCCTTCGGCGCGACGGATGGCCGCACCGCGCGGATCGACGATCCGTACCGCCTGTTCTCGATCACGAAGGTGCTCACGGGGCTCGCCGCCGCGCGCGCGATCGAGCGCGGCCTGCTCACGTCGCAGACCCCGCTCGCCGACGCCGTGCCCGAGGCGGCCGCCGCCCGCGACGACGTCGTGCGCCTCGAGCACCTCATGGCGCACACCTCGGGGCTCATCGAGCCGGCGCTCGACCCGGTCGAGGGGCTCGCCGCGGCGCTGCGCCGCCCTGGCCGCGACTTCGCCGTCGGCACCGCATCGCGCTACTCGTCGATCGCGTTCCAGGGCGCGGCCGAGCTCATCCGCCACGCGACAGGACGGTCGTGGGAGGACGAGGTGCGCGCCTTCGCGCCCGGACTCGTCCTGGACGAGGACGCGGACCCGCACCGCATCCCCGACATCGAGGCGAGTCTCGACCTCGACCGCTTCGCCGCCTCGCGGCACCCGGGCGCGGGCGCCATCGGCACGGCGGGAGCGCTCCTGGCGCTCGGCTCGGCCCTGCTCCGCGGCGGCGCGGACATCGTGCGCCCCGCCACCCTCGAGATGATGCTCCGCCCACTCACGACCGGCGTGCCGCGCCTCGAGCCGTACCCCGCGGAGCGCGGACAGGACTGGGGCTTCTCGTGGAACCTCCGCACGCGAGCGCCCGCCCTCATCGACCGCGATGTCTACGGGCACGCGGGATGGTCGGGCACCGAGTTCTGGATCCATCCGACCGCGGGCATCGCGTGGACGCTGCTGACCAACCGCGCGAACGGCCACGGCCTCGACGCCGATCAGCTCGACAACGCGATCGTCTCGGGGGTCTGAGCGCTCAGGGCGCGCATGACCGAGGGCAGAGTTCTCCCCTGAGACGCGGTGTCGTGTCAGAAGGGTGGTGGTTCGTCGTCGGGTGGGGTGAAGCGGGCGACGGGTGGTGGGGTGTCGGTGTAGACGTGCCCGTTGGGGGAGGTCCATTCGAGCACGCCGCCGGGGCCCTGTTTCACGGCCCATTGGGTCATCTGCTCGAGCATGTGGTGCGTCTCGCAGAGGTACTCGAGGTTGGCCACGTTCGTGGGCCCGCCGCGGGAGTGGGGGTGGGTGTGGTCGATGTCGACGTAGTGCTTGCGGATGGCCTGCCGGCACCCGGGGAACCGGCACCGCTCGTCTCGGGCCTTCAGGAACCGCCGCTGCGCGGTGGTGGGGAATCTCTGATCGACGGTGAGGAGGACCCCGGTGTTCGCGTCGGTGAACGCACGGTTCCAGATCGTCGCGTCCGCGGCGATCTGCTTGGCGTCGATGATCGGGATCGGGCCTGCCCCGGCAAGGGTGGCGCCCTCGGTCCGGTTCGTGGGGTCCGCCAGTGCGGTGGCGGGGATGGTGATGTGCACGCTCCCGCGGATCGCGCCGAGCCCGACCGCCGGAGATTTCCGGGAACGGAACGCCGCACCCGATCCCGCGGTCGAGGCAGCGTCCGAACCGGATCCGGCGGTCGCGCCGGGTGACCTGCGCGCGTCCGCGCGAGCGCCCGCGTCAGCGCTTGCGCCCGCGTCGCCGTCGACGCCCATGACGCCCAGGCCCACATCACCCGCCTTCACGTCCGCATCCGCGCCGCTTGTGCCTGTGGCGCCGAGTCCGACATCGCCGGCTTTCGCATCCGCACAGTTGAAGGTGGCGCCGTAGAGGTGGTCGTGGCCGGTGGGGGTGCCGGTGAGGGTGAGGTCGGTGAAGATGTCCGCCCGGATCTCATCCAGCGAGCGGTCATCCGCGAGCGCGACCGGGTCGCCAGCGCGGCGGGCGGCGGCGCGGGCGGCGATGACGGACTTCGCCATCTGGTCGATGCGGTCCATCATCCCCACCCCGAGCACGTTCGCCACCTCCGCATCGAACGCGCCCATCGCGTCCTCCCCGGGACGGAACCCCACCCGCCGCCTCCGCCTGGCCGCCTTGTGGCGGTCGCTGATCGAGACCGGGTCCAGCTCCTGCGCGACCTTCCGCGCCACCTCCGCCAACGCCGCCGCGGTCATCGGCACCCGGTCCAACCGCTCCAGCACCCGCACCTCATACGTCGCGCGCACGGCAGGGTCGTCGATGCGGTCCGCGCACAGCACGATCGTGCGCGCGTGCGGGAGCGACACCGTCCCCGCCGCGAGCCGGTCCCGCACCACCGGGAACCGGGAGACGAGGACCGTCGCGTCGTTCATCTGCCGCTCCACCGACCGGCCCGGGGTGTGCGTGGCCGCGGCGATCTCCTCCGCGATCGCCCGATGCGCCCACGCCCGCGACGAGCCCCCGGCCGCGACCTGCCGCTCATGCTGCGCCCACGCCACCTGCGACGCCGACGCCAACGCCATCTGACGCGCCGCCTGCGCATGAGCGATCACCCTGTCCGCCGCCCGGATCGCCTCGATCGCCGACTCCACCGCCGCACACTCCGCAGCCGTCGGGCACGGACCATCCCCTTCACCCCACACGGCCCCATCGCTCATGACACCAGTGTCCCGCCCACCACCGACATTCGAAGACCCCTACGACCCCGAACGAAGCACAAAAGGTCACAGAACGATAACGAAGCGGGCGTGGGATCGTCGCTCCCAATCCCGGCGTCAGGCCTCAGACACCGCGCCCGCGGGGCACGGACGTGCGTCGCCCAACGCACCGCGCCGTCACTTCTGCGCTGGGAACGCCTCCAGCACCCGTCGGCTCTCGAACTCCCGCTCCGTGCCGTCGACGGGGTCGACGAACCGCAGCGTGCGCGCGAGCAGCTGCAGAGGGGATGAGAAGTCGTCGATGTCGACCTCCTGCACGCGCGGGTAGATGGGGTCGCCGACGATCGGCCGCCCGATCCGGTTCATGTGCAGGCGGATCTGGTGGGTCTTCCCCGTGAAGGGCGTCGCTCGATAGCGCGCGAGGCCGCCGCGCTCCTCGATGAGCTCGATGAGCGTGTGCGCGTTCGGCGGGCGGTCGTCGTGCTCGAACGCCTGCATGACGCCGTGCTCCTTGGTGATGCAGCTGCGCACGTGCGCGGGCAGCTCGAGGTCGCCGGGCGCCGCGGCCACCGCCTCGTACTCCTTCTGCGGCACGCGCTCCTCAAACATCGACTGGTAGGCGCGCCGCCACCGCCGCTCGGTCATGAGGAGGAGGACCCCCGCGGTCACGCGGTCGAGACGGTGCGCCGGCGAGAGCTCGGGGAGGCCGAGCATGCGGCGAGCGCGCACGACGACGCTCTGCTGGACGTGCCGGCCGCGCGGGATTGTCGCGAGGAAGTGCGGCTTGTCGACCACGACGATCCGCTCGTCCTGGTGCAGCACCTCGAGCGGGAACGGCACCTCCGCCTCCTCGCGCAGATCGCGGTGGAACCAGACGAACATATGGGGACGGAACGGCGCATCCGGGGCGAACGGGCGCCCCTCGTCGTCGACGAAGGCGCCCTCGTCGAGCATCTCGTCGAGACGCTCGGGCCGCAGGCGCGGCATGTGCGCGGCGAGGTGGTCGCGCAACGAGGCGTGCGGGCTCGTGCGCGGCGTCCGCACCCACGCCGCATCGAGGCCGTGACGCTGCGGAAGCGGGGAGCGGGGCATCCCTCGACGCTACCCCGCAGACGTGATAACGTGTGGTCTGACCACAGTGGTCAGACCACAGGAGACGTCATGGCAGACGATCAGCGCGCCTGGGAGAGCGTCCTCTCCCACCTCGAGCGCGCCCTGCTCGACGGATCGCTCGCCCCCGGCGACCGCCTCCCCGGCGAGCGTGCGCTCGCGGCCGAGCTCGGCGTCGGGCGCTCGAGCGTGCGCGAGGCCATCCGCGTGCTCGAGGTGCTCGGCCTCGTCCGCACGGCGACCGGCTCAGGCCCCTCGTCAGGCGCGATCATCGTCGCGGTCCCCGGCGGCGGGATGTCGGCCCTCATGCGGCTGCAGCTCGCGGCCACCGGGTTCCCCGTGTCCGACATCGTCGACACGCGCCTCGTGCTGGAGACGCACGTCGCGCGCCACCTCGCGCGCATCTCCCCCGACCTCTCGGCCGCGACGTCGCTCCTCGACGCGATGGACGAGCCCTCGCTCTCGGAGGCCGAGTTCCTCGCGCTCGATCAGCAGTTCCACCTCTCGCTCGCCGAGGCCTCGGGCAACCAGGTCATCACGGCGACGATGGCGGGCCTCCGATCGGCGATCGAGTCCTATGTGACCGCGGGAGCGCACGCGGTCGGCGACTGGACCGCGACCTGCGCGCGGCTTCGCGATGAGCATCGCGGCATCCTCGCGGCGATCGCCGACTCCGACGAGGACGCCGCCGCCACGGCCATCCACGACCACATCACGACCTACTACGACCAGATCACCATGGAGAGGGAGCAGAATGCTCAAGCGCCAGCTGCCCAACCCCGCTGAGCTCCTCGAGCTCATGCAGTTCAAGAAGCCCGACCTCAACGGCAAGCGACGCCGTCTCGAGGCGGCGCTCACGACGTACGACCTGCGCGCGATCGCCAAGCGCCGCACACCGGCGGCCGCGTTCGACTACACCGACGGCGCCGCCGAGGGAGAGCTCTCGATCGCGCGCGCCCGCCAGGCCTTCGAGGACATCGAGTTCCACCCCGACATCCTCCGGCCGGCCGAGCACGTCGACACGTCGACGACGATCCTCGGCGGGCCGAGCGCGCTCCCGTTCGGCATCGCGCCCACCGGGTTCACGCGCCTCATGCAGACCGAGGGCGAGTACGCGGGCGCGGGCGCCGCCGCCGCCGCGGGTATCCCGTTCACGCTGTCGACGCTCGGCACGACCTCGATCGAGGACGTCAAGGCGACGAACCCGAACGGCCGCAACTGGTTCCAGCTCTACGTGATGCGCCAGCGCGAGATCTCGTACGGCCTCGTCGAGCGCGCCGCCAAGGCCGGGTTCGACACCCTCATGTTCACGGTCGACACCCCGGTCGCGGGAGCCCGCCTGCGCGACAAGCGCAACGGCTTCTCGATCCCCCCGCAGCTCTCCCTCGGCACGATCGTGAACGCCATCCCGCGCCCGTGGTGGTGGTTCGACTTCCTCACGATGCCCAAGCTCGAGTTCGCGTCGCTCTCGTCGACGGGCGGCACGGTCGGCGACCTGCTCAACGCCGCGATGGACCCGACCATCTCGTACGACGACCTCGACATCATCCGCTCGATGTGGCCCGGCAAGCTCGTCGTGAAGGGCGTGCAGAACGTGCCGGACGCCAAGCGCCTCGTCGACCTCGGCGTCGACGGCATCGTGCTGTCCAACCACGGCGGCCGTCAGCTCGACCGCGCCCCCGTGCCGTTCCACCTGCTGCCGAACGTCGTGCGCGAGGTCGGCTCCGACGCGACCGTGATGATCGACACGGGCATCATGAACGGCGCCGACATCGTCGCCTCGGTCGCGCTCGGGGCGAAGTTCACGCTCGTCGGCCGCGCGTACCTCTACGGGCTCATGGCGGGCGGCCGTGCGGGCGTCGACCGCATGATCGCGATCCTGCGGACCGAGATCGAGCGCACGATGGCGCTCCTCGGCGTGTCCACCCTCGAGGAGCTCGAGCCGCGCCACGTGACGCAGCTCAGCCGCCTCGTGCCGGTCGCCCCCGCGCACGTCGCGGCAGCCGAGGCCGCAGCCGCGCGCGCCTGACCTCGAGCGGAAGGGGCGTCGGGATCGGTCCCGGCGCCCCTTCCGCGCGCTACCGTGAAGGCATGGCGAAGGCGATCCAGCACACCGAGCTCGGCGGCCCCGAGGTCCTGACGCTCGCAGACGTCCCCGATCCCGTCCCCGGACCCGGCGAGGTCGCCATCCGGGTCGAGGCGGCCGGCGTGAACCCCGTCGAGTGGAAGCTCAGGACCGGGCTGCGCCCCACTCCGCCGATCACCGAGCCCCGCCGCGTCGGCAGCGACGGCGCCGGCCACATCACCGCGGTCGGCGCGGACGTCGACGGCTTCCGCGTCGGCGACCCGGTCGCGTTCACGGGCGCGCAGGGCGCCTACGCGACGGATGTCGTCGCACCGGCCGATCACGTGTTCGCGCGTCCCGCGGGCGTCACGGCCGCACAGGGCGCAGCGCTCGGCATCCCGATCGGGACGGCGTACCAGGCCCTGCGCTCGCTCGGCGTGCGCGCCGACGACACGCTCCTCGTGCACGGCGGCTCGGGCGCCGTCGGACAGGCGGTCATCCAGTTCGCCGTGCTCGCCGGCGCACGCGTCATCGCCACGACGAGCGACGCGCGGGCCGACCGCGTGCGCGGGCTCGGCGGCGAGCCGGTCGCGTACGGGCCGGGCCTCGTCGACCGTGCGCGCGCGCTCGCCCCGCACGGTCCGACCGTGATCCTCGACGCCGTCGGCACCGACGAGGCGCTGCACGCGTCACTCGAGCTCCTCGACGACCGCACGCGGATCGCCACGCTCGTGCAGGGCGCGAAGGCCGACGCGCTCGGCATCCGCGCCTTCAGCGGAGGCTCGCCTCGGCCGCTCACGCCGCAGCAGGAGGCCTGGCGGCTGGAAGCGGTGCCGGTCGCGCTCGCGCTCCTGGCCGCCGGGCGGTTCAGCGTCGAGATCGGCGAAGCGCTCCCGCTCGCCGAGGCGCCGCAGGCGCATCGGCTCGTCGAGGAGGGCGCGAACGGCAAGGTGCTGCTCATCCCCTGACCCAGCGCGGCATTCCCGCGCCGAAACACGGCGTCATACGGATTCCGGGCGACCCCGTGCGGGTCGACAGAATGGCCGCATGACACAGGCCGAGCCGACGGCGGGATTCGCCACGACCCAGCTCCACGCGGGCTACGTGCCGGGCACGCCCGAGTTCACGGTGCTCCCTCCCGTGTACCAGTCCTCGGCCTACGCCTTCTCGTCGCTCACCGAGGCGCGCGAGAAGTTCGCGCTGCGCGAGAAGGGCTACATCTACAGCCGCAACAACAACCCGACGCAGGCCGTGCTCGAGCAGCGCCTCGCGCGTCTCGAGGGCGGCGTGGCCGCGGCGGCCGTCGCCTCGGGCCAGGCCGCGGTCGCGCTCGCGACGCTCGCCCTGCTGGGGCGCGGTGGCCACATCGTCGCGGCGAGTCAGCTGTACGGGGGCACGGTCGACCTCTTCGACGACACCTTCCGCGACTTCGGCCTCGACGTCACGTTCGTCGACCAGGACGACCTCGACGGATGGCGCCGCGCGGTCCGTCCGAGCACACGCGCGTTCTTCGCCGAGTCGGTCGCGAACCCGATCGCGCAGGTGCTCGACATCTCGGCGGTCGCCGACATCGCCCACGAGGCCGGCGTGCCCCTCGTGATCGACAACACGGTCGCGACGCCGTTCCTCCTCCGCCCCCGCGACTTCGGCGCCGACATCGTCGTGCACTCCGCGACGAAGTTCATCGGCGGACACGGCTCGTCGCTCGGCGGCGTCGTGGTCGACCTCGGCACGTTCGACTTCTCCGCCGAGCCCGAGAAGTGGCCCGGCCTCTTCGTGCCGCACTGGCGCTACGGCGACGTCTCGCTCTGGGAGGCCTTCGGGCGCGAGCGCGCCTTCACGACCCTCGTGAAGTCGAAGTTCGTCGGCGATCTGGGCCCCGCGCTCTCCCCCTTCAACGCGTTCCAGCTCATCCAGGGGCTCGAGACCCTCGACCTGCGCGTGAGCCGCCACGTCGAGAACGCGAAGGCCGTCGCGGCCTTCCTCGACGCCCATCCGTCGGTCGGCGTCGTCTTCCACCCGTCGATCGAGACGAATCCGTGGCGGGCGCGCGCCGAGACGTACCTCCCGAAGGGCTCGCCGAGCGTGTTCGCGTTCGAGCTCGCGCCGAGCGACGAGGACACGTTCGACCGTGTGGAGCGGGTGATCGACGCCCTGCGGACCATCCGCCTCGTGGCGAACATCGGCGATGCGCGCACGATCGTCGCGCACCCCGCCTCGATGACGCACAACCACATGACGCCCGACCAGCTCGCGGCCGCCGGCATCTCGCAGGGCACCATCCGCATCTCGGTCGGCCTCGAGGAGGCCGCCGACATCATCGCCGACCTCGACCAGGCTCTCGCCCGCGCCTAGCGCCCTCGTCCGCACAGCCGGTCGCAGCGCGTCGCACTGCGCGTCCCGCGCAGCCCGGTCGAGCGCAGGACTTTCCGCCCGGAGCAGGACCATCCGCGCGTTCGCGTCCTGCAGCCGCGCGATTCTCCTGCTGTGGCGACGGCACCGGCCGTGCCGTCGCACCGAGAAACCGGTTCCTCGCGTAGAGTGTGTGCCGAGCAAGGGAGCGCCCATGACCACGCTGACCGGCAGAGCCGCCGTCTCGACCGACCGTCCGCACAAGCTCGCGCGCATCGCGGACCTCCTCGACCGGCGCGGCGCGACCGCCGTGCAGCTGACATCCGGCGCGAGCCTGTCCTGGCTGCTCGACGGGGCGCGCACCTCGGTCCCGCTCGGCGGTCCGCCCGTCTTCTCGGCGGTGGTCCGCGTCGACGGCGAGATCGTCGTGACCGCCCCGCGCAACGAGGCCGAGCGTCTCGCGGAGGAGGAGATCGGCGGCGCCGAGGTCCGGCCCGTCGACTGGTTCGCGCCCCTCGCGCCGCCCATCGAGGGCGTCGTCGACGAGGCCGAGCTCGAGGCCGAGCTGCGCGCGGCGCGCGCGAGCCTTCTCCCGGTCGAGCACGAGCGCTACCGGCGTCTCGGCGCCGACGCCGCGCGCGCGATGACCGAGGTGCTCGCCGAGGCGTCTCCCGAGATGTCCGAGTTCGAGCTCGCCGGGCGACTCGCGCACGCCATCCTTGCCCGCGGCGCCGAGCCGGCGGTCGTACTCGCCGCGGGAGCCGCCCGGGGCGGGGTGCAGCACCCGCTGCCGACGGCGGCCCCGCTCGGCGACCGCGCGATGGCGGTCGCGACCGCGAAGCGCGACGGCCTCCACGTGAGCCTCACGCGCTGGGTGCGCTTCCGCGGGTCCGAGCCGGATGGCGCGCCGCGGGTCCTCGAGGTCGAGGCCGATGCCTGGGCGGCGACGCGCGCGGGCCGCGCGCTCGGCGACGTGCTCGACGACATCGCCGCGAGCTACCGGCGCCATGGCTTCGGCGAGGACGGCTGGCTGCGCCACCACCAGGGCGGGCCGACGGGATACGCGGGACGCGACCCCAAGGCCGTGCCCGCGTTCCGCGACCGCGTGGTGGAGAACCAGGCCTTCGCCTGGAACCCCTGGGCCCCGGGGGTGAAGGTCGAGGACACCGTCGTGCTCGATGGCGCGGGCGGCGTCGAGGTCCTGAGCGTCGACCCCGCCTGGCCCCGCATCGACGTGCGCGGCGTCGCGCGTCCCGCGACGCTCGAGGTCGGATGACCGGCTGGACGACGGCATCCGCGCACGGCTTCGCACGTCTACCGCCTGTCGACCCCGGACGACCACTGACGGGATGATCGCCCGACGGCGGATACGCTCGAATCCATGACGGCCAAGCTGCGCATCTCGGATGTCGCGAAGCACGCGGGAGTGTCGCCGGCGACCGTGTCGCGGGTCATGAACGGCAACCCGAAGGTCGACCCGGCCCTCGTCCAGCGCGTGCAGGACGCGGCGGCCGAGCTCGGGTACACCGCGAGCCCCCTCGCGCGAAGCCTGGCCCTCGGGAAGACCCAGACGGTCGCGGTGCTCGTGCCCGATCTCGGGAACCCGACCTTCCAGGCCATCCTGCGCACGCTGAGCCGGGCCGCGGCGGGCGACGGCTACCACGTGCTCGTCGCCGACTCCGCCGAGGTCGCGGCCGACGAGGCGGCGCTTGCGCTGCAGGCCCGCCGGCGCACCGACGGCATCGTGCTCGTCGCGCCGCGCATGCCCGACGATGAGCTCGCCGCGGCGCTGCCGCGTCTCGCTCCCGCCGTGCTCGTGAACCGCGGAGGGGACGGCGCCCCCGTCGTCGCGGCCGACTACGGCCGCGGACTCCGCGAGCTCATCGAGCACCTGCGGATGCTCGGCCACCGTCGACTGCTCTACCTCGCGGGCGTCCCGGGCAGCGCGTCGAACGCGCGGCGCGTCGCGGCGATCGCCGAGGCGAGGGCCGCCCATCCGGATCTCGACATCGCCGAGGCGCCCTGCGGGACGGGCTTCGCCGACGGCTCCGCGGCGGTCGCGACCGTGCGCGCCCACGAGGCCACGGCGGTTCTCGCCTACAACGACCTCGTCGCCATGGGCCTCCTCAGCGCACTCCACGAAGAGGGGGTCGCGGTCCCGCACGAGGTGTCCGTGACAGGCTTCGACGACATCCCGTTCGCGCGCTACACGACACCGCCTCTCACGACCGCGAGCGTTCCGACCGATCGGATGGGCGAGCTCGCGTGGAGCGCGATGCGGGCGCTTCTCGAGGATGACGCGGCCGCGCCGCCCGTCGTGCTCGCGCCGACGCTCGCCGTGCGCGGCAGCACCGCCGCCCCTCCGCCCGCTTCCTGAGCCACACGCTGGCCTCCGCAGGCGACCTCGTGGTATCGTGAGAAACCGCTTTCTCAGGAAGGGACTCACCGATGAGCCAACTCCGGTACGCCGTCGTCGGAACCGGCCACCGCGCCCAGATGTATGTCGACGCGATCACCGACAGCTACGCCGACCGGGCGGCGCTCGTCGCGCTGTGCGAGCCCAACCCGGTCCGCGCCGACGTGTACGCGCAGCGGGTCGCAGGCAAGGGACTGCCGACGCCGAGCGTCTGGACGCCCGACCGCCTCGAGGACATGATCCGCGACGAGCGCATCGAGCGGGTCGTCATCTGCTCTCGCGACGACACGCACGCCGAGATGATCGTGCGCTCGCTCGAGGCGGGCGTCGACGTCGTCGTGGAGAAGCCGCTCACGATCGACGCCCCGAGCGCCGCGCGCATCGAGGAGGCGGTCGCGCGCACCGGCCGTCAGGTCGTCATCACCTTCAACTACCGCTACTCCCCGCGCAACAGCGCGCTGCGCGAGGTCGTGCGGTCGGGTCGGATCGGGCGGGTCACGTCGATCGACTTCTCCTGGATGCTCGACACGAAGCACGGCGCAGACTACTTCCGCCGCTGGCACCGCGAGAAGGCGCATTCGGGCGGGCTCCTCGTGCACAAGTCGAGCCACCACTTCGATCTCGTCAACTGGTGGATCGCGAGCGAGCCGCGGCGCGTGTTCGCCTCGGGCGGTCTGCGCTTCTACGGTGCACAGAACGCGGCCGCGCGCGGGCTCGGCGAGCGACCCGAGCGCGGCACGCACGAGGGCGCGCACGATCCGTTCGAGCTCGACCTGCGCGAGGACCCGCGTCTGAAGACCCTGTACCTCGAGGCCGAGCAGCACGACGGCTACGTGCGCGACCGCGACGTCTTCAGCGACGGCATCACGATCGAGGACAACCTCGCTCTCGTCGTGGACTACGCGTCGGGAGCCACGCTCGGCTACTCCCTCAACGCCCATGCGCCGTGGGAGGGCTACCGCGTCGCGATCAACGGCACCGAGGGCCGCGCCGAGCTCGAGGTCGTCGAGCGCGGATCCCTCGTGCCCGACGAGGGGCTCCATCCCGTGCTCGACCCGAGCGCGGTCGACGCGGAGACGTCGGTCCTGCGCCCGAGCGGCGAGCGCCTCATCGTGCAGCGGCACTGGGAGGAGCCCGTCGAGATCGAGATCCGCCGGTCGGGCGAGGGGGGCCACGGGGGCGGCGACGCGCTGCTCCTCTCCGACGTCTTCGTCGGCCCCGGCGACGACCCGCTCGGGCGCCCTGCCGACTGGAGCGACGGCATCCGCTCGATCGCCGTCGGGATCGCCGGGAACCGCTCGCTCGAGACGGGACTCCCCGTGCGCGTGTCCGACCTGGGCATCGCGCTGCTCGCCGAGGACCGGCCGTGAGCCGCATCCTCGTGACCGGCGGCGCGGGGCGCCTCGGCCGCACGCTCGTCGCGGGCCTCGCGGCCGCGGGCCACGACCTCGTGTCGGTCGACCGGCAGGTCTCCGACGCCCCCGAGCTCGCGGGCGTCGAGCAGGTCGCCGCCGACCTCGGCGCCCCCGGCGCGGCGGCCGACGCGATCGCGCAGACGCGCCCGGACGCCCTCATCCACCTCGCGGCGATCGCCGTCCCGTTCAGCGCTCCCGAGGACGTCATCATGCGCGCGAACGCGGGCCTCGCGGTGTCGGTGATGGGAGCCGCGGCGGCGGCCGGCGTCGGGAGGATCGTCGCGGCGTCGAGCCCGACCGTGCTCGGCTACGGCGCGCCGACGGGCTGGACTCCCGAGCGGCTTCCGCTCGACGAAGACACGCCCCCGCTCCCCTGGAACGCGTACGCGCTGTCGAAGCTCATCATCGAGCAGTCCATCGGCATGCTGCGTCGTCAGACCGGCGACGCCGTCCGCTATGCGGCCTTCCGCCCCTGCTACGTCATCGCCCCCGAGGAGTGGGCGGGCGCGCCCACCCAGCAGGGCCACACCGTCCGCGAACGGCTCGACGACCCGGCCCTGTCGGCCCCCGCGCTCTTCAACTACGTCGATGCGCGCGATGTGTCCCGCTTCGCCGACACGCTGCTCGCTGCCATGGGCGACATCCCGAACGGCGAGGTGTTCTTCGTCGGCGCCGACAACGCCCTCGCACGCGAGCCGCTCTGCGACCTCCTCCCGCGCTTCCACCCGGGCACGGCCCGCGCGGCCGCCGAGCTCACGGGCACCGCTCCGGCGTTCTCGAACGCCAAGGCGCGGCGCCTGCTCGGGTGGCGCCCCCAGCACGCGTGGCGCGACGAGCTCGGCGAGCGCGTCGCGGTGTCCGCATCCCCTCGACAGGAGAACCGCCTTGACTGACCTCGCCATCCCCGACCGCGTCCTGTTCTTCCCGGTGACCGCCTTCGATGCGCACGACAGGGTCGACGCCGACCTCGTCGAGCAGCACGTCGCGGGCGCTCTCGCCCACGAGCCGGGCGCCGTGTTCGCCGCCTGCGGCACGGGCGAGTTCCACACCCTGTCGCTCGAGGACGTGCGCGCGGCCGTCGCGGCCGCCGTGCGCGCGACGGCAGGACGCGTGCCCGTCATCGCGGGAGCCGGCGGCCCGCTCGGCCACGCGGTCGCCTGCGCGCGCATCGCGGCGGAGGCCGGCGCCGACGGCCTGCTCGTCATGCCCCCGTACCTCGTGGGCGCACCGCAGGAGGGCCTCATCGCGTACGTCGAGCAGATCGCCGCGGCGAGCGACCTCCCCGTGATCGTCTACCACCGCGCGAACGCGCAGTTCTCCCCCGGGTCGGTCGCGCGCCTCCTGCAGAACCCGCGCGTCGTCGGCATCAAGGACGGCGCGGGCGACGTCGCGCTCGCGCAGCAGTTCGTGCTCGAGGCGGCCCGCGCCCAGCGCGACGTGCTCTTCTTCAACGGGCTGCTCACGGCCGAGCTGTCGCAGGCGGCGTACACCGCGATCGGCGTGCCGATGTACTCCTCGGCCGTCTTCGCGATGCTGCCGGAGGTGGCCGTCGCGTTCTTCTCCGCGCACCGCTCGGGCGACACCGCGCGACAGCGCGCGCTCCTCGAGGGCTTCTACGCGCCTCTCGTCGCGCTCCGCGACGAGACGCCCGGCTTCGCCGTCTCGCTCATCAAGGCCGGCGTGCGACTCTCGGGCCTCGACGTCGGCTCCGTGCGCGCGCCGCTCATCGACCCGAGCCCGGACCAGCTCGCGCGCCTCGCGGCCCTCCTCGAACGCGGGCGGGAGCTCGCCGCGTGACGACCATCCGCTCGCTCACGGCGCGCCTCGAGCGCGTGCCGCTCGTGCGCCCGTGGGCGGCCGACGTCACGAGCGTCGGCGTCATCGCCACGACCGTCGTCCGCTCGGACGGCGCCCGCGGATGGGGCTTCTCGTGGACGCCGCAGATCGGCGCCGAGGCGGTGCTCGCGATGCTCGAGCACGACATCGCTCCGGCCGCGATCGGCCGCCCCGCAGACCCGACGCGGACGTGGGATGAGCTGTGGCGGCACCTGCACGAGGCCGGAGGCGGCGGCATCACGACGATCGCGCTCGCAGGGCTCGACCTCGCCCTGTGGGACGCCGAGGGCCGCGCTCACGGTGCCCCGCTCTCGACGCTCATCGGCCGCCGTCGCGACAGCGTGACTGCGTACGGCAGCGGCGTGAACCTGCACTACACGCAGGACGAGCTCGTCGCGCAGGTGCGCCGCTGGGTCGATGCCGGCTTCGACGCCGTGAAGATCAAGGTCGGCCGGCCCGACCCCGCCGAGGACGCCGACCGCGTCGCCGCCGTGCGCGAGGTGCTCGGACCCGACCGCGGCCTCATGATCGACGCGAACCAGCGGTGGGACCTCGGCCGCGCGGCCGCCGCGATGGAGCTGCTCGCCCCGTTCGCGCCCGCATGGATCGAGGAGCCGCTGCGCGCCGACGACCTCGCGGGTCATGTCGAGCTGTCGCGGCGCATCCCGACGCCGATCGCGGTGGGCGAGAACCTGCACACCGTGCATCGATTCGAGGAGTTCCTCGCGAGCGGGGCCATCCGCTTCGCGCAGCCGAACGTCGTGCGCGTGGGCGGCATCACGCCCTTCCTCCGGATCGTCGAGCGCGCGCACGCGCACGGCGTGCAGGTGCATCCGCACCTGCTGCCCGAGCTGTCGGGGCAGCTCGCGCTCACGCTCCCGGGCGACCCGCTCGCGGAGGACGTCGAGGACGCCGGCTTCGGCGATCTCGGGGCCCTCGCCGATCCCAGCCCGGTGCGCATCGCAGACGGGCGCCTCACGGAGGCGCCGCACCTCGGCCTCGGCCTGCGCTTCCGCTCCCATCCCGATCTGGAGGCCGCCTCATGACCACGACACCCGACCAGCTCGACGAGATCGTCGCCCGCGCGCGCACCGCGTTCCCCGCATGGCGGGACGCCGACGCGGCCACCCGCGCGCGCTGGCTGCGCGCACTCGCCGACGCGCTCGACGCGGCCGCCGACGAGCTCGTCGAGATCGCCGACCGCGAGACGCGGCTCGGCGGCACGCGCCTGCGCGGCGAGGTCGCCCGCACGACCGGGCAGCTGCGCCTCTTCGCGGGCGTCGTCGAGGAGGGCTCCTACCTCGAGCTCACCGTCGACGACGCCGACCCCTCGGCCACGCCGCCTCGGCCCGAGCTGCGCCGTCTGCTCGTGCCGCTCGGCGTGGTGGCGGTGTTCTCGGCGTCGAACTTCCCGTTCGCGTTCTCGGTCTGCGGCGGCGACACGGCATCGGCCCTGGCCGCCGGGAATCCCGTCGTCGTGAAGGCCCACTCCGGGCACCCCGAGCTCTCGCGGCGCACCGCGCAGATCGCCGCCGCCGCGCTCGAGGCCGCGGGGGCGCCGAGCGGCTCCCTCGCGCTCGTCGAGGGGCGCGCGGCGGGGAACGCGCTCGTGGTGCATCCGGCGGTGCGCGCCGCCGGCTTCACGGGCTCGGTCGCCGGAGGGCGCGCGCTGTTCGACCTCGCCTCCGGACGACCCGACCCGATCCCCTTCTACGGAGAGCTCGGCAGCCTCAATCCCGTCGTCGTCACGCGAGGCGCGGCAGCCGCCCGCCGCGACGAGCTCGCCGCAGGGCTCGTCGGCTCGTTCACGCTGGGCTCCGGTCAGTTCTGCACCAAGCCCGGCGTCGTGTTCGTGCCGCGCGGAGCGGGCTTCGAGGACGCCGTCGCGGCGCAGGTCGCCGACGCGCACGGCGGGCCTCTCCTCACCGACCGCATCACCGAGGCCTTCCCCGAGGGCGTCGACCGGCTCGCCGCCGACCCGTCCGCGACGGTGATCGCGCACGGCGCCGCATCGGATGGCGCGCGCCCGGTCGTCATCGCGACGGACGCCGCCGCGATCGCCGAGCGCCCCGACGTGCTCCTCGAGGAGGTCTTCGGCCCCGCGACCCTCCTCGTCGCGTACGACGACGAGGAGCAGCTGCTCCGGGCGATCGCGGCCGTCCCCGGCAGCCTCACGGCGACCCTGCATGCGGAGGAGGACGAGGAGGTCGACGCGCTCGTCGACGCGCTCACGGCGGTCGCCGGGCGCGTGCTGTTCGCGGGCTGGCCGACGGGCGTCGCGGTCACGTGGTCGCAGCACCACGGCGGACCGTGGCCCGCGACGACCTCGCTGCACACCTCGGTCGGAGCCACCGCCATCCGGCGGTTCCTGCGCCCCGTGGCGTACCAGGATGCGCCGCAGCGCCTTCTGCCCGCGCCCCTGCGTGACGAGGCGCTCGCGCGACTGCCGCATCGCCGCAACGGCGGGCTCGTCGTCCCGCGCGGCTGAGTGCCGCGGGGGCGGGGGCGGCGCGGCTCGGCGGCGGGTTTCGGGGCCGGGCTCCGGGTCCCGCGGCGACCGTCGGCCCTCAGGCGAGCGGATCGGCGAGCAGCGGAGCGAATGCGGCCTCGGCGGCGCCGATGAGGAGACGGTCCTCGGCGAGCGCCGCAGGACGGATGTCGAGCGCCTCGGCAGGCGCCGCGAGAGCATGACGCCGGACGGCCTCGTCGAACCCCTCGGGGTCGGCGGCGACGATCATGCCGAGGAAGCCGCCGAGGACGATGGCCGACGGGTTCAGCACGTTGACCGCATTCGCGAGCGCGGTCGCGAGGATGCGCCGCTGGCGGGCGACCTCGTCGACGACTCCGGGAGCGGACGACTCGGCGAGCGCGGCGGCGAGGGTCGGGTCGTCGGCCGAGGACAGGCCGAGGGCCGCGAGGAGCCGCGCCCTGCTCACCTCGTCCTCGAGCACGCCGCCGGGCGTCGCGCGATCGGCTCCGTCGAGGATGCCCGGCGTGTTCTGCCCCCACTCCCCCGCGTAGCCGCCTGCGCCGGCGATCACCCGCCCATCGAGGATGAGCCCGCCGCCGATGCCGCTCGCACCGCCGTTGAGGTAGACGACGTCGCGGTGCCCCTCGGCCGCTCCGAACAGGTGCTCGGCCCGCGCGCCGAGGGTCGCGTCGTTGCCGACGACGACCGGCAGCCCCACGCGGTCGGCGATGAGGGCCCCGACGGCCGCATCGCGCCAGCCGAGGTGCGGCGCGAGACGCACGACGCCGTCGTCCGCGCGGACGAGACCCGGCACGGCCACCCCGACCCCGACCATCCGCACGTCGCGCAGGGTGCCCTCTCGCCATCCGCTCACGATCCGCGCGATGGCGTCGGCCGTCTCCTCAGGGGTCAGCAGGTGGTCGACCTCCTCGCGGGCGCGGGCGCGCACGGTGCCGTCGAGGGCGATCGCGCCGATCTCGAGCGCGTCCACCTCGGGGTTCGCGGCGATCGCGACGACATCGGCGCTGGGTGCGACGATCGGCGACGGACGGCCCACGCGCCGCGTGGGGTCCGGCTCGCGTTCGACGACGAGGCCGGCGTCGACGAGCGCGCCCACGAGGTCGGCGACCGTCGAGCGATTGAGGCCCGTCGCGGCCGTGATACGGGCGCGCGACTGGGCGCCCTCCTCGTGCACGAGCCGCAGCACCTCGCCGAGGTTGCGGCGCCGCACGCCCTCGACGCTCATCGCCCGTTCCGCCATCGCGATCCCCTCGCCATTTGTCGTTCCGATCACGATATCCGGGTCCCGTGGCGCGCGCGGTGCGGCGTGCCGGGCGGCGCGCTCTGCCCTCGCGCGGATCGGCGGTGCCGGGCGGTGGCCATCCGCTCCGGATGGCCACCGCCCGGCACCGCGGGAGCGCTCAGCTGACGGGCGCCTCGGCCGGCTCGAGGGCGTCGACGCGCACCTCGACGAGCCGGGGGTCCGCGCCCGTCACCTCGTGCACGTCGCCCGTGAGCACGACGGTCGCGCGCGCGGTCGCGTCGCCCGGGAGCGTCCGCTCGACCCGCGCCCGCGTGCTGCTGATCGAGCCGTCGCCGTCGGCGCGGACAGACGACGCCTCGGCGTGAGCCGCGACCCACAGCTCGACGTCGCCGGGCTCGACGACGCGGACGAGACGGCGGTCGCTGAACGCGAAGCGCTGAGCGGGCACGTCGAACACGACGCGCGCGGACGCGCCGGGCTCGAGCGCGACGCGCGCGTAGCCGAGCAGCTGCGCCACGGGGCGCGCGATCGACCCGACGACGTCGCGCCCGTAGAGCTGGACGACGTCGACCCCTGCGCGCTCGCCCGTGTTCGTGACGGTCACGGCCGCGCGGATCACGCCGTCGGTCGGTGCCGCGGCGTCGACCTCGAGGTCGGCGTACGCGAACGTGGTCCCGGTCAGGCCGAAGCCGAACGGACGCAGCGGCGTCGAGTCGGTCGACGTCACGTCGGACGGGCCGCCCAGACGCGGGTGCAGATAGCGGTACGGCTGTGCGCCGGTCGAGCGCGGAAGCGACACCGGCAGACGTCCCGACGGGGCGGACGCCCCCGTGAGGACGTCGGCGATCGCGAGCCCGCCGCCCTCTCCGGGGAAGAACGCCTGCAGGACAGCGGTGGGCGCGGTCTCCGCGTCGAGCGCCCACTCGATCGCATACGGGCGGCCGGTGAGGAGCACGAGCACGACGGGCGTGCCGGTCGCGACCGCGGCCTCGACGAGCGCGCGCTGGGGGCCAGGCAGGTCGAGCGACTCGACGTCGTTGCCCTCGCCGACCGTGCCGCGCCCGAACAGCCCGGCCTGGTCGCCCGCGACGACGACCGCGACGTCGGCCGAGCGCACGAGCTCGACGGCCTCCGCGAAGCCCGAGCGGTCGTCGCCCTCGACCTCGCAGCCGCGCGCGTGCACGATCTCCGCCTGCGGGAGCGCCGCGGCGAGCGCCTCGCGCACGGTCGGGATCTCGAATCCGAGCGGATGGTCGGGGTGATGCGCGAGGACGTGGTTCGCGAACGAGTAGCAGCCCTGCAGCGCCTCGGCGCGGTCGGCGTTGGGGCCGATCACGGCGACGCGGCGCGCGGCTGCGGGAAGCGGCACCGCTCCCTCGTCGCGGAGGAGGACGATCGACTCCGCGGCCAGTCGCCGGGCGATCGCGCGGTGTCGCGGCGAGTCCACGTCGATCTCGACGGGCGGCTCGTCAGAGAAGGCGTCCTCGTCGAGGAGGCCCAGCTCCTCCTTCTGCGCGAGCACCCGCAGCACGGCGCGGTCGACGAAGCGGATGTCGATCCCGCCCGACCGCACCTGCTCGGCCAGCGGCGCGAGATAGGCGTCGCCCGCGGGCAGCTCGACGTCGATGCCGGCCTGGAGCGCCTGGACGGCGGCTTCGCCGCGGTCGGCCGCGACGCCGTGCATGACCTCGAGGAACGCGACCGAGAAGTAGTCCGAGACGACGACGCCGTCGAAGCCGAGCTCGTCCCGCAGGACGGTCGTGAGCAGTCCGGGATGCGCCGCGACGGGCTCGCCGTCGATGTCGGTGTAGCTGTTCATCACCGATCGGGCGCCGCCGTCGCGGAGCGCCATCTCGAACGGGGGCAGGTAGACGTCGGCGAGCTCTCGCGGCCCCGCCGAGACGGGGGCGTGATTGCGCCCCGCCTTCGACGCCGAGTAGCCGAGGAAGTGCTTGAGCGTCGCATGCACGCCCGCGCTCTGCAGGCCGCGCACGTAGGCGGAGCCGACCGTGCCGACGAGGTACGGGTCCTCGGCGATGCACTCGTCGACGCGGCCCCAGCGCGGGTCGGCGATGACGTCGAGCACGGGCGCGAGCCCCTGGTGGATCCCGAGCTCGCGCATCGTGTCGCCGATCGCGGCGCCCATCTCGGCGACGAGGTCGGGATCGAAGGACGCGCCCCACGCGAGCGGCGTCGGGAAGGTCGCGGCCTTCCACGCGGCGAGCCCGGTGAGGCACTCCTCGTGGACGATCGCGGGGATCCCGAGGCGGGTCTCGGCCTTCAGCCGCCGCTGCTCCGCCCACAGCCACGCGGCGCGCTGTGCCGGGTCGACGGGCCGCGTGCCGTACACGCGCGTGTAGTGGCCGATGCCGTCGCGCGTGATCTCGGCGAGTGTGGCTCCCGCATCGTCGCCGGCCATCTCGCCCTGCATCGGCGCGACGACCTCGCCTCCGCGGTCGAGCCAGTAGCCGACGAGCTGGGCGAGCTTCTCCTCGAGCGTCATGCGCTCGAGGAGAGCGCTCACGCGCTCGGACACGACGGGCAGAGGGGGCAGTTCGGTCATGGCGTTCCCTGCGGATCCGGAGGCGGTCATCCCTTGACCGCCCCGCTGAGGCCGCCGACGATGCGGCGTTCGAAGAGGCTGAAGAAGATGAGCGCGGGCAGCATCGACAGCGACGTGAACGCGAGCACGCGCGCCGTGTCGACGGAGTACTGCGACGCGAAGTTCTGCACGCCGAGGGGCAGCGTGAAGAGGTTCGGGTCGCTCAGGATGAACAGCGGCAGCATGTACCCGTTCCACGACCCGATGAAGGCGAGGATGCCCGTCGTGATCACGCCGGGGAGGCTCAGCGGCAGCACCATCCGGAAGAAGAAGCCGAGTCGGCTCGCCCCGTCGATGGAGGCCGCCTCCTCGATCTCCGCGGGGATGGCCCGCAGGAACGGCACGAGGATGATGATCGTCGTCGGGAGGGCGAAGGCGATCTGCGGCAGGATGACGCCGAGCAGGCTGTTCGTCAGGCCCAGGCTGCGCACGAGCAGGTAGAGCGGCGTGATCGCGACCGTGACGGGGAACATGAGTCCCGCGGCGAAGAGCGCGTACAGCGCGCCCTTCCCCATGAAGTCGTAGCGCGCGATGACGTAGCTCGCCATGAGCCCGAGGGCGACCACACCCGCGGTCGTGGCGAGGGCCGTGATCGTCGAGCTCGCCATGGCCTGCCAGAAGGTGCCGCTCGCGAGCACCTCGGTGTAGTTCGTCACGACCCACGGGGCGGGGAAGCCCGATGGGTCGGCGGTGATCTGCGAGTTCGTGCGGAAGCCGCCGAGCACGATGTAGAGGACCGGCCCCATGCAGATGGCGATGAGGACGACCGCGCAGAGGTAGGTGATCGCGCGGCTGCCGTCGCCGGGGCGGCGTGCGATGCCGCTGTCGACGCGGCGCCGCCGGCGTGCCGACGGCACGACGAGGAGGGTGGTCGAGCTCACTTCCTCCGCTCCTTCCCGCCCGTGAGGGCGCCTTCCGTGTCGCGTCGCAGCACGAAGCGCTGGTAGACGAGCGCGACCACGAGCGAGATGACGAACAGCACGACGGCGACCGCGTTGCCGAAGCCGTAGTTGCCCGCCATGTGGCCGTTGAGGTACATGTACGTCGCCATGGTCGAGGTGCCGGCCGTCGCGGAGACGTACTGGCCCCAGATGATGTTGACGAGGTCGAACAGCTGCAGCGATCCGATGATCGACAGGAACGCCCAGATGCGGATGGTCGGTCCGAGCAGCGGCAGGGTGATCCGCAGCTGGATCTGCCAGAACGACGCGCCGTCGATCGCGGCGGCCTCGTACAGCTCCTCAGGGATGCCCTGCAGGCCGGCGAGCATGAGGATGACCGCGAAGCCGATGTACTTCCACGTGATGATGAGGATGAGCGTCCACATCGCGAGCGCCGGATCGGCGATCCACGACGCACCCTCGATGCCGAGCTTCCCGAGCAGGCTGTTGACCGCGCCCGCGTCCTGGAGCATGAGGCTCCATCCGGTTCCGACCACCACCTCGGCGATGACGTACGGGACGAAGATGAGGACGCGGATGATCGACCGCCCGCGGATCCGCTGGTTGAGCAGGAGGGCGAACAGGATGGCCAGGGGCCCCTGCAGCACGAGCGACGCGACCACGATGACGCCGTTGTGGATCACGGCGTCGCGGAACGTCGGGTCCTGCAGGATCGTGATGTAGTTCTGCAGCCCGATGAAGTTCGTGGGCGGGCCGAACCCCTTCCAGCTGAAGAAGCCGTAGTAGGCCGCCATCAGCACGGGGAAGATGACGAACGCGAGGAAGACGACGACCGCCGGACCGGCGAGGAGCGCGATCTCGCCGCGCTTGCGCCAGTCCGCGGCGCCGCGACGCGCTCGGGCGGGCCGCCCGGCGGCCGACGCGGGAGCGTCGGCCGCCGGGGGCACCTCGATGAGGGAGGAGCTCATGACGTTCCTCAGCCGCGCGCCGCCGCGCCCTCGACGGCCTCGACGATGCCCTCGGGCGAGCCGTTGCCGGAGAGCAGCTCGACGACCGCCGTGTTGAGCGCGTTGCCGACGCTCTGGCCGAGCAGCGTGTCGAGCCACACCGTGACGTACGCGGCCTCGTTGTAGGCCTCCATGAGCGGCTGCAGGGCCGGGTCGGTGACCGCGCCCTGAGCGGCCTTCGAGGCGGGGATCGTCTGGTACGCCTCGGCGTACTTCTCCTGCCACTCCTGCGACGCGATGAAGTTGAGGAAGTCCTCGCATGCCGACGGCGAGTCGACCGAGCACGAGTAGCCATCGACGCCGCCCATCATGGCCGTCGGGTCGCCGTCGCCGCCGTCGACCGCCGGGAAGGGGAACCAGCTCAGGTCTGCGAGGGGCTTCTGGTCGGGCGTGAGCGAGGCGATGACGCCCACGTCCCAGCCGCCCATGAGCTCCATGGCCGCCTGGTGGTTGGCGAGCAGGCCCGCCGACGAGCCGGCGCCCTGCTGCGCCGAGGTCGTCAGGTAGCCCTCGTTGAACGGCTGGGTCTCGGCGAAGTCGGCGAGGTCCTCGCCCGCGGCGAGCCAGCAGTCGTCCGAGAAGTCGAGGGTCGTCGCGATCTCCGACATGACCTCCTGGCTGCACTCGCGCAGCGCGAAGAAGTAGTACCAGTGCGCGGCCGGCCAGGCGTCCATCGCGCCGAGCGCGATCGGGGCGACGCCCGTCTCCTTGAGCTTCTCGGTCGCGTCGACGAGCTCGTCCATCGTGCCGGCCGGCTCGACGCCCGCGTCGGCGAAGAGGTCCTGGCTGTAGAAGATGCCGCCGGGCAGCACCGCCGTGGGGACGCCGTAGGTCGCGCCGTCGATCGTGAAGGCATCGAACACGCCGTCGCCGTAGTCGGCGCGGACCTCGTCCGAGATGAGGTCGGAGAGGTCCTTGACCGCTCCGGCCTCGACGACATCCGCGAGCTTGCCGCCGCCGCGCGCCATGAAGAGGTCGGGCATGTCGCCCGAGTTCACGGCAGTCTGCAGGCGGCCATCCATGTCCTCGTTCTGGATCGACTGGACGTCGATCGTGACCCCTTCGTTCTCGGCCTCGAACGCGGCGGCCGCGTCCTCCCAGTACTGCTTGCCGGGTCCGGTGGTCGAGTTGTGCCAGAGCGTCATCGTGACGTCCCCGTCGTCCCCGCCGCCGCTGCCGCCCGCGCAGCCCGTCAGGGCCACCGCGCCGGCGACGGCTGCGATCGTCAGGATCCTGTGTGCTCTCATCGCGTCTCTCCTCGTCCTCGAGTGGGAACATCCCGGGCATCCGTCGGACATCGACGGTCACCCCGCGAAGACGAGAATGTCATCGCTCACGACAAATTGTCAATCGTTATCGACATCGTTTTCGATAACGATTGAAACACGGCCGTGTCCGACCGCCATCCGGGGCCGACCGGCAGTAGCGTTGACGCGTGACGTTCCCGCCGACCCCGGAGGCCGCGCCGAGCGGCCGCGCGACCATCCATGATGTCGCGCGTGTGGCCGGCGTGTCGGTGTCGACCGTCTCGAAGGTGATCAACGGGCGGTACGGTGTCTCGGCCAAGACCTCGGCGCACGTGCTGCGCGTGGTCACGGAGCTCGGCTACGAGTCGTCGCTCATCGCCGCCTCGCTCCGGCGCGGCCGCACGCACGTCATCGGCGTGCTCGTCGCGGAGTTCGAGCCCTTCGCGCTCTCTCTTCTCGAGGGGATCTCGGAGGCCCTGCAGGGCACGGGCTACGATCTGCTCTCGTACGCGGGAAGCCTCTCGGGGCCGACCGAGGGGCAGCATGAGGGCTGGGAGCGCCGCTCCCTCTCCCGCCTGGGCGGCACGCTCATCGACGGCGCCATCATCGTGACGCCGACCGTCGAGGCGCCCTCCGCCAGCGTGCCGGTCGTCGCGATCGACCCGCACACCGGCCCCGCGGGCGCGACGACCGTCGACAGCGACAACCTCGAAGGGGCGATCGCCGCGACCCGTCATCTCATCGAGCTCGGTCACAGGCGGATCGCGCACGTCCGCGGTCGCCGCGACCTCGAGTCCGCCCGCCTGCGCGAGGAGGGGTACCGGACGGCCCTCGCGGAGGCTGGCATCGCATTCGACCCCGCGCTCGTGGTCGACGGCGGGTATCGATCCGAGGAGTCGACACCTGCCGCCGAGCAGCTCCTGTCGCTCGCCGACCCGCCGACGGCCGTGTTCGCGGCGAACGATCTCTCGGCCATCCGCACGATCGAGATCGCACGCGCGCACGGGATCTCCGTCCCCGACGATCTGTCGGTCGTCGGCTTCGACGACATCCCCGCCGCCGCCTCGCATGAGCCGCCGCTGACGACCATCCGGCAGCCTCTGCGCGAGATGGGCGCCGCCGCCGTGCGGATCCTGCTCGGCAAGCTCGACGGCGGCGACGACGCGAGCGACGCCCATGTCCGGATGCCCGCCCAGCTCGTCATCCGGGCATCCACCGCGCCCGCCCGCTAGCTCCTGCCCGCCCCTGCCCGGGTGGCAGTCACCGGCACCCCGGTTGCATGTCTCACTTGGTGTGGGAAAGAGGCGCCGTATCCCGCGGCATCTGAGACACGCGGGCGATGCCCCGGTCGCATGTCTCACTTGGCGTGGGAACCGGGCGCCGTATCCCGCGGAACATGAGACACGCGGGCGCCACCCCGGTTGCATGTCTCGCTCGACGTGGGAAAGAGGCGCCCATACCCACCGCACGTGAGACACGCGGGCGCCACCCCGGTTGCATGTCTCGCTCGGTGTGGGAAAGAGGCGCGCATACCCACCGCACGTGAGACATGCGAACACCGTCGCCGCGATCACTCCCTCAGCGTGTCTCACGCCCGGCGGGAAACCCGGGCGGATTCCGACCGCGTGTGAGACACGGAAGCGGGCGGGACGCCGTCGACGCCCCGCCCGCTCTCGCCGCCGCTCAACGGGTCGGCCACCCGCACTCCGCGGGTCAGCCGCCGCCGCTCAGCGGCTCAGCTTCACCCGCGTCTGGGCGAGGATGTCGCCGTCCGCGCTCGCGGTCAGCTGCCACACGCCGGGGCGGTCAGGGAGGGCGACCGTCACCTCCGCGACGCCGCGCGCGTCGGCCGCCGCCGTGCCGATCACCTCGCCCGTGCGTCCCTCGCCGCGCGCGGCACGCACCTCGACCGTCTCACCCGGCGCAGCGCCGGTGACCGTGACGACGGCCTCCGCCCCCGCCTGGGCACCGGCGGGCACCGTGATCGACGGCTCCTGCGGCGCGGCGACGAGCTGGACGACACCCCAGCGCGCGGTCGACTGGTAGCCCAGCCCTGTCGGGTCGGCCCAGTTGCGGATGCCCGTGCGGGCACCGGCGGCCGCGTCGTTCACCTGGACGTCGAGGCCCTGGAAGGTGCCCGGCTCACCCGCGCCCTCGAGGCGGATCGCCGCCTCGACGACGTAGCCCGTCTCGGTCCGCGCGGCTGCGGTGTCCGTGCGCGCATCCTGCGCGGCCTCGTCGCCGGCGCCGAAGGAGACGACGCCGTCGGCGTTCACGCGCAGCTGCATGTCCTGCGCACGGTAGGCGCCGTTCTTGGCGTTGCCGGCGTCGACGTAGATCTCGACCGAGTCCTGGATCCAGGGGTCCACGCCGCTGACGTCGACCACCGGGTCGGCGACCTCGGCGCGGACGTACAGCACGTCGTCCCGCCAGAGGAGCCGCGCCTGGGCGGTCGCACCCGCCTCGCCGTCGACCTGGATGTCCGTCGCGACCGTCGCGGCGTCCGCCCACACGTCGTCCGGCGCACCGTCGATCACGGGCGCCGATGCGGCCTCAGGGACCTCGGCGTACGCGAGAGCGCCGACGAGCGCGAGCGAGCCCTGCGTGCCCTCCGCGCTCCAGCCGCCGCGGGGCGATCCGTCGTCCACGACGCGCACGTCGAACAGGACGCTGTCGCCCTCGGCGGCCGCGAGCGGCAGCGCCGCGACCACGGCGTACCCCGTCGCCGTCTCCGAGACCACCGCCTCGACCTCGGCGCCTCCCCCGCGCGGGACATCCGCTGTCTCGTCGTTCCAGGAGAGCACCACGCGATCGTCGCCCGGCGTGGTGTCGTCGACCTCGACATACACGGTCAGCCGGTCGGAGTCCCAGCGCAGCTGGAAGCGCGCGGCGTCACCCGCCTCGTGCAGAGGGAGCTGGCGCCAGGCGACATCCGAGGCGGCATCCGCGTCGAGCGGCACCGCACCCTGGAAGACCGACGCGCTGCGCGCCGGCGGCGGCAGCTCTCCCCCGGCGGCCCCGTGGAACGCGGGCTTCGCCTGCAGGGCGTCGTCGAACAGAAGGGGCGCCCCCGAGTCCACGCGCCACGAGCGTCCGTCGGTGAGACCCCAGACCGACACGGAGAACAGCTCGCCCGCCCGCTCGCGGAATGCGTCGAAGACGGCGCGGTAGTAGTAGCCCTGGTCGACGAGCAGCGCGTCCGTGACCGGCGTGCCGGTCGTCACGTCGAGCTCGGTGACGGCCTGCGTCACCCCCACGTCGGCGAACCGGTCGAGCGCGCCGGCGAGCGCGGAGACGGGCGTCGACAGCGACACGTGGAACTGATGCCCCACGCCGTCCACGGGCACGCCGCGCGCGAGAAGGCGGTCGACGAGGGCCGCGTACCGGTCCTGCTTGCCCGCCTGCTCGGTGTTGTAGTCGTTGATGAAGAGCGTGACCGGGCGGTCGGCGCCGTCCGCGGCGTACACGTGGTTGAACGCCTCGTCGGCGTACTGGAACGCGAGGTCGACGAACTCCTCGCCGAGCACGTCGTACCAGCGGCTGCGGCGCATCCCGTCGGCGTACTGCGCGCCGTCGTCGATGACCTCGTTGACGACGTCGAGCGCGACGAGCGGGTTCTCCGCTCCGAACGCGCCCCATCCGGACGAGAGGTACTCGGCGACCGCGAAGATGTGCGTGCGCATGCGCTCGGCGAGGATGGCCTGATCGGCTTCCGAGTTCGTGAGCGGCGTGCCATCGTCGTGCTCGAAGAACCAGGCCGGCGTCTGGCCGTGCCAGACGAGCACGTGGCCGTAGAGCCGCAGGCCCTCATCTCGCGCGAAGTCCATGAGAGCGATCGCCTCAGGATGCGGCGTGAACACGCGGTCCGCGTCGTACCAGGCCTCGGGCTTCATGTGGTTCTCGGGCGTGATCTGGTCGAAGTGCCGCGTGAGGAGCTCCGCTGCCGCGCCCGTCGTCTCTCGGCTGTCGATCGCGACGCCGACGGGGAAGTCGACCGTGTCCTTCAGCGGGACCACATCCTCGACCTGCGGGTCGCCGACCGGCGTGACGACGATGTCGTCGACGAGGAGGTCGGAGGTGTTCGTGCCGCCGTACGCCGTCTCGAAGTACAGCTGCGCACTCTCGGCTGCGCCCATCGTGAACCGCGCACTGAGCTGCGTCCAGCCCGTGTCGGTCGCTGCGGCGTGCTGCGCGATCGTGTCGTAGCTCGTCGCGCCCGCGGTCGTCCGCGCCATGCTCGCCCACACGGCGTCGGCGGGCTGTCCGGGCGCGAAGCGCACCCAGGCCGTGAGGTCGTACGTCTCGCCGGGGATGAGCACGCCCGTCACATCGCGGATGATCCCGCTGCCCTGCGAGGTGCGGTCCGCGATGAGGGCGGCCCCGACCCCCGCGTGGGCATCGGCGTCGGTCACGGTGACGGTCGGCGCGCCGGATCCGCTGTCGCGCGGCGCCCAGCCGTCGAGACCGCTCTCGAAGTCGGTCGCGATCACGGGCGGCGCCTCCTCGGCGGCGGCCGGAACAGCCGCGAGGGCCGAGGCGGCGAGCAGCGACGCGGCAAGCACGGCGAGCACGCCGCGGCGGCGTCTGCGAAGGGGTGAGGGCATCATGCACGCTCCTTTGCGCGGGACGGATGGTCGGCACCCAGGCTGGTGGACGCCGCGCGCTCCGCGCAAGGAAAAGTTGCGGTCCCAAACTTAGCGTTGCGAAATCGTTATCGATATCGATGCCCTCACCCGCCTGCGGAGAAGCGCTCCTCGTGCGACAGGACTGCGCAGCCGCCGGGTCAGAGGGCGAGCTCGGCGACCCCGTCGGACGCGCGGACGGTCTCGCCGCCGATCGCGCCGATCGAGAAGGCGACGACCTCCTCGGAGGAGATGCGGACGGATCCCGGCGCACGCTCGACGCGGAAGCGCGCCGTCCGGCCATCCGCCGCGGTCACCGTGAGGGCGCTCTCGCCGTCCGCTCCGCCCGGCGCGACCCGCAGCGTGAGGTCGTCGAGGTAGTCGTAGTCGGTCGTGTCGTCGCGCGCACCGACCGGCACGACGGCGCCGGGGCGGACGTACAGCGGCACGCTGTCGAACGCGTGGGTCTCGCGGCGCCATCCGCCGCTCACCGTCTCACCCGTGAGAAGGCTCGTCCACTCCCCCGCGGGCAGGTAGAGATCCACCGCGCCGTCCGCCGAGAACACGGGCGCGACGAGCAGGTCCGGGCCGAGCATGTACTGCCGGTCGAGGTACGCGGTCGCGGGATCGCCGGGGAACGCGAGCGGCATGGGCCGCATGACCGGCGTGCCGGTGCGGTGCGCCTCGAGTCCGGCCGCGTGCAGGTACGGCATGAGCGCGAGCTTGAGGCGCGTGAACCGGCGGGCGACCGAGACCGCGCTCTCGGCATCGGCCTCATCGCGCCCCTCCGCCTCGTCGAACAGCCACGGCACGCGGTAGCTCGTGGACCCATGCAGGCGGCTGTGACTCGAGAGCAGCCCGAACGCGAGCCAGCGCTTGAAGACCGCAGGGTCGGGCATGCCCTCGAACCCGCCGATGTCGTGGCTCCAGAAGCCGAAGCCGCTGAGCGAGAGCGAGAGGCCGCCGCGGAGGCTCTCGGCCATCGACGCGAACGACGACGTGTTGTCGCCGCCCCAGTGCACGGGCATCCGCTGGCCGCCGGCGGTCGCCGACCGCGCGAAAAGCACGGCCTCGCCCTCGCCGCGCTCGGCCTCGAGCACCTCGAACACGGCCTCGTTGTAGCGCTGGGTGTAGAGGTTGTGCATCCGCTCGGGGCTCGAGCCGTCGAAGTAGTCGATCTCGAGCGGGATGCGCTCGCCGAAGTCGGTCTTGAAGCAGTCGACGCCCTGGCGGATGAGCCGCCGGAGGTGGTCCTGGTACCACGCCGTCGCATCGGGGTTCGTGAAGTCGACGAGCGCCATGCCCGCCTGCCACAGATCCCACTGCCAGACCGAGCCGTCGCGCCGCGTGACGAAGTAGCCCTTCTCCTTGCCCTCCGCGAAGAGCGGCGAGCGCTGGCCGATGTACGGATTGATCCAGACGCACACGCGCAGCCCGCGCTCGTGCAGACGGCCGAGCAGCCCTTCGGGATCCGGGAACACGCGCGGGTCCCACTCGAAGTCGCACCAGTTGAACTCGCGCATCCAGAAGCAGTCGAAGTGGAACGTGCCGAGCGGGATGTCGCGCTCGGCCATCCCCTCGATGAAGCGCGTCACGGTCGCCTCGTCGTAGTCGGTCGTGAAGCTCGTGGTGAGCCACAGGCCGTACGACCATGCGGGCAGGCGAGCCGGGCGCCCGGTCAGCGCCGTGTAGCGCTCGATCACGCCGGCGGGGTCGCCGCCGGCGAAGACGTAGTAGCTGAGGGACTCGCCCGCGACCGAGAACTGCACGCGCTCGACGGCCTCGGACCCGACCTCGTAGGAGACGTGGCCCGGATGATCCACGAGCACGCCGTATCCCCGGCTCGAGAGATGGAACGGGACGTTCTTGTACGCCTGCTCGCTCGAGGTGCCGCCGTCGGCGTTCCAGATGTCGACCGTCTGGCCGTTCTTCACGAGCGGCCCGAATCGCTCGCCCAGTCCGTAGATGAGCTCGCCGACGTCGAGGGCCAGCTGCTCATGGACGTAGGCGCCGGCTCCCGTCGCGCCGAGCGGCCCCCGTTCGACCGCGGCGTCCGGGGCGAGGCGGATGTAGCCGAGCGACTTCTCGCCGCTCGACGTGAGCACCCGCCCGGTCTCGACATCGTGGAAGACGAGGCTCCACGGAGCTCCACGGGTGATGGTCGCGCGGATGCGGCCACTCGTGATGCTGCCGGCCGCGTCGTCCACGACGACGTCGCCGTGCCCGTCCTCGGCGCCGACGAGGTCGAACGAGACCTCGCCTCGGCCGCCCTGGTGGTGCTCGATGCGCACGCCGATCACCCCGGGCAGCGGCGAGTGCAGCGAGACCGTGAGCGTCGCGCGGTTCAGGGTGTCGCCGCGGCGCTCGATGACCTTCGTCGGCACGGTCGCGTTCAGCGTGCGCCCGTCGGCCCAGACGTCGTACGCCTCGCGCCCGTAGAGGGCGTCGACGCCCTGCCGCAGCTGCCAGAACCCGTCGGTGAACTTCATGGCGGGGATGCTCCTGTCGTGACGCCCGTCGGCGGGCGGATCGGGTGTGAACTTCTCGAAGCGCTTCGATGAACGGCGCGCAGACGCGCGTCGGTGCGGCGCGCCTCAGGCGGGCGGCGCGATCGAGCTGCGGTCGATGAACGCGGGCGGGAGCAGGAGCGGCGGGCCCGGCACGACGCCCTCGACCGCCGCGAGCATGCCCTCGACGGCGATCCTCCCCATCTCCTCGATGGGAAGCGTCGTTCCGCTCAGCCGGTGCTCGAGCCGCCCGGGGTCGTAGCTCGCCGCGGCCGCGAGGAGGGAGATGTCGTGCGGGACGCGCAGCCCGCGCTCGTCCAGGCGCCGCAGCGCCTCCTCCACGACCGGCTCGTTGCAGTGGAACACGATCGCCGTGACGTCGGGGGCCGCCCCGAGGATGAGGTTGACCGCCTCCGCACCCGTCCCCCGCTCGATGCCCGCCCATTGACGAACGATGCGCACCCCGCGGGCGTCCGCGGCCTCGCCGAGCGCGTGATCGAAGCGCCCGATGAACCCCGCGCGCCGATCCACGAAGCTGTGCGGGTGGCCGATCATGCCCACGACGCGATGCCCCGCATCCGCGAGCCGCGCTATGGCGTCGCGCGCCGCCGTCTCGAAGTCGAAGTCGACGCAGGCGACCCCCTGCGCGTGCTCGGAGATGCCGATGAGCGCAGCGGGGATGCGCCCCGCGCGGACGATCGGAAGCCGCTCGTCATCCTCGGCGACGCCCATCATCACGACGCCGTCGACGAGGGAGCTCGCGCTCACCCTCCGGATGCCGTTCACCTCGTCGTCGCGGGCGAGCAGCAGCACATCGTAGTCGCGCCCGCGCGCGGCCTCGACGACCGCGGAGGTGAACCGCATGTGCGTCGGCAGGTGCCCGTCGGCGCGCAGCGGTGCACTGAGGGCCAGGATCTGCGTCCGGGCCCCGGCGAGGATGCGCGCGGCGGCGTGCGGCTGGTAGTCGAGCTCTGCGATGGCCTGGTCGATCCGCTCGCGCGTCGAGCGCGAGATCGTGCGCTTGCCGGAGAGGGCGTACGAGACCGTGCTGATCGACACGCCGGCGAGCTTCGCCACCTCGTTGATCGTCGCCATCTTCACTCCGTTGTCTAAGCGCTTCGACTGTCCCGCGATCCTATCCGCGAGGTCAGGGCCCTGCAACTCCCATCATCACCCGACCATCCGCTCGATCTCCACCTCCGCTCCGCGCGCGACGCGCAGGACGGCGCTCGCTCCCGGATCGAGCGTGAGCCCGCGCGAGAGGTCGCTGGCGCGGATGAGCTCGCGCGCCTCGCCGCGCACCCGCACCGGCTCGGCGCCGTGGTGGAGGAGGAAGAGGAAGTCCGCCCGCGCCCCGCGCCGCCTCACGGCTTCGACGCCGAGCGCTGCGGCGCCCGCGACCGTCTCGCGCGCGCCCGCGCGCTGCGCGAGCTCGGCGAGCAGGATGTCGCGGGATTCCTGAGCGAGCCGGGCCGACACGTAGACCGCCGTCCCCGCGCCCCGGTCGGCCTCGGTGATGGCGGCGTGCCCTGCGAGCGGGCCGTCGACGTAGCGCGCGAGGACGCGCGCATCCGACGCATGCAGGCGCTCGGTCCACTCCTCCGCACGCAGGCCGCCCTCGATCGCGACGCCCGCGCCCGGCTCGAGCGGCACGATCTCGTCCGCGCCCGCGCCCAGGAGGTCGCTCAGCAGCGCAGGGTAGCGGCCGGCGGCGATCCGGAGGCTCTCGTCCGCGAACCCGGACGGCGTCGTGACGACGACGCGCCCGCCCGCGCGCACGAACCCCTCGAGCCATCCGACGGTCTCCCGCGCCATGGCGTACAGCGCGGGCACGACGAGCAGGCGCAGGTGCGAGATCTCCCCTCCCGGCCGCACGAACTCCGTCGCGATGCCCTTCCGCCAGAGCGCTCGATGCGTCGCCCGCACCTCGTCGGAGTACGACAGCGCGTCGTTCGGCAGGTGCGGCGTCTCGAGCGCCCACCAGCCGTCGGCGTGCCAGACGATCCCCACCTCGGCCGGAACGACCGGGCCATCGGCCGGCGGCTCGGCGACCTCGCCGATGGCCTCGAGGATCCGGCCGAGCTCGACCACGGGCTCGAACAGCGGCGAGTCGCCGCCCCCGTGCGGCACGAGCGCGCCGTGCCACTGCTCGGCTCCCGCCGCGCTCTGCCGCCACTGGAAGAAGAGCGAGCTCTGCGAGCCGCGCGCGATGTAGCCGAGGGAGTTGCGGATCATCCGATCAGCTGTCTTGGCGTGCGTGCGATCGCCCACGCGGATGCCGCGCGCGTTCTGCTCCATGAGCACCCAGGGCCCGCCCGCCCACGACCGGGTGAGGTCCGCGCCGTAGGCCACGTGCGCCTCACCGTCCGGGCCGGTCGTGTCCAGATAGTGGTCGATCGACACGATGTCCTGCGCGGCGGACCACGACCACTGCTCGAGGTGGTTCCAGGTGGGCAGCATGAAGTTCGTCGTGACCGGAGCGGACGAGCCGGCCGCGCGGATCTCCGCCTTCTGCTCCTCGAAGGCCGCGAGCATCTCGTCGGAGGAGAACCGCCGGAAGTCGATCAGGAGCGCGGGGCTGTGCAGGTACTGCGTGGCGCGCGGAGGGAGGATCTCCTCCCACGCCCCGTAGCGCTGCGACCAGAACGCGGTGCCCCACGCGGCGTTCAGCGCGTCGAGATCGCGGTAGCGTCTCCGCAGCCAGGCGCGGAAGGCGCGCGCCGCATGCGGCCCGTAGTCGAGCGTCCCGTACTCGTTGTGGATGTGCCATCCCCGCAGACCGCGGTGGCGTCCGTATCGCTCGCCGAGCATCCGCGCGATCCGCCGGGACGCCTCGCGGTACGCGGGCGCGCTCACCGCGTACGTGTCGCGGGAGCCGTGCGAGAGCACGACCCCGTCGGGCCCGACGGGCATCGCGTCCGGGTGCGCGAGCGTGAACCACGGCGGCGGCGACGCGGTCGGCGTGGCGAGGAAGAACCCGATGCCGGCCTCGTCGAGCAGGGAGATGACCTCGTCGAGCCAGCCGGTCTCGAACCGGCCCTCGCGCGGCTCGAGCAGCGCCCAGGAGAACACGCCGAGCGTCACGGTGTTCACCCGCGCGCGCCGCATGAGGGCGATGTCCTCCCGCCAGATCTCGCGCGGCCACTGCTCGGGGTTGTAGTCGCCGCCGAACAGGAGCATGCCGGGCGCATACGCGCTGCGCGTGCCGTCGGTCATCCTCGATCCCTCCTCGCCGTCGTCGGCGGGCCGCGCCGCCGCGACGAGGCGATGCGTCCCGGTCCTCTGCGGCACGGGTCCCTTCGGCCGATGGCGCGCAGACGCGGCCTCGTCGCGGCGGACGTTCTCGCACCCCATTGTCGAAGCGCTTCGCTTGACCCTAGCGCGCCCCTTCCGCCCTTTCAACCCCGGGCCGACCGCACGGGCGCCGACACGCGCGCTCAGTCGTCGAAGTCGGCGGCCGACACGACCGTGTCGGCCCCCGACGACACCTCGATCTCGATCTCGCGGCCGCCCCAGCGCAGCCGCATCCGGCCATCCCGCCCGGATCGCGCGCGCAGGCGCGCGGACACGAGACGGCCGTCCGCCCAGGCGATGTCGACGACGACGCCCGGCCGCGCGATGAGCCCGGCCACCCGACCGGAGGCGAGCGCCGTCGGCACGGCGGGCAGGAGGTCGATCCGCCCGCGATGGCTCTGCAGGAGGCACTCCGCGAACCCGCCCGTGAACCCGAGGTTCCCGTCGATCTGGAAGGGCGGGTGCGCTGCGAAGAGGTTCGCGTAGAGTCCGCCCGCCTCGCCGAAGCCGCTCCCGCGCGCGTCGCGGAAGAAGAGCCGCAGGAGATCCGCGACGCGGTCCGCGCGGCCGAGGCGCGCCCAGAGCGCCGTCTTCCACGCGAGCGACCAGCCGGTCGAGTCGAGCCCGCGGCGGTCGAGCGTCACGGCCGCCGCGCGCTCGAAGGCCTCGTCGGCCGCGTCGCCGGGATAGAGCGGGTAGAGATGGCTGACGTGGCGATGCTGCGGGTCGACCTCATCGACGACGGCGTCCCATTCGAGGACGCCCTCGTCGGTCGCACGCGACGAGACCTCGGGCAGCGCGTCGAGCGCGTCGCGGGCGGCGCCCACGAGCGGGTCGTCGTCGGGACCGAGCGTCACGACGGTGCCGAGCAGCTCGCGCGCGAGCGCGAGGTCCATCGTGCTCGTGGCGCCGACGCCGACCTCGTGGCCGCCCACCCGGAAGGTGTTCTCGGGGGATGTCGACGGCGCGGTCCCGAGGGAGCCGTCGGGCAGGCGGACGAGCCAGGCGAGGAGGAACTCCGCCGCGCCGCGGGCGAGCGGGCGGAGCGTGCCGTCGACGAAGCCGTCCGGCGCGGAGCCGAACGCGACGTGCTCGGACAGATGGCGGATGAGCCACGGTCCTGCGAACGGCCAGAACGCCCAGCAGGGAGAGCCGTGCCCCGCGCCCACCGTGGCGGTGAAGGCCCACGCGTCGCTGTTGTGGTGCGCCACCCATCCGGGCGCGCCGTAGTCGATCGCCGCCGTCCGCGCGCCGCGCTCGGCGAGGGCGCCGACGAAGCGGATGAGCGGCTGTGCGGTCTCCGGAAGAGCGGTCACCTCGGCCGCCCAGCAGTTCATCTCGGTGTTGATGTTGAGCGTGTAGTTCGAGCTCCACGGCGGACGCATCTCGGCATTCCACAGACCCTGCAGGTTCGCCGGGAGCCGACCCGGCCGCGAGGACGAGATCAGGAGGTACCGGCCGTAGTCGAACAGCGTCGCGACGAGATCGGGATCCGCCGCGGCGACGTCGCCTGCGCTGCGCGCGCGCTCGAGACGCTCGGAGGTGGACGCGTCGGGAGCGCGCCCGAGGTCGATCCGCACGCGGTCGAAGAGCTCGGCGTGCGCGCGGACGTGCGCTGCCCGCAGGCGCTCGTACCCGCTCGCGAGGGCGGCCTCGACGCGCTCGTGCGCCCGGCGGAGCGCGTCATCGGGCGACGAGAGCTCGGCCGTGGGCCCCGCATACGTGGTCTCGATCGCGAGAGCGAACACGGTCCGCTCCCCCTCCTCCCGGCGGCGGACGACGACGGCGACCTCGACGGTGCGCTCGCCGTCGTCGGGCCACGTCGCGGCGGGGAGGTCGGGCTCGTGTCCGGGCGCGACGTCGAGGGGCGCCGCGAGAAGGGCCGCGAAGCCGTCGGCGAGGTCCTCGCGCGCCGTCTCGCGCAGGGGCGTCGAGAACGACAGCTCGATCGGCGCGGCGGCGCCGGACACCGCGTGGACGAGCACGTCGTCGGCCGCCGACACGAAGGTCTCCGCGGTCTGGTCGCCCGCGCGCAGCTCGTGGACGGCCGCGCCGAGGTCGAGGGCGCGGACGACGGGAGTGCGATCCGCCCCCGCGCGCGGGCCGACGACGAGCGACCCGACCGGCAGGAACGCCTGGCTGTAGCCCGACTGACGGCGCTGGAGCAGCTCCTCCGCCTCGCGCGGCCGGCCCTCGAGCACGGCGCGCCGCGCCTCGGCGAGCAGGCGCTGCGATTCCTCGGGCGCGAGCGGACGCTGCCGCTCGTCTCGCCACGGCGCTCCCGACCAGACGCTCTCCTCGTTGAGGTGCAGCACGGCCCGCGCGCCGCCTCCGCACATCGCGCCGATGCGGCCGTTGCCGAGAGGAAGGGCCTCGAGCCACTCGCGCGCCTCCCCCTCGAAGACGAGCCGCCGGCCACCGCGCCGGCGCGCGCGTCGGGAGGTCTCGTCGGGGTCGGTCGTGCGGTCGGGCGTCATCGCATCAGGGCACACGCGGACCACGATACGGTGCGCGCGGATGGTAGGAAACGAGCATGACCCACGCCGACGAGATCGTCTTCCTGCCCGCCCGCGCCGAGGCTCCCGAGAGCCGGCCGCTCATGCTCGTGCTGCCGGGAGGCGGCTACGCGCATCACGCCCCCCACGAGGCCGAGCCCGTCGCGGCGTGGCTGAACGACGCCGGACTGAACGCCGTGGTCTTCCGCTACCCGGTCGCGCCGCGGCGCCATCCCGAGCCCATCGTCGCGACCCGGTCGCTCCTGGCCGCCCTCCGCCGCGGCGAGCACGGGGCCTTCGACGCGTCGCGGATCGGCGTCCTCGGCTTCTCGGCGGGCGGTCACCTCGCGGCCACGCTCAGCAATGCTCCCACGGCAGCGGAGCGCGCGGCGCACGACGTCGACGCGCGGCCCGACCTGGCCATCCTCTGCTACCCGGTCATCTCGATGACCGATCTCGTGCACCGGGGCTCCGTCGACGCGCTCCTCGGCCCCGACGCGCCCATCGCCGCCCGTGCGGCGCTCGACGCCGACGCCCTCGTCGACGAGCACACGCCGCCGACGTTCCTGTGGCACACGGCCGCCGACGAGGCGGTCCCGGTGACGCACGCCCTCGCCTACACCCGCGCGCTCGTCCGTCACGGGGTGCCCGCTGACCTGCACGTCTTCGCGGAGGGCGCGCACGGAAAGGGACTCGCAACCGGCCTCGGACCGCTCGAGGGATGGACACGCCTCGCGGTGGACTGGATCCGCGAGCAGGGTTGGTGATATGTTCATTCCCACAACATTTCACCGACGACGCTGAAGGCGGATCCTCATGTCGCTCACACCCACCAAGGACGACAAGTTCTCGTTCGGTCTCTGGACCATCGGCTACAACGGCACCGACCCGTTCGGCGGCCCGACCCGACCGGCGCTCGACGTCGTGCACGCGGTCGAGAAGCTCGCCGAGCTCGGCGCCTACGGCCTCACGTTCCACGACGACGATCTGTTCGCGTTCGGCTCGACCGACGACGAGCGGCAGAAGCAGATCGACCGGCTCAAGGGCGCGCTCGCCGACACCGGCGTCGTCGTCCCGATGGTCACGACGAACCTGTTCAGCGCCCCCGTCTTCAAGGACGGCGGCTTCACCTCCAACGACCGCCAGGTGCGCCGCTTCGCGCTGCGCAAGGTGCTGCGGAACATCGACCTCGCCGCCGAGCTCGGCGCCAAGACCTTCGTCATGTGGGGCGGTCGCGAGGGAGCGGAGTACGACTCCGCGAAGGACATCCGCGCGGCTCTCGAGCGCTACCGCGAGGCGGTCAACCTCCTCGGCGACTACGTCACCGACAAGGGCTACGACATCCGGTTCGCGATCGAGCCGAAGCCGAACGAGCCGCGCGGCGACATCCTCCTCCCGACCCTCGGCCACGCGATCGCGTTCATCGACTCGCTCGAGCGCCCCGAGCTCGTGGGCCTCAACCCCGAGGTCGGCCACGAGCAGATGGCGGGACTGAACTTCGCGGCGGGCATCGCGCAGGCGCTGTACCACGGCAAGCTCTTCCACATCGATCTCAACGGCCAGCGCGGCATCAAGTACGACCAGGACCTCGTCTTCGGTCACGGCGACCTGCACAACGCGTTCGCGCTCGTCGACCTCCTCGAGAACGGCGGCCCCGGCGGCGTCCCCGCCTACGACGGCCCCCGCCACTTCGACTACAAGCCCAGCCGCACCGAGGACGAGACGGGCGTGTGGGACTCGGTCTCCGCGAACATGCGCACCTACCTCCTCCTCAAGGAGCGGGCGGCCGCCTTCCGCGCCGACCCCGAGGTGCAGGAGGCGCTCGCGAGCGCGAAGGTGCTCGAGCTCGGCCAGCCGACCCTGAGCGAGGGCGAGTCGTACGACGACCTCCTCGCCGACCGCTCGGCGTACGAGGACTTCGACGCCGACGCGTACCTGGGCGGCCACGGCTTCGGCTTCGTGCGGCTCCAGCAGCTCGCGACCGAGCACCTGCTCGGCGCCCGCTGAGGACGGCGCGGATGACTCTCGTCGCGGGCATCGACTCGTCCACGCAGAGCTGCAAGGTCGTCGTGCGCGATCTCGCCACCGGCGAGATCGCGCGCACGGGCCGCGCATCGCACCCCGACGGCTCCGAGGTCGACCCCCGGCACTGGTGGGACGCGCTGCAGTCGGCGATCGCCGACGCCGGCGGGCTCTCCGACGTCGACGCGGTGTCGATCGCGGGGCAGCAGCACGGCATGGTCGCGCTCGACGCGCGCGGCGAGGTCATCCGCCCCGCCCTCCTCTGGAACGACACGCGCTCGGCCGATGCCGCGGCCGCGCTCACCGCGGAGGTCGGCGCCGAGGCCTTCGCGGAGCGCGCGGGGCTCGTCCCCGTGGCCTCCTTCACCGCGACGAAGCTGCGGTGGCTGGCGGATCATGAGCCGGAGAACGCCGCGCGCGTCGCGGCCGTCGCGCTCCCGCACGACTGGCTCACCTGGCGCCTGCGCGGCTTCGGACCGGACGGCGAGCGCGGCCCCGTGCTCGAGGAGCTCGTGACCGATCGCTCCGACGCGAGCGGCACGGCCTACTTCGACCCGTCGCGCGACGTCTACGACCGCGACCTGCTTGCACGCGCTCTGCGCCGCGACGCCGACGCGATCGTGCTCCCCCGCGTCCTCGCTCCCGCCGAGCACGTCGACGGCCCCGGCTTCGTCGTGGCGCCCGGTGCCGGCGACAACGCGGGCGCGGCGCTCGGCCTCGATGCCCGTGCGGGCGACATCGGGATCTCGATCGGCACGAGCGGCACCGTGTTCGCCGTGACGGATGTCGCGGTGCAGGACCGGACGGGAACGGTCGCCGGGTTCGCGGATGCCGCAGGCGGCTTCCTGCCGATCGTCACGACCCTGAACGCGGCGCGCGTCCTCGACGCGACCGCGGCTCTTCTCGGCGCGGACCACGCTGAGCTCGCGCGGCTCGCCCTCGCCGCCGAGCCGGGAGCGGGCGGGCTCGTGCTGCAGCCGTGGTTCGAGGGCGAGCGGACTCCCAACCTGCCCGATGCGACAGCGACGCTCTTCGGAATGACCCTCGCCTCGACGACCCGCGAGAACCTCGCCAGGGCCGCGATCGAGGGCGTGCTGTGCGGGCTCGCGGAGGGCCTCGACGCGATCCGCGCCCACGGCGTCGCCGCCGAGCGCGTGCTCCTCGTGGGCGGAGCGGCGCAGAGCGCGGCCGTCCAGGCGATCGCGGCGCAGGTCTTCGATGCTCCCGTCGTCGTGCCCGAGCCGGGAGAGTACGTCGCGCTCGGCGCGGCGGCCCAGGCCGCGTGGGCGCTCACCGGCACGCGCCCGGAGTGGCCGCTGCAGATCGCCGCGACCCTCCCCGTCGACACGCGACCGGTCATCCGCGAGCAGTACGCCGCGCGCCGCTGACCCGGACGCAGAGGAGGGCCGCCGCCGGCAGTCGCCGGCGGCGGCCCTCCTCTTTCGGGATCAGCGACCGGCGCGGAACGCGAACTCCCACGTCGACTCGACCTCGGGAGCGAGGGCGAACCACGCGTCGGGCACCGCGACGATCTCGACGGCGCCCTTCGCGCGATGGAAGCCGGGCGCGACCTCGGCGCCGTCGACGTAGTACGCGACGCCGTGCGCATCGGGGATCTCGTAGCCGTCGCGGCCGCGGCCCGCCTCGTCGACGAAGATCGGCGCCGGCGCGACGACCTCGCTCGTGTAGACGGGCACGTCGCCCCAGTCGATGTCGGAGGCGAGGCGGTAGCCCGTGTAGCTCGGCTGGTTGTACGCCGTGTTCTGCCGCGCCACCTCCGCACGGTACTGGGGCTCGTGCATGAGGGTGGTGAGCTTGCGGTCCGTCACCTCGGTGGAGAGGTGGATCCGGATCTCGGAGCTGTCCGCCGAGCGCACGAGGAGCTCCTCGCGCCAGTCGCCGAAGACGTCGGCGACGAGGGCGGGGTTGCCCTTCGTGCCGTTGTTCGAGCGCGTCCCCTCGGCCTCGAGAAGCACCTCGCCCGAGCCGTCGACGATCCGCACGTCCTCGTCGCCATAGCCCTCGACGATCTGCGTCGTCATGTCGGCCGCCCAGCGGATGGACTGGTTGGTGCCCAGCCCCTCGACCGGCGTGCCGGAACCGGGCGGCATCGACGCCCAGAACTCGAGCCCCGGCTGGTCGGGATCGACGTCGCCGACCATGCCGCGTCCCGTGTCGCGACCGGAGTACTCCCCCTCGAGCACCTCGCCGGTCGCGGCGTCGCGGAGCGCCCATCCGTAGGGTGCCCAGACGCCGCCCTCGTGCACCGTGAAGATCTCGAGGCCGCTGCGCTCGGGGAGGATGTCGGTCACGTGCATCGCGTCGCCGTGCCCGAGCCGCGCCGTCGTCCCTGGCGCCGCGCTTCCCTCGGGCATCTCGGCGAACGAGCTGTAGAGCAGCGACCCGTCGTCGTCGATCGTCGCCGACCCGTACACGATCTCCTGCCTGCCGTCGCCGTCGACGTCGGCCGCCGAGAGCGAGTGGAATCCCTGGGTCGTGAGCGTGCCGAACTCGGGGTCCGTGCCGTCCACGCCGTGCGGCGAGGCGTTGAACGGGTTGGCCATGGGCGCGTGCCCGCTGTCGACGTACCAGCGCTCCGAGAGGCTCTCGCCGTCCCAGTCGTAGGCGACGAGCGTGGAGCGCGTGTAGTAGCCGCGGGCGAAGATCGCGGAGGGGTGCGCGCCGTCGAGGTACGCGACACCCGCGAGGAAGCGGTCGTTGCGGTTGCCCGGCTCGATCCGCGCCATGGCATAGTCGCCCCAGAGCAGGCCGTCGTCGCCGCGGCCCGGCTTGTAGTCCACCGTCTCGAGCTCGGCGCCGGTCAGCCCGTCGAACACCGTGAGGTACTCGGGGCCCGTCAGCACGAAGCCCTCGAACTTCCGCAGCTGGTTCCGCGCGGACCGCGACGGCGCATAGACGTCGATGAAGTGGTCGACGAGCGCGGTCGCGTCGGCCTCCGAGAGGGGGTAGTCGTAGCGCGGTTCGATCCCGAAGGCCTCCTCGAGCGTCGCGGGCCACTGACCGGACACGACCTCGTCGCGCTCGCTCCATCCGCGGAACATCTCCACGAGGTGCGCGCGGTAGTCCGCCGCCGACATCCGGTAGTCGTCCGCGTCCGTCACGCCGGCGGCCGCGTCATCGGCCGGGATCGTGACGTAGGTCGTCTGCCCCTGCGCGGTCACGCTCGTGCCCGGCGCGGTCTTCATCATGATCTCGGAGCGGCCGTCGCCGTCGAAGTCGTAGACCATGAACTGCGTGTAGTGCGCACCCGAGCGGATGTTCACGCCGAGGTCGATGCGGTGCAACAGGGTGCCATCGGCCTCGTAGGTGTCGATGTACGTGTTCCCCGTGTAGCCGACCTGCGAGACGTCCTTGGCGTTCGACGGATACCACTTCACGACGTACTCGTAATCGCCGTCGCCGTCCATGTCCCCCACCGACATGTCGTTCGCCGAGTAGGTGTACGCCTCGCCCGCGGGCGTCACGCCGTCAGCCGGCTTCTGCAGCGGCAGCGTCGCGGAGGCGCCGTTCCACGGTGCGGTGCTGCCGCTCGCCTCGAGCTCGACGCCGTTCACGATGGGAGCCACGCGGTAGGCGGAGGACGCCGTGCCCTCGGGATCGAGGAGGTTCGTGCTGTCCGTCACCGTCGCGATCCGCTCGCCGTCGCGGTAGACGGCGAAGTCCGGTCCGGTCATCCCCGCCTCTCCTGCGCCCGAGGTCTCCTCGGCGAGGAGGCGCCAGCTGAGGAAGACGCCGTCGTCGGTGCGCGCGGCGACGAGGCCGCGGTCGAGCCGCTCGAGCTGCGGCACGGGCGGCTCTCGATCGTCGGCGTGCGCCGCGATGCCGGGCATCGCGGCGACCAGTGCTGCGGCCAGCGCGCCGACGCCGGCGCGCGCGGCCCAGCGGGCGGATGGTCGGGTCATGTCGGACTCCTCATCGTCGTCGATGGATGTGAAACGTTTCAGATTTAAGAGAAAACGCTTTCCGCACATCAGACCGTAGCGGCGTGCGCGCCATCCGACAACCCCTCACCACCCGGGTGATGGGCACCCGGCGCGACGCACAGCCGACGCGGCTACGCTCGGAGGAGTCCCATCCGCCCCATCTGAGGAGCCGCCGTGCCCGAGACCCACGATGACGGCCGGGTCGCCGTCTACCTCGACTTCGACAACATCGTGATGTCGTGGTACGACCGGGTCCACGGGCGCAACTCCTACAGCCGAGACCGCGCACGGATCGCCGAGAACCCGCAGGATCCCGAGATCGCCGACCAGCTGTCCCGCGCGATGGTCGACGTGGGCGCGGTCATCGACTACTCGGCGTCGTACGGAACGCTCGTGCTCACGCGCGCCTACGCCGACTGGTCGTCGCCCGTGAACGCCATCTACCGCCAGCAGCTCGTCGCGCGCGCGGTCGACCTCGTGCAGCTCTTCCCCGCCGCCGCGTACGCGAAGAACGGCGCGGACATCCGCCTCGCGGTCGACGCCGTCGAGGACATGTTCCGCCTCCCCGACCTCACGCACGTCGTGATCGTCGCGGGCGACTCCGACTACGTGCCGCTCGCGCAGCGCTGCCGGCGCCTCGGCCGCTACGTCGTCGGCGTGGGCGTCGCGGGCTCCACCGCGAAGTCCCTCGCCGCGGCGTGCGACGAGTTCGAGCCCTACGACTCGCTCCCCGGCGTGCAGCTGCCCGCGAAGCCCGCCGCCAAGGCGAAGACCGATGACAGGGGCGAGGCCGCCGACAAGGCGGAGGGCGCGAAGGACGCGACGAAGGCCGCCGGGGCCGAGGCGAAGGATGACGCCGAGCCGAAGGCGAAGCCGCGCACGCGCCGGGCGTCGAAGTCCAAGCCCGCCGAGGAGCCGGAGACGTTCCTCGCCTTCGATGAGACGCCGCCGGAGGACCTGCACGCGGCCGCGTCGCGCCTGCTGGAGCGGGCGCTGCGCGTCGGCCAGGGCAAGGGCGATGACGCGGGATGGCTGCACAGCTCGGCCGTGAAGCAGCACATCCGCCGCATGGACCCCTCGTTCAGCGAGAAGGCCCTCGGATACCGCTCGTTCTCCGACTTCCTCAAGTCGCGCGAGGACCTCGCGGAGCTCGAGGAGACGGGCCACGAGCGCCTCGTGCGGCTCAAGGCGTGATCGCCGACCTCTCCCCGATCGTCTGGGCGGCGCTCGCGATCGGCGCGCTCGTCGTCGGCCTGTCCAAGACCGCCGTGCCGGGCGGCGCGACGCTCTCGGTCGCCCTGTTCGCCGCGGTCCTGCCCGCCAAGGAGTCGACCGGAGCCCTGCTCATCCTCCTCATCGTGGGCGACATGTTCGCGCTGCTGTCGTACCGGCGGCACGCGGACTGGAAGGTCATCGTCCGGATGGCGCCCGCGGTCGTGCTCGGTCTCGTCGCAGGCTGGGCGTTCCTCGCCCTCGCCGACGACGCCTGGGTGCGGCGCGTCATCGGCGTCCTCCTGCTGCTCGTCGTCGCCGTGACGCTGTGGCGCCGATGGCTCCAGGCCCGGTCTGAGGCCGAGCCGGGAGCGCGGTCGGGCGCGGTCGCCGCGGCGACCTACGGCGCGCTCGGCGGATTCACGACCATGGTGGCGAACGCGGCGGGCCCCGTGATGTCGATGTACTTCCTCGCGGCGAAGTTCCCCGTGAAGGCGTTCCTCGGCACATCCGCCTGGTTCTTCGCGATCGTGAACATCGCGAAGCTGCCGTTCTCCGTCGGGCTCGGCATCATCACGCCCGGCTCGCTCCTGCTCGACCTCGTCCTCGTGCCGGCCGTCATCGTCGGAGCTCTCGTCGGCCGCCGCGTCGCGTCGCGGATGGACCAGCGCGTGTTCGATCGGCTCGTCATCGCCCTGACGATCGCGGGCGCGGTGTACCTGCTCGTCTGAGGCCGCGGCGGAGAATCGAAGCGCTTCGCCGGTTTCCGGCTAGAATCCGACGAGGAGTTCGCCGGGGCCGCCGCCCCCGAGGAGAGGCCGATCCGCGATGAAGCTCGACCCCGAAGGCAGGGCCCTGAGCGGCCTCTCGACGTTCCTCACGTTCGTCGGGCTCAACGTCGCGTACCTCGTGGCCTGCCTTCCCGTCGTGACGATCGGCGCCGCGACCTCCGCTCTCTTCGAGGTCGCGATGCGGTACTCGGACGACGAGCAGGGCCGCCCCCTCGCGGACTTCTTCCCGGCGCTCGCACGCGACGCCGCCCGCGGCACGGTCGTGCTCCTCGTCTTCGGCGTCCCGACCGCTGCGCTGGTCTTCAGCGGCGTGTTCTGGATGGCCCTCGGCAGCGTGCTCGGCTCGGTCGCGGGCATGCTCTCGTTCCTCGGCGCCGTGTGGCTCTTCGCGGCCTTCCTCTACGGCTGCGCGCTCGTGGCGCGCTATGCGCAGCCCCTGCGCCAGACCCTGCGCAGCGCACTCCTCCTCCCGGCGGCGGAGCCCGCGCGCACCCTTCTCCTCCTCGCCCTCCCCGCGGGCTGCGCGAGCCTGGCCTTCGTGCTCCCGCCGTTCTGGATCATCCTGCTCACCATCGGGTTCTCCGTAGGCGCCTACGCAGCGGCCTTCGCGTTCCGCAGCGCCTTCGCACGGCACGACTGAGCGCCCTCGCCCAGCGCCGGAGGGGCCGGTCCCGCGCCATGCGCGGGACCGGCCCCTCCGGCGCGAGACGGTCAGCCGAACTGCTCGGCCACCGCGACGCGCGCGTCGTTCTGCGCCTCGGCCTTCTCCATGTCGAAGGCGAGCACCTTGTCGTAGCCGAGCCCCTCGACCGTGGTCTGCAGGTCGTCGAGCAGGGCGTCGAACTCCGCGTCGTCGCGGGCGAAGACCATCTGCCATGAGTACTGCACGATCTGCGCCTTGATCTGGTTGCGGAGCGTCTCGATCTCCGACGTGTCCGGGGGCGACGTGTACCCGCCGCCGGGGGCGACGAGGATCTGGTCGTGCGTCTCGAGGAAGTCCATCGTGGAGGTCGCGCCGTCCATGTGCGACGACCAGTCCTCGGTGAACGGGTTCGACTGGGTCTCCTGGAAGCTCGGCCAGAACGTGTAGCTGTACGGGAAGCCGGTGTCCGGGTCGACGTCGGCGGGGAGCACGACCGTGACGTTGAGCGCCGACACGCCGTCTCGGTAGGTGCCGCCGCCCCATTCCTCCGGAACAGCGGCCTCCCCGGTCAGGAGCGCCTCCATGCCGAACTCGGTGAGCTCGGGCTCGCCGTCCGCCCCGACCTCCCAGGTCAGGCCCTGCGGTCCGGCCGCGGCGCCCGTCTGGCTGCCGTTCACGTACGCGCCCTCTGTCGAGTAGAGCCAGTCGATGAAGGCCGCGATGCGCTCCGGATCCTCGGCGTCCGCGCCGATCGCGAGCACCTGCTTGCCGCCGTAGATCTCGGCGCCGTACGAGAAGATCTGCTGGTCCTGCATGTTCACCATGCCGAAGCCCTTGCCCTCGGCGGTGTTCTCCGGCGTGTTGAAGGCCGACTGGCCGAGCCACGGCCAGAACGAGAACAGCACCTGCCCGTTCTGGTACTTCGTGAACATCGTGTCGTAGTTCTGCGTGGTCGACTCGGGGTCGACCAGGCCGAGCTCGTTGGCCTCGTGGAAGAAGCGCAGCGAGCGCACGTACGCGGAGTCGTCGTCGATGATGCTCTGGTAGTCGGACCCGTCGGCCTTCGCCAGCGCGAAGCCCATCTCGTCGTACCCGTAGAACGTCGCCGGCTGCTTGGCGTTGTTCATGAAGTTGCCGTCCCAGTCCTTGAAGAGGGACAGCCCGTAGACGGGCTGCCCGTTCTCGGCGGTCGGATGCGCGGCCTGCATGTCGGCGAGGATCGGGAGGAGGTCCTCGAGCGTGCCGACCTCGGGGTAGCCGAGCTCCGCGTAGTAGTCCCACCGGACGTAGGGGCCGAAGGTCGGCTCGAGCCCCTCCGACGACTCCGTCGGAGGGATCGAGGAGACGCTCGTCGGGAAGGCGTAGACGCCGTCCTTCCCCTCGTTGAGCTTGTCGACCGCGGCGTCGAACCGGGGCGCGTGCTCCATCCGGTCGTAGTACCCGCCCGCGTCGAGCACAAGCCCGCCCTCGATGAGCTCGTCGAGCTTCTCCCCCTTGTCCGTGATGATGAGGTCGCCGAGATCGCCCGCCGAGACGCGGGTGTTGTAGAGCGTGTCGCCTCCGCCCGCGACGTTGGGGGCGATGATGTTGAGCTCCATGTTGAACTTGTCCTTGACGATCTTCGCGAACCATCCGCTCTGCACGCCCATGTAGTTCGCGAGGCCGTCGAAGACGTCGATCGTGATCGTCTCCTCCCAGGCCTCGGGGAAGCTCCCGCTGCCCGAGTCCTGCGCATCGGACGGCTGCTCGCCCGTGATGAGGGAGCAGCCCGCGAGCGACGCGACCGCGAGGGATCCGACCGCGACTCCCGCGGCCAGTCTGGTGAGCTTCATTGCCTGTCCTTTCCTCTGAGCCCGGCCGTCAGCCCTTGACGGCGCCGAGCATGATGCCCTTGACGAAGAACCGCTGGAAGAGCGGGTAGATGAAGATGATCGGGAGCACGACGATCACCGAGATGGTCATGCGGATCGAGGTCGCCGTCTGCGTCGTCGCGGCACCCGCGATCGCGCTGAGGTCGCCGCCCGCGTTCTGCGCCGCCTGGGCGAGCGACGACGCCTGATTGAGGAACATGTACAGCTGGTACTGCAGCGTGTACAGGCTCTGGTCGGTGATGTAGATCAGGGTGTCCTGGAACATGTTCCACTGGGCGACGGCGGAGAAGATGGCGACGGTCGCGAGGATCGGGGTCATGTTCTGGAGGTAGACCCGGAAGAACACCTGCAGGATGTTCGCGCCGTCGACCTCCGCCGCCTCCTGCAGCGAGCGCGGCATCGACTCGACGTAGGTCTTGACGAGGATGATGTTGAACGGCTGGACGACGAACGGCAGGACGTAGACCCAGAAGTTGTTCGTGAGCCCCAGCGCCTTGACGATGATGAAGACCGGGATGAGTCCCGCGCTGAAGTACATCGTCACGACCGTGAACCGGTACCAGAAGCTGCGGCCCCACATCCGCTCCTGCGTGAACATGAAGCCGAGGAAGGCCGACGCGAGCACGGTCGCCGCCGTGCCGAGTACCGTGCGCGCGACGGTGACCGCCGCGGAGGTCGCGAGTCCCTTGAGCTGGAAGATCTCGGCGTAGTTCTCCAGGTGGAACCCGACGGGGAAGAGCCGCACATCGCCCAGAGCCGAGGCGTCGTTCGCACTGACCGAGTTGATGATGAGGTAGTAGAAGGGGTACGCGCAGAGGATCGCGAGCACCGTGAACATCGCGTAGTTCAGGATGTGGAACGCGAGGTCGCCGGCCGACCTGCTGCCGGTGCGGGGCGCGCGTCGATCGGGCGCGAGGCCGGGCGCGACGAGTGCGGATGTCTCGGTGACGGTCATGTTCGCTGCCTCAGATGATCGACGAGCCGCGCGTGCGCTTGGCGATGGCGTTGACGGTGAAGAGCAGGACCACGGAGATCAGGCTCTTGAGCATGCCGACGGCGGTCGCCATCGACAGGTTGTTGCCGGTCAGGCCGATGTTGTAGACGTACAGGTCGAGCACCTCGATGTGCTCCTTGTTGAAGGCGTTCTGGAACACGAAGTACTGCTCCATGCCGTTGTTGAGCAGGTTCGCGATCGAGAGCATGAGCAGGACGATGTAGGTCGGCATGAGCTGCGGCACCGTGATGTGCCACATCGTCTGGAAGCGGCCGGCGCCGTCGAGCTTGGCGGACTCGTAGAGGGAGGGGTCGATGCCCGCGATGGCCGCGAGGTAGATGATCGCGCCCCATCCGAGTCCCTTCCAGAGACTCCAGAGCGTCATCGTGATCCAGACGCCCTCGCCGCCCGAGTCGAGGAACTTCATGGGCGCCGTGATGAGGCCGGAGTCGACGAGGACGTCGTTCACGAGCCCCGTGCTCGAGAACAGGGAGAACGCGATCATGTACACGAGCACCCACGAGATGAAGTTCGGCATGGTCGTGAGCGTCTGCACGGAGTTGCGGAACCACGGCGCCTTGATCTCGTTGAGGAAGATCGCGAACGCGACGGGGAGGACCGAGGTCGCGATCCCGAGGAAGCTCATCGCGAGCGTGTTGGTGAGCACCTGCCCGATCTGCGCGATCTGCGCGGGCGAGTTGAACATGAGCTCGAACCACTGCAGGCCGACGAACTCGCTCCCGGCGAGCCCGAGCGCCGGCCGGTAGTCGTACAGGGAGTAGATCCACCCGTACAGCGGGAAGTACGAGAACAGGAAGATCAGCACCATGAACGGCACGATGCACAGGAACATCCCGAACGACGTGCGCCGACCGCGCCGCCGCGCCCGCGACCGCCCGCGCGGCCCGCCGGCACCTGCGGCGAGAGACGCGGTCTCCGGAGCCGCGCTTCCGACCTCCGTGAGCACGCTCATCGCGCGCCTCCTCTGCACCGGCTCATCTCACTCCTTCGTGTGACCCGCGACGTGCCCTCTTCCGAGGAACAGTCGAATCGCTTCGATAAAGCTACGCAGAGACGTCGCGGGCGTCAAGGGCAAATGTGGCGAGCGCACACGATAGGCGCGATCAAGCCCGGAATCACGCGGGACTCACGGCGCGAGGCGACATCGCCGCCCTGGCTCGATCGACCGTCAGTTGTCGAAGCGCTCCGCGAAACCCGTCCGAGGCGGGTCGCGGCGGGCTGCGGAGCGCGGTCAGGCGCTCGCGATGAGATCCACCATCCGGTCCTCGAAGCCCGGCTCGACCTCGAGCACGACCCGATGGCGCGCGCCGTCGACCTCGGGCCATCCGCGCCACATGCCGCGCAGATCGGCCACCGTGCGACCGCGGCTCGGACCGTGCGTCGTGTCGACCTCGACGTGCACGACGGGCGCGCCGACGGTCGACACGAGCCCGCACCCGACCGCGACCGCGAGCGCGTCGTGGTTCGCCGAGGTGCGCTCGCCGGTCACCTGCGCGTAGTACCCGAAGTAGTGGTCGAGGATGTCTGCCGCGTAGCGCCCGGCGCGGCCGCCCGCGGCGAGGCGCGCGCGATGCTCCTCGGTGAGGAGCGTGCGCATCGTGACGTCGAGGCCCACCATCGTGACGGGCCACGCGGCGTCGAACACGCGCTGGGCCGCCTCGGGATCGTGCCAGATGTTCGCCTCGGCCCCCGGGGTGACGTTGCCGGGGACGAACGACGCGCCGCCCATGATCGTCACGGCGCGCACGCGGGACGGAAGATCGGGATCCGCGTCCAGGGCGAGCGCGAGGTTCGTGAGCGGCCCGACCGCGACGATCTCGAGCTCGTGCGCGTGCTCGCGGCTGAGCCGCAGCAGCAGATCGACCGCGCTCTCGCGCGCGAGGACCGGCGCGAAATCGAGGTCCGCCCTGCCGCCCTGCCCATCGGCACCGTGGACCGCCGTCGAGAACTCCGGCGCCGTCCCGTCATACGGACCGGCGGCCCCCGCGGCAACCGGGACGTCGGAGCGCCCCGCGATGTCGAGCACGTACGCGGTGTTCCGCGCGGCCTGCGCGACATCGATGTTGCCCCAGGTCGCCGTGCACGCGAGCAGCTCGATCTCGGGCGCCCGGCACGCCGTGAGGATGGCCAGGGCGTCGTCGATGCCGGTGTCGACGTCGAGCACGATCTTGGTCGTCACCGCTCGAGCCTACCCGGCGCGTCCGCCCCGCCTCGCGCGCGCGGCTGCCGCCAGCAGGCCGAGCGCGTCGACCGTGGTCTCCCAGGACAGGCATGCATCCGTGACGCTCTGACCGTAGACGAGCCCGGCGGGTCCGCGGGCGACGTCCAGCGGCTGCGCGCCCGCGACGAGATTGCTCTCGAGCATGACACCCGCGATCGCGCCGCCCGCGGCGACCTGCTCGGCGATCTCGCCGGCCACCGCGAACTGCCGCACGTGGTCCTTCCCGCTGTTCCCGTGGCTCGCGTCGACGACGAGACGCGGCGCGAGACCGGCAGCTGCGAGGCGCGAGGCCGCGGCCTGCACGTGCTCGGGGCCGTGGTTCGGGCCGTCCGCCCCTCCGCGCAGGATCACCGAGGTGTCGGGGTTGCCGGTCGTCGCGACGAGACTCGCGCGGCCGTCAGCGCCGATTCCGAGGAACGCCTGCGGTGCGGCCGCCGCCCGGGCCGCGTCGATCGCAACCTGGATGCCGCCGTCCATCCCGTTCTTGAACCCGATCGGCATGGACAGGCCGGAGGCGAGCTGTCGGTGGATCTGACTCTCGGTCGTGCGCGCGCCGATCGCTCCCCACGTGACGAGGTCGGCGATGTACTGCGGGCTGATCGGCTCGAGGAACTCGGTCGCGCAGGGCAGACCGAGCGCGGTGACGTCGCGGAGGAAGCGGCGGGCGAGACGCAGTCCGGTCGCGATGTCATGGCTTCCGTCGAGGTGCGGATCGTTGATGAGGCCCTTCCAGCCGACCGTCGTGCGGGGCTTCTCGAAGTAGGTCCGCATGACGACGAGGAGATCCTCGTCGTGGCGCCGGGCCTCCTCCGCGAGCCGTGCGGCGTAGTCGAGCCCCGCGGCCGGGTCGTGGATCGAGCACGGGCCGACGACGACGAGCAGGCGAGGATCGTCTCCGGTCATCACCGAGCGGACGGCCTCGCGCGCGGCGCCGACGAAGGGGGCGCTGTCGGCGCCGGGCAGCTCTGCGGCGATCTCAGCGGGGCTCGGGAGGGTCGTGAACGAGGCGACGTGGATGTCGGATGCGGCCTCGATGGTGTCCATGGCAGGTCCTGTCCCTGGTCGGGGCGGACCCTCTTGCGCAGAGCCCGCCGATACGGCGAAGGGCAGAGCGATCGCTCTGCCCTGTCGGCTCTGGAGGTGTCGGCACGCTACATCCGCGACGGCCCCTCCGGAGCCGACTCGTCATACGCATACCAACGGGTTGTCATGCCGCCACTCTAGTGCACGGAGGGCGGGCGGGTCGCCCCGTCCGCCCTCCGATCTCTCACGCGGCTGCCGGAGCCATCCGCTCCGCACGGACGACGAGACCGTCGTCGATCGCATCGACCGTGACCGAGCCGCCGTCCGCGAGCTCCCCCGTCACGAGCAGATCCGCGATGCGGTCGTCCACCTCGCGCTGGATGAGACGGCGCAGCGGCCGAGCGCCGAACTCGGGCTCGTAGCCGTTGCGGGCGAGCCACGCCACCGCGGCATCGGTCGCCTCGAGGGCGATATCGCGCGCGGCCAGCCGCGCGCGGGTCGCCCCCAGCAGCAGGTGCACGATCTGCGCGAGCTGCTGCTCGTCGAGCTTGCGGAAGAGCACGATCTCGTCGATGCGGTTGAGGAACTCGGGGCGCATCGACTCGCGCAGCCGCCCCATCACGCGGTCGCGCAGATCCTTCTCGTCGAACTCGCGCCCCGCGGCCGAGAAGCCGATCGCGCCCGAGCGCGAGGTCAGGAACTCCGAGCCGAGGTTCGAGGTCATCACGACGACCGTGTTGCGGAAGTCGACGGTGCGCCCCTGCCCGTCGGTGAGCCGCCCGTCGTCGAGCACCTGCAGGAGCAGGTTGAACACGTCGGGGTGCGCCTTCTCGATCTCGTCGAAGAGCACGATCGAGTACGGGTTGCGCCGCACGCGCTCCGTGAGCTGACCGGCCTCGTCGTATCCGACGTATCCCGGAGGGGCCCCGACGAGGCGCGAGACGGTGTGCCGCTCGCCGAACTCGCTCATGTCGAAGCGCACCACGGCGCTCTCGTCGTCGAACAGGCTCGCCGCGAGCGCCTTCGCCAGCTCGGTCTTCCCGACGCCGGTCGGCCCGAGGAAGAGGAACGACCCGACCGGGCGGCGGGCGTCGCCCATGCCCGTGCGACTGCGGCGGACGGCCTTGGCGACCGCCGTCACCGCATCGTCCTGGCCGATCACGCGGGCGTGCAGCTCCTCCTCGAGACCGGCGAGACGCTCGCGCTCGCTCTCGGTGAGGCGGTTCACGGGGATCCCGGTGGCGCGGCTGATGACGGCCGCGATCTCAGGCTCGTCGACGATCGCGCGGCCGGCTCCGTCGGCCGAGGTGGCATCGGCGAGGCGCGCCTGCACGGTCGCGATCTCGTCGCGGATGCGGGAGGCCTCCTCGTAGTGCTCGGCCGACACCGCGGCGTTCTTCTCCGCCTCGAGCTCGGCGAGACGCGCGACGAGCTCCTGCGTGTCGACGGGAGCGCCCAGACGCAGCCGCACGCGGGCGCCGGCCTGGTCGATGAGGTCGATCGCCTTGTCCGGCAGCACGCGGTCGGACAGATAGCGGTCGCTCAGCTCGACGGCCGCCCGCAGCGCGTCGTCGGTGTAGGTGACACGGTGGTGCTCCTCGTACGCCGGGCGGAGCCCCTCGAGGATCGCGATCGCGTCCGCGGGCGACGGCTCGCCGACCCGCACGGGCTGGAAGCGGCGCTCGAGCGCGGCGTCCTTCTCGATCTTGCGGTACTCGGAGAGCGTCGTCGCGCCGACGAGGTGCAGGTCTCCGCGAGCGAGACGCGGCTTGAGGATGTTGCCCGCGTCCATGGCTCCCTCTCCCCCGCCGCCGGCGCCCACGAGGGTGTGGATCTCGTCGATGAAGAGGATGAGCTCGCCCTTCTGCGCGGCGACCTCCTCCATCGTCTTCGTCAGGCGCTCCTCGAAGTCGCCGCGGTAGCGCGTGCCCGCGAGCATCGCGGGGAGGTCGAGTGCGACGACCCGGCGGTTCCGCAGCTGCTCCGGAACGGCTCCCGCGACGATGGCGGACGCGAGGCCCTCGACGACGGCGGTCTTGCCGACGCCGGCCTCGCCCACGAGCACGGGGTTGTTCTTCGTCCGGCGCGAGAGGATCTCGATCGTCTGCTCGATCTCGTCGGCGCGGCCGATGACCGGGTCGAGCGCGCCGTCCCGCGCGAGCGCCGTGAGGTCGGTGCCGTACTTCTCGAGCATCGATCCGCCCGCGGTCCGCCCTGCACCCTGCTCGGGCGCGGCCTGCGGGTCCACGCTCTCGCGCGCGCCCTGGGTGAGGGCCTCCGCGGTCACGCCCGAGCGTGCGAGGATCTGCCCGGCGGGCGTGTCCTGTGCGAGCACGAGGGCGAAGAAGAGGTGCTCGGGGTCCACATAGGTCGAGCCAGACGAGCGCGCGACCTGGAACGCGTGGAACAGCGCCCGCTGCACGGCCGCCGTCACCGCGGCGGCGTCGACGTGGGCCGAGGCACCCTCGCGCGGAAGGCGCTCCTCGGCCTCCCGTGCGATCGCCTCGGGGTCTCCGCCGACGCGCGAGATCGCGTCGGCGACGGTCGGGTCGCCGACGAGCACGTGGAGGACGTGCAGCGCGTCGAGCTCGAGCTGCCCGCGACCGAGGGCGTAGCGCCCCGCCCGCTGCAGGAGTTCCTGCGTGCGCGAGCTGAGGAAGCGGCTGAGATCGATCGAGCGGCTCGCGCGAGCACGCTCGCCCTGCAGATAGCGCGCGAGGAACTCGTCGAACGAGCTCGGCCCATCCTGGGGGAAGTTGTTCTCGGGCATGTCCCGGCATCTCCTTGAAAGTTGCGTCGTTCCCTATCAAGTATGGAACTTGAGTCGGAGTCTATCAAGATCAACGCGATCCCGTGCGCGCTATTCCCGCCCGCAAGAATCTGTCGAGCGACTTGCACAATCGAACGACTATCGATAGATTTCCGCTGTGATTCAACGAACGGAGCGACCGTGAGCAGAGCGACGATCCTCATCCTGCGCGTCGTCATCGCCCTCGCCCTTGCGGGCTCGGTCGTCGTGCAGGCGTTCCTCCTCCCGCTGATCTGGGTCGACCTCGAGGGCGTGGAGACCGCATCGCGGGTCGCCTTCGTGGTCATCCTCGGGCTCGGCGTCGCGACGATGCAGGTCTTCGGGGTGTGCGTGTGGCAGCTCCTCACCAGGGTCCGGCGCGGCTCGATCTTCTCGGAGTCGTCCTTCCGCTACGTCGACGTCATCATCGGGGCGATCGCCGCGGCCGCCCTGCTCGCCTTCGCGCTCGCGATCCTCCTCGCCCCGGGCAGCGCGGCCCCGGGTCTCGTCGGCCTCGTCTGCGGTGCGTCGCTCGTCCTCGGAGGGATGGCGCTGCTCGTCGTCGTCATGAAGGCGCTGCTGCGGCAGGCGATCGCGCGCGAGCACGAGGCGCAGGCCCTGCGGGACGAGCTCGGCGAGGTGATCTGAGTGCCGATCATCGTGGACATCGACGTCATGCTCGCCCGCCGGAAGATGTCCGTCGGCGCGCTCGCCGAGCGGATCGGCATCACCCCCACCAACCTCGCCGTGCTCAAGAACGGACGCGCCAAGGCCGTCCGCTTCGCCACGCTCGACGCGCTGTGCGAGGCGCTCGAGTGCCAGCCGGGCGATCTGCTCCGCTGGGAGCCCGAGGAGTGAGCCCGCGGCGCACGGCGTTTGCTTTCATGGACGCATGAGCGAGTTCTGGGCGGGCGTGCGCACGCTGCTGGAGGGGTTCGGCTGGTGGCGGCGAGATCCGCGCGTGATGGCGGCCGCGCTCATCCCCGCCGCGATCGTCGGCGCGGCGATGGCAGCCGCGCTCATCACCCTCGGAGCGCTCCTTCCCGCGATCGCCGAGGGCCTCACCCCCTGGGCGGAGGACTGGGCCGCGATCTGGACCATCCTCGTGCGCGTGCTCATCGGCGCCGCCGTGCTCGCGGGTGGACTCGTGGTGGCGGTGACGACGTTCACCGCCCTCACCCTGCTCGTGGGCGAGCCCTTCTACGACCGGGTCTGGCGCTCGGTCGAGGCCGCGCGCACGGGCTCCGTTCCCGAGAGCGCGTACGGCTTCTGGCGATCGGTCGCAGACAGCGCGTCGCTCATCGCCCGCGGGCTCGCGATCGCCGTCGCGAGCGTCGCGCTCGGGTTCGTCCCGGTGGTCGGCGCACCGCTCGCCGCCGTCGTCGGAGCCGCGCTCTCCGGCTGGGTGCTCTCCGACGAGCTCACGGCCCGTGCGCTGTCTGCGCGAGGCATCGGGGCGCAGGAGCGACGGGCCCTGCGGCGCGGCTCCCGCGCACGGGTCGCGGGATTCGGGATGGCGACGCACGTGTGCCTGCTCGTGCCCCTGGGCGCGATCGTCGCGATGCCGGCCGCCGTCGCCGGCAGCACGCTCCTCGCGCACACGCTCCTCGAGCGGCGCTCCGCTCAGTCGTCGAGCGCGCGGGGCTGAGCCCGCCCGGCATCGCGGGCGGCGAAGAGCAGGACGGCGAGCACGATCGCGGCCGGGACCGCGAGGCCGACCGCGACGGCGACGTGCGCGTACTCCCCCGTCGCGGCGCCGATCGCGACCGCGATGATGAGCAGCTGCACGACGATCGCGCCGGATCGTCCCCAGGACAGACCCCGTGCGATGCCGCGCGCGAAGGCGCCCACGGCGAGGGCGCCGACGAGCGTGAGCAGGAGGAGGGCGATCGCGCTGGGCATCGAGGCGACATCCGCCGAGCCGAGGGCGAGCACCTGCCAGCCGGCGAGGGCGAGCACGCCCACCGCCTCGAGTCCGACGAGCACGGCAGCCGTCCGTGCGGTCGCGCTGGTGGCCATGGCTCTCCTCGCTCCCCGTGCCTCACACCGCACGCACGATCAGGGAACGGACAGAAAAAACCCTTGCCCGAGAACCTCGCGTGTATGACAATTGTTAACGGTGTGTTTCCCACAGCGTGGTGGGGCGGAACCTGCACAGGTCCGTCGCACATCCAGCGTAATCCACCCGTTTTGCCACGCTGTGCTTTCCCTGAGAAACCCCACCCCGCAAGGAGCATTCCTATGGACTGGCGCGACAAGGCCGCCTGCCTCACCGTCGACCCCGAGCTGTTCTTCCCCGTCGGGAACACCGGCCCCGCGATCGACCAGATCGAGAAGGCGAAGTCCGTCTGCGCTCGCTGCACGGTCACCGAGATCTGCCTGCAGTACGCCCTCGAGACCGGCCAGGACTCGGGCGTCTGGGGCGGGCTCAGCGAGGACGAGCGCCGCGCGCTCAAGCGCCGCGCCGCTCGTGCCCGTCGCGCCAGCTGACCTGAGGCACCGTCGCGCGAGCTGACCGCAAGCGCCGTCATCTGAAGAAGCCCCGCCTCGGCGGGGCTTCTTCATGTCCGGGTCAGCTGCGGATCCACCTCAGGGGAACCGCGATCGTGACCTCGGTCCCGCCGTGGAAAGCCGTGTCCGGCGCGTCGATCGTCGACCAGTCGATCGTCCCGGAGAGCTCTCCCTGGATGAGCGTGCGGACGATCTGCGTGCCGAGGCCGCGGCCGACCTGGCCATCGGGCAGACCGCTGCCGGTATCGCGCACGCGCACCTCGAGGCGGGTGTCGTCGCGGTCGGCGACGATCTCGACCTCGCCCTCGCGCCCCGCGAGGCCGTGCTCCACGGCGTTCGTGACGACCTCGGTGAGCGCGAGCGCGAGCGGCGTCGCGTACTCGCTGGGGAGCGTTCCGAATCGGCCCTTCGTGCGCGTGTGCGCGACCGTGTTCTGCGCGGCCGCCACCTCCGCGACGAGGCGCAGCACGCGCGCGAACACCTCGTCGAAGTCGACGTTCTGCGCGAGCCCCTCCGACAGCGTGTCGTGCACGACGGCGATCGCGGCGACCCGCTGCATGGCCTGAAGCAGCGACTCGCGCGCCTCCTCCGAGGTCGTGCGCCGTGCCTGGATCCGCAGCAGCGAGGCGACCGTCTGCAGGTTGTTCTTGACGCGGTGGTGGATCTCGCGGATCGTCGCGTCCTTCGTGATGAGCTCCTGCTCCTGGCTGCGCAGCTCGCTCACGTCGCGGCACAGGACGATCGCGCCCGTGCGGTGGCCGTGGTCCTTGAGCGGGATCGCGCGCAGCGACACGGTCACGCCGCGCGCCTCGATGTCGCTGCGCCATGGCGCACGGCCCGAGACGAGGATCGGCAGGCGCTCGTCGGTGTCATGAGACGCCGGCAGGATCTGGCTCGTCACGTCGGCGAGGTTCTCGCCCTCGAGCTCCTCCGCGAAGCCGATGCGGTTGAACGCCGACAGGGCGTTCGGGCTCGCGAACGTGACGATGCCGTCGACGTCGAGGCGGATGAGCCCGTCGGCGGCGCGCGGAGCGCCCCTGCGCGGCCCGGTCGGCGCCGAGAGGTCGGGGAAGTCGCCGGTCGCGATCATCCGGAAGAGATCGTCGGCGCAGTCGTTGAAGGTGATCTGCTGGCGCGACGGCGTGCGCACGTCGCCGAGGTTCGTGTGGCGCGTGAGCACGCCGATCGCGCGGAGGCCGTCGTCCTCGCGGATCGCGATCGGCACGGCGCGCACGCGTGTGGGCGTCTCCTCGAACCACTCGGGCGAGGACGAGTCGACGATCTGCGCGGTCTGGAACGCCTCGCGGACCTGCGCCTGCCACTGCGGTCGGACGCGTCCTCCGACGATGTCGCGATAGAAGAGCGTCGCGGCGCCGCCCGGGCGCGTGTGCGCGACCGCGATGTAGGAGTCGTCCGACGTGGGCACCCAGAAGACGATGTCCGCCGAGGCCAGATCGGCGAGCAGCTGCCCGTCGCCGGCGAGACGGTGCAGCCATTCGATATCCGATTCGCTCGAACGGCCCTGGGCGGAGACGAGATCGCTGAGGGTCGACACGCGTCGAGTCTATGCCGACCGCACGCCGTCCTCCCCGCGTCCGCGCGCTCGCCGCGCCGGGCGCGCGATGCGGCGACCCCGCTCCCGCCCGAGCGGGATGAGCGCCGCCTCCTCGTCGCCGCGGCGTCCGTCGACGCGCGCGACGAGACGGCGGACGGCCTGAGCCAGGGCCGAGCGCGGCATGACCTCTCCGACGGGGCGCGCCGCGAGGAGGGCGGCGTCGGCCGCGCGAGGATCGAGCGGCAGGAACGACACGTCGTCGACCCCGCCGAATCGCTCGAGCGTGCGCCGGACCTGGCCGCGGGCGTCGATGCCGAGCGGGCCCGGGCGCAGGCGGTTGACGGCGACGACGACCGGGGTCGCGCCGACGATCGCGCGCAGCTCCGCATATCCGCGGAGGAACCGCGCGATCCCGATCGGGTCCGCCGCGGCGACCGCGACCACGACGTCTGCCGACGAGAGGGCCGCGAGCGTCGCGGCGTTGCGGCGGGGCCCGTCGAGGTCGCTCATGATCTCCTCGTCGGACTCGAGCGACGCCGCCGTGTCGACGACCGTGACGTCGGCCCATCCGCGGCACGCCTCGAGAGCCGACGCCACGCGCCGCTCCGACAGCTCGGGCCACCGTGCTGCCCGGTTCAGCCCGGGCAGGACGTCGACGATGCCGTCGGCGCCGCCCACGGGCAGGCTCAGGCGCGTGAGCTCCGCGGCGTCGAGCCCGCCGAGCTCCGCCTGACGGCAGGCGGCCGCGAACCCGGGCCCCTCGTCGGCGAGCCCGAGGGCGATGGCGACCGCGGGCGCGTGCGTGTCCGCGTCGACCAGCGCGACGTGGCCGCGCGTGCGCGCGGTCTCGACGGCGAGCTCGATGGCGACCGTCGTCCGTCCCGGCGCGCCGTGCGCGCCCCACACGGCCACCACCCGCCCGCGCTCCGCGCCGACGGCGCGCACCGCCAGGGATCCGCTCCGGATGGCCTCGGCCACGCGCCAGCCCTCCACCGCGAGGGGCAGCGGATCGGCGAGGCCGAACGCGCGGGCGAGGCGCGCCTCGCCCGCGCGTTCGCCCAGGGCGACGATCCGGACGCCGTGCCGATCGCAGGCGCCCACCACGCCGTGCGTGAGCGCCGCGCGGGACACCGGCAGGACGAGCGCCTCGGCGGAGCGCAGGACGTCCCACACCTCGGCCGTCGGATCGCCGAGCGAGCGGGCGATCGTCTCGGACGGCCAGGTCGCGATGACCGAGAGGCCCTCGTCCTCGAGGGCCTCGGCGAGGGCCGACCCGCGCGGCTCGTCGAGCGCCACGACGACGTTCACGATCCGGCTCCGGACTGCGGGACGGCAGAGAGCGCGGCGCCCGAGGACACCGCCGCGAGCACGTCGGCGACGCGCGCCCGGTCGATCACGAGCTCGATCGACGCTCCTGCCGCGCCCATCACGGCGTCGTCGCGGAGCACGGCGGCGACCGTCGCGTCCGCCACGAGGATGCGCGGCTCGTCGTAGACCCCCTGCTCGAGGAGGGGCGCCGCCCAGAGCTCGACCGCCGTGCCCTCCCCGACCGACGACGGCACGTCGACGGCGCTCTCGACGACGACCGTCGTGACCGCCGCCTCGTCGGCCGGCGTCACGGCCGACGAGGGGACGAGCTCGCCGGCCTCGATCGTGCGCGTCGCGACGTACCCCTCCGCGAGCTCGTGGGGCGCGAGATAGGCGTCCTCCGCGCCGCCCAGGGCGACGTCGACGACCGCGAGATCGCCCGCGGTCACCGCCTCGCCCGGGACGATCGTCGTCTCGGCGGCGAGCACGGGCGCGGTCTGCCGGGCAGCCGACACGACCCACCAGACCCCGGCGATCGACGCGACGATGAGGGCGAGGCCGATGAAGAACCGCGCGTCGCCCCAGAACACGCGCCGGCGACGCGGAACGGGGGCGAGGGCGGCGACGTCGCGGATCGGGGTCGTCGTGGTCATGAGCCCATGCTGTCCGAATCGGCGCGACGCCTGAGAAAGTTATCCACAGGATGGCGCGTCCGGGTCCCTGGAGACCCGCCCCTGCCCATAATGGGGCCATGCCCGACAACTCCGACGTGCGCTACCTCGCGCCCGCTCAGGTCGCCGAGCTGCTGGGCATCGAGGCGGACGAGGTCGTCGAGCTCGTCCACGCCGGACGACTCCGCGGCGCGCGACTCGGCTCGCCCGCGCGCTGGCGCATCGAGCAGCTCAGCGTCGACGAGTACCTCGAGGACCAGCACGAGGAGACGCGGCGGATGGCCCTGTGGCGGGAGTCGAACGAGGCGAGCTTCCCCGAGCTCTGGGGCCGTCGGCGCCCCTGACGGCTCACGGCGCGACGACGCCGACCGCGGCCGCCACGCGCACCCAGGCGACGGCCTCGAACGACACGATGCGGAACGCCGTGACCGCGGCGGAGCGGCGGGGCGAATCGGGGTCGTGCAGCGCCAGGTCGAGGTGATCTGCGCCGACGCGGTCGATCGTGCCCGACAGCGCGCGCCCCGACGCGACGCCGATCGCCACGGCGGCCCTGCGCCGCGCGAGGTCGCGCAGAGCGAACCCGAAGGTGACCCGCTGCGCGAGGCGGCTCTCGGGCTCGGTCGGGCGGGCGCTGCGCAGGAGCTCGCCCTGCGCAGCGCCGATCGAGCGGATGGCCGGGAGCGGCACGAGCACCGCGCTCTCCGCCGCGCCGTGCGCGCGGAGCGGGCGAACGGCCATCCAGTCCGCCCCGACCGAGGTGACCGACGCCTCCAGTGACGATCCGTCGCGCAGCTCGATCGACAGGGGCGAGGCCGCCGACTGCGCGAACGCCACGAGGCGCTCGCGGAGGGCGAGGCGGGACACGCGCAGCCGCTCGGCCTCGGAGTCCAGCGCGGCCCGCTCGGCCTCCCACTCGGCCGCGAGCTGGTCCTCCAGGTCCTCGAAGAAGCGATCCCAGCGCATCTGCGAGAGCGTAGGGGAAAGCGCGCGGCCGCGTCATCCGCTCTCCACAGGCATGTATGCGGGGTTCCCGGCCGCGCGGGCGTGCTGGTTCACTCGGGCAACCCTTCTCCCCGACCGGAATGAGGCTGTCATGCCGCCGAACGCCGCGGGTGCGACCTCTCGCAGACGGTCCCACCGCACCGAGGAGGACGTCGAGGAGCTCTTCGCCCCGCAGCGCACGTCCTCCGCCGAGCTCCCCGATCCCGCGCCGCTCGTCGCGGCCCTCACCCGCGGCATCCTCGAGGCTCTCGCCGGCACCCGCGAGGTCGATCAGCTCGCGCGCTGGCTCGCCGAGGAGACGTACCTCAAGCTCGTCCAGCGCGCGAACCTGTCGCGCCGGGCGCGCAGCGCACGTCGGCTGCCGGCGCAGCGCCCCGTCTTCACGGTGCGCACCATGCGTCAGATGGCGCCGGCCGACGGCGTGGTGGAGGTCGTCGTCATCGTGGCGATGCCCGACCGCACCCGCGCGCTCGCGATGCGCCTCGAGGGTCTCGACCGCCGGTGGCGCGCCACCGACATCCGGATCCTCTGACTACCGCTGCCGGTAGGACGACAGGAAGTTCCCGAGCCGCTCGATCGCCTCGCTGAGCACACGCGCCTCGGGCAGGGTCACGACACGCAGGTGATCCGGCGTCGGCCAGTTGAACCCCGTGCCCTCGACGAGCAGGATGTGCTCCGACACGAGCAGGTCGTACACGAGCTGCTTGTCGTCGCGGATCTCGTGCACCTCGGGGTCGAGCCGCGGGAACGCGTAGAGCGCACCATCCGGGCGGACGCACGAGACGCCCGGGATGGTCGAGAGCTTCTCCCAGGCGACGTCGCGCTGCTCGTGGAGGCGCCCGGTCGGAGCGATGAGGGCGTCGATGGACTGCACGCCGGTGAGCGCGGCGAGCACGGCATGCTGTGCCGGCACGTTCGCGCACAGCCGCGTCGACGCGAGGAGCTGGATGCCCTCGAGGAATCCCTTCGCGTGCTTCTTGGGACCCGTGATGACCATCCATCCGGATCGGTACCCGGCGACGCGGTAGGTCTTGGAGAGGCCGTTGAACGTGAGGACGAGGAGGTCGGGGGCGACCGTGGCGGTCGGGATGTGCACGGCACCGTCGAAGAGGATGCGGTCGTAGATCTCGTCCGACAGGATCAGCAGGGAGTGCTCGCGCGCGATCTGCGCGATCCCCTCGAGCAGCTCGCGGCTGTACACGGCTCCCGTGGGGTTGTTCGGGTTGATGACGACGATCGCCTTGGTCTTCGAGGTCACCTTCGAGCGGATGTCCTCGAGGTCGGGCTGCCAGCCGTTCTCCTCATCGCACAGGTAGTGCACGGGGGTGCCGCCGGACAGGCTCGTCATCGCGGTCCACAGCGGGTAGTCGGGCGCGGGGATGAGCACCTCGTCGCCCTCGTCGAGGAGCGCCTGCATCGTCATCGTGATGAGCTCGGACACGCCGTTGCCGAGGTAGACGTCGTCCGGATCCACGTGCGGGAAGCCGGGGGTCTCCTCGTAGCGGCTGACGATCGCGCGACGCGCGGGCAGGATGCCGCGGCTGTCGCTGTAGCCGTGCGCATACGGGACGGCCTCGATCATGTCGCGCACGATCTGGTACGGCGCCTCGAAGCCGAAGATGGCGGGGTTGCCCGTGTTGAGCTTCAGGATCGAGTGCCCGTCCGCCTCGAGCCGCGTCGCCTCTGCCAGTGCTGCCCCGCGGATCTCGTAGAGGACGTTCTGGAGCTTCGCGGACTGGCCGAGGGGACGGAGGGAGTTCATCGCATCAGGATATGCCCGCGCGGGGCGTGGCTCGGTGCGACGAGGGCGGGCCACCGGAGATCCGGTGGCCCGCCCTCGTCGCGTCGCGCGCTACTTCTTCTTCGCGGCCCTGCGCTGCTCGCGGTTCTGCGGCACGGGCGCCGCGGCGCCGTCGTCGTCGGTCCGCTGGCCGAACGCGCCGCGCGGCGCGTCCTTCTGACGGGCGCGGTCGGTCTGCGACTTCTGCACCTGGCCGCGCTCGTTGCGCACCTCGACGTCGCCGTCCTCGCTGGGCGCCGAGTACTCGAGACGCTGCTCGGCCGGCGCTTCGGCAAGACCCTTGGCCTCCACCTGCGGCGCGGCCTGATCGTCCTCGCCGACCTTGCGCACCTCGACCTCGAGGTTGAAGAGGTAGCCGACGGCCTCCTCCTTGATCTGCCCCATCATCGCCTGGAACATCGAGTACCCCTCGCGCTGGTACTCGATGAGCGGGTCGCGCTGCGCCATGGCCCGCAGGCCGATGCCGTCCTTGAGGTAGTCCATCTCGTAGAGGTGGTCGCGCCAGCGGCGGTCGAGCACCTGGAGCACGACGCGGCGCTCGAGCTCGCGCACGGCCTTCTCGCCCAGCTGCTCCTCGCGCTTCGCGTACGCGATCTTCGCGTCGCTGAGCAGCTCGCGCTTGAGCGCCTCGGCGGTGATGCCGCCCTTGCGCGCCCCGGCCTCGGCCACGACCTCGTCGATCGTCACGCCGACCGGGTACAGCGTCTTGAGCTCCGTCCAGAGCGCGTCGAAGTCCCAGCTCTCGTTGTGGCCGCCCGACGTGTGGTCGTCGACGATCGCCGTGATGGCGTCCTCGATGAAGTGCTCGACGCGGTCCTTGATGTCGTCGCCGTGCAGGATGGTCCGGCGGTCGGCGTAGATCGCCTCGCGCTGGCGGTTGAGGACGTCGTCGTACTTCAGGACGTTCTTGCGGGCCTCGGCGTTGCGCGACTCGACGGCCGCCTGCGCGTTCTTGATGAGGCGCGAGACGAGCTTCGACTCGATCGCGACGTCGTCCGGGAAGTCGGTGCGCGACAGGAGCGCGTCGGCCGGGCCCGACTGGAAGCGGCGCATGAGGTCGTCGGTGAGGCTCAGGTAGAAGCGGCTCTCACCGGGGTCGCCCTGACGGCCCGCGCGTCCTCGGAGCTGGTTGTCGATGCGACGCGACTCGTGGCGCTCGGTGCCGAGCACGTAGAGACCGCCGGCCTCGCGCACCTTGGCGGCCTCCTCCTCGACGCGCTCCTTGACGGCGTCGAAGACGGCGGGCCACTCGGCCTCGTACTCCTCCGGCGTCTCCTCGGGAGAGAGACCCTTGGCCTTCATCTCCTGGACGGCGATGAACTCGGCGTTGCCGCCGAGCATGATGTCGGTGCCTCGACCCGCCATGTTGGTCGCGACCGTGACGGCGCCGAGCTGACCGGCGCGCGCGACGACCTCGGCCTCGCGTGCGTGGTTCTTCGCGTTGAGGACCTCGTGCCGGATGCCCTTCTTCGACAGCAGGCGCGACAGGTACTCGCTCTTCTCGACGCTGACGGTGCCGACGAGCACCGGCTGACCGTTCGCGTGGCGCTCGGCGATGTCCTCGACGACCTGCGCGAACTTGCCCTGCTCGTTCTTGTAGACGAGATCGGTCTGGTCCTTGCGGACCATGGGCCGGTTGGTCGGGATCGGGATGACCCCGAGCTGGTACGTCGACATGAACTCGGCGGCCTCGGTCTCGGCCGTGCCCGTCATGCCCGCGAGCTTGTCGTAGAGGCGGAAGTAGTTCTGCAGCGTGACGGTGGCGAGCGTCTGGTTCTCGGCCTTGACCGGGACGCCCTCCTTCGCCTCGATCGCCTGGTGCATGCCCTCGTTGTAGCGGCGGCCCACGAGGATGCGGCCGGTGTGCTCGTCGACGATCATGACCTCGTCGTTCATGACGACGTAGTCGGTGTCGCGCTTGAAGAGGGCCTTGGCCTTGATCGAGTTGTTGAGGAACGAGATGAGCGGGGTGTTCGCCGACTCGTACAGGTTGTCGATGCCAAGGTAGTCCTCGACCTTCTCGATGCCCGCCTCGAGAACGCCGACCGTGCGCTTCTTGATGTCGACCTCGTAGTCGACGCCCTCCTCGAGGGTGCGCGCGATCTTGGCGAACTCGGCGAACCAGCGGTTGGCCTCGCCCGACGACGGGCCCGAGATGATGAGCGGCGTGCGGGCCTCGTCGATGAGGATCGAGTCGACCTCGTCGACCACCGCGAAGAAGTGGCCGCGCTGGACGAGATCCTCCTTGCGCCACGCCATGTTGTCGCGCAGGTAGTCGAAGCCGAACTCGTTGTTCGTGCCGTAGGTGATGTCGGCCGCGTACTGCTCCCGGCGCACGGCGGGCGTCTGGCCCGACACGATGATGCCGGTGGTCATGCCGAGGGCGCGGTACACGCGGCCCATGAGCTCGGCCTGATACGACGCGAGGTAGTCGTTGACGGTGACGACGTGGACGCCCTTGCCGGCGATCGCGTTGAGGTACGAGGGGAACGTGGCGACGAGCGTCTTGCCCTCACCGGTCTTCATCTCGGCGATGTTGCCCAGGTGGAGCGCGGCCCCGCCCATGAGCTGCACATCGTACGCGCGCATCCCGAGCGTGCGCTTGGCGGCCTCGCGGACCGCCGCGAACGCCTCGGGCATGAGCTGGTCGAGCGTCTCGCCCTTCTCGTGGCGCGCGCGGAGCTCAGCGGTCTCGCTGCGCAGCTCCTCGTCGGTCAGCTTCGCGTAGTCCTCCTCGAGGGCGTTCACGGCGGTGACCACCCGCTGCAGCTGCCGTCGGACGCGTCCTTCGCCGGCACGGAGCAGCTTCTCGAACGGATTTGCCACGTATCACTCCTCGATCGGGTGCCTCATCCCGGGCGGATGGGCCAGGTCGCCGTCGAACGGCGACGGGCATACTCGCCCATGTTATCCGGCCGTGACAATGACCGGCCAGCAGACTCTCAGTCGGCGCGCTCACCCCATCCGCCCGACGCGCTCAGCTGTCGGAGGAGGTGCCCGTTTCGGCGGCGGATGAGGCGGCGCAGATACGGAACGAGGACGAGCCGCTCCGCGATCGCGCCGAGCACCGGCGCGGCGAGCTCGATCTCATCGATCATGCGCGACCCGGTGCCGTGCGGCTCGAACACGTGAACGTGACGGAACAGCCGGAACGGTCCGCGCATCTGCTCATCGACGAAGCGCACCCCCTCCTCCAGCTCGGTGATCGCCGAGGTCATCGTCCACGGGACGCCGAAGTGCCAGGCGCGCCAGGTGACCGTCTCCCCGAGGCCGATCGAGCCCGCCGTGACGCCCCCGATCGCGCGCTCGCGAGACGCGGCCATGGACGCGACGTGCGCATCGACGTCGAGCGACACCGCGAACAGGCGCTCCGGCGGGAAGGCGGTGTCCGTCACGATCGTGAAGCGGCTACTCATATCGCGATGCTCGCACGGCGCCTGCTCGAGACCGCGCAGCCCGCGCCAGGTGTCGACTCCGCGCCGAACGCCGCGCCCCTGCCGCCGTCATCGGCGCGGACTGACACACTCGCGCGCGCACCGCGACTTCGGCGCCGACGCGCACACTCGCGGCGGCGCCGCACCGATGTCTCGACGTTGAGAGACGATGCGCGGCTCCTTGAGAGGATGGCCACGAGCGGCTCGCGCCGCGGGAGGGGGATGCGGATGGCCGACACCGAGCGGATCGCGGTCGTCGCGGGAGCGAGCGGCTTCGTCGGACGCGCGCTCGTCCGCGCGCTCGAGGCGGAGGGGCGCACGGTTCGCACGATCGGCCGCGGCGGACCCGCCCGGTGGGACGACCCCGCGTCGATCGCCGCGGCGATCGATGGCGCGGATCTCGTCGTGAACCTCGCCGGGAAGTCCGTCAACTGCCGGTACACCAACCCCCATCGCGACGAGATCCTGCGGTCCCGCGTCGACACGACCCGCGCGCTCCGCGAGGCGATCGCCGCCTCAGCGCGGCCTCCGCGCGTGTGGATGAACGCGAGCACGGCCACCATCTACCGGCACGCGACGGACCGCCCTCAGACCGAGAGCACGGGCGAGCTCGGCACGGGCTTCTCGGTCGACGTCGCGCGGGAGTGGGAGCGCGAGCTCTTCGCGGGCGACCTCCCGGCCACGCGCCGCGTCGCGCTGCGGATGGCCATCGTCCTCGGCGACGGGCCGGCGACCCGGCTGCTCTTCCTCCTCGCCCGCCTCGGCATCGGCGGCCCGCAGATCGACGGATGGTGGTTCCCCCATCGCCGCTACCGCGGGATCGGCTCCGCCCCGAGCGGCGACGGACGCGCCCCGCGGCACCGCACGGGCGGCCGCCAGCGGTTCAGCTGGGTGCACATCGACGACGTGATCGCGGCCATCCGCTTCCTCGAGACGCACGACGACATCGACGGCGTCGTCAACGTCGCGTCTCCGAACCCGAGCGACAATCGCACGCTCATGCGGACCCTGCGCCGCATCGTCGGCGCGCGCTTCGGCCTGCCCGCGTGGCGCTTCATGCTCGAGCCCGCGATGTGGGTCATCCGCACCGAGCCCGAGCTCGTGCTGAAGAGCAGGTGGGTCGTTCCCGAGCGGCTCATCGCCGCCGGCTTCCGCTTCTCGCACCCCGCCCTCCTCGAGGCGCTGCAGGACGTCGCGCCGCGCCGCTGACCTGCGAGGATGCCGCGAATCGGCGACCGGATCCCTTACCGCATGGCGGTCGGCTTGTCGAGGGTGCATCCGCAGCGTCACGCGCTGTCTATCATTCAGTCAGGAGCTGTTCACGAGACGTCGTCCGGGAATCCCCGCCTCCGTCGGATCGGCTCCATGTTCCCCGTCCTGACGGCGTCCGCCGTAAGTAGATACGAGGTGATTGATGACGCTTCTGGGCACCCCTTCCGGTCGCACCGCACACTCCCCGCGCGAGGTCGCTCCCGACCATGCCGCCACGCGCCTTCATGACGGGATCCTGCATCTCGTCGAGGAGTCCACACCGGACGAGGCCCAGACAGCCGATCTCCTCGCGCTCGCCGATCTCCTCGAGCGCGCGGGTCTGCAGCCGCTCCTCCTGCGCCGGACGAGTGGGCGGCCCGCCCTCGCGCTCGATGTCGAGGACAAGCCCGCCGCGCTCGCCGCGCTGGCCGCCGACGAGGGTCCGTGGACGGCGGCGCGCTCGGCCCGACGCGTTCCCGTGCCGCTCTCCTCGGGGGTCGAGTCCGCGTTCGCGAAGGACGTCGCGGTGCTCTTCCGCCCGCGCATCGTGCCGTCGGGCACGCTGAGCTACGGCGCCGACTGCGGCGTGCGCCTCGAGTTCTGGCGTCGCGAGGGCGCCATCGTGCGCGCCCCGCGACGGAACGCGCTGACCCGCCACGTGATCGCGGCGGACGACCTCGCTCTGACGACCATCCGCCGGCATGGACGCGAGTGGCGCACGCTCGAGGGGATGTTCGATGCGGGTCCGCACGAGGTGACCTTCGACATCGACATGGTCTTCTCGTGGGTCGACGGCTCGTCCAACGACTTCCAGCGCGAGCGCGCGAAGCGCATGAACGCCTACGTCGTCGGGGAGGGCGACGCGCACGCCGCGCGCTACCGCCACGTCGACGAGCTGCGCTACGCCCTGCGCAGCGTGCACATGTTCGCCCCGTGGGTCCGCCGCATCTTCATCGCGACCGACAGCCCCGCGCCGCGCTGGCTCGCCGAGCACCCGCGGGTGACGATCGTCCGCAGCGAGGAGTTCTTCGCCGACCCGACGGTCCTCCCGACCCACAACTCGCACGCCGTCGAGGCGCAGCTCCACCGCATCCCGGGCATCGCCGAGCACTTCCTGTACTCGAACGACGACATGTTCTTCGGCCGTCCGGTCTCTCCCGAGATGTTCTTCACCGCGGGCGGGCTCACGAAGTACGTCGAATGCGGCGTGCGCATCGGCGTCGGCCCCTCGCGGCCGAGCCGATCCGGCCACGACAACGCGGCGCGCGTCAACCGCGACCTCCTGCGCGAGCGCTTCGGACGGGTCATCCTTCGAGACCTGCAGCACTGCGCCACGCCGCACAGCCGCGAGGTGATGTTCGAGCTGGAGCGCGAGTTCCCCGAGGAGTTCGCGCGGACGGCGGCGGCCCGCTTCCGCAGCGCGACCGACATCTCGGTCACGAACTCGCTCTACCACTACTACGCGACGTTCACCGGCCGTGCTCTCGCGACGACCGAGCCGCGGACGGCGTACATCCAGACGACGCAGCGCGATGCGCCCGCGCGGATGGGGCGACTGCTGTCCGGGCGGGACGTCGACATGTTCTGCCTCAACGACGGCAGCGAGCCCGAGCTGCCGGAGGAGCTGCGCGCACGGGTCGTCCGGGAGACGCTCGAGGCCTACTTCCCCGTCAAGGCGCCGTGGGAGAGCGACTGACCGTCACCCCACGAGCGGCAGCGGCTCCGTCGGCGGCGCGACCTGCTCGGCGACCGGCGCGTCGGATGCGACCGTGCGGGACGGGCTCGCGGGCGGGATGACCACGCCCGCGCGCTCGAGCCGGCGCGCGGTCTCCTCGGCCGAGGTGATCTCGGCGGGCGGCGCGTCCGAGAACGGCACCACCGAGTGGACGATCGTCTCGTCGTAGACGTGCACGAGGTTGTACGACTGCGCGCCGTCGCGCGGCTGCATGCCGCCGTCGGCGATGCGCAGGTCCTGCGTGTAGCAGGACGACGACGCGACCGACACCGGGATCCCGGCGAATGTCGCCGTCGACGAGAAGTGCACGTGGCCCGCGAGGATGGCCCGGACGTCGCTCCCCCGCAGCACCTCGGCGAGCGCCTGCTGATCGCGCAGCTCGACGAGCGTCGCGAGATCCAGCACGCACGGGATGGGCGGGTGGTGCATCGCGAGGATGGTCCCGCGCGGCGCGGGCAGGGCGAGCTCGAGTGACAGCCACTCGAGCTGCTCCGCCGACACCTCGCCGTGGTGCGCTCCGGGCACCGACGTGTCGAGCACGATGACGCGAAGCCCGTCGAGGTCGTGGACCGCGTCGACCGGTGCGTCGCCCGTCTCGCCGAGGAGCTCGCGTCGGAACGGGTCGCGGGCGTCGTGGTTGCCCATGACCCAGATCACGCGCGCCCCGAGGCGCTCCGCGGCGGGCGCGACGGCGTCGCGGAGCTGCCGGTAGGCGTCGCGCTCGCCGAGATCGGCGAGGTCGCCGGTGAAGACCAGCGCGTCGGGGCGCGCCCCGGACTGCTCGATCTCCGCGAGCATGCGGCTCACGTGCTCGGCGGCGTCGATCCCGAAGACGCCGCCCTCGGCTCTCAGATGCGTGTCGCTCAGATGGACGAGCACGTGACTCGGGCGCGCGTACTCGGATCTCCGTGGCGTCATCGACGGTCCGGCCATGTTCGCGATGGTAGCGAGGCGCCTCGCACTCTCAGCGCGACACAAGGCGATGTCCGGGAATCTCTGCGATCCGCCATCCGATCGGTACGCTCGTATCTGCATACGCGGCATCCCTTTTCGCCGCGCGGACCGGAGGTGCGGATGTCGGTGCGACACGGACTGCTGGCGATCCTGGATCAGGGCCCCTGCTACGGGTACCAGCTGCGCACCGAGTTCGCGCGCCGCACGGGGGGAACGCGCACCCTCAACGTCGGGCAGATCTACAACACGCTCGAGCGCCTCGAGCGCGACGGGCTCGTCGAGCGCGGCGAACCCGACGCGCAGGGGCACGTCTACTGGAGCATCACGCCCGCCGGCCGCGAGGCGGCGCAGCTGTGGCTCGAGACGCCCGTGGATCCATCGGATCGCGACGCGCTCGCGGTCAAGCTCGCCCTCGCCGCGACCCTCCCGGGCGTCGACGCGGGCGCCGTGCTCCGCGCCGAGCGCGAGGCCGTCGACGCCCGGATCGAGGGTCTGCGCGCCGCCGTGTACCCCGGTTCGGAGCAGGAGGGGCCCGAGCGGGTCGCGTGGTCGCTGATCTCCGACGCGCTCCTCTTCTCCGCGGAGGCGGATGCCCGCTGGCTCGCGCACGCCGAGGAGCGTCTCGCCGCGCATCCCGACCACGCGCTCGCGCTCGACCTCTCGACCGAGCGCCCGAAGCGCGGCCGCCCCGCGCGCCCCGTCGCCGCCGTCTGACGCGCGGCTGCTGCCGCGTTTCGCGGCAACCGCGACGCGAACCGGCCCGCGAATCGGCCCCTCCCGCGCACCCCCAGCACCTGCCACAACTAAAGCGCTTTACATTGCGCCGATTCTCCCGTACGCTCGCTCATCAGCACCCGGAGAGCGCGAAGGCGCGTGCTCCCGATGAGTGCCTCGAACACGAGGAGAAGGAACATGGCAAAGAAGGCATGGGCAGGCGCCGCGATGCTCGCCGGCGGTGCGCTGCTGCTGACCGCGTGCGGCGGCGGCGCGGCGAACGACGCCGACAACACCATCGACGGCGAGCCCTCGGGCGAGATCAAGGTCGTCACCTGGCGCACCGACCTCGTCGAGGACGGCACGTTCGAGAAGTACGCGGAGGAGTTCCAGAAGCTCCACCCCGACGTGACCGTGACGTTCGAGGGCATCACCGACTACGAGGGCGAGATGAAGACGCGCCTCAGCACGACGAACTACGGCGACGTCATCGGCATCCCCTCGATGCTGCCGAGCCAGTACGAGCAGTTCCTCGAGCCGCTCGGCGAGACCGAGGAGCTCGCCGACACGTACCGCTTCCTCACGACGCACACCTACGAGGGCACGCAGTACGGCCTCGCGATCGGCGGCAACGCCAACGGCATCCTCTACAACAAGCGGGTGTTCGAGGAGGCGGGCGTCGAGACGCTGCCGACGACCGAGGACGAGTGGCTCGAGGCACTCCGCCTCGTCGACGAGAACACCGACGCCATCCCGTACTACACGAACTACAAGGACGGATGGCCGCTGTCGCAGGCCTTCAGCAACCTCGGCGCGATCACGAACGACCCCGACGCGGGCATCACGCTCGCCGAGGACCCCGAGCCGTGGACCGAGGGCACCGACGTCTACGCGATCGACTCGCTTCTCTACGAGACCGTGGCGGCGGGTCTCACCGAGGACGACCCCCTCACGACGAACTGGGAGAAGTCGAAGGTCGACTTCGCGACGGGCCGGATCGCCACGATGGCGCTCGGCTCCTGGGCCGTGTCGCAGATGCAGGCCGCGGCCGAGGAGAACGGCGCCTCCCCCGAGGACGTCGGCTTCATGGCCTTCCCCGCGAACGTCGACGGCCAGCAGTACGCCACGATCGGCGGCGACTACAACCTCGGCGTGAGCCGCCACTCCGAGCACAAGGCCGCGGCGTGGGCCTTCATCCAGTGGCTCATCGAGGACTCGGGCTTCACCGAGACGCAGAACATGATCTCGACCGTCATCGACAAGCCCGCGCCCGACTACCTCGCCGAGCTCGAGTCCGCCGGCGTCGAGCTCCTCGAGACGAACCCCGCGCCCGAGGGCAAGGAGAACCTCCTCCGCGAGATCGCGGACACCGCGCAGATCGACCTGTGGGGCCCGCTGTACCGGCAGAAGCTCGTCGACATCGCCCGCGGCGCCGCCGACGGCGACAAGGAGACCTCCTTCGCCGAGCTGAACTCGACCTGGAGCGACGCCCAGGCCCGGGTCGGCGAGTAAGCCGACCACGAGACGGAGACACCATGACGACCTCGGCTCCCGCCGGCGCATCCGCCGCCACGCGCGCCGCCGTCATCGTGCCCTCGCCCGAGCGCCGGGGGCGCGGCTCGCGCCGCGACCCCGGCGCCCCGGGCGCGGGGCGCCGACGAGCCGGACCGCTCTGCAGCGACTGACCCCCTGGTTCTTCCTCTCGGGAGCGGTGGGCCTGCTGCTCCTCTTCAGCTACTGGCCCGCCCTCAACCTGCTGTACTACAGCGTCACGGACTGGGACGGCCTCGACCTCGAGAAGAACTTCGTCGGGCTCGAGAACTACATCGAGGTCTTCACGAACCCGCGCATCTTCAGCGTGTTCGGCGTGAGCCTCTACTACTTCGCCGCGTCCTTCGCGCAGATGGCGATCGCGCTCTACTTCGCCACCCTCCTGAGCTTCTCGACGAGGTTCTCGAACTTCTTCCGCGGCGTCCTGTTCTTCCCGTACCTCATCAACGGCGTCGCGATCGGCTTCGTCTTCCTGTACCTCTTCCAGCCGGGCGGCACGCTCGACACGGTGCTCTCCTGGTTCGGCGTGGCAGAGCCTCCGCAGTGGCTCGGCGACCCGGAGGTCGTGAACTACTCGCTCGCCGCGACGTCGGTGTGGCGGTACACCGGTCTCAACTTCGTCCTGTTCCTCGGCGCGATCCAGTCGATCCCGGGCGACCTGTACGAGGCCGCCGAGCTCGACGGCGCGAGCCGCTGGCAGCAGTTCTGGGCGATCATCTTCCCCGGCATCCGCCGCATCATCGGCCTCTCGTTCATCCTCGCCATCTCCGGCAGCCTGAGCGTCTTCGAGGTGCCGTTCGTCATGACCGGCGGCGCCAACGGATCGAGCACGTTCGTGATCGAGACCCTCTCGACCGCGTTCAGCTTCCGCAACGTCGGGCTCGCGTCCGCCATGGCGGTCGTGCTGCTCGCGATCGTCCTGCTGGTGACGTGGATCCAGCGACTGGTGTTCCCCGACGAGAAGGTGGACCTGACATGACCGCGATCGCATCCGCGCGCACCCCGCTCATGCGACTGCGCAGCATGAGCGCCACGACGGCCAAGTACGTCAGCCTGATCATCGGCGCGGTCCTCACGCTGCTCCCGCTGTCGGTCGTGCTCATCGCCGCGCTCAAGACCGAGCAGGAGTACCTGCAGACCGGTCCGTTCGACCCTCCGGCCAACTGGCTCAATCTCGAGAACTTCGCGACGGCGTTCGAGAGCGGCCGGATGCTCGAGGGATTCGTCAACACCCTCATCGTCCTCGGCGTCTCGCTCGTGGGCACCATCATCCTCGGCACGATGTGCGCGTACGCGCTCGATCGCTTCGCCTTCCGCGGGAAGAAGCTCATCTTCGGGCTCTTCCTCGTCGCGACGCTCATCCCCGGCGTGACGACGCAGGTGGCGACCTTCCAGCTCATCAACGGCATGGGCCTCTACGACACCAAGATCGCGCTGATCCTGCTCTTCATGGGCACCGACATCATCGCCATCTACCTGTTCATCCAGTTCATGTCGTCGATCCCCGTCTCCCTCGACGAGGCGGCCATGATCGACGGCGCGAGCCGGTGGACGATCTACTGGCGCGTCATCCTGCCGCTGCTGCGCCCCGCGATCGCGACCGTCGTCATCATCAAGGGCATCGCGGTCTACAACGAGTTCTACATGCCGTTCCTCTACCTGCCGTCCGAGGGGCTCATCTCGACGTCGCTGTTCCGGTTCAAGGGGCCGTTCGGCGCGCAGTGGGAGCTCATCGCCGCCGGCTCGATCCTCGTCATCATCCCGACCCTGGTCGCCTTCCTGTTCCTGCAGAAGTGGATCTACCGGGGCCTCACCTCAGGAGCCGTCAAGTGACCGACATCCTCGCCCTCGCCCCCGCCGTCATCCGCCGCGACCTGCACGAAGGCTGGAGCGCGCGCGCCGTGGCCGGTCCGGTCCCGGAGTCGGTCGCGGGCGCGACCATCCCCGCGACGGTGCCCGGGTGCATCCACACCGACCTGCTCGCGGCCGGCCTCATCGACGACCCGTATCTCGACGACAACGAGGCCGCCCAGCGGTGGATCGGGCTGACCGACTGGACGTACGAGACGACGTTCACGTGGTCGGCGGATGGCCATGAGCGGCACGATCTCGTGTTCGACGGTCTCGACACGGTCGCGACGGTGACCCTGAACGGGCGCGTCGTGCTCGAGTCCGCGAACCAGCACCGCACCTACCGCGTCGACGCGCGGGACGCGCTTGTCGAGGGCCACAACGTGCTCGTCGTGGCGTTCTCCTCGCCCGTGAAGTACGCGGGCGCCCGCAGCATGGAGTACGGCGCCCGACCGCGCCCGTACCCGCTGCCGTACGAGGCCATCCGGAAATCCGCCGCGAGCTTCGGCTGGGACTGGGGCATCGCGACCGCGACGAGCGGCATCTGGCGGCCCGTGCGGCTCGAGTCCTGGTCCATCGCGCGCATCGCCGAGGTGCGCGTGGACGCCGCGCCGACCCCGGATGGCGGCGCGCTGCGCGCGGATGTGCGCGTCGAGCGCGCGGACGCCGATCGCGCACTGCATCTCGCGGTCGAGATCGACGGCCGCACGGCCGAGGCGGAGCTCGCCATGGGAATGGACGCCGCGCACATCGAGGTCGCGGTCCCGGGCGCCGCGCTCTGGTGGCCTGCCGGCTACGGGGAGCAGCCGCTGTACGACGTGCGGCTCGCGCTGTCGGCCGATGACGCGCCGCTCGACGAGGCGACCCGTCGGGTCGGCTTCCGCTCGGCGCGCTGGGACACGACCCCCGATGCCGACGGCACGCCGTTCGCGCTGCACGTCAACGACGTGCCGGTGTTCGTCAAGGGCGTGAACTGGATCCCCGACGACGCGCTCGTCACGCGCGTCGACGCCGCCCGCTACGAGCGTCGGCTCCGTCAGGCGCAGGCCGCCGGCATCAACCTCATCCGCATCTGGGGCGGCGGCATCTACGAGTCGGACGACCTCTTCCGCCTGTGCGACGAGCTGGGGCTCCTCACCTGGCAGGACTTCCTGCTCGCGTGCGCGGCCTACCCCGAGGAGGAGCCGCTGCGCGGCGAGATCGAGGCCGAGGCGCGCGATCAGATCGTGCGGCTGTCCGCTCACCCCTCGCTCGTGCTCCTGTGCGGCAGCAATGAGAACCTCATGGGCTTCGCGGAGTGGGGATGGCAGACGGCCCTCGACGGTGCGACGTGGGGTGCGCACTACTACTTCGAGCTCTTCCCGTCGCTCGTCGCCGAGCTCGCGCCGCACATCCCCTACGCTCCCGGCAGCCCGTTCAGCCCGAACGGCGAGGGTCCGAGCGACGACGCCCACGGATCCGTGCACCTCTGGGAGCAGTGGAACCGCCAGGACTGGCTCACCTACCGCGACCACCGGCCGCGCTTCGTCGCCGAGTTCGGATGGCAGGGCCCGGCGACGTGGACCACGCTGCGCGACGCCGTGTCCGACGATCCGCTCACTCCGGAGTCGCCGGGGATGATCGTCCACCAGAAGGCGATGGAGGGGAACACGAAGCTCACGAACGGGCTCCTCCCCCACTTCCGCATGCCGCGCGACATGGAGGGCTGGCACTGGGCGATGCAGCTCAACCAGGCGCTGGCCGTCCGGACGGCTCTCGAGCACTTCCGGTCCTGGGCCCCGGTCACGATGGGCGCGATCGTCTGGCAGCTCAACGACTGCTGGCCGGTCACGAGCTGGGCGGCGATCGACGGCGCCGAGCGGCTGAAGCCGCTGTGGCACGCCCTCAAGCAGGCCTTCGCGCCGCGGATCGCCACCATCCAGCCGCGCGGCGACGGGCTCGCGGTCGTCCTCTCGAACGACACGGGAGAGACGTGGGAGGGCACGCTCGCGACGGCCCGGCGCGGCTTCGACGGGACGGCCATCGCGGAGGACGCGCAGCCCTTCTCGGTCCCGCCGCGCGGAACGACGACGCTCCCCCTTCGCCCCCAGCTCGCGACACCGGATGACGCGGCGGCCGAGCTCGTCGTCGCGTCGGCGGGCGACGTACGGGGCCTGTGGTTCTTCGCCGAGCCGCGCGACTCGCGCCTCGCTCCGGCCGTCCTCGACTTCGGGGTGCGCCCTGTCGACGGCGGCACCGAGGTGGAGATCACCGCGCGGAACCTCGTGCGCGACCTGTCCCTGCTCGTCGACAAGGCGCATCCCGACGCCGTCACGGAGGACGGGCTGTTCACCCTGCTGCCCGGCGAGACGGCCGTCTTCCGCGTGCGGCATCCGGAGCCGATCGATCTGCCCGCCCTCCTCTCCGAGCGGGTCATCCGCACGGCCAACGAGCTGGTCGCGCGATGACCCTCGACGACGGATACGTCTGCGGCATGACGTGGGGGTGGACCGGCGTGCGCGGCACGTGGGCGACTCCCGCCGCGGCCGACTCGATGCGGCGGATGGCCGACCACTCCGTGACCTGGACGGCGCTCGCGTACGGCGCCCTGCAGGACACGGCGATCAGCACCGACATCCGCTTCCAGGACGAGCCCACCGTGACCGACGACGAGATCATCTGGGCCATCCGCGAGGCGAAGGCGCTCGGGCTCAGAGTCTGCCTCAAGCCCGTCGTGAACGTCGCCGACGGGACCTGGCGCGCGCACATCGGCTTCTTCGACTGGGACGTGCCGGGCGAGCCGAGCTGGACGCAGTGGTTCGCGTCGTATCGCGCGTTCATCCTGCACGCCGCGCGCATCGCGGAGCGCGAGGGCTGCGAGATGCTCTGCATCGGCTGCGAGATGGTGCGCGCCGACGCGCGCGAGGCCGAGTGGCGGGCGCTCATCGCGGATGTCCGCGCGGAGTACCGCGGTCTCGTCACCTACAACTGCGACAAGTACCAGGAGGACCGCATCACCTGGTGGGACGCGGTCGACGTCATCAGCTCCAGCGGCTACTACCCCGAGGACGCGTGGGAAGCGCAGCTCGACCGGATCGAGCCCGTCGTCGCCGCCCACGGCAAGCCGTTCCTGTTCCTGGAGGCCGGATGCCCGTCGCGCGAGGGGTCAGCCGCCCTCCCGAACGACTGGAGCCTCGCGGGCGCGCCTTCGGGTGAGGAGCAGCTGCGCTACTACCGGACGATGTTCGCCGCGTGCGATGCGCGCGACTGGGTGCGCGGATTCATGCTGTGGGACTGGCCCGCCCAGCTGTACGCCCCCGACGAGGCGGCGCGCAACGACGACTACTGCCCCTACGCCAAGCCCGCGGGCGGATGGCTGCGCGACGCGTATGCGGAGCGCGGGTGACCGCCGGGAGGAGAGAGATGACCGTCCTGTCGATCGACGCCGGCCAGACCGGCGTCCGCGCCCGCGTGGCCGGAGGCGTCGCGCGCGAGTCCCCCGGGCTCCGCACCCACGAGCCCTTGCCCGTGCAGCTCGCCGCGGCCGCGCGGCGAGCGATCGACGAGGGCGCGACCGAGGTCGATGCCGTCGTCGTCGGGGCCTCGGGCCTCGTCGACGGCGGCGCCGATGCGGCCGCTCTGCACGCGCTCCTCGCCGATGCCGGCGTGCGCGAGGTGCGGCTCGCCCACGACTCCATCACGTCGTACCTCGGGGCCCTCGGCGATGTGCACGGAGCGGTCGTCGCCGCGGGGACGGGCGTCGTCACGCTCGCTGTGGGCCCCGAGAGCTCGTGCCGCGTCGACGGCTGGGGGCACATCATGGGCGACGCGGGCAGCGGCTACTGGATCGGCAGGGAGGCGCTCGACGCGGTCATGCGCGCGCACGACGGCCGCGGACCGGCGACCCTGCTGAGCGACGACGTGCGCACCGTGTGGCGCGACCTCGAGACCGCCTACATCCTGCTCCAGTCCGACCCGTCGCGCGTGAGCAGGGTCGCATCGTTCGCGCGCGTGGTCGCGCGCCGTGCGGCCGACGGCGATCCGGTCGCGCTCGACATCTCGCGGCGCGCCGGCGAGCAGCTCGCGCTGAGTGTCGTCGCCGGTCTCCGCCGAGCGGGGCTCGAGGGCGCGGACGCGCCCGTGGCCCCGATCGGCGGCGTCTTCGGCTCGGCTCCGATCGCCGATGCCTTCTCGGCCGCGCTCGCCGGGCGCGCTCCCCATGCGCGCATCGTGACCGCGCGGGGCTCGGGCCTCGACGGCGCGACCCTGCTCTCGGGCGTGGGCCCCGGCCATCCGCTCGCCGCCTCGGTCGCGGTCGTGCGACGCTGAGCCGGTCCGCGCAGGCGTGGCATAGGGTTCTCGTGTGGCGGGGACACGACGGCGCACGGGGCGGGTGACGATCAGCGACATCGCGGCGCGCGCGGGGGTGTCGATCGGGGCCGTGTCGTTCGCGCTCAACGGCCGCAAGGGCGTCTCTGAGGAGACCCGTGCGCGCGTGCTGCGGGTCGCCGACGAGATGGGATGGGCCCCGGCCAGCAGCGCCCGCTCGCTCGCGGAGGCGCGCACCGAGACGTTCGGGCTCGTGCTCGCACGCGATCCCCGCAACCTCGGCGTCGAGGCGTTCTACATGAAGTTCTTCGCGGGCCTCGAGAGCGAGCTCGCGGAGCGCTCGTACAGCCTCCTGCTGCAGGTCGTCCCCACACCCGAGGCCGCGTACGCGACCCTCTCGAAGTGGCACAGCAGCGGCCGCGTCGACGGCATCATCCTCACCGACCTCGAGCTCGACGACCCCCGCATCGGGCTCTCGAAGGCGCGCAATGCGCTGCCCACCGTCGTCGTCGGAGACCCGGCCGTCTCGGGCGGGCTCACGACCGTGTGGACCGACGACGCGACCTCGATGCGGTCGGCGGTCGGCCACCTGCGCGAGCACGGTCACACGCGGATCGCCCGCGTGTCGGGCCTCGCCGCGCTCGCCCACACGAGCATCCGCGATGACGCGTTCGTCGCCGAGATGACGCGCGCGGGGCTCGAGCCGACGCTCGTCCACACCGACTACTCCCCCGAGGACGGCGCACGGGCGACGCGCGCGCTGCTCACCTCGCCGCAGCGCCCCACCGCCCTCATCTTCGACAACGACGTCATGGCGGTGGCCGGGCTCACGGTCGCGATGGAGCTCGGCGTGCGGGTGCCCGACGAGCTGTCGATCATCGCGTGGGATGACTCGGTCCTGTGCGAGCACACGTTCCCGCAGCTCACGGCGCTCAGCCACGACGTCGTCGCCTTCGGCGCGCACGTCGCCCGGCGCCTGTTCGACCTCATCGACGGCGCCGCCCCGGCCGCGCACCTCGACTCCACCGCGCTCCTGCGCCCGCGCGGATCGACCGCCCGTGCGCCGCGGGAAGCGCCGTAGGATCGAGAGCATGGCAGGTTTGTGGGGTCGACGCCGACGGGAAGAGCGCGAGCAGCAGGAGTCGGCCGACGCCGACCTCGCACGGCGCGCCCGCACCGCGCTGGTGACAGCGGACGAGCGGATCCGGGCGACCGGAGACGAGCTGGTCTTCGCCGTCGCCGAGCTCGGTGAAGGCCCGACCGAGGATCTGCGCACCGGCCTGGCCGCAGTCAAGGAGCACATGGCCGAGGCCTTCCACCTGCACCAGCTCAACCACGACGAGATCCCCGACACCCCGGAGGAGCTGCGCACGCGCAACGCGCGCATCATCCAGCTCTGCGACTGGGCCGAGGACGTCCTCGACGAGCGCACGGCGGCGCTGCAGGCGCGCATCGCGCTCGTCCGGCAGGCCCCGCAGATCCTGCAGCAGGTCCGCGCCGACGTCGAGCGCCTCCGCGAGCGGCTCCCGCAGGCGCGCACGACCGTCGAGCGCCTCGCGCGTCACTACAGCCCCGAGGCCCTGCAGCGCGTGCGGGTGAACGCCGACGAGGCGGAGCAGCTGCTGGACTTCGCCCTGCACTCGGCCGACGTGTCGGAGCGCCGCCGCGAGGCGCGGCGCGGTGAGGAGGCGAACCTCGCCCTCGAGACCGCCACCGAGGCCGTCCGCCGTGCCACGAGCATCCTCGACGGTGTCGACGACTTCGAGATCGAGGCGATGCGCGCGCAGTCGACCCTGGCCGACGTCGTCGCCGACTCCCGCGGCGACATCGTCGCGGCGCGGCAGGCTCCGCAGACGCCCGAGGTGACCAGGGCCGTCGCCGACCTCGAGGCGGCGCTCGCCGCCCTGCCGGGCCCCGGCACGCCCTCCGACCCGTTCTCCGACCTCGCCTCGCTGTCCGACGCGAACGCCGCGCTCGACGCCGCCGTCGCGAAGGCGCGCGAGCGCGCGGCGCGCCCCGTGCCGTCCATCGCGCACGTGCGCCACGACATCGACGCCGCCGACCGCGCCATCGCCGTCGCGGGAAGCCTCATCAACGGCCACCGCGGCTGGATCGGCGCAGACGCCCGCACGCGCTACGCCGAGGCGCAGCGCGTGCGGATCGACATCGATCCCCTCGTCGCCGACGAGGACACGCGCGAGCAGGCGCAGCAGCTCGCCCGCCGGGCGGCGCAGCTGGCGCACGAGGCGCTCCAGCTCGCGCAGCGCGACATCGACTCGTCGCGCCCCGATGACGACGACTGGGGCTCGTGGGGCGGCGGCCGACGCGGGCCGCGCGGCGGGGGCTTCGGCGGCGGAGGAGGCGGCCTCCTCGGGCCGGTGCTCGGCGGCGTGCTGCTCGGCGGCCTCATCGGCGACGTCTTCGACTGATCCCGCGCAGACAGGCGGATGGCCCGGATCCTGGGATCCGGGCCATCCGCCTGTCACGAGGTCGTCACGACGCGAGCACGTCCTCCACGGGAGGGGCCTGCGTCGTGAGCGCGATGACACCGTAGTCCCAGCCGCGGCGCCGGTAGACGACGCTCGGGTGGTCGGTGCGCGCGTTGATGAAGAGGAAGAAGTCGTGGCCGACGAGCTCCATGCGGTCGACGGCCTCCTCGACGGTCATCCACTCGGGCTCGAAGGTCTTGCTCCGGATCACGACGGGCGTGTAGGCCTCGTCCTCCTCGGTCTGCTCGACGACCGGAACGGTGCCGGTCGCGACGGCCTGGAGCGTCTCGACGGTCGCCGGCTGCACGTCGAGCCCCTCGAGCGCCCCCTTCTCCTTCGCGAAGCGCGCGGCGCGCGGGTGCAGACGCCCGCTGACCTTCTTGTCCTTCGCACGGCGGATCTGCTCGCTGAGCTTCTCGATCGCCATGTCGAGCGCCGTGAACTTGTCGGCGTCGTGCGCCTCCGCCCGGATGACCGGGCCGTTCCAGAAGATCGTGAGCTCGACCGACTCCTCCTCGAGACGGCCCCCGCGATGCGCGTGGTGCGTGACCTTCACTTCGAGACGCTGGGCACGCGGGGCGAGCGACGCTATCCGCTCGCTCTTCTCCTCGACCACGGTGCGGAATCGCTCTGAGACGCTGACCCCCACGCCGACGATGTTCGTGTCCATCTCTGCCTCCCTATCCGGTCCGACCGGTGTGAGCGGCGGACCTGCGGTCGCCTTGGTGTCCCCCACCGTATCCCCGGCGCGGACGGGTGTCACGAACTATCTCGAAACGATCACGCGTGTCGTGTTCGCGGCGGGAGAACGCGCGGCGTCGCCGCGAGCGTCGCCGCGCCGAGCACGAGAGCACCGGCCTCGGCGAGCGCGCGACGGGCCTCGCGGAGCGTCGCCCCGGTGGTCACGACGTCGTCGACGATGACGACCGCGCGCCCCTCGACACGGCGGCGCACGGCGAGCGCTGCCGCGACGTTGCGCCCGCGCTCGGCCACGTCGAGCGCACGCTGGTCGTCGATGCGGCGCGCCCAGCGCAGCGCGCGCAGCGGGGCGACCCCCGCGTGGTGCAGCAGCAGCTCGACCGGGCGGTAGCCGCGCCGTCGCGACGAGGCGGCCGACGGCGGGATGGGCACGGCGTCGACGAGGCGCCCGCTCGCGACGGCGCAGCTCACGAGCGCCGCCCGCAGCGCCGGCGCGAGGACGCGGGCGAGGTCGGTGCGCCCGCGCTGCTTGAACGCGCGCAGGGACGACGCCGCGGCACCCTGATAGGCCAGCCCGCTGATCACCTCGAAGTCGTCGTCGAGGGTGCGGCGCACGACACACGGCCCGAGCGCCGCGCGGCAGCGGTCGCACACGGCGGCGCCGGGTGCCCCGCATCCCGCGCAGTCGACGGGCAGGAGCAGGGCGCCGGCCTCGCGCAGGGCGACGCGCAGGCCATCGGTCATCGTCGTCATGAGGACACCCTGCGCATGCCGCGCCCTCCGCAGGGACGCCGCCGTCGGCACACGGCGCGGCACGCCGGCGCCGCGCGCCTGTGCACGCGGCGTCGGCTCAGCCGGGCAGGCCGAGCTGCGTCGCGAGCACCTCGACGCCCTTGGCCGACTCGGTGGGATTGCGGCCGCGCATGACGAGCAGGCTCCCCTCCGAGGTCAGGAGGCGCACGGGCCATTCCTGATCCCCCGTTCCCACTGCGACGACGTTGAGCGGCGCGGTCGCGGTCGTCCCGGGCGCCCCGATCGGCTGCTGGATGAGCTGCGCGCTGTCGGTGCCGCCGGCCGCGATGCCGACCGTGTTGTCGTCGATCCAGGCGAGGTCGATACCCGGCATGCGCAGCTGCGCGATCCGCGTCGGCGCGCCCACCGAGAGCGGCGCGCCGTCGAAGTCGCGCTCGATCGCCGACACGATCACCCACTGCTCGTCGCCGATCGCGACGATCGCCGCAATCCGCGCGCCGTCGCGCGAGACGTCGATCGCCGTCACGCGGGAGACGTCGGTCCATCCGCCGGTCATCGGGGTCGGCTCGAGGTCGGCGCTCCAGGCCGTGAGCGAGCGCGGATCACCCGGCCGCACCGTCCAGATCCATCCGTGCGGGTCGAGCGCGGGCGCGATCGCCTTGCCGCCCGCGTCGATCTCCGACGGATGGTCGTCAGCCGTGACGCGCATGACGCGCCCGTCCGCGAGGCCCACGGCCGCGATCTGCTGGTCGGCCGACATCGCCACGGACGCGATGTCCTCGGGGAAGTCCGAGAGGACCTCCGACATCCCGTCGACGGCGACGACCTCGCCGCCGGACAGGTAGCCGAACCCGTCGTCCGTGAGCACGAGCGCGCGCGAGTCGATCCGCGTCGACGCGACCGGCGCCGCCGGCACGTCGACCTCCTGGCCCTCGACGGTGAGCGCGACCTCGCGCACGTCGGTCGACGCCAGGCTCTGCTCGAGCTGCGCGCGCATGCGGCTGAGCGTCTCGTCGTCCGCTCCCGCGGCGTCGGTGAGCTCGACGTGGGCGACGCGATCGGCGTCGACCTCGATCGTCCCGCTCGCGAGCTGGACGTCGTCGGCGAAGGCGGTCTCGACCCCGGGGGCCAGCCAGTCGCTCGGCGCGCCCTCCACGAGCTTCTGCACGATGCGCGTGGGCGCGTGCTGGAGCGTGAGGAACCACCGCCGGTCGGGCACGATGTGCCGCCACGTCGCATCGAAGTAGGCGAGGTCGTGCGCCGCGTACAGCTCGCGGAAGAAGAGGCGGTCGAGCACGATGCCGTCGGGAGCCGACACGATCCGCCACTCCCCCTCGGCGTCGCGCGCGAGCTCGAACGACAGCGAGGTCGTGCCGTCGGCGATGAGGCGGTATCGCCCGTCGGAGTCGACCACGGCCTCCCCGTGCACCTCGGCCGAGACGCTCGCGGCGTCCTCCGATGCCGAGACCTCGCTCACCTCGCGGTCGTCGGTCGTGTCGATCGTGACGCTCGCAACGGGGTTCCAGGTGTCGGCGAGATCGTCGGAGAGGTACTCGCGCGCGGTCGCCCAGCTCTGCTCGGGCGAGATCGACGCGCGCAGGAAGCCGTCGACGATCTCCTGCGGCGAATCGCCGGGGCGCGGCGACTCGGCGTCGTAGCTGCCGCCCGTGACGTCCTCGACGACGTCGCCGGGGGCGTTGCCGACCGAGACCGGGCCGCTCATCGGCAGGCCCGAGCACGCGGCGAGCGCGAGAGCGGGAACGAGGACGAGCGCGGCGAGCACGCGGCGGAGGCGGGTCATGCGGGGTCCTCCTCGTCCTCGGTGCGGATGGGCTGGGTCAGCCCGAGCTCGTCGGTCACGCTCTCGGTGGGCTCGACGGGGATCGGCGAGCGCTCGACCGGCTGCCCCGGCACACGCGGGACGGTGAGCACGAAATGCGACCCGCGCCCCGGCTCCGACCACAGCTCGAGGGCGCCGCCGTGGAGCTTCGCGTCGCCGAGCGCGATCGCGAGGCCGAGGCCCGTGCCCCCGAGCGTGCGCTTGCGCGACGGATCCGCGCGCCAGAACCGGTCGAAGACGCGCGCAGCCTGCTCGGGCGACATGCCGAGGCCGTAGTCGCGCACGCCGATCGCGACCGCCCTGGCGTCGCTGTCGATCGTGATGACGATCGGCCGTCCCTCGCCGTGCTCGATGGCGTTGCCGATGAGGTTGCGGAGCACGCGGCGGACGCGCCGCGGGTCGACGTCGACCGGCGAGTACCCCCCGGGCGCCACGATGCGCAGCTCGCTGCCGTGCTGCGCCGCCACCTGCCGCATGGAGGCGGCCACGTCCTCGGCGAGCTGCGCGAGGTTCGTCGACTCCAGTTCGAGCTGCACCGAGCCGGCGTCGTAGCGGCTGATCTCGAGCAGATCCGTGAGCAGCTGCTCGAAGCGCGCCACCTGATCGTGCAGCAGCTCGGCCGCGCGCGCCGTCGCCTCGTCGAACTCGGCGCGACGGTCGTTGATCATCTCGGACGCGAGCCGGATGGTCGTGAGCGGCGTGCGCAGCTCGTGCGAGACATCCGACACGAACCGCTGCTGCACCTGCGAGAGCTCGGCGAGCTCGGTGATCTGCGCCTCGATGCTGTCGGCCATGGCGTTGAACGAGCGGCCGAGAGCCGCGAGCTCGTCCTTGCCGCGGACGGGGAGCCGCACGTCGAAGTAGCCGGCGGCGAAGCGCGCGCTCGTCTGACTCGCCTCGATGAGCGGCTGAGCGACTGTGCGCAGCACGAACCACGAGATCGCCGCGACGAGCACGACGAGCACCATGCCCGTGACCCACAGGGTGCCCTGCACGAAGCGGAGGGTGCGGTCCGCCTCCTGCAGGCTGTACGCGAGGTACACCTCGTACGCGCCCGCGTTCTGCACCTGGAGCTGCTGGCCGACGACGATGCCGGGCACCGGCTCCTCGTCGTCGTCGAGCTGCAGGGCGACGGACTGCCACCACTGGTTCTCGTCCGAGGCGCGCACGCGCTCGCGGAGCCCCTCGCTGAGGATGGCCTCCTCGCCGTCGGCGAGGAGGAAGGCGAAGTCGGGCGGCGCGATCGCCGACGGCGCGTCGTCGATGCGGAAGTAGGCGAAGTACGGCGTGCCGCCCTGGCTCGTGAACGCGGTGCGGGCGTCGAAGAGCACCTGCTGGAGGGCCGCGCCGTCCGCGGCGACCTCGGCCGTGTCGATGACGTCCTGCGCGGCGAGCACGGCGCGCTGCGCCTGATCGAGCACCTCGTCCCTGCTCGTGGAGAAGAGGTTGTTGTGGATGGCCAGGGCCGTCCACACGCACGTCACGGCGATCGCGAGCGCCGTCGCCGCCACCGTCATGAAGGTCGTGCGGAAGCGGAGCGAGCTCGTCCACTGCGCCCGGATGGCCGGCACCCAGGTCGACGGGCGCCGGAGCGTGATGCGCGCGGGCCCCTGCGACATGCGCGCTAGATCGCCGCGCCGGCGCGATAGCCGACGCCGCGCACCGTCATGACGATCTTCGGGTTGTCCGGATCGATCTCGATCTTCGCGCGCAGGCGCTGCACGTGGACGTTCACCAGGCGCGTGTCGGCCTTGTAGTGGTATCCCCAGACCTGCTCGAGGAGGGCCTCGCGCGAGAAGACCTGCTGCGGCTTCGAGGCGAGCGCGACGAGCAGCTCGAACTCGAGGGGCGTGAGCGAGATCGGGGTCTGACCGCGCCGCACCTCGTGCGCCGCGACGTCGATCGTGAGGTCGCCCGCGCGCAGGACGTCGCCCGACGACTCGGGGGCCGGTCGCAGGCGCGTGCGGATGCGCGCCACGAGCTCCTTCGGGTTGAAGGGCTTGACGATGTAGTCGTCGGCGCCCGCCTCCAGGCCCGCGACGACATCGGCGGTGTCGGAGCGGGCGGTCAGCATGATGATCGGGACGCCCGACTCTCCCCGGATCTCGGAGCAGATCTCGATGCCGTCCTTGCCGGGGAGCATGAGATCGAGCAGCACGAGGTCGGGGCGCTCCTGCCGCCAGCTGTCGACGGCGAGCGCTCCGTCCGCGCAGAAGGCCGTGTCGAAGCCCTCCGTGCGCAGGACGATGCCGATCATCTCGGCGAGGGCCGTGTCGTCGTCGACGACGAGGATGCGGGCGCTCATGAGGCTGGTCCTTTGCTCCGGTTGCGCGCCGACGCGCGTCGTTCGCGCGGGCGAGGCGTCCTCGACAGCCTAGACGAACGGTCGCGCCGAGCGGCGGCGACACGGGGCCCTGCGCGTGTGACACGATGAGAGCGGGGGCGGCAGCCGTCCGCTCGCAGGCAGGTCGAGGGAGGATCGACGTGACCGCAGAACCGTCGTGGACGCCGGCGCCGCGGGGCGGGCTCATCCCGCTCCAGCCGCTCGGGTTCGGCACGATCCTCGGCAGGTCCTTCTCCGCCCTGCGCGGCAACCCCCGCGTGCTCCTGGGCTTCGCGATGGTCGTGCAGCTGGCCGCGTCGATCGTCGGGGTCGTCGTGATCGGCTGGGTCACGTACGCGGCGATGTCGCGCCTCGACACCGTGAACGAGTTCTCCGACGACTTCGGGCTCATCGCGGCCGGCTCGACGCTCATCGCCGTTCTCACGACGATCGGCGTCGCGCTCGTGATGAGCGTCCTCGGCATCATCGTCCAGGCGGTCGTCGTGGGCGAGGTCGCCCACGCAGCGCTCGGCGAGCGCGCGACGCTCGGCGCGATCTGGCGCCGGGTGCGCCCGGTCGTGTGGCGTCTCATCGGGTACTACGCCCTCGTCACGATCGCCGTCTCCGTCGCCGTCGGCGTCCTCATCGCGGTCGGGTTCGCGCTCGGCTCGGTCGAGATCTGGATGGCCGTGGTCTACGGGGTGCTCGCCGCGCTGGCGGCCATCGTGCTGTACGCGTGGCTCGGCACGAAGCTCTTCGTCGTGCCGAGCGCGATCATCCTCGAGCACGCCACGGTGATCGGCGGCATCCGCCGCTCGTGGCAGCTCACGCGCGGCCGGTTCTGGCCCACGTTCGGCATCATCGTGCTCATCGGCCTGATCATGAACACCGCCTCGTACGTCGTGGGCATGCCGTTCACCTTCCTCGGCTCCGCGATGTCGAGCATCTTCGCCCCGACGGGGTCTCCCGACGCGGCCGCCGGGATCGGCTTCGTGCTCGCGATCGCCGCGAGCCAGATCGTGACGCTCGTCATCTCGTCGGTGACGGTGGTCGTGCAGGCGACGTCGTCGGCGCTCGTCTACATCGACGCGCGCATGCGCCGCGAGGGCATCGACCTGCGGATGCAGTCCTACGTCGAGCGCCGAGACAGCGGCCGCACCGACCTCGACGACCCCTACGCCTTCGACCCCGACGCGGTCGCGCCGGTGCGGGCGCCCTGGCCCGCATACGCGGGCCCGGCATACGGCTCTCCCGCCGCGCCCTACGGCGCGCAGCCGCCGTACGGGCAGCCGGCACCGCAGTACGGGCAGTACGCACCCCAGTACGGTCAGCCGGCACCCCAGTACGGGCAGTACGCACCCCAATACGGACAGCCGGCACCCCAGTACGGTCAGCCGGCACCCCAGTACGGGCAGTCGGCCCCGCAATACGGGCAGTACGCACCGACCTCCGGACAGCCGGCGCCGTCGGAGCGCACCCCCGACGCGTCCGGCGCCCCGGCATCGGCCGAGCGCCCCACCGCCCCGCCGTACGCGCGTCCCGTCGACACCGGCTCGGCGCCCGACGCGGGGCGGACGGACGCCGCGGACGGCTCGTGACGGGCGCGCAGCTCGCGACCGGCGCGCTCCGGCTCGTCCTCGCGACCCTGCCGGACGGCGACGAGGCCCGCGACTGGGCCGAGGACGAGCTCGGCGACCCGGTCTACGACGCCGCCCAGCCGACTCTCCTCGACCGCATCGCCGGGGCGATCGCCGACTTCTTCGCGCGGCTCTTCGACACCGAGCTCGGCGCCGAATGGAACCCGCTCCTCGCGATCGTCGTCACCGGCGTCATCGCGATCGTCGTCGTGTGCGCCTTCCTCATCTGGGGTCGCCCCCGCTCCGCGCATCGCGCGCCGTCGCGCTCGGCGCTGCTTTTCGGCGAGGACGAGCACCGCACGGCGGCGGAGCTCCGCGCCTCGGCGGCTCGCCGAGCCGAAGCGGGCGACTGGACCGGCGCCGTCGTCGACCGGTTCCGCGCGCTCGCACGGTCGCTCGAGGAGCGCGACCTCCTCGATGCTCCCCCCGGCACGACGGCCCAGCGCTTCGCCGTGCTCGCGACGGCGCCGTTCCCCGCTCACGCGGACGCGCTGTCGCGGGCCGCCGCAGCGTTCGACGACGTGCGCTACCTGCGCCGCGAGGGCACCTCGGACATGTACGCCGCCGTCGCGCAGCTCGACGACGCGATCTCGGCCGCGCGCCCCGCGCGCCTGCGCGAGGGGGTCCTCGGATGACCGAGCTCCGCGACAGCGCGCCGGAAGCCGCACCCGCGCGCCGCGGCCGGCGCGCCCTCGGCTGGATCGCCCTCGTCGCCGGGTTCGTCGTGTTCGGCCTCGTGCTCGTGCTCGTCGCGGGTCGCGAATGGTCGCAGCGGCCGGCGCTCGACGCGGAGTCCGCGGGCCCGGACGGCGCACTCGCCGTCACCCGGCTGCTCGAGGAGCGCCTGGGCGTCGACGTCGTCATCGTGTCGAGCCTCGACGAGGCGCTCGACGCGGTCGACGACGGAACAGGGCTCGCACTCGGCTCGACGGCCCCGCTCGCCGATGACGACGTCGAGCGGCTCGTGGCGCAGGCGGGCGACACCGTGCTCCTCGCGCCGACCTCGCGCGATCTCCGCATCCTGTTCGCCTCCTCCGGCTTCCAGGCCTTCGGCGACGGCACGCCCGCCGCGCCGTCCTGCGGGCTCGACGTCGCCGTGAACGCAGGCGATGTCGTGCCCGGAGAGGCGTACGACCGCGGCGGCGCCGACGTCGCCTGCTACCCGGTCGCCGACAGCGGGTTCGCCCTCCTGCAGCAGGAGGGCGACGGCCGGACGGTGTCCGCGGTCGACGGCGCGTCCCTGCTGGTCAACGAGCACCTCGACCGCGAGGGGAACGCGGCGCTCGCACTCGGGCTTCTCGCAGCGCGCGACGAGCTCGTCTGGTACCTGCCCCGCATCGCCGACGCCGCGAGCACGGCCCCCGCGACGCTCGGCGAGCTCACGCCGACGTGGGTCACCCCCGCGATCGTCGCCGCCGCACTCGCCGCTCTCGCGGCCGGCATCTGGCGGGGCCGGCGCTTCGGCCCGCTCGTCGCGGAGGATCTGCCGGTCACGGTGCGCGCGAACGAGACCCTCGAGGGGCGCGCGCGGCTCTACGCGCGCGCGTCCGACGCCGCGCACGCCGCCCGGCTGCTGCGCGCGGGAGCATCCGCCCGGATGGCCGTGCGACTCGGCCTGCCTCGCACCGCGCCGCCCGCCGAGGTCGCCGACGCCGCGGCCATCCGCCTGCGCGCACGCGCCGACGCCGTGCGCGGCATCCTGCTCGCCGAGCCCCACGACGACGCATCGCTCGTGGCCTTCGGCGAGCGCCTCCACGACCTCGAGACGGCCGTCGACGCGGCCGTCCGCACCGAAAGGACACCATCGTGACCGAGACCCCGAACGGCGATCCCGCGGCGCTCCGCGAGGCGATGGGGCGCGTGCGCCAGGAGATCGGCAAGGCCGTCGTCGGCCAGGACGGCGCCGTGAGCGGCCTGCTCATCGCGCTGCTCGCCCGCGGCCACGTGCTGCTCGAGGGCGTGCCCGGCGTCGCGAAGACGCTCCTCGTGCGCACCTTCAGCCGGGCCCTGGGCCTCGACACCAAGCGCGTCCAGTTCACGCCCGACCTCATGCCGGGCGATGTGTCCGGCTCGCTCATCTACGACGCCCGCTCGGGCGAGTTCGAGTTCCGCGAGGGCCCGGTGTTCACGCACATCCTCCTCGCCGACGAGATCAACCGCACACCTCCGAAGACCCAGGCCGCCCTGCTCGAGGCGATGGAGGAGCGGCAGGTCTCGACCGACGGCGTCACGCGCCCGCTGCCGGCCCCGTTCCTCGTGGCGGCGACCCAGAACCCGATCGAGCACGAGGGCACGTACACGCTTCCGGAGGCCCAGCTCGACCGGTTCCTCATGAAGCTCGTCGTCGAGGTGCCCGCGCGCGATGCCGAGGTCGCCGTGCTCCGCCGCCACGCCGACGGCTTCTCGCCGCGCGCGCTCGATGGGGTCGAGGCGGTCGTGACGGCGTCCGACATCGCGTCCGCGCAGCAGGCGGTCGAGGCGGTGACGGTCACCGACGACGTGCTCACCTACATCGTCGACCTCGCGCGCGCGACCCGGCAGAGCCCCTCCGTGCAGCTGGGCGCGAGCCCGCGCGCGGCGACCGCTCTGCTCGCGGCGGCCAAGGCATGGGCCTGGCTCGGCGGCTACCCCGCGATCACGCCCGATCACGTGCAGGCGATGATCGTGCCCGTGTGGCGACACCGCATCCGCCTCCGAGCCGACGCCGAGATCGAGGGCGTCTCGGTCGAGGCCCTGCTGACCTCCGTGCTGCAGCAGACGCCGGTCCCGCTCTGAGCGCGCGGAGGTCGCCATGTACCTGACCGGCCGCTTCGCCGTGCTCGTGGGCTGCGGGATCGTGCCCGTCGTCCTGCTGGGCGGCTCGGCGCCATGGGCCGTGCTCGCGATGTGGCTCGTCGTGTGCGCGGCGGTGCTCGTCGCCGACGTCGCCGCCGCGGCCGACCCGCGCGCCCTCCGCGTGCTGCGCGAGGCCCCGGCCCGCGTCCGGCTGGGCGAGCCGGCGTCTGCCCTCGTCCGCCTCGTGAACACGGGCCAGCGCCGCCTGCGCGGGCGCGCGCGGGACGCGTGGCAGCCGACCGCGGGGGCTCCCGCCGAGCGCCTGGCGATCGACGTGCCGCCCGGCGAGTCCCGGGCCTACCGCGTCCCGCTCCTCCCCCGGCGGCGCGGCGAGCTGCGCTCCGCGTTCGTCGCCGTGCGCAGCGCGGGCCCGCTGGGCATGGCGGGGCGCCAGGCCGTGATCGCGGCCCCGGGAGCCATCCGCGTCCTGCCGCCCTTCCACAGCCGCCGCCACCTCGCGAGCCGCGTCGCGCGGCTGCGCGAGCTCGACGGCAACACGAGCATCCAGGTCCGCGGTCAGGGCACCGAGTTCGACTCGCTCCGCGAGTACGTGCGCGGGGACGACGTGCGCTCGATCGACTGGCGGGCCACAGCCCGCGCGTCGACGACCATGCTCCGCACGTGGCGACCCGAGCGCGACCGCCACGTCGTCATCGTGATCGACACGGGCCGGACGTCCGCTGCGCGCGTCGGAGACAGCACGCGTCTCGAGGCGGCGTTCGAGGCCGCGCTCCTCCTGTCGGCGCTCGCGCAGCGCGCGGGAGACCACGTGCATCTCGTCGCGTTCGACAGGGTCGTGCGCGCGCGCGTCACGGGCGTCGAGGGGCCGGCGCTCCTGCCCGCGCTCGTCGACGCCCTCGCCCCCGTGGACGCCCAGCTCATCGACACCGACTGGGATGCCGCGCTCGCGCAGGCGCGCCGGCTCGCCCCGCACCCGTCGCTGCTCGTGCTGCTCACGGCCCAGGAGTCCGTCGACGCCTCGCGCGCGTTCCTCGGCGTCCTCCCGTCGGCGGCGCGTCGCGGCACGGTCGTGCTCGTCGGCGCCGCCACCGACACGACCCTCGAGAGCGCGGCGCGCGAGCGGGGGTCGGCCGACGCCGTGTACCGGGCAGCCGGAGCCGAGGCCGGGCTCTCGGCCGCGCGGCGCGTGGCGCGGGCGATCGAGCGGGCCGGCGCCGACGCCATCTCGGCGTCGCCGGACGACCTCCCGCCGCTCGTCGCCGACCGGTACCTCGCGCTCAAGCGGGCCGGGCGCCTGTAGGGACACCCGCGACCGGGAGCCGGCCGCCCTCGCGCGCCGCCGCGCCGGGTCCTTGCCCCGGGCCCTTGCCCCGAACGGCCGCCACCGCCATCCGACACCGGCCCTTGGCGGCAAGAACCCCGCTCCGGACGCCGGACACGGCGGAGCGGCCCGCCCCCGACGGGGACGGGCCGCTCCGCGGCGGGGCTCAGGCCAGGTCGAAGCGGTCGAGCTCCGTGACCTTCGTCCACGCCTTCACGAAGTCGCGCACGAACTTCTCGTGCGCGTCGTCGCTCGCGTAGACCTCGGCGAGCGCGCGCAGCTCCGAGTTCGAGCCGAACACGAGGTCGACGCGCGTGCCGCGCCCGAAGACCTCTCCCGTGACGTCGTCCGTGGCCTCGAACGCGTGCTTGCCCGGGTCGAGCGGGCGCCACGTCTTGCCGAGATCGAGCAGGTTCACGAAGAAGTCGTTCGTGAGCGTGCCGGGGCGGTCGGTGAACACGCCGTACGGCGAGCCGTCCCAGTTGGCGCCGAGCACGCGCAGCCCGCCGACGAGGACCGTCATCTCGGGCGCGCTGAGCGTGAGGAGGTTCGCCTTGTCGATGAGGAGGTACTCCGCGGGGAGCGTCGCGTCAGGCCCGGTGTAGTTGCGGAAGCCGTCGGCGATGGGCTCGAGGTAGCCGAACGACGCGACGTCGGTCTGCTCCTGCGTGGCGTCGGTGCGACCCGCGTGGAAGGGGACCCGCACCTCGACGCCGGCGTCCGCCGCGGCCTTCTCGACACCCGCGTTGCCCGCGAGCACGATGAGGTCGGCGAGCGACACCCGCTTGTCGCCCGTCTGCGCGGCGTTGAACGAGGCCTGGATGCCCTCGAGCACGCCGATCACCTTCGCGAGCTGCTCGGGGTTGTTGACGTCCCAGTCCTTCTGCGGGGCGAGGCGGATGCGCGCGCCGTTGACGCCGCCGCGCTTGTCGCCGCCGCGGAAGGTCGACGCGGCGGCCCAGGTCGTCGAGACGAGCTCGGCCACCGTGAGGCCCGACGCGAGGATCTGCTCCTTGAGCACGACGGCGTCCGCCGCGTCGATGAGCTCGTGGTCCACCGCGGGGAGCGGGTCCTGCCAGATGAGGTCCTCGGCGGGCACCTCAGGGCCGAGGTAGCGGGCCTTGGGGCCCATGTCGCGGTGCGTGAGCTTGAACCACGCACGGGCGAACGCGTCGCTGAAGGCCTCCTGGTCGTCGCGGAAGCGCAGCGAGATCTCGCGGAACGACGGGTCCTCGCGCAGGGCGAGGTCGGTCGTCAGCATGCGCGGTTCGCGCTTGCCCTCCGAGTGCGCGAGCGGAACCATGTCGCTGCCGCCGCCGTTCTTCGGTCGCCACTGCTTGGCGCCGGCGGGGCTCTCCATGAGCTCCCACTCGTAGCCGAAGAGGATGTGGAAGAACTCGTTGTCCCAGCGGGTCGGGTGGTAGGTCCACGTGACCTCGAGACCCGACGTGATCGTGTCGTCGCCCTTGCCCGAGCCGTGCGAGCTCTTCCAGCCGAGGCCCTGCTCCTCGAGGCCCGCGGCCTCGGGGTTGTCGCCCACGTGCGTGTCGGGTGCGGCGCCGTGCGTCTTGCCGAACGTGTGACCGCCCGCGATGAGGGCGACGGTCTCGTCGTCCTCCATGCCCATGCGGCGGAAGGTGGTGCGGATGTCGTCGGCCGCGGCGAGCGGGTCCGGCACGCCCTCGGGGCCCTCCGGGTTCACGTAGATGAGGCCCATGTGCGTCGCCGCGAGCGGCTTCTCGAGCTCGCGGTCGCCCGAGAAGCGCTTGTCGCTTCCGAGCCAGATCTTCTCGGCGCCCCAGTACACGTCGTCGTCCGGCTCCCAGACGTCGGCGCGGCCGCCGGCGAAGCCGAACGTCTTCAGGCCCATCGTCTCGAGCGCGACGTTGCCGGCGAGGATCATCAGGTCGGCCCACGAGAGGCTCTTGCCGTACTTCTTCTTCACGGGCCAGAGGATGCGGCGCGCCTTGTCGAGGTTCGCGTTGTCAGGCCAGCTGTTCAGCGGAGCGAAGCGCTGCTGTCCGGCTCCCGCACCGCCGCGGCCGTCCGTCGCCCGGTAGGTGCCGGCGCTGTGCCACGCCATGCGCACGATGAGCGGGCCGTAGTGGCCGAAGTCGGCGGGCCACCAGGGCTGCGAGGTCGTGAGCGTCTCCGCGATGTCGGCCTTCACCGCGGCGAGGTCGAGGGACTGGAAGGCCGCCGCGTAGTCGAAGTCCTCATCCGCGAACGGGTCGGAGACCGCGGGGTTCTTCGCGAGCAGCTTGAGGTTCAGGCGCTCTGGCCACCATTCCCGGTTCGGGTCGCCCTGGGTCGGGTGGACGAGGTCGGCGCGCGGCTCGCTCGCCGGCAGGTCGGCCGCGGGCAGGCGGGTCGTGTCGTCGGCGGAGCCGTCGTGGATGACGGGGCAGCCCGTGATCGTGTCGCTGCTCATGGATGTCCTTTCGTTCGCGGAAGGAGGGGTCGGTCAGGAGTCGCCGGACGAGGCGTCGCAGTCGGGGCACACGCCCCAGAACGTCACCTCGGCGACCTGGATGCGGAAGCCGGTCTCGTGAGCGGGGTGCAGGCACGGCGCCGCCCCCTGCACGCAGTCGATGTCGTCGACGCGTCCGCACGACGTGCACACGACGTGGTGGTGGTTGTCGCCGACGCGCAGCTCGAAGAGGCCCGGCTGACCGCTCGGCTCGATGCGCCGCGCGAGTCCGGCCTCGACGAAGTCGCCGAGGACGTTGTACACGGCCTGCAGGCTCGTGCCCGGCACGGTGTCGCGCACGCGGTCGAACACCTCGTCGGCGCGCGCATGCGGCATCGTCGCGAGGGCCGTGTAGACGGCTCGTCGCGGAGTCGTCACGCGCAGCCCGACGGCGCGGATGGCGGCCTCGGCGTCGGGGGCGGGCGGGGTGAGGGTCACGTCGTCCATGCTAGCCATCGTTTTGAACTCTTCAAAACAAGGGCCGCTCCCGGCGTGTCCCCCACCATGCACGCGCCCTGCCCCGCTCCTCGGCACCGTGTGCCACGATGCAAGCGAGAGCAGACCATCCGCCCGAGAGGATGTCATGTCCGAGAGCACCTCCCCCGCCCCCACGACGCCCGCTGCGCGCCTCATGGCCGAGGCCGTCGGGACCTTCCTCCTCGTGTTCGGCGGCGTCGGCACGGCCCTGTTCGCGGCGCATCTCGCCGACGCGGGCGACGCGTTCGCACCGGGCATCGTGTACCTCGCCACCGCGGCGGCCTTCGGCCTCTCCGCCGCGGTGGGCGCCGCCGCGTTCGCGGGCGTCTCGGGTGCGCACTTCAATCCCGCGGTCACCCTGGGCCTCGCCGTGGCAGGACGGTTCCCGTGGGCGGAGGTGTGGAAGTACGCCCTCGTCCAGGTGATCGGCGGTGCGGTCGCGACGACCCTCCTCGTGCTGATCGGCCTGTTCGGGCCCGCCGGATGGCTCGAGGCCGCGCAGAACGGAGGGTTCGCGAGCAACGGCTGGGGCGAGCGGTCGCCGGGCGGGTTCGACCTCCCGGCCGCGATCATCGCCGAGGTCGTCCTGACGGCGGTGCTCGTCCTCGTAGTCCTCGGGGCGACCCACCCCGAGCGCGGCACGGCGCTCGCTCCCGGCGCGATCGGCCTCGCGCTCGCGCTCATCCACCTCGTCGGCATCGTCGTCGACGGCGCGTCCGTCAACCCTGCCCGCTCGATCGCGACCGCCGTCTACGGCGGCGGCGCGGCGCTCGCGCAGCTCTGGCCGTTCCTCGTCTTCCCGCTCGTGGGCGCCGTGCTCGCCGGCTTCGCCTGCCGCCTGATCTTCCTCGATCGCCGCTGAGCCGAGGTCAGCGGGCGAGCCGCGCGACGCGCTCGTCCTGCAGAGCCAGGGCGCGCAGCTCCCGATCGCGCCGCGCGGCGACGACCGCGCGCAGCAGGATCTCGGGCGGCACGGGCGGAAGCGGGCTGACGAACGGGGCGATCTCGCGTGCGAGGTCATGTGCGACGCGCTCGCGCGCGGCGGGGAACATCCGGCCAGCGCCGGCGACGAACTGCGAGACGCGGCGCCCGAGCCGATCCGGCATCCGCCCGACGTCGGCGATCGCGGCCCACGACTCCATGCCCGCCGGGAGGGAGAAGTCGGCCGGCGGCAGCCGCGGCGTGCGGGTGCGCTCGGCGTAGGTGCCGGCCACGAGATCTCCGAGACGCTGCGAGCGCGGCGTGAACATCCCGACGAGGAGCGCCGTCCCCCCGGCGGTCATGTACGTCTCGAAGACGCCGACCAGGGCGCGGATGAGCGCGTGCCGGAACCCGATCGCCCCGCCGTCCGAGCGGACGACGCGACCGCCGACGACGAGCTTGCCGAGGCTGCGCCCCTTCGTGAGCGTCTCGACCGTCGTCGGCAGGAGGACGAGCACGATCACGAGCATGACGACGAGCGCGATGCGCATCGTGGCATCGTCGAGGACGCCGAGGTCGAGCAGGCGCCAGACGGCGAGCGCGAAGAGCACGTAGAGCGCGATCGACACGAGCACGTCGATGAGGGCGCCGGTGGCGCGCAGCACGAGCCCGACCGGCTGGATGTCGAGCGCGACGGCCTCTCCCGTGAGCACCTCGTCGTCACGGACCGCCTGCACCGTGGCGCGCGCCGGAGCGGATGGCGTCGACATGCGTACAGTTAATCAGGTGAACCTCGACGCGCTCACGGCCGCTCGCGCCCGCGAATGGGCGCGGCTCGACGCGCTCTCGAAGAGCCGTCGGCTCACGGGTCCCGAGGTCGACGAGCTCGTCGCCCGCTACCAGGCGGCGTCGGCGGACCTCGCCGACATCAAGACGAGCGCGGGGCGCACGCCGCAGGGCGACCACGTCTCGACGATGCTGTCGCGTGCCCGCCTGCGGCTGACGGGCGCGCCGGAGAACGTCCTGCGGACCCTTCCCCGGTTCTTCGCCCTCCAGCTCCCCGCGGCCCTGTACCGCGTCCGGTGGACGACGCTCGTCATCGCGGTGCTCTTCGTCGCGGTCGTGGCCCTCGTCGCGGCGTGGGTCTCGAGCGACCCGGCCCTCGTCGCCTCGCTGGGGCCGCAGGCCGCTCTCGAGCACTACGCGCGCGAGCAGTTCACCGAGTACTACACCGAGAACCCGGCCGCCGTGTTCGCGGGCATGGTCTGGACGAACAACGCGTGGATCGCCGCGCAGTGCGTGCTGTTCGGCGTCACGGGGGTGTTCCCCGTCTACGTCCTCATGCAGAACGCGGTCGGACTGGGGACGGCGGCCGCCGTCATGTTCGCGTTCGACCGGGGCGACGTGTTCGTGCTGTACATCCTCCCGCACGGTCTCCTCGAGATGACCTGCATCTTCGTCGCGGGCGCGGCCGGGCTCCACATCTTCTGGGCTCTCGTCGCGCCGGGCCCGCGCACCCGGCTCGCCGCGCTCGCGGACGCCGGGCTCTCGCTCGCGACGATCGCCATCGGGCTCGTGTTCGCCCTCGCCCTGTCGGGCGTCGTCGAGGGATTCGTGACCGGCCAGCCCTGGCCGTGGTGGCTCAAGATCGGCATCGGCGCGCTCGCGCTCGGCGTCTTCCTCTTCTACATGCTCTTCGTGGGGCGGAGGGCGGCCAGGGCCGGCGAGACCGGAGGACTCACCGAGTACGAGGCGGGAACGCCGCGGCTCGTCTCCGGATAGGGATGGCCGGGCGCCCGCTAGGCGCGCAGGGTCTCGTGGCGGAAGACGACCCACCCCTGCGGGACGGACAGCCGCTCGGTGTGGAACGCGCAGAGATCGTGCGCGTGCGGGTCGTCGCCCGCGCCGAGCGGTCCGACGGCCGCCATCTGGTCGGCATAGTCGTAGGTCATGGTCGTCACGGCCTCGCGGGCGCAGCCCACCTTCGAGCACAGTCTCTCGCGCATCCCGGACAGCCTATCGAGGCCGCGGCGCCGGACAGCGACGACGCGCAGCGCGCGAGCCTAAGCTGGGAGGCATGAAGTGGTGGAATCGCGCACCCCGTCCCGTCGCGCGGCGCTCGACGGCACGGCACGGCCGCCACGGTCGGACGGGCCGCAGCTCGATCGTGCGCCCTCCGCTGCCGCCCGTCGACACCCGCTACGAGCGGTTCGACGTCGCCGTCGGCTCGGCCGCCGAGTACCTGCGCGGGGCGTGGCCCGAGCTGCGCGACGTGAGCTTCGAGATCGCCGGCCTTCCCGTCGAGCCATCGGAGGACGGCATCCCGCGGTGGCGCATCGACCGCGCGGCGCGTCGGATCATCCTCTTCCGCATCCCCGTCGAGCGGCTCAGCCGCATCCACGGCTCGATCGGCCTCGCGCGCGCCGACGACTTCCACCGCCGGCTCGTGATCGAGGGCGCGGTGTTCCGCGCGGCGGCCGACTACCTCGACCGCGATCCGTGGGACCTCGCGCCCGACCGCTACCGCTGGTTCTGACCGGTCACGGGTAGACGCGGACGTCCTGCGGCGCGGCCGCGTCGCGCTCGACCGGGAGACCGGCGAGGGCCGACCCGCTCTCGAACCCGACCGACGCGTGCACGGCCGACCCCCCAGGGTCGAGCACGAAGACGCCCGCCTCGGCGAGCTCGACGGACGCGAAGCCGCCCGCCGGCACCTCGACGGTCTGCGACTCGTCGCCGCGCGTGATCGAGACGGCGGTGTCCTCGTCTCCGGGGTTGTAGACGCTGAGGCGCGCGCCCGGACCGTCGGGGACGGCGAACGCGGTCGGCGCATCGAGCGCGGGAGCCGCCGCGTACCACGCGTAGTCGGAGCCCGCGCCGAACCCCGTCGCCTGCCACGCCGCCGCGACGAGCGGCTGATCCGACTCGACGAGCACCGTGTAGCGCCCCTCGGGGAGTCCGCCGATGTCGACCGACATCGGCTGGTCGGCGGTCAGGGCGACCTGCTCGGGCGCGCGCGCGGGCGATCCCCCGCCCTCGGGCAGCACGGTCACGGTCGCCGTCGCGTCCGACGTGGAGAGCAGTCGCACGAGCCCCGCCGAGTTCTCGCTCTCGCTCGCCTCGCGCGTCACGCTGATGCCGGGGATGGCCTGGACCGGTGCGGGCGCGACGGATGGCTGCAGGTCGATGCCACCGGGCTCGAGCGTGCGCACGAGGCTCGACTGCAGCGTGACGCGCACGGGGGCGCCGTCGGCGGTCACCCGGACGGACGGCGCCTCCTCGCCCTCGGCGATCCCGGCGAGCGGGATGGCCACCTGCTCGCCCGCGGGGATGGCGATCGCGTCGGACCCGACGGGCGTGCGCCGGCCGTCCACGCCGAAGACGTCGAGCGCGACGACCGCGTTGACGTCGGTCGGGTTCGCGATGAGGAGGATGCCCGTGGAGCCCGTCGTGACATCGCCCCCCACGATCCAGGACTCCATGAGGGGTCGGCGGCACTCGGACGCCGCGAAGCCGCCGAGGTCGAGGTCGTCGGTCTCGAACGAGGAGGCGGCCGCGACCGGAACCGCCTCGCGCCCGTCCGGACTCTGCCGGAAGACGGGCACGGCCGCTCCGTCGACGCCCGCGACGGTGAGGTCGACGCGCTCGGGCTCGCCGTCGGCCGTGCTGCCCGAGACCACGCGCGGGTCGGCGGCCGCGGTGAGCCCGCCCGCGTCCTCGGCCGAGCGCCCGAGCGCGAGCAGGGGGCCGTCGCATGCGAGCACCGTCTCGGCGGGCGCCGGCGCCACGTCGACCGCGGGGGCCTCGCCTCCCACGACGGGCCACGGGACGACTCCGGCGCCGAGCGCGGCGGCGACCGCCGCCGCCGAGACGACGGCGCCGATGCCGATGCGCGCCGACACGGTCGCCCTGCTCATGAGACCTCCTCGTACTCGGCGGCGATCACGCGCGGCTTCCGGCGAGCCGCGCGATGCGACGCGGGCGTCGGCACGGCGAGCAGCAGCGCGACGGCGACCGCGATGAGCTGGATGAGCGCGATGCCCCGAGCGGTCTGCGCGTCGTCGTCCGAGATCGCCGGTCGCGGCGCGCGATCGACGTCGACGCTCCAGAGCACGCCGCGCGGCGTCTCCCCCACGCGCACGAGCCCGGCCCGCTGATCGATCGCGGTCGCGGCGGAGAGGCGCAGCACGCGCGCGGCGTCGGTGTCCTCGCCCTCCGCGGCCAGCAGCACGAATCCCACGCCGCGCTCGGCGAGCGCCCCGGTCGCGTCGGCCGAGGACCCGGCCACGAGGTCGGTCGCGATCTCCGCGATGCGCCGGTCGCCGTCGGAGAGAGCGGGCTGCGTGGACTGCAGCGTCGACTGGCCGCCGAGCGTCTCGCTCGCCCCCCAGACGACGGATGCCGCGACGCCCCCGTCGGGCTGGGGCGCGAGCACGAGGGTCGCGACGTCCTCGGCGATCGCGGCCTGCGCCGAGACGTACGCGGGCAGGGTCGTGTCGGTTCCGCTGCGCAGCGCCGCCTGCCCGCGGTGGACGGCGGTGAGCGAAGGGATGGCGGCCAGCAGCACGCACGCGGTCGCGATGAGCGCGGCGGCGCGCAGGACCGCGCGCGGCGCGAAGCCGACGTCGAAGGCGATGACCGCTGCCGCGACGATGCCGAGCCACGCGAGGCTGAGCCCCGCACCGGGCCAGACGGCGACGGGCTGCGACTGCGCCCACGCGACCTGGACGGACAGTGCGGCGCCGGCCGTCGCGAGGCCGAGCACGGCGATCACGATCATCGCGATCCCCGCCCGCCAGCGGCGGGTGAGCGGCGCGACGAGCGCGGCGAGCGCGACCGGCGCGAGCAGGATCGGCACCCACCACGTCTCGGCCGGGAGCCCGAGGCCGGCGAGGAAGCCGCCCCATCCGCCCGGGTCCGACGTCGGGAAGCCCAGCGCGATCCGCCAGCGCTCATCGGCCGCGAGCACGGGTCCTGCCCACGGTCGCCCGGGATCGGCCAGCAGCGCCCACGGCGTCCCGCGATCGAGCTGCGCGAGGACGACCGGGAACGCGAGCGCCGCGCTGGGGACGAGCGTCCACACGACGCGCGCGATGCCCCGCGGGCGCAGCGCGCAGGTCAGGACGAGCCCGAGCGCCCACACGACGACGAGCGCAGGTGCCAGCGACGGCGCGCACGCGACGACCGCGGCCAGCAGGAGCGACGCGGTGCCGGCAGCACCCCAGGATCGGTGCGCCGCGGCGCCGGCGAAGAGCAGCCACGGCAGGAGCAGGTGCACGAGGACCGCCGCAGGACGGGGGTCGACGAGCGCCGAGAGGAAGCTCGGGGCGAGCGCCCACAGCGCCGCCATCACGACACGCAGCCCCGAGCGCACCGTGACGCGCGTCGCGGCGAACCAGGCCCCGAGCACCGCCAGCGGGAGGGCGAGCAGCCACAGCGCGAGCAGCGCGAACGACGGGCTGCCCGGCCACAGCGACCCCAGCAGGGCAGTCACGGCCGCGAACGGGTCGGCCGGCGACACGACGTCGAGCCCGACCGCGCGGCGGCCGAAGGCGGCCTCGGCCCACAGCCCCGACACGGTGCGCGCGAGGGGCAGCAGAGCGCCGCCCGCGACGCCCGGCCAGGACAGGAGCGCGAGGAAGGCGACGACGCTCACGACGCCGGCGGCGAGCACGGCCCACGCGCCGCCGCCGCTGAAGAAGCGCAGCTCGCGGCGGACGATCGGATGGTCGTGGGAGGCCTGTCGCTCGCGCAGGCTCTCGCGGGTGGCCCGGAGGGCGTCGACCGCGGCCCACGAGGCACGGCGCGTCCGGCGGATGCGCGCGCGCGCCACGGCCGGGATCCGGGCCATCGCGACGATCGCGGCCGCCCATTCGGCGGGCACGAAGGCCGGGTTCTTCGCGATGAGCTGGACGGCCGTCTTCCACAGGGCGAGCGGCAGGAAGGAGAGCCAGTGCAGCAGGACGGCCCAGGCGGGCGCGTACGCGAGTCGGCGATGCAGCTGGGCGGTGCGCTGACGGAAGTCGTCGCGCATCCGCTTCCGCGCCGGTCTCGGCACGGCGACGCGGGCACGCGGGACGAGCGCGACGCGCCGGCCGGCGAGGTGCGCGCGCACACCGAGGTCGAGGCCCTCGTCGACGCCGAGGAGCGCGCGATCGGGCACGAGGTCGGCGACGACCTCGCCGCGGACGAGCACGCCGCGGATGTCGGAGCCGAGCACGTCGTCGAGCGCGTCGTACTGCCCCTGATCGAACTCGCCGTCGGCGAGCTCGACGGCGCGGCCGAACCGGGTCATGCTCTGCCCGAGGGAGACGATGCGGTCGACGTCGTCCGCGTCGACGAGCTTGGGGGCGGCGATCGCGATCGACGGCCCGCGCTCGAGCTCGCCCGCGAGGGCCGCGAGGGCGGTGGCATCGGGTGTCGCGTCATGGGCGAGCAGCCAGACCGACGCCCCGGGCGTGACGCGTCGCATCGCGAACTCCACGGCGGCCGCGAACGGCGTCGCGGCGGACGCCTCGATCACGCCCTCGGCGCCGGACGCCGACACGAGCTCGCGCACGGGAGCGATCGGACCGCACACCACGATCGTGAGCGCGTCGACCGGACGGGTCTGCGAGCGGACGGCCTCGAGGGTGCGGCCGAGCACCTTCACGGCTTCCGGGGATGAGCGCGCGACGAGGACGGCGTGGACTGCGGCGGGCATGACCCGGCAAGCCTAAGCCGGGGGCCGCGTCGAGCCGTCCACCGGCGCGCCGGGCGGGCGGATTCCCAGGCGGGTCAGCTCGCGCGGCGCTTGAGCTTGCGGCGCTCGCGCTCGCTCAGGCCGCCCCAGATCCCGAACCGCTCGTCGTTCTGGAGCGCGTACTCGAGGCACTGGGCGCGCACGTCGCACGTCGCGCAGATGCGCTTCGCGTCGCGGGTCGAGCCGCCCTTCTCGGGGAAGAACGCCTCGGGGTCCGTCTGGGCGCACAGCGCGTCGCTCTGCCAGGCGAGCGCCGTGTCCTCCTCGGTCGCAGGCCGCACTCCGGGAACACCGAGGTCGACCGGATCCACGAACCAGTTGTCGGGAACTCCGGATCGATACTGCGAAGTCGCCATCGTCGCTCTCCCACCCCTTGTCCTATCCCCCCACGCGGGCAGCGTGTGCACCTAATTACAACCGTGTGATTCGGATAGGTCAAGTCGCGGATCGTAAACCCTGAAGGGGAGATTGAAGGTTCACCGGGCGTGTCGGCGTGTCGGCGAGGCGTGTCGCCGACATCGGGACGCGCCGTGCTGCAGCGCGTCCCGCCGCGTCAGGCCGCAGCGCCCGGCTCGGCGACGAAGACCTCGCCGTCGCCGTCGAACCGCAGCTGCGCCGTGTCGGGCGTCGCGAACAGAGCGCGTCCCGGCACGAGCTCGACCGCGTCGCCGCCGTCGGACACCGTGACCGCGCCGGCCGTCGCGAGCACGATCGCGGGGCCAGCGGGGCGCAGGCTCGCCTCCTCGTCCTCGCCCGCGCGCACGCGCAGGAGCCGGAAGTCCGCGACCGGCACCGGGAACGCCTCGACGCCGCGGCTGCCGTGGTCGACCGCGACGGGGAGCACGACGGGCACCTCGCCCGGGGTCGGGTCGACGACCGCGAGGAGCTCGTCGACGTCGATCCGCTTGGGGGTGAGGCCACCGCGGAGCACGTTGTCGCTCGCGGCCATGAGCTCGACGCCGAGACCCGAGACGTACGCGTGCAGCTGACCCGCGCCGAGGAACAGCCCCTCGCCGCGCCGCAGGAGCACGTAGTTCATGAGGAGCGCGACGACGACGCCCGGGTCGCCGGGATAGATCGACGCGACGCGACGCGCGTTCGCGAGCTCGGCCGCGAACTCGGTCGACTGGGCCTCGTCGAGGGCGCCGATGATCTCCGAGACCGTCTCCCCCGCCTCGCCGCCCAGCAGCCAGCCGAGCGCCTGGCGCAGGCCCTCCGCGTCGACGAGGCGATCGCGCAGCGGCGCGGCTGCGGGGCCGATCGCATCGAGCAGGCGCCGCGTCGCGTCGAGGTCGCGCAGCCCGCAGAGCGCCTCGAAGCGGTCGCTCAGCGCCACGATGATCTCGGGCTTGTGGTTGTCGTCGACGTAGTTGCGGGGAGCGTCGGCGTCGAGCGACGCCTCGCGCGCGAACCCCTCCTCGGCCTGCGCCTTGGTGGGGTGCACCTGGATCGACAGCGGCGACCCGGCCGCGAGCAGCTTGAGCAGGTACGGCAGGCGCCCGGTCGGCGAGACGTGCACGCCGTTGTCCGCGATCCACGCGTCGAGGGTGCGGCCGCTGCCGTCCGCGAGGTCAGCGGGATCCGACGGATGGTCTCCGAACCAGACCTCGGCCTCCGGCCCCTCGGCCGGCTCCCGGCCCTCGAGAGCGGCGAGCAGCGAACGCGATCCCCAGGCGTAGTCGCGCGGGACATTGGTGAGCGGTACGAGCACGATCCCACCTTAGGGTGCCCGCACGCGGCGGACGGTAGCCTGGTGCGCGATGACGCAGCTGAGCCGCCATCCGGTCGCGGACCCGCCCACCGCGCCGGAGCGCGAGAAGACGGGGCATCTCCTGCTGCGCGCATACGCGGTGCTCGTGGTGTTCTCCGCGCTCGCCCACTCGTTCTGGTACAACCTCGCCGGGATGGCCGGGGCCGCGGTCCTGCTCGGAGCGCTCACGCTCGCGACCCTCGCGATCTGGCTGCCGCGCCTGCGGCGCTCGCGGCGGACGACGCCGTTCGCGTGGCGTCGGCTCCCCTGGCTCGGGCTCGCCTATGCGGCCTTCGCGCTGCTGTCGCTCCTGTGGTCGGCGTGGCCGGCCGCGACGGCGGTGACCTGGCTGCTCCTCGCCTCCGCGACGCTGCAGGGGCTGTTCCTCGCCGACGCCCTCACCTGGCGCGAGCTCGTCCGCTGCCTCGAGATCTCCCTGCGCTGGGTGCTCGGCCTCTCGCTCCTCCTCGAGCTGTGGGTCGCGGGCATCCGCCGACGGCCGCTCCTGCCGAACTTCTCCGACGCCCCCGCCGATCCGGACCCGCACTGGTACTGGGTCCGCGGCAACCTCCTCGACGGCGTGCTCGATCCCGGGCGCGTGCAGGGCATCGTCGGCAACGCGAACCTCCTCGGCATCCTGTGCCTGCTCGCGCTCATCGTGTTCGGCATCCGGCTGGCCGACCGGGCGCCGTCGCCCGCCGTCCGCATCGTCTGGATCGCCGTCGCGGCCTTCCTCCTCCTCCGCTCGGGATCCGTCACGACGCTCGTCGCGCTCGTCGCGGTCGCGGGCGTCCTCTGCGCCGCCCTCCTCATCCGCCGCGCCGCGCTGCCGCGCGGTCGCACGCCGCTGTATGCGGTCTTCGCGGGCGTGGCCGTCGTCGGGATCGTCTCCGCGGTGCTCCTGCGCGAGCGGCTGCTCGCGCTCGTCGGGCGGGAGGGCGACCTGACCGGCCGCGGCGACATCTGGCAGGCCGTGCTCGAGCGCGCGAGCACGCGGCCCGTCGCCGGCAACGGCTTCGCGAGCCCGTGGCTCCCATGGGACCCGGCCTTCGACGGCTGGATCCTCGACCACGGCATCACGGTCTTCCACGCGCATGACATGTGGCTCGACGTCTACCTGCAGCTCGGAGCGATCGGCGTGGCCCTCGTCGCGGGCGTGTTCGCCGCGCTCACGTGGCGCGCGTGGTTCTTCGCCGTCGACCGCCCGCGCTGGGACATCCGCGCTGACCGCCCCTATCAGGCGATCACGCTGCTGCCGATCCTCGTCGTCGCGATGCTGCTCGTGCAGGGCCTCACCGAGTCCGGGCCGATCATGCTGTGGGGCTGGATGCTCGTGACGCTGCTCGCCTTCAAGATCAAGTCCGTCCCGCTCGTCGACGTCGGGGTCGCCGAGGCGTCGGCGCCGGAGAGGCGTCCGCTGCGGGTGCGGCGCGGATGAACCCGTACTCGCCCGTGCGGATGGCGGCGCGCCTCCTGCGCTCGGCCGATGTCGCGCGCGCCTACACGCTCGCGACGCTGCTGGCGGCCTTCGGGTCGCACGCGGTCGAGCGCACCGCGGGGCGCGTGACCCTCGCGACCGTCATCGTGTCGCTCGTCGTGCTCGGCATCGGCATCATCGCGGCACGGCGGCGCGAGCTGCGCCCCCTCGGGTTCGCCCCCACGAGCTTCGTGGTGTTCCTCGTGTGGGCGCTCGTCTCGACGATCTGGTCGAACGACGACGACGCGACCCTGGGCGAATGGATGTCGCTGGTCGCTTACGGGTTCCTCGCTCTCGTGATCGCGCACATCCGCGACACGCTGCAGACGGTGCGCGCCATCGGCGACGTCCTGCGGTGGCTGCTCGCGGCATCCCTCGCCCTCGAGATCCTCTCCGGGATCCTCCTCGACATGCCGTTCCCGTTCCTCGGGATCGCGGGCCAGATCGCGAACGGAGGCCCGATCCAGGGCCTCTTCGGCACCCGCAACATGCTCGGGTTCGTCGCGATCGTCGCCCTCGTCACGTTCCTCGTCGAGTGGCGCACGCAGTCCGTCCCGCCGCAGAAGGCCGCGTTCTCGATCACGCTCGCGGCCCTGCTCGCGGTGCTGTCGGCCTCCCCGACGGCGGTCGTCCTCGCGCTGTCCGTCGCCGTGGCGCTGCTCGCCCTGACCCTCGTGCGCCGCGCGGCCCCCGAGCGGCGCCGCTCCCTGCAGTGGACGCTCGCGATAGCGCTCGTGCTGTCGCTGTCGATCGCCTACGCTCTCCGCCATCCGATCCTCCGCTGGCTCGACGCGACGGCGGGCTTCTCGCTGCGCGCCGACCTCTGGAACGCGATCCTCACGTGGGTGGGCAACCGTCCGATCCAGGGCTTCGGCTGGCACGGCGGCTGGGATGCCGACGCGTACCCGATGAACGTCATCAACGTGCTCCTGGGCGAGTCGCACCGCTCGGCGCTCAACGCCTACTTCGACGTGCTGCTCCAGCTCGGCTGGGTCGGCCTGCTGCTCTTCGCCGCGCTCTGCGGCGTCGCGTTCGTGCGCTCCTGGCTCGTCGCGAGCGAGCGGAAGTCGACGGTGTACGCGTGGACCCCGGCCGTGCTCGCGGCGCTCATCGTCGACTCGATGTTCGAGAGCTTCACGCTCGAGGGCGCCGGCTGGCTGCTGCTCGTGCTGTGCGCCGTCCGCGCGGGCCAGTCCCGCTCGTGGCGCGAGAGCCTCGATCTCGTGGCGAGCGGGGGCGAATCACAGGATCCCCTGGCACCGCCGCGATAGGCTCGACGGCGGCCCGAACCCGGCGCCGATCCCGTCTCGCACCCGGAGCTCTCGCCGTGACACACGTCCTCCAGAGCGTGGTCTTCCCGCTCGACCGCGATCCCGACCTCCTGCCGCTGTACATCGATCCCGAGGTCTGGTCGACGATCGACGAGGAGCCGGTCCGCGTCTCCGACGTCGCGCATCTCTCCGACATCCTCGGCCGCACGCGCGCGGGGATCCCGGCCGGGACGCGCGTGTCGTTCGCGACGTACTTCAACGCCTTCCCTGCGTCGTACTGGCAGCACTGGACGAGCGTCCGCTCGGTGCGCCTCGCGGTGCGCACCGAGGGCACGGCGACCGTGCTCGTGTACCGCTCGACGGGCGACGCCGCCCAGCAGCGCATCGACACGAAGGACGCGTTCGGCGACGCCGAGACCGTGTTCGACATCCCGCTCACGCAGTTCAGCGACGGCGGATGGCTGTGGTTCGACGTCGTGGCCGGCGCGGAGGACGTCGTGCTCGCCGGCGGCGAGTGGACGACCGAGCAGGAGCCAGCGCGCACGGGCAAGGCGTCGCTCGGGATCACGACGTACAACAAGCCCGACTACTGCGTCGCGACGCTCGGCGCGCTCGCCGACGCCCCCGAGGCGCTCGAGCTCGTCGACCGCATCTTCATCGTCGACCAGGGCACCCAGAAGGTCGCGGCCCAGGACGGGTACGACGAGGTCGCCGCACGCCTGGGCGACCAGCTGCAGGTCGTCGAGCAGCCGAACCTCGGCGGCTCCGGCGGCTTCGCGCGCGCGATGCACGAGACGCTGCAGCGCCCCGAGAGCGACTTCATCCAGCTCCTCGACGACGACGTCCGCATCGAGCCGGAGTCCATCCGCCGCTCGATCACGTTCGGGCGCTTCGCGACGCAGCCCGTGCTCGTGGGCGCCCACATGTTCGATCTCCTCAACCGCCCGCGGCTGCACGCGTGGGCGGAGGTCGTCGACGAGCAGCCGTTCATGTGGCGCAACCTGTATCAGGAGAGGATGCCGCACGACTTCCGTCGCGCGAACATCCGGCAGACGCCCCTGCTGCACATGCGCATGGACGCCGACTACAACGGCTGGTGGATGTGCCTCATCCCGACCCAGGTCATCCGCGAGGTGGGCCTCGCACTGCCCGCGTTCATCAAGTGGGACGACGCCGAGTTCTGCCTGCGCGCGCGCGAGGCCGGCTACCCCACGGTGTCGCTGCCCGGCGCCGCGCTGTGGCACGTGTCCTGGATCGGCAAGGACGACTCGATCGACTGGCAGGCGTACTTCCACGCCCGCAACCGGATCGTCGCCGGCCTCCTCCACTCGAATGCGCCGCGCGGCGGGACGCTCATCCGCCACTCGCGCCGGGTGGACCTCAAGCACCTGATGATGATGCAGTACTACCCCGTCGCGCTGCGGAACCGCGCGCTGCGAGACGTGCTGCGCGGGCCCGCGCACCTGCGGGAGAACCTCGCGACCGCGATGCCCGAGGCGCGCTCCCTCGCCGCCCGCTTCCCCGAGACGGTCGTGCATCGCGACCCCGAGGTCGTCATCCGCTCGCGGCGCGGGCGCCAGGTCTTCCAGCGGCTCAAGCAGCATGTCTTCGACAGCCCCACCGGATGGCGGCTGCGGCTCTTCACCGCGCAGACGCTGGTCTCGCACTGGCTGCGGGAGCCCGACCCGGCCAACGTCGAGCGCCCCGAGGTCGAGTTCGGCAAGTCCGACGCGCACTGGTGGCGCGTCCCGCTGTACGACTCGGCGCTCGTGAGCGCGGCGGACGGCTCGGGCAAGAACATCTACACGCGCGACCGGCTGCTGTACCGGCGCATGCTCCTGGACTCCGTCCGGCTGCACGCGCGCCTGCGACGGGAGTGGCCGCGCCTGCAGCGGGAGTACCGTGAGGCGCTGCCCGGCCTCGTGTCCGAGGGCGCGTGGCGCGAGATCTTCGAGAGGCAGTCATGAGCGAGAAGACGTCCGTCGTGGAGCAGAGCTACGACCCGCGCGCGTTCGACCCGGCGACCGCGACCATCGTCGTCGTCACCTACAACCGCTCGCACCTCCTGTCGAAGCTGCTCGTCTCGATCGGCGAGATGGACCCGAAGCCGGGCCACGTCGTCATCGTCGACAACGCGTCGTCCGACGACACGACCGAGGTCGTCGAGTCGTTCCGCGCGGAGATCGGCACCGAGATCGTCTACCGGCGTCTCGAGGAGAACACGGGCGGCTCCGGCGGGTTCAGCGAGGGCATGCGCGTGGCGTACGAGCTCGGCTCGACCTGGATCTGGCTCATGGACGACGACGTCGAGGTGCTCCCCGACGGGCTCGCGCGCATGGGCGTGTGGGCGCCGCGCTTCAAGAGCATCCAGGGGCGCCGCTACGACTACGACGGCAGCGAGTTCTACTGGCAGTACCGCCTGTCGATCCCGCTCGGCATCCCGATCCCCTTCGCCCCGGCCGGCTTCGATGCCACGGGGTACCGCGAGATGAACTCCGGGTGCTTCGAGGGGATGTTCATCCACCGCGACATCGTGCAGAAGGTCGGGCTGCCCGATCCGCGCTTCTTCATCTACTGGGACGACTCGGTGTACGGATGGCTCGCGTCGCTCCAGACGACATCCGCGATCGTCAACGAGTTCGTGCTGCGCCGCACGCGCGAGATCAAGCAGTGGGACATGGGCGTGCGCCATCTCAACGCCTCGAGCAACGCGTACCGCTACTACATCATGCGCAACCGCGGCATCATGCGGCACTACTTCGCCGAGCACGGTGCGTACCGCCCCGTCCTCTTCGCCCTCGGCACGGCGCTGACCTTCGCCAAGGAGCTCATCCGCCTCATCGCCGTGGAGCGGACCGTGCGGGGAACGAGCAACCTCTTCCGCGGCATGCGCGACGGACGCCGCATCGCGAAGGACCGCTCGTGGCGCACCATGCCGCCGCTCGACGCCCCTGCCGCGCAGGACGAGAAGCGCTGAGCCCGTGCTGACCATCGCCGAGGACGCGGTCGTCGACCCGTCGGTCACGCTCCTCCACCGCGACGGCGATCGCGACATCGCGATCGGGGCCCGGACGAAGATCTACCGCGGGGCCGAGATCCTCGGCCCCGTCGAGATCGGCGAGGACGTCTTCATCAACCGCGACGCGTACATCCGCCCCGGCACGCGCCTCGGCGACCGCGTGAACCTCGGGCCGTTCGTGCGCCTCATCACCGACACGCATGAGATCGGCGGGCACGACAAGCGCGCGGGCGACGTGCGGCACGAGCCGATCTCGGTCGGCGACGGCACCTGGATCGGCGCGGCCGTCACGGTCGTCGGGGGCGTCCGGATCGGCGCCGGGTGCGTCATCGCGGCGGGCGCGGTCGTGACCTCGGACGTGCCGGACGACACCATGGTCGGCGGCGTGCCGGCCGCGGTCATCCGCCGCCTGCGCTGACGCGACCGCTACAGCTCGCCGGGCGCGGTGACCTGCTCGTCGATCTCCTCGAGCACGCGCTGCGTCCGCGCGGAGCGGCCGCGCCGGGGCGCGTACACGACGAGAGCGTGGAACGCGTAGCGGGCGACGAACGCGACCGCGAGCGTGATCGCCGCCGCGACGACGCTCGAGATGTGCCACGTCTCGACGAGCAGCGCGAGCACGGGGATCCGCACGAGCGCCTCGGTGTTGTTGAACGCGAACGACTTCGCGAACCGCGTGCGCCCGCTCGAGGCCTCGTCGAGCATCTCGCGGAAGACGAACCGCTCCTGCAGGAGGAAGTTCCCGATGATCGTCGCCTCCGCGGCGATGATCGCCGCCCAGATGTAGGGCATCCCGAGCTGCGTGAGGGTCCACATGATCGCGAGGTTCGCGACCGCGCCGAGCCCGCCGATGATCGCGAACGCCGACATCTTGCCGAAGCGCAGCGCCGCGAGCTGCACGAGGAAGCGGGCCCCCTGGCGGATCGACGCCTTCGACGCGCCCGCAGCGCGCTCGGCGAAGTCGAACGGGATCTCGGCGACGCGCAGCTGCTGCCGCGCGAGGATCTCGAGGAGGATCTTGAAGCCGCGCGGGCGCAGGAGCGCGAGGTCGACGCGCGTACGGTCGACGAGGAAGAACCCGGTCATGGGGTCGGAGCAGTCGCGCAGTCGCAGCGGGAACATCGCCTTCGTGAGCGCGGTGGTGACGCGCGAGACGAGGTTGCGGGTGAGATCGGCGAGACCCGCGGCCGAGCCGTCGCGCACGTAGCGCGACGCGACGACCGCGTCGACGTCTCCCGCGCGGAAGCGCGCGACGAGCGCGGGGATCCGCTCGGGCGGGTGCTGGAGGTCGCCGTCGATCACGACGCACGCGTCGTGGGCCGCCTGCTCGAGGCCCAGGATCACGGCGCCGCTGAGCCCGCCGACCGGCTCGTCGCGGTGGATGACGCGCACCGGTGTGTCGACGAGGCCGGCGACGCGGCGCACCTCGTCGGCCGTTCCGTCGCTCGAGTCGTCGACGAACAGGACCTCGCACGCGACACCGTCCATGGCGGCGACGATGCGCCGCACGAGCGGCTCGACATTCGGAGCCTCGTTGTAGGTGGGGACGATGATCGTCGCGCCGGCGAAGTGGTCGATCGTCATCCGGGGGTCGCGTCGCTCTCGGTCAGGGGCGCCGGGGCGGCCGGCGCGAGGTCGTCTTCCCGATTCTGCCAGCGGACGGGGGTGAGCATCATGCCGATCGCGAGCACGCTCCCGTACACGAGCGGCAGGATGTACCGCGGCAGCGCGACCGGGCTCGCCACGAGGAAGGCGAGGTTGACGAGGAGAGGCGACACCGCGAGGACGTGCAGCGGGCTGCGCCGGCGGATGGCGTACGCGAGCGCGATGAGCGGCACCCACGACGCGTAGAACGCCTTCGAGGAGAGGAGGTTGCCTTCCGCGAGCGACTCGGTCGCGCGGTTGACCGCGAGGCGCGCGTCGTCGAGCGCGGCCGGCTCGTGGAGGTCCTCGATCGCGGCCTCGATCTCGGCGCGCGTCGTGGTCGGCAGAGCCCTGGCCTCCCAGAAGTCGAGATAGCGGTCGAGCACGATCCCGCTCTGGAAGATCATCGGCGTGACCGGGGCGAAGTACTCGAAGGTGTTCGCGGCCGTCGCCGACAGCGCGGTGCCCGGATAGCGGATCACCTGCGCGAGCCACACCCGCGCGTAGGCGAGACGCTCCTCGGAGCCGGCCTCGAGGTTCCAGCGGCCCTTCACCGCATCCGAGCGCCGCGGCACATACGCCTCGCCGAGGCCGTCGTAGCGCAGCACGGCGTCGATGACCGCCCGCTCGTCTGCGGGGATCTCGTCGCCGTGCTCGGCGACGATGCGCGCGGTCTGCTGGACGGGGATCGTGAGCATGTCAGTCGCTGTGCCGGGCGCGATGCCGATCGCGGGGAGGACGAGGAGCGGCCACACGACGTTCGTCACGAGGAGCGCTCCCGCAGTCCCCGCTGCGACGCGCAGGCGGGCCCGCCGCGCGCAGATCACCAGCAGGACGACGGCGCACACGACGACGAGGTAGACGTTGGTGCGCTTGGCGAGGATGAGCGGGATGACGATGGCGAGCGCGACGACACCCACGCGCGCGCTGAGCAGCACGCGCCCGCGCGTGCGCACGGCCTCGACGAAGAGCACGAGGAAGGGGAGCCAGAACACGGCGGCGAACGCGTCCTTGCTCATGACCGACGGCGCGGCCATGAAGACCGGCAGGACGGCGACCGCCGCTGTCAGCGTCCAGCGGATGGGGCGCGCCATCCCGAGCCATCCGAGGTAGGTGAGCACGAGGGCCGCACCGGCCGCCGTGGCGGCCTCCTGCAGGAGGAGGAAGGCGAACAGGCCGATCCGATCGTCGCCGAGCGCGGATCCGAGATCCCAGAACCATCCGAAGACCATCGTGTCGAACCACGGATGGTGGTCGGTCTGCTCGAGCAGCCCCATCCACTGGAGCCGCTGCGTGATGGTGTCGCTGTCGACGTTGCCCGGCGCGTGCACGAGCAGCCACGGCAGCCAGCCGGCGAGGATGGCGCCGGCTGTCGGCAGCAGGCGCCGGCGCGCGGTCTCGCGGAAGGACGCCGGCTCGGGCACCGCGCGACGCCCGTCGAGCCAGCGGAACAGCAGGGTCAGCGGGACGAAGAGCGCGGCGCCGAGTCCGAGGACGACGAGGCCGCTGCCGACCGCGGCGCCGACGGAGCCGGCGAACCACACCGCGCTGTCGTTCGCGTCGAACGACGCCCCCACGACGACGAACGCCGCGAGGACGAGCGCCGTGGCCACGGCATGCGGATCCCACAGGGCCCGCAGCGCGGAGGGGCGGTTCACGCCTGCGCCCGCTGCGTCTCGGCCGACGGGGAGGACGCGTCGCTCCTGTTCCGCCGACGGGCGACGAGGGCGACGGCGACCGCGAGCGGCGCCGTCGCGAAGAACCCGAGCGCGTAGCGCATGCCGCCCGAGACCGGGCCGGCGAGGAAGGTCGCCATGAGCGCGGCGGCCGGCAGGGCGAAGGCCGCCTCGAGCCCGGCGCGCTTGCGCCAGAGCACGACGAGCGCGAGGATCCAGATCCACGTGACGAAGCCCGGAGACAGCGTCATCCCGATCACGGGGATCGCGAGATACCCCTCGTCGAGGAGACCGTGACGCTCGATGAGCGCGCGGATCCCCGTGAGGGGCTCCCCCTGCTCGCGGTCGCCCGTGATCTGATACGGGATGTCGAGGACGATCCCGCGGATGTCGTTCCACGACTCGTGCACGACGCCGTCGTACGAGGGCGCGCCCGGCGCCCAGTAGCCGACCGTGTTCGCGAGCGTCGCGGTGATCGCCGACCCGGGGTACTCCGCGACGAGCCGCAGCCATCCGCTCACGAACTCCCCCGTCGTCCGCTCCTCCCATGCCGCCCGCGCGTCGAGCTTGATCGGGTCCGCGAAGCCGGGGATGTAGTGGTCGCCGACGTCGTCGACGCTCCACCACGTGAAGACGTCGTCCACGAACGCCCGGTCCTCCTCGCTCATCGTCGCGTGGTGGTCGTGCGCGATCCGCGCGATCTGCTGCAGCGGAACCGACCACGCCTCGGTCTTCGGGCCGGGCTGCACGTCGAGCGCCGCCGAGAGCGGCCCCGCATAGAGTCCGTACGCGACGACGCATGCCGCGAGCACGGCGCCGACGCGCTTCCACTGGCGGCGGAACGGGATGATGAGCAGTGCGACGCCGAGCAGGACGACGTGGACGCCGTTGTTCCGGAGGACCATGGTCGCGATGCCCGCCGTGAGCAGGAGGACCCACGGCCACCGCGCGCGATCCCCGCGTCGGACGGCGCGCGAGACCTCGACGATCCCGATGAGGAAGAGCACGAAGGCCGACATGAAGGGGATGTCCTTCACGACCGTGATCGACGACAGGCTGAGCACGGGCAGCAGCGCGATCCACGCCCAGAGCGCCCACCACATGCGCGGCCCGACGCCCCATGCCGCGATGCGCCAGAGCAGCACGGCGAACACCGCGCTGGTCGACAGCATCTGCAGGACGGCCGCGAACGCGAGCGCCGCGGAATCGCTCAGGCCGAGCAGCTGCCACACGCCGTTCCACGCCGCGATGAGGAGGGAGTGCCCGACCGGCTCATAGGACTCCCAGGGGCCGAGCCCGCGCGCGTAGGAGAGGCTCCGGTAGGTGTCGAAGAAGATGAGCCCCGGCCACCACACGAGCAGGTACGGCAGTCGGCAGAGCACGATGAGCCCGAAGACGAGCCCGAGGGGGCGCCATGGCGTCGGCCCCGGTGCCCGCAGCGCCTCGACGAGTCGGCTGAGCCGCCCGCGACGGGGAGCGGGCACGGCGGCGGCGTCGGGCGTCGCGCGGTCGGCGAGATGCAGCAGGACCGCTGCGCCGAGGACGGCGGCGTACGCGGTGCCGAGGCCGTGCACGGCGCTCCAGCCCGACGGACGCAGCAGCCAGAGGTCGGCCTCCTCACGCAGGAGGGAGATGCCGGCCAGCTCCGCGACCGCGTAGGCGAGGCCCACCGGCACCGCCCAGCGCCAGACCTCGCGCGGCAGACGGCCGAGAGCGAGCCATCCGCCGTAGGCGATCGCCGCGAACGCCGCGATCGCGACGAGGCTGTTCCCCTCGAGCACGTCGCCGAGGGTCGCGGGCGTCGTGCCCGCGCACAGCGCGAGCGTCGTGGCGAACGCGCCCGCCACGGCGATGAGCACGCGCACGGCTCAGACCTCGGGGGCGCGCCAGCCGCGCCACTGCTCGAACGAGCCGTTCAGGAGCTGCGAGTCGGTGCGCTCCCACGTGTGCTTGGACGAGTGGCGGATGTACATGTAGCCGAGCGAATGCGTGCGGTACCCGATGCCGCCCTGCGTCTCGACGCGGATGAGCACCGAGCGGTCCGTGGAGTTCGGCGTGGGACGCCATCCGCCGAGCGCGTCGAAGGCCGCCCGCGACAGGAGCATCGCGCCGCCGGCGACCTGGTCGTGGTAGCGCTCGGTCGCGAACGTCCGGTGCACGGTCTGCGCGACCTCCTCGAAGAAGAGGTACTCCGTCGTCTTCCCGACGATGTCGGCACGGGAGTAGAGGTGCGCGAGGACGAGGTCGAAGACGTGGTGCTCGCTGTACCAGTCGTCGTCGTCGAGCTTGGTGATGAGGTCGCCGCTCGAGCGCCGGACGCCCTCGGCGAGGGCCGCGCCGAACAGGACGGTGCTCGGGACCTCGACCACGGTCACATCGAGCCCGCCGAGCTCGACCCCCGACAGGTCGGGAGCGGGGATCCCGTGCGCGACGACCACGACCTCCATGTGCGGGTACGTCTGCCGCGCCATCATCTCGAGCACCCCGGGGATCAGCTCGCCGCGCATCGTCGAGAGCACGACGCTCACCGAAGGGAGGTAGCGCGAGCCCGTGCGATGCTCGACGGCCGATGCGAGGCGCAGGAAGCCGGCGTGGTCGTGCATCGCGGCGCGCCGCAGCGCGACCGAGCGGCGCTCGCGCTCGAGCCCCATCGCGGGCCGATACGGGCGCCGGATGGCCTCGGCGATCCGCGGCGAGAGCTGCTCGGGCGCGATGGCGACGCTGTCCGGCAGCGAGTGCAGGATGACGCCGGCCGCCGCGAGCTCGGCGAAGCGGGTCGTGAGTCCCTCGGGGACGGGGCCGGCGAGCCCTGCGAGCGGCGAGAGGTCGACCGCCTCGACATTGCGGACGGCGGCGACGTCGCGCGCGCTGAGCGGCTCCGCGATGGCGAACTCGATGGGGCGGAGGTCGGGGTCGGTCGCGCCGAGGAGCCGGACGACCCCGCGCGGACGGTCGATGACGAGCCGTCGCGCCGGCGGCGACGGCTTGAACCCGAGGATGCGCCCGATCGGGTTGTGCACGTTGAGGTCGATGACCGGGCGCTCGACGCGCGGGTGCCCGAGGAGCGCCTCCCCCACCGTGAGCTGGTGGACGGCGTCCTCCTCCTCGCGCGCGAGATCGGTGCGGGCGGTCAGCAGCACATCGGCCTTGCGCAGGTGCCGTCCCTCGAGGGCAGGGGCGATCGGCTCGAGCTGCGGGATGCGCCGGCTCGGCAGGAGCGGCAGCGCCTCGGCGCCCGCGCTCGGATCGACCGCGAGAAGCGGGAAGCCCGCCCCGACGACCGGCGCGTCCGGGACGAAGGCGGGGATGAGGGCGTCGAGCACGCGCGCGACGGGAAGCGGCGCGTGCAGCGAGACGTGCGCCGACGCCGTGCGGCGCGCGGGGTCGTGCGAGAGCGTGACCGTGCGCGTGTCGCGCAGCGGCGCCATCCGGCCGCGCCAGCGCGGCGAGGGCGCCTCCCAGCGCTCGATGTGGACGCGCAGGTCCTGCGTCATCGCGCCGTCGGCGGCCATCACGAGGTGACGGAGCGCGTCGACGTCCGGCACCCGCAGGCGCACGGGCAGCGGCTCGTCCGCCGTCGGCGCGAGCGCCGGCGCCTGACGCGGATCGGTCACGACGTGCTCGCCGTCGCGGTCCGGGGCGTCCTGCTCATCGGGGCGACGGAACCAGCGGCGGACGGGCATAGATCGATCGGCTCCCCGAGTCGGCGGACGGATGGCCGCGAGCGCGGCGCGAGGAGTCTATCGTGCGCGCCTTTCGTCCCCGTGAGAGCGCGTCCGGCGGGCCGCGTCCACCGGTCTCGGAGAAAGCGCACCGTAGAATGACGCGGTGACCAGGCCCGCCGCATCCCCCGAGCCCGCCCCGATCGTCTACCAGAACCAGTGGCGCGACGTCTTCGACGGCACGCTCCCCGACGGCTGGGAGCCGACGAAGTCCGTCTCCGTCGTCATCGCGTCGTACAACAGCAAGACTCTGCCGCTCACGCTCGCGTCGCTCGCCGCGCAGGACTACCCCGAGGACCTGCTCGAGGTCGTCGTCGTGGACGACGGCAGCGAGCCGCCCGTCGAGCTCGGCGAGGTCGTGCCGAAGAACATCCGCCTCATCCGCGTCGAGGAGGGCTGGGGCCGCTCCAACGCGACCGACATCGGCATCAAGGCCACGTCGGGCGACATCATCTACTGGGTCGACTCCGACATGATCCTGTTCCGCGACAACGTGCGCCAGCACGCGAAGTGGGCGCACTTCATCCCCGAGGCGGCCACGATCGGCAACAAGGGCTTCATCGAGGAGTGGGACTACACCCCCGAGACGGTGTACGAGAAGGTCCTCGACGGCACGATCGGCGACGACTACGACCGCTCGACGCTCCACGAGCACTGGTCCATCCAGATCTTCCGCGACACGGACGACCTCAACACGTCGCACGGCCGCAACTACTCGACGCACATGGGCGCGTGCGCCTCGGTCACGCGCGAGGTCTACGACCGCACGTTCGGGCAGGACACCCGTCTCCACCTGGGCGAGGACACCGAGATCGCCTACCAGCTCTGGCAGGCCGGCGCCGTCTTCATCCCCGTCGAGGAGGCGCTCACGTGGCACCTCGGCCGCGGCACGGTGCAGGACCACGCGGTCAAGGTGGCCTGGCACAACGACGTGCACTTCGCCCAGCGCATGCCGATCCCGCGCTACCGCCGCAAGGCTGACAACCGCATCTGGGAGGTGCCGCTCGTCAAGGTCGTCGTCGAGGTGACCCCCGAGACCGCGTACCTCGCCCGCAACTGCGTCGACCGCATCCTCAACAGCACCCTCACCGACGTGCACGTCGTGCTCGTGGGCCCGTGGTCGCAGCTCCACGAGGGCCGGCGGAAGATGCTCGCCGACCCGCTGAACGAGCTCTACCTCGTGCGCGAGTGGCTGCGCACCGACAACCGCGTGATCTTCGCGGAGGAGGTGCCCGAGACGGTGTTCCCGGCCCCGTACCGCGTCGACCTGCCGATCACGGTGGGCGTCACGAGCGACAGCCTGATGCAGATGTACCGCCAGATCGACGGCAACCGGCTGGGCGCGGTGCGCTACTTCACGCCCGGTCACACGAAGGACGACTCCGTGACGATCTGGGACTCGGCCGCCGTGGCCCGCGCCAAGCGGTACCTGCGCGAGGGCGACGCGATCGAGGACCTCGTCGACCGGGTCTGGGGCTTCCAGTGGGGCTCGAACGACACGGCGCAGCTCATCGACCTCCGCGAGGCCGACCTCTCGGAGCGCGTGACGCGCGTCGACCCGCGGGTCGCCGAGCTCGAGGCCGAGGTCGCCGCGCTGCGCGCGCGCATCGCGCCGCCGCCGTCGCTCGCGCGTCAGATCGCCCAGCGGCTCAACGCCGCATCGGGCGGGCGACTCGCTCCCGTCGTGCGCGGCGTCAACGCCCGGCTCGGCGGCGCGCCCGCCGCGGCCATCCGGCGTCTGCGCCGAGGCTGATCGAGCGGATGACGTCCCGCACAGACGCATCGCATCAGTCCGGCTTCCGCCCGGACATCCAGGCGCTCCGCGCGATCGCGGTGCTCAGCGTCCTCCTCTACCACCTGTGGCCGAATCGGCTGACGGGCGGCTTCGTCGGGGTCGACGTCTTCTTCGTCATCAGCGGCTACCTCATCACCTCTCACCTCGTCCGCGAGCGCGAGAAGACGGGGCGGATCGCGGTGGCGCGGTTCTGGGCGCGACGCGCGGTGCGCCTTCTCCCCGCGTCGCTCCTCACGCTCGCGGCGACCGCGGTGGGCGTCCTGCTGTGGGTGCCGCGCTCGCTGTGGGACCAGTTCCTCGGCGAGGTCGGCGCGGCGGCGCTGTACGTGCAGAACTGGCGCCTGCTGTTCGACAGCGTCGACTACCTCGCGGCCGACAACCAGCCGTCCCCCGTGCAGCACTTCTGGACCCTGTCGGTCGAGGAGCAGTTCTACGTCGCCCTGCCGCTCCTGCTCATCGCCGCCATGGCGCTCCTGCGCCGCGTCGCGTGGCGGAAGGTCGCCGTCGGCGTGCTCGCCACGGCGACCGCCGCCTCGTTCGCATACAGCCTGTGGCTCACCGCCTGGTCGGCGAGCGAGGCCTACTTCTCCACGCTCACCCGCGCATGGGAGTTCGGCGTCGGCGCCCTCGCGGCCTTCCTGCCGCTCATCGCCTGGCGCGCGATGTCGAACGCGCTCGCCGTCGCCGGCGTCGCGCTGATCGCCGTGAGCACGGTCGCGCTGTCCGGCGCCACGCCATTCCCGGGCGCGGCGGCGCTGCTGCCCGTCGTGGGCACGGCCCTCGTCGTGTGGGCGGGCGGCGGCTCGTTCCTCGCGCAGGTCGGGGCCTCGCGCCCGGTCGCGTTCACGGGCGCCGTGTCGTACGCCGTGTACCTCTGGCACTGGCCGCTCATCGTGCTGCTCCCCTACGCCACGGGGCATCCGCTGACGACCGTCGAGAAGGTCGCGATCGCAGCCGCGGCGTTCGCCCTCGCTTGGGCATCGACGCGCTTCATCGAGAACCCGGTCCGCCTCTCGCCGAGCCTGCTCGCGCGTCGCCGGCCCCGCACGGTCGCGGCGTGGGCCGCGGCCGGCATGGCCTGCGTGCTCGTGTTCCCCGTGGCCGCATCGGCGACCCTCCGCGCGGAGGAGGAGCGCGTGCTCGCGGCCACCGAGTCGCTCGTCGAGACCCTGCCCGACTGCTTCGGCGCGCAGGCGATGGACCCCGAGCTCGCACCGTGCGAGAACCCCGAGCTCGACGCCTACCCGCTCGTGCCCGCTCCGATGGACGCGGCGAGCGACGACGCCAACCGCGACGCGTGCTGGTCCGGCCCGGATGAGACCGTGCTGCGCGTCTGCTCCCTCGGACCCGACGCCGACTGGGACCGGCACCTCATGGTGATCGGCGACTCCCACAGCAACGTGTTCGTGGGCGCCTACGCGCGCATCGCCGAGGAGCGCAACTGGCGCATCGACATCGCGGGGCACGGCGGCTGCTACTGGACGGACGCCCTCGTCGAGCGCTCGACGCCCGTGTCGACCGACGCCTGCACCGCGTGGCGCGGCGAGATCGCGGACTACGTGGCGGAGAGCACCGACGGGATCGATGCGTTCGTCGTGACGCGCTCGTCCGATGGGCGGGACGCGGATGCGACCACGGTCGACGGCATGGTGTCGGCGTGGGGCGCGCGCCCGGATCCGACCGTGCCCGTGATCGCGATCCGCGACAATCCCCGCATGCCGGCCGAGACCATCCAGTGCATCGAGGCGGATCCGGAGACCGCGAACGAGAGGTGCGCGCAGCCCGCCGACGCCGTGCTGCACGACGACGGGCAGGCCGCGGCGGCGGAGCGCGACCCGAATGCCACGGTCATCGATCTGACCGAGTTCTACTGCGCCGACGGTACGTGCCCTGTCGTCATCGGCGGAGTCGTCGTCTATCGCGACGGGCACCACCTGACGGCGACCTACGCGGCGACCCTCGGGCCCTATCTCTCCGAGCGGCTCGCGGCCGCGCTCGGCTGACGCCTCAGCCGCGCGCGACCGTCCACGCGGTCTCGCCGCCGGCGCGCTCGTGGCGCACGACCGTGCCCTCGCGCTCGCGCAGCGCGGCGGCGGCCTCCCGCCCCGCGGCGTCGTCGTCGAGCACCCACACGGTGTCGGCGGTCGCGAACTCGGCGGACGCGTCGACGTCGCGGAGCACCTCCTCCGCCGTCTCCCCCGCGATGCGGATGAGGTCGTAGGTCCCCGGCGTCTCGACGAACAGCTCCCGGTAGCGTGCGAGCGGGAGCTCGTCGACACGGCCCTCGAGCGCCCGATAGGCGCGGGGGTCCTCCTCGAGGCGCGTGCTGACGACGAGCACCGTGCGCGCACCCGACGTCGCGGCCGCGAACGCCGTGCGCGCGCCGACCTCGAGCAGGCGCTGCACCTTCCGCTCGCGCGCGATCGCGGCGGCCGCCCGGTCGCCCGCCCGCGGCGCGAGCGGGAGCGCCCGCGGCACCTCGAGCGCGTCGAGCAGGGCCACGGCGCTTCGCGACAGCTTCGTGACGTCGCGTCCCTCGGCGTGGAGGATCCGCTCGCCCGCGAGCGAGTGGAAGCGCTGATCGACATCGCGCGCCTCGCCGATCGTGCGGAAGTTCCTGTGCTCGGGCCCCCGGCGACGCACGACCTCGAAGCGCCGCGCGCCGACATCGGCGAGCAGGAGGATCGCGTGGAACGCGGATCCCTCCTCTCCCCCGATCACCTCGGCGCGCGAGATCTGGTCGAGCTGCTCGCGCACAGACATCCGCTCGGGATTCACGACCGTCCATCCCGCCGCGCGCAGATGCCGCTCGGCCGCGTCGGACCCGAGGTCGCGGATGCCCGAGTCGATCGCGCCGCGCGAGAGCCACAGGCGGCGGCCCGGCTCGGCGGATGGGCCGCGGTGCTGCGCGAGGAAACGCGCGTGATCCGGGTGGATCCAGTCGTCGTAGCGGTAGCCGATGTCGGGCACGTGGAGCGTGCGGAACCGCGTCGGGCGGGTGATGAAGCGGATCGGGTTGCGGACGCCCAGGATGTCCAGGATCTCGCGCTGCCAGGGGCGGAAGGACTCGTCCTGCCAGTCGTGCTCCGCGGTCCAGACGATCTCGACGTCAGGGTGCGCCGCGGCCCACCAGAGCCGAGCAGCCGACTCCAAGATGAAGTGCCCGAAGTGCATGTGGAGTTTCCCGGCATACACGGCTTGGATCGGCTCGTCGTCCACGGTCTGGGCGTGCTCTTCACGCGGGAGCGGCGCTCCGCGCTCGCCCGAGCGCCGATCGGTCACCGTGCGCTCGACGTAGTCGCCGTTCGCATCGAACACCCCCATGAGGAGGATGTCGTGCTCGGACTCCGGTTCGCGTCGACGCAGGACCGGGTAGACGACGGCGTCGGAGACGACGCGGGCGGAGAGCGGTTCCATTCCGTTCACCCTACCGGCGGTGCCCGGTCAGACCGGGTTGTCGGCGTTGTACGCGGCGACGACGTCGTCGATCGGCGCGTCCATGACGAGCGCGTGATCGCGGATGTAGAGGCCGCGCGTGCAGAAGCGCCGCAGGTCGCGTTCGCTGTGGCTCACGAAGAACAGGGTGCGCCCTGACGCGAGAAGCTCGTCGATGCGGGCGTAGCACTTGGCGCGGAAGGCCTTGTCGCCGACCGCGAGCACCTCGTCCACGAGCAGGATGGGCTCGTCGAGCTGCGACACGACGGAGAACGCGAGGCGCACCTTCATGCCGTTCGAGAGGTGCTTGTAGGGGGTGTCCTGGAAGTCCTCGAGCTCCGCGAAGGCGATGATGTCGTCGTAGCGGGCCGCGATGTGGGCACGGCTCATGCCGTGGAGTCCCGCCGTGAGGCGGACGTTCTCGCGCACGGTGAGGTCGCCGACGAAGCCTCCCGTGATCTCGATGAGCGGGGCGACCCCGCCGCGCACGACGACCGATCCCTCGTCGGGCAGCAGGACCCCCGCGACGAGCTTGAGGAGCGTGGACTTGCCCTGGCCGTTGCGGCCGACGACGCCGATGGACTCGCCGGGGCGCACGCGGAAGGAGACGTCCCGCAGGGCCCAGAACTCGTCCTTGGGCGCGCGCCGCGAGGCGCTCGCGAACATCGACTTGATGCTGCGCCGCCCGCGCCGGTTCCGCCGGAACCGCACGCCGAGACCGTCGACCTCGATCGCGTAGGCGTCGTCGCGCTCCATCACAGCTCCTTCAGCAGCGGACGCTCGAGGCGGCGGAAGGTGAGGATGCCGACGCCGAGGAACAGCAGGCTCATGAGCGCTCCCGCGACGACCGCGAAGGTGTCCCACTGGCCGGGGAAGAAGCCCACGCGGTACAGCGTGAAGATGCCCGCGAGCGGATTGAGCGCGCCGAGGTCGCTCACGGCACCGGGCAGGTCGCCGATCCCGTAGATGATCGGCGACGCGTAGAAGAGCACGCGGAGGATCAGGCGGGTGGTGCGCTCGAGGTCGGAGAAGAGGACGCACAGCGGCGCGACGAGGAGCCCGAGCCCCACGAGCAGCACCGTCTGCAGGAGCACCCCGACCGGGAAGAGCAGCAGCTGCCATCCGACCGTCGCACCCGCGGCGACCGCGAACAGCACGAGGACCGGGAGCGAGCACAGGAACTCGACGCCCTTGCTCAGCACGATGCGGTTGATCCAGATCGAGCGGGGGATGGAGGTCGAGCGGACGAGCTTGGCGTCCTTGTTGAAGGCGCGCGTGAAGTCGGTGACGGCCGCGTTGAACCAGACCCACGGCAGCAGCGCGGTCATGAGGAACACGATGTACGGCTCCTCGCCGACCCGGCCGCCTCGATGGAAGACCTGCGTGAAGACGAACCAGTAGATGAGGCTCATCACGAGCGGATCGAGGATCGACCACAGGTAGCCGAGCCAGCTCGTCGCGTAGCGCACCTTGAGGTCGCGCGCCGAGAGCAGCCACAGCGAGTGAAGGTAGCGCCGCGGCGTGCCCGGCGCACCGACGACGCCCGAGCTCACGACGCGGTGCCCCTGAGCAGCGGGGGCTCGGATCCCGACGTGTCGGCCGCGGCGGGCGCGCTGTACTGCAGGTAGATGAGGCGGCTCTGCTCGCGCCGTGCCCTGAGCACGCCGTCGAGCACGAAGCCCACGGTCCAGGCGAGGGCGCCGGCGAGGCCGAAGCCGACAGCGAGGACCGCGGTCGGGAAGCGGGGCACGAGTCCGGTCTGCGCGAACTCCACGACGAGCGGGATGCCCAGGACGACCCCGACGAGCATCGCGACCGCACCCAGAAGGCCGTAGAAGAGGAGCGGCCGCTCGTAGCGGATGAGCTGGACGATGAGCGAGAGGATGCGGAATCCGTCGTGGTACGTGCGGAGCTTGCTCTCGCTGCCGGCCGGCCGGTCGCGGAAGCCGACGTGCACCTCGGTCTGCGGGACACGGATGCTCATGACGTGCACCGTCAGCTCGGTCTCGATCTCGAACTCGCGCGACGCCGCGGGGAAGCTCTTCACGAAGCGCCGCGACATGACCCGGTAGCCCGAGAGCATGTCGCTGACCTCGGAGCCGAAGATGCCGCCGACGAGCCAGTTGAAGCCGCGGTTGCCGAGCTCGTGCCCGGGACGGTAAGCGGTCTCGGTCTTCTGGTCGCGCACGCCGAGGACGTGGTCGTACGGCCCCTCCTGCAGCGTGCGGATCATCTCGGGCAGCGCGGCGGCGTCGTACGTGTCGTCGCCGTCGATCATGACGTAGATGTCGGCATCGACGTCGGCGAAGGCGCGGCGCACGACGTTGCCCTTGCCCTTGCGCTCCTCGCGGCGCACGATCGCGCCGGCCTCGCGCGCGACCTCGGCCGTCCGGTCGGAGCTGTTGTTGTCGTAGACGTAGACCGTCATGCCCGGGACGGCGGCGCGGAGATCGCGGACGACCTTCCCGACCGCGAGCTCCTCGTTGTAGCAGGGGACGATCGCGGCGATGACAGGGGACGACGTCATGGAGAGCACTTTCGGCGACGTAGGATCTTCGATGGACCGCATGGCGCCGAGACGGCCGCCGTCGGAGCCGGTTCAGGCTAACACGCGGCTCTGCCGAAACCCCTCGGCACACGCCGCCCTCACGAGGAGCACGATGCACGCGAACGCGGCGACCCGGAAGGCCAAGCAGGCGGGGGCCTTCCTCGTCATCGGCGGTCTCGCGTTCCTCGTCGATGCGGGCGTCTACAACCTGCTCGTGTTCTGGGTGACCGGCGACGGGCCGATGCACGGACAGCCGCTGGCCGCCAAGATCATCTCGATCGTCGTGGCGTCCCTCGTGACGTACGTCGGGAACCGGTACTGGACCTTCTCCGACCGGCATCTGCCGCACCGCTTCTCGCGCTACGCGATCTTCGTGCTGTGCAACCTCATCGCGATCGGCCTCCAGCTCGGCTGCCTGGCGTTCTCGCGCTACGTGCTGGGTCTCGACGACGTCGTCGCCGACAACATCTCGGGAACCCTGATCGGGCAGACCCTCGCGACCGCGTTCCGCTTCCTCACGTACGACAGGTTCGTCTTCCCGCACGAGGAGCCCTCCCCCGCCCCGCGCGCGTAGCGGGTCACGATCGCGCGCCAGGGGGTCGCATGTCTCACTCCCCGCCGGAATCCACCGCCCAATCCCGCCGCGAACGAGACATGCCGACCCCCACGTGTCTCACTCGACGAGGGAATCCGGGGCGAAAACGCGCCGCGAGTGAGACATGCAGGAGCGTGTGAGCATGCCGGGGCCGCGGGACGCGGCCGACCCGCCCCGCAGCTACTCCGCCGGCAGCGGGCCGCAGCGGTCGATGCGGTAGAGCGTCGACTCGCCGTCCGTCGCGACCTCCGTGAAGAGTCCCGCCTCCACCGCGGCGTGCGGTCCGGGGAAGTGGTTGCCCGCCGGGTCTCCTCCCCCGAACTCGTGCGGGTTGTAGAGCACGTGCCGCACGCGGAGGGCATCGAGCGCGCGGCACACCGCCGGGTCGCTGTCGATGTCCATGAGGCCCCATGCGAGCGTCTGCCGCAGCGGATCCCACTGGCCGTTGACGTGCGGGAAGACCGGCTCGCGTCCGGCATACAGCTGGGTCAGCGCCGAGCCGTCCCACGGGTCGCCGAGCACGCGCTCGCTCGCGGGCACCTCCTCGGCCACCTCGTGGTCCATGAAGTCGATCTGCTTCTGCGACACGACCTCCCACTGCGCACGCTCGTCGGGCATCGCGAACACGGCCGCGATCGCCGATGTCGTTCCGGTGAGAGCGAGCCCCGCAGCCGACACCACGGCGACGGCCAGCGCGAGCGGCGCGGCGAGGCGCGGGAGGGCTCGACGGGATCCGCCCGTCCGGATGGCGCGCTCGGCCGGGAGGGCACGTCGCGCGAGCGCGAGCGCGCCGAGCGTCGCGAGAGGGACGGCGACGACGGGCAGCGCGGCCGCGAGGCGGAAGCGGTCCTTGTACCAGACCCCCGTCGCGAGCTTCGCGATGACGCCGTCCGAACCGGCGGCGAGAACGAACAGCGCAGCGACGAGCACGAAGGCGACGACGAGCCACCGCGTGCGCCGGGTGCGGAGCGCGACCCCGGCGCCGACGATGACGAGGAACGCGAGGAAGGGCGCGACCGTCGTCACCGCGCCGCCCTCCCCCGTCATCGCCTGCAGCGTGAGAACCTGCACGACGCCCTCCCAGATGCCCTGCACCGCCTGCGCCTGCGGGCCGGAGAGACGGCTCTCGATCGGCTCGTCGAGGAGCCCGAACCGCAGGATGGCGATCGCGAGCGCCGCCGCCGACAGCGCGACGCCGCCGACGACGCCCGCGACGAGCACGATGACCGCGCGGCGGCGCTCGCGCCCGCCGCGTCGACGGGCGCGCGCGAACGCGCCGCCGAGAACCCACGCGACGAACGGGATGCCGATGAGCGCCCACGTCGGGAGGACCCGCGGATGAGCCACGGCGAGCGCCCCGACGGACAGGCAGCCCGACAGCGCCGCGAGCACGACGGCGCGTCCGCGCTTCCCGGGCCGCGCGAGCGCGACACCCCGGACGGCGAGGACCGACAGCGCGACCCCCGCGGGGAGCAGCGCGTGCGCGAGGCCCGTGGGGTAGATCGTGCCCCACGAGAGCAGCGCGTAGGGGAACGCGCCGAAGGCGGCGCCGAGCGGGAGCGCGACGAGGGCGACGGTTCCCGTGGAGCGCCCTGGGAGCACGACCTGGGCGAGCCAGGCGACCCCGGGCAGCCAGACGAGCCCCTGCACGGCGAGCCATGCGGCGTTGAACGCGACGGGAACCGGCACGCCGCTCCCCTGCACCGCCATCGCGACGAGCGCGTGCCAGGCCGACGGGTAGTACGCGATCCCCGTCGCGCCCGTCTCGATGAGCGAGCGCAGCGTGAGGGGCGAGGCGGAGAACCCGTCCAGGATGGCCGACACGGCCGAGAGGTGGAAGACGTTGTCGTAGGTCTGCGAGATCCGAGACGGGTCCGGCACTCCCGCGAACGCGACGACGCCCACGATCGCGGCGGCGAGGGCCCACACCGCGGCGAGCGCACGCGGCGGGATGGCCGCGCCCGTCACGACGAGGTCGGGATGCGCGCGCCGGACGAGGAGGGATGCCGCGAGCCCGACGAGCGCGACGGCGAGCACCTGCACGACATGGAACGGCGCACCGAGCGCGCCGAACACCGCCGCCGCGACGCCCGCGCAGCACACGCTCGCGAGCGACGCCACCGCGACGCGCGCGACCGCGCCCATGCGCAGGGGCGCGGTCGCGATGAGCCCGGGTGCGAGCACGGCGAGGAGCGCCGACACGAGGGCCGGCGCGACGACGACCCAGCTCATCGGACTCCTGCCGTCAGGCGGGCGCGGGTCAGCCGTTCAGCTGGTTCTGCCACATCGACAGCGCCGACCCGATGGCCATGTGCATGTCGAGGTACTGGTACGTGCCGAGACGGCCGCCGAAGAACACGTCCTTCTCGCCCTTCGCGAGCTCGCGGTAGGCGAGCAGACGCGCGCGGTCCTCATCGGTGTTGACCGGGTAGTACGGCTCGTCGGCGCGCTCGGCGAAGCGCGAGTACTCGCGCATGATGACCGTCTTGTCGGTCGGGTACACGTCGGCGCGCTCGGGGTGGAAGTGCTTGAACTCGTGGATGCGCGTGAAGGGCACGTCGGCATCCGGGTAGTTCATGACGCTCGTCCCCTGGAAGTCTCCGATGTCGAGGACCTCCTCCTCGAAGTCGAGCGTGCGCCAGCTCAGCGCGCCCTCGACGTCGTCGAAGTAGCGGTCGACCGGTCCCGTGTAGACGATCGGCACCTGGCCGACGAGCGCCTTCTTGTTGAGCGGCTGCGACTCGTCGAAGAAGTCGACGTTCAGCTTGACCTCGATGTTCGGGTGGTCGGCCATCCGCTCGAGCCACGCGGTGTAGCCGTCGGTCGGCAGGCCCTCGTGCGTGTCGTTGAAGTAGCGGTTGTCGTAGTTGTAGCGCACGGGGAGGCGGCTGATGATGTCGCCCGACAGCTTCTGCGGGTCGGTCTGCCACTGCTTCGCGGTGTAGTCGCGGAAGAACGCCTCGAACAGCGGGCGGCCGACGAGGGCGATGCCCTTCTCCTCGAAGTTGCGGGCCGTCTTGACGTCGAACTCGCCCGCCTGCTCCTTCACGAGGGCGCGCGCCTCGTCGGGCGAGTACGCGGCCTGGAAGAACTGGTTGATGGTGCCGAGGTTCACCGGCAGCGGGTACACGACGCCGTTGTGGTTCGTGTACACGCGGTGCACGTAGTTCGTGAACGTCGTGAAGCGGTTGACGTACTCCCACACCTTCTCGTTCGAGGTGTGGAAGAGGTGCGCCCCGTAGCGGTGCACCTCGATGCCCGTCGTGGCCTCGTTCTCGCTGTACGCGTTCCCGCCGATGTGGTGGCGGCGGTCGATGACCGTGACCTTGCGCCCGGCTGCTGCCGCGCGCTCCGCGATGGTGAGTCCGAAGAATCCGGAGCCGACGACGAGGAGATCCATCCGTGGTGCTCTTTCTCTCAAGGGGAAGGGCCCTGGCACGCTGTCGCGGCCTCCCCGAGTCTATGTGCATGCCCCTCGCGTATCCTGATGCCGCACATGAGCAACGAAGAATCCCCCGCCGAGACCGAGGCCATCGCCGGGATGAGCGGGCCGGATGGCCCGCTGCTGCGCCTCTTCCGCGACCGTCGCGTCGCCTTCCTGTTCGTCGGGGCCGTCAACACCGCGATCGGCTTCGCGTGGTTCGTGCTCTTCTCCCGTCTGTTCGAGGCCGGATGGCCGGGCGCCGCCTGGACGGTCTTCGCGGTCATCCTGTGCGCGCAGATCATGAGCACGCTCAGCGCGTTCGTCTTCTACCGGAAGCTCGTCTTCCGGGTGCGCGGCCACGTGTGGCTCGACTTCGCCCGGTTCCAGCTCGTGTACCTCGGGACGTTCATCCTCAACTTCGTCGTCGTGCCGCCGCTCAAGCTCTGGCTCGGCTGGCATGAGATCGTCGCGCAGCTCCTGTTCACGGTCGTGATCGCGTTCGCCAGCTGGTTCGGGCACAGCCGCTTCTCGTTCCACCGCAAGAAGGAGGACGCGTGACCGCTCCGCGCATCAGCGTGGTCATCCCCGCGTACAACAACGGCCGCACGCTCGGCGAGACGATGCGATCCGTGCTCGACCAGCAGGTCGACGGGCTCGAGCTCGTCGTCGCCGACCACGCGTCGTCGGACGACACGTGGGACGTCATGCAGGGCTTCGCCGCCGACCCGCGCGTGACCCTGCTGCGCACGGAGGCCGGCGGCGGCGCCGCGCGCAACTGGAACCGCGTGACGGACGCCGCGACCGGCGCCTACCTCAAGCTCGTGTGCGGCGACGACGTCCTGCGGCCCGGCGTGCTCGCACGCCAGGCGCGGCTGCTCGAGCGGTCGGGCGCCGTCCTCACCGCCTGCAAGCGCGACATCATCGATGCCGAGGGCAAGGTCCTCATGGCCGGATGGGGCCTCACGGGGCTCGGCCGGCCCATGTCGGGCGGCGAGGCGCTCCGCCGCACCGTGCGCGCAGGCCGCAACCTCCTCGGCGAGCCCGCCTCCGTCATGATGCGACGGGAGGCGTTCGCGGCGGCTGGCGGATGGCACGGCCGCTTCTCCTATCTGATCGACCTCGCGAGCTACGCCCGCGTGCTCGTCGGCGGCGGGTTCACGCCCGACACCGAGGTGGGCGCGACGTTCCGGATGAGCGACACGCAGTGGTCGGTCGCGCTCGTCGACGAGCAGACCGCGGAGGCGCGCGCCTTCCACGCGTGGCTGCGCGCCGAGCACCCCGAGATCGTGACCGAGGCGGATCGGCGCATGGGCGACATCCGCGCCGGTCTCATGGCCCAGGCCCGGCGCATCTCGTACCGTGTCCTCAAGAGGAGGATGGGATGACCGTGCGCCGGCGCATCGCCTACGTGCTGCCGATCTACAACGAGGAGGGGAACATCCCCCTCCTGTACGAGCGTCTCGTCTCGGCCACGGCGCCGCTCGGCGACCGCTACGACGTCGAGTTCGTCTTCGTCGACGACGGCAGCCGCGACCGGTCGCTCGAGCTGCTGCGCGGACTGCGCGCGCAGGATCCTCGCGTGTCCGTGTACGCGCTCGCGCGCAACTACGGCCACCAGATCGCCGTGACGGCGGGCCTCGACGTCGCCGACGCCGACGCCGTGATCGTCATGGACAGCGACCTGCAGGACCCTCCCGAGGTCAGCCTCGAGCTCATCGAGCGGTGGGAGCACGGCGTCGACGTCGCCTACGCGCAGCGGCGCACGCGCGACGACGGCCTCTTCAAGCGCACGACGGCGCACGGCTTCTACTGGCTGCTGAGCAAGCTCTCGAGCGTGGACATCCCCCGCGACACGGGCGACTTCCGCCTCATGGACCGCCGGGTCGTCGAGGAGCTGCGCAAGCACCCCGAGCGCAACCGGTTCATCCGGGGGCTCGTCGCGTCGATCGGGTTCCGCCAGGAGGCCGTCCTCTTCGACCGCGACGCGCGGCACGCGGGCGAGACCGGCTATCCCCTCCGGAAGATGCTCAAGCTCGCGGGCGACGGCATCTTCGGCTTCTCGACCGCGCCCCTCAAGCTCATCAGCCGCGTGGGCGGCGCGATGGCCGTCCTCGCGCTCCTGTGGACGATCTACCTCGTCATCGCGCGTCTCGTGAACCCGGAGTCGGTCATCGAGGGCTGGACCTACCTCGCGGCCGGGATGTTCCTCCTCGGCGGCGTGCAGATGCTCATGCTGGGGGTGCTCGGCAGCTACCTCGGCCGCATCTACGTCGAGGTGCAGGGCCGCCCGCTCTACGCCTTCGCGGTCGCCGAGGCCGGGCCCCCGCCGGCGCGCTGACGGAGGCGCGCCACCCCGCGCCCGATGAGCCAGCCGAGGCCGATCGCCATCGCGAGGCCGTAGGCGCCCATGAGCAGCGGCCACGCGGGCGGGCGGAACGACACGGTCACCGTCTCGCCGGGCGCCACGTGCGTCGCGTCGACCGTGAGAAGCCAGCCCCGCAGCGGCTCGGCCTCCGCCGCGCCCGCGACGGCGTAGCCCGGGTACGGCAGACGGCTCAGCACCACGCGCCCGTCCTCGCCGGCCTCGTCGACCTCGAAGGACACCGACGTGTCGTCCTGCGCGGTCACCGTGACGCGCGTGTCGGGAGCCGTCCACACGACGCCGCCCGCGCTCGGCAGCGCCTCATCGCGCTCGAAGAGCCAGGTGTACTCGCCGTCGGCCGCGAGCGTCCATCCCTCGGGCGCCTCCGGCTGCTCGGGGTACGTGTCCTTCATCGCGACGATCGTGCTCACGCTCATGAGGTCGGCCACGCGCAGGCCCGTCTCCTCGTCGACCGACCACAGCGTCTCGAGGGCGTCCTCGCAGGTCTGCCCGCGCAGGTCGATGCAGAGGTCGTCGCCGAACGTCTCGAACGGCAGGACGGTGTAGAGGCTGCTCACCTCCGTCGGGCTGAAGTACCAGAGGTTGGCGAGCAGCCGCTCCGACCAGCTGTCGCGGTCCTGCCATCCGTCCTCCGCGTCGCCGACGACGATCGCGTCGCCGTGCGCGTCCGGGAGGACGGCCTGCAGGGCCGTCGCGCTGTCGGGCGCGCTGCGGCTCGGCAGCGGCGACTCGGGCAGGAAGCGCATCTGCCCCGCGGCGAAGACGGCCGTCACGATCATCGCCCCGACCACCGCGACGGTCGTGCGCCGTCGCACGCGGGGCGAGCGCGCGACCCATCGCAGCGCGACGAGCGCCGCGAGGGAGACGAGCGCGGCGGCTCCGATGGCCTTCCACGCGTACGGCCCGTTTCCCCAGGTCAGGACCGAGGTCACGGCGATGGCGAGTGCCGAGAGCCAGAAGGCGCGGCGCGTCGCCCCCGCGGGGAAGCGGCGCGAGATCCCCACCGCGAAGAGCACGATGAGCACGATCGCGAGATACGGGATAAGGCGCAGCGGCCAGCGGATCGGCCCCATGTGGCTCGGCCCCAGCACGAGCGCGAGCACGAGGCCGCCGAGCACGAAGAGCGGGATGGCGCGCCGCACGGCCGAGCGCGCGAGCGGCAGCGCGAGCGGGAAGAGCAGGAGGACCCATGCGATGTAGACGAGCGGACCGGGCGTGATGTCGCCGAACCAGGAGCGGATGGTCGCGCTCACCCAGGGATTCCCCGCCGACGCGAGGTCCGTGAGATCGGCGTTGAGGAACCCGAGGTTCTCGAACGGCGCGTTCCCGCGCTCCGTCACGGGCGCGGTGAGGACAGCGGGCAGGTACACGACGATCGTGAGCAGCGCGCCCCACGACGAGGCGAGCAGGGTCCGCAGCACCCGGGGGCCGTCGCGGCGCACCGCATGGCGCACGAGCGACTCGACGAGCACGACGACGAGCATCATGACGCCGAACACGTAGCCGACCGTGATGAGCAGGTAGCTCGCGACGAGGTACGGCAGCGGCGAGCGGCGGTGCTCGATCGTGCGCCGCAGCGCCCACCACACCCACGGGAACAGCGCGACGTTGATGAGGTCGGTCGACCAGGACGCGGCGTCCATGTAGACGACGAAGCCGGACGACGGCACGAGCACGCCCGCGAGCGCCGCCCACGGACGGTGCGCGCCGAACTGGCGCGCGAGCAGGTACACGCCCAGAGCGAGCACGACGAGGAACGCGAGCTTCACGCCGGTCGCGTGCGCGACCGGACTCTCGCTGAGCCGCGCCGTGACGGCGATGAGCCACGTCATGGGGTTGAGGAGGCCCCACTGGCCCTCGGCCCAGTAGTTGCCGGCCTGCCAGGCCGAGGGATCGAGCATCGGCAGGCGCCCCTGCAGGAGCTGGTCGCCGAGCTGCCACCACTGCCCCGCCGAGCCGCGCTCGGTGTCGTCGGAGAAGTAGAACCGCGGGGTCACGAGGAGCCGTGCGGCCGCGAGAGCGAGGGTCGCCAGGACGGTGAGAAGGGGCCAGCCCACCCGCTGCGCGCGCCGCCGTGCCCGATTCGTGCCGTCCGCCGTCATCTGTCCTCCGCTGCTCGCCCCGCCGCCGCGCGGCGGGCCAGACTCGATGGTAGTGCGAGCGGCCGGGCGGACCCCGCGATCAGCGCGCCGGGGGGCCCTCGAGCTCCTCGAGCGTGCGGCCGCGGGTCTCACGGGTGAGGAGCGTCGCGAGCGCCGACACGGCGCAGATGGCGAACGTCACGGCGCCGATCGTGAGCGGCACGTTCTGCGTCCCAGGAGGGGCGATCGCCGTGAACAGCGACGGGAAGAACGCCGCCAGCATGAGCCCGATGTTCTGCGACACGGCGAAGCCGGTCACGCGGATGCGCGCGGGGAACTGCTCCTGGAAGAAGGTCGCGAAGGTCGCGTTCCACATCTGGAAGAAGATGCTCTGCACGATGACGACGAACACGAACACGAGCACGAGGCTGCGCTGCTCCACGGCCCACAGGTACGCGACCGTGAGGAGGCCTCCGCCGAGCCCGCCCGCGACCATGAAGCCACGGCGTCCGAACCGGTCGGACAGGCCGCCGAAGATCGGGATGGTGAGGGCCGCGGTGAGATTGGCCACGAGCGTGACCCAGAGGAAGTCGCTCGTCGAGAACCCGATCCCGTACCCCTCCTGCGTCGCATACGACACGCCGAAGACGAGCGTGGCCATCCCGATCACGTTCGTGAACGTCATGAGGATGCAGCGGATCATGACCCACGGGTACGAGCGCAGGAGCTCCACGACGGGGAACCGGCGACGGACCTCGACGGCGCTCTCTGCGGAGAAGACGGGCGTCTCGTGCACGCCGCGGCGGATGAGGTATCCCGCGATGATGACGACGGCGCTGAGGAGGAACGGGATGCGCCATCCCCACGCGGCGAAGTCCTCCTCGCTGAGCACGGCCGCGAGCGGGAGCATCACACCGGTGGCGAGGATGGAGCCGATCTGGGTGCCCTGCAGCGTGAAGCTCGTGAAGAAGCCCCGTCGCGCGTCGGGCGAGTGCTCGACGACCATCGCCCCGGCGCCGCCCAGCTCTCCCGCGACGGCGAACCCCTGCACGAGGCGCAGGATGACGAGGAGGATCGGCGCGAGGACGCCCACCTGCGCGTACGTCGGGAGGAGGCCGACGAGCAGGGTCGAGAAGCCCATGAGCAGCATCGCGAGGATGAGGACGTTCTTGCGCCCGCGCCGGTCGCCCCAGGCGCCCAGCAGCACGGCGCCGACGGGGCGCGCGACGTAGCCGACCGCGTAGGTCGCGAGGGACGAGATGATGCCCACCGTCGGGTCGCCGGTCGGGAAGAACACGACCGGGAAGACGAGCGCCGCGGCCTGCGAGTAGAGCGCGAAGTCGTAGTACTCGAGGGCGCTGCCCACCCATGCGCTGAGGGCCGCCTTCTTCGGCTCCCGAACGATCCCGCTGTCGGCTTCGGCCTGCTTCGCTGCGCTCATGCCGTCACTCTCCTGTCCGCACTGACTCGCCGACCCGAACGTGGGTAAGCGTTTTCCATCGTAATGGAACGTTTCAATCGCGACAACTCGGGCGTCGGTGCGCGGTGCGGGCGACGGCGTCCGCCAGGGGTCACGGGGTCTCCTGTGTCACGATGGGCTGTGTGAAGGGCATCATTCTGGCGGGTGGGTCGGGGACGCGTCTGCATCCGGTGACGTTGGGCACGTCGAAGCAGCTGGTGCCGGTGTATGACAAGCCGATGGTGTACTACCCGCTGTCGACGCTGATGCTGGCGGGGATCCGGGAGATCCTGGTGATCACGACGCCGCATGATGCGGCCGCGTTCGAGCGTCTGCTGGGGGATGGGTCGCAGTTCGGGGTGTCGATCTCGTTCGCGGTGCAGCCGTCGCCGGATGGGCTGGCGCAGGCGTTCACGATCGGGGCGGATTTCATCGGCGATGACAAGGTCGCGCTCGTGCTGGGCGACAACCTGCTGTACGGGCCGGGGCTGGGCACGCAGCTGAAGCGGTTCGCGGATGTGGACGGGGCGGCGGTGTTCGCGTACTGGGTCGCGGAGCCGTCGGCGTACGGGGTGGTCGAGTTCGACGGGACGGGGCGGGCGGTGTCGCTGGAGGAGAAGCCGACGCACCCGAAGTCGAACTACGCCATCCCCGGCCTGTACTTCTACGACAACGACGTCGTCGACATCGCCCGGGGGCTTCGGCCCTCCCCGCGGGGGGAGCTGGAGATCACGGACGTGAACGCCGCGTACCTGCGGCAGGGGAAGCTGCGGGTGGAGGTGCTGCCGCGCGGGACGGCGTGGCTGGACACCGGCACGTTCGATCAGATGGCCGACGCGGGAGACTACGTGCGCACGATCGAGCGGCGCACGGGGTTGAAGATCGGGTCTCCGGAGGAGATCGGGTGGCGGCAGGGGTTCCTGTCCGACGACGACCTGCGTCAGCGGGCGCAGAAGCTGGTGAAGTCGGGGTACGGAGCGTACCTCCTCGAGGTCCTGGAACGGGGTAAGTGAGCATCGTGGGCACTCTTGTGGTCACCGGCGGGGCCGGTTTCATCGGATCGAACTTCGTCCACCACGTCATCGCGCACACCGACCACCGGGTGATCGTGCTGGACAAGCTCACCTACGCCGGCAACCCCGCCTCCCTGGCCGGGCTGCCCGAGGACCGCGTCGAGCTCGTCGTGGGCGACATCGCCGACGCGGACCTCGTCGACTCCCTGTTCGCCCGCGCCGACGCGGTCGTGCACTACGCCGCGGAGTCCCACAACGACAACTCCCTCAACGACCCCCGCCCGTTCCTGGACACCAACATCGTCGGCACCTACACGCTGCTGGAAGCCGCCCGCCGCCACGGCACCCGCTTCCACCACATCTCCACCGACGAGGTCTACGGCGACCTCGAGCTCGACGACCCGGCCCGGTTCACCGAGACCACCCCCTACAACCCCTCCTCCCCGTACTCGTCGACGAAGGCCGGCTCCGACCTGCTCGTGCGCGCGTGGGTGCGCTCGTTCGGGATCGCCGCGACCATCTCGAACTGCTCCAACAACTACGGCCCCTACCAGCACGTGGAGAAGTTCATCCCCCGCCAGATCACGAACATCATCCGCGGCATCCGCCCCAAGCTCTACGGCGCCGGGCAGAACGTGCGCGACTGGATCCACGCCGACGACCACTCCTCCGCCGTGCTCACCATCCTCGAGCACGGCCAGATCGGGCAGACCTACCTCATCGGCGCCGACGGGGAGAAGAACAACAAGGACGTCGTCGAGCTCATCCTCACCCTCATGGGCCAACCCCGAGACGCCTACGACCACGTCGCCGACCGCCCCGGCCACGACCTGCGCTACGCGATCGACTCCACCAAGCTCCGCACCGAACTCGGCTGGACCCCCCGCTACCAGGACTTCGAAGCAGGACTCGCCGCGACCATCGACTGGTACCGCGAGAACGAGACCTGGTGGGCGCCCGCCAAAGACCACGTCGAAGCCTTCTACGCCTCGAAAGGACAGTGACCGGCAGTGACGACGTTCGGCAAGACCCTCGCCGTCACCGACACCCCGATCCCGGGGCTCGTCGTGCTCGACCTGCCCGTCCACGGCGACGCCCGCGGCTGGTTCAAGGAGAACTGGCAGCGGGAGAAGATGACCGCGCTCGGGCTGCCCGACTTCGGGCCCGTGCAGAACAACATCTCCTTCAACGACAAGCCCGGCACCACCCGCGGCATCCACGCCGAACCGTGGGACAAGTACGTCTCCGTCGCGACCGGGCGCATCTTCGGCGCCTGGGTCGACCTGCGCGAGGGCCCCACCTTCGGGGCCGTGTTCACCGCCGAGCTCGACCCGTCGAAGGCGATCTTCGTGCCCCGCGGTGTCGGCAACAGCTACCAGACCCTCGAGCCCGACACCGCCTACGTCTACCTCGTCAACGACCACTGGTCCCCCGACGCGGCCTACTCCTTCCTCAATCTCGCCGACGAGACGGTCGCGATCGACTGGCCCATCCCGCTCTCCGACGTCGAGATCAGCGACAAGGACCGCACCCACCCGCGCCTGGCCGACGTCACCCCGATCCCGCCGCGCAAGACCCTCGTGCTCGGCGCGAACGGCCAGCTCGGCCGCGCCCTGCGCGCCCTCCTCGGCGACCGCCCCGACATCGAGTACGCCACCCGCGCCGACCTCGACCTCGCCTCCCCCGACCTCGACACCGCACGACCCTGGCGCGACTACGACGTCATCGTCAACGCCGCCGCCCACACCGCCGTCGACCACGCCGAGACCCCCGAGGGCCGCACCCAGGCCTGGGCCGCGAACGCCACCGGCGTCGCCGCGCTCGCCCGCATCGCGACCGAGCACCGCTGCACCCTCGTCCACATCTCCAGCGACTACGTCTTCGACGGCACATCCGACGCCCCCTACCCCGAAGACGCCCCCCTCTCGCCCCTCGGCGTCTACGGGCAGACCAAGGCCGCCGGCGACGCGATCGTGCAGACCGTCCCCCGCCACTACCTCATCCGCACCAGCTGGGTCATCGGCGACGGCCGCAACTTCGTCACCACCATGGCCTCCCTCGCCGAACGCGGCATCGACCCCTCCGTCGTCGCCGACCAGACCGGACGCCTCACCTTCACCGACGACCTCGCCGCCGGCATCCACCACCTCCTCACCACCCGCGCCCCCTACGGCACCTACAACCTCACCGGCAGCGGACAACCCGCCACCTGGGCCCAGATCGCCCAGAGCGTCTTCACCCTCACCGGCCACGACCCCGCCCGCATCACCCCCGTCACCACCGACGCCTACTACGCCACCGCGACCGGCCCCATCGCCCCCCGCCCCCGCAACAGCGTCCTCGACCTCGCCAAGATCACCGCCACCGGCTACACCCCCGCCGACCACACCGACCGCCTCACCGCCTACCTCACCCCGCAGTGACCACGCGCACCCCCGCGCGCGCCGACATCCAGGCCCTCCGCGCCCTCGCGGTGCTCGGCGTCGTCCTGTTCCACATCTGGCCGCGAGCCCTGCCGGGCGGCTACGCGGGCGTCGACGTCTTCTTCGTCATCTCCGGCTTCCTCATCACGGGCCAGCTCGTCCGCGCACGCGAGCGCGGGACGCTGAGACTGGGAGCGTTCTGGGCCGCCCGCGCCCGTCGCCTGCTGCCCGCGAGCCTGCTCGTGCTGCTCGCGAGCGTCGTGCTCGTGCTCGTGTGGACGCCCGCGCCCCAGCAGGCCCACGACCTGCGCTCGATCGTCGCGAGCGCGCTGTATGCCGTGAACTGGCAGCTCGCGGCCGACGGGGTCGACTACCTCGCGCACGACGCGGCTCCGCCGATCGCCCAGCACTACTGGTCGCTCGCCGTCGAGGAGCAGTTCTACCTCCTGTGGCCCCTGCTCGTCCTCGCCGCCACCGCGCGCCGCCTGCGGGGGCGACGGCTGCTCGTCGCCGGCGTCGTGGCGGTCGCGGTCGTCGGCTTCGCGGTGAGCGTGTGGCTCACGGGCGCGAGCTATCCGTACGGCTACTTCTCGACCGCGAGTCGCCTGTGGGAGTTCGCGCTCGGCGCGATCGTCGCGCTCCTGCCCCCGCTCGCCCTGAGGGCATCCGTCCGCCTGGCCATCTGGGTCGCCGCGGTCGCCGCCCTGGTGATGGCGATGCTCGTGTTCGACGCCGCGACGGCTTTCCCCGGCCCCTGGGCGCTCGTGCCGACCGCGGCGACCGCGCTCCTCATCGCGATCGGGCCGACCGCGCCCGCGCACGCGCTCGAGCGGCTCGTCGCATGGCGCCCCGTGCAGTGGGTGGGCGATCAGTCGTACGGCGTGTATCTCTGGCATTGGCCCCTCGTGGTGATCGCGCCGCACGTGCTCGGCCGTGCGCCCGACCTCCCTGAGAACCTGCTGCTGCTCGCGACGACCTTCGTGCTCGCCGCGGCGTCGAAGCGGCTCGTGGAGGATCCGATCCGCTTCGGCGCGCGCCCCCGCGCGGCCCGGCCCTCCCGGATCCTCGCCCTCACCGCAGTCGGGATGGCGGTGGTCGTGGCCGTCGCCGCCCTGCCGATGTGGCACGGAGCGACCGCGGCAGCCGAGCAGCGCGCGCAGGCCGAGGCGAGCCTGCGAGATCCCGCCCAGTGCCGCGGTGCGGCAGCCCTCCTCGAGCCGGGCTGCGCCGGCCGCGCGGACGACCCGCATCCGATCGCCGATGTCGTGCCCGCCCTGGCCGGCCTCCGCGACGACACGGCCGGCGCCTTCGACTGCTACGACTTCGATCCCGGCGCAGGCGGGGAGCCGGTGTCGTGCGCGTTCGGCTCCGAGGCGCCCGGCGCGGTCCGGGTGGCGCTGCACGGGGACTCGCATGCCGCGATGCTCATCCCCGCCCTGCGGGAGGTCGCCGACGAGCGCGGATGGCGCGTCGAGACGTTCGTGGGGCAGGGCTGCGTCTGGCAGGAGCCCGCGAGCGCCGCGTGCGCCGAGCGGAACGCACGGCTCGAGAGCCGTCTCGCCGACGGGGCGTACGACGTGCTGCTCGTCACCGCGGTCAACTCCGCCGAGCGCGACGCGGCGGCGCAGGCCGCGGTCGCCGATCGCTACGCCGAGGCGTGGCGGTCGGCGCAGGAGGCGGGGACGCGCGTGGTCGTGCTCGCCGACAACCCGCGTGTGCCCGCAGCCGCCCAGGACTGCGTGGCCACCGCGGATGTGCTGACCGAGGCGACCTGCGCGATCCCGCGCGCCGACGCGGCGCTCGAGAGCGATCCGCTCCGCGCGACCGCGGCGTCTCTCGACGCGCCGCTCGTGGATCTGTCCGACGCGTACTGCACGGCCGACGCGTGCCCCATGATGCTGGGAGGCGTGCTCGTGTACCGCGACCTCCACCACATCACGGGGTCGTTCAGCACGACACTCGGCGGCTATCTCGCCGAGCGTGTGAGCGCGGCGATCGGCGTCGAGCCGTCGCCCACCCCGAGGAGGAGTCGATGAAGAACGCCGGAACCGTGCTCGTGTTCCCCACGTGGCCGGAGAACCCCTACCTCAACCTCCTCGAGCTGGCGGCGCGTGCGGCCGGCTACCGCTTCCGGGGCGCGACGACGCATGCCGAGCTGCTGCACGCCCTGCCGGCCCTGCCCCGGGGCGGCGTCGTGCACGTGCACTGGACGACCCCGCTCGTGCAGGAGGCCGCCGACGAGGCCGACGCCCGCGACCGTCTGCGCCGCCTCCTCGCGGCGCTCCGCGACGCCCGCCGCCGTGGTGTGCGGATCATCTGGACGCTGCACAACCGACTGCCCCACGAGCTGCGCTTCCGGGACGCCGAGATCGCCCTCTACCGGGGCCTCGCCGACCTCGCCGACGTCGTGCACGTGATGGCGCCCGACACGGCAGCGGTCGTCGCCGACGTCGTCGCGCTCGATCCGGCCCGGATCCGCGTCATCCCTCATCCCAGCTACGAGGGGATCTACGACGCGGGCGTCGACCGCACCGCTGCGCGGGCGTCGTTCGACCTCGCGGAGCGCGATCGCGCGGTGCTCTTCCTCGGGCAGATCCGTCCCTACAAGGGCGTCGACGCGCTCGTCGAGGCCGCGACCGCCGCGGGCGACGACATCGTCCTCCTCCTCGCCGGCGTCGTCAAGGAGCAGTCGGAGGAGGAGGTCGCCGCGCTCCTTCCCGACGGGCTCCGCGCGCACACGCAGTTCTCCTTCGTGCCCGACGGGGATCTCGCGCGCTGGTTCCGCGCGGCCGACGTCGCGGTGTTCCCGTACCGCGCGATCCTCAACTCGGGCAGCGTGCACCTCGCCGCCACCTTCCGGGTGCCGGTCGTGCTGCCGGATGAGCCGCACCTGCGCGAGCAGTTCGGGGACGAGCGCTGGGTGGCGTTCTTCGACACCGCGCGGCCGGCGGCATCCATCGCCGAGCTGCTCCGCGACCGCGAGCTGTTCGCGGCGGTCGGCGAGCGCGACTTCGCGCGCTTCACGGCCGGGATCTCGCCGTGGCGCACGGCGAGCGCCTACCGCCGGCTGCTCGACGAGCTCAGCGCAGCGCCCTCGCCCGCTCTCGCGCCACGATAAGCGCTCGCCGGACCGCCCGCGGCGCCCAGTGCCGCCGGCGCCGCACGACAGTCACGCCGTCGACGCGCGCGTAGAGGAACGGATCCCGCGGGTCGTACGCGGGCAGCTCCCCCTCCCCCGCGACGGCCACCGCGATGTCCTCCCGGGCGACGAGAAGCGCCGGGGTGAGGGGTCGGTGCAGCGGCAGCGCGCCCGCCGGGAACACCGCGCGCCATCGCCACCCGCCGCGGACGTCCGCGCGCCACGTCGTCTCGGCGGCGGGGACAGGCGGGCGGCCCGCGAACTCCCCGTCGTGGAGCACGGGGACGCACGCGTCCTGTCCGCGGGCGCTGCGTCCCTCCACGACGAGCGATCCCCCGATGCGCGCGACGTGCGTGACCCGTCCGTCGAGCTCACGACGTGCCGCGAGCGCCCGCCCGAGGTCGCGCTCGGCGACCCGCGCCTCGGGGACGAGCATGAGCGCGCGCTCGCCGAGCACGCGGCGCACGGCCTCGACGAGCCGGTGCCAGGCATCGACATCCTCGTCATCCGACCGCAGCGACGAGGTGAGCGGCGTGATGAGCGCCTCGCGCTCCTCGGGAGACAGCGCCGCCACGGCGTCCAGGGCGTCCAGCGCCGCGTGCCAGTCCGCGACGGGCTGCGGGCCGAGCCCCGTCATCCATCGCGCGAGCGGACGGATGGCGGCGCGCGCGCCCGCCGCGGCCATCCGCAGCACGAGCGCGCGGAGCGGGTCGCCGGCGAACGGCGGCGTCGCCTCGAGAAGCTCCCGCAGCGCGTCGCGCACACGCTCATCGTCCGCTCCGTCGGCGGCGTCGCGCGCCGCCCAGCGCGCGACGTGCACGAACCCGTCCCGCTCGCGCACGAGATCTGCGTACACCGTCGAGAGCCGCTCGTCGCCCGCGTCGGCGACGAGGCGCGCGCAGGCGAGCTCCTGGTCCAGATAGCTGAGCAGCGACGCCCCCGAGTCGGCGCGCGCCGACATCGAGCTGCCGCCCGGCCGCTCGCGGTAGAGATAGACGACGTCTGGGACGACGTCGACCCGGCGCGCGCGCAGGTAGGCGCTGACCATCGGCACGATGTCGTTGGACCGCGGGACGTCGGGGAAGCGGATGCCCGTGCTGCGCAGCCAGTCGAGCGCGAAGGCCTTGTTCCAGCAGGGGCGGCTGAAGAGCAGCGTGGGCTCGTCGCGCAGGGTCGTGCCGCGCGCGGGACGGTCGAACGCCGGCATCACGTCGGTCGGCCGCCACGTGTCGGCGGGACGGAACTTGAGGTAGTCGCCGAACGCGATATCCGAGCCGCTGCGGGCGAGGCTGTCGACGAGGGCGACATAGGCGCCGTCGGGCACGAGGTCGTCGCCGTCGCAGAAGACGAGGAACCGCCCGCGGGCCGCATCCATCCCCGTGTTGCGCGCCGTGCCGCCGCCCCGACCGGCCGAGGGGATGAGCCGCACCCGACTGTCGCGCTCCGCGACCTCCGCGACGAGGTCGGCCGTGCCATCCGTCGAGGCGTCGTCGACGACGAGGACCTCCATGCCCGCGACGCGCTGGGCGAGGACCGTCTCGAGCGTCTCGCGGATCCACGGGGCGACATCGTGCGTGGGGATCACGACGGACAGGACCGGGCGCTCAGTCACCACCCGATCCTATCCGCGCGCATCAGCGGACCGCCGAGCCCTTCGGCAGGAAGTCCACGGTCTGCGCCGTGAGGGTGAGGATGGTCGGCCACGCTCCCCCGTTGAGGCGCCGCACGGCCGCGACCGACGTCACATGGCGCAGGCGCCCGCCGTCGAGCACATAGACGCGATCGCTCGTGGCCGACTTCACGAAGATGCGGCCGGGCACGCGCCCGCCGGAGAGGTCGAGCACGCGGCACGTCGCCGTGTCGAGCGTCGTCACCGCGAAGCCCGCCGTCGTGGTCACGGCACGCAGCCTGCCGCCGGCGGCGAAGTACGTCGTGCCGCCGCAGCGGGCGAAGAGGCTCAGGCTCCCCTTGTCGGCGTACCCCGTGAGCGTCGCGCCCGGGACGTGCGCGTCGACGCCGCGACCGAGGCCGTACTCGTCGGCGAAGCCCCAGCTCGGGAGGTACACGAGGCGGCGGTCGGAGGTCGCGAGGTACACCCGGGCGGACGAGGTCCGCTTGACCCACGAGCCGGGCGCGAACCGGACCTCGCCGATCGTGTAGCGCGAGAGGCCCGACGGCGGCATGACGGCCGCGAACGGCTTCGACGATCCCGCGAGTGCCGCCGCGGCGGCGGCGTCGTAGAGCGGGTGCAGCTTCGAGCCGCTGATGAGGTGGAGCGTCGTGCCGCTCCACGTGCGGCGCGCGACGTTCGTCATCGTCGCGCCCTGCTTGACCGCCGTGTACGTGCCGGCCGTGAGGGCGAGCTCCGTGCCGCACCTGCCGCCCCACTGCCAGACCTGCGTGCAGGTCGTGAAGCGGTGGCGCTGGCCGCCCTGCAGGAGCGAGATGTCGCCGGTCGACGCGTTGCGGATGAAGCGCGAGGACGTGCCCTTCGTCGGGTATCGCGCCGCCTCGTCCGCCGAGACCGAGCGCCACGAGCCGAAGGCGGCCTCGTATGCCGAGAGCAGCTCTCTCGTGACGTGGACCTTGCTCGCGCCGTTGAGGAGGAAGATGTCTCCGTTCGGCGTCCGGATGAGACCCGACGTCGGCCCGCGCGTCGCCCCGAACCAGTCGGTGAAGTAGTTGTAGAAGTTCCGGTTCCCGTAGGCGGAGCACGCGTCGCCCGTGCCGTACCCGGCACGCAGCGCCGCGGCGTTGGGCTGATACGGCGTGTAGTAGTAGAGGCTCGCCGTGGCCTTGTTCCGGATCGTGACCGGTCCCGAGCCGCACGACGCGTTCGGGTGATACCGGACCTGCGACACCTTCCCGACCGGGAACCAGTCGAACCAGCTGGACTTCGCGTAGATCTGGTACTGCCGTGCCGCGCCGTAGACCTGGTTCTGGAAGCCGTAGTAGCGGGTGTCGCAGGCCGACGTGTCGGGGCAGGCCATGCCCATCGCGATCGTGTACCGCCACGAGCTCGGCCACGTGTGCGTGACGAGTCCCTGCTCCTTCTGCAGCATCACGAGGAGCACCTTGGGGCTGATGCCGCACGCCTGCGCGACCTTCGCGATGATCGTCGCGGCGGACTCGCTCGAGGCGCCCTGATAGGGCTTCGTGCAGTACGCGTCGGCCTTGCGCGACGTCGTGCTCGCGCGGAAGTCCTTGAGGCAGGTGTACCCGGACTGGCAGGTCGGCACCTTGCGCTTCAGGAAGTCCTGGATCTGGGCGGCGGTCATGGACCCGCTGTCGTAGAACACGGCGTCGCTGATGATGTTGCCCGGGTCGAACCCGACCAGGCTCACCGCGCTCGCGCGCAGCTCCGCGCCCTCCTCGACGACCGCGGCGTCGAGCGTCGTGTCCTGCGCGACGCGGTCCATCTCCTCGTCGGTGAGCGCGCCGGGGGTGGGCGAGGGCGAGGGCGTCGCGCTGGGGGTCGGGGACGCACTCGGCGTGGGTGCGGCACTCGGGGTCGGCGACGCACTCGGCGTCGCGGACGGGAGCGGCGGCGCGCTCGGCAGCACGCCGGGGGCCGTCGTCGCCGAGATGACGGGCTCGTCATCCGGGTCGGGCGCCGCGGCGAGGGCCGGGCTCGCAGCGGAGAGGACGCCCGCGAGGAGCGAGACGACCGCGAGGGTCGACAGAGCGAGACGTCCGCGCGCGTGCGCCGACGTGCGAGAGGGTGCACGCATGTGAACAGTGTGACAGATGTGAAAGCTCTGGGAAGGGGCGGATGGCGCCGGGCCTGCCGCGCGGGCCGCGTCCATGTCGCTCCGAGGGTGGCCGGGCGGGTCCATGGGAGGATTGACGGGTTGCGTCGCACGGCCCGGTCCCCGGCCCGGCGCGTTCGAGTCGGCCAGAGAGGTTTCAGGCGTCATGAAGTTGAGTGTGATCGGTTGCGGGTATCTGGGTGCGGTGCATGCGGCGGCTATGGCGTCGCTGGGGCACGAGGTCGTCGGGATCGATGTCGATGAGGCCAAGATCGCCAAGCTCGCCGCGGGCGAGACGCCGTTCTTCGAGCCCGGGCTCGGGGAGATCCTCACCCAGGGGCTGGAATCGGGTCGCCTGTCGTTCACGACCGACATGTCCGCCGCCGCGGGCGCGCAGGTCCACTTCATCGCCGTGGGCACCCCGCAGCGCCACGACGGCACCGGCGCGGACATGACCTACGTCAACGCGTCCGTCGAGTCCCTCCTGCCCCACCTGCGCCCCGGCGACCTCGTCGCGGGCAAGTCGACCGTCCCCGTCGGCACCGCCAGCCGCCTGGCCGAGCTGATCGCCCCCACCGGCGCGCACCTGGCCTGGAACCCCGAGTTCCTCCGCGAGGGCTTCGCGGTCAAGGACACCATCGAGCCCGACCGGCTCGTGTACGGCGTCTCCGACACCACCGGCACCGACGACACCGCCACCCTCGACGCCGTCTACCACACCGCGATCGCCGCGGGCACCCCCCGCCTGGTCACCGGATACGCCACCGCCGAGCTCGTCAAGGTCGCCGCCAACAGCTTCCTGGCCACCAAGATCAGCTTCATCAACGCGATGGCCGAGATCGCCGAGACCGTCGGCGCCGACGTCACCCAGCTCGCCGACGCGATCGGACACGACAACCGCATCGGACGCCGCTTCCTCAACGCCGGCGTCGGATTCGGCGGCGGCTGCCTGCCCAAGGACATCCGCGCCTTCACCGCCCGCGCCGAGGAACTCGGCAAGGGCGAATCCGTCGCGTTCCTCAAGCACGTCGACGAGATCAACCTCCGCCGCCGCCAGCGCGTGGTCGACCTCGCCGTGGACAGCTTCCCCGACCACATCAACGGCCACCGCGTCGCCGTCCTCGGCCTCGCATTCAAGCCCGACAGCGACGACACCCGCGACTCCCCCGCCCTCGACGTCGCCGTCCGCCTCAAGGGCCTCGGCGCCGACGTCATCGCCTACGACCCCGAAGCGATCCCCAACGCCCGCCGCGCCCACCCCCAGCTCGCCTACGCCGACACCCTCGACGACGCCCTCACCGGCGCCGAGACCGTCGTCATCGCCACCGAATGGAAAGCCTTCCGCGACCTCGACCCCCACACCACCCGCGACAAGGTCGCCCGCCCCGTCATCATCGACGGCCGCAACATCCTCACCCCCACCACCTGGCGCGACGCCGGCTGGACCTACCACGGCATGGGCCGCTGACATGACCCCCCGCGTCGCCGTCGTCGTCCGCACCAAGGACCGCCCCGACTTCCTGCGCAGGGCGCTGCGGAGCATCACGGGCCAGACGCTGACGGCGTGGGAGGCCGTGATCGTCAACGACGGCGGCGACCCCGCGGTCGTCGACGCGCTCATCGCGGCGCTCCCCGACGAGCACCGCGCGCGTGTGCGCGCGGTGCACTCGGAGACGTCGCGCGGGCGCTGGGTGAGCGCGAACGCGGGGGTCCTCGCGACCTCTGCGCCGCTCCTCGTCCTGCACGACGACGACGACACATGGCATCCCGAGTTCCTCGAGCGGGCATCCGCCTACCTCGACGCCCACCCCGAGCGCGGCGGCGTGGTGTCCCGCATCGAGATCGTGTGGGAGGAGCAGCAGGGCGACCGCCTCGTCGCCGTCCGCCGCGAGGTGTTCCAGCCGCAGCTCACGGTGCCGACCCTCGCCGACACGCTCCTGTTCAACCGGTACGTGCCGATCGGCTTCGTGTACCGCCGCAGCCTCCACGAGGAGCTGGGCCTGTACGACGACCGGCTCCCCGTCGTCGGCGACTGGGACTTCAACCTGCGCGTGCTCGCGCGCGGTCCCCTCGAGTACCTCGCCGACGAGCCGTACGCGTACTGGCACCAGCGCACCGGCGCCGACGGCGCAGCGGGCAACAGCGTGATCGAGTCGCGCGGGGATCATGAGAAGCACGATGCGCTCATCCGCGATGAGGCGCTGCGCGCGTACGTCGACGAGCACGGGCTCGGCCTCGTGCTCTATCTGACGAAGTTCATCGACCGACGCTTCGTCGAGGTCGAGAACGGCATCCGCGACGAGGTGCGCCGCGAGGTGGGCCGCCTCAACGTCCTCCAGCGCGGCTACGACAAGGTGCGGCGCCGCCTCGCCCGCTGACCGGCCGCACGGCGTCGCGCGCGATCAGTGCGGCGTCGTGCGGACGAGCTCGACGGCCTCGTCGATCGGGCCGTCGAAGAGCACCTTGTGCTCGTGGATGAAGATCCCGCGCGAGCACAGGCGCTTCACGGTGCCCATGTCGTGGCTCACGACGAGCATCGTGACGCCCTTCGCCGTGAGCTCCTCGATCTTCGCGTAGCACTTCTGGCGGAACGGCGCGTCACCGACCGACAGCACCTCGTCCACGAGGAGCACGTCGAGGTCGACGTGGATCGCGACCGCGAAGGCGAGGCGCATGAACATGCCCGAGGAGTAGTGCTTCACCTCGGTGTCGATGAAGTCGCCGATCTCGCTGAACGCGACGATGTCGTCGAAGCGCGCCTCGATCTCGTCCTGCTTCATGCCGAGGATGGCCGCGTTGAGGTAGACGTTCTCGCGCCCCGAGAGCTCGGGGTGGAAGCCCGCGCCGACCTCGATGAGGCCCGCGACCCGGCCGCGCGTGAAGACGCGTCCCTTGTCGGGTTCGAGCACGCCCGACACGAGCTTGAGCGTCGTCGACTTCCCGGATCCGTTGAAGCCGAGGACGGCGACCGACTCGCCCTCGCCGATCTGGAAGCTCACGTCGTCGAGCGCCGTGAAGACGTCGCTGCGCACCTTCTTGCGCTGGATCCAGCCGATGAACGCCTCCTTGAAGGAGTGCGTGTTGCGCTTGAGGAAGAGCTTCGACACGTGGTCGATGACGATGGCCGGCTTCGTGGCCGACGTGACGGAGAGGGTGTTCGACATCACAGATCCTGGGCGAAGGTGCGCTCGAAGCGGCGGAACGTCAGCTGGCCGATGACGAGGATGACCGCGCACAGCGCGACGGCGATCCCGAGGTACACGAGGAAGTGCTCGGGGAACCCGTGCGGCTGTTCGTCCGCGTTCGTCGGGACGGTGGGCTCCCAGAACGTCCAGTGGAACAGCTCGACCGCGATGGTCACGGGGTTCGACATGTAGAGGTGGAGGATCCAGCCCGTGGCCTTCTCCTCCACGAGCGTCCACGCGTAGAGCACGGGCGACGCCCACGTCGAGACCATGCGGATGATCTCGACGAAGTTCTGCGCGTCGCGGTAGCGCACGTTGATGCCCGCGAAGAAAAGGCCGAGGCCGAGCGCGAGCGCGGCGATGAGCACCATCCCGAGGAGCATCGCACCGAGACCCGCGAACGTGGGCAGCCAGCCGTAGATGAGGCTGACCACGAGGAGGATGGCCAGCTGCGGCAGGAAGTGGATGAACGCCACGATGATCGCGGAGATCGGGAAGAGCTCGCGCGGCAGGTAGATCTTCTTCACGAGGGCGCGGTTGTCCACGATGGCCGTCGTCGCGTTGCCGAACGCCTCGTTGAAGAAGTTCACGGCGACGAGACCCGCGAAGAGGTAGATCGGGAAGTTCGTGATGCCCCGGTTGCCGTCGAAGATGAAGCCGACGACGAGGAAGTACATGAGGAACTGGATGCCGGGCTTGACGTACGACCACGTCCAGCCGAGCACCGAGTTGCGGTAGCGCGTCGCCGTGCCCTTGCGCACGAGGAGGCGGAGCAGATACCGCCAGCGGAACACATCCGCGAGTCCGCGACCTCGGCCGGGGACGTCGTATTCCGACAGATCGATCGTCGTCACTGGTGCGCGCCCTGCCTCGTCAATCGGGAAAAAGCCACACGCGATCCTATCGCCGCACCCGCGGGCAACCTGGAGGCCAGCCCCGAGCGCGCGGCGTCAGAGCTCGGCATGCAGCTGCCAGACCTTCTCCGCCGCGCTGTGCCACGAGAACGCGCGCGACCGATCCCGCGCGCGCAGCGCCATCCGCTCGTCGTCGATCGCCGCCGCGAGCGCGTCGCCCATCTCGGCGCCGTCGACGACCGCGCCACCGTCGAGGACGACCTCGCGGTGTCCGTCGCAGTCGGCGGCCACGACGGGGGTGCCGAGGGCCATCGCCTCGACGACGCGCCAGGGCCACGCGGCCCGCGTCGACCCGGCCGCGAACGCCGCGGCGTGCGCGAGAACCGCGGCGCGGTCTCCCCGGTCGAGCGAGCCGTGCGTCCGAACGCGCTGCGGATCGGCGCCGACGGCGTCCGCGATCTCCCGCACCGCGCCGTCCTGCCCCTCCGGCACGTCGATGACGACGACGTCCGCGTCGACGGCGCGGGCGGCCGCGAGCGCGCGGGCGAGGCCGTCGGACGCCGCAGCTCCTCCGGACGCCGCGATGTAGCGGGCGGGCAGCGCGAGGTCGCGGCGACGCGCGTCGACGTCGCTGGGGATCGAGAAGCCCTCGGGCGGCGCACCGGCGACGACCCGGACGCGCGGACCGAACGCGGCATGCTCGGCGAGGCGCTCGGCGATCGCGTGCGTCGGCACGACGATCGCATCGGCGTGCTTCTGCGCGCGCTTCAGGAGCGCCTGCTCGAGCGCGGCAGCCGCACGGGGCAGCTCGCCCGGCGCCTCCCACGCGCGCAGATCCCACAGCGTGACGACGGTCTGCGCGTGGTCCTTCGCCCGGTCATGCCGGACGAGGGGCGCGAGGAGCGTGGGCGCGTGGATGAGGCCGCCCTCGGCGCCCGCGGCCACGCCCATCCGCCAGGCCGCGACGAGCTCCCGGCGCGCGAGAGCGAGGCGCTTCTCGCTCGAGATGCCGTCCAGGCGCAGCGGCTCTCCGGCCGGCGCAATCGCGTCGACGACGCAACCCGAGGGCGCCGACTCGATGAGCATGCGCGCGAGGTCGCGCGCGGCCGCGGAGAGATCGGGGTCGGTGGGTGCCGCGAGCTGGTCGAGGACGACTCGCAGCCGCACTGTCATCCCGACGACTCCTCGGGGTGCAGGACGCTCTCGAGGTAGGCGTGGATGGCCGCGAAGTCGGGCGACTCCTGGTCAACCGCGATCGGCCCCTCGGGCGTCAGCTCGACGGAGGTCACCGCCTGGCTCTTCGCCTCGACCGCGAGGTCGAGGAAGGTCGGCAGGAGCGACTGGGGGATGTCGGTCTCGACGATCGCGGTGCCGGCGCGTGCGACGTCCTGGAAGCGCGTCAATACGTTCTCCGGCGTGAACTGCGCGAGGATCGCCTCCTGCAGCTGCCGCTGCCGCTGCATGCGGTCCCAGTCGCTCGTCGTGTAGCGGGAGCGCGCGTACCACTGCGCGGTGTCGCCGTCCATGTGCTGGGCGCCCGGCTCGATCCATCCGATCGCCCAGTCCTCGGCCGGCTGGCCCTCGTACGCGGGCCCCCCGCCCTTCGGCAGGCGCTGCGACACCTCGATGTCGACGCCCCCGAGCGCGTCGACGAGCGCCGCGAAGCCGTTCATGTCGATGAACGCGTAGTACGGGATCTCGAGGCCGGTCACGCCCTCGGCCGCGTCCTTCGTGGCCTCCACGCCCGGCGACGAGCCGTGGCGCTCGGCGTCGGGGTAGAGCGAGGCGCCCTGGTCCTCGCGGCAGATCTCGGCGGCCTGGCGGATGTGGTTCATCCAGTCGTCCCAGCCGCACGACGGATCGGCGTGCCCCTCGAACCCGTTCGGGTACAGCGCCTGCATGGGGCTGCCGTCGCTGAACGGCGCGGCGCCCAGCTCGCGCGGGATGCCGGTGATCGTCACGGCGCCGGTCGATGCGTTGATGGAGACGACCGAGATGCTGTCGAACCGCATGGAGTCGCGGCCGTCGCCCGAGTCCGCGCCGAGCAGGAGGATGTTGTAGTAGCCCTCGCTCGGCGGCACGACCGGCGCGCTCGCGGCGAAGATCGAGCCGAGCGCGTTGGAGGCCGCGACGAGGCGCGGCGCGGCGTAGGCCACCGTGCCGCCCGTGACGACCATGAGCAGGATCGCGAGCGCCGCGATGCCGAAGCGCGCGGGGCTCTGCGTCCGGACGAGCCGGACGAGCCGGAGCGTGTCGATCGACAGGACGATCCAGAGCACGCCGTACGCGACGACGATCGCCGCGAGAGCGAGCAGCACGAGCGGGTTGAGGAGGATGGTCATGGCGCCGTCGCGCCAGAGCAGGAGCGCGAGCGCGCCGACCGCGACGAGCACCCAGGACAGGAGGGTCGCCCCCAGGCCGAAGCGGCCCAGTCGGCGGCTGCCGGCGAGCACCTGCGCGGACCCGGGGATGACCCAGCCGAGCAGGACGAGCCACCATCCGCGGCGCGTCATGAGCGCCGCGTCGGCCGCGTCGGGGTGCCGCATCGGGCGCGTCTCGACGAGAGCGCTCGATCGCAGCGGCGTCCGGGTGCGTGCCATGGCGGCAACCGTCACAGAGAGCCCTTCAGACGTGCGTTCTTCTCCTCGACCTGGCGCTCGAGATCGCGGGCGTACTCCTCGATGCGGTCGGCGATCGCGGCATCGGCGGTGCCAAGGATGCGCGCGGCGAGGAGGCCGGCGTTCTTGGCGCCGTTGATCGAGACGGTGGCGACGGGGATCCCCGCCGGCATCTGGACGATCGACAGGAGGGAGTCGAGTCCGTCGAGCGTCTTCAGCTGCACGGGGACGCCGATCACGGGAAGCGCCGTGACCGACGCGAGCATGCCGGGCAGGTGGGCCGCGCCGCCGGCTCCCGCGATGATCGCCTGGAGTCCGCGGCCGCGCGCCTCGCGGCCGTAGCGGATGAGCTTGTCCACCGTGCGGTGCGCCGAGACCACCTCGACCTCGTGCGGGATGCCGAGCTCGGTGAGAGCGGTCGAGGCGTCGACCATGACGCGCCAGTCGGAGTCGGAGCCCATGACGACGCCGACGAGGGGCGTTTCGGACGAGTTCAGCACCCGACAAGGCTAGGGCGAGACCCTGGAAATCGCCGGGAGCGACATCGCCTCGCTCCCCGGGCCCGCGCCATCCGCCATCCCCTCGGCGTCCGCGCGAGCGCAGGAGAATCCGTCGAGAGCAGGACCACTGCGCGGGCATCGGCCTGCGCTCACGCGGATCTCCTTCCCTCGCAGCGGTCAGAGGTGCAGCCCCTGCGCCATCGCCGAGCGCAGCGAAGACTCGACATGGTCCCAGTCGTGCATCACCTCGAAGTAGTCGAAGCGGAAGACGGTGAAGCCCAGGAGGCGGAGCGCCCGGTCGTGCGCGATATCGGCGCGCCGCTGACGCGCGTCGCTGTGGAAGGCGAAGCCGTCGAGCTGCACGACGAGCCGACGGCCGATGAGGGCGTCCACGGGGCGACCGGCGAGCCACACCTGCTGCCGGAAGGGGATGCCCGCGCGGCGGCAGCGGTACGCGAACCGCGACTCCACGCCCGAGTCGGATCGGACTCCCGCCTCCGCGGCGAGCGCACGGGCCGCGACGCTGCCCCACTTCGTCCGCGCCATGGCGTCGGCGGAGATCCGGGTCCGCGCGAGTGCCGACTCCCACACGGCGAACGCCGCTTCACCGTCCGCGCACACCGCGATGCACGCGAGGACGTTCTCGATCGGATCGAGCAGGGTCCGGGGTGCGACGGCGACGACGGGCGACGCCCAGTGCGCGCGCACGCCGGGTTCGCCGGCGCGCGCATTCGGTGCGAGCGCGATGTGGATCGCATCGGCCGAACCAGGCGGGCACCAGAGCCCGTGCTGCTCGAGCGCGCTTCGGCAGGTGATGCGCCCGCCGAGGCGCGCCGCGGCGTGGACCTCTGCCGGCGCCTCGGGAAGGACGAGCCAGGAGCGGCGCAGCAGCGCGATGCCCTCGGCGCGGGCCGCACGGCGCAGGCGATCGGGCGACCACCCCGACTCGAGGAGATCGCGGCGGTGGCGGTACCCGCCGTGGGCGGAGAGGAGTGCGCGCAGGGACATGCGGAGAGCCTGGCCCGCGCGGAGCGTCCGGCGAGCGCCACTCCTCCGCGCTGTGGACGGACCCGCGGCGGCGCACGCGGCTGTGCACAGGGTGTCGGCGCCGGGCTGCCCCGTCGGGCCTGCCCCGCGTGCCATCCCCGCCGCCCGCCGCCCGCCGCAGGAGAATCCGCCGAGAGCAGGACGGATTCGGCCGTGCCGTCCTGCCCTCGGTGGATTGTCCTGCTGTCGCCGGGGCGGAACACCCGCCCTGCGACGCCGGCCAGGGCCATCCGGCTAGGGTCGACGGGTGAGCTGGGAGCGGACGCGCACGGTGGCAGGGCGGATGGCGGAGGTCGCGCAGACGGGGTCGACGAACGCCGATCTCGCGCGCGCGATCGCGCAGGGCGAGGAGTGGCCGCACCTCGGGGTGCTCCTCACGCACGACCAGCAGGCGGGGCGCGGGCGTCTCGACCGACGCTGGGTCGCCCCTCCGGGCGCCGCCCTCGCCCTGTCGGTCGTCGTGCGGGTGCCCGATCTCCCCCTCGCCGGGCGCGGCTGGATCCCCCTCGTCGCGGGAGTCGCGATGCAGCGTGCGGTCGCGGCCCAGACCCCGGGCATCCGGGTCGGCCTGAAATGGCCGAACGATGTGCTCGTCGCACACGAGGGCGACGAGCTCCGGAAGATCTGCGGCGTGCTGGCCGAGGGCACCGCCGACCCCGACGCCGTGATCGTCGGCACGGGGGTCAACACGCGCCTGCAGCCGATCGACCTCCCCGTGCCGACGGCGACGTCGTTCCCCGCGCTGGGCCTGGAGTGCGACGAGGACGCCCTCGTCGCGGACTACCTCACGGCGCTCGACGACCTGCTCCGCGGTCTCGCCCGGGCGGGCGGCGACGCCGTCGCGTCCGGAGCGCACGCCGCGGCGACCGCCGTGTGCACGACGCTCGGCCGCGACGTCGCCGTGTCCCTCCCCGACGGGACGACGCTGCGGGGGCGCGCGACCGAGCTCGCTCCCGACGGGCGCCTCGTCGTCGTCGCGGACGGCGACCGCGTGGCGGTCTCGGCCGGCGACGTCGTGCACGTCCGCTGAGCGGCCCGGCGCGGCGCGGCGGAGTCCTGCCCGCGTCGCGGACAATGGGGGCATGAGCACGCCTGGACTCGCGGGTCGGCCCGCCACGCCGCCGGTCGCCCCCGCGCCCGAGCTGCTCGTGGCGCGCCTGCACGGCCACGCCCGACGGCTCACCTGGTCGGCGCTGCTCGTCATCGCCACGGCGGGCGCGACGGGCTACCTGCTCGGCAACCTGCCGGCTCCCTTCGAGGACTGGATGCTGCTGGCCGCGGCGGGCGCCGTCGTCCTGCTCGGCGCCGTCCTGCCGCTGCTCGCATGGCTCACCCGCACGTACACGATCACGACCCGGCGCGTGATCGCGAAGCGCGGCCTCCTCGCCCGCGACCACAGCGAGCTCTCGCACACGCGCGGCTACTCCATCCGACTCCGCCGCGGGGTGCTGCAGCGGATGTGGGGAGCGGGCACGCTCGTGCTGTCCGACGGCGTCACGGCGCCGCTCGTGCTGCGGGACGTGCCCGACGCCGGCCTCGTGCACGAGGTGCTCGCCGACCAGGTCGAGATGAGCCAGATCCAGGCGCACCGCGAATCGCAGGGCTTCTCGTTCGGGCACCAGCTGCCCGCGCCCCGCGGCTGATCGTTCGCGGGTCCGCCGATGCGTCAAAATGGACGCATGACGATGCGTGTGGGTGTGATCGGCGGCGGCCAGCTCGCGAGGATGATGATCGCTCCCGCGGTCGAGATGGGCATCGAGCTGAGCGTGCTCGCCGAGCAGGAGGGCATGTCGGCCGCACTCGCCCAGGCCGCCGTGGGCGACTACCGGGATGCCCAGACCGTGCTCGCGTTCGCGAAGGACGTGCACGTCATCACGTTCGACCACGAGCATGTGCCGCAGGACGTCCTGCACGCGCTCGTCGACGCGGGCGTCGCGGTGCACCCGGGCCCCGACGCGCTGCGCTTCGCACAGGACAAGCTCGTGATGCGGCGCCGCCTGGCCGAGCTCGGCGCGCCGCAGCCCGACTGGGCCGCCGTCGCCGAGCCGTCCGAGCTGCAGGCCTTCCTCGACGACCACGGCGGGCGCGCGGTCGTGAAGACGCCGCGGGGCGGCTACGACGGCAAGGGCGTGAAGGTCGTCTCGCGCCCGGAGGACGTCGCCGACTGGTTCGCCGACTTCGACGGCGAGGCGCTGCTCGTGGAGGAGCTCGTCGACTTCCGCCGCGAGCTCGCGCAGCAGGTGGCGCGTCGCCCGAGCGGCGGGATGGTCGCCTACCCCGTCGTCGAGACCGTGCAGCGCGGCGGCGTGTGCGCCGAGGTGCTCGCGCCCGCCCCCGACGCGAGCGAGAAGCTCATGGAGGTCGCGGCGCGCCTCGGCAAGACGATCGCCGAGGGGCTGCGCGTCACGGGCATGCTCGCGGTCGAGCTCTTCGAGACCGTCGACGACCGCATCCTCGTCAACGAGCTCGCGATGCGCCCGCACAACAGCGGGCACTGGACGCAGGATGGCGCCGTGACGAGTCAGTTCGAGCAGCACCTGCGCGCGGTCCTCGACCTCCCGCTCGGCGCTCCCGACGTCGCCGCGGGCGCGGTCGTCATGGTGAACATCCTCGGCGGCCCGCAGGGCGAGCAGCTCACCGACCGCTTCGCCGCGGCCATGGCGGCGCATCCGCTCGCCAAGATCCACACCTACGGCAAGGAGCCGCGCCCCGGTCGCAAGGTCGGGCACGTCAACGTCGCCGCCGATGAGCTCGACGACGCCGCGTACGAGGCGCGCGCGGCTGCCGCCTTCTTCGACTGATCCGCGCGGGTCTCCGAGGGCGGTGTCGCCGCGCCACACAGCTTCACGACGGGCGTTGTGTGTGCCCTCCAAGTCGCGCGCGGCGGCCGCGACTAGGGTGGAACGCGTGACCGAACCCGACATGTCCACGACCCAGGGCAAGATCGCCGACCTGCGCGCCCGCTACGACGAGGCCGTCGTCCAGGCCGAGGCGAAGGCGCAGGAGAAGCAGCACGCCAAGAACAAGCTGACGGCGCGCGAGCGCATCGAGCTGCTCGTCGACCACGGCTCGTTCGTCGAGTTCGACGAGTACGTGCGCCACCGCACGACCGCGTTCGGGATGGAGAGGTCGCGGCCGTACGGCGACTCGGTCGTGACCGGCGTCGGCACGATCCACGGCCGCACGGTCGCCGTCTACGCGCAGGACTTCTCGACCTTCGGCGGCTCCCTCGGCGAGGTCGCGGGCGAGAAGATCATCAAGATCATGGAGTTCGCGCTGCGCGGCGGGATGCCCATCGTCGGCATCCTCGACTCGGGTGGCGCGCGCATCCAGGAGGGCGTCGTCGCCCTCGGCAAGTACGGGGAGATCTTCCGCCTGAACACCGCCGCGTCGGGCGTCATCCCGCAGATCTCGATCATCATGGGCCCCGCAGCGGGCGGTGCGGTGTACTCCCCCGCGCTCACGGACTTCGTCATCATGGTCGACAAGACGAGCCAGATGTTCGTCACGGGCCCCGACGTCATCAAGACCGTGACCGGCGAGGACGTCGGCATGGAGGACCTCGGCGGCGCCTACACGCACAACACGCGCTCGGGCGTGGCCCACTACCTCGCCGAGGACGAGGACGACGCGCTCGACTACGCGCGCACCCTCCTCGGCTTCCTGCCCGACAACAACATGGCGGATGCGCCGGCGTACGAGTCGGCGTTCGAGTTCGAGACGACCGACGCCGACCGGCAGCTGAACACCCTCATCCCCGACTCGCCGAACCAGCCGTACGACATCCACGAGGTCATCTCGCGCACGGTCGACGACGGCGAGTTCCTCGAGGTGCAGCCGCTGTTCGCGCCGAACATCGTCATCGGCTTCGGCCGCGTCGAAGGTCGCACGGTCGGCATCATCGCGAACCAGCCCTCGCAGATGGCGGGCACGCTCAACATCGACGCGGGCGAGAAGGCGTCGCGCTTCGTGCGCTTCTGCGACGCGTTCTCCATCCCGATCGTCACCCTCGTCGACGTGCCCGGCTACCTGCCCGGCACGGATCAGGAGTGGACCGGCGTCATCCGCCGCGGCGCGAAGCTGCTCTACGCCTACGCCGAGGCCACCGTCCCGCTCGTCACGGTCATCCTGCGCAAGGCCTACGGCGGCGCCTACATCGTCATGGGCTCGAAGCAGCTCGGCGCCGACATCAACCTCGCCTGGCCGACCGCCGAGATCGCGGTCATGGGCGGCCAGGGGGCGGTGAACATCCTCTACCGCGGCGAGCTCAAGAAGGCCGAGGAGGCGGGCGAGGATGTCGCGGCCGTCCGCACGCGCCTCGCGAACGAGTACACGTACAACGTCGCGAGCCCGTTCCTCGCGGCCGAGCGCGGCGAGCTCGACGGCATCATCGAGCCGGCCGCGACGCGCGTGGCGATCGCGAAGGCGCTGCGCTCGCTCCGCGGCAAGCGCGCGGAGCTGCCGCCCAAGAAGCACGGGAACATCCCGCTCTAGCGGGAGACGGCGCATGTCCGAGCAGAACGACATCCCCCGCGTCGACGTCGTGCGCGGGAACCCGACCGACGAGGAGCTCGCGGCCATCGTCGCGGTCGTGTCCGAGGCCTACACGCAGGAGGCGGCATCGGCCGTCGTCGACGACACGCCGTCGTTCGACGCGTGGACGAGGTCGCGCCGTCTCCGCCGTCCGCTCGCACGCGGCGGCTGGGGCCGCTTCGGCAGCTGAGACCGCTCAGGGGGCCGGTTCTTGTCCCCCGAAATACCTACAGACACGGGCTTGCGGGTTTTCCATACTGGATATGGAAACGCTTGTGCGTTGGCCGCCCCATCCGCTCCAGGGTAAGCAGATGGCGAGTCGGCACACCGCGGACGGTTTTCGGGTAACCGTCCGCACGGCCGGGGGTGAAGGATCACCCCCGGCCCTTTCCTTTTCCCCGTCTCAGGAGGCCGCGGGCCGACGGATCTCGTGCCACAGCGCGACCGCGTCCTCGTCGGAGTGACCGCCCGCGGCCGCACGCCCCACGATCGTCACGGCGATGTCCGGATGCGGCGCGGTGCGGATGATGATGCGGCCGGCATCCGCGGAGGCGAGCGTCTGCGCGAGCTCGGCGCGGATGGCCGACAGCGCGTCGTCGCCGAGGTCGTCGAGTCCGCCCTCGTCGAGGACCGTGACGGCGGCGCCGCCCTCGCGGAGCGTCGCGATGACGCGCCGGACGTCGTCGTCGAGGAGCCGGGCCCCGCGCAGCTCGTCGCGCAGCGCGCCCTCCGCGAGCCAGGCGGCAGCGCGCTGCTCGTCGGTGAGGGCGCCTCCCGACGCGATCACCTGGGTGAGCACGGGCGCCGCGACCTGCAGGGCGTACTGCACGCGCTCGCGACGCTCGCGGCGGCGCACGAGCTGCGCGGACTGCCATGCCGCCGACGCCTGCTGCAGGCTCGCGAGCTTCACGGTGTCGGAGTACGCCCGGTCGGTCGAGATCTGCATGAGCTGGCCGACCCCGACCCAGAGGAACGACCCGACGAGCCCGAAGGCGAGCGCGTTCCCGATGCCCATGAGGATGGAGCTGCTCACGCCGAGGAGCGCGATCCCCGTCCACGCCGAGATCGGGCGGCGGCGCACCATGACGATCGTCATGAGAGCGCCCGCTCCCCCGACGTACCAGGTGACGTGCGGCGCCATCCGCGCGCTCTCGTCCGCGCAGGCCGTCACGACCCACGGCATCGCGGCCGACACGGCGAGAGCGCACGCGGTCGCCCACACGGGCAGGCGCGCGACGTCGCGGCGCGCGGAGTCGACCGAGCGCACGGCCAGCACGAGGATGGTCGCACCGAGGTAGAGCACGACGCCCGCGATGAGGAATCCCGGCCGGTCGACCGGCTGCGTCGGGAAGACGCCGCGCGCGGCGAGGTACCCCGAGAACGCCGCGGCGAGGATCGTGAGGACCTTGCGGACCTTCACGGGGCCTCCTCCGCCTCGCGCCGGTAGAGGCTGTCGTCGTCGCCCGCCGGCCAGGTGATCGTCACGACCGTGCCGCGCTCGTCGGATTCGATGGCCGCTCCGCCGCCGACCGCCGCCACGCGCGCGAAGATCGACGCCCGGATGCCGAGGCGGTCGGCGGGGATCGACGCGAGATCGATGCCGCGGCCCGCATCCGACACGACGATCCGGATGCGCCCGTGCCGCGCGGTGAGGCGCACGGCGAGGCCGCGGCCATCCGCGTGCTGGATGGAGTTCGCGACGGCCTGCGTGGCCGCGAGGACGAGGGCGCGCGCGACGCGACCGGGGATGCCCGGCATCGGCAGCTCGTCGCCCGCCACGGCGAGCACGACGCCGAGCCCTCGCGCCTGCGCCTGGAGCTCCGAGGCGATCCAGGCGGAGGTCACGGGGGCGTCGCTGCCCTCTGGCTCGTCGGACTCGGCGTTCGCGAGGCGCGTGAGCGCCTCGCGCGCCATCGACACGGCGAGCTGGCGCTCGCGATCCGACTGCGCGCGGCCCGCGGCGATGAGGGCGGCGAGCACGCTGTCGTGCATGAGGGCCGCGACCTCGACGCGCTCCTGCTCAGCGGCCTCGGCCGAGGCAGCGCGGGAGTACTGGTCGATCGCGGCGGCGCGCGCGGCGTCGACACCCGCGGCGAGACTGCGGAACATCCAGATGAGCGCGACCGCGGTTCCCCCGACGATGAGCGAGAGGGAGACGTCGTAGACCGACGTCAGCCAGTGCTCCGCCGAGAACTCGCCGCGCGAGAGCCGGACGATCGCGAACAGCAGCGGGACGACGACGACCCACACGAGCTGCCAGGCCACGGGGAAGACGAGGGCGGCCGCCGCCGGCGCGACATTGAGGAGGAAGAAGACCCAGGGGCCTCCCGCGGGCTCGTACCGCGGCTCGGGGAGCGCCCAGAACAGCAGCAGCGAGAGCGGGAAGAGGAAGGCGAACACCGTGGCCGCGGGGCGCGCCCACCGGCCCGCGAGACACGCGGCGATCATCGCCGCGAGCGACGCGAACACGGTGGCCGTGAGCAGCGTGCGCGGGAGCGGGTCGAGGTCGGACCCCATGGCGGTCAGGAACGACTGGACGCCGAGGAGGGCCGACGCGAGTGCCACGGCGATCTGCAGGACCCGCTCGATGCGTGCGGACGTGAAGCCGCGCTCGATCTCGACGGCGGTCGCCGTGCGGCGCGGCAGCACGTGCGTCCAGGCCTCGGCGATCGCCTCCTGTCCCGAGGGGATCCCGCGCGTGCCGCCCGCGGACATCACCCCTCCGCGGGCGCTTCGACGATGCCGTCCTCGATCGCCCGCCGCAGCAGATCCACCTTCGTCGGGGCGGGGCGCCCGACCTCGGTGTACTTCACGCGGATGCGCGTGATGTTCTCCTTGGCCGTCGAGTACGCGATGCCGAGGCGGTCGGCGACGGCCTTGAGCGGGAGCCCCGCCGCGTACAGCCGGAGCACCTCGCGCTCGCGCGTGGCGAGCTGCGCGTCGGCGAACTCGCGGTCGCCCTCGACGGCGCTGGCCCACTCGACGTTGTTGAGGGGCTCGCCGCCCGCGGTCGTGTGGACGGCGCTCAGGACGTCCTCGAGGGGCGACGACTTGCTCACGACGCCGGCGGCGCCGGCCGCGAGCGCCTCGCGGACCGCCGCAGGACGATCGGCGACGGAGTGGATGATCACGGAGGACTCACCCGCGAGCCGCAGGACGTTCTCGGTGACGGTCGCGCCGTCGCCGAGGGTGAGGTCCAGCAGCACGACGTCGACGGGCGGCGCCTTCGTCTCGGCCCGCCACGCGAGATACGCCGAGACCGAGACGCCGCTGTAGACGACCTCCTGGCCGTCGCGCTGCAGCGCCGCCTCGAGCCCGAGACGAACCGACTCGTGATCGTCGATCAGGGCCACGCGTGTCATGGCGAGAAGCCTATCGCCAGGCGACGCGGGCTCACGCGCGGCGCAGGACCGCGAGCGCCTCCACGTGGTGCGAGTTCGGGAAGAGATCGAACGCCTCCAGGCGCTCGGGCGCGTAGCCGTGGGCGCGGAACAGACCCACGTCGCGCGCGAGCGCGACCGGGTCGCAGGCGACGTAGAGGACAGCGGACGGCTCGAGCGCGGCGACCGCGTCGACGACCTCGCGGCCCGCCCCCGCACGCGGAGGGTCGAGCAGGGTCACGCCCCGCCGCAGCGCGTCGCGGTCCGCGGGCTCCGCGTCCGCGGCGAGCGCGCCGAGCCAGCGCTCGACGCGTGCGGTCACGGCCTCGGCACGCGGATGGCGCTCGAGGTTCTCGCGCGCGTGCGCGGTCGCGCGGGGCGCGGACTCGACGGACGTGAGACGGGCGTCGCCCTCCGCGGCGGACGCGAGCGCATCGGCGAAGAGCCCCACCCCGCCGTAGAGGTCGAGGTGCCATGCGTCGGCGTCGAGGCCGTGCGGCGCGATGTCGTCGAGGGCACGGGCGACCGCCGCGTGCAGCGTCCGCGCCGCGAGGCGGTGCACCTGCCAGAATCCGCCCGCATCGACCTGGAAGCCGCGGTCGCCGACGCGCTCGACCACGACCTCGGGGCGGGGGCCGGCTGCGCGCCCCGCGTGCGCCGGCGATCCGGGCGGCGGATGACCCGGACGCGCCCGTCGGCCGGCCGGACGAGGTCGACCCGGCCGGGCTTCTCGCGCTGGAGCGCGAGGGCGGCGCTCTCGATCTCGGCAACGGCGAGGGGATGGTGCGCCACCTCGATGACGCGATGGCTGCGCGAGGCGAACGGGCCGATCCGGCCATCCGCGTCGACATGGAGCCCGACGCGCGTGCGCCAGCCCGTGCCATCCGCCGACTCGGTCTCGTCGCCGTCCGCGGCGGGCGCGACGACCACGTCGACCTTCTCGTCGGCGAAGCGCGCGAACGCGTCGCGGAGGACATGCGCCTTGAGCTCGCGCTGGTGCGCGAGCGCGATGTGACCGAGGTCGGCGCCGCCGACCCGGTCGGCGGGGTCGCGGGCGATGTCGGCCTCGGCCCAGATGTGCGGCTGGCGATGCTCCGACGCGTCGAGCACCTCGAGCGCCTCGGCTCGCGCGAAGCTCTTCTTGACCTCCGCGACCCGCGCGCGGACGCGCTCCCCGGGGACGGCGTCGGGCACGAAGACGACCCTGCCCTCGTGCCGCGCCACGAAGACGCCTCCGTGCGCGATGTCCGTGACCTCGAGGTCGACGACGTCTCCCGTCTGCATGCTCCCATCGTCGCACCTCGCCCCTGGCGGATCGCCTAGCGTGGAGCCATGCAGGTCTGCCTCGCCTCGACGTCTCCCGCGCGCCTCATGCTCCTGAACCAGGCCGGCATCGAGCCGCTCGCGATCGCCCCCGCCGTCGACGAGGAGGCGGCGATCGCCGAGTTCGAGGAGCGCGAGGGCAGGGTGCTGCCGCCCGACGAGCACGTCCTCGTCCTCGCACGCCGCAAGGCGGCGGATGTCGCCGCGCGCGTCCTGCAGGTCCACCCCGGCTTCGACGGCGTCGTGATCGGCGGGGACTCCATGTTCGAGCTCGACGGGGAGATCTACGGCAAGCCCTATACGCCCGAGGCGGCGACGGCGCGCTGGCAGGGCATGCGCGGCCGCACCGGCGTCCTGCACTCGGGCCACGCGGTCATCCGCGTCCGCGCGGAGGCCGAGCCGGTCGAGGCGCACGCGACCGCGCGGGCCTCGGTGTCGTTCGCCGCGGACGTGAGCGACGACGAGATCGCCGCGTACGTCGCGACCGGCGAGCCTCTCCTCGTGGCCGGCGCGTTCACGGTCGACAGCCTGGGCGGTGCGTTCATCGAGCGCGTGGAGGGCGACCCGTCGACCGTCGTCGGCATGTCGCTCTCGACCGTCCGCCGTCTCGTCCGAGAGCTCGGCGTCGAGTGGACGTCGCTCTGGAACCGCCTGCCGTCGTAGGGAACGGCACACCTTTCGGCGCGCACTTTGTGAGGGTCACTCAAAAGGCGGCGTCCGACCGTGACTAGTCTGGAACGCATGCCTGATATCGCCAAGGTGCTCATCGCGAACCGCGGCGAGATCGCCGTCCGCATCATCCGCGCAGCCCGCGACTCGGGGATCGCCTCGGTCGCCGTCTACGCCGACCAGGACCGCGATGCGCTGCACGCGCGCCTCGCCGACGAGGCCTACGCCCTCGAGGGCGCCACGAGCGCCGAGACCTACCTGCAGATCGAGAAGATCCTCTCGGTCGCCCGTCGCTCCGGTGCGGACGCCGTGCACCCGGGCTACGGCTTCCTCGCGGAGAACGCCGCGTTCGCGCGCGCCGTGCAGGCCGCCGGCCTCATCTGGATCGGGCCGTCGCCCGAGGCGATCGAGGCGCTCGGCGACAAGGTCACCGCGCGCCACGTGGCCGAGAAGGTCGGCGCGCCGCTCGCGCCCGGCACGCCCGGCCCCGTCGACACGGCCGAGGAGGTCGTCGCGTTCGCCGAGAAGGCCGGCCTCCCGATCGCGATCAAGGCGGCCTACGGCGGCGGCGGCCGCGGACTCAAGGTCGCGCGCACCCTCGACGAGGTGCCGGAGATGTTCGAGTCGGCCACGCGCGAGGCGATCGCGGCCTTCGGCCGCGGCGAGTGCTTCGTCGAGAAGTACCTCGACAAGCCCCGCCACGTCGAGACGCAGTGCCTCGCCGACGCCGAGGGCAACGTCGTCGTCGTGTCGACGCGCGACTGCTCGCTGCAGCGCCGTCACCAGAAGCTCGTCGAGGAGGCCCCCGCTCCCTTCCTCACGGACGAGCAGAACGCCATCCTCTACGCCGCATCCAAGGCCATCCTGCGCGAGGTCGGCTACACGGGCGCCGGCACGTGCGAGTTCCTCGTGGGCGCCGACGGCACGATCTCGTTCCTCGAGGTGAACACCCGCCTGCAGGTCGAGCATCCGGTCTCCGAGGAGGTCACCGGCATCGACCTCGTGCGCGAGCAGTTCCGCATCGCGGCCGGCGGCACCATCGACTACGACGACCCGGCTCCGCAGGGCCACTCGATCGAGTTCCGCATCAACGGCGAGGACCCCGGTCGCGGCTTCCTGCCCCAGCCCGGCCCGATCCACGTGTTCAAGACCTTCGGCGGCCCGGGCATCCGCCTCGACTCGGGCGTCACCGCGGGCGACGAGGTCTCGGGCGCGTTCGACTCGCTCCTGGCGAAGATCATCGTCACCGGCCGGACGCGCGAGGAGGCGCTCGAGCGCTCGCGCCGCGCCCTCGACGAGTTCGAGGTCGCGGGCCTGCCCACGGTGCTCCCGTTCCACCGCAAGGTCGTGCGCGATCCCGCCTTCACGGCGGAGGACGGCGTCTTCGGCGTGTACACGCGCTGGATCGAGACCGAGTTCGAGAACGACATCCCCGCGTGGGACGGCGAGCTCGAGGCGCCGCGCGCGGCCGAGAGCCGGCACACGGTCGTCGTCGAGGTGAACGGCAAGCGGCTCGAAGTCAGCCTGCCCGACCGCGTCGTGACGGCTCCCGGCGCGACCGGCCGCCCCGCGGCCGTCCCCTCGTCCCGCCGCAAGCACGGCGGCGGCACCGCGACCGCGGGCGCCTCGGGCGATGCCCTCAAGTCGCCCATGCAGGCGACGGTCGTCAAGGTGGCCGTCGAGGAGGGCCAGCAGGTCGTCAAGGGCGACCTCGTCGTCGTGCTCGAGGCGATGAAGATGGAGCAGCCGCTGCACGCCCACAAGGACGGCACGATCGGCTCGATCGACGCGACGCCCGGCGCCACCGTCGGTGCGGGCCACCAGCTCCTCCTGATCGGCTGATCTCCCCCGGGCATGTCCCACGTGTTCCGGCCATCCGCCCCCGGAACCCGGAACACGTGGGACATGCGTGGGCTGGTCAGCCGAAGGCGCGGTCGAAGCCGAGGCTGCGGGCGATGATCCCCAGCTGGACCTCGGTCGAGCCCTCCCCGAGCGTGAGGATGCGCGCGTCGCGGTAGTGCCGCGCGACCGGGTTCTCGTTCATGAACCCGTGCCCGCCCCAGATCTGGGTCGCGTCCGACGCATTGGCGACCGCCGCCTCCGATCCGATGAGCTTCGCGAGCGAGGCCTGGGTCGTGAACGGCGCCCCCGCGTCGATGCGGCGAGCCGCGTCGTGCATGACCGCGCGGGCCGCCGCGACACGGGCCTGCATCCGCGCGATCGTGAACGCGATGTGCTGGTTGTCGCCGATCGGGCGCCCGAAGACGACGCGGCGCTTGGCGTGCAGCACGGCCTGCTCGAGGCACCCCTGCGCCGCGCCCACGCAGAGCGCCGCGAACGCGACCCTGCCCTCGTCGAGCACGCTGAGGAAGTTCGAGAAGCCGCGGCCGCGCTCCCCCAGGAGGTTCTCCTCGGGCACGCGGACACCGTCGAACACGAGCGGACGCGTGTCGGACGTGTGCCACCCGACCTTGTCGTATGCGGGCAGCGCGGTGAACCCGGGCGTCGGGACCGGCACGATGATCGTCGACAGCTCGGGCCCTCGCCGTCCGTCGCGCCCGACGCGCTCGCCGGTCACGGCGGTCACCGTCACGACGCTCGTGATGGGCGTACCCGAGTTGGTGATGAACTGCTTGGATCCGTTGATCGTCCACCAGCCGTCCGAGAGCGTGGCGGTCGTCTTCGTCGCCCCCGCGTCGGAGCCCGCCTCGGCCTCGGTGAGGCCGAAGGCGGCGAGCGCCTCGCCGCGTGCGAGGGCGGGCAGGTGCGCGCGGCGCTGCTCCTCGGTGCCGAAGCGGTAGATCGGCATCGCGCCGAGCCCGAGACCCGCCTCGAGCGTGACCGCGATGGACTGGTCCACGCGCGCGAGCTGCTCGACCGCGACGCACAGGTGCAGGTACGACTTGCCCTGCCCGCCGTACTCCTCGGGCAGCGGCAGGCCGAACAGCCCCATCCGCCCCATCTCGGCGATGATCTCGAGCGGGAGGCGGCGCTCGGTGTCGTAGGTGTACGCGGCGGGCGCGACCACGTCGTCGGCGAACGCGCGCACGGTGCGCGCGAGCTCCTGCAGATCCGGCTCGAGCATCTCGGTGCCGTCGACGGGGGTGCGGGTGGGCGTGATGAGCGACATCGTCGTCTCCCTTCAGGGGGCGGGGCTCGTGGCCCCGCGTGCGGTGCGCGCGAGGATGGCGCGCGCGTGTCGGAGAACCGGCTCGTCGACCATGCGGCCCTCGAACCGGAAGACGCCGCCGCGCGCGGAGGACTCCGCGATCAGGCGGCGCGCCCAGGCGGCCTCGGCATCCGAGGGCGCGAACGCCGCCCGGATGGCCGCGACGTGCGACGGATGGATGGCGGCCTTCGCGGCGAACCCGCTCGCGGCCGCGTCCTCGGCCTCGGCGCGGCAGCCGTCCAGGTCGCCGATGTCCAGGTGCACCGCGTCGACGGCCGCCTTCCCGAAGGCTCCCGCGGCGAGCAGGATGGCCGAGCGCGCGTGCATCGCGACGGCGCGGTAGGCGCCGTCCTGCGTGCGGCTGGAGGTTCCGCCGATCGACGCGACGAGGTCCTCCGCGCCCCACATGAGCGCCGTGACGCGCGGGTGCGCCGCGATCTCCGCGGCGCGCACGACACCCGCCGCCGTCTCGCACAGCGCGACGACCTCGAGGTCGCCGAGCGCGTCGACGTCTGCGGCGGCCTCCGTCTTCGCGAGCATCACGGCGCGATACGGCGACCGGCGCACAGCGTCGAGGTCGGCGGCGAGCTGTCCGCTCCGGGCGTCGTTGACCCGCACGAGAGTGCGGGCGGGGTCGAGCGCGGACTCCACCACCGCGCGACGAGCGGCGTCCTTCGCGTCGGGCGCGACGGCATCCTCGAGGTCGAGGACCACCGCGTCGGCTCGCTCGGCCGCCTTCGCGAACCGGTCGGCGCGGTCGGCGGGGCAGAAGAGCAGAGCGGGACCGAGCGCGACGCTCATCGCGGCCTCCCCTGCATGAGCACCGTGCGGACCGCGCGGGCCACGACGACGCCGTCCTGGTTGCGGCCGATGTGCTCGAGGGTCACGATCCCCTGGCCGGGTCGGGAGCGCGAGGGCCGCGTCTCCTGCACGCGCGTCTCGCCGTAGAGGGTGTCCCCGTGCCGCATGGGGGCGGGGAACTCGACGCTCGTGAACCCGAGGTTCGCGACGATCGTCCCGTTCGTGAGCTGGCCCGTCGACATCCCGACGATCGTCGCGAGGGTGAGCATCGAGTTGACGAGTCGCTCGCCGAACTCCGTCTGCGCCGCCCAGTGCGCGTCGAGGTGCAGGGCCTGCGTGTTCATCGTCATGGTGGTGAACAGCACGTCGTCGGCCTCGGTGATCGTGCGGCCCGGCCGGTGCTCGTAGACGACTCCCGTCTCGAACTCGTCGAACCACAGCCCGCGCTGGGTGATGCGGCGCTCGGCGCTCACGGCGTCCCCTCCTCGTCTGACGCCCCCGCAGGGAGCAGGATCCGCGCGACCTGCTGGCCGCGCGACACGGTCTCGCCGACCGCGACGTCGAGGCGCACCATCCCGGCGACCGGCGCGCGCAGGACGTGCTCCATCTTCATCGCCTCGACGCTCGCGACGGCCGCGCCCTCGCCGACCTCCGCGCCGTCGGCGACGTGGACGGCCACGACGGTCCCTGGCATGGGCGAGGCGAGGGCGGGCGCGGCTCCCCTGCGCACCCGGCGCGGCGGGGCGTACGGGGCGACGCGCGCGTCGCCGTCGGGCCCGACCGCCCACAGCGCGCCCGCGGGGTCCCCCGGGTCCTCGAGCACCCGCACGGCGCGGGCGTCGGCCTCCGCGACCGGGCGCGCGGCGCCATCCCGTTCGACCGAGATCCGCCACGGCGTCGCACGGATGTCGATCGACACGGTCGCGACGGCGTCGCCGTCCGCGTAGCGCAGCCGTGCGCCCCGCGCCCCGCCGATGCGCCAGCCGTCGGCGGCCCACGCCCCCGTCGTCGGCGGCAGCTCGTGCAGCGCGCACGCTGCGAAGGCCGCGTCGGGCGTCGTCTCCGCCGCGAGGCGGTCGACCTCGCGGTCGACGAGGCCCGTGTCGAGGGCGCCGTCCGCGACCGCCGGCACCTCGAGCAGTCGACGGAGGAAGCCGAGGTTCGTGACGATCCCCGGCAGGTGCGTCTGCGCGAGCGCATCGCGCAGACCCGCGACGGCGTCCGCGCGCGTCGCCGCGTGGACCGCGATCTTCGCGAGCAGGGGGTCGTAGTGCGCGCCGACGACCGTCCCGGCCTCGACACCCGCGTCGACGCGCGCGCTGCTCGGCCATGCGACGTCGATGAGCCGCCCGCCCGTCGGCAGGAACCCGGCCGACGGATCCTCGGCGTAGACGCGCGCCTCGATCGCGTGCCCGGTCATCCGCATGTCCTCCTGCGCGATCGCGAGGCGCTCGCCCGCCGCGACGCGCAGCTGCTGCTCGACGAGGTCGACGCCGGTCACGAGCTCGGTGACGGGATGCTCGACCTGCAGCCGCGTGTTCATCTCCATGAAGAACGGCTCATCGGGGCGCGCACCCGACACGATGAACTCGACCGTCCCCGCGCCCGTGTACCCGACGGTCCGGGCCGTCTCGCACGCCGCGCGCCCGATCGCCTCGCGCTGCGCCGCGTCGAGGAGCGGGCTCGGCGCCTCCTCGATGATCTTCTGGTGACGACGCTGCAGGGAGCACTCCCGCTCCCCCAGGTGGATGATCGCGCCGTGCGCGTCGGCCAGCACCTGCACCTCGATGTGCCGAGGGTCGGCCACGAAGCGCTCCACGAAGAGGGTGTCGTCGCCGAACGCGCCGGCCGCCTCGCGCCGCGCCTGCGCGAGCGCCGCGGGCAGGTCCTCGGGGCGGTCGACCCGGTGCATCCCCTTGCCGCCCCCGCCCGCCGACGGCTTGACGAGCACGGGGAAGCCGACGCGCGCCGCCCCCGCGATGAGCGCGGCGTCGTCGAGCCCCGGCTCGGCGATGCCGGGCACGGTGGCCACGCCGCGCGTCTCGACCGCGGCGCGCGCGCGGATCTTGTCGCCCATCGTCTCGATCGCCCCGGGCGGCGGGCCGATGAACACGATGCCGGCCTCCGCGCAGGCCCGCGCGAACGCGGCGTTCTCCGACAGGAAGCCGTACCCGGGGTGCACGGCCTGCGCACCCGCTGCGAGCGCGGCGGCGATGACCGCCTCGATGTCGAGGTACGACCGCCGCGGATCGGCGGGGCCGATGCGGATGGCCTCGGTCGCGGCGCGCACGTGGGGTGCGTCGGCATCGGCGTCGGAGTGCACCGCGACCGAGGCGATGCCGAGCCGATCGAGCGTGCGGATGACCCGCAGCGCGATCTCGCCGCGGTTGGCGATGAGGACCCTGTCGAACATCGCCCTCACATCCGGAAGACGCCGTAGCGGACGTCGGGCAGGGGCGCGCGGCCGACGACGCCCAGGGCGAGGCCGAGCACGCGACGCGTGTCGGCGGGATCGATGACGCCGTCGTCCCACAGGCGCGCGGTCGAGTAGTACGGCGACCCCTGGCGCTCGTACCGCTCGCGGATGGGCTCCTCGAACGCGGCCTGCTCGGCGTCGGACCAGGTGCCGCCGTCGGCCTCGATCTGCTCGCGCTTGACCGTGGCGAGCACGCTCGCGGCCTGGGGCCCTCCCATCACCGAGACCCGCGCATTGGGCCACAGCCAGAGGAACCGCGGGTCGAACGCGCGACCGCACATGGAGTAGGTGCCGGCGCCGAACGACCCTCCGACGACGACGGTGAGCTTCGGGACGCGCGCGCACGACACCGCGGTGACCATCTTCGCGCCGTTCTTCGCGATCCCGCCGCGCTCGTACTCCGCGCCGACCATGAAGCCCGTGATGTTCTGGAGGAAGACGAGCGGGATGCCGCGCTGGTCGCACAGCTCGACGAAGTGCGCACCCTTGAGCGCGCTCTCCGAGAAGAGAACGCCCTGGTTCGCGACGATGCCGACGGGGTGGCCGAGGATGCGCGCGAACCCGGTCACGAGCGTCGTGCCGTAGCCCGCCTTGAACTCGTGGAACGCGCTCGCGTCGACGAGGCGGGCGATGATCTCACGCACGTCGTACGGCGTCTGGAGATCCTCGGGGATGGCGGCATAGACCGTCTCGGGTTCGACGACCGGCTCGCGGGGCGGGGCGATCACCCACGGAGGCGCCGGGTCGGGCGGGAGCGTCGCGACGATGTCGCGCACGATGCGCAGCGCGTGCTCGTCGGAGTCGGCGAGGTGATCCGCCACGCCCGACACCGTCGTGTGCAGCTCGCCGCCGCCGAGGTCCTCGGCCGAGACGACCTCGCCGGTGGCCGCCTTGACGAGCGGCGGGCCGCCGAGGAAGATCGTCCCCTGCTCGGCCACGATGACGGTCTCGTCGCTCATGGCGGGCACGTAGGCGCCTCCCGCGGTCGAGGAGCCCATGACGCACGCGATCTGCGGGATGCCCGCAGCGCTCATCGTGGCCTGGTTGTAGAAGATGCGGCCGAAGTGCTCGCGGTCGGGGAAGACCTCGTCCTGCATCGGGAGGAATGCGCCGCCCGAGTCGACGAGGCTGATGCACGGCAGCCGGTTCTCTCGCGCGACCTCCTGCGCACGGAGGTGCTTCTTGACCGTGAGCGGGAAGTACGTGCCGCCCTTGACCGTCGCATCGTTGGCGATGACGACGCAGCGGCGGCCCGACACCACGCCGATGCCGGTGATGAGACCGGCCGCGGGCGCTTCGTCGTCATACAGGCCGTTCGCCGCGAGCGGCGACAGCTCGAGGAACGGGCTGCCCGGATCGAGCAGCCGGTCGACGCGCTCCCGCGGCAGCAGCTTGCCGCGCGCGACGTGCCGCTCGCGCGCACGGTCACTGCCGCCGAGCGCCGCGGACTCCAGCCGAGCGCGCAGGTCGGCGACGAGCTCGCGCATCCGCGCGTCGCGCGCCGCGCCCTCCGCGCCGCCCGCGTCCACCGTCGTCGTCAGCCGCTCCATGGCCATCCTCACCCCCGTGCGAGCGCGAGCCCCGGTCGCTCGAGCATCTCCCCGACGTCGACGAGGAAGGCGCTCGCCTCCCTGCCGTCGATCACCCGGTGGTCGAACGACACCGTGATCGTCATGACGTCGCGCAGCGCGATGTCGCCGTCGTGCTCCCAGGGCGTGCGCCGCACCGCGCCGAGGGCGACGATCGCCGACTGCCCGGGCGTGAGGATCGGGATGCCGCCGTCGACGCCGAAGACGCCGACGTTCGACACGGTGATCGTCGACGACGTGAGCGCGGCGAGCCCGATCGAGCCGTCGCGCGCGGCGGCCGCGCGCTCGGCGATGGCGCCGGCGAGCGCGATGGCATCGAGGCGCTCGGCGTCGTCGACGCTCGCGACGACGAGACCGCGGTCGGTCGCGACCGCGATGCCCAGGTTCACGCGATCATGGAACTCGATCTCCCCCGCGTCGGCGTCGAAGCGCGCGTTGACGCCGGGCGTGCGTCGAGCCGCGAGCACGATGGCGCGCGAGGCGAGCGAGAGGAGCGTCGGGCTCGCCCCGCCCTCTGCGGCGAGGTCGCGGGCGAGGCGCAGGGTCTCCGTGACGTCGACCTGCAGGAAGCATGCGGCGTGCGGGACCGAGAGCGCCGACGCCGTCATCGCCTTGGCCGTCTCCCGGCGCAGCCCGCTCAGGCGCTCGCGGTGCGAGGTCGGCGGCGCGGGATGGGCGGCCGCGCGATCGAGATCGGCGCGTGTGACGACGCCGCCCTCGCCGGTCGGCGTGACCGCGGCGAGGTCGATCCCCCGCTGCTTCGCGAGCTGGCGGACCGGCGGGAACGCGCGCGCTGGCGACCGCTCCGCGCGCACGAACGGCGTCTGCGCGAACGTGCGCGGTCTGCGCGTGGGGCGCCGCGCGCCGTCCATCCGCACCGACCCGACGAGCATGGCGACCCGCTCCTCGGACGGCTCGGATTGCTCGGGCGGGGCGTCCGCGGAGGGCTCGGGCTCCGCGGGCGCGGGCCGGGCGTCCGCGGAGGGCTCGGGCTCCGCGGGTGGGGCGTCCGCAGATGGCGCGGGCGGGGCGTCCGCGGGCTCCGCGGGCTCTGCGGGCTCGGGGTCGGCGGCCGCCTCTGCGGCGTCCTCGAGGTCGTACTCGACGAGCGGGGCGCCGACCTCCACGGTCTCGCCCTCGCTCGCGTGCAGGCGGCGGATCACGCCCGCGTAGGGGCTCGGCAGGTCGATGACGGCCTTGGCGGTCTCAACCTCGGCGATGACCTGGTTGAGCGTGACCGAGTCGCCCTCAGAGACCTTCCACGCGACGATCTCGCTCTCGGTGAGGCCCTCCCCGAGGTCGGGCAGGCGGAAGACGGCGGTCATCGCGCGCTCCCCTCGAGGACGAGCCCCGTCCGCGACGAGCGGCGCCCGAGCGAGCGGTCGACCGCGTCGAGGATGCGGTCGAGGCTCGGCAGGTAATGGGACTCGAGAGCGGATGGCGGGTAGGGCGTGTCGTATCCGGTCACGCGCTCGGGGGTCGCCTCGAGAGCCCCGAACGCCCGTTCGACGACGCTCGCGATGAGCTCGCTCGACACCGACACCTCGGCGGGCGCCTCGTGGGCGACGACGAGGCGCCCGGTCCGCTCGACGCTCGCCACGACCGTGTCGACGTCGAGCGGCGAGATGGAGCGCAGGTCGATGACCTCGATCTCGATCCCCTCGTCGCGGGCGGCGAGGGCGGCGTCGAGCGCCGTCTGCACGACCGCCCCGTACGCCGCGAGCGTGACGTCGCGTCCGCGGACGAGCACCTCGGCGGCGTCGAGGTCGCGCACGAGCGCCGTGTCGACCTCCCCCTTGGACCAGTACCGCGCCTTGGGCTCGAGGAACACGACGGGGTCGTCGCTCGCGATCGCGGCACGCAGCGTCGAATAGGCCTCCTGCGGGCTCCACGCCGTGACGACGCGCAGGCCCGGCGTGTGCGCGAAGTACGCCTCGGGCGACTCGGCGTGGTGCTCGACCGAGCCGATCCCGCCGCCGAACGGCACGCGGATCGTGACGGGCATCCGCAGCCGACCGTGCGTGCGGTAGTGCAGGCGCGACAGCTGCGTGACGATCTGGTCGAGCGCGGGGAAGACGAAGCCGTCGAACTGGATCTCGACGACCGGTCGCGCGCCGCGGTAGGCCATGCCGACCGCGGTTCCGACGATCGCGGACTCGGCGAGCGGCGCGTCGATCACGCGCTCCGCGCCGAAGCGCGCCTGCAGTCCGTCCGTCACGCGGAAGACGCCGCCGAGCCGCCCGATGTCCTCGCCCATGAGGACGACGTCGGGATCGCCCTCGAGCGCGTCCGCGAGGGCGCGCCCGACGGCCGCGCCCAGGCTGAGGGTCTCGACCGTCATCGCTCCTCCTGGATGCTCGCCGCGAACGCGAGGTGCTCGGCTCGCTGGCGCCGGATCCGACGCGTGGGCGTGACGGTCACGTGGTCGAAGAGGCTCTCCGGGGCGGGTGCCTCGGCCTGCACGACGGCCGCGCGCATCTCCTTGGCGATCGCGTCGCAGCGGATCCGCGCCTCCTCTCGGATGTGCTCGATCGGCGCCCCGACGGAGGCGAGGTGGCGCTCGAGCCGGTCGATCGGGTCCTTCGCGCGCCAGGCGTCGACCTCGTCGGCGTCGCGATAGCGGCCGGGGTCGTCCGTCGTCGTGTGTGGGCCCATCCGGTACGTGACCGCCTCGACGAACGTCGGCCCCTCTCCCCGACGCGCGCGGTCGGCCGCCGCGCGCATCGCGGCGAGGACCGCGAGCACATCGTTGCCGTCGACGCGGATGGCCGGGATCCCGAAGCCCGTCGCGCGCAGCGCGAGCGCGGCGTGCGACTGCACGCGGACCGGCTCGGAGATCGCGTACTGGTTGTTCTGGCAGAGGAACACCACGGGAGCCTGGAACGAGCTCGCGAACACCATCGCCTCGCTCACGTCGCCCTCGCTCGTCGCGCCGTCGCCGAAGCACGCGACCGCGATGTCGTCGCCGCCGTCGCGGCGCACCGCCATCGCGTATCCCGTCGCGTGCAGGGTCTGCGCGCCGATGATGATCTGGGGCGTGGCCATCCGATGCGCGAGGGGATCCCAGCCCGAGAGCGCGTGGCCCTGCCACACGCGCAGCAGGTCGCCGAGGTCGACGCCCCGCAGCACGGCGAGGGCGTGCTCGCGGTACGAGCCGAAGACGAAGTCCGTCTCGCGGAGGGCGTGCGCGGCCCCGACCTGCGCCGCCTCCTGTCCGCGCAGCGGCGGCCACAGCACGAGCTCGCCCTGACGGGTCAGGGCGAAGGCCTCCTCGTCGACGCGGCGCACGAGGGACATGTCGACGAAGAGGTCGGTGAGCGCGGTCTCGTCGAGGTCGGCCAGGTGCTCGTCGAGCGTGCGGCACGCGCGTCGGGAGCCGTCGGGGGCGAGGACGCCGAGCGGGGTGTCGAGCCCCTCGACCAGCTCGCTGCGGGGTGCGGGAATGGCGATCGACATCGCGGAACCTCCTCGTTCGCGCTGCGCCTTGTGGGCGTCATTGCCGTCCTGGTCCGGACACCGCTCACGCTACGCCGACCCAGCAGACCGAGCAATGACATCCGTCAGAAGTCCGCAGATTGCTCACTCCTCGCCGCCCCTACGGCTCTGCATGTCTCACTTATCGTCGTTATGGGACCCCGAAACCCACGACGAGTGAGACATGCACGAGGGCGGCATGCGGGAGGGCGGCATGCGAAGAGCCGCGTGCACGAGAGCGGCATGCGAAGAGCCGGCCCGGGACGATCCCGGGGCCGGCTCTTCCGCGCGCCGCGCCGGCGCCTGAGGTCGCTAGCTCCGGCGGTCGACGTGGTGCAGGGCGCGCGCGGCGTCGGTGATCGAGCCGGCGAGCGACGGGTACGCCGCGAACACGCGCGCGATCTGGTCCACCGTGAGACGGCGCTCGACCGCGATCGAGATCGGGTAGATGAGCTCCGACGCGCGGGGCGCGACGATGACGCCGCCGACGATCGTGCCGGACCCCTCGCGCGCGTAGAGCTTCACGAAGCCGTCCTTGACGCCCATCATCTTCGCGCGCGCGTTCGAGGCGAGCGGCAGCTTGTGCACCTCGGCGCTGACCTCGCCCTCGTCGACGGCCGGCTGCGTCCAGCCGACGGTCGCGATCTCGGGGCTCGTGAAGATGTTCGAGGCGATCTTGTGCGTGTCGAAGGGGATGGCCACATCGCCCATCGCGTGGAAGACCGCGGTGCGGCCGAGCATCGACGCGACCGACGCGAGCGGCATCATCGTCGTGCAGTCGCCCACCGCGTACACGTTGGGCACCGACGTCCGCCCCACCTTGTTGATGCGGATGTGCCCCGACTCCGTGCGCTGGACGCCCGCGTCCTCGAGGCCGATGCCGGCGGTGTTCGGGATCGAGCCGACCGCCATGAGGCAGTGCGAGCCCTCGACGACGCGGCCGTCGGAGAGGGTGACGGTGACGCCGTCTCCCGTGTTCTCGACCTTGTCGGCGCGCGACTTCGCGAGCAGCGTCATGCCGCCGCGCGTGAAGACCTTCTCGAGGACCTTCGCAGCGTCCTGGTCCTCGCCGGGGAGCACCTGGTCGCGGCTCGAGACGAGCGTGACCTTCGCGCCGAGGTTCATGTACGCCGACGCGAACTCGGCGCCCGTGACGCCGGATCCGACGACGATGAGGTGCTCGGGCACCGCCTCGAGGTCGTACAGCTGCTTCCACGTGAGGATGCGCTTGCCGTCGGGCTTGGCCGAGGGCAGCTCGCGCGGCGACGCGCCCACCGACACGATGATCGTGTCGGCCTCGACGCGATCGAAGTCGGTGCCCTTCGGCCCCGTCGAGACGACGATCGCCTCATCGCCCTCGAGGCGCCCGTGTCCGGAGATGATCTTGACGCCGGCCTCGATGAGCTGCGCGCGCATGTCCTCCGACTGCTGCCCCGCGAGCGCGAGGAGGCGCTTGTTGATCGCGAGGAGGTTGATGGCGACCTCGGGCTTGAGCGGCTTGCCGTCCTCGCCGCGCGCGTAGAACTGCACGCCGAGCTCCCCCGCGTCGGCGATCGACTGGGCCGCGTCGGCCGTCGCGATGAGCGTCTTCGACGGAACGACGTCGGTCAGCACCGCCGACCCGCCGACGCCCGTGTGCTCGACGAGGGTCACGTCGGCGCCGAGCTGAGCGCCCGCCAGGGCCGCCTCGTAGCCGCCGGGGCCGCCTCCCAGAATCGCGATGCGCTGCGTCCGCTCGAAATCAAAGACCATGCCTCCATTCTCCCCCTTCCTGCGAGATCGGCACGACCCCGGCCGGAGACCGGTCGTTATGCTCATGCCATGACTCTGGAAGGCGCACATCCGCTCGATCCGCCCGCCGACCCGTTCGAGGTCGCCCAGGCCGCCGCGGCCGACATCGCGCGGCTCACGGGGGTCGAGCGACACGACGTCGCGGTGACCCTCGGCAGCGGCTGGGGCAAGGCCGCCGAGCTCATCGGCGAGACCGTCGCGACCATCCCGGCGACGGAGGTCACGGGCTTCTCGCGCCCCGCGCTCGAGGGGCATGTCGGAACCCTCCGCAGCGTCCGCACGCCCGCGGGCAGGCACGTGCTCGTGATCGGCGCGCGCACGCACTACTACGAGGGCCACGGCGTCCGCCGCGTCGTGCACAGCGTCCGCACCGCCGCGGCGACGGGTGCGAAGGTCATGGTGCTCACCAACGGCGCGGGCGGCATCAAGGAGACCTGGAGCGCGGGCCAGCCCGTGCTCATCAGCGACCACATCAACCTCACGGCCGACTCGCCGCTCGAGGGCGCGACGTTCATCGACCTCACCGACCTGTACGCCACGCGCCTGCGCGACATCGCGCTCTCGGTCGACCCGACGCTCGACAGCGGCGTCTACTGCCAGTTCCGGGGCCCTCACTACGAGACGCCCGCCGAGGTGCAGATGGCGAAGGCGATCGGCGGCGACATCGTCGGCATGTCGACCGCCCTCGAGGCCATCGCCGCGCGCCAGGCCGGCATGGAGATCCTCGGGTTCTCCCTCATCACCAACCTCGCCGCGGGGATCTCGCCCGATCCGCTCAGCCACGAGGAGGTCATCGAGGCGGGGCGGATGGCCGAGGGCCGGATCTCGGCTCTGCTCGCCGAGGTCGTGGGGAAGCTCTGATGGACGTCCTGTCGCACGCGCGCGACTGGCTCGCGCAGGACCCGGACCCGGTCACCCGCGAGGAGCTGTCCGGGCTCATCGCGCGCGCGGAGGGCGGTGATGCCGCGGCCTCGGCAGACCTCGCCTCCCGCTTCGCGGGGCGCCTCGCGTTCGGCACGGCCGGCCTGCGCGGAGAGCTCGGGGCGGGCCCCATGCGGATGAACCGCGTGCTCGTGGCGCAGGCGGCCGCCGGCTTCGCGGCGTACCTGTCCGAGCGCGCAGCGGATGGCGCCCGGCCCCGCGTCGTCATCGGGTACGACGGACGCCGCAACTCCGACGTGTTCGCGCGCGACTCGACGGAGATCTTCGCGGGGGCCGGGCTGACCGCCATCCTCCTTCCCCGCCTTCTGCCGACGCCCGTCCTCGCGTTCGCGGTGCGCCACCTCGGCGCCGACGCGGGCGTCATGGTCACTGCGAGCCACAACCCGCCCGACGACAACGGGTACAAGGTCTATCTCGGCGGGGCCGATGAGGGCGCGCAGATCGTCTCGCCCGCCGACCGAGAGATCGCCGCGCACATCCAGCGCGTCGCCGACGAGGTCCGCGTTCCCGACCTACCGCGCTCCGACGCGTACGAGCTCGCCGCCGAGGAGGTCGTCGAGGCCTACGTCGCCGCGACCGCCGCGGTCGCGCCGGCCCCCGCATCGGCCGCCGGGATGCGCTGGGCCTATACGGCGATGCACGGCGTCGGGTGGGAGACGCTCGAGCGCATCCTCGCGCGCGCCGGGTATCCGGCCCCGGCCGTCGTCGCGGAGCAGATCGCGCCCGACGCGGCCTTCCCGACCGTCGCGTTCCCGAACCCCGAGGAGCCGGGCGCGATGGACCTCGCCTTCGCGACGGCAGCCGCGCACGACGCCGAGTTCGTCCTCGCGAACGACCCCGACGCCGATCGGCTCGCGGTCGGCGTGCCGGGCCCCGACGGATGGCGGCGGCTGACCGGCAACGAGATCGGGATGCTGCTGGGTGCACGGGCCGCACGCGCCGCCGAGGGCACGCCGGGGGCGTCGCTCGCCTGCTCGCTCGTGTCGTCGCCGGCGCTCGGAGCGATCGCCGAGCGGCACGGACTGGACTTCCACACGACGCTGACCGGGTTCAAGTGGATCTCGCGCGCCCCGGGCATCGTGTTCGGCTTCGAGGAGGCCCTGGGCTACCTCGTGAACCCCGAGACCGTGCGCGACAAGGACGGCATCTCGGCGGCCGTCGCCGTCCTCGGCCTCGCGGCAGAGGCGCGCGGCCGCGGGACGACGATCTCCGGGATGCTCGACGAGCTGGCCGCGGAGATCGGCCACTTCGCGAGCGGCCAGGTCTCGATCCGCGTCGACGACATCTCGATCATCGGCCGGATCATGGATGCGCTCCGCCAGTCGCCGCCCAGCGCGTTCGGCGAGCGCGCCGTGACGCGCGCGGAGGACCTCCTGCACCCCGCGCACGGCGGCCCGTCGGGCGACATCCTGCGCTACACGCTCGACGACGGCTCGCGCGTCATCGTGCGCCCGAGCGGGACGGAGCCGAAGCTCAAGGCGTACCTCGACGTGCGCGGCGGCTCCCCCGAGGACGCCGCTGCCCGACTGTCCGCGCTCGACGCAGCGGTGCGGGAGGCGCTCGACCTGGGCTGAGCCGTCCGGAGGCGGCTCACTGCGTTTCGTCTCGCTGCGCTCGCTCAACGTCCGGGCGCTGAGCGCCCGGAGCTCGCAGAGTATTACTGGCCGATGATCGCGACGAGCTCGTCGAGGAAGCCGGTGAAGTCGGTGCCGCGGCGGATGATCCGCTGCACGTTCTCACGCTCGCCGAACACCTCGACGAACTGCTCGAACACCGTCTGGAACGCCTCGCGGTCGCTCTCGCTGAACGCGGCGAGGGCGACCACCTGCACGCGCCCGTCTCCCCATGCGACCGACGGGTCGGCGATCCCGATCGCGATGGCCGTGCGCGATGCCGTCATCCGCAGCGCATGCGGAACCGCGAGGGCGTCGGTGAACGCGGTCGACGACATCCGCTCGCGCTCGATCGCGCCCTCGACGTAGGCGTCGTCGATCACCCCGCGCTCGACGAGCAGCGCGCCGAGGGCGCGGATGATCCCCTCCTCGCCGAGGGCGTCGTCGAGGCCTCGGACGAAGGCGCCGGCGTCGAAGTAGCGCTCGAGCTCGGCGCGCAGCCGCGACAGACGGCGGCCCCGGCGGATCCGGGCGGCGGCCTGCATGACGCGCTCGACGTCGCCGTCGGTGAGGAACGGGCGGATGCGGACCGTGCTCTCAGACGGCGTGGGCGGCTCGATCGTCGTCAGCACGAGGTCGGTGTCGATCGCCTTCCAGTCGGGGTCGACGCGCGTGACGACCTCGGTGACCTCGACCGCCTGCCCGAGGGAGCGGGTGATGCTCGAGCGGAGGAGCTCGTGCAGCTCGTAGTAGCCGGGGCACACGATCGTCGCGGTGAGGCGGGTCTCGGCGCGCCGCTCGCGCTCGAGCTCGCCGCCGACGTGCATCGCGATGTACGCGATCTCGTCGTCGCGGATCGACATGCCGAGCCGTTCAGACAGCTCCCCCGCGATCGAGACGGCGACCTCGAAGATCATCGGGTACGTCGTCTTGAGCGATCGGGTGAGCGGGTTGCGCGACCACGCCTGCTCGCGGGCGCGGTGCGCGAGGTTCTGCACGTGCAGCGCGAGCCGCTCGACGAACTCGTCGCGGCCGAGCGCGACGAGGTACTCGTTCGACACCCGGGCGACCGCCGCGCGGACGGCGGCGTCCACGACCGGGTCGACGCCCGCGGTGCCCACGGCGCCGGCTCCGGGCACGACGACGCGCGTGAGGAGGAGCGAGGCGAGGTGCATGCGGTCGCCGCGCCCGAGGGTCACCCCGAGGGCCGCCTCCGCGAGGCGCCCGACCACCTCGGCCAGGCGCTCCTGCTCGGCGGGCGGCGTGCCGTGCACCGTCTCGAGCGCGCGGCCCTGGCTCGCGCGATCGACGGCGATCGACACGTGCAGCGTGACGTCGGCGACGGCGAACTCGTTCACGAAGTAGCCGAGGTCGCCGAGCTCGGCCGCGAGGGCGGACTTGAACCGCCCGAACGCCTCGGCGGGAACCGAGGTCGATCCCGCGACCCGGCGGAGCGCCTCCACGTCGAACGCGCCGTCCTCCATCTCGTCGTGCGCGAGCGACGACAGCAGGCGGCGGCGCGCGAGCTCGGTGCCGACGAGCGCGATGCGCGGCCCGCTGCGGTCGAGGGAGAGCTCGCCGCCTTCGCGGACGAGAGCGCGCACGCGCGCGAGGTCGGACTCGAGCGTCGCCTCGCTCACGTGGAACGCGTCGGCGGTCTCGTACACGTCGAGGCCGTCGTCCGCATCGATGAGCGCATGGATGAGCCGGTGCAGGCGGTCGCGCGGCGCGCTCTGCGGGGGCTGGTCGCGCTCGCGCAGGAGCGCGGCGCCCGTGGGGTGCGCGCGATACCCCGCGGGGCCAGAGGCGATGACCGGATGGTCGGGCACGCGCGCGTTCACGGCGGTCACGTACGAGCGCACGCTGCGCGGCGTGACGCCGAGGAGGTCGGCGAGCGCCGCGGCCGTCATCCATCCGCCGTCCCTGAGGAGGATCGCGACGAGACGATCCTGACGCTGTCTCGACACGCGCACCTCCTCCTCCGACAGTCAATCACGTCGCGCTGGGCGCGGGCGCACGCCCCGGGCGCGCTGCGGCGTGTGGGGCCGCCCGCGCTTTCCGCCCGGGCGGAAGAAAGAGTGGTTGTCCTGCCGAGCGCGCCTCGGGAGGATGAGGATCAGGAGGCGTCGATGAGGATCCTGGTTGTGTGCGGTGCAGGGGCATCGAGCACGTTCGTCGCGCATCGCGTGAACCGCGCTGCGCGCGCCGCCGGGCTCTCCTGGTCGGCCTTCGCGGGCACGCAGGTGTCGCTGCCGGTCGATCTCGACGCGGCGGACATCGTGCTCGTGGGGCCGCACCTCACGACATCGCTCGACGCGATCCGCGGGGCGGCGTCGCCGCGCGGGGTCGCCGTCGTGCCGCTGCCGGACGACGTCTTCACCGACACCGACGGCACGCGCGTGCTCGCGCTCGTGCGGGCCGCCGCCGCCCCGGATGCGCCCGCATCCGAATGAACCGCAAGGAGCACCCATGTCCGCTGTCACCCGCACCGTGAAGATCGCATCGTCGCACGGACTGCACGCGCGCCCCGCCAAGCTGTTCGCCGAGGCCGCCAAGAACTCGGGGCTCGCCGTCACGATCGCGAAGGGCGACGGCAAGCCCGTCAACGCCGCGAGCATCCTCGGTGTCATCTCGCTCGGGGCCAACACGGGCGACGAGGTCACCCTCACGGTCGAGGGCGACGGCGCCGAGGCCGTGCTCGACCAGCTCACGGCTCAGCTCGAGACCGACACGGACGCCGAGTGATGCTCGAGCTCCGCGGCGTCGGGATCGGCCAGGGCGTCGCGCAGGGGCCGATCGCCCGCATGGCATCGCGCCTCGAGCCGCCGCGCGACGAGAAGAGCGCGAAGAGCCCCGACGAGGAGAAGGCCGCGGTCGCCGCGGCGGTCGCGGCCGTCGCCGCGGAGCTCAACGCCCGCGGCGAGCGCGCCGGCGGCGCGGCCCGCGACGTGCTCGAGGCCCAGGCCATGATGGCCGAGGACCCGACCCTCGAGGAGGGCGTCCACGCGCGCATCGACGCGGGCAGCACGGGCGAGTGGGCCGTGCACGCGGCCTTCGCGGAGTTCGCCGAGACCCTCCAGGCGATGGGCGGCTACCTCGGCGAGCGCGCCGCCGACCTCGCCGACGTCGCGCAGCGCGTCATCGCGCACCTGCGCGGTGTCTCCGCTCCCGGCGTGCCCGACCCCGGCCATCCGTTCGTCCTCGTCGCGCCCGACCTCGCCCCGGCCGACACGGCCCTGCTCGACCTCGAGAAGGTCCTCGCGGTCGTGACCACGGAGGGCGGCCCGACGTCGCACACGGCGATCCTCGCGGGCGACAAGGGCATCGTGGCGATCGTCGGGACCGGCGAGAGCGATGCGCTCGTCGACGGCGCCGTCGCGATCGTCGACGCGGCGGCCGGCGTCGTCACGATCGACCCGACCGACGAGCAGCGCGCGGCGGCGGCCGAGCGCGCGGAGGCGCGGCGCGCCGCGGCGAGCGCGCCGATCACCCCCGGTGCGCTCGCGGACGGCACGGCCGTGCCGCTGCTCGCGAACCTCGGCAACCCGGATGGCGCGGCCGAGGCCGTCGCGCTGGGCGCCGAGGGCGTGGGGCTCTTCCGCACCGAGTTCCTGTTCCTCAGCTCCGACGAGGCGCCCAGCGTCGAATCGCAGACGGCGTCGTACACGAAGCTGCTCGAGGCCTTCCCCGGCAGGAAGGTCGTGGTGCGCGCGCTCGACGCGGGTGCGGACAAGCCGCTGAAGTTCCTCACCGACGAGGGCGAGGAGAACCCCGCGCTCGGCCGACGCGGTCTGCGCGCGCTGCGCCACCACGAGGAGGTCCTCCGCGACCAGCTCACGGCGCTCGCGAACGCCGACGCGGCGACCGACGCCGATCTCTGGGTCATGGCGCCCATGGTGGCGACGGTCGAGGAGGCCGAGTACTTCACGCGCATCGCGCGCGAGCACGGCATCAAGACGGCCGGCGTCATGGTCGAGGTGCCGTCGGTCGCGCTCCTCGCGGACGCGGTGTACGAGGTCACCGACTTCGGCTCGGTGGGCACGAACGACCTCGTGCAGTACACGATGGCGGCCGACCGCATGCTCGGCACGGTGTCGTCGTACCAGGACCCGTGGCACCCCGCCGTGCTGCGCCTCATCGCCGAGATCGGCCGGGCCGGCGCGAAGCACGGCAAGCCGGTCGGCATCTGCGGTCAGGCCGCGGCCGACCCGCTCCTCGCGGTCGTCCTCGTCGGCCTGGGCGCCACGACGCTGTCGATGTCTCCTCCCGCGCTCGTCGACGTGCGCGCCGAGCTCCTGAAGCACACCCTCGAGGACGCGCAGCGCATCGCGCAGGCCGCGCTCTCGGCGAGCAGCGCGGAGGCGGCGCGCGAAGCCGCCCGAGCCGCCGTCTCCTCCTGAGATCCCCCACAGCAGAAAGCCCGATACCCATGAGTGACACCCGCACCGCGGCGAAGACGCCCGGATCGCTTCGCGTCGGAGTGCAGAAGGTCGGCACCTTCCTCTCCGGCATGATCATGCCCAACATCCCCGCGCTCATCGCGTGGGGCCTCTTCACCGCGTTCTTCATCGAGGTCGGGTGGACGCCCAACGAGGCGCTCAACTCGATCGTCGGGCCGATGATCCACTACCTCCTGCCGATCCTCATCGCCGCGCAGGGCGGCCGGATGATCTACGACACGCGCGGTGCGGTCGTCGCGTCGATCGCGACCTTCGGCGCGATCGCCGGCTCGGACTGGCTCATCGGCCTGCAGAACGCGGACCTCCCCGCGGGCGAGAGCCCCATCCCGACGATCCACATGTTCATCGGCGCGATGATCATGGGCCCCCTCGCCGCGTGGATCATGAAGAAGCTCGACGCGCTCTGGGAGGGCCGCGTCAAGGCCGGCTTCGAGATGCTCGTCAACATGTTCTCGGCCGGCATCTTCGGCTTCGTCGCGGCGATCTTCGCGTTCTACGTGCTCGCGCCGGTCGTGAACTTCCTCATGAACATCCTCGGCGGGGCCGTGGGATGGCTCGTCGACAACAACCTGCTGCCGCTCACGAGCATCCTCATCGAGCCGGCGAAGGTGTTCTTCCTCAACAACGCGATCAACCACGGCGTGCTCACGCCGCTCGGCCTCGCGCAGGCGACGGAGGACGGCAAGTCGATCCTCTTCCTCCTCGAGGCGAACCCGGGCGTGGGCCTCGGCCTGCTCCTCGCCTTCACCTTCTTCGGCGTCGGCGCGGCTCGCGCCTCCGCTCCCGGTGCAGCGATCATCCACTTCTTCGGCGGCATCCACGAGGTGTACTTCCCGTACGTGCTCATGAAGCCGGCCCTCATCCTCGCGGTGATCGGGGGCGGCATGACGGGCGTGGCGACCAACGTGCTCTTCCGCTCGGGCCTCGTGGCCCCCGCGGCGCCGGGCTCGATCATCGCCGTCCTCATCCAGACCGCGCGCGACAGCTACCTCGGGGTCATCCTCGCGGTCGTGCTGTCGGCGGCCGTCACGTTCCTCATCGCCGCGGTCATCCTGCGCGCGAGCCGCAAGCGCGACCTCGCCGCCGAAGCGGCGGGCGCAGACGGATTCGCCGACGCCGTCGCGCGCACCGAGGCGAACAAGGGCCGGAAGTCCAGCGTGCTGGGCGGCCTCGCCGGCGGCACGGCCGTCGCGACCCGGCCGATCGAGAAGGTCATCTTCGCGTGCGACGCCGGCATGGGGTCGTCGGCGATGGGAGCGAGCGTCCTGCGCAACAAGATCAAGCAGGCGGGCATCGAGGGCGTCACGGTCACGAACAAGGCCATCGCGTCGCTCGACGGCACGGCGGACCTCGTGATCACGCAGGCGCAGCTGACCGACCGCGCCCGCCAGCGGGAGCAGAGCGCTGTGCACGTCTCCGTGGACAACTTCATGAACTCGCCGCGCTACGACGAGGTCGTGGAGCTCCTGCGCGAGCAGGCATCGGGCGGGGCGGCCCCCGCGGAGGCCGACGCGCCTGCCGCGCCCACGACGCGTCGCGAGGCGCGTGCCGTGCCCACGACGACCGGCCCGATCGGCAGCGGCACGTCGCGCCCCGCCGACGACGCGGTCCTCACGCGCGGCAGCGTCCGCATCCACGCCGGCTCCGCGACGCGGGAGGAGGCGCTCCAGGAGGCCGCCGACATCCTCGCGAGCGCAGGCGCCGTCACGGGCGCGTACTTCGACGCGATGCTGGCCCGAGAGCAGACCGTGTCGACCTTCATGGGCAACGAGCTGGCCATCCCGCACGGCACGAACGAGGCGAAGGACGCCATCCTCGGGTCGGCGCTCTCGGTCGTCCGCTATGACGGCGGGGTGGACTGGGACGGCGACGCGGTGACGTTCGTCGTCGGCATCGCCGGCAAGGGCGACGAGCATCTGAAGATCCTGTCGAACGTCGCCGAGCTGTTCAGCGACGAGTCGCAGATCGCGCGCCTCAAGGCCGCGGCGACCCCCGAGGAGCTCTTCGAGCTCTTCCAGAGCGTCAACCAGGAGGACTGATGAAGGCCGTCCACTTCGGAGCAGGGAACATCGGCCGCGGCTTCGTCGGCCTGCTGCTGCACGAGGGAGGGTACGAGGTCGTCTTCTCCGACGTCGCCGCTCCCCTCGTCGACGCGCTGGCTGCCGCCGACGCGTACACGGTCCACGAGGTCGGCGCGGGCGGCGTCGACCGGGAGGTCACGGGGTTCCGCGCGGTGAACAGCGCAGAGGACCCGCAGGCGGTGGCCGACGAGGTCGCGACGGCGAACGTCGTCACGACCGCCGTCGGGCCGACGATCCTGAGGTTCATCGCTCCGCACATCCTCGCCGGGATCGCGCTGCGCGACCCCGACGCTCCCCCGCTGCAGGTCATGGCGTGCGAGAACGCGATCGGAGCGACCGACCAGCTCCGCGCGGAGATCGTCGAGCTCGCCGGTGCCACGTGGGACGCCCTCGAGGGTCGCGTCGTGTTCGCGAACACGGCCGTCGACCGGATCGTCCCCGGCCAGCCGGCCGACGGCGGCATCGACGTCACGGTCGAGCCGTTCTTCGAGTGGGCGATCGAGCGCGGCCCTTTCGACGGCGACCTGCCGAGCATCCCCGGGGCGCACTTCGTCGACGACCTCGCGCCGTACATCGAGCGGAAGCTCTTCACGGTGAACACGGGGCACGCGGCGACCGCGTACCACGGCGCGCGGGCCGGCTTCGAGCGGATCGCCGAGGCGCTGGCCGACCCGGCCGTCGCGGCCTCGGTCGAGGCGGCTCTCGAGGAGACGTCGGCGCTGCTCGCCGCGAAGCACGGGTTCCCCGCCGACGAGCTCGCGACCTACCGCGCGACGATCCTCGAGCGGTTCCGCAATCCGGCGCTGCCCGACACCGTCCAGCGCGTGGGAAGACAGCCGCTGCGCAAGCTGTCGCGCCACGAGCGCTTCGTGGGCCCCGCCGCCGAGGCTGCCGAGCGCGGCCTATCGACGAGCGCCCTCGTCGCGGCGATCTCGGCGGCCCTCGCGTTCTCCGACGAGGGCGACGAGCAGGCCGTGCAGCTGCAGGCGCTCCTCGGCGAGCTCGACGCCGACGCGTTCACCCAGCAGGTCACGGGTCTCGAGCCCGCCCATCCGCTGTTCCCCGCCATCCGCTCGGCCGTCGCGGAGCACCAGGCCGCATAGGCCCCGCCCTGCTCAGCATGTCTCACTCGCCGCGGGATACCCGTCGGCTATCCCGCGGCGAGTGAGACATGCCCCAGGGGGCGGCGCCTACCGCGCGAAGCCCTCGGAGATGAGGTCGATGAGCTCCTCACGCTGCTCGACCGGCAGGAACGACGCGGCCGCGGCGTTGAGCTGGAACTGCTCGATGTCGTCGAGGTCGTAGCCGAAGGCCGCCTGCAGGATGGCCAGCTCGCGCGTGAGCGAGGTCCGGCTCATGAGGCGGTTGTCGGTGTTGACCGTCACGCAGAAGCCGAGCTGGTAGAGCAGGTCGAACGGATGGTCCTCGATCTGGCTCCCCCAGTGGGCCACGGCGCCGGTCTGCAGGTTCGACGAGGGCGACAGCTCCAGCGGGATCTCCCGATCCCGCACCCAGCGCGCCAGGTCGCCGAACTGCACGAGCACCTCCTCGCCCTCGCGCGAAACGACCTCGAGGTCCCGGGCGATCGCGACGCCGTGCCCCAGGCGCAGCGCGCGTCCGTCGAGGAGCGCCGACCGGATCGACGCGACCCCGGCGGCCTCGCCCGCGTGCACGGTGACCGGGAAGAACTCGCCGGCGAGGTAGTCGAACGCCTCACGGTGCTGCGATGGCGGGAAGCCGTCCTCAGGACCGGCGATGTCGAACGCCACGACCCCGTCCTGGCGGAACGCGACAGCGAGCTCGGCGACCTCCTGCACGCGGTCGCCCTGGCGCATCGCGGAGAGGATCTGGCCCACGCGGATGCTCCGCCCGCTGTCCTCGACGATGTCCTCGCCCTGCTCGATGCCGTCCTGCACGGCCTCGACGGCCTCCTCGAGCGTGAGCCCACCGTCGAGGTGCTGCTCGGGCGCCCAGCGCACCTCTCCGTACACGACGCCGTCGGCCGCGAGGTCCTCGACGAACTCGCGCGCGACGCGGGTGAGCGCCTCGCGCGTCTGCATGACGCCCACGGTGATCTCGAAGGTCTTCAGGTACTCGACCAGCGAGCCGGAGTCTGCGCGCTCGGCGAACCACTCCTGCAGCGCTGCGGCGTCCGACGCCGGCAGCGCGACATCCGTCCCCTCCGCGAGCTCGAGGATGGTCTCCGGCCGCAGGCCGCCGTCGAGGTGGTCGTGCAGCGAGACCTTGGGCAGGCTGCGCAGCGCGACGCCCTGCACGCGGGGCTCAGCGGTCTTGTCCTTCGCCATGTCGGCCTCCAGGGTCGTGCGGTGCGGACGGATGCGGGATGGCCGCGGTCCGGATGTCGTCGGTCGGTCAGGCGGTGATGCGCTCGCGCACGAGGGGCGCGGTCTCGGGAGCAGTATCCCCGATCTCGTACGCGCCGTCGAGAGCGTCCAGCGCCCTGTCGAAGCGCGCGCCGTCATCCGCCGAGAGCGTGAAGAGCGCCTGGCCCTCGGCGACCGCGTCGCCAGGCTTCACGAGCAGGTCGATGCCGGCCGCGTGGACGACCGCGTCCTCGGCCCGCGCGCGCCCTGCTCCGAGCCGCCACGCGGCGATCCCGAAGTCGTAGGCGTCCATCCGGGTGACGACGCCGGAGCGGCTCGCCGTCACGGTGTGCGTCTCGCGCGCGACGGGCAGGGGCGCATCGGGGTCGCCGTCCTGCGCGCGGATCATGCGGCGCCAGGTGTCCATCGCGCGGCCGTCCGCGAGCGCCGCCTCGACGTCGGCGTCGGGCTGTCCGGCGAGCGCGAGCATCTCGCGGGCGAGCGCGACGGTGAGCTCGACGACGTCGGCGGGGCCGCCGCCCGCGAGCACCTCGACCGACTCGCGCACCTCGTTCGCATTGCCGATCGCAAGCCCGAGCGGGGTGTTCATGTCGGTGAGGAGCGCCGTGGTCTTCACGCCGGAGTCCGTGCCGAGCGCGACCATCGTCTCGGCGAGCTCGCGTGCGCGCGCGGGGTCCTTCATGAAGGCGCCCGTGCCGAACTTCACGTCGAGCACGAGCGAGTCGGTGCCCTCCGCGATCTTCTTCGACATGATGCTCGACGCGATGAGCGGGATGGCCTCGACCGTGCCGGTGACATCGCGCAGCGCGTAGAGCTTCTTGTCGGCGGGGGCGAGACCGGTGCCCGCGGCGCAGATCACGGCGCCGACGTCGGCGAGCTGGGCGAGCATCTCCTCGTTCGAGAGGGCGGCGCGCCAGCCGGGAATCGACTCGAGCTTGTCGAGCGTGCCGCCCGTGTGGCCGAGCCCCCGCCCGGAGAGCTGCGGCACGGCGACGCCGAAGGCCGCCACGAGCGGGGCGAGGGGCAGCGTGATCTTGTCGCCCACGCCGCCCGTGGAGTGCTTGTCGGCAGTCGGCTTGTCGAGCGACGCGAACGACATCCGCTCCCCCGACGCGATCATCGCGTCCGTCATGACGCGGATCTCGTCCCGCTCCATGCCGTTCAGCAGCACGGCCATCGTGAACGCCGACATCTGCGCGTCGGAGACGTACCCGCGCGTGTAGGCGTCGACCATCCAGCGCAGCGCGTCCTCGGGGACCGCGCCGCCGTCGCGCTTGGCGCGGATGACGTCGACCGCGTCGAACGGCTCGGGGCTCATCGCTCCTCCAGGTCTCGGGGTCCGAACGCGTCGGGCAGCACCTCTTCGATGCTGCGGATGCCCGACACGGTCTCGAGCAGCATGCCCGGCAGGGCGTGCTCGAACAGCAGCTGCCGGCAACGCCCGCACGGCATGAGGGTGCGGCCCTCGCGATCCACGCACACGAACGCGACGAGCTGCCCGCCGCCGGTCATCGCGAGATTCGAGATGAGGCCGCACTCGGCGCACAGCCCGACGCCGTACGACGCGTTCTCGGTGTTGCACCCGGCCACGATCCGGCCATCCGTCACGAGGGCGGCCGCCCCCACGGGGAACTTCGAGTAGGGCACGTACGCCCGGGTCATGGCGTCGGTCGCGACGGCACGCAGCTCGTCCCAGTCGATGTCTGTCATCTCTCCTAGCCCTTGATGTACGGCTTGCCGGCGGCGGCGGGGCCGCGCGACTGCCCCACGAACCCGGCGACCGCGAGGATCGTCACGACGTACGGGAGCATGAGCATGAACTGGCTCGGGATGGGCGTGCCCAGCACCGAGAGCAGGTTCTGCAGGTTGGTGGCGAATCCGAACAGCAGGGCCGCGAGCGTCGCGCGGATCGGGTCCCAGCGTCCGAAGATGACCGCGGCGAGTGCGATGAAGCCGAGGCCGCCCGTCATCTCCTCGTTGAACTGCGGGACGGAGACGAGCGTGAAGTACGCGCCGCCCGCACCGGCGATCGCGCCGGCGAGGTTCACGTTCCAGAAGCGCATCGGGTTGACCCTGATGCCCACGGTGTCCGCCGCCTGCGGGTGCTCGCCGACGGCGCGGACGCGGAGTCCCCACCGCGTGCGGTACAGACCCCAGGCGACCGCGGCGACCGCGAAGTACATGAAGTACACGAGGAACGACTGGTTGAAGAGCACCGGCCCCAGCAGCGGGATCTCGACGAGGCCCGGGATGGGCAGGCGGTCGAACGTCGCAGGGCGGTTGAGCTCGAGCTCGTTCGGCACAAGCAGGATGCCGAAGAGGAAGCCCGTGAGGCCGGTCACGAGCACGTTCAGCACGACGCCGACGATGACCTGCTCGACGAGGTACTTGATCGCGAAGACGGCGAGCACGAGCGAGACGAGCACGCCGCCGATCATGGCGCCGAGGAGCCCGACGAACGGATTGCCCGTGATGCTCGACAGGAGCGCAGCGCTGAACGCCCCGAACAGGAGCTGGCCCTCGATCGCGACGTTGACGACGCCGACGCGCTCGCCGATCACGCCGCCGAGCGCGCCGAAGACGATCGGCACCGAGATCGACAGCGCACCGGAGAGCAGGCTGATGACCGGCACGAGCCCGTCGGCGCCGGCCCAGGTGAGGAAGCCGAAGAGAGCGAGGACGCCGTAGGCGATCGAGAGCCACAGCGGGCTCCGTCGATACGCCAGCGTGTCGGCCACCGCCCACACCGTGAGCGCGACGAGGAGCGCCAGCGTCCCCCACACGAACGGAGCCGTCGGGATGCTCACCTCGCCCAGCGGGATGAGGGCGTCTGCGCCGCTCAGCCGGAACGTCGTCCAGCCGTCGCGCGCGGCGAGGATGAACAGGGCCGCGAGCAGCACGGTGAGCACGCCGAGCGTGATCGCGAGCTTCGGGCGCCGGACGCGGACGACCGTGGGCGCCTCGACGGAAGCGGGAGCTGTCGTGTTCGTCATCGTGCGACCGCCTTCCGCGCCGCCTTGGCTCGTGCCCTGGCGCTCTTCTCGGATTCGTCCTTCGGCAGGAAGAACATCGTGCGGATGAGCGGCGGCGCCGCGACGAAGAGGACGACGAGCGCCTGCACGACGAGCACGATGTCGACCGGGATCCCCTCGGACGCCTGCATCGTGTAGCTGCCGGCCTTCAGCGCGCCGAAGAGCAGACCGGCGACGAACGTGCCCCACGCGCGGCTGCGGCCGAGGAGCGCGACCGTGATCGCATCGAAGCCGAAGCCGGCGTCGATGTGGCTGTCGAAGCCGCTCGTGACGGCGCCCTGGATCTGGTTCATGGCCGCGAGACCCGCGAGACCTCCCGCGAAGAGCATCGCGTACACGTAGATCCGCTGCACCGAGATGCCCGCTGCGCGCGCGGCGTGGGGGTTCTCCCCCACCGCGCGCATGCGGAGCCCGAGGCTCGAGCGCTCGATGAGCCACCACACGAACACCGTCGCGGCGATGACGAGCAGGAACCCGACGTCGAGGTTCGGGTACGCGGGGCCGAAGAGATCGGGGAAGAGCGCACCCGAGGGCGTGGCCGCCGAGATCGGCTGGTTCGACCCCGGCTTCTGCAGCACGCCGGCGGTGCTGACCATCCAGTCCACGAGGTAGACCGCGATGTAGTTCAGCATGATCGTGAGGATGACCTCGTGTGCGCCCGTGCGCGCCTTCAGGATGCCCGCGATCCCGGCCCAGATCGCGCCGCCGACGAGGCCCGCGATGAGGGTGAGCGGAAGCTGAAGTGCGAGGGGAAGGTCGAGCCGGAAGGTCATGAGCGCCGAGAAGGCGGCGCCGAAGAGGATCTGGCCCTGCGCGCCGATGTTGAACATCCCGACCCGGAAGGCCAGCGCGACGCCGAGACCGGCCGCGATGAGCGGAGCCGCATTGCCGAGCGTGTTCGTGAGCGGGCGGATGGCCGTGAGGAAGTCGTCCGCGCGGGAGTTGTAGATCGCGCCGCGGAAGAGGGCCTCGTAGCCGCCGTAGACGGCGTCCCAGATGGCGCGGAAGGTGTCGGCGGGTCGGGCGAAGAAGTAGCCGGACGCCGTCCGGACGTCCTCGTTCGTGAGCGCGATGAGGATGCCGCCCACCACCATCGCGACGAGGAGGGCGAGGATCGACGTGACGACGCTGCCGCGGAGGATGTCGCGCAGCACGGCGTTGCCGCGGGGCACCTCGGGGGTCGCCGTGTGGGGCTGCGGCGCCTGCGGGGCCGGGGTGGTCTCGCTCATGCCGCTGCCTCCTGCGCACCGGCCATCATGAGGCCGAGCACGTCGCGTGGGGTGTCGCTCGGCACGATGCCGACGATCCTGCCTCGGTACATCACCGCGATCCGGTCGGCGAGCGCGACGACCTCGTCGAGCTCGGTCGACACGACGATGACGGCCACCCCGGCGTCGCGCGCGGCGACGATCCGGCTGTGGATGAACTCGATCGAGCCGACGTCGACGCCGCGCGTGGGCTGGGCTGCGAGCAGCACCTTGAGGTCACGGCTCATCTCGCGCGCCACGACGACCTTCTGCTGGTTTCCGCCCGACAGCGTGCCCGCCGGAGTCAGCGGACCCTGCGCGCGGATGTCGAACTCCTCGATGCGCTCGCGGGCGAAGTCGTCGAGCGCCCCCCGCCGCAGCGTGCCCGCCGTGACGAACTCGGGTGCGTCAGAGCGGTCGAGCACGAGGTTCTCCGCGATCGACATGCCGCCCACGAGGCCGTCGATCTTCCGGTCCTCGGGAACGAATCCGACGCCCGCGTCGAGGATGCGGCGCACGGAGGCTCCGACGAGCTCCTGACCGTCGAGCGCGATGGAGCCGGTCACCCGGGTCTCGAGGCCCATGATCGCCTCGGTCAGCTCGGTCTGTCCGTTGCCCTGCACGCCCGCGATCGCGAGGATCTCCCCCGGCTGCACCGTGAAGCTCACGTCGTCGACGAGCACGACGCCCTCGGGCGTGAGCACGCGCAGCCCCTCGACGACGAGACCTCCCGGCCGCGGTCGAGCGGGCTCCTTGTGCACCGTCAGCTCGACAGCGCGACCGACCATGAGCGAGGCGAGCTCGGCGTTGGTCGACGTGGGCGACGCCTCCCCCACGACCTTGCCGCGCCGGATGACCGTGATCCGGTCGGCGACCTCGCGCACCTCGCGCAGCTTGTGCGTGATGAACACGATGCCGACGCCCTCGTCGCGCAGCTGCCGCATCATCGCCATGAGCTCGTCGGTCTCCTGCGGCGTGAGCACGGCAGTGGGCTCGTCGAACACGAGCACGCGCGCGTCGCGCGCGAGCGCCTTGATGATCTCGACCCGCTGCTGGACGCCCACGGGCAGGTCCTCGACGATCGCATCGGGGTCGACGTGGAATCCGAAGCGGTCCGCGACCGCACGGACCTCCGCGCGCGCGGCGTCGAGGTCGAGGGCGCCGCTGCGGCGCACCTTCTCGTGCCCCAGCGCGACGTTCTCCGCGACGGTGAACACCGGGATGAGCATGAAGTGCTGATGCACCATGCCGATGCCCGCCGCCATCGCGTCGCCGGGCCCGCGGAACCGCTGCGGCACGTCGTCGAGGAGGATCTCCCCCTCGTCGGCCTGGTAGAGGCCGTACAGGACGTTCATGAGCGTCGACTTGCCGGCGCCGTTCTCTCCGAGGAGGGCGTGGATCTCGCCCGGCTCGACGGTCAGGTCGATGTGGTCGTTGGCGACGAGGCTGCCGAATCGCTTCGTGATTCCGCGGAGCTCGAGCTTCATGTGGGCACCCTACCGTGCGCGGATGGTCGTGGACAGAAGTGGGTTGAGCGCGCGTCGGGGCGGCCGGTACGGGCCCGGCCGCCCCGATGCGAGCGATGCGCCTTACGGCGAGTTGGGCGACTCGACGACGATGTCGCCGGCGATGATCTGCTCCTGCAGAGCTGCCAGCTCGTCGGTGAGGCCCTCGGGGAGCTGCGACTCGAAGTCGTGGAAGCTCGACAGGGTCACGCCCTCGTTCTCGAGCGTGCCGACGTAGGGCTCGACGTCGAACTCGCCGGTCGCCGCGGTCGTCGTGGCGTCGAACACGGCCTGGTCGATCGCCTTCTGGATCGACACGTAGACGAGGTCGGCGAGGTCCGGCTCCTTGACCGCGAGGTCGCTGTCGACGCCGATCATGAGGACGTCGTCACCGCTGTCCTGGATGGCTGCCGCCGCGCTCGTGTAGATCGGGCCGCCGACCGGGAGGATGACGTCCACGCCCTGGTCGAGGATGCCCTGCGCGGTCTGGCGCGCGACATCGTTCGCCTCGAACCCGCCCGTGAACGAACCCGTCTGCGACTCCACGTCCCAGCCGACGACCTCGACGTTCGCGCCCTTGTCCTCGTTGTACTTCTCGACGCCGAGCTGGTAGCCGTCCATGAAGACCGCGACCGAGGGGATCTGCGCGCCGCCGAAGGTGCCGACCTTGTTCACGCCCGACTGCGCCGACCAGGCTGCGGCGGCGTAGCCGCCGAGGTACGCGGCCTGCGCCGTGTCGAACACGAGCGGCTTGATGTTCGGCGCGTCCGTCTCGCCGTCGAAGTCGTTGTCGGCCCAGTCGTCGATGATCGCGTAGTCGACGTCGGGGTTCGCCAGCGCCGACTCGACCGTCGCCGCCGAGAGGTTGAACCCGACCGAGATGATGAGCGAGCAGCCCTCCGAGACGAGCGTCTCGAGGTTCGGCGCGTAGTCGTTCGCGTTCGTGGACTCCATCTCGGTGCCCTCGATGCCGAGCTCCTCGATCGCGCGGTCCATGCCCTCCTTGGCGGACTGGTTGAACGAGCGGTCGTTCCAGCCGCCCTCATCGGAGATGAGGCAGGGGTGGAAGTCGCTGTCGACCTCGGTTCCGCCCGTGGTCTCCTCCGGCGCCGACCCGCATCCGGCGAGCAGCACCGCCGAAGCGGTGAGCGCGAGACCGCTGAGCGCAGCCTTCTTGGTGGTCTTCACACTGTCCTCCAGAGTGTGCGGGCCCCGAACCGACCCGGGGCCAATATGCTCACGCTAGTTCGCTCACACCGTGCGAAACGACGATCCGGGCGACCGCAACGCGATAGTTACAAACACGACGACGGGGCCCGGGAACTCCCAGGCCCCGTCGCGGGCGAAGGTCAGCGGCCGCCCTTGAGGATGGCCTGCTTGACCTCGGCGATGGCCTTCGTGACCTCGATGCCGCGCGGGCACGCCTCGGTGCAGTTGAAGGTCGTGCGGCAGCGCCACACGCCCTCCTTGTCGTTGAGGATGTCGAGACGCACCTGCGCCTCGTCGTCGCGCGAGTCGAAGATGAAGCGGTGCGCGTTCACGATGGCGGCGGGCCCGAAGTACTGCCCGTCGGTCCAGAACACGGGGCACGACGAGGTGCACGCCGCGCAGAGGATGCACTTCGTGGTGTCGTCGAAGCGCTCGCGATCGGCGATCGACTGCACGCGCTCCTTGCCCTTGGCGGGCGCGCTGTTCGCCTGCAGGAACGGCTGGACGTCACGGTACGCCGCGAAGAACGGGTCCATGTCGACGACGAGGTCCTTCTCGAGCGGCAGGCCCTTGATCGCCTCGACGTAGATCGGCTTCGAGATGTCGAGGTCCTTGATGAGCGTCTTGCAGGCGAGACGGTTGCGCCCGTTGATCCGCATGGCGTCAGACCCGCAGATGCCGTGCGCGCACGAGCGGCGGAAGGTCAGCGAGCCGTCGACCTCCCACTTGATCTTGTGCAGCGCGTCGAGCACGCGATCGGTCGGGTACATCTCGACGTCGTAGTCGACCCAGCGGGGCTCGCTGTCGGTCTCCGGGTCGAAGCGCCGGACGATAAACGTGACGAGGTACGACTGGATGGCGGTCTCGGCGGCGGGCGCCTCTGCGACGGTCGACATCAGTACTTCCTCTCCATCGGCGGGTAGTTGAACTCGCCCTTCTCGTTCTTGGTGAACACGACGGGCTTCCAGTCGAGCTTGATGTGGTCCTCCGGGTCCGGCGAGTGCGGGTCGCCGGTCAGGTAGGCCATCGTGTGCTTCATGAAGTTCTCGTCGTCGCGGTCGGGGTAGTCCTCGCGCATGTGGCCGCCGCGGCTCTCCTTGCGGTTTCGGGCGGCGTAGGCGACGATCTCGGCGAGGTCGAGCAGGAAGCCCAGCTCGATCGCCTCGAGCAGGTCGGTGTTGAACCGCTTGCCCTTGTCGTCGACGTAGATGTTCTTGTAGCGCTCGCGCAGGTCGTGGATGGTGCCCATGACGTTCGTCAGGGTCTCCTCGGTGCGGAACACCTGCGCGTTCGCATCCATCTGCTCCTGCAGCGTGCGGCGGATGTCGGCGATGCGCTCGGTGCCGTTGGCGGTGCGGATGCGCTCGACGAGCTCGCGCACCTCCTTCGCCGGGTCCTCGGGCAGCGGGACGAGCTCGCCGGTCTTCACGTACTCGACCGCATGGCGGCCCGCTCGCTTGCCGAAGACGTTGATGTCGAGCAGCGAGTTCGTGCCGAGTCGGTTGGCGCCGTGGACCGACACGCACGCGCACTCCCCCGCCGCGTACAGGCCGGGGACGACGGTCGTGTTGTCGGCGAGCACCTGCGCGTCGTTGTTCGTCGGGATGCCGCCCATCGCGTAGTGCGCGGTCGGCATCACGGGCACGGGCTCGACGACGGGGTCGACGCCGAGGTACGTGCGCGCGAACTCCGTGATGTCGGGCAGCTTCGTCTCGAGCACCTCGGCGCCCAGGTGGGTGCAGTCGAGGTAGACGTAGTCCTTGTTGGGTCCGGCGCCGCGGCCCTCGAGGACCTCCTTGACCATGCAGCGCGCGACGATGTCGCGCGGGGCGAGGTCCTTGATCGTCGGCGCGTAGCGCTCCATGAACCGCTCGCCGGAGGCGTTGCGGAGGATGGCTCCCTCGCCGCGCGCGCCCTCGGTCAGCAGGATGCCGAGGCCGGCGAGGCCGGTCGGGTGGAACTGGAAGAACTCGATGTCCTCGAGCGGCAGGCCCTTGCGCCACACGATGCCGACGCCGTCGCCCGTGAGGGTGTGCGCGTTCGACGTCGTCTTGAAGACCTTGCCGAAGCCGCCCGTCGCGAAGATGACGGCCTTGGAGTGGAAGACGTGGAGGTCGCCCGTGGCGAGCTCGTAGGCGACGACGCCCGCGATCTTCGTCGTGCCGTCCGCGTCCTTCACGGTGATGAGGTCGAGCGCGTAGAACTCGTTGAAGAAGTTGATGCCGAGCTTGACGCAGTTCTGGAACAGCGTCTGCAGGATCATGTGGCCCGTGCGGTCGGCCGCGTAGCACGCGCGGCGCACGGGGTTCTTGCCGTGCTCGGCCGTGTGACCGCCGAAGCGGCGCTGGTCGATCTTGCCGTCGGGCGTGCGGTTGAACGGCAGGCCCATGTTCTCGAGGTCGATGACGGCGTCGATCGCCTCCTTGGCGAGGATCTCCGCGGCGTCCTGGTCGACGAGGTAGTCGCCGCCCTTCACCGTGTCGAACGTGTGCCACTCCCAGGAGTCCTCCTCCACGTTCGCGAGGGCTGCGGCCATGCCGCCCTGCGCGGCTCCCGTGTGGGAGCGCGTGGGGTACAGCTTCGTGATCACGGCGGTCTTCGCGCCCGGGCCGGCCTCGATGGCCGCGCGCATGCCGGCGCCGCCGGCGCCGACGATCACGATGTCGAACTCGTGGTAGTACACGCCGTCCTTGAGCACGGCGTCGGTGTGCTGTGTCGTCACGTCTCTTCCGTCAATCCCTGTCAGTTGGCCGCAGCCTGGCAGACCTCGAACAGCGCGCTGTCGGGGTTCTCGAACGCGCCGAACACGCCGGCGCACGGGTCGAAGGTGAACACCACGAGCGTGCCGAGCACGATCATGAGCGCGGCGACGATGCCGATGACCCACACGAGCGCGGTGCGCACGGTCTTGCCCTGCACGTAGTCGTTGACGATCGTGCGCATGCCGTTAGCGCCGTGGATGAACGCGAGCCAGAGCATGAGCACGTCCCACCACTGCCAGAACGGCGACGCGAACTTGCCCGCGACGAACGCGAAGTTCAGCGCGTGGACGCCGCCTTCCGGCAGCACGAGGTTCACGAGCAGGTGGCCGAAGATGAGCACGACGAGCAGGACGCCCGACACGCGCATGTAGAGCCATCCCCACTTCTCGAGGTTGACACCGCGGCTGGCGGGCCGCTGCGGGGAGCGGGGTGCGGCGAGGTCTGCGGCGGTCATCAGTGTCCTCCTCCGAAGTCGCCGAACACGTTCATGAGCTGACGCGGGACGAAGCCGGCCATGACCACGGCCCAGACGCCGAGGACTCCCCAGAAGAGCTGGCGCTGGTACTTCGGGCCCTTCGACCAGAAGTCGACGAGGATGATGCGCAGCCCGTTGAACGCGTGGAACGCGATCGCGCCGACGAGCGCGATCTCGCCGATGCCCATGATCGGGTGCTGGTACGTGCCGATCACCGCGTTGTACGCCTCCGGCGAGACGCGGATGAGCGCGGTGTCGAGCACGTGCACGAGAAGGAAGAAGAAGATGGCGATGCCGGTGATGCGGTGCAGCACCCACGACCACATGCCCTCGCGGCCGCGGTACAGGGTGCCCCTCGGTGTTCTCGACGTCGTCTCCGACACCCGGGGCGTCGGTCGCGCGGTAGCGGACAAGATCGTCCTCCTGCTCTCAGGGCCTGCGAGGCGGCTCGTGGACCTGCCGCCGATCGCCCTTCAGGCTACTCCCAGGGGCGCCGAAGCGGCCATTGAGGATCGCCTAACTATCTCGACGTCGAGAGGTCAGGGCACCCTTACTCCGCGTGATTCCGCGCCTCCCGGGGTTCGGAGGCGACGCCTTGTAGCCTGGTGCTCATGCCAGAACCGATCAAGGACTTCTTCGCCGTCATCCCCGCGGGCGGGGTGGGCTCGAGGCTGTGGCCGCTGTCCCGCGCGGAGACGCCCAAGTTCCTCCACGATCTGACCGGTTCCGGCCGCTCGCTGCTCCAGGAGACATGGGATCGGCTCCTGCCGCTGGCCGACCGCGAGCACATCGCCGTGGTGACCGGGCGCGCGCACGGCCCGAAGGTCGAGAACACGCTCCCCGACATGCCGGAGCACAACGTCTTCGTGGAAGCCGACCCGCGCGAGTCGGCCGCCGCGATCGGCCTGGCCGCGGCCATCCTGCACCGCCGCAATCCCGACGTCATCATCGGCTCGTTCGCGGCCGACCACGTCATCAAGCGGCAGCGGGTGTTCGAGTTCACGGTGCGCCAGGCGGTCGCCGTGGCGCGCGAGGGCTACATCTGCACGATCGGCATCCAGCCGTCCGAGCCCGCCGTGGGCTTCGGGTACATCAAGACCGGCGGCGAGCTCGTCATCGACGACGCGCCGCTGGCCGCCATGGTCGACGCGTTCGTCGAGAAGCCCGACCTCGAGACCGCCCGCCGCTACTACGCCGACCGCTCGTTCCTCTGGAACGCCGGCATGTTCATCTCGCGCGCCGACGTCATCCTCGACGAGCTCAAGGCGAACGAGCCCGAGCTGCACGCGGGCCTCGTCGAGATCGCGGATGCGTGGGATGACCCCGCGCGCAAGGACGAGACCGTCGCACGCGTCTGGCCGACCCTCAAGAAGATCGCGATCGACTACGCCGTCGCGGAGCCCGCGGCCGCGAAGGGGCGCCTCGCCGTCGTCCCCGGCCAGTTCGACTGGGATGACGTCGGCGACTTCGCGAGCCTGTCGAACCTCATCTCCGACGGCGACGGCGAGCGGATGAGCGTGCTCGGGCCGAACGACAAGGTGATCGTCGACGAGTCCACGGGTCTCATCGTGTCGCAGACCAACCGCGTCATCGCGGTCATCGGCGTCGAGAACCTCATCGTCGTCGACACCGACGACGCGCTTCTCGTCACGACGAACGAGCACGCGCAGCGCGTCAAGGGCGTCGTCGGCCGCCTGCATGAGGGCGGCCGCGACAGCGTCCTCTAGAGCCGCCCCCGGTCGTTGAGCGAGCGCCAGCGAGTCGACACTCAGCGAGCGCAGCGAGCCGCCCCCGGTCGTTGAGCGAGCGCCAGCGAGTCGAAACGTCCGACCCCCTCGGTAGGGTCGAGATCATGTCTCGAACGATCCGCGTCGCCACAGTCAACGTCAACGGAATCCGCGCGGCCGCCCGCAAGGGGATGGCCGGATGGCTGGATGCTGCCGACGTCGACATCCTCACGCTGCAGGAGGTGCGCGGCGAGCGCGAGCACCTCGACGCGGCGCTGCCCGGATGGCACATCCTCGAGGACAAGGCCCTCCAGAAGGGGCGCGCGGGCGTCGCGATCGCGAGCCGCCTCGAGCCGACGGCGTCGAGCATCGCCCTGGGCGACGACGCGCTCGAGTCGAACGGGCGCTGGCTCGAGGCCGACTTCGAGGTGGAGGGTCACAAGCTCACGGTGGTCAGCGCGTACGTGTTCACGGGCGAGGCCGACACTCCCAAGCAGGAGCAGAAGTGGGCATTCCTCGACGCGATGGACCTCCGGCTTCCCGAGCTCGCCGCCGACGGCGCGCTCGCGGTCGTGACGGGCGACCTCAACGTCGGCCACCGCGAGCTCGACATCAAGAACTGGAAGGGCAACCTCAAGAAGGCGGGCTTCCTGCCGCGTGAGCGCGCCTACTTCGACCGCTGGCTCGGCGCCGAGGGCGAGACCGTCGACTGCGCGGACGGCACGACCGGCACGGGCCTCGGCTGGGTCGACATCGGGCGCCGCTTCCACGGCGAGGTGCCGGGCCCCTACACCTGGTGGTCGCAGCGCGGTCAGGCGTTCGACAACGACGCCGGATGGCGCATCGACTACCAGCTCGCGACGCCGCCGCTCGCGGAGCGCGTCAGCACGTACCGCGTCGATCGTCACGCGTCGTACGCCGAGCGCTGGACGGATCACGCCCCGGTCGTCGTGGACTACGCGTTCTGACCGCTCACGCAGAGGGCGCCTCGGATTCCGAGGCGCCCTCTGCGTGTCTCGCCTCGTGGCTCAGCGGCGCAGGAGATCGATCAGCGCGGCCTTCGTCAGGCGCGAGTAGCCCGAGAGGCCCGCCTCCCGAGCACGAGCCCGCAGGGCCAGGACCGTGAGGCCGGAGAGCTCGTCCGACGCCGGCTCCGGTGCGGTGGAACGGCGCGCACGCCCTGGAGCGGGCGCGGCGGGCGCCGCGGCGATCTCCTCCACGATCCGCTCGATCGGCGCGATCGCCGGCGGTCGCACGACCGTGCGCTTGGCCGCGTCCGCTGCGCGCTTCTCCTTCTCCGTTGCCTTCCTTCGATCGCCCTTCGCGCCATCCGCACGCTTCGCGTCCTTCTTCTTCGCGGCGTCCTTCGACGCGGGCTTCGCGTCCTTCTTCTTCGCGGCGGGCTTCGCGGCGTCCTTCTTCGCCGCGTCCTTCTTCGCCGCGGGCTTCGCGTCCTTCTTCGCGGCGTCCCTCTTCTTCGGCGCGGGCTTCTCCGCGGCGGCCTTCTCCTCGGCCTTCCGGACCGCGGCCTCGGTGGCGGAGCGCAGTGTCGCTGCGGCCTCCTCGGCCCGGCGCGCCGTGCGCTTGGGCGCCTTCGATGCGCTCTTGGCCGAGGTCCCGGCGATCTCGGCCGCATCGGCGATGAGGGGCTCGAGGCGCTGCGCGGCCTTCTTCGGGAGCCGCTTCGCGGCCTTCTTCGCGGTCGAGACCGCCTTCGCGGCCTCCTGGAGGGCCTTGTGCGCTGCGCGTTCGCGCTCGGGTGTCTTCGCCATCCCTGCATGGTAGAGCTCCGCGCGAGGTGGCGCGGGTCAGGCCGTCGGCCGTCCTCGGCATTCGTCCAGGCGCGTTCACCGTCCGTTCACCTGCGCACCGCAGTCTCTTCACCGGGCACTCCTAGCGTCACGACGTGCCCTGCGACCCGGCGGGGCTGTCCCTGACACTGAACCGAATGAGGATTCACAGTGAAGATCACTCGTCTTTCGAGCCTGGCGGCCGTGGGCGCCATCGCCGCCCTCACTCTCGCGGGCTGCGCCGCGAACGAGGGTGGAGCCACCCCCGAGACGGAGGGCAGCACCGGCGGCGACAGCGCGCTCAGCGGCACGATCGACGCGACGGGCGCCTCGTCGCAGACCGCCGCGCAGGAGGCCTGGGTCGCCGCATTCCAGACCGCCAACCCCGACGTCACCGTGAACTACGAGCCCACCGGCTCGGGCACGGGTCGTGAGAACTTCCTCTCCGGCGCGAGCGCCTTCATCGGCTCCGACCGCGCGTTCGACGACGACGAGGTCGCCGCAGGCAACTTCGGCGCCTGCATGACCGACGACATCGTCGAGGTCCCGCTCTACATCTCGCCGGTCGCCGTCGCCTTCAACCTCGAGGGCATCGACACGCTCAACCTCGACGCCGCGACGATCGCCGGCATCTTCAAGGGCGAGATCACGAACTGGAACGACGACGCGATCGCCGCGACGAACCCCGACGTCGAGCTGCCCGACCTCGCGATCACGCCCGTTCACCGCTCCGACCCCTCGGGCACGCAGGAGACCTTCACGACGTACCTCCAGGCGACCGCTCCGGACGTGTGGACCGACGAGCCCTCGGACGAGTGGCCGCTCGAGGGCGGCGAGGCCGCACAGGGCACGTCCGGCGTGATCCAGGCGATCAGCGGCGGCAACGGCACGATCGGCTTCGCCGACGCCTCGCAGGTCGGCGACCTCGGCCAGGTCCACGTCGAGGTCGACGGCGAGTTCGTCGCCTACTCGGCGGAGGCCGCCTCGCTCCTCGTCGAGAACTCGCCGCTGGTCGAGGGCCGCGGCGAGGCCGACCTGGTCTTCGACGTCGACCCGGCTTCGGCCACCGACGGCGCGTACCCGATCGCTCTCGTGAGCTACCTCATCGCGTGCGAGCAGTACGAGGACAAGGAGCAGGCCGCTCTCATCAAGGCGTACCTCGAGTACATCGCGAGCGCCGAGGGCCAGGAGGCCGCTGCCGAGAACGCGGGCAGCGCGCCGATCTCCGACGGCCTCCGCGAGCAGGTGCTCGCGGCCATCGACCTCATCCAGGTCGACTGACACAACCTCACGGCGGACAGCTGAGCGACGGTGCCCTCGCGCCCTTGTCCGAGGAAGGATTCCTCGGCAGGATGCGAGGGCACTGTCGCGAAGCCCCGCAGACGACGACCCCCACGATGACCCGAGGACTGGGAGCACATGAGCATCTCTGAGAAGACGGCGGAGGAAGCGCCGCCGGCAGCGCCCGCGCCGGGCGAGCCCATCAAGGCGAAGCAGCGGCTCGGAGACCGGATCTTCTCCGGCACGGCCCTCGGCGCCGGACTGATCATCCTCATTGTGCTCGCCGCGGTCGCGCTCTTCCTGATCGTCCAGAGCATCCCCGCCTTCGAGGCGGACACCACCGACAACCACATGCTGCGCGGCCAGTCGTTCTGGTCCTACGTGTGGCCTCTGATCTTCGGCACCGTCTGGTCGTCGCTGATCGCGCTCATCGTGGCCGCGCCGATCGCCATCGGCATCGCGCTCTTCATCTCGCACTACGCGCCTCGACGACTGGCCGCCGTCCTCGGCTACATCATCGACCTCCTGGCCGCGGTGCCCTCCGTGGTCTTCGGTCTGTGGGGCGGCCTCGTCTTCGCGCCCATGCTCGTCGGCCTCTTCGCGTGGCTCAACGAGAACCTCGGCTGGATCCCGCTCTTCTCGGGCCAGGTGTCCCCGACGGGGCGCACCATCCTCACGGCCTCCCTCGTGCTCGCCGTGATGATCATCCCGATCATGACCGCCATCTCGCGCGAGGTGTTCCTGCAGACGCCGAAGCTCCACGAGGAGGCCGCGCTCGCGCTGGGCGCTACCCGCTGGGAGATGGTGCGGATGGCCGTGCTCCCCTTCGCGCGCGGCGGCATGGTGTCGGCGGCGATGCTCGGTCTGGGGCGCGCCCTCGGCGAGACGATGGCCGTGACGATGGTCCTGTCGGCCTCCGGCGCCATCACGTTCGAGCTGCTCACCTCGACGAACCCGACCCCCATCCCGGCGAACATCGCCCTCCGCTTCCCGGAGGCGCACGACTCGGGCGTCAACACGCTCATCGCGACGGGCCTCATCCTCTTCATCGTGACCTTCGCGGTCAACGCGTTCGCGCGCTGGATCGTCGCGCGCCGCGCCGAGTTCTCGGGAGCCAACTGACATGGCCGCCATCGCCTCCCCCGCGCAGAGCGCGCGCCTGACCTCCGGACGCCTTCCGGGCTGGGCCCCGTGGGCCCTTCTCGTCGGCTGCTTCGTCGCCTCCTCCATCGTCTTCGGCATCATCGCCGCCGGCGGCGAGCTGGCCGACTTCAACATCGCCGGCGCGCTCATCGTCGGCATGATCCTCTACATCCTGCTCATCGCGGTCACGTCGTCGATCGCCGAGAGCAGCCGCAAGGCCGTCGACCGGGTGATGACGGCGCTCGTGTCGACCGCGTTCGTGATCGCGCTCCTCCCGCTCGTCTCGCTCCTCTGGACGGTCGTGGTCAACGGCATCCAGCGCTTCGACGCCGAGTTCTTCTCGTACTCGATGCGCAACATCGTCGGCGAGGGCGGCGGCATCGTGCACGCCATCTGGGGCACGGTCCTCATCACGCTCATGGCGACCCTGATCGCGGTGCCGATCGGCCTGATGACGTCGATCTACCTCGTCGAGTACGGCCGCGGCAAGCTCGCGCGGGCGATCACCTTCTTCGTCGACGTCATGACGGGCATCCCGTCGATCGTCGCCGGTCTGTTCATCTACTCGGTGTTCGCGCTCTTCATCCGCCCGGGCATCTCGATGGGCTTCATGGGCGCACTCGCCCTCGCGGTGCTCATGATCCCGGTCGTCGTCCGCGGAAGCGAGGAGCTCCTCCGCATCGTCCCGAACGAGCTGCGCGAGGCCTCGTACGCGCTCGGCGTGCCGAAGTGGCTCACGATCGTGAAGGTCGTCCTCCCCACGTCGATCGCCGGCATCACGACGACGATCATGCTCGCGATCGCGCGCGTCATCGGCGAGACCGCGCCGCTCCTCCTCACGGCGGGGTACACACTCAGCCTCAACACCAACCTGTTCGACGGGCAGATGATGACGCTGCCGGTGTTCGCGTACAACCAGTACATGAACCAGGGCACGAGCCCCGACGCCGCGGTCGCGCGCGCGTGGGCGGCCGCCCTCACCCTCATCCTCATCGTCATGCTGCTCAACCTCGTCGCGCGTCTCATCGCGAAGGTCTTCGCCCCGAAGACCGCGGGCCGCTGAGCCGAGACTTCTCCGACCACAACGAAGGAACCCCCGTGTCCAAGAGCATCGAAGTCAACGACCTCAACGTCTACTACGGCGACTTCCTCGCCGTCGAGGGCGTCTCGATCGACATCCAGCCCCGCACCGTGACGGCGTTCATCGGCCCGTCGGGCTGCGGCAAGTCCACCTTCCTCCGCACGCTCAACCGCATGCACGAGGTGATCCCTGGCGCGTCCGTCAAGGGCCAGGTGCTCGTCGACGGCCAGGACCTCTACGGCCCGGGTGTCGACCCCGTGCTCGTCCGCCGCCAGGTCGGCATGGTCTTCCAGCGCCCGAACCCCTTCCCCACGATGTCGATCCGCGAGAACGTGCTCGCGGGCGTCAAGCTCAACAACAAGCGCATCTCGAAGAGCGACGCCGACGCCCTCGTCGAGAAGTCGCTCACGGGCGCGAACCTCTGGAACGAGGTCAAGGACCGCCTCGACAAGCCCGGTTCGGGCCTCTCGGGCGGCCAGCAGCAGCGTCTGTGCATCGCGCGCGCCATCGCGGTCTCGCCCGACATCATCCTCATGGACGAGCCCTGCTCGGCCCTCGACCCGATCTCGACCTTCGCGATCGAGGAGCTCATCAGCGAGCTGAAGAACGACTACACGGTCGTCATCGTCACGCACAACATGCAGCAGGCGTCGCGCGTGAGCGACAAGACCGCGTTCTTCAACATCGCGGGCACCGGCAAGCCCGGCAAGCTCATCGAGTACGACGACACCACGAAGATCTTCACGACGCCCCAGGTGCAGGCGACGGAGGACTACGTCTCGGGTCGCTTCGGCTGAACCGCCCTGTGCCCGAAGGGCCGGTCTCGCTTCCGCGGGGCCGGCCCTTCTGCATGGCGGGCGGATGGCGGCGGGCCGCTGTGCGCGCACACCGCCCACCCGCGACGCCCGCGCCGGCCGCGGCGCCTGCGTGTGGCTCGCCCGTGCGCGGAATCGGACCCCTGGGGCTGGTGTGCGCGTGTCCGCCCCAGCAGACACCATCCGCCCCACCGATCCGAATCCGGAGACGCCCTCGCCCCGGCCGCCCGTGCGCGGAATCGGACCCCTGGGGCTGGTGTGCGCGTGTCCACCACAACCGACACCATCCGCCCCACCGATCCGAATCCGGAGACGCCCTCGCCCCGGCCGCCCGTGCGCGGAATCGGACCCCTGGGGCTGGTGTGCGCGTGTCCACCACAACCGACACCATCCGCCCCACCGATCCGAATCGGGAGACGCCCTCGCCCCGCCGCCCGTGCGCGGAATCGGACCCCTGGGGCTGGTGTGCGCGTGTCCGCCCCCGCCGACGCCATCCGCCCCACCGATCCGAATCGGCGCACGCCCCGGCGGCAGGATGGCCGGTGCAAGCCGGGCAGGGAACGTCGCAGCAGGGCCCGGCAAGCCCAGCCCAGCCCGGCACGCCCGAGGGTCGCCGCGTGCTGAATGCCCCATGGGAATACCCGACAGGGGGTGCCCGTTAGACTGTGATGGCCGGGCCGCAGTAACCCCGGGCTCCAAATTCTGCCGCTGCGAGCGGCCTTCCGCCGAGAGGCGTTTTCTGCGGCTCGGCCTTTTTCATGCCCCGGTCACTCGAGGGCATCCCGACGCCACAGGCGCGCCGCCGTCGCGAGATCGGCGGCGAAGGCCGACAGGCGCAGTGCCCGCGTCGTGAGGGCGGATGACCGCTCCGGCTCGGTCGGCTCGTAGTCGTCGGCGAGGTGCGTCGCTCCGGACGCGACAACGCGGCAGTACGCTGCCGTGCGATCGAGCGCGACGGCGTAATCGCCCGTGAAGGCGCCGTGCAGGATGGTGTCGATGAGGCGCACGAGCTCCTGCGGCCCCGCCGGCGTCGGCGCCCCGGCGATCACCGGATCGGCCGAGTGCAGCTCGACCCTTCCGCGCTCGTACAGCAGCGATGCCGTGTGCGGGTCGTCGTGGATCGAGAGCTGGACGAGGTAGAGGCGCCAGAGCGAGCCGGGCAGCGAGCGCGCGGGCGACTGCGACCACAGCTCGGCGATGTCGTCGATGCCGTGGTGCGCGGTGAACGAGATCAGCCGCTCGACGACATCCGCGTCGGCCTCGTCGCGCACGCGCGAGAGCAGCGCGACGGCCGTCGCGTGCGCCGCGCGCGAGACCTCGGCCGGGTCGCTCCCCGCGAACAGCCGGTCGAACATCTCCGAGGGCCGGCGCACCGGCTTGCTGAACTCCGCACTCATCCCGAAAAGGCTACGCCCGGGTCGCGCCCCGGTCTCCGGGGCGACGCACATGCCGGACGGATAGGCTTCCCCCGTCAGCGCGGCGCGGAGTAGCGCGCGGCGATCTCTTGCAGGAACGCCCCGCCGAGGCGCTCGACGTCGTCGAAGGTGAGCGTGAGATGCTCGCCGATCGCGTTGCCGAGCACGGCGCGCGAGCGGTCGTAGACGATCGGCGGATGCTCGCGCAGCACGCCGTCCGACATGATCGCCTCGACGACGAGCGAGACCTCGGTGAGCGGGTTGGTGTCCTCGCCGGCGACGCTGCGCAGCCGGTGCACGAACCAGCGGTCGAGCGCGAGGAGGATGCCCTCCGACGCGCGGCGCTCGCCGATCGTGTGGACGTCGCGGGCGGCCTGGAGCGTCTCCTCGAACCACTCGCGCGCGTACGCCTGCTCTTCGTCGGTGAAGGTGCGTCTGTCGAGCATGGCCCGAAGCTACCACCGGGTCCGCGTAAAGTGGTCTCGGGCCTATAGCTCAGTCGGTAGAGCAGCGGACTTTTAATCCGTAGGTCGAGGGTTCGAGCCCCTCTGGGCCCACCAGACGTCGCCTCGCGACGCCGCGCTCGGCTCACCCGAGCGAGAATCCGCCGTCGCTCGTGAGCACCTGCCCGACGATCCACGCCCCCTCGTCGGTGGCGAGCCATCCGATGAGGTGCGCGGGATCATCCGGCCGCCCGAAGCGGCCGAACGCGGTGCGCGCGAGCGCCTCCTCGATGCCGCTCAGGTCGCGGTCCGTCGAGTCGGCGTCGAGGTACCCCGTGTTCACAGGCCCCGGGTTGACCGTGTTCAGCACGATCCCCACGTCGAGGAGCTCGGCCGCGGCCGTCGCCGTGATTCCCGCGAGCGCGGCCTTGCTCGTCGCGTACGCCACCTCACCGCGCATGGCGCCGTGGATCTGGCCCGAGGTCATCCAGAACACCCGCCCGGTCGGCTCCGGGAAGGGGCCCCGCCGACCCACGTGGTCGCCCGGGCGCAGCGCGGCGTCCGGCGTCACACCCGAGATGCGACGTGCGTACTCGGCGGTGAGCAGCAGCACCGAGCGCGCGTTCGCCTGCCAGTGCTCGTCGAGGCGCTCCGCGGTCATGTCGAGCAGGCTCCCGTCGCCGCCGCTGCGCGCGTGATTGCAGACGAGGATGTCGACACCGCCAGTGAGCGCGAAGGCGTCGTCGAGCAGAGCAGGGATCTCCGCGGGGTCGCGCAGGTCGGCTGCGCGGTCGCCGAGGCGGGCGCCCGGAGCGAGATGGCCGCGCAGCTGCTCGGTGAGCGCCTCGATGTCGTCCCCTCCCCAGGGCTGGTCGACGTCGTGCGCGCGGAGATGGTGGATGAAGACGCTCGCGCCGAGTGCGGCGAGACGCGCGGCGACGGCGAATCCGATGCCGCGTCGTCGCGAGACGCCGGTGACGAGGGCGGTCTTGCCGGACAGAGGGAGAGAGGGCATGCAGGAGGTCCTTCCGAGATGCGCAGATGCGCGAGATCAGGGGGCGGAAGCGGCTCACCGGCATTGCATGACGCCCATGCTAGTCGGACCGCAGCCCGCGACGGCTACCCTCGTCCTCGATGGGCGACACGTTCACGAAGACACGACGCGACGGCGACGACCTGCTCGGCGAGGCGGCCGGGCTCCGATGGCTCGCGGAGGCGGATGGCGGTGCGCGCGTCGCGCGGGTCGTCTCCGCCGACCGCGATCGACTCGTCCTCGAGCGGATCGACGAGGCCGCGCCGTCGGCGGAGGCGGCGCGCGCATTCGGCCGCGCGCTCGCCCGCACCCACGCGGCGGGCGCGGCCTGGTGGGGCTGCCCTCCCCCGGAGCACTCGGGCGCGCGGAGCATGGGCCGGTCGCGCACTCCGCTCGTCGTGGACGCCGCAGAAGCGGCGGACACGTGGGGCGCCTTCTACGCCGAGCACCGGGTGGAGGTGTTCGCCCGGCGCCTGCGCGACGACGGCGTCATCGACGAAGACGACGCCGCGGTGTTCCACCGGCTCGCATCCCGGCTGCGAGACGGCGCCCTCGACCATCCGCAGCCCGCGCTCGTGCGCGCGGCGGGCCGTCCCGTCGCACGCGTCCACGGGGACATGTGGGCGGGGAACGTCCTCTACGTCGACGACCCGTCGGGCGCCGCGCTCATCGACCCGATGGCGCACGGCGGCCATGCCGAGACCGACCTCGCGACGCTCTCGGTCTTCGGCTTCCCGCATCTCGAGGACGTGTACGCGGGCTACGACAGCGCCTCCCCGCTCACGGACGGATGGCGCGAGCGCATCGGGCTGCATCAGCTCGGGATCGTCATCATGCATGCGCACCTCTTCCGCGGCGGCTACACGTCATCCGCGCTGCGACTGGCCCGCACGTACGTCTGAGGCCGCCGGTACGCTGGCCGTCATGGCGGACAAGATCGACCTCCGGAAGGCCCTCGACGCCTACCGCGCGCGGCAGGGCGAGTTCCGCATCGTCGATCTCGAGCCCGCGCGATACCTCATGGTCGACGGGCACGGCGATCCGAACACCTCCCCCGCGTTCGCGGAGGCGATCGAGACCCTGTACCCCGTCGCCTACGCGCTGAAGTTCGCCAGCAAGCAGGAGCTCCAACGCGACTACGTCGTCCCGCCGCTCGAGGGCCTCTGGAGCGCCGACGACATGGCGAGCTTCACGACGGCCCGCGACAAGTCCGCGTGGAACTGGACCCTGGTCATGCGCACACCCGACTGGATCGACGCCGGCCTCGTCGACGCCGCCATCGGGAAGGCGGCGGCGAAGAACCCGCCCCGACTCGCGGAGCTGCGCTGGGAGCTGCTCGACGAGGGGCGGGCCGTCCAGACGCTGCACGTGGGCTCCTTCGACGACGAAGGGCCCGTCCTCGAGCGGATGCACGATGCGTTCATCCCGCAGCACGGCCTGCGGATGACGGGACGCCATCACGAGATCTACCTCAGCGACTTCCGCAGGGTCCCGCCCGAGCGACGGCGGACCATCCTGCGGCAGCCCGTGGAGGCCGCCTGAGATTCAGACGATCTCGGCTCCCGCGTGCGCGAGCTCGGCGAGCGCCGCCTCCGACGACTCGGCGCCGACCCCCGCGATGAGCCCGGTGAGGACGCGGACGTGCTGTCCGTGCGCGATCGCGTCGAGCGCGGACGCACGGACGCAGTGATCGGTCGCGATGCCGACGACGTCGACAGCCTCGATCCCGCGCGCATCGAGGATGCGGCCGACGGTCTCGCCGTCATCCGTCTGACCCTCGAACATCGAGTAGGCGGGGCGTCCCTGGCCCTTCTTCACATGGTGTGTGACCGAGGCGGTGTCGAGCCCGGGATCGTAGTCGGCCCCTGGCGTGCCCGCGACGCAGTGCACGGGCCACGTGTCGACGAAATCGGGATCGGCGCCCACGGCGAAGTGCCCGCCGTTGTCGCCATCGGCATCGTGCCAGTCGCGCGAGGCGATGATCGCCGCGTACTCCCCCGCATGCTCGGCGAGGTGCCGCGTGATCCCCTCGGCCACGGCGTCGCCGCCCGCGACCGCGAGCGCACCGCCCTCGGTGAAGTCGTTCTGCACGTCGACGATGAGAAGCGCCCTGCTCATGGTCCGAGCGTACGCCTCCCCCGGATCGACGTCAGGCGTCCAGGTTCCCCGAGAAGGGCGCGAGCGAATCCCGGATGCTCGCGAGCTGCGCGGCGTCGAGGCCGACGCGCGCCATGATCTGCTCGGGAACGGCGAGCGCCTGCTCGCGCAGGGCGGCGCCCTCCTCCGTGAGCCCGATCGCGAGCCGCCGCTCGTCATCCGGTCGGCGCTCGCGACGGACAAGGCCCTGGGCCTCGAGACGCTTCACGAGGGGCGACGCTGTCGCGGGCTCGAGCGCGAGCTCCGCCGACAGCTCACGGAGTGTGCGCGGGGCCTTCTCCCACAGGGCGAGCATCACGAGGTACTGCGGATGCGTCAGCCCGAGGGGCTCGAGCACGGGCCGGTAGATCGACACGACGTTGCGCGCGGCCGTCACGATCGCGAAGCACAGTTGGTTCTCGAGCTTCAGCAGGTCCTCGCGATGGTCCGTCACCCGACTACCCTATCGAGGTCTATTCGTTAGTACACTAATTACATGCACGCACGCGTCGAGCGAACACCCCTCCGCACCCGCATCCGCGAGGCGGGTGGCTTCTACCAGTGGTTCAACACCACCCTGATCAGCCTGGCCGGCCCCGCGCAGGTGGGTGAGGGAAAGGGCACGCCCTGTCATCGCTGCGGCGCGCACAAGGTCGACCACGCCCTCGTGGACGGCGAGCTGCGCTGCCCCTGAGCGCGGCTCAGCGCATCGCCACGAGGATCAGCTGCACGATCGTCGACACGGCCCCGAGGCCCCCGAACGCGATCGCGCCCCAGCCGAGGAATCGGGGCAGCGGCGAGTGCTGGTGGAGTCGCACGGATCCCGGGCGCTGCGGATTCGTGAAGACGTCGACCTCGTCGGCATCGCCGGCGGCCGCGCGCAGCTCGGGCGTGAGCGGCGCCTCCCCGACAGTGTGACCCACCGTGAACCAGCGCAGGATCGGCGGCTCCTGCTCCGACAGCACGAACGCCCGAACGGGGACCCACGTGCCGTCCGCGAGGCGCGCGATGATCGCGATGAGACCGAGGACGAGCGCCGCACCGAAGCCGATCCACGAGAAGATCTCGGTGATCGCTCCGATCACGTGGCTCGCGTCCATGGGGCTCCGTCGGTATGGCAGAAGGCGCGCTCCGGATGGAGCGCGCCTTCTGTATCGGAGCCACCTGTCGGAATCGAACCGACGACCTATTCATTACGAGTGAATCGCTCTGCCGACTGAGCTAAGGTGGCGATCTCGCGCCGCCCGAGCGGCACGAGAATCAAGCATACCGGGTCGGAGCCCGTGCTGCGAACCGACGGCGTCGGCCGGGCGTTTCGCGTCAGAGCAGTCCGGTCAGGAGCAGACGAGCCCGTCCTCGGGGACGGTGCCGTCGACGAGGAACGCCTCCACGGCGTCGTTGATGCAGTCGCTCGCGCCGTTGTACGCCGTGTGCCCCTCCCCCTCGTACGTGAGCAGCACCCCTGATTCCAGCTGGGCTGCGAGCGCCTCGGCCCACTCGTACGGGGTCGCCGGATCGCCCGTCGTGCCGACGACGAGGATGGGCGCGGCTCCGGAGGCGGAGATCTCGCCGCGCTCACCCGTCGGCGGGTAGGGCCAGTGCTCGCAGGCGGATGCGCCGGACCAGTACGGCGCGATCGTCGGCGCCTCCTCCGCGATCCGCCGCTCGGTCTCCTCGACCGCCTCTTCGGGGTCTTCCGGGTAGTCCATGCAGTTGTAGGCGTTGAAGGCCTCAGTCGAGTTGTCCTGGTACTCGCCGTTCTCGCGGCCGTTGTAGAAGTCCGCGAGGAAGAAGGCGGTCGACGGGTCGCCCTCCAGGGCGCCCGCGAGCGCCTCCGTGAGGTACATCCAGTTCGCCTCGTTGTAGAGCGCCGCGATGATGGCCGTCATGAGCGCATCGGCGCCGAGCTCGCGCCCGTCGTCGTAGGGCAGAGGGCGCGCGTCGACGCTCGCGAGCAGTGCGGAGAGGTCGTTCATCGCGTCGTCGGCCGACCCCGCGAAGGGGCAGGCTGCGCCCGTGTCACCTGCCACGCACGCCTCCATGTAGGTGCGCAGGGCGTTCTCGAAGCCGACCGCCTGTGTCACGCCGACCTCCTCCCCGGAGGTCGAGGGGTCGATCGCGCCGTCGAGCACGAGGCGGCCGACGCGCTCCGGGAAGTTCTCGGCGTAGGTCGCTCCGAGGAACGTGCCGTACGAGAACCCGAGGTAGTCGAGCTCGGTCTCGCCGAGGACAGCGCGCAGCAGATCGAGGTCGCGCGACGACTGCTCCGTCGTGATGAACTCGAGCAGCCCGTCGCTGTTCTCGGCGCACGCGTTCGCGAACGCCTCGGCGCGCTCCTCGAGCTCAGCCTCCCACTCGGCGGAGCCGCGCTCACCCTGCGGGATGTCGTAGAGGTAGGCGTCCATCTCATCCGCGTCGAAGCAGCGGACGGCGGTCGACGCGCCCACGCCGCGCGGATCCCATCCGATGACGTCGTAGCTCTCCTGCAGCGCGTCCCCGATCGACCACGCGATGTTCTCGCGGATGAACGAGACACCGCTGCCGCCCGGACCACCCGGGTTGGTCAGCAGCGACCCCTGTGCCCGCCCGGAGAGCGCGGTCTGGCGGATCACGGCGAGCTCGATCTCGCCCGCGTCGGGGTGCTCCCAGTCGAGCGGCGCGGTGACCGTCGAGCACTGGAAGTCGCCGCCGCACGGCGTCCACTCGAGCTGCTGGTCGTAGAACGGCAGCAGCTCGTCGGGAACGCCGTCGAGCACCGGCTCGGCCCCGAGGACGGTTCCCGACTGCCCCTCTCCCTCGACCGGGATCTGCGCGGTGAGGCAGCCCGACAGCGCAAGGGCGGCCGCGGAGAGACCGGCGACGACGGCCGTCGGACGGCCGAACCGCCTCCGGAGGGGATGACGGGCGATGGTCATGTCTTCCTTCCGCTGACGATGGTGACGAGCAGGCTCTCGAGCGCGAGCGTGGGCTGCACGTTCTTCTCGAGCGCGTCGCGCGTCTCGGCGATGTGGTCGAGCACGACCAGCGTGCGCTCGGGCTTCCACGCGCCCGCCAGCGCTCGGAGGTCGTCGAGGAGCTCGAGGTTGATGAGGCCCTCCTCCCGCCCGAGCTGCAGGAGCACGACGTCGCGGTACAGGGACTGCAGATCGGTGAGGACGCGATCGATCCCGTCGCGCAGGCTGCGCGTGGCGCGCTTGCGCTGCTCGTCCTCGAGCGCCGTGATCTGCGCGCGCACGGCCGGCGGGATCCGGGCGCCCTCCACGACGCCCACCGTCCGCAGGAGGGCGGCGCGCTCTGCCTCGTCGCGCTCGGCGGTGAGGGCCTTGGCGTCGTCCGTGGCGGCCTGCACGATCTCGCCGGCGACCTCGACGACGTCGCCGATGCCCCGCACCCGCATGACGGCGCGCAGCGTGTCGTCGCGGCGCCGGCGCGACGCGGCGTCGGTCGCGAGCCGCTGCGCCATGCCGATGTGACGCTGCGCGTGACGAGCCGCCTGCTCGGCGGTCGCCTCGTCGACGCCCGTTCGGGCCTGGATGAGCGCGGCGACGTCGGCGACCTCCGGCTCGCGCAGGCGCAGGAGCCGCACACGCGAGCGGATGGTCGGCAGCAGATCCGCATCGCTCGGCGCGCAGAGCACCCACACGGTCTCGGGCGGCGGCTCCTCGAGAGCCTTCAGGAGCACGTTCGAGGTGCGCTCGGTCATCCGATCGGCGTCCTCGACGACGATCACGCGGTACCGCCCGGTCGAGGGCGAGAAGTACGACCGCTCCACGAGGGCGCGCGCCTGGGCGATCGTGATGATGACGCCCTCGGTGCGCAGCGCGGTGAGGTCGGGGTGCGTTCCCGCGAGCACCTGCTTCATCGTCGCGGTGTCGTCAGGCGCCGACGCGATGAGCGCGGCGGCGAACGCCCGCGCGAGGGTCGATCGCCCGGAGCCGGGTGGACCGGTGATGAGCCACGCGTGCGCGAGCGAGCCCGCGCCGGACGCGGCGGCCTGGAGGATCTCGACGGCCTCGTCCTGCCCCCACACATCCCCCCACGGAAGAGCGGGCGCCGCGACGGAGGTCATACCGTCAGCCTAACCAGCCCCGCCGACAATGCCCTCCGCGCTCACGCGTGCGGGGTCAGAGCAGGGGCGCGACGCGCGCGCGGATGACCTCGGCGAGCGTCTCCGGCGAGAGGGCCGCGTCGACGACGAGAAACCGTTCGGGCTCGGCGGCGGCGAGCGCGAGGAAGGCCTCGCGCACGCGACGGTGGAAGTCCTCCTTCTCGGCCTCGAGCCGGTCGAACGGCTTGTCGTCGGCGTCGAGCCGTGCGCGCGCCGCGGCCGGGTCGAGATCGAGCAGCACGGTCACGTCGGGCAGCGCCCCCTCCGCGGCCCACAGCGACAGACCGCGCACCTCGTCCGCGTCGAGCACGCGACCGGCACCCTGATAGGCGACCGACGAGTCGAGGTAGCGGTCCTGGATGACGACCTCGCCGCGCTCGAGGGCGGGGCGGACGACCGCGCGCACATGGTGGGCGCGGTCGGCCGCGTAGAGGAGAGCCTCCGCGCGCGGCGCGATGTCGCCGCGGTGGTGCAGGACGATGTCGCGGATGAGCTGGCCCACGTCGCTGCCGCCCGGCTCGCGCGTGCGCACGACCGTGCGGCCCTCGGCCGCGAGCCAGTCCTCGAGCAGACGCGCCTGCGTCGTCTTGCCGACGCCGTCGCCGCCCTCGAACGTGATCCAGACCCCGCGCGCCACCGTCACTTCTTCTTCGCGGCCGGCTTGCGCGTCGTGGTCGTCTTGCGCGTCGTCGTGCGCTTCTTGACGGGCCCCTTGGCGCGCTTGTCGGCGAGCAGCTGCTTGGCGCGCTCGAAGTCGATCTCGTCGACCGTCTCGCCACGCGGGATCGTCGCGTTCGTCTCGCCGTCGGTCACGTACGGCCCGAAGCGGCCGTCGCGCACGCGGATCGGCTTGCCGCTCACGGGGTCGTTGTCGAACTCCTTGAGCGCGCTCGACGCCCGGCGCGCGCCGTACTTCGGCTGCTTGTAGAGCTCGAGCGCCTGCTCGAGCGTGATGTCGAAGATCTGGCTCTCGCTCTCGAGCGAGCGCGAGTCGGAGCCCTTCTTCAGGTAGGGGCCGAAGCGGCCGTTCTGCGCGGTGATCTGCTCGCCGCTCTCCGGGTCCTCGCCGACGACGCGCGGGAGCGACAGCAGGCGCAGCGCGGTGTCGAGGTCGACCGTCTCGGGCGTCATGCTCTTGAAGAGCGACGCCGTGCGCGGCTTCGGCGCAGCGGCCTTCTTGGCGCCGCGCTTCTTCGGCTCCTCGGCCACCTCGCCCGTCGTCTCGTCGACCTCATCGGCCGACGGCGGCTCCTGCTCCTGCACATACGGACCGTACCGGCCGTCCTTCACGACGACGATCTTGCCGTTCTCCGGGTTCTCGCCGAGCACCCGGTCGCTCACGACCGGAGCATCGATGAGCTCCTGCGCCTTCTCGGGCGTCAGCTCGTCGGGCGCGAGATCCTCCGGCACGTTCACGATGCGCGGCTTCTCGTCGGGCTTCGCCGGGTCGACGACCTCGAGGTACGGGCCGTACTTGCCGACCCGCAGCGTCGCCGTCTCGGTGATCGGCATGGAGTTGATGGCACGCGCGTCGATCTCGCCGAGGTTGTCGACGATGTTGCGGAGGCCGGGATGCCCCTCCCCGCCGAAGTAGAACGACTTCAGCCAGTCGACGCGGCGCTGCTCGCCGCGGGCGATGGCGTCGAGGTCGTCCTCGAGCTCGGCCGTGAAGTCGTAGTCGACGAGCTCGGAGAAGTGGTCTTCGAGCAGGCGGATCACGCTGAACGCGATCCAGGTCGGGACGAGCGCCTGACCGCGCTTGACGACGTACCCGCGGTCGAGGATGACGCCGATGATGCTCGCGAACGTCGAGGGCCGCCCGATGCCGCGCTCCTCGAGCGCCTTGACGAGACTCGCCTCGGTGTAGCGCGGCTTCGGGGTCGTCTCGTGCCCCTTCGCGGTCGCGTCGGAGAGCGCGAGCTCGTCGCCCTCCGCGACGCGCGGGAGCGACTGCTCCTTCGCCTCGTCGGCGTCGCCGCGCTTCTCGTCGCGCCCTTCCTCGTACGCCTCGAGGAAGCCCTTGAACGTGTAGACGGTGCCCGACGCCGTGAACTCGACCTTCCGGCCATCCGCCTCGGTCTCGAGCGTGACCGTCGTCGTCTCGAACTTCGCGTCGGACATCTGGCTCGCGATGGTGCGCTTCCAGATGAGGTCGTACATCCGCTGCTCGTCGCGGCCGAGCTGCCCCGCGACCTCCTTGGGGGTGCGGAAGCGGTCGCCCGACGGGCGGATCGCCTCGTGCGCCTCCTGCGCGTTCTTGCTCTTCGACGCGTACGACCGCGGCTTGAGCGGCACGGCGCTCTCGCCGTACAGCGCGACCGCCTGCTCGCGCGCGGCGCTGATCGCCTGCGCGCTGAGGTTGGTCGAGTCGGTGCGCATATAGGTGATGTATCCGCGCTCATACAGGCTCTGCGCGACCGACATCGTGACCTTCGCGGTCATGCCGAGCTTGCGGCCGGCCTCCTGCTGGAGGGTCGACGTCGTGAACGGCGCGGAGGGGCGCCGTGTGCCGGGCTTCGCCTCGACCTTCGTGACGCGCGCCGTTCCCGTCTCGTCGATCGCGGTCGAGAGCTGCCGTGCGCCCGCCTCGTCGAGCACGACGACCGCGCGCTTGAGCTGGCCCTTGTCGTCGAAGTCGCGGCCGACCGCGAGGGGCGCGCCGTCGACGCGCACGAGACGCACCGAGAAGCTCTCGGCGGCGCGCGCCGCGGTCGCCTCGATGCCCCAGTACGACGCCGACACGAACGCCATCCGCTCGCGCTCGCGGTCCACGACCATCCGCGTGGCGGCGGACTGCACGCGTCCTGCGCTGAGCGCGGCGCCGGAGCTGCCGCTGCCGATCTTGCGCCACAGGACCGGGGAGACGTCCCAGCCGTAGAGGCGGTCGAGGATGCGCCGGGTCTCCTGGGCGTCGACGAGGGCGAGATCGAGCTCGCGCGTCTTCTCGACGGCGGCCTGGATGGCGTCCTTGGTGATCTCGTGGAACACCATGCGCTTGACCGGGATCTTCGGCTTGAGCGTCTCGAGGAGATGCCACGCGATGGCCTCGCCCTCGCGGTCCTCATCGGTGGCGAGCAGGAGCTCGGAGGCGTCCTTGAGCGCGCGCTTGAGCTCGGAGACGGTCTTCGTCTTCCGATCGCTGACGACGTAGTACGGCTCGAAGCCGTGCTCGATGTCGATCGAGTACTTGCCGTAGGCCTCGCGGTCCTTCTCGGGGATGTCGCGCTTGTCGGCGAGGTCGCGGATGTGGCCGACGGAGCTGAGCACCTCGTAGCCGTCGCCGAGATAGCTCTGGATCGAGCGCATCTTCGTCGGGGACTCGACGATGACGAGCGTCTTGCCGGCAGCGGTCTTGCCTGATGCCGTCTTGCCTGATGCCAAGGGGCGTCCTTTCCTCGAAGCACACCATACACATCGCGCGCCGACCGGACGCTCACAGGGGAGCGCCTCGGCTCATGAGGGCGGCGGGCCCGCTCGGGCAGCGGCCGCCACCGGGAATCCGCCGTATCGGGACTGGACGGAGACGGTTGCGATGAGACCCTCCACGGTACAGGACGCCAGGGATGCCCGGCCTGCACCCGCCACCTGTCCCGCGAGCCCGCAGGGGTCGCCGACGACCGCGCCGCTCGCCGCATCGGCCGCGGCGAGCGCGGCCGCGTCGGCCACGCTCGCGATGCGCTGGCTCTCGGCCGCCGCCCCTCCCGCCGCGGCGAGCCCGACGACGAGCGCGCACGCTGCCGCGACCACGCCCGCGCCGATCGCGGTGCCCGACATCACCATCCTCCGGCGAGCGCGCAGCTCGACGCGGACAGCGGGACGGCGAGCGCTCCGATGCGGGCCTCGGCCTCGGCCGTCGCGCACACGAGGTCGCCGTGGTGCGCGATCGAGAGCGCGCCGCCGACCGCCGCGACGATGCCGGCGGCGCGCCCCTCCTCCTCTCCCCTCGCGATGAGCCGCGCCGCGTCGGCCGCGGCGTCCTGGAGCTGCACCTGGCGCGAGGCCGCACCGAGCCCGGCGATGCCGAGCGCGGCGACGAGCACGACGGCGGGCAGCGCGACGGCGAGCTCGGCCGTGACCGAGCCGCGCTCGCTGGCCCGCCACCGCCATCCGCGTCGCCGCCGCACCGCCCGTCGCATCACGGAACCGTGAGCGCGCGGCGCACGAGGTCGGTGAGGATCTGCTGCACCTCGCCCGACCGCATGATCATCACGAGCAGGCCGGCGAACGCGACGGCCGCCATGGTGACGATCGCGTACTCCGCCGTCGACGCTCCGGTCTCGTCGTCGAGCAGCTCGACGAGTCGGAGGGTGGGCTTCTCTGACATGTGCTCCTTCTTTCTCTGGATGGATTCCCGGGGTCGATGGCTCAGCCGCCGAGTGCGGGCAGAGGGGTCGCGCGGATGACGCTGAGCATCATCGGCGCGACACCGAGGCACAGGAACGCCGGCAGCGTGCAGACGCCGAGCGGCAGCAGCAGACGCGAACCGAGGCGCGCCGCGCGCATCCGGCCCTGCGTGCGCGCGTCGTGCCGGTCGTGCGCGGCGGCGGCGCGGAGCAGCTCGACCGCTGGCACCCCTGCCGAGCGCGACAGAGCGAGCACGGGCTCGATGCGATCGACAGCACGGGGGCCGCCCGCGGCCTCGTCGACGAGCCGCGTCGCGCGGTCGATCGACACGCCGCCCGCGAGACCGATGGCCATCAGCTCGGCGGTCATGCCCGGTGTCCCGGCCGGAGGCTGAGCCGCGCGGACGAGCCGACCGGTCCAGATGCGAGCCAGGAGGAGGAGGCCGAGCCCGCTCCCCAAGCAGACGAGGCCGATCGCGTCGCCCACGAGAACGGAGAGCGTGTCGAACCCGAGAGCCCCGCCGATGAGCAGGCCGAACAGCGGCAGCCAGGCCATGAGACGCGCGGTGCCGGCGGGCTCCGCGAGGGCGACCCGCACCTCGTCACCGCTCTCCTGCGCATCGCGGAGTGCGGCCGCCATCGCGCGGAGGCTCTCGGCGAGCGGCGCGCCCACCGCGATCGACACATGCCACGCGGCTGCGACGTCGCGCCAGGCGGCGGCGAGGCGGATGGCCGCCGGATCGCGCCGGCGCTCGACGGCCGCCGCCTCCGCCTCGATCGCCTCGACGAGGGGCATTCCGGCGGCCGAGCGCGCGACGATCCGCTCGGCGGCCGCGTCGCCCGACTCACCGAGGTGGCGCCATGCCGTCGTCGGCGACGCACCCGCCTGCAGCAGCACGGCCAGACGCAGGACGGTCTCCGCGACCGGGCCGGTCGGCTCGTCGCGGCGCCTTCTCCTCAGCACCACGGCTCGACCTCCTCGATCGCCAGCCGACCCCGTCCATCCGCGAATCGCCCGACGCGGGCCAGCCGACGCTGCCCGGCGCGGTCGCGCTCGAGGTGCAGCACGAAGCCGATCGCGCTCGTGACCTGGCGCGCGACGGCGTGGTCGTCCATTCCCGCAAGCGCGCCGAGGGCCTCGAGACGCGCCGGCACGTCGTCGAGACCCGACGCATGCAGGGTGCCCGCGCCGCCGTCGTGCCCCGTGTTGAGCGCCGTGAGGAGCTCGCGGACCTCCTCGCCGCGGCACTCCCCCACGACGATCCGATCGGGGCGCATCCGCAGCGATTCCCTCACGAGCCGGGCGAGGCCGATCGCACCGGCGCCCTCGAGGTTCGGCTGCCGCGCCTCGAGCGACACGTGATGCGGATGCGCGATGCGCAGCTCGGCGACGTCCTCGATCGTCACGATCCGCTCGTTGGGCGGGGTGTGCGAGAGCATGGCCGCGAGCAGCGTCGTCTTGCCGGTGCCCGCGGCTCCCGTCACGAGCACGTTCTCGCGCCGACGCACGATCTCGACCAGCCAGGCGCGGACGTCGTCGGCGAAGGCGCCGCCGCGGCACAGGTCGCCGAGGTCGGCGCGGGTCAGCCGGGGCACGCGGATCGACAGCGACGTTCCGCTCGAGCTCACCGGCGGCAGGACCGCGTGGATGCGCATGCCGCCCGGCAGGCGCACGTCGACGCACGGCGTCGCGTCGTCGATGTGGCGCCCGCCCCGCGCGATGAGCTCGGTCGCCAGGTCGCGCACCTCGCGCTCCGACGCCCGCCAGCTCGGATCGTGCCGCGGCCCCTCCCCGCGGTCGACGAAGAGCCCCGCGGTCCCGTTGACGAAGAGGTCGGTCACGGCGTCGTCGGCGAGGTACGGCGCGAGCGGCCCCAGGTCCGCCCGCGCCGCCAGGTCGTCCCGCCGCGCGGCCTGCGCGTCGTCATCTCCGGGCGCGCGGCGGGGGTTTCCACGCGGCTGGACGATGAAGGGGACGGCCATGCCTCGACGCTAGGGAGCCCGCGCCCTCGAGAACGGGCGCTCGCGCCATCCGTGGAGAACCATGACGAGACACGCCGCCTGGGCACACGGCGTCGGGTGGCCTGAGGCGCACCCCCGACTTTCGGAGGTACCCGACCCGTCCGGCGGCGGCGTAGGTTCGGATGGTCGGCTTCGTCAGCCGGCGCCGCGGCGTCGCGGCTTCAGGACCTGCACGCGAAGGAGCGATCGAATGTCCAGCCAGATCGACCACCTGCTCACCGAGACGCGCCGATTCGCGCCGTCGCCCGAGTTCGCCGCGAACGCCGTCGCGAAGGCCGACCTGTACGAGCGCGCCGCCGCGGATCGCGAGGGGTTCTGGGCCGAGCAGTCCCGCGAGCTGCTGCACTGGGAGAAGCCGTTCACCCAGGTGCTCGACTGGTCGACGCCGCCGTTCGCGAAGTGGTTCGCCGACGGCGAGCTGAACGTCGCGTACAACTGCCTCGACCGCCACGTCGAGGCGGGCAACGGCGACCGCGTGGCCCTGCTGTGGGAGGGCGAGCCGGGCGACTCCCGCACGGTCACCTACGCCGAGCTCACGGACGAGGTCAAGCGCCTCGCGAACGTGCTCACCGACCTCGGTGTCGGAGCGGGCGACCGCGTCGCGATCTACCTGCCGATGATCCCCGAGGCCATCGCCTCGATGCTCGCGGTCGCGCGGATCGGCGCCATCCACTCGGTCGTGTTCGGCGGGTTCAGCGCCGACAGCCTGCGCTCGCGCATCGACGACGCCGGCGCGAAGCTCGTCATCACAGCCGACGGCGGCTACCGCAAGGGCAAGGTGTCGCCGCTCAAGCCGGCCGTCGATCAGGCGCTCTCCGACCGCGGCGACGGCGCGCAGCTCACCGTCGAGCACGTTCTCGTCGTCAAGCGCGGTGAGAACGAGGTCGAGTGGACCGAGGGCCGCGACCTGTGGTGGCACGACGTCGTCCCGCAGGCGCCGGCCGAGCACACCGCGCAGGCCTTCCCGTCGGAGAACCCGCTGTACATCCTGTACACGTCGGGCACGACGGGGAAGCCGAAGGGCATCCTGCACACGTCGGGCGGCTACCTCACGCAGGCCGCGTTCACGCACCGGAACGTGTTCGACCTCCACCCCGAGTCCGACGTGTACTGGTGCACGGCCGACATCGGATGGGTCACCGGGCACACGTACGTCGCGTACGGACCGCTCGCGAACGGCGCGACGCAGGTCCTGTACGAGGGCACGCCCGAGTTCCCCGCGCCCGGCCGGTGGTGGGACATCGTCGAGAAGTACGGCGTGACCATCCTCTACACCGCCCCCACGGCCATCCGCGGATTCATGAAGCAGGGCAGGGTCATCCCGCAGCAGCGCGACCTGTCGAGCCTGCGCGTCCTCGGCTCGGTCGGCGAGCCGATCAACCCCGAGGCGTGGGTCTGGTACCGCGACGTCATCGGCGGCGGGAAGACCCCGATCGTCGACACGTGGTGGCAGACCGAGACGGGCGCGATCATGGTGTCCGCCCTCCCGGGCGTGACGGAGGCGAAGCCCGGCTCGGCTCAGGTGCCGCTCCCCGGCATCTCGATCGACGTCGTCGACGAGAAGGCCCAGCACGTCGGCAACGGCAACGGAGGCCTGCTCGTCATCACGGAGCCGTGGCCGAGCATGCTCCGCGGCATCTGGGGCGACCCCGAGCGCTACAAGGAGACCTACTGGGACAAGTTCGCCGAGCAGGGCTACTACTTCGCGGGGGATGGCGCGCGCCTCGACGAGGACGGCGACATCTGGCTGCTCGGCCGTGTCGACGACGTCATGAACGTCTCGGGGCACCGGCTCTCCACCGCGGAGATCGAGTCGGCCCTCGTCGCCCACGAGGCGACCGCAGAGGCCGCGGTCGTGGGCGCCTCGGACGAGACGACGGGTCAGGCGGTCGTCGCGTTCGTGATCCTGAAGGAGAGCTACCTCAAGGAGCACGGGCCGGATGGTCTCGCGCAGCAGCTGCGCGCATGGGTCGGCGAGCAGATCGGCCCGATCGCGCGTCCGCGCGACGTCTACATCGTCGGCGAGCTGCCGAAGACCCGTTCGGGCAAGATCATGCGCCGCCTGCTGCGCGATGTGGCCGAGGGACGCGAGGTCGGCGACACGACGACACTGGCCGACACCGCCGTGATGAGCGTGATCTCCGCCCAGGTGCGGTAGGACGACGACAGAGGCCGGGCCCCGCGGGGCCCGGCCTCTGTCGTCGTCCTGTCAGGCGAAGAGGAACGCCACCTCGACCTCGACGGGAGCGTCGAGCGGCAGCACCGAGACGCCCACCGCGGAGCGCGAGTGCCGTCCGGCCTCGCCGAAGATCTCGCCCAGCACCTCGCTCGCGCCGTTGATGACTCCGGGCTGGCCGGTGAAGGCCGGTGCCGATGCGACGAACCCGGTCACCTTGAGCACGCCCGTGATGCGGTCGAGTCCGCCGACCGCGTCCGCCGCGGCGGCGAGTGCGTTCAGGGCGCAGATGCGGGCGAGTGCCTTCGCGTCGTCGGCGGCGACGAGGCCCTCGCCATCGCCGACCTTGCCCGTGTGCGGGAGCGAGCCCGACACCATCGGCAGCTGACCCGACGTCTGAACAACATCGCCGTGCACCTTCGCGGGGATGTACGCGGCCACGGGTGCGACGACGCCTGGGAGCTCGATGCCGAGCTCTGCGAGCCGCGCGCTGACCGTCACTGGGCGCCGCCCTCGAACTGCTTCGCCGCCTCGGCCGCGGCGCCGAGGCCCGCGTTCGACGGCCCCGCCTCGGTCAGCGGCCGCTTCAGGTAGGCGACGAGGCCGCCCTCGGGGCCCTGCACGACCTGCACGAGCTCCCAGCCCTGCTTGCCCCAGTTGTTGAGGATAGCCGCCGTGTTGTGGATGAGCAGCGGCGTGGTGAGGTACTCCCACGTGGTCATGGAACTCCTGTCGTTCGAGCGTGTGCGGCGCTGGGAATGCGGTCCGAGGACCATGGCCGAAGGCGGGGATGTTCAGGGAACTCCCCTACGATCAAGCCTATGCCCGGAGCGAAAAGGACTGCGAGCGGTGTTCTCGGCGGTGTGCTCGGCCTCGTCGGCCTGAGCGCGATCGCCGGAGTGCTCGTCACCGCCACCGTCACCCCCGCGATCGCCGTCGCCGGCTCTGCCGCGTCGAGCGCGATCACGATGTTCGACAAGCTGCCCGCGTATCTCGAGGTGGATACGCCGATGCTGCCGACCACGATCTACGCGAAGGGTCTCGACGGCAAGGACTTCGTCCTGACGTCGTTCTATGACCAGAACCGCGTCCCCGTCTCGTACGACGAGGTCACGCAGACGATGTACGACGCGCTCCTCTCCAGTGAGGACCCGCGCTACTACGACCACGGCGGCATCGACCTCATCGGCACGACGCGCGCCCTGCTCAACAACTTCCAGGGCGGCGACACCCAGGGCGGCTCCTCGATCAGCCAGCAGTACGTCAAGAACGTGCTCATCCAGAAGTGCGAGCAGGAGGCGCCCTTCGGCTCGCAGGAGCAGCTCGACTGCTACAACGACGCGATCGAGGCCGAGGGCGTCGAGGGCTACGAGCGCAAGCTCCAGGAGATGCGCTACGCGATCTCGATCGAGCAGGAGTACTCGAAGGACGACATCCTCATCGGGTACCTCAACATCGCGAACTTCGGCGGTCAGACGTACGGCATCGAGGCCGCCGCGCAGTACTACTTCCACACGACGGCCGCGAAGCTCACGCTGAGCCAGGCCGCAACGCTCGCCGGCATGGTGCAGAACCCGAACCGGTACCGGTTCGACCTGCCGGATGGCTCTTACACCGATTCCGAGGGCGTCGCGCGCAACACCGCGGAGGATGGCTACGCGGCGACGAAGCAGCGACGCGACTACGTCCTCGGCCGCATGCTCGAAGACGGCAAGATCACCCAGGAGCAGCACGACGCTGCCGTCGAGGAGCCCATCGAGCCGCAGATCACCCCGCGTGAGACGGGCTGCGGCGCCGCAGGCGGCTCCGCGTACTTCTGCAAGTACGTGCAGCAGACGATCCTCACCGACCCGGCCTTCGGCGAGACCGATGAGGAGCGCTGGGAGACGCTGCGACGCGGCGGCCTCAATGTCTACACGACGCTCGACTTCAACATCCAGATGCCCGCCGAGGCCGCGATGAAGACCTATGCGGCAACGCACATCGACGGGATCGAGTTCGGTTCGACCGCCGTTACTGTCGAACCGAGCACTGGTCGAATCCTCGCGATGGCACAGAACACGAACTTCTCCGAGGACGAGACCGTCGTGACGACCCAACCGGGCTACTCCTCTCTCGTCTACGCCGCCGACAGCAAGCACGGGTCGTCGACCGGATTCGCAGTCGGATCGACGTACAAGCTCTTCACGCTCATCGATTGGCTCGAGAAGGGCCGTTCGATCAATGAGGTCCTCAACGGCAACAACCGCGTCTTCCAGTGGAAGTGCAACGGCGTCGAGCAATACAACTCGACGAAGATCGGCAACTTCGCCAACGGCAACGGCTATACGGGGACCGTGACGAACTTCACGCGCGACTCGCTCAACTCGGGCTTCCTCGCCATGGCAGAGCAGCTCGACGTGTGCGAGATCAACGCCGTCGGCGAGCGGTTCGGCGTCACCTGGGGCGACGGGACGCCACTCACGACTCCGAGCACGCCGGAGCACCCGACTGCACTGTACGACGTGCTCGGTTCGAAGAACATCGCGCCGCTCGACATGGCGTCGGCCTACGCAACGATCGCGAACAACGGCGTGCGCTGCGAGCCGCACGCGATCGACCGGATCACCGACATCGACGGCGAGGAGGTGCCGGTCCCCGAGACGGGATGCGAGCCGGTCGTCGAACCGAACATCGCGGCGACAGCCGCCGAGGCGCTCAAATCCGTCATGAACGGCGGCACCGGCGCGCGGGCGAACCCCGGTGACGGCACCCAACTCATCGGCAAGACCGGCACGCACGAGAACATCTCGACGATGATGATCGAGTCCTCAACCGCGGCGACGACGGCGGTGTGGGTCGGAAACACGATCGGCGCGACCGACCTCCGCACGATCAGCAGCAACGGCGTGCTCGGTAACGACGTGCGCTACTACCTCGCACGGGACATCCAGGCCGCGGCCAACGCGCACTACCCCGGCGGCGCGTTCCCCACGCCGGATCCGAACCTGACGCGTCGCGTGCTCGTCGATCTCCCGGACGTCACGGGCAAGTCGATCGACGAGGCCACGAGCATCCTCCGCGGTGCCGGCTTCGGTGTCACGGTCGGCGAGACCGTCCCGGGCGATCAGCCCGAGGGCACGATCCAGCGACAGGACCCGGGCGCGGGTCAGGCCGCGGGCGGCACCAACGTCACGATCTTCCCGAGCGATGGCAAGGCGTCGTCTGTTCCCGATGTGTCGGGCATGTCCGTGCAGGCCGCATTCGCGGCGATCACCGGCGCGGGCTTCGACAACGTCGAGCGCGGCAGCTGCTCCGAGAACTCCGACGCCGGCAGCGGCAAGGTGACCGGGACCGACCCCGAAGCAGGAACGGTCGCCGATCCGAACACCGTGATCCGCGTGAACTACGAGGCCAAGAGCTGCGGCGGCGGAGGCGACGACAAGAAGAACGACAAGGACGACGACTAGTGGCGTCGCGTCCTGGTGTCGCGGCCCTCGGCGCCCTCGCGGGCGCGGGGGCCGCGGCCGCCGTCTGGGGCATCGGCATCGAGCGGCACCTCTTCACCGTGCGCCACCACACCGTGCGCGTGCTCGAGCCGGGGGCGACTCCCCTGCGGGTCCTGCACGTCTCGGACGCCCACATGGCGCCGTGGCAGCGGGGCAAGCAGGAGTGGATGGCGAAGCTCGCATCGCTGCGCCCCGATCTCGTCGTCAACACCGGCGACAATCTCGGGCACCGCGAAGGCCTGGCCGGGATCCGCCGGGCGTTCGAGCCGTTCGCCGGCGTCCCCGGTGTCTTCGTGCACGGGTCCAACGACCTGTACGAGCCGTCTCCGCGCAACCCCCTGCGCTACGTCCTCGGGCCATCCGAGCGGGCCACGACCGCGCCGAAGCTCGACACCGCGGCCCTCGACGCGTTCTTCGCCGACGAGCTCGGCTGGACGAGCCTCAACAACGCGGCCGCCACTCTGGACGTGCGCGGCACGGCCGTGAAGCTGTTCGGCGTGAGCGACGCGCATCACGATCTCGATGACCTCGATGCGCTCCCCGCGCACGTCGCGGCCCTGCCATCCGCTCCGGTCTCGATCGGCGTGACGCACGCCCCGTACCGGCGCGTCCTCGACGCGTTCACGGAGCTCGGCGCCGACGTCCTCATCGCGGGTCACACGCACGGCGGCCAGGTGCGCGTGCCGTTCTACGGTGCCCTCGTCTCCAACTGCGACCTTCCGCCGAAGCAGGCGCGGGGGCTCTCGAGCTGGACGCACGACGGCCGGACCGTGCCGCTCAACGTGAGCGCGGGCCTCGGGCACTCGATCTACTCCCCCGTGCGCTTCGCGTGCCCGCCGGAGGTCTCGCTGCTCACGCTCGCGCCGCGCGCCCGCTGATCAGACGGCTCGACGTTTTCGCAGCCGAGGCACGGATGCAAAACCTTCCATCCTCACCGCAACGAGCGTCTGCGAGCAGCGTCCGGTGGCTGCTGTTCGCGGGGGCCGTGCTGCTCGGGCTGTCCCTGCTCACGGCAGGTCAGCCACCCGACCGCGGTGAAGAAGACGCGGTCATCCTGGTCCTGCTGATGTTCGCAGCTCCCGGCTTGCTCCTGGCGGGGCTCGCGATCGCTCGCGGCGCGCGCGGGCGCAACCCTGGTGAACTCGGCCGTGTCATTCTTCCCGTGCTGATTCCGTGCGGGCTCGCACTTGCCATCCTCGCCGTCGTCGCCGTAATCGGTCGCCTCCCGGCCGAGTTCGTCCCCTGACTTCGCTGCTCACGCTCGCGCCGCGCGCCCGCTGATCAGCCCGCGCGGCGCGCGCCTGAGTCGGTTCCGCGAGGGATCCGGCTTATCCCCCACACGAGCGCGCCCGCGGCTGTCAGCGCGATCAGCAGCCCGACGACGTGCGCCACGAGGGAGCCCGCGCCGCGCTCCGGCAGCAGGAACCCGTACGGAACCCATCCGTCGACCGCACCGCGCACGAGGACGACGGCGAGCCAGAGTACGGGGTACGGGAAGACGACCCACAGCTCGCGCCACGAGAGCCTCGGACGATCCGGCGCGACGAGCCAATCGACGAGGGCGAGAGCCGGGAAGACGATGTGGAGGGCGATGCGCACCCAGACGGGAGCGGACCCCGTACCTGGCACGAGCACGTTGTAGACGACGCCCACGATGATCAGGCACGTCGTCGCCACCGCGCGGGCCAGTGCCAGCCAGCGCGGAGCCGCGCTGCCACGAAGTCCGTATGCGCCCGTCGTGACGAAGACCCCTGCCGCGAGCAGGCTCGACAGATTCGTGAAGTACCCGAAGTAGTCGAACGGGTTGAATCCGTCACGTCCGAGCGCGAACGTGTAGCCGAGCACGACAATGACGGCGACGCCCGCCGCGATGCGGGCCAGGCTCAGCGCTCGCCCCGGACGTGGGATGGTGGCCGAGCGCTGCATGGCTCGACAGTACCCGGCGGCGTCTGGGTGAGACCGGGTGCGCGCCAGCCCCAGGCAGACCGGGGTGGCGCCGAAGCCGCGGCACTCCCGGGGACACGCCGGATTCGGCTCACCGCGTCGGATCGGGTAGAGTAGACGGGTTGCCACGGGGTGTGGCGCAGCTTGGTAGCGCGCGTCGTTCGGGACGACGAGGCCGCAGGTTCAAATCCTGTCACCCCGACCACACGAGAAGGGCCGGTTCCATCGGAACCGGCCCTTCTGCTGTCCCGGCCATCGGCCTCGGGTGGCGCGTCAGGCGCGCCGACCGCCCGGGCGCCGCGGCACCGCCGTGCGCCGGCGCGTGCGGCCGACGACGAAGGCGCTGATCAGCACGAGCAGACCCCCGGCGGCCGACGCGGCGAGCGCGACGATCGACGCGATGTGGGCCATCTCATCGGCACTCATGCCTCTCCCCTTCCGTCCGCGGATCCCTCCCCTGCTCATGAGACGCGCGAGCGGCCGTTTCATTACGCGGGTCGACCGGGACCATCCCTCCCCGCGTTCTCAGGGCGTGTCGCGTAGGCTTGTCCGGTTCGTGCCCCATCCGACATCCGGAGAGACATGCCTGCCACGCCCCGCCTCGTCGCCTTCGACCTCGACGACACCCTCGCTCCCTCGAAGTCGCCCATCGAGCCGCGGATCGGCGAGCTGCTCATCGCGCTCGCGGAGCGTGTCGAGGTCGCGATCATCTCGGGCGGGCAGATCCAGCAGTTCCGCATGCAGGTCGTCGACCGACTCCCCGAGGCTCCCGAGGCGCTCTCGCACATCCACCTCCTGCCGACGTGCGGCACCCAGTACTTCCGCCACACGGGCGACGACTTCTCGGCGGTGTACGCGCGCGAGCTCACCGACGACGAGAAGCGCCGCGCCCTCGCCGCGGTCGAGGAGGAGGCCAAGCGCCTCGGCTTCTGGGAGACGCAGACCTGGGGTCCGATCCTCGAGGACCGCGGCTCGCAGATCACGTTCTCCGCCCTCGGCCAGGAGGCGCCCGTCGACGCGAAGAAGGCGTGGGACCCGACGAGCGAGAAGAAGTCCGCGCTGCGCGACGCCGTCGCCGCGCGCGTGCCCGACCTCGAGGTGCGCTCGGGCGGCTCGACCTCCGTCGACATCACCCGCAAGGGCATCGACAAGGCCTACGGCATGCGCCAGCTCGCCGAGGAGACCGGCATCGACCTCGACGACATGCTCTTCTACGGCGACCGGCTCGACGCCGACGGCAACGACTACCCCGTCCTCGCGATGGGCGTCGCGTGCGTCTCGGTGACGGGCTGGGAGGACACCGTCGAGAAGCTCGAGGAGCTCATCCCGGCACTCCCCGTGCGCGTCTGAGCGCCCGCCATACGACGAAACGGCCTCCGGATCATCCGGAGGCCGTTTCGTCGTCTGGCGCGTCAGCTGGCGTAGCCGCGCGGGTTCTTCTGCTGCCAGTTCCAGACGCTCGACGTCATGTCGTCGATGCCGAAGCGCGCCTTCCATCCGAGCTCCGACTCGGCCTTCGCCGGGTCGCAGTACGTCGCGGCCATGTCGCCCGGGCGTCGCGGCGCGATCACCTTGGGCAGCTCGCGGCCGACGGCCTTCTCGAACGACGCGATGAGCTCGAGCACGCTCACGGGGCGGCCCGTGCCGAGGTTGTAGCTCGCGAGCCCGGGCTGCGCCTTCTCGAGCGCCGCGACGTGCCCCTCGGCGAGGTCGACGACGTGGATGTAGTCGCGCAGGCCCGTGCCATCCGGGGTGTCGTAGTCGTCGCCGAAGACGTTGATCTCGGGCAGCGAGCCGACGGCCACGCGTGCGACGAACGGCATGAGGTTGTTGGGGATGCCCTGCGGGTCCTCGCCGATGAGACCGGACTCGTGCGCGCCGACCGGGTTGAAGTAGCGCAGCAGCGTGACGTTGAGCTCGGGGTTCACCTTCTGCACGTCGGCGAGGATGACCTCGTTGATGAGCTTGCTCTTCGAGTACGGGTTCGAGAGCTCGACGAGGTCGCGCGTGCCCGTCTCGCGGAACGGCAGGTCGGCCGGGTTCGAGTAGACGGTCCCCGTGGAGGAGAAGACGAACGAGCGGATGCCGTTGGCGAGCCCCACGCGGAGCAGCGCGAACGTCGAGTCGAGGTTGTTCGCGTAGTACTCGAGCGGCTTCTGGGTCGACTCGCCGACCGCCTTGTGCGCGGCGAAGTGGATGATCGCCTCGAACGGCCCGTGCTCGGCGAACGCCGCCCCCACGACCTCGTCGTCGGCCGCGTCGCCCACGACGAGCGCCACGGGCGTCCCCGTGATCTGCTCGATGCGCGAGGCGACGACGTCGCTCGTGTTGTCGAGGTTGTCGAGCAGCACGACCTCGTGGCCGGCTTCGACGAGCGCCACCGCAGTGTGCGCACCGATGTATCCGGCTCCGCCGGCAAGGAGTACTCGCATGCCCTCAGGCTACGGCTCCGGCCATGTTGACGTCAACATGCATCACGCAGGTGTGAGCACGCCGCCCGACTCCTCGAGGTAGCAGACGCCGCACAGCGACTCATAGGTCACGAAGTGCTCGTCGCGCACGGCGGCGCCCTCGGCGTCGATGGCCACCTGGTCCCCGTCGAACACGAATCGCCCTGCGACCTTGCGGCCGTTGAAGAGCGCCTTCCGGCCGCAGCGGCAGATCGTCTTCAGCTCCTCCAGGGCGTGGGCGATCTCGAGGAGTCGCCGCGAGCCAGGGAACGCCTGGGTGCGGAAGTCGGTGCGGATGCCGTACGCCATCACCGGGATGTCCTCGAGCACCGCGATGCGGAACACCTGGTCGACCTGCGCGGGCGTGAGGAACTGCGCCTCGTCGATGAGCAGGCACGCGACGTCGCGCGGACGGTCTCCTGCGAACAGGGCGCGGGTCGCCTCGCGGCGGACGTGCTCGCGGTGACGCGCGAAGAGCTCGCCGGCATCGTCATCCGCATCGATGAGGAAGTCGACCGTGCGGGTGACGCCGAGGCGCGACTCGATCTGGTCGGCGCCCTTCGTGTCGATCGCGGGCTTGGCGAGGAGGACGGCCTGCCCGCGCTCCTCGTAGTTGTACGCGGCCTGCAGGAGGGCGGTGGACTTGCCCGAGTTCATCGCCCCGTAGCGGAAGTAGAGTTTGGCCACCGGACGAGTGTAGTCGGCGGGCGGTCAGAGCCCCGCGCGGCGGGCGGTCGGCGACCCGTTCGGCGCGCTGCCGCCCCGCGCGGCGGCCTCCCGCCATCCAGACCAGCGCCCGTCGCCGAGACCAGTGCAGGGAACGCCAGTCTCGACGACCGACGCTAGTCTCGCGAAGGAGGAGGGCGGTCAGAGCACGGCGAGGCGGGCGAACACGTGCTCGCGGTTGAGCGGCGCCTGCGAAGGATCGTCCACCGCCTCGACGGGGACGACCCACCGGAGCTCGTCGATCTCGGCCTGCACGACCGGCTCGACCGGAGTGCGGGTCGAGAACACGGTGGCGAGCAGCGCGTGATCGGCCTCGTTGGCCGCACGGGTCGCGAAGGTGCCCAGCAGGCGCAGGTCGGCGGGCGCGATCTCCAGCCCGAGCTCCTCGCGCACCTCGCGGATGGCCGTGTCGACCGCGCTCTCCCCCGCCTCGGGCTTCCCGCCCGGCAGCATGAACGCGCGCGTGCCGCGCTTGCGCACGGTCAGCACCGCGCCATCCGCACGCAGGAAGGCGATCGCGGCGACGGTGATCCGCGGGGCGGACGACGCCGTCGCCGCGGAGGGTCGGATGGCGGCTGCGGGGTTCACGGGCACGTCGAGCCATGTTAGCCGCAGCCGCCATCCGGCGGCCGTGCGTCAGTCGATCATGCCGCGGCGGAGGAGCTGGCCCCGCGGGGTGCTGCCGTCGACGACCTGACCGCGCAGGTACGTGCGGCGCACGAGACCCGAGAGCGCGCGGCCCGCGTACGGCGTGATCGGGTTCTTGTGATGGAGCTTCGCGACGTCGACGACGTACGCATCGTCGTCGGCGAACACCGCGAAGTCGGCGTCGTAGCCGGGCGCGATGCGGCCCTTGCCGGTGAGCCCCGCGAACTGCGCCGGCCGGTCGCTCATCCACGACACCACGGTCTCGAAGTCGATGCCGCGGTGACGCGCCTCGGTCCAGACGAGCGACAGCCCCAGCTGCAGCGAGGAGACGCCGCCCCATGCCACCGCGAAATCGCCGTTCTCGAGGTCCTTCAGGTCGAGCGTCGACGGGGAGTGGTCCGAGACGATGAAGTCGATCGTGCCGTCCTGCAGGCCCTCCCAGAGCAGTTCGCGGTTGCCGGCCTCGCGGATCGGCGGGCAGCACTTGTACTGCGTGCCGCCCGTCGGGATCTCCTCGGCGGTGAGCGTCAGGTAGTGCGGGCAGGTCTCGACCGTGAGCCGCACGCCGTCGCGCTTCGCCGAGCGGATCATCGGCAGCGCGTCGGACGACGACAGGTGCAGGATGTGCGCACGCGCCCCCGTCCAGCGGGCGCGTTCGATGACCTCGGCGATGGCGATGTTCTCGGCGCCGCGGGGGCGCGAGGCGAGGAACTTCGCGTAGTCGTCGCCCTCGGGCGAGGGCGCGCGGTCGATGGCGCGCGAGTCCTCGGCGTGCACGAGCATGACGGAGTCGAACGATGCGAGCTCGCGCATGTCGTGCTCCATCTCGTCGGCGTCCAGCGGCGGAAACTCGTCGACGCCCGAGTGCAGCAGGAAGCACTTGAACCCGAAGACGCCGTCGTCGTGCAGGTCGCGCAGGGACGACGTGTTGCCGGGCACCGCGCCGCCCCAGAAGCCCACGTCGATGTGCACCTGGTCGCGCGCGACGGCGCGCTTCTCCTCGAGGGCCGGCACGTCGATCGTCGGCGGGATGCTGTTGAGCGGCATGTCGATGATCGTCGTCACGCCGCCGGCGGCCGCGGCGCGGGTCGCGGACGCGAAGCCCTCCCATTCGGTCCGGCCGGGTTCGTTGACGTGCACATGGGTGTCGACGAGGCCCGGGATGAGGGTCTCCCCCGCTGCCAGCTCGACGACCTCGTCGCCCTCGAGCGCGTTCCCGAGCGGCTGGAGCGCCACGATCCGGCCATCCCGCACGCCCACCTCGCGCGGGCGCACTCCCGAGGTCGTGAGCACCCGCTCGCCCCGGATCACGAGGTCGTAGCGCTCGCGGGGAAGCGTCGAGGCGGCTGTCGACTCTGCACTGTGTTCGGTCTGCGACGACATCGTCGCTCCTTTCGAATGGTCTCTCATCAGTTTCGCGGAACGGCCGCGAGATGCTGCGCGGCGATGTCGCGGCCGATCGCGCGCAGGTGGATGGCGGCATCGCGGATGCTCGCCGCCGCGTCGACGGCACGGTCGCTCGTTGCATAGCACGCGGCGAACCCCGCCTCCCGCCAGCGCTCCTCGCCGAGGAGCGACCGGCCGCACACGGCGACGGCGGGCACCCCCGCGGCCGCCGCCGTGCGCGCGACGCCCAGCGGGGTCTTCCCCCCGAGGCTCTGCTCGTCGAGCGAGCCCTCACCCGTCACGACGAGGTCCGCCCCCCGCAGACGGTCGGCGAGACGGGTGAGGTCGAGCACGACGTCGACGCCCGCACGGCGTCGAGCGCGCAGCGCCGCGAGAGCGCCGAAGCCGACGCCGCCGACCGCGCCCGCGCCGGGCAGGTCGCGGGCGGCGACGCCCGATGCGGCCTCGAGGGCGTCGGCGAACATCGCGAGCGCGGCGTCGAGGGTCTCGACGTCGGCGGGCGATGCTCCCTTCTGGGGCCCGAAGACGCGCGCCGCACCGCGCGCCCCGAGCAGCGGATGGTCGACATCGCTCGCGAGGACGACCTCCGCGCCGACGAGCCGGGGATCGAGCCCCGACAGGTCGACGCGGCGGACGCGCGCGAGCGCTGCACCGCCATCCGGCACGTCGCGCCCCTCCTCGTCGAGGAGGCGCGCGCCGAGGGCCGCGAGCATGCCCGCTCCCCCGTCGGTGGAGGCCGACCCCCCGACCGCGAGCACGAGCCGGCGTGCACCGCGGCCGAGGGCGGCCCGGATCAGGTCGCCCGTGCCGCGCGACGACGCCCTCAGCGCGTCGCGCTCGGCTTCGGGCACGAGCTCGAGGCCCGAGGCCGTCGCCATCTCGATGACGGCGAGGTCGTCGCGCTGCGCCCACGTCGCCGCGACCGGCTCGCCGAGGGGCCCGGACGCGACCGCCGCGTGCCGGGCGAACCCGTTGGCGACCGCCGCGTCGACCGTGCCCTCGCCGCCGTCGGCGACCGGCGCGAGGTCGATCTCCGCGTCGGGGAGCTCGTCGCGCAGGCCGTCGGCGACGGCCTGCGCGACCTGCTCCGCGCTGAGCGACCCCTTGAACTTGTCGGGGGCGATGACGATGCGCACGCGCGTCCTCCGGGCGTCCTGCTCAGGCCGTGACGGCGGCCGGACGCAGCGGGATGGTCGCGGTCGGCGCGTCCTCGGGGCCCTCGGCGAGGTCCTCGAACTCGTTGATCGCGTCGATGCCCGCGGCGCCCATCGAGATGTTGGTCACGCGCTCGAGGATGACCTCGACCACGACCGGCACCTGGTGCTCCTCCATGAGCTTCTTCGCCTGCTCGAACGCGCCTGCGAGGTCGCCCGCCTCGCGCACGCGGATCGCCTTGCAGCCGAGGCCCTCGGCCACCTTGACATGGTCCACGCCGTAGCCCTCGGTCTCGGGGCTGTTGACGTTGTCGAACGCGAGCGACACGTGGTAGTCCATGTCGAACGCGCGCTGCGCCTGGCGGATGAGGCCCAGGTAGGAGTTGTTCACGAGCACGTGGATGTAGGGCAGCTTGAACTGCGCGCCCACCGCGAGCTCCTCGATGAGGAACTGGAAGTCGTAGTCGCCCGACAGCGCGACGACGGTCTTCGTCGGGTCGGCGGTCACGACGCCGAGCGCCGCGGGCAGCGTCCAGCCGAGGGGTCCGGCCTGACCGCAGTTGATCCAGTGGCGCGGGCGGTACACGTGGAGCAGCTGCGCGCCGGCGATCTGCGACAGGCCGATCGTCGAGACGTAGCGGACGTCGCGGCCGAACGCGGCGTTCATCTCCTGGTACACGCGCTGCGGCTTGATCGGCACGTTGTCGAAGTGCGTCTTGCGCTGCAGCGTCGCCTTGCGCTCCTGCGTCTCGGCGACCCAGGCCGTGCGGTCGCGGAGCGACCCGGCGGCCTTGCGCTCGCGGACGAGCTCGAGCAGTCCGCGGATCGCGGCGCCCGCGTCCGACACGATGCCGAGGTCGGGCGCGAACACGCGGCCGATCTGCGTGGGCTCGATGTCGATGTGGACGAAGCGGCGGCCCGCACGGTAGACGTCGAGGGCGCCCGTGTGACGGTTCGCCCAGCGGTTGCCGATGCCGATCACGGCGTCGGAGGCGAGCAGGTTCTCGTTGCCGTAGCGGTGCTGGGTCTGCAGGCCCACCATCCCCGCGTGCAGAGCGTGGTCGTCAGGGATGACGCCCCAGCCCATGAGGGTCGGGATGACGGGAAGGCCGAGCTCCTCGGCGAGCGCGACGAAGTCGTCCGACGCGTCGGCGTTGATGATGCCGCCGCCCGCGACGAGCACGGGCCTCTCTGACGACTCGATGAGGTCGAGCACGGCCTCGAGCTGGCCGCGGGTGGCCTCGGGGCGCGCGATCGGCAGCGGCTCGTACAGGTCGATGTCGAACTCGATCTCGGTGAGCTGCACGTCGATCGGGAGGTCGATGAGCACGGGGCCGGGGCGGCCCGAGCGCATGAGGTGGAACGCCTGCTGGAAGACGCCGGGCACCTGGCCGGCCTCGAGCACGGTCTTCGCCATCTTCGTCACGGGAGCCGCGATCGAGGCGATGTCGACCGCCTGGAAGTCCTCCTTGTCGAGCTTGGCGACCGGCGCCTGGCCCGTGATGCAGAGGATCGGGATGGAGTCGGCGGATGCCGAGTACAGGCCCGTGATCATGTCGGTGCCGGCGGGGCCCGACGTTCCGATGCAGATGCCGATGTTGCCCGGCTCGGCACGGGTGTACCCCTCGGCCATGTGGCTCGCCGCCTCGACGTGGCGGGCGAGCACGTGGCGGATGCCGCCGTGGGCGCGCATGGCGGAGTAGAAGGGGTTGATGGCGGCGCCCGGCAGGCCGAAGGCCTGCGTGGCGCCCTCCTTCTCGAGGATGAGCACTGCCGCGTCCACGGCGCGCATCTTGGTCATGATGGTCTCCTGATGGTCTTGTCGCCGCGGGGGCCGAGGCCGCTTCCGCTGCGGGAGGTGGGGATGGGGCTACGCCTTGCTCGCGCGGCCGGAGAGCTCCTCGACGAGGAGGAGGAGGCCCGAGTGGTCGAGCGACCCGTAGCCCTTCTGACGAGCGGCGCCCATGAGCTGGGCGGTGAGGGCGCCGAGCGGGATGTGCACGCCGGCTTCACGGGCGGCGCTCGTGACGATGCCCATGTCCTTGTGATGGAGGTCGATGCGGAAGCCGGGCTCGAACTCGCGCTTGATCATCGACGCGGCCTTGCGATCGAGGATCCGGTTGCCGGCGAGTCCGCCCGCGAGCACCTCGACGGCACTCGTCGTGTCGACGCCGTACGCCTCGAGGAAGACGAGGGCCTCGGCGACGAGCTCGATCGTGCCGGCGACGATGAGCTGGTTGGCCGCCTTGACCGTCTGGCCCGAGCCGGCGGGACCGACGCGGACGATCGTCTTGCCGACCGCCTCGAGCACGGGGCGGACCTCCTCGACGACGGCCTCGTCGCCGCCGATCATGATCGAGAGCACGCCCTCGATCGCCCCGGCCTCTCCGCCGGACACGGGCGCGTCGAGCGCGCGCAGGCCGGCCTCGGCGGCGGCCTCCGCGAGTCGCGCCGAGACGTCGGGCCGGATGCTCGAGAAGTCGATCCAGACGGCGCCCTTCTGCGCGTGGGCGAACACGCCCTCCGAGCCGCCCACGACTGCCTCGACGTCGGCCGAGTCGGGCACCATCGTGGCGACGATGTCGGCGCCGGCGACGGCCTCCGCGATCGACGCGGCACCGGTGCCGCCCGCCTCGACGAGTGCGTCGACGGCGCCCCGGCTGCGGTTGAAGCCCACGACGTCGTGGCCGGCCGAGATGAGGTTCTTCGCCATGGGGAGGCCCATGATGCCGAGTCCGATGAACGCGATCCTGGTCATGATCTGCCTTTCCGAGATGTCTGTGCGGGGGAAGCGGTCAGCTGCGGGCGGCCGCGGCGTCGAGCCAGGCGAACGGGGCGTCGCCCGTGGCCTTGTACTCGAGCCCGATCGGGCCGTCGTAGCCGAGCTCGCGGCTGCGGTCGATCCACTGCTGCAGGGGCAGGTCGCCCGTGCCGGGCTCGCCGCGCCCGGGGGCGTCGGCGATCTGGATGTGGCCGAAGCGCGCCGCGTGCGCCTCGATCACCGCGGCGACGTCGTCGCCGTTGACCGCGAGGTGGTAGAAGTCGGCGAGCAGGCGCACCTCGCCGGCGCTCGCCGGGACGCGGGCGATCACGTCGAGCGCATCCTGCGCCGTGCGCAGCGGGTAGCGGTCGGCGCCCGAGACGGGCTCGAGCAGCACCGTGCCGCCGATGCGGGCGACGGCGGTCGCCGCGGCGGCGAGGTTCTCGGCGCCGAGCGCGTCCTGCTCCTCGGGCGTCGCGTCGTCCTGGCGGAGGCCGTACAGCGCATTGAAGGCGCGCGTGCCGAGACGCTCGCCGATGCGGGTCACGACGTCGAGGTTGTCGCGGAACTCCTGCGAGCGCGCGGGCCACGAGACGAGGCCGCGGTCGCCGGCGGGCATGTCGCCCGCGAAGAAGTTGAGCCCCGTGAGCTGCACGCCGGCGTCCTCGATCGCGCGGACGAAGGCGTCGACCTCGTCCTGCGCGGGCACGGCCTCGGCGAACGGCCACCAGAACTCGACGGCGTCGAAGCCCGCGGCCTTCGCGGCGGCAGGGCGCTCGGCGATCGGCAGCTCGGTGAGGAGGATCGAGCAGTTCACCGTGTACGTCATCGGACCGGCCTTTCTAGTTTCATAATCCGGAAGATTAGTTCTGATATGTGAAATCTACCGGATGGTCCCGGCGCGCGTCAACCCGCACTCGCCGACCTCCGGACACAACGATGGCCGGGAACCGCCCCAACGAGGTCCCCGGCCATCGCGCCGTGAGTCAGAGGGTGATCTGACGGTTCACGTCCTTGTAGAGCAGGTACCGGAACACCCCGGGACCGCCCGCGTAGCAGGCCTGCGGGCAGAACGCCCGCAGGGAGAAGTAGTCGCCCGGCTGCAGCTCGACCCAGTCGTCGTTGAGCCGGTAGACCGCGTTGCCCTCGAGGACGAAGATGCCGTGCTCCATGACGTGCGTCTCGAGGAACGGGATCTTCGCACCGGGCTCGAACGTCACGACCGTGATGTGGAAGTCGTAGGCGAGGTCCTCGACGTCGAACAGCCGCGTCGTGCGCCAGGCGCCGTCGGTGCCGGGCATCGGCGCCGGCTCGATCTGCTGCTCGTTCCCCGCGAACGCGCGGGGCTCGAGTCCCTCGACGCGCTCGTAGCGCTTGCGGAACCAGTGGAACTGGGCCGTCTGGCCGCCGTCGTTGCGCAGCGACCAGCGCGCGGCCGGGGGGATGTACGCGAAGCCGCCCGGCGTGAGCTCGTGGCGCTCGCCGTCGATCTCGACCGACACCGACCCGGTGAGGACGAAGACGAAGCCCTCGACCTCGGCCTGGGGCTCGGGCCCGTCGGACCCTCCTCCGGGCTCGACCTCGAGCACGAGCTGCGCGAAGGTCGTCGCACCCGATGCGACGGGGCGGTTGAGGATCCAGGCGCGGGTGCCGCGCCATTCGGGCAGCACGCTCGCGACGATGTCGCGCATGACGCTGCGCGGGATGACGGTGTACGCCTCCGTGACGATCGCGGCCGACCCGAGGGAGTCGGTCTGCGGCGGCAGCGTGGGATCGATCGTCGCGTAGTCGTAGGTGGGGGTGGTGATGGGCATGGGGTCCTCTCAGGCGCGGCGGGGGTGGGCCAGGGCGACGAGCGCCTGCTCGTCGATGCCCACGCGCTCGCGCAGCTCTTCGGAAGTGACGGCTCCGGACTGGACGCCGCGGACGAGGAATCCGGCGAGCGCTCGCGCGGTCGCGGGCTCGTCGAGGAAGCCGCCCGAGTTCTGCTCGACGTAGTCGCGCAGACGCGTGGCGACGCCGCCCAGGCCGTCGCGGAAGAACGCGTAGCTGGCGATGAAGCGGCTCGGCAGGTGCGCGGGATGCAGATCCCACCCCTGGTAGTACGCGCGCTCGAGCGAGCGGCGGACGAGCCGCGCGTGCAGACGCCACGCGTCGCGCACGCGCTCGGGGTCGCCCGTCGGCACGACGTTCGTCGAGCCGTCGCTGAGGCGGACGCCCGTGCCGGCCACCGCGACCTGCATCACGGCCTTCGCGTGATCCGCTGCCGGATGCTCCATCGACTGGTACGCCGCGGAGACCCCGAGCGATGCGGAGTAGTCGTACGTGCCGTAGTGGAGGCCGGTGATCCTCCCCTTGCCGGCGTGGATCAGGGTCGCGACGGGCGCGGTGCCGTCGGCGGCGAGGATGAGCTGCGGGGTCTCCACCTGCACCTCGAATCCGAGGCGGCCGGGGACGAGCCCCAGGCGCTCCTCGATGCGCTCGAGGAGCGAGACCATCGTGCGCACCTGGTCGACCGTCGTCACCTTGGGCAGCGTGAGGACGAGCCCCTCGGGGAGCTCGCCGCGCGCCGCGAGGGTCGTCAGGAACAGGTCGAGCGTGCGGATGCCGCGGCGCCGCGTCGGGGCCTCGAAGCACTTGAAGCGGATGCCCGCGAACGGCGGCGCGGTGCCGGCAGCGACGTCGTCGGCGAGCGCCTCCGCCGCGGCGACCACGGCGGCGTCCTCCTGCTCGTCGCCGCGGTCGCCGAAGCCGTCCTCGAAGTCGATCCGGAGATCCTCGATCGGCTCGGTGCGCAGCTTCGCCGAGACGCGCTCGACGATGACGTCGGCCTCCGCGTCTCCGACGAGGTCGGACACGAGAGCGCCGAGCCCGCCCGCTGCCTCGACGGCCTCCAGCGCCGCGGCGCCCCACTCCCCCGCGAGCCCGGGCCGGTAGAGGTGGCCGGGGACGTAGACGGTGTGGATCGGCTGGCGCGCGCCCGTGTCGCCGGGATAGCTCTCGACGAGCAGCCGGTCGGTCGCGGCGAGCGCGGCGTCGGCCTCGGCGTAGTCCGACTCGCCGAGCGATCCGGCCACCTCAACCGCGCGAGCGGCCGTCATCGTGCCACGACCTCGTCGTAGGCGCCGTTGGTCAGGAAGTCGGCGTACTCCTCGGAGAGCACGATGTCGCGCACGAGCCGCGAGGCCGGCACGTAGAGCCGCTCGAAGTCGTCGCCGGGCACCTCGCCGCGCAGGCGCTCGACCTCCTCGTGCAGGATGCGCTCGACGAGATCGCGCGTGACGGTCTCGCCCGAGTCGAGCGTGACGCCGTTGCGGATCTGCTGCCACACCTGCGAGCGGGAGATCTCCGCGGTCGCCGCGTCCTCCATGAGGTTGTGGATCGCGACCGCGCCGTTGCCCCCGAGCCAGGCCGCCGTGTACGCGACGGCGACGTAGAGGTTCAGACGGAGGCCGTCGAGCGTCGCCGTGCCGCCCGCCGAGCGGACGTCGAGGAGCTCGGGGCCCTCGATGCGCACGTCAGGGCGCTGGCGGTCGATCTGGTTCGGCCGCTCGCCGAGCACCTCGTCGAACACCTCGCGGCACACGGGCACGAGGTCGGGGTGCGCGACCCACGAGCCGTCGAAGCCGTCGTTCGCCTCGCGCAGCTTGTCGGCGCGGACCTTCGCGATGGCCTGCTCGGTCACCTCGGGCTCGCGGCGGTTCGGGATGAAGGCGGCCATGCCGCCCATCGCGAACGCGCCGCGCTTGTGGCACGTCTGCACGAGCAGCTCGGTGTACGCGCGCATGAAGGGCGCCGTCATCTGCACCTGCGCGCGGTCGGGCAGGGTGAACGCCTCCCCCGCGTCGCGGAAGTTCTTGATGATGCTGAACAGGTAGTCCCAGCGCCCGGCGTTGAGACCCGACGCGTGCGGACGCAGCTCGTAGAGGATCTCGTCCATCTCGAACGCGGCCGTGATCGTCTCGATGAGCACCGTGGCGCGGATGGTGCCGGGCTCGATCCCGAGGGCGTCCTCGGCGTACGTGAAGACGTCGTTCCACAGGCGCGCCTCGAGGTGGCTCTCCATCTTCGGGAGGTAGTAGAACGGCCCCTGTCCCGCGTCGGCGAGGGTGCGGGCGTTGTGGAAGAAGTGGAGTCCGAAGTCGACGAGCGCGCCGACCGCGCTCTCGCCGTCCCAGCGCACGTTGTGCTCCGGCAGGTGCCATCCGCGGGGGCGGACCACGACGACCGCGAGCGGCGCGTCCGTCCGCAGCGCGTACGCGCGGCCGTCCGGAGCGGTGTAGGAGAGCGAGCCGCGGGCGGCGTCCTTCAGGTTGACCTGCGCGTCGACGACGTTGTGCCACGTCGGGGCCGACGCGTCCTCGAGGTCGGCGAGCCACACCTTGGCTCCCGAGTTGAGGGCGTTGATCGCCATCTTCGCGGGGCTCGCGGGGCCCGTGATCTCGACGCGGCGGTCGCGGATGGCGGCGGGCGGCTCGGGCACGCGCCAGTCGCCGGCGCGCACGTCGGCGGTCTCCGGCAGGAAGCCGAGGGTGTGCGTGCGGGCGATCTCGTCGCGTCGCTCGCGGCGGCGGTCGAGCAGCTGCGGCACGCGCGCGGCGAAGCGCTCGTGGAGCGCGTTGACGAAGGCGAGCGCCTCGGGGGTGAGGATCTCCTCGGCGCGCGCGACCGGCGCCGGATCGGTGATCTGGATCGACATGATGGTGCTCCTCTCCTAGTGCGCCGCGGCGGCGACGGCCTCGTGTGCACGCTCGCGGTCGCGCTCGGCGACGGCGACGATGGCGTCGGCCACGTCGCGCGCGACGTCGCGGTCGAACACGCTGGGGATGATGTAGCTCTCGTTGAGCTCCTCGTCGGTGACGTTGCGGCTGATGGCCTCCGCCGCCGCGACGAGCATCTCGGTCGTCACGTCGTTGACGCCCGCGTCGAGCAGCCCGCGGAACACGCCGGGGAACGCGAGCACGTTGTTGATCTGGTTCGGGTAGTCGCTGCGGCCCGTGGCGACCACGGCCGCGTGCCGTCCGGCGAGGACCGGATCGATCTCCGGGTCCGGGTTGGCGAGGGCGAAGACGATCGAGCGCGGCGCCATCGTCGCGACGGCCTCCTCGGTGAGCACATCCGGCGCGCTGACGCCGATGAAGACGTCGGCGCCGGCGACCGCCTCGGTGAGCGAGCCGGTGAGGCCCTGCTGGTTCGTGTTCTCCGCGATCCACCGGCGGTGCTCGTCGGCGTACTCCTCGCCGCGCGAGATGACGCCCGAGCGGCCGGCCGCCACGATGCGGCGCACGCCGGCGGCGAGGAGGAGCTGGATGATCGCGTGGCCGGCGGCGCCGACGCCCGAGACGACGACCTCGATGTCCTCGATGCGCTTGTCGACGACGCGGAGCGCGTTGTTGAGCGCGGCGAGCACGACGATTGCCGTGCCGTGCTGGTCGTCGTGGAAGACGGGGATGTCGAGCTCCTCGCGCAGACGGGCCTCGATCTCGAAGCACCGGGGAGCGGCGATGTCCTCGAGGTTCACGCCGCCGTAGACGGGAGCGATCGCCTTGACGATCTTGACGATCTCGTCGGTGTCCTGCGTGTCGATGCACACGGGCCAGGCGTCGACGTCGGCGAACTGCTTGAACAGGGCCGCCTTGCCCTCCATGACCGGCAGCGCGGCCGAGGGGCCGATGTTGCCCAGGCCGAGCACCGCCGATCCGTCCGTGACGACCGCGATCGTGTTGCGCTTGACCGTGAGGTTGCGGGCGAGCTTCTCGTCATCGGCGATGGCGAGGCAGACGCGCGCGACACCCGGCGTGTAGGCGCGGGACAGGTCGTCGCGGTTGCGCAGCTCGACCTTGGGCACGACCTCGAGCTTGCCGCCCAGGTGGATGAGGAACGTGCGGTCGCTCACGTGCTCGACCGCGACGCCCTCGATCGCGCGGATCGCGTCGGCGACCTGGTCGGCGTGATCGGGCGACGAGGTGTTGGCGGTCACGTCGACGACCATGCGGTCGGCGTGCGACTCGACGACATCGAGCGCGGTCACCTGAGCTCCCGCGGCGCCGACCGCGGCGGCGAGCTCGCTCGTGACCTGGTAGCTCGAGGGCGCCTGGACGCGGACGGTGATCGAATACCCGGGGCTCGGGTTGGCCATAGGATCCTCCTTGATCGGCGGGGCCCGCACGTCGATTGTGCGGACTCGGAGACGAGAGCCGTTTTTCCACGAAGTGGAGTTTTGCTTCTGCCTTGTGGAATGATTGTAGAACGAAGTGCGGACCGGCCGCAACTGGAGGAGATCCCATGACCGAACGCACCACAGGCGGCGTGCAGTCCGTCGAGCGCGCCTTCGAGCTGCTCGACCTCATGGCGGACGCGGGCGGCACGCAGACGCTGTCGGAGCTCGCGAACCGCACGGAGCTGCCGCCGCCGACCATCCACCGTCTCCTGCGCACGCTCGTGGGGCGCGGGTACGTCCGCCAGCTGCCCAACCGCCGCTACGCGCTCGGGCCCCGCCTCATCCGCCTCGGCGACGGCGCCAACCGCCAGCTCGGCCAGATCGCGGAGCCGTACCTCGCCGACCTCGTCGGCCGGCTGCAGGAGACCGCCAACCTCGCGGTGCTCGACGGCGACATGGTCCTGTACGTCGCGCAGGTGCCGTCGCCGCACTCGGTGCGGATGTTCACCGAGATCGGGCGACGCGCACACACGCACGACACGGGCGTGGGCAAGGCGATCCTGTCGCAGCTCGACGAGCCGACCGTGCGGTCGATCGTGTCGCGGGTCGGGATGCCCCGCGCGACCGAGCACAGCATCGGCGACCCCGAGGAGCTCGTCTCGCACCTGTCGCTCATCCGCGAGCGCGGCTACTCGATCGATGACAACGAGCAGGAGATCGGCGTGCGCTGCTACGCCGTGCCGATCCCGAACGCCCCCACGCCGACGGCCGTCTCGGTCTCCGGCCCGCAGACCCGGGTCGACGAGGCGTTCGGCGAGCGCGCCGTGCCGCTCCTCCTCGAGGCCGCGGAGGCCATCAGCCGGGAGATGAACCGCACGGTCTGAAACCACGCACACGGAAGCGGGGTCGGGCGTCCTGGACGCCCGACCCCGCTTCCGTGTGCCGACGACTACGCGTCGCCGCCGGCCGTTCCGGTGTGGCCGGCGCGCACGTCCTGCAGACGGTAGCGCTCTGCGGCCTGACGCGCGGCCGCGGGGTCGACCGCGCCGTCGAGTGCGAGCGCCTCGAGCGTGCGGACGACGATCGACTCGACGTCGACCCGGAAGAACCGCCGCGCCGCGGCCCGGGTGTCGGAGAACCCGAAGCCGTCGGTCCCGAGCGAGAGCCAGCGGCCGGGCACGTAGGGCGCGATCTGGTCCTGCACCTGCCGCATGTAGTCGCTGACGGCGACGACCGGACCGCCGGACCCCTCGCGGAGGCGCCGGGTCACGTAGGGCTCGCGCGGCTCGCCCGCGTGCAGGATGGCGCTGTCGGCGTCGATCGCGTCGCGGCGCAGTTCGTTCCAGCTCGTGACCGACCACACGTCGGCTGCGACGCCCCACTCCTCCGCGAGCACCCGCTGGGCCTCGATCGCCCACGGCACCGCGACGCCCGACGCGAGGATCTGCGCGGGGACGCCCTGGCCATCCGCCTGCGACACGCGGTGCATGCCGCGGAGGATGCCGTCGACGTCCACGCCCTCCGGCTCGGCCGGCTGCGAGATCGGCTCGTTGTAGACCGTGAGGTAGTACATGACGTTCGGGTCGGGATGAACCCCTCCGTACATGCGCTCGAACCCCGCGCGCACGATGTGCGCGAGCTCGTACCCGTAGGCCGGGTCGTACGAGACGACCGCCGGGTTCGTCGATGCCAGCAGCGGCGAGTGGCCGTCGCCGTGCTGCAGCCCCTCGCCCGTGAGGGTCGTGCGCCCCGCGGTCGCGCCGATCACGAAGCCGCGCGCCATCTGGTCGGCCGCGGCCCAGAACGAGTCGCCCGTGCGCTGGAACCCGAACATCGAGTAGAAGACGTAGACGGGGATGAGCGGCTCGCCGTGCGTCGCGTACGACGTGCCCGCCGCCGTGAAGGCCGCGACGGCACCGGCCTCGTTGATGCCGACGTGGAGGATCTGACCGGCCTCGGACTCCTTGTAGGCGAGGAGCAGCTCGCGGTCGACCGACATGTAGTTCTGCCCGCGCGGGTTGTAGATCTTCGAGGTCGGGAAGTACGCGTCCATGCCGAACGTGCGCGCCTCATCCGGGATGATCGGCACGATCCGGTGCCCGACCTTCTTGTCGCGCAGGATGTCGCGGAGGATGCGCGCGAACGCCATCGTCGTCGCCGCCTGCTGGGCTCCCGACCCCTTCTTCGCCGAGGCGTACACCGCGTCGGCCGGGAGCTCGATCGCGGTGTGCGTCGCACGGCGCTCGGGCACCGGGCCGCCCAGCGCGCGACGGCGCTCGAGCATGTACTCGAGCTCGGGCGCGCCCGGCTCAGGGCGGAAGTACGGCGGCCGGTACGGGTCCTCCTCGAGCTGCGCGTCGGGGATCGGGATCCGGAGCAGGTCGCGGAAGTCCTTGAGATCCTGGAGGGCGAGCTTCTTCATCTGGTGCGAGGCCATCCGGCCCTCGAAGCTCGGGCCGAGCGTGTATCCCTTGACCGTCTTCACGAGCACGACCGTGGGCTGACCGCGGTGCTCCATCGCGGCCTTGTAGGCCGAGTGCACCTTGACGTAGTCGTGCCCGCCGCGCCGGAGGTTCCAGATGTCCTCGTCGGAGTAGTCCGACACGAGCGCGAGCGTGCGCGGGTCGCGCCCGAAGAAGTGCTCGCGGACGAACGCGCCCGACTCCGCCTTGAAGGTCTGGAAGTCGCCATCCGGTGTGCGGTTCATGAGGTCGACGAGCGCGCCGTCGACGTCGCGCTCGAACAGCGCATCCCACTCGCGGCCCCAGACGACCTTGATGACGTTCCACCCCGCGCCGCGGAAGAACGCCTCGAGCTCCTGCATGACCTTCGTGTTGCCGCGGACGGGTCCGTCCAGACGCTGCAGGTTGCAGTTGATCACGAACGTGAGGTTGTCGAGCCCGTCGTTCGCCGCGAGCTGCAGCAGCCCGCGCGACTCCGGCTCATCCATCTCGCCGTCGCCGAGGAACGCCCACACGTGCTGGTCGGATGTGTCCTTGATGCCGCGCGCGTGCAGGTATCGGTTCGCCTGCGCCTGGTAGATGGCGTTCATCGGCCCGATGCCCATCGAGACCGTCGGGAACTCCCAGTAGGCCGGCTTGAGCCGCGGGTGCGGGTACGACGGCAGACCGTGCCCCTCGCGCGAGCGCTCCTGGCGGAAGCCGTCGAGGTCGGCCTCGTCGAGGCGCCCCTCCACGAACGACCGCGCGTACATGCCGGGAGACGCGTGCCCCTGGAAGTACACCTGGTCGCCGCCGCCCGGATGGTCCTTGCCGCGGAAGAAGTGGTTGAAGCCGACCTCGTAGAGCGTGGCGGCGCCCGCGTAGGTCGCGATGTGGCCGCCCACGCCCCCGGTCGACGGGTGCTGCGCACGATGCACCATGACCGCCGCGTTCCAGCGGATCCATGCGCGGTAGCGTCGCTCGGCCTGCTCGTCGCCCGGGTACGGCGCATCCTGCGAGGCCGGGATCGTGTTGACGTAGTCGGTCGTCAGCTCGGCGCGCGCGCGGTCCGCGCCGACGCGGGCGGCGAGCGCCTCGATCATGCGGTGCGCGCGCTCGCGGCCGCCCGCGGCCACGAGGCCGTCGATCGATTCGAGCCACTCCGCGGTCTCGGCGGGATCGACGTCGTCGACCTTCCGGTCGAGGAGCGCGGGTTCGAGGGGTGCTGTCATCGGCGGAAGCCCTTCCGGATGGTGCGCGAGCCCTGAGCAGGGGTGTCGGGCGCGACGCGGTCGACGGAGCTGATGTGGATGGAGGTGGTCTGGTTGCCGGCCGCGTTCACCCGAACGATCGGGACCTCGTTGCCGTCCGCGGCGATGAGCTTGCCGCCGACGAACGTGTCGCCGTCCTCGAGCGCCTCGAGCTCGTCCTCGCGGACCATGCGCGGAGGCGACGCGACGAAGACCGAGGCGTTCTTGCGCACGTTGCCGAGGGTGAGCTCGTTGAAGATGAGGTTGAGCAGGACGGCCATGATCGCGGCGGACGAGATGCCCGAGTGGAAGATGACCTCGAACCAGTCGGGGAACTGGTGGTAGATGTCGGTCTTGACGACCGGCAGCATCCCGAAGGCGAGCGACGCCGCGACGATGATGAGGTTCATGTTGTTGCGGTAGTCGACCTTCGACAGCGTGCGGATGCCCGAGGCCGCGACCGTGCCGAACAGGACGATGCCCGCGCCGCCGAGAACCGGCATCGGGATGGCCGCGGCGACGCGCCCGAGGATGGGCAGGACGCCGAGGATGACGAGGATGACGCCGCCCGCGGTGACGACGAAGCGGCTCTTCACGCCCGTGATGGCGACGAGGCCCACGTTCTGCGCGAACGCGCTCTGCGTGAACGAGTTGAGCAGCGGCGACACGGCACTGGCCGCCATGTCGGCGCGCAGGCCGTTGGCGATGCGGCGCGAGTCGACGCGCGCCCCCGTGATCTCGCCGACCGCGAGGATGTCGGCGGTCGTCTCGGTGAGGATCACGAGCACGACGACGAGCATCGACACGATCGCGGCGGGGTCGAAGACCGGTGCGCCGAAGGCGAGCGGGGTGGGGATGGCGAAGACCGGGCCGTCGAGGACCGACGAGAAGTCGGCCATCCCGAGCGGGATCGCGATGACCGTGCCGATGATGAGCGCGAGCAGGATCGACAGACGCGAGATCGTGGCGCTGCCGAGCTTGGAGAGCACGACGATGATGAGGAGCGTGAGCCCGGCGAGCCCGACGTTGGCCATCGAGCCGTAGTCGTCGGCGGCCGCGTTGCCGCCCATGATCCAGTTGCCGGCGACCGGGATGAGCGAGAGGCCGATCGCGGTGATGACGACGCCCGTGACGACGGGCGGGAAGAAGCGGAGGATCATCGCGAAGAACGGCGTGATGACGAAGCCGATCAGCGACGCGGCGAGCACGGCGCCGAAGACCGCGGGCAGCCCTCCTCCCCCGTTCACGATCGCGAGCATCGTCGCGACGGCCGCGAACGACGTGCCCTGCACGAGCGGGAGCTTCGATCCGAAGAACGGGATCCCCACGCTCTGCAGGATGGTCGCGAGGCCTCCGATGAAGAGGCACGACGCGATGAGGAGGCCCTTCTCCGCGTCGGTGACGCCGGCCGCACCGCCGAGGATGATCGGCGGGGCGATGATCCCGCCGTACATCGTCAGGACATGCTGCAGTCCGTACATGAACGACCTGCCGACGGGCAGGCGCTCGTCCTCGGGCGATCCGGCGACATCCAGTGATCCGGGCAGCGCCCGGCGGTTCTTCTTGCTCATTGCTGACCTCCTTGTCGGCACGGCGGCGCTCGGCGCCGCCCAGGTTCGCGCGTGATCGCGCAGTGCCCGCGCGAGCGTGCGCGGGCACGCCCGTCCGCGGTCGGGTCGTCGAGAGCGACGACCCGACCGCGACGGGCTGTCGAGACGGCGCAGGGGCCGTCACGGCATCAGACGTAGGCGGGGATGCCCTGCCAGATGGCCGCGGTATCGCCGAGGCCCTCGCGCCGCAGCGTGCCCTCGATGAGGCCGTACGGGCTGTGGGCGGCGTAGAACACCTCGTTGGGGTTGTCCTGGCCGAACGGCTCGAGGTCCACGACGAAGTGGTGGAGGTTCGGCATGGAGAACTTGATCTCGTCGATCTCGGGGTGCGCCTCGAGCACGGCGCGGCCCATGATGTACTGCGTCTCCTGGAGCGCACGCGAGTAGTGGTTCGTGAACGCCTCGAGCATGATCGTCCGGACCGACGCGAAGACCTCGTTGAAGTCGATGTCGGTGCGGTTGTACAGCCAGCGCGCGGTGACGTTCGTCGCGAGGATGCGGTCGGTCGTCTCGGGGAGCGTCGTGTAGCGGTCGACCGGGTAGCCGACGAATCCCGACTGCGTCGTCTTGAGCACGGCGAGGTCCTCGAGACCGGCGACCACGTGCGTCTGGTCGCCGACGATCTTCACGACCGCGGTGCGGGTCTCGGCGCCTGTGCCGCCGCGGAAGAACGAGTGGTCGTGGCCCTCGCCCGCGACCGGGATGCGCGACCACGTCGCCTGACGCGCGCCCCAGCGGCCGCCCGTGACCCACTCGAACTCGCTCGTGAAGTGGCGGCCGAGGCGGATGAGGAAGTCCTCGGGCGACCCGATGCCCTCCCGGGCGAAGCCGAACACCGTGTTCTTCTGCGTGTCGGTCGGCACGACGTGCGAGTTGTCGCCCTCGTAGTAGCACGAGTCGAAGTCGCCGTGGAGCTGCGAGACGACCGTGAGGTCCTCGATCTCGTGGCGGTCGGTGTCGCGCGTGACGCGGACGACGTGGACCTCTGCCTTGCCGTACTGGCTGTCGCCCAGCACGACCTTGGTCTGGGACGAGGTCTCGACGGTGGTGTCAGCGATGGTCATGATCAGCTACCCCTGTAGGTTGAATATGCGAACGGGCTGATGAGTAGCGGTACGTGATAGTGCTGCTCGGCGTCGCCGACCGTGAAGTCGATCGTGACGACGGGGTAGAAGGAATCCGTGCCGGTGCGCGCGAAGTACGCGGCGACCTCGAAGCGGAGCCGGTAGTGCCCAGGTTCGAGCGCCTCGGGACCGAGGTCCTTCACACGGCCGTCCGCGTCGGTGCGGGCGGATGCGACGACCGCGCCGTCCGCGTCCTCCAGTGCCACCGCGACGTCGGCGGCCGGACGGCCGATCGACGCGTCGAGGATGTGCGTGGTGACGTGGCTCATGCGCGGAGGATCCCTTCCAGTCGGAGGAGTGCGATCTCGCGAAGCTGTTCGGCGACTTCGCGGATCTCGTCCTCGTCGGTGTTGTCGAGACGGCGGTTCAGCTCGTCGAGGATCTCTCGACCGCTGCGGCCCGCCGCCCGGATGAGGAAGACTCGCCCGAATCGCTCCTCGTAGGCGCGGTTGCCCGCGTGGAGCTCTGCGGCCAGTGCCGCATCGCCCGCATCGACGCCGGCCTGCTCTCCTCGCGACATGCCGGCTTCCGTCGAGCTGCCGCTCGGACGGTCCCCGATGCGCGGGTGATGCGCCAGCGCCGCGTCGATGTCCTCGTCCGTCCAGTCGAGCGCCCGCTCGCGGGCGGCCGACAGCACCTCCTCCACGTTGGAGTACGGACGAGCGGACACGACGGCCTCCACCCAGCGGTCGATGTCGGCGGCGGGCCGGATGAGCGCATCCGCCTCCGTCGGCGTCAGCTGGTTGAACGCTGCAAGCGTCATTGCTTACCTTCCTTCATTCCACATTCCGGAACTGTTCTTCCGTTGTGTGTAATTAGTGAAGCACCCCGTTTCGGGAGAGTCAAGCCGACCTCCGTGAGAAGCTACCGTGCGCACCGTCGTGCAGAAGAAGGAGACACCATGTCGACGCAGACCCGCGCCATCCGCAGCGCGCTCATCACCGGCGCCGGGACGGGCATCGGGCGGGCGACCGCCCTCGAGCTCGCGCGCCGCGGCTGGTCGCTCACCCTCATCGGGCGCACGCGCGAGACGCTCGAGCGGACGGCCGCTGAGATCGCGGAGGCGGGCGGGCCGGCCGCCGCGTGGGTCCCCGCCGACGTGACGCGACCGGATGACGTCGTCCGCGCGTTCGATGCCGCGCAGGAGCACGCCGGTCGCGTCGACCTGCTCTTCAACAACGCGGGCGCATTCGGACCCCAGGCGCGGATCGACGAGCTCTCGGACGACGACTGGCAGCAGGTGCTCGACGTCAACGTCACGGGCGCGGTGCTCTGCGCACGCGAGGCCTTCCGCCGCATGCGCGCGCAGACCCCGCAGGGCGGCCGGATCATCAACAACGGCTCGGTGTCGGCCCACCGTCCGCGCCCGCGATCGGCCGCCTACACGATCACGAAGCACGCGGTGACGGGGCTCACGCGCTCGGTCGCGCTCGACGGGCGCTCCTACGGCATCACCGCGACCCAGATCGACATCGGCAACGCCGCCACCGAGCTCCTGCACGACATCGACGCGGGCGACGGCGCGCTGCAGCCCGACGGCACGCGCCGCGTCGAGCCGACGTTCGACGTCGCGCACGCCGCGCGCCTCATCGCAGACGTCGCCGACCTGCCGCACGAGGTCGCGGTCCACGAGATCGTGGTGACCGCGACCGGCATGCCGTTCGACGGGCGCGGCTGATCGGCCATTGCGCCGCCCCGCCGGGCTGGACTATAATAAATTCCGAGCTACAGAAGCTTTATTCCATATTGTGAAACTACGGAGGCATCGTGGCCGAAGAGACCGTCGCACAGCTCGCTCCCGGCGCCGACGCGCCCGACTTCGCCCTGAGCGACGCGAAGGGCGAGACGGTGCGCCTGTCCGACTTCGCGGGCGGACGCACCATCCTCTACTTCTACCCCGCGGCCTTCACTCCCGGCTGCACGACCGAGGCGTGCGACTTCCGAGACAACCTCGCGTCGCTCAGCGGCGCCGGCTACCGGGTCGTCGGCATCTCGAAGGACGACGTCGAGACGCTCGCCCGCTTCGCCGAGGAGGACCGCCTGGACTTCCCGCTCCTCTCCGACCCGGATCACGCCGTCGCGAAGAGCTACGGCGCGTGGGGTGAGAAGCAGATCGACGGCCGCACCCTCACGGGCGTGCTGCGCTCGACGTTCGTGCTCGATGAGGAGAACCGCATCGAGATCGCCGAGTACCGCGTCGACCCGGATGGGCACGTCGCGGCCCTGCGCGAGAAGCTTGGGGTCTGAGAAGGAGCGCGCGTCACGCGTCGACGCGCTGCTCCTCCGCGATGTGAAGCGCCTCCGCGGTGCGTCGCATCTCGGCGCGCGCCTTCGCGGCGTCTCCGTTCAGCGTCTCTCCGTAGGTGGGGATGAGCTCGCGCAGCGCGGGCTTCCATCCCTCGATCCGATCGGGGAAGCACGACGACAGCACGTCGAGCATGATCGTCGCGCCCGTCGACGCGCCCGGGGATGCTCCGAGCAGACCCGCGATCGAGCCATCCGCCGCCGAGACCACCTCGGTGCCGAACTGGAGCTTGCCGCCCTTCATGACCTGGGCGCGCTGACCGGCCTGGATGAGCTCCCAGTCCGCGCCGTCGGCTGTGGGCACGAAGACGCGCAGGGCCTCGATCTTCTTGGCACGGCTCTTGAGGAGCTCGGTCACGAGGTACTTCACGAGGTCGAGGTTCGTGGCTCCGACCTTGAGCATCGAGCCGATGTTGTGCAGGCGCACCTGCGAGACGATGTCGAGCCACGACCCCTTCTTGAGGAACTTCGGGCTGAACGTCGCGAACGGACCGAACATGAGCGACCCCTCGCCGTCGACGCGGCGGGCGTCGAGGTGCGGGACCGACATGGGCGGGGCGCCCACGGCCGCCTGCGAGTACACCTTCGCGCCGTGCTTCGCGACGAGCTTCGGGTCGGTCGTCTTGAGGAACTGGCCGCCGATCGGGAAGACGCCGTAGCCCTTGATCTCGGGGATGCGCGCCTTCTGCAGGAGCTTGATGGCCCATCCGCCCGCGCCGACGAAGACGAAGCGCGCCCGCACCTGGCCGGGCGTCTTGCCGACCCGGTTGCGGTAGCTGACGAGCCAGGTGCCGTCCTTCTGCTTCTTGAGGCCGTTGACCTCGTGGTTCAGCAGCACCTCGGCGTCGTTCGCGCGGAGGTGGTCGAAGAGCTGGCGGGTGAGCGCGCCGAAGTCGACGTCGGTGCCGGCCGGCACGCGCGTCGCGGCGAAGGGCTCGTCGGTCTTGCGGCGCTTCTCCATGAGCAGCGGCGCCCAGGAGTGGATGACGCGCGAGTCCTCGGAGTACTCGATGCCCTCGAAGAGCGGCTGGTCCTTGAGCGTCTCGTAGCGCGCGCGGAGGTAGGAGACGTCCTTCTCCCCCGTGACGAACGTCATGTGCGGCGTCGTGCTGATGAACGTCGACGGCGCGTCGAGGATGCCCCTCGCGACGAGGGATGCCCACAGCTCGCGGCTCTGCTGGAACTGCTCGTTGATGCCGATCGCCTTCGCCGGGTTCGACGGGTCGGGCATGTAGTTGAGCTCGCACAGGGCGGAGTGCCCGGTTCCCGCGTTGTTCCACGCGTTCGAGCTCTCCTGCGCGACCTCCCCGTCGCGCTCGAAGGCGACGATCTTCCAGTCGGGCTGCAGTTCCTTGAGGAGCGTGCCGAGTGTGGCGGACATGATCCCGCCGCCGATCAGCACGACATCGACGGTTTCACTCACGCGTCAATCCTATTCCCGGCTTTTCGGCGAACCTGACCATCCGCCGTCGAAAGAACATCGGAACTTGCGTTTTCGGCGCCCCGAAGACGGTGGCGTTCTTGCGATCGGGCCGGGACGCAGAACGGGCCGGCCCCGAGGGGCCGGCCCGTTCTGCGGGATGGATCAGCGCGCGACGGCCGAACTGAGCTTGGCGGCGACGAGCTCCGCGATCTGCACGGCGTTGAGCGCGGCGCCCTTGCGGAGGTTGTCGTTCGAGATGAACAGCACGAGACCGCGCCCCTCGGGAGCCGACTGGTCGGCGCGGATCCGGCCGACGTAGCTGGGGTCGCTTCCCGCCGCCTGCAGCGGAGTCGGGACCTCCTCGAGAGCCACGCCCGGGGCATCCGCCAGGAGCTCGCGCGCGCGCTCGGGCGTGATCTCGCGCGCGAACTCGGCGTGGATGCTCAGCGAGTGGCCCGTGAACACCGGAACGCGCACGCACGTGCCCGCCACGCGCAGGTCGGGGAGCTCGAGGATCTTGCGGCTCTCGTTGCGGAGCTTCTTCTCCTCGTCGGTCTCGTTCAGCCCGTCGTCGACGAGGTTGCCCGCGAGCGGCACGACGTCGAACGCGATGGGCGCGACGTACTTCTCGGGCTCCGGGAAGTCGACCGCCGAGCCGTCGTGCACGAGGCGGAGGGTGTCGCCCTGTGCGAGGACGCCCTCGACCTGGCCGAGGAGCTCCTGTGCGCCGGCGAGGCCCGAGCCCGAGACGGCCTGGTAGGTCGAGACGATGAGGCGCTCGAGGCCGGCCTCGGCGGCGAGCGGCTTGAGGACCGGCATGGCCGCCATGGTCGTGCAGTTCGGGTTCGCGATGATGCCCTTGACGGCCTGGTTGATCGCGTGGGGGTTGACCTCGCTCACGACGAGCGGGACCTCGGGGTCCATGCGCCAGGCGCTCGAGTTGTCGATGACGACCGCGCCGGCCGCGGCGAAGCGCGGGGCGTGCTCCTTCGAGGCGGAGCCGCCGGCGGAGAAGAGCGCGATGTCGATACCCGACAGGTCGTCGGTCGCGATGTCCTCGACGACGACCTCGGTGCCGCCGAAGTCGATCGTTCGGCCGGCCGAGCGCGCCGACGCGAAGAGCCGCAGCTCGCGGATCGGGAAGTCGCGCTCCTGGAGGATCTCGCGCATCACGGTGCCGACCTGGCCGGTGGCGCCGACGACGGCGACGGAGAGTCCTGATTCAGAGATGCGGGTCATGGTGTTCCTCGGGGATGCGAGCGGGGTTGCTCGATTCTACCGGCGCCGCGGAGTGCCCCGTCCCGCCCGGGCATGTCTCACTTGTCGTGGGTCGGCGACCGGGCATGTCTCACGTGGTGCGGGTATAGCGCCTCGATACCGGCGCCGCGTGAGACATGCGTGATGGGAGTGGACGACGAAGGCCTCCGACCGCGGGGTCGGAGGCCTTCGGAGAGGGATGTCAGCGGCCGGTTCCGGCGTAGACGGTCGCCTCGACCTCGCCGTCGAGCCCGTACGCCGAGTGGACGACGCGGGCGGCCTCGTCGAGCTCGGTGTCGCGGAGGATGACCGAGATGCGGATCTCGCTCGTCGAGATCATCTCGATGTTGATGCCGGCGGAGCTCAGCGCCTCGAAGAGCGTCAGCGAGACGCCCGAGTGCGTGCGCATGCCCGCGCCGACGACCGAGAGCTTGCCGACCTGGTCGTCGTAGACGAGGTTCTCGTACCCGATGTCGTCCTGCGCTGCCGTGAGCGCCTTCGCGACCTCGGCGGCCGACTGCTTCGGCAGCGTGAACGAGATGTCGGTGCGGCCCGCCTTCGCCGACTGCACGTTCTGCACGATCATGTCGATGTTGGCGCCCGTCTTCGCGACGAGCGTGAAGATCGCGGCTGCCGAGCCCGGCACGTCCGGCACGCCGAGGACCGTGATCTTGGCCTGGCTGCGGTCGATGGCGACTCCGGCGACGACCGGCTCTTCCATTCCGATGGCGTCGTCCGACATGATCTCTCCCTTGGCATTGCGGGGGGCCTTCATCCCCTCGCCCAGAACGTACGTGCCCTCGTTCGACGTGAACGTCGAGCGGGCGTGGATGAGCACGCCGTGGCGACGGGCGTACTCGACGGCGCGGATGTAGAGCACCTTGGCACCGTTGGCGGCGAGCTCGAGCATCTCCTCGGCCGTGATGTGGCCGAGCTTGCGGGCGAGGGGCACGACCCGCGGGTCTGCCGTGAAGATGCCGTCGACGTCGCTGTAGATCTCGCACACGTCGGCGTCGAGCGCAGCGGCGAGCGCGACGGCGGTCGTGTCGGATCCGCCTCGGCCGAGCGTCGTGATGTCCTTCGTGTCGCGGTTGAAGCCCTGGAAGCCCGCGACGATGACGACGGCCCCGTCATCGAGAGCCGCACGCAGGCGCACGGGGGTGACGTCGACGATGCGCGCGGCGCCGTGGTCGGCCGTCGTGATCATGCCCGCCTGGCTGCCCGTGAACGAGCGCGCCTCGTACCCCATCGAGTGGATGGCCATGGCCAGGAGCGCCATCGAGATGCGCTCTCCGCTGGAGAGGAGCATGTCGAGCTCGCGCGGCGCGGGCACCGGCGCGACCTGCGACGCGAGGTCGAGCAGCTCGTCGGTGGTGTCTCCCATCGCGCTGACGGCGACGACGACGTCGTGCCCCGCCCGGCGGGTGTCGACGATGCGCTTCGCGACGCGCTTGATGCTGTCGGCGTCGGCGACGGACGAGCCGCCGAACTTCTGGACGATCAACGCCAAGTGAGGCTCCTCACGGTGCGGGCGGGTGAGGGACGCAGGGCGCGCCCAGTCGACAAGTCTAGAGGCTCCGCACCCGCCGCCCGCGCCCGCCCGCACGCCCGGAGGGCCATCCCCCGCCGGCCGTGCACGCGGACGCCGAGAGGGCCATCCCCCGCCGGCCGTGCACGCGGGCGCCGAGAGGGCCATCCCCCGCCGAGCGTGCACGTGGGCGCCGAGAGGGCCATCCCCCGCCGAGCGTGCACGTGGGCGCCGAGAAGGCGGCCGGCGTCGCGCCTCTCGGCGGCGACGCGCTGTCTCGGCGGCGAGGTGCAGTCTCGGCCGCGCGCTCAGGGGCGGCAACGCGCTGTCTGGGCGGCGAGCTGCTGTCTCGGCGGCGAGGTGCTGTCTCGCCCGCACGCTCGAAGGCGGCGGCCCTCAGAGGCGGCGGCGGCCCTCGAACGCGCGGCCGAGGGTGACCTCGTCGGCGTACTCGAGGTCTCCGCCGACCGGGAGGCCCGACGCGAGACGCGAGACCGCGATGTCGAGGGTCGTGAGCAGGCGGCTCAGATAGGCCGCGGTCGCCTCGCCCTCGAGGTTCGGGTTCGTCGCGAGGATGACCTCCTGGACGGTGCCGTCGGCGAGGCGCGTCATGAGCTGCTGGATGCGCAGGTCGTCGGGCCCGATGCCGGCGATCGGGCTGATCGCCCCGCCGAGCACGTGATAGCGGCCGCGGAACTCGCGCGTGCGCTCGATCGCGGCGACGTCCTTCGCGTCCTCGACGACGCAGATGAGCGCCGGGTTGCGACGGGGGTCGCGGCAGATGGCGCACGTGTCGCTCTCGGAGACGTTGCCGCAGATCTCGCAGAACCTCACCCGCTCACGCACTTCGCGCAGGAGCTCTGAGAGCCGCGAGACGTCGAAGGACGGGGTCTGCAGGATGTGGAACGCGATGCGCTGGGCCGACTTGGGGCCGATGCCGGGAAGCCGGCCGAGCTCGTCGATCAGCTCCTGGACGATGCCGTCGTACATGGAGGGATGGTGTCCTTACGCAGGGGAGGTCACTGGAAGCGGGTCGCAGGCTCGTACGGCTCCTCGTGGAGGAACGTCGCGCCGAGCACCTGGCGGACCACCGCCTCGCCGTAGCGCTGGATGCCCTCGGGCCCGACGTGGCGCGCCTGCACAGTCGGCACCGGCGCCGGGTTCGGCGCGATCGCCTCCGCCGGCTCCGGCGGGATGTCGCCCGGGTCGGTGTCGTCGTCCTCGTCGAGGACGGGAGCGGCCGGCGCGGGCGCGGCGATCTCGCCATCCGCGACGGGCGGCGCGATGCGGGCCGCGGGCGGGATCTCCGCCTCCTCCGGGTCCTCGTCGACCGCGAGGGTGCCGACAGCGCCGCCCGGGATCGGCGCCACGGCCCACTCCGTGACGCTGCGCGACGACAGGGCGACCGCTCCTGCATCGGCCGAGGGCGCCGACGCGCGCTGCGGCGACGACCGCTCCGGTGCGCGTGCGCCACCGCCCGGGCCGGCGGGAGGCGTCTGACCGCCGCCCGGTCCGCTCGATCCGGGCCCGGCGCCGCCTGGTCCGCTCGATCCGGGCCCGCCGGGGCCCGGCTCGTGACGGGCGAGGTACTTCACGCGGATGCCGAGGACCTCGAGGATGACCCCGCGCAGGTCCTCGCTCACTCCCCCGCCCTGCGGCGTGCGCTGTTTGAAGGTCGCGAGGTCGCGCTGGTTCGTGAACGCCAGCGTGAGCACGTCGCCCTCCGCGGCCACCGGCCGCGCACTCTGGAGCACGAGCCACGACGCGCGACTCGCGTGCTCGAGCCGGGCGAGGATCCCCGACCACACGGCCTGCACTCCGGCCAGGGTCAGCGGCGCGCCGACAGGAGCAGGCTCAGGCGCGGGCTCCGGTCGACGCGGCTGCTCGCTGCGAGCGGGCTCGTCGTACGGGTCGTAGGGCGGCTCGTCCTCGGGCGCGGGAAGCGGCCCGTCGTCGGCCGGCGGACGCTCGGCAGACGACGGCCGTGCGGGAGCCACGGGCCCGTCCGCACCGGGCGGGATGGTCGCCCAGCCGGCGGCGGGGACGGTTCCGTCATCGCGGACGGCTGTCGCGGGACGTACGGGTGCCTCGGGCCCATCGGACCTCACCGCGCTGGAGCCCGCGGCAGCAGGCGCCGCAGCCGCGGGCGGTGCCGGAGACGTGGGAGGTGCCGCCGTGGGCCCTGCGGTCGGTGCCGCCGCAGGAGGTTCCGTGGGTGCTGCCGCAGCCGGAGCGGCCGCCGCAGGAGCGTCCGAGGGAGTTGCGGGCGCAGCCGTCGGTGCGGCTGCGGGAGGTGCCACCGGCGCAGCGACGGAAGGTGCAGCCGCCGGTGCCGCAGGTGCAGCCGCCGGTGCCGCAGGTGCAGCCGCCGGTGCCGCAGGTGCAGCCGCCGGTGCCGCAGGTGCAGCCGCCGGTGCCGCCGCAGGAGGTACCGCAGGCGCAGCGGCCGCAGGCGCAGCCGCCGGTGCGGCGACAGGAGGTGCCGCAGGTGCCGCAGGTGCCGCCGCCGCAGCAGGCGTGCCCGCCGCCGGCCCCGCCAGCCCAGCCGCAGGCCCCGCCGGACCGCGCGAGGAACCGGCCGCGGGCGCGCCCCCGGCCGGAGCCGCGGCCGCTCCGTGTGTGAGGACGCGCGCGATCATGAGCTCGAGCTGGAGGCGAGGCGACGTCGCGCCGGTCATGCCGTCGAGGGCGGCGCTCACGATGTCGGCGGTGCGCGAGAGGCGCTCCGCGCCGAAGCGCTCGGCCTGCTGCCCCATGCGCTCGAGCTCATCGGACGGGATGCCGCGCAGCACGGCGGACGCGCCGGCGCCCGTGGCCGCGATCACGATGAGGTCGCGAAGCCGCTCGAGCAGGTCGTCCACGAAGCGGCGGGGGTCCTGCCCCGTCTGCACGACGCGGTCGACCGCGCCGAACGCGGAGCCCGCGTCGGCCAGCGCGAACGCGTCGACGACCTCGTCGAGGAGCTCGGCATGCGTGTAGCCCAGCAGCGCGACCGCGCGCTCGTAGGTCACGCTGTCGTTCTCGGACCCCGCGATCAGCTGATCGAGGATCGACAGCGTGTCACGGGGAGAGCCTCCGCCCGCGCGCACGACGAGGGGCAGCACTCCCTGCGCCACGGCCACGCCCTCCTCGGCGCACAGCTTCTCGACGTACGCGAGCATCGCGGCCGGCGGCACCAGCCGGAAGGGGTAGTGATGCGTGCGCGAGCGGATGGTGCCGATCACCTTGTCGGGCTCGGTGGTCGCGAAGATGAACTTCACGTGCGCGGGCGGCTCCTCGACGAGCTTGAGCAGCGCGTTGAAGCCCTGCGGCGTGACCATGTGGGCCTCGTCGAGGATGAAGATCTTGAACCGGTCGCGTGCGGGAGCGAAGATCGCGCGCTCGCGGAGGTCGCGCGCGTCGTCGACACCGTTGTGGCTCGCGGCGTCGATCTCGACGACGTCGAGCGAGCCTCCGCCCGTCCGCGAGAGCTCGACGCAGCTGTCGCAGCGGCCGCACGGCGTGTCGGTCGGACCCTCTGCGCAGTTGAGGCAGCGCGCGAGGATGCGCGCCGAGGTCGTCTTGCCGCAGCCGCGGGGCCCCGAGAAGAGGTACGCGTGCCCGATGCGATCGCCGCGCAGCGCGGTCATGAGCGGATCCGTGACCTGCGCCTGGCCGATCATCTCCCCGAAGGTCTCCGGCCGGTAGCGGCGATACAAGGCGGTGGTCACGGATCCAGCCTACGGCTCCCCGCCGACATCGCGCTGTGACCCTCGATCGGCGCTCACGCAGCGAGGGCGGCCGCGATCGCGTCGTCGGCCATGCCCCGCGCGAGCAGCTCGGCGAGGAGGATGCGCGCCTGGCCCGCACGGAGCGTGCGCGCCATCGCGGCGCCCGCGACGACGAGGTCGTGACCGCCGCCTCCCCCGCCGTAGGTCGCGGCGAGCGCCCCCTCCGGCACGCGGCTCGTGACCGCGACGCGCACGCCCTGATCGACGCAGCGGCGCACGCCCTCGACGATGGCCGGCGACGCGTTCCCCGAGCCGAGCGCCTCGAGCACCACGGCCCGTGCGCCGGCCGCCGCGCTCGCGCGCAGGTGCAGGTCGTCTCCGCCGGGGACGACCGCGACGACGTCGACGCGGACGCGCGCGACGCCGTCGTGCGCGCGTCGCGCCGTCGCGAGAGCGGGGGCCGCGAGAGCGTCGCCGCTCCGTCGGAAGGCATCGGCGTCGTCGGTGCGCGCCTTGAACGCGCCCCACGCGGGGAGGACGCGCCCGCCGAACACGATGACGGCGCCGCCCGTCGCAGGGTGGCGCGGCGCGGTCGCCTCGCCCGACGCGACCGCGAGGGCCGCCGCGACGTTCGCGGGGCCATCCGACCGCGGATCGTCGGGCAGGAACTGCGCGCCGGTCAGCACGATCGGGCGCGGGTCCGCTCCGCACTGCAGGCCGACGAGAAGCGCGGTCTCCTCGAGCGAGTCGGTGCCGTGGAGCACGACGACACCCGTCGTGTGCGGGTCGGCGAGCGCGTCGGCCACGGCGTCGGCGATCTCCTGCATGCGCGCGAGGTCGAGCGCGGCCGAGTCCTCCGCCATCAGATCGACCACGCGGACGGGCGCTGACGCCCCGGCCGACGCCGTGATGGCGTCGCCGCCGAGCGCGGGCGCCGTGCCGCCCTCGGCTGACGGGCGGCTCGCGATGGTGCCGCCCGTCGCGACGACGACGACGGCCGGGGCGGGCGTCACTCGGCCCGTCCCGAGCGGGTCGCGGCCGCGCGGTGCGCGAGCGCGGCGAGCGTGCCCGTCCGCTCGGCCGTGAGCGCCCGGATGCGGTCGCGCGAGAGGAACCAGCCCGCGATGAGCGCCGGCACGATGAGGACGAGCGACGCGACCGTGGCGCTGCCGATCGGGTAGTCGAGCGCCATGAGCACGACGACGGCGCCGAGGAAGACGAGCGTCGCGTAGCCCGTGTAGGGCGCGCCGGGCATCCGGAACGCGGGGCGCTCGAGCGCGCCGCGCTCGGCGAGGCTGCGCAGCTTCAGCTGGCAGAGGACGATGACCGCCCATGCGCTGATGATGCCGAGCGCCGAGACGTTGAGCGCGATCTCGAACGCCTGCTCGGGCACGACCGCGTTGAGCGCCACCCCGATCGCGGTGACGACGGCCGTGACGGCGATCCCCATGTAGGGCACGCCCGCGCGGTTCATGCGGGCGAGCGCGGCGGGAGCCGACCCCGAGACCGCCATCGAGTGGAGGATGCGCCCGGTCGAGTAGAGACCGGCGTTGAGCGACGAGAGCACCGCCGTGAGCACGACGAGGTTCATGATGATGTCCGCGCCCTCGACGCCGATCGCGCCGAAGAACGTCACGAAAGGGCTCTCGCCCGCGGCGTACGACGTGGTCGGCATGAGCAGCGTGAACAGGAGCACCGAGCCCACGTAGAAGACGACGAGGCGGAACACCACCGTGCGGATGGCCTTCGGCATGACGGTGCGGGCATCCTGGGTCTCCCCCGCGGCGGTGCCGACGAGCTCGATCGAGGCGTATGCGAAGACGACGCCCTGGATGACGATGAAGGCGGCGAGCACGCCGTTCGGGAAGACGCCGCCGTTGTCGGCGATGAGGTGGAACCCCGGCGCGACGCCGTCGACCGGCGTGCCGGTCACGACGAAGAAGACGCCGACGACGAGGAACGCGACGAGCGCGAGCACCTTCACGAGCGCGAACCAGAACTCGAGCTCGCCGAACACCTTCACGGACAGCAGGTTCATGCCGAGCACGAGCACAAGCGCCACGAGCGCGAACACCCACTGGTCGATCGCCGCGAGCCACGCGACGTACTGCTTGAAGAAGTTCATGTAGAGGGCGACGGCCGTGACGTCGGCGACCGAGGTCATCGCCCAGTTCAGCCAGTACATCCAGCCGGCGAAGAACGCCATCTTCTCGCCGTAGAACTCGCGCGCGTACGACACGAAGGAGCCGCTCGACGGACGGTGCACGATGAGCTCGCCGAGGGCACGCAGCACGAGGAACGCGAAGAACGCGCAGACGGCGTACACGACGACGAGGGCCGGACCGGCGCTCTCGAGCCGGCCGCCGGCTCCCATGAACAGGCCGGTGCCGATCGCGCCGCCGATGGCGATCATCTGGATCTGGCGGGGACGGAGCGCCTTGCGGAATCCGGACTGCTCGTCGGGGAGCGACGAGGGGGCGGAATCGGGGGTCTGGGTCGACACGGTGTCTGCCTTCGGTCGGGCGGCGACGTTGCCGCGGAATCTGGCTAGCTGCCAAACAGCTTGCGACATCCGACCACGCGAGCAGTGAGATGTCAACTCGGAAGTCCGAAAATCTGTCTGGTAGCTTTACAGGCACGTTCCGCCTCAAGGAAGAGAGCAGTGATGACGAAGACGCGCAGCGAGCACGACCTCCTCGGCGACCTCGAGGTCCCGGCAGACGCCTACTGGGGCGTCCACACGGCCCGGGCGGTCGCCAACTTCCCCGTCACGGGCACGCCGATCGGACGATTCCCGTTCCTCGTGCGCGGGCTCGCGGCCGTCAAGCAGGCCGCGGCGCTCGCCAACCGCGATCTCGGCCTGCTCGACGCCGCCCGGTGCGACGCGATCACGGCCGCGTGCGCGGAGATCCGCGCGGGCGCTCTCCACGACCAGTTCGTCGTCGACCTCATCCAGGGCGGCGCCGGCACGTCGACGAACATGAATGCGAACGAGGTCATCGCCAACCGCGCGCTCGAGCTGCTCGGGCACGAGAAGGGCGACTACGCGCGTCTGCACCCCAACGACCACGTCAACATGAGCCAGTCGACCAACGACGTCTACCCCACCGCGATCAACGCGGCGCTCACGGAGGCGGTCGACGAGCTCGAGGCGGCGATGGCGCACCTCGAGGCGGTGTTCGAGCGGAAGGCCGCGCAGTTCGCCGCGCATCTCAAGGTCGGCCGCACGCAGCTGCAGGACGCGGTGCCCATGACCCTCGGGCAGGAGTTCGGGGCGTTCGCCATCATGCTCGGCGAGGACAGGGCGCGGCTGCGGGAGTCGGCCGCGCTCCTGCTCGAGGTGAACCTCGGCGCCACCGCGATCGGCACGGGCCTCAACGCCCCCGCAGGCTACGCCGCCCGCGCCTGCGCGCACCTCGCCGAGCTCACGGGGCGCCCGTTCGTCACCGCCGCCGACCTCGTCGAGGCCACGCAGGATCCCGGTGCGTTCGTGCACGTCTCCGGGGTGCTCAAGCGCATCGCGATCAAGCTCTCCAAGACGTGCAACGACCTGCGCCTGCTGTCGTCCGGTCCGCGCGCGGGGCTCGGCGAGATCTCGCTGCCTGCCGTGCAGGCCGGCTCGAGCATCATGCCCGGCAAGGTGAATCCGGTCATCCCCGAGATGGTCACGCAGGTGGCGTACACCGTGATCGCCGACGACCTCGCCGTGACGCTCGCCGCGGAGGCGGGCCAGCTGCAGCTCAACGCCTTCGAGCCGGTGATCGCGCGCGCCCTCTCGCAGAGCTTCGCGCATCTCACGGCGGCGTGCCGGCTCCTGGCCGACCGCTGCGTCGACGGCATCGAGGCGCACCCCGAGATCATGGCGGAGCGCGTCGCGTCGTCGATCGGCCTCGCGACCGCGCTCAACCCGCTGCTCGGCTACCGGATGGCCACGGAGATCGCGCAGGAGGCGCTGCGGACGGGCCGATCGGTTCCGGATGTCGCGCTCGAGCGCGGGCTGCTCACGCCCGACGAGGTGCGCGCGGCGCTCAGCCCCGAGCGGCTGGTCGTGTCAGGGGGATGACGACGCGCTCGACCTCGCCGAGGTGCGCGCGCATGGCCTCGCGGGCCTCGATCGGCGAGCCGACCGCGATCGCCTCGGCGATCCGCCGGTGCTCGCGACCGGATGGCTCCTGGCGCGACGCGACGAGGTTCACGACCTGCGACTGACGCGAGAGGGCGTCGCGGATGTCGGAGACGGCCTTCGCGAAGACCGCGTTCCCCGACGCCTGCGCGACGAGGGAGTGGAAGCGGGTGTCCAGCGCGACCCACTCCTGCGGGTCGTCGCACGCGTCCATCGCATCGCACAGGGCGGTGAGCTCGTCGCGCTGCTCGTCCGTCCGGCGCTCGGCGGCGAGCCCCGCCGCGGGGACCTCGATGTGCGGGCGCGCCTCCATGAGGTCGCGCGCGGAGAACTCGCCGTACACGGTGGCCGGGTCGATCCGGTCCGCCGTCACGTACGTGCCGCTGCCGGTGCGCGTCTGGGTGAGCCCGAGGGTCTGCAGCGAGCGCAGCGCCTCGCGGATGACCGGCCGACTCACGGCGTACCGCTCCGCGAGAAGTGCCTCCGACGGCAGTCGCGTGCCGACCGCGAGCGCCCCCGAGGTGATCGCGCCGCGCAGGTCCTCGATCACGGACTCCGCGACGCTGCGGCGCACGACGGGCGCGGGGCGCGAGGTCCATTCGTCGGGCATGCCCTCCACTGTCTGCGCCCGGCCGCGCAAAGTCAAACCGTGCGCGGCCGGGCGCGGACGACGCTCAATCGAGCGTGCGCGGGTCGGTCGAGCGCTCCACGAGGTCGTCGGCCACGATCGGGATGGCCGTGGTGACCGGGGGCAGGGTCGGCTCGAGCTGCGAGCCGTCTTCGCGGTGCATCGACGAGTACTTGCGCATGGTCGGGCGCCCGGGGCGCACGGGCCCCTGATCGGCGAGCGGCACGATGGCCGGCGCGGACGCGCTCGCGGTGTGGGACACGCCGCGCACCGTGAACGTCACGGGGTCGCCCGAGCGGACCGACACCCGCATCTCGTCGCGCCGGATCGAGACGTCCAGCTGCGAGCCCTGCCACGCGAGGGCGTACTGCAGCTCGGGCCAGTCGCGCGGGAGGCGCGGGTCGAAGCTGAGCTCGCCGTCGTGGTCGCGCATGCCGCCGAAGCCCGCCACGAGCGCCGTCCACACGCCGCCCGCCGACGCCACATGCACGCCGTCGGACGTGTTGCCGTGCATGTTGGCGAGGTCGACGAACAGCGCGTGCTCGAAGTACTCGAGCGCGAGGTCCTGGTACCCGACCTCGGCCGCGAGGATCGACTGCACGACGGCCGACAGCGTCGAATCGCCCGTCGTGAGCGGGTCGTAGTACTCGAAGTCGGCGAGCTTCTCCTCGTCGGTGAAGTGGTTGCCCTGCAGGTAGAGGGCGAGCACGACGTCCGCCTGCTTGAGCACCTGGAACCGGTAGATGACGAGCGGATGGAAGTGCAGCAGCAGCGGGCGCTGCTCGCGCGGGGTGTGCTCGAGGTCCCACACCTCGCGCTCGAGGAACAGGGAGTCCTGCGGGTTGATGCCGAGCTTCTCGTTGTACGGGATGTACATCGCGTCGGCCGCGCGCTCCCAGGCCTCCGGCTCGCCCGGATCGAGCTGCACGCGGTCGACGAGGTCGCGGTACGCGCGCCCGGACTTCTCGGCCATCGTGCGGACGACCCGCGCCGCGGCACGGAGGTTGAAGCGGGCCATCACGTTCGTGAAGAGGTTGTCGTTGACGACGGTCGTGTACTCGTCGGGCCCGGTCACGCCGTGGATGTGGAAGCTCTCCTCGCCCTCGTTCTGCCGCCAGAACCCGAGCGTCGTCCACATCCGCGCGGTCTCGACGAGGACATCCGCGCCCTCGCGCGCCATGAAGTCGACGTCGCCCGTCGCGCGGACGTAGCGCACGAGCGCGAAGGCGATGTCGGCGTTGATGTGGTACTGCGCGGTGCCGGCCGCGTAGTAGGCCGACGCCTCCTCGCCGTTGATCGTGCGCCACGGGTAGAGGGCGCCCGCCTCGCTCATCTTCGCGGCGCGTCGACGCGCCGCGGGGAGCATCTTCGTGCGCATGCGCATGGCGTTGCGCGCCCAGAGCGGCGTCGTGTAGGCGAGGAACGGGAGGATGTAGATCTCCGTGTCCCAGAAGTAGTGCCCGCTGTAGCCCGAGCCGGTGACGCCCTTGGCCGGCACGCCCCATCCGTCCGCGCGCGCCGCCGCCATGGCGAGCTGGATGAGGCACCAGCGCGTCGCCTGCTGCAGGTCGTCGTGGCCGACGATGCGGACATCGGACCGGTCCCAGAACCCCGTCATCCAGCGACGCTGCGCCTCGAAGACCGAGGCCGCGCCCGCCGCGAGCACGCGGTCGAGCGTGCGCCGGCAGCGGTCGATGAGCTCGCCCGTCGGCACGCTGCGCGACGTGTGGTAGCTGATCGTCTTGGTGACGGTCACGGGCACGCCGGCCTTCGCCTCGACGCGGAAGACGTTCTTCGCGATGTCGGGCTCGATGAGCGCGCGGTGCACGTGCGGGTTCTCGGTCTCGATGACGTGGTCGGCGACGACCGCGAGCGACATGCCGGAAGACGCCGTGCGATACGACAGCGCGGTGCGCGTGCCGTCCTGCCAGTGCTCCTGCGGCATGAGCACGCGCTCCGCTTCGATGCGCTCGGCGCGGCGCGGGTCGACGGTCGCGCCCGGCGCGTGCGGGTGGCCCCCGTACACGTCCTGCCCGTCCTGCCGGTTGATGAGCTGGCAGTTGATGACCACCGGGGCGTCCGCGTTGCGGACCGTGACGGTCATCCGCTCGATCGCGAGGTGCCGGTCCTCGAACGGCACGAGCCGCTCCGACTCGAGGAGCACCTCCTTGCCCGACGGCGTGACCCACAGCAGACGACGCCGCAGGACCCCGTCGCGGAAGTCGAGCGAGCGCTCGTACTCACGCACGTCCGCGAGGTCGAGCGAGAGGGGCTCGTCGTCGACGTAGACGCGCATGACCTTCGGGTCGGGCACGTTGACGATCGTCTGCCCCACCTCGGCGAAGCCGTAGGCGCTCTCGGCGTGACGGATGGGCCACGTCTCGTGGAAGCCGTTGATGAACGTGCCGTGCTCGTGCGCGTGGCGGCCCTCGGGGTAGTTCCCGCGCAGTCCGAGGAAGCCGTTCCCGACGGCGAACAGGGTCTCGGTGACACCCGCGTCCTCCTCGGAGTAGCGGGTCTCGACGAGGCGCCAGGGGTCGACGGGAAAGCGGTCGCGATCGATCATGCGTGTGCTCCGGATGGTCGGGTGCCGGATGGACGGAGGGCGGAGGTCAGCGGGTGGCCGGGCCGACGAGCTCGGCGAGGTCGGACACGACGACGTGCGCGCCCGCGGCCGAGAGCGTGGCCGCCCCGGCGCCGCGGTCGACGCCGACGATGAGGGCGAACCCGCCAGCGGCCGCCGATGCGACTCCGCTGAGGGCGTCCTCGACGGCCGCGCAGCGGGCGGGGGCGGCGCCGAGCTGGCGGGCGCCCGCGAGGAACATGTCGGGCGCCGGCTTCGACGGCAGTCCGTCGCGCTCGGCCACCGCACCGTCGACGATCACGGGGAACCGGTCGAGGATGCCGGCGGCGGTCAGCACGTCCTTCGCGTTCTTCGAGCTCGAGACCACGCCCACGCGCGCTCCCACCGCCGCGAGCGCGTCGAGGAGGGCCAGCGAGCCCGGGTACGGCGCGATCCCCTCGTCCGCGAGCACGCGCGAGAACACGGCGTTCTTGCGGTTGCCGATGCCGCACACGGTGTCGAGCGAGGGATCGTCTGACGGGTCGCCCCACGGGATCTCGACGTCGCGGCTGCGCAGCAGGGCGGCGACGCCGTCGTAGCGCTTCTTGCCGTCGAGGTGCGCGAAGTAGTCGTCGTCGGTGTAGGCGGGCTCGATGCCCCACTGGGCGAAGAGCTCCTCGAACATCGCCCGCCACGCGTGCATGTGCACCTCGGCCGTCGGCGTGAGCACGCCGTCGAGGTCGAACAGCACGGCGTCGTAGCGTCTCAGGTCGGGAAGGGGCGAGTCGGGCAGAGAGGTCACAGATCCTCCGTCGCGCGGGATGGCCGGTTCACCCCAGCGTAGTGGCGGTCAGCTCGCCGCGGCGAGGGACTGGCGGGCGATCTCGAGCTCCTCGTCGGTCGGCACGACGAGCACGGTGACGCGCGACGCGTCGGTCGAGATGACCGCGATCTCGCCGCGCGGAGCCGCGGCGTTCCGCGCCGCGTCGATCTCCACCCCCGCGAACCCGAGCGTGGCGAGCGCCGCAGCGCGGACATCCGGGGAGTTCTCCCCCACTCCGGCCGTGAACGAGATGACGTCGACCCCGCCGAGCTGCGCGAGATACGCGCCCGCGTACGCGCGGAGCCGGTGGACGTACACGTCGAACGCGAGCTGGGCTGCCTCGTCTCCCGCCGCCCTGCGCTCCTGCACGTCGCGCATGTCCGAGACCCCGGCGAGGCCCTTGAGACCGCTTCGCGTGTTGAGGAGCCGGTCGAGGTCGGCGATCGTCAGGTCGGCCCTGCGCGCGAGCTGGAAGAGCACCGCCGGGTCGATGTCGCCCGACCGGGTGCCCATCACGAGGCCCTCGAGCGGCGTCATGCCCATCGAGGTCTCGACCGACCGGCCGCCGTCGACGGCGGTGACGGACGCGCCGTTGCCGAGGTGGAACACGATCTGGCGCAGCTCCGCGAGCGGTCGTCCGACATGGCGCGCCGCCGCCTCCGAGACGTACTTGTGGCTCGTGCCGTGGAACCCGTAGCGGCGGACGCGATGCGCCTGCGCGATCTCGCGGTCGATCGCGTAGGTGTACGCGGCGGGCGGAAGGGTCTGGTGGAACGCCGTGTCGAACACCGCGACGTGCGGCACGTGCGGGAACGCCGCGCGCGCGGCGCGGATGCCCTGCAGCGCGCCGGGGTTGTGCAGCGGGGCGAGCACCGAGAGCTCGTCGATGTTGATCTCGACGAGGTCGTTCACGACGGTCGGCTCGAAGAACCGCGCGCCGCCGTGCACGACGCGGTGCCCGACGGCGGCGAGCGCGTCGGCGTCGAGCGCGGGGCCGTGCGCGGCGAACGCGTCGAGCATCACACGGAACCCGGCGGTGTGGTCGGGGATCTCCGTCTCACGGCGGTGCGTCTCGTCGGCGATCGCCGGCGCGGGCTCTCCGGGACCGGCCGCGAAGCGGACCGTGTGGGCTGCCGCGCCCTGCGCCTGCCCGATCCGCTCGACGAGCCCCGAGGCGAGCACCCGCTCGGCGGCCATGTCGATGAGCTGGTACTTGAACGACGACGACCCGCTGTTGACGACGAGGACGCTCCGCGCGGTCATCGCTGCTGCCCCTGCGCCTGGATGGCCGTGATCGCGACGGTGTTGACGATGTCCTCGACGAGCGCGCCGCGCGACAGGTCGTTGATCGGCTTGTTCAGGCCCTGCAGGACCGGCCCGATCGCGACGGCGCCCGCCGACCGCTGCACGGCCTTGTAGGTGTTGTTGCCCGTGTTGAGATCGGGGAAGACGAAGACCGTCGCGCGCCCGGCGACCTCCGAGCCCGGGAGCTTCGCCTTCGCGACCGCGGCGTCGGCCGCCGCGTCGTACTGGATCGGGCCCTCGATCGGCAGCTCGGGCGCGCGCTCGCGCGCGAGCCGCGTCGCCTCGCGCACCTTGTCGACATCCGCGCCCGTGCCCGACTCCCCCGTCGAGTACGACAGCATCGCGACGCGCGGCTCGACGCCGAACTGGCGCGCGGTCTGCGCCGAGGTGATCGCGATGTCGGCGAGCTGCTCGCTCGTCGGATCGGGGATCACCGCGCAGTCGCCGTAGACGAGCACCCGGTCGGCGAGCGCCATGAGGAAGACGCTCGAGACCACCGAGACGCCGGGCTCGGTCTTGATGACCTCGAATGCCGGGCGGATGGTGTGGGCCGTCGTGTGCGCGGCGCCCGAGACCATGCCGTCGGCGAGCCCCATGTGCACCATCATCGTGCCGAAGTAGCTGACGTCGGTGACGGTGTCGGCCGCGCGCTCGTAGGTCACGCCCTTGTGCGCCCGCAGCCGCGCGTACTCGGTCGCGAACTTGTGCACGTGCACGGGATCGAACGGGCTCAGGACGTGCGCCTCGCGGATGTCCACGCCGAGCTCGATCGCGCGGGCGCGGACCTCGAACGGCTCGCCGAGGATCGTGAGCTCGGCCACGCCGCGCTGGAGCAGGATGCCCGCCGCTCGCAGCACGCGGTCGTCGTCGCCCTCGGGCAGGACGATGTGGCGGCGGTCGGCGCGGGCCCGCTCGAGCAGGGTGTACTCGAACATGAGCGGCGTGACGACGGTCGCGCGCGCGACCCCGAGCACGCGGGTGAGCTCCTCGACGTCGACGCTGCTCTCGAACAGCGACAGCGCGAGGTTGTAGCGCTGGGGCGAGCCCGCGGCGAGGCGCCCGCGGGCGCTCATGACCCGCACGGCGGTGGTGTAGGTGTCGCCGTCCGCGCGGATGACGGGAAGGCGCGAGCCGAGACCCTCGAGCAGGCGCGACACGGCCTCCGGCACCTCGAAGGGCCCGTTGAGGATGATCCCCGCGATCGACGGGAACGTGCCCGAGGCGTTCGCGAGGAGCGCCGCGAGGAGGACCTCGCTCCGGTCGCCGGGCACGATGAGGCAGGCGCCCTCGGTGAGCCGCGGGAGCACGTTCTCCATCGACATCGCGGCGATGACCACGCCGAGCGCCTCGCGCGTGAGCAGCGCCTCGTCGCCGTTCACGAGCCGGCCGTCGACCGCGCGCAGCACATCGCCCATCGACGGGGCCACGAGCATCCGGTCCTCGGGGATCGCCCAGACCGGAGCCGACGGGGTGACCGCGCCGACCGCTGCGAGGATCTCGTCCCGGCGGGCGCCGTCGGCCCTGTTCACGATCGTCGCGAGCAGCTCGGCGCGCTCGCGCACGAGCTCCGACACCGCGAGCGCGGCGATCTGCGCGACCTCCTCTGGCGTGCGCGGCGACGTCGTGCCGAGCTGCTCGGTGTGGCCCTGCTGCGCGCGTCCGCCGAGGACGAGCAGAACGGGCGTGCCGAGGTTCACCGCGACGCGGGCGTTGTAGGCGAGCTCCGCGGGGCTGCCGACGTCGGTGTAGTCGCTCCCGAGGACGACGACCGCGTCGCACTTCGCCTCGACGGCCTTGAAGCGCTCGACGATCCGCCCGAGAGCGGCGTCGGGATCGGCGCGGACGTCGTCGTAGGTGACCGCGACGCACTCCTCGTACGCGAGGTCGACGCCGTCGTGGTCGAGCAGCATCTCGAGGACGTAGTCGCGCTCGGCGGACGACCGGGCGATCGGACGGAAGACCCCCACGCGCGGGGTCGCCCTGCTCAGCGCATCCAGGACGCCGAGCGCCACCGTGGACTTGCCGGAATGCCCCTCGGCCGACGTGATGTAGATGCTTCTCGCCACGTCATCCACCCTAGGTCGAACACCTTCGACGCGGCAGGACGACCGGCGGATTCCCGCCTGGGCATGAAAAGGCTCTCCGCGCACCCGACAGAGCCCGGTTACCCTTGCTACGTTTCCGTCCTGGGGGAGTTGGCCTGGATGCCGCCACGCGGAGAGCTGCAGATAGTCTAACCCCGAATGCGAGGTGGCCTGTGCCAGAGACCATGACGGCCGAGAGATTCCTCGAGGCGGCGAACGGGATCGCGCGCGCGATCTCGAGCGTGATCGACGGCAAGCCCGAGGCCGTCGACAGCGCCCTCATCTCGCTCCTGGCCGAGGGTCACCTGCTCATCGAGGATGTGCCGGGCGTCGGCAAGACGCAGCTCGCGCGCGCCCTCGCCGCCTCGATCGCGGCGAGCGTGCGACGGATCCAGTTCACGCCGGATCTCCTGCCCAGCGACGTCACGGGCGTGTCGGTCTTCGACCCGGTGAGCCGCGAGTTCGAGTTCAAATCGGGCGCGGTGTTCGCCAACGTCGTCATCGCCGACGAGATCAACCGCTCCTCCCCCAAGACGCAGTCGGCCCTGCTCGAGGCGATGGAGGAGGCGCAGGTCACGGTCGATGGGCGGACCCACCGGCTGCCGCGCCCGTTCCTCGTGGTCGCGACCCAGAACCCGCTCGAGATGGAGGGCACGTACGCGCTCCCCGAGGCCCAGCGCGACCGCTTCATGATGCGCATCTCGATGGGCTACCCGGATGCCGAGGCCGAGGCGCTCATGCTGCGCCAGCGCGACACCGCGAATCCGCTCGACGCGCTCACGGCGGTCGTCGACGTCGAGACGGTCGCGGCGCTCATCGCGTGGGCGCGCGCCGTGCACGTCGCGCCCGTCGTCGAGCAGTACGCGGTCGCGCTCGCGCAGGCCACGCGCCGCCATCCCGACCTCCGTCTGGGCGCGAGCCCGCGGGCGACCATCCAACTGGTCCGCGCGGCCAAGGTGCGCGCCGCGCTCGACGGGCGCGACTACGTCATCCCCGACGACCTCATGGCCCTGCTCACGCCCGTGTTCGCGCACCGTCTCATCCCGACGCGCGCGGCCGCCGCGCACCGCGGCGAGGCGGACGCGATCCCCGCGATCCTCGAGCGCATCGTGCACGCCGTCCGGGTCCCGCTCGCGACGGCGCGCTGAGCGCGATGCGCCGCCACCCGCTCACCGTGCGCGGCGCCGGGGCGCTCGCTCTCGGCGCCGCGCTCTTCGTCGCGGCGCACGCGGTGGGGTCGACAGAGGCCCTCGCGTACGCGATGCTCCTCTTCGCGCTCGTGGCGGCGTGCGCGCTCTCGCTGTACCTGCGCCGGAGCCCCGAGCGCATGATCCGGACGCTCCGCCCCGAGACCGTCGCGGTCGGCGAGGAGAGCACGGTCGCGCTGCGGATCTCGGGGCGGTCCCCGCTGCCCACGCCGGGCGGGACGTGGGCCGACGAGCTGCCGGGCGGCTTCGCGGGCGATGCGACCGGCGCGCTGCCCGCGTCGCTCCTGCCGAGCCGCGGCGCGTCCGGAGCGCTCGAGCTGACGTACGCGGTCACGGGAGTCCGCCGAGGCGCGTGGACTCTCGGGCCGCTCACGGTCGTCGAGCACGACCCGTTCGGCATCGCGCGCCGCACGCGACGTCTGGGCGGGATAACGCCCGTCACCGTGACGCCGCGCATCGTCCCGCTCTCGCCCCTGCCCCGCCTCGCGGGCGACTCGGGCGTCGCGCTCGCGAGCGCCGAGCGGCGCGGCCAGGGCAGCGACAACCTCATCCCCCGCCCGTACGCTCCAGGGGACTCGATGCGCCGCATCCACTGGCGCGCCTCCGCGCGGCTCGGGGAGTTCATGGTGCGGGAGGAGGAGCAGGAGGCGTCGCCGCAGGCAGTCGTCGTGCTCGACCGGGGCACGTCGCGCTGGTCGCCCTCCGCCGCGTCGCCCGGCGGCGACAGCGCGTTCGAGGCCGCGGTCTCGCTGTGCGTCTCGGCCGCGTGGCGCCTCGCGGCCGACGGCTACATCGTCCGGGTCATCGACGGCGACGGCGCGCCGCTCGCGTCGCTCGGCCAGCGCGGCGCGGCCCAGGGCGACGAGCGCGCCGAGCTCCTGCGCGCCTTCACGACGGTCGGGACGCGCTCCGCCGACACCCTGCCGCGCCTCGACGAGGTGCTCGCGGGCGTGACCACGGGGCCGCTCGTGCTCATCGCGGGGCGCCTCGAGCCATCCGACGCCGCGGTGCTCGCCCGCACGGCGCATCGCGGCGCGCTCCCCCTCCTGTTCGCATCCGCCCCGCAGCGCGACGCGCTCGACGAGGCCCGTCGCGCCGGATGGCGCTCTGTCGCGCTCGAGGCGGACGTCGAGGACGCATGGCTGCGCGCCGTGAACCCGGGGGCGCGATATGGACGCCGCTGAGCTGCGGGCGCGCGGGGCCGAGCGCCGCCGTCGTCCCGCCGACCCCGTGCTCGCCCTGTGGACGGCGATCGCCGTCCTCGCATCCGCCCTCCCGCTGACGAGGGTCGTCGTCCCGATCTGGCTCCCCCAGACGGTGTTCACGGTCGCGGTCGTGTGCGCCGCCGGCTACGCGGTCCGCCGCACGCGGCACCGCGCCTGGGCGTTCCTCGCCGAGGCGGCCGTGTGGATCGCGTGCGCGATGATCCTCCTGCCCGCCTCGGTGCCGCGGTACCTCGTCGTCCCCTCGCCGCAGACGCCGCGCGCGGTCGAGGCGCTCCTCGGCGCCGTGTGGGATGAGGTGCTCCACGGCGTCGCGCCGCTGCGGCCGTCGAGCGGACTCGCGTGGGTGATCACGGTCGCGGTCGGCCTCCTCGCGATCGCCATGTCGCACGTCGCCCTCACCGCACGGCTTCCCCTCCTCGCGGCGGTGGGGTTCATCACGGTGTCGCTCATCCCGTCGCTCGTCGTGCCGCAGCGCGTGGAGGCGGTCTTCTTCGTTCCGCTCGCGGTGTCGATCCTCCTCATGCTGCGCGCCGACACCCGCGCGCGCGATCCGCGGACGGGCGTCGGGCACACGGCATCCGCGTCCGTCGTCGCCGCGATCGTCGGCGCTGTCGCGGTCGTCGCCGCCATGGCCATCCCGCCCCTGCTCCCGCAGCCCGTCGCGCGCCCCGGATCCGGCTTCGGCCCCACGACGACCATCGACGCCGACCTCGATCTCGGCGCCAGCCTGCGCCAGCCCGCCCAGACCGAGGTGCTGCAGGTCAGGACGGCGGCCGGCGCGGCTCCGTACCTGCGCGTCGCGACCCTGTCGTCCTTCGACGGGGAGGTGTGGACGCCCGACACCGGCGCGCTCACCGCGGTCGGGGGCGGGCTGCCGCCGGTCGAGGAGATCGCGGTCGAGCGCGAGCGCGGCACGGCGTCCGTCGACATCACGCGGCTCACCGGCGGCTACCTGCCGGTGCCGTACGCGGCCGTCGAGCTCGAGGGCGTCGACGACGCGTGGTCGATGCTCACCGCGAACCGCACGCTCGTGACGAACTCGGCGTCCTCCCTCGGCGCCGAGTACACGGTGACGTGGGAGCGGCCCGACCCGACGCGGGAGCAGGCGCAGGCCGCGGCGATCGGCGAGGCGCCGGAGCAGGCGCTCGCACTGCCCGAGCTGCCGGCCGTGATCGGCGAGCTCGCTGCGGAGGTGACGGCCGACGCGCAGACCCCCTACGATGCCCTGCGCGCCCTGCAGGGCTGGTTCCGCGGAGGCGCGTTCCGGTACTCGCTCGAGGCGCCGGTCGCGGAGGGCTTCGACGGCTCGGGGGTCGACGCGATCGCCGACTTCCTCGAGGTGCGCGCGGGCTACTGCGTGCACTTCGCATCGTCGTTCGCCGTCATGGCGCGCACCCTCGGGATCCCCACGCGCGTCGTGGTCGGCTACCTGCCGGGAACGGCGACGGGCCCGCCGGCGGACGACGGGTCGGTGACGTACTCGGTCACGAGCGCACAGCTCCACGCGTGGCCCGAGGCGCATCTCGAGGGCATCGGCTGGGTGCCGTTCGAGCCCACGGCCTCCCTGGGCGTGCCCACGAACTTCCTTCCGCAGACGAGTGACGGCGGTCAGACGCCGGTCGAGGAGGACGAGCGCCCGAGCGACGCGCCCACGCCGACCGCGAGCGCGCGCCCCTCGACGGATCCGGGTGCGGGCGGCGCGGACGGCGCCGAGGTCGCCGCGTGGGATCCGCGCGGCGCCCTCGGCGCGATCGGCATCGCCATCCTCGCTCTGCTCGTCGTCGCGCTCCCCTTCGTCGTGCGGAGCGCGCGGCGGTCGCGGCGACTGAACGCCTCGGGAGCGGCCCGGTCGCGCGCCGTGTGGCTCGAGCTCGTCGACACCGCGATCGACGCGGGCGTCGACGTGCGCGCGAGCGAGTCGCCCCGTGCGCTCGGCCGGCGCCTCGTGACGCAGTGCGGAGCTCCCGAGGCGGATGTCGCGCTGCTCGTGGGCGCGGTCGAGCGCGCGTCGTACGCGCGGGCATCCGACGAGCTCCCCGCCGAGACCGCCGCGGGCGCTCTGCGCCGCATCCGGCGCGCGCTCCTGCCGGGCACGGCTGAGCGGGCGCGCGCGAGCGCGCTGCCGCGATCGCTCGTCGTGCGCCCTCGTGTGGAGGACGCGCTCTGAGCGCTCGCGCCGTCAGGACGCGGTGACCGTCGCGCCCTTTCCGACGAGGGTGATGCCGCTCGGCGTGATCGCGAAGCCGCGCGCCGCATCCGCCTCGCGAGAGAGGCCGATCGACGCGCCCGCCTCGACGACGACGTTCTTGTCGAGGATCGCGCGGCGCACGGTCGCCCCCGGCTTGATCCGCGCGTTCTCGAACACGATCGAGTCGCTCACGTGCGCGCCCGACTCGACGATGCCACCCGAGCCGAGCACGCTGCGCTCGATGTGCGCGCCCGAGATCACGGTGCCGCCCGCGACGATCGAGTCGATCACGGTGCTCAGCGTGCCCCGGGCGTCGCGCGTGAACTTCGCCGGCGGCAGGTTCACCTGCTGCGTGAAGATCGGCCACTCCTGGTTGTAGAGGTTGAACACAGGGAGCACCGAGATGAGGTCCTGGTGCGCCTCGAAGTACGAGTCGATCGTCCCCACGTCGCGCCAGTAGTAGCGATCGCGCGCCGAGGCGCCGGGCACGGTGTTCTGCTTCATGTCGTACACGCCGGCCGTGCCGCGCTCGACGAAGGCCGGGATGATGTCGCCGCCCATGTCGTGCTTCGAGTCGGCGCGCTCGCCGTCGCGCAGCACCTCCTCGATGAGCGCCTCGGCCGTGAAGACGTAGTTGCCCATCGAGGCGAGCACCTCGCGCGGCGAGTCGGGCAGGCCCTGCGGGTTCGACGGCTTCTCGAGGAACTCGCGGATGCGGCTCGGGTTCTCGGGGTCGATGTCGATGACGCCGAACTGGTCGGCGAGCGAGATCGGCTGGCGGATGGCCGCGACGGTCGCCTCGGCGCCCGAGGCGATGTGCGCCTCGATCATCTGGTCGAAGTCCATCCGGTAGACGTGGTCGGCGCCGACCACGACGATGTAGTCCGGGCGCTCGTCGTACACGAGGTTGAGGCTCTGCAGGATCGCGTCCGCCGAGCCCTGGTACCAGCGCTTCCCGAGCCGCTGCTGCGCGGGCACGGACGCGATGTAGGAGCCGAGCAGGCCGTTCATGCGCCACAGCTGCGAGATGTGGCGGTCGAGGCTGTGCGACTTGTACTGCGTGAGCACGACGATCTGCCGCAGCCCCGAGTTGATCAGGTTCGACAGCGCGAAGTCGATGAGGCGGTACTGTCCGCCGAAGGGCACCGCCGGTTTCGCCCGGTCCTCCGTGAGCGGCATCAGCCGCTTGCCTTCTCCGCCTGCGAGCACGATGCCGAAGTACTTGGACATGGCCTCACCCTAGTGAGAACCGGAGGAGAAAGGCAGGCTCGAATCGCGGGGAGAAATGTGCAATTCTCGACCTGTTCCCCGCGCGGCCTCCAGCGGCGCTAGGTTGACTGCATGCGAGTCGATCTCCTCTCCCGCGAGTACCCGCCCGAGGTGTACGGCGGTGCCGGCGTGCACGTCGCCGAGCTCGTCAGAGCGCTCCGCCGAGATCTCGACGTCGTCGTGCGCGCGTTCGGCGCTCCGCGCGACGAGGAGGGCGTCTTCTCGTACGGGACGCCCGCCGAGCTCTCGGGCGCGAACGGAGCCCTGCAGACCATGGGCACCGACCTCCTCATCGCCCGCGATGTCGAGGGCGCCGACCTCGTCCACTCGCATACCTGGTACGCGAACTTCGCCGGACACGTCGCGAAGATGCTCCACGGCATCCCGCACGTGGCCACCGCCCACAGCCTCGAGCCGCTGCGCCCGTGGAAGGCCGAGCAGCTCGGCGGCGGCTATCGCCTGTCGAGCTGGATCGAGCGCGAGGCCCTCACCTCGGCCGACGCGGTCGTCGCGGTCAGCGAGGGCATGCGCCGCGACCTGCTGCGGGTGTACCCCGAGCTCGAGCCCGAGCGCGTGAAGGTCGTCTACAACGGCATCGACCTCGACGGCTGGCAGCGCGTCGACGACCCGGACACCGTGCGCGCCCTGGGCGTCGACCCCGGCCGCCCCTCGATCGTGTTCGTCGGCCGCATCACGCGGCAGAAGGGGCTGCCGTACCTGCTCCGCGCGGCGCGCGCCCTGCCGCCCGAGGTGCAGCTCGTGCTTTGCGCGGGCGCTCCCGACACGGCCGAGATCATGGCCGAGGTCGAGGGCCTCGTCGCCGAGCTGCGCGCCGAGCGCAACGGCGTCGTCTGGATCGACCGCCACCTGCCCCGCCCCGAGCTGTGCGCCCTGCTGAGCGCGGCCACGACGTTCGTCTGCCCCTCGGTGTACGAGCCGCTCGGCATCGTGAACCTCGAGGCCATGGCCTGCGGTGCACCGGTCGTCGGCACGGGCACCGGCGGCATCCCCGAGGTCGTCGCGGACGGCGTGACGGGAGCGATCGTCCCGATCGAGCAGGTGGACGACGGAACGGGCACCCCGATCGACCCCGAGCGCTTCGTCGGCGACCTCGCGGCTGCGCTCACCGAGATGGTGTCCGACCCCGATCGCGCGCGTGCGCTGGGGGCCGCAGGGCGCGAGCGCGCCGAGCGCGAGTTCTCGTGGACCGCGATCGCCGACCGCACCCGCGCGCTGTACGCCGACGTCCGCGGCGTGTAGCTCCCGCTGGCATGTCAGAGGCCCCGTCCGGCGAACCGGACGGGGCCTCTTCTGCGGAAGCGACAGGATTTGAACCTGCGATGCGAGTTACCCCGCATACTTGGATTCCAGCCAAGCTCCTTAGGCCTCTCGGACACGCTTCCAGAGGAAGACCTTATCACGCGAGCCCGCGCCCCTCCTGCCGCGCCTCCTCGGGAGGCCGCTCCCTGGCATGTCTCGAATTTGCAGGCAATCGCGGCCCGTAAGGCTGCACAAGTGAGACATGCCGCCGGTCCGGGGCGCGGGGCAGGCTAGGGTCGCCGTGTGGATGCGCGCCCCTTCTCCCGCCGGGCCCTCCCCGTGCGCAGAATCGAGGCGCACCCGCTCGCGCCCGCCGATCTGCGGCGCTGGCCCGCCACGCTCGGGCCCGTCCGGCAGGTGCTCGAGGAGGGACTGGACCTCGGCGCCGTGACGGTGCTCACGGGCGAGAACGGCGTCGGCAAGTCGACCCTGGTCGAGGCTCTCGTCACGGCATACGGCCTCAACGCAGAGGGCGGCTCGAGCGGCGCCCTGCACGCCACGCGCGCGTCGGAGTCCGACCTCGGCGACCACCTGCAGCTCGTGCGCGGGGCCGGTGCGCCGAGGAAGGGCTTCTTCCTGCGGGCGGAGACCATGCACGGGTTCTACACGTATCTCGAGGACATCGGGATGGGCGCCCCGCTTCACGAGCGCAGCCACGGCGAGTCGTTCCTCGACCTGGTCTCCGAGCGCCTGCGCATCCGCGGGCTGTGGGTGCTCGACGAGCCGGAATCCGCTCTCTCCGTCTCCGGCTGCCTCGCGCTTCTCGGGCTGCTGCGCGACCTCGTCGCGGACGGCTCGCAGATCGTCCTCTCGACGCACTCCCCGGTGCTCGCCGCATTCCCCGGAGCCGACCTGCTCGAGCTCGGCTCGTGGGGCATCCGTCGATGCGCGTACGACGACCTCGACCTCGTGCGGACGTGGCGATCGTTCCTCGACTCCCCCGGCCGGTTCCTGCGTCACCTGGAGTGAACGCGTCGAACCCGTCGCGGGCGGGTGAGCCGGGCGCGGGGGCGGTCAGCCCATCCGCTCGGCGACGATGCGCGCGGTCGCCGCGGGATCGGGGCGGTGCATGACGGACTCCGGCACCACGACGAGCTCGGCATCGGGGCGCGCTGCGGCGAGGCGGTCGGCCGCTTCGACGAGCACGGGGAACGTCTGCTCCCCGCGCAGGATCACGATCGGCTGCCCGACCTCGAGCATCGCGGCGGTCGGCCCTCCCGCATCCCGGACGAGCCGCGCGTCGTAGACGGTCGACTGCGCGAGCGGCGCGAGGAGCGTGAGTGCGCCCCGCGCCCGCATCCCCTCGACCATCTCGCGCGGAAGCCCGACGCCCTCGACCTGGAATGTCGCGACCGCGTCCTCGAGGGCGCCGTCGTCGACGAGCGCCTGGAGACGATCGGGGAGGTCGTGCGGCGCCGGCTCTCCTGCGTGGAGCGGGGGCTCCGAGAGGAACAGCCGGCGGATGGGCACCCCCAGCGACGCCGCGAACAGCGCGAGCACGGCGCCCGACGAGTGCCCGAGCACCGCGGCGTCGCCGCCCGCGGCCTCGATCACGGCCGCGAGGTCCTCGCTCTCGCGCTCGGGGACGGAGTCGCGTGCGTCGCCGCTGTCACCGCGCGCGCGTCGGTCCCAGGTGACGGCCCGCAGGCCGGAGGCCGCGAGCGCCTCGGCGAGGCCCGAGGCGTCCGCCGCGGTCGAGAGCGCGCCGTTGACGATGACGACCGTGGGCCCGTCGCCGAGGGTGCGGAACGCGATGGGGGTGCCGTCTGCCGAGGTGACCGTGTCCATGACCCCAGCGAACCATGCACCGCCGACATCCGGAACCGGTCCTGGTCGCGAACGGCCGCGATCCGCCGCCGTCAAGCGGCCGGAAGCGGCAGGTGATCCGCCTCAGCCGCAGTTCGGGCAGACGCCCGTGAGCGGCATCTCCATGAAGCAGGTCGGGCAGACGTCGGCCGCGCGCTCGGGCACGACGGGCTTGCGGACCGTCTCGCGGCGCGGCGCGCTCGAGCGCGCCGGCGCGACGCGCACGGCGTGCGTCACGGGGTGCGTGACACCCCACGAGCCGTGGAAGCGGCGGCTCGGCCAGCGCTCGAGGTCGCCCGCGAGGCGGGCGGCGTCGGACTCCGACCGGAAGCCGTTCGTGTAGCCCGCGTGCACCTCGAGTGCGGCGCTGCCGCGGCGCTCGATCTTGAAGTACGTGCGGTACCCGACGAAGCCCGTGACGTCGGAGCCGTCCACGATGCGGCGGATGACCGCCTGGTTCTCGGGCGGCGTCCCGTGCTTCTGGAAGGCCTCGTCGAGCGTCGCGTACCGCTTCGCGCGCCCCTCCCGGCCCTGGTCCACGCTGGTCTCCGGCGATTGGCTCACGATGCGCTCCTTCTCCCCACCCTTCGACGGTACCCGCGCCGGGCGCTCGACAGGAACGCGTGTCGCGTCACCGGGCCACGGGCAGCGGGAGCGCCGCCGCGGGCTCGCTCCCGACGGGCGACGGGATGGCGCGCCGCGCCCACTCGGGCGCGTCCGGGTTCGCGGACGGCGGGATCACCACGCCCTCCTCCTCGAGGCGGCGCGCGGTCGCCGCCTCGTCGACGAAGCGCCCCACCGTCGCCGCGCCGGCGGCCGGCACCACCGTGTGCATCACCGTGCGCTCGTAGACGTGGACGAAGTTGACGCTCTGTGCCGCATCCCTTCCGCGCGTCCCGCGGCCGGGCGTGAAGAGGTCCTGCGTGTAGCAGGTCGACGAGGCGACCGACACGGGGATGCCCTCGAACCCCGCGGTCGTGCTGTAGTGCAGGTGCCCCGCGAGGATGGCCCGCACATCCGTGCCGCGCAGGACGTCGGCGAGGGCCGCCTGGTCGCGCAGCTCGACCGTGACGGCGAGGTCCTGCAGGCACGGGACGGGCGGGTGGTGCATCGCGAGGATCGTCCCCTCGGGCGCGGGCGTCGCGAGCACGTCGGCGAGCCAGGCGAGCTGTCCCGGCTCGAGCTCGCCGTGCGCGTGCCCCGGCACGGTCGAGTCCAGGACGACGAGCCGCAGCCCGCCGAGCCACTCGACGCGGTCCAGCGGCTCGGTCGTCGGCGCGGCGTCGAGGAGCGTGCGCCGCAGCGTCGCGCGGTCGTCGTGATTGCCCATGACCCACACGATCCGCGCGTCCATCTCCGCGGCCGCGCGCTCCACGATGTCGCGCAGCTCGACGTACGCCTCGGGCTCGCCCCGGTCGGCCAGATCGCCCGTGAACACGAGCGCCTCGGGGCGGATGCCCGTCCCGGCCAGCGAGCCGAGCAGCTCGCGCAGGCGCTCGCTCGCCTCGGCGACGCCGCACAGGCGCTCCCCCGGCATGACGAGATGCGTGTCCGAGATGTGGACGAGGAAGTGATCGGGCAGCGGATGCTCGGACTGGCGGATGGGCACGGGGTTCCCTCTCGTCGGCGGCGGGCGCCGGCAGGGCTCTCGGGGCCGGCTCCGCCTCGCCCGCAGGGTGCCTCCTCGGGATGTCGCCCGGCTGGCGCGGCGGCGACGCGCCGGTGAACGGGGCGTCGCCGCCCGGCGAACGAGACGCTCAGCCGCGCGGAGGCCGGCCGAGCGTCTCGATCGCCGCGGCGACCCGCGCGTGCGTCTCCGCATCGCGCGCGACGATGCGCACGTCCTCCGCCCGCGTGCGCGACGCCGCGATCGTCTCCACGGCAGCCGCGATCGCATCGTCCCGAGGCCATCCGTAGATGCCCGCGCTGATGAGCGGGAAGGCGACGCTGCGCGCACCGAGCTCGTCCGCGACCGCGAGCGCTCGCCGATAGCAGGACTCCAGGAGCGTGCGGTCGCGCTCGCCCGCCGCGTGGTTCGGGCCGACGGTGTGCACGACCCACCGCGCAGGCAGGCGACCGGCGGTCGTCCACCCCGCGTCGCCCGTCGCGAGCCCGTGCGGGAACCGCGCGATGCATGCGCGCAGGATCTCGGGGCCGCCCGCGCGGTGGATGGCGCCATCGACGCCGCCGCCTCCGCGCATCGCCCTGCTCGCCGCGTTGACGACGACGTCCACCTCCTGCTCCGTGATGTCGCCCAGAACGGCGCTGATGGCCGTCATGCGGCGGCCCCGCGTCTCGGCGGCCTCGCGCAGGGCCTGCGATAGCTGCGGGCTCAGCCGCGGCACGTCCTCGATCGGCACCGCGAGCGCCTGGAGCGTGCGGCTGAAGAGGTTGCGCGCCCCTGCGGCGAGCGCGATGTCGACGATCTGCCGGTCGGAGAAGCCGACGGCCCGCAGCCGCGCCGAGTCGTCGTCCGTCATCGAGAACGCCGCGTGCGCCGCGGGGTTCACCGCCATCGCGCGGGTATGGCTGAACACGAGGCCGTCCGCCTCGAGGTCGTGTGCGTACATGGCCGCGACCTGCGGGTCGGGGTCGTCCTCATGGGGCGTCGAGATGATCATGCCCGCCTCCTGACTGCGTCGGATGCGACCAGGATGCTCCCGCATCGCCTCCGCGTCGAGGGGATCAGCTCTCGATGGCGCGACCGGGGTCAGGCGACGGGCTCGATGCCCGTGAGCCGCAGTTCCTCGAGGTCGAGCCGCGCCTGGATGCGGTTCACGACGCCGTCGTCGACCGAGCCGTCGGCCCGGAGACCGTAGAGCACCTCCCGCTTGCGCGCGAGCAGCGCGAGCCGGAGACGCGTGTGCTCCTCGTGCCGCGTGATCGGCGACATCGTGAGCACCTCGATCGCCGCAGCCTCGGCGGCGCGCTCGGCGTCGTCGGACGGGCCGAGCATCCCCTCGAGCACGGCCACCTCGCGGTCGACGCGCTCCTGCTCGCGCGCCTGACGCTGCGCGTTCGCGAGCTCGAGCGCCTCCGAGACGTCGTCGCGGATGCGGTCGCGCACCTCGTCGCTCACCGCGTGCGCGGCCGCGAGCTCGTCGAGCGACGCGAGCGCCGCACCCGTGATGGCCCGCTGCGCGAGCTCGTACTCCTCGTCGCTCGCCCGGTCCTCCGGAAGGCGCGCCCAGCGCACGACGACGGGGAGGAGCGGCCCCTGCACGAGCAGGGTGAGCACGATGACGCCCGCCGTGACGAACACGATGTCCTCGCGCCCCGCGAGCGCGGAGCCGTCCGCGGTCGCGAGCGGAACGGACAGCGCGATCGCGAGCGAGACGGCGCCCCGGAAGCCCGCGACCGTGCTGACCACCCGCGCGCGATGGCTCATCCGCCGCTCGCGCTGCGACGGACGGCGATCGAGCAGACGGATCATCGTGACCGTGGTCATCTGGAACGCGAACCGGACGACGAGCGTCACGAGCCACACGACGACCGTGACGCCCAGGAGCCGGCCGACCTCGCGCGCGTCGATCGTGTGCGCGACATGCTGCACCTCGAGCCCGATGAGCACGAACAGCGCGCCGTTGAGGAGGAACGTCCCGAGCGGCCACGCGGCCTCGGTCTGGCGCCGTGAGGCGGCCGTCGTCGTGCGCGGCGCGACCCAGGCCGCGATGAGCCCCGCCACGACGACCGCGAGCACGCCCGACGCGTGGACGAGCTCGGCGACGAGGAACGCCGCGAACGGCGTGAGGAGGAGCGCGATGTTGATCGTCAGCGCGTCGCGCAGGCGGCGCATGAGCAGGTAGGCGACGCCCGCCACCGCGAGGCCCGCCACGACCCCGCCCGCGTACGACAGCACGACGAGGCCCGTGATGGTCCACGGCGTGTACTGGCCTCCGACCGCGACGCCGACGGCGACCGACGAGATGACGAGGGCGGTGCCGTCGTTCGTGAGGCTCTCGGCCTTCAGCACCATGAAGTTCCGGTGCGGCAGGGTCCGCCCGAGCGCGGCGACCGCCGTCGCGTCGGGAGGGGCGACCGCGGCGCCGAGGATGAGGGCGATCTCCCACGGCAGGCCCATCAGGTGCGCGGCGCCCGCGACCGCGAACGCGGTCGCGACGACGAGGAGCGTGCTCATCAGCACGATGCCGCGCAGGTCGCGCCGGATGGCCCTGAGCGAGGTCGTGAGGCTCTCCCAGAAGAGCATGACCGGCAGGAAGAGCAGGAGCACCGTCTCGGGCGGCAGCTGCACCTCGCGCAGCTCGGGCACGAACCCCAGCACGAGTCCGAACGCGAGCAGCAGCAGGGGAACCGCGACGCGCAGCCGCGGAGCGACCAGCGCTCCGACGAGCACGGCGGCGCCCAGGAGCACGGTGATCTCGAGTCCGTCCATCGGTGTCCTCTCTCCCTGGCGCGGCCCACGCCGAGGGGATGACGTTCGCAACGACGCGCGGCGCCCGCGCATTCCGGCGGACCGCCCCCTGGGCATCTCCGGCGCATCCCCTGGCACGTCCCTCCGTATGCGCGACGCCGCATACGGCGAGGGCTAGCCTGAGACCAGCGATCGGCATCCGCCCTTGGCTCCAGGAGCCGAACGGCTGCCGACACGACAGGAGAAGTCCATCTCCCTCACCCAGACCGCACCCGTGGCCTCCCGTCTCGGCGCTGTGCGCCAGACCTACTCCGGAACAGAGACGTTCCCTCCGATGGCCAAGGCGTACACGAAGGTGTCGCAGGTCGTGCGCGAGACGGGGCTGCTGCGCCGCGCCCGCGTCTTCTACGCCCTCGTCGGCGCCGGGATCCTCGTCGCCCTCGGCGGCGCGATCGCCGGTTTCCTGCTCCTCGGCGACAGCTGGTTCCAGCTGCTCATCGCGGGCGCGCTCGGCGTCATCTTCACGCAGGTGGCGTTCCTCGCGCACGAGGCCGCGCACCGCCAGATCCTCGCGAGCGGCCCCGCGAACGACCGCCTCGCCCGCATCCTCGCCGGCAGCATCGGCATGAGCTACGCCTGGTGGGACGCCAAGCACAGCCGTCACCACGCGAACCCGAACCGCGTCGGCAAGGACCCCGACATCGAGATCGACACGATCTCGTTCGTCGAGGAGGACGCCGCCGGGGCGAGGGGCCTGCGCCGCCTCATCACGCAGCGGCAGGGCTGGCTGTTCTTCCCGCTCCTCACGCTCGAGGGCGTCAATCTGCACTACCTGAGCCTGAAGCACCTGCTGTCTCGCGGCCCGGTCAAGGGACGCTGGACCGAGCTCGGCATCATCGCGCTGCGCTTCGCGCTCCTCCTGACGCCGCTCTTCCTCCTGCTCCCGGTGGGCATGGCCTTCGCCTTCCTCGGCGTGCAGCTCGCGGTCTTCGGCGTGTACATGGGCGCGTCCTTCGCGCCGAACCACAAGGGGATGCCGGTCATCGCGCCCGATGCGAAGCTCGACTTCTTCTCGAAGCAGGTCCGCACCTCGCGCAACATCGCGGGCGGATGGTGGGCCACCTGGCTCATGGGCGGGCTCAACTACCAGGTCGAGCACCACCTCTTCCCGAGCATGCCGCGCCCCCACCTCGCCAAGGCGCGCGAGATCGTCCGCGACTTCTGCGCGACGAACGACGTGCCGTACACCGAGACGAGCCTGCTGCGCTCGTACGGCATCGTCATCGCCTACCTCAACCGCGTGGGCCTGGCCGCGCGCGACCCCTTCGACTGCCCCATGGCGTCGCAGTACCGGCGCGCCTGAGCCGCCCGGACAGCAGAGGGGCCCGTCACCGCGGTGACGGGCCCCTCTGCTGTCCGATGAGCGGGTCAGGCGGGAGCGTCTGATGGCGCGGAGGCGCCTCCCGCCTCCGGCGACGTCGCCGACGCGGCCGTGTGCTCCGCGGCGGGCGCCGCAGCGGGCTCAGCCGACGCGGCGTCGTCGGCGCGCTGGCCCGCGGCCATCCCGCGTCCGACCGCGTGTCCCTGGATGACGGCCGACAGGTCGACGCCGGTCGCCGCGCGGACGCTGTCGAACATCGACCGCATGCCGGCCGCCGTCTCCCCCGCGAGGTGCGCGCTCGCGCCATCCGCACCGCCGCCCGAGAGCACCGTGACGGAGCCGACGTTCGCGTAGCCCTTCGCGAACTCCGTCATCATCGGCACGAGCGCGTCGAGCGCGCGCTGGGCGAGGAACGCGTCCTGGTTCTTCGCGAGCGCCGCCGCTTCGGCCTCGATGGCCGCCGCCCGCGCGTCGCCCTCGAGGCGGACGGCCTCGGCGTCGGCCTCGGCCTTGATCCGGATGGCCCGCGCCTCCTGCTCGGCGATCAGAGCCTCGGCCTCGGCCTCCTTGACGCGCGCGTACGCGTCGGCGTCGGCCCGCTTCTGCCGCTCGTAGAGCGCCGCGTCGGCGACGCGCTTGACGTCGGCGTCGAGCTCGGCCTGCTTGTTCTCGGCCTCCTGCATGAGGACGCCCTGCTGAGCCTTCGCCCGCGCGAGGGCCTCCGCCTGCTCGGCCTCGGCGCGCGCCTGGCCGACCTCCGCCGCGGCCGACGCGGTGTTGCGGTCGAACGCAGTCTGCTCGACGAGCGTCTCCTCGCTCGTCGCGATCTCGCGCGCCTTGATCTCGCGCTCGGCGTTGATCCGGGCGATCTCCGCCTGGCGCTTGACCTTGGAGACCTCCTCGGCGCCCAGGGCGTCGATGTAGCCGTTCTGGTCGGTGATGCCCTGGATCTGGAAGCTGTCGAGCACGAGGCCCTGGTCCTCCAGGTCGCTCTTGATGAGCGTCGCGATCTGGTCGGACAGCTCCTGGCGGTCGCGCATGAGCTGCTCGACCGTGAGCGTCGCGACGACGCCGCGCAGAGCGCCCTCGAGCTGCTCGGTCGTGAAGACCTCGATCGCGTCGTCCTGCGAGACGAAGCGCTCGGCGGCGCTCGCGATCGCCTCCGGCGTGGAGCCGATCTTCACGAGCGCGACTCCCGTGACGTCGACCGTCACGCCCTGGATCGACTGCGCGGTCGGCTTGACCATGATCTGCCGCGCCCGCAGCGAGAGCGTCTCCGCACGCTGCGTGATCGGGTTGACGATCGCGCCGCCGCCGCGGATCACCGCGACGTTCGACGAGGTGCCGTCCTTCGCCTTCTGCTTCTTGCCGACGATGATGAGCGCCTCGTCGGCGCGCGCGACCTTGTACCACGCGCGCAGCACGAGCGTTCCGATGAGCGCCGCCACCGCGAGGACGACGACCACGATCACGACGGCGACGACGATGCCGATGCTCCCGGCCGTGTCGACGATTCCGTCCATGCACTACCCCCTTCGGCCGACCGCGGCGCGCCGGGTGCGGGCGCGTCGGACGCGGACGGTCTCGGGGCCACCCTATCGAGCCGGCGCGTCGTCCATCCGGGCGAGGTCCTGCGTCGCGGGGCCCTCGAGCACGCGGCCCTCGGGATCGAAGCGCGATGCGTGCAGCGGGCAGTCCCACGAGCGCTCGGCCGGGTTCCACTGCAGGATGCCGCCGAGGTGGGTGCAGACGCCGGAGACCGCGCACAGTCGCCCGTCCACGCGCGAGACCGCGACGGGATGCGCGCCCCGGGTCTCCACGCGCCCCTCGCCCTCCGCGGGCGGCTCGGCATCGCGGCTCACGAGCGCCTTCGTCCATCCGCTCGCCATCTCCTTCGCCACGCGCGCGTTCGCGCCGACCGCCGTCGCGGCGTCCCGCACGCCCACCTGCGGCGAGCGCAGCCCGTCGACCCAGCTCGGGCGCTCGCCGAGGATCTCGCCCGCCATCGCGAGCGCGGCCGCCGCCCCGTTCGCCATGCCCCACTTGTCGTATCCGGTCGCTGTGAGGACCCGCCCGTCCGTTCCGGGCTCGGCGCCCGCGAAGGGCAGCCGGGTGATCGTGCGGTAGTCCTGCGCCGCCCACCACGTGACGCGGCGGGCCCCGGGGAAGGCCTCGGCGGTCCACGCGTCGATGTCGGCGAGCATGGCGCCCGCGTCGCCGCGGCCGGTGCGGAACCCGCCCCCGCCGACGAGCAGGAGGCGCCCGCCCGCGCCGTCGTCGGCGGTGCGCAGCGATCGGGCCTGCGGGTCGACCGAGAGGTGCATGCCCTCCGGCAGCGGGCCGTCCACGGCATAGGCGCCGACGACCGAGCGCGACGGCTCGAGCCGCGCGAAGAACCCGGCGCGGTCGATCGCGGGCGACCCCGTCGCGACGACGAGGTGGGCCGCGGCGAGCACGCCGCGTGTCGTGGCGACGCCCACGCCGTCGGGAGCGTCCTCGAGGCCCGTGACGCGGCATCCCTCGACGATCGTGCCGCCGCGGCTGCGCAGCTCGGCCGCGAGCGCCGCGAGGACGCGGCGCGGGTGCAGGGCCGCCTGCCCCTCCATGCGCAGCGCGCGCGAGACGGCGAAGGGCAGGCCGGTCTGCTCGGTGGGCCCCCAGACCGCGTCGACGCCAGAGGCCTCGAGCGCCTCGGCCTCCCGCTCGAGCGCCGCATCGCCCTCGTCGGTGGTCGAGAAGGTGAACGCCGGCTCGTCGCGCAGGGCGCCGTCGACGGACTCCGCGATCGCACGCAGCCAGTCCGCTCCCGCGCGCTGAGCGGCGGCGTAGGCGCGCAGCGCCTCGACGCCGGCGTGCGCGCGGATCTCTCCGTACACCGAGCCCTGCAGGAGCGACAGCTTCGCGGTCGTGTTGCCCGTCGCGACGGCGCCGACCGTGCGCGCCTCGCACACCGCGACGCGCCGACCGGCGCGCGCGAGCGCCACCGCGGTCGCGAGTCCGGTCAGCCCCGCACCTGCCACGACGACGTCCGGGTGGAGCACGTGCTCGCGGTCGACGGGGATGGGCGGACCGGTGCGGATCCACAGCGGCTCGGGCGCGACGTGCGTCATCGGGTGTCCTCTCTCGATGACCCCACCCTGCCCTGTGTGCGCGCGAGAGGGCCAGCGGGTTGACACCCTCCGGCACGCGCCCTATCGGCCAGGGCCGAGACGCTGTCAACCCCTGGCGGGCGGACGCGCCGCGCGGCACTCTGGAGACACCGAGCGAGGAGGACGACATGGCTCACGTCGAAGGAACCGACCCCGACATCCAGACCCGGCCCATCGAGCCGGCGCCCACGCGGCACGAGGTCCCGGCGGATGCGGACCTCGATGCGCTCGAGGACGACCGCGACCCGGCCGACCTCGCGGACGACCGAGGACCGCTGCCCGAGACCGCGGCCGATCATCCCGTGCTCCCGGACGACGAGCGCGAGGTCGACGACGGGTACCTGGGCGAAGAGGATGTCTTCATCGCGGACGACGAGGAGGGCATCCGATGACCTCCGAGCAGCACGACCGCGCGGCGCACGAGGTGCCGGCGGGGCGCGGCGGCGCCGACAGCGGGGCCGCCGACCTCGTCGACGTCGAGGGCACGGCGCCCGCGTCGCCCGAGGAGGGCGACCAGAACGACATCGCGGGTGTCGGGCCCGCGGGCCCCGAGGACGACAGGGGCCTGCAGACCGAGCCGCGCGAGGACACGCACGACACGACCTCCGACGAGCGCGTGCGCGGCATCCTCGTGCAGGTGCAGGGCGACCTCGCGACCGGCCGCGCGTCGGAGGAGGAGCTGCGGCGGATGCTCCGCCGGCGCCTCGACGACGCGGGAATCGAGCTGGGGGACGAGCAGTTCGACGGTCTCATCCGCGAGGCCGTCTCCGGCGAGCCCGACACGACGATCGAGGGCGCCGAGCCCGGCGCCGACGCCTGAGAGCCGCGGGCGCGGGCGGTTCTAGACTGGAGTCCATGCCCGACTCCGCTGCCCCCGCGACCCCCGGCGTCTCGCCGCGCCGCATCACGGTCCTCGACGCGCTCCGCTTCCTCTCGGAGCTGCTGGCGATCGCGGCCCTCGCGGTCTGGGGGTTCGTCGCGTGGGCGTTCCCGTGGAGCATCGTGGTCGGCATCGCGGCTCCCGCGCTCGCGATCCTCGTCTGGGCCCTGTTCGTCTCGCCCAAGGCCGTGTTCGCCGTGCACCCCTTCGTGCGCGCGGTCGTCGAGCTCGCGGTCTTCCTCGCGGCGACCATCGCGCTGTGGGATCTCGGCCTCGCGTGGGGCGGCATCGCGTTCGGCGTGGCCGCGGTCGTGATCGGCCTCCTCCACAACCGCCGCGAGCTGTGATGGCCGACGCGCTCGCCCGGCTGCAGGACGCCCTCGGCGAGCGGGTCGACACGCACGCCGCGTCCCTCGAGGAGGCGCGCGCCGACCGCTCGGGCTTCCGCTCCGACGGCCCGCCGCTCGCGGTCGTGCACGCCGAGTCCGTCGCCGACGTGCAGACGGTGCTGCGCATCGCGCACGAGACCCGCACGCCCGTCGTCACGCGCGGCGCCGGCACCGGTCTCGCGGGTGCCGCGAACGCGGGGCCGGGCGAGATCGCCCTGTCCGTGCGGCGGATGACCCGGATCCTCGAGATCTCCCCCGACGATCTGCTCGCCGTGGTCGAGCCCGGCATCCTGAACGACGATCTCGGCGCGGCGCTCGCCCCGCACGGGCTGTGGTGGGCGCCTGATCCGGCGAGCCGCGCGATCTCGACCGTCGGGGGCAACATCGCCACGGGTGCGGGCGGCCTGCTCTGCGCGAAGTACGGCGTCGTCCGGGACGCGGTCCTGGGCCTCGACGTCGTCCTCGCCGACGGGCGACTCATCCGCACCGGGCACCGCAGCGTGAAGGGCGTGACGGGCTACGACCTCACATCGCTCCTCATCGGGTCGGAGGGCACGCTCGGCGTCGTGGTGGGGGCGACGCTCAAGCTGCGCCGCCTCGTGCCCGGCGACGTGTGCACGCTCTCGGCGTTCTACCCGTCCGTGCGCGAAGCCGCGCGGGCGTCTGCCGCGGTCACCGCGGCCGGCGTGCAGCCGGCGATCATGGAGCTCCTCGACGCCGCCGCGGTCGCCGCGATCAGCGCGCTGCTGCGGGTCGCCGAGACGGCGCCGGGCTCGGCGCAGCTCACGATCCAGACGGATGGCCCGGGCGCCCGCGCGGAGGCCGAGGCGATCGCGCGCGTGCTGCGCGACGCGGGCGGCGAGGTCGCGATGACCGACGACGCCGACGAGGGCGAGCGCCTCCTCGCCTTCCGCCGCGCGATGCACCCCGCGATGGCGGCCCTCGGCACCTCGCTCATCGAGGACGTCTCGGTGCCGCGCAGCCGTCTGCCCGAGATGTTCGACGAGATCGCCCGCGTCGAGCGCGAACACGGCGTCGTGATCCCCACGGTGGCGCACGCGGGCGACGGGAACCTGCATCCGAACTTCGTCTTCGACGGCGACGAGGTCCCCGCGCACGTGTGGGCCGCCGCCGACGACCTCTTCCGCTCGGCTCTGCGCCTCGGCGGCACGCTCACGGGCGAGCACGGCGTGGGTCTCCTCAAGCGCCGCTGGCTCGCCGACGAGCTCGGCGACGACCAGTGGCGCCTGCAGCGCGACATCGCCCGGGTGTTCGACCCGCGCGGGATCCTCAACCCCGGCAAGGTCTTCGCGCCGTGATCGCGCTCGGCCGGTCAGACCCGGCCGAGGGCTGAGCGGATGGCCAGGGCCGCGCTCTCGTCGGCGGTCTCGTAGGCGACGGCGCCGGCGCCCGCGCCGGATCCCAGAGCGACCGGCACGGCGTCGACGACGGCGCGCTTGGCGGACGCGTGGACCGCGTCGACGCCCGTCGCGGCGACGTCCGCCGCGTTGCCGGCATCGACACCGCCGCCCGCCATGATCTGGATGGCGCCGTCCGCGCGGCGCACGAGCGCGCGGAGCTCGTCGAGGGCGTCCGAGGCGCGCGACGCGCCTCCCGACGTGAGCACGCGGGTGACGCCGAGCTCGGCGAGCTCGTCCACGGCGCGCGCCCTGTCGCCGAGCGCATCGAACGCGCGGTGGAACGTCACCTCCCTGCCCTCGGCCGCGTCGCGCGCGGCCCGCACGAGGTCGGCGTCGACGCGGCCCTGGACGAGGCCCCCGACGACGACGCCCGCGGCGCCCGCTCCGATCGCCGCGCGCACGTCCGCCGTCATGAGAGCGCGGTCGTCGGCGTCGTAGGCGAAGCCGCCCGCGCGCGGACGGACGAGGACGTGCACGGGGATGCCCGACGCCACCGCGAGCTCGACGAGCCCGGCGGACGGCGTGAGCCCGCCCAGCGCGAGCGCGGTCGCGAGCTCGATGCGGTCGGCCCGCACGTGCGCCGCGACGGTCACACCCGCGGCGTCCTGCGCCGCGAGCTCGAACGCCGTCATCGTCAGATGCCCTGCCAGTCGGGCTTGTTGTCCCACGCGTAGCGGTAGTAGTCGGCATCGCGCAGCCGCGACGCCGCCGCCTCGTCGACGACGACCGTGACGTGCGGGTGGAGCTGGATCGCCGACCCCGGCAGCGAGGCGCTGACGGGGCCCTCGACGGCGCCCGCGACCGCCTCGGCCTTGCCCGCGCCGAACGCGAGGAGCACGAGGTGGCGCGCCCGCAGGATCGTGCCGAGCCCCTGCGTGATGCAGTGCATGGGGACGTCGTCGATCGAGTCGAAGAACCGCGCGTTGTCCTCGCGCGTCTGCCGTGTGAGGGTCTTCACGCGCGTCCGCGACGCGAACGACGATCCCGGCTCGTTGAAGCCGATATGGCCGTCGGTGCCGATGCCGAGGATCTGCAGGTCGACGCCCCCGGCCTCCTCGATCGCCGCCTCGTACGCATCGCCCGCGTGCTCGATGCCCTCGAGCGACCCGTCGGGTGTGCGGATCCGCGCGGGGTCGAATCCGAGCGGCTCGACGACCTCGCGCGAGATCACCGACCGGTACGACTCGGGGTGCGCCGGGTCGATGCCGACGTACTCGTCGAGCGCGAAGCCGCGCACCTGCGAGACGTCGACGCCCGACAGGCGCGTGCGGAGCGCCTCGTAGACGGGCAGCGGCGTCGATCCGGTCGCGAGACCGAGCACGGCGTCGGGCCGCCGACGGATGAGTCGCGCGATCTCATCGGCGACGATGGCGCCGCCCGCGGGGGCGTCGGGGACGATGATGACTTCGGCCATGCGGTGACCTTCTCTCAGACGGGGACGGGGGCGTCGATGAGCGAGGCGCCGAGCGCCGCGGCCGGCGACCCTGCCGGCAGCACCTCGATCCTCTCACCCAGGTGCAGGGAGCGGAGGAAGCCCGATGCGGCCGACGACCGCCGCAGCTCCTCCGACACGATGTCGGCCATCCGGTCGCCGAGCGCCGCGAGTCCGCCCGCGAGCACGATGCGGCGCGGGTCGACCGCGAGCGCGAGCAGGCGGATGGCCGCGGCGGCGCCGCGCACGAAGTCCGCCCGCAGACGCAGCGCGAGCGGATGGCCCTCGTCGGCGGCATCGAGCAGGTCGCGGACGGGGAACGCGCCGGGCCGCGCCCAGCGGGCGGCGAGGGCGCGGCCGCCCGCGAGCGCCTCGATGCAGCCGGTCTGCCCGCACGCGCACACAGGGCCGGCCGGATCGATCGGCACGTGGCCGATCTCGCCGGCCGCGCCGCCCGCGCCGCGCCAGAGGCGGCCGTCGACGACGACGCCCGCGGCGATGCCGGTGCCGAGGTTGAGCAGCGCGAGCGGGCCGGCGGCGGGCGCGAGCGCATGCGCGCCGAGAGCCGCGGCCTTGACGTCGTTCTCGACCGCCACCGGAGCCCCGCACCGCGCCTCCACCGCGTCCGCGAGGGGCAGCTCCCGGACGTCGAGGTTCACGGCGTGCCGCACGGTCCGGCCGTCGGTCTGACCGGGGATGCCGATCCCGATCGAGGTGATCGACAAGGACCCGGCCCGAGTCGACACGGCCTCCACGGCCGCGACGATCGAGTCGACCACGCCGACGTCGCCGCGCTCGGTCGCGCTGCGCCGGCGCGCGAGGATCGAGCCGTCCGCGGCGACCGCCACGGCGTCGGTCTTCGACCCTCCCACGTCGAGACCGATCCGCACCCCGGTCATCCCTTGACCGCCCCCGCGACCATGCCCTGGGCCATCCGCCCCTGCACGATGAGGAAGAAGACGACCACGGGGATCGCGCACAGGGTCGAGCCCGCCATGATGGCGGCCCAGTCAGTCTCCTTGGTGGCCTGCACGAAGGCGCGCAGCCAGACGGGCAGCGTGCGCGCCTCGGGGCGCGTCATGATGACGAGGGCGTAGACGAACTCGTTCCATGCCTGGATGAAGGCGAACACACCCGTCGCGGCGAGGCCGGGGCCGAGCAGCGGGAAGGTCACCCGCCAGAAGGCGCCCATCCGCGTGCAGCCGTCGACGCGCGCGGCCTCCTCGAGCTCGATCGGCACGCCGTTCACGAACCCGCGGAGGGTCCAGATCGTGAACGGCAGCACCATCGCGATGTAGACGAGCGCGAGCCCCACGGCCGAGTTGAGCAACTGCCATCCGTCGAGCACGCGGTAGGTCGAGATGATGAGCGCCTCTGCGGGGATCATCTGGATCGCGAGCACCGCGACGATGAGGGCGCGTCGGCTGCGGAAGCGGAAGCGGCTGAGCGCGAGGGCCGCGAGGAACGCGAACAGGAGCGCGAAGACGACGGCCGCGAGCGTCACGCCGACGCTCATCGCGAGCGCGGGGAGGAAGGCGATGCTGCCGCTGGGCTCCGTGACGACCTCGACGAAGTTCGCGAGCGTGAACCGGTCGGGCCACCAGTGCGGCTCGGACGAGGTCACGACGGCGTTCGGCAGCAGCGCCGAGTTCACCATCCAGTACACGGGGAACGCGCTCGCGAGGAACACGACGACCGCGAGGGCGTTCAGGCCCGCGCGGGCGACGCGCGAGCGGGGACGACTGCTCATGCTCTCGACTCCTCCTCGCGCAGGGTCGCGACGACGTAGTACCCCGCGACCGCCATCATGAAGACGACGAGGATGACCGAGATCGCCCCGGCCGCGCCCTGATCGCCTCCGGCCGTCGCGGTCGCGTAGATGTAGACGCCGATCGTGTCGGTCTCCGCGCGGAGGCCGCCGATCGTCTGCAGCGCGTAGATCTGGGTGAACACGCGCATGTCCCAGATCACCTGCAGGATGAGCAGCACGACGAGGACGCTGCGGATGTACGGGACCGTGACGAGGCGGAACCGCTGCGCGCCCGTGGCCCCGTCGAGGCTCGCGGCCTCGAGCACCTCGCCCGGCACCTGGGTGAGCGCGGCGAACGTCGTGAAGGCGACGAAGGGCACGGCCATCCACGTCACGATGACGGTCGCGACGAAGAAGAACCCGATCGGCTCGATGAGCCACGAGTGCCCTCGCATGTCGAGCGGCGTGAGCGCGGTGAGGACGTGGTTCACGAGGCCCGCGCGGGTGTCGAAGATCCATCCCCACACCGTGGTCGCCGAGATCGGCGGCATCGCCCAGGCGAGGAGCAGGCCGATCGAGACGAGCCCCTTCAGGAAGCGGCCGAGGCGCGTCATGAGCAGGGCGACGCCGACACCGAGCACCATCGTGAGGACGACGTTGACCGCGCAGAAGGCGACGCTCCGGGCGAGGACGGCCCAGAATCCGGGGTCGGAGAGCACGCGGACGTAGTTGTCCAGCCCCACGAACTCGGGCGGTGCGCCGAAGATCTGCGCGCGCCCGAACTCCTGGAACGACATGACGATGAGCTGGACGAGCGGCCAGGCCGTGAGCGCCGCGATGACGGCGCCGGCGGGCACGAGCAGCAGGGCGGGTCCGCGCAGGAACGTCTCGCGGCGCCGCCGTCGCGGGGGCGACGGCGGCGGCGCGAGGTCGTGCGCGCGCGGCGCGGTGAGGGTGGCCATGTGCGGGTCAGCCGTTGAGGATGGCCTCGATGTCGGCGTCGAGCTCCTCCGCGAGCGACGGGATGTCGCCGCCGCTCGCGATCTGGACGAAGAAGTCCTGCAGCAGCTGCGCGGCCTCGACATCGGCCCACTTGGGCGAGGCCGGGGTGAGCTTCGCGTTCGCCGCGGCCTCCGCGATCACGGCGGCGAGCTCAGGCGTCGCGGCCGCGACATCGCCCCCGAGCGACTGCAGAGCCGGCACGAGGCCCGCCTCCGCGAGGATCGACTGGTACTCCTCGCTGAGCATGATCCGCAGAGCGCTCTTCGCGAGCTCCTGGTTGTCGGAGGCCGCGGGGATCGCGATGTTCGACCCGCCCGCGAAGACCTGGGCGGCTCCGCCGTCCTTCCCGGGCAGCGCGAACGAGCCGAGGGAGTCCGCGAGCGCCGTCTCCGCCTGATCCTCGTCGGCCACGATCGACCAGTAGGCCCAGCTCGGCGCCGACAGCATGGCGGCCTGCTCCTCGCGGAACGGCACCCAGGCGTCGGTCTCGTCGCCGTCCTTCGGCGCCTGCGAGGTCGCCATGAGCGCCTGCACCTGCTCGAGGCCCGCGATGGACTCGGGGCTCGAGAGCTGCGCGTCCCACTGCTCCCCCTCGAGCACGGCGATCTCGCCGCCGTTCTCCCAGATGAACGGGAGCGCGTTGTACCAGTCCTTGCCGGGGTACCAGACGCCCGAGACGCCCGTCGTCTCGGCGAGCCGCTCAGCCGCCGCGACGTACTCGTCGAGCGTGGTCGGCACCTCGATGCCCGCCTCCTCGAACATGGCCGTGTTGTAGAAGACGACGCGCGAGCCCGAGTAGTACGGCGCCGCGTAGAACGCGCCGTCGAACGAGCCGGCCTCGACGAAGCCGGGCAGCAGGTCGTCGCCGCCGAGCTCCTCGTACATGTCGGTGAGATCGGCGAACGCGCCGGCCGACGTGAACGCCGCGGCCTGCGTGTTGCCCATCTCGACGATGTCGGGGCTGTCGGAGCCCGACATCGCGGTGGTCAGCAGGTCGACGATGCCGGTCCACTGCTGCTCCTCGATGACGAGGGTCGCGCCCTCGTTCTCGGCCTCGAACGTCTCGACGAGATAGTCGCGCGCCTCCTGGGGCGTGTCCTCGCCGACGAGCCAGACGCGCAGCTCCGCGCCGTCGGCTGCGCCGCCGCCGGCCGCGTCGCCGCCGGCGGCATTGCCGGAGCAGCCCGCGAGGGCGAGAGCGCCGAGGACGGCGCTCGCGCCGATGAGCTTCCTGTTCATGGGGGTTTCCTTCACTCGGATGGGTGGGGGTGGGGGTCAGCGGATGCCGAGTCGGGCATCCAGGACCATGGCGAAGGCGCCGCGCAGCACGACGTCGTCGCCCTGGGCGGACAGGCGCACGCGCGCGTGCGTCGTGAAGGGCTCGAGCGTGCGCGCGCGCAGGGTCTCGACCGCCGCGTCGCGCAGCGGGCCGTCGAGGAGGTCGGCTGGCCCCGACAGGACGATGTCGTCGATGTCGAGGGTGCCGACGACGGGCGCGAGCGCGATGCCGAGCCGCTCCCCCGCGTCCCGGAGCACGCTGTCGCGGTCGCCCTCGGCGATGCGGGCCTGCAGCGCCGGCACGGCGAGCCACGCCTCGAGGCAGCCGTCGCGTCCGCATGCGCAGCGCGGGCCGCCGTCGGTGCCCACCGTGACGTGCCCGATCTCGCCGGCGGCGTCCCGGCTCCCGCGCGTCAGCTCGCCGCGCACGAGCAGCCCCGAGCCGACACCGCGGCCGATCCGCACGAGCATGAGGTCGTCGCTCGCGCCGCCGAGGGTGTACTCGGCGAGCGCGGCGGCGTTCGCGTCGTTCGCGACGACGACGGGGATGCCGAGCTCCTCGGCGAGCAGCGCCCGCAGGGGCATGCCCGCCCAGCCGACGTTCGGCGCCGTCAGCACGACGCCGTCCGACGTGATGACGCCCGGGGCGCCCACGCCGACGCCGAGAAGGCGGGAGGTCGCCTCGCGCGCCACCGCCGACGCGAGCTCGAGCACGGCCGCGCGCGCGGCGTCGGCCTCGCCGTCGGCCGGTCGAGGCACGGCGGCGCGCGCGACGACGGCGCCCGTGAGGTCGAGGAGGGCCCCGCGGTACTCGTCCGCGGCGGAGAGGTCGATCGCGACGATCTGCAGGCCCTCGCGGTCGATGTCGACGAGCGTGGCCGGCTTGCCGGGGCCCGTCCGCGTCTGCACGCCCTGCTCGACGACGACGCCCTCGCCGATGAGCTCACCCGCGAGGTCGGACGTCGTGACGCGCGTGAGGCCCGTGGCGCGCGCGAGATCCGCGCGGCTCATCGCCCCCTCGTGGAAGAGCGCCTGCAGGACGAGCGCGCGGTTGTGCGCCCGCGCGTGCTCGGGCAGCACCTTCGCGCGGACGGCGCGGCGCGGTGCGGGGACGGTCTGCGGCTCGCTCATATTTGTAAGTTGTATTTACGAATACGACGCGGCGCAAGCCCTGCGATCGATTTACGCAGGGAAGTTTACATATTCGTTACGCCGAACACACGGGAGCGCGGCTCCCTGCTACCGTCCCCTCATGCCGCTCCCGCTCATCCCCTGGCCGCGACGTGTGACGCCGGGCCCCGGGTCTGCCCTGCAGCTCGCGGCTCGGACGCGGGACGAGGCGATCGACCGCGCGCGCTCCGCCATCCGGCACGCCGACGATCCGACCATCCCGCGGGAGGGCTACGCGCTCCGCGTCGACGCGGACGGCATCGCCGTGCGCTCGAGCGACGAGGCGGGCGCCGCCTACGCCGCGGCCACGCTCGCCCAGCTCGTCGAGTGCGACGACACGGGGAGCTGGGTCATCCGCGCCGTCGAGATCGAGGATTCCCCGCGCTTCCCCTACCGCGGGGCCATGCTCGATGTCGCGCGGCACTTCCACCCCGTGCCGACCGTCGCCTGGTTCATCGACCGGCTCGCCGAGCTGAAGCTCAACCACCTCCACCTCCATCTGACCGACGATCAGGGATGGCGGATCGCCCTGCGGTCACGGCCCGACCTCGTCGCACGCGGCTCCGCGACCGCGACAGGAGGCGACGCGGGCGGGTTCTACACGCAGGACGACTGGCAGGCGATCCTCGCCCACGCCGCGGCACGCCACGTGACGGTCGTGCCCGAGATCGACCTCCCCGGACACACCCACGCGGTCGGGCTCGCGCATCCCGAGCTCATGGCGCCGCCCGTCGTGAGCGACGAGGTCCGGGAGACCACGCGCCGGCTCGGCGGCGCGCTCCCCGAGCCGGGCGTCCCGTACACGGGCCTCGCGGTCGGGTTCTCCTCCCTGCGGCCGCTCGACGCCGAGGTCGACGCGTTCCTCGTCGACGTGCTCGGCGAGCTCTGCGCGATCACGCCGGGCCCGTTCGTCCACATCGGCGGAGACGAGGCCCTCGGGACGGCGCCGGAGGACTACGCGGCGCTCACCGCGCGCGCGGCGCGCATCGTCGCCGACGCCGGCAAGACGCCTATCGCGTGGCACGAGGCGGCGAGCGCTCCGCTTCCGGACGACGCGATCGGGCAGTACTGGGGCTTCCTCGTGCCGACGGACGGGCACGACGCGAAGGCGCGCGCCTTCGCCGCCCGCGGCGGCCTCATCCTCTCGCCCGCCGACGCGGTCTATCTCGACATGAAGTACGACGAGCGCACCCCGATCGGGCTCACGTGGGCCAACGGCCCCACGAGCATCGAGCGCTCGTACCGCTGGGAGCCCGACGACGTCGTGCCCGGTCTGCCCGCGCGCGCCATCCGCGGCGTGGAGGCGCCCCTGTGGACGGAGACCGTGCGCGACCGGGAAGACATCGAGCGGCTGGTCTTCCCCCGCATCGCGTCGGTCGCCGAGATCGCGTGGTCGACGGCCCGCGATCCCGAGCGGACCTGGCCGGCGTACCGCGCACGCCTCGCGGAGCTGGTGAGTCGCTGGGAGGATGACGGCATCCGGGTCGGCGCGATCGTGCCCACATCGTGATTCCGATGTGCCCTGAGGTAGGGTTCTCGCCCTTACGATGAAGATTCGGACCACGCCGTGCACATCGGCGCGCATCTGGGGGTAGAAGATGACCGATCTCGCGACCAAGCCCGCACCGGGGGCAGACGACGCCGGCGACGCCGCCGCGGCCGCTGCCGCACCCGTCGAGTGGGCGCCCGCGGAGCCCGAGCCGCGCAAGCGCCGCCTCGGCCTCTGGATCGGCATCCCCGCCGCCCTGCTGCTCGCGGGCGCGGGTGCGTGCTCGGCCATCCTCATCGCTCCCGGGGTGGAAGCCGCCGGCGCCGACATCGGCTGGCAGACCCCTGGCGCGGCCGGCGAGGCGATCGCCGCGGGCATCGCCGACACCGAGGTCACGATCACGACCGCGGCGGGCGAGGCGACCTTCACGGGCGCGGAGCTCGGCGCCTCCGTCGACGCGCAGGCGGTCGCCGAGAAGGCGTTCGGCGACCATCCGCTCTGGAACGTGGGCGCCTGGAACCCCGGCGCCGTCCCGGTCGACGTGGCCGTCGACGTCGACACCGCGCTCGCGGCCGTCGAGGCCGAGATCCCCGGCATCTTCACCGCGCCCGTGAACGCCGAGGTCACGTACGACGAGGGCGCCGGCACCTACTCCGTCGTGGACGCGAAGGCGGGCTCCGGGATCGACGTGGACGCGCTCGCGGCCGACATCTCGCGCGCGCTCAGCGCGGGCGGCGACGTCTCGGTCGAGGCGCAGGCCAGCGAGGTCGAGGCCGACATCACGACCGCCGAGGCGCAGGCCCAGGCCGAGGCCCTGAACGGGCTCATCCACGATGCGGGCTTCTACGTCGAGGACGAGAAGGTCGTCGGCATCGACCCCGCGCAGGCGGCCTCGTGGGTGCAGGTGAGCAGCGAGGGCGAGGAGATCGCCCTCTCCGTGGACCAGCAGGCGGTCGCGGCCGCTGTCGCCGACACGGTCGCCTCTCTGCCCGAGAAGGTGAACCGCGAGGTCGTGAACGAGGAGATCGTCACGAACTCCGCGGGAGACCACCTCCGCACGATCCAGGAGGGCCAGAACGGCTGGGGCCTCGAGTCGACCGACGGCATCGCGGAGAAGTTCGCCGAGCAGCTCGCCGCCGGCAACGGCGTGTACCAGCTGCCGGTCAAGGAGATCCCCTTCGAGACGACGCTCCTCCACCGCTGGATCGAGGTCGACAAGAGCGCAGGGACGACCATCCTCTACGAGAACGACAAGGTCGTCGACACCTACGCGATCGCGCTGGGCAAGCCCGGGCACGATACCCAGGAGGGCCGGTTCACGGTCTACGGGCAGCTCACCATCCAGGACATGGGCTCGTGCGACGCCGAGGGCAACTACGTGCCCGGCGGGAGCTTCGACTACTGCACGGCCGACGTCCCCTGGGTCACCTACTTCAACGGCGATCAGGGCTTCCACGGCACCTACTGGCACAGCAACTTCGGGTCGGGCGCGTACATGAGCCACGGCTGCGTGAACATGACGATCGCCGCCGCCGAGCGCGTGTACTACTTCGCGCAGACGGGCACCGAGGTGTGGGTGCACGCCTGATTGCGCGCTAGCCTGTCGATATGACCGAACTGCGCCTCGTCGAGCTCTCGGCCGACACCATCGTCCAGGTGAACAACCTGTCGCTCAAGCCGGGACAGGAGCAGTTCCTCGCGCCCGTCTCGTACGGCATCGCCGCCTCCGTCCTCAACCCGAAGACGACCTGGCAGCGCGTGGTGCTCGACGACTCCGACGTGGTCGGCTTCGTCAGCGCCAACTTCGACCGCGACGCCAAGCCCGAGTACTTCCAGTCGGTGCTGTGGCGCATCAACGTCGACGCCGACGACCAGGGCCGCGGCGTGGGGCGGTTCGCGGTCGAGGGTCTCCTCGACGAGGCCCGCAAGCGCGAGTTCGACCGCCTCAACGTGATCTACGAGGCGGGCGAAGGCGGCCCCGAGGCGTTCTTCCACCGTGTCGGCTTCACGCCCGTGGGCGAGACCGAGTACGGTGAAGTGATCGCAGAGATCCGCCTCTAGGCGCCCCGCGGCCCTGCCGCGGACGAACCCGAGAACCTCAGCACCGCGTCACCCGCCGCGGTGCCGACACCTGGCCGGCGGCGGGGCCTCGAATACCCCTCCCCCATCGAGACCCCGTCGCCCTCCTCATGAGAATCGCCCCGGACATCCGTCCGGGGCGATTCCCTTTCGCGCAGACCCGCGTCAGACGAGCGAGCCCTTCCACGCGGCATGGAGCTGCGCGAAGCGGCCCGTGCCGGCGATGAGCGCGTCGGGAGTGTCGTCCTCGACGATGCGGCCCTGCTCCATGACGAGCACGCGATCGGCGATCGCGACGGTCGACAGCCGGTGCGCGATGATGATCGCCGTCCGGTCGGCGAGCAGCGTCTGCAGCGCGTCCTGGATCATCCGCTCCGACGGGATGTCGAGAGACGCCGTCGCCTCGTCGAGGATGAGCACGGCCGGGTCGGCGAGGAAGGCGCGCGCGAACGAGATGAGCTGGCGCTGCCCGGCCGACACGCGCCCGCCGCGCTTGTTGACGTCGGTGTCGTAGCCGTCGGGGAGCGTCTCGATGAACGCGTCGGCGCCCACGGCCCGCGCCGCCTCCTTGATCTCGTCGAGCGTCGCGTCGGGCCGCCCGAGCGCGATGTTGTCGGCGACCGTGCCGCTGAAGAGGTACGCCTCCTGCGTCACCATGACGATCGCGCGGCGCAGGTCGCGCCCGTCGAGCTCGCGCAGGTCGATCCCGTCGAGCGTCACGCTGCCCGCGGTCGGGTCGTAGAAGCGCGACAGCAGCTTCGCGAGGGTCGACTTGCCGGCGCCGGTCGTCCCGACGAGGGCGACGGTCTGGCCGGCGGGGATGTCGAGGTCGAACGAGGGCAGGATGGTCCGCCCGCTCGCGTAGCCGAACGTCACGCGGTCGAAGCGGAGGTGGCCCCGCGCCTCCTCGAGTCGGACCGGACGCACCGGGTCGGGCACCGTCAGCTCCTCCTCCAGCACGCCCGAGACCTTCTCGAGCGCCGCGGATGCCGCCTGGAACGAATTCAGGAACATCGCGACCTCCTGCAGCGGGCTGAAGAAGTTGCGCACGTAGAGCACCGCGCTCAGCAGCAGGCCCGCCGTGAACTCGCCGGTCGTCACGCGCACTCCGCCCCACAGGACGACCGCGCCGATGGCGCACGCCGAGATCGCCATGAGCCCGGGCTCGAACGTGCCGAACAGGCGGATCGAGCGCATGTTGACCTCGCGGTACTCCTTCGCGAGGCCGCCGAACTCCACCTCGTTGCGCGGCTCGGTGCGGAAGGCCTTGCCGGCCCGGATGCCGGTCATCGTCTCGACGAACTTGACGATGAGCTTCGCGCTGACGACGCGCGAGACGCGGTACGCGCGCTGCGAGTTCACGTAGAACCAGCGCATGAGCAGCGCGAGCGGGACGAATGCCGCGACGAGCACGAGCGACGACCGCCAGTCGACGAGCGCGAGGGCGATGAAGGTGAACGCTCCGTAGAGGACGCCGTGCACGAGCTGGTTGAGCCCGCCGTTCAGCAGCTCGCGGATCGTGTCGAGATCGCTCGTCTGCCGGGAGATGATGCGGCCCGACGTGTAGGTCTCGTGGAACTCGAGGCTCAGGCGCTGGGTGTGCCGGAAGACGCGCGTGCGCAGGTCGAGCAGCACGTTCTGCGTCACCCGGGCGGCGAGCATGTCGTACCAGGCGAGCAGCGCCGCCCCGCCGAGCGCCGTGACGATGTAGGCCGTGCCGACGAACCACGCGGGGCCCCAGTCGGCGCGGTCCAGCACGGCGGGCAGCGCGCTGTCGATGCCGAGGCCGATGAGCGCGGGCCCGAGCACGCGCACACCGGTCTGCGCGACGACGACCGACGCGACGAGCACGACCTGCCACTTCAGCGGCGCGAGCAGCGACAGGAGGAGCCGCCACGAGCGCCGACGGATCGCGCGGTTCTCCTCGCGCGTGAACTCGGAGCGGTCCTCTCCCGCTGTGCCGTGGACCGTGCTGCTCATCGGAGCGCCCCCTCGTCGTTCTGGTCGTGCTCGCCCGCGGCGCCCCCGACGATCGGGATGGCGCCGGTGACGACGTCGAATCCGTGCTCGGGATCCATGCGCCGCGCGCTGTCCTCCGAGTCCTCCTTCTCGAAGCTCGATATGACGCTGCGGTAGTGCGCGGACGTCGCCATGAGCTCGGTGTGGGCGCCGACCGCCGTGATGCGCCCGCCCTCGAGCAGGGCGACGCGGTCGGCGAGCGCGACCGTCGACGGACGGTGCGCGACGATGAGCGCCGTCGTGCCCTGGAGCACACGGCGCAGGCCCACCTGGACGCGCTCCTCCGTGTCGACGTCGAGCGCCGACAGCGGGTCGTCCATGACGATGACGGTCGGGCGCGCGGCGACGGCGCGCGCGAGCGCGAGGCGCTGCCGCTGGCCGCCCGACAGGCTCATGCCCTCCTCGCCGATCATCGTCTCTGCCCCCTCTGGCAGGTGCGCCACGAACTCCGCCTGCGCGACGTCGAGCGCCTCCTGGAGGACGCGGTCGGCCTCGGGCGAGTGGATGTCGAGGTCGTCGCGCCCGAGGAGGACGTTCTCGCGCACCGATGCCGAGAAGAGCGTCGCGTCTTCGAACGCGGTCGCGATGTGCGTGCGCAGCTCGACGAGCGAGAGGTCGCGCACGTCGACGCCGTCGAGCGTGACCCGGCCGCCGGTGACGTCGTAGAGCCGCGTCGGCAGCGTCGTGAGCGTCGTCTTCCCCGAGCCGGTGAGCCCGACGAGCGCCATGGTCTCCCCCGGCCGCAGCGCGAGGTCGATGCCGTTCAGCAGGTCGGGCTCGTCGGCCCCCGCGTCCTGGTAGCGGAAGTGCGCATCCTCGAACACGAGGGCGCCCTGGGGGTCGGCGAGAGTCGCCGGCGCATCGGGATCGGCGATCGTGTCGACCGCGTCGAACACCTCGAACACGCGATCCGCCGCGGTGCGCGCGTCGAGGAGGAACGAGAAGAGGAAGCCGATCGACTCGAGCGGCCAGCGCAGCACGGTCGCCATCGCGAAGTACGCGAACAGCTGCGAGACCGAGATCTGATCCGTCGAGGCCAGCCAGATGCCGAGCACGAGCGAGATCGCGAAGGCGAGCTCGGGCGCCGCGACGAGCCAGAAGTCGATGCGCGCGATCGCCCCGGCCTTGCGCATCTCGGTCTCGCGGAGGTTCTCCGCCTGGCGCGTGAAGCGGCGCAGGGCGTGCGGACCGCGGCCGAAGGCCTTGAGCACGCGGATGCCGTGCACGCTTTCCTCAACACTCGTGGCGAGGTCGCCCTGCTGGTCCTGGCTCTGCCGGCTGAGCACGCCGTAGGTCTGCTCGAACCGGAACCCCTGGTACCACACCGGCACACCCGACGCGATGAACACGACCGCGAGCGCCCAGTGCCACTGGAACAGCAGCACGGCGCCGATGAGGATGGTGAGGACGTTCACGACGAGCATGACGAGGCCGAACGCCATCCAGCGTCGGATGAGGCCGATGTCCTGCATCATGCGGCTCAGGAGCTGGCCGCCCTGCCAGCGGTCGTGGAACTCGACGGGGAGACGCTGGAGGCGGTTGTAGAAGCGCGTGCGGATGTCGTACTCGACGCTCGTGGCCGGGCCGAGGATGAACCACCGACGCAGCCACACCATCGCGGCCTCGGCGAGGCCGAGCGCGAGCACGGCGGCGGCGCCCCAGACGATCGCGGAGACGACGCCGGAGGCGATCGGGCCGCCGACGACCCACTCGAGCACGATCGGGATGAGCAGGGCCAGCACCGCCGCGGTGAGCGCGCTGAGCCCGCCGAGCACGAGGCGCGGGAGAACCGGCTTCGCGAACGGGAGGAGACGGAGGAGGGAGCGGAGGGTCGACGGATTCTGGGGAGATGTGGTGGGGCGAGACATGATCCTCGAGGGGCCCGCGGGAGAGCGGGCCGGGAGATGGCTTTCCGACCACCCGAGCGGGGGTCAGCCTTTCAGCCTATCCACACCTCGGCCTTCAGGAAAGGGATTTCGCGTCTTCCCCGCCAAATCGATCGGAACCGATCGCGACGGGGCGCGCGGTGTTGCTCCATGCACTCCAGGACCCCGCGAAGAGGCGCGGCGCGAAGCCCGCGACCGTGAGCGCGACGAAGGCGTGCGAGGCCGTGACCCCCGAGCCGCAGTACACGCCGACGGGCTGATCAGGCCGCGCGCCGACGGCCTCGAACCGCGCGCGCAGTGCGTCGGGAGGCAGGAGACGCCCGCTCTCGTCGACCGTGTCGCCCGCGAACAGGTTCCGCGCGCCCGGCACGTGCCCCGCGCGCGGATCGATCGGCTCGACCTCGCCCCGGTAGCGCTCGGGCGCGCGCACGTCGATGAGCACGCCATCGCGCGCGAGCACGGCGGCCGCATCGATCGAGAGCTGCGGCAGCCGCCCCGCTGTGAGCGTGATCGAGCCGGGAGCGGGCACGACGTCGCCGCGCTCGAGCGCGTGACCCGACGCGACCCACCCGCGCAGGGCGCCGTCGAGGATCCGCACGTCCTGCACGCCCGCGTCGGTCAGCAGCCACCACGCACGCGCCGCGGACAGCGACTTGAGATCGTCGTACACGACGACCGTGTCGCCGTCGTCCAGCCCCCAGCGTCGGGCGGCCCGCTCGAGTGCGGGGGTGTCGGGCAGAGGGTGGCGTCCGTCCGACGCCGCCCCGTGCCCCGACAGCTCGCTCTCGAGATCGACGTAGACCGCGCCGGGGATGTGCCCCTCGAGGTACTCGGGGCGACCGTCCGGCCGGTCGAGGCGCCAGCGCACATCGAGGATGCGGACGCGCTCGTCGCGCGCGGTCAGCTCGGCCAGCTCGTCGGGGGTGATGAGGATCTCGGAGCCCATGACCGCCACGCTACGCGGCGCCCCCGACGCCCGTCACGACACGGGTAACGCTTCGACATCGGCTGCGGGTGCGCCCGCAGCGGCACCCGCGCGCTCGCGCGCGAGGAGCGACCGCTTGATGTCGACGCCCCACGCGAAGCCGCCCATGGAGCCGTCGCCGCGGAGCACCCGGTGACACGGGACGAACAGCGCGGGGGCGTTGCGCGCGCAGATCGACGCGGCGGCCCGCACGGCGCGTGGCGAGCCGAGCGCCGCGGCGAAGCCCGTGTACGTGAGCGGTGCCCCCGGCGCGATGTCGCGCAGCGCCGCCCAGCCCGCCTGCTGGAGCACGGTGCCCTGCTGCCGCACGGCCACCGCACGGATGGCCGCGAGGTCGCCCTCGTAGTACGCGGCGACGGCGTCGCCTGCTCCGGTGGGCTCCTCGCGCACGTCGGCGGGACGCAGGCGCGGGTGGATGCGCGCGAGCACGAGCGAGGCGTCCGCCGTCCAGCCCGAGGCGAGCACGGCGCCGTCGGCGTCGGCGATCAGGGTGAACGGGCCGTCGGGCGTCGCGACGGTCTGGAGGCGAGCGGTCATGACGGGGTCTCCTTGCGGGATCGGGCGGGCTGCGCGGCGAGGGCCGCGCGCCACAGGTGCATCGAGAGGTAGGAGCGCCAGGGCGCGACGCGCGCCGCCCACGCGACGAGCTCGCGCGGTGCGGCGGGCAGTCCCGCGGCGGCCGCACCCGCGCGGAGCGCGACGTCGCCGGGCAGGATGATGTCGGAGTCGGCGAGCACGCGCATCCGCACGTAGTCGGCCGTCCACTCCCCCACGCCCCGCAGCGCGAGGAGGCGCTCCCGCTGGGCGTGGGCGTCATCGCCCGCGCTGAGGGCGAGGCCGCCCGACGCGAGCGCGGCAGCCGCCTCGGTGATCGCGCGGATGCGGGCCGCGGGGCCGCGGAGCACGTCGGCTCCGCGCTCCGCGATCGTCACCATCCGCGGGAAGAGACGCCGCCGCTCCCCCGCGATCTCGACGTCCTCGCCGAGCGCCTCGACGAGACGCGTGAGATGGGTGCGCGCGGCCGACACGGAGATCTGCTGGCCGACCATCGCGCGGATGAGCATCTCGTGCGGGTCGGCGGCACCCGGCAGGCGGATGCCCGGCGTCGCCGCCACGAGCCCCGCGAGCTCGGGGTGCGCACCGAGCGCCGCGTCGATTGCGAGCGGGTCCGCGTCGAGGTCGAACAGACGCCGCACGCGGGCGACGAGCGTCGCGAGGTCCGCGAGGCTCTGCAGCTGCGCGTCGAGCCGCAGGCGCCCGTCGAGGCGCAGCCGAAACCATCCGGCCCCGGCGGGCAGGCGCACGGTGCGCGCGAACGACGCCTCGTCGCCGGCCTCGACGCCAGGGAGCGCGCGCACGGACATCCACGCGAACAGCCCGGCGTGGTCGAAGGGCTCGCGGACCGGCAGGGCGAGCGAGATGCCGGCCGAGGCCGTGCGACCGCGCCGCGTCGCGCGCAGCTCGGTCGGCGTCAGCCCGAACACCTCGCGCACGGTCTCGTTGAACTGGCGCACGCTCGCGAACCCCGCGGAGAAGGCGACGTCGGCGGCCGGCAGATCGGTGCCGACGAGCAGCAGCCGCGCGGTGTGGGCGCGCTGGGCGCGTGCGAGCGCGAGCGGGCCGGCGCCCAGCTCGTCGGCGAGCAGCCGCGACAGGTGGCGCGACGAGTACCCGAGCCGCCCCGCGAGGCCCGTGACGCCCTCGCGCTCGACGACGCCGTCGGCGATGAGGCGCATGGCGCGCGCCACGACGTCGCCCCGCAGATTCCAGTCCGGCGATCCGGGCGCCGCCTCCGGGAGGCAGCGCTTGCACGCGCGGTAGCCGGCCTCGTGCGCGGCGGCGCTCGTCGCGAAGAAGGTGACGTTCGCCGGCTTCGGCGTCCGCGCGGGGCAGCTCGGCCGGCAGTAGATCCCGGTCGAGCGGACGGCGGTGACGAACTGGCCGTCGAAGCGGGTGTCGCGCGACGAGATCGCGCGGTACCGCTCGTCGAAGGTCATGCTCGTCGTCATGGCTCCAGCCTGTCACGCTCCGAGGGCGCGGGCTGGCGGTTTTCGGACACGGCGGTGGGGACGGCGAGAACGGCGCGAGCCGACCTCGGGATGGTGCCGAGGTCGGCTCGCGAGGGCCGGAAGCCGCGTGTCAGTGGAAGAAGTGACGCTCGCCGGTGAAGAACATCGTCACGCCGTTGGCGCGGGCGAGCTCGATCGTCTCGTCGTCGCGCACCGAGCCTCCGGGCTGGATGATCGCGCGCACACCCGCGTTGATGAGCACCTCGGGTCCGTCCGAGAACGGGAAGAACGCGTCCGACGCGGCGATCGATCCCGCCGCGCGCCCGCCCGCGCGCTCGACGGCGAGCTTGCACGAGTCCACCCGGTTGACCTGGCCCATGCCCACGCCGACCGTCGCGGCGTCCTTGGCGAGCACGATCGCGTTCGACTTCACGGCGCGGCACGTCTTCCACGCGAAGATGAAGTCGCTCATCTCCTCGTCGGACGGGCGCTCGCCCGACACGAGCTGCCAGCTCTGCGCGACGGACTGGATGTCGTCGGGGAACCGGTCGGAGTCCTGCAGGAGCAGGCCGCCCGAGACGAGGCGCACGTCCATCGTCTCCTGGCGCCAGTCGGCGGGCAGCTTGAGGAGGCGCAGGTTCTTCTTCGTCTTGAACACCTCGAGCGCGGCGGGCTCGAAGTCGGGCGCGACGATGACCTCCGTGAAGATGTCGCGGAGGTTCTCGGCCATCTTGAGCGTGACCGGTCGGTTCGCGGCGATGACGCCGCCGAACGCCGAGAGCGGGTCGCACTCGTGCGCGCGCAGGTGGGCGCTCGCGATCGGGTCGAGCGCGTTCGGCGCCGACAGCGCGATGCCGCACGGGTTCGCGTGCTTGATGATCGCAACCGCGGGATTCACGTAGTCGTACGCGGCGCGGAGGGCGGCATCGGCGTCGACGTAGTTGTTGTACGACATCTCCTTGCCCTGGAGCTGCGTCGCCTGCGCGATCCCGTGGCCGTCCACGCGCGAGTAGATGGCGGCGCGCTGGTGGGAGTTCTCGCCGTAGCGCAGGTCGCCGAGCTTCTCGGCCTTGATCGTGAGGTGCTCCGGCAGGTCGGCGCCCTCGCCGAGCGTGCCTTCGGCGAACCATGCCGCCACGGCGGCGTCGTAGCCGGCGGTGTGCGCGAAGGCGCGCGCCGCGAGCTCGCGGCGCTGTCCGAGCGTCGTGCCGCCCGCGGCGACCGCGTCGATGATCGCCGGGTACGACTCCGGCGAGACGACGATCGCGACGTTCGCGAAGTTCTTCGCCGACGCGCGGACCATCGCGGGCCCTCCGATGTCGATCTGCTCGACGACGTCGTCGCCCGCGGCGCCCGAGCGGACGGTCTCCACGAACGGGTAGAGGTTCACCACGACGAGCTCGAACGGCGAGATGCCGAGATCGCCGAGCTGCTGCTCGTGGTGCTCAAGGCGGAGGTCGGCGAGGAGGCCCGCGTGCACGCCCGGGTGCAGCGTCTTCACGCGTCCGTCGAGCGACTCGGGGAAGCCCGTCACGCTCGCGACGTCGGTCACGTCGAAGCCCGCGTCGCGGATGGTCGACGCGGTCGAGCCCGTCGAGACGATCTCGACGCCCGCGGCCGCGAGCGCCTCGGCGAGCTTCAGGAGATCGGTCTTGTCGCTGACCGACACGAGCGCGCGCCGGATCGGGACGACATCGCGGTCGCGGTAGAGCGAGTGGTCGTGGCGGGGGCCGGCCATGAGGACTCCTTGTCGGGGTTCGGGGTTCGGGTCAGCGCGAGGGGTTCTCGAGATCGATCTCGCCCGCGGCGATCCCGCGGACGACGTCGATGAGCAGGCGGCGCTCGACGGGCTTGATGCGCTCGTGCAGCGCGGCCTCGTCGTCGCCCGGGAGCACGGGCACGCGCTCCTGCGCGAGGATCGGCCCGCTGTCCACGCCGTTGTCGACGATGATGACGCTCGCCCCGGTCTCCTCGACGCCCGCGGCGAGCGCGTCGCGCACGCCGTGCGCGCCCGGGAACTCGGGGAGGAAAGCGGGGTGCGTGTTGATCATGCGCGGCGCGAACTCGTCGACGAGCGCGGAGGGCAGCAGGCGCATGAGGCCGCTCAGCACGATGAGATCCGCGCCGATGCGGCGCAGCTCCTCGGCCAGCGCGGCGCCCCAGGCCTCGCGCGACGGATGGTCGCGATACGGGACCGTGAAGGTCGGGATGCCGAACTCCTCGGCGTGGGCGAGGCCCGCCGCGTCGCGGTCGGCGCCGACGGCGACGATCCGAGCGGGGAATCCGGGTTCGCTCGCGGCTTCGAGGAGGGCGCGGAGATTCGAACCGGTGCCAGAGATGAGGACGGCGACCGAGAGCACGCGGCCAGTCTACCGGCGCGCGAGTTCGTCCCCGTCGGCGAGCACGGCCGCCCCGTCCGCCGTCCCGGCGGCATGCCCGTGCGGGCGGGGCGAGAGGAGCAGGATGGCCGCGCCGACGAGCACCTCGAGGCCCACCGCGAGGGCGACCGGACCGGGATCGGGGCCGACGGTCGCGAGCCGCCCAGGGCCGATGGATCCCGATGAGAGAGCCGCGATGCCGGCCGCCCCGGCTCCCGCGATGGCGGCGATGGCGATCGCGAGCACGACCCGAGGCGACACCGGCTCGTGCGGCGAGGGATGGTCCTCGTCCTCGGGGCGTTCGATCTCCCACTCCGCCGCGAGCGCCGAGCGCACGTGCCACCCGGCCAGCGCGCCCGCCGCGACGGGCAGGAGCGCGACGAGCAGCAGCCATCCCGAGCCCTGCTCCGGGAGGAGGCCGAGCATCGGGATGCCGGGCACGACGCCGAGCTGCGTGCCGGCCGGGGAGACCGTGGTCGCCGCGCCGACCGCGAAGCCCGGCCCCGCGATCCAGGACACGGCCCAGCCGATGAGCGTCGGCAGGTACGCGACCTGCGCGAGCGCGACGGCGGTCGCGCCGAGGGCGTCGACCTGCGCCTGCTCGAAGAGGGCGACGACGGCGTCCGCGCGGACGAGCACGGCCACGACGACCGCGAGCGCGGCGGCGCCGACGACGGCAGCGAGGGCGACGGCGCCGCCGCGCACCGCGAGCGTGGGGATCTCGCGCCACTTCGACGACCATCCGTCGACCCGCTCGTGCACGAGGTCCGCGAGGCCGCCGTCGCCCTCGCTCCAGCCCTCGGCCCACGCGCCGGCGGCCGCCCCGACCGCGTAGACGGCGGTCGGCAGGAGCACAGCCTGCCAGGCCTCGACGCGTGCGAGCTCGCTCCCCGAGGTCGCGAGAACGACCGCCGCGATGATCGCGGTCATCGCGATGCCCGCGAGGACGCCGACCGTTCCGGCGCCCGAGCGGACGGCGCGACGGCCGGAGCGGGCCGCGAAGAACGCCGCGAAGACCGCGAACGCGAGCGGAGCGAGGGTCAGCGTGAAGGTGGCCGCCTCGTCGGGCAGGCCGAGCGCCACGACGGCGTCCTCGTCGAACGCGAGAGACAGCGGGACGAGGTTGCCGAGCTGCCAGATCCGCGCTGTCGTCGGCCACAGGCCTGCCCAGTCGGCCGTCAGGCCGAACGTGAACGTCCACAGGAGCGTCAGCGGCGCGAGGACGACGGCGAGGCCGACCAGCGCCGCCACGAGCGCGTCGAACGCGGCGAGCAGGGCGATGAGGATCCGATGCATGGCGTCACGACCCTACCCGCGGGCCCCGGGAGATCCCCGGACCCGCGCCGGGGCCGCGCTACGCCGCGATCGGCTCGAGGACGAAGACCGCGATCCGGCGCTCCGTGCGCTCCTGGTACTCGGCGTACGGCGGGTACGCCGCGACGGCGCGCTCCCACCACTGGGCGTACTCGTCGCTGTCGACGTCGAGCTCGCGCGCGAGGTAGTCGCGCTTCACGGCGCCGTCCTGCAGCTCGACGTGCGGGTGCGCGGCGATGTTGAAGTACCACGCGGGCGGCTTCGGCGCCCCGCCCTTCGAGGCGACGAGCGCGTAGACGCCCTCGTGCTCGACGCGCATGAGGGCCGTCTTGTGCAGCTTCCCGCTGCGGGCGCCGACGTTCGTCACGACGACGATCGGCCAGGACGTGCCCGGCAGGACGGAGGCCTCGGCGCCGTTCGACGCCTCGTAGGCCTCGGCCTGCTGACGTGCCCATTCGGATGTGCTCGGTGCGTACTCTCCCTGAAGCGGCATGCTCCGAGCCTACGATCCCCTCGGGCCATCGGCTCCGGCCATCCGCATGCACATCCGTCCCCTCCCCTTGACACCCCGCGATCGTCCTGCCGATAGTGAGGCGTACACGGCTGGCGCTGGCATCGACGCGAGGGAGCAGGGATGTCCGGATGGGCTCGGAGGAGCAGGCGATGAAGAAGCTGATCGGCGACACCGCGGCGGTCGTCACAGATGCCCTGGTCGGCATGGAGGCGGCCCTGCCGCAGCTCCGCGTGGACCACGAGAACCGGGTCGTCCTCCGCGCGACACCCAAGGACGCAGGCAAGGTGGCGCTCGTGTCGGGCGGCGGATCGGGACATGAGCCGCTGCACGGCGGCTACGTCGGCTACGGGATGCTCGACGCGGCGTGCGCGGGCGAGGTGTTCACCTCCCCCACCCCCGACCAGGTGCTGGCGGCCACGAGCGCGGTCGATCGCGGCGCGGGCGTGCTGCACATCGTGAAGAACTACACGGGCGACGTCATGAACTTCGAGATGGCGGCCGAGCTCGCGGAGGCGGAGGTCGCGTCCGTCCTCGTGCACGACGACGTCGCGGTGGAGGACTCGCTCTACACGGCCGGGCGCCGCGGGGTGGGCCTCACGGTGCTCCTCGAGAAGATCGTGGGCGCTGCCGCCGAGGAGGGCGCGCCCCTCGACGAGGTCGTGCGGATCGCGGAGGCGGTGTCGGCGCAGGGACGCTCGATGGGCATGGCGCTCACGAGCTGCACGGTGCCCGCGGCGGGCAAGCCCACGTTCGACCTGCCCGACGACGAGATGGAGATCGGCATCGGCATCCACGGCGAGCCAGGGCGACGCCGCGTGAAGGTCGCGCCCGCACCGGAGATCGCCGAGATGCTCGTCGACCCGATCCTCCACGACTTCGACGCGGCGGGCGGGCCGGTGATCGCGATGCTGAACGGCATGGGCGGCTCCCCGCTTCTCGAGCTCTACCTCATGTACGGCGAGGTCGCGAAGCTGCTCGAGAAGGCGGGCGTGCGCGTCGCACGCACCCTCGTGGGCGACTACATCACGTCGCTCGACATGGCGGGATGCTCGCTCACGCTCCTGCGCGCCGACGACGAGATGCTGCGTCTGTGGGACGCGCCCGTCGAGACGCCCGGCCTGCGCTGGGGGCGGTGATCGGATGGCGTTCGACATCGCAGCGCTCGGACGCTGGGTCGCGCTCTTCCGCGATCGCATCTCGGACGAGCAGGAGCGGCTGACGGCGCTCGACTCCGCGATCGGCGACGCCGACCACGGTGCGAACATGGCGCGCGGCACCGCGGCGGCCGTCGCGAAGCTCGAGTCGGCGACGCCCACGACCGTCGGCGAGTTCGGGAAGGCGGTGGGGATGGCGCTCGTCTCGACCGTGGGCGGTGCGAGCGGCCCGCTGTACGGCACCTTCTTCCTGCGCTTCGGCGCGAGCGGCGGCGACGGCGCCGAGCTGGATGGCCCCGCGCTCGCCGCCGCGCTGCGCGCGGGCCTCGAGGGCGTCGTGTCGCGCGGCAAGGCGGAGCCCGGCGACAAGACGATGATCGACGCGATGGCCCCGGCGGTCGACGCGTTCGAGGCGGGCCCATCCGACCTCGTCTCCGCCGCGCGCTCGGCCGCGCAAGCCGCGCGGGCGGGAAGCGACGCGACCGAGCCGCTCGTCGCACGCAAGGGACGCGCGAGCTATCTCGGCGAACGCAGCGCGGGGCACCTCGACCCCGGTTCGGTCTCGACCGCGCTCCTGTTCGAGGCGCTCGCCGCGGCGGCGGAGGAGGTCTCGGCATGATCGGCTTCGTCGTGGTCTCGCACAGCGTCGCCCTCGCGGAGGCGGCTGTCGCGCTCGCGAGCGAGATGGCCGGCCCTGTGGCGCCCCGGATCGCCGTCGCGGCCGGAACGGCGGAGGGCGGGATGGGCACGGATGCCGCGCTCATCGCGCGGGCGATCGAGTCGGTCGCCTCGCCCGACGGCACTCTCGTCTTCACGGACCTGGGATCGGCCATCCTCAGCGCCGAGCTCGCCTTCGATCTCGCGGGCGCCGCCGAGGGGCCGGTGCGACTCGCTGCGGCTCCGCTCGTGGAGGGCCTCGTCGCCGCGGTGGCGCGAGCCGGCGCGGGCGGCGACCTCGTCGAGGTCGAGCGCGAGGCGCGCCGCGCCCTCGACGCCAAGCTGCGGCACCTCGGCGTGGAGGGCGAGTCCGTCCCCGCTGAGGAGAAGCCCACGGGGCACTCGGAGTCGTTCCTGCTGACGAACGAGATCGGGCTCCATGCGCGGCCGGCGGCCGCGCTCGCGGGCGCCCTGCGCGGCCTCGACGCGGTCGTCCGCATCGGCACCGCCACGAAGCCCGCCGTCGACGGGCGCAGCCTCGTCGGACTCATGGCGCTCGGCGCCCGCAAGGGCGACACGATCGACGTGACCGCCGACGGGCCCGACGCGGAGCGCGCGATCTCGGCCATCCGCGACCTCGTCGCGTCGGGCTTCGGCGAGTAGGCGCGCTGTGGCCTCCGAGCGCGTCACGCTCACGATCCCCGGACCGGATGGCGACCGCGAGGTGAGCCTGTCGAGCCCGGGGCGCGTCGTGTGGCCCGAGGCCGGGGTGACCAAGCGCAACCTCGCGGAGTACCTCATCGCGGTGTCGGGCCCGTTCCTCGCGCACAGCGGCCATCGGCCCGTGTCGCTCGAGCGCTTCCCCGGGTCCGTCGACGGCGAGAGCTTCTTCTCGAAGAACCCGCCCAAGGGCGCACCCGCCTACGTCGAGTCGGTGCCCGTGACGTACAACAGCGGCAGGCGCCATCCGCAGCTCGTCCTCACCGAGCCGGCGTCGGCCGTGTGGGCCGCGCAGATGAACACCGTCGTGTTCCACCCGTGGGCGTCTCTCGCGAGCGACGCCGACCATCCCATCGAGCTGCGGATCGACCTCGACCCGCAGCCGGGCACCGACTTCGCCGACGTCGCCTTCGCGGCGCACGCGATGCGCGAGGTGCTCGACGAAGCCGGCCTCACGTCGTGGATCAAGACGAGCGGCAGCCGCGGGATCCACCTCTTCTGCCCGATCGAGCCTCGGTGGGAGTTCCTCGAGGTGCGCCACGCGGTGATCGCCGCGGGGCGCGAGCTCGAGCGGCGCCATCCGTCGCGCGTGACGATGAGCTGGTGGAAGGAGGAGCGCGGCGAGCGCGTCTTCATCGACTTCAACCAGGCCAACCGCGACCGCACGATGGCGGGCGCCTACAGCCCGCGGGCGCTCCCGCAGGCGACCGTGTCGACGCCGCTCTCCTGGGACGAGCTCGACGACGTCGATCCGCTCGCGCTCACCGTGCGCACCGTGCCCCGGCGCCTCGAGGAGGTCGGCGACCCGTGGGCCGCGTTCGGCGATGCGCCCGCCCGCATCGACACGCTCCTCGAGTGGTGGGAGCGCGACCTCACCGACGGCCTCGGCGAGCTGCCGTTCCCGCCCGACTTCCCGAAGATGCCCGGCGAGCCGCCGCGCGTGCAGCCCTCGAAGAAGGTCGCCGAGCACTGGGATGCGCAGGGCAACCGCGTCGACGACTGAATGCAGAGAGCCGCCCCCGGGATGATCCCGGGGGCGGCTCGCTGCGTTTCGACTCGCTGCGCTCGCTCAACGACCGGAGGCGGCTCGCTGCGCTCGCTGAGTATTACAGGGACTCGATGATCTCGCGCATGAGGGCGGCCGTCTCGCTCGGGGTCTTCCCGACCTTGACGCCGGCGGCCTCGAGGGCCTCCTTCTTCGCCTGCGCGGTGCCGGCCGAGCCGGACACGATCGCGCCCGCGTGGCCCATCGTCTTGCCCTCGGGGGCGGTGAAGCCCGCGACGTAGCCGACGACCGGCTTCGTGACGTTCGCCTTGATGAACTCGGCCGCGCGCTCCTCGGCGTCGCCGCCGATCTCGCCGATCATGACGATCGCCTTCGTCTCGGGGTCGGCTTCGAACGCCTCGAGGGCGTCGATGTGCGTCGTGCCGATGACGGGGTCGCCGCCGATGCCGATGGCCGTCGAGAAGCCGAGGTCGCGCAGCTCGAACATCATCTGGTAGGTCAGCGTGCCCGACTTCGAGACGAGGCCGATCGGGCCCTTGCCCGTGATGTTCGCGGGCGTGATGCCGACGAGCGACTCGCCCGGCGTGATGATGCCGGGGCAGTTCGGGCCGATGATGCGGGTCTTGTTGCCCTTCTCGATCGCGTACGCCCACGCCTCCGCGGTGTCGCCGACGGGCACGCCCTCGGTGATCACGACGAGGAGGGGGATCTCGGCGTCGATGGCCTCGACCATGGCGTCCTTCGTGAACGCGGGCGGCACGAACGCGATCGACACGTCGGCGCCGGTCTTCTCGATCGCCTCGGCGACCGATCCGAAGACGGGGAGCTCGACCTCGCCCTCGCCGGGCTTCTCGTGCGTGACGGTGGTGCCTGCCTTGCGGGCGTTCACGCCGCCGACGATGTTCGTGCCGGCCTTGAGCATGAGGGCGGTGTGCTTGGTGCCCTCGCCGCCCGTGATGCCCTGGACGATGACCTTGGAGTCCTTGTTGAGGTAGATCGACATGTCTCTAGTCCCTTTCCCGGCTCAGGCGTTCGCCAGCTCGGCGGCCTTGTCGGCGCCCTCGTCCATGCCGGCCGCGAGCGTGACCAGCGGGTGGTTGGCCCCCTGCAGGATCGCGCGGCCCTCTTCGACCTGGTTGCCGTCGAGGCGCACCACGAGCGGCTTGGTGGCGTGGTCCCCGAGGATCTCGAGGGCCTTCACGATGCCCTCCGCCACGGCGACGCACGACGTGATGCCGCCGAAGACGTTGACGAAGACGCTCTTGACCTGCTCGTCGCCGAGGATGACGTCGAGGCCGTTGGCCATGACCTGCGCGTTCGCGCCGCCGCCGATGTCGAGGAAGTTGGCGGGCTTCACGCCGCCGTGCTTCTCGCCCGCGTACGCGACGACGTCGAGCGTCGACATGACGAGGCCCGCGCCGTTGCCGATGATGCCGACCTGGCCGTCGAGCTTGACGTAGTTGAGGCCGTTGGCCTTGGCCTTCGCCTCGAGCGGGTCGGCCGCCTCCTTGTCCTCGAGCTCCTCGTGCTCGGGGTGGCGCACCTCGCTCGCGTTGTCGTCGAGCGAGACCTTGCCGTCGAGGGCGACGATGTCGCCGGCGCCGGTGAGCACGAGCGGGTTCACCTCGACGAGCGTCGCACCCTCGGTCTTGTAGACCTCGTAGAGCTTGACGAACACGTCGGCGACCTTCTCGACGAGCTCCTCGTCCCAGCCGCCCGCGCGGGCGATCTCGACGGCCTTCTCCTTGTCGATACCGCGCAGCGGGTTCACCTCGACGCGCGCGAGCGCCTCGGGCTTCTCGACGGCGAGCTGCTCGATCTCCATGCCGCCCTCGACGCTCGCGAGCGACAGGTAGGAGCGGTTGGCGCGGTCGAGGAGGACCGAGAAGTAGAACTCGCGCGCGATGTCGGCGCCCTGCGCGACCATCACGCGCTTGACGATGTGGCCCTTGATGTCGAGGCCGAGGATGGCCTTCGCGGCCTCGTATGCCTCGTCGGGGGTCTTCGCGACCTTGACGCCGCCGGCCTTCCCGCGCCCGCCGGTCTTGACCTGGGCCTTGACCACCACGACGCCGCCGATCTTCTCGGCTGCCGCCTTCACCTCCTCGGGGGTGTCCGCGACGATGCCGGCGAGCACCGGCACCTCGTACTTCTCAAAAAGGTCTCGAGCCTGGTACTCGTACAGATCCACGTTGCATTCCTTCGATGGGGCCACGGGACAAGACGCGTGGAAACGTCTCGACGTCGAGAGATCTCGACCGATGCTCAAGCCTACTACCGCGCGGTGACCGCTCCCTGCGGGCCTCCCGGTGAGCGGCGCGAGCGGGCATGAAGAAGGCGGCCCCGGATCATCCGGAGCCGCCTGCACGCGGAGGGAGGGCGGTGCTACCTCGCCTTGGTGTGCATGGGCAGGGCCATGGCGAGGCACACGAGCAGGATGCCCGCCGCGAACACCAGGGCCTGGAACGCCGGCACCATGAAGGCGACGCCGAACAGCGCCAGCCCGCCGAGGAAGAGAACCAAAGCGACGATGAACATCTCTGCTCCTTTTTGAAGACTTCCTCCAGCTTAGATGATCCCGGGCGGGGCCCCTGCCTAGCCTGTCGCCATGGCAACGGAGCTCCTCCCCGGCGAGAAGGTGTCGACGTACGACGTCGCGAAGGTTCTGGACATCGACTACTACGCGGTGTTCTCGGATGTCTCGGGCGAAGACCGCGAGGTCTGGTCCCGCGCGCGCGAGATCGGGCAGCGCCTCGCTCCCCGCATGCGCGAGGCGTGGGAGCGCGCGGAGTATCCGCTCGAGGTCCTGCCTGAGCTGGGAGCCGCCAGCCTCTACGCGGACGGCATCGATCATCCGGCCATCCCCCGCCTGTCGCCGCTGGCCGCGGGGCTGGTCAACATGGAGATGTCTCGGCACGACGGCTCGCTCGGAACGATCCTCGCCGTCCAGGGCGGGCTCGCCCTCCGCACGCTCGCGCTGTTCGGCAGCGAGGCGCAGCAGGAGCGCTGGCTCGGGCCGCTGCAGACGGGCGAGGTGCTCGGCTCCTTCGCGCTGACGGAGCCCGATCACGGATCGGATTCGACGTCGCTCGAGACCGTCGCGCGTCGAGACGGCGACGGGTGGGTGCTGCGCGGCGCCAAGAAGTGGATCGGCAACGGCGCATCGGGCGGCATCACGTTCGTCTGGGCGCGCGTGGATGACGAAGGCGACCCCGACCATGGCGCCGTCCGGTGCTTCCTCGTGGAGCAGGACGCGCCAGGCTATGCCGCCGACGTCATCGCGGGCAAGGTCGCGCTGCGCGCCATCCATCAGGCGCACATCCGCCTCGACGACGTGCGGGTGCCGGCCGACGCCGTGCTCCCGGGCGCGCACTCGTTCAAGGACGCGACGACGGTGCTCTTCGCGACCCGCTCGGGGGTCGCCTGGTCGGCGCTCGGCCACGCGACGGCCTGCTTCGAGGCCGCCCTCTCGTACTCGACGCAGCGCGAGCAGTTCGGCCGCCCGCTCGCGCGCTTCCAGATGGTGCAGGAGCGCCTGACGCAGATGCTCGCCCAGCTCACGTCGATGCAGCTGTTCCTGCGCCGCCTCGCCGACCTCGAGGCGGCCGGCGGCATGCGCGCGACGCAGGCGTCGCTCGCGAAGTACCACTGCACGCGGACGGCGCGCGATGTCGCCCGGACCGCGCGCGACATGCTCGGCGGGAACGGCATCCTCCTCGAGAACGTCGTCATGCAGCATCTCGCCGACATCGAGGCGATCCACACCTACGAGGGCACCGAGAGCGTCCAGGCGCTGCTGCTCGGCCGCGACCTCACCGGGATGAGCGCGTTCGTCTGACCTCGGCGGCCCGGCCGTCGCGGGCCCCTGGCAGGATGGGCCTATGACGACTCGGCGCGCGACGGTGGTGGGCAGCGGACCGAACGGGCTCTCCGCCGCGGTGGCGCTCGCGCGGGCCGGCTTCGACGTCACCGTGATCGAGGCGCACTCCGGGATCGGCGGCGGAACCCGCACGGCCGAGCTCACGCTCCCGGGGTTCCGTCACGACGTGTGCTCTGCCGTGCATCCGGCCGCGTTCACCTCGCCCTTCTTCGACGCGTTCGGCATGCGCGAGAAGGTCGGATGGCTCGTTCCCGACGCGTCGTACGCGCATCCGCTCGACGGCGGCCGCGCCGCGATCGCCTGGCGCGACATCGCGCGGACCGCCGACGGGCTCGGGGTCGACCGCAGGGCGTGGAACGCGATGCTCCGCCCGCTCGCGCGCCACATCGACGCAGTCGCCGACGTGACCGGCAATCAGATGCTGCGCGTGCCGCGCCATCCGGTCACCTTCGTGCGCTTCGGGCTCAGGGCGCTCGAGCTCGGCTCACCGCTCGGCCGGCACTCGTTCCGCAGCGAGGAGGCGCACGCGCTCCTCACGGGCGTGATCGCGCACGCGAACACCGCTCTGCCCTCGGTCGCCGCGTCGGCGGCAGGGCTGCTGCTCGCCTCCCAGGCGCATGCCGGGGGCTGGGGATTCCCCGTCGGCGGCGCCCAGGCCATCCCCGACGCCCTCGCGGAGGATCTGCGCGCGCACGGCGGCCGGATCGAGACGGGTCGCCGTGTCGACGATCTGTCCGCGCTCGACTGGGGCGACCCGGCGCGCGGCGACGTCCTCGTCCTCGACACCTCGCCGCGTCTCGCGCTCACGCATCCCGACGCGCACGGCTCCTGGGCCGCGGCCATCCGCCGATTCCGGTACGGGCCGGGGGCCTCGAAGGTCGACTTCGCGCTCGACGGGCCCGTGCCGTGGGCGCACCCCGATGTGCACCTCTCCCCCACCGTGCACATCGGCGGAACCCGCGCCGAGATCGAGGCGGGCGAGAACGCCGTCGCCCGCGGGCGCGTGCCCGAGCGGCCGTTCGTGCTCGCCGCCCAGCCGTCCATCCTGGACCCCACGCGCGCTCCGAAGGGCAAGAGCGTGCTGTGGACGTACATCCACGTGCCGCCGGGGTCGAGCGTCGACGCGACCGAGACGGTGACGCGGCAGATCGAGCGCTTCGCACCCGGCTTCCGCGACCGCATCCTCGCGTCGCACGCCACGACCGCCACCGAGTTCGCCGTGTACAACCCGTCGGCCGTGGGCGGCGACTTCGCCGGCGGCGCCGTGACCTTCCGGCAGCTGATCGGCCGCCCCGTCCTCTCCACCTCGCCGTGGCGCACCCCGATGAAGGGCGTCTACCTCGCGTCGGCGTCGACCCCTCCCGGCCCGGGCGTGCACGGGATGGCCGGCTGGTTCGCCGCGCGTCTCGCGATCGCCGATGCGACGGGTGAGCGCGTCGAGCTCGAGGACCTGTTCTAGGGCGGGCCGCTCAGACCCCACCCCATCTCGCGCGGGCGATCCGGGCCGCCTGCGCGCGGTTGGACGCGCCGGGCGTGCGTCTGACGCCTGGCTTGCTCAGAGCGGCCGCCCGGCCGGCGCCGCTTAGGCTGGGAAGCCTATGACTTCGCGCCTCGAACCCGGTACCGTCGCTCCTGCCTTCACGCTGCTCGACCAGGATGAGAAGAGCGTCTCGCTCTCCGACCTCCGCGGGCGGAAGGTCGTCCTCTACTTCTACCCGGAGGCGCTCACGGTCGGATGCGCCAAGCAGGCGTGCGACTTCCGCGACAGCCTCGGCTCGCTGCAGAGCGCCGGGTACACGGTGGTCGGCGTCTCGCGCGACGAGCCCGAGAAGCTGCGCCGCTTCCGTGAGCGCGACGGCCTGACCTTCGACCTGCTGAGCGACCCCGACCACGCGGTGCACGATGCGTACGGCACGTGGGGCGAGAAGAACAGCTACGGCCGGATCATCGAGGGAGTCATCCGCTCGACGTTCGTGCTCGACGAAGAGGGCGTCATCGAGAAGGCCCTCTACAACGTCAAGGCGACCGGGCACGTCGCGCGGCTGCGCCGCGACCTCGGCATCGACTGACCCGCCTCAGCGCTCGCGCCCGCGGTCCCCGACACTCTCGTCGGCGGCCGCGGCGCTGTGCCATTCCGTGGTGGGTCAGGTGCGGATGCGGGTGAGGGTGCGGCGGATGCGGGTGCGTATGCGGGTGGCGGATCCTTGTGCGGGGCGGGGTGTGCAGTCGCGGTCGATCCATCGTGGCGGGACGATGTAGGGCACGCCGTGGTGCATGTGGATGTTCCAGCCGGAGGTGTCGAGGTGGTGGTGGTGCCACCAGCAGAGCAGGACGCCGTTGTCGGTTTCGGTGGGTCCGCCTCGGGCGTGGTCTTCGACGTGATGGATCTCGCACCAGGCGGCGGGGATGGTGCAGCCGGGGATGATGCAGCCGCCGTCGCGGGCGACGATGGCTTTGCGCTGGGTGGGGGTGAAGCAGCGTTGGATGCTGCGCAGCTCCAGGATGCGCCCTTCGGGGCTGAACACGGCGCGGAGGATGTCTCCGGTGCATCCGATCCGGCGGGCCACGGTCGCGGGGACGGGCGCGTCGACCCCGTCGAGGTGCGCGATGCCGTGCCGGCCGGTGTCGGTGTCTGTGGTGGTGAGGTCGTCGGCGGTGATGTGGATCATGACGGTGGGGGCGGCGCCGCCGAGGGTGGGGGTCTCGGCGGCGCGTGAGGCGGCCTGGATCATCGCGAAGAACGCGTCGTGCCGCTTCTGCGCCGGCGAGCGGGTGTCCGGCATGACCGGACCGAACTCCCCGCCATCCGCGCCCGGGTCGTTGCTCGGATCGACTTCGCCTGAGCCCGCGTCGTCTTCGTTCGTGTCGCCGTCTGTGGTGGGGGTGAAGGTGACGTTGCGGGCGGGGTTGGTGTGGGCGGAGAGGAGGTTCTGCAGGAGGGCGCCGGCTTCGGGGACGAGGGTGCCGTTGACCCGGAAGGCTCCGCTGGGCAGGGGGGCGAGGTTCAGGGTGCGGTCGCGTTCGGGCCGGTCGGGGTCGGGTTCGGTGCCGTCTGCGGTGAGCACGTCGATCCACGCCTGCGCGTGCACGTTCACCACCGACAGCGGCGGGACCGGCGCGAGCTCCTCCAGCGGATCCCGCCCCGCGCCCGCGTCGGCCGCGTCCGCGTCGGCAACGCCCGTGTCGGGGGCGGTGTCGGGGGTGATGGTGCCGGTGGCGAGGGCGACGAGGTGGCGTTCCATGAGCTCGACCCGGTCGGGATGCCCGCCGCCGCGGCGGGCGGTGTCGACGGCCTTCACGATCCCCGCGGCCGCTTCCACACCGAGCAGTCCGGACGCGAGCCCGGCGGCCACGTGCACGCACCGGGGATCGAGGTCCTCCCCGGTCAGGGCGGTGCGGGTGCGGGTGGCTTCATCCAGCCGCACCCGCCCGCGCAGCTCCCGGTTCGACGCCCCGGTGAGCCGTTCGAGCAGCTCGAGCCCGGTGCGGCACCCGTACCGGCCCGCGAGCGGGTCGTCGTCACCGCGGCGGGAGCGGGCATCGATCTCTCCCGCGACCCGGGTGCGCAGCGCATCGAGCGTGCGCCCGAGGTGCTCGACCTCCCCCGCGAACGCGATCAGGTCCGCGTCCGTCACCCCGCGCACGCCCTCGGCCAGCCCTTCCAGCCGCGTCAGCGCGTCCCGGACCGCCGCGCCCGGGAAGAAAGGTTCGAATCCTGGCTCCTTCGCCATAAAGCCAGCATAGAACATCGATACGGCAAGCGCAATACTTTTCTTCCCCTGATCGGGATGTTTCTGCGACGAGCGCTAGCACACACCACCGACATCCACCCAGCACACCAGACGACAGCACACCAGACGACGGAGGACTCAGCTCACGCGATACCGGTGCTCAGGGCGTCCGGCCGATCCGTACTGCAGCGCCACCTCCACGGCGCCGCGGGCCGCGAGCTCTGCGAGATGCCGCTGCGCGGTCGCGCGCGAGACCCCCACGCGCTCGGCGAGCTCGACGCTCGAGGCCTCCCCCTCGGCGAGCGCGTCGAGGATGAGCTGCTGCGTGCCGGCGCGGGCAGGCGTCGTCGCCGCTCCCCCGTGCAGCACGGCCATCGCGCGGTCGATCGTCTCCTGCGTCGCGCTTCCGGAGGCGAGGAGGTTGCGGAACCGGGCGTACCGATCGAGCCGGTCCTGCAGCGCCCGCGGATCGAAGGGCTTCACGAGGTAGTGCAGCGCACCGGAGCCGAGCGCGCGGCGGACGGTGGGCACGTCGTCGGCCGCACTCAGCACGAAGCGATCGATGCCGGACTCCCGCCCGATCTCGATGCCATCGCCATCCGGCAGGTAGACGTCGAGGAGCAGCAGATCCGGACGGAGGTCGCGGATGGCCGTGCGCGCCGATGACGCGTCGCGCACGGGCGGGAGCGCCTCGAAGCCGGCGCGCGCCGCCACGATGTCGCGATGGATGCCGCTCACGCGGAAGTCGTCGTCGACGATGAGCACTCGGATGTCGCCGGTCACGTCGCGTCCCCCTCTGCCGTCATCCCATCCTCCCCGTCGTCGGCCGTTCGCGAGCGCATGACGCCGGGCAGACGCGCCGCGAACACAGCGCCATACCCGACGCCGCGCGCCTCGGCCAGCCACAGCTCGCCGCCGCGCCGTCGAGTGAAGCGCCGCGCGAGGGGCAGCCCGATCCCGCGGCCGTGCACGCGCGACGATACGTCGTCCTCGGCCGCCCGCGCGCGCTCGAACACGCTCTCGGGATCGTCGACGCCCGGCCCGGAGTCGACGACCGTCACCGCGAGCTCTTCCCCCGCATCGAGGAGCGATACCTCGACCCACCGGGGCTCCGCTCCGGCCGCGGCGGCTGTGACGGCGTTGTCGACGAGGTTGCCCAGCACGGCGGCGACGTCCTCTGGCTCGGCGACCGCCCCGACGAGGAAGGTGTCGGCCCCGATCCGCAGCTCGACGCCCCGCTCCCCCGCTTCGACCCGCTTGGCCGCGAGGAAGGATCGCAGGAACGGATCCGCGACATCGATCCCGGCCTCCTCCGGCAGAGCGCCGCGATCCGCGAACTCGCCGAGCAGGCCCTGCGCCTCGTCGATGCGCCCTGCCGCGAGCATGCCGCGAACCGCATGCACCCGGTTCGCGAACTCGTGGCGCTGCGCGCGCATGGCGTTCGTCGCGGCGCGCACGGCATCGAGGCGCTCCGCGAGCGCGACGACATCCGTCCTATCCCGCAGCACGGCGACGACGCCGAGCGAGCGCCCCTCGTGTCGGACCCGCCGCACCTCGACGTAGGCGACACGGTCGGCGAGCACGAGCTCGCCGGTCACGAATGCCTCGCCGTAGAGCGCCCGTGTGAGCGCGGCCCGCAGCCGCGGCGGCAGATCGAGCTCTTCGAGGCGGCGCCCGACCGCCTGCGCGTCCCCGACGATCTCGAGGGCGGCCTCGTTCGCCGCGCGCACGCGGCCATCGTCCGATACCGCGAGCACCCCGTCGTGCACGCCCTCGAGGATGGCGGCGCGGCTCTGCAGCAGACCACCGAGCTCCTCCGGCTGCACGCCGCGCGTCAGCCGCTCGAGCCGTCGGCGGATGAGGGTCGACACGAGCGCCGCGACCGCGAGGGCGACCACCGCGATCGCGACGAAGAGCGCCACGAGCAGAGGAGCATCCGCGAAGACGCGAGCGGGTGCGAAGCCGACGCTCACCTCGCCCACGATCGCCTCGCCATCCGGAGAGCGGACGGGCACCTTCGCGCGCACCGACTCGCCGAGGGTCCCGCGCTCCCAGGCCACGACCTCGTCGCCCGCGATCACCCGCGTGAAATCGGTGCTCACCCGCTCGCCGAGCAGCGCGGGGTCCGGGTGCGCGAGCCGGAGGCCGAGGTCGTTCGCGATGACGACGAAGAGCGTCTCGGTGCGCTCGACGATCTCAGCCGCATAGTCCTGCAGCGCGCCTTCGGCGAGCGCTTCGCCATCCAGCCGTTCCCGCCCCGCGTACGACGCGACATCCGCCCGCACCTGGGGGTCGCTCGCGACCGTCCGCGCGACCGCGAGCGCCGTCGACTCCGCCTCGTCGCGCAGCTGGCCGATCCCGAGCAGCGCGAACGCCGAGACGCACACCGCGATGACGACCGCGGCGGCGATGAGCTGCATCGCGAACACCCGCGTCGTGAACCGCATAGGTCGAGTATCCTCTCCGCGCCGCGCGAGCAGAATGCGCACAACCGACTCAACGCGCAGATCCCTGCGCAATGCGCGCATCCCCTCGTGCGCCGAGCCGATTCCGTATCGTCGCCGCGTACGCTCCACCGCCGCACGCGACGACGCGCTGCGACACGACGACAAGGACGTCACATGCTCGTCATCCTCGGTTTCACCATGATCCTCGCGTTCATGGTGCTCATCATGACCAAGCGGCTCACGCCCATGGTCGCGCTCATCCTCGTGCCCACGATCTTCGGGCTCTTCGCGGGCGCCGGGCTCGGCCTCGGCGACATGGTCATCTCGGCCATCGGCGACATGGCGCCGACGGCCGCGCTGCTCATGTTCGCGATCATGTACTTCGGCATCATGATCGACGTCGGACTGTTCGATCCGCTCATCCGCTTCATCACCCGCGCGCTCGGCGACGACCCCGCCAAGGTCGTGCTCGGCACGGCGCTCCTCGCCGGCGCGGTCTCGCTCGACGGCGACGGCTCCACGACCTTCATCATCACGACGTCGGCGATGCTCCCGCTCTACCTGCGTCTCGGGATGAGCCCGGTCGTCCTCACGTGCGTCGCGGGACTCATGAACGGCACGCTCAACATCGTGCCGTGGGGCGGTCCGACCGTGCGCGCGGCGACCGCACTCGGCCTCCAGCCGACCGACGTCTTCGTCCCGATGATCCCCTCGCTCGCCGTGGGTCTCGCCGTCGCGCTCGGCCTGTCCTGGCTGCTCGGGCTCTCGGAGCGCCGCCGCCTCGGCAAGCTCAGCCTCACCGGGCTCGACGAGTCGCAGGCGGATGGCGGCAGCACGCGAGCAGGACGCTTCGGCATGCGCGTTCCGCGGCTGCGGTCGGGCGTCGGAACGCCCGGTGCGCGTGCCGTGCTCGGCACGACGAACGTCCTCACGGTGAAGGGATCGGGCCTCGCGGCGCCAGCCGTGATCGCCGAGGACGAGCGCGATACGGCGATGGCCGACACGATGCTCAGCCCCGACCGTCCCACCCTGCGCCCGAAGCTCATCTGGTTCAACCTCGCCCTCACGGTCGCGGTCATGGTCCTGCTCGTCATGGACGTCCTGCCCCTCGCGTTCGTCTTCATGATCGGCACGGGCATCGCGCTCATCCTGAACTTCCCGAAGCTCAAGGAGCAGAGCGCCGAGATCGTCGCGCACGCCCCCAGCATCGTGGGCGTCGTCTCGATGGTGCTCGCGGCGGGCGTGCTCGTCGGCGTGCTGGATGGCACGGGCATGGTCACGGCCATGGCGGACTGGGTCGTCGACATCGTCCCGCCCGCGCTCGGCCCGTTCTTCGCCGTGATCACGGGTCTGCTGTCGATCCCCATGACGTTCTTCATGTCGAACGACGCGTTCTACTACGGCATCCTGCCGATCCTCGCCGAGAGTGCGGCGACGTACGGCATCTCCCCCGCCGAGATGGCCCGCGCATCCGTCATCGGGCAGCCGGTCCACCTGCAGAGCCCGCTCGTGCCGGCCATCCTGCTGCTCGTGTCGCTCGCGAACGTCAACCTCGGCGATCACCACAAGAAGGTGCTGTGGCGCGCGACGGTCGTCTCGCTCGTCATGCTCGCCGTCGGCATCCTCGTCGGCTCGGTTCCGCTGGGCTGAGGCCCTCCTCGACGCGAAGGCGCCGCCCGCAGGTCTCGCGGGCGGCGCCTTCGCGCATGCGGACTCAGAGCCGGCGCACCGACAGGAGCGACCATCCCTCGGGCACCTTCGCCTCGAGACTCGCCATGTCGTCGGCCTCGATCTCCGCGATCTCGGTGCTGCGGTACACGCCCACGGCGCTGATCCGCGTCGAGCGCTTGGCCATGGCGACCGTCGCATCCGTGAGGACGTGCCCAGCCGGGACCTGCGCCTCGAGTGCCTCGCGGACCTCCGCCTGCGTCTCCGCCTCGGCCTCGAGCTTGCCGCTGTCGTTTCGTCTGATCACACCCACGAGCACGCATTCCAGGGTACGAGGCGTCACCGACACGCTTCGCTGCGAGGAGGGGATGTCGTCGAGCCGCCGCGCGTCACTGGATCACCGGGGTGCGGCTCCCGCCCGATGCGGGTCCTGCGCGGTCGCGCCGAGAGGTGGCAGAAGCCCGCTCGCGGCCGCGCACGCGCGGGCCACGATCAGGGAGGGGTCGACGATCTCGCCGCTCGCGATCGCCGCGTCGAGCTCGTGCAGCGCCATGCGGACGAGGCGCACCTCCTCGGACGGGTCGGACGCGTCCGCGGGTCCGACTGACGTCCAGGCTTCGCAGAAGAAGAGGTGGACGGACCACGCGGAGCGCCCGGGATTGACGGCGAACGTATGCAAGGGCTTCAACGTATGGGGCGTGAGACCGAGCTCCTCCTCGAGCTCGCGGCGCGCGGCAGCGCTCGGCGACTCGGTCGCGGCGCCGGCGCCACCCGGAAGGTCGTGGATCCACCGGTCGAGCGGATACCGGTACTGGCGCGTGAGGATGACGTCGCCGTCGTCGACGACGAGCGTCGCGACCGCGAAGGGAATGCTCTCGTCGACCTCGTAGTGCGTTCGCGTCCCGTCCGGGAGGACGACGGCGTGGTCGACAAGGCGGACACGTCCCGCGTAGACCTCGGTGCGCCCGGTCGTCTCCCAGTGCGCTTCGATCTCACTCCTCATGAAGCCACCGTACGACGCGCGTTCCATCGGGCCGATCGCCTCGGCTGTCCCGGGAGGCACTCCCCTACGCTGAGGGGATGCGCTGGACCCTCCGCCCCGCCGTCGCGTCGGACGCCGCGTGGATCGCCGAACTGCGGGCCGACGTGCTCCGCGCCGACCTCGAGCGCCTCGGCCGCTACGACCCGGAGCGTGTGCGCACGCGCTTCCTCGCCGCCTTCGATCCCGCTCTCACGAAGGTGATCGTCGTCGAGGGAGCCGACGCCGGAACCGTCGCGATCCGGCCATCCGCCGACGGCACGTGGATCGAGCACTTCTATCTGTCGCCGCACCTGCAGGGGCGCGGAATCGGGACGGCGGTGCTCACGGCGGCGCTCGACCACGCAGGGCCCTTCCGGCTCAACGTGCTGCAGGGCAGTCCCGCACGTCGGCTCTACGAGCGGATGGGATTCGCGCTCGACAGCGAGGACGAGGTCGACGTGTTCCTCGTCCGACGCTGAGACGGACATGCGAAGAGGGCGGCTCCCGAAGGAGCCGCCCTCTTGGCATGCACGGGATCAGCGCTTCGAGGCGCGGTAACCCGCCGCTCGAGCGTCCTCGGGGGTTGCGAAGCACTCCTCGGGGTTCGTCGCCTCGTAGAACTGTCCACCGGGCACGTGATAGATCCACTCGCCCGAGCTCGAGCGGTTCCCCTTCACCGGGAATCCGGCGGGGCAGTTCCACGTGCCAGGGACGGGCGACCGCGGAGCTCGCAGGTCCGGGACAGAGGGGCCCGAGGCCGGCGCGTACATGGCGATGCCCTCGTAGTTCCAGTTCCGATCCGACGAGCGGAGCCGCTGCGCCTCATCCGCGTTCGCGGTGTAGAAGTGCTTGCGGAAGTTCGGGCTCCAGAATCGGAACACCGGAACCGTACCCGCGCCCGCAGACGGGGCCGAGCAGAAGGCCGTTCCCTCGTAGGACCAGTTCTTATCCGTGGAGCGCACCTTGGCTGCCTCGTCTGCGCTCGTCGTGTAGAAGTGCGACTCGAAGGCGGAAGACCAGAACCTGTGCACCGCGATGGTGCCCGCGGGGCAGACGCCGTTCGAGACGGGCCACACGCGGAAGTCCTGCCCCTCGTACTTCCAGTTCGGGTCGGAGGTGTGGAGCTTCAGCGCTTCCGCGGCGTTTGCGGTGTAGAAGTGCGCATTGTCGAACGTGGCGCTCCAGAAGCGGTAGACCGGCTGGCTGGCCGCGGGGTCCGCGCTGGCAGCCTCAGGCGCCGGCGCCGCGTGCGAGGCAATCGGCACCCCGGGAACGAGGGACAGAGTGAGAAGAAGCCCGAAGGCCAGAGAGAGGGCGCGTCGCATCAGATTCCTGAGAGAGGAAGGGAGAGAGGGAGGGCACCAGCATATCGACATGCTGAAGCGGCGAAACGCCGGGCAGACGCGAAGAGGGCGGCTCCCGAAGGAGCCGCCCTCTTCGCATGCACGGGATCAGAAGTCCCAGTCGTCGTCCTCGGTCGCGACGGCCTTGCCGATCACGTACGACGAGCCCGACCCGCTGAAGAAGTCGTGGTTCTCGTCGGCGTTCGGCGACAGGGCCGAGAGGATGGCCGGATTCACGTCGGTCACGGTCGACGGGAACATCGCCTCGTAGCCGAGGTTCATGAGCGCCTTGTTCGCGTTGTAGTGCAGGAACTTCTTGACGTCCTCCGTGAGGCCCACGGAGTCGTAGAGGTCCTGTGTGTACTGCACCTCGTTGTCGTAGAGCTCGTAGAGCAGCGAGAACGTGTAGTCCTTGATCTCGGCCTGCTTGGCCTCGTCGACCTTCTCGAGCCCCTTCTGGAACTTGTAGCCGATGTAGTAGCCGTGCACGGCCTCGTCGCGGATGATGAGGCGGATGAGGTCGGCCGTGTTGGTGAGCTTCGCGCGGCTGGACCAGTGCATCGGGAGGTAGAAGCCCGAGTAGAAGAGGAAGCTCTCGAGCAGGGTCGAGGCGACCTTGCGCTTGAGCGGCTCATCGCCCCGGTAGTACTCCATGATGATCTGGGCCTTCTTCTGGAGGTTGGGGTTCTCCACCGACCACCGGAAGGCCTCGTCGATCTCCTGCGTCGAGCACAGCGTCGAGAAGATCGACGAGTAGCTCTTCGCGTGCACCGACTCCATGAACGCGATGTTCGTGTAGACGGCCTCCTCGTGCGGCGTCACCGCGTCGGGGATGAGCGAGACGGCGCCGACCGTCGCCTGCACCGTGTCGAGCAGCGTCAGACCCGTGAACACGCGCATGGTCAGCAGCTGCTCGTGCTCGGTGAGCGTGTTCCACGACTGGATGTCGTTGGAGAGCGGCACCTTCTCCGGCAGCCAGAAGTTGCCCGTGAGGCGGTTCCACACCTCCACGTCCTTCTCGTCCTCGATGCGATTCCAGTTGATCGCCTGGACGTGGTCCAGAAGCTGCAGCTTCTCGGTCATCCTCTTCGTTCCTCTTTCTTCGCCGTCAGAGCGTGCAGCTGACGCACATGTCGAGCTCGGTGCCCTCGAGGGCCATCTGACGGAGTCGGATGTAGTAGATCGTCTTGATGCCCTTGCGCCATGCGTAGATCTGCGCCTTGTTGATGTCGCGCGTGGTCGCCGTGTCCTTGAAGAACAGCGTGAGCGACAGGCCCTGGTCGACGTGCTGCGTCGCGGCGGCGTAGGTGTCGATGACCTTCTCGTAGCCGATCTCGTACGCGTCCTGGTAGTACTCCAGGTTGTCGTTCGTCATGAACGGCGCCGGGTAGTAGACGCGACCGAGCTTGCCTTCCTTGCGGATCTCGATCTTCGACGCGATCGGATGGATCGACGACGTCGAGTTGTTGATGTACGAGATCGAGCCGGTCGGCGGCACCGCCTGCAGGTTCTGGTTGTAGATGCCGTGCTTCTGGATGGACTCCTTGAGCTCGACCCAGTCCTGCTGCGTCGGGATGTGGTGGTTCGCGAAGAGCTCCTTCACCTTCTCCGTCTGCGGCACCCACTCCTGCTCGATGTACTTGTCGAAGAACTCGCCCGTGGCGTACTTCGACTCCTCGAAGCCGTCGAACGCCTGGCCGCGCTCGATGGCGAGCTTGTTCGACGCCCGGAGAGCGTGGAACAGCACCGTGTAGAAGTAGATGTTCGTGAAGTCGATGCCCTCTTCCGAGCCGTAGAACACGCGCTCGCGAGCAAGGTAGCCGTGCAGGTTCATCTGGCCGAGGCCGATCGCGTGCGAGCGGTCGTTGCCGTCCTCGATCGATCGGACCGAGCGGATGTGGCTCTGGTCGCTGACCGCGGTGAGCGCGCGGATCGAGGTCTCGACCGTCTGGCCGAAGTCGGGCGAGTCCATCGCGAGCGCGATGTTGAGCGACCCGAGGTTGCAGGAGATGTCCTTGCCGATCTGGTCGTACGAGAGGTCCTCGTTGAGCGTCGTCGGCGTGTTCACCTGCAGGATCTCGCTGCAGAGGTTCGACATGTTGATCCGGCCCTTGATCGGGTTCGCCCGGTTCACCGTGTCCTCGAACATGATGTACGGGTAGCCCGACTCGAACTGGATCTCGGCGAGCGTCTGGAAGAACTTGCGCGCGTTGATCTTCGTCTTCTTGATGCGCGGGTCGTCGACCATCTCGCGGTACTTCTCGGTCACCGCGATGTCGCCGAACGGCACACCGTAGACGCGCTCGACGTCGTAGGGCGAGAACAGGTACATGTCCTCGTCGTTGCGCGCGAGCTCGAACGTGATGTCGGGCACGACGACACCCAGCGACAGCGTCTTGATGCGGATCTTCTCGTCCGCGTTCTCGCGCTTGGTGTCGAGGAACTTCATGATGTCGGGGTGGTGAGCCGACAGGTACACCGCGCCGGCGCCCTGACGCGCCCCGAGCTGGTTGGCGTAGCTGAACGAGTCCTCGAGCAGCTTCATGACCGGGATGATGCCGCTCGACTGGTTCTCGATCTGCTTGATCGGCGCACCGGCCTCGCGGATGTTCGAGAGGAGGAGCGCGACACCGCCGCCGCGCTTCGAGAGCTGCAGGGCCGAGTTGATGCCGCGCGCGATCGACTCCATGTTGTCCTCGATGCGCAGGAGGAAGCAGCTGACGAGCTCGCCGCGCTGCGCCTTGCCGGCGTTGAGGAACGTCGGCGTCGCAGGCTGGAAGCGACCCGAGATGATCTCGTCCACGAGCTTCCACGCGAGGTCCTGGTCGCCGTCAGCGAGGGCGAGGGCGGTCATGACGACGCGGTCCTCGAAGCGCTCGAGGTAGCGCTTGCCGTCGAACGTCTTGAGCGTGTAGCTCGTGTAGTACTTGAAGGCGCCGAGGAACGTCTCGAAGCGGAACTTCTTGCCGTACGCGAAGGCGTTGAGCTTCTCGATGAACTCGAACGGGTACTTCTCGATGACCGAGCCCTCGTAGTACTCCTTCTCCACGAGGTAGTCCAGGCGCTCCTTGAGCGAGTGGAAGAACACCGTGTTCTGGTTCACGTGCTGCAGGAAGTACTCCCGCGCCGCCCGCTTGTCGGCGTCGAACTGGATCTTCCCGTCCGCGTCGTACAGGTTGAGCATGGCGTTGAGGGCGTGGTAGTCCATGCCGTCGAACTTCACGTTGTGCTTGAAGTCCGCTTCTGTCAGTGCTGTCGTTTCCACCATCGTTCCAATCCGTCGCTCACGCGGTCGACGTCCTCGGGCGTGCCGAACAGTTCGAGCCGGTACAAGTGCGGCACGTGGCACTTGCGGCTGATGATGTCGCCGGCGAGGCAGAACGCATCGCCGAAGTTGGTGTTGCCCGCGGCGATCACACCGCGGATGTGTCGTCTGTTCCGCTCGTCGTTGAGGAAACGGATGACCTGCTTGGGGACGGCGCCCTTCTCCTCGCCGCGTCCTTGGCCCCCGCCGTAGGTGGGGGTCACGAGCACGAAGGGCTCGTCGACGAGGAGGGGCGCCTCCCACGAGTGCAGCGGGATGCGGACGGATCGGATGCCCTCCGAGTGCCGCTCGAGCTTCTCGATGAATCGCGCCGTGTTGCCCGACACGCTCGAGAAGTACACGAGCAGGGGCGCCGTCGTGGCCGAGAGCGTCGCGGTCATGGGGACATCACTCCCGCGCTCCCGGTTCAGACCAGACGGGCGGCGAGCTCGTCGATCTTGTCGGGACGGAAGCCCGACCAGTGGTCCTCGTCGGTCACGACGACCGGCGCCTGCATGTAGCCGAGGGCCTTGACCTGCTCGAGCGCGTCAGCGTCCTGCGAGAGGTCGGTGACCTGGTACTCGATGCCCTTCGCGTCGAGTGCGCGGTAGGTCGCGTTGCACTGCACGCACGAAGGCTTGGTGTAGACCGTGATCGCCATGTCTTTCCCCTCAGATCCGTGTTCGGCCGGCATACCCCTGCCGGGCTCTCAATACTACATATGGGTGCCGACGTTCGGGGGCACCACAAGGGCTAGTAGTTACATCCGTGTGATTTTCCACCGTTCACCACAGCTCCATCCACCGACGCCTCCACAGGGATACAACGCCCGAGCACCCTCGAAAATGCCCGGATCACGCGGTTCTCGCACCTCTCGGCGGAGGTTCTCCACAGGCGCGAAGCTACGCCCGGCCACCGACATCCGACGTCCTGTGGAGAAGCTCCTTCGGCGTGTCTCGGCGTGTCGTCCGCGGCGCGCCTCGCCCCCATCCCGACGGGATAGCGTGAGAGGCGTGTCTGGCTATCGTGATCTGCTGCGCACGCCCGGCGTCGGCCGCATCATCGCGGCTCAGCTGGCCGCGCGCTTCCCGGGAGGGATGGTCGCACTCGCCGTTCTCCTCCACGTCGAGCACACCCACCACTCCTACGGCGCGGCCGGCACCGTGCTCGCCGCCGTGTCGATCGGCCAGGCCGTCGCCGGACCCGTGACGAGCCGCTGGATGGGCCGCTGGGGCATGCGGCGCGTCCTCGCCCTCACGACGCTCGTCACGTCCGCCGCCATCGCGGCGCTCGCGCTCGTGCCCGCGCCGCTGCCCGTGACCATCCTCTTCGGCCTCATCGCCGGTCTCGCGTCGCCTCCCGTGCAGTCGGCCGTCCGCACCATCTACCCGAAGATGGTCAACGCGTCGCAGCTGACCGCCCTGTACTCGCTCGACGCGTCGCTGCAGGAGATCATCTGGATCGCAGGCCCCGTGCTCATCACCTTCGTGTCGACGCAGATCTCGACCGTCGTGGGCCTGGTCATGATCGTGGGCTTCACGATCGCGGGAGGCACGTGGTTCATCCTCTCCCCCGAGCTCGGACGCGTGCGCATCCCCCGCAGCCGGCGCTCGTTCGGACGCGTGCTCCGTGGGCCGACCGTCGTGCTGACCACCGTGCTCGGCTTCCTCCTCATCGGCGCGTGCGCCGCGGCGGAGGCGGGCGTCGTCGCGTCGTTCGGGGAGGGCGCGGTCGAGTCGGGCTTCATCCTCGCGGTCTTCGCCGTCGGGAGCTTCGTGGGCGGCCTGGCCTTCGGCAACCTCCCCATGTCGCCGTGGTCCATGGCCCGCCGCTACGCGATCATCGCGGTCGGCATGGGGCTCACGCTCGTCTCCCTCGACGCGTGGTGGCTGGGCGGATCGCTCGTCATCGCGGGGCTCGGCATCGCCCCCGTGCTCGCGATGTCGTTCGCCATCACCTCGGCGAGTGTGAAGTTCAGCGAGACGGCCGAGGCCTACGGATGGATCAACACCGGCCAGCTCATCGGCGCCGCGCTCGGCTCGGCGATCGCCGGCTTCATGATCGACGGCATCGGGCCGCGCGGCGCCATGATGACCGCCCTCGGCTTCATCGTGCTCGGGCTCGTCGTCGCGATCGTGTGCGTGCGCGGCTTCCCGGATCTGCGAGGCCGGGACGCGTCTCCGATCCCCGACACCGAGCCGGTCCAGACCCTCCCGTAGAGCGGGTCACTTCCCGTCGAAGTCGAAGGCGCGCAGGAGCTCGGCGACGGCCTGCTCGCGGTGGTCGCCTCCGCTCTCGAACATGTGCGTGACATGCGTGCGCAGGTGGTTCTCGAGGAGAAGCCTGTTGAGCGATTCGAGCGACCGCTGGATGGCCCGGGACTGCGTGATGATGTCCATGCAGTAGTCCTCGTCCTCGATCATGCGACCGAGACCGCGCAGCTGCCCCTCGAGGATGCGCGTGCGGTGCAGGGCACGCTTCTGGATGTCGTCGATCACCGCGCCAGCGTACCGCGCGCAGCAGGGTGCGGGCTCAGCTCGTCCGGCCTCCGGACCCGCGTGCGAGGATCGAGCCATGCCGCGCACACCGACTGAGCTGCTGTCTCCCGCTGACCGCGAGCGCCTCGCCTCGCTGCGTCGGATGAAGGCCGTCGCCCTCGGCGCTCTCCTCCTCATGGCCGCCCTCTTCGTGCTGGGCTTCGCGCTGCAGGAGTCCGTCCCGGCGCTCGCCTACCTGCGCGCGGCGGCAGAGGGCGGGATGGTCGGCGCACTCGCCGACTGGTTCGCGGTCACCGCGCTGTTCCGGCGTCCGCTCGGCCTTCCCATCCCCCACACCGCGATCATCCCGTCGCGGAAGGACGAGATCGGGCGCTCGCTCGGGGAGTTCGTCGAGACGAACTTCCTCTCCTCACCCGTCGTCCGCGGCAAGCTGCAGTCGGCGCGCATCTCGGAGCGCCTCGGCGCCTGGCTCGCGCAGCCCGCGCACGCCGAGCGGGTGTCCTCCGAGGGCGCGGCGATGGCGCAGGGCGTGCTGCGGGCGCTGAGCGACGACGACGTGCAGGACCTCGTGGCGGCGCTCGCCCGCGAGCACCTCATCGAGCCGGAGTGGGGCACGCCCGCCGGCGTGTGGCTCGAGCGCATCGTGGAGACGGGAGCGCACCACGCCGCCGTGGATCTCGCCGCGGACAGCCTCTCGAGCTGGCTCGCCGACAACCGCGACGCCTTCGCGGGCCTCGTATCCCGGAGGCTTCCCTCCTGGGTGCCCTCGCTCGCCCACCGCGTCGTCGACGGCGCGCTCTACAACGAGACCGTGACCTTCGTCGATGCCGTGCGAGCGGATGGCGCCCATCCCGCCAGGAAGGCGATCGACCGCTATCTCGCGCGTCTCGCTGACAGCCTCCAGCACGACGCGGAGACCCGCGCGAAGCTCGAGGGCGCGAAGGTCGCCGTGTTCGACAGCCCGCGCGTCCGAGAGCTCGCCGGAAGCGCATGGGAGACCGCGAAGAACGGCCTCATCGTCTCGCTCGGCGACGACCGCAGCGCGCTGCGCACGCGGATGCGCGAGGCGCTCATCGAGATCGGCGGGCGCCTGGGCTCCGATCGCGCCATCCAGCGTCGCGTCGACGGATGGGTGGTGGACGCGGCGGGATTCCTCGTCGAGCGCTACCGCCACGACATCGCGTCGATCATCACCGACACGGTCGAGAAGTGGGACGCCGAGGAGACGACCGAGAAGATCGAGCTGCTCGTGGGCCGCGACCTGCAGTACATCCGCCTCAACGGAACCGTCGTGGGCGCGCTCGCGGGCCTCGTGATCTTCTCCGTGGCCCACGCGGTGTTCGGGTGAGTGCCGTGTGATGCACGAAAGGCCACCCGGCGTTGGGTGGCCTTTCGTTCAGGTTAAGTCCGGCGGTGTCCTACTCTCCCACAAGGTCCCCCTTGCAGTACCATCGGCGCTGAGAGGCTTAGCTTCCGGGTTCGGAATGTGGCCGGGCGTTTCCCTCTCGCTATGACCGCCGAAACATCTGGTGATGTGTTCGACATCAAGCTTTCTCTATGAAAGTTTCTGGTGCCCGTACATCGGGAACCACAAAGTGGACGCGAGCACCGCAGAAGACGGTGTGTTATCAAGTCATCGGCTTATTAGTACCAGTCAGCTGCACCCATTGCTGGGCTTCCACGTCTGGCCTATCAACCCAGTAGTCTGCTGGGAGCCTCTCCACCCGAAGGTGATGGAAGTCTCATCTTGAGGCCGGCTTCCCGCTTAGATGCTTTCAGCGGTTATCCATCCCGAACGTAGCCAACCAGCGGTGCCCTTGGCAGGACAACTGGCACACCAGAGGTTCGTCCAACCCGGTCCTCTCGTACTAGGGTCAGATCCTCTCAAACTTCCTACGCGCGCAGCGGATAGGGACCGAACTGTCTCACGACGTTCTAAACCCAGCTCGCGTACCGCTTTAATGGGCGAACAGCCCAACCCTTGGGACCTACTCCAGCCCCAGGATGCGACGAGCCGACATCGAGGTGCCAAACCATGCCGTCGATATGGACTCTTGGGCAAGATCAGCCTGTTATCCCCGAGGTACCTTTTATCCGTTGAGCGACAGCGCTTCCACAAGCCACTGCCGGATCACTAGTCCCGACTTTCGTCCCTGCTCGACCTGTCAGTCTCACAGTCAAGCTCCCTTGTGCACTTACACTCGCCACCTGATTGCCAACCAGGTTGAGGGAACCTTTGGGCGCCTCCGTTACTCTTTGGGAGGCAACCGCCCCAGTTAAACTACCCACCAGGCACTGTCCCTGAACCGGATCACGGTCCGAAGTTAGATATCCAGAGTGACCAGAGTGGTATTTCAACAACGACTCCACAATGACTGGCGTCACTGCTTCACAGTCTCCCACCTATCCTACACAAGCCACACCGAACACCAATACCAAGCTGTAGTAAAGGTCACGGGGTCTTTCCGTCCTGCTGCGCGTAACGAGCATCTTTACTCGTAATGCAATTTCGCCGAGTTCGTGGTTGAGACAGTTGGGAAGTCGTTACGCCATTCGTGCAGGTCGGAACTTACCCGACAAGGAATTTCGCTACCTTAGGATGGTTATAGTTACCACCGCCGTTTACCGGGGCTTAAATTCTCAGCTTCGCCTTGCGGCTGACCGGTCCTCTTAACCTTCCGGCACCGGGCAGGCGTCAGTCCGTATACATCGTCTTGCGACTTCGCACGGACCTGTGTTTTTAATAAACAGTCGCTACCCACTGGTCTCTGCGGCCCACACACGCTTTCGAAGCAAGTTCTAATACGCGCTGGGCCCCCCTTCTCCCGAAGTTACGGGGGCATTTTGCCGAGTTCCTTAACCACGATTATCTCGATCTCCTCGGTATTCTCTACCTGACCACCTGAGTCGGTTTGGGGTACGGGCGGCTAGAACCTCGCGTCGATGCTTTTCTCGGCAGCATAGGATCACCCACTTTTCATCCCCATCACATCTCAGCCTATGTGAGCCACGGATTTGCCTATGGCTCGGCCTACATGCTTGGACCAGGACAACCATCGCCTGGCTTGGGCTACCTTCCTGCGTCACACCTGTTAATACGCTAACCGCACCAGCATGGGGTCGCGCGCTCCACCAGACGGTGCCACCCGAAGGCGGCGATGTCTGGCTTTGGGCGCTTAGCACCACTGGATTGATTGGGGCGGTTCTTCGCCGGTACGGGAATATCAACCCGTTGTCCATCGACTACGCCTGTCGGCCTCGCCTTAGGTCCCGACTTACCCAGGGAAGATTAGCTTGACCCTGGAACCCTTGGTCTTCCGGAGGACGTGTTTCTCACACGTCTTTCGCTACTCATGCCTGCATTCTCACTCGTGTGGCCTCCACGGCTGGATCACTCCGCCGCTTCACCGCCCACACGACGCTCTCCTACCCATCAACACGGCTGGACCACGAAGGCCTACCAAAAATGTCAATGCCACAACTTCGGTGGCGTGCTTGAGCCCCGTTACATTGTCGGCGCGGAATCACTTGACCAGTGAGCTATTACGCACTCTTTCAAGGGTGGCTGCTTCTAAGCCAACCTCCTGGTTGTCTGAGCAACTCCACATCCTTTCCCACTTAGCACGCGCTTAGGGACCTTAGATGGTGGTCTGGGTTGTTTCCCTCTCGACGATGAAGCTTATCCCCCACCGTCTCACTGCTGCGCTCTCACTTACCGGCATTCGGAGTTTGGCTGACGTCAGTAACCTTGTAGGGCCCATCGGCCATCCAGTAGCTCTACCTCCGGCAAGAAACACGCAACGCTGCACCTAAATGCATTTCGGAGAGAACCAGCTATCACGAAGTTTGATTGGCCTTTCACCCCTATCCACAGCTCATCCCCTCAGTTTTCAACCTAAGTGGGTTCGGCCCTCCACGACGTCTTACCGTCGCTTCAGCCTGGCCATGGATAGATCACTTCGCTTCGGGTCTAGGACACGCGACTGTATCGCCCTATTCAGACTCGCTTTCGCTACGGCTGCCCCACACGGGTTAACCTCGCCACGTATCACTAACTCGCAGGCTCATTCTTCAAAAGGCACGCCGTCACCCCAACAAGGAGGCTCCGACGGTTTGTAAGCAAACGGTTTCAGGTACTATTTCACTCCCCTCCCGGGGTACTTTTCACCTTTCCCTCACGGTACTTGTCCGCTATCGGTCATCTGGGAGTATTTAGGCTTACCAGGTGGTCCTGGCAGATTCACACGGGATTTCACGGGCCCCGTGCTACTTGGGATACCACTCGCGGCAGGCAACGCATGTCGACTACGGGGCTACCACCCGCTCTGGCCGGCCATTCAAAACCGTTCGTCTATACGCACCTGTACCACCGAGACCTGCGGCAGCGGTCTCAGAATGGTCCCACAACCCCGAACGTGCAACACCTGCCGGCTATCACACACGATCCGGTTTAGCCTCATCCGCTTTCGCTCGCCACTACTCACGGAATCACTGTTGTTTTCTCTTCCTGTGGGTACTGAGATGTTTCACTTCCCCACGTTCCCTCTACCCGCCCTATATATTCAGACGGGAGTCACCAGGTCAGCACGCCGCCTGGCGGGGTTTCCCCATTCGGAAATCCTCGGATCACAGCCCGCTTATCGGCTCCCCAAGGCTTATCGCAGATTGCTACGTCCTTCTTCGGCTCCAGATGCCAAGGCATCCACCGTTTGCTCTTAAAGACTTGAAATCACATGAGCCACAGAACCCCCGAAAGGATCCTGCGTTCGCTTCTTTAAGATGCTCGCGTCCACTGTGTAGTTCTCAAAGTACGGGCGGCACCCCACCCTCCCCGACCAGACAGCCGGCTCAGACGAGGCCCACGAAGACCAGCCACCAAAGGTGCCTGAGCCCTCAGGACCCAACAACGTGCACGCGCCCCACCCGCAACCAGCACCCCGTTCCCACCACACCCCGAAGGACATGACGTACTGAGAGCACCAGCGCAGCTGAGGCGCCTTGTCAAATGTTCCACCCATGAGCAACCCGTCGAGAACATCCGTCTCGAAACGGGCCTCTGCGAACCCCGAAGGGCCCGAGATGCTCCTTAGAAAGGAGGTGATCCAGCCGCACCTTCCGGTACGGCTACCTTGTTACGACTTAGTCCTAATTACCGATCCCACCTTCGACAGCTCCCTCCCACAAGGGGTTAGGCCACCGGCTTCAGGTGTTACCGACTTTCATGACTTGACGGGCGGTGTGTACAAGACCCGGGAACGTATTCACCGCAGCGTTGCTGATCTGCGATTACTAGCGACTCCGACTTCATGAGGTCGAGTTGCAGACCTCAATCCGAACTGGGACCGGCTTTTTGGGATTCGCTCCACCTCACGGTATTGCAGCCCTTTGTACCGGCCATTGTAGCATGCGTGAAGCCCAAGACATAAGGGGCATGATGATTTGACGTCATCCCCACCTTCCTCCGAGTTGACCCCGGCAGTATCCCATGAGTTCCCACCATAACGTGCTGGCAACATAGAACGAGGGTTGCGCTCGTTGCGGGACTTAACCCAACATCTCACGACACGAGCTGACGACAACCATGCACCACCTGTACACCGACCAAAAAGGGGCGACTGTTTCCAGACGTTTCCGGTGTATGTCAAGCCTTGGTAAGGTTCTTCGCGTTGCATCGAATTAATCCGCATGCTCCGCCGCTTGTGCGGGTCCCCGTCAATTCCTTTGAGTTTTAGCCTTGCGGCCGTACTCCCCAGGCGGGGAACTTAATGCGTTAGCTGCGTCACGGAGACCGTGGAAAGGCCCCCACAACTAGTTCCCAACGTTTACGGGGTGGACTACCAGGGTATCTAAGCCTGTTTGCTCCCCACCCTTTCGCTCCTCAGCGTCAGTAACGGCCCAGAGATCTGCCTTCGCCATCGGTGTTCCTCCTGATATCTGCGCATTCCACCGCTACACCAGGAATTCCAATCTCCCCTACCGCACTCTAGTCTGCCCGTACCCACTGCAGGCCCGAGGTTGAGCCTCGGGTTTTCACAGCAGACGCGACAAACCGCCTACGAGCTCTTTACGCCCAATAATTCCGGATAACGCTTGCGCCCTACGTATTACCGCGGCTGCTGGCACGTAGTTAGCCGGCGCTTTTTCTGCAGGTACCGTCACTTACGCTTCTTCCCTGCTAAAAGAGGTTTACAACCCGAAGGCCGTCATCCCTCACGCGGCGTTGCTGCATCAGGCTTCCGCCCATTGTGCAATATTCCCCACTGCTGCCTCCCGTAGGAGTCTGGGCCGTGTCTCAGTCCCAGTGTGGCCGGTCACCCTCTCAGGCCGGCTACCCGTCGACGCCTTGGTGAGCCACTACCTCACCAACAAGCTGATAGGCCGCGAGCCCATCCCCAACCGAAAAATCTTTCCCACCACAGACCATGCGGCCATGATGCATATCCGGTATTAGCAACCGTTTCCGGCTGTTATCCCAGAGTCAGGGGCAGGTTGCTCACGTGTTACTCACCCGTTCGCCACTAATCCACCCAGCAAGCTGGGCTTCATCGTTCGACTTGCATGTGTTAAGCACGCCGCCAGCGTTCATCCTGAGCCAGGATCAAACTCTCCGTAAAAAACGTAAAGCAGACACCCACCCGGGAAAACGGGACAGGCACCTGCGAGTTCAATCATGACCAAAAAGGATGTCAAAAACTGACAACCATAAAATTTGATCCAAAGGAATTCTCAACCCAACCCAAACGGGTCAGGACGAGGATAATTTGGCATTTGACAAGTGCACGCTGTTGAGTTCTCAAGGATCAGACGCACCCAGCCCCACGACTCCCGCCGCGGCCCTCCGGGGCAACCATCCACCCCCAGCACCAGCAAGACCAAAGCCTCACCAGAACCAGGGATTGTGTTGTACGTCGCAGACCTGGGGCGGGGAACCTTCCGGCTCAACCTCACCGCTTGGCGGCGACAAGGGAATACATTACGCCGAACCCCCACCCCCAGCAAACCCACCCACCACCCGGGCGTGTCGCAACCCGGAAGCAGGGCCAGCACGGCCGCGCCCCGACGACTCCTGCTCGGCGCCGACGTGCCGGGCGCCGGATACGACGAAGCCCCCGTCCGATGGACGGGGGCTTGTCGACTGTCTCAACTCAGTGTGGACCCAGGGGGATTCGAACCCCCGACCTTCTCATTGCGAACGAGACGCGCTACCAACTGCGCCATGGGCCCTTGCAACCCGAGATACATTACCAGACCCCGAGCCGCTTGCCGAAACCGAGGCGCGTCAGGCGCGTCGCCAGGCGTCGAGCCATGCGTCCGCGATCCGTCGCGCGCCCTCGGCAGAGGGGTGGACGCCGTCAGGCGCGAGCGCGGCAGCACCCACGGTGCGGGCGGCCTCGGTGAGCGGACGGTGCAGCGGCACGAAGGACGCGCCGTGCTCCTCCGCGAGACGCGCGATGACCTCTCGCTTCGCCGCGAGGTCGTCGAGCCACCCCTCCTGATCGTCGCGCACGGGCAGGACGAACGGCTCCACGAGGATGAGCCGTGCGCGGCGCGCGGCGTCACTCGCGAGCAGCCGGCGCACGGTCGCCTCGAAGTCCTCGGCGCTGGTGGGGTCGTCGCGATCGAAGCGCCGCCAGGTGTCGTTGACGCCGATGTAGACGGTGAGCACGTCCGGCTCGGCTGCCTCCACGTCCTCGTTCCAGCGGCGCTCAAGGTCGACGGCGCGGTCTCCCCCGACCCCGACGTTCACCACGTGCGCCTCATCGCCGAGCGCCTCGGCGATGAGGTGCACGTAACCGTGTCCGAGCGAGGCGGCGTGCGAGCGATCGCGACCGGCATCGGTGATCGAGTCTCCGACGAACACGAGTCGAGCGGGGCGGGTCATCGTTCTCCTTCGAGCGGGACGGACGGGCTCCGACCCGCCGAGAGCGTCTCACGATCGGGGCGTCGCCGCACCGGATCGGACATCTGCGGTCATCCGGCCGCGCGGCGGGCGAGCAACTCGCGCACGTGCGCCTCGATCTCGGCGTCGTCGACGAACCCCATGCGCGCATACGGCGACGCCGGCTGCTGCTGACGGGCCGCCGTGATCGGCACCGGCGCGGGAGTCTGAGCCGCGATCTGCGTGCGCAGCCCCTCCTCGCGCGCGGCCGCGCGGAGCGCCTCGTGTGCGCGCGCGCCGTCGAGCGCGAGCGCGGCGCGTGAGCCGGAGACACTCGTCAGCGGCGCCGGGAGCGAGCGCGGCGTCCAGCCGCGGTCCTCGGGGTCCATGAGCGCGGGCGCGACCCGGCGGACCGCCGGGGCCGCCTCGGCGATCGGCGCAGCCGCCGGGGCCGCCGGGCGCTTCGCGCGACGCGCGACCGCGGCCATCCGATTCAGCGTCTGCAGCGCCACGAGCGTCGCGACGGCACCGCCCGCCAGCCACCACCCGGCTCCGCCCTGCGCGAGGGCGGCGACGCCGACGGCGATTGCCGCGAGGCCAGCGAGCAGGACGACGGTGGCGGCCATCCGCACGGCGCGACGGGCGCGCGCCTGGCGCGCGCGGAGCACCTCGGGAGCGCGGCGCGCGGCGTCGAGCTCCCGTCGGCGGCGCTCCGCCTCGAGCTCCAGCTCACGGCGCCGGCGTTCGCGACCGGCCGCGGCCTCGTCGCGCTCGCGCTCGAGGCGCGCCTGCACCTCCATCCGCTTGCGCTCGAGCTCGAGGCGGTCGCGCTCGGCGCGCAGCCGCTCGTCCTCGGCGCGCAGCTGGCGCACGAGCTTCTCCTGCGCACGTGCCTCGCGCGCGCTCAGCTCGACGCGGATCTCGTCGGGTGTCTCGCTCGTCTCCGCGAGCACGCGCAGAGCCTGGTTGAGCCGGACCGCGTTGCGCTCGGCGGCGTTGTAGCGCATGCGCGCCTGCCAGGTCGGGAGGAGGTAGACGATCCAGAGCAGCACGGCGACCGCGATGATCACGCCGCCGCCCAGCATCTGCCCGCCCATGAAGACAAAGGTAGGCGACGACGGTGCGCCGCCCGCGCTCGCGCCCGCGTGTCGCGCGCGGAGCGGTCAGGAGGCGAGGGTGTCGCTCGGCGGGATGGCCGCGGCGTCGGTGGGCGCGCGACCGCTGACCCACCGGGCGAGGACGCCTTCCGGCACCTCCTCGCGGACGAGCGCGAAGGCGTAGTGGTCGCGCCAGTCGCCGTCTATGTGGATGTACCGACGGCGCAGCCCCTCGTACCGGAATCCGAGCTTCTGGACCACGCGCAGGCTCGGCACGTTCTCGGGCCGGATGCAGATCTCCATGCGGTGCAGACGGAGATCGGTGAAGCAGAGGTCGGTCGCGAGCGCGACGGCTGTCGGGGTGATGCCGCGGCCCGCGAACCGCTCGCTCACCCAGTAGCCGATCGTCGCCGACGAGAGGGAGCCGCGGGCGATCCCCCACACGTTGAGCTGACCGCAGATGACGCCCTCGTACTCCATGACGAGGGGCACGCCGACGCCGTCGCGGTACTGCTGCAGCAGGCGCCGGATGCCGGCGCGCATGTCGAAGGAGATGGCGCCGTCGGGGTTCGTGGCCTCCCACGGGCGCAGCCACGAGCGGTTCGCGAGCAGCTCCTGCTGGAGCGTGCGCGCGTCCCGCGGACGCACGAGTCGGATGGACACCGCGCCGTGCTCACGCCACGCCTGGGTATCCATCCGACTCCTCGGCAGATGTCTCGAGCGACCGGGCTCAGAGAGTGGTCGCGAACTCCTTGAACCAGGGTCGCAGGTCCGGGCCGAGGTCGGCGCGGTCCGCGGCGAGCTGGACGATGGCCTTGATGTAGTCGAGGCGGTCGCCCGTGTCGTAGCGGCGCCCGCGGAAGATGACGCCGTAGACCCCGGGGCCCGCTTCGTCGGCCGCGACCTCCTGCAGCGCGTCGGTCAGCTGGATCTCGCCGCCCTTGCCGGGCTCCGTGCGCTCGAGCACATCGAAGATCGCGGGGGTCAGCACATAGCGGCCGATGATCGCGAGGTTCGACGGCGCGTCCTCCTTGGCGGGCTTCTCGACGAGGCCCTTCACGCGGACGACGCCCTCGGTGTCGGTCGGCTCGACGTCGGCGCAGCCGTACATGTGGATCTGGTCGGGGTCGACCTCCATGAGGGCGATGACCTGCGCGCCGCGCTTGGCCTGCTCGTCGATCATCGTCGTGAGCAGCTCGTCGCGCTCGTCGATGAGGTCGTCGCCCAGGAGGACGGCGAACGGCGAGTCGCCCACGTGAGCCTGGGCGCGCAGCACCGCGTGACCGAGGCCCTTGGGGTCGCCCTGGCGGACGAAGTGGATGTCGGCGAGGTCGCTGGATGCCTGGACGCGCTCGAGACGGCCCGTGTCGCCCTTCTTCTCGAGGTTGCGCTCGAGCTCGGGGACCGAGTCGAAGTGGTTCGCGAGCGCGTTCTTGTTGCGCCCGATGATCATCAGCACATCGCGGATGCCGGCGGCGACAGCCTCTTCGACGACGTACTGGATCGCCGGCTTGTCGACGACCGGCAGCATCTCCTTGGGCGTGGCCTTCGTCGCCGGAAGGAAGCGCGTGCCCAGCCCGGCGGCGGGGATGACCGCCTTGATCTTCGGTGAATCCATGCTGACAGCCTAGGCGATGCCCCGTTATCCGCCTGTGATCGCCCTGCGACACGGGGCGCGTCTCCTAGGATCGGGACATGCTCGGAGAGCTCGATCAGGCCAAGCGCGCCCTGCGCGCGGAGATCCGCGAGCGCCGCCAGCTGCTCTCGCCCGCGCAGCGCGAGGCGGCGGGAGAGGGCGTCCACCGCGAGCTCGACGCGCTCGTCGCGCGTCTGGGCGCGCGCTCCCTGTCCTGCTATCTGTCGGGCCCGACCGAGCCGGACACGCGCCCGTTCATCCGCTCCGCCCTCGAGCGCGGCCTCCGCGTGCTGCTGCCGATCACGCGTGCGGACGGCCTCCTGGACTGGACGGCCGCGAGCGCGGACGGCGACGAGATCGAGAGCGCGTACGGCGTTCCCGAGGCCGTCGGCGAGGTGCTCGGCCCGATCGCGGTCAACGACGTCGACCTCCTCGTCGTGCCCGCGTCGGCAGTGGACGGCGAAGGGCTGCGGATGGGCTGGGGCCGGGGCTTCTACGACAAGACGCTCGGCTCGATGGCGCACAGGCCGCCTGTATACGCGGTGATCTATGATTCCGAGTTGGTCGATCGCGTTCCGCGCGATCTCCATGATCAGTCCGTCGACGGCGTCGTGACCCCGACGCGCACCGTCGCGTTCCGCGGCTGACGACTCCGCTCCATCATCCGAACGAGGACCCATGCCCACATACGCCTACGCCTGCAAGTCCTGTGGCCACCGGTTCGACGCCGTCCAGGCCTTCAGCGACCCTTCGCTCACCGAGTGCCCCGAGTGCGGGGGCGAGCTGCGCAAGCAGTACGGCTCGATCGGCGTGACGTTCAACGGCGCGGGCTTCTACCGCACGGACTCGCGGAATACTGCGTCCTCCTCCGGCGCGGGTGCTGGATCCGCGTCCTCGTCTGCGCCATCATCGGGGTCGGGAGCCTCCGCTCCCGCCGCGGCCGGCGCCTGACGCCCCGCGGTTCGACTTCTCGCCGGCGTCGTCGGCAGATGGGGGAACCACCACCATGATCCAGGGCTTCAAGGAGTTCATCTCCCGCGGCAACGTCATCGACCTCGCGGTCGCGGTCATCATCGGCGCCGCGTTCGCCGCGATCGTCACGGCCGTCGTCGACAACCTCGTCAACCCGCTCATCGGCGCCTTCGTGCCCTCGGGCGACCTCGCCAGCTGGGTCATCCCGATCCCGGGCCTCTTCGCCACGGCGAACCTCGGCATCGGCGGCATCATCTCGGCGATCATCAACTTCCTCGCGGTGGCCGCCGTCGTGTACTTCGCGCTCGTGCTGCCGATGAACAAGCTCGCCGAGCGCCGCAAGGCCAAGCTCGGCGTCACCGAGGACGTCCCCGCTCCCACGCAGGAGGAGCTCCTCGCGGAGATCCGCGACCTGCTCGCGAAGCAGACCTCCCGCTGACCCGCGCGCACATGACGAAGGGCGCCTCCCGTTCGGGAGGCGCCCTTCTCCGTCTGAGGGGCGGATGGCCGCGTCACCAGTGCGGCGGACGATCCCTCCGGAGCCGCTCGTCGTTGGCGCCCTTCTCCCCCGCAGCGGGGCGACCGCCCGCGTCCGCGTCGCGCAGGGTCGCCTCCGCATCCGCGTCGGCGAGCGTGCCCTCCACGCGCGTGAGGCGGGCTCGACGCGCGCCGGCGACGCGCTCGACCCGCTGACGAGGCTCGTCCGGCATCAGAAGGCGAGCGGCTCGGTGTCCGGGTCGACGCGCGGCGTGTCGGCGGAGACGCCCAGCACGGCCGCGATGCGCTCGGCGACCGCGGCAGGGTCGCTGTACAGGTCGAAGGCGTGCACGCGGACGTAGTGCCAGCCGAGCCGCCGCAGGGCGTGCGGGCGCAGCCGGAGCGACTCGCGCAGCGACGCGTCCTGCGATTCGGGGTCGCTCTCCACGACGACGGCCTTGCCGCTGCGCTGCGCGACGAGCGGGAGCATCCCGTGGTAGTCCACGTCGACGGCGACGCCCAGTCGGCGCAGCTCGCGCGCGAGCACGCGCGTGAGCGGATCCGCGTCGTCCTCGCGCCGCGCCTCGCGGCCCCGCCCGTCGATGCTCGCGAGGATGCCCATGAGGATGGCCGCGCCGTGCTCGAGGCGGCCGTCGTCGGCCGCGGGCCGGATCGACGACACGATCACCATCGAGCGCCGCGCGCGGGTCATGCCGACGGTCAGGAGCCTCTCGCCGTCCGGCGTGGAGAGGTCGCCGAAGTCGCTCAGCACGCGGCCGTGCTTGGTCACACCGTACCCGAGCGAGAAGATCACGCGGTCGCGGCTCTCGGCGACCGACTCCTCGAGCGTGAGCACCGTGAGCGGCTCGGTCGTGTCGCGCGCGACGAAGTCCGCGACATCCGAGCGGCCCGCGAACGCGGTCGTCACGGCGGAGCGGATGCGCTCGGCGTGCCGACGGCTCGCGGTGATCACCATGAGCGACTCGTGCGGGCGGTTCACGGCGTGCTCGACGACGAGCGTCACGACGCGCTGGACCTCGGCATCGGGGCTCTCGACGGCGCCGCTCTCCGGGTCGGGCGCGCCGTAGCCGCCCTCGACGTAGTCGACCGACAGGCTGCCGCGGCCGAGATACGACCCGGCCCACGGGAGCGACACGATCTCGCCGCCGTAGAACGCGTCGTTCACGAGCTCGGCGAGGTCCTCGCCGCCCGCCCGGTAGCTGCGGGTCAGGGTCTCGACCGGAAGCACGTCGGCGAGGCGCTCGAACGCACTGGCCTGCTCGCCGCCCGCGGGAGGGCTCTCGAGCACCGCGACGGAGAAGGGCAGGGGCCGCTGCGTCACAGGATCGCCGAAGGCGACGACCTGCCGTGCGCGGCGGATGGCCGGGGCCGCCTCCGCGAGGCCGATCGCCCCGGAGTCGGCGATGAGCACGACGTCGAAGCCCGGCGCGTCGGGGATGAGGGGCACGTCGTAGGGCGACGCGATCCAGACCGGCGCGATGACGCGCGACAGGGTCGGCGCGATCGAGGCGAGCGCCTCGGCGCTCACGTCGCCGCGCGTGAGGGAGCGCTTGAGCGCCTCCGCCTCGCCCGGCTCGTCGACGATGCCGATCTTCCACTGCGTCGCGAGCTGCCAGGCGAGCAGCGGGCCGGATGCCGCGGCGTGCGCCTCGTCGACGAGACGGAAGTCGCGCTCGAGCCGGTCGACGACCGACGTGTTGGCGCCCAGCAGCGCGCGGTCGCTCTGCAGAAGGTGCTCGAGGGCCGACTGCCACCACGCGAACTCGAGCTCCTCGCCCACGCGCTCCTCGTCGACATGCCGGACCGACAGCTCGGTCAGGAGCGGCTCGAGGCCGAGGCGCGACAGCTCGGCGCGCAGCTCGGCGCGCTCGACGATGTTGTCGAAGACGTCGGAGTCGGCGGCGAGCCCGGCGAGCGTGCGCACGAGACGCTCCACGGGCATCGATGCGAGCCGCGACCCGCGCCCGAGGGCCGCGTCGAGCTCGCTCAGCTCGGCCTCCACGCGCTGCCACTCGACCTGCACGTCGGCGAGTCCGAGCGGCAGCTCGGGGATCGTCCCGACGTCGACGAGCTGCTGCCACTGCTGACGCTGATGCTGGATCCGCGACAGCGCGGCATGCATGTCGGTCACGTGCACACCGGGGCGCAGGTACTCCTTCGAGAGGCGCTTGAGGCGCCGGCGCTGCGCGCCGGGCAGGCCCGACTCCCGTCGCGGTCCGAAGGCCTTGATCATGTCGCCGAGCGGGCGCTCGAACACCGATGGCGTGAACCGGTCGAGCGAGTCGCGGATCCCGTGCAGGAGCCGCAGGTACTCCCCCAGCTCGTCGATCGTCGTGAACGGGCGCATCCGCGTCTGCGAGATGAGCTCGTATCCGCGCTCGAGGAGGTTCGGCACGCTCGTGCGGTGCAGCTTGCCGGCCATCCGATGCGCTGCACGGGCGTCGTCGGTCGACGAGAAGGAGACGCCGTACCACGGCGAGTCGTCGGGGCCCACGCGGAACTCGCCCAGGCGCGCGGCGAGCGCCAGGGTCGATGCGGCCTTCGAGCGGTCGCCCGCGAGCTGCTCGAGGGCCCGGATGCCGAGGCGGGCGGATGTCGACGGCGGGGTCGGCAGGGCCGCGAGCCGCGTGAGGGTGCGCGTCGCCTCGAGCACCGAGATGCCGAGCCCGTCGTGCACGCGCGTGAGCGCGTGGCGGTAATCGCGCAGCACCGAGCGGAGGCGCACGAGGGCGTCGTCGATGTCGGAGACCTTGGGCTGCGTCGCCTTCTCGTTGCGGCCGATCGCGCGGATGAGGTCGCGCCGCAGGTCGGTCGGCGACACCGCGAGGGCGTCGAGCCCGATGCCCGCGAGACGATGGCGGATGCCCTCGAGGGTCGAGCGGCGCGCGCTCACGACGAGGACCCGCTTGCCGTCGCGCACGAGCGCGCCCACGGCGTTGATGATCGTCTGCGTGCCGCCCGTGCCGGGCAGGGTGTGCACCGCGAGAGACTGTCCGGCCGTGATGCGCGCCAGCACGCGCTCCTGTTCGGCATCCGCATCGAGCAGGAGCATGTCGGATGCCGGCGCGCGCTCATCGGGGTGCGGCACGGCGGGTGCCGGGCGCTGGGCGCCCAGGGCAGCGAGGTCGTCGGGGTGGCCGGCGAGCGCGTTCAGGACCGGATGGTCGAGCTCGCGCATGTCGCGCGCCATGACCTCGCCGACCTCCGCGAACGTCGAGACGATGAGCCGCGGCTTGACGCTGAAGGTGTCGACGTGCGCGACGAGGCCGCGCAGGCGGTCGATCACGGGCTGGGGCTTGAACACGCCCTCGTCGTAGGCGAGCTCGGCGAGCGCGTCGCCGTCGATGTCGATCCCGAAGTGGTCCTGCGCGATGCGGACGAGCTCGGGGTTCACGGCGAAGCGGCCGTGGAGCTTCAGCTCGAAGTCGGAGTGATGGCGGCGGATGGCGAGCGGGCGCAGGAGGACCGGCGCGACGAACTCCTCGTCGCCGACGCGCCACGTCGCGAGGCCGACCGCGAGGCGCACGGCGTCGATGCCGCGCACGGTGCGCAGCTCGAGGTTCTTCGCCGTGATCCGCTCCGCGGCCAGGCGGGCGGTGCGCAGCGCGACCTCGTCGCGGAAGAGGTTCGACAGCAGCGTCGACCGTCCCGTGATGAACTGCGGGAGGCTGCCGGGGTGCGCCTTCGTGATCTCGATGCCCGACTCGGGCGCCGGCCGATAGCGCAGGAGCGGCGACCGTCCGCCGAGCGCCCCGGCCAGCGACCGCAGCTGCTCCCGTTCGGAGGACGCGACATGCGCGACCGACACGTCGGGGTCGGCGACGCGGAGGTCCGCGGGCGTCACGGGCACGAGCCTCGTGGTCTCCACGGCGTCGTCTTCAGCGGGCAGCACACCAGTCAGGGTAGGCGGACGCGCCTCAAAGTCACCCGCGTGCCGCGGAGTTTCGCCGGATTACCCGGGCGCACGGCCCCTGCGACGCCGTCTGCACAGGCGCTCTCCATCGGCGCGTCGGCTCCCGGCCGCTCCGCGCGAGCGCCGCACGGCCGTCCGCCCCTTCAGGATGGACGCATGACCTACCGGTACGCGATCCTCCCCACGCCCGTCGGCGACGCGGTCTCGGCGTTCTCCGACGAGGGCCTCGTCGCGCTGCGTCTCGCCGCCGAGCCCGAGTGGGCGCTCGAGTCCGTCTCCCGCGAGCTGCGCGGCGCCCTCCTTCCCGACGACGGCTCGGACGCCGCCGAGGAGCTCGCCGCGCAGCTCGAGGGCTACTTCGCGGGCGAGCGCCGGCGCTTCGACCTCGCGCTGGACTGGCGCCTCGCGACGGGCTTCACGCGAGAGGCCCTCGAGGCGGTGCGCGAGATCCCCTACGGCACCACGGCGAGCTACGGCGAGGTCGCCGCCATGGCGGGGCGCCCGCGCGCCGCCCGCGCGGTCGGCACGGCCTGCCGCACGACGCCCTACTCGCTGATCGTCCCGGTGCACCGGGTCATCCGCGCCGACGGCACGATCGGCGGCTACGGCGGCGACATCGAGCTGAAGCGCCACCTCATCGAGCTCGAGCAGGACGCGCTCGGCGCCTGAGGCCATCCGCCCGCCGCACACGGGAGCGCCGACCCGCGAGTAGGCCGCGGGTCGGCGCTCCTTCCGCCTCAGTGGACGCCGCTCAGTGCTCGACCGCCTTCTCGGCACCGAACCCGGTGAGCGAGCGCACCTCCATCTCGGCCGCGAGACGCGGGTCCTCCGCCGAGCGCGAGGTCAGCGAGCCGATCCACCCGAGGAGGAACCCGACCGGGATCGAGACGATCCCCGGGTTGCTCAAGGGCCAGATCGCGAAGTCGGCGGCGGGGAACACGCTCGTCTCGGTGCCCGAGAACACGGGCGAGAAGATGATGAGCACCAGGGCCGTGCCGAGGCCGCCGTACATGCTCCACACCGCGCCGCGCGTCGTGAAGCCGCGCCAGAACAGCGAGTAGAGGATCGTCGGCAGGTTCGCCGACGCCGCGACCGCGAACGCGAGCGCCACGAGGAACGCCACGTTCTGCCCCTGCACGCCGATGCCGCCGACGATCGCCAGCGCGCCGATCACGAGCACCGTGATGCGGGCGACCCGCACCTCGCCGTCGCCCTCCACGCGCCCGTTCTTGATGACGTTCGCGTAGATGTCGTGGGCGAACGAGGTCGCGGCGGTGATCGTGAGGCCCGCGACGACCGCGAGGATCGTCGCGAACGCGACGGCGGAGATGAACCCCATCAGCACGGGGCCGCCGAGCGCCTGCGCGAGCAGCGGGGCGGCCGAGTTCACGCCGCCCGGCGCGGCCGCGATCGTCTCCGCGCCGACGAGCGCTCCCGCGCCGTAGCCGAGCACGAGCGTGAGCAGGTAGAACAGCCCGATGAGCCAGATCGCCCACACGACCGAGCGACGCGCCTCCTTCGCCGTCGGCACCGTGTAGAAGCGCATGAGCACGTGCGGCAGGCCGGCCGTGCCGAGCACGAGCGCCATCCCGAGCGACAGGAAGTCGAGCGGCTTCGCACCGTACTGGAGGCCGGGCGCGAGGATGGCCTCGCCTGCCGACGCGTTCGCGACCGCGGCGCCGAGGAGGCCGTTGAAGTCGAACCCGTGCTGCGCGAGCACCCAGATCGCCATCGCGATGGCGCCGCCGATGAGGAGGAAGGCCTTCACGATCTGCACCCAGGTCGTGCCCTTCATCCCGCCGATGAGCACGTAGACGACCATGAGGACGCCCACGACCGCGATGACCACCGACTGGCCGACGCGGTCGCCGACCCCGAGCAGAAGCGACACGAGGCCGCCCGCTCCCGACATCTGCGCGAGGAGGTAGAACAGGCACACCGCGAGGGTCGTGATCGCAGCGGCCATCCGCACGGGACGCTGCCGCAGGCGGAACGACAGCACGTCGGCCATCGTGAACTTGCCCGTGTTGCGCATGAGCTCGGCGACGAGCAGCAGCGCGACGAGCCACGCCACGAGGAAGCCGATCGAGTACAGGAACCCGTCGTACCCGTTCAGCGCGATCGCGCCGACGATGCCGAGGAACGACGCGGCGGAGAGGTAGTCCCCCGCGATCGCGAAGCCGTTCTGCGGCCCGCTGAACGAGCGCCCGCCGGCGTAGAAGTCCGCCGCGGTCTTGTTGTTGCGACTCGCCCTGATGACGATGAACAGCGTGACCGCGACGAAGGCGCCGAACACGCTGATATTGAGGATCGGGTTGTTCTCCATCTGCGCAGGTGCCGCTGCCATCCATGCGCTCATGCGCCGGCCGCCTTCCGCTCGAGTTCAGACCGGATCTCGGCGGAGATCGGGTCGAGTCGGCGATTCGCGAAGGCCACGTATCCCATCGTGATCGCGAATGTCGTGACGAATTGGCCCAATCCGAAGAGCAGGCCGACGGTGATATCTCCCCACACCCTCTGCCCCATGAACTCGGGGAAGAAGCCCGCGAGGACGACGTAGAGGAAATACCAGACGAGGAAGAATGCCGCGAGCGGGAAGATGAAGCTCCGCTGGGTGCGCTTCAGCTCGCGGAATCGCGGTGAATCCTCCACCGCCGCATAGTCGATCGACGTCGTCGGGGCGACGCCGCCCGGAGAGTCAGTCATGAGGCCTCCTTGCCGCATGGTCCCTGCCGCACTGCGTGTTCGCAGAGCCGGTGTTCCGGCACCTCGCCGGTGATATCTTCGACGCTACGGAAAGCGACAGAGCGGTCGTCACCCCCGAAAGTAGGTATCCCCGGTGCAGACAGTGTTGCCGTCTCGCGGAGCCGATGAGCAGCGGCTCGTCGCGGGCGCCGTCGACGAGCTCGCTCGGCGCACGCGCTTCCCCGTCGCGTTCGGCGGACTCCTGGAGGACGGCCGCGTCGCGATGTCGGCCTTCCACGGCACGCGGACGTCGGCGCTCGACGGGCTCGCGGTGCGCCCCGAGCGCGGCCTCGGCGGGCGCGCGATCATGGAGCTGCGCCCCCGCTTCGCGAGCGACTACCGCACGGCGAAGCAGATCACGCACGACTACGACCCGTACATCCTCGGCGAGGGCATCGGCACCCTCCTCGCCGTCCCCGTCATCGTCCAGGGGCGCGCACGAGGCGTGCTCTACGGCGCCGCCTGGGGCCAGTGGAACGTCGGCGGGGTCGCCGCGGCTCCCGCCGTCGAGGTCGCCGACCGGCTCGCGAGCCAGATCGCCGCGCTCGACGCGTCGCGGCGGCGACGGGAGGCGGCGGCGGAGTCCTCGGCCGTGCTCCCGCCCGCGCACCAGGAGGAGCTGCGGGAGACCTACGCCGAGCTGCGGCGCATCGCGGCCGCCGTCGATGACGGCGCCATCCGATCCCGTCTCGAGGAGGTCGAGCGTCGGCTCGCCGCGCTCTCCGGCGTGGCCGTGTCGGCACCTCGTCCGGCGGCCGAGCCGACCGTGCACCTCTCCCCGCGCGAGGTCGACGTGCTCGCCTGCGCTGCTCTCGGTGCGACGAATGCCGAGATCGCCGCTCAGCTGGGTCTTCGCGAGGGAACCGTGAAGGCCTATCTCGGCGCCGCGATGTCGAAACTCGACGCCTCGACGCGTTTGGCCGCGGTCGCGAAAGCACGTCGCGCCGGTATTCTGCCCTGATATCCCCGGGCAGACGCGAATTGTGCTCGAATTGGCGCCTTCTGACGCTACATTCGAGATATGGCCCGAAAGATCATCCACCAGCTTGTTGACGACCTCGACGACACCGTTCTCGAGCCCGGAGAAGGCGAGACCGTCCTCTTCGCCCTTGACGGAAAGAGCTACGAGATCGACCTCTCCGCCGACAACGCGGCGGAATTCCGCGCGCAGTTCGAGCGCTACATCTCGGCCGGCCGCCGCGTCGGAAGCGGATCCGGCTCGACGAATTCGAGCGCATCGCGCGTGACCCGCCGGCGCTCCGGCCAGACCGATTACGGACCGGTTCGCGCGTGGGCGAAGGAGAACGGCTATTCCGTCTCCGAGCGCGGGCGCGTCCCCGCCGCCGTGCTCGAGGCCTACGAAGCGGCTCACTGAGCCCGCTCGTCACGGCGCCGATTCGCCGGATGCACATGTGCATCCCGTGTGAATCGGCGCCGTGTCGCGTCCGGGGGTTGCATCCCGGCGGCGTTCTCGGAATCGTGGCTGGCCCGACGGAAGGAGAGCCGAATGCTCACACTCACCGAGAACGCCCAGACCGCCGTCCGAACGATCGTCGACCAGTCGCCGGATCCCGCCACCGCGGGCCTGCGCATCGACGGCTCGAGCTCTTCCCCGCAGGGGTACACGCTCACGCTCGCGCCCTCGCCTGAGGCCGCCGACGCCGTGGTGGAGAGCGGCCCGGTTCGCGTCTTCCTCCCCCAGGAGGCGGCCGTCGAGCTCGACGACAAGGTGCTCGACGCCGAGGTGACGCCCGACGGCGTGCGCTTCGCGCTGGCCGTCCAGGCCTGAGAGCGTCGCACGGCGCCGCCCGGGAATCCCGGGCGGCGCCGTGTCCTGTCCGCACTGCCGATAAGCTGGTGCGGACGCCCCCGTAGCTCAGTGGATAGAGCGTCGGTTTCCTAAACCGTGCGTCGCTGGTTCGAGTCCAGTCGGGGGCACCGTCTCACGCCGCGAGCGCGAGGTACGGCTCCCAGCGCGGATCCGCGCGCTCGGCCCCGCGCACCGTCCAGGACGTGCTGCGCGGCGCCCCAGGCGCGAAGCGGAGCTCCCAGCCCATCTCCTGCGGAGTCCGATCGCTCTTGATGTTGTTGCACCGCAGGCAGCACGCCACGAGGTTCTCCCACGTGTCCCGTCCCCCGCGCGAGCGCGGGAGGATGTGGTCGATCGTCGAGGCCGAGGCTCCGCAGTACCCGCAGCGGAAGCCGTCCCTGCGCAGCACGCCGCGACGCGTCACCGGCGTCCGGCGCGCCGTGGGCACGCGCACGTAGCGGGTGAGGACGATGACGGCGGGCCGGTCGAACACCGATCTCGTGCCCCACACGGGCTCCCCCTCGACGTGCTCGATGACGGTCGCCTTCTCGTTCATGACGAGGACGAGGGCTCTCTTGAACGAGACGACCGCGAGGGGCTCGTATCCCGCATTCAGCACCAGTGTTCGCATACTCGATCCCTTCGATACGACCCGGACGGCTTCCGGGCATTCGAACTGCGACCGCTCCGATCGGCGGCGGGCGTGCGCGGGCACGAAAAAGGGCGCTGTCTCATGGACAGCGCCCTGGAGAGACCGCGGCTGCTCCGCGGCCCGTGTGCACACGATGCCGGAGGACGTAACGCCCGAGCGCATCCGTGGTGCGGATGCGAGGTATTCGTTCCATCGGCTCCCTCCGCCTCTCTCGGCGACAGGGTCAGGCTAGCGCACCCCGGGCGTGTCGAGGGCGAAGAGCGGGTGAACAGCCGGGGATTCCGTGGCCGGATGCGACAGAGCGCCCGGCACGCGACGTGCCGGGCGCTCTCGCGCGGGATCCGATCAGATCGGCAGGTAGCTCATCGGGTCGACGATCGCGCCGTTGATGCGGTACTCGATGTGGAGGTGGTTCGCCGTGGAGCGGCCGGTCGAGCCGACGTAGCCGATCAGCTGGCCCGCCTCGACGGTCTGCCCGACCTCGACCTGGCGGGTTCCGTAGGTCATGTGGCCGTAGAGGCTCGAGGTGCCGTCGCCGTGGTCGATCGCGACGGTGACGCCCCAGCCGCCGAGCGCCTCCTGCGAGGTGATGACGGTGCCGGACTTCACGGCGTAGATCGGGGTCATCGCGGGCGCGACCATGTCGGTGCCCTCGTGGCCCGACCCGACCGAGCGGCTCACGTAGTAGGTGCCGGCGGGCAGCGGGCAGATGCCGCCGTCGCTCACGACCGGGGGCTCGTACGTCTGCGGCTGCTGCTGCGGCTGCTGCGGCGCGGTCTGCGCCTGCTGCTCCTGCTGCTGGGCCTGCTGCTCGCGCTGCTGCTGGGCGAGGAGCTCGGCCTGCTCACGGGCGCGCTCGGCGGCCTCCGCCGCCGCGGCGGCCGCCTTGGCCTCCTCGATCTCCTCCGGCGTCGTCGCGGAGTACGCCGCGCCGCTCAGCGGGGCGGTCTCGACCGCGGCGTCCACCGCGATCGACTGGGCCTCGCGCTCGGCGGCGTCCTGCATCGAGACGGTCTCGGGCGCCGGCTGCGTCGCCGCGTACGCGGGGATGGCGACGCCGGCGAGCAGGGCGAGGACGGCGGCGATCGTGCCCGCGGCGCGGACCGGCTTCACCTGGGGGGCGCCGGCACGGCGGGCGGCCCGCTCCATGCGCCGGACGTCGCTGCGCGGCATGACGACGATTCCTCGCGTCACGGGCTGCACGGCCTTCGTCGGGGTCGTCGCGTCGGCGTCGGGGGCGCCCGCGGACGTGGGGTTCTCAGCCAAGTTGTCTCCTCCGTCGCCTCGCGCCAGGGAGCGCCGACTCGTCAGAACTGGTCGGGGCACAGTCTCACTCCGTCAGAACGACGAGCCGGGGAGGCGATTTCTCACGGAGCGCCCGGGGCTCGGAGCCGCCGGGTATCGCTCAACGGTAACGGAAGATAACGGAAATGTCACGCTCCCCGTCGGGCTCCCAGCCGAGCGTCAGCCGCGATCGTCGACGAGGAAGATGTGCGACGCGATCTCCACGGGCAGCTCGAGCGCGTCCTGCGCGCCGGCGATCTGGACCAGCACGTACCCCTCGCTGTAGCGGAAGTCGCCGTGCGCACCCGGCACGACCCCGGCGTCGCGCAGCTGCTGCAGGAGCTCGGGGTCGACCTGGGCCGACTCGGCGAGCCGCCGGACCGTGCCGGAGACGGGCCCGCCGTTCTCGTCGAGGCGGCGCACGAGGCCGACCACCCCCTGATCGGCCCGCTCGACGGAGAACTCCCCGAGCTGCTCCAGCCCGGGGATCGGGTTGCCGTACGGCGACTCGGTCGGGTAGCCGAGCAGCTCGACGAGGCGGCGCTCGACCTGCTCGCTCATGACGTGCTCCCACCGGCACGCCTCGTCGTGGACGTAGGCCCAGTCGAGGCCGATCACGTCCGACAGGAGGCGCTCCGCGAGGCGGTGCTTGCGCATCACCTCGACGGCCTTGGCCCTGCCCTCGTCGGTGAGCTGCAGACGGCGGTCCTCGGCGACGACGACGAGGCCGTCGCGCTCCATGCGGGCGACGGTCTGCGAGACGGTCGGGCCGGAGTGGCCGAGGCGCTCGGAGATGCGCGCGCGCAGGGGGATGATCTCCTCCTCCTCGAGGTCGAGGATGGTGCGGAGGTACATCTCCGTGGTGTCGATCAGGTCGGTCATCGATCCTCCGTCTGCGTCGAAGGCAATCCTAACCGGGAGCACGGACACCGGGCGCTGGCCGCCGGGCCGCCCGCGGACGCGCCGTAGGATGAGCAGCATGACGCTCACGATCCCCGCCGATCTCCTTCCCTCCGACGGCCGGTTCGGCTGCGGCCCCTCGAAGGTGCGTCCCGAGCAGGTCGCCGCCCTCGCCGAGGTGGGATCGTCGCTCCTCGGGACGTCGCACCGCCAGGCGCCGGTGAAGAACCTCGTCGGGAGCGTGCGCGAGCGCCTCGCGCAGCTGCTCCGCCTGCCTGACGGCTACGAGATCGTCACGGGCAACGGCGGCTCGACCGCGTTCTGGGATGCGGCCGCGTTCGGGCTCATCGAGCGCCGCTCGCAGAACCTCGTGTTCGGCGAGTTCGGCGGGAAGTTCGCGAAGGCGGCCGCCGCGCCGTGGCTCGAGGCCCCCGACGTCCGCAAGGCGGAGCCGGGCACGCGCGCCGAGTCCGAGCCGGTCGAGGGCGTCGACGTCTACGCCTGGCCGCACAACGAGACGTCCACGGGCGTGGCCGCACCGATCCGGCGCGTGTCCGGCGACGCGGGTGCGCTCACCGTGATCGATGCGACGAGCGCCGCCGGCGGCATCGACTTCGATGTCGCCGAGACCGACGTGTACTACTTCGCGCCGCAGAAGAACCTCGGCTCGGACGGCGGGCTGTGGTTCGCCGCGATGTCGCCCGCGGCGATCGAGCGCATCGAGCGCCTGCACGCGTCCGACCGCTACATCCCGGAGTTCCTCAGCCTCTGGAATGCGGTCGACAACTCGCGCAAGGAGCAGACGCTCAACACCCCTGCCCTCGCGACGCTCCATCTCCTCGACAGCCAGCTGGGCTGGATCCTGGAGAACGGCGGCCTCGAGTGGGCCGCGGCCCGCACGGCGGAGTCGTCGCAGGCGCTGTACACGTGGGCCGAGGCGTCGTCCTCGGCGACCCCGTTCGTGGCCGACCCCGCGCACCGCTCCCCCGTCGTCGTGACGATCGACTTCGACGAGGCGGTCGACGCGGCGGCGGTCGCCAAGACGCTGCGCGCCAACGGGATCGTCGACACCGAGCCGTACCGCAAGCTCGGCCGCAACCAGCTCCGGGTCGCGACGTTCGTCTCGATCGAGCCCGAGGACGTCCGCCAGCTCACGCGCGCGATCGACTTCGTTCTCGAGAACAGCTGATCCGTCACCGCAGACAGGAGGAGCCCCGGCCGGTCGGCCGGGGCTCCTCCTGTCTCACGCGGTCAGTCCTCCGCGTCGTCGTCATCCCACGCGTCGTCGTCCTCGTCCGCGTCGTCGTCCGCGCTGCGCGCCTCGTCGTCGTCCTCGTCGTAGTCCTCGTCGGACTCGGCCGCATCGTCGTCATCGGCCGCATCGTCGTCGCCCGCGTCGAGCTCGTCGATGTCGACGCCGTCGACGTCTCCCGCGTGCAGGATCGGCGAGCCGTCCTCGTCGAAGTCGTCCTCGTCCTGGTCGAACTCGTCGCCTTCGGACGCGAAGTCCTCGCCCTCATCGGACTCGTCGGCCGCCGCGGCCTCGGCCGCCGCGCTCTGCGCCGCCTTGTACTCCTCGAGGCGCACCGACCACGGCACCCACTCGGGCGCGAGCAGCGCTCCGTCGCCCGGCAGCAGCTCCGCCTCGAGCACGGTCGGCTCGGCGTCCTCGACGACCGCGAGGGAGACGGTCCAGTGCCATCCCGGATAGCCGCTCAGGCGGTTCTCGAAGCGCAGCGAGACGACGCCGTCGCCCTCGACGGTGTAGCCCGCCGGCTCGCCGATGGTCTGCGCGGGCGTGATCTCCCGCAGCGCGGCGAGCGCGAGATCGCGAGCCTCGAGCAGGCGAGGGTCGGGCTCGACGGGCGCGGCCTCGAGGGAGGCGTCCTCGCGGGGCGCCTCGGAATCCGCGAGCGCCTCCGCGTCCGCCGCAGGCTCGGGAGCCTCAGACATCGAGCTCGTCCGCGACCTTGCGCAGCACGGCCGCGACCTTGCGCGCGTGCGACGACGAGGGGTAGCGGCCGCGACGCAGGTCGCCGCCGATGTCGTCGAGGAGCTTCACGAGGTCCTCGACGATGACGGCCATGTCGTCTGCCTTCTTGCGCGACGCCTTCGCGAGGCTCGGCGGAGCCTCGAGCACCCGCACGGAGAGCGCCTGCGGCCCCTTGCGGCCGTCGGCGATCCCGAACTCGAGCCGCGTCCCGGCCTTCACGACCGCGCCCGCGGGGAGCGCGCTCGCGTGCAGGAACACGTCGTCCTGTCCGTCGTCCGACGTGATGAAGCCGAAGCCCTTGTCCTCGTCGTAGAACCTGACCTTGCCGGTGGGCATGTGAACCTCGCTGATACCGCTGGAACGTAGAGAGAGGGATCGATCGATCCCTCTCCGCCATCCTAGTCCGGCAGGCGTACGACTATCCTGGTCAGGATGAGTGATCAGCCCAGCGCGCAACCCGCGGTCCGCCGCGTCGACCGCATCCTCGCGTTCATGTCCCTGGGGATCGTCGTGCTGTCGATCGGCTGCTTCCTCGCCGTGATCATCGCGACCGCCTCAGGGGTCACCGACTTCAGCGGCGGCGCGTGGCCGGTCGTGTTCCTCGTGCAGATGATCGGGCCCGTGATCGCCTTCCTCCTGCTCCTCACGCTGCTCGTCATGAGCTTCGTGCGAAGGGGTCGCGCCTCGCGCCGGAGCTGAGCGGATGAGCGGCGCGGACGCACGGGTGCTGGCGGAGCGGCTGGCCGCGATGTCCGACGCGCGGCTCGGCTCGCTCCTCGCGGCCCGCCGGGTCTCCGCCCACGTCGGCTGGCGCGACTTCTTCGACGCCGCCGACGCGCTGCTCGCCCCCGAGTCGTTGACGACGGCGCTGCGTCAGCTCCCGCGCGACGTGCTCGCCGACCTCGCAAGCGGCCGTCCGATCGCCGACGAGGGCATCGCGTCCTCGCTCGTCGACGGATCCGGGTCGCCGCTGCCGTCGGTCCGCCGCGCGCTCGACGGCGTGGACCTCGCGCCTGCCCGCCACGACGCCCCTCAGCCCGCCGACGAGTCGGCCGCGGCCCGGGCCGCGGAGCGCGCCTTCACGACCCTCGGGGCGCTCGCTGACGTGCTCGTCGCGGCGCTCGCGACTCCGCTGTCGCGCGTCGGCGGCGGGTCGGTCGGCGCGACCGACCGGCGCCGGCTCGTGCAGGACGAGGTCGTGCGCGACGCCGAGGAGCTCGACGACCTCGTCGCGCTCGCCGAGGCGGCCGGCCTCGTGCGTCCGGTGGATCGCGCCTGGCTCGTGGCCGACGCCGGCGAGGACTGGACGCGCGAGCCCACGCGTCGTCGCTGGGAGATCCTCGCGACGGGATGGCGCGACGCGCTGCCCGCAGGTCTGCGCACCCGCGAGGGCGGCTGGGTGCCGCCGTCGGCGTGGGTCGACGCCTATCCGCTCGACCCGGCCTGGCCCGAGCGGGCGGCCTCGGCCCTGCGTCTGGCGGCTCTGCTCGGCCTCATCGCGCCCGACGGCACGGAGACCCCGTGGGCGACGCCGTTCCGGGCGGGCGGCGCCGCCGACGCCGGCCCCCTCGCAGAGCTCCTCCCCGGTGAGGTCGACCGCGTCTTCCTGCAGAACGACCTCACCGCGATCTCCCCGGGACCGCTCGTGCCCGCGCTCGACATGCGCCTGCGCGCGATGACCGTCCGCGAGTCGCACGCGCAGGCCTCGACCTACCGCTTCACCGAGGCGTCGCTCTCGTCGGCGATCGCGGGCGGCGAGACGGCCGAGGCCATCCGCTCGTTCCTCTCCGAGCTCTCGCTCACCGGCATCCCGCAGCCGCTCGACTACCTGCTCACCCGGACCGCCGAGCGGCACGGCCTCGTGCGGGTCTCGGTCGAGCCGGGCAGCGGCCACACGATCGTGTCGAGCCGCGACCACCATCTCGTCGAGACCATCGGCGTCGACCAGGCGCTGCGCCCGCTGGGCCTCGTGCGCGAGGGCGCGCTGCTGCGGACGCGCGCTGCACGGCAGACCGTCTACTGGGCGCTCGCCGACGCGCGCTATCCCGTCGTCGCGATCGACGACGACGGCCGCACCGTCGCGCTGCACCGCCGCCGACTCGCGCCCGCTGCCGAGGAGGATGCTCCCGAGGAGCGGTACCGGGCCGTCATCGACCGGCTTCGCGCTTCGCACGGCGAGGATGCGGAGGCCGCGTGGCGCGAGCGCGAGCTCGACGCCGCCGTCCGCGCCAAGGCCGTCATCGTCGTCGAGGTCGCGATGCCCGACGGGACGACGCGCGAGCTGACGCTCGAGGCGTCGGGGATCGGCGGAGGACGGCTGCGCGGCCTCGACCGCGCGGCCGACGTCGAGCGCACCCTCCCGGTCTCGCTCATCCGCTCGGTCCGCACCGCGTGACGCACCGCCCCGACCCCACGGCGGCGGCCCGCCGGTAGACTGGACAGCTATGTCCGACGGCCCCCTCATCGTCCAGAGCGACCGCACGGTGCTGCTCGAGGTCGCGCACCCCGACGCGGAGGCCGCGCGCCACGAGCTCGCGGTGTTCGCCGAGCTCGAGCGGGCGCCCGAGCACATCCACACGTACCGCGTGACCCGGCTGGGCCTGTGGAACGCGCGCGCGGCCGGGCACACCGCCGACGACATGCTGGAGACCCTCGACCGATGGTCGCGGTTCCCCGTCCCGCCCTCGGTGTCGACGGACATCCGCGAGACCGTGAACCGATACGGGCGCCTCGTGATCGACCGCGACGACGAGGGCCGCCTGCGCCTCGTCTCCCAGGACGAGGCGGTGATCACCGAGGTCTCGCGCAACAAGCGCATCCAGCCGCTGCTCGTCGAGCACCCGACGCCCGACTCCTACATCGTCGACGCGTGGGCGCGCGGGCACATCAAGCAGGAGCTGCTGAAGATCGGATGGCCCGCGGAGGACCGCGCGGGCTACACGCCGGGCACGCCCCACCCCATCGCCCTCGCCGAGGACGGGTGGGCGCTGCGCCCCTACCAGCGGCTCGCGGTCGACACCTTCCGCGAGGACGGCTCCGGCGTCGTCGTGCTGCCGTGCGGCGCCGGGAAGACCCTCGTCGGAGCGGGCGCGATGGCCGCGACCGGGACGACGACCCTCATCCTCGTGACGAACACGGTGTCGGCGCGCCAGTGGCGCGACGAGCTGCTGCGGCGCACGACGCTCACGCCCGAGGAGATCGGCGAGTACTCGGGGCAGTCCAAGGAGATCAAGCCGGTCACGATCGCGACGTACCAGATCCTCACGTCGAAGCGGAAGGGCGAGTACGCGCATCTCTCGCTCCTCGACGCCCTCGACTGGGGCCTGATCGTGTACGACGAGGTGCACCTGCTGCCCGCGCCCGTCTTCAAGCTCACCGCCGACCTGCAGGCGCGCCGACGGCTCGGGCTCACCGCGACCCTCGTGCGCGAGGACGGCAGGGAGGGCGACGTCTTCAGCCTGATCGGGCCCAAGCGGTTCGACGCGCCGTGGAAGGAGATCGAGGCGCAGGGCTACATCTCCCCCGCGGCCTGCTACGAGGTCCGGATCGACCTGCCGGCGTCGGAGCGCCTCGAGTACGCGGCCGCGGCCGACGACGAGCGCTACCGGCTGGCGGCGACGGCGCCCGCGAAGATCGACGCCGTGCGGCGCATCCTCGCGCACCACCCCGACGAGCAGGTGCTCGTGATCGGCCAGTACCTCGACCAGCTCGACGAGCTCTCCGAGGCGCTCGGCGCGCCGAAGATCACGGGCGCCACGCCCGTGGACGAGCGCGAGCGGCTGTTCTCGGCGTTCCGGGAGGGGTCGCTGAAGCTGCTCGTCGTGTCGAAGGTCGCGAACTTCTCCGTCGACCTGCCCGAGGCGTCGGTCGCGATCCAGGTGTCGGGGTCGTTCGGCTCCCGCCAGGAGGAGGCCCAGCGCCTGGGACGCCTCCTGCGTCCGAAGCAGACCGACCATACGGCGAGCTTCTACACGCTCATCGCGCGCGACACGGTGGATCAGGACTTCGCGCAGAACCGTCAGCGGTTCCTCGCCGAGCAGGGCTACAGCTACACGATCCTCGACGCCGAGCGGCTCGCCGCCGCGTAGCGTTCGCGCTCGGCGCACGGATTCCGGGCCCGACGCGCGGATTTCCAGCCCGCGCTTACCCGGCACCGACATAATGGGGTCATGACCGCACCGCGCATCCTGGTCGTCGACGACGAGCCGAACATCCGCGACCTGCTCTCGCAGAGCCTGCGATTCGCCGGATTCCAGGTTCGGACCGTGTCCAACGGAGCCCAGACCATCTCGGCCGTGCTGGAGGAGGAGCCCGATCTCATCGTGCTCGACGTCATGCTCCCCGACATGAACGGGTTCAGCGTCACCAAGCGCCTGCGCGACGCCGGATACACCGCCCCGATCATCTTCCTCACCGCCAAGGACGAGACCGAGGACAAGATCAAGGGCCTCAACGTCGGCGGCGACGACTACGTCACGAAGCCGTTCAGCCTCGACGAGATCGTCGCGCGCATCCAGGCCGTCCTGCGCCGCACGATGCAGAACGACGAGGAGGAGTCGGTCATCCGCGCGGGCGAGCTCACGATGGACCAGGACACGCACGACGTCTACGTCGGCGACGAGCAGATCGACCTGAGCCCGACGGAGTTCAAGCTCCTCCGCTACCTCATGCTCAACCCGAACCGCGTGCTGTCGAAGGCGCAGATCCTCGACCACGTGTGGGAGTACGACTTCAACGGCGACGCGGGCATCGTCGAGAGCTACATCTCGTACCTGCGCCGCAAGATCGATCCGCACACCGCGGAGTCGCTCATCCAGACCAAGCGCGGCTTCGGCTACATGCTGAAGGTCGACAAGGTCTCCTGACAGTCGGCGGGCGCGCCCCGCCTCGCGGAAAGGCCCTGCCCTGGCACGCAAGCACGACGCCGTGACCCGGTGGTGGCGACGCGTCAGCCTGCGGGCGAAGGTCACCGGCGTGACGGTGTTCGTCCTCGCCGTCGGACTCCTCATCACGGGCGTCGTGACCGTGCCCATCCTCCAGCAGAACCTGCTCGGCAGCGTGCGCAGCACGGTCCAGGAGTACGCCGACTCGAACGTCGCCGAGCGGCTCCTCACGCCGCTCACGACGGCATCGGGCGAGCTGATGTTCGTGCCGGCCGACAACGAGCCGCGCACCGAGTACTTCGTCGCGATGTACAACCGCGAGGGCGAGCTCATCGCGACCGCGGGCGGCTCGGAGGAGGCCGCGGAGCCCGCCTTCCCGCGCCGCCTGCCCCTCGACGAGGCGTACATCCGGCGCGGCAGCATCGTCCCCCTCGACGCGGAGACCGGACGCGGACCCGGGTTCTACGCCGCGACGACCGTGAATACGCTCCAGTCGGAGAGCTACGACCTCCCGTACGCCACGGTCGTCGCGCTCCCCCTCGCCGACGTCGACAGCTTCGTCCGCACGTACATCGCCGTCTTCACGCTCGTCGCGTTCGCGACGGTCATCGCGGCGGCGTTCCTCACCCGCGGCCTCGTGACGCTGACGTTCCGCCGCTTCGGCCAGGTCGAGGCGACCGCCATGGAGATCGCGGCGGGCGACTTCAGCCAGCGGATGACCGACATCGAGCCCAGCACCGAGATCGGCCGCCTCAAGATCGCGATCAACACGATGCTCGACCGCATCGACGGGGCGATCGACGAGCGCGACGCCACGGTGCGGCAGATGCGCCGCTTCATCGGCGACGCGAGCCACGAGCTGCGCACGCCGCTCGTGAGCGTGCGCGGCTACGCCGAGCTGTACCGGATGGGCGCGCTGCAGGGCGAGGAGGCGACAGCCAAGGCGATGGAGCGCATCGAGGCCGAGGCCAAGCGGATGGGCGTCCTCGTCGAGGACCTGCTCGCCCTCACCCGGCTCGACGACCGCCGCGAGCTCGACATCCGCCCGGTCGACCTCCGCCCGATCGCGCACGATGCCGCGCTCGACGTCCGCGCGGCCGAGCCGGGCCGCGACGTCACGGTCGTCGACCACACCTTCGAGGCGATCACGGGGGCGGTGACGCTGCCCGAGCGCGCCGAGCTCGAGGCCGCGACATCCGCTCCCGAGGACGGCCGCGCGGACGGGCCCGACGCGCCGCGGCGGCGCTGGGCGCCGGGAACCGCCGCGATCGCCCGCGCGTCGGCGGCGCTGCGTCGCCGACGCCCCGCCCAGACCGGCGAGCAGCCGCTCGTCGCGCAGCTCGACATCCCCGTGCAGCCGCCCGCGAAGCCCGTCGCGCTCCCTCCGATCGTCCGCGGCGAGGAGGACAAGATCCGCCAGGTGGTGTCGAACCTGCTCGGCAATGCGCGCCGCTACAGCCCCGCCGAATCCCCCATCGTCATCGAGGTGGGCGTGGACGCCGCGGCGCGCACCGGATGGATCGCGATCGTCGACCATGGCGAGGGCGTCCCCGAGTCGATCAGGGACAAGGTCTTCCAGCGGTTCTGGCGGGCCGACACCTCGCGCGCACGGGAGACGGGAGGCAGCGGCCTCGGCCTCTCGATCGTCGCCTCGATCGTCGACTCACTCAGCGGAACCGTCCAGGTGACCGACACCCCCGGAGGCGGCGCGACGTTCCGCGTGGCCTTCCCGCTCGCCCGGGAGGGGTCGGATGCCGGGGCGACGCCGCGTGCACAGTCCGGCATCGCCGCGGTGTCGCCGGGCGACGCTGTGGACGACCCGGAGGGCGGCGCGCCCCGCTCCTAGCGTGAGGACCACGCCGATCTCCGGCGGTCACACGAGAAGGAGCACCCATGCCGATCTTCGCCGTCGACAGCGACGCCCTCGTCGCGCAGTCCGCCAACGTCCGCGCCACGGGCGACCGCATCCAGGCCGATTCCGACACCATGCTCGCGCAGCTGCTCGAGCTGCAGGCGGTGTGGCAGGGATCGGCCGCCGCGGGCTTCCAGAGCGTCATGGACCAGTGGCGGGCGGCACAGCTCGCCATCCAGGAGTCCCTCGCGTCGATCGGGCAGGCGCTCAGCGTCGCGGGGATGCAGTACGCCGAGGCGGAGCAGGCCAGCGCCGGCATGTTCCGCTGAGCCCGCGTCCCGGTACGCAGAAGGGCCCCTCCGCGAGGAGGGGCCCTTCGTGTCGTTCAGCGCGACGAGCGCGCGGCGCGGATCAGAAGTCCATGCCGCCGCTGGGGTCAGCAGGAGCGGCCGCGGCCTTCTCCGGCTTGTCCGCCACGACCGCCTCGGTCGTGAGGAACAGGCCGGCGATCGACGCGGCGTTCTGCAGAGCCGAGCGCGTGACCTTGGCGGGGTCGATGATGCCGGCCTCGAAGAGGTCGACGTACTCGCCCGTGGCCGCGTTGAGGCCCTGGCCGACCGGGAGCTCGGCGACGCGGTTCGCGACGACGCCCGGCTCGAGGCCCGCGTTGAGCGCGATCTGCTTGAGCGGAGCCTCGATGGCGATCTTCACGATGTTCGCGCCGGTCGCCTCGTCGCCAGTGAGCTCGAGACCGTCGAACGCGACCTGGCCCGCCTGGATGAGCGCGACGCCACCACCGGGGACGATGCCCTCCTCGACGGCCGCCTTCGCGTTGCGGACGGCGTCCTCGATGCGGTGCTTGCGCTCCTTGAGCTCGACCTCGGTGGCCGCACCCGCCTTGATGACGGCGACGCCGCCGGCGAGCTTGGCGAGGCGCTCCTGCAGCTTCTCGCGGTCGTAGTCGCTGTCGGTGTTCTCGATCTCGCGGCGGATCTGGGTCACGCGACCCTCGATCTGCGCGGCGTCACCGGCACCCTCGACGATCGTCGTCTCGTCCTTGGTGATGATGACCTTGCGCGCACGGCCGAGGAGCTCGAGGTCGGTGTTCTCGAGCTTGAGGCCGACCTCCTCCGTGATGACCTGGCCGCCCGTGAGGATCGCGATGTCCTGCAGCTGCGCCTTGCGGCGGTCGCCGAAGCCGGGGGCCTTGACGGCGACCGACTTGAAGATGCCGCGGATCTTGTTGAGCACGAGCGTCGCGAGAGCCTCGCCCTCGACGTCCTCGGCGATGATGACGAGCTCCTTGCCCGCCTGGATCACCTTGTCGACGACGGGCAGAAGGTCCTTGATGTTCGAGATCTTCTGGTTCGCGATGAGGATGTACGGGTCCTCGAAGACGGCCTCCTGGCGCTCCGGGTCCGTCACGAAGTAGGGGTTGAGGTAGCCCTTGTCGAAGCGCATGCCCTCCGTCAGCTCGAGCTCGGTGCCGAAGGCCTGGGCCTCCTCGACCGTGACGACGCCCTCCTTGCCGACCTTGTCGATCGCCTCGGCGATGAGCTCGCCGATCGAGGTGTCCGCAGCCGAGATCGACGCCGTCGCGGCGATCTGCTCCTTCGACTCGATCTCCTTCGCGGTGGAGAGGAGCTGGTCGGTGACCGCCTTGACGGCCTTCTCGATGCCGCGCTTGAGGCTGATCGGGTCGGCGCCCGCGGCGACGTTGCGGAGGCCCTCGCGGACGAGCGCCTGGGCGAGGACGGTGGCCGTGGTCGTGCCGTCACCGGCGACGTCGTCGGTCTTCTTCGCGACCTCCTTGACGAGCTCGGCGCCGATCTTCTCGTACGGGTCGTCGAGCTCGATCTCCTTCGCGATGGAGACGCCGTCGTTCGTGATCGTGGGAGCGCCCCACTTCTTCTCGAGCACGACGTTGCGACCACGCGGGCCGAGCGTCACCTTGACGGCGTCGGCCAGCGTGTTGAGGCCGCGCTCGAGGCCGCGACGGGCCTCTTCGTCGAAAGCGATGATCTTTGCCATGTGTTTGTCGTCCCTCCCGGACGTAGGCGTATGGGTTTAGCACTCTCTTGACGGGAGTGCTAAACGCCATTTTGGCACTCGACCCCATCGAGTGCAAGCCGGGAGGCGTCACCCGCCGACACACGCGCAGCCGCCCCGCGACCGGGGTCGCGGGGCGGCTGCGGAGAAGGCGGGAGCGCTCAGACGGGGCGGACCGCCTCGGCCTGGGGGCCCTTCTGCCCGGTGCCCACCGTGAACTCGACGGCCTGGCCCTCCTCGAGCACGCGGAAGCCGGTCATCTCGATGTTCGAATAGTGCACGAAGACGTCCTGGCCGCCGTCGGCGACGGTGATGAACCCGTAGCCCTTCTCGGCGTTGAACCACTTCACGGTGCCCTGGGTCATGGCGATCACTCCTGTTGCGGGATGGAACTGGAGCGATCGTATCCGCGTGATTCCGCGGCAGAACGTCGATCAGGCGACGTTTGACACGGTCGTCTCGTGACGTTTACGCGCCGGAAACACGGTCGAGTCCGACGACCACCGTGAGCTGTCGGCCGTCGCCGCTCTGGTACGCGTCGCTCTGCACCACCTCGGTCGCACCGATGGCCTCCGCGACGCCGCGCGCCGCCGGCTCATCCTCGGGGCTCGCGTAGAAGACGGTCGTCTTCTCGAAGTCCGTCTCGTCGGAATCGGTGGGGGTCACGGCCCCCTCGGGGAAGCCCGCGTCGACGAGCTGCTCCGCGACCTCGTCGTCGAGCCCCTCTGTCGCCGTGCCGTTGAGGACGAGCACCGAGTACGACGTGTCGACGACGGGCGCCGTCGTCGCCGCCGGCGCCGGCGTGTTCTCGGGCGCCGGGAGCGCGCCCTGCTGCGAGAGGACGAGGAAGCCGAGGATCCCCGCGATCACGAGCACGATCGTCGCGACGATCGCCCACAGCAGCACGGCGGGTCCGCTCATGCCCGGGTTCTCCGCGCGGTGGGCGCCGACGCGCCCGGTCTCGCGCGGGATGTCGTCGAAGCGGTCCCGGGGGTAGGTGCTCGGCATCCCTCGATGCTATCCGCGGACGTCGTGGATCAGCTGGTGACGCGGAGGCGCGCCGCCTCGCGCTCGTCGCGCAGTCGGCGGAGGCGCTTGACGAGGAGCGGATCCGCGGCGAGCGCGGCCTCGGTGTCGATCAGCCGCCCGAGCAGCTGGTAGTACCGCGCCGGGGTCATCGCGAGCTCTGCGCGGATCGCCTCCTCCTTGGCGCCGCCGTGGGCGCCCCACGCCGCCTCGAAGGCGAGGATGGCGCGCTCGCGTTCCGACAGGGAGGTGGACATGCTCCGAGCGTATGGCGCGCGGCGCCGCTCGGCCGTCAGGCGCGCGAGCGGACGCGGGCCCCGAGCGGATCCGCCGCGGCGAGCACGCGGCCGTCGAGAGCGAGCGCGAAGCCACCGGGCCATTCCGCCTCGTCGACCGGCTCGGCCCATCCGCTGTGGAGCCCCGGCGCATCGAGCGTGATCCAGCGCGCGCCGAGTGCCCGGATGGCGTCGATGAGCGCCTCCCGGCGGGCACGCGGGAGGTACGGGAGCACGCCCGGCGTCGACACGACGAGCGTCGCCTCCGATGGCGCGTCCGCGGCGAGCGCGCGGAGGGCCTCGGGATCGCCGGCATCGCCTGCGATGAGAAGAGGCGGATCGGCCGCCGCGATGTCGAGCGCCCGCGCGATCCGCTCGCGCCGCCCCTCCTCGCCCGGCCACACGAGCATCTCGAGCCAGGCGCGGTCGCGCGGGTCGCGCGGATCGCGCGGCTGCAGGTCGACACCCGCGCGCCAGACGACCTCCGGCAGCCGCAGCTCCGGCAGCCGCAGCTCCGGCAGCGGGCCATCCCAGGTCGAGGTCAGTACGACCCCGGACGCCCCGTCGACGGGGTCGAGGTGCACGTGTCGGCCGGTCGCCGCATACCGGTACGAGTAGCGGTCGGGGTAGAGGCACAGGCCACCCGATGCGCCGAGCTCGAGGAGGGCGATCGGGCCGGCGAGGAGCGAGAGCGCGGGCAGGAGCGCCGCGCAGCGCAGCGGCTCGTTCGTCTGCAGGCCGCGGACGCCGCACTCGGCGACGATGTCGTCGGCCCGCTCGCGCACGAAGCGCGCCCAGTCGGCGGCGTCGGCGTCGTCCGCCGCGCCGAGCAGGCGCGTCACGGCGAACACGAGCGGCGGCTGGCGGTGCGCCGCCGGGATGCGGGCGAGCACGGCGGCGACCGTGCCGTCCTCGGCGACCCTCGCCGACCAGTCGCCGTAGACGCGAGACCGTCCCGGCGCCTCCTCCGCGGCGAACCGGGCGAAGCGTTCGGCGACCTGCGCGACCTCGTCCATCCCCGCCATTCTGCCTTCTCCCGGCGCCCTTCCTCCGGCCCCTGCCGTCCTGCGCGGCGGTAGAATCGGGGCATGTCGTACAGGGTCGAGAAGTCCGAGGCGGAGTGGCGTGCAGAGCTGACGCCTGAGCAGTACGCGGTGCTGCGCGAAGCCGGAACCGAGCGGCCGTGGACCGGCGAGCTGCTCGACGAGGAGCGCGCGGGCCTGTACACGTGCGCCGCATGCGGCGCCGAGCTCTTCCAGAGCGGCACGAAGTTCGACTCGCACTGCGGATGGCCGAGCTTCTACGAGTCGGTGCGGCCCGAGGCCGTCGAGCTGCTCGAGGACACGAGCCACGGCATGGTGCGGACCGAGGTCCGCTGCGCGAACTGCGGCTCGCACCTCGGACACGTCTTCCCGGACGGATTCGGCACGCCCACCGGCGACCGCTACTGCATGAACTCGCTCTCGCTGAACTTCACGCCCGAGGCGTGAGCGCTCCGCGCATGGGCTCCGCGCTCGAGGCCGCCCGCGCGCGGCGCTCATCGTCCAAGGTCACCGACGAGGCTCCCACGCGCGAGGAGCTGCTGCCGCTCGTGGCGGCGGCCGGTCGCGTCGCCGACCACTCGAACCTCACCCCGTGGCGGCTCATCGAGCTGCGCGGCGACGACCGTCTGCGGCTCGGCCGCGCGATCGGCGAGGCGACAGGCGAAGGACCTTCGACGAAGCCGCTGCGCGCTCCCCTGCTCATCGCGATCGTGTCGAGCCCCCGCCCGTCCGAGAAGGTGCCGGAGTGGGAGCAGGAGGCCGTCGCGTCGGGCGTGGCCCACCTGCTGAGCCTGCTCCTCGACGAGGCCGGCTGGGGTGTGATGTGGCGCACGGGCGCCTTCGTGCGCTCCCCCGCGGTCGCGAAGGCGCACGGCCTCACCCGCCGCGAGAAGCTCCTCGGATGGCTGTACGTCGGCGGGCGCCCTCCGCGCGACCGCGAGGGGTTCCGGCCCGGTGTCGACCCGGACCGGATCCTCGGCAGGATGCCGGGCGGCGAGCGCTCCTAGGCGCCCGCCGCACCGCATCAGTCGTACGGGTTGTACGGGTCGTCGGGCGCGCCGGACGACGGGTAGTCGTCGTCCTCGCAGCCGTGGCTGATCACGAGCTGCGGGTTGCCCCCGGTCTGATCCGACCACGCCGAGACCGTCCCGACGAGCGCGTCGAGGTCGTAGAAGTCGCTCGTGAACTTGAACGCCCCGCCGCCCGACTGCGTCATCTCCGCGGTGCCCCATGGCCCGGAGATCGTCGCCGACGTCCCCTTGGTCGCGGTGAGCACCCACAGCAGGTAGCCGTCGCCGCTCGTGTCGCACTGCGCGCTCTCGAGCACGCGTCCGTCGGGCGTGGACATCGTCCCCTGGCCCGTGTAGCCCACCGAGACGGCGGCGTGCGCCGCAGTCCCCATCGCCAGCGCCGCGCCGAGTACGAGTGCGCACACGCCGACGGCCTTCCTCATCCGAGACATCGGATCTCCTTCGAACCGGTCATACGCGCGGCTCGCCGCACGCCCCCCGGCGCATTCCCGATGCTAGACCCGGCGAAGGCGCGCGTCGAGAGGTCCGCGTGCGCGGTTCACCAGCCCGCGGGCCGGGTGTCCTTGCCGTCGAGCCACAGCCGGTCCGACGCGTCGCTGTGGGCGGTCCCGCTGCCGACGTGCTTGGCGTCGATGCGGTCGCCCTTGGTGATGACGTGCACGAGCGCCATCGCGTGGCCGCGGCCGAGGCCGTAGTCGGCGGCGAGCCACTCGATGATCGGGCCCGCCTTGGTCCCGGGGCCGAAGCCGCGCTCGGCGGCGAGGTCGACGAAGGCGCGCGGCGTGACGCCGGTCTTCGTCTCGATGTTGTCGAGGTACGCCTGGAAGGACATCAGAGGGACTCCTGGATCATCGTGTCGGATGCGTGGATGCAGAGGATGCGCAGAGGCCCATCGCCCGAGTTGACGAAGCCGTGCCACACGCCGGCTCCGACGGTCGCGGTGTCGCCCGCGTGGGCGACGATCGTCTCCTCGCCCATCGTGATCGTGGCCTCGCCCGCGAGGACATGCCAGGTCTCCGAGTAGGGATGGCGGTGCAGCCCGGGCCCCTGACCCGGCTCGTTGTCGACATGGAAGAACGACACGGCCGCGCCGTGCTCCCGCCCCTCGAAGCGCAGCGTCCTGCTGCCCGGCATGCGGATCCCATCCGCCGTCACGATGCCCATGAGCGGCTCCTCTCTCTCACGACGCGACTCTCGCAGGCGCGGTTCGGCGAGGATAAGGTTTCGACGTGCATCGAAAGCTCGTCGAGTTCCGCCTGCGCCCGGACGACGTGTCGGCCATCCGATTCGGCATCTCGCCGGGGCACGAGCTCGTGCACGCGGTGCGCTCCCTCGCCCGCCCCGCGGAGAACCCGCTCCAGTGGGGATGGCTGCGCCAGGCCCGCGACGTCGTTCCGCGCCCTGCCTTCGAGCTGCTGCGGACCGTGGTCGGGGCTGACGGCTACGTCCCCGACTTCCTCACCTCGGAGCCCTCGTGGGATCTCGACCCTGCCGAGGAGGCGGCGCGCCGCCGCCGGGCTCCGCTGCCGGGGATGCAGGTCGACCTCCGCAAGCGCGTCGACCGCAGCACGGGCCGCGAGCGGACGGCGCTCCTCCGACTTCTCGACGACCCGCACCGCGCGCGAGCCGTCATCGCCGAGGCCGCCGACGCCGTGTGGGATGCCGTGCTCGCGCCATCCTGGTCGCAGCTGGAGCGCCTCCTGCGGGCCGACATCGTGGCACGGACGCGGGTCGTCACGACGGCCGGCATCGGCGCGATGGCGACGGCGCTCCACCCGGCCGTGGACTGGTCGGCCGACTCCGTGCGCGTCGAGCTCACGCGCCACGAGGAGACCGTCGACTGCACGGGGCGCGGCCTCGTGCTCGTGCCGTCGGTGTTCGCGCGGCGGTGCTCGGTGATCACCGAGCCGCCGGCGCAGCCGACGCTGTTCTACCCCGCGCTCGGCGTCGCCGAGGACTGGCATCGCGAGGGCGTCGCGCACGCGGCCGCACTCGGCCGGCTTCTCGGCGAGGGGCGGCTCTCGGTGCTCCTGGCGCTGCGGGAGCCGCTCTCGACGAGTGCCGTCGCCACGGCGACCGGGCTCGCGATCGCGACGGCATCGCATCACCTCAGCGCGCTGCGCGACGCGAAGCTCATCACGTCGCGGCGGTCCGGGCAGCGCATGCTCCATGCGCGCACGCCGCTGGGCGAGGCCCTCCTCGCTGGCTGACCGGTCAGCGGCGCCCGGCGCGCACGGTCGCGACGACGACGCCGCCCGCGGCGAGCGCCACCGTGAGCGCGCGCTGCCACAGCGCGGGCGGCGCGGCGGGCGGCCAGACGACGTCGAGGACGACGGATGCGCCGAGCATGCCGAGCACGGACCCGAGCGTCATGAGCAGCACTCCCGTGCGCGGAGTGAGGGCGGCCGAGATGAAGATGTACGCGACGCCGAGCGCTCCGCCGAGGTAGAGCCACGGCTCGCGCGGCGCGGATGCGGGCGCGCCCGCGGTCGCGAGGTGCCAGACGGCGGCGACGGCGAGCACGGCCGTCCCGCCGATGAAGTTGACGAGCGTCGCCGCGAACGCGGAGCCGACGGCCTGGCGCAGCCGCCCGTTCGTCGCCGTCTGCCACGCGACGCCCGCCCCGACGAGGAACGGCAGGACGAGCATCCACAGCGGGGCCCGCGCCACGGCGTCTCCGGTCAGCGACACGACGACCGCCGAGAGCACGAGAGCGGCTCCCGCGACGCGCGGCAGCGTCACGGCGCTCACGCCCGCGGGGCTGTAGCCGATGCGGTCGAGCACGAGTCCGTGCACGGTCTGGCCTGCGACCATGCCGACCGAGAACATGGCCACGCCGATGACGGCGACCGTGAAGCTCTGCGTCGCAACGCTGAACGCCCCTGCCGCGCCGCCCACGAGCATCCACCAGGGCACGCGGCGCTCGCGCAGGGCCGATCGGAGCACGCGGACGCCGGCGCGGCCGCTCGGGAGAAGCGGCGCGAGCACGAGCAGGATGACGAGGCCCGACCCGAACGAGATGAGGGCCGCGACGAGCGCGGCGTCGAGTGCGACGCCGAGCTGCCCGTTGACGCGCGCCTGGATAGCCGTGAGGGCGCCCACGAAGACGGCGCCGCCGACGCCGATCACGATCGCGAGCCGGTGCCTCGGCGCTCCCCGGTCCATCGCGCCTCCCCCTGCTCGTGCGACCTCGGCCATCCTACGGCGGCACCGGGCCGCAACCGCGCGCGGTGCCTCGTCACGGCAGTGCCATGTCACGTCGCGGCGCAGCGCGTCACGGGAATCGGATCCGTGGTGCGCATGTGCACGCCTGTGGCCGACACGCGCACACCGGCCCCGCGCATCCGAATCCCGGCACAGCTCGGGAGCGGCAGCCGCGGGCGGCGCGCGGTCAGGCGATCGCGCGCCGCGAGAGTCGGCGCGGGCGAGGCGTGCGGGGAGGGTGCGCGGCCTTGAGGATGGGCTTCACGTCGCGGGCGCGGTCCTCGAGCGCCGCGAGGGCGGTCGCGAGCGAGGCGAACTCGCCGATCGCGACGCCATGGCGGTCGTGCGCGAGGTGGCGCCGGCCGTCGACCGTGACGAAGCCCGCGAACTCGCCGGCATGCGTCGCGACGAAGACGTCATCTGCCGCCTGCTTCCAGGCAAGCGGCTCGTCGGTATGGTGAGGGTCGTCGAGGTGGGTGATGGTCATGTCGTGCTCTTCTCGTCTGAGTGCGGGCGGCCGCGTGGGCATGCCCGCGATGCGGCGGCTCCGGGCGATCGCCGCTCGCATCTGTGCGAGGGGATCCGTGGATGGCCCTGAGCCGGTGAGCTGCGGCGATCGGCCGTGAGAGGCGGCGGACATCGCACTGCAAGCTCCGTCCAGTCTACCTGCAGCGGGCGGAGAAGGCCATCCGCGTGTCGCCGCGCCCGGCGATGTCGGCGCGCACACATAGCCTGAACGTCGTCCCGACGTCGTGACGCGCCACGCCCTTCGACCTCCAAGGAGACCCCCGACATGATGGGGACCTCGCACGCCGCCAGCGGCGCCGCCGCCTGGATCGCGCTCACCGCCACGACGCTCCCCGCCCTGGGAGCGCACGAACTCGCGCCCGCCGCGGTGCTGCTCGGCGCGCCCATCGCGGCGGGCGCCGCCCTCCTGCCCGACGCGGATCATCACAGCGCGACGATCGCCCACTCCGTGCCCATCGCCGGGCGACTCGCGGCAGGTGTCGTCGGCGCCGTGTCGGGCGGGCACCGGAAGGGCATGCACTCGCTGCTCGCCGTGCTCGGCGTCATCGTCGGCATGCGCTTCCTGGGAGAGGTCGTCTGGCACCCGGACGGCTCGGTCGAGCCCTACCACCTGGGCGTCGCGATCGCGGTCGCGGCGTGCACCGCCTTCGCGCTCAAGGTGCTGCGGATCGCGCGACGGTGGCCCCTCGCGTGGGCGGGCGGCGCGGCGCTGGGCGCGGCGGCCGGCTTCCTCGCCCCCGCGCAGACCTCCTGGCTCCCCTGGTGCGTCGGGGTCGGATACCTCGCGCACCTCGCCGGCGACCTCCTCACGACCGGCGGCATCCCGCTGCTGTGGCCCATCCGCGTGCGCGCTCCTCGGTGGGCGCGGCGCACGCCGCTGCTCCGCCGGGTGTGGCTGCGCGGCGGCGGCATCGCGGTGCCGATCCTCGGCGATACGGGATCCTGGCGCGAGCAGGCGCTCTTCGCCGCGCTCAGCTGCTACGCCCTGTGGGGCGTCGCGGCCGAGGCGGCCGCTGTCCTCGCGGGAGGGATGTGAGGAAGTTTGTTGACATGTGTAACTAAGTCACGGTAGGACTTCTGTGGGCACCGACGCCCACCTGAGGAGGTTCGCCGATGAACAGCACCCCCGCGCCCGCCTGGGCGCAGCCATCCCGTCGCGTCCGACCGCGACGACGCGGCAGGCGCGCCGCGGTCGCCGTCGCGCTTGCGCTCGGCCTCGCGGCTCCGCTCGCCGTGACTCCGGTGGCGCACGCCGCCCCCATCGCGGCCGAGGTCGACCTGGTCGACCCGGACGCGACACCCGAGACGCGCTCACTCTTCGCGTACCTGCGCGACATCGACGCAGAGGGCGTCCTGTTCGGGCACCAGGAGGACCTGTACTTCGGGGAGTCCTTCCCCGCGCAGGACGGCACGTCCTCCGACACCCTCACCGCGACGGGCGACCATCCGGCCGTCATCGGATTCGACACGCTCGAGACCGCGGGCATGCCGCTCGCCGAGCGCGAGGCGAAGGCGCAGCAGCTGGCGGCGAACATCCGCCAGGCGCACGACGTCGGGGCGATCAGCACTCTCACGATCCACATGGAGAACCTCGCGACCGGCGGCGACTTCTACGACACCTCGGGCGACGCGCTGCGCGCCGTCCTCCCCGGCGGAGCGCAGCACGATGCGCTCCGCGCGTATCTCGATCGCATCGCCGCGACCGCGCATGCCGCCGTCGCCGCCGACGGCACGGCCATCCCGATCGTGTTCCGCCCGTGGCATGAGAACGCAGGCTCGTGGTTCTGGTGGGGCGCGGCGTTCGGCCTGCCCGGCGAGTACGCCGAGCTGTTCCGCTTCACGGTCGAGTACCTGCGCGATGTGAAGGACGTGCACAACCTCCTGTACGCGTTCTCGCCCGGGGGCGGGTTCGGCGGCGACGAGGACCTGTACCTGCGCACGTACCCCGGCGACGACTTCGTGGACGTGCTCGGCTACGACGTCTACGACAGCTCGGGCGCCGCGCAGAGCTTCCTGGACGGGCTCGTCGCCGACCTCGGCATGATGGGCCGGCTCGCGCAGGCGCGCGGGAAGATCAGCGCGCTGACGGAGTTCGGCATCTCGGGCGGCGTGCGCCCCGACGGCGAGAACGCGAACGTGACGTGGTTCACGGATGTGCTCGACGCGATCATGTCGGATCCCGACGCGGCGCGGACCGCCTACATGATGACGTGGGCGAACTACGGCGGCGACTCGACGCCCTACTTCCCGGTCGAGGGCGAGATGCTGCCGGACTTCCAGGCGTATCACGACGACCCGCGCACGTTCTTCGCCGACGACCTCGCGGGCGTCTACGACGCCGACACCGCGTCCGTCGCCTCGGCCGCTGCGCACCTCGCGTCTCCCGCCGACGGCGCGCGCGTGGTGGCGGGGCCCGTCGAGCTGCGCGCATCGGTGACGGGCCACGCGGCCGATCGCGTGACGGTCACGACCGATGCGGGAGACGTGATTGAGCTCGCGGCCCCGGCTGACGGCGGGATGTGGTGGACCGGGGCGTGGGAGGTCGCCCCCGAGCAGCTCGACAACACGTCGCACGGGCTGACCCTGCGCGTGTTCGCGGGCGGCGCCGAAGTGGAGACCACGGCGTCGACCGTCGTCCTCGGTCCCGAGCCGGTGCTGCCGCTCGGCGTCGTCGACGACTTCGAGTCCTACGACGCCGACGCCGCCCTGCAGAGCAGGTGGGTGCCCCAGAACGCGAATGTCCTCGAGCTCGCCCGCGCGGCCGAGGGCGACGCGGTCGGAGGCGGAGAGGCCGCGATGCGGCTGTCGTACTCCTTCGCGACGCAGTCGTACACGGGTGCGGGCCGGCCGGTCGCGGGCGACTGGTCGTCGTTCTGGGACTTCCAGGCGTGGATCGATCCCGATGCGTCCGGCAACCGGCTCGTCCTCCAGCTCGTCGCCGACGGCGTCGCCTTCGAGGCCTACCCCTCCCTCGCCGGCGACGACCCCTACCTCGCCACCATCCCCTTCGCCGACTGGCGCCCCGCCCCCTGGGACACCGCCAACGCCGACCGCCGCCTCACGCCCGAGGCCCTCGCCCACGTGTCGCAGTTCAGCGTGTTCGTCAACGCAGCCGACGCAGGCGCCGTCGAGGGCTCCATCGTCGTCGACGAGCTCCGCGCGGTCGAGGGCACGCCCCCGCCGCCGGTCTACGTCGACGTCGAACGCGACGCCCCCGACTACGCCGCGATCGCGTGGCTGCACGACGAGGTCGTCAATCTCGGCGACGCGAACGGCCGCTTCCACCCCACGCGCCCCGTGACGCGTGCGGAGGCGACGCACGCACTCGCGGCGTACCGGGAGGATGCCCCGGCGGTCGACGGCACGGCGAAGGCTCCCGTCGAGCGCGCCGAGCTCGCCCACGCGCTGTGGGAGCTCGCGGGCGCGCCGACGCCCGCGGAGCCCGCGGACTTCGACGATGTGCCGCCGGCCCATCCGTCGGCCGAGGCGATCGCGTGGGTCACGCAGAACGGCATCGTCGAGCCCGCCGGTGACGGCCGCTTCGGGATGCGCGGTCCCGTGACGCGGGCGGAGCTCGCCCGCGCCTTGCGGGCCTTCGACGCGGCCCCGGGCACGGAGCCGCCGACCACCCTGTTCGACTTCGCGGACGGACCGCAGGGATGGGCCGCGAACGGGGCCATCGACGCCGCGGACGGACGCCTCACGGTCGACCTCGCGGAGAGCGGATGGATCTGGGCGACCGGCTCGTGGGACCTCTCCGGCCGCTCGACGCTCGTCATCGACGTCGCGGAGACGACCGGCACGTCGATCGGCCTCGCGCTGCAGGTCGGCCCCTCGTGGAGCTGGTGCGAACTGCCCGCCGGCGACCCTGTCTCCGGCGGCGCGTCGGTCGCGATCGACCTCGGCGCGCTGTCATCCGAGTGCCGCGGTCAGCTCGGCGACGTCCGCGGCGTCAACCTGCGCCTCGACGCGGGGCAGCACGCGATCGACGCCATCCGCGTGCGCTGAACGTGGCTCGCGCCCGGGCCATCCGCTGATCGAGCGGATGGCCCGGGCGCGGCCGCGTGATGGTGCCGGCTGCCAGGTTCGAACTGACGACCCCCTGTTTACAAGACAGGTGCTCTACCAACTGAGCTAAGCCGGCGCGGGTCCCCGAGGGGACCTGGAAAGCATACCGTCGCGCGGCGACGGGATCCGCTACTCCGCGGGGGTCTCGGTCGGCTCGGGCTCCGCGGTCTCGCTCGGCGCGGGCTCGGGCTCCTCTGTCGCCTCGGGCTCCTCGGCGGGAGTCGGCGTCGGCGAGGCCGTCGAGTAGTAGGCCTCGCTCGAGACGGTGAGCACGAACTGCGCGAACTCGGCGGGGTCGTCGAGCTGACCCTGATACGGACGGCCGTTCACGAGGATCATCGGCGCGCCGGTCAGGCGCACGTCCTCGGTGTCGGGCAGGGGCTCCTCGAGGACACGCTGGGTCGTCTCGCTCGCCCAGGTCACGAAGTCCTCGTTCTCGATGCACTCGCGCACGGCCTTCGTGTCGTCGACGCCGACGGCGGCCGCGAGCGCGGCGAGCTCCTTGTCGGTGTACCCCTCGCTGTCGACCGAGGGCTGCTCGACGAGCAGCTCGTGGTTGAAGGCGAGCGCCGACTCGGGCGCGTGCGTGCGCACGCAGGCGACCGCGCCCGCTGCGCGCAGGGAGTACTTCGAGCCGTTCGACTTGGCCGTGAGCAGGGCCACGGGGTGGTACGAGAGGTCAGCCGCGCCCTGGGCGACCCACTCCGCGAGCTGGGACGAGTTCGTCTGCTCGAACTGCGCGGACCCCTCGGACAGGTAGTCGACATACACGCGGATGCTGACGGCGGACGCCGAGCTCGCGCGCTCCGCCTCGGGCTCAGCGGGGTCGGTGGCCTCGAGCGAGCTCGTCACCATGGGCGACAGGTCGTCGGAGTCGGCGACGACGATGCCGTCGTCCTCGAGGTTCTCCGGTGTCAGGGTCGGGCGGTTGAGGGCGGGGACGACGACGCTCGTCACCGCGAACGCGATCGCGGCGACGCCCGCGACGATCACGAGGGTGATCCCGCCTCGACGCAGCATCTTCGCGCGCGTCTGCTTCGCCTTGACCTTCTGCGCCTTCTCCCGCACAGCATCGCGTCGCTCGCTGCCCGGGGGAACGATCGGGTTCTCGTTCGTCATCGCCTGCTCGCACTCCCCTTCGCCGCCACGGGTACCGGCGGTCGACCTCGAAGAGGCTAGAGCGTGTCACTGGGAAATGCCCCGGCAGACACGGCAGATCCGCCGTCTCCGCGCCCGCGCCATCCGCTCATCAGCAAACGATTTCCCCACGCGCGCGGATTCGATGGCATACTGAGCCGAGACCCGACGAGGGGTCTACGGCGGTTCGCACCGTCGGTTCCATTCACTACGGATCGTCCGGCACGTACCTGCCGGTGAAGGAGAAGAACCATGGCCAGTGTCACTTTCGACGACGCCACCCGCCTCTACCCGGGCGGAACCCGTCCCGCGGTCGACAAGCTGAACCTGGAGATCGGCGACGGCGAGTTCCTCGTTCTCGTCGGCCCCTCGGGCTGCGGAAAGTCCACCTCGCTGCGCATGCTCGCGGGCCTCGAAGAGGTCAACGACGGCCGCATCCTCATCGGCGACCGCGACGTCACCGACGTGCCGCCGAAGGACCGCGACATCGCGATGGTGTTCCAGAACTACGCGCTCTACCCGCACATGACGGTCGCCGAGAACATGGGCTTCGCGCTCAAGATCGCTGGCGTGAGCAAGGATGAGCGCGCCAAGCGCGTTCTCGAGGCCGCCAAGCTCCTCGACCTCGAGCAGTACCTCAACCGCAAGCCGAAGGCCCTCTCGGGTGGTCAGCGTCAGCGTGTCGCGATGGGCCGCGCCATCGTCCGCGAGCCCCAGGTGTTCCTCATGGACGAGCCGCTGTCGAACCTCGACGCCAAGCTCCGCGTGCAGACCCGCACGCAGATCGCGTCGCTCCAGCGTCGCCTCGGCGTCACCACGGTCTACGTCACGCACGACCAGACCGAGGCGCTCACGATGGGCGACCGCATCGCGGTCCTCAAGGACGGCCTCCTCCAGCAGGTGGGCACGCCGCGCGACCTGTACGAGAAGCCGAACAACGTCTTCGTGGCCGGCTTCATCGGCTCGCCCGCGATGAACCTGTTCCCCGCGGAGATCGCCGAGGGCGGCATCCGCTTCGGCACGAAGGTCGTGGGCGTCGACGCGTCGGCGCTCAACAAGGCGCACGGCTCCAAGGTGACGGCGGGCGTCCGCCCCGAGGACTTCATCGTCGGCCCCGCCGGCAGCGAGGGCCTCGCGGTCAAGGTCGACCTCGTCGAGGAGCTCGGCGCCGACGGCTACCTGTACGGCCACGTCGAGGGCTCGGACGCGCAGATCGTCGCGCGCGTCGACGGCCGCCGCCACCCGATGGCCGGCGACACCGTCTCGCTCCTGCCGACGCCCGACCACATCCACGTCTTCGACGTGGAGACCGGCGAGCGCCTGCTCGACAAGGCGATCGTCTCGGCGTAACGCCTTCACCGCGCGACGGCGCGGGCGAACCTCCGGGTTCGTCCGCGCCGTCGCCGTTTCTGGGGGAAGATCTTCTCTATGGCCGATTCGCTTCGCATCACCGCCGCCGAGATCGACCCGCAGCTGCTCACGCTGCCCTGGCGGACGAAGCTCGCCGAGTGGCCGAGCAGCGCGATCGTGAAGCTCCCGAAGGGCATCTCGCGGCACATCGTCCGCTTCAGCGAGCTGTCGGGGATGGTCATCGCCGTCAAGGAGACGACGGCGCACATGGCCCAGCGCGAGTACGAGCTCCTCGGCGCGCTGCAGCGCCTCGAGGTGCCGTGCGTGCGCCGCGTCGCGGTCATCGACGGGCGCACCGACGAGCAGGGCAACCCGCTCCCCGCGGCCCTCGTGACCGCGCATCTGAAGTTCTCGATGCCGTACCGCGCGCTGTTCACGCAGACGCTGCGCCCCGACACCGCCACGCGCCTCGTGGATGCGCTCGCCCTCCTCCTCGTGCGCGTGCACAAGGTCGGCTTCCGCTGGGGCGACGTCTCGCTGTCGAACACGCTCTTCCGCCGCGACGCCGGCGCGTTCGCCGCGTACCTCGTCGACGCCGAGACCGGCGATCTCTATGAGGGCGGGCTGACGGATGGCCAGCGCGAGCACGACATCGACATCGCGCGCACGAACATCGCCGGCGAGATCATGGACCTCGAGGCCGGCGGACGCGTCGAGATCGGCGTCGACGCCGTCGAGGTCGCCGATCAGCTCGTCGCGACCTACCGCGAGCTGTGGTCGGCGCTCACGGAGGCCGAGTCGTTCGCCCTGACCGAGACCTGGCGGATCACCGAGCGCGTGCAGCGGCTCAACGAGCTCGGCTTCGACATCGACGAGATGACGATCCAGACCGACCCCGACGGCACGCGCGTCTCGATCCAGCCGAAGGTCGTCGACGCGGGGCACCACCGTCGCCGCCTGCTGCGTCTCACGGGCCTCGACGCCGAGGAGAACCAGGCCCGCCGTCTCCTCAACGACCTCGACGAGTACCGCTCGCGGATCTCGCGCTCGTCCGACGAGGAGGTCGCCGCGCACGAGTGGGTGACGCGCGTCTTCGAGCCGGTCGTCCGGGCCATCCCCTATGAGATGCGCGCGAAGCTCGAGCCCGCCGAGGTGTTCCACCAGGTGCTCGAGCACCGCTGGCATCTCTCGCAGGCGCGCGGTGCATCCGTGCCGCTCGCCGAGACGCTCACGAGCTACATCCGCGACGTGCTGCGGCACCGGCGCGACGAGGCCACGATCATGGGCCCCCTCACGGAGACGCTCACCGAGCCCCTCGCGACGGCCTCGGGAGAGGCGCGCGACTGGCGCGACCTGGTCTGACCGAACGGGGCAGGGCCCGCAGGCGCCTGCCCCGTTTCGCGGCGAACCCGCGCCGTCGCGCGGGTTACGCCTGGGCGCCGCGGATCGTCGAGACCTGGTAGAGCGCGACGGATGCCGCGATGCCCGCGTTGAGCGACTCGGTCACGTCGGAGATCGGGATGGACACGACCTGGTCGCACGTCTCCGTCACGAGGCGCGAGAGGCCCTTGCCCTCACTGCCGACGACGATGACGACCGGGCGGTCGGCGAGCTCGATCGAGGGCAGCGACACGTCGCCGTCGCCGTCGAGGCCGAGCACGAAGACGCCCTGCTTCTTGAACTCCTTGAGCGTGGTCGTGAGGTTCGGCGCGATCGCCACGGGGATGCGCGCGGCGGCGCCCGCGCTCGTCTTCCACGCCGCCGAGTTCACGCTGGCCGAGCGGCGCTGCGGCACGATGACGCCGTGGCCGCCGAACGCGCCGGTCGAGCGGATGATCGCGCCCAGGTTGCGCGGGTCGGTGATGCCGTCGAGCGCGACGAACAGCGGAGTCGCGCCCGTGTCGACGACCTGCTCGAGGAGGTCCTGGGGGTGCGCGTACTCGTACGGCGGCACCTTGAGCGCGACGCCCTGGTGGACGCCGTCGAAGCCGGCCATGCGGTCGAGCTCGGGGCGGGTGACCTCGAGCACGGGGATCTCGCGGTTCCGGGCGATCGCGAGCATCTCCTTGACGCGGTCGTCCATCTCGACGCGCTGCGCGATGTAGAGCGCGGTCGCGGGGATCTTCGCGCGCAGGGCCTCGAGCACGCTGTTGCGCCCGGTCACGTTCTCGGTGTCGTCCTTCGGGCGCGACGAGCGCTGCTGCGGCTTCTGCGCGCTCCCGCCGCGCTTGGCGGCGAGGCGCTCGGCGGCCTGCTTGCGCTTGTGCGCGACGTGGTACGGCCGGTCCTCGGCCTTCGGGGTCGGGCCCTTGCCCTCGAGCGACCGGCGGTTCTTGCCGCCCGTGCCCTTCGTGGGGCCCTTCTTGCCCTTCGCGGCGCCGGGTCGTCCAGGCTTAGCCATTGATGCTCCAAGTGGTTCCGTGTGCGGTGTCTTCGAGGGCGATGCCCGCCGCGGCGAATGCATCGCGGATGCGGTCGGCGCTCGCCCAGTCCTTCGCCGCACGCGCCTCGGCGCGCTGCGCGATGAGCTGCTCGACGAGGGCGGAGAGGGACTCTGCCGTCGGGCCGTCTCCGGAGCTCCGCGCGAGCGCGCCGAACGGATCCAGGCCCAGGACGTCCATCATGGCGGACACGGCTGAGAACGCGCCCCGCGCCGCCGCCTCATCGCCCGCATCGAGCGCGGTGTTGCCCGCGCGGACGGTCTCGTGCACGACCGCGAGCGCCTGCGGGACGCCGAGGTCGTCGTCCATCGCGTCCGCGAAGGCGCCGGGGATCTCGGCCGCCTCGGGGCGCGGATGCACCCGCAGGAACCGCTCGAGGAAGCCGCGGATGCGCGCGAGCGCCGCCTCCGCCTCGCGCCACGACGCGTCGGTCAGGTCGAGGCTCGAGCGGTAGTGGGCTGCCGCGAGCGCGTAGCGGACCACGAGCGGATCCTCGGCCGCGAGCACGTCGGCCGCGAGCGTGAAGTTGCCGAGCGACTTCGACATCTTCTGCCCGTCGACCGTGACGAGGCCGTTGTGCACCCAGTAGCTCGCGAACGCGTCTCCGGCGGCGGTCGACTGCGCGAGCTCGTTCTCGTGGTGCGGGAAGCGCAGGTCGAGCCCGCCTCCATGGATGTCGAAAGCCGGCCCGAGGTAGCGGCGCGACATCGCCGAGCACTCGATGTGCCATCCGGGGCGCCCCTCGCCCCACGGCGACGCCCACACCGCGCTGCGCGGCTCGTCGGGCTTGGCGCCCTTCCAGAGCGCGAAGTCGTGCGGATCGCGCTTGCCGCGCGGATCCGCGTCGGCCGCGTCCTCCATCGCGTCGACCGACTGGCGTGTGAGGGCGCCGTACGCGCGCCACGACCGCACGTCGAAGTAGACGTCGCCCGCTGACGCATACGCATGACCCCGCTCGATGAGCTCCTGGATGAGCTCCTGCATTTGCGGGATGGATGCGGTCGCGCGCGGCTCGTAGGTCGGGGGCAGGATGCCGATGGCCGCGTAGGCGGCGGTGAACTCCTGCTCCATGCGGTAGGCCAGCGCCCACCACGGCTCGGCCTCGGTCGCGTTGGCGAGCACCTTGTCGTCGATGTCGGTCACGTTCCGCACGAACGTCACGCGCGGGTAGCGGTGCGCGAGCCATCGCCTCAGCAGGTCGAAGGCGAGGGCGCCCCGCAGGTGCCCGATGTGCGGGCCGGACTGCACCGTCGGGCCGCACACGTACATCGTCACGTTCTCCGGGTCGAGAGGCGCGAAGTCGCGCAGCGTCTGAGCGCGGGTGTCGTACAGCCGGAGAGTCACCCCCTCAGACTACTGGCCGCCGTCCGCCCCGCCCCGGCGGCCCGCGTCACACGGACGTCATCCGGAGCGTGTAGAACCGAAGGGTGATGTCCGTCCTCGCCGTGCTCGCCGCGGCCGTCCTGTTCGGGACGACGGGGACGGCGCAGGCCCTCGGCCCCGACGGCACGACGCCCCTCGCGGTGGGAGCCGTCCGCGTCGCGGTCGGCGGTCTCGCCCTCACCGCGCTCGCGACGGTCGCCGGCGCGTGGGCGCGACGCACGGGCGGTGTCCGGTCGCCGCGGCCCGAGACACGCCCGCTGCTCCTCATGGGGATCGCGGGCGTGTGCCTGTTCGCGTACCAGCCGCTGTTCTTCCTCGGCGCCTCGGTCAACGGCGTCGCGGTCGGCACGGTCATCGCCCTCGGCTCCTCCCCCGTGCTCGCTGGCGCGATCGAGGGAGCGCTCACGCGCCGCGCGCCGGGGCGCACCTGGATGGTCGCGACCCTCATCGCGACCGGCGGCGTGGCCCTGCTCGCCCTGGGCGGTCAGGAGGGCGCGGCGACCGCGCCCCTCGGCGTGGCCGCCTCTGTCGGAGCCGGCGCGTCCTTCGCCGTGTTCGCCGTCGCGCAACGGCGCCTTCTCGACGGCGGCTGGCAGCCCCTCACCGTGATGGGCGTCGCGGGTGGCGTCGCGGCCGTGCTCGCCGCCGCACTGCTGCCCTTTCAGGACCTGGCATGGCTCACCCGCCCTGACGGCGCCGCGATGGCGCTGTGGCTTGGCCTCGGCGCGACGACGCTCGCCTATGCCTCGTTCACGTGGGGCCTGCGACGTGTGCCCGCGCCGACCGCCGCGACCCTCACGCTCGCGGAGCCGCTGACGGCCGCGCTGCTCGGCGTGATCGTGCTCGGCGAGCGCCTCGCGCCGCTGAGCATCGCGGGGCTCGCGGCCCTCGCCATCGGACTCGTCCTGCTCGCCAGGGGCGCGCGGCGCCCCATCCGCCCCTACGCCCTGGAGGCCTGACATGACCATCGACATCCGCGTCGACGACCTGACCCACCCTGCGACCCAGGCGCTCGCGGCCATCCACCTCGCGGGCATGCACGCCGGCACACCCGCCGAGAGCGTCCACGCGCTCGATCTCGACGGGCTGCGGCATCCGTCGGTCACGCTGTGGTCGGCGTGGATCGACGGTCAGATCGCGGGGATCGGCGCGCTCAAGCGCCTCGACGACGAGCGCGGCGAGCTCAAGTCGTTCCGCACCGCCGAGACGCACCTGGGCCGCGGCGTCGCCCGCGCCGTTCTGCGGCACATCATCGCCGAGGCGCGAATGCGCGGGATGGCGTCGCTGTGGCTCGAGACCGGCAGCGACGCCGCGTTCGCCCCGGCGCGCGGCCTGTATGCGAGCGAGGGCTTCGTCGAATGCGGGCCGTTCGACGACTACGTCCTCGACCCGCTCTCGACCTTCATGACGCGCACGCTCTGACGCGGGCGGCTCACGCGCGGTGCACGAGGGCGACCGCGAACGCCTGCACGCCCTCCGCGGCGCCCGTGAACCCGAGGCCGTCCGTCGTCGTCGCCGACACCGTCACGGGCGCGCCGCCGAGCGCGGCGGACAGTGCCGCCTCGGCCTCCGCTCGCCGCGGCGCGAAGCGCGGCCGTGCGGCCTGCACCTGCACCGAGACGTTGCCGATGGTCCACCCCTCGGCCGCCAGGTAGGCGCGGGTGTCCTCGAGGAACGCGGCGGCGTGCGCGCCGGCGAACTCGGGGCGGTCGGTCCCGAAGCGCGAGCCGATGTCGCCGAGGCCTGCAGCGGAGAGCAGGGCGTCGACGATCGCGTGCGCGACGGCATCCCCGTCGGAGTGGCCGGAGAGGGCGGGCTCGCCCGGCCACTCGAGGCCCGCGAGCCAGAGCGCGCCCTCGCCGCCGAATGCGTGCACGTCCGTCCCGACGCCGATGCGGGGCAGGGCGGGGCCGGCCGGGGCCGGGCTGATGAGAGTCCGCGCGCGCTGCAGGTCGGCCGGCGTCGTGATCTTGAACGCGCGCGCGTCGCCCTCGACCGACGCGATCGGATGGCCGGCGGCCGCGACGAGGGCCGAGTCGTCGGTGTGCTCCTCGCCCGCCACGCGGTAGGCCGTCTCGAGGATGTCGCGTCGGAAGCCCTGCGGGGTCTGCGCGGACGCGAGCTCCGAGCGGTCGACGACCCCCGTGATCAGCTCGCCGTCGACGCGCTTGATGGTGTCGACGACCGGGAGAACGGGCACGACGCCCCATCCGGTCCGCTCGACGGCGTCGACGACCCGGTCGATGAGCTCGGCCGGCGCAAGCGCGCGCGCCGCGTCGTGCACGAGCACGATCTCGACGTCGGGCCAGACCGCGGCGAGACCTGCCGCGACGGACTTCTGGCGGGTGCTCCCGCCCGCCACGACCGAGACGAGCTCACGGCGCGCGCCTGCGGCCTCCTGCGCGTCGGTCAGCGCCTCGCCGACCCGCTCCTCGGGCGCGACGACGACGACCTGCGCGGTCCGGGCGGCGAAGACGCGGTCCAGGCAGTGCCGGAGGATCGTGTGGTCGTCGATCCCGACGAAGGCCTTGGGCGCGCCGGCGCCGAGGCGCGTGCCGGATCCGGCTGCGACGACGATGACGGCGACACGGGGCGACGGCGTGACGGTGCTCACACCCCCACGGTACCCGCCGGACGCGGAACGGCCCGGCTCACCTCAGGGGCGGATTCAAGGGGTCGTCGCAACACCAGGTGAACTAAACGAGTTCTAGCAGACGCTCGGCTGGGGTATCCCAGCCGAGCGTCTTGCGTGGACGGCGGTTGAGCTTCTGTGCGACGTGTTCGAGGTCTTCTGGGCCGTAGACGGACAGGTCGGTGCCCTTCGGGAAGTACTGGCGCAGCAGGCCGTTGGTGTTCTCGTTCGAGCCGCGCTGCCAGGGTGAGGCGGGGTCGCAGAAGTAGACCGGGACGCCGGTGGCGATCCGGAATGACTTGTGCGCGGCCATCTCCGCGCCCTGGTCCCAGGTCAGCGACCCGCGCAGATGCGCCGGGAGTGTGTCGACGAGGTTCACCAGGACGTCGCGGACCGTCTCGGCGGTGTGATCGCCGTTGGGGAGGTGGCCGAGCATCACGTAGCGGGTGGAGCGTTCGACGAGGGTCACGATCGCGGACTGGTTGCCCGTCCCGAGGATCAGGTCGCCTTCCCAGTGCCCGGGGACGGCGCGGTCCTCGACCTCCGCGGGCCTGTCGCTGATCATCACCATCGGGTCGACGAACCGGCTGGTGCGCTGCTCGGGCGACCGGTGCGGCTTGCGACGGGTGCGGCCGGTGCGCAACGCGTCGGCGATCTCCCGCTTCAACCCGCCGCGGGCCTGGACGTAGATCGCCTGGTAGATCGTCTCCGTGCTCACCTGCATGCTCTCGTCGCCCGCGTGATCTCGCGACAGGACGCCGCTGATCTGCTCCGGAGACCATTGTTCCTTCAGCCGGTCCGAGACGTAATCCCGCAGCCGGCCCGGTTGGGCGAGCTTGGCCGGCTTCGGTCGTGCGCGCCTGGTCGCAGCGCGCCGGTGCGCGGTGTTCGGGAGATAAAGACCCTCGCTGGAGTGAGCGTCGAGTTCCCGCTTGACCGTCGACGCCGACCGGCCCAGCTCCCGCCCGATCGCCCGCAGCGACCACTCCAGGCGTCTCAGATCAGCGATCTTCTCCCGCTCCTGCAACGACAGCAGGCGAGAACCGACTTGCTCTGCAACCGGCGCCGGTGGGTTGGTCATGGACTCCATGGTGACCTCGCCGGTGGCGTAGTTCACGCGACGCCCGTCGGGATAGAACCGCGAGCGGCGGGACTTGCGGACGCCCTTCTCCCAGTCCCGCGCAGTGCGCTCATGGACGCCGACCCGAGCCGACGCCTCCCGTTGCGTCAGCCCCGCGGCCCGCAGCCGAGTGAACTCAGCCTGCCGCGGGTCGACCCGCCCCAGCCGAACCGACCGCTTGCCCGCCTGACGCGCCCAGCCATACGCGGTGTTCGCATTCACGCCCAGCTCGAGCGCCGCCACCCGGACGTTATCCACCTCATCGAGCAGGGCGAGGAACTGCTTACGTTGCTCCGAAAACGACACGGTGGTCGCAACCTCCTGAAAATCAGGGTGTTGCGACCACCGTTAGAACCCGCCAGGTGAACCGGGCCGTTCCGATCGATCGCGCGTCAGCTGCTCGCGAGGACCTCGTCGAGGAGCTCTGCGGCCTTCTCCTCTTCGACCTTCTCCGCGAGCGCGAGCTCGGAGACGAGGATCTGGCGGGCCTTGGCGAGCATCCGCTTCTCGCCGGCGGAGAGCCCGCGGTCCTGGTCGCGGCGCCACAGGTCGCGCACGACCTCGCTGACCTTGATGACGTCGCCCGAGGCGAGCTTCTCAAGGTTCGCCTTGTAGCGGCGCGACCAGTTCGTCGGCTCCTCGGTGAACGGGGCGCGCAGCACCTCGAACACCTTGTCCAGCCCCTCCTGGCCGATGACGTCGCGCACGCCGACGAGGTCGACGTTCTCTGCGGGGACCTCGATGACGAGGTCGCCCTGCGTGACGTTCAGCTTGAGGTAGATCTTCTCCTCGCCCTTGATGACGCGAGTCTTGACTTCGGTGATCGTCGCCGCCCCGTGATGGGGGTACACGACCGTCTCGCCAACCTCAAAAAGCATAGAATTGTGTCCTTTCGGCGATCTCAAGGATATCACAGCTCGCGATGCACTAAGGTTCGCGCGGCATCGGCCCCCATGCCACGCCATCCGCGTGATCACGGGCCCGCACGCCATCCCTTTAGAATGGCGTGGGAGCGTCTGCCGACGGGCGACGCCGCAGCATCTGGAGGATCCGTGAACACGCGCGCACTCGCGTCCGCCGCCCTTGCCGGCCTCGTCATCCTGGGAGCCACGGGCTGCCAGGCCATCACGTCGCAGGCGACGACGATCAAGTACTCCGCGTCGGACGGCGTGAACGTCCCCGATGCCGAGGGCGCGCCCGTCGAGATCCGCAACGCGGTCATCATCGCCGACGAGGACGGCGACCAGGGCAACCTCGCCGCCGCGCTCGTCAACCGCACCGACAGCGCCGCGACCCTCACGCTCGAGTGGGGCGACGAGCGCGAGACGGTGCGGATCCCGGCCGAGAGCGTCGTGAGCCTCGGCACCGAGGAGACCGAGCCGCTGCTGCTCGACGCGATCGACTCCCCCGCGGGCTCGACGCTCCCCGTCTACTTCCAGTCCGGCGACGCCGAGGGCGTCCTCACCGAGGTCCCGGTGCTCGACGGCTGCCTCGAGCAGTTCGCCGACCTCGTGCCCGGCGGCGGCGCGAGCGACTGCGAGAAGGAAGCCCCCGCCGAGCACGGCGAAGAGGGCCACTGACCCGACGCCCGATGGCGTGAAGAAGGGCCGAGCGGAGATCCTCCCGCTCGGCCCTTCTTCGCGTCCTGGGGTCAGCCCTCGAAGCGGTAGCCGAGGCCGCGCACGGTCACGAGCATGACCGGCTCGCTGGGCACCTTCTCGATGCGCGAGCGGATGCGCTTGATGTGCACGTCGAGCGTCTTCGTGTCGCCGAAGTAGTCGCTGCCCCACACGCGGTCGATGAGCTGGCCGCGCGTGAGCACACGCCCCGCGTTGCGCATGAGCACCTCGAGCAGCTCGAACTCCTTGAGCGGCATGTTGATCTGCTCCCCGTCGACCGACACCGTGTGGCGGTCGATGTCGAGCGTCACGCGGCCGCCTTCGAGCACGCGCTCGTCGAGGTCGGCCTCCGCCTGCAGCGAGCGGCGCATGACCGCCCGCATGCGCGCGAGCAGCTCGCGCGCCGAGTACGGCTTCGTGACGTAGTCGTCGGCGCCGAGCTCGAGCCCGACGACGATGTCCACCTCGGAGTCCTTGGCCGTCAGCATGATGATCGGCACGGCCGACGTCGTGCGCACCTGACGGCAGACCTCGGTGCCCGGCATCCCGGGAAGCATGAGGTCGAGCAGGATGACGTCGGGCTCCTGGTCCCGGAACGCCGCGAGCGCGGCGTCTCCGTCCTCGGCGATCTCGACCTCGTAGCCCTCGCGCCGCAGCAGGTAGGCGAGCGGGTCGGCGAGGTCGGGTTCGTCCTCCACGAGCAGAACACGCGTCATTCGTTCTCTTTCCTTCCGTGGCGCCTCGTCACGCGGCGTCGACCGCGCGGGCGCCCTTCCTCTTGCGTTTCGCGGACTCGGCGCCGACGAGCGGGGCCTCCGTGCGCGGGAGCCTGATGGTGAATGTCGACCCGCGATCGGGCTGCGACCAGAGCCGCACCTCGCCGCCGTGCCGATTCACCGCGTGCTTCACGATCGAGAGGCCGAGACCGGTGCCTCCCGTGCGGCGCGAGCGCGCCTGGTCGGCGCGGTAGAAGCGCTCGAACACGCGCTGCTGGTCGGCCTCCGCGATGCCGATGCCCTGGTCGGTCACGGCGATCTCGACGGCCTCCGCGGTGCCGCGCACGCCGATGCCCACGCGCGAGCCGCGCGGGGAGTACGCGATGGCGTTCGCGACGAGGTTGCCGAGCGCCTCGACGAGGATGGTCGCCGAGCCGCGCACGAAGAGCCCGCGGTCGCCGCCGCGCACGAGCGCGACATCCGCCGACTCGGCCTGCACCTGGTACTGCTCGAGGGCCGCGGCGACGACCTCGTCGATCGCGACGTCGCCGACCTCGGTGAGCTCGTCCGCGGCCTGCAGCTTGGACAGGTTCATGATGCGCCCCGTGAGCTGGCCGAGGCGCTGCGCCTCCGCCGACATCCGCGCGGCGAAGCGGCGCACCTGCTCGGGATCGTCGGAGGCCGACTCCATCGCCTCGGCGAGGAGGCCGATCGCCCCGACCGGCGTCTTCAGCTCGTGGCTCGTGTTCGCGATGAAGTCCTGCCGCATCTGCTGCAGGCGCTCCTGCTCCGAGATGTCGCGCACGATGAGCAGCGTGAGCCGGTCGGCGATCGCCGTCGCGCGCGCGACGACGAGGCGGGTGTCGTCGGAGATCCGGCCACGGCGGATGCGCAGCGTCTGCGACTCGGTCGAGGAGCCGAGCCCGCGTGCGGCCTTCACGAGCTCGCGGAGCTCGGGCTGCTCGAGCCCCTGCCCCGGAGTCAGGCCGAGCCACGTCGCCGATGCCGAGACCGAGACGACGGCGCCCGAGGAGTCGATCACGGCCGTCGCGTCGTCGATCGCGTCGAGCGCGGCCGTGAGCGCCGGCGGAAGCGCGAGGCTCTGCTCGCGCAGCGCCCGCTCCCTGGCGCGGAACGCGAGCACCACGATCAGGGTCACGCCGACGCCGAGGATGATCCCTGCGGCGAGCGCGAGCAGCGCGAGCTGCGTGGAGTCCATGTCTCCAGAGTAGAGTGCAGCCGAGAGCCCCTCTGGACGAATGGGCTCGTCGGGGCGCCGCCCCGACGCACTGTTCACCGACCGGGCACCGGCCGTTCACCTTCGCGCATGACAATCGCGAGGCGCACAGGCCAGTGTGAGAAGCCGCCGCTGCGCGGCCGAGACCCGAAACCGACGAAAGGTTCGCCAGATGCGCGAAGTCTTCCACCAGGCCCTCGAGGACATCCAGAACCGGCTGGTCGAGATCGCCGAGCTGGTCACCGTGGCCATCGACAAGGCCACCATCGCCTTCGAGAACGGCGACGTCGCCCTCGCCGAGGAGGTCATCGCCGATGACGTCCGCATCGACGAGCTGGCCCTCTCGGTCGACGAGCTCGCGATCGACACGCTCGCGATGCAGCAGCCCGTCGCCCGCGACCTCCGCATCATCGTGAGCGCGCTGCGCACGAGCGCGTCGCTCGAGCGCATGGGCGACCTCGCCGAGCACATCGCGCAGCTCGCCCGCTCCCGCTTCCCCGAGCGCGCCATCCCCAAGGGCCTGAAGAGCACGTTCGTGAAGATGGGCAAGCTCGACGTCGAGGTCGCACGCACGCTCGTCGAGCTCCTGCGCACGCAGGACCTCGCCTACGCCGCGCAGATCCGCGACGCCGACGACGTCATCGACGAGCTCCACGCGACCGTCTACGAGAAGGTGCTCAGCGAGGCGTTCGCGGGCGACGCGAGCCACGTCATCGACGCCGCTCTCGCGAGCCGCTACCACGAGCGCTTCGGCGACCACGCGGTCTCGATCGCGAAGAAGATCGTCTACCTCGCCACGGGCGACTGGACCGGCTCCGCCGACCCCGAGATCGAGGTCGTGGACCGCACGCCGGGCGTCTGACCCGAGAACGACGAAGCGCCCCGCCGGTCGGCGGGGCGCTTCGTCGTTCTCGCGCTACTTCTTGCCCTGGGCGGCGACCGCTGCGGCGCCGGCCGCTGCGGCCTCCGGGTCAAGGTAGCGGCTCGGGCCGGTCGGCTTCATGTCGTCGTCGAGCTCGTACACGAGCGGGATGCCCGTCGGGATGTTCAGGCCGGCGATGTCGTCGTCGCTGATGCCGTCGAGGTGCTTCACGAGCGCGCGCAGCGAGTTGCCGTGCGCCGTGACGAGCACGGTCTTGCCGGCTGCGAGGTCGGGCACGATCTCCGACTCCCAGTACGGCAGCAGGCGGTCGATGACGATCTTGAGCGACTCGGTGCCGGGGATCTCGCCGTCGATCCCGGCGTAGCGCGGGTCGTGCGTCTGGGCGTACTCGTCCTCGGGGTCGATGACGGGCGGCGGCACGTCGAACGAGCGACGCCACTCCATGAACTTCTCCTCGCCGAACTCGGCGAGCGTCTGCGCCTTGTCCTTGCCCTGCAGAGCGCCGTAGTGGCGCTCGTTCAGGCGCCACGAGCGCTTGACGGGGATCCAGAGGCGGTCGGCCGCGTCGAGCGCGATGTTCGCCGTCTGGATGGCACGGCTCAGCACGGAGGTGTGGAGGATGTCGGGCAGCACGCCCTGCTCCTTCAGCAGCTCGCCGCCGCGCTGGGCCTCGGCCTTCCCCTGCTCCGTGAGCCGCACGTCGACCCATCCGGTGAAGAGGTTCTTCTCGTTCCAGTCGCTCTGCCCGTGGCGGAGCAGGATCAGGGTGTGCGTCATACCTGACATGCTACCGAGGCGGCGCGAGGCCCGATGCCGCGGCCCCCGTGCGTTCACGCGAGAATGGAGGCATGCCGACGACCGAGGGCCGACCGACCCGCGGCACGACCGGCACCAACCGGCTGCGCCGCGTCGACCGCTGGATCGCGCAGCACCCCGCGCTCCTCGGCGCCGGCGACCCGCTCGTCGTGGACCTCGGCTTCGGCGCGAGCGGCGTGACGGCGTTCGAGCTCGCCGCGCGCCTGCGTCGCGCACGCGCGGATGTCGAGGTGCGCGGTCTCGAGATCGACCTCGAGCGGGTCGAGCGAGCGCGGGCGCAGCTGGCCAACGTCCGCGCGGGGCGCACCGTGTTCGCGCCCGACATCGCGGTCTCGTTCGCACGCGGTGGATTCGAGATCCCGACGGAGGGCGGGCGGCGGCCTGCCGTCGTGCGCGCGTTCAACGTGCTGCGGCAGTACGACGAGCACGAGGTCGCTGCGGCGTGGCGCCGGATGGCCGAGCGCCTCGCGCCCGGCGGCGTCCTCATCGAGGGCACATGCGACGAGCTCGGCCGCGTCTGCGCGTGGGTCGACGTCGCGCCGACCGGAGAGGCCGTCCGCTTCACGGTCTCGCTGCGGCTCGCCGATCTCGAGCGCCCCGGCATCGTCGCCGAGCGGCTGCCGAAGGCGCTCATCCACCGCAATGTGCCCGGAGAGCGCGTGCACGCGTTCCTGCAGGCGCTCGACGGCGAATGGGAGCGCGCAGCGCACCTCTCCCCCTTCGGCCCCGTGCAGCGCTGGATCGCGACGGTCGAGGCGATGCGCCGCGGCGGATGGGATGTCGTCGGCACCCGGCGGCGGTGGCGGCTCGGCGAGCTCACGGTCCCCTGGGCGGCCGTCGCGCCCGCCTGAGGGCGCGACGCGATCAGATGCGCGGGATGGCCGCTGCCGCCTCGGCGTGGGTGAGACCGCTCGCGACGAGCAGGTCGACCGCGAACGGGCGCAGCGCCGCGAGCAGCGCGAGCTCGCCCTGCGACGCGTCGGGCATCATCGCCGCGGGATCGAGCCGCCGCGCGATCGCGAGGAGCGCCTCTCGCGCCGCGGGCTCGGCGGAGATGTCCTCGAGCGCGTGCGCGACGACGCCCGCCGCGCGCTGGAGCTCGGCGAGCGGCTCGGCGATCGCCGGGCGCGGCTCGCCGTCGCGCACGACGTAGGCCGCGCGCCGCGCGACGACGCGCAGATTCCGGGCGGCGAGGTCGACGCTCTGCAGGACGCGCGCGTGGCGGGCGAGCTCGATCCGGCGGGAGCGCAGGAACGGCGAGAGCGCCGAGACCGCCTGCGCCGACTCGAGCGACGTGCGCCAGGCGTCGACATCGCCCTGCAGTCCGCGCGCCTTCTCGAGCCCGCGATCCGCCCGCACGGCGTCGCCGCGTCGGAGCCCCTGGACGACGCGCCCCATCGCCGCGTCGAGTGCCGCGAACAGCACGCGGGCATCGCGCAGCTCGGTGCTCATCGGGTTGCGCGGCAGCAGCGCGGTCATGACGATCGCGAGCGCCCCGCCGATCGCCCCGTCCGCGAGCCGGAGGAACGGCAGCGGCCCAGCCGGCAGCACCATCGCGATCGCGGACTGGATGGCCGCTGCGACGGCGAACTGCGGAGAGGGCATGAGGAAGCGCGCGACGAGGAGCGTGACGGCGAGCGTGAGCGCGAGCTGCCACGGCCCGGAGCCGAAGACGAGGCGGAGCAGCTCGGAGATGAGGATGCCCGTGAGCATGCCCAGCACCGTCTCGACGACCTTGCGCGGCCGCGCGTCGCGCGCGAGGCCGAGGGAGGAGATCGACACCGTCGCCGCGAGCAGGGGGGCCTCGTGGCCGAGGAGATAGTGCGCGAGGAGGAAGGCGCCTGTGGCCGCGATGACGATCTGGGCGATCGCCGCCCCCGAGTCGCGCACGCGCTCGAGCCCCGGCCGCAGGGAGAGGCGGCGGCGCCATGTGACGGGAATCGCCGCGGTCAGCGGCGAGGTCTCGGGGGCGTCACGCGGCTCGGGCACGTTCCGACGCTACGCCGTCACTGCGCGAGCGGGCGGCGCGACAGGCGCGTGATGCGCGGCACCTCCGCGGTCGCGCCCGCGTCGCCCGGCACGATGACCTCCTGCGCCGCGGCGACGCGCACGCCGTCGGCCTCGACCGCGAGCGTCTCCCCTTCGGGGATGCGGCGGGCGACGATCGCGAGCGCGATCGGGCCCAGCTCGTGATGCCACGCCGACGACGTGACGTGCCCGGCCTCGGCCTCGCCCGCGAGCACGCGCGCACCGCGCTCGGGGAGCACGCTGTCGCTGCCGTCGAGATGCAGCATCACCAGTCGACGCGGCGGATGGCCGAGGTTGTGCACCTTCGCCACGGTCTCCTGGCCGCGATAGCAGCCCTTCGCGAGGTGCACCGCCGACCGCAGCCAGTCGCTCTCGTGCGGCAGCGCCCGCTCGTCGACCTCGGCGGCCCATCGCGGGCGCCAGGCGGCGATCCGCAGCGCCTCCGCGGCGAGCAGCCCGGCGACCGGGAGCGCTGCGGCATCCGCCCACGCGCTCTCCTCGAGGATGGCCTCGGCCCACGCGTGCGCGGAGCCCGGATGCTCCTCGGCGCGCGCGTACTGCCATCCGCCCGCGCTCACCCCCGTCCAGGGGTCCTGCCAGACCAGCGCGACGCCGTTCGGCCGAGCGGCCGCGTCGGCGAGCGCGTGCTCCGCGCCCGCGCCGCGCACGAAGCCGGCCACGCGGAGGTCGGGGCGCGGGGCCACCTCGACCTGCGCGCGGAAGCGCATCATGCCGAGCCACTTCGCGAGTCCGGCGGCATCCGCCGCATCGGCGATGAGCCATGCGGTGGCGCCGTCGTCGATCACCGCCGCCGCGTGCTCGACGTGGCCCTGCGGGTCGAGAACGAGCAGCTCGGTGCTCACGCCGGGCGCGAGGCGCGCGACGGCCTGCGACGTGATGGAGTCGAGCCACGTCAGCCGCTCGGGCCCCGAGACCGCCACGACGGCACGGTCGCCGCGCGGGACGATCGCCTCCCCCTGGGCGAGGGCGCGCTGCTCCCGCGTGGGGTCGCCGAAATGGGCGACGCCGTCATCCGAGAGCACGGCCCCGGGGATCTGGGCGAAGGGATCGGTCATGCTCCCATTCTCCGGCACGGCGCGAACAGAGGCGCCGCGCCGTTTCGACTCGCTCCGCTCTGCGTTTCGACTCGCTCCGCTCGCTCAACGACCGGGAGCGGCTCGCTGCGCTCGCAGGGCTACTGTGTGCGGGCGAGGCGCGCGGAGGCGTGCGACCCGAGCTCGCGGCCCAGCGCCGCGATGTCCCACGCCCACAGGAGGTGTCCGTCGACGAGGCCGTACATCCGCGTCGCGGCGGCGTAGTGCTTCGCGCCGGCGGTGCGGACGACCGCGTCCGTCGCGATGTCGATGCGGGGCCCCTTGACCTGACCGAGGTAGAGCTCGCTCACGCCGTCCGCGTGCACGAGGTTGACCTCGATCTCGAAGCCGCCGCCCGCTGTGCGCAGGCGCTCGACGTCGTCGGCCGTCCGAGTCGGCTCCGTCTCGAGCGCAGGGAGGAGGCCGGGCCCCGGCGTCGCAGCGGTCGCCGGACGCGAGAGGCGCCAGAAGCCGGTCTCGGCGACGAGCTGCTGCGCGGGGCGCTCGCCCTCGGGCGCGAGCCATGCGGTGGCCGAGTAGTTGAGGTACGGACCGCCGTCATGGCTGAAGCTGACGCGGTGCGTGAACTCGCCCTCGTAGTGGGCATCCCCGACGCGGTAGTCGATGACGCCCGTCCCCTCCCACACTCCGATGAGCCAGGAGAGCGGGACGAGGTCGGCAGGCAGGTCGGTCGGAATCTCGATCACGAGGCTCCGCCCCGGCTCAGCGCTGGCCGCGGAAGAGGTTGACGATCACTGCGCCGGAGCAGAAGGCGATCGCGAGACTCGCGAGGCCCAGCAGGCCGACGAAGAACAGTTCGAGGGCGACGAGATCCATGGCACCACTCTAGTCCTCCCGGCGCGCCCCGGCGACCGCGCTGAGCTCAGCCGGGGACGATCGCGGCGAGCGCGAAGATCGCGGACACGACGCCCATGATCCCGACCCCGCCGACCGCCGCGGCGGCGACCCGCGAGATGAACCCCTCGGCGCGACCGAGGCGCAGCTCCGCCGCGAACGCGACGAGGAGGGCGGCGCCCGCGCCGACGGCGAACCATCCGAACCGATCGGCGGGCGCCACGAAGATGCCGATCGCGATCGCGACCACGCCGGCGAACGCCCAGGTCACGGCCAGGCCGACCGGGAATCTGCGCGGGACGAGGACGGGTTCGGTCACGCCCTCCATCATCGCCGATCGCGGGCCCGGACGACAGGATCCACGGTGGCGTGCCGCGCGCGCAGGCGTCTCGCCGCACTTTCGGCTGCCCCTATCATCGGAAGCACGGCGTGGCACCCGCCGCCGGCGAAAGGACCTCGCTTGGCTCAGCTCCTCGTGCTCAGCTCCGCCCCCGGCGGAGCCTCTGCGCTGCCCGCACTCGAGCTCCTCAGCCACCGTGTGCGACAGATCCCCGCGGAAGCCGCTCAGCTCGTGAACGCACCGAGCGCTGACGCGATCTTCCTCGACGCGCGCACCGACCTCGTCGGCGCGAAGGCGCTCTGCAAGATCCTGAACACGGCGGGCATCGACGCGCCCCTCGTCCTCATCGTCACGGAGGGCGGCCTGACGGCCGTCTCCCCCGACTGGGGTGTCGACGACGTCATCCTCGCGACGGCCGGCCCCGCCGAAGCCGATGCGCGCATCCGCCTCGTGGTGGGGCGGCGCACCGCGGAGGAGACCTCGAGCCGCGTCCAGACCTCGGGCATCACGATCGACGAGGCCTCGTACTCGGCCAAGGTGCACGGGAAGCCGCTCGACCTCACGTACAAGGAGTTCCAGCTCCTGCACTTCTTCGCGACCCACCCCTCGCGGGTGTTCACGCGCGAGCAGCTGCTGAGCGAGGTGTGGGGCTACGACTACTTCGGCGGCACCCGCACGGTCGACGTGCACGTTCGGCGCCTGCGCGCGAAGCTCGGCGACCTCGAGCAGCTCATCGGCACCGTGCGGAACGTCGGCTATCGGTTCAACGTCTCGGAGGACGACGAGGACGCGCCGGCGCAGGGAGTGCGGAAGGCCTGACGCGCCGCCCGTTCACACGCGCGACACCCGCGGGTGCCAGGATAGGCACATGACGGATGCGCCCCTGGTCGACCCCGGCTTCGACACCGAGGACGACGACTTCGACGAGATCGTGGAAGCCCCCGATGCGAGCCTCCCCGAGCATCGCTTCATGGACCGGGAGCTCAGCTGGCTCGCGTTCAACAACCGCGTGCTCGAGCTCGCGGAGGACCCGGCGCTCCCGCTCCTCGAGCGTGCGAACTTCCTCGCGATCTTCGCGAGCAACCTCGACGAGTTCTTCATGGTCCGCGTCGCGGGCCTCAAGCGGCGCATCGTGACGGGCCTGGCCGTCCCGACGAACGTCGGAACGGCGCCCGCGAAGGTGCTCTCCAACATCTCCGAGCTCGCGCACGAGCTGCAGGCGCGCCACGCGGCCGTCTGGAACGACGACCTCAAGCCCGCGCTCTCCGAGGCCGGGATCGACTTCGTCCGCTGGGACGAGCTCACCGACAGCGAGCGCGCCGACCTCTACGAGTACTTCCAGGCGCAGGTCTTCCCCGTGCTCATGCCGCTCGCAGTCGACCCGGCCCACCCGTTCCCGTATATCTCGGGCCTCTCGCTCAACCTCGCCATCCGCATCCGCAACGCGCGCACGGGGCGCGAGGAGTTCGCGCGGCTGAAGGTGCCGCAGATGCTCCCCCGCCTCGTGCAGGTTCCCGCGAAGGACGACGCGCCCGGCAGCATCCGCTACCTCGCGCTCGAGGACCTCATCGCCGAGAACCTCGCCGACCTCTTCCCCGGGATGGAGATCCTCGACCACCACGCGTTCCGCCTCACGCGCAACGAGGACGTGACGATCGAGGAGGACGAGTCGGAGAACCTCATCCAGGCGCTCGAGGCGGAGCTGCTGCGCCGCCGGTTCGGCCCGCCCATCCGCCTCGAGATCACCGAGGACATGGACGACGTCACCCTCGACCTGCTCATCCGCGAGCTCGACATCTCTGAGCAGGAGGTCTATCGCCTCCCGTCTCCGCTCGACCTCCGGTCGCTCTTCAGCCTCGGGAAGATCGACCGGCCCGAGCTGAAGTTCAAGCCGCACCTGCCCGTGACGCCGCTCGCCTTCCAGCCCGCCGACGCGGACTCGAAGCACGCGCGCGCCGACATCTTCGGGGCCATCCGCAAGGGCGACGTGCTCGTGCACCACCCGTACGAGTCCTTCGCGACGAGCGTGCAGGCGTTCCTCGAGCAGGCCGCGCGCGACCCGCACGTGCTCGCGATCAAGCAGACGCTCTACCGCACCTCGGGCGACAGCCCCATCGTGCAGGCGCTCATCGACGCGGCCGAGGCCGGCAAGCAGGTGCTCGCGCTCGTCGAGGTCAAGGCGCGCTTCGACGAGGCCAACAACATCGAGTGGGCGCGCAAGCTCGAGAAGGCGGGCGTGCACGTCGTCTACGGCCTCGTCGGGCTCAAGACCCACTGCAAGCTCGCTCTCGTCATCCGCGAGGAGAAGGGCCTGCTGCGCCACTACACGCACGTCGGCACGGGCAACTACAACCCCAAGACGAGCCGCATCTACGAGGACCTCGGCCTCTTCACGTGCGACCCCGATGTGGGGCGCGACGTCACCCGCCTGTTCAACGAGCTGAGCGGGTACGCGATCGAGAAGAAGTTCAAGCGCCTCCTCGTCGCGCCGCTCCACCTCCGCAAGGGCCTCCTGCGGCTCATCGACCGCGAGCGCCGCAACGCGCTGGCCGGCAAGCCCGCGCACGTGCGCATCAAGGTCAACTCGATGGTCGACGAGCAGATCATCGACGCGCTCTACCGCGCGTCGCTCGCGGGCGTGCAGGTCGACGTCTGGGTCCGCGGCATCTGCAGTCTCCGCGTGGATCTGCCCGGCGTGAGCGACAACATCCGCGTCCGCAGCGTGCTCGGCCGCTACCTCGAGCACGCGCGCATCTTCGCGTTCGCGAACGACGGCGACCCCGAGGTCTACATCGGCAGCGCCGACATGATGCACCGCAACCTCGACCGCCGCGTCGAGGCCCTCGTCCGGGTCGCGAAGCCGCAGCACATCAAGGAGCTGCAGGCGTTCTTCGACCTCGGGATGGATGACGCGAGCGCGACCTGGCACCTCGGCGCCGAGGGCGTGTGGACGCGCCACCACCTCGATGAGAACGGCAAGCCGCTCGCCGACGTGCAGGATAAGACCATGGCAGCGATCCAGCGACGACGGCGTCCGCGCGCGACTCGATGACGTCAGCGCATCGACCCGTGTACGCCGCGGGGTGCGTGGTGTGGCGCGAGCTCGACGGCGAGCTCCTCGTCCTGCTCGTGCACCGCGGCAAGTACCGCGACATCTCCCTCCCGAAGGGCAAGCTCGATCCGGGAGAGATGCTCGCGGAGACCGCCGTGCGCGAGATCCACGAGGAGACGGGCCTGCGGGTGTCGCTCGGCCCTTCTGTGGGCCAGTCGGTCTACATCCAGCCGTCCGGACGCGAGAAGATCGTGCACTACTGGGCCGCCGAGGCGACGCAGGAGGCGATCCGCGCCAGCACGTTCGTGCCGAACAAGGAGATCGCCGGGCTCGAGTGGGTCACCGTCGGCGCGGCGCGCAAGCGCCTCAGCTACCCGGTCGACCAGGACATCCTCGATCGCTTCGAGCGGCTGCGCCGCGCCGCGAGCCTCCGCACGTTCCCGGTCGTCGTGCTGCGGCACGGGAAGGCCGTCGCGCGCGACGAATGGGGCGGCGAGGACGCCGCCCGTCCGCTGCAGACCCGCGGCAAGGAGCAGGCGAAGGCGATCGTCGGGGCGCTGCGCGCGTTCGGCGTCCGCAAGATCGTCTCGAGCGACGCCGAGCGGTGCGTGAAGACGGTGACGCCGCTGTCGAAGGCGATCGGCCGCCGGATCGTCGAGACACCGCTCATCAGCGAGGACGCATGGGATGCCGGCACGGCGGATGCCCGCGAGGTCGTCGGCCGCCGGGTGCGGTCGGGCAAGCCCGCCGTCATCTGCAGCCATCGGCCCGTGATCCCCGCGCTCATGCGGGAGCTGGCGCTCGCGACGGGGACCGTCCACGGGCCCCATCTCGAGAGCGCGGCGGGCCTCGACCCCGGCGCCTTCGCGGTCGTGCACCTCTCGGCGACGAACCCCGGAGCGGGCATCGTCGCGATCGAGACGCACGCTCCGGGGGTCTGACGGCGTCTAGAATCGTCCGGTGACTCAGAAAGCGCGCCTCTACTCGGGAATGCAGCCGTCGGCCGATTCGCTCCAGATCGGCAACTACATCGGGGCTCTCCTGCAGTGGCGCGACATGCAGGACACGTACGACGCGTTCTTCTCGGTCGTCGACCTGCACGCGCTCACCCAGCCGAACGACCCGGCCGAGCTCCGCGAGAAGACCCGCCGCACGGCCGCGCAGTACATCGCGGCCGGCATCGAGCCGTCGCGGTCGACGCTGTACGTGCAGTCGCACGTGCGCGCGCACGCCGAGCTCGCCTGGATCCTCTCCACGATCACCGGCTTCGGCGAGGCCGGCCGCATGACGCAGTTCAAGGACAAGTCGCAGCGCTACGGCGCCGACGCGACGAGCGTGGGCCTCTTCACGTATCCCGTGCTCATGGCCGCCGACATCCTGCTCTACCAGACGCACGTCGTCCCGGTCGGCGACGACCAGAAGCAGCACGTCGAGCTCACGCGCGACCTCGCCGAGCGCTTCAACGCGCGCTACGGCGAGACGTTCCGCGTGCCGGAGCCGGTGATCCAGGCCGAGACGGCGCGCATCTACGACCTGCAGAACCCGTCGGCGAAGATGTCGAAGTCGGCGGAGTCGCACGCGGGCGTGCTGTGGCTGCTCGACGACGTCGACGTCACGGCGAAGAAGATCATGCGCGCCGTGACCGACAACGACGGCGTCGTCGCCTACGACCGCGAGGGCAAGCCCGGCGTCTCGAACCTCCTCACGATCTACGCGGCCCTCACCGGCCGTCAGATCCCCTCGATCGAGGACGAGTACGCCGGCCGCGGTTACGGCGACTTCAAGAAGGGCCTGCGCGACGTCGTCGTGGCCGAGTTCGAGCCGGTCCGCGCGCGGGCCCTCGAGCTGCTCGACGACCCCGCCGAGCTCGACCGCGTGCTCGCCGTCAACGCCGAGAAGGCCGCGGCCGTCGCCGACGAGACCCTGAGCACCGTGTACGACCGCGTCGGACTGCTGCGCCGTGCGTGACGCGCTGATGCTGCGGACCGCCCGCCTGACTCTCACGCCGCCGACCGAGGACGATGTCGAGGCCATCCACCTCGCCTGCCAGGACACCGAGGTGCAGCGGTGGACGAACGTGCCGTCCCCCTACACGCGGGAGGACGCCGAGCAGTTCGTCGCGCTCTGCGCCGAGAGGCGCAGCGCCGGCGAGGAGATCACCTGGGCGATCCACGACGCCGAGGGTCTCGTCGGGATGATCGGCCTGCACCGGATCGGGGACGGCTCGGCCGAGCTCGGCTACTGGATCTCCGCCGACGCGCGCGGGCGCGGCTACGGCGCCGAGGCCGGCTGCGCGGTCGTCGACTTCGCCCTCGGCCCCATGCGCCTCGAGCGGATCGAGTGGCACGCGGTCGCCGGGAACGAGCCGTCCGCCCGCCTGGCGCGCTCGCTCGGGTTCCGGTTCGAGGGCACGCGGCGCCGCGGCATCCGCGCCTCCGCCGAGCGCGAGGACGCGTGGATCGCGGGCCTCGTGGCGAGCGACGACCGCTCCCCCGTCGAATGGCCGGTGCTCGAGCCGAAGACCGCGTCGCTGTCGATCCGCCGGCGCCGTCGGCGGCCCATCCGCGTCTCCGGTCCGCGCACGGCGGCCTCGTCCGCTCTGCGCTGAGGGCTGCCGGGACACAGCGCAGGAGCACTCTCACCCCGCGCCGCCGACGGCCGCGTGATCCCGCGTGCCGACGGCCTCTGCGCGGACGGATCTCCTGCGTTCTGTCCCGCCGGTCCGCTCAGCGGCGAGCGCGCAGGAGCCCGCGGACCGCGGCGACGAGCACGTGCCGCTCCTCGAAGACCGTCATCGCCGTGACCCGGACGCACGCGTAGCCGCGCGCGGCGAGCGCGAGGTCGCGGCGGCGGTCCTCCAGCTGTGCCGCCCAGCTCTCGTGGAACGCCTTGCCGTCGCATTCGACGACGATCCATCCGTCGACGAGCAGGTCGACGCGGCCGACCCCGTCGATGCGCACCTGGAGGTCGATCGACCGGCCGAGCACGTGGAGCGCCAGGCGCGCGAGCGACTCGGCGCCGGATTCCGCCCGGCCGTCGACGAGCGGACGCAGCGCGGCGCAGCGCGCAGGGAGGAGCGCGAACAGCGCGTCGATCTGATCAGCGCGGATCACCCCGAGGTGGAGTGCACTGTCGATCGTGGCCACGGCGTCGCGCGGATGCTGGCAGCGCACGGCACGCGCGGCAGAGGCGACGGGGTCGGCGAGGAGGTCGTGGTCGGGCGCCGGGTCGTCTCGCCAGTGCACGACGACGCCGTGCACTGCCGCGAGGCACTGCTTGCGATCCTCGGGCGATGCGAGTCGGCCGCTGCGCGGATCCACCTGGATGTGCAGTCCTCCGCGCTCGCGCACGAAGACGCCCCGCTCCCGCATCGCCGAGACGCAGTCCAGTCGGCCTCCGACCCGCGCTGCCCGAACGATGTCCTCCGACTCCCCGCGTTCGACGTACACGTCTCGCCGCACGCGCACGTACTCGCCCTCCGCGACCCTGCGCCGGATCGCCCGTCGGCTCATCCCCCGCGCGCGCAGCGCGGCGAAGGAGAACGACCTCGGCGACCTCCGCGCCTTCTTCCGCGCTTCGGCGGTGCTGCCTCCTGCCATGACGGCATCGTGCCCGTGGCGACAGCGGTGGGGAGACGCGAGAGTCGGACCTGTGGAGATCTTCACCCCGACACGCCGTCTGTGCACGACGCGTCGGCGCGGGGAGCGGGACACAACGCAGGAACTTCGCGCGCGCAGCCGCCGACGAGGCGCGGGTTCTCGGGGGCCGCTGCTTGCCGCCCCGCAGAAACTCCTGCGCTCTGTCCCGGGCGACGAGCGCGCCCGGCCCGGGCCCCTACACGACGCGGTACTTGAAGCCGACGTGCGAGGCGACGAATCCGAGGCGCTCGTAGAAGCGGTGCGCCGCGACGCGCGCGGAGTCCGAGGTCAGCTGCACGAGTGCGCAGCCGAGCGCCGGCGCCGCGTCGTCGACAACCCACCGCATCATCGCCGAGCCGACGCCCGATGAGCGCAGGTAGGAGCGCACGCGAACGGCCTCGACGAGCAGCCGGGTCGCGCCGCGACGGGCCATTCCCGGGATGCGGGTGAGCTGGAGCGTCCCGATGAGCGCGCCATCGGCGGCCTCCGCGACGAGCAGCGCGTTCGCGGGGTCGGCCTGGATGGCCGCGAGCGCGGCGGCGTAGGCGGGGCGGTCCTCCTCGGAGGCGACATCGCCGCGCGCGGCGCTCACCTCGTCGTCCGCGAGCAGCGCCATGAGCGCGTCGAGATCCTCCTCGCGGGCCGCGCGCAGCGTCACCTCCCCAGGCGGGACTCGAGGACGACGGGCAGCAGCGCGAGGTCGGCGATCACGGATCCAGTGTCGCATCGGCGTCGCCCTGTCCAGCCCGTGACGGATGTCCGTGCGCGGTGCGAGGATGGCGGCATGCCCGAGATGCCGGAGGTGGAGGGGCTCGTGCGCTATCTGCGCGAGCGCACGTCAGGGCGCGCTGTCGTCAAGGCCCAGGTGGCCGCGATCGCGGCGCTCAAGACCTACGATCCTCCGATCGACGCGATCGTCGGCGCCCGCGTGCGCGACGCGCAGCGCCACGGCAAGTTCGTCGACCTCGAGCTCGAGGGCGGTCTCCACCTCGTCTTCCACCTCGCGAAGGCCGGATGGCTGCGCTGGCACGAGTCGCTGCCGGCGACCGTGATCAAGCCGGGCCGCTCGCCGATCGCCCTGCGGATCGGGTTCGACGACGGCTCGGGCTTCGACCTCACCGAGGCCGGCACGAAGAAGTCGCTCGCGGTGTACGTCGTCCGGGCGATCGGCGACGTGCCCGGCATCGCGCGCCTCGGCCCCGATCCGCTGGGCGACGGCTTCGACCGCGACGCTCTCGCCGGGCTGCTGCGCGGGCGCCGCACGCAGATCAAGGGGCTCCTGCGAGACCAGTCCGTGATCGCGGGCATCGGGAACGCCTACTCCGACGAGATCCTGCATGCCGCGCGGATGTCGCCCTACGCGCTCGCGGCGAACCTCGACGACGCCGAGGTCGACCGCCTCTACGACGCGCTCCGCGCGACCCTCGCCGAGGCCGTCGCGACGGCCTCGGGCAAGCCGCCGGCCGATCTCAAGGACGCGAAGCGGCGCGGGATGGCCGTGCACGCGCGATCGGGCGAGGCCTGCCCGGTCTGCGGAGACACCATCCGCAGCGTCTTCTTCGCCGACACCGACTTCCAGTACTGCCCGACGTGCCAGACGGGCGGCAAGGTCCTCGCCGACCGCCGGCTGTCGCGCCTGCTGAAATAGGGCGACGCATACGCCGCCGGGAATAACGGCGCACGCTCGCGGTTGATTATGCTGAGTGCACAGAACGTGCTCCGGGGTCGGTGAGAATCCGAACCGGCGGTGACAGTCCGCGAACCCCCGTCCTGATGGCGGGGGCCGATCCGGTGGGATTCCGGAACCGACGGTGATGCAGGCGCAGCCTGCGAGTCCGGATGAGAGGCAGCACGTGACGTCGCCCGTCGAGGGCGCCGTTCGCGAACCCCGGGGTGCCTGCAGGAGGTTCGGATGGCGTTCAGCGACGCGGAGCGGCGGGCGATGGCCCGCGCGCTCGAGCTCGCGCGCCGCGGGCCGCGCAGCCGGAACCCGCAGGTCGGCGCGGTCATCCTCTCCCCCGACGGCGATGTGATCGCCGAGGGCTGGCACCATGGGGCCGGGACCGCGCATGCCGAGGTCGACGCGCTCTCGCACCTCGCCCCGGGCGCGGCCCGCGGCGCGACGGCGGTCGTGACGCTCGAGCCGTGCAACCACACCGGCCGCACGGGCCCCTGCTCGGAGGCCCTCATCGCCGCGGGCGTCGCGCGCGTCGTGTACGCACTGGACGACCCGGGCGATGTCGAGAGCGGAGGCGGCGATCGCCTCCGCGCTGCGGGCGTGAGCGTCGAGAGCGGCCTCATGGCGCCCGAGGCCCATGCGCTTCTCGACTCGTGGCTGACGGCGCGACGGCTCGGCCGCCCCCACGTCACGATCAAGTGGGCTCAGAGCCTCGACGGCCGCGCGGCCGCGGCCGACGGCACGAGCCAGTGGATCACGGGAGCCGAGGCGCGAGCGGATGTCCATGTCCGGCGGGCGCAGGCCGATGCGATCGTCGTCGGGTCGGGCACCTTGCTCGCCGACGACCCTGCTCTCACGGCCCGCGACGGCGACGCCCTGCACCCCGCGCAGCCCGTCCCCGTCGTGATCGGCACCGCCGACATCCCCGACGGAGCGGCCATCCGCCGCCATCCGCATGAGGCGATCCACTACCGCACGCGCGATCTGCGCGCCGTTCTCGACGACCTCCACGAGCGCGGGCTCCACCGCGTGTTCGTCGAGGGCGGGCCGACGCTCGCGAGCGCGTTCCTCGCTGCGGGACTCGCCGACCGCGTCCTCGTCTATCTCGCGCCGACCCTCCTCGGCGGTCCGCGGCTCGCGCTCGGCGAGATCGGCGTCCCCACCATCTCCCGGCAGCGGCGCCTCGCCGTCGAGCAGGTCGACCGCCTCGGCTCCGACCTCCTCGTCGTGGCCCGCCCGGCCCCCGAAGCCCCCGAAGGAGGCATCTGACATGTTCACCGGCATCATCGAGGAGATCGGCCGCATCACGGCGATCGAGCCCTCCGGCGACGGCGTGCGCCTCACGCTCCACGCCCCGCGCGTGATCGAGGACGTGCACCACGGCGACTCGATCGCGGTGAGCGGCGTGTGCCTCACGGTCGTGGACTGGACGGACGAGGGCTTCACGGCAGACGTCATGAAGCAGACGCTCGACATGTCGACGCTCGACGCGGCGCGGACGGGCACCCCCGTCAACCTCGAGCGGGCGACGGCCTCGGGCGGCCGGCTCGGCGGCCACATCGTGCAGGGGCACATCGACGGCACGGGAACCGTCGTCGACGTCCGGCCCGGCGAGCAGTGGCGCGTCGTGCGCATCGCGCTCCCCGCCGAGCTCGCGCCCCTCGTCGTCGACAAGGGCTCGATCGCGGTCGACGGCGTCTCGCTCACCGTGAGCGCCGTCAGCCCCGCCCATGAGCCGACGCCGTGGTTCGAGGTGTCGCTCATCCCCGAGACGCTCGAGGCGACGACCCTCGGCGAGCGCCGCATCGGCGACGCCGTCAACCTCGAGACCGACATCCTCGCGCGCCACGTGCAGCGGCTGCTGTCCTTCGGCGCGCAGCAGGCGACCCCCGCGCCCGTCCGCGCGGCCGTCGCGACCGCCCAGCGCGAGGCCGGGACGGGTCACGAGTCGTCCTTCGCGACGTACGACGTTCCGCCCGCCGACTTCGTCATCCTCCGCTCCACCCCCGAAGGAGGCTCGCGATGAGCCTTGCCAGCCAGCTGTCGACCATCCCCGAGGCGCTCGAGGCGCTCCGGGCGGGCCGCCCCGTCCTCGTGGCCGACGACGAGAACCGCGAGAACGAGGGCGACGTCATCCTCTCGGCGCAGCTCGCGACACCCGAGTGGATCGCCTGGACCGTGCGGTACTCCTCGGGCTTCCTGTGCGCCCCCATGCCCCAGGACTGGGCCGACCGCCTCGACCTCGCGCCCATGGTGGCCGTGAACGAGGACGCGCGGTCGACCGCGTACACGGTGAGCGTCGACGCGGCCGAGGGCGTCACCACGGGCATCAGCGCGCACGATCGCGCCCGCACGGTCAACGTTCTCGCCGACCCCGAGTCGACGCCGACGAGCATCATCCGCCCCGGCCACATTCTGCCCCTGCGCGCCGTGCCCGGCGGCGTCCGCGAGCGCTCGGGCCACACCGAGGCCGCGGTCGACCTCATGCGCCTCGCGGGCCTCGCACCCGTCGGCGTGATCGGCGAGGTCGTGGCGGAGGACGGCGACATGATGCGCCTCCCCGGTCTCATCGAGCTCGGACAGCGCGAGGGGCTCCCTGTCGTCACGATCGAGCAGCTCATCGCCTACCTCGAGGAGAACGACCCGTCGGCGGAGCCCGTCACGCCGTTCCGCCGCCAGGTGAGCCTGCGCGCGGACTCCACCGTCCCGACCTCGCACGGCGTCTTCCGCTTCCTCGCATACAAGGACCGGATCACGGGCACCGACCACCTCGCGGTCGTCAAGGGCGACCTCACCGACGACGCGCCGCTCGTGCGCGTGCACTCGGAGTGCCTCACGGGCGAGGCGTTCGGCTCGCTCAAGTGCGAGTGCGGCCCCCAGCTCGACGCCGCGCTCGACGCGATCGAGCAGGACGGCGGCGTGGTCATCTACATGCGCGGGCACGAAGGGCGCGGCATCGGCCTCATCAACAAGCTGCGCGCCTACGCGCTGCAGGAGCGCGGCCTCGACACCGTCGACGCCAACACGGCGCTCGGACTCCCCGCCGACGCGCGCGACTACGCGGCGGCCGCGGGCATCCTCGCCGATCTCGGCGTCGAGCGCATCCGCCTCCTCACGAACAACACCGACAAGGTCAGCCAGCTGCGCGCCCTCGGGCTCGAGGTCGTCGAGCAGGTGCCGCTGATCGTCGGCGTCGGACCCAACAACCACCAGTACCTCGAGACGAAGCGCGACCGGATGGGTCACGTGATCGGCGAGGAGGCGCTCGCCGCGGCGGTCGCCCAGATGCACGAAGGAGCAGAGAAGTGAGCGGCAAGGGAGCACCCGAGAAGGGCGGCATCGCGGCGGATGGCCTGCGCGTGACGATCGTCGCGGGCACGTGGCACGACGAGATCACCGACGGGCTCATCGCAGGGGCGCAGCGCACCCTCGACGCGGCGGGCGCCGAGTCGACGCTCGTGCGCGTGGCGGGCTCGTTCGAGCTCCCGGTCGTCGCGAAGGCGGCGCTCGAGGCGGGCGCGGACGCGGTCGTCGCGCTCGGCGTCATCATCCGCGGAGGAACGCCCCACTTCGACTTCGTCTCGAACGCCGCGACGGATGGCCTCACGCGCGTCGCGCTCGACACCGGCAAGCCGGTCGGCTTCGGCGTGCTCACCCTGGACGATGAGCAGCAGGGCCTCGACCGCGCGGGCCTGCCCGGCTCGAAGGAGGACAAGGGCGCAGAGGCGGCCGACGCGGCGCTGCGCACGGCGCTCACGCTGCGCACGCTCCGCGGCTGAGGGCGACCTTCCTTCTACATATCGTAGAAAACCCGTAGGGTGTGCTCATGGAGATCCTGCGCAGCATCGTCATCGTCATCCACCTCGTCGGCTTCGCGACGCTCTTCGGCTCGTGGCTCGTCGAGGTCGCGAACCGGCGGACGCACGTCACGCGGCTCATGCACTGGGGGCTCGCGATCGCCGGTCTCGCGGGTCTCGCTCTGGCCGCCCCGTGGGGCGTGGACGGCGACCTGAACTACGCCAAGATCGGCGTCAAGCTCGTCGTGCTCCTCGTGATCGGCGCGCTCCTCGGCATCCTCTCCGCACGGCAGAAGCGCGGCGCGCAGACGCCGCCCGCGCTGTTCTGGATGGTCGGCATCCTCACGCTCGCGAACGCGACGATCGCGGTCATCTGGTGACCGCATCCGAGCCATCGGGCCGCTGAGCATTCCGCCCACCGGCTCCGGCACGCACGACGGCCCCTCTGCGCACCTTTCGCGCGAGGGGCCGTCGCGGTCTCCGTATTGCTGAGGGCGCGTAGACTTGACGATCGCGTCCGCGCGTCGAGACGGCCATCCGGCTGGCGACGACGCCGACGCCGTCTCCCCGGCGAGCGCCCTCCGCGCCGCCGTCTTCCCTCCGGACAGGCATCTCCATGACATCCACCGCAGCACAGAGCCCCGACGCCCCCGCCGCCACCACGCCCGCGAACACGCGCGGCCGCGTCATCACCGCGAGCCTCGTCGGCACGACGATCGAGTTCTACGACTTCTACGCCTACGCGACGGCGGCCGTCCTCGTCTTCCCTGCTCTCTTCTTCCCGACGGGCAACGAGACCACGGCGCTGCTCGCGTCGTTCGCGACCTTCGGCGCCGCGATGCTCGCGCGCCCGGTCGGGGCGATCGTCTTCGGCCACTTCGGCGACCGGTTCGGACGCAAGGCGACCCTCGTCGCATCGCTGCTCACGATGGGCATCGCGACCTTCCTCATCGGCCTGCTGCCGACGTACCAGCTCATCGGCGCGTGGGCAGCGCTCCTCCTGCTCATCCTGCGGCTCGCGCAGGGCTTCGCGCTGGGCGGCGAGTGGTCGGGCGCCGCGCTCGTGGCGACCGAGAACGCGCCCGCCGGCAAGCGCGCCCTCTACGGGACGTTCCCCCAGCTCGGCGCGCCGATCGGCTTCATCATCGCGAACACCCTCTTCCTCGTGATCAACTTCGCCCTGCCCGGCGAGGGCGGCCTCGCATCGGAGGCGTTCCTCGCGTGGGGCTGGCGCATCCCGTTCCTCTTCTCCGCGGTCATGGTGATCATCGGCCTTTGGGTCCGCCTCAAGCTCGTCGAGTCGGACTCGTTCACGAAGGCGGAGAAGACCGGCGCGATCCAGAAGTTCCCGCTCGGCGCGACCGTCCGCACGCACTGGCGCCCGCTCATCCTGGGCACCTTCTACATGCTCGCGACGTACGTGCTCTTCTACCTCATGACGAGCTTCACGCTCGCGTACGGCACCCGCCCGGTGACCGCCCCCGAGGGCGTCGACCCCGCGACCTTCGTGCCCGGGCTCGGGTTCACGTACGTCGACTTCGTGCTCATGCAGATCATCGGCGTCGTGTTCTTCGGCCTCTGCACGCTGCTCTCGGGACCGCTCGCCGACTCGGTCGGACGCCGCCGCCTCCTCATCTGGGTCACGACCGCGATCATCGTGTTCGGGCTGCTCTTCGTCGTCTTCCTCCTGCCGCAGGGCCAGGAGAAGTTCACAGGCGCGCTCGTGCAGGCGTTCCTCATCTTCGGCTTCCTCCTCATGGGGATGACGTTCGGGCCCATGGGCGCGCTGCTTCCCGAGCTGTTCCCGACCAACGTGCGGTACACCGGCTCGGCCGTGTCGTACAACGTCGCGTCGATCCTCGGCGCCGCCGTGGCGCCCTCGATCGCGCTGGGTCTGTGGGCCCTCGGCGGCGGCAACCCCTGGCTCGTCGGCGTGTACCTCGCCGCGGCCGGCGTGCTCACGCTCGTCGCGCTCCTCATCGGCAAGGAGACGAAGGACGTCGACCTCGACGACGACGCGGCGGTCGCAGCGGCCTCCCGACGCTGAGCCGATGCGCGGGGCGGTTGCCTAGGCTGGCTGAGGTGCGCTCGGCGATCCCCCGCGCACCTCGGAAGGAGACCCCGTGAGCCAGACCGCCCCGCGCGCACGACGCTCGCTCTTCGCGCGACCGCGTGCAGAGGAAGGACCGCGCGCGTCGTTCCGGCAGCTGCTGCCCTTCCTCCTGGAGCACCGCGGCGTGCTCGTCGTCGTCGCGGTGCTGAGCATCGTCGAGGCGGTCGCGACGCTCGTCCAGCCGCTCCTCATCGGGCAGGTGATCGACCGCGTCCAGGCCAGCTCACCTCTCGGGTGGCTGCTGTGGGCTCTCGTCCTCCTCGTCCTCGCCTCGAGCGCCGTGGGCGCGTACCAGCACTACCTCCTGCAGCGCACGGGCACCGCGGTCGTCCACTCGAGCCGGCGCCGCCTCATCGCGCGCATCCTCCACCTCCCGGTGAGCGAGTTCGACGCGCGGCGCACCGGCGACCTCGTCTCGCGCGTCGGCACCGACACGACGCTGCTCTACGCCGTCCTCACCCAGGGCCTCGCCGACAGCGTGGGCAACGCCCTCCTGTTCGTCGGCGCGCTCGTGGCGATGCTCTTCATCGACCCCGTGCTGCTGCTGACGATCGTCGGCGTCATCGGCGTCTCCGGTGCGGCCGTCGGGCTCCTGTCCGGTCGCATCCGCGCCGCATCGGCCGCGCAGCAGGAGCGCGTGGGCGAGCTCTCGAGCGGCGTCGAGCGCGTGATCGGATCCATCCGCACCATCCGCGCGGCGGGAGCGACCGACCGCGAGCAGGAGTCGGTCGGCGCGATGGCGACCGCCGCGTACCACGCCGGCATCCGCGTCGCGAAGGCGTCTGCGCTCGTCGTCCCGGTCGCGGGCATCGCGATGCAGGTCTCACTGCTCGTCGTGCTCGGCGTCGGCGGCATGCGCGTCGCATCGGGAGCGCTCACGATCGCGAGCCTCGTCACGTTCGTGATGTTCCTCTTCCTCCTCATCATGCCCCTCGCCTCGGCGTTCGGGGCCATCGCGAGCGTCGGCCAGGCGCTCGGCGCGCTCGGGCGCATCCAGGAGGTCCTCGACCTCCCCACCGAGGACGCCGACGACCGCGTCCGCGCCGACGCCGCGCCGGCGACCCCGCGCGGCGGCAGGACGGATGCGCGAGAGCAGGACCCCTCCGCGGGAATCCTCCTGCAGCGGGCGGATTCTCCTGCAGCGGATGGCACGGGCGCGACGGCAGCGGATGGCACGGGCGCGACGGCAGCGGATGGCGAGGGCGCGACGGCAGCGGATGGCGCGGCGCCGGCGATCGCCTTCCGCGACGTGCGCTTCGCCTACCCCGCGGCCGCGGTCGCGGCACGCGAGGAGGCGGCGCGCGAGGCGCAGCGGGCGATCGAGCGCGCGCACCTCGAGACGGGGGCGCTCGACGAGGAGGCGGCGCAGGCGCCGAGCGAGGCCGACCGCGAGGTGCTCCGCGGCGTCTCCTTCGAGGTGCCGCACGGCGCGCGCGTGGCGCTCGTCGGCCCATCCGGCGCGGGCAAGTCGACCATCCTCTCGCTCATCGAGCGCTTCTACGACCCGACGGGCGGCGCGGTCCTCCTCGACGGCGTCGACATCCGCGACCTGCCCCGCGCCGAGCTGCGGGCGCACTTCGGATACGTCGAGCAGGACGCGCCGACGCTCGCCGGCACGCTCGCCGACAACCTCCGCCTCGCCTCGCCCGACGCGAGCGACGCCGACTGCGACCGCGTGCTGCGCGCCGTGAACCTCGGCGAGATCGTCGACCGCAGCCCGCTCGGGATCGACACCCCGGTGGGCGAGGACGGCGTCATGCTGTCCGGAGGCGAGCGCCAGCGGCTCGCGATCGCCCGCGCGCTGCTCGCGGCTCCGCCCATCCTGCTCCTCGACGAGTCGACGTCGTCCCTCGACGGCGTCAACGAGCAGAGGATGCGCGAGGCGATCGACGCGGTCGCCGAGGGGCGCACGCTCATCGTGATCGCGCACCGCCTCTCGACCGTCGTCGACAGCGACCGCATCATCGTGCTCGATCGCGGCCGGGTGATCGGCCAGGGCACGCACTCGGAGCTCGTCGCGAGCGTGCCGCTCTACCGCGATCTCGCGAAGCACCAGCTGCTCGTGTGAATCGCCTTCCCCGATGTCGGCGGCCACGGGCAGGATGGGCGGCATGGATCTCCCCGCCCTGCGGCGAGCGCGCCTGCGCCACCACCGGCTCGTCGCTCCCGCGCGCACACCCGTCGACGCCGCCCGCCATCTGACCGCCACCCAGTCCCAGGACTTCTGGGGCGGCCGGCTGGCTCTCGCCGCGCGGACGCGCAGCACAGGGGTGTCGGCCGTCGACCGCGCCTACGACCGCGGGGCAACCGTGCGGGCGTGGACGCAGCGCGGCACGCTGCACACCGTCGCGGCCGAGGACCTCGGCTGGATGCTGTCGGTCACCGCCGCGCGGATGCTGCAGGCCGACGCGAAGCGGCTGCGCGACCTGGGCATCGCCGACGACGACATCGCGCGCGCCGAGAAGCTCGCCGTGGGCGCCCTGCGCGGCGGCGGCCGCCTGACCCGCGCGGAGATCGCCGCGGTCTGGGAGTCGGGCGGCATCTCGACGGCCGGGCAGCGCGGCTACCACCTCATCGTGACGCTCGCGCTCCACGGCGTCCTCGTCTGGGGCCCCGTCGTCCATCGTGACGGGGCCGAGCCCCGCGAGCAGCACCTCGTCCTCGCCGAGGAGTGGATCCGCGAGTCCGCGTCGCCCGCCGACCCGCTCGCCGAGTTCTTCGCGCGCTACATCGCGGGGCACGGACCGGCCACGGCGCGCGACTTCGCCTGGTGGGCCGGGCTCCCGCTCACCACGGCACGCGCGGCCGCTGCCGCTGCGGCGGATCGGGTGAGGGTCGTCGGGGACGCCGACGAGCCGCTCTACGCGTCTCCCGCGCCGCCGCGCACCGCTCCCGACGCCGCGCGGACGTTCGCGCTGCCGACGTTCGAGGAGTTCTACATCGCCTACGCCGACCGCACCGTGACCGCATCCCCCGATGCGCTCGCGGCCGCAGGTCCCGGCGCCAACGGCATGGTGCGGCCCCTCATCGTGCACGACGGCCAGATCGTCGGCGTGTGGAAGCCGCCCGCGATGGCGCAGCGGGCGACGGGCGACGCGCAGATCGAGCTCTTCGCCGATGCTCCGATCGACGCATCCGACGCGCGCACCGCGGTCGACCGGGCCATGGCCATCCTGCGCGCGTGAGCCGAGCATGAAGCGGCCCGCCCCGGATCGGAAGGGGGCGGGCCGCTGGGGTGCGTCACCCGGCGTGCGGTCCGGGTGGACGCGGCGGAAGGCCGTCTGTGCGGATCAGGCCTTCGCGGACTCGAGACGCTCGCGAAGAGCCGCGAGCTGCGCCCGCAGAGCGGTCGGGACGCGGTCGCCGAACGTGTCGTAGAACTCCTCGGTGAGCGCCGCCTCGGCGAGCCACGACGTCGGGTCGACCTCGAAGAGCTCCTCGAGGTCGGCTGCGGGCACATCGATGCCATCGAGGTCGAGGTCGGCGACGACCGGCAGCAGGCCGATGGCGGACGGCACCGCCTCGACCTCACCCTGCAGACGGCGGATGATCCAGTCGATCACGCGCGAGTTCTCGCCGAACCCGGGCCAGAGGAAGCGGCCGTCAGCGCCCTTGCGGAACCAGTTGACCTGGAAGATCCGCGGGAGCTGCTCGGCCCTGCCGCCCATCTCGAGCCAGTGACCGAAGTAGTCGGCCATGTTGTACCCGCAGAAGGGCATCATCGCGAACGGGTCGCGGCGCAGCTCGCCCACGGTGCCCTCGGCCGCCGCGGTGCGCTCCGACGAGATCGTCGACCCGAGGAAGACGCCGTGCTCCCAGTCGAACGCCTCGACGACGAGCGGGACGTTCGTCGCGCGACGGCCCCCGAAGAGGATGGCATCGAGCGGCACCGCCTCCTCCCAGTCGTCCGCGATCGACGGCGCCTGATCGGCGGCCACGGTGAAGCGCGAGTTCGGGTGGGCGGCCGGGCGGCCCGCGTCGGGAGTCCAGTCCTGACCCTGCCAGTCGATGAGGTGCGCGGGCGTGTCGTCCGTGAGGCCCTCCCACCAGACGTCGCCGTCGTCGGTCAGCGCGACGTTCGTGAAGAGCACGTTGCCCCACAGCGTCTCGACCGCGGTGACGTTCGTCGACGCGCCCGTGCCGGGTGCGACCCCGAAGAACCCGGCCTCGGGGTTGATCGCGTGGAACCGGCCGTCGGCGCCGGGGCGGATCCACGTGATGTCGTCGCCGAGGGTCTCGACCCTCCATCCGGGGATGGTGGGGCGCAGCATCGCGAGGTTCGTCTTGCCGCAGGCCGATGGGAACGCCGCGGCGACGTGGTACGCGCGGCCGGCGGGGTCGATGACGCGGATGAGCAGCATGTGCTCGGCCATCCAGCCCTGGTCGCGCCCGAGCACCGAGGCGATCCGGAGCGCGAAGCACTTCTTCGCGAGGATGGCGTTGCCGCCGTAGCCCGAGCCGAACGACCAGACCTCGAGCGTGTCGGGGAAGTGCACGATGTACTTCTCGTCGTTGCACGGCCACGCGACGTCGGCCTCGCCCGGCTCGAGCGGGGCTCCGACGGTGTGCACCGTGCGCACCCAGTCGGCGCCCTCGGCGATGAGGCGCGTGACGTCGTCGCCGACGCGGGTCATGATCTCGATCGACGCGACCGCGTACGGGCTGTCGGTGACCTGCACGCCGATCTGCGAGATCGGACCGCCGACCTTGCCCATCGAGAACGGCACGACGAACATCGTGCGGCCGCGCATGGAGCCGCGGAACAGCGGATTCAGGGTCTCGCGCATCTGCGCGGGGTCGGCCCAGTTGTTCGTGGGGCCGGCGTCCTCCTCGCGCTCCGAGCAGATGTACGTGCGCGACTCGAGGCGCGCGACGTCGCCGGGGTGCGATCGCGCGAGGAACGAGTTCGGGCGCTTCTCGGCGTCGAGCGGGATGAGCGTGCCGGAGGCCACCATGTCGGCGATGAGCGCGGCGTTCTCCTCCGCGGAGCCCGAGACCCAGTGGATGCGATCGGGCTGGGTGAGACGGGCGATCTCGTCGACCCACGCGGCGAGCTCGCGCATGCCGGCGCCGTCGTAGGCGGGCCGTGCGCCGAAGCCGGCGAGGGCGTCCGTCGTGTGAGGGGCGAGGGGTTCGGCGATTGCCATCAGAGCTCCTTGTGGGTGAGACGTGGTCGCTATGCCAGGTTCTCTCGGTTCTGCCGCTCTTTTCGGCCATCCGAAGTCGAAAGAATGAGGGATCTTTAGCTATCATCAAGGAATGCCTCCGATGAGCGACCAGAAGACCGGCCTCGAGCTCAAGACCCTCGGCCACCGCATCCGCCATCACCGCGTGCAGCGGGGGCTGACGCTCGATGAGCTCGGCGCGCTCGTCGGGGTCGCCGGAAGCCAGCTGAGCCTCATCGAGAACGGCAAGCGCGAGCCGAAGCTGTCACTGCTGCAGGCCATCGCCGACGCCGTGGACACGAACGTCACCGACCTCATCTCAGGAGAGCCGCCGAACCGCAGGGCCGCCCTCGAGATCGAGCTCGAGCGGGCGCAGTCGAGCCAGGTGTTCCGCCAGCTCGGCGTCCCGCCGATCAAGGTGACCAAGGGTCTCAGCGACGAGACCATCGAGTCGATCATCGGCCTGCACCGCGAGCTGCAGCGCCGTGAGAACGAGGCGATCGCCACCCCGGAGGAGGCGCGGCGCGCCAACACCGAGCTGCGCCTGCGGCAGCGTGCGGCCAACAACTACCTGCCCGAGATCGAGGAGCTCGCCGAGCGCCAGCTCCGCGCGGCCGGCCACACGTCGGGCGCCCTCAAGCACCGCACGGTGAGCATCATGGCCGAGCAGCTCGGCTTCGAGCTCATCTACGTGAACGACCTGCCCTCGTCGACGCGCTCGATCACCGACCTCGAGAACGGCCGCATCTACCTGCCGCCGGCGTCGATCCCCGGCGGCCACGGTCTCCGCTCAATGGCTCTGCAGGCGATGGCTCACCGGCTGCTCGGGCACGAGCGGCCCACCGACTACGCCGACTTCCTCCAGCAGCGGCTCGAGATCAACTACTACGCCGCGTGCTGCCTCATCCCGCAGACCGCCGCGGTGGCGTTCCTCGAGCAGGCGCGCAAGGACCGCAATCTCGCCGTCGAGGACTTCCGCGACGCGTTCGGCGTGACGCACGAGGCGGCGGGCATGCGGATGACGAACCTGCTCACGACCCACTTCGGCATGCGGCTGCACTTCCTCAGGGTGGGGAGCCAGGGCCAGGTGGAGCGCGTGTACGAGAACGACGGCCTGCCGCTGCCCGAGGATGTGACCGGTGCGATCGAGGGCCAGATCGTGTGCCGCAAGTTCGCGGCGCGCAACGCCTTCGAGCAGCAGAACCGCACGACCGAGCACTACCAGTACACCGACACCCCGGCCGGGACGTTCTGGTGCGCGACGCAGACGGGCTCGCGCAGCTCGGGCGAGTTCTCGATCACCGTCGGCGTCCCGTTCGACGACGCGAAGTGGTGGCGCGGTCGCGAGACGCAGGTCCGGGCGTCGTCGAGCTGCCCCGACGAGTCGTGCTGCCGGCGCCCGCCGAGCGTCGCGGAGTCGCCGTGGCGCGGCAAGGCGTGGCCGAGCGCGCGCGTCCACACGCACATCTTCTCGCCGCTGCCCCGCGGCGCCTTCCCGGGCGTCGACGACCTCGAGGTCTACGAGTTCCTCGACCGCCACAGCGAGCACTGACCTCCCCCGCCCCCCTTCTGCATGTCTCACTCGCCGTGGTTTCGGCGGCCCCTTTCACACCCCGTGTGAGACATGCAGAACCTGGACGGGGTCATCCCGGAGGAGGACCCTGGGATGACCCGGGTTCATCCCCCAGCGGGATGTGCGCGACGCCCCGCCGGGCGGAAGCTGGAGCAGTACCAGCCGCCGACCCGAGGAGCCGTCATGCCGGCCACCGCCATCCCCTCGCCCTCGCACCCCCCGAGCGCATCGCGCCGCACCGGGCTCGTCGACCCCGCGTACAGCGCCCTGCGCATCGCCGCGGGCACGCTCGTCTTCCTCGGCACGGAGTCGACCGTGTCGGTGAGCACGCTGCGCCTCGCGGGCGAGCCATCCGCCTCGTAGCCGGCGAGCGGCCGGCGTGGCAGGCTGAGGCCATGAAAGCGTGGTTCATCCGGCTCGTCTGCCTCTACCTCTTCGACGTGCTCGTGCTCGCGGTCGTCGGATGGCTCGTCCCGTTCGTCTCCGTCGGCTGGGCCGCGTGGTGGGCGGCCCTCGTGCTCGCGCTCGCGACGATCTGGCTCAAGCCGCTCCTCGCACGGATCTTCCGCGGCGCCGCGTCCTCGCTCGCGCGGCGGGCGCGCATCGGCGAGAAGCTCGTCCAGTACCTCGCGACGTTCCTCGTGCAGCTGGTCATCTGGATGCTCGTGGTCGCCCTGTCGGACGTCGACGTGCGCGGCTGGTTCTGGGGCTACGTCCTCCCGCCGCTCTACCTGCTCGTCGCGTGGGTCGTCTACGACCTCATCGACGACCGCTTCGAGCGCCGGGCGACGCGGATGCTCGACGACGCCCGGGCGCGCATCAAGCGCCGCGGATGACCCTCACTCCCCCGTCAGACGGGCCTTGAGGTCCTTGCGGAGGATCTTGCCCGATGCGGACTTCGGGATGGCGTCGACGAACTCGACCCGGCGCAGCTTCTTGTAGGGCGCGACCTGGCCGTTGAGCTCGGCGAGCACGGCGTCGGCGTCGGGCTCGCCCTGCGGGACGACGAAGGCCACGGGCGCCTCGTCGCCGTCCTCGAGCGGCTCGCCCACGACCGCCGCATCCGCGACGCGGTCGCTCGCAAGCAGGAGCGCCTCGAGCTCCGCGGGTGCCACCTGGTAGCCCTTGTGCTTGATGAGCTCCTTGAGCCGATCGACGATGAACACGGCCCCGCTCGCGTCGTATGCGGCGATGTCGCCCGTGCGCAGCCATCCGTCCTCGGTGAGGCATTCGGCCGTCGCCTGCGGGTTGTCGAGGTACCCGAGCATCACCTGCGGCCCGCGCACCCACAGCTCGCCCGAGCGCGAGCGCCCCTCCTCCGGCACCTCGATCACCGCGTGCGTCTCGATGTCGACGATCTGCGCCTCGGTGCCCGGCACGGCCGGCCCGATCGACGACAGCGGGACGCCGTCGCTCGCGCCGCGCACCATGGCGTGCGAGACGGGGCTGAGCTCGGTCATGCCGTAGCCCTGCAGCACCTCGACGCCGAGACGGTCGGCGACCGCACGGCCGAGTCGCTCGTCGAGGGGCGCGGCTCCCGAGAAGACCGTGCGCAGGGCGGTCAGGTCGTACTGGTCGACGAGCGGGTGCTTCGCGAGGGCGACCGCGATCGGCGGGGCGATGAAGGCGTAGGAGACGCGGTGGTCCTGCAGGACGCGCAGGAACTCCTCGAGATCGAACCTCGGCATCGTGACGAGCGTCGCACGCGCGCGCAGCGCGAGGTTCAGGAGCACGGTCATCCCGTAGATGTGGAAGAACGGGAGCACCGCGAGCAGGCGCTCCTGCGGCGACACGTGCAGTCGCGCGACACACTGCTGCACGTTCGCGACGAGGTTGCGGTGCGAGAGCATGACCCCCTTGGGCAGGCCCGTCGTGCCCGACGAGAACGGGATCACGGCGACCTGGCTCCGCGCCTCCGGTGTCACGTCGGGGGCGGGATGGCCCTCGGCCAGCAGGTCGCGGAGGGTCGGGAAGGCGTCCCACCCGTCGAGGACGACGATGCGCTCGGCCGGGATGCCCGTCGCCTGCGCCGCGGGCACCGAGCCGGGCGCGAGCGGCGAGACCGTCACGTGCGCGACGGCCCTGGCCATCCGCAGCTGCTTCTCGATCTCGCCCGGCGTGAAGAGCGCGTTGACCGTGGTCGCCGTCGCGCCGGCGCGGAGGATCCCGTGGAAGGCGATCGCGAAGGCCGGGGTGTTGACCGCGTGCAGCGAGACCACGTCTCCGGGGCCGATGCCGCGCGCGGCGAGCGCACCCGCGAAGGCGTCGATCGCGTCGACGAGCGCTCCGTAAGTCAGGGTGTCGCCCGTCCGGCCGTCGATGAAGGCGACGAGGGCGCGCTCCTCGTCGCGGAGGTCCGCGAACAGGAGGTCGTAGACGGGTGCGTCGGGAATGGTGAGCTCGGGCTCCGGAGCGTGCATGATGGCCTCTCGTCCCCTTCAGGGCCGCCCCTCCGACGGCCCCTCCGGTCGCCGTCGACCGGATGCGGGGAGTCTCTCACGAAGAACCCCGGCCCGACGAGAGCGGACCGGGGTTCGTGTCGGCGGACGCGACTCAGGCGAGGGAGCGCTCGGCCGCCTCGACGACGTTCGTCATGAGCAGCGCCACGGTCATCGGGCCCACGCCGCCGGGGTTCGGCGACAGGAAACCCGCGACCTCGGCGACGTCGGGGTGCACGTCTCCGAAGACCCGCTGCTTCCCGGTCTCGGGGTCGGTCTCGCGTGTGACGCCCACGTCGAGCACGGCCGCACCGGGCTTGACGTCCTCCGCGCGGATGAGGTGCTTGACGCCGGCGCCCGCGACGATGACGTCGGCCTCGCGCAGGTACGGCGCCATGTCGGGCGTGCCCGTGTGCACCTGGGTGACCGTCGCGTTGACGTCGCGCCGCGTGAGCAGGAGCCCCATGGGGCGGCCGATCGTCACGCCGCGGCCGACGACCACGACGTGCTTGCCGTTCAGGTCGTACCCGTTGCGCACGAGCAGCTCGATGACGCCGCGGGGCGTGCACGGCAGCGGGGTGGCGATCGGCGCGTTCACGTTGAGCACGAGACGGCCGAGGTTCGTCGGGTGCAGGCCGTCGGCGTCCTTCGCGGGGTCGATGCGCTCGAGCACGGCGTCCGTGTCGATGTGCTTGGGCAGCGGCAGCTGCACGATGTAGCCGTGGCACGTCGGATCGGCGTTGAGCTCGTCGATCAGCGCCTCGACGTCGGCCTGGGTCGCGTCAGCCGGCAGCTCGCGCTGGATCGAGTTCATCCCGATCGCCACCGACTGCTTGTGCTTCATGCCGACGTACAGCTGCGACGCGGGGTCGGCGCCGACGAGTACGGTCGCGATGCCGGGCGTGACGCCCTTCGCCGCGAGGGCGGCGACCCGCTCCGCGAGCTCCGCCTTGATCGCGGCCGCGGCCGCCTTGCCGTCGAGAATCTGTGCGGTCATCCGTCTTCGTCTTCCCTCGTTCGTGGGTCAGAACCCGTCGAGACTAGTGCCCGTCGTCGAAGCCAGCGCGGGGAGCGCTGGCTTCGACGACCGGGGCTAGTCTCGACGGATCGGGGCGCCTCAGACGCCCGCGTAGCCCTGGCCGACCTGCTCGAGGCCGGGGTAGAGCGGGAACGCGTCGGCGAGCTTCGCGACGCGCTCGCGCAGGGCGTCGACGTCGGCGCCGGGAAGCAGCGCGAGGGCGATGATGTCGGCGACCTCGGTGAACTCGGCGTCGCCGAAGCCGCGCGTCGCGAGCGCGGGCGTGCCGATGCGCAGGCCCGAGGTGACCATCGGCGGGCGCGGGTCGTTCGGGACGGCGTTGCGGTTGACCGTGATGCGGATGTCGTGCAGGAGGTCCTCCGCCTCCTTGCCGTTGATCGCGGCGTCGCGCAGGTCGACGAGCACGAGGTGCACGTCGGTGCCGCCCGAGCGGACCGCGATGCCCGCGTCCTTCACGTCCTGCTGCGAGAGGCGATCGGCGAGGATGGCCGCGCCGCGGACGGTGCGCTCCTGACGGTCCTTGAACTCGGGCGTCGCGGCGAGCTTGAACGCGGTCGCCTTGGCGGCGATCACGTGCATGAGCGGGCCGCCCTGCTGACCCGGGAAGACGGCCGAGTTGATCTTCTTCGCGATGTCGGCGTCGTTCGTGAGGATGAAGCCCGAGCGGGGGCCGCCGATCGTCTTGTGCACGGTCGACGAGACGACGTGCGCGTGCGGGACGGGGCTCGGGTGGACGCCCGCGGCGACCAGACCGGCGAAGTGCGCCATGTCGACCCAGAGGTACGCGCCCACCTCGTCGGCGATCTCGCGGAACGCGGCGAAGTCGAGCTGGCGGGGGTACGCCGACCAGCCGGCGATGATGACCTTCGGCTTGTGCTCGAGGGCGAGGCGGCGCACCTCGTCCATGTCGACGAGCGAGGTCTCGGGGTTCACGCCGTAGGCGACGATGTCGTAGAGACGGCCGGAGAAGTTGATCTTCATGCCGTGCGTGAGGTGGCCGCCGTGGTCGAGCGAGAGGCCGAGGATGGTGTCGCCGGGGCGGGCGATCGCGTGCAGCACGGCCGCGTTGGCGGTGGCGCCCGAGTGCGGCTGGACGTTCGCGAACTCGGCGCCGAACAGCTCCTTGGCGCGGGCGATCGCGAGCTCCTCGGCGACGTCGACCTCCTCGCAGCCGCCGTAGTAGCGGCGGCCCGGGTAGCCCTCGGCGTACTTGTTCGTGAGCACGGAGCCCTGCGACTGCAGCACCGAGACGGGCACGAAGTTCTCCGACGCGATCATCTCGAGGAAGCCGCGCTGGCGATCGAGCTCGCGCTGCAGCACCTCCGCGATCTCCGGGTCGACCTCGGCGAGGGGGGCGTTGAACAGCGGATCGGTCATGGCGATCTCCAGACGACAGACGAAAAGGGGTCATCGCATCGGCCCAGGCGTGCGGTCGAATGCCGTCTCGGTCGCTTCCCGGTGGTGCACCACCTCAACGCCAGTCGCGACGCGAACAGCATAGCCGACCCGAGTCGGATGGCCGCGGTCGGGTGGATGTGGGAGGGTCGGGAGCATGGGGACCGTGATCCACTCGACGCTGCTCGTCTCCGACCGCCGCGCGGAGCGCGACGGCTGGATCCGCTTCGAGGACGGACGCGTCTCGTCGCGCGGCGACGGAGACGGATGGCGCGCCGCAACGCAGACGGGCGATGTCGTCATCGACGCGGCCGAGATCGCGGGCGACGGCGCCGTGCTCACGCCGGGGCTGATCGACCTGCACGGGCACGGCGGTGCGGGCGCCGCCCACGAGGACGGGGCGGACGCCATCCGGACGGCACGCGCTCTGCACCGGGCGCACGGCACGACGCGAGCGGTCATCTCGCTCGTGACCGCCTCCGTCGACGACCTCGAGGCGCGCGTCGCCGCCATCGGGCGCCTCGCCCAGCACGAGGACGACATCCTCGGCAGCCATCTCGAGGGGCCGTTCCTGGACCCCGGCCATCACGGCGCGCATGACCCCGAGCTCCTGCGCCACCCCGACCCCGACACGGTCGCGCGCCTGCTCGCGGCGGGCGAGATCGGCGGAGCCCAGACCATCCGGCAGATCACGATCGCCCCCGAGCTGCCCGGCGCGATCGACGCGATCCGCGCCATCTCAGCGGCGGGGGTCATCGCGGCGATCGGGCACACCGACGCCGACGCCGACGCGACCGCGGCGGGCGTCGACGCCGGTGCGACGCTCGTGACGCACGCCTTCAACGCGATGCCGGGCATCCACCACCGCCGGCCGGGGCCCATCCCGACCGCCGCGCGCGACGACCGGGTCGTGCTCGAGCTCATCGCCGACGGCGTGCACGTCGCCGACGCCGTGATGCTCATGCTGCTCCGGGCCGCGCCGGGCCGGGTCGCGCTCGTGACCGACGCGATGGCGGCGACCGGCATGGCCGACGGCGACTACGCGATCGGCGCCCTCGACGTGGTCGTCGAGCAGGGCGTCGCGACGGTGCGCGGCACCGACACCATCGCGGGCTCCACGCTCACGCAGGACGTGGCGCTCCGCCGGGTCGTCGGGCTCGGCGTCCCGCTGCCCGACGCGGTCGGGGCGCTCACGGCGACGCCCGCCAAGGTGCTGCGCCGCGACGACCTCGGCACGCTCCGCACCGGGGCGATCGCCGATGCGGTTCTGTGGAGCCGCGAGCTCGAGGTCGCGCGAGTCTGGACCGCGGGCGCCGTGCGCTGAGGCGTCCGGAGAGAGATCAGGGGCCCGGACCCCTCCCCCGAGTGTCCGAGCCCCTCGTCGCGAGCGGCGATGCCGCCTCGCGAGACCTCCGACCCGAAGCTCCCCAGCAGCTGGGCGGAACGTCCCTCACCGCATGAGACGGCGGTGGGGCGGTTTCATTACGCGACTTCCGAGAAATTTGTCGATCTCCGGATGTGACCGTGCCATCGGGCGGAAAATCCCCCGTGAATCCCTACATCGGGGTGGCGGAGCCGCCCGATCCGCGGGAGGATGTTCACCGGCCTGACGACCCGACGTCGGCCGCACGCGCACCCGCCGCCACCGATGCGACGAGGGGTGTGCCCACCGACACGGACCCGCACCTATGACCACAGACGACGAGAACCTCAGCGACGGCGAGGCGCCGGCATCGGCGACCCCCGACGCGGATCTCGTCCTACGCACCCGCTCGGGCGACCACGACGCGTTCGGCGAGCTGTGGCGACGCCACTACCGATCGGGCATCGTCGCCGCGCGGTCGATCACGTCGAGCCTCGACGCCGACGACCTCGTGCAGGAGTCGTACGCGAAGATCTTCCAGTCGATCCAGCGCGGCAACGGGCCGACCGGCTCGTTCCGCGCCTACCTCTTCACGACCATCCGCAATGTGGCGGCATCGTGGGGCCGCGCGCGCACGGAGGCGACGAGCGACGCGCTCGAGGAGGTCGAGGACCCGGAGTCAACCGAGGAGGCCACGGACGAGGCGCTCGACCGCAGCCTCACCCACACCGCCTTCCGCAGCCTGCCCACGCGCTGGCAGGAGGTGCTCTGGTACACCGAGATCGAGCAGATGAAGCCCGCGGAGATCGCACCGCTGCTCGGCATGAAGGCGGCCGCCGTCTCGCAGCTCGCGTTCCGCGCTCGTGAGGGGCTGCGCGAGGCGTGGATCCAGGCGCACATCGCCTCCGTCGAGGACGGGTCCGCGCACGCCTGGACGATCGAGCGCCTCGGCGCGTACACGCGCGGCAACCTCGGATCGCGCGACCAGGCCAAGGTCGACGCGCACCTCGGCGAGTGCGCGCGCTGCGCGATCGTCGCGTCGGAGGCGAAGGAGGTCGGCAGCCGACTCGCGCTCGTGCTCCTGCCGCTCACGATCGGCGTCACCGGCACCGCCGGCTACCTCGCCTCGCTCCAGCGCGACGAGTCGGCGCTCGTGGCGCTCGCGGCCATGCCGTCGTCGGTGTACGAGGGCGCTGTGGCGGTCGCGGGCGGAGCCGTCGGCGCCGGAGCGGCGACCGGCGCGGCAGCGGATGGCGCCGCCAAGTCGGTCGGGTTCGCTGCGGCGGGCGGCGGATCAGGTGGATCCGGAGGATCGGCCGGCGGGTCGGCGTCGAGCTCCGCGTGGACGATCGGCGGACTCGTCGGCGCCGGGATCGCGGCGGCCGCGGTCGCGGGTACGGTACTCGCGGCGACGCTGACGGGCGGCTTCGCGGGATCCGCGAACGAGGCCGCGTCGGCATTCGAGGACGCCGCGCAGCCCGACGCGTCGATCGAGGCCTCCGACGAGCTGCTCGCGCAAACCCCGGCCCCCGAGGAGCCGACCGCTCCCCCGGTCGACGAGCCCGCGCCATCCGCTTCGCCGACCCCGACGCCGACGCGCACTCCGGCGCCGGCTCCCGAGCCGAGCGCCGAGCCCCAGCCGACGGCCGAGCCTCAGCCGACCGTCGAGCCCCAGCCGACAGCCGAGCCCACGCTCGAGCCGCAGCCGACCGCCGAGCCCGAGCCGTCAGAGGCGCCGTCGCCCGAGCCGAGCCCGTCGGAGGAGCCCGCGCCGAGCCCATCGGACGAGCCGTCGCCCGAGCCGACGCCGCAGCCGTCGGAGCCCGCACCGGAGGTCGAGAGCCCCGCGCCCATCGGCTTCGAGCGTGCGTCCGTCGTCGATGCACGCGAGCGCATCGTCCAGGTGGACGTGACCGGCGAGCCCGGTGAGCCCGTGGCCGTGACCGAGTCGAGCTCCGCGCCCGCTGCGGCCTCTGCGATGCTCCTCCTCACGGCGGCCGACGCGGATGCCCTCGCGGAGGGCGAGTTCTCTGCCGACGGCGTCGCGGAGCTCCAGTTCGCCCTCACCGCCGTCCAGGTGATGGACGACGTCACGCTCGAGATCGCCTATCGCGACGTCGAGGGCGAGTCGTTCGTCGCGTCGCTGTCGACGCTGGGCGTGCGCGATCCGCTGCTCGAGGCCGTCGAGCCCGAGCCGACTCCGACTCCGACGGTGACGCCGACCGCGAGCCCGACGCCCACGCCGGAACCGACGCCGACTGAGACGCCGGTGCCCCCGAAGCGGATCGACATCGGCGCGGCGGTCGATGTCGACAAGAACGCCGGAACCGTCGAGTTCGCCGTGACAGGCGAGGTCAGCAAGCAGGTTTCCGTGTACGTCAACGGGTCGACCTCGTCCGACGACTCGCGAACGCTCGATGCTGAGGGGAAGGCCACGCTCACCATCGCGCTCGGCCCGGGCGAGGTCCGAGACGATCTGCCGATCGAGGTGCGCTACCGGGATGGCGCCCTCGCGGGCTTCGAGGGCAGCACCATGCTGGGCGAGCTGATCGATATCGAGGATGTCGCGATCGATGACGAACTGACGCTCTCGGCTGAAGTCGACCCCCATGCGGAGACGAAGGTCGTCGATCTCGTCGTCACGGGCGAGCCCGACGCCGACATACGCCTGACGCTCCCGGACGGCGATTCGATCGAGGCCTCTCTGATCGGCGGGGCGACTCGGATTCCCTTCACTCCTTCGATGCACGACATCACCGAGAACACGCGTGTTTCGGTCGCATACGCGGCGGCGCATGCCGACCGGCGAACGGCAGAGTTCGGGCTCGGAGAACTCGACGAGCTGCTCGACACTCCTGTGGTGATCGGCGCTGCTTCCCCTGACCCCGAGCCTGCGGATGGCGCGCCCTTCGGATTCTTCGTCGACATCCGCGGCGAACCGGGCGCCGATGTCGAGGTACTCCTGGACGAAATCCCGGTGGGCGCGCTTCACTTCGAAGGAGCGCAGCCTCAGTCGATCTGGATCGAGCCGCGTCTCAACAGCGCACAGAACGCCCTAGAAGGTAATCCCCGTCTGAGAGCGCGATACGTCTCGACCGACGTCTACGGGAGGGAGGACTTCGTGGATCTGGCGGAACTGGGGGTCGCCAAATTCATCCCTGTCGATCTCGATATCTCAACCACGGACGTCACCTCGGATTTCTCAACTTGGACCGTCGCGTTCAAGGTGATCGGTGCACCGTTTGCGACCGTTGACCCCTCAGTCACCCCGGGTCTCCTCGAAGACATTCCCGATCCGCAAGCACTCACGCTTGATAAGAACGGCACGGGCGCGTTCGAGATCAGCGGCAGCACCTTGGACGCGCTGAACTGGTCCATCGCCGACGTCACCGTTTCCTACTCCGACGGGCAACACGGGAACCCCGACACAACCTCATTCCTGAGCGCCCTTCTGGGAAGTCGTCTCCTCTGACCCGGCTACCCTCGTCCGAGTGACGGACAATCCCTACGGGCCCGAGTGGGTGCGGCACGATGCGACCGCGGCCGACGGCATCCGGCTCGCGTACTGGACCGCGGGGCAAGGCGCACCGCTCGTGCTCATCGCGGGTCAGGCGGTCGATCACCGGTCGTGGCAGATCGTGGGGCCGGGACTGCTCCGCGATCGGCAGATCGTGATCTTCGACCACCGCGGCATCGGCGACAGCGAACTGGGCGAGGCCGAGCGCTTCACGACGCGGCTCTTCGCCGACGACGTCGTGCACATCCTCGACGATGCGGGCATCGAGCGAGCCGACGTCGTCGGGCATTCGATGGGCGGCCGCGTCGCGCAGTGGCTCGCGATCGACCATCCCGAGCGCGTGCGCAAGCTCGTGCTCGTCTCGACATCGGCCGGCGACGCGCACGGCCCGCGGCGTTCCGACGAAGCCGACCGCGCCATCCGCTCGCGCGACCGGAAGGAGGTCGCGTCGGTCTTCTGGGACGAGGCGCAGGACGACCTGGTGCGGCTCCTCGCTGTCGGCCGCGACCGCACCGCCCTCGCCCGGCATCATCGCGCCAGTCGCGCGCACGACACGCTCGACGACCTGTCGCGCATCACGGCCCCGACGCTCGTGCTGCACGGCGAGCTCGACGCCCTGACGCCGGTCGAGAACGCCCGGGTCCTCGACGCGCGCATCCCGGGCGCCCGACTGACCGTGATCAAGGGCGCCAAGCACGGCGTGCTGCTCGACGGCGGGATCGGGATGCAGATCGCCGACCGGTTCCTGCGCCGCCCGCTGCGCTCGGCCCTGCCGGAGGCACCGGCCGACCGGTAGCGTCGAGTCATGGTCACACCTCTTCGCATCGCCGTCACGGGCGCGGCCGGTCAGATCGGCTACAGCCTCCTCTTCCGTCTCGCGAGCGGCGGTCTCGGCGACCGCCCGGTCGAACTCCGCCTGCTCGAGGTCGCGCCCGCGCTGCCGAAGGCGGAGGGCGTCGCGATGGAGCTCGTCGACTGCGCGTTCCCGCTTCTCTCCGGGATCGACATCACCGACGATGCCCGTCGCGCGTTCGACGGAGCCGACCTCGCGCTCCTCGTCGGCGCCCGCCCGCGCACGGCCGAGATGACCCGCGGCGATCTCCTGTCCGCCAACGGCGCGATCTTCACGGCCCAGGGTCAGGCGCTGAACGACGTCGCAGGCGACGACATCCGCGTGCTGATCACGGGCAACCCTGCGAACACGAACGCGCTGATCGCGCAGCAGAACGCGCCCGACATCCCGGCCGAGCGCTTCTCTGCCCTGACCCGCCTCGACCACAACCGCGCTCTCGCGCAGCTGGCGCTCAAGACGGGCGCGCCGGTGTCGGAGATCTCGCGCATGACGATCTGGGGCAACCACTCCGCGACGCAGTACGCCGACCTGTCGCACGCCGTGGTGTCAGGCCGGCCCGCGCTCGAGCTCGTCGACCGTCCGTGGGTCGAGAGCGAGTTCCTGCCGACCGTCGCGAACCGGGGCACGGCGATCATCGAGGCGCGCGGATCGTCGTCCGCAGCGTCCGCGGCGAGTGCGACGGTGGATGCCGCGCGCGACTGGCTGAACGGCACGACCGAAGGCGACTGGACCTCGATGGCGGTCGTCTCCGACGGGTCCTACGGCGTGCCCGAGGGACTCGTGTCGTCCTTCCCCGTGCAGACGGAGAACGGCCGATGGCAGATCGTGCCCGACCTCGAGATCGACGACTTCTCGCGCGCCCGCATCGACACGTCGGTCGCGGAGCTCGCCGACGAGCGCACCGCCGTGCGCGAGCTCGGGCTCATCCCGTCCTGAGTTGATGGTGGAAGCCACGCCCGCCCGACACGGGGGCGGGCAGGGCTTTCACCCTCAGCGCCGGCGGCTGTTGCCGAACAGACCCCGGATCACGCTGTTCACGAGCGTCGTCGCCGCCGATCCGATGACGCGCTCGACCACGCGGTCGCTGCTCGACCGCGTGGTGCGCCGCGTCGTCGTGCGGCTCTTGGTCGACTTCAGCAGGCGGTCGTACTCCTGCTGCGCCTTCTTCTCGATCGCGGCCTTCTGCTTCTCGTACTCGGCGTCGGCCTTCGCCTTCTCGAGTGCCTTCTCCTCGGCCTCCGCGGCCTCGGCGGCGGCGTTCATCTTCGCCGTGAGCATCTCGTACGCGGATTCGCGATCGACGGGCTCGCCGTACTTGGGCAGGAGCGTCGACGACGCGACAGCCTGCTCCACGACAGCGGCGGGCGACGCGTCCATGAGCCCCTGCGGTGCGCGCACGCGCGTCCACGCGACGGGCGTGGGCGCACCCTTCTCGCTCATGACGGTGACGATCGCCTCTCCGGTGCCGAGCTCCTGCAGCACCCGCTCGAGGTCGTAGCCCGACTTCGGATACGTCCCGACCGTCGAGCGGAGCGCCTTCGCGTCATCCGGCGTGAAGGCGCGCAGCTGGTGCTGCACGCGGGAGCCGAGCTGCGCGAGCACGTCGCCATCGACATCCTTCGGGGTCTGCGTGACGAAGAAGACGCCGACGCCCTTCGAGCGGATGAGCCGCACCGTCTGCGTGATCGCCGCGAGGAAGTCCTTCGACGCGTTCTTGAAGAGCAGGTGCGCCTCGTCGAAGAAGAACACGAGCTTGGGCTTGTCGACGTCGCCGACCTCGGGCAGCAGCTCGAAGAGCTCGGCGAGGAGGTACATGAGGAACGTGGAGAACAGCTCCGGTCGATCGGCGACGCCCGGCACCTCGAGCAGGGAGACGATGCCGCGGCCATCCTCGGCCGTCCGCAGGAAGTCCTGCACATCGAACTCGGGCTCTCCGAAGAAGACGTCGGCGCCGCCCTCGGCGAACGTGATGAGCTCGCGCAGGATGACGCCGGCGGTCGCCGACGACAAGCCGCCCAGCCCCTTGAGCTCGGCCTTGCCCTCGTCGCTCGTGAGGTACTGCAGCACCGCGCGGAGGTCGGCGAGATCGACGAGCGGCAGGCCCTTCTCGTCGGCGTAGTGGAAGACGAGCCCGAGGCTCGACTCCTGCGTGTCGTTGAGACCGAGCACCTTCGACAGCAGGAGCGGCCCGAAGCCGGTCACCGTCGCGCGCACGGGCACGCCCGTGCCGATCCCGCCGAGCGCGAAGTACTCGACCGCCGCCGCCTCGGGCTTCCAGTCCTGGCCGATGCCCTTCGTGCGGGCGAGAAGCTTGTCACTCGGCTCCCCCGGCGTCGCCATGCCCGTGAGGTCGCCCTTGATGTCGGCCGCGAACACGGGCACGCCCTTCGCGGCGAGCTGCTCCGCGAGCCCCTGCAGAGTGCGGGTCTTGCCCGTTCCGGTCGCTCCGGCGACGAGGCCGTGCCGGTTGAGCATCGCGAGCGGGATCCGGATCTGCGCGTCGGCGAGCGGCTCCCCGTTCACGAGCGCGCCGATGTCGAGCGTCTCCCCCTCGAAGGCGTAGCCGTCGACGATGCGCTGCACGTCGCCCGCGTCGAGCGGCCCGTCAGACGCCGCGGGCTTCGCGGGTTCCTCGGATGGCTCGGGCTCGGGCTCCGCGGATGGCTCGGTCTCCGGCGCGGACTCGGGCTCGGGCTCCGCGGATGGCTCGGTCTCCGCAGATGGCTCGTCCGCGGCGGGCGGCTCGGCATCGTCCTCGGCGGCCGGCTCGGCGCCATCCGCCCCTCCGGCACGTGCCGCGGCGGCCTCTGCGGCGGCGAGCTTCGCGCGGGCCTCCGCGGCCTTGAGAGCGGCTTCGGCGGCCGCGGCCTCCGCGCGCAGTCTCTCGAGTTCGGCGGCAGCGGCGTCAGGAGCGTTCTCGGGGCTCATGGCCACAGCCTAGCCAGCGCGGGTCGCCCGACGCGGGACACGACGCAGGAACGCCCCGGGCCCGGCGCGCGCTCACCCCCAGGGTCGCGCGGGCAGCAGGCTCCGCCTGCGACCGGACTCCTGCGCTGTGTCCCGCCCTACGACCGGGCGAGCCTCTCCGACTGCTCCCGCCGCTCGGCGATGCGGTCGCGATCTCGCAGGAGACGCGCGTTCAGCAGCGCGGCGACGATCAGCGCCGCCCCGGCCCCGACGAGCGCGCCGCCCGCGGTGTCGCTCGCCCAGTGCGCCGAGAGATACGTGCGCGCGAACGCCATCGAGAGCGTCCAGATCACCGCGACCGTGGCCATCCACCATCGCGGGAAGAGCACCCACAGGGCGAACACGACCGTGGCGGCATTGGCCACATGCCCCGACGGGAATGAGCCGTGGTCGACGACGACGAGGATGTCCTCGGGGCGCTGCCGCGAGTAGAGCTGCTTGAGCAGCTGCACGAACCCCGCGCTGGCGGCCGTCGCGACGAGGAAGTACAGGGCTCCCCATCGGTGGCGCGTCGCGAGGAGGAAGGCCCCGATCCCGAGCGGGAAGACGAGGATGGCCCACCACCCTCCGCCGATCCGGTCGAGGAGGAGCGAGAACCACAGGCGGACGCCCGCATCGGCTTCCGGCAGCACGCCGGCCCACCATGTGTCGATCGGGAAGGGATCGCGGTGCAGCACCGTGGCCCAGCCGAGCAGCGCGGCCGCCGCGATGAGCCCGATCCCCCACCACAGCATGGCCCGACGCGACATCCCCATCGCCCCATTCTGCCCACGCCCGCGCCGTTCGGGCGCAGGCGTGCGGTCAGTCGGCGAGCAGGCCGAGCGAGCGCGGGCGGACGACGAGCCAGAGCGAGAGGACGGCGATGGCCGAGCAGCCGAGCATCACCGACGCCATCGTGGTGCCCGTGATGCCCGAGGCCGCCGAGATCACGCCGACGAGCGGCGAGATGACGCCCGCGATCCCGTTGTTCGTCGCGCCGAGCACCGAGGCCGCCGTGCCGGCTGCCTCGGGGTGCCGGTCGAGCGCGAGCACCTGCGCGCAGGGGAAGGTGAAGCCGCACGTCGTCATGAAGACGAACAGCGGGATCACGACGCCCCACACCCCGAGCCCCAGCTGGTCGCCGACGATGATGCCGGCAGAGGCGAGCACGAGAACGGCGGTCGCGTACGCGAGCACCCACTGTGGCCCGAACCGCGCCGCGAGACGGGCCGCGACCTGGTTGCCGATCACGAGGCCGACCGAGTTCGAGGCGAACAGCAGGCCGTACTGCACCTCGGTGAAGCCGTACGACTGCTGGAACAGGAAGGACGACGCCGACAGGTACGAGAAGAGGCCTGAGAAGGTCATCGCTCCGATCACGAGCACGCCCAGGTACACGCGGTCGGTGAGCACGACGCGATAGCGGTGCCACACGGACACCGTCTCGTGCGAGATGCGGTCGGACGCGGGGCGGGTCTCGGGCAGCGCGAAGATCGCGCACAGGAGCATGATCGTGCCGTACGCGGCGAGCACGAGGAAGATCCCGTGCCAGGGCATGACCGTGAGCAGCGCCGAGCCGATGAGCGGCGCCACAACGGGCGCGACCCCCGTCACGAGCGCGAGCCGCGACAGCATGATGACGAGGCGGCGCCCGCCGAACAGGTCGCGCACCATGGCCATCGCCACCACGCCGCCCGCGGCCGCGCCCATCCCCATCAGCACTCGCGCGGCGCCGAGCAGCTCGAGCGTGGGCGCGAAGGCCGCCGCGAGGCTCGAGAGCACGTGCAGCGCGGTCACGATGAGCAGCGGAACCCGCCGGCCGAACTTGTCGCTCAGCGGACCCACGACGAGCTGGCCGAGCGCGAAGCCGATCATCGTGCCCGTGAGCGTGAGCTGGATGGCCGCGCTCGTCGTCTCGAAATCGCGCTCGAGCAGGGGGAACGCGGGCAGGTAGAGGTCGATCGTGAACGGGCCGAGCGCCGTCAGCGCGCCGAGCAGGAGGACGTACGCGAGGCGCCGGCCGCTCGAGAGCGCGTCACCGCGATGCGTGCGCGGCATCTCCCCCGCTGCCGCGCGCGCGGCATCGGGCAGCGGAATCGTCCCCGTGGGCACCGGGATGAGGCCCGTGGCGGTGGGGATGCTGCCCGTGTGCGGGTGGTGCCCGTGCTCGTCGCGCGGGGAACGGTCTTCGTGAGTCATCGTGAGCGTCGCTGCTTTCGCGGACGAGGGGTGCGGAGAAAGAAAGAAGTCCCAGACGACGCCCGGAGGATCCGCGCGAAGGGGACGCCCTCAATCCTAGGGTCGAGGGGGACGGGCAGCGCAAGGCGGAAGCCCAGGTTCCCGGCCCGATTCTCCCAGCGGCGCGCGCATTCAGCCGCATAGGATCGGAGCGTGTCGACGCAGAAGCGCCCCCAGAAGTCCAGCGGCAACCCCGCCCGCCAGGCCGAGATCGAGCAGACGGTCAAGCAGCAGCGCGAGGCCCGGCGTCAGGAGAAGCTCGCCGAGTACCAGCGGCAGCTCAAGAAGCGCCAGCGCGGGAAGCTCGTCTGGTGGACGGTCGGCACGGTCGCGGCGGTCGCCGTGATCGGTGCGATCGTCGCCTCGTTCGTCTTCACGCCGCGTCCGAATGTCGCCGAGTACGGCATCGGCGGCGACGGGGCGGAGATCGAGGGGGTCGAGACCTTCTCCAACACGAACACGCACGTCGAGGGCACCGTCGAATACGAGCAGACCCCTCCCGCGGGCGGCCCGCACAACGTGTACTGGCTGAACTGCGGCGTCTACAGCGAGCCGCAGCAGAACGAGAACGCGGTGCACTCCCTCGAGCACGGCGCGGTGTGGGTCACGTACGACCCCGAGCTCGTGAGCGACGAGGAGCTCGAGACGCTCAAGGGCTACCTGCCGTCGAGCTACGCGATCCTCTCGCCGTACCCCGACCTCGGGACGCCGGTCGCCGTGAGCGCCTGGAACGCGCAGCTCAAGGTCGACTCGGTCGACGACGAGCGCATCGCGGAGTTCTTCGAGGAGTACTGGCGCAACCAGAACGTGCCGGAGCCGGGCGCCGCATGCACCGGCGCCATCGACGGCCCCGGCAAGCTCAGCTGAGCATGACGGAGTCCGACGGCCCGACCGCGCGCACGGGCATCCCCTGGCCGCTCGTGGTGATCGCGGTCGTGCTCGTGGCGGGCCTCGCGTTCGCGATCGGCCGCTTCACGACGTTCGACGACCTCTCCGACGCGACCGGCTCGAGCGGCGGGCCGAACGCCGCGGACGCCGGCTTCGCGCGCGACATGCAGGTGCATCATGCGCAGGCCGTCGAGATGGCGATGATCGAGTACCGCGCGACCGACGACGACGAGCTCCGCGCCCTCGCGTACGACATCGCGACGGCTCAGGCGGCGCAGCGCGGCGAGATGTACGGATGGCTCGTGGCGTGGGGCCTGCCCCAGGCGGGCGACCCGCTCATGTCGTGGATGTCGGGAACCGGACACGACCACGGCGCGAGCGCGACGGCATCCGCCGAGGAGCTCGAAGCGGCGATGGGGATGGCCACGGCCGAGGAGATCGACCGGCTCGCCTCGCTCGAGGGCTCGGCTCGGGACTGCCTCTTCCTCGAGCTCATGATCCGTCACCATTCGGGCGCGATCGAGATGACGGACGCCGTCGTGGAGCTCGGCAGCGACGAGCGCGTGGTCCAGACCGCGCGCAGCATGGGCCAGGGCCAGACGGCCGAGATCGCGGCCATGCAGTCGATCCAGACGCGCCTCGGCTGCACCGGCTGAGCGGGCCGACGCATGACGAAGGGCCCGCCGTCCGGCGGGCCCTTCGTCATGCGGGTCATCCCTTCGCCGAGCCCGCCAGCAGGCCGCGGACGAAGTAGCGCTGCAGGAACAGGAACACCAGCAGCGGCACGATGATCGCGATGAACGCGCCGGCGGTGAGCAGGTGCCAGTCCTGACCGCGCGACCCGGTCATCTGCGCGAGCAGCTTCGTGATCGGCGCCACGTTGCCGTCCGCGAAGATCAAGGCCACGAGCAGGTCGTTCCAGACCCACAGGAACTGGAAGATCGCGAACGACGCGATCGCCGGCATGCTCAGCGGGAGCACGATGCGGAAGAAGATCTGCCCATGCCCCGCACCGTCCACGCGGGCCGCCTCGATGACATCCGCCGGGATCTGCGCGATGAAGTTGTGCAGCAGGAAGATCGCGAGCGGCAGGCCGAAGATCGTGTGCGCGATCCACACCTGCGCGTAGCCCGACGACCCCACCGCCTGGATGACCGGGACCCCGAACAGCTCTCCGCGCGAGAACAGCTGCAGGAGCGGGATAAAGGCCATCTGGATCGGGACGATCTGCAGCGCGAACACGAGCACGAACAGCAGGTTCTTGCCGCGGAAGTCCATCCAGGCGAACCCGTACGCCGCGAGCGTCGCGATGATGAGCGGGATGATCGACGCCGGGAGCGTGATCGCGAAGGAGTTCACGAACGAGCCCAGCATCGTGAGGCCGCCCGTCGAGGTGTTCAGCGCCTCGACGTAGTTGTCGAACGTCCAGCCCCAGTTCTGGAAGACCGTCCACCATCCGGTCGTCTGGATCTCCACACGCGGACGGAACGACGACACGAACACGCCGAACGTCGGGATGGTCCACAGCACCGCGATGACGAGCGCGGCAACCGTGGCCCACGGGTTCGTCAGGCGGCGCTTGGTGTCGCTCAGCGCGCGCTTCCTCGACGGCTTGCCCGCCGTCGTCACGAGCTCGGTCGCGGTCATCAGCGCACCTCCCTCTGTGCCTTGAGCTGTCGCGCGTTGTAGATGACCAGCGGGAGCACGAGCACGAACAGGATCACGGCGTACGCCGCGGACCGTCCGGCCTCGAAGCTGCGGAACTGCGAGTACATCTCGTTCGCGAGCACCGAGGTGTTGTTCGCGCCCGCGGTCATCGTGCGGACGATGTCGAAGATCTTCATGGACGCGATCGCGATCGTCGTGAGGACCACGATCAGGGAGGGCCGGATGCCCGGCACGACGACGTTCATGAAGCGCTCGTACGCGTTGGCTCCGTCGAGCTCAGCCGCCTCGAGCTGCTCGGTCGGCACGCCCTTGATCGCCGCCGACAGCACGACCATCGCGAATCCGGTGTAGATCCACACGAACACGACGATGAGGAACAGCGTGTTCCAGGGCTCCACCTGGAGGAACGGGACAGGGCTGCCGCCGAACCAGACGATGATCTGGTTGACGAAGCCGATCTGCTCCGCGTCTGCGGGCCGGGCCGTGTACATGAAGCGCCAGATGATCGACGCACCGACGAACGAGATCGCCATCGGCAGGAACACGAGGATCTTGTAGACCTTCTCCCCGCGCGTCTTGTCGATGAAGTACGCGTACACGAGGCCCACGACCGTCGACACGATCGGGGCGATGAGCACCCAGACGATCGTGTTCACGATCGTGCGGATGCCCTGCGGCTGCGTGAAGATCCAGATGAAGTTGTCGAGTCCGATGAACCGCGAGCCGCTCGCATTGAACATCGACTGCCCGAACGTCTGGATGACGGGGAAGACGAGGCCGACGAGCAGCAGGATCAGAGCGGGCGCGAGGAATCCGACGAGCTGGAACAGGTAGCCGGCTCCCTGCTTCGACCGGTAGTCGAGCCAGAAGAACAGCAGGCCGAGGACGCCGGCCGCGATGATCGCCCACCAGTAGGACTGGAGCATCCACATCACGGCCAGGGGCAAGAGCACGCACGCGGCGAGCCGGATGTACGTGTACACCCGGCCCGCGCGCGGCGCGATCTCGATGAAGAAGAGCAGGATGCCGACCGCGAGCAGGAACACCCCGATGATGATCGGGATCTCCAGCCACGGCGAGAGCGTGCTCAGCCAGTCGAGAAACGCTTTCATGTCCGGCCGTTACTCTTCCGGCCAGCCCGATTCGATCTGCTCCAGGACGTCGTCGGTCGAGGCGCCGTTCACCCAGTCGCGCATGCCCGTCCAGAACGTGCCGGCGCCGACTGCGGAGGGCATGAGGTCGGATCCGTCGAAGCGGAACGTCGTCTCCTCGTCCTGGAGGATCTCGATGGCCGCCTTGAGGATCGGGCTCTGCGCGTTCTCGGGGTCGAGCCCGTTGTTCGCGCTGATCACGCCGCCGAGCGAGACACGGGAGTTCGCCCACTCGGGGCTCGACAGGTACTCCTGCACCTTGATGACGTTCTCGTCGTCGCTGAACGCGCCGACGATCTCGCCGCCGCCCGTGATCATCTGGCCGGCGCCCGCGTCGACCGGGGGCAGCATGAACGCCCAGACATCGCCATCCTCGCCGACCTCGCCGCCGGCCTCGACGATGAAGCCGTCGAGGAAGGACGCCTGGTGCGTCAGGAGGCAGTCACCCGAGACGAGCGCGTTCGCCACGTCGCCGAAGGGCGTCGAGCCGATCGACGCCACGTCGCCGAAGCCCGCGTTGACGTAGTCGGGGTTGAGGAGGATCTCGGCCGTCGCGTCGAAGGCCTCCTTGATCTGCGGGTCGGTGAAGGGGACCTCGTTCGCGACCCACTGGTCGTAGACCTCGGGGCCGGCCTGGCGCAGGACGAGGTCCTCGATCCAGTCGGTGCCCGGCCATCCGGTCGCGGCGTCGGACCCGAAGCCCGCGCACCACGGCGGCTCGCCCGTCTCGTCGCGGATCTGCTGCGTGAGGTCGAGCAGGCCCTGCCAGTCGGTCGGAACCTCCCACCCGTTCTCCTCGAACACGCCGGGCTGGTACCAGATCCAGCCCTTCGCGTTCGCCATGAGCGGCGCGCCGTAGATCGTGCCGTCATGCGAGGCGTAGGTCTCCCAGTCCTCGGCCCAGTACTCGCGGAGGTTCGAGACCACTCCCTCGGGCGCCTCCATGAGGTAGCCGCGGCTCGCCATGTCGGACAGCAGGCCGGGCTGCGGGAAGATCGCGAGGTCGGGCGGGTTGCCGCCCTGCGCGCGAACGGCGATCTGCGCCTCGAACTCCTGCGAGCCCTCGTACACGATGTCGATGCCGCTCTCCTCCTCCCAGTCCGCCCAGGACTGCTCGAGGAGCTCCGCCTCCGCGTCGACGATCGTGCCGTAGACCGTGACCTGGGCGTCTCCGCCGTCGCCACCGCCCCCGTCTCCGCCGCCATCCGATGCTCCGGGGCCGCTCGTGCATCCCGCGAGAGCGAGACCGGCGATCCCCAGCCCGCTCGCCGCGAGGAGGATCCGCTTGCGTCCTGCAGTCTTCATCGTCTGCTCCTATCTCGAGCATCTTCTCTGTGGAAAGGCTGTGCCCTCCAAGCTAGGAGCCATAGGAGCGCTTCCACAATCACTTGACAGTCACGGACCCGTAACGTCCGCAGACGCACGAAGGCCCCGGGACGAACCCGGGGCCTTCGCGAAGAAGCTTCGAGAAGAAGACTTACTTGAGGGTGACGGTCGCGCCGGCGCCCTCGAGGGCCTCCTTGGCCTTGTCGGCCGTCTCCTTGTTGGCGCCCTCGAGGACAGCCTTGGGAGCGCCGTCGACGACAGCCTTCGCCTCGCCGAGGCCGAGCGAGGTGAGCTCGCGGACGACCTTGATGACCTGGATCTTCTTGTCGCCGGCAGCCTCGAGGATGACGTCGAACGAGTCCTTCTCCTCCTCGGCCGGAGCGTCGCCGCCCGCAGCCGGGGCGCCAGCGGCCGCAACGGCGACCGGGGCAGCAGCGGTGACGTCGAAGGTCTCCTCGAAGGCCTTCACGAACTCGCTGAGCTCGATGAGCGTGAGCTCCTTGAACGCGTCGAGCAGCTCTTCGGTGCTGAGCTTCGCCATGATGTTTCTCCTACTTTTTCGGGGTTTCGGGGTTGCTTCCGCGCAGCCTGATCAGGCTGCGGTCTCCTGCTTCTCGCGCAGCGCCTCGACCGTGCGAACGGTCTTCGACAGCGGCGCCTGGAAGAGGGCGGCAGCCTTCGACATCGAGGCCTTCATCATGCCCGCGACCTTGGCGAGCAGGACTTCGCGGCTCTCGAGGTCAGCGAGCTTGCTGACCTCCTCAGGGCTGAGGGCGGTGCCATCGAAGTAGCCGCCCTTCACCACGAGAAGAGGGTGTGCCTTGGCGAAGGCGCGCAGACCCTTGGCGACGGCGACGGGGTCGCCGTGCACGAAGGCGACGGCCGACGGACCCTTGAGGTCGTCGTCCAGCGCCGTGATCCCCGCGTTGTTCGCGGCGATCTTGGTCAGCGTGTTCTTCACCACGGCGTACTCCGCGTCCTGACGGATCGCGTTGCGGAGCTCCTTGAGCTCGGCAACCGTCAGACCGCGGTACTCGGTGAGCAGAACGGCGGTCGAGCTCTCGAACTGCTTCGTGAGCTCGGCGACCGATGCTTCCTTCTGCGCCATGGCCACTCCTTGATTGTCCTGAGGTGCTCCACGGAGGTGGGGCACCGGCCGCGCCACCCGCCCCGAACATGAGAAAGAGCTCCGGCGCAAGCGCACGGAGCTCGGTTCCCGTTCACACAGGATTCGTTCGTGACACCTGCGCAGGCCCCTGCAGTGCAGAGCTTCGATCGTCACGTGCTTGCGCACACGGCGATGACCGGCGGTCTTCGGCTCGGACCAGCGTACCCGACTCGAGAGCCTGGGCCAAATCGACGGAGCGGACCTTCCGCACCGAGTCCGCCGAACCCGCATGTCCGGTCGGGACGCCGTCAGGGGGCGGGGTTAGGGTCAAGAGGTGACCCCCGAACTCGCCGCCCGGATCGTCGCGGACTCCCGCGACAGGGTGGCCTGGCTTCGGGCGCGATCGCAGGGCATCACCGCGACCGACATCGCGACGATCACGAGCGAGCGGGTCATCCCCCGCGCCGCCGAGCAGAAGCTGCGCGGCTCGTCGTTCGGCGGCAACACGTACACCGACCACGGCCGGCGCCGAGAGCCCGAGATCGCCTCGTGGGTCGCCGCGACCCACGGCATCCAGCCATCCAGCGCCCTCTTCCACGCGACGATCGAGAAGCGCCATCTCGCAACCCCCGACGGGATCGCCGTCGACCAGAGCGGCCGCATCCTGCTCGCCGAGATCAAGACGACGAACAAGACGTGGCGCACCATCCCGCGCTCGTACCTCCGCCAGGTGTGGTGGCAGCAGCACGTGCTCGGCGCCGAGCGGACGCTCTTCGCCTGGGAGGAGCACCGCGACTTCCGGCCGCTGCACGACGAGCCGAAGTGCGTCTGGATCGACCGCGACGACGCGGAGATCTCGCGACTCGTGAAGCTCGCGACCGCCCTCATCGACGAGCTGTACCGACGCACGACGGGCAACGAGCCGCCGCGCCGGCCCGAGGCCGCCGCGACCGCGCCGCTCACTCCGCGCGAGCGCGCACTCCAGCGCTCCGCGTATCGGGCACTGGCCCTCGCCGACTGACGCGCCGCGTCGCACGCCCGGGGTGCCGGTGTGGCGGGTGGCCGCCGTGGGCGGCCGCGGTGGGTGGCTGCCATGCCTCACCCGCCGTGCCGTGTCATGTCTCACCCGCCGCCGTTATAGACGCCTCATACCGGCACCCAGCGAGACACGCACCGGCCGCCAACGCCGCATGTCTCACCCGCCACCGTCATCGGCACCCCATACCGGCACCAAACGAGACACGCACCGCACGCCCACGCGAACACCACACGCACCGACATCCGGGAATTAGTTGCGGTTTGTCAACGTTCTGGATATCGTTGACTTTCTTCAACTTCTGCATGCCGACGCCGTCATGCCAATCCGGACACGATCGCGAAAGGTGCGTATGAGCGCGCAACCCACCCCCGCACAGGCGCCCGCGGCGCGGATGTCCCGCCGCCAGGTGCTCGAGGCCCTCTCGGGTCTCCTCCTCGCCATGTTCTGCTCCATGGTCTCCACGACCGTGGTCGGCACGTCGCTGCCCATCATCGTCCCGGCGCTCGGCGGCACCCAGGAGTCCTACACCTGGGTCGTGACGATCACCCTCCTCACCACGGCGATTTCGACCCCGATCTGGGGCAAGCTCGCCGACCTCGTCAACCGCAAGACCCTCATGCTCATCGCCCTGGCGGTCTTCGTGCTCGCGAGCGCGGGTGCCGGGATGTCCACGAGCGCCGAGATGCTCATCGCCTTCCGCGCCCTCCAGGGCCTCGGCGGCGGCGGTCTGGCCGCGCTCAGCCAGGTGCTCATGGCCGACATCATCAGCCCGCGCGAGCGCGGCAAGTACATGGGCCTGTTCGCGGGCGTGATGGCTGTCGCGACGGTCGGCGGCCCGCTGCTCGGCGGCGTCATGACCGACACGATCGGATGGCGCTGGAACTTCTACGTCGGCGTCCCGCTGGGCATCATCGCGTTCGCCGTGCTCCTGCGGACGCTGCGGATCGAGCAGATCCGCGCGGCGAAGGTGCGCATCGACTACCTCGGCATCGTGCTCCTCAGCGTCTCGGCCGGTGTGCTCCTCGTCTGGATCACGAACGTGTCGGACTACGGATGGATCAGCTGGGAGACCGCATGGATGGTCGGCATCGCGCTGATCGCGGCCGTCGCGTTCGTGCTCGTCGAGCTCCGCGTCGCCGAGCCGCTCATCCCCCTCACCCTCTTCCGCAACCGCACCTTCACGCTCGCGGTGCTCGCGTCGATCTCGATCGGCGTGGCGATGTTCGGCACCTCCGTCTACCTCGGCCAGTACATGCAGATCTCCCGCGGCTACGGCCCGACCGAAGCGGGTCTGCTGACGATCCCGATGGCCGCGGGCATGCTCGTGGCGTCGGCCGTCGTGGGGCAGCTCGTCACGCGCTTCGGCCGCTGGAAGAGCTACCTCGTCGTGGGCGCCGTGCTCATGATCGCCGGAACGTGCCTGCTGTCGACGCTCGCGTACGACACGTCGCTGTGGCTCGTCGGCACGTACATGTTCCTGCTCGGAGCGGGCACCGGCATGACCATGCAGAACCTCGTCCTCGTCGTGCAGAACACGTCGAAGCCGCAGGAGATCGGCGTCGCCAGCTCGGGCGTCAACTTCTTCCGCACGGTCGGCGGCACCGCCGGCGTCGCCGTCATGGGCTCGGTGCTGGCGGCGAGCATGACCCAGCAGCTGACGGATCGCGCACAGGAGATCGGCGCCGCCGTGATGAGCCTGGGCGAGCAGGGCCAGGCCATCCTCGCCCAGCTCCAGTCGGGCGCGCTCCCGGTCACGCGGGACATGCCCGAGGCCATCGCCGTGATCATCGAGGACGCCTCGGCTCAGGCGATCTCGCACGCGTTCCTCATCGGCGTGCCCCTGGCCGTCCTGAGCCTCGTGGCGATCGCCTTCCTCCCGAACAAGCCCCTCACCCGGCAGAACAACATCGAGCGGATGCGCGCGCAGCGTCTCGAGGGCGATCTCGCGGTCGCGACCGCCGAGACGGGCTCCATCCCCGTGCACGTCGCAGATGACGGCGACGCGTCATCTGCGCGCAGCCGCTGAGACGATCCGAGAGAATGATCCCGTGACCGCCGACACCGCCCAGGACGCCGCGCCCCCGCGCGGACCCGGGCTCCCGCTTGCGGGGACGACGCCCGCCGAGGGCGTCTCCCCCGAGCAGGCGGAGGCCATCAAGTCGGTCGAGGCCGAGTTCAGCGAGCTGATGACGCACGTGCGGCGCATCATCCACGAGAACGCAGACCGCGTGTCCCCCGGGCTCAACCCCGGCGCCTACAAGGTGTTCACCGCGATCGTCCGGCACGGCCCGCTCAAGGCGTCGACGCTCGTCGAGCGGATGATGCTCGACAAGGGCCAGTTGAGCCGCACCGTGAAGGACCTGCAGGATCTCGGCCTCATCGCCCGCACACCGGATCCGAGCGATCGACGGGCGCATCTGCTCGAGGCGACCCCGCTCGGCATCGCGCGCCTCGAGGAGGCCCGCTCCCATCACGAGAGCCTGCTCTACGACACCCTCCTCGCCTGGGATGTCGAGCGCGTCCGAGACCTCGCTGGCCTCCTCCACGCGCTCACCAACGGGACGACGCCCGACCCCCGCTGAGCGTCGGGCCCTCAGTTCACCGAGCAGCTCGCCCCCGCCAGCGGCGGGATCGTCATCGTCACGCCGCTGCGCGTCGGCGACGTCCAGGTGGTCGTCCCCGTTCCGACGACACCGGTCGTGACGACGTCCGCCGAGAAGGATGACCCGAGCAGGAGGTTGCTGAGCCCGCCCAGAAGGTTCCCGAGAAGGGTGCCCGTGAACGTCGTCGTGTAGACGCCGTTCGCCACGGTGGTCGTCGGCGCCGCGGGGGTGGGCGAGCCCGCCACCGGTGTGATCGCGGTCGTCGTCCAGGACGCGTTCGCTGCAGAGTATCCCGAGTACGGCGCTCCGGCGTCGGGCCAGCGCCACGTGATCGTGAGGTAGACCGCCCCGGGGTTGAGCAGTGCAGGACGCGAGCACGTCACCCCCGTGATCGTCGGCGGCTGCAGGCGCAACGCCGTCAGCGTCGCGTTCGCGTGCTCGGTGTCCGTGAATGCTGCATCCGTCGCGGTCGCGGCAGGCGTGAGCGCGGCGCCGCCGAGCGCGGCGGCGAGGGCGAGTGCGGCGATCCGCCTGCGGAGCCGGGTCATCGCGGCGACCTCCGTGCGCGGCGGCCGCGGGCGAGCGCGGCAGCGCCTCCGCCCAGCAGCACGGCTCCGGCCGCAAGCAGGAGCGGTGCGGCAGATCCGCCCGTCGGCGACAGGTCGCGCTCGTCGTCCTGATCGACGAAGACCTCGTCACCGGCCGCGCGCACGTGGACCGAGACCTCCGCTTCGGCCGATTCGACGGCCGAGGGCGCCAGGCCCACGTCCAGCCGTACGAAAACGGGTTCCTCGGTGCCCGAGCTCCGCAGCCAGTCGGTGTCCCCGTCGAGCGGCAGCGCCCAGTCGGCGCGCAGGACCTCCGCCCCCTCAGGGCACTCCGCCCCCTGCCAGGCGACGCCGCACGTGGCGATATCAGCGACCAGGTCGAGCCCGCCCGTGCCGCGGACGCCGATGTCGAGCGTCCCGGGGTCGGGCGCGTCCACGGAGATCGCGAGCGTCCACGCGACGCTCTCCCCCGGCGCGAGCCGCGCCATCCGCTCCCAGTCCGCCGTCGACTCGATCCGGATGTGCTCGCCCTCGATCACCCGCGTCGTCGGAGCGGCGACGGCCGCCGTCGGCAGCGCGAAGGCCGCGACGACCGCCGCGAGGCAGAGAGCTCGACGCGGGGTCATCCGGTCCCCCTACCGTCAGGCGCGGGCTCTTCCCCCGCGCGCTCGGTGTCATCCGCCCGGCGGGGCCAGAAGGCCCAGCCGACGAGCAGGGCCGCCCCGATGGAGAGCCCGCCGAGCACACGCGGATCGCCGAAGGACGCGATGAGCGGCGCGATCCCGGGCACGGAGAAGAGCACGATCCGCGCCGTGGTGATCGCGTACGGCGCGACGTCGTCCTGCTCGTTCGCGTCGCCGCGCATCGTGATCACGCGCTCGTCGGCGCTCGCCCCCGGGTCGATCGAGGTGATGCGGTGCGTCACGGGCAGCTGGCCCTCGCGGTCCACGGTCACGACGTCGCCCACGTCGAGCGACGCGGCCGGCACACGCTGCACCACGGCGACGGAGCCGGAGGGGATGGTCGGAGCCATCGATCCCGTGCGGAACATGATGAGCGTGATGTCGAAGAGGTACGCGAGCACCACGAGCACGATGCAGACCGTGCCCGCGAGCGCCGCGAGGGTCAGGAGCACGTCGCCGAGGAAGCGCGCGGGCGTCCGCCGACGGATGCCCTGGGCCCGGCGGGCGCGGGCGTCGCGACGCGTCTGCGGAGGAGCGCTCATGCGAGGACGCTCACGAGGACGTCGCCGTGAACTGCCACGTCGGCGTCACGGAGGCCCCCTGCGCCGCGTTGGGCGCGGTCGACGGGAGCGTGACGGCGAAGCAGTAGTTGACGGTGCTCGCGCCGTTGGCAGACAGGCTCTGCGACGACGCGGCGTCAGCGCCGAGGGGCGAGCCCGACAGGATCACGGTCGCGGTCGATGCTCCGAACGTCGTCGCGTCGCACTGCGCCGCGGGAACCGTGCGGACGCCGTACGTGAGGTACTGACCGAGCCCTGTCGTGGCGTTGCTATCGGTCGCGGTGAGGAGGACGCTGCCCGCCACCGAGGGATTCACCGTGCGCACACTGAACAGCGCGTACGTCGTCGTGCCGGGCGTCATCGCGGTCGGCGCGACCTGGAAGTTCAGGACCGCGGCCGCGCCCGCACTCGCGTGCTCGGTGAAGGTCGTGCCGTTGGTCGCACCCACGATCCCGAACGTGCCCGCCGTGAGCGTCGCCGTCGTGTGCTCAGTGTCGTTCCACGCCGCCAGCGTCGCGGCGGCGCCGATGCCGAGCACGACGCCGCCTGCCAGCACCGCCCGCAGGCGACGCCACCGCAGCGCCCGCCGCCGCGCGTCGCGCGTGGCCTTGCGCGCCACGGGACTACTCCGACGTCGCCGTGAACGACCAGGTCGCCGTCGCGTCGCCGCCCTCCTCGAGCCCCGCCCCGGCCGTCACCTCGAAGCACAGCTGCACGGGTGCACCGGGCGCGGCGTCTCCCGCGGTGAGGGTCACGTCGGCACCTGCGGTCAGCGCGTTGAGCGTCGCGCCCGATGCGACGAGCGTGCCCGTCGCGGTCGCCGCGCTGCAGGTCGCGTCGGCGGCGATCGCGTACACCTCGTACGACAGGTTCGCCGCGTTCGCGCCCGTGGCCGCGACGGTGTCGGCGACGAGCGTCGCGTCGGAAGTCGTCGTGTCATCGAGCCGCACCCAGAACGGCGCGTAGACGACGTCGGTCGGCGACAGGTTCTCGGCGAGCGGCAGCGTGAAGGCGAGCGCCGCGCCGGGTGCCGTCTCGTGGTCCGCGTAGCCGTCCGTCGCGCTCGTCGTCGAGCCCTCCAGGTTGAACGCGCCGGCCCCGAAGGTCCCCGTCGCGAACTCCGAGTCGTTCCAGGCGGCCAGCGTGACGGCGGCGCCGACGCCGAGGACGAGTCCTCCGGCGAGGACGGCGAAGACCTTGCGGCGCCGGGTGTCGGTCGTGCTCATGTGTTGCCCCCTCGTGGTGCTGCCTGTACGGATATCGGTATTCGCGATATTCCAGAGTTGCATGAAATACGCGGCGCGCATAGCCCTCAGGCTGGGGGCCGGACACCCACGTGCGTCCGGGGCTGGAGACGACGAAGGCCCCGTCCGGAGACGGGGCCTTCGCAGGATGGGCGTGTTACGCGATCGCGTTGACGTCCAGCGGGATGCCGGGGCCGAACGTGGTCGACACCGCGCCCTTCTGGATGTAGCGGCCCTTCGAGCTCGACGGCTTGAGGCGGACGATCTCCTCGAGCGCTGCGCCGATGTTCTCGTTCAGCTGCTCGGCCGAGAACGAGGCCTTGCCGACGACGAAGTGCACGTTGGCGTGCTTGTCGACGCGGAACTCGATCTTGCCGCCCTTGATCTCCTCGACGGCCTTGGCCGTGTTGGGCGTGACGGTGCCGGTCTTCGGGTTGGGCATGAGGCCACGGGGGCCGAGCACCTTGCCGAGTCGACCGACCTGGCCCATGAGCTCCGGCACGGCGACAGCCGCGTCGAAGTCGGTCCAGCCGGCGGCGACCTTCTCGATGAGCTCGGCGCCGCCGACCTCGTCCGCACCGGCGGCGATGGCGGCCTCGGCGGCCGGGCCGTTGGCGAAGACGATGACGCGGGCGGTCTTGCCCGTGCCGTGCGGCAGGATGACCGTGCCGCGGACCATCTGGTCCGCCTTGCGCGGGTCGACCGAGAGCTTGAGCGCGACCTCGACGGTCGAGTCGAACTTCTTCGAGCCCGTCTCCTTCGCGAGCGCGACGGCCTCAGCGGGCGTGTAGAACTTGCCGGCCTCGATCTTCTCGGCGGCGGACTGGTAAGCCTTGGACTTGGTAGCCATGTTCGTTATCCCCCTCAGTCCTCGACCGTGATGCCCATGGAGCGGGCGGTGCCGGCGATGATCTTCGAGGCGGCCTCGAGGTCGTTCGCGTTGAGGTCGGGCTGCTTCGTCTTGGCGATCTCGGCGACCTGCTCCTTGGTGAGCTTCGCGACCTTGACCGTGTGCGGCGTGGACGAGCCCTTGGCGACGCCAGCCGCCTTCTTGATGAGCTCGGCTGCCGGCGGAGTCTTCAGCACGAACGTGAAGCTGCGGTCCTCGTAGACGGTGATCTCCACGGGGATGACGTTGCCGCGCTGCGACTCGGTCGCCGCGTTGTACGCCTTGCAGAACTCCATGATGTTGACGCCGTGCTGACCCAGGGCGGGTCCGATCGGCGGCGCCGGGTTGGCTGCACCGGCGTTGATCTGAAGCTTGATCAGGCCGGTCACCTTCTTCTTCGGTGCCATTTCCTCTTCCTCTCATCGAGTGGATGCCGGATGCATCCGCTCTCCCGCGCATCCGGCGGATCCGGATGGCGGTGTGTCGGCGCGCGCGAAAGCGCACGCAAACCACACAAGTCTACCGGATCGCAGAGCCGGCTGCATCGCCCTCGTCCGCGTATCGCGCGAGGAGTCGCTCGCCCAGTCGTCGCAGAGCCCGACGCACGTCATCCGGCTCGATCACCTCCGCGACGTCTGCCCACCCGGCGAGCTGCTCAGCCAGGGCATCCGCGCTCTGCGCGCCGACCTCGACGAGTGCGCTCCCGCCCTCGGCCCCTGGTTCCCGCGGGGCAGCCTGCACTCCGAAGCGGTCGCAGAGCGCCTTCACGGCCCACGGCTGCACGCGCACGATGGCTCGCACCTCGCCGCGCAGACGCTCGACCCGCTCCGTCATCCGCGTCCAGGCCTCCGCGGGATCGAATCCCGCGGGAGCCGCACCGGGCTCCTCGATCGCGTGCAGCTCGCGCATCCGGTCGACGCGGTAGGTGCGCAGACGGTCCTCATCGGCTGTCGTCTCCCCCGGGAGGCACGGGGCGGCGAGCAGATACCAGTTCGCGCCGCGGCTCCCGACGAGAAGGGGCACGAGGTCGAGGTGCTCCCCCGCCGACGCGCTCCCATACACAAGCCACACAAGGCGACGTCGTGCGATCGCCCGCTGCAGCTCCGCGACCGCGGACCGCGTGCGTCCGTCGTCGCGCTCGCCCCACGGCAGGTCCCGCACGGTCGCGGCGGCGACGAGCTGCGCTCCCTCGCGGAACGGGGCAGGCGCGGCCTGCACGAGCTTGCGGATGGCCGCTGTCCGCTCCGCCGAAGGAGAGCTGGACTGCGTCACGGCGATGACCAGCGCCGTCACCTCCCCCTCGGTCAGGCCGGTGAGGTCGGTGCGAGCACCGCCGATGAGCCGCCAGCCGCCGCCGCGGCCGCGGGTGGGGTAGATCGGCACCCCCGCCATCGCAAGCGCCTCGAGATCGCGCCGCGCGGTCGGCACAGAGACCTCGAGCTCCGCCGCGAGCTCCGCCGCGGTGATCTGCACGCGCCCCTGCAGCAGGAGGAGCGCCTGGATGAGCCGGTCGGCGCGGATGTGGACCCCGTTTCTGAAGTGATCAGAAGGTGATCACTTCACCGACGAGCATAGGGGAATCAGCCCCGATCGAGGAGGACATCATGTTCCGTGGTCTCGCCCAGCTCAACGTCGTCGCCGACGACATGAGCGCAGCCGTCGCGTGGTACACCGCCGTCTTCGGCACGCCGCCGTACTTCGTCCGCCCCGAGGAGGGGCCCACGCAGTATGCGGAGTGGCGCTTCGGCGACGACGACGACGAGTTCGCCGTCATGGACGCGCGCTTCCGCCCCGTCCTCCCCCAGCCGGGAGGCGCGCTCGCGAGCGTGCACGTCGACGACATCCGCGGCGAGGTCGATCGCCTCGTGGCGGTGGGCGCGTCGCCGTTCGACCCCGTGGTCCAGCGCGGCGAGGGGTGGTGGTCGGCGTCGGTGAGCGACCCGTTCGGGAACCTCATCGGCCTGATCCAGAGCCCGCACTGGGCCGCGCAGCACGCCCGCTGAACGGCGAACGCCCCGCCGGCGGGAGCCGGCGGGGCGTTCGCGACGCGCGAAGCGGGTCAGATCTTGGTGACCTGGTCGAACGAGAGCTCGACGGGCGTCTCACGCTCGAAGAGCGACACGAGCACCGTGAGCTTGCCGCTCTCGGGCTTGATCTCGCTGATGGAACCGGGAAGGCCGGCGAACGAGCCCTCCTTGATCGTGATCGTCTCGCCGATCTCGAAGTCGACCTCGGCCGGGATGACGCGAGCGGGGGCCGCCTGGCCCTTCTTCGACGCGCCCTTCGCGGCCTGCGCCTGCGCCTCCTTGAGCTCCGCGAGCGGCTTCAGCATGTTGAAGGCCTCTTCGAAGCGGAGGGGCGTCGGGTTGTGGGCGTTGCCCACGAAGCCCGTGACGCCCGGCGTGTGGCGCACGACCGACCAGGTGTCCTCGTTGAGCTCCATGCGCACGAGCACGTAGCCCGGGATGCGCACGCGCGTGACCATCTTGCGCTGGCCGTTCTTGATCTCGACGACGTCCTCCATCGGGACCTCGACCTGGTAGATGTCGTCCTCGACCTCGAGCGTCGACTTGCGCTGCTCGATGTTGGCCTTCACCTTGCGCTCGAAGCCCGCGTACGAGTGGATGACGTACCACTTGCCCTCGAGCGAGCGCAGCTCGCGGCGGAACGCCTCGTAGGGGTCGTCCTCGGCGTCCGACTCCTCGTCGTCGGCGTCGTCGCCGACCTCGGGTCCGTCGTACGGTGCGACCTCCTCGGCGGCAGCCGCCGCGGCCTCGTCGGCCTCCTCGGCCGCGGAGTCCGTGAGGACCTCGGCAGCGGCCTCGACCTCAGCGGCCTCGTCGATGTTCAGTGCGTCGTTCACGATCGCGTCGGCCTCCGGGTCGTCGATGTCGATGTCCTCGTCAGAGTCCTCGTCGAAGTCGCCCTCGACGTGCATGGCGTTGTGCTCGGCGGACGAGCTCGAGCGCTCCTCCTCGGCGAGGACGTTGCCCTCCTGGGCCTCGTCCTCTTCGCTCGACTGCTCAGCAGCCGTCGCCAGGTCGACGTCGTCGGCATACTTCTCAGACACGTGGTTTCTCTTCCGTTCCGGACGCCGAGAGGCGTCACGCAGACTTGCTCTCTCCATTGTGGCGCGGAGAGGGCATGCGCGTCATCCGACCGGCTGGATCAGCTCGGGACGCCGAAGACCACCGTCGTGACCCACGAGAACAGGTAGTCCAGGCCGTACACGAGGGCCATCATGATCACCACGAACCCCAGCACCACGGCGGTGAACTTCAGGAGCTCCTTGCGCGTGGGAGTGACGACCTTGCGGAGCTCGGCGATCACCTGGCGGATGAAGATCACGATGCGCGCGAAGAAGCCTGCCTTCTTGCCGCCGGTCGTGCCAGCCGCCGCGACGATCTCGCCGCCCGAAGCGTCGTGGGCCATGGGTTACCTTTCGTGAGTCAGCTGTCGCTGACGCGCAGGGCGGACAGGAATCGAACCTGCAACCTGCGGTTTTGGAGACCGCTGCTCTGCCAATTGAGCTACCGCCCTAGAGATCGTGCGATCTCAGGAATGCCCCTCCCCGACTGCCGTCGTGCACGAGGCACAGCGGAAGAATGCAGAGGAGCACTGCTTCATCCAGCATACGGCATGCCGATGGGCACCGCGAACCGAGGCGCGCCGTCCGCTCAGCGCGCGTCCGCGTGCTCGCGCGGAGCGTGGGCTTCCAGGAACGCGTACACGTCGGTCGTGTCGACCCCCGGGAAGGAGCCGGTCGGGAGCGTCGCGAGCAGGGTGCGCGGCGTCCGCACGTTCGGCCACGCGCCATCCCGCCACGCGGACTCGAGCTCGGCGGGCGGACGCCGACAGCAGGTCTCGACCGCGTGCCGCGACACGCCGCGCTGTGGCGTGTCGCGCCCCACGAACCACTTCGTGTCGTCGAAGCGCACGCCGACGCTCACCGAGTGCGCGCCCTGGCTCGAATGCTCCACGCGCGCCGTGCACCAGTAGGTTCCGTTGCCCGTGTCGGTGTACTGGTAGTACGGGTTGAACCGATCGTCGACGTCGAAGACGACGCGGCTCGTCCAGAGCCGACAGCACAGCTGCCCCTCGATCGACCCGAGGCGGTCGGTCGGGAAGTTGACGTCGTCGTTCTCGTAGGCCTTCGTGATCGTGCCCGACTCGTGCACCTTGAGGAAGTGGACGGGGATGTCGAGGTGCCGGGTCGCGAGGTTCGTGAACCGATGGGCTGCGCTCTCGTACGACACCGCATAGGCGTCGCGGAGGTCCTCGATGGAGATCGCGCGTCGCGCCTTCGCGTCGCGCAGCACGGGCACCGCGTGATCCTCCGGGATGAGCAGGGCGCCGGTCAGGTAGTTCTGCTCGACGCGCTGCCGCAGGAACTCCCGATAGTCCGAAGGCGCCGAGTGCCCGAGCACGCGGCTGGCGAGAGCCTGCAGCACCGCCGTGCGCGGATCGCCGCTCACCCGGTCGGAGAGGTAGAGCCGCCCGTGGCGGAGGTCGGCGACGCTGCGCGTGGTCTGCGGGAGATCGGGCACGTAGTGGAGCGTGAAGCCGAGATGCGCCGCGATGTCGCTCGCGGCGCGCTGCGTGAGCGGCCCTCCCGGGTGGTCGATCGCCGCGAGGAGCTCGCGCGCCTTCTGCTCGAGCTCCGGGAAGTAGTTGTCCTGCCGTCGCATGAGACGGCGCAGCTCGACGTTCGCGCGGCGCGCCTCCTCGGGCGTCGCCGAGCGCTCGTCATGCAGGCGGTCGATCTCGCCGGTCAGGCGGAGGATGGCTCGGAGCACGTCATCGGGGACGGCCTTGGGGATGCGGAAGGGCTCGATCCCGAGGGTCTGCATGCGCGGCGAGCGCAGCGCCCGCTCGAGCGCGATCTCCATGCCCGCCCGCTCGTCGAGCGCGTCGGCCTCGAGCAGCGCGTCGATGCCCACGCCGAGCGCCCTCGCGATCGTGCGCAGCATCGACAGGCGCGGCTCGCGCCGCCCGTTCTCGATCATCGAGAGCTGGCTCGGTGCGCGCCCGACCGACGCCGCGAGCGCATCGAGCGTCATGCCCCGCTCGGCGCGGAGCTGGCGGATGCGGCGCCCCACGGCGAGCGCGTCGGGCCCGTCCTCTTCGACTTCTTCTGCGGCGACCATGCGCCGATGATGCCACAGGACATCCGATCTGCAGAAGATCTCGTAAAATTCTCCTCTCGAACTTTCCCCGAATCGCTCGACTTTCTCGGATCGTTGTGTTCACGACAGCACGCGGCACCCGCCGCTCACCACGAGGAGCACGATGATGAGCACCCCCGAAGAGAACACGACCGCCGGTCGCCGCCCGGGCGACCAGACCCAGACGGCCGAGGAGCTCCGCCTCGAGTGGAGCGCCGATCCCCGCTGGAACGGCATCACGCGCGACTACACGGCCGAGGACGTCATCCGCCTGCGCGGCACCGTCCGCGAGGAGGCGACCCTCGCCCGCCGCGGCGCGGAGGTCCTGTGGGAGCGCCTGAACTCGGACGAGTACATCCGCGCGCTCGGAGCGCTCACCGGCAACCAGGCGGTCCAGCAGGTCCGTGCAGGGCTCAAGGCGATCTACCTCTCCGGATGGCAGGTCGCGGCAGACGCGAACCTCTCAGGGCAGACGTATCCCGACCAGTCGCTCTACCCCGCGAACTCCGTTCCGGCCGTCGTGCGCCGCATCAACAACGCCCTCCTCCGCCAGGACCAGCTCGAGCACGCCGAGGGCGAGGTGACCCGCGACTGGCTCGCCCCGATCGTCGCCGACGCGGAGGCCGGCTTCGGCGGCCCGCTCAACGCCTACGAGCTGGCGCACGCGATGATCCAGGCGGGCGCCGCCGGCATCCACTGGGAGGACCAGCTCGCGAGCGAGAAGAAGTGCGGGCACCTCGGGGGCAAGGTCCTCGTGCCGACGCAGCAGCACATCCGCACGCTCAACGCCGCGCGGCTCGCGGCCGACGTCGCGGGCGTGCCGACCATCCAGATCGCGCGCACCGATGCCCTCGCAGCCGACCTCCTGACGAGCGACGTCGACGAGCGCGACCGCGCGTTCACGACCGGCGAGCGCACGGACGAGGGCTTCTACCGCGTGCGCAACGGCATCGAGCCGGTGATCTCCCGCGGGCTCGCCTACGCTCCGTACGCCGACCTGCTCTGGGTCGAGACGGGGACCCCCGACATCGAGCTCGCCCGCGAGTTCGCGGCGGCGATCCACGCCGAGCACCCCGGCAAGATGCTCGCCTACAACTGCTCGCCCAGCTTCAACTGGCACCGCGCGCTGTCCGACAGCCAGATCGCGTCGTTCCAGGAGGAGCTCGCCGAGCTCGGCTACCGGTTCCAGTTCATCACCCTCGCCGGCTTCCACGCCCTCAACCACTCGATGTACCAGCTCGCGCGCGGCTACGCCGAGCGCGCGATGACGGCCTACGTCGAGCTGCAGGACGCCGAGTTCGCCGCCGAGGCCGACGGCTACACCGCCACCAAGCACCAGCGCGAGGTCGGCACCGGCTACTTCGACCACGTGTCGACCGCCCTCAACCCCTCGAGCGCCACCCTCGCTCTCGTCGGCTCCACCGAGGCCGAGCAGTTCCACTGATGCCGCACCCGGCTCAGGCCATCCGCTTCTCTTCCCTTCAGGAGTCATCATGATCATCACCGACATCGCCCCGCCCGCCGCCGACGAGCGCTACCGCGCGCGCACCGCCCCGTCGATCGAGGTCGCCGGCCGCCTCCACAAGCGCTTCGAGGAGATCCTCACCCCCGAGGCGCTCGCGTTCCTCGCCCAGCTGCACGAGCTCTTCGCAGGCGCGCGCTACGACCGTCTCGCCGATCGGATGCGGCGCGGCTACGAGATCGGCAACGGCCGGGACCCGCGCTTCCGCGAGGACACCGCGCGCATCCGCGAAGACGCCTCCTGGCGCGTCGCGGGCCCCGGGCCGGGTCTCGAGGACCGACGCGTCGAGATCACCGGCCCGACCGATCCGCGCATGACGATCAACGCGCTGAACTCGGGGGCCCGCGTGTGGCTCGCCGACCAGGAGGACGCGACGAGCCCGACCTGGCGCAATGTCATCGGCGGGCAGCTGTCGCTGCGCGACGCGATCCGCGGCGACCTCTCGTACACGAGCCCGGACGGCCGCCGCTACGAGGTCACCGCCGAGCGCACGCCCACGATCGTGATGCGCCCCCGCGGCTGGCACCTCGAGGAGCACCACCTGCTCTTCACCGACCGCCACGGGCGCACGATGCCCGCTTCGGGCTCGCTCGTCGACTTCGGCCTCTACGTCTTCCACAACGCCGAGCAGCTCATCGCCAGCGGCGCAGGCCCGTACTTCTACCTGCCGAAGATCGAGTCGGCGGAGGAGGCGCGCCTGTGGGACCACGTCTTCTCGTTCTCGGAGCAGTACCTCGGCATCCCGCACGGCACGATCCGCGCGACCGTGCTGATCGAGACGCTGCCGGCCGCGTTCGAGATGGAGGAGATCCTCTACGAGCTGCGCGACCACTGCGCGGGGCTCAACGCGGGCCGCTGGGACTACATCTTCTCGATCATCAAGACCTACCGCGGCCGCGGATCGCGCTTCGTGCTGCCCGACCGGAACGAGGTCACGATGACGGTCGACTTCATGCGCGCCTACACCGAGCTCCTCGTGCAGACGTGCCACCGGCGCGGCGCGTACGCGATCGGCGGCATGAGCGCGTTCATCCCCAACCGCAGGGACCCCGAGGCGAATGCGCGGGCGATGGAGAAGGTCGCGGCCGACAAGAAGCGCGAGGCAGCGGACGGCTTCGACGGCACCTGGGTCGCGCACCCCGATCTCATCCCCGTCGCCCAGGCGGAGTTCGACGCCGTGCTCGGAGACCGGCCGAACCAGCTCGAGCGCACCCGCGACGACGTCAGGGTGCGCGAGCGCCACCTGCTCAACCTGTGGATCGGGCGCGCGATCACCGACGAGGGCGTCCACGGGAACGTGTCCGTGGCCATCCGCTACATCGAGGCCTGGCTGCGCGGGCTCGGGGCCGTGGCGATCGACGGCCTCATGGAGGACGCGGCGACGGCCGAGATCTCGCGCTCGCAGATCTGGCAGTGGATCCGGCAGGAGCAGGTCACCGAGCAGGGCACGCCGATCACCCGCGAGTACGTGTCGGAGCTCGTCGACCGCGTGCTCGGCGAGGTCGAGCGCTCGGAGGGCGACCGCTTCGACGAGGCGGCCGAGGTCTTCCGCGACGTGGCCCTGAGCCCGACGTTCCGCGCCTTCCTCACGACGAAGGCCTACGCCGACCATCTCGTCGAGCGGGACTGACGTCCTGCGCCCGTGCGAGTCGGAGCCTCGGGCCTCCGGCTCGCACGGGCTTGACCAGGGCGAAGGAACGGCCGAGTTTTCGCCCCCTCGGCGAACGGCGCGCCCGCGTCGCGCCGACTACGCTGGGGGCGTGACCGACCGCGCACCGCTCTCTCGCAAGCTCTCCGCCATCGCCGAATCCGCGACCCTCAAGGTCGACGCCAAGGCGAAAGCCCTGAAGGCCGAGGGCAAGCCCGTCATCTCGTATGCCGCCGGCGAGCCCGACTTCTCGACGCCGCAGTTCGTCGTGGACGCGGCGGCCGAGGCGCTCCGCAACCCGGCGAACTTCCGCTACACCCCCGCCGCGGGTCTCCTCCCGCTGCGCGAGGCGATCGCCGCGAAGACCCTCCGCGACTCGGGCCTCGAGGTGTCGCCGAGCCAGATCGTCGTGACGAACGGCGGCAAGCAGGCCGTCTACCAGGCGTTCCAGGCCGTCGTGAACCCCGGCGACGAGGTGCTCCTGCCCGCGCCGTACTGGACGACGTACCCCGAGGCCATCCGTCTCGCCGACGGCGTCCCGGTCGAGGTCTTCGCGGGAGCCGACCAGGAGTACAAGGTCACCGTCGAGCAGCTCGAGGCCGCGCGCACGGAGCGCACGACCGTCCTCGTGTTCGTGTCGCCCTCCAACCCCACCGGCTCGGTCTACACCGCCGAGGAGACCGCCGCGATCGGCCAGTGGGCGCTCGAGCACGGCATCTGGGTGATCACCGACGAGATCTACCAGAACCTCGTCTACGAGGGCACGCGCGCCGTGTCGATCGTCGAGGCCGTCCCCGAGCTCGCCGGGCAGACCCTGCTGCTGAACGGCGTCGCGAAGACGTACGCCATGACCGGATGGCGCGTGGGCTGGATGGTCGGGCCCTCCGACGCGATCAAGCTCGCCGCGAACCTCCAGTCGCACCTCACGAGCAACGTCAACAACATCGCGCAGATCGCGGCGACCACCGCACTCAGCGGACCGCAGGACGAGGTCGAGGAGTTCCGCACGGCGTTCGACCGCCGTCGCCGCCTCATCGTCTCGGAGCTCGCGAAGATCGAGGGCGTCACCGTGCCGAACCCGCTCGGGGCGTTCTACGCGTACCCCGACGTGCAGGGCCTGCTCGGCCGCGAGTGGAAGGGGCGCCGCATCGAGACGTCGCTCGAGCTCGCCGACTTCATCCTCGACGAGGCCGAGGTCGCCGTCGTGCCGGGCGAGGCCTTCGGCCCGAGCGGCTACCTGCGCCTGTCGTACGCGCTCGGCGACGACCAGCTGCTCGAGGGCGTCCGGCGCCTCCAGGAGCTCTTCGCGTAACACTCCGTCGGTCGGCCCACCACGGTCCACGAGACTAGCCCCCGTCGTCGAGACCGGTGCTCCGAGCACCGGTTTCGACCACGGGGGCTAGTTTCGATGAAGTGCGGGTGGGACGGCGCTACAGCTCGACACCCACGAGGACGGGCTCGGGCTGCAGCACGATGCCGAACTCCGCCGCCACGCGGCTGCGGATGAAGCGCGCGAGCTCGGCGACCTCCCCGCCGGTGGCGCCGCCGCGGTTCGTGAGCGCGAGCGCGTGCTTGGTCGACACGCCCGCGCGCGAGCGCGGCAGGCGGAAGCCCTTCTCGATGCCCGAGTGCTCGATGAGCCACGCCGCGGGCACCTTCACGTCGGCGCGTGTGCTCACCACGCGCGGCAGGGCCCCGTCGTAGGACTCGAGCGGGATGACGACGACCGGGTCGAGATCCGGCTCGACGGGCCACCGCGGGCACTCGTCGGGCAGCGTGCGCGCGACCGACTCGGGCAGGATCGGGTTCTGGAAGAACGAGCCCGCGCTGTGCGTGTCGGCGTCGGGGTCGTCGAGGACCATGCCCTTGGACGCCCGGATCGCGAGGACGTGATCGCGGACCCACGCCAGCGAGACCGCCGCGTCCTCCGCGACGCCGAGGGCGCTGCGCAGCCGCGCATCGCGGATGGGCCGCTCGCCCGTGCCGACCTGCTCGAGCTCGAGCGTGAGCGAGAGGATGACCGCCTCCCGCTCGGGCACGGACCCGTAGTGGCGCTTGAGCACCGACGTGCGCGGGCCGAGCGCGAGGTCGGCGGCCGGCACCGTCGACACCTCGCCCGTGGACGCGTCGATGAGGTCGACCTCGACGAGCGTCTGGACGATCTCCTGCCCATAGGCGCCCACGTTCTGGATCGGCGCGGCCCCCGACGTGCCGGGGATGCCCGACATCGCCTCGATGCCCGCGAGCCCGTTCGCGACCGTCCAGGCGACGAGCTCGTCCCAGTTCTGGCCGGCCTCGACGCGCAGCCGGACGCGGCCCTCGCGTGCGCCGCCGACGACCTCGAAGCCGCGGGTGAGGATGCGGACGACCGTGCCGGGGAACGGCTCGTCCCCCATGAGCAGGTTCGACCCGCCGCCGAGGACCATCCACTCGCCGTCGTCGCTCCAGACGTCGCGCAGGGCCGCGACGAGCTCGTCGCGCGTGTGCGCGTCGATCATGCGCTCGGGCGCGGCGCCGACCCGCAGGGTCGTGAGCTGCGAGAGGGGGATGGGCGCGATCTCGCTCATGCGCGGCGCACGCGCACCTGCGCCTTGCCGAGCACGGTCGTGTCGGCGTGCGTCACGGTGAGGTCGATGCGCACGGTGTCGTCGGCGATCTGCCCGACCTTCGCGACGACCGAGACGTCGGCGCCGGTCTCGGCGTCCACGACGACGGGGCGCGTGAAGCGCACGCCGTACTCGGCGATCCGGCCGGTGTCGCCGAGCCACTCCGCGATCGTGCCGACCGCGAGGCCCATCGTCAGCATGCCGTGTGCGAGCACGCCGGGCAGGCCCACCGACTGGGCGACGTCGTCACGGTAGTGGATCGGATTGAAGTCGCCGGATGCCCCGGCATAGCGCACGAGGGACTCGCGCGTGAGGTGCACGGTGCGCTCGGCGACGACCTCGCCGACGGTGAGCTCAGACATCCGCGCTCTCCTCTCCCCCGACGAGCAGGACCGACGTCGCGGTGACGACGTGGCGCCCCTCGGCGTCGACGATCTCGGCGTCGCTCGTGATCATGGCGTTCGAGCCGACCGAGCGGATGCCCGTGACGGTCAGCTGCGCCGTGAGCTCGTCGCCCGCGACGATCGGGCGCGTGTAGCGGAAGCGCTGCTCGGCGTGGATCGTCCGCTCGAGCGCGATGCCGCTGTCGGGCTCGCCCAGCAGCTGCTGCAGCGTGTGGTCCTGGACGACCATCGCGAAGGTCGGCGGCGCGACGACGTCGGCGTAGCCGAGCGCGCGCGCGGCCTCCGGGTCGCGGTGCTGCGGCGCGTCGGCGAAGACGGCGCGCGCGAACTCGCGCACCTTCTCGCGACCCACCAGATACGGGGGCGTCGGCGGGAACTCTCGTCCGACCAGTTCGGGGTTCACAGGCACCCGGCCATCCTAACGAGGCCGCCTCCAGGCGCGGTCGGTAGACTGCCGCACGTGTCCCATCGTGTGAGCCCGCGTCGCGGGCGTGAGGAGGTCGTCGGCGCCGCTCGCGCCGACGACAGAGCCTGAGCGGTCGCCGCGCCCCTGCGCGGCCCGTCGCTCCGGCGCGCCCTTCTGCGGCGTGCCGTGCTCTCGCCATCCGCGCGAGACCTCACCACCCCCGCGAGACCGCGACCCGCTCGCGAGACCTCCTGCACGGCAGGCGGTCTCGCCGTCGGCCGGAGTCCCGCTGACACACGACGCCGCGCACGCACGCGGCCGCCTTCGAGGACCTGACATGAACACCCTGACCGAGCGCGACATCCGCGCCTCCTTCGTCAACGCCTCCCGCAAGGAGGTCTCCGACCTGACCCTCCCGGTCGACTTCGCCGAGCGCGACTTCGATCGGCTCGACTACCTCGGCTGGGCCGACCCGAAGCTCCCCCGACGCGCGTACGTCGTCGCGGAGCTCGGCGGGCGCCCCGTGGGCGTGCTCCTGCGCCAGGCCGAGCAGCGCACGGGCGCCCGCGCCCTGTGCTCATGGTGCGAGGACGTGACCCTGCCGAACGACGTGCAGTTCTTCGCGGCGCGCAAGACGGGCCCCGCCGGCCGCAAGGGCGACACGATCGGCACCCTGGTGTGCGCGAACTTCGGGTGCCCCGCCGCCGTGCGGAAGCTCCCGCCCCTCGCGTACCAGGGCTTCGACCGCGAGGCGGCGCGCGACGAGCGCATCCGCCGTCTCGGCGAGCACGTCCGGGCGTTCATCCGCGCGCTCGGCGTCGAGGGCTGACGCCGCCGGGGTCACCCCTTCGCGCGCGCGGCGCGGATGGCCTTCTGGGCCATCTGCGCCGCGATCACGACGAGGAAGACGGCGAAGAGGATGTTGCCGACCTGCGGGTCGACGAGGTTCGCGACCCACGTGCCGAGCGGCGCGGTCGCGCAGGCCGCGAGGCCCACGCCGACGGCGGCGGCGACGTCGACGTTGTGCTTGCGGATGTTCGCCACGGTGCCCGAGAGCGACGTCGGGATCATCATGAGCAGCGACGTGCCCTTCGCGACGAGGTCGCTCATCCCGAAGAGCAGCATGAGGACGGGCACGACGACGATGCCGCCGCCGACGCCGATGAGCCCCGACACGATGCCGGTCACGAGGCCGAGCACGACGAGGCCCGCGCCGCTCCAGACGTCGATCTCGAGCACGGCGTCGCGCGAGGGCACGATGAGGAAGAGGCTGATCATGACGACGACGAGGAAGCCGACGAAGATCCACCGGAGCACGGGCTCCGACAGCGCGTGGAGCATCCGCACGCCGATCTGCGCACCGAAGACGGCGCCCGCGGCGATCAGCAGCGCCGCGATCCAGTCGACGTCGCCGTTCACGGCGTAGGAGATGACGCCGACGATCGCCGTCGGGATGATCGCCGCCGACGACGTGCCCGCGCCCAGGCGCTGCGTGAAGCCGACGAGGAGCACGAGCAGGGGGACGATGACCGTGCCGCCGCCCACGCCGAAGAGCCCGGACAGGAAGCCCGCGAGCGCGCCGATCCCGACGAACGCCGCGATCGCCCCCGCGCCGCGGCGGCGCACCTCGGTCACTGCGCCGACCCGATCGCCGACACCGCGCCATCCCTCGTCATCCGTCCGTGAGCCATCCGTCCACGCTACCAACGGCATGTTTCCGGCGATGACGCGCGGGCCGCGCGCGGCGTCAGCGCAGCGCGCGGACGAACACCGCGGAGTCGCGGGCGCTCTCGACGCGGGTGAACCCCAGGCGCGGGTAGAACGCGAGCGCGCCCGTGTTCGCGGGATCCGCGGCGAGGTGCACACCCGGCACCCCGCGCTCGCGCAGGGCGTCGAGCAGCGTCTCGACGAGGCGCCGCCCCCACCCCTGTCCCTGCAGCTCGGGCAGCAGGTCGATGTGGAGATGCGCGGGATGGGCGGCGAGATGCGGCTGGTCCTCGGGGCCCCGGCGATGCGCGTACCGGAGGAGGTCGGCTTCGCGCCCCGGACGATCGCCGGGGTCGGGAAACCGCGCGGCGCGCGGCGGCCACCACGTATCGCGGAACCAGGTCTCGAAGGCGGTCGTGTCGGGCGCGCACACGATGTAGCCGGCCGCGCGCCCTCCCGACTCGACGACGAGGGCGAGATCGGGGTGTCGGTCGACGTACGGATACAGGAAGAGCTCGGGCCACAGCGCGTCGTCGCCGAGGAGGCCGGTCGCGTCGCCGCCCGCGTCGGCGGTGCGCACGCACACCTCGCCGAGTGCTGCGCGATCGGAGGGACGGTACGGACGCATCAGCGCGGCGGGTTCGCTCACGACCGCCAGGCTATCCCGCGCGGTAGCCTCGCGAGGTGCCCGTCCGCCTCGTCGCGCCGGGCGTCGCGTGGCTCGCGGCGTCCGACGCCGCCCTGCCTGCCCTGTCGTCCGCCGACGCCGAGCGCGCGGCGACGCTGACCGCTCCGCGGCGCGCACGGTTCCTCCGCGGGCGCGCGGCGCTGCGCGCGCTGCTCGACGAGCGCGCGGTCGTCGAGCCGGCACGCTGCCCCGACTGCAGCGCGCGGCACGGTGCTCCCGAGGTGCGGGCGGATGGCGCGCGCCTCTTCGCGAGCACGTCGCACGCGGATGGCGGATCGCTCGCGGCGGTCTCCCGCCGCCGCGTGGGGGTCGACGTCGAGACGGCGAGCGCTCTGCGCGTGCCGCCGCCCATCCCGGTGCCGCCCGGGGAGGATCCGCTGCGGCACTGGACCAGGGTCGAGGCCGTGCTCAAGGCGGATGGCCGCGGCCTGCGCGTGGATCCCGCCGCGGTCGCGCTCGCCCCGGCGGGCGACGGATGGCGCGCGGAGCTCGAGGGGGCCGTCTACGACGTGCGCGACCTTGCGATCGACGCCGCGCACGTCGCGGCGATCGCGGTGTCTCAGTCGTCCTGACGCGCTGGGCCTGCTGCGCGGCCGGACCGGCGCGGCGGCAGCTCGGGCAGCGCGCGCTCGTGCAGCCATGGAGCGAGCACGGGGTCGGCCATCCGCTCGAAGTCCGCCGACGCGGCGACCCCGTGACGGTGGTTCGCGGTCCACGCCCGCACGAGATCGAAGAACGCCGGATCGCCGATCGTCAGGCGCAGGGCGTGCAGCGCGAGCGCGCCGCGCTTGTAGACGCGGTCGTCGAACATGAGGTCGGGCCCCGGGTCGCTCAGGAGAAGGTCCTGCGGGAGCTGACGCAGCCGCGCGTGGTGCGTGCGTGCGAGCTCATCGGCCGAGGGGCCGCCCTTCGCCTCGGACCAGATCCACTCGGCGTAGCACGCGAAGCCCTCGTTGAGCCAGATGTCGCGCCACTGCCCGACGCCCACGCTGTTGCCGAACCACTGGTGCGCGATCTCGTGGGCGACGAGGCGCTCCGATCCGCCGCGCCCGTCGATGTGATTCGCGCCGAACACGGCCATCCCCTGCGCCTCGAGCGGGATCTCCAGCTCGTCCTCGGTGACCACGAGACGGCACACCGACATCGGGTAGGGCCCGAAGGCCCGCTCGAACGTCTCGAGGATGCGCGGGACGACCGCGAGGTCCGCGTCGACGCGCGCGGCGAGCGCGGGCGAATGCACCGCGGCGACCGGGACCCCCTCGGCCGTCTCGGCGATCTGGCGGGAGACGTAGCGCCCGATCTGCACCGTGACGAGGTAGGCCGACGTCGGGGTGTCCTCCTCGAAGACGTGCGTCGTCCGCCCTGCGCGTGTCGTCGTCGACACCCGGCGCCCCGTCGCCTCGACGCGGTGGTTCTGGTCGCACGCGATCGCGATCCGGTACCGCGCCTTGTCGGCGACGCGGTCGTTGCACGGGAACCAGGTCGGCGCGCCGGTGGGCTGCGAGGCCACGAGCACGCCGTCCTCGAGCTCCTCCCAGCCGATCGGGCCCCAGGGAGACCGGCGCGGCCGCGGCGAACCCGCGTAGTCGATGCGGACGTCGAGAGGGGTCCCGGCGGGGAGCTCCTCCGACAGCATGACGCGCACGCGGCGCTCCGACTGGCGCATCTTGGCGACCTTGCGCCCGCGCACCTGCACGTTCGACGCGCGCAGCCCCACGAGGTCGAAGGACAGCACCGAGGTGTCGGCGAGCGTGACGAGGGCGATCTCGGCTCGCCCCGCGAGACGGTTCGTCGCGATGCGGTAGTCGAGGTCGACGTCGTAGCGCTCGACGCGGTACCGCGTGTCGCCGCTGCGCGGCACGTACGGGTCGGCGCCCAGGCCGGCCGTCACGAGGCGGTCGCCTGGTAGGCGCGCACCTTCACGGCTCGCCACGGCCCGATCGGGTTGCCGCTCCAGCGGCTGCCGACGGGCACGGCCTCGCCGCGCATGACGAGCGAGGCAGGGCCGACCGTCGCGTGCGCGCCGATCGAGGCCGCCGGCAGGATCACGCTGTGGGGGCCGAGGGTCGCCCCCGGCTCGAGCGTCACGGTGTCCATGCTCATGATTCGATCATGGAACAGGTGGGTCTGCACGACGCACCCGCGGTTGACCGTCGCGCCGTCGCCGAGCGTGACGAGGTCGGGCTCGGGCAGCCAGTAGCTCTCGCACCACACGCCGCGGCCGATGCGGGCGCCGAGCGACCGCAGCCACGCGGCGAGCGCGGGCGTGCCCGACGCGGGCCGCGCGAACCACGGCGCAGCGAGCATCTCGACGAAGGTGTCCGAGACCTCCGTGCGCCACACGAAGCTCGACCAGAGCGGCTGCTCCCCCGCGCGGATCGGCCCAACGATGAGCCACTTGGCGGCGGTCGAGACGAGCGCGGCGACCGCCCCGGCCGCAAGCATGACGACGCCCGAGAGCAGCAGGGTGACGACCACGCCGAGCAGCTGGGCGAGCGCATAGAGGGCGAACAGCACGCCGAGCCCGAGACCGCACGTGATCACGACGGGCACGAAGCGGCACAGCTCCCACAGCGTGCGGGCGACGCGCAGCCGGGCGGATGGCCGGAAGGTGCGGCTCTCGTCGACCTCGGCGACGACGCGCCGGAGGCGGACGGGCGGCGACCCGAGCCAGCTGGAGCCGGCCTTGGCCTTCATGGGCGCGACCGACAGCACGGCGACGAGGCCGTCCTTGGGAACGCGGTGGCCGGCCGCGGCCATCCCAGAGTTGCCGAGGAACGCCCGCTTGCCGATCCGCGCGGGCGCGACCCTGAGCCATCCGCCGCGCAGCTCGTACGAGGCGACCATCGTGTCGTCGGCGAGGAACGCGCCGTCGTCGATCGTCGTCATCGACGGCAGGAGCAGAACCGTCGACGCCTCGACGTTGCGCCCGACCTTCGCGCCGAGAAGCCGCAGCCACACGGGCGTGAAGAGGCTCGAGTAGATCGGGAAGAGCACGGTGCGCGCGGCGTCGAGGAGGCGCTCGATGCTCCAGGCCTGCCACGCCGGCACGCTGCGGATGGGATACGTGCCCTCGCGCAGGCCGATCGAGAGCAGCCGCACGAGCACGACGACCGCGCCGGCGAAGACGAGGCCCGTCACGACGACGGCCGGCACGAGGAGCGCGAACGCGGCGAGCGCGGCCTCCGCGAGGTCGTCGGCGCCGCGCATGCCGAGCGCGAGCACGAGCCCGCCCGCGGCGAACGCGACGATCGGCAGGAGCGCGAGGCCCATCGACGACAGGGCATAGAGCGCCAGGTGACGACGCGGTGCGGGCGGGCGCTCCTGCGGCCATCCCCGCGTCGCCGCGCCCGCTCGGACGGCGGGCGATCCCGACCAGTGCTGCCCCGCGCGCACGCGGCCGAACACGGCCGATCCGGGGCCGACCTCCGCGCCCTGGCCGATCTTCGTTCCCGGAGCGAGGGTGCTGCGCGCGCCGATCGTCGCGCCGGCGCCGATGCGGATGCCGCCGATGCGGACGGTCTCGCCGTCGATCCAGTACCCCGACAGGTCGACCTCGGGCTCGATCGCGGCGCCCGAGCCGACCTCGAGCATGCCCGTCACGGGCGGCATGGTGTGCAGGTCGACGTCTCGGCCGATCTTCGCGCCGAGGGCGCGCGCGTAGTAGCTGACCCACGGCGCACCCGCGAGGCCGACCGGGTCGATCTGGTCGGTGACCTTCTCGGCGAGCCAGAGGCGCATGTGCGTCGCGCCCCCGCGGCGGTAGTCGCCCGGCCGGAGTCCCGCGAGCAGCACCCGCGCGAACAGCGCGCCCAGCGCCATCCGCCCGAACGGCGTCGCGAAGACGATGAGCCCGAGGAGCGTCCACCACCAGTCGATGACCGGGAGGGCCTCGAGCCCGGGGACGAGCGACAGGAGAGTCGAGGCCGTGAGCGCGTACACGAGCCAGCGGGCGCCGGTGAGGATCAAGAGCGGGATCCCGACGAGCGACTGGGTCCACTGCGTGAGCCGGGGCGTCGGCGCGGGCGTGCTGAACCCGCCGGCGACCTCGGGGTCGACGGTGTCGAGCGCGGCTTCGGCCATCGCGGCGAGACGCGGGTGGCTGTACACGTCGGCGACCGTGAACTCGGGCGCGGTCTCGCGGATGAGCGTGACGAGCTGCGCGGCCGCGAGCGACCCGCCGCCGAGGTCGAAGAAATCGGCGTCCGAATCGGCGACGGGGATGCCGAGCACCGCCTGCCAGTGCGCCGCGAGCCACGCGACGTCGGCGTCGAGGTCGGAGGCGTCGGGGTCGCCCGCATCCGCGAGCGGCCACGGCAGCGCGGCCTTGTCGACCTTGCCCGACGTGCGCGTCGGCAGCTCGTCGATGACGGCGAGGGTGGGGATGAGCGGCGCGGGCAGGCGCTCGGCGAGGCGCGAGCGCGCGTCGGCACGGTCGAAGCCGGCATCGGCGACGAGGTAGCCGACGAGGATGTCGACGCCGGCCGCGGTCTTGCGGACCGCGACGGCGGCGCCGCCGACGCCCGGGAGGTCCTGGAGCGCGGCCTCGACCTCGCCCAGCTCGATGCGGCGCCCGCCCACCTTCACCTGGTCGTCGACGCGGCCCTGGAAGAGGAGCCCCTCAGGCTCGAAGCGCACCATGTCGCCCGAGCGGTACGCCCGCTCCCACCCGAGAGTCGGCATGGGCGCGTACTTCTCGGCGTCCTTGGCGGGGTCGAGGTAGCGCGCGAGGCCGACCCCGCCGATGATGAGCTCGCCGGGCTCGCCCGCCGCGACCGGGCGGCCGTCGGCGTCGACGACGGCCAGCTGCCATCCGTCGAGCGGAAGGCCGATCCGCACGGGCTCGTCGGCGCGCATGAGCGCCGCGCACGCCACGACGGTGGCCTCGGTGGGCCCGTAGGTGTTCCAGACCTCGCGGCCCTCGCCGACGAGGCGGGCGACGAGCTCGGGCGGGCAGGCCTCGCCGCCGAAGATGAGGAGGCGCACGTTCTCGATCGTGTCGGCGGGCCACAGCGCGGCGAGCGTCGGGACGGTCGAGACGGCCGTGATGCCGTGGCCGAGCAGCCACGGGCCGAGGTCGGATCCCGAGCGCACGAGCGAGCGCGGGGCGGGAACGAGACACGCCCCCGAGCGCCACGCGAGCCACATCTCCTCGCACGACGCGTCGAAGGCGACGGAGAGGCCGGCGAGCACGCGGTCGCCGGGCCCGAGCGGCTCGTCGGCGAGGAACAGGCGCGCCTCGGCGTCGACGAACGCCGCGGCCGAGCGGTGCGAGACCGCGACGCCCTTCGGGGTGCCCGTCGAGCCCGACGTGAAGATGATCCAGGCGTCGTCGTCGATGCCGGGGCGCTGGTCCTCGGTGGGCTCGGCGGCCGGGGCGGGCGGGTCGGCGGGCTCGTCGACCGGGGCGGACGGGTCGGTGGGCTCGAAGCGCCCGCCGCCCGTGAGGACGCCGCGCACCTTCGCCTCGCCGAACACGAGGTCGGCGCGCTCCTGGGGGTCGTCCGCGTCGACGGGCACGTACGCGGCTCCCGCGGCGAGCACCGCGAGGATCGAGACGTACAGCTCCGCCGTTCCCGAGGCCATCCGCACGCCGACGCGGTCTCCGCGGCGGACCCCGTGCATCCGCAGGCGCTGCGCGACGGCCCGCACCTGCGCGAGCAGCTCGCGGTAGCTGAGCGCTCCGTCGGCGTCCTCGATCGCGGACGCGTCGGGATGCGCCCGCGCGGTCTCCTCGAGGATGTCGACGAGGGTGCGCGGGGGTGCGGCGCTCTCGCCGCGATCGAGCACGGCGCTCTGCGCCGCCGCGGTGTCGGTCAACCTGTCTCCATCCGTGGCGTCGCCGGGTGCGCCGCCATCGTCGTGGGGTCAGGTTACCGATCGGTGAACGACCGCCGACCGGCGCGGGGCCGCACGACGACGGCCGGGCGCGTCGCGCCGATCAGCGCGGCAGGCGCGCGCGCAGGGAGTCGATGAGGATGGCGGCGCCGAGCTCGAAGGACCGCGCGGCGCGCGCCTCCCCGCGCACGCCGCCCTCGAGAAGGCGCCCGAGGGTGCGGGTGTCGCCCTCTGGGCGCCAGACCTCGTCGGGCGACGCGAGATCGAGGCCGAAGCCGATCGCGAAGGCGTCGATCACGGCGATGATCGTGAGGACCTCGTCCTCGGGGAAGCCCGCCTCCACGAGCACGGTCGCGAGGTCGTCGTACGACGCGATGAGGTCGGGGTTCGTGATCGTCCGGTCGACGAGCAGCGGGACGAGAGCCGGGTAGTCGGCGTACATGCGGCGCTGGGCGCGCAGCACCTCGAGCACGTAGTCGTCCCACGGCACGCCCTGCGGCTGCACGCGGTACGACGCGATGAGGCGGCCCCGCATGAGCTCGAGGATCGCATCGGCGCCGTCGGCGTGGTTGTAGAGCGACGACGGCCGCACGCCGAGGCTGCGCGCGATCGCGTTGACGCCGAACGGCTCTCCCGCCCGGGCCAGCGCGAGCCCCGCGTCGCCGATGATCTCGGGCGACAGCAGCGGTGTGGACGGCCTGGCCATGCGCTCCCCTCTCCGCCGATCGGAGCACGATCGCCGCCCGGGGGTTTCGCGCGGCGTCTCTTCCCTGCATAATAACGAACATCGTTCGTTGACGAACACCATTCGTTAAACGGCCGAGCCGCACCACCCGATGCCGGCCCGCACATCCGCTTCCGCGCACAGCGCCGTGCCCCCTCTGGAGTCCCCATGTCAACCATCGACCTGACGAGCCGCGTGCCCCTGCGACTCCCCACCGCGACCGCGACATTCGCGATCGGGATCGCCGGCTACCTCGGCGTCAACCTCTCGCCGTACATGATCACGGCGGCACAGTCGGGCCTCGGCATGGACGTCCTCGCGGCGAGCTGGCTCGTCACCGCGACGCTCCTGCTGACCGCCGTGACCGGCCTCGCCATCGCCCCGCTCTGCGCGGGAGCGCACCGTCGCACCGTCGCCCGCGGCGGCCTCGCCCTCGGGCTCCTCGGCTTCGGCGCAGCCGCCGTCGCGCCGGCCCTCATCCTGCCGGGGCTCCTCGCCGGCGGCGTCGGCGCGGGCGGCGCGGTCGCCGCCTCGGGGGCCGCTCTCGCGGCGTTCCGCAACCCCGATCGCGTCGCGGGCTTCAACGGGCTCGCCAACCGCGCCGTCATCACCGTCGTGCTCGCCGTGCTCCCCCTCATCGGGCTCGCGCCGATCGACGTGTTCGGCGCGCTCGCGCTCTTCTGCCTCATCGGGCTCGCGGTGTCGCTCTGGCTGCCGGCCGCGCCCGTGCTCGAGCCGCACGCCGGCGCCGCCGTCGCGGAGGCCATGCCGATCGAGATCCCGCCCACCGGCATGGTGCGCACCTCGGTGCCGCGCTCGCGCACCGTCACGATCGCCGGCTTCGCCCTGCTCGTCACATTCGCGCTCTGGGCCGCGAGCGAGGACTCGCTGTGGGCGATGGCGGGAGTCATGGGCGCCGAGCAGGCGGGTCTCACTCCCGAGGGCCTCGGCATCGCGCTCAGCGGAGCGACGGCGGGCGGGCTCCTCGGCTCGATCCTCCTCATGATCGTCGGCGACCGCCTCGGCCGCGCCGTGCCGCTCGCGACCCTGCTGCTCGCGGGCGCCGCCCTCAAGTTCGCCGAGGGCTTCATGGCCGACCAGACCGCGTTCATCGTCGTCTTCATCGCGTGGAACACGATCTACGCGATCGCCTTCATGTACTTCGTCTCGACCTCGGCGGCCCTCGACGCGGACGGCCGCTGGTCGGGCCCGCTCCTCGCGGTCTACCTCGTCGGCTCGGCGCTCACGCCCGTGATCGGCGCGGCCCTCGTCGGCGCGCTCGGATACCAGGGCTTCACGACCGCCCTCTCCATCGCGAGCGTCGTGCTCGCCGTCCCCGCGGGCGCGATCGCGCTCCTGTCCACGCGGCTCGAGCGAGCCGCACGCACCGCCATCCCGGAGGACGCCTGATGACCCGCACCCTCTACCGCAGCGCCCGCATCTTCACCGCCGACGAGCCCGCCTGGGCCGAGGCGCTCGTCGTCGACGGCGACACGCTCGCGTACGTCGGCGACGCCAGCGGCGCGCCCGCCGCCGATGCGACAGTCGACCTCGGCGGCCGCCTCGTCCTGCCCGGATTCACCGACGCGCACACCCACCTGCTCATGACGGGCGAGGCGCTCGGCCAGGTCGGTCTGACCGACGCCCGCACGCTCGACGAGATCCAGAGCCGGCTCCGCGACGCGCGCCCGGGCGCCGACGGCGTGCTGCGCGGGCGCGGGTGGCTCTTCGACGCGATCCCCGGCGGAGCGCCGACCGCCGCGATGATCGACGAGGCCGTCGCCGACATCCCCGTGTACCTCGACGCGAACGACTACCACTCGTGCTGGGTCAACACCGCGGCGCTCGCCGAGCTCGGCATCACGCGGGACACGCCCGACCCCATCGGCGGCCGCATCGAGCGCGACGCCGACGGCGAGCCGACCGGACTGCTCTACGAGACCGCGGCCGTGCAGTACGCGTGGGCGCATCGCGACGCGACGGCGACCGACGCGCAGCGCGACGCCGCGGTCGAGCGCGTGATCGGGGCGTACCTCGCGACCGGCGTCACCGGGGTCGTCGACATGGCGTTCGACGACTTCGGGCTCGAGGCGTTCCGCCGCGCGGCTGAGCGGCGCGGCGGCACGCTGCCGATCCGCGTGGCCGCCCACTGGTTCGTGACGAACACGGGCGACGATGCGGAGAACGTCGCGCAGGTCGCCCGCGCCGCCGAGCTCGCTGCCGCGACCGCGTCGCCGTGGCTTCGGGTCATCGGCATCAAGCTCATCCTCGACGGCACGATCGACGCGTGCACGGCGGCCATGGGCCATCCGTACGCCGACGGCACGAACGCCGAGCCGATCTGGCCGGCCGAGCGGCTCGGGCCCGTGGTCGATGCGGCGGATGCCGCGGGGCTGCAGATCGCCATGCACGCGATCGGCGACCGCGCGAGCACGATGGCACTGGACGCGATCGAGCACGCGATCGCCGCGAACGGGGAGCGTCCGCGACGCCACCGCATCGAGCATCTCGAGTACGCGGCGCCCGGCACGGCCGAGCGGATGGCGCGCCTCGGCGTCACGGCGTCGATGCAGCCGGTTCACGCGGATCCCGCCATCTTCGCCAACTGGGCGGCTCAGCTCGACGACGAGCGGGTCGAGCGCGCCTTCGCCTGGCCCGAGTACGAGGACGCGGGTGCCCTCCTCGCCTTCTCGACCGACGCGCCGACGGCGCCGCACGCGTCGCTCGCGAACATATACGTCGCCACGACGCGCGCGTCGGCGCTCGACACGTCGGTGCCGGCCGTGCACCCGCAGTTCGCGCTGCCGCTCGACCGCTCGATCGTCCACGCGACGCGCGACACGGCGGCGTCGATCGGCGACGGCGGATGGCGCGGGCGCCTCGTGCCGGGAGCCGCGGCCGACTTCGCGGTGCTCGACACGGACCCGTTCGCCGCCGGGCCGGAGGCGCTGCTCTCCGCGCGCGTCGTCATGACCGTCGTCGCGGGCCGCATCGCATACGAGGCCTGACCCACCACCCTCTCTGCATGTCTCACTCGGCGCGGGATACGCCTCGGCATTCCCGCGACGAGTGAGACATGCATGCCTTCGGGTGAGACATGCAGGCGTGCGAGCGGGACGCGCGGGGTTGCGCGCGGGACGCGCGGGGTTGCGACCGGGCCGCGCGGGGTCGGTCAGCGGACGCCGAGCATGGCCTCGGCGGCGCGGAGCAGCAGCTCGGCGCGCTCTGCCGCGCCGCCCCACCGCACGAGGGCCTGCGCGTTGAGGCCGTCGATCATCCCCAGCAGCTGCCAGGCCGCGGCCGACGGGTCCTCGACGCGGAACGACCCGTCGGCCGCTCCCTCCTCGATCACCTCGCGCAGCAGGCGGGCCCACGCGTCCATCTGCTCGCGCACCGCGGCGGCGAGCGGATCGCTGCGGCGTCCGAGCGCCCACGCCTCGACCCACACCGCCGTGACGTCGTCGCGCGTCCCGCTGAGGAGGGTCTCGATGAGGGCGCGCAGCGCATCCCGCGGGGCCTCCCCCGCGACGAGCTGGGCGACCTCGGCGAGCTCGTCGCTCACGATGCCGGCGAAGGTCGTCGCGACGAGCTCCTCCATGGCCGGTGCGTAGTGCGCGACGAGCGCAGGAGTCACGGATGCCCGGGCGGCGATCGCGCGGAGCGTCACGGCATGCAGCCCATCGGCCAGGGCGATCGCGCGCGCCGCCGCGGCGATCTCGGCGCGGCGCTCGGCGGGCGCGCGGCGCGGCGCACGTCGGCGAGGGGGCGCCGCTTCGCTTGACATGTCCCTCACCCTAGCGTCAGAATCAAGTTATTGATCATACGATCAATACACGAGAGGATCGATGATGACCTGGCGGATGCCCGCAGAGACGGATCGGCACGAGCGCACCTGGATGGCGTTCCCCAGAGAGGGATTCACCCTCGGCGACACCGACGCCGAGCGCGAGGCCGGCTACACGGCGTGGAGCGCGGTCGCGCACGCCGTCGCCGAGTTCGAGCCCGTCACGATGGTCGTCGACCCGAGCGAGGTCGCGCGCGCCCGGCGCATGCTCTCGTCGCACATCGAGCTCCTCGAGGCGCCCCTCGACGAGTTCTGGATGCGCGACGTCGGCCCGACCTTCGTCGTCGACGACACGCGCCCGGGCGCTCTCGGCGCCGTCGACTGGACCTTCAACGGCTGGGGCGCGCCCGCGTGGGCGGAATGGTGCCTGTCAGCGCAGCTCGGACGCATCGTGGGCCGCGCCGCGGGCGCGGCGATCGTCAGCTCGGCGCTCGTGAACGAGGGCGGCGGCATCCACGTCGACGGCGAGGGCACCGTGCTCGCGACGGAGACCGTGCAGCTCGACCCGCGTCGCAACCCGTACGCCGACAAGGAGCGCGTCGAGGCCGAGTTCGCCCGGACGATCGGCGCGGCGAAGGTCGTCTGGCTGCCGCGCGGACTCACGCGCGACTACGACGAATTCGGCACCAACGGCCACGTCGACATCGTCGCGACGCTGACCTCCCCCGGCGTCCTCCTGCTCCACGATCAGCGCGACCCCGACCATCCCGACCACGCCGTGACGCGCGAGCTGCGCGCGCATCTCGCCCAGCAGACCGACGCCGCGGGCCGCGCCTTCGAGATCGTCGATCTGCCCGCGCCTGCGACGCTGCGCGACGACGAGGGCTTCGTCGACTGGAGCTACGTCAACCACCTCGTCGTGAACGACGGGGTCATCGCGTGCGGATTCGGCGAGGACGAGGCGGATGGCCGCGCGCGCGACATCCTCGCGGAGGTCTACCCGGGCCGCACCGTGAAGACGGTCGACGCCCGCGAGATCTTCGCGCGCGGCGGCGGCATCCACTGCATCACGCAGCAGCAGCCGTCGGTGGGGGCGCTCTGATGATCGACGTGCTCGAGGCATCCATCGCCGACCTCCAGCAGGCGCTCGCGCAGGGCCGCACGACCGCGGTCGAGCTCGTCGAGGCCTACCTCGCCCGCATCGACGCCTTCGACGCCCCCGGCACCGCGACCGCGCTCAACGCGGTCGTCGTGCGGAACCCCGATGCCCGCGACGAGGCACGCGCGTCCGACGCCCGTCGCGCGGCCGGCCGCCTCCTCGGTCCGCTGGACGGCATCCCGTACACGGCCAAGGACAGCTACCTCGTGAAGGGCCTCACGGCCGCGTCGGGCAGCCCGGCCTTCGCCGATCTCGTCGCCCAGCGCGACGCGTTCACGATCGAGCGGCTGCGCGCATCCGGCGCGATCTGCCTCGGTCTCACGAACATGCCCCCGATGGCCAACGGCGGCATGCAGCGCGGCCTCTACGGCCGCGCTGAGAGCCCGTACAGCGCCGAGTACCTCACGTCGGCGTTCGGGTCGGGCTCGTCGAACGGGTCGGGCACGGCGACCGCCGCGAGCTTCGCGGCGTTCGGCCTCGGCGAGGAGACGTGGTCGAGCGGGCGCGCGCCCGCATCGTGCAACGCGCTGTGCGCGTACACGCCCTCGCGCGGCGTCATCTCGGTGCGCGGCAACTGGCCGCTCGTGCCCACCATGGACGTCGTCGTGCCGCACACGCGCACGATGGCCGACCTGCTCGCGGTGCTCGACGTCGTCGTCGCCGACGACCCCGAGACGCGCGGCGACTTCTGGCGCGTGCAGCCGTGGGTGCGGATCCCCGCGGCGTCCGCCATCCGCCCCGCCTCCTACCCGGCCCTCGCCGACGGCGCCTCGCTGCGGGGCAAGCGCCTCGGGGTGCCGCGCATGTACATCAACGCCGATCCCGACGCCGGCACCTCAGACGACCCCGGCATCGGCGGCCCCACCGGGCGCCGCATCAGCACGCGCGAGTCCGTCATGGAGCTGTGGCGGGCCGCGCGCGCCGACCTCGAGGCGGCCGGAGCGACCGTCGTGGAGGTGGACTTCCCGCTCGTGTCGAACTACGAGGGCGACCGGCCCGGTGCGCCGAAGATCACGACGCGCGGGCTCGTCACGCCCGCCTACCTCCACCGCGAGATCGTCGACCTGTCCGCGTGGGCGTGGGACGACTTCCTGCGCGCGAACGGAGATCCGGCCATCCCGTCGCTCGACGTGGTCGACGGCGCGCAGATCTTCCCTCATCCCGCGGGCGCGCTGCCCGACCGCTACACGGGCTTCGACGACGACATCGCGTCGTACCCCGCGCACGTCCGCGAGCACCCCGTGGCTTCGATGACGGACATCCCCGAGCTCGAGAGCGGCGTGCGCGGCCTCGAGGAGACCCGCCGCGTCGACCTCGAGCAGTGGATGGACGGCCTCGGACTCGACGCCGTCGTCTTCCCCGCGATGGCCGACGTCGGCCGCGCGGACATGGACGTGAACCCGGAGTCCGCCGAGCTCGGCTGGCGCAACGGCGTGTGGGTCGCGAACGGCAACCTCGCCATCCGCCACTTCGGCGTGCCGACCGTGACCGTTCCGATGGGCACGATGTCGGACATCGGGATGCCCGTGGGCCTCACCTTCGCCGGCCGCGCCTACGACGACGCGGCGCTCCTCGCGCTCGGCGCCGCGTTCGAGGCGACGGGCGCGCGCCGCACGATGCCGCCGCGGACGCCCGCGCTCTGACGCGGCGCCGACGCGCGAGAGCCCCGGATGGCCGTGGTGGCCATCCGGGGCTCTTGTGTTTCCGGCCGGGGCGGCAGCAGGGCGGATCCGCGGGGCGGATCCGCCCGCCCGACCCGGCTCAGCCCACCCGGATGAGCTTCTTGTTGACGAACTCGTCGGCCGCAAGGAGGCCGAGCTCACGCGAGGTGCCGCTGCGCTTGACGCCGCCGAAGGGCAGCTCGGGGCTGTCGGCGAGCACGATGTTGACGTACACCATGCCGGCCTCGATGCGGTCGGCCACCCGCTGCGCCTGCTCGGCGTCGGTCGTGAAGACGTACGACCCGAGGCCGAACGGGGTGTCGTTCGCGAGACGCACGGCCTCGTCCTCGTCGGCGACGCGGTACACGACGCCCGCGGGGCCGAAGAGCTCCTCGCGGTAGACGTCCATCTCGGGCGTCACGTCGGTGAGCACGGTGCCGGGGAAGTACGCGCCGTCGCGCTTGCCGCCCACGACGAGCCGCGCGCCCTGCTCGACGGCGCGGTCGATCTGCTCCTGCAGGCGCTCCGCGGCGGCGAGCGACGAGAGCGGCCCGAGGACCGTGTCCTCCTCGAGCGGGTGGCCGACCTTCGCGGCCTCCATGGCCGAGGAGAACTTCGAGAGGAACTCGTCGTACAGGCCGTCGACGACGATGAACCGCTTGGCGCCGTTGCACGCCTGGCCGTTGTTGTCGAGGCGCGCGTCGACGGCGGCCTGCACGACCGCGTCGAGGTCGTCGGCCGAGAGCACGATGAACGGGTCCGACCCGCCGAGCTCGAGAGCCACCTTCTTGAGGTGCTGGCCCGCGAGCGCGGCGACGGCGGAGCCCGCACGCTCCGAGCCGGTCACCGAGACGCCCTGGACGCGCGGGTCGGCGATGATCGTCGCCGCCTGCTCGTTCGTCGCGTACACGTTGACGTAGGCCCCCTCGGGCAGGCCGGCGTCGCGGAAGATCTCCTCGAGCGCGGCCGCCGACTCGGGGCACTGCGGGGCGTGCTTGAGGATGATCGCGTTCCCGATCACGAGGTTCGGGCCCGCGAACCGCGCGACCTGGTAGGTCGGGAAGTTCCACGGCATGATCCCGAACAGCACGCCGAGCGGGGCGCGGCGGATGACCGCGCTCCCCTCGCCCAGGATGTCGATCGGCTGGTCGCGCGTGATCGCCTCGGCGTTGTCGGCGTAGTACTCGATGATGTCGGCCGAGAAGTCGACCTCGCCGAGCGCGGCCTCAAGCGGCTTGCCCATCTCGCGCACGATCGTCGCGGCGAGGGCGTCGCGGCGCTCGCGGTGCAGGGCGGCGGCACGGCGGACGGCCGCGGCGCGGTCGGCGACGGAGAGCGCCGCCCAGGCGCGGGCTCCCTCGCTCGCGCGCGCGATCGCGTCCTGGATCTGCGCGTCCGTGAAGGTGTCGTACTCGGCGACGGTCTCGCCCGTTGCGGGATCGACGACGGCGTAGTCGCTCATGATGTTCCTCTCGTCGCGGTCAGTCGTTGGGGATGAGGGTGTACTTCGTCGACAGGTACTCGTGGATGCCCTCGAGCCCGCCCTCGCGTCCGACGCCGGACTGCTTGACGCCGCCGAACGGAGCGGCCGCGTTCGAGACGACGCCGGCGTTGAGACCCATCATGCCGGTCTCGAGGCGGTCGATCATCCGGTGGCCGCGGGCGAGGTCCTGCGTGTAGACGTACGACACGAGGCCGTACTCGGTGTCGTTCGCGAGGCGGACCGCCTCGTCCTCGTCGGCGAAGGTCGCGATCGCGAGGACGGGTCCGAAGATCTCCTCGCGCAGGATGGCGCTGCCTGCGGTGACTCCGGTGAGGACCGTGGGCGCGTAGAACGTCCCGGGTCCGTCGAGCTTCTCGCCGCCCGTGAGCACCGTGGCGCCGCGGTCGGTCGCGTCCGTCACGAGCTCGTCGGCCTTCGCGACCGCGTCGGCGTCGATGAGCGGGCCGATGGCCACTCCGTCCTCGGTGCCGCGGCCGATCCGCATCGCCTGGACGCGCTCGGTGACCTTGGCCGCGAAGGCGTCGGCGATGGACTCGTGCACGATGAAGCGGTTGGCCGCGGTGCACGCCTGCCCGATGTTGCGGAACTTCGCCGCGAGGGCGCCCTCCACGGCCTTGTCGAGATCGGCGTCCTCGAAGACGACGAACGGCGCGTTGCCGCCGAGCTCCATCGAGACGCGCAGCACGCCCTCGGCGGCCTGCGCGATGAGCTGGCGGCCGACCTCGGTCGAGCCCGTGAACGACAGCTTGCGCAGTCGCGGGTCGGAGATGATCGGCGCCGAGACGCGACGCGACGACGCCGACGTGACGACGTTCACGACGCCCGCGGGCACGCCGGCCTCGACGAGGAGCTGCGTGAAGAACAGCGTCGTGAGGGGCGTGAGCTGCGGGGGCTTGATGACGACCGTGCAGCCGGCGGCGAGCGCGGGCGCGATCTTGCGCGTGGCCATCGCGAACGGGAAGTTCCACGGGGTGATGAAGAACGAGGGGCCCACGGGGCGCTGCGACACGACCATCCGGCCGGTGCCCTCCGGGTTCAGGCCGTAGCGGCCCGTGATGCGCACCGCCTCCTCGCTGAACCAGCGCAGGAACTCGCCGCCGTAGACGACCTCGCCGCGCGCCTCCGCGAGCGGCTTGCCCATCTCGAGCGTCATGAGGAGGGCGATGTCCTCCTTGCGCTCCTGCACGAGCTCCCAGGCGCGGCGCAGGATGTCGCTGCGCGTGCGGGGCGCGGTGGCCGCCCAGGCGTCCTGCGCGGCCACCGCGGCGTCGAGGGCGCGGGTGCCGTCCTCGGCGGTCGCGTCCGCGACGCGGGCGATCACCTCGTTCGTCGAGGGGTCGTGGACGTCGAAGGTCGCGCCCTCGGGGGCGTCGACCCACTCGCCGCCGATGAACAGACGGGTCGGCACCGAGGCCAGCAGGGCGCTCTCGCGGTCGTTCGTCATGTCGGTTCCTTCCGGGTGGATGGTCGGTGAGGTCGGTTCAGCGGCGGGTGCCGCGGAGGCTGGGCGGCGCGTCCATGGTCAGCACGCTGCCGCGGAAGAACGCGGGCTCGCGCGCCGCCTGCCACAGCATCAGCGCGATGCCGATGACGATGACGGCGATGCCGAGGATGAAGACGAGGCCGATGCCGCCGATCTGAGAGCCGCTTCCGTAGGCCGGGTCCATCGTGTCGATGAGGGTCGCCACGAAGAGGATGGCCAGGATGATCCCGCCGACGAGCGGGAACAGCAGCATGAAGAAGACGTTGCGCACGGAGTCGAACCACTGCCGGCGGAAGTACCAGACGCACGCGAAGGCGGTCAGCCCGTAGTAGAAGCAGATGAGCATGCCGAGCGCGAGGATCGTGTCCCACAGGGTGTTCTCGCTCACGAAGCGCATGACCGCGTAGAACACGCTCGTCACGATCGCCGCGACGATCGTCGAGTACCCGGGACTGAAGAACCGCGGGTGCACGGAGCCGAACTTCTTCGGGAGCGCTCCGTAGTGGCCCATGGCGAGCATCGTGCGGGTGGGCGACGCGAACGTGGCCTGCAGCGACGACGCCGAGCTCGTGAGCACCGCGAGCGAGACGAGGAAGCCCAGCGAGCCCATGATCGGGTTCGACAGCGCGAAGAACACGTTCTCCTGGATGTCGGGGTTGCCGAGGCCGAGCTCGCCGTCGCCGACGCCCGCGAACATCACCATGCCGATGCCGAGGATGAGGTACAGGAACACGACCACGAGCACGACGACGGTGGCGGCGCGGCCCGGGGTCTTCTCGGGGTTCTTCGTCTCCTCGTTCATCGTGAGGACGAGGTCCCATCCCCAGAAGATGAAGATCGACAGCGACAGGCCGGCGACGGCCGCGCTGAACGACGGGACGGCGAACGGATTGAACCAGTTCGGGTCGAACGGCGTCGGGTCGAACGCGTCACCCGACGCGGCGCGCGTGATCGCCGTGATCGCGAACACCACGAGCACGACGACCTGGAAGCCCACGAGCACGTACTGGAGGCGCTGCGACGTCTGCAGGTCGCGGTACGACACCCACGTCGCCGCGAGCACGAACAGGAGGCAGACGCCCACGTTGATGAACGGGTTCCGCGTCAGCTCCGCGATCTCGGCGTTGCCCGTGATCTGGCTGATCAGGAGGAAGAGGAAGTCGACCGCGATGCCCGCGAGGTTCGACAGGACGAGGATGGTCGCAGCGATCAGGCCCCACCCGGCCATCCAGCCGATCCAGGGCCCGAAGGCGCGCGTCGCCCACGTGAACGAGGTGCCCGAGTCGGGCATGACGCGGTTGAGCTCGCGGTAGCCGAAGGCGACGAGGAGCATCGGGATGAAGCCCACGATGATGATCGCGGGCACCTGCGTGCCGACCTCGGACGCGGTCGGGCCGATCGCGGCCGTGAACGTGTAGGCGGGCGCCACGGTGGAGACACCGAGGACGACAGCGCCGATCAGCCCGAGCGTGCCGGCGCTCAGGCCCTTGCTCGAGATGCCGGTGGTGACGGGATCAGACACGACGGTGTGCGGGTTCTGGCTCATGCGCTCAGGATTCTTCAGGCGCGCGGGTGCGCGAGACGACGATCATCGGGACGGGCAGCTCGTGCAGCATCTTCGCCGCGGTCGAGCCGAGGAACAGGAAGCGGGGGCGTGCGAGACGGCTCGAGCCGACGAACACGACCTCGCCCGGCTCCCATGCGAGGCGGGTGACGGCATCCTCGATCGAGTCGCCCTCGGCGACGACGACGTCGACGGGCACATCGGCCGGGAGCTCAGCGCGCGCGGCCTCGAGAACGGTGTCGGCGTGCGAGGCGCCGACGACGCGGATGGCGGACGTCTGCACGCCCGCGGGGAGGTCCACGGTGACGAGCGAGACGAGACGCAGGGGCACGCGCGCGGCCGCGGCGAGCGCTGCGGCATCCTCGAGGAGGACGTCGGCGCCCGGGCGCGTGCCGATCGCCACCGTCACGCGGTCGAGCGGCGCCGTCACGTCGACGGAGCCCGCCGGCGCGAGGACGACGGGGATGTCGGACGAGTGCAGCAGCTCGTTCGCCACGGACCCGAGGCGGTGGCGGCCGCGGAGGCCGCCGTCGGCAGCGCCGACGACGATGTGCGACGCGCGGAACTCGCGCGCGGCGGCGAGGAGGCCCTCCCCGAAGGACTCGGCCGTGCGCACGTGCGCACGGTGGTCGAGGCCTTCGGGGAGCGAGGCGGCCGCGTCGCGCAGCCACTCGCGCGCCTGCGCGCGGACGTACTCGTCGTAGGACGCGTCGGGCGGCGTCAGGGCGTTGCGGCCCTCGGCCGGCAGCACCATGACGATCTCGACGCTCGCGCCGGTCGCGGCGGCGAGACGGCCCGCGAGCGCGACGGCATCCGCGCCCGCGGGGGTGGCGGTGTAGCCGACGACCAGCGCCGCGGTCATGAGCGGGACCGCTCGATGATGTCGGCGGCGGCGAGGCGGCCCATGCGGATCGCGCCGTCCACGTGCTGGTAGCCGAGGCCCGCGAGGTCGCTGCAGGCGAAGTGGATCGGGCCGACGGGCGCCGACTGGTCCTTGCCGTAGCGGTGCAGGCCGCCGAGGTCGAAGCTCGCGGCGTACGCGCCGCGCGTCCACTCCTCGGAGCCCCAGTCGCTCTCGTAGTACACGACGGGGTTCTTCGCCTCGGGGCCGTAGTAGTGCGAGATCGACTCGAGGATGCGCTCCTTGCGCTCCTCGGCCGAGAGCTCGAACACGCCGTCGGCGTTCTTGTCGGACACGAAGCCCACGAGGGTGCCGCGCTCGTCGCCGTGGTTGGTGTTGTCGTACGCCTCGTGGCACAGCTCGTACGGGCTGAAGGCGGTCGCCGAGAGCCCCTGCTCGCGCCAGAACGGCCGGTCGTAGACGGCGTGCACCTTGATGACGAAGCCCATCGACAGGTGCTGGTGCAGCTGGTGCTGGCGGCGCGGCAGCGCGGGCACGAACGAGATGCGGTCGTACAGGACCGGCGCGTGCGCGAGGATCGCGTACTTGGCGCGGACGGTGATGCCGTCGGCCTCCGCGATCACGCCGTCGGCGCCCCACCGGAGCGTGCGGACGGGCGCGTTCAGGTGCACGTCGTCGCCGAGGCGCTCGGCGAGCAGCTGCGGCACCTGCTGCAGGCCGCCCACCACGCGCTTGTCGAGGATGAAGTCGGCGTCGACGAGGTTCGAGAAGCTCCCGGCGCTCGCCGCCATGTGCAGGGCCTGCAGAGCCGAGAACGCGTGGGCGGGCTTGGTGAGCATCGCGCCCGCGATGAAGAGCGCGATGTTGTCGCGCGCCTCCTGGTCGTCGGTCTCGCGCGCGAGCCAGCCCTCGAACGAGATCGTGTCGAGCGCCTCGGCGTCGGGGTGCTCCCACGGGCGCGCGGGGTCGATCTCGGCCGTCAGGCGGTCGAGCTTCTCGATGAGCTCGACCATGACCTTCTCGGTCTCGGGCGCGACGGGGAAGATCTCGCCCGTGAAGCGGGTGAGCTTGCCGTCGGCGTCGACGTAGACGCTCTCGCCCTCGCGATAGCGGCTGTAGGTCTCGAGACCGAGCTCGGCGATCGTCTCCTTGAGCGCGTCCTGGTCGGGCGACACCCACTGGCCGCCGATCTCGAGCATCGCCCCGTCGACGACGTCGGTCCACAGCCGGCCGCCGACGCGGTCGCGCGCCTCGAGCACGGCGACCGACAGACCGGCCTTCTTCAGCTCGTTCGCCGCCGTCGTGCCGGCCGCTCCCGCGCCCACGATGACGACGTCGCGTGTGATCTCCGTCATGTCGTTCTCCTTCTTCCGGTCGTCCGTCAGGCCGCGGCCAGCGCGTCGGCGACGACGCCGAGACCCTCGGCGAGCAGCGCGTCGTCGATCGAGAGCGGGGGCAGGAACCGGATGACGTTGCCGTAGGTTCCGCAGGTCAGGACGATGACGCCCTGCGCGATGGCCGCCTTCGCCACCGCGGCGGTGAGCGCCGCGTCGGGCTCGCCCGTCTCGGCGTTCACGAACTCGACCGCGATCATCGCGCCCAGGCCGCGGACGTCGCCGATGCGCGCGTCGCCCGCCTGCAGCTCGGTGAAGCGGCCCTTGATGAGGTCGCCGATCTCCCGTGCGCGGGAGATGAGGTCGTCGTTCTCGAACACATCGATCGCCGCGAGCGCGGCCGCGCACGCGATGGGGTTGCCGCCGTAGGTGCCGCCGAGGCCGCCCGCGTGCGAGGCGTCCATGATCTCGGCGCGTCCCGTGACGGCGGCCAGCGGCAGGCCGGCCGCGATGCCCTTGGCGGTCGTGATGAGGTCGGGGACGATGCCGAAGTGCTCGCTCGCGAACATCGCGCCCGTGCGGCCGAAGCCGGTCTGCACCTCGTCGGCGATGAAGACGACGCCGTTCGAGCGGCACCAGTCGACGATCGCGGGGAGGAATCCGTCGGCCGGGACGATGAAGCCGCCCTCGCCCTGGATGGGCTCGATGATGACGGCGGCGAGGTTGTCGGCGCCGATCTGCTTCTCGATCTGCGAGATCGCGCGCTTCGCCGCCTCGGTGCCGGACAGGCCGTCGCGGTACGGGTACGACAGCGGGGCGCGGTACACCTCGGGCGCGAACGGGCCGAAGCCGCTCTTGTAGGGCATCGACTTCGCGGTGAGCGCCATCGTGAGGTTCGTGCGGCCGTGGTAGCCGTGGTCGAACGCGACGACGGCCTGGCGCCCCGTGTGCTTGCGCGCGATCTTGACCGCGTTCTCGACGGCCTCGGCGCCGGAGTTGAACAGCGCGGACTTCTTCGCGTGGTCGCCCGGGGTGAGGCGGTTGAGCGCCTCGGCGACGGCGACGTACGACTCGTACGGCGAGACCATGAAGCAGGTGTGCGTGAAGGCGGCGACCTGGGCCTGCACGGCCTCGACGACCTTGGGGTGCGCGTTGCCCACCGTCGTCACGGCGATGCCGGAGCCGAGATCGATGAGCGAGTTGCCGTCGGCGTCGACGACGACGCCGCCGCCGGCCGCGACGGCCGAGATGGGCGCGGTGTGGCCGACGCCCGCGGCGACCGCATCGGCCTTGCGCGCGAGCAGCTCCTGCGAGCGCGGGCCGGGGATCGAGGTGACGAGGCGGCGCTCCTGAGGCAGGGCCGGGCCGCCCACAGCGGTGGCGAGGGTAGAGGTGGTCATGCCGCGAGCGTACGACCGGGCCCGAAGTCGCTGCATTCGCCGTGCGGTACAGAATCGATGCATTCGCTATACGCTCTGTACACGATGTCTCAGCCCGCACCATCCGCCCCCACGCTCCGCGCCCTGCTCTCGCGCGGCGACCTCGCCCTGCGCCTCGCGTCCGCGTCGCACGGAGCGCTCGAGCAGCCCATCCGCTGGGTGCACAGCTCGGATCTGGCGGACCCGACGCCCTTCCTCGCGGAGGAGATGGTGCTCCTCACGACCGGGACGCAGTTCTCCGGAGACGACGCCGCGCAGTACGAGGAGTACGTCCGCCGGCTCGCGCATCGCGGCGTCGTCGCACTCGGCTTCGGCACCGAGGTCGCCCGCACCGGCATCCCCGAAGCGCTCTCGGCCGCGTGCGAGGCGCACGGCGTGCCGCTGTTCGAGGTGCCCTACCGCACGCCCTTCATCGCGGTCGCGCGCGCGGTCGCCGAGGCGATCGCCGCGGGAGCATACGCTCGGCGCACCTGGGCGCTGTCGGCGCAGCGGGCGGTCGCCCTCGCCGCCCTGCGGCGGGATGGCCTCGGCTCGGCGATCTCCGAGCTCTCCCGGCAGCTGGGCGCGTGGGCGGGACTGTTCGACTCCGCGGCGGCCCCCGTGCGCGCGTCTGCGCCGCTCGAGCCCGCGCTGGCCGAGCGTGTGCAGCAGGAGTGCGAGACGATGCTCGCGCGCGGGGCGAGCGCTGCCGCGGTGATCCGCGTCGGCGGTCGCTCGTTCACGCTCCAGACGCTCGGACCGGGCGGCACGCTGCGAGGCGTGCTCGTCATCGGGGCCGAGGCGCTCGACGAGGAGGCCCGCAGCGTCGTCACGGCGGTCGTCGCGATGACGGGGTTCGCGCTCGAGCAGAACGAGGCCCTCGCGCGTGCCCGCGGCACGCTCCGCGCTGGCGTCGTGCGGGCGCTCCTGACGGGCGACACCGCGCTCGCGGGCGAGATCGGCGACGCCGCGTGGGGCGGACTGCCGACCGACCCGGTCGTCGTCGCGGTCACCGATGAAGCACCGGATGCCCTCGCCGCGTTCCTCGAGCTGCGCGCGGGCCGCGAGCAGGGGAGCTTCTTCTTCGGGAGCGACCCCGAGGGTGGGATCGCTCTCGTCCACACGGCGGATGCCCCTCTCGCGCTCGACGAGCTGGCCGAGCGCTTCGACGTCGCGGTCGGGGTGTCGGAGCCGGGGCCGCTCGCGTCCTTCGCGGCGTCGCTCGACGAGGCGCGCATCGCGCGCGACCGAGGCGAGGGCGTCACGCGCTTCGCCGATGTCGCATCCGCCGGAGTGCTGAGCACCCTCTCCCCCGAGGCCGCGAACGTGGCGCGCACGGTCCTGTCCCCCATCGTGCGGCATGACGACGTGCACGGCACCGCCATCCTCGACACGCTGCGGATCTGGCTCCTGCACGATGCGCGCTACGACGACGCCGCCCGCGCGCTCGGCGTGCACCGTCACACCGTGCGCACCCGCATCCGCCTCGCCGAGCGGCTGCTCGAGCGCGACCTCCAGTCGTTCGCGGCGCGCGCCGAGATCTGGGTCGCGCTGCTCGCGGCGCGCTGACGCTAGGGTGGCGGGATGCTGAGGCGGATGTCGACCACGCGCCTGGCCGCGCTCTCGCTCGTCCTGCTCGCGGTCGGCATCGCGCTCGTCGTCGCAGCGGGCGGTCCGCCGCGCCTGCTCGGCGCCGTGCTCGCGCTCGTCGGGCTCGCCGGGCTCATCACGCTCGTCCTGCGGCTCATCGAGCACCTGGGCTCGCGCGGCGACTGAGACGAGGCGCGCTCGAGGGCGCCGCTTCACCGGGTCCCCGCGGTGCGGGATGCTGTCGTCATGCGCCCCCAACGCCTCCCCTCCGGGATCGCCCGTCTCGGCCTTCCGCGGAACGTGCTGAGATCGAGCGGGGCCGACCGCGTGACGCACGTCGAGCTCTTCTTCGACCTCGTGTTCGTCTTCGCGCTCACCCAGCTCTCGAGATACCTCTTCGATCACCGAGAGCTCCTCGGCGCTCTCGAGGGCGCCATCCTGCTCTGCGCCGTGTGGTGGACCTGGGTCTCGACGACGTGGGTGACGAACACGCTCGACCCGGCGAAGCTCCCCGTGCGCGTCGCGGTGATCGCCCTCGCATTCCTCGCCCTGCTCATGGCCGTGGCCACCAAGGAGTCATTCGGCGACCGCGCCTGGACCTTCGCCGTCGCGTATGTCGCCCTGCAGCTGGGCCGCACGGCCTTCATCGTGTGGGCGACGATGCGGCATGACCGTCGGATCGCGCACGACTTCACGTGCATCCTCATCTGGACCGCGGCGGGGTCCGCGCTGTGGATCGTCGGCGCCCTCCTCCCGCTGCCCGCGCAGCTGCCCCTGTGGATCGCCGCCCTCGGCCTCGAGCTCGTCGGCACCGTTCTGGGATTCCGCGTACCGGGATGGGGCGGCGTCTCCCTCGAGCGCTGGGACCTCTCCGGCGCGCACATCGCCGAGCGCACGTCTCTCTTCGTGCTCATCGCGATCGGCGAAGGCCTTCTCGTCACCGGCTTCGCCTTCGTCGCGAAGGAGTCATCGCCGGAGAGCGTGATCGCGATGGCCTGCGCATTCGTCACGGCTGCCGCGACCTGGTGGATCTACTTCGATCACGGCGAGCGGGTGGGAGCCGAGGCGATCGAGGAGTCGGATGCTCCCGGGCGCCTCGCCCGCATCGTCTACACCTGGGTGCACCTGCTCATCGTCGGCGGCATCGTGATGCTGTCGGTCGGCGACAAGCAGGCGCTCTCGCATCCACACGAGCACGGTGCGGTCAGCGCGCTCACGACCACGACCGGCCCGTTCCTCTTCCTTGTCGGGACGGTCGTCTTCCGCAGGCTGCTCGAAGGGCGGATGCCCAGGGCTCAGCTCGCAGGAGCGGTCGCCATGGCCGGCGTGTGGGTCTTCGGGCTCTTCGCGAGCGCGCTGACAACCACGGTGGTCGTCACCGCCGTGCTGGTCGCGGTCGCCGCGGGTGAGACGATCGAGCGCGTGCGGCGCGGTCGACGCGCAGGCGGCTGACCCGGGCGCCTTCCGCCCCGGCGCCCGCCTCACCGAGCGTCGCGCCCGGCGCCGAGGCGCTGCCGCCCGCGCCGGGTGTCGATCCTGCGCCGAAAGCCGCGCCCCTGCCTGCCCCGTCGGCGCCAACCGGCACACTCGCCCGGCAACCCGCCCCGACCGCGACAGATCCGCGATCGTCGGCTACGCTGTCCGCGGCGGATGTTTGCGCAACCATTGCGCGCCATCCGCTGTCACCCATGGCGCGACGCTGCGCCGGAATGGAGTACTGATCGATGAAGAGAGCACTCGGGATCGCGGTAGCGGTCGGCCTGCTGCTGACCGGAGGCGTCGCCGCCAGCGCGACCGCCGCCCCGACGAGCGGACCCAAGGGGACGAACGAGTTCCGCGGCGTCAACTGGGCCGACCCTCGCGACAACTACGCGGACGACGAGGTCGTGCCATCCGGACTCAGCACTGCGGACGACTACCGGACCACGTATGAGAAAGCGTCGGACATCGTCTCGGAGTTCCGACACGAGCTGCGCGCGAACACCGTGCGTCTGCCGATCAACCCGTCCAGCGTCGGAACGGAATGGTGGGACTCGTACCGCGGCGCGATCGACGCGGCCACCCGCCACGGCTTCGACGTCATCCTCAGCTACTGGGAGGCCGACAACGCCAAGGACGGCCGAGCCGACGACCCGGCTGCGTTCGCTGAGATGTGGGACACGGTCGTCGACACGTACGAGCGCAACCCGCACGTGTACTTCGAGGTGATGAACGAGCCGTTCGGCTACTCGCTCGACGAGTGGGTCGATCTGAACGTCGACTGGCTGGAGCAGCACTCCGACGTGCCCCGCTCGCGCGTGATCGTCTCGGGAACGGGCTACAACGACGACGTCACCGGCGTCGGTGCGGCCGAGGAGCTCGAGGGCACGCTCCTGTCGCTGCACTTCTACGGCTTCTGGGCGGATCACACGACCGAGGAGGAGTGGAAGCAGAACCTGCTGCCGCGGATCGGCGAGTACGGATGGCGCACGCTCGTGAGCGAGGCCGGCTCGCCGATGACGACGGGGCTGAACTACGGCAACCACACGGGCGACGTATCCACGTCGTACCTCGGCGCGCTCACGGAGGTGACCCGCGACCAGGGAATGGGCGTCGTCTACTGGCCGGGCCTGCGCACGAACGACTCGTACACGCTCACCGAGCTCGTCGGCGACGGCGACCTCGAGGTGACGAACGAGTCCGGGCTCGCCCAGCTCCAGTGGGGCTGGGGCCTGCTGAAGGACGAGCAGCTCAACGACCTCCCGCCCGCCCCTCCCGGCGAGCCGATCGTGAGCGAGCAGCACGGCGTCTGCATCGACGTGCCCGGCGCCTCGTCCACACCCGGGACGATGCTGGGCCTGTGGAACTGCAACGGCGGTGCGAACCAGTCGTTCAACGCGACGCCCGAGGGCGAGGTCACGGTCTACGGCGACATGTGCGTCGATGTGGCCGGTTCGCTCGCCGTCGGAAGCGGCCTGTCGATCGAGGACTGCTCCGGCGAGGCGACCCAGCTCTGGGAGTTCCGAGCCGACGGCACCATCGCGAGCCTTGCCGATCCCACGCTGTGCGTCGCGACCGCGGAGACGGAGTGGTCGCTCGCGCTCGAGACCTGCGACGCGACGAGCGCGACCCAGCGCTGGAGCCGCGGCTGACGCCATCCGCGTGCAGGCAGCGCCCCGGGAACGCCCTGCGTCCCGGGGCGCTGCCGTTGCATCGCATGTCTCACTCGCCGCAGCCATCCGCCCGCCATTCCCGCGCGAAGCGAGACATGGATCCCGGTCGGTCGCCGGAACGAGCAGGTCTGGACCAGGTCACGGGACAAGAGGCTCCAGCGACGAGGGCCCGGCATGACGATGGTTCCGGCGACGTCGGGCTGGCACGACGAAGGCTCCGGAGAGGACGACGCTCGCGACGCGACGGGCTCCCAGACACGACGAAGCCCCCGCCGAAGCGGGGGCTTGATCTGTAGCAGGAGCGGGGCTTGAACCCGCGACCTCACGATTATGAGTCGTGCGCTCTCACCAACTGAGCTACCCTGCCGCGATGCATCCGTGGATGCTGCGAGCCCCGAGTCAGGATTGAACTGACGACCCCTTCCTTACCATGGAAGTGCTCTGCCACTGAGCTATCGGGGCGTGCTGCCTTCAGCAGGCAACCAGAAGAGAATACCATCTCCGCGCGGCGACTTCGAACCGACGACCGCCGCGCGCGTCGGTCACTCCGCCGTGATCTCCGAGCCGAGGAGATCCGTGAGAGCGGCCTCCGCAGCGGCCTCCTCTTCCTTCGAGTAGCGCGTGTTCGCATGCTCCTGGAGCCACGGCAGCGGGTCGGTGGTCTTCCCGTTGATGATGATCTCGAAGTGCATGTGCGCGCCGTAGGAGCGGCCGGTGTTGCCCGTGAGGCCGACGACGTCGCCGGTCTCCACGCGCTGGCCCTGCGTCACCTTCAGCGAGCCGTACTGCATATGCGCATAGTGGCTCGTGACGACCTGGCCGTCGATGACGTGGTCGATGTAGACGGTCACGCCGTAGGCGCCGCCCGACTCGGTCGCGATGCGCACGACGCCGTCGGCGATCGCCTGGACGGGAGCGCCGTCACCTGGTGTGAAGTCGACGCCCTCGTGCATGCGGCCCCAGCGCGGCCCGTAGCCCGAGCTCATGCTCGTGCCGACCGCGAACGGCCACTGGATGTCGGCCGACGCATCGTTCGTGAAGAACGCGCCGGCCGTGCTGATGCCATCCGCCGACGCGAGGGTCGGGAGCGTCTCCGCCGAGTACCCCTGGGCACGCGTGACATCGGCGTTCTGCACCTCGGAGGAGGCGACGAAGGCCTGGATCTCCTCATCCTCGAGGTCCTGCGCGTCGCTGCCTGCCGCGATCGAGACGGTGGCCGCAGCATTGGCGGCGCCGCCCTGCGCGAGGGCGCCGAGCGGCGTGGTCATGCCGACGGCGAGGAGGCCGATGACGCCCATCGCGCCGATCGACGCCGCGGCGGTCGCGACGCGACGGAAGGCGAGCCCACGACGCGGAGCGACGTGCGCCTCCTGAGCGGGAGTCTCCGGCGCAGGCTCGGGAGCCTCCGCGGCGGGAGCGACGGAGACGGGCGTCTCGCCCGTGAAGTGGAGGGCACGCGCGGCGGCGAGGAACTCGTCGTCCTCAGCCGTGGGGATGGCGCCGGTGGCGGGAGCGGAGCTCGCCACCTGCTCGGCGACCTTGAGGGCCTCGCCGAAGTCGGCGTCGCCGTCGTGGATGATCTCGGGGGCGGGGGTGGCCGAGGCGAGTTCACGCAACCGGCGACGCGTCAGCGGCGGCTCGGGAAGAGTCGTCTCCACATCGTCAGCACGCGTCGTCGCACCCTGCGGGTCTGGCATGGACGTCGCGCGGAGGTCGCGACGCGAGCGGCGCTGGGGCGCAGCTTCAGCCATGGGTGTGTCGAGCGGCAAGGAGGAGTGCTTTCCGTAGGTCGCTGCGGGGGAACAGCGAGAAACGTGATCGGGGCGATCGGTTACTCCGCAAGATCGGGCTGCGAAAGTAACGATCCGGTAACCAACGTAGCGGATGTTCTCTGGGAGCGCCATCCACGGCGGGAGGTTGGGGACGAATCTAACCGACCCGGCACCCTGTGCACGAATCGACGAGAACGCCCGTCCCGCCCTCAGTTGGCGAGCACCTCGACGAGCCGGTCGTACACCGCCGCACTCGCGGCGACCATCATCCGGCGCCCCCAGGCGTCCGTCTCGAACCACCCGAGTCGCCCGCCGGCCTCGGTCACGAGGAGCGATCCCGCCGCCATGTCCCACGGCTTCAGGCCGCGCTCGTAGTAGGCGTCCAGGCGCCCAGCCGCCACGTACGCGAGGTCCAGGGAGGCCGCCCCCGCACGGCGGATGTCGCGCGCGATGGGCATGACGCGCCGCAGTTCGTCGAGAGCGCTCGCATGCGTCTCGGGGTCGTATCCGAAGCCCGTCGCGACGAGCGCGCCCGCGGGCGCCTCCGCCGTCACGGAGAGCCGCCGGTCCCCTGAGAACGCACCGTGCCCGCGCGCGGCGGAGAACATCTCACCCAGAGCGGGCGCCGCGACCGCGCCCGCGATGACCTGCCATCCGAGCGGGTCGGCGGGCCCGGTCACCGCGGCGATGCTCACTCCATAGGCCGGTTGCCCGAACGCGTAGTTGACGGTCCCGTCGATCGGGTCGACGACCCACGTCACCTCGGAGGCGCCGGCGCCACCGCCCGACTCCTCCCCCAGGAACCCGTCATCCGGACGCGCCTCGGCGAGGCGCGAGCGGATGAGCGCCTCGACCTCGCGGTCGGCCTCGGTGACGATGTCGGCGAGGGTCGACTTGCTCGCGGCGATGGCCACGCCCTCATCGCGGCGGCGCTTCGCGAGCTCACCCGCCTCGCGGGCGATGTCGATAGCGAGGTCGCGCAGGTCGAGTTCGAGAGTCATCCCTCCACGCTATCCGCGTGCGCTGGCCGGATGGCGACGGCGCCGTGAACGGGCGGCTCCCGCCTTCAGCGGGGAGCCGTCAGGACACGGGCGGGACGGGCGGGAGCGGCGGACGCGGCGGCACCTCGGCTTCGCCGGATGCGGCGGGAGTCTGCGGATAGGTCGGGTACCCGGTGTAGTACGCGTTCCAGTCGGGGGATCCGTCGGGCAGCACAGGAAGCGGCGTCACGCCGTCGTAGTACGTCGGCCACGCGGGAGGGGCGTAGCCCTGCGCCTGCGCCTGCGGATGGCCCTGCGGCTGCGCGTACGGCTGCGGCTGGACCTGCGCGTAGCCCTGCGCGGAGGCCGGACCCATCGGGCGCGGCTTCCGCGGCGCGAAGAGGGCGTTGAGCAGCGGCAGGAGCGTCGTGCCGACGGCCGCGAGGATGGCGAGGGACACGACGATCCGCCAGTACAGCTCGCCGAAGTCGAAGCTGTCGGGGAACGTGAAGAAGAAGACGAGCATCCCGACGAGCACGATGAGGAAGACCGTCGTCGCGATCGCGATGATCCGCGTGAACGTCGTCACGTGGCGCTCGTGGGCTCGCCAGAAGAGGCGCTGGTGCAGCAGCGCGAGCTGGAGCACGCCGATCACGAGGACGAGGTGGAAGAAGCGCTCGATCCCCTCCGCACCGTATCCGTACTCGAAGTAGTCATCGGACTCCCACCCGCGGGGCACCACGTCGAGCCAGATCTTCACGGCGCCCACGAGCAAGACGACGACCCACGAGATCATGCTCGCGAGTGCGAACCAATCCGGACGCCGCGGCGCGAGGTTCGCGTCGAGCAGCACGACCCCGGCGAAGCCCGCCAGGAGGAGCACCGTGAGGAACGCCTTGCCGATGATGCCGTTCTGGTCGCCCACGAGCACCCACACCACGCAGATGAGGGCGGCCGCGATGAGCGCGCCGATCGCGATCCAGATGGCGCCCTTGATGAGCTTCGACATCGGACGATCGCCCGGCGCGACAGCCTGCTGCGGCTGATCGTGAGGCGGGTACGGTGCAGACATCTGGTCCCCCTTCGGCGGAGCCGGCGCTCCGATGTCGTCATCATTCCACGGCGGGCGGGCGCCCTCCCCGACCGTCGCCGAACCGTGAGCAACGCGCCCGAGAGGCGCTTGCCATCCGGCGATTTCACCTTGTCCGTCTCACGGGGTAATATCGTTACTCGCGCATCCGGTCGTCTGGTGAAAGTCGGGCGGGCGCGCACTGGCAAGTTGCCCGAGCGGCCAAAGGGAGCTGACTGTAAATCAGCCGCGTCATGCTTCGGGGGTTCGAATCCCTCACTTGCCACCCACAGAGAAGGCCCCCGCGAGAGCGGGGGCCTTCGCCGTTTCCCCCAGTCAGCCCAGGCAGCGCCCGGTGGACACCGTGTCGGTCGCTCCGGGAAGCGCGTCGAGCACGGGCTGCAGCTCGGCGTTCGACATCGCGTAGCCGATCTCCGGACGCGCCTCGTCGCGGGCGAAGACGACCCCGGCGACCGTGCCGTCCTCGCTGAGCAGCGGGCCGCCGGAATTGCCGGGGGCGACCTCCGCCTCGAGCGCATAGATCTCCCGCTCGGTCGCGCTCTCACCGTAGATGTCCTCGATGAGCGCGGGGCCGCTCGCCGCGATGCCGGCCGAGACGGTGCGGAACGGCCCACCGTACGGGTATCCCTGCACGGCCCCGGCGTCACCCGCCTGCACGCTGTCGTCGAGCGCGAGCGGCGCGGCCTCGACGTCGACGGCGATCACCGCGAGGTCGTCGATCGGATCGAAGTACACGATCCGGCCGTCACGGGCCGGTTCGCCGGGAAGCTCGACCATGGGCGTCTCGACGCCCGCGACGACGTGCGCGTTCGTGACGATGCGGTCCTCCGCGACGACGAATCCGGTGCCGCTGGGCCTCGTGCTGCACTCCGCGGCCATCCCCGACACCCTCGCCACCGACTCAGCGGCCGCGGCGAGCGCGGGGTTCTCGAGATCCGCGTTGCCGGGGTCCGCCGCGTCGGGTAGGTCGCCGAGGAGCCCGTCGATCGTCGGCAGCACCGTCTCTCCGAGGATGGCCGAGTGAAGCCGCGCCATGGCCTCGGACAGCGGAGCAGGAGTGAGCGCGTCGATGGTCCGCAGGAGCGACGAGGACGCGACCGACGACGACACGACGGGGATGCCGGCCGACGCGATCCCCGCTCCGGTGAGCGACACCGCGAGCGTGCCGGCGACGAGCCCGAGGGCGCCGCCGAGCAGCCGCTCGAGCGCGCGAAGGCGCAGTCTGTCGGCACCGCGGCGGATGACCCCGCCGATCGCGGCCCCGAGGCTCGCGCCGAGCGCGAGCAGGAGGATCGCGCTTCCGATCACGGCCAGCCCGCGCCATCCCTCATCCGGCACGGCGGAGGCGACGAGGGGCAGGACCCACGGAGCCGCGACGCCCGCCGCGACGAGTCCGCACAGGGCGCCGAGCGCGGCGAAGAAGCCCGCGCGCAGTCCCGACAGGAGCGCGCCGAGGAGCAGCACGACGATCAGCACGTCGACGACCGAGGGCATGTCGTCCTCCTCCCCCACGCGTCGCCCGCGTGTCGCCCTCAGGCTACGCACGGCACCTCTGCCTCGGCCGGGAGCGCGCTCGATGCGGCACGCGCGCTTCCGCGAGGAAGGCGGGGACCGGGACCCCCGCATCGCGCCCTCTGCCCCCGATCCCGCGGGAGGATGGAATCCATCGACGCCCGTCGGGCGTCGACAGACCGCATCACAGGAGATCGCATGCTCACTGTCAACGCCTACGCGGCGCCATCCGCGACCGAGCCGCTCGTCCCGACCACCATCGAACGACGGGATGTCGGCCCGAAGGACGTCCTCATCGCCATCCGCTACGCCGGCATCTGCCATTCCGACATCCACACGGTCCGCGGCGACTGGGGGCCGATCACCTACCCGCAGGTCGTCGGCCACGAGATCGTCGGCGAGGTCGTGGAGGTCGGCTCCGACGTCGTCAAGCACGCCGTCGGCGACCGCGTCGGGGTCGGCTGCATGGTCGACTCGTGCCGCGAGTGCGAGAACTGCCAGGCCGGCATGGAGAACTACTGCCTCGCCGGCAACACGCAGACGTACGCGTCGGTCGACCGCGACGGCACGATCACGCAGGGCGGGTACTCGACGCACGTCGTCGTCGACGAGGACTTCGTCCTGAAGGTGCCCGAGGCCATCCCGTACGAGGCGGCAGCGCCGCTGCTGTGCGCGGGCATCACGACCTACTCGCCGCTCGCCCACTGGAATGCGGGCCCCGGCAAGCGCGTCGCGGTCGTCGGCATGGGCGGTCTCGGCCACATGGCCGTCAAGATCGCCGCCGCAATGGGCGCCGAGGTGACGGTGCTCTCGCGCACCCTCGACAAGAAGGATGACGCCCTGCGCTACGGGGCGACGGATCACTTCGCGACCGCCGACCCCGCGACCTTCGCCGAGCTGCGCAACCGGTTCGATCTCATCGTCAACACCGTCAGCGCGCCGCTCGACCTCGACCGCTACCTCTCGCTGCTCCGTCTCGACGGCACGATGGTCAACGTCGGCGCACCGCCCGAGCCCCTCGCTCTGCACGTCTTCACGCTGTTCGGCAACCGCCGCTCGTTCGCGGGATCGAGCATCGGCTCGATCGCGGAGACCCAGGAGATGCTCGACTTCTGCGCCGAGCACGGCATCGCGCCCGAGATCGAGCTGATCCCGGCCGAGCAGATCAACGAGGCGTACGAGCGCGTGCTCTCGAGTGAGGTGCGGTACCGCTTCGTCATCGACAGCTCGACGCTGTAGGTCAGGGCGGAAGGCGCCCGTTCCGGATGGTCGCGGCCGCGACACCGGGAGGGGCGCCTTCTGCGGATGGGGATGGTCGTCAGCGCGTGAGCTCGCGCACCGCCGCCACGACCGCGTCGGGGCGCTCGCTCGCGATGTAGTGCGCGGCGTCCTTGACCCAGATGGCCACGAGGTCGTCGGCGCGATCTCCGACATCGTCGGTGCGGGCGGCGCGCATGATCGGGTCGCGAGCGCCGAGGAGGATGCGCGTCGGCACCGTCAGACGGCGCCCTCTTCCCAGCGCTGCCATCGTCATCATCCCCGGGAGCACGAGGCTGCGATACGTGCGCGCGAGTGCCCGTGCATGGACGGGGTCGCGCAGCGGCGCGAGGAAGCATTCGAGGTCGTCGACGTCGCACCCGCCGAGGCCGGGCGCGTACCCCTCGATCATGTAGCGCACGAGCCGCTGCCGCCCGCCCGCGATCAGCCGGGGCCCGAACGGCGAGATGATCACCTGCTGGAACCAGGCCCGCCACAGCTGGAGCGCCATCCTCGGCGTGATCCCGCTCCACGGATGCGGGCTCCCGAGCGCCGTGAGGCTCGCGAGCCGATCCGGATGGTCGAACGCGAGACGCCAGCCGAGGAACGCGGAGTAGTCGTGGACGACGAGATGCGCGCGGTCGATGCCGAGCGCGTCGAGCAGAGCGAGGACGTCCGCCGTCTGCTGGGCCTCGTCGTACCCGTGATCGGGAGCGTCCGACCATCCCGCTCCCCTCAGATCGGCCGCGATCACGCGATGATCGGCGGCCAGCTCGGGGATCACACGGCGGTACTCCCACCAGTGCTGGGGCGAGCCGTGCAGGAGGAGCACCGGCACGCCGGCACCCGCCTCCGCGACGTGCAGCGCGAGCGCGTCGCCGTGCTCGTGCACCTGGACCATGCGATGCGTCACGTCGGCCAGGTCCGGCATGCGCAGTTCGAGAGCGCTCATGGCCGCATGTTACTACGATCGTAGTAACAGCACCATGACTACCCTGGAGCGCGATGGCACGCACGCGAGAACTCGTCGTCGAGGCGGCGATCGCCCTCCTCGGTGAGGAGGGGATGCGCTCCTTCACGCATCGGAGGGTGGATCGGCGGGCGGGCCTGCCCGAGGGCAGCACGTCGAACTACTTCCGCACGCGGGAGGCGCTTCTCGCGGGCGTCGTCGACGGCATCGTCGCGTCCGAGCTCGACACCGCCGAGCCCCTGCCCGGCGACCCCGACGCCTTCGTCGATGCCCTCGCCGGAATGGTCGAGTTCATCACGGGCCCCCGACGAACCCACACCATCGCCCGCCACGCGCTCTTCCTCGAGGCGTCGCACGACCCCGAGCTCAGCGCGAAGCTGTCGTCGTCGCGCGAGCGCTATGTCGCGGTCGTGTCCGATGCGGTCGCCCGGCTGGGCGCACCCGATCCCGACGCGTCGGCGGCCGCCGTGATGAGCGTGTGCGAGGGACTGATCCTGCACCGCATCGCCCGCGGCGACACGAGCGACCCGCGGCCGGCGATCGCGGTGGCGATCCGCGGAGCGCTCGCGGACTGAATCAGCGCAGGGCGAACCCGAGGATCCGGTCGTCCTCCGGGCGCGGCTCGCCGCGGCCGTCGGTGTTGTTCGTCAGCACCCACAGCTCTCCGTCGGGCGTCACCACGACGTCGCGCAGGCGCCCCTCCTCGGCGACGAGGTGCTCGATCGAGGACGCCGGGTCGGCCAGCGGAACCTCGCGCAGGCGCTCGCCCCGCAGGTTGGCGATATAGAGGGTGTCGCCCGCGATCGCGATGCCGCTCGGGCTCGCGTCGGCCGGCGCCCACTGCTGCACGGGGTCGATCAGGCCCGCGCGCCCGACCGCGCCCTCGACGTCGGGCCATCCGTAGTCTCCGCCCGGCTCGATGACGTTGAGCTCGTCCCACGTGTCCTGGCCGAACTCGCTCGCGTACATCGTGCCGTCCTGCGCCCACGCGATGCCCTGCGGGTTCCGATGCCCGAGGCTGTAGACGAGCGATCCGGGGTACGGGTTGTCGGCCGGCACGCCGCCATCGGGCGTCATCCTGAGGATCTTGCCGGACAGCGCTGCCGGGTCGCGCGCGCTCGACCGATCGCCCGCGTCGCCCGCCGTCGCATAGAGCATGCCGTCGGGCCCGAAGGCGATGCGGCCGCCGTTGTGGTTGCCTGCGGCGGGGATCCCCGCGAGCACCGTCTCGCCCGACCCTAGGGCGAGCGGGTCGCCGTCGAGCGGAAAGCGCTCGATGCGGTTCTCCCCCGCCGCGGTGAAGTAGGCGTACAGCAGCCCGTCGTGCACCGCGATGCCGAGGAGACCGCCCTCGCCTCCCGCGCGGACCCCGGGGATGACGCCGACCTCGCGCACGCCGCCCTCGCCGTCGAGCTCGAGGATGCGCCCGCTGTCGCGCTCGCTCACGAGCGCCGTCGCGCCCAGGAACGCGACCGACCAGGGCGCGTCGAGTCCCTCGGCGACCACGCGGCGCTCATCGAGCACGAGGGCGGATGGCTGCGGCGAGGGCTCCGCGGATGGCGCGCGTGACGGCGATTCGGAGTCCAAGGGCGCGGATGGCGAGGGCGATCCGGAGCCCGAGGGCGCGGATGGCGATGGCGCGGTCGGTGCGGAGCTCGCCGGCGCCGTCGGTCCGTCCCCGGTCGGAGGCGACGAGGGCCCGCATGCGGCGAGCGCGACGGCCGTGACGGCGATCGCCACTCCGGCGACGACCCTGCGCGCCGGCAGCCGGCCCCTGCGCGCCTCAGGCGCCCTGGCCATCCGCTCGCTCATCGTCGGCCTCGCTCGCGCGTCTCCTGCTCAGCGCACGCGCGGCGTCCGCATCGACCACAGCGCGAGGGCGACGAGAAGCGGCTGGAAGAAGAGGCGCGCGAAGCGCTTGCCGTCGGTGTCGAGTCCGAACGCGCTCCGGCGATGCCGCCACTGCGCGATGTTGCCCGGGAAGACGGCGACGAAGAAGAGTGCCGCGAGCGTGCCGACCCGGCGGCGTCGACGGCGGGCGAAGAGCAGCGCGGCTCCGAGGCCGACCTCGACGACGCCCGAGGCCACGACCGTCGTGTCGGGGTCGAGCGGCACGAAGTCGGGCACCTGTGCGCGGAACTCCTCCCGCGCGACGGTGAGGTGCGCGACGCCCGCGAACGCGAGCGCCGAGCCGAGGAGGAGGCGGCCGATCGTGCGGACGGGCGTGCTCATGCGGCGAGTCTAGGCGCGCCAGCGGACGTCAGGCCGCTTCCTCCAGAACCCGCTCGACGAACGCCCGCGAGCGCCGCGCCGTGCCGTCGATCTTCATGTCGACGCTCGCGCGGTACTCGTTCGGGGCGAGCGGCAGGGCGAGACGCACGTTCTCGTGGCACGAGAGGTCGGCGCAGATGTACGTGCCGACGCTGTCGCCCTTCTGCCCCGCACGGCCCGCCTTGCGCGCCGTGAACATGGTCACCTGGTTGCCGGGCTGCATCGTGCGGCAGATGTTGCAGATGCCGTGCCGCGCGCCCGAGGTCGTCGAGGCCGCCCGCAGCACGACGCCGGTCGGCTCGCCGTCGATCTCGGCGACGATGTACCCGCGGCTGTGGGTATGCGGATCACGCCAGGCGAGGAAGTCGAGGTGATCCCACTCGGTGAGCGGGAAGTCGTGGGGAAGCTCGACGAGCTCGAGCTCACGGTCGTCCGCGTTCACGAACGACTCGAGGACATCCTTCTCTGTCAGCGGGCGCATGGCCATCCTCCTCGCCGTGTTCTCGCGGGCCATTCTACGAAGCCCCGCGCCGCCCGGGATCGGGTGGGTAGGCTTTTCGACATGGCCGACAGCTCATTCGACATCGTCTCCAAGATCGACCGCCAGGAGGCGGACAACGCGCTCAACCAGGCACGCAAGGAGGTCGAGCAGCGCTACGACTTCAAGGGCACCGGCGCCTCCATCGAGTGGAGCGGCGAGGCCATCCTCATCAAGGCGGACAGCGAGGACCGTGCGAAGGCCGTGCTCGACGTCTTCCAGTCCAAGCTCATCAAGCGCGGCATCTCGCTCAAGAGCCTCGAGTCGGGCGACCCCGTCGCGAGCGGCAAGGAGTACCGCATCACCTCCACGCTCAAGGAGGGGATCTCGCAGGAGAACGCGAAGAAGATCGGCAAGATCATCCGCGACGAGGGCCCCAAGGGCGTGAAGTCGCAGATCCAGGGCGACGAGCTGCGCGTGTCGTCGAAGAGCCGCGACGACCTGCAGGAGGTCATCCGTCTCCTGAAGGCCGCCGACCTCGACATCGACCTCCAGTTCATCAACTACCGCTAAACCTGAGGGGTTCCTGAAGTCGCGTCATAGATGGGCCGCTCGGCGGTCTCATCGACGGGGGTTCCGACGCAGGTCGGGCCCCTGCGGGGGCGGGGCTTCTGGGGAGCACCGCCTCCGCTCCGGGGGATACGCGCGGGAATGCGGATCGGCCCGGCGCCTCGAAGGCGCCGGGCCGATCGCGTCTCAGTCCCGGAGCGGCGTGGACGGCGGGTTCGCCGTGCCGCCCGGGTAGGACGGTCCCGATCCCGGCGAGCCGGGGTGCTGCGGCCCCGCGTATCCCTGCTGCGGCGGATACGGCGCACCGGGTCGCGGCGCGAGCCCGCGCGCCGCGCGCTCCTCGTCCGCGCGCAGGATGCCGTTCTTCACGGCCGTCCGCATGATCAGGTACCCCACCCACAGCATGAGCGCCAGGATCCCGAGGTAGATGACGAGCCCCAGGATCATCATCCCCACGCCGAGCCCGGCCATCCATCCGTAGTCGTCGCTGTACATCGCGTCCCCCTTCATCCGCGGACTTGTCTGCAAGCACAGTATCGAGCGGCGGCCGCCCGCACATCAGGGAGAGGTGCCCCAGGCCGCGCTCAGCGCCGGATGCTAGAGTCGGGATCTGCGCGACCCGAGTGTCGCGCGTCGTCGTGTCTTGATCGCGCGGAGGGACTCCCCCGCCGCGCCTCGCGAACATCCTGCCGCGGCGAACGGATCCGGCATCCGCCGAGTTCGCCATCTGCCGTCGTGCCCCGCGATCAGCGTGTTCCCCTGCATGACGGCCCCTTCTCGAAAGCAGTCATCTGTGACCACTGCGACCACGCAGCCCGAGACCACCTTCGCCGACCTCGGCGTCCCCGCGCACCTCATCGAGGTGCTCGTCGCCGAGGACCGCCCGACCCCCTTCCCCATCCAGCGCGAGACGCTGCCCTCCACCCTCGCCGGCCGCGACGTGCTCGGCCGCGGCAAGACCGGCTCGGGCAAGACGCTCGCGTTCGCCATCCCGCTCGTCGCGCGCCTGTCGGCCGCGAAGCCGAAGCGCATCGCCGGGCGCCCGTCGGGCCTCGTGCTCGCCCCGACCCGCGAGCTCGCGACCCAGATCGCACGCGTCGTCACGCCGCTCGCGAAGGCCTCCGGCCTCACGGTCGCCGTCGTGTTCGGCGGGGTCTCGCAGAAGCCGCAGGAGGCTGCGTTCCGCGCCGGCGTCGACATCGTCGTCGCCTGCCCCGGCCGCCTCGAGGACCTCATGAGCCAGGGAATCGTCAACCTCGACCGCGTCGCGGTGACGGTGCTCGACGAGGCCGACCACATGGCCGACCTGGGCTTCCTGCCCGGCGTCACGCGCATCCTCGCGAAGACGCCTGCCGGCGGTCAGCGGATGTTCTTCTCCGCGACGCTCGACAACGGCGTGGACAAGCTCGTCGCGCGATTCCTCAAGGACCCGGTGCGCCACTCGATCGACCCGGCCGAGTCGCCGGTCCCCGCGATGACGCACCACGTCTTCGAGATCGACGACGAGGACAAGACCGAGCTCGTCCGCACCCTCGCGTCGGGCGTCGCGCGCCGCATCCTCTTCACCCGCACCAAGCACCAGGCGAAGAAGCTCGCCAAGCAGCTCACGGCGCGCGGCATCCCCGCGGTCGACCTGCACGGCAACCTGTCGCAGAACGCCCGCGACCGCAACCTCGCGGACTTCTCGTCGGGCCGCGTCCGCGTGCTCGTCGCGACGGATGTCGCCGCGCGCGGCGTGCACGTCGACGGCGTCGACCTCGTGGTCCACGTCGACCCGCCCGCCGAGCACAAGGCGTACGTCCACCGCTCGGGCCGCACCGCGCGCGCGGGCTCGGCCGGCGACGTCGTCACGGTCATGCTGCCCTCGCAGCGCCAGGACACCAAGCAGCTGCTGCGCAAGGCGGGCATCGCCGCGCAGCCGCAGCGCGTCACGCCCGAGAGCGCGGCCGTCACGGCCCTCGTCGGCGAGGTCGCTCCGCGCGTCGCACCGGTCCCCGGCGGCCCGGGCTCGGGCAACGCTCCCGCGCCGTCGGCTCCCGGCACGTCCCAGGGGGCGAACGCCCGTCGCAAGCGCGCGGCCCGCGAGGGTCAGGGCGGCCAGCAGCCGGCCGAGCGCGCGGGCGGCCGCGGCGGTGCATCGGCTGGTCGCAACGGCGGCGGCGGTCGCAACGGCGGCGCGGCGCGCGGTCAGGGCGGCCGCGGGCGCGCGCAGGGCGGCTCGCAGCCGATGTACTCGACGTCGTCGGGCGACACCGCTCCCCGCACGCACGCCGCGGGCGCCGAGAGCGCCCCGTCGCGCCCGCCGCGCCGCCGGCAGCCGCGCCGCGTCTCGGCTCCCGCGCAGTCGACCCAGGGCTGATCCCCGTCGACAGAGCCCCGGCCATCCGCTCTCGGATGGCCGGGGCTCTGTCGTTCCCTCCCGATGCGGGACAGAACGCAGGAGATCCCGGCCCCGCGCGCACCGCGGCCTGCAGGAATCCGGGGCGCAGCCATCCGCACCCCGAAGGAACTCCTGCAATGTGCCCCGCAGGGCTGCTCCAGGCGCGGGACCGCAGACACGTCGAGGGGCCCGCGCCCCAGCGCGAGCCCCTCGACGAGCGGTGCGGCCTACTTCACGGCGCCCGCCGTCAGCCCTCCGACGATGTACTTCTGGAGGAAGAGAAACAGCGCCACGACGGGCAGCGCCGCGATCACGGCGCCCGCCGAGAACGCGCTCCAGTCGGCGTAGCGCGGGTTCGACACGAGCTTCGTGAGGCCGACCGCGAGCGTCTGCACGTCGGTGTCGATGAGCAGCACCGACGCGACCACGTACTCGTTCACGGAGGCGATGAACGACAGCAGCGCGACGACCGCGAGGATGGGCGCCACGAGCGGCAGGATGATCGTGAAGAACACGCGCGCATGCCCTGCGCCGTCGATCTTCGCGGCCTCGTCGATCGACTGCGGGATCGTGTTGAAGAACCCGTACATGAGGTAGGTGTTCACGCCGAGCGCGCCGCCCAGGTAGACGAGGATGAGGCCGATGCGGGTGTTCAGGCCGATCGCGGGGAACCAGTCGCTGATCGCGCTCATGAGGAGGAAGATCGCGACGACGGCGAGCAGCTGCGGGAACATCTGCACGACGACGATCGCGATGAGCCCGAACCGGCGGCCCGCGAACCGCATGCGCGAGAACGCGTACGCCGCGAGCCCGCCCAGGAACACGGTCGCGACGGCGGTGATGCCCGCGATGATGAGCGTGTTGCCGAACCAGGCCACGAACGGCACCTTCGGGTCGCTCAGGATCCGCACGTAGCTGTCGATGCCGATCTTCGAGAAGAGCGCGTTCGAGCCGGTGAGGGTGCCGTTCGGGTTCAGCGAGCTCGAGATGACGAAGACGATCGGCAGGAGCGAGAACGCGACCATGACGACGCCGACGAGGTGGCGCCATCCCGTGTCGGCGAACCAGCGCCCGAAGCCGCGCCGGCGGGGCGCGTACGCGCCGCGGCTGCCGCCGGTGATGGCGACGGTGTCGAGTGAGGCGGTCATCCGTTCAGCTCCTCGAGGGACTTGGTGCGGCGGAACGCGATCACGGAGATGACCGCCACGATGATGAAGATGATGATCGAGTACGCGCTCGCGAGCCCGTAGTCGCGGGTCTGCCCCGTGAAGGCGACCTTGTAGACCATCGAGATCAGCAGGTCGGTGTGGCCGACCGGGATCGGCGCCTCGCTGTCGCGCGGACCGCCGTTCGTGAGCATGTAGACGATGTTGAAGTTGTTGAAGTTGAACGCGAACGACGCGATGAGCAGAGGCGCCACGCTCACGAGCAGGAGCGGCAGCTTGATGAGCCGGAACACGGCCCACGGCTTCGCGCCGTCGACGGTCGCGGCCTCCTGGAGCTCCTCGGGGATGGCCTGCAGCGCTCCCGTGCACACGAGGAACATGTAGGGGAAGCCGAGCCAGAGGTTCACGATGAGCACCGACACCTTCGCGAGCACGGGGTCGGTCAGCCACGGGATGTCGGCGCCGCCGAAGATCACCTCGTTGAGGAACCCGAAGCTCTGGTTCATCATGCCGGCCCACACGAGTGCCGACAGGAACGACGGCACCGCATACGGGAGGATCATGAGCACGCGGTAGGTGCGGCGCCCCCGCATGCGCGCGTTGTTGAACGCGATCGCGAGGAAGAGGCCGAGGAAGAACGTCGACGCGACCGAGATGAGCGCGAACGCGAACGTCCAGATCGTGACGTAGACGAGCGGGCTCGCGAGGCGCGCGTCCGTGACGGCGCGGATGAAGTTGTCGAAGCCGACCGTGACCTGCCACCCGGGAAGGATCTCGGTGCCGTCGGGCGCCGTGAACGCGCCGGTGCCGAGGTCGGAGTAGACGGTGCCGCTGCGGAGGTCGGTGAGCGTGCCGGCCGCCTCGTCGTACTCGAGCGTCGAGGTGTAGAGGTACGCGCTCGTCCCGTCGGGGGTGCGGAGGGCGCCGTCGTTCGGGTCGTCCGAGAACGGCACGGCGAGCTCGGTGATCTGGTCGGTGCGCTCGAGCACGTCGGCGAACTGCAGCGTCGTCCAGCCGGGCGCCGACACGGCCTTGTCGCCGTCGAAGCCGGCGTCGACCGGCGCGAGGGGCTGCTCGGCGGTCCCCAGGAGGGCCTCGCCGTCGGGCGTGGTGACGAGGAGGCCGATCTCGCCTCCGGCCTCGACCACCGTGATCGGGTAGCTCGCGGAGTCGGGCACGCGCTCGAGGGCCGAGGCCATGAGCGAGGCGACGGCCTGCTCCTTCGAGCCGTTGTGGCCCGTGCCGTAGTTCGTGAAGGCGACGTAGCCCGTGTACACGAGCACGAAGACCTGGAACAGGCACAGGAAGATGAGGCCGGGCGCGAGGTACTTCGCCGCGAGCGCGCGGCGGGAGAAGTAGACCCAGTTGACGATTCCCGCCACGAGCACGACCGCCGCGAGGACGATCCACTGCTCGTGGCCGAACAGCACGAGAGCCGCGTAGACGGCGATCGCGTCGACGATCGCGAGGGCCGCGATCTTCACGATCACGGAGGCCAGTCCGCCGCCGGCCTGGTCGGCGATCGACCGCGCGCGCCGCTGGCGCGCCGTGGGCTTCGGGTCTTCGGTCGCCGTCTCGGCGCCGGAGAGGGTGTCGGTCATGGGTTCCTATCGCTGTCTCGTGGGGTCAGCGGCCGGTCGCCAGGGCGGGCGGACCGCTGCGGTGCGCTCGGATGGTCCGCGGCCGCGGGCGGGGACGCCCCCGTCGAGGGGGCGGCCCGCCCGCGTCCGCGATCCGAGCGGGTGCGTCAGCCGATCGCGGCCTGCACGTCGGCGGCGAGCTTCTGCCACGTCGCGACGGGGTCGGCGCCGTTGATGATCTCGGCCTCCGCGATGCCCCAGTACTGCCACACGGCGCCCATCTCGGGGATCGCGGGCATCGGCACGGCCTCCGCGCCGACGGTCGCGAAGCCGCCGATGATCGGGTCGCTCGAGGCGGTCTCCGCGGCCGACGAGAGCGCGGGGAGGATGTTGCCGGCCTCGAAGAGCGCGAGCTGCGCCTCCTCGCTGCCGAGGTAGTTCACGAGGAAGTCGTTCGCGGCGACCTTGTCGTCAGACTCGGCCGACACGAAGAAGCCCTTCACGCCCGCGAAGGGCGACGCCGGCTGATCGGTCGGGCTCGGGACGGGGTCGATCGCGACGTCGATCCCCGCGTCGACCGCTGCGCCGACGTTCCACGGGCCGGTCAGCCAGAAGGCCGCCGTGCCGTCGAGGAACGCCTGCTTGGCGATGTCGCCGTCGATGTCGGTGTTGAACGCGCCCTTGCCGCCCTGCTCGCCGAGCCACGTCGCGAACTCCTCGCCGCCGGCGTTGCCCAGCTGCAGGTCGGTCGCGTCGTAGCCGTTCTCGTTCGTGCCGAAGACGGGAGCGCCGAACGCGGTCTGGAACGGGTAGAGGTGGTACGGGTTGCCCTCCGCGCCCTGCTCGACGACGAACGGGGTCTCGAGGCCGGCGGCCTGGCCCTTCGCGATCATGTCGTCGAAGCTCGTCGCGGCCTCGGGGACGAGCTCGGCGTTGCGCAGCATCGCGATGTTCTCGACCGCGTACGGGAGCATGTAGACGGTGCCGTCGTACGTCGAGGCCTCGACGGCGACGTCGAGGAAGTCGCCTGCGGCGTCGCCCAGCTCGAGCGGCGCCACGACGCCGTTCGTCGCGAGCTCGCCGAGCCAGTCGTGCGCGCCCATCGTGATGTCGGGGCCCTCACCGGTCGGCACCTGCTGGATGAAGTCGTCCTTGATCGTCGCGTTGTCCTTGCCGACGAGCTCGACCTCGACGCCGCTCTTCTCGGTGTACGCGTCGGCCACCGCCTGCAGCGCGTCGACGCGCTCGGCGTCGACCCACACGGTGAGCGTCGACGAGGGCGCCTCGGCGTCTCCGCCGCCCGAAGCGCCTTCGTTCGCGCTGTCGCTCGCACAACCCGCGAGCCCGAGTGCCGTCACGCCGGCCATCGCGACGACGGCCGCGAAGCGTCCCCTGCTGTTCACCTTCATTGGTGTGTCCTCCTGGTTGATGAGCCCGCAACTGTGCAAGCGTTTACAGGTATACACCGTCGAGCACCGATTTGAAAACCGCGAATCTGCGGGCGTGACCGATTCGATACGAATCGCGGGCCGAGTTACACGCCCATGAACTGCAAACGCTTACAACCGATGCGGAAATCATCTAGAGTGGGCGACCATGACCCCTGAATGGTGGCGCACCGCCGCGATCTACCAGATCTACCCGCGCTCGTTCGCCGACGCCTCGGGCGACGGCGTCGGCGACCTCGCGGGCGTGACGTCGCGCATGGACGCGCTCGCCGAGCTGGGCGTCGACGCGATCTGGCTCTCGCCGTTCATGACCTCACCCCAGCGCGACGCGGGCTACGACGTGACCGACTACCGCGACGTCGATCCGCTCTTCGGGACGCTCGCCGACTTCGACGCGATGCTCGAGTCCGCGCACGCCCGGGGCATCCGGGTCATCATCGACCTCGTGCCGAACCACTCCTCCGACCAGCATGTCTGGTTCCAGGAGGCGCTGACCGCCGCGCCCGGCAGCCGCGAGCGCGCACGCTACCTGTTCCGCGACGGCCGCGGTCCGGGCGGCCACGAGCCGCCGAACAACTGGCAGTCGATCTTCGGCGGCTCCGCGTGGACGCGCGTCACCGAGGCGGACGGCTCTCCCGGTCAGTGGTACCTGCACCTCTTCGACTCGAGCCAGCCCGACTTCGACTGGACGCAGCGCGAGGTGCGCGACGAGTTCCTCGACATCCTGCGCTTCTGGCTCGACCGGGGCGTCGACGGCTTCCGCGTCGACGTCGCGCACGGCCTCATCAAGGAGGACGGGCTCCCCGACTACATCCAGCCCGAGGACGCCGACTCGATGGGCGGCGAGGCCGAGGACGACGTGCCCTACTGGGGGCGCCCCGGCGTCCACGAGGTGTACCGCGAGTGGCGCGCACTGCTCGAGGAGTACGACGGCGACCGCGCGCTGTGCGCCGAGGCGTGGCGTCCGACCGCGCGCGAGACCGCGCTGTGGGTGCGCCCCGATGAGATGCACCAGGCCTTCAACTTCCCGTACATGATGACCGAGTGGGACGCCGCGGCTCTGCGCACGGTCATCGCCGACTCGCTCGAGGCATTCCCGGCCGTCGGCGCGCCCGCGACGTGGGTCCTGTCGAACCACGACGTCATCCGGCACGCCTCGCGACTCGCGCTGGGCGCCGACAGCCCGCAGGGCCACGGCATCGGCCCGCTGTCCCCGGGCAAGCCCGACCCCGTCGTCGGCCTCCGCCGTGCCCGTGCGGCGACGACCGTCATGTTCGCGCTGCCGGGGAGCGCCTACATCTACCAGGGCGAGGAGCTCGGGCTCCCCGAGGCGATCGAGCTTCCCGACGAGGCCCGCCAGGACCCGACCTGGTTCCGCACGAACGGCGAGCGCTACGGCCGCGACGGCTGCCGCGTCCCCATCCCGTGGGAGGCCGACGCGCCGGCGTTCGGCTTCAGCGCGACCGGGGCGTCGTGGCTCCCCCAGCCGGCAGAGTGGCGGGCGCTCGCGCGCGACGCCCAGCGCGACGATCCCGCGTCGACGCTCTCGCTCTACCGCGATCTCCTGCGGCTGCGCCGCGAGGAGTCCCTCGCGAGCGGCGACCTCGAGTGGGTCGACGGATGGCCGACGCACGTCCTCGCGTTCCGCAACGGGCGTGTGACAGTGATCGCGAACACGGGATCCGAGGATGTCCCCGCACCCGAGGGCATGCGGGTCCTGTGCGCGAGCGGACCGCTCGGCGAGGGCGTCGTCCCCGTCGACACGGCCGCCTGGTTCATCGCAGGATGACGCGGGATGCCCCGCGTCTCCTACGATGAACGCGTGCATTCCGTGAGCATCGCCGAGGTCGCCCAGCGCGCAGGCGTCTCGACCGCCACGGTCTCGCGCGCCCTCTCCGGCCGCGGCCACGTGTCGGCGGCGGCGAAGGAGGCCGTCCTCGCGGCGGCCGACGCGCTCGGGTACGTCGTCTCCTCGAACGCCTCGAGCCTCGCGAGCGGGCGCACGCGCAACGTCGGCGTCGTGCTGCCGTTCCTCAACCGGTGGTACTTCGCCTCCGTGCTCGAGGGTGCTCAGCAGGCGCTCCTCCGGGCGGGCTACGACGTGACGCTCTACAACCTCTCCGGCGGCGGAGAGGAGCGCGCGAGCGTCTTCGAGCACTTCCTCCTGCGCCAGCGCGTCGACGCCGTGATCGCCGTGTCGCTCGAGCTCACGGAGGACGAGGTCGCCCGCCTGCACGCGCTCGGCAAGCCCATCGTCGGCGTCGGCGGGCCCATCCCGGGTGTGCGCACGCTCGCGATCGACGACGTCGCTGTCGCCAAGCTCGCGACGGAGCACCTCACGGGGCTCGGGCACACGCGGATCGGCCACCTCGGCGGCCGACCGGAGTTCGACTCCGACTTCCACCTCCCGGTCCAGCGCCGTCACGGGTACGAGGCGGCGCTCGACGAGGCGGGCATCCCGTTCGACCCCGACCTCGTGGCGAACGCCGACTTCACGGTGCAGGGCGGGTACCACGCGGCCAAGCAGCTCCTCGGCGCTCCCCCGCGCAGCCGTCCGACGGCGATCTTCGCGGCCTCCGACGAGATGGCGATCGGCGCCATCCTCGCGGCCCGCGACCTCGGGCTCGCCGTGCCCCACGACGTCTCGGTCGTGGGCATCGACGACCACGACCAGGCCGAGTTCTTCGGGCTCACGACGGTCGCGCAGTTCCCGCGGAAGCAGGGAGCGCGCGCGGTGGACATCCTGCTCGAGCAGCTCGAGCCGCGCGACGGCTCCGAGCCGCTCGCGGACATCCCGCTGCCGTTCGAGCTCGTCGTGCGCTCGTCGACGTCGCGCCCGCGCGACTGAGCCGACCCGGCGCTCGGGCCGTCAGTCGCGCGAGATCCGCACCATCTCGTCGCGCGGGACGACCTTGATGCGCGCGCGGCCGTGCGGCTGGCCCAGCGCGATCTCGTGCGCGTCGAGCCGATGCCACCCCTCGAGGTCGGTCCAGATGACGCCGCGCTCGGCGAGGAGCGCGGGGATGGCGTCGGCCGACGGGTCCTCCGGCTGCCACCACGAGCCCTGATCGTTCACGATGTGCTGCACGGTCTCCATCGCGTCGGACTTCGTGTGCCCGATAAGTCCGACAGGGCCGCGCTTGATCCAGCCGGTCGCGTACAGCCCGGGCACGCGCTCGTTCGAGTCCTCGTGCAGCACCTGGCCCTCGTGGTTCGGGATGACCCCGTGCTTCTCGTCGAACGGCACGCCGGGCAGGGGCGATCCGAAGTACCCCACGGCGCGGTAGAGCTGCCCCATCGGCACCTCGCGCATCTCGCCTGTCCCGATGACGCCGCCGTGGCCATCCGGTCGCGTCCGCTCGTACACGAGGGCGGCGACACGGCCCTGCTCATCGGTCTTCACCTCGACGGGGCGCGCCCAGAAGTGCAGGTGCAGACGACGCGAGGCGGTTCCCCCGGCCCCGTTCGCACCCGGGCGGGTGCGCCATTCCTGGAGGACGCGGTCGATGACCTTGACCTGCTTGTTCGACGCGACGGCGGCCTTCGACGCCTCGTCGTAGTCGAAGTCCTCGTCGTACACGACCATGTCCACGTCGCGCAGCTCGCCGAGCTCGCGCAGCTCGAGCGGCGTGAACTTCACCTGCGCGGGGCCTCGGCGGCCGAACACGTGCACATCGGTGACGGGCGATGCCGCGAGCACCTCGTAGACGTTGTCCGGGATCTCGGTGGGCAGGAGGTCCTCGGCGTGCTTGGCGAGCATGCGCGAGATGTCGAGGGCCACGTTGCCGTTGCCGATCACGCCCACCGACGAGGCCGTGAGCGGCCACGTGCGCGGGACATCCGGGTGCCCGTCGAACCAGCTCACGAAGTCGGCGGCGCCGAACGAGCCGTCGGCGTCGATGCCGGGGATCGCGAGGTCGGCGTCGCGCACCGCGCCGGTCGCGAAGAGCACGGCGTGGTAGTGGCGCTTGAGGTCGTCGAGCGTGAGGTCCTCGCCGAAGCGCACGTTGCCGAAGATGCGGATGTCGCCGCGGTCGAGCACCTCGCGGAGGGCGCCGACGACGCCCTTGATGCGCGGATGATCGGGCGCGACGCCGTAGCGGACGAGGCCGTAGGGCGCGGGGAGCTGCTCGAACAGGTCGATCGACACGTCGAAGCTGCGCTCGGTCTTCAGCAGGATGTCCGCTGCGTAGATGCCGGCCGGGCCTGCGCCCACGATGGCGAGACGGAGCTGGGTCATATCGGTCCCTTCGTTCGGCACCGCGGAGGCGGGCGTCAGCTGGAGCGGATGGCGAGACTCTCCGCGAAGCGCGTGAGCGCCTCGCGGACGGCGCCGCGCGGGAGCGCGTCGAGCGCCGCGATGGCGCCCCTGGTCCATTCGAGCGACAGCTCGCGGGTGGCCTCGGTCACCGGGTGGTCGCGGAGCTCCGCGAGCGGCCCGTCGAGGATCGCGGGGTCGGCGCCGTCGGCGATGCGCGCGACGCCCTCGTCGATGCGCGCGAGGAGGCCGCGCGACGCGTCGTCATCGCGACGCGACAGGAGGAGGTAGGGCATCGTCGGCACGCCGGCGCGCAGATCCGTCCCCGGCACCTTGCCCGTGTCGTCGGGGTTCGCCGAGAGATCGATCACGTCATCCGCGAGCTGGAACGCGACGCCCACCTTCTCGCCGTACACGCGCAGGGGCTCGCCGTACTTCTCGTCGGCCCCCGAGAAGTACGCTCCGGCCTGGGCGGCCGCGGCGATGAGCGAGCCCGTCTTGTCGGCGAGCACGCCGATGTAGAACTCGATCGGGTCGTCGCCCGGCTGCGCTCCGAGCGTCTCGTGCATCTGCCCGAGGACGAGGCGCTCGAACGTCTGCGACTGGATGCGCATGGCCTCCTCGCCGTTGCGCGACATGATCACGCTCGCGCGGGACAGCAGCAGGTCTCCCGTGAGGATGGCGACGCTGTTGCCCCAGACCTGGTGCGCGGCCGCGACGCCGCGACGCCGGTCGGCGCCGTCCATGACGTCGTCGTGGTAGAGCGACCCGAGGTGCATGAGCTCGAGGGCCTTGGCGGCCTCGATGACCGGCTGCGTCGCCCCCTGGCCGAGCTGAGCGGTGAGCAGGACGAGCATCGGGCGGACGCGCTTGCCGCCGGCCTCGTAGAGGTACCGGCTCATCGCGTCGACGAGCGGGTCGGCGGCCTTGAGCTCGACGGCGAGCTCGCTCTCGACCTGCTCGAGGCCCTCCTCGATCTTCGCCGCGAGGCGCCGGGCGACGGGTCCGGCGAACACGCGGTCGCTCAGACCGAATCGGCTCGCCAGCTGCGAACCCGGCGCGGAGGGGCTCGGAGTCACCTGCCCAGCCTACCTGCCCGGCCCGCACCGGCGCTCACGGTGCCTTCAGGCCGAGACATCTCCCGATGCCGCCTCGCCCGTCGGCTTGACCCCGCGGTGCAGGGCGACGATGCCGAAGCTCAGGTTGCGGTACCGCACGTCGACCCAGCCCGCTTCGCGGATCCACGTCGCGAGCGTCGCCTGGTCCGGCCAGTGCCGGATCGACTCGTTGAGGTAGTCGTAGGCCTCGCCGTTCGATCCGACGAGGCGCGCGACCCGCGGCAACACGTTGTCGCCGTAGAACCGATAGAGCTTTCCGAACAGCCGCCCGGGCGGGGTCGAGAACTCGTTGATGACGAGCCGTCCGCCCGGCTTCGTCACGCGGAAGAGCTCGGCGATCGCCTTCTTGGGGCGGTCGACGTTGCGGAGCCCGTACGACATCGTCACGGCGTCGAACTCGTCGTCATCGAAGGGCAGGTCGGTGGCGTCCGCCTGCACGAAGGTGAGGTTGCGGATGTCGCCGTGTCGCCGGCGCCCCTCGGCGAGCATGCCGGGCGAGAAGTCGGCGGCGACGACCTCGGCGCCGCTGCGCGCGAGCGACGCGGACGACGAGCCGGTGCCCGCCGCCAGGTCGAGAATGCGCTCCCCCGGCCGGGGCGCGACCGTGCGGGTCGTCGCCGCGCGCCAGAGCGCGTCGTTCCCGAACGTCATCGCGACGTTGGTGAGGTCGTAGCGCGCAGCGACCTGGTCGAACATCCCCGCGACGCTCGCGGGGTCCTTGCCGAGGTCGGCGCGGTTGGGTTCCTTCGGTGCGGCGCTCACCCTGTCGAGTCTAGGTTGAGGCGCGCGAAGCGCGCAGCGTCCGGTCGTTGAGCGATGTTTCGACTCGTCGCTTCGCTCCTCTCTCAACACAGGTCTCCGCGAGGCGAAACGTGAGCTGCGCTCAGTCGTGGCGCAGGTCGTGCAGCACCCCGAACCAGCGGTCGGCGGTGGCGTCGTCGAACGGCGCGACGTCGGCGCGCACCTCCTGCTCGAGGACGAGCGTGCGGGCCTCGAGCCCCTCCTGCACGTCGGCGGGATAGCCGTAGTGCGCGCGGTGCTCGTCCCACTCGTCGCGGTCGTCGACGTAGATGCCGCGGTGGTCGAGGCGGTGAACGACGTCGAGGTCCATGTCGATCGCCGTCGGCTCGGGGCCATCCCAGCGCGCATCCCACGCGAGATCGATGTAGACGCGCGTGAGCGACGGCGCCGCGTTCCGCGTGAGCGTCCATGTGGCCTCGCCCGCGGGGAGGAGCGTGATGCACGCGGCGTCGAGGACGACATCGCGACCGGGGCGCGCGCTGCGCCACCCCGGGAGCTGGCCGAACCAGTCGCCCCAGTCGTCCGAGCCGAGGTACACGCACTCGTGCACCCAGTGCGGAGAGCCGTCCCACTTGCGCCAGCGGAAGAGCAATCGGGTTCCCACGGCGGGTCGGTCGGCGCTCACCCTGCCGAGTGTAGACGCGCACGACGTGCGCTCAGCGTGAGTCCCTAGGCTGGAGGCCGTGCCCGACCCGCTCTCCCTGCCGCGCCTGCGCGCGGTGACGCGCCCCATCGACGCCCCCGAGGATCCGCTGCTGCTCGCCTCCGCCGAGGACCCGCTCGTCTGGATGCGCCGCGGCGAGGGGATGATCGGATCCGGAGCCGAGGTGCTGCGGATCGACGTCGGAGAGGACGGCCGGCTCGAGGCGATCGCCGACGTGTGGCGCGCGATCTCGGCCGCGGCCGAGGTGGACGACGCCGTCCGCCTGCCGGGAACGGGACTCGTCGCGTTCGGGGCGTTCGCGTTCGACGAGACCTCGCTCGCGCCGAGCACGCTCATCGTGCCGAGCATCGTCGTGGGGCGCCGCGGCGGCCGCGCGTGGATGACGCGCATCTCGCGGATGGATGGCCCGGAGCCGGCTGCCCCCGATCCGCTCGCGTATGGCCCGCACTGGTCGGCGACGCTCGGTCCCGGCGAGCTCGACCCCGCAGGGCACACCGCGGCGGTTGCCGCCGCACTCGAGGCGATCGCCGCCGGCGAGGTCGAGAAGGTCGTCATCGCGCGGGACATCGCGGGCACGCTGCCCGCCGACGCCGACCTGCGGCGGCTCGTGCGCGCTCTCGCGGAGGGGTACCCCGACACCTGGGCCTATGCCGTCGACGGCATCATCGGGGCGAGCCCCGAGACGCTCGTCACGGTCTCGGGCGGCACCGTCACGGCGCGCGTGCTCGCCGGCACCCGCCCGCGTGGCGCGAACGCGGATGAGGACACGGCGATCACGGCCGAGCTCGCGACGACCGCGAAGGACCTCGACGAGCACCGCTACGCCGTCCAGAGCGTGCTCACGGCGCTCGAGCCCCACACGTCGGCTCTCGTCGCCGCCGAGCAGCCGTTCACCCTGAAGCTGCCGAACGTGTGGCACCTCGCGACGGATGTCGAGGGCACGCTCGCGAACGGCGACTCGGCTCTCGACATGGTGCGCGCGCTGCATCCGACCGCCGCCGTGGCCGGGACCCCGACGACCGACGCGATCGCCGCCATCCGGCGCATCGAGCCGTTCGACCGCGGTCGCTACGCCGGGCCCGTCGGCTGGGTGGACGGCGACGGCGACGGAGAGTGGGCGATCGCGCTGCGCTGCGCCCAGATCGGCGCACCCGAGGGGGCGCACCGCCCGGTCACCGCGCACGCGGGCGGGGGCATCGTCGCGGGCAGCCAGCCCGAGGCCGAGCTGCTCGAGACGCGCGTGAAGTTCCGCCCGATCGTCGACGCGCTCGCGTAGCCGGCGGCTCAGCCCGCGGCGGCGAGCACCCGGTCCAGGAACGGATTGCGCAGCTTCCCCTCGGGGTCGAAACGCCGCGCGAGCTCCGCGAAGTCGCCCAGGCGCGGCCACACCGACCGGAGCATGTCGGCGTCGAGTCGCGTGAGCTTGCCCCAGTGCGGGCGCGCGCCCCACGGCTCGAGCGCCTTCTCGAGCTTCGCCACGACGGCCTCGACCTCGGCCTGGCGCTGGTGCCACGTGAAGTGCAGGCCGATCGCGTCGTGACCGGAGGCCGGGCTCAGCCAGAGGTCGTCGGCGCGCATCGAGCGGATCTCCATCACCTGCACGAGCGGCGCGACCTCGTCGGCGAGCGCGCGGACGGCCTCGATCGCCCCCACCGCGTGCGTGCGCGGCACGAGGAGCTCCGACTGCAGCTCGGCGCCGTTCGACGGCGTGTGGCTGAGCTTGAAGTGCGCGAGCCGGTCGAGCCACGCTCCGCGCTCGCCGAGCTGCGGCGTGGTCGCCTCGGGGGTGACGCCGGCGAGCATGTGCACCTGCTCGGTCGCCTCGGCGATGTCGCCCGGCAGCCGCGGTGCCTCGTCGCCGCGCGCCTTCGTCCAGACCTGGTCGATGACGTCGGGGTCGTCCCAGCGGTGGAAGAGGCTGACGCTGTACGCCGAGGCCATGAGCACGTCGAACTCCGCGAGCGCGACCTCGAGCGGCAGCCGCTCGTACACGCGCTGGCGGATGGCGAAGGTCGGCTCGATGTCGAGCGTCACCTCGGTGACGATGCCGAGCGCGCCGAGGGAGACCACGGCCCCGTCGAAGTCGCGGTCGCCACGGCGCAGGGTGACGACCTCGCCCGTCGGCGTGACGAGCTCGAGGGCCGCGACCGCGGAGGAGAGCGTGCCGACCGTGTCGCCCGATCCGTGCGTTCCGGTCGCGATCGCGCCCGCGATCGAGATGTGCGGCAGCGATGCGAGGTTCGCGAGCGCCCATCCCTCGGCCTCGAGCGCGGGCGCGAGCTCGCCGTAGCGCATGCCCGCGCCGACCGTGACGGTGCGGGCGCCTGCATCGATGCGCGGCGCGGCCGTGAGCCGCGCCGTCGACAGGAGCGTGTCGTCGGTGTCGGCGATGAGGTTGAACGAGTGCCCCGACCCCAGCGCGCGCACGCGGCCGGCCGAGGCCAGCACCGCACGGACCTCGTCGACGCTCGACGGCGTCTTGACCCGCTGCGCGCCGAAGCGCACGTTCCCCGCCCAGTTGGCCTGCGCCATCCTCGTCTCCTTCATCGCCGTTGATTTGTTGCCACTATAGCGTTATTGAGGGCGGGGCGCATCCGCGCCCCGCCCTCCCGACCGTAGCGCGGCTCAGCGCAGCGCGATGGCCGACCACGACACGGGCTCGAGCCGCACCCGCAGGGTGCCGCCGTCGAGCCGGGCGTCGAGGGGCTTGAGCCCCACGCGCTCCTGGTCGTCGATCGTGTTCTTCGCGTACACGTCGTCGTCCCACAGGGTGACGGCCTCCGCCACCGCGGCGCGCCCCACACCCGAGACGTCGATCGTCACGTCGACGGCCTCGCGCGAGCGGTTCACGAGGAACACCGCCGAGCCCTCGTCGCCGTCGGTCGCGACCGCGTCGACCGCCGATGCCTCTCCGTACTTCTTCGAGGTGACCGTCCCGGCCTCGACGCGCGGCTTGAGCACGCGGCCCTGCGCGAGGCGCGAGGTGACCGAGAACGGGAAGAACGTCGTCTGGCGCCACGCGTCGCCGCCCGGCTCGGTCATGATCGGCGCGATCACGTTGACGAGCTGCGCGAGCGAGGCCGAGCGCACGCGGTCGTGGTGCTCGAGCAGGGTCATCAGCAGGCTGCCGAAGACGACCGCGTCGGCGACCGAGTACACGTCCTCGAGCTGGCGCGGCGCGATCGGCCAGGTCTCGTTGACCTCGTCGGACTCCTGGTGCTCCTTGAGGTACCAGATGTTCCACTCGTCGAACGACAGCATGATCTTCTTGTCGGTCTTGCGTCGATGCCCCACCGCGTCGGCCGTCGTCACGACCGTCTCGATGAAGTAGCGCATGTCGAGGGCCGACGCGAGGAAGGAGTCGAGGTCGCCGTCGAACTCCTGGTAGTAGGCGTGGCACGAGACGAAGTCGACGTAGTCGTACGCGTGCTCGAGGACGGTGCGCTCCCACTCCCCGAAGGTCGGCATCGACGATCCCGACGACCCGCACACGACGAGCTCGAGGTCCTTCTGCGCGGCCTTCATCGCCTGCGCGGTGCGCGCGGCGAGCTTGCCGTAGTCGTCGGCCGTCATGTAGCCGGTCTGCCAGGGGCCGTCCATCTCGTTGCCGAGGCACCACATCCGGATGTCCCACGGCTCGGGGTAGCCGTGCGCGGCGCGCAGGTCGCTGAGCGCCGTGCCCGACGGGTGGTTGGCGTACTCGAGCAGGTCGAGCGCCTCGAGGATGCCGCGCGTGCCGAGGTTCACCGCGAGCATCAGCTCGCTGCCGATCTCCTGGAGCCACGAGGCGAACTCGTTCAGGCCGATCTGGTTCGTCTCGAGCGCGTGCCATGCGAGGTCGCGGCGGACGGGGCGGCTCTCCCGCGGCCCGACGCCGTCCTCCCACCGGTAGCCCGACACGAAGTTGCCGCCCGGATAGCGGATGGTCGTCGCGCCGAGCTCCTTCACGAGGGCCGTGACGTCCTTTCGGAAGCCGTTCTCATCGGCCTGCGGATGGCCGGGCTCGTAGATGCCGTCGTAGACGCAGCGACCGAGGTGCTCGACGAACGAGCCGAAGATGCGGCGGTCGATCGGTGCGACGACGGCCTCGGGGTCGATGCGAATGCTCGCGGTGGACATGCGTACCTCTCGGTTTCTCTCTCAGGGGGTGGCCGGTGCCGGCCATGGTGTCACGCGGTCGCGCGGTCGACGGCGGGGCCGATGAGCGCCGCGTGGACGAGGAGCGGCGCGCTCGCTCCGAAGAGGAGCGCGATGGGCGGTGCGGTCAGGAGCGCCGCGGCGACGGCGCCGAGCGCGGCGAGGACGACGAGGGCCCGGCCCGGGGTCAGCCAGGGCGCCACGACCGCGAATCGCAGGACGGTGCGGGTCGTCGCCCGCGGCGCACGGGCCAGGGCGACGACCGCGTACGCCGCCGACACGGCGGACACGGCGCCGACGATCGTGACGGCCGCGAGGGCTGCCGACGCGATGCCCGCCGGCAGCGACGACGAGACGGCGACGTCGAGCGCGACGACGAGCCAGACGACCTGGAACCCGGCGCCGGCGAGGTTCGCGCGCCCGAACGCCTCGCGATAGGCCGCGACGAACGCGCGGACCGGCGCGGACGGCGCCTCGAGCGCGCGCACGGCGGCGACGGATGCCGGGAAGACGCCGAGCACGACGAGGCCGGCGAGCGCGCCCGCGAGCCACAGCCCCTGCACGAGCAGCAGCCGCGAGACGTGGCCGAGCACGTCCATGACGCGCCCCGACCATCCGATCGCCTCCTCGCCTGCCGCGCCCCGGGCATCCGTCGTCGCCACGATCAGCCCTTCGATCCCGTGAGGGCGATCGACTCGATGATCTGCTTCTGGAAGATCACGAAGACCGCGAGGACCGGCACAAGGGCGATGCACGACGCCGCCATGATGAGCGGATAGTCGGTCTGGCTCGCGTACGTCGCGTTGAAGCGCGCGATCACGAGCTGCAGGGTCTGCACCTCGGGCGAGTTCAGGTAGATGATCGGCGCGAGGTAGTCGTTCCACACGGCCATGAACCACAGGATGAACTGCGCCGCGATCGCCGGGCGGATGATCGGGAAGATCAGGCGCCAGAAGATCGTGAAGTGGCTCGCGCCGTCGATCACGGCCGCCTCGATGATCGAGTCGGGCACCGTGTCGAGGTACTGGCGCAGGAAGAACACCATGACGATGTTCCCGAAGATCCCGGGCAGGATGAGCGGCCAGAGGGTGTCGACGAGGCCCGCGCGGGCGAACATCTGGAACTGCGGGATCATGAGCGTCGGGAACGGGATCATGATCGCCGCGAGCAGCGACAGGAACAGCGCTCCCTTGCCGGGCAGGCGCATCTTGGCGAACGCGTAGGCGGCGAGCGCCGACGCGGCACCGCCGATGAGCGTCACGCTCACGGCGACGATCGCGCTGTTGGCGATGCCCGTGAGGAGCGGCCCGGCCGTCCACACGCGCACGTAGTTGTCCCACTGCACGGGGTCGGGGATCCACTGCGGCGGCAGGAAGAACACGGCCTCGCGGGTCTTGAGCGAGGTCGTGAGCATCCACAGGAGCGGAGCGACCATCGTGATGCCGCCGAGCGACAGGATGATCGCGACGATCACGTTGCCGAGGCGGGAGCGGCGCGTGCGGCTGCCCTCGGAGCGGCGGCCGCCCTTCTGCGGCTGCACGAGCGCGCGCGTCGACAGGCTCTGCGTCGTGGTCGGGGTGGGGGTCTGGAGAGCGGTCATCGTCGGCCTCACTCGATCGAGAACGTGCTGCGCCGGTTGAGCGCGAACTGGATGGCCGTGACGACGAACACGAGGATGCCGAGGACGATCGACATCGCCGTCGCGTAGCCCATGTTGAGGTACTCGAACGCCTGGCGCCAGATGTACCAGACGATCGTGGCCGTGGAGAACTCCGGGCCTCCGGTCGGGGTCATGATGTTGATCTCGACGAAGATCTGCGCTCCGCCGATGATGTTGGTCACGACGAGGAAGAAGGTCACGGGCCGCAGCATCGGCACGGTGATCGCGCGGAACTGCTGGAACGCCGACGCCCCGTCGAGGCTCGCCGCCTCGTACAGCTGCCGGGGAACGGACTGCAGCGCCGCGAGGTACAGGAGCATCGAGTAGCCGAGGCCCTTCCACACGGTCATGAGGATGATCGCGGGCTTCGCGGTCGCGGCATCCTGCAGCCAGTTCGGCCCGTCGATGCCGACGTACGCGAGCGCCTGGTTCACGAGACCGAAGTCGCCGTTGTACGCCCACTGCCAGAGGATGGCGATGGCCGCGATCGAGGAGATGACCGGGATGTAGTAGATCGTCCGGAAGAACGTCGTGCCGCGCATCTTGCGGTTCATCGCGAGCGCGAGCAGGAGCGACAGGATGAGCCCGAGCGGGATGCCGAGCATGAGGAAGACGGTGTTGCCGAGCGACTTCCAGAAGTACTCGTCGCCGAGCATGCGCACGTAGTTGGCGATCCCGTTGGGCGCGGGGGCCGTGATGCCGTTCCAGTTCGTGAACGACGTCGCCGCGGCGAACACGAGCGGGTACGCGACGAACGCGAGGAACCCGATCACGGGGATCGCCACGAAGAGCGCGGCCGCCCGGTGCTCGCGCCGATGCAGCGCGCTGCGCCGGCGGGTCGCCCTGGGCGGGGCGACGGCGGAGGTGGTGGTCATCGTCGAGCTCCTTCGTTCGACAGGGAGAGGGAGGGCAGGGGCAGCGGCGCCGCGATCATCCGCCGGTCCTCGCCATCTCGGACTGGTCGTTGGCCATGTCGAGGAACTCCTGCATCCTCGGCTGCGCCTGCGCGAGGTACTCCTCGGCCGTGACCTTGCCGTCGATGACCGGCTGGATGTTCGTGAAGAGCTCGTCGTACCACTGCGCGTTGTACGTGTAGGTGGCGGGCAGCGCGCGGCCGTAGTCCTGCAGGACCTGGAGGAACTCCTCCTTGTTGGCCGGCATGGTGGAGTCGTCGGCCGCGTACTCCTCGGCCATGTCGATGAGGTTGGGGATCTGCACGCCCGCGTCGACGAGCGCCTGCTGCGTCTCGCGGTCCGCCGACAGGTACGCGGCCAGGTCGACGGCGGCCTCGGTGTTCGCGGTCGAGGCCGACACGGCGATGCCCAGGGTGCCGATCCAGGACGCGGTCTCCCCCGTCTCGCCGACCGGCCACGGGATGAGGTCCCACTCGAAGGGGAGGTCCTTGTAGATCGGGACGTCCCACGGGCCGACGGGGAAGAACCCGATCTCGCCCTGCATCCAGCGCTGGTAGGTGTCGAGCGTCTGCGCCTCGGCGACCGAGGGCGTCACGGCGTGGACGTTCTGCAGGTCCGCGAAGAACTGCAGCGCCTCGGCGAACTCGGGGGTGTCCACCGTGACGCTCTCGGCGTCCTCGTCGATCCAGTCGGCGCCGTTCGACCACGCGAACGACTGCAGGTTCCAGACCACGTTGAGGCCCGTGCCCCACTGGTCGAGCTCGCCGTCGCCGTCGGTGTCCTTCGTGATCGCCTTGAGGACCTCGACCCACTCCTCCCACGTGTACGGGTCGTCGGGGTCGGGCCGCTCGACGCCCGCGGCGTCGAGCATCGTCGCGTTGTAGCCGAACGAGAACGGGCCGACGTCCTTGGGGAGCGCATAGAGCGGACCCTGCCCGAGCTTCTCGCCGTCGTAGCGGTACGAGTCGATGCCGTAGTCCCACATGTTGTCGAGGTCGATCGCGTCGGACGCCTCGACGTACTCCGTGATGTCCTGGATCACCCCCGCGTTCACGTAGGACTCGACGCTGCCCGGATCGATGTAGAACACGTCGGGCACCTGGCCGCCGACGATCGCCGCACGGAGCTTCGTCGCGTACTCGTCGGCCGTCGTCATGATGATCTCGACGTCGATGCCGGTGTCGGCCTCGTACTGCTCGATGGCGGCGGTGTACGCCTCCTCCTCGGCGGGTCCGCCGCGGAACATGAACGTCAGGGTGTCCTCGTCCTGCGCAGCGGCGCAGCCGCCGAGCACCGGCGCGGCGATCGCCAGCACGGCGGTCATCCCCGCGATCGCGATCTTCCTCGGCATCGCGACCTCCTTCTTCTCAGGCGGCGACAGCGCCGCTCGAAACGCTCTTCTCCGAGCCTGGTTTCCAACGTTGTAAAGCCAACGTTGTAAAGATAGACCGCCGACCCCACGACGTCAAGACGACGCGGCGCCGTCAGGCAGCGGGGGCGTCCGCGCGTCGGGTCGACTCGCGCTCGACGATCCGGAACGGCGTCGTGTAGCGGCGCGGAGCCGCTGCGGCGCCGCCCGAGCGGCGCTCCTCGATGCGCGACAGCAGCACCCGCACCGCCTGCTGGGCGATCTGGAGGCGGCCGGGGTCGACGGTCGAGAGGGAGGGCGCCGTGTACCGGGTCTCGTCGAGGTCGTCGAAGCCGATGATCTTGACCTCGTCGGGCACGCGGCGCCCCTCGTCCTGCAGGGCGCGGAGCGCGCCGAACGCGAGCGTGTCGTTCATGCCGAAGACGCCGTCGACGGCGACGCCGCGCGCGAGGACCTCGTGCATGGCCTGTGCGCCGTCCAGGCGGTGCCAGAGGCCGACGTAGCCGACGAGGCTCTCGTCGTAGGGCAGGCCGGCCGCTTCGAGCGCCTCGCGGTATCCGCGCAGGCGCAGGGCCGCGGAGCCCTGGTCCTCGCCGAGGTGCGCGCCGATGGCGGCGATCCGCCGGCATCCGGCCGCGATGAGGTGCTCGGTGGCCGCGCGCGCGGCGACCACGTTGTCCATGACGACGTGGTCGCACGGCGGGTCGAAGATGCGCTCGCCGAGGATGACGAGCGGGTAGTCGACCTCGAGGCGCGCGACGTCGTCCTGGCTCATCGCGAGCGGGCTGAAGATGAGCCCGTCGGTCAGCTGGAGGCTCGGGCTGCGCAGCACGTCGTACTCGGCGTCGAGCTCGGCCCCGGTCTGCTCGATGAGCACCGTGACCCCGTGCTCCTTCGCCTCCGAGATCACGGCTCCCGCGAGCTCGGCGAAGTACGGCAGGGCGAGCTCCGGCAGCGCGAGGCCGATGACGCCGCTGCGCCCGATGCGCAGGCTGCGCGCGGAGATGTTCGGCTGGTAGCCGGTCTGCTCGATCGCCGCGAGCACGGCCGTCCGCGTCGACTCCTTGACGTGCTTGTAGCCGCGCACGACGTTGGAGACCGTCTTGATCGAGACGCCGGCGAGCTCCGCGACGTCACGCAGGGTGGCGGCCATGGCGCCCCTCCTCCCCCGCGCCGCTCACAGTGCCTCCGCGAGCGCGGATCCGGCCGCGCGCAGGTGCGTCGCGGGATCGGCGATCGCCGCGTCGGATGACCCCGCGAGCTCGGTGAGCGAGAGGGCGCGCCAGAGCCCCGACGTGTCGGCGGCGATGCGCCCGGCCACGATCGCGACGCGTGCGCCCGCGGCCTCGGCCAGAGCCGAGACGTGAGCGGGCGCCTTGCCCGAGGCGGACTGGCCGTCGTACGAGCCCTCGCCCGTCACTACGAGATCGGCGCCGGCGATCGCGTCGCCGAGGCCGGTGAGCTCCGCCACGCGCTCCGCCCCCGGGACGATCTCGGCGCCCCACACGAGCAGCCCGTAGCCCGCGCCGCCCGCGGCACCCGCGCCGGCCTCCTCGGGGTCGGCGACGCGCGCGAGCGAGCCGGCGACGGTGTCGCCGCTCACGCCGCGCAGCACATCCACGAGGCGCGCGAGGCCCGCGTCAGCGCGCGCGACGCCCTCCTCGTCGAGGCCCTTCTGCGGGCCGAACACGGCCGCCGCGCCCCGGCCGCCGAGCAGCGGGTTCGTGACGTCGCAGAGCACCTGGACCCCGCCCTCCGGCAGCGGGCGCAGCCGAGAGAGGTCGACCTTCGCGACGTCGTCGAGGCCCGATGCCCCGGGCGCGATCGACGTGTCGAACGCGTCCGTGAAGCGCGCGCCGAGTGCGGTGAGCAGGCCCGTTCCGCCGTCGGTCGACGCGCTCGAGCCGATGCCGAGGACGAGCTGCGAGACGCCGGCGTCCAGGGCGGCCGCGATCGCCTGCCCGAAGCCGAGCGTCGACGCCTCCCACGGACGACGCGCGTCGCCCAGCAGCTCGATGCCCGAGGTCGATGCGAGCTCGACGACGCCGATGCCGCCCGGGGCGGCGTCGGTCGCGGGAAGGCGCAGCCACGACGCGTCGACGGCGAACCCCGACGGCCCGGTCACGCGGATGGGCACGCGCACGGCTCCGGGGACGGCCTCCGCGAACGCGGCGAGGGTGCCCTCGCCGCCGTCGGCCATCGGCCGCGCGACGATCTCGTCGTCGGGGCGCACCGCTGTCCATCCCTCGGCGAGCGCCGCGGCGACGTCCGCCGCCGCGATCGTGCCCTTGAAGCTGTCCGGTGCGATGACGATGCGAGCCATGCCCCCATCCTCCCGCATCCGCGGAGCGCGCACGGACCGCGGCCATCCGCCGTCGCGCGGTCAGCGCATGGTCGCGCGCAGCCGCGCCTTCTCGGCCTCGACGTCGAAGTCGGCGGTCGGCCACTGCGGGTCGATCTGCTCGAGCGTCTCGAGGAGGAGCTCCTGCACGGCGAGCCGCGCATACCACTTGCGGTTCGCCGGGACGACGTACCACGGGGCCTCAGGGGTCGAGGTGCGGTCGAAGACCGTCTGATACGCCTCCTGGTACGCAGGCCACTGCGCGCGCTCGTCGACGTCGCCGGGGTTGTACTTCCAGTGCTTGTCCGGGCGCTCGAGGCGCTCCATCAGCCGTTCGCCCTGCTCGTCGTAGGAGATGTGCAGCATGACCTTCACGATGCGCGTGCCCTGCTCGACGAGGCGCTTCTCGAACGCGTTGATCGCGTCGTAGCGCCGCTCGATCTCGTCTGCCGGCGCGAGGGCGCGGACCCTCCCGATGAGCACGTCCTCGTAGTGCGAGCGGTCGAAGACCCCGATGAAGCCCGGGCGCGGCACGCGCTGCTCGATGCGCCAGAGGAAGTCGTGCTCGAGCTCCTCGGGTGACGGCGCCTTGAAGGCGACGAGCTCGATCCCCTGCGGATCCACGCCGCCGACGACGTGGCGCACGATGCCGCCCTTGCCCGCGGAGTCCATCGCCTGCAGGACGAGCAGCACGCTGTCGCGGCCGTCGCCGCCGTGGCTCTCGGCGTAGAGGCGCTCCTGGTACTCGGCCAGCTGGGTGAGACCGGAGGCGAGGTCGACAGCGCCGTCCTTCTTGTCACCCGCGTAGCCCGGGGTCGCGTCCGGATCGAGATCGGCCAGGCGGAACCCCGCCGGGGCTCGGAGCGCGGTCAGCGCGTCCTCGGTCCACTTCACCTGGCTCTTCGCGATCATGGTCCCCATCCTGCCGCGAGCGGTCGCCGCGGCGCCAGGGCGGGTCAGCGCGCGAGCGGGACCTCGATGATCCGGCGGCGGCCGACGGTCGAGGTGAGCGCCTGGTCGAGCGCGCCGCGCGTCGTGACGCGGTGGTGCTCCCACCCGTACGCCGCGGCGAGCTGCTCGATGCGGGCGGACTGCGGCGTGTAGAGCACGCGCGTCATGTCCTCGTCGGAGGCCGTCGCCGCGACCTCGAGCCCGTCGAAGATCGTTCCGCCGCGGTCGTTGCCGACGATCACCTGCACACGCGGCTCGTCCTCGAAATCGGGCAGGAGGAGCGCGCCGGCGTCGTGGAGGAAGGCGAGGTCGCCGAGCAGGACGCGGGTGACGCCCGGCCGGTCCGGGCCCTGGCTCGCGAGCGCGACGCCCATCGCCGTCGCGACCGTGCCGTCGATGCCGGCGAGCCCGCGATTCGCGTGCACGGGCACCTTCTTGCCGGGCAGCAGCGCGTCGGCCACGCGCACGAGCCGCGACGACCCGAAGACAAGCCGGTCGTGCGGCCAGGTCGCCGCCCAGACCGCCGACACGAGCTGCGCACGGTCGAGGGGCCGCCGCACGGCGTCGAGCTCGGCGCGCACGGCGTCGAGGCGCTCGTGCGGATCCGCAGAGCGCAGCCCGGGCAGGTCGGGCGCCGGCGCGTCGAGGTCGGCGGCATGCGCGTGCGAGAAGCGCATCCACGCGCCCAGCCACGCGTCGTCGACGGGTCCGTCCTCGACCGCGACGGCGTCGGCGGGGCGCGTGCGGCCGTTGAGGTTCAGCTCCTCGCCCCCGCGGCGGACGGCCACGACGTCGACCGCGGGGTCGGACAGGAGCGCGGCGACCTCGCGGCTCAGGGTCGGATGGCCGAGCACGACCGCCCGCTCGACGCAGCCGCCCAGCTCGGGGTCCCGCAGCGCAGCGCGGTAGCCGTGGATGATCCGCCGACCGAACCGCGCGCCGCTCACGATCTCCGCGACGAGCGGCCAGCCCGCCTCGTGCGCGAGGTGCTCGGCGTCAGCGCCCGCACCCTCGCCCGCGACGACGACCGTCCGCGGGCCGCGCGGCAGGATCGTCGTCGTGCGCGCGGGTGCGCTCGGGGGGACGTCTGCCGACGGCCCCGGCTCCCCGTCCGGCTCCGCGATGGCGCCCGCGAGCGGCTCGCGGTACGGCAGGTTCAGGTGAACAGGGCCCGGCACGGCGTCCCCCGCCCGCCCCGTCGCGTGCGCGAGCGCGAGCGCCGCGAGCCGCGCCATCCGCTCGCCCTCGCCATCCGCGCCCGTCGGCGTCTCGGCATCCGTCGCGAACCGCGCGAGCGCGTCGAAGAGGCCCGGCTGCCGCGTGGTCTGGTTCGCGCCGACGCCGCGCAGCTCGGGCGGCCGATCCGCGGTGAGGAGGAGCAGGGGCACGCCCGAGTGGTGCGCCTCGAGGGCGGCCGGGAGGAGGTTCGCGACCGCCGTGCCCGACGTGCAGACGACCGCAGCGGGCACGCCGAGCTCGCGGCCGATGCCGAGCGCCGTGAACCCCGCGACGCGCTCGTCGATGCGGACGTGCAGGCGGATGCGACCCTCGCGCTCGAGTCGCGCCGCGGCGAGCGCGAGCGCCTGCGACCGCGACCCCGGGCTCAGGACGACGTGCGAGACCCCGCCGCGGACGAGCTCGTCGAGCAGCCGCCACGCGGCCGCGGAGGCCGGGGAGGCGATGGCGTCCGGCATGTCAGCGGAGGCGTCCGTCGCCGTCGGGATCGTCGCGCTTGTCGTCGCGGGTCGGGTCGTCCTCGGCGTCAAGCCGGGCGAGTTCCTCCTCGAGCTGGCGGATGCGCTCGTCCTGGTCGGGGATCGGCCGCACGGTGCCGAGGAAGGTCGGGTCGTCGTCCGGCGCGATCGGGCGCTGGCGCTGCGCGTCGGGGCGTGTGCGCCCGATGACGAACCAGAGGATCCCGCCGATGACGGGGATGAGGACGACGATGGCGATCCATGCGCGCTTCGAGACGCCGCGGTGACGCGACGGCGGCTGCACCGAGCAGTCGACGATGCTGAACACCCAGAACACAGCAGCGGCGACCGCCAGGACGATGAGAGCGCGGGCCATCCTCACATCCTAGGCGGGGGAACCGGGAGCGGCCCGGGTGCCCCGGATTCCCTCAGACGACGCTCCGTAGGATGTCAGCGTGAAGATCCGGTCTGTCGTCGTCTACTCGGTGCTGCGTCTGCTCGCGTTCCTCGTGCCGTTCGGCGTGCTGATGATCTTCCCCGTCTTCCAGCAGCTGTGGTGGCTCGCGGCGATCTTCGCGGCGCTCATCGGGCTGAGCCTGTCGATCCTCCTCCTGCGCCGCCCGCTCGACGACGTCTCGACCGGCCTGTACACGTCGCGCCAGGAGAAGCAGTCGCGCCGCCGCTCCGCCGCCGAGCTGGACGCCGAGGCCGAGGACTCCGCCACCGGCGCGTGACGCGCCCCACGGCGTCCCGGCGGTGGGTGTCTCACGCCAGGCCGTGCATGTCTCACGCAGGCCGTGCATGTCTCACTCCCTGCCGGAAAGGCCCGGTCTAAGCCGCAGCGAGTGAGACATGCGCAGTGGGGGTCTCACTCCAGGCCGTGCATGTCTCACTGCCTGCCGGAAAGACCCGGGCTAAGCCGCGGGCAGTGAGACATGCAGAGTGGGAGTCTCACGCCAGGCCGTGCATGTCTCACACTCTGCGTGAAAGGCCCGGTCTAAGTCGCGGCGAGTGAGACATGCGGATGGGCTCAGCCGACGAAGGCCCAGGCGAGGAAGGCGCCGTACGCGAGCGACCCGAGCGACGTGAGGGCGAGCGCGAGGATGAGCTCGCGCGCGGTCTGATACGTCCACACGATGAGGATGGCCGGCCCCACCGCCAGGAGCGCGAGCAGCGCGAGCCACGCGATCGGATAGAAGAACGCGAGGTACACGGCGATCGCGAACGCGAGCGCGACAAGCGCCGTGAAGAGCGCCTGCGTCGCGCGCTTGCCGATGAGCACCGTGAGCGTCCGCTTGCCGGCCGCGCGGTCCTGGTCGATGTCGCGGAGGTTGTTCGCGAGAAGCACGGCGCACGCGAGGAAGCCCGCTGCCACGGCGCCGAACCACGCCTCCTGCGGGAGGGCGAGCGCCTGCACCCACGTCGTCCCGAGCGTCGCGACGAGCCCGAAGAACACGAAGACGAACACCTCGCCGAGAGCGTTGTAGCCGTAGGGGCGCTTGCCGCCCGTGTAGAACCAGGCGGCGACGATGCAGAACGCGCCGACCGCGAGCATCCACCACTGTTGCGTGCGGATGACGATGGCGAGCCCGGCCACCGCGGCGATCCCGAAGAAGACGAGGGCGACGACGAGCACCGACTTCGCGGACACGCGCCGCGACGCGGTGAGCCGTGCCGGGCCGACGCGGTGGTCATCCGTGCCGCGGACGCCGTCGGAGTAGTCGTTGGCGAAGTTCACGCCGATCTGCAGCGCGACCGCGACGACGAGGCACGCGAGCGCGATGACCCAGTGGAAGAGGTCGCCGACGAGAACGGCGGCGCCGGTTCCGATGACAACCGGGGTGATCGCGAGCGGCAGCGTGCGCAGTCGCGCCGCGCCGATCCAGTCTCCGAGCGTGACGGGCTTCGGCGGAGGGGCGACGACGCTGCCGCGCTTCGCCGGGTTGCCGCTGACGTTCTTCCTGCGGTTCTTCGCCTGTGCCACGGCTTCCGATCCTACGACGCAGGCTCGCCCTGCCCGCGCACGAGGCTCCGGATGGCCTGACGGTCGGGCTTGCCGGAGGCGAGCCGCGGCAGCGCGTCGACGAGGACGAGGTGCGAGGGCCTGGCCGGCTTCCCGACGGCCGCGGCGACGGCCGCGCGCACGACGTCGAGGGACGGCGCGTCCTCCGCTCTGCGCGTCGCGACGACGACGGGCGTCTCTCCCCAGCGCTCGTCGGGCGCGCCGACGACGACCGCGTCGGCGAGCCCGGGAAGCTCGCGGACGGCGCGCTCGACGCGGTCAAGCGAGACGTTCACTCCGCCGGAGACGATGACGTTGTCGATCCGGCCCGTGACCGACACCGCGCCATCCGCGACCGCTCCCGCGTCGCCCGTCCGGTACCAGCGGATGCCGTCGCCATCCGTCGCGAAGGTGCGCGCCGTGAGCTCGGCGTCGAGGTAGCCGTCCGCGAGCACGGGGCCCGCGATCCGCAGCTCGCCGCCGACCTCGGCGACGCGGACGCCGTCGAGCGGCACGCCGTCGTACACGCAGCCGCCGCTCGTCTCGGTCGAGCCGTAGGTGCGGACGATCCGCGCACCGAGCTCGGCCGCGCGCTCGCGCAGCGCGACCGGCAGCGCCTGCCCGCCGACGAGGATGGCCTCGAACGACGCGAGCGCGCGCTGCACCTCGGCGCTCTCGGCCGCGGCGTCGACGAGGGTCTGCAGCTGCGCGGGCACGAGGGATGTGTAGGTCGGCACGCGCTCGCCGCCGCGCGACGATCGCATGCCCGAGACGACATGCGCGAAGGCCTGCGCGGAGAACCGCCCGGACAGCACCGCAGGCTCGGTGCCCTCGACGAGCCCGCGCACGAGCACCTGGACGCCGGCGATGTACGTCGGCGCGAGGGGCAGGAGCCACTGCCCCGCGCCGATTCGCTCGCGCGTCGCGAGGGCGCTCGCGGTGAGCGCGTGCCGCGACAGGACGACGCTCTTGGGCACCCCTGTCGAGCCCGAGGTCGTGAGGACGACCGCGGTGCCCGCCGGGACATCCGCGGGCAGGCCATCCGCCGCCCCCACGGCGATCGCGGGGCCCGCCCCCAGCGCGCTGCGCAGAGCCCGCAGGAGGTCGCGCGGGTCGTCGCCCGCGAAGCGCTCGAGCTTCACCGCGCCATCCGGATCAGAAGTGCCACGGGAACGGCGCCCAGTCGGGATCCCGCTTCTCGAGGAACGCGTCGCGGCCCTCGACCGCCTCGTCGGTGCCGTAGGCGAGACGCGTCGCCTCGCCCGCGAAGAGCTGCTGCCCGACGAGGCCGTCGTCGACCGCGTTGAAGGCGTACTTCAGCATGCGGATGGCCGTGGGCGACTTCCCGAGGATGGTCCGGGCCATCGCGATCGCCTCGCGCTCGAGCTCCGCGTGCGGGACAACGCGGTTGACTGCGCCCATCTCGTACGCCCGGTGCGCCGAGTAGGTCTCGGCGAGGAAGAAGATCTCGCGCGCGAACTTCTGGCCGATCTGCCGCGCGAAGTACGCCGAGCCGTATCCCGCATCGAACGAGCCGACGTCGGCATCCGTCTGCTTGAACTTCGCGTCCTCCGACGCGATCGAGAGATCGCACACGACGTTGAGGGAGTGCCCGCCTCCCGCGGCCCAGCCGGGGACCACGGCGATGACGACCTTCGGCATGAAGCGGATGAGCCGCTGCACCTCGAGGATGTGAAGCCGCCCCGCGCGCGCGGAGTCCGTGACCGACGTCTCGTCCTCGGAGTACTTGTACCCGTCGCGGCCGCGGATGCGCTGATCCCCGCCCGAGCAGAACGCCCATCCGCCGTCCTTCGGGCTCGGGCCGTTGCCCGTGAGAAGCACGACGCCGATGCGCGGGTCGGTGCGAGCGAGGTCGAGAGCGCGGTAGAGCTCGTCAACCGTCGCCGGACGGAACGCGTTGCGCACCTCCGGCCGGTCGATCGCGATCCGCGCGATGCGGCCGTCCTTCGACACGTGCGCCGTGATGTCCCGGTAGTCCTCGGAGCCGGGCGCGGCGTCCCACTCGGCGGGGTCGAACAGGTCGGATACGAAGGCGTCGCTCACGTGGTCCAGCCTATTGCGGGGCCCGGGGAGGCGGTTCGCCGCGTTTCGCGGCGAACGGGCTCGGGTTCGCCGCGTTTCGCGGCGAACCCTCCCCGCCTCAGCCGTTCTTCGCGTCGCGCCAGGCGAGCCAGCGGCGCACGAGGTCGAAGTCGAGCTCGGGGCCGCTGATCCCGAGCGTGAACAGGCGCACGCCGGCCGCGAAGAGCTCGTCGGCCTTCGCCTCGTCGCGCCCCTTGAGCTCGTTCGAGACGACGAGCTGCGACAGGTCACGCTCCTCCTTCTCCCCCCAGCTCGCGAGCACGTCGAGCTTGCGCGCGAGCTCCTCGCCCTCCGTGAAGCTGTGCCAGATGTCCGCGTGCCTCGCGACGAGGCGCAGCGTCTTCTGCTCGCCCTTGCCGCCGATGAGCACGGGGATCCGCCGCGTCGGCGCCGGGTTGAGCGCGTCCCAGCGGCGCTCGATCCGCTCCATCCCCGCGGCGAGGTCCTTCAGGCGCGTGCCCGGGGTGCCGAACTCGTAGCCGTACTCGTCGTAGTCGCGCTCGAACCATCCGGCTCCCGTGCCGAAGATGAAGCGCCCGGTCTCGCCGCCCTTCGCGGAGATGTGGTCGACGGTCCGGGCCATGTCGGCCTGCAGATCCGCGTTGCGGTACGAGTTGCAGTTCACGAGGCAGCCGAACTCGACGCGCTCGGTCTGCTCGGCCCACGCCGCGAGCATCGTCCAGGCCTCGAAGTGCGTGCCTTCGGGGTCGCCCGAGAGCGGGAAGAAGTGGTCCCAGTTGAAGAGGATGTCGACGCCCATGTCCTCGAGGCGGGAGACCGCGTCGCGGATCGTGGCGTAGGAGGAGTGCTGCGGCGCGATCTGGACGCCGAGTCGGACCGGGGTGTCGAGAAGAGGCATGTGGCCAGCCTATGGGCGCGCGGATGGTGCGGGCTCGGACGGCGGGCCGCTCACGGGAGCTTGGCGCGCGCCTCTCTCCGGACGGAAGCCGGGAGGCGCTCCCCGACCCGCTCCAGGAAGGCTTGCACCGCGTCGGGCGAGGCGGCCCCGGCGTGCTTGAGGGCGATGCCGACCGGCTTCGAGACGAGCGGATCGGGGTCGTCCGCGAGCAGCTCGGCGAGGCGGAGGAGGTCGTCGATGCCCGCAGGGTGCGGCGGTCGCGTGTACGCGAGCGGCGCGGTCATGGCCGTGCGCCGCCGGAGCGGGTCCGGCGACACCGCGAGGTCGAAGAGGATGTCTCGCGGGCGCTCCCGCAGGAATCCTCCGACGACGCGCGGCGCCGCGCGGTCGACCATGTCCCACGAGTCGATGCGATCATGCCGGTCGAGGTAGAGGCGGAAGCATGACGCCCCGTCGGCGTCGGCCATGCGCGGAGATCGGACGGCGAAGTCCAGGACGCAGAAGGCCGCCAGGCGCGCCTCGTAGGGATCCTCGTCGAGCAGCCGGCCGATCTCATCGAGCGGCAGCGCGGCGAAGGCCTTCGCGATGTCGAAGACCGTGCCCATCCGCACGCCCATGACCCGGGCGTCGCCGCGGTAGTGGCGGTTCGGGTGCGCGAGAGGATCCGCCGCCGCCTCGAGCTCGGCGACGAGGGCATCGGCAGTCAGCGCCATGCGGGCATGGTACCGGTCGCCCGTGCACCGGAGGGGCGCCCCGCCCGCCGGCGAGGCGCCCCTTCTCAGTCAGCGCGCTGCGCGACGGGCCTTCACGAAGCCGTCGACGATCGACCACCCCGCGACGGCGATGATCACGACCCCGAGGACCGCCTTCGTGACCGGGAGCGCCGCGCCCGGCAGGAACGTCGCGGTGAACGCGGGGCTCAGCAGACCGTCCTGCACGAGCAGCACGAGGGCCGGCACCGCGAAGGCGAGAGTGGCGACCGCGTTCAGGGCGGCGAGCGCGCTCGTCCACCGCCCCTTCGCGTACACCGCGATCGCGACGAGCGCCGACAGCACGAGGGTCGCGAACAGCCACGCGATCCCCCAGGGCCACAGTCGCTGGTCGAGCACAGGCATCCATCGCTCGGGCGTCCGCGCGAACCCGACCGCGCTGTCCCAGAGGATGGCCCCCGCGAGCGCGCCGAGCAGGACGAGCGACGCGATGAGGTCGCTGCGCCCCGTGCCGTCGCCGCCCGGCTCGGGCAGCTGATCGACGCTCCACCGCACGCCGGTGTCGGTGCCCGTGCGCTCGAGGATCGCGAACACGAGCGTCGTCCAGAACGCGACATGGACCCCCACGGAGAGGCCGAGCGCGATCGACCCGCCGATCACCTCCCCGATGAGGTTCGCGCTCGCGTCCAAGCCGGCCGCGCGCTTCGTGAGCACGAGGGCGATCGCATGGCCGACCATGGCGCACGGGATGACGATCCACAGCAGGAGCTTGAGGAGCCGCCACCACACGAGGTAGTAGCGCGGGCCGATGAGCTGCAGGGGCCGGTCGGCGTAGCGCGCCGCCAGCACGTCGGGGTCGCCGAGCTCGGTGAGCACGGCGCGCTCGGCGTCGACGAACGGCTGTCCCGCGTCGACGCGCGCGTCGATCGCGTCGGCGATCGACGCCTGGAGCTCATCGCGGACGTCGCCCTGGGCGGTGGGCGGAAGCGTGCGGATGGCGGCGGCGATGTACCGCTCGGTGTAGCCGGTCATGTCAGTCCTCCGAGGAGTCGGTGAGGGAGGTGATGGAGGCGGTGAGCGCGCGCCACTCGCCGGTGAGGGTCTCGGCGAGGCGGATGCCCGCCGCCGACGTGCGGTAGAACTTGCGCGGCCGCGCCTCGTCGGTGTTCCACTCGCTCGTGAGGTGTCCCTGCTTCTCGAGGCGACGCAGCAGCGGGTACAGGGTGTTGGCGTCGGTCGCGAAGCCGTGGCGTTCGAGGTCTTCGAGCAGCCCGTACCCGTAGCCCGCGTCCCGCAGGAGCTGCAGGCATGCGAGCACGATCGTGCCGCGCCGGAGCTCCTGCAGGTGCGTCTCGAAGGCCTCGTTCTCGCTCATGCGCCTCACATTACTGTGTGACACACACTATTGCAATAGGCACTACTGGCCCGCGTCGCGCACGCTGCGTCCCGCGGCGAGGGGCAGGATGGTCCCATGACCGCTCCGCTGCCCCCGCTCGCCGAGATCCTCGCGGGCACGCGCATCGTCTCGCTCCCGCTCGCGACCCGGTTCCGCGGTGTCGACCACCGCGAGGCCGCGCTGCTCGAGGGGCCGGAGGGGTGGGCCGAGTTCTCCCCCTTCCTCGAGTACGACGACGAGGAGGCGAGCACCTGGCTCGCGGCGGCGATCGACTTCGCCTGGAACCCGCAACCCGCGGCGCATCGCTCCTCGATCCCCGTCAACGCGACGGTGCCCGCCGTCGCCGCCGCAGATGTCGCGGCCATCCTCGCCCGCTACGACGGATGCCGCACCGCGAAGGTCAAGGTCGCCGAGCGCGGGCAGACGCTCGACGACGACATCGCCCGCGTGAGGGCGGTGCGCGAGGCTCTGGGTGTCGAGGCGCGCATCCGCGTCGACGCGAACGGCGGCTGGAACGTCGACGAGGCCGAGCGCGCCCTCCACGCCCTCTCCGAGTTCGACCTCGAGTACGCGGAGCAGCCGTGCGCGAGCGTCGACGAACTCGCCGAGATCCGACGTCGTCTGCATGACTGGGACATCCCGGTCGCGGCCGACGAGAGCGTGCGGAAGGCGGCCGACCCGCTGCGGGTCGCCCGCGCGGGAGCGGCCGACATCCTCGTCGTGAAGGCGCAGCCCCTGGGCGGCACGAGGCGCGCCCTCGACATCGTGCAGGCGGCTGGGCTCCCCGCGGTCGTCTCGAGCGCCCTCGACACGTCGATCGGCCTCGCGCAGGGCGCGGCCCTCGCCGCAGCTCTCCCCGACCTGGCATACGACTGCGGCCTCGGCACGGCCGCACTGCTCGCGGCCGACGTCGTCGATCCGCGCCTCGTCCCCTCAGGCGGCGCGATCCCCGTCACCCGGCCGGAGCCGGATCCCTCCCTGCTCGACGCGCACGGGGCATCCGCCGAGCGCGAGCAGTGGTGGCGCGCCCGCATCACCCGCTGCCACGCGCTCCTGACGTAGCGGACGCCGACCGCGACCCCAACCACACACCACCCCACCCAGGTCGCAACTCCCGTCCCCACAGGCACCGATACCGACGGAAACCGCGACCCGAACGACGCACCACCCCACCCAGGTCGCAACTCCCGTCCCCACAGGCGCCGATACCGACGGAAACCGCGACCCGAACGACGTCGCGGTCGCTCTGCGGACGAGATCAGCCGAGACGCGGCGAGCGCGGCGGCACCGCCATCGGCCGCCCGGCCGATGTGACGAAGAGCGGCACCGCGCGGCGCCCGAGCCCGAGCCGGTACTGCAGCTCGCCCTGGGCGAGTGCAGAGTCGAGCACCTCCGAGTGGGGCGCGAACGCGATGCCGCGCTCGGCTGCGAGAAGCCACACCCGCATGAGCGCGCGGCCGGCCTCGAACACCGTCTCCGCGGGCAGGCCGAGCGGCGAGTTGAGGATCCGCGTGAGCGCGGCGCCGGTGCCGAGGTCGAGCTCGTCCGACTCCACGACGAGCACGAAGTGGTCAGCGTCGGCGGCCTCCCCTGCGGCCTGCACCGGCACCTCGAGCAGCACGCGGCGCACGAGGTCGCCGCCGATGCGCGCCACCCGGGCCGCGCCGTCGCGCAGCCGGCGGCGTCGCGTGAACGGCGCGGCGAGTGCCGCGAGGCGCGGCGGCAGGAGGAGCACGCGGTCGCTCAGCCCGTCGACGTCATAGCGGGGGTGCTGCGGCGACAGCCTCAGCCAGGAGGCGAGCTCCTCCGCGACGCCGGGCCGGGTGAGCGTGTCGGCCGTGCCCAGTGCCGACAGCCGGCGCAGGTCGCCCGCGGCGATGGGCACGAGCCGGATCCACGGCGGCACGACGGCGGACGCCGCCTCGAGGAAGCCGGGCACGCGCCGCACGGCCCCGCGATACGTGAGCCGCCGATCCAGAGCCGTGCGCTGCACGGGCACCTCGCCACCGAGCGTGAGACGAGCGACGGGGTCGCGGCGCTCGGCGCGGACGATCACCGCGGGGTCCGCGAGGGCCGGCAGGGTCTGCACGTCGAGGGCGCGCCCGCGCGCACGCGCCGCGGCGACGGCGGCCTCGGTCCACGCGCCGAGCGCGATCACGGTGTCGCGGCCCGTGGGGTCGCCCACGCGGAGCGTGCGGCCCTCCGCGACGCCCAGCTCGATCGCGTCCGAGCGGATGCGGGCGTCCCACGGCTGCGTGTTGTGCGCGGACGGCGCGCTCGACGCCGCCGCGACGATGTCGCGAAGATCGGTCATGGCTCCTCCAGCCGGCGGCGGTAGAAGGCCGTCCCGTGCAGCGGACGGCCGCCGAGCCGCTCGATGGGTCGGGCCGAGGCCGCGTTCTCGCGCCCGATGTACGTCGTCCGCAGGGTGCGGTAGCCGCCCTCGCGGAGCCGCTCGGCGACGGCGCGCCAGAGGAGCCCGGCGATGCCCCGCCCCTGGCGCTCGGGCACGACGCCGTGGATGACGAGCACGGCGTCGCGGCCGCGCCCGCCGCGCAGCAGTCGAAGGGCCTCGCGCGGCCCGACGCGGCCGCCGGATCCTCTCAGCACGTCGACCGGGTCGGGCACGACGAGCACGAAGCCGACCGGCTCGCCCGTCCGCGCGTCCTCGGCGAAGACCCACAGTCCGGGGTCCATGAGCCCGACGAGCCCGCTCGTCGCGTCGCGCATCTGCGCGCGCGAGATCTCGGTGTAGTACGGCAGCTGCGCGAAGGCGGCGTTGACGAGCGTCCGCAGCCGGGCCACGTCGCGCGCGAACCGCACGCGCGACGCGCGACGGATCCGGATGCCCGCGGCGGCGAGCTCCTCGGCCGACGGGGCGGATGGCGCGGGAGCGGCATCGAGGTCGGCGATCCAGGTGTCGGACGCGTTCCAGACCGCGAACCCCGCCTCCTCGTACACGCGCGGGACCCACTCGGGATTCCAGGCCCCGTCGAAGAAGCCGGGCTCGTCGAATCCGCTCGTGATCACCCCGCCGGTCTGGTTCGGCAGCAGCGAGACGGGGCCGATCACCTCGGCGCTGCCGTCGCGCCGCCCGCGATCCGCGATGAGCTCGAGCAGGGCCCGGAGGTCGTCGGGCGTCGCCGCCCAGGTCGCCCCGAAGAGCGTCGCGCGCGTGCCGAGCTTCTCGTCGAGCGCGCGGTCGGCGTGGATCGTCGTGCGCCCCACTGTCTCGTCGCCGCGGCGTGCGAGGAGCAGCTCGGTGCGGCCAGCCGCCGCCGCCGACCCGTCGAACCACGCGCGCACGACGTCCTCGAGGAGCGGCACCGCGAGGTGCGCGGGGTCGCCGTGGCGCGACACCGCGAGGAACTCCTGCAGCTGCGCCTCGGTCTCGACCCGCTCGAGGCGCAGCCGCTCCCCGTCGTCGCCGCCTGGGCCATCCGCCGGAACGCGGGCCGACGCCTGCTCGGCCGCCGATGCCTGGCGCGCGAGCTCGCCGCGCGAGGAGAAGATCCGGATGAAGCCGCCCGTCGCGTTGACCGTGTCGCGGACGATCCACTGCATGAGGTGGCGATGCTCCGGCATGCGCGCGAAGCGCATCATGTCGTCGCGCGTGCGATAGGTCGCGAGCGTGCCGAGCGTGAACGGCCACTCGGCGTAGACGCCGTGCCACACCGTCCCGGGCATGCGGTGCATCTTCGCGACCATGGGCCACCAGTGCCGGTTCGTGGCGAGCCACGCGAGCGGATGGCGGTAGCGCGTCGCGCCGAGGAACATCGACTCCCCAGCGAAGATCGTCCAGCGACGCGGCTCGGGGCGACGGCGCTCCCGTCGCGGACGCCGCACCGGCCCGGCGATCTCGGGCGGCTCCCGGCCGTCGCGCAGCTCGGTGGAGACGGGGTGGAAGCGCTCGTTGTGCGCCATCCCGCTGTCCTCCGCGCGCCACACGCCGTTCGTGTAGCCGCGCGGCTCGGCCACGAGGAGCCGCACGCGCCCGCGGTGCGCGCGGGCGGCGGCCTCGGCGGCCGCGACCGACGAGAACAGGACGAGCTCGGCGCGGATCGACCCGTCACGCAGCCGGCGCCGCCACGTCACGCCGTCGCGGCGGCCCGCCGCGCACCGGCCCTCGGCGATCACGAGAGCCGCCGCGCGGCCCTGCACGGGGGCGCGGGAGAAGTCCTCGGTGAACACGTCAGTCCTTCACGAGGTAGACGTTCTTGATCTTGGACTCGCCGCCCGCGAACGGCCCCGTGCCGTGCGCGTGCACCTCGACGCGGATGTCGGCGGTCGTCGGGTCCTCCTCGAGCGACTGCGCGAAGTCGCGCGAGACCGCCTCGAGGTGCGCGACGATCCCGCCCCGCGCGGCCTGCGCGAGCTCGTCGCGCTCCGCCGCGTCGAGGGCCGCTCCCTCGCGCAGCTGCACATGCACGAGCGGGCGCTGCTCGTGCGCGCCGATGTCGACGAGCGCGAGCTTGAACGACTCGATCTGCGGCGCGAACCGGTTGTCCCGGTAGAGCCCGTTCTCGATGTCGATCGGATAGAGGTTCGCGCCCATGTACGAGATCGTGGAGTCCTTCCGCCCGAACAGGAAGAGGAACGGCAGGCGCATACGCTGCACCGCGAACGCCCGGTGGAACGCGCGCTGCAGCTCGGGGTCGAAGGCGAGCGCGTCGAAGACCTCGGGGAGCGAGATGAGCTTCGCCTCGTCGCCGATGTTGTAGCGGAGCTTGGGGCTCATGACGGCGGTCGAGTTGAGCGTGACGACGAGCTCGCCGGCGCCGTTCACCTCGAGGAAGGTCTCGAGCGGGTTGTACTGGAACACCATCGGGATGCGCGTCTCATCGGGCCCGAGCAGCCGCTCGCGCACCCGCTCGTCGGCGTACATCGACCGCCGCAGCCACACCGCGACATCCGATTCCCCTCCCATCCCGATCGTGAGGTCGCTCGCGCCGTATCCCGAGTACACGCGTCCGAAGCAGACCTCGAGGTAGTCGCGCAGGCCCTCCGTCATGGCCTCGCCGCCGACGAACCCGTTCAGCTGGTAGTCGCGCCACGAGAACCACTCCTCGCGGTCGAGCCGGTCGCGGAGGTGCTTGAGGAACGGCGGGTACGCGCTCACGAGATACACGAAGCGCGGCCCGAAGTGGCGGATGGTGTCGACGATCTTGTCGAGGTCGGGTCCGGTGTTCTTCACCATGGCGATCTTCGACATCGCATGGCCGGTGTTCGTCCCCGTCGCCCAGGCGCCCATCGAGAACGCGTTGATGCAGAACAGCCGCTTCGAGCCGAACAGGAGCGTCACGTACCCCGCGACGTTGCTGTGGATGGTCTTCAGCTCGTGACGGCCGCGCATCCAGTTGAAGGGCGTGCCCGACGAGCCGGACGACTCGTCGACGACCGTGCCGATCGTCTCGATCTCGCCGTTCCAGCAGCGGTCGTCCTCCGAGTGCGCCGTGACGTAGCCGTGCTTGTCGGTCTCGGGGAAGCTGTCGAGCCGGAACCACCGGAAGCGGAACCCGTGCGCACGGAGGTGGCGCTGATAAGCCGGCACGTCGAGGTTCGCGAGCTGGCACATCATCCACGCGTTGAACCTCGCGAACCGCGCCATCCCGGGCTGGAAGTGCCGCGCCGTCCACCGCCAGACCACCGGATGGATGCGGTACAGCTCGTAGAGGTCGGTGATCGCCTTGGCCGAGAGCCGCAGGAGCGTCTGCCGCAGAGCCGAGCCCGGCCCCTCGAGTCCGGCCGGCCCCGGGCCGCTGTGCCTGCGCGTCACGACGCCTCCCCCTCCGTCCGCGCCCGATGCGGACCCCTGGGCAGAAACCTAGCGCCCGGCGGCCCCCGTCTGAAGCACGGTCAGCACCGCTCGATGAGCAGCTGCACGACGCGGCCGACCTCCACGCTGCGCAGCTCGCGCGCGGCGTCCGCGTCGAGGCCCGCGATGGCCGCACGACCCGAGACGTCGCCCCACACGGCGAGGATGATGCGCGCGGCCTCGAGCGAGGTCACACGCAGCTCGAGCCGCTCGTTCTCGACGACCTCCTCGATGAGCTGGACGACCTCGTCGACCATCTCCTGCTCCTGCACCGCGTAGGCGACGGCGAAGTCCCGGTCGCGCATCGCGTGGAGATTGATCTCGTACATGAGGAGCGTGCTCAGCCGGTCGTCGCCGATCACGTCGAGGACCCGGATGATCGCCGCGACGTCGGAGGCCTCGACGCCGATCGTCGCGGCGACGTCGATCTCGGCGACACGCGCCCGCGCCGCGGCCACCCGGTCGCGGGCGACGACCTTCGCGAGCTCGAGGAACATCTCGTCCTTCGTGGCGAAGTTCGAGTAGAACGCGCCGCGGGTGTAGCCCGCCCGCTCGCAGATGCGCTCGACCGACGCCTCGCCGAGCCCCACCTCCGCGAACACCTCGGCAGCCGCCTCCAGCAGCCGCGCGCGCGTGTTCTCGCGGCTCCGCGTCCCGCTCCGCACCTCTTCTGCCACCTCGACCTCCTCCCGCAGAGCGCGCCATCGGCGCGCGTCCCGCGCTGTTCACGATCTCACACCCGGGATTCAGCCCGGGATCCTGCTCGGTCGATTACGATACAGTCCTGTATCGGATACAGCGCTGTATCGAAGCCCGCCTGACGTGCCCCCGGAGGCGCCACCGTGTCCACTCTGCTGTTCTCGCTCGGCCGCTGGTCGTTCCGCCACCCCTGGCGCGTCCTCGGCGGCTGGCTGCTCCTCCTCGTCGTCGTGGGGGCAGGCGCCCTCGGCCTGAACCGCGGCTTCGACAACAGCTTCTCGATCCCGGGGACCGAGGGCCAGGAGGGCATCGAGCAGCTGAGCCGCACGTTCCCGCAGGTCTCGGGGACGGCCGCGCAGTTCGTCGTCGTGGCCGCCGATGGCGACCGCATCGACGATGCGGCCTACCGGGAGCCGATCGAGGAGAAGGTCGATGAGCTCGCCGACTTCCCCGGGGTCGAGGCGACGACCTCGCCGTACAGCGAGATGGTCGACGGCCTCGTCTCCGACGACGGCGAGGCCGCGATCGTGCAGGCGCAGTTCACCGGCCAGAGCTCGACGATCTCCGATGAGACGAAGGACGGCTTCGCCGACGCCGTGCACGAGCTGCGCGGCGAGCTGCCCGACGGCGCGCGCGTCGCGCTCGGCGGCGACCTCTACGCGACCGAGCTCCCCGCCCTCTCGATCGTCGAGGCCGTCGGCGTCGTCATCGCGCTGCTCGTGCTCATCGTGACGTTCCGCTCGTTCGTCCTCGCTGGCCTCCCCCTCGGCATCGCCCTGCTCGGCGTGGGCGTGTCGATGCTCGGCATCGTGGCGTCGACCGCGTTCGCGACCGTGTCGTCGACGACGCCGATGCTCGCCCTCATGCTGGGGCTCGCGGTCGGCATCGACTACGCGCTCTTCATCGCGGCGCGACACCAGGACCAGGTGCGCAGCGGCGTCGACCCCGAGGAGTCCGCCGCCCGGGCCACCGGCACGGCCGGATCGGCGGTGGTCTTCGCGGGCGTCACGGTGCTCATCGCGCTCGTGGGCCTGGGCTTCGCCGGCATCCCCTTCCTCACGACGATGGGCATCGCCGCCGCCGTCGCCGTCGCCGTCGCCGTGCTCATCGCGGTGACGCTCACGCCCGCCTTCCTCGGGCTCGTGAAGGGCCGAGCCGCCGGTCGGCGGCCCCGGGCCCGGCGCGCACGGAAGAGCCCGGCGGCCCCGGCGGATGGCGCAGAGCCGGCCGAGGACGCAGGCGCGCGCCCGGGGTTCGCGCTGCGCTGGGTGCGCGGAGTCACGCGCCACCCCTGGATCACGACGGTCGCGGTCGTGCTCGGGCTCGGCATCGTCGCCATCCCGTCGGCCCAGCTCGGCCTCGCTCTGCCGAACGCCGGCGTGCTGCCTGAGGACAGCGAGGCGCGGCAGAGCTACGACCTCGTCGGCGAGCACTTCGGCGAGGGGTTCAACGGGCCCCTCATCCTCACCGGCACGATCGTGACGTCGGACGACCCGCTCGGCCTCATGGAGGATCTCGCCGACGAGGTCGAGCAGATCGACGGCGTCGCCCGGGTCGCGCTCGCGACCCCCAACGAGACCGCCGACACGGGCATCGTCCAGATCATCCCCGAGACCGGGCCATCCGACCCCGCGACGAGCGAGCTCGTGCGCGAGCTGCGCGCGCACCACGACGCGTGGCTCGACGAGTACGGCGTCGACCTCGTCGTGACGGGCTTCACGGCGGTCTCGATCGACATCTCCGACCGGCTCGGCGAGGCGCTCCTGCCGTTCGGCGTTTTCGTCGTGGGCCTCTCGTTCGTCCTGCTCATGATCGTCTTCCGCTCGATCTGGGTGCCGCTCAAGGCCACCGCGGGGTACCTGCTGTCGGTTCTCGCCGCCTTCGGCGTCGTCGCCGCCGTCTTCGAGTGGGGCTGGGGCGCCGACCTCCTGCACGTCGCGCGCACGGGCCCCGTGATCGCGTTCATGCCGATCATCGTCATGGGCGTGCTCTTCGGCCTCGCGATGGACTACGAGGTGTTCCTCGTCTCGCGCATGCGCGAGGACTACGTGCACGCGGCGCGGCGACGCGGCCGCACGCGCGAGGTGGCGGTGGGCGCGATCCACACGGGCTTCGCCGCCTCGGCCCGCGTCGTGACGGCCGCCGCGGTCATCATGTTCGCGGTGTTCGCGGCCTTCGTCCCCGAGGGCGACAGCAGCATCAAGCCGATCGCGCTCGCGCTCGCCGTCGGCATCGCCGTCGACGCGTTCCTCATCCGCATGACGCTCGTGCCCGCGGTCCTCGCGCTCCTCGGACGCCACGCCTGGTGGATGCCGGCGTGGCTCGAGCGCGCCCTGCCGCACTTCGACATCGAGGGCGAGGCCGTCGAGCGCGAACGCGAGCTCGCCGACTGGCCGGAGCCCGGCTCGACGGCGGTCGTCGCCGCCGAGGGACTCGTCATCGCCGACGGCGACCGCGCACTCGTGTCCGGCGCGGATCTGCGCGTCGACCCCGGCGAGGCGCTCGTCGTGACCGCGGACGACCCGGCCCGATCGCGCGCCGTGCTGCTCGCGATCGCCGGCCGCCTGCCGATCGCCGACGGCCGCCTGCGCGTCGCCGGCCATCTCCTGCCCGGACGCGGGGCCTGGGTCCGCGGCCATGTCGGCGTCGCCCTCCTCGACGGCGCGGACGACCCGGCCGCCGACCTGCGCGCCGCGCTCTCCGGCGCGACGCGGCTCGTGGTCGTGGACGGCCTCGACACGCTCTCCCCCGCGACCGGCGACCAGGTCGCCGCGCTCCTGCGGGATGCCGCGCACGCGCAGGACCCGACCGCGCCGCTCACGGTCGTCGCCGCGGCGCGCGACTCCCGGGCGGCCCTCGCCCTCCTCGCCGCCGCGGGCTTCCCCGATGGCGGCACCGCAGACATCCGCACGCCCGACGAGACCCTCGAGGTGACCGCATGACGCCCTTCCGGCCATCCGCAGACCGCAGCCGCGTGCGCTGGCTCGCGGTGATCGGAGCGCTCGCTCTGCCCGCCCTGCTCGGCGGCGTGCTCGTGTCGGCGCTCGACGACCCGACCGCGCGACTCGACAACATGACGGCCGCGATCGTGAACGACGACGACGGCACCGAGATCGACGGTCAGACCGTGCCGCTCGGCCGCCAGCTCGCCGCGGGGCTCGTCGAGGGCTCCGACGACCTCGACAGCAACCTCGACTGGGTGCTCTCGAACGAGGACGACGCCGAGGAGGGCCTCGCGGACGGCACGTACCAGGCCGTCGTGACGATCCCCGCCGAGTTCTCGGCCGCGGCGATGTCGTCGGCGCAGTCGCTCTCGGGCGAGGACGAGAAGCCGGAGCAGGCGCTCATCGAGGTCACGACCGCCCCCGACGCCCGGGTCGTAGACGGCGCGATCACGAGCGAGATCGCCTCGGTCGCGGCATCGACGCTCGGCACGACGCTGTCGGAGTCGACGCTCGAGAACGTCTTCGTCGGCTACACGACGCTCGGCGACCAGCTGGGCGAGGCGGCCGACGGCGCCCACGCGCTCGCCGACGGAGCGACGCAGGCGCAGGACGGGGCGACTCAGCTCGCCGACGGAGCGACGCAGGCGCAGGACGGGGCGATGCAGCTCGCGAACGGCGCAGGTCAGGCGCAGGATGGCGCCGTCCAGCTCGCGAACGGAGCCGGAGCGGCCCGCGACGGCGCGACGCAGCTCGCCGATGGAGCGGGCGCCGCGCAGACCGGCGCGACGCAGCTGGCCGACGGCGCGACGCAGGTCGCGGACGGCATCGGCCAGCTCGGCACGGGCGCCGGCGACCTCGCGAACGGCGCCGACCAGCTCGCGACCGGAGCGACCGACGCCTCGGCCGGCGCGACCCGGCTCGCCGACGGAGCGGGCGCGCTCGCGGACGGGGCGACCCAGCTCGCCGCCGGCATCCGGCAGGCGCAGGATGGCGCCGCGCAGATGCAGACGCAGCTGTCCGACGGGGCGGCGGCCCTCACCGCGAGCGGACTCGTTCCCGACGATCTCCTCGCGGCCGCGAGCGGAGCGGCGCAGGCGACGACCGGCGTCTCCGACGGCCTGGACGCCCTCGTCGCGGGCTGCGCGGCCTCGGGAGCGGCGGCGGAGTACTGCGCGCAGCTGTCGGCGATCGCGGGAGCCGCAGACCAGGCCGAGCAGGCCGCGGGCGGCACCTCGGGCGGCCTGTCGGCGTTCGACGCGCAGGCCACGGCGCAGATCGCGGGGCAGCTGCAGGAGGCAGCGGGCGGCGCGGGCGCTCTCGCCGGCGACGAGGGCCTGGGCGCCCTCGCGACGGGCGCCGACGAGCTCGCGTCGGGCGCGAGCGAGCTGCAGACCGGGGCCGGCGCGCTCGCCGACGGGGTCTCGCAGCTCGCGGGCGGCGCCACGCAGCTGGGCGACGGCGCGCGCCAGCTGCAGGGAGGCGCGGCCCCGCTCGCGGATGGCGCGACGCAGCTCGCCACGGGAGCCACCGACCTGTCGGGCGGCATCGGACAGCTCGCCGGCGGCGCCACCGACCTGTCGGACGGCATCGCGCAGCTCGCGACCGGCGCGGCCGATCTCGGCAGCGGCATCGGGCAGCTCGAGGACGGCGCGACCGACCTCGGCGGCGGCATCGGGCAGCTCGCCGACGGCGCGACCGACCTCGGCGACGGCATCGGCGAGCTGGGGTCGGGAGCGACCACGCTCGGCGACGGGCTGGATCAGGCGACCGAGGCCCTCCCCTCGTACACCGACGAGGAGGCCGCCGACCTCGCCTCGGCGGTCGCGGACCCGGTCGCCTCGAGCGCGTCCGATCTCGAGCTCTTCGGCGCCTCGGCCATCCCGCTCCTCATCGCGGCCGTGCTGTGGTTCGGCGGTCTCGCGACGTTCCTCGCGCTGCGCCCCATCGCCGGCCGGACGCTCACCTCGCGCCGCGCATCGGTCCTGCTGGCGGGCGGCGGACTCCTCCCCGCAGCGGGCATCGGCGCCGCGCAGGGCGTGCTCGTCGCGGGCGTCGTGCAGCTCGCGGCGGGCTACGAGGCGTCGACCTTCTGGGCGCTCCTCGGGCTGAGCGCGCTCGCGGGCGTCGCGTTCGCCGCCGTGCACCAGGCGCTCGTCACGATCCTCGGTGGGGCGGGCCGCTGGATCGCGGCCGTGGCCGGAACGCTCGCGATCGCCACGGGCATCGTGTCGACGACCCCTGGCGTGCTCGGCGACCTCGCCGCGGCCCTGCCCACGGCCCCGGCGCACCGCGCCCTGCTCGCGGTCATCGCCGATGCGCCGGGCGCGGGCGCCGCGATCGCCGGGCTCGTCGTCTGGGCGGTGCTGGCGTTCGCGGCGACCTCGATCGCGGTCGCCGCGCGGCGCACGGTGTCGGCGCGCGCCCTGCTCGCGAGCTGAGCCGGGTGCCGCGACCCCGGGCGGCGCGAGGTCGCGCGGCCTACCCGGGTCCGCCCGACGTCCTTGCCGCGTGCGGCCGCCATCTGCCCGCCTGACCGGCCACTCGCGGCACATGTGCAGGGCGCGACGCATCCGAACGCGGATCCGAGGCCGCTATCGTGACCGCATGAACGCCCTGCAGCTGCACACCACCATCCATGCGCGCGGGCTGGCCGCGGCCATCCTGCTCTCGGACGAGCAGGTGGCCGCGCTCGGCTCGGTGAAGAACCCGCCCGTCGTCGTGACGATCGGCGACCGGGTCGCACGGCTGCGCATCGCGCGGATGGGCGGCGAGAACATGCTCGGGCTCAGCAAGGCCGCGCGCGCCGAGCTGGGCGTCGAGATCGGCGACGATGTCGAGGTCGAGATCGCCCTCGACGCGGCAGAGCGCACGGTCGAGGTGCCGCCCGCGCTCGCCGAGGCGCTCGCGGCGGATCCCGCCGCGAAGGCCGCCTTCGACGCGCTCGCGTACTCGCGCCGCAAGGAGATCGCCCGGTCGATCGCGGAGGCCAAGCAGGAGGCGACGCGCGACCGCCGCCTCGAGAAGGCGCTCGCCGAGCTGCGGGGCTGAACGACAGCACGGCGCCCCATCCGGCGAGCGGATGGGGCGCCGTGCGCCGCGCGGATCAGGCGATCGCGACGGCCTCCTCAACGGCCGGTGCGGGAGCGTCGGTGCGGCGACGCGCGAACCGCTTGAGGAGCACGACCGCGAAGGCCGTGACGACGGTGCCGGCGACGAGCGAGAGCGCGAAGCCCCAGATCGGGTCGATCGCGAACCACACGAACAGGCCGCCGTGCGGGGCGCGCGAGCCGACCGAGAACAGCATCGAGAGCGCGCCCGTGACGGCCCCGCCGAGCATCGAGGCGGGGATGACGCGCAGCGGGTCGGCCGCCGCGAACGGGATCGCCCCCTCAGAGATGAAGGACAGGCCCAGCAGCCACGCGGCCTTGCCGTTCTCGCGCTCGGGCGCGGTGAACGCCTTGGGGGCGAGCACGGTCGACGCGAGCGCCATGCCGAGCGGCGGCACCATGCCGGCGGTCATGACCGCCGCCATGATGAGGTACGGCACGCTGTTGCCCTCGGTCGCCGTTCCCAGGCCCGCGACGGCGAACGCGTACGCGACCTTGTTCACGGGGCCGCCGAGGTCGAAGCACATCATGAGGCCGAGGACGATGCCCACGACGACGATGAGGCCCGACTCCGCGAGCCCGTTGAGGCCGTCGGTCATGGCGCTCATGAGCGCCGCGATCGGCCAGCCGAGGAACAGGATCATGAGGCCCGACGCGAAGATCGAGCCGAGCAGCGGGATGATCACGACGGGCATGAGGCCGCGGAGCCAGCGCGGGACGCTGAGAGAGCCGAGCCACCAGGCCGCGAGCCCGGCGAGCACGCCGCCGACGATGCCGCCGATGAAGCCCGCGCTCATGAGCACGGCGACCGAGCCGGCCACGAAGCCGGGCGCGATGCCCGGGCGGTCGGCGATCGCGAACGCGATGTAGCCCGCGAGCGCTGCGACGAGGAAGCCCATCGAGATGCCGCCGATGGAGAAGAACACGGCGCCGAGGTATGGGAAGAGGCCGCCCTCCGGCAGGTTCCACAGAGCGTTCTCGATCACGATCTGGTTCGCGACCTGATCGATGCGGAACCCACCGAAGAGGAACCCGAGCGCGATCAGGAGGCCGCCGCCCGCGACGAACGGGATCATGTACGAGACGCCCGTGAGGAGCACGCGCTTGACCTTCGCGCCGAACGACTCCTTCTGCGCGGAGGCGGCGGCGGTCGACGCCGCCGCGCTTCCGCTCACGCGCTCCGCCGCCGGGTCGGCCGCGGCCTTCGCGGCCGTCTCGATGAGCTCGGCGGCGTGCTCGATGCCCGCCTTCACCGAGCGCCGCACGACGGGCTTGCCGGCGAAGCGCTCGGGCTCGCGCACGTCGACGTCGACCGCGAAGATCACGGCGTCCGCCTGCGCGATCGTCTCGGCGTCGAAGCGGTCGAAGCCGCTCGAGCCCTGCGGCTCGACCGCGAACTCCACGCCGGCCTTCTTCGCGGCGGCGGCGAGCGCGTCGGCCGCCATGTACGTGTGGGCGATGCCGGTGGCGCACGCGGTGACCGCGACGATCCGCACGGGTCGCCCGTCGATCTGCCGTCCGCCGTCGGCGGGAGCCGCCGGCGTCGGCGCCACTGCGACCGGCTCCGCGTCGGCAGCTCCGTCGCCCTCGCCGATCGCGTGACGGACGATCGCGACGGCCTCATCGGCGTCCTTCGCGCCGCGCAGCGCGGCGAGGAAGTCCTCGTCCATGAGGTGTCGCGCGAGCGTGGAGAGCACGGCGAGGTGCTCCTCGGCGGCGGTGTCGGGCGCGGCGATCATGAAGACGATGTCGCTCGGGCCGTCGAACGAGCCGAAGTCGACGCCCGGCGAGAGCCGCGCGAAGGCGAGCGAGGCCTGGGTGACCGTCGCGCTCTTGGCGTGCGGGATCGCGATGCCTCCCGGCAGGCCGGTCGCGTCGGTCTCCTCGCGCGCCCACGCGGCGGCGAAGAGCTCCTCGGCGTCGCGGGCGCGGCCCTGCGCGACGAAGCGCGCCGAGAGCGAGCGGAGCACGGCTTCCTTGTCGGCTCCGAGATCCTCGTCGAGGCTGACGAGCTGGGGGATGATGGTGGACACGGTGCCCTCCTGGATGGGTGCGGTGCGGGATTCGGGTGCGCTCAGTCGAGCGCGCGGACGGGGATGTCGCCGGTCGGGAGATCGGCGGGGGTCGCCAGGCGCGTCCCGGGCAGGGCCGCGGTCGCGGAGCCGTAGCGGACGGCGGTGCGGAGCCGCTCGGCGGGGGCGGCCCCGGCCCGGTCGGCGAGCAGGTAGCCGGCGAGCGAGCTGTCGCCCGCTCCGACGGTGCTGAGCACGTCGACGCCCGCCGGGATGCCGGCGTGCCAGACGCCGTGCGCGTCGACGAGGATCGCGCCGTCGCCGCCGAGCGTCACGAGGGCCGCGCGGACCGTGCCGGGCACGAGCTCCCGCGCGAGGCGCGCCGTGGCGGCGATCGGGTCGGCCTCGACCTCGCGGACGAGACGCGAGTGCAGCGCGGGCCGGTCGACATCCGGCGCCGAGAGGTCGACCGCGAGCTGCACGAGCTCGTCCTCGTTGGGCTTGATGAGGTCGACGGCGCCGATCTCGTCGGCCTGGGCGAGCACGGTCTCGAGCGCGGGCCCGGTCGCGTCGACGGCGATCCGCGGCGGATGCGCGACGCGGGCGCGCACCGCGTGGATGACGGTCGCGTAGAGGTCGCCGGGGGCGCCCGCGGGCAGCGAGCCGCACAGGGCGAGCCAGTCGGCGCCGTCCGAGGCCGCGACCACGGCGTCGACGAGCGCGCGGAGCACGTCGTCGCCGAGCGGGGTGCCCGCGAGGTTGATCTTCGTCGTCTCGCCGGCGGCATCCGTCAGCGCGATGTTCGCGCGGGCGTGCGCCGTCGTCGGCACGGCGCGGATGGCCAGGGTCGGGTCGAGCAGCGCCGCGAACGGGTCGTCCGCGGCGAGCGGCAGGACCGCGAGGGTCTCGACCGCGGAGCCGTGGAGCACCCGGGCGACGTTGACGCCCTTGCCCGCGGCGTCCTCCTGCGCGGAGGAGGCCCGGTGCACCTCGCCCGGCACGAGGGCGCTGTCCAGCGCGATCGTGCGGTCGAGCGCCGGGTTGGCGGTGAGCGTGACGATCATGCGACCCAGACCTCCGTTCCCGCGTCCTCGAGCGCCGCGGCGAGCGCCGCGTCGGGGGCGCGATCGGTGACGAGCACGTCGAGCTGGTCGAGCCTCGCGAAGCGCTGCAGCGACTCCTCGCCGAACTTCGACGCATCGGCGAGGACGACGACGCGGCGCGCGGCGCGCACGATCGCGCCCTTGACATCGGCCTCGTCGGGATCGGGGGTGCTCGCGCCGAATGCGGCCGACAGGCCGTTGACGCCGACGAAGGCGATCTCGGGCCGGAGGGACGAGATCGCCTCGACCGTCCGCGCACCGACCGCCGCTCCGGTCACGCCGCGGACCCGTCCGCCGATCGCGGAGAGGGCCACCCCCTCGCTCGCGCTCAGGGCGGCGGCGATCGCGACCGAGTGCGTGACCACCTCGACCCGCGCTCCGCCGAACCGGGCGGGAAGCAGATCGGCGAGCGCCGCGGTGGTCGTGCCCGCGTCGAGGAGGACGGAGCCCGTGAAGCCGGAGGGCAGGGCGTCGAGCGCACGCTGCGCGATCCGCCGCTTGGCGACGCCGTGGCGGCCGACGCGCTCCCTGAGGTCGGTCTCGGCGAGGCTGCCGCGGTCTGCGGGAACCGCGCCGCCGTGGACGCGGCGGAGGACGCCGGCCTCCTCGAGGACGGCGAGGTCGCGGCGCACGGTCTCGGTCGTGACGCCCAGGCGCTCGGCCAGATCGGCGACCGCGACGCGGGCGTCGGCGAGCAGCGCCTGCTCGATGAGCTCTCTGCGCTCCGTTGCGTACATGCGACATCCTCCTTCGGATTCCCACACAATACAACCGAAACCCACACAAAGCAACAGAGTTGTGGATCCCCTGGCAGACCGTCCGCCACACGCGCAATCCCCTGGGACCGCTGAGGCCGCCGACTTAGGCTCTCCGGATGCTGCACCTCCGCCCGATGCTTCCCCGCGGGCGTCAGTACGCGCTCACGTGGTCGGTCGACGACACGTGGGGCGGGATGACCTCCGCGATGCTCCACCGCAGCCGCGCGTTCGTGCGTCTCGCCGACCGGCCGGTGACCGTGCTCACGTTCGATCCGGACCCGGACTACCCGGCCAGGGAGGAGCGTCTGCGGCGCGAGGGCATGATCATCGACAGGATGGCCCTCCTCAATCTGTGGGACTGGCTGCGCGAGAACCCCCTGCCCGGCGGCTCCCTCCGCCCCGACCGGCACCCGTTCACGCCGCTCGCGACCCTGTCGCCGCGTGACGGCGAGCGGCTGTCCGAGCGGCGCCGGGGCGACACCGTGCTCAGCCGCGTGCGCGCATCAGAGGGCGGCGAGATCCTGCAGACCGACCACTTCCGCGCGGACGGCTCGCTGCTCCTCTCGGAGCGCCGCGACGTCGCCGAGCGCGGGACCCCGGGCGGGAAGTCCGTCGTCCTGTGCGACGGCGACGGCCGGCCGGTGCGGTCGTGGGGCCGCATCGCGCACCTCTACCGCGCGTGGCTCGACGCGCTCACCGAGGATGAGCCGTCGTACCTCGTCGTCGACAGCAAGACCGTCGCACGCTGGGCGATGGACTACCGCCGCCCGCACGCGGTGACCATGCACGTCGTGCACGCGTCGCATCTCGTCGGACGCCGGCGGCCGATGGGGCGCCTGCGCGAGTCGCGGAGGCCCGTGTTCGAGAACCTGGACGCGTTCGACGCGGTCGTGCTCCTCACGCGGCGCCAGCGCGACGACGTCGTGGCCCTGCTCGGCGAGCACGCGTGCCTCGACGTCGTGCCGAACGGGCGCGACCTGCCCGAGGCGCCGCCGCTCGAGGGCCGGCCGCCCGGTGCCGGCATCATGCTCGCGAGTCTGACCCGACGCAAGCGCGTCGCGCACGCCATGGCGGCCGTCCGCGCCGCCCGCTCCGTGGGCCTCGACGTCGAGCTCGACGTGTGGGGCGAGGGCGAGGACCGCGCGAGCCTCGCCCCGCTCGCCGACGACAGCATCCGGCTGCGCGGGTACGCGCCCGACGCGGCCGCTCACCTCGAGCGCTCCTCCTTCCTGCTGTCGACGTCGACCTCGGAGGGCTTCCCGCTCGTCCTCATCGAGGCGCTCGCCGCGGGCTGCGTGCCGATCGCGTACGACGTCCCCTACCGAGCGGCCGACATCATCCGCGACGGCGAGAACGGGTTCCTCGTTCCCGCGGGCGACGAGGAGGCGCTGGCCGCCGCGGTCGCGCGGTTCGTCGGAGCGTCAGAGGCGGAGCGGATGCGGATGCGCCGTGCGGCCGTCGAGAGCGCGCAGCGCTTCTCCGACGAGGACGTCACCCGCGCGTGGGGACAGGCGATGCGCCGCGCGCACCGCAGGAAGCACCGCCTGCTCAGGCGGTGACGCGGGTGAACGCGCGCTCCGCGCGGCGCCCCGCCGCGCGCGCGGCACGGTGGGAGGGCCGCTCGACGCCGCGGTGGAAGAGCCACCCGACCGCGAGGCTCAGCGGGACGCCCGCGAGGGCGACGAGCGCCCAGTTCTCGTCGCCCCACGCGAACGCGAGCGTCGCGAGGATCGGCGCGTGCACGAGGTAGAGGCTGAACGAGATGTCGCCCAGCCAGCGCAGCGGGCGCGTCTGCAGCACGCGCTCGGCGAGCGGGGAGCACACGGCGAGCAGGATGAGCCCTGCCGCGCCCGCGCCCGCGAGACCCCACAGCGCCTCCCCCAGCGTGCTCGACGGCGGCACAAGCGGGCGCGTCCACCACGACGCGATGAGCAGCAGCCAGGAGGCGGCGAAGAGCGCGAGCCACAGGATGGGCCGCGGCCGACGCCGCGCCCACGCGGTGATCTCGTCGAGGCGGACGGCGATGAGGCAGCCGAGCAGGAACGTCGGCAGGTAGACGAGCGCGTCGAGGTCGAAGGGCCGCTCGTCGAGCACCCGGCCGGCGACCATCGCCGCGATGCACGCGACCGCGGCCGGCCAGGCCCAGCGCCGCAGGAGCAGCGCGACGGCCGCGAACACCGGCAGCAGCACGCTGAAGACGATCTCCCAGCGCAGCGACCAGAGCGTGTTCACCGTGTCGTACGTCACGGGCATGAGGGTGGCCTCGTCGAACGCGAGCGGCCAGTCGGGGAAGGTGATGTTGGCGTTCACGATCCAGACGTCGGGCGTCACCCGGGAGGGGTCGCGCGGGATGGCCACGACGAGGAGGACGGCGAAGAGGATGGCCGCCCACACGGGGAGGTAGAGGCGCACGAGTCGCGAGACGAAGTAGCCGGGCCACGAGAACCCCGCGCGCAGCGCAGGGAGCGTCACGACGAGGCCCGACAGCACGAAGAACACCTGGACCGCCTCGGTTCCCGCGAACCCCAGCTTGAGGGGCGACTCGGTCGCCGTCTCCCAGATGAGGCGGGCCGTCCCGTCATCGGCGAACGGCCGGGCGATGAGGCTCGCGTGGTAGAGCACGACGACGAGCGCGGCCGCTCCGCGCACGCCGTCGAGCGCGTGCAGTCGTGCGGGTCGGGGCGCGGCCATCCGATCAGCCTAGGCAACCGAGCGGGGCGCGGTGCTCAGGCTCCTCCCACGCTCAGCTGAGGCCGCTGTACGCGTGCAGCCCCTCGAAGAACATGTTCACGATCGTGAAGTTGAAGATCACGGCGGCGAAGCCGACGATCGAGAGCCACGCCGAGCGCGTGCCGCGCCAGCCGCGCGTCGCCCGCGCGTGGATGTAGCCCGCGTAGAGCACCCAGATGATGAAGGTCCAGACTTCCTTCGTGTCGAAGCCCCAGTAGCGCCCCCAGGCGTCGTTCGCCCAGATGGCCCCCGCGATGAGCGTGAACGTCCAGAAGATGAAGCCGATGATCGCGAAGCGGTATGCGAGGCCCTCGAGCGCCTCGGCGCTCGGGATGGTCCGGAGCATGCTGCGGCGCGCGGGCGCCTCGGCAGCCTCGACCGCCATCCGCTCGCGCCGTGCCTGCAGGAGCTGCAGCACCGACAGCGCGAAGGCGAGCGCGAGGAAGGCGGTCGCGAGCGACGCGACGAAGACGTGGATGACGAGCCAGACCGACTTGAGCGGGTCCATGAGCGGCGTGATCTGCACGTAGAACAGCGACGACGAGCCGAGCAGCACCGTCACGAGGCCGGTCATGAACGACCCGAGGAAGCGGAGGTCCTTCCAGAACAGGACGCCGAGGTAGACCGCCGTCATGAGGAGCGTGCCGGTCATCGCGAACTCGTACATGTTCGACCACGGCACGCGCCCCGCCGCGAGGCCGCGCAGGAGCGTCGCGCCGAGGTGGAACACGAAGCCGAGCCACGTGAGCGAGGTGCCGATCCGGCCCCACACGTAGCGCGGGGCCGCCGCGACCACGGTCTCGCTCGCGGCGGGCGACGCGGCGCGGGCGCCGACGCCGACGAGCTGCCGGGCGTCCTTCGCGGCCAGCGACGCCTGCGAGCGGTTCGCGAGGTCGACCGCGTAGGCGATGAACGCGAGGACGTAGAGCGAGATGGCCGTCCAGACGAGCACGACGGAGAAGCTGTCCATCGTCACGGGATCGAGCTGCATGGTGTCCATCCTAGGTTTCGGGGGTCGCGCGCGGTCGGGAGCCGAGCGCGAGGATCAGTCGTCGAGCGCGGCCCGGTGCTTCGCGCGCAGCTGCTCGACCGCGTCGGCGAGCGCGGGATCCTCGCCGCGGGCGAGAGCCGCGTACTCGAGGCGCACGCCGTCTCCGTCGGGCGTGGCCTTGACCCACATCCGGCGCCGGGGCACGAAGAGCGCGACGAGCAGGCCGAGCGTCGCGAGGACCGCGAACACGAGCACGCCGAGCGCCGAGGGATCGTGGTGGATCTGGAGCGACACGAACCGCTTGACCGACTCGGTGTAGCCGAGGGCCGGATCGGTGCCCTCGGGCGTCTCGTCCTCGAACGTGATCGTGCCCATGCCGTTCGGCAGGTCGGCGGTGTCACCCGGTGCCAGCTCGATCGAGTCGACGCCCGTGTCGCCGCCCGTGAGCTGCTCGAGCCCCGTCACGTCGAGGGCGTACACCGAGCGCGGCGTGCCGTCGTCGATGCCGAGGTCGCCCGCGTACACGTTCAGGGTGAGCATGGGGTTGAGCAGGTCGCCGTACGCCGAGGCGAACGCGCCCGTGTCGAGCGGCACCTGGGTCGGGTAGAAGAAGCCCACGAGGCCGAGCTGCTCGGAGAGGCCGTCGGGCACCTTGACGACGCCGGTCGACGTCATCGCGGTGTCCTGCGGCAGGAACGGCACGGAGTCGCGGTACACGACCTCGCCCTCGGGGTTCCGGACGGTGATCGTCGGCGCGTACCCGTTGCCGAGCAGGTAGATCGCGTCGCCCTCGAGCTGGAGAGGGTGGTTGACGCGCACCGCGTCCTCCGACGTCGACCCGTCGGGATGCGTGACCGTGACGTTGGCGGAGAAGTCGCCCGCCTGCCCCGACCCGGGCCCGCCGTACTCCTGGTAGGTGACGTCGAACGAGTCGAGCCGCATCGAGTACGGCGTGAGGGCCGCCTCCGACACGAAGCGGCCGCGGTTCATCGACGAGTAGTCGAGCAGCGAGTTGACGAAGGTCGTGCCCTCGACGACGACGCGCTGGCCCGTGTAGGCGAATCCGCCGCCGATGCCGACCGTGAGGAGCACGCCGACGAGCGACGCGTGGAAGACGAGGTTGCCCGTCTCGCGCAGGTACCCGCGCTCGGCCGACACCGAGAACGCGCCGCGGCCGTCGTAGCGCTCGACGCGATACCCCTGCGCCTTGAGCTGCGCGGCCGCGAGATCGACGGCGTGGGCGGCCTCGGCCTCCGGGTCCTCGGCCGCGATGCGGTCCTCGCGGAAGTCGTCGAGGCGCGCGAGCCGCGCGGGCGTGCGCGGCGGCTTCGTGCGCAGGGCCTTCGCGTGGTGCTTCGTGCGGGGCAGGATGCAGCCGATGAGCGAGACGAAGAGCAGGATGTAGATCGCCGAGAACCAGGCGGACTGGTACACGTCGAACAGCTGCAGCGCGTCGAGCACGGGGAACAGATCCGGGTTGTCGCGCTCCCACTGCGTGACGCCGTTCGGGTTCGCCATGCGCTGCGGGAAGATCGACCCCGGAACGGCCGCGATCGCGAGCAGGAGCAGCAGCACGAGCGCCGTGCGCATGCTCGTGAGCTGACGCCATCCCCACCGCAGCCATCCGACGAAGCCGAGCGCGGGCTGCGCGATCGCCTCGTCGGCGTCGACGTGGTCGGAGGGGCGCAGCGGCTCGCTGCCGTCGCGCTGGGGCGCGGTGCGCTGATCGGTCACGGTGTCCTTCCGGGCGGTCGCGGCGCCCTTCTCGGCGGTCATAGGGGCGGCTCGATCGTGGCGAACAGCACGCCGAGGCGCGACATCACGTCGGTCCACAGGCCCGTCACCATGAGCAGGCCGAGCACGATGAGGAGCACGCCGCCGACGATGTTCACGACGCGGATGTGCCGACGCAGGAACGCGGTCGATCGCGTGACCCAGCCGAAGCCGAGGGCGACGAGGAGGAACGGGATGCCGAGCCCGAGCGAGTAGGCGAGGCCGAGCACCGCGGCGCGCCATCCGTCTCCCTGGATGATCGCGAGCGACATGATCGCCGTGAGGGTCGGTCCGATGCACGGCGCCCACCCGATGCCGAGGGCGATCCCGAGCAGCGGCGCGCCGATGAGGCCGAGGTCGCCCTTGACCTGCGGGCGCGCGATGCGCTGCGCGAACCCGAGGAAGCCGATGAAGACGACGCCCATGAGGATGATGACGACGCCGAGGATGCGGGTGATGAGGTCGCCGTAGAGCAGGCTGAACTGCTGCAGGCCGCTGCCCGCGAGCCCGCCGAGCACGATGAGGGTCACGAACACGAGCGTGAAGCCCGCGATGAACAGGAGCACTCCGCCGACGAGGCGACCGCGCGAGCCGCCCGGCGCGGCGCCATCCGCCGCCCCGCCGCGGGGCGCGACGGCTCCCCCGATGAAGCCGAGATAGCCCGGGATGAGGGGCAGCACGCAGGGCGACACGAACGACACGAGCCCCGCGAGCATCGCGATCGGGATCGCGAGCCACAGGGCCCCGCCGAAGACGACGGCGTCGAGGCTCACGATGCCGCGCCCGCGGCGGTCATGCCGACTCCGCGAGCGTGTCGGCCACGAGCGTCGAGAGGATGGACGCGCCCTCGAGCTGGCCGATGAGGACCGCGGCGACGCGCCCCTCGGTGTCGAGGACGAGCGTCGTGGGCGTCGCCTGGATCGAGGTCGCGCCGGCGAAGGCGAGCTTCGCGCTGCCGTCGTTGACGTCGATGATGCTCGGGTACGTCACGCCCCACCGCTCGGCGAACGAGCGCGCGGTGTCGGCCTGGTCGTTCGTGTTCACGCCGACGAACGACACGTTCTCGCCCTGGTACTCCTGCCACACCGACTCGAGGTCGGCGGCCTCGGCCCGGCAGGGGCCGCACGCGGCGTACCAGAAGTTCACGACGGTGACATCGCCCGCGGTGTCGTCGCTCGAGAGCTCGTCGCCCTCCTCCGTGACGCCCGACCACTCGACGGGGTCGCCGCGCTCCTCGACGGGGATCTCCTTCACCCGGAAGTCGCTCGCGATGTAGCCCTTGTCGTCGCCTTCGAGGTAGGCCTGCGTCACGGGGTCAGCGGAGCACGCCGCCAGACCGGCGATGAGCGTCGCGACGGCGAGCGCGGCGGCCGCTCTCGCGCCCCGGCGGATGCGGGGAGACAGGCTCGGGACGGCAGGCGTGCGCACGGCTCCCATCCTACGTTCCCGTGTTCGAGGTGCCTGGGTCGATGCTGTATGGCCGGACAGCGGCTTCGGGGCAAGGCTCGGCGAGCCTTGCCCCGAAATGCGGCGATCGGGCGCCGGTTCGCCGCGAAGCGCGGCAGGCGGGTCAGACCGCGGCGCCCGCTCCCACGCGACGCAGCTTGGCCATGGGCGCGAGCTCGCCGGGGAAGACGCGCTTGACGCCGTCGCCGAGGGCGAGCTCGATGTCGCGGATGCCGGCGACGAGGGCCGCGAGCTCGGTCGGCTCGATCGAGGCGGCGTGGTCCGAGCCCCACATGCCGCGATCGAGCGTGATGTGGCGCTCGACGGCGGCCGCGCCCAGCGCGACGGCCGCGAACGAGATCGCGAGCCCGCGCTCGTGCCCCGAGTATCCGACCGGGACGCCGGCGAAGCGGTCCTTCAGCGTCGGGATCATGCGGAGGTTCGCCTCCTCCGCAGGCATCGGATACGTCGACGTCGCGTGCAGGAGGACGAGGTTCTCCGTGCCGAGGAGGTCGACCGCCCGGTCGATCTGCTCCATGGTCGACATGCCCGTGGAGAGGATGATCGGCTTGCCCGTGTCGCGCAGCGCCGCGAGGAGCCCGTCGTCGGTGAGGCTCGCCGACGCGACCTTGTGCGCGACGACGTCGAGGTCCTCGAGGAACGCGACCGACGGCTCGTCCCACGGCGACGCGAACCAGTCGACGCCGCGCTCGGCGGCGTGCGCGCCGATCTCGAGGTACTCGTCGCGGCCGAACTCGACCCGGTAGCGGTACTCGAGGTACGTCATGGTGCCCCACGGCGTCTCGCGCGGCACGTCGCGCATGTGCTCGGGCGTGGAGATCTCCGGGGTGCGCTTCTGGAACTTGACCGCGTCCGCGCCGGCGGCCGCGGCGACGTCGATGAGCTCCTTGGCGATCTCGACCGAGCCGTTGTGGTTCAGGCCGATCTCGGCGATGACGTAGGTGGGGTGCGCATCGCCCAGCGTGCGAGTGCCGATCGTGACCGTCATGAGTGCTCCTCCGGTTGTGACGAGGACGGGATGGACGCGCGGAGCGCAGCGCCCGCGCGCTCGGGCACGAGGCCCGTGCGGGAGCGCAGGACGCGCTCGGCCAGTTCGCGGACGGCGCCGTCGCCGCCCGCTCGGTGCAGGACGACGCGGGCGATCGCGAGCACGTCGGGATGGGAGCGCGGAACCGCGACGGGCCAGCCGACGATCCGCAGGCACGGCAGGTCGTTCACGTCGTTGCCCAGGTACGCGACATCCGCGAGCGCGACGCCCTGGGCATCCGCCCACTCGCGCAGAGCCGCAGCCTTGTCGTCGAGCCCCTGGCGCACGTCGACGCGGAGCTTGCGGGCGCGCGCGGCGACGACGCCGTTCGTCTCGGTGGAGAGGATGAGGAAGGGGATGCCGGCCCTGCGCAGGAGCGAGACGCCCATCCCGTCGGAGCGGCTCACGCGGACGAACTCGCGGCCGTCGGCGTCGACGAAGGCGGTGTCGTCGGTGTGGACTCCGTCGAAGTCGGTCACGACCGCTCGGGCGTCGATCGCCTCTCGCCTCAGACCGCTCACGTGACCTCCGTCAGCGGGCGTCTCCCGCTGACCTTCTACGGTCAGCGCACTGCGTGAACGCGAGGGGTCCGGAAGGTGCCCGCGAGGCGACGGCGGGGTGAAGGATGGCGCGGTGCGGGTCTCAGACGGCGCCGACGTCGACCGCGCCCGCGGTCGAGGCAGGCTCGACGTAGTCGATCTCGCGCCAGACGTCGCCCTTGCGCTCGAACGAGGTCACGCTCGAGAGGGCGCACCGGCGCGTGCGGGGATCGTGCCGCAGCGGCAGGCCCGCGATGGAGAGATGCGTGATCCAGATCGGCGCCTGGTGCGTCACGATGACGACGTCGCCGCCGTCGGCGGCGTCCCACGCGTCGTCGAGGGCCGCGTGCATGCGGTCGACGACCTCGCGGTACGGCTCGCCCCAGCTCGGCCGCGACGGGCGGCGCAGGTGCCACCAGTTCTGCGGGATGAAGACGGCGCGGCTCATGCGCTTCCCCGCGAACGCGTTCCACGGCTCGATGACGCGCTCGTCGGCGCGCGGCTCGAGCTCGAACAGCGCCGTGAACGGCTCGGCCGACTCGCGCGTGCGCTCGAGCGGAGAGCACACGAGCTCGGCGAGCGGGCGATCGAGCGAGCGCACGTAGTCGGCCGCTGCCCTGGCCATCCGCCGCCCGTCCTCGCTCAGGCGGAATCCGGGCATGCGCTCGTACAGCACGCGCCGCGGATTGAAGACCTCGCCGTGGCGGACGAGATGGAGGCGTTCGGCGGGCACAGGCCCAGTCTACGAACGCTCAGTCGGCCGCGGGCGCCTCGCGCTCGCCGCGCGGAGCGACGGCACCGGCCGCGCGCTGGCGACGCTGCGCGCGGACGCGGACGACGACGAACCAGACGACCGCGGCCGCGACGCCCACGATGACGACGTTCTGGACGATGTCCATGTACTGCTCGACGATGTGCCACCCGCTGCCGAGATACCAGCCGACGAGGATGAAGACGGTGTTCCAGATGACGCTCCCCGCGGCCGTGAGCAGCGCGAAGCGCCACACGGGCATCCGCACGACGCCGGCCGGGATCGAGATGAGGCTCCGGAAGATCGGGACGAACCGGCCGAGGAAGACGGCCTTGCCGCCGTGCCGGTGGAACCAGGCCACCGTCCGGTCGATGTCCTCTCCCGAGACGAGCGGCAGGCGCTCGGCGATGCGGCGCAGGCGGTCGACGCCGAACCAGACGCCGATGCCGTAGAGGAGGAGCGCGCCGACGACGGACCCGACGGTCGTCCAGAGGATCGCCTCCCACAGCGCGAATGCGCCGCGATGGGCGGCGAGGCCCGCCATGGGGAGGATGGCCTCGCTCGGCAGCGGCGGGAAGAGGTTCTCGGCCGCGATCGCGACGCCGGCGCCGTAGGGGCCGATGACGTCCATGAGCCCCACGACCGCATCCACGAGAGTGGAGAGCCAGGATCCTCCGTCGGCGGCGGCCGCGATCTCGGTCGTCGTCATGTCGGTGCGGCCTTTCCGTCGGCGCGGGCGGTGGGGTCGGGCTCGACGCTATCGACGGCGCATCCGGGTTCCCTGTGCGAAGGGCCGGGATCGCCTGTGCGCTCGTCGCGCGTGGTTCGGCATCTGCGCGGTTGTCAGCATCTGAGGTGTTGGGTGAGTTTGGTGTGGAGTCTGGTGCGGGAGGTGGGTGCTGGTCGGTGGCGGTGGTGTCGGTCGATCCAGTTGGGGGCGGCGATGTAGGGCACGCCGTGGTGCATGTGGATGGTCCAGCCGGAGGTGTCGAGGTGGTGGTGGTGCCACCAGCAGAGCAGGACGCCGTTGTCGGTTTCGGTGGGTCCGCCTCGGGCGTGGTCTTGGACGTGATGGATTTCGCACCAGGCGGCGGGGATGGTGCAGCCGGGGATGATGCAGCCTCCGTCGCGGGCGACGATGGCTTTGCGCTGGGTGGGGGTGAAGCAGCGTTGGATGCTGCGCAGCTCGAGGATGCGCCCCTCGGGACTGAAGACGGCGCGGAGGATGTCTCCGGTGCATCCGATCCGGCGGGCCACGGTCGCGGGGACGGGCGCGTCGACCCCGTCGAGGTGCGCGATGCCGTGCCGGCCGGTGTCGGTGTCTGTGGTGGTGAGGTCGTGGGCGGTGATGTGGATCATGACGGTGGGGGCGGCGCCGCCGAGGGTGGGGGTCTCGGCGGCGCGTGAGGCGGCCTGGATCATCGCGAAGAACGCGTCGTGGCGTTTCTGTCCGGGGGTGCGGGGGTCGTGGATGATCTCGTCCGGTCCCCACGGGTCTGTGTCGTTGCGGGTCTCGGTGTCGATCCCGTCGAAGAACCCGCCATCGCCATCCGTGTCCAGGCCATCGCTCGCAGCTGCGCCTGCCGCGCAGTCTCCTGCGGCCGCGTCCGCACCGTCCGCACCGTTGTCGGCCTCGGCCGCGTCGTCGTCGTGGTCTGTGGTGGGGGTGAAGGTGACGTGGCGGGCGGGGTTGGTGTGGGCGGAGAGGAGGTTCTGCAGGAGGGCGCCGGCTTCGGGGACGAGGGTGCCGTTGACGCGGAAGGCCCCGTCGGGCAGGGGTGTGAGGGTGAGGGTGCGGTTGCGGATGGGGCGTTCGGGGTCGGGTGGGAGGCCGTCCGCGGTGAGGACGTCCACCCACGCGTCCGCGTGCGCTTTCACGACGCTCCACGGCACGGCCGCGGCCGTGCCGTCGGAGTAGGCGGAGGTCATCTGCGCCGGGGGTGCGGCCTCGTCCAGGTCGGTCGCGATCGCGCCGGTGGCGATCCCGACGAGGTGACGCTCCATCACCTCGAGCTTGTCGGCCTCGGAGGCGGGCGCGCCGCGGCGGGCGGTGGCGACGGCCTTCACGATCAGCGCCGCCGGCTCCGCCCCGAGCAGGCCCGCTTCCACCGCCGCGGCCACCGCCGGGTGCGCCGGCGGCAGGGGGAGCCCGGTGGGGCCTTCCCGGTCGCGGGTGGCCTCATCCAGCCGCACCCGCGCGGATACCGCCGGCCCGGGGATCCCGGTGAGCCGCTCGAGCAGTTCCCTCCCGTCCCGGCAGCCGAGCTCTCCCGCGAGGGGCCGTTCCAGGCCCCGCCGGGACCGCCACGCGACCTCTCCTGCCGCCCGCACCCGCAGCGCGTCCACGACCCGCCCCAGCTGCTCCACCTGCGCGGTGAATCCCGCGAGATCTCCCGACGCCACGTCCCCCACCCGTGTGAACAGCCCGCCCAGCAACCCGACCGCGGCGCACACTGCGCCGGCCGGATCATCCTGCCCCTCATCGGGCGCCCATGGGAAGGCCATACCCCATGGTAGAACACAAATACGACAAGGCGCAAGACATTTCTCGAAGATTCTTCGAAGATCCGTTGCTCGCAATCTCGCGCGCCCAGAGCCACAAGAGAAGGGACCCATCCTCGTCCCGACCACCGACATCCTTCGGGACATGTAAGCGAAATGCTTACATGCATCTGTCGCGACCGAGCGGGACCGCCCCGCGCACTAGCCAGCGTTCGCTGTTCCGCGCGCCTCCGCCAGCCGCCCCGCGCCCTGCGAGCCCTGGCTAGTCCGCTCCCGCGAGCGGATGGCCAGGACGCGCGCGGTCCGTAGAATGGTGCGGTTCCCTTTCCTACCAGGAGGATTCTCCGTGCTGCGCACCCACAAGGCAGGCTCGCTCGACGCCTCGCTCATCGGTCAGACCGTCACCCTCACCGGGTGGGTCGATCGCCGCCGCGATCACGGAGGCGTCGCCTTCATCGATCTGCGCGATGCATCGGGCATCGCACAGGTCGTCATCCGCGACGAGGAGATCGCGCACCCGCTGCGCAGCGAGTTCGTCCTGAAGGTCACGGGCGAGGTGTCGCGCCGTCCCGAGGGCAACGCGAACCCGAACCTCGCGACCGGCGAGATCGAGATCATCGCGTCCGAGGTCGAGGTGCTCAACGAGTCGGCCGCGCTCCCCTTCCAGGTCTCGACCGCGCTCGACGGCACCGAGACCGTCGGCGAGGACGCGCGCTTCAAGTACCGCTACCTCGACCTCCGCCGCCCCGCGCCCGCCGCGGCCATCCGCCTGCGCTCGAAGGCATCGGCGGCCGCGCGCCGTGTGCTCGAGGAGCACGACTTCGTCGAGGTCGAGACCCCCACGCTCACCCGCTCGACGCCCGAGGGCGCGCGCGACTTCCTCGTGCCCGCGCGCCTCAGCCCGGGCAGCTGGTACGCGCTCCCCCAGTCGCCGCAGCTCTTCAAGCAGCTGCTGCAGGTCGGCGGGATCGAGCGCTACTACCAGATCGCACGCTGCTACCGCGACGAGGACTTCCGCGCCGACCGCCAGCCCGAGTTCACGCAGCTCGACATCGAGGCGAGCTTCGTCGACCAGGAGGACGTGATCGCCCTCGGCGAGGAGATCGTGCAGGCGCTGTGGCGCCTCATCGACGTCGAGATCCCGACGCCGATCGAGCGCATCACCTTCGCCGACGCGATGCGCCTGTACGGCTCGGACAAGCCGGACCTGCGCTTCGGCAACGCGATCGTCGAGCTCGCCGACTACTTCGCCGACACGACCTTCCGCGTCTTCCAGCAGGAGTACGTCGGCTCGGTCGTGCACCCCGGCGGCGCCTCGCTCCCCCGTCGTCAGTTCGACGCGTGGCAGGACTGGGCCAAGTCGCGCGGCGCGAAGGGCCTCGCCTACGTCACGTTCGGCGAGGACGGGACGCTCGGCGGCCCGGTCGCCAAGAACCTCTCCGACGCCGAGCGCGAGGGGCTCGCCGCCGCGACGGGCGCTCAGCCCGGCGACGCCGTGTTCTTCGCGGCGGGCCGGACGAGCGAGGCGCGCGCCCTGCTCGGCGCCGCGCGCGTCGAGATCGCCAAGCGCACGGGACAGATCGACGAGAGCGCATGGTCGTTCGTGTGGGTCGTCGACGCGCCCCTCTTCAAGCCGACCGGCGAGGACGACGACGTCGACCTCGGCCACTCCGCCTGGACCGCCGTGCACCACGCGTTCACGTCGCCCAAGCCCGAGTGGATCGACCGCTTCGAGGAGGCCCCGGGCGAGGCGCTCGCGTACGCGTACGACATCGTGTGCAACGGCAACGAGATCGGCGGCGGCTCGATCCGCATCCACCGCCGCGACGTGCAGGAGCGCGTCTTCGACGTCATGGGGATCGGCCCCGAGGAGGCGCAGGAGAAGTTCGGCTTCCTGCTCGACGCGTTCCAGTTCGGCGCCCCGCCGCACGGCGGCATCGCGTTCGGGTGGGACCGCGTCGTGTCGCTGCTCGCGGGCGCCCCGTCGATCCGCGAGGTCATCGCGTTCCCGAAGATCAGCAGCGGCTTCGACCCGCTCACGGCCGCTCCGGCCCCGATCACGCCCGAGCAGCGCGCCGAGGCCGGCGTCGACTACGAGCCCGAGGAGGACGACGAGGCCTGAGCCTCTCCCGCCCTCATGCACGACGCCCCCGCCATCCGGCGGGGGCGTCGTGCGTGAGGGACGGGTCTCAGACCTCGAGGTCGATCGCCGCGCGCCCGCTGCGGACAGACCCGACGAAGCGCGCCGCCTCGACGTGGGCGGGGTGCACCTGGTACGCCTCGAGCGCGGCGAGGTCGGGGAAGAGCGCGTCGAGCACGATGTCGTGGTTCTCACCCTCGTAGGCGGCGTTGCGCGAGACGGTCAGCTCGAGCAGACCGGGGACGACGCCGACGAGCGCCTCGAGGCGCTCCTTCGCCTCGGCCGCGTGCGCCGCGCGGGTCTCGGGGTCGGACGCGGCGAGCTGGAACAGGACGATGTGGCGGATGGCCATGGCAGAGCCTCTCGGTTCAGGATGCGGCGACGAGGGCGTCGCGCAGGCGGTCGGGGGACACGCGCCAGTGGCCGTGCAGGCGTCCGTCGATGAGGACGACGGGGATCTTCTCCCACCACTGCGCGTGAAGCTCCTCGTCGTCGGCGATCGACCGCTCGACGACCTCGATGCGGTCGGCGGTCTCATCCGGGAGCTCGGCGAGGACCTGGTCGACGACCTCGCGCGCGACGTCGCAGAGATGGCAGTCGGGCTTGCCGATGAGCGTCAGCTGCGTCATCCGGCTCAGGCCTCGATGTCGTAGCCAGCCGCGCGCCACGCGCTCGTGCCGCCCGCGACGTTCGTCGCCTCGTAGCCCCGGGCCGTGAGCGCCTCGACGACCCGGGCGGAGCGTCCGCCGACCTCGCAGATGACGTCGAACGGCTCTGCGGGCAGCTCGTCGAGCCGCATCCCGAGCTCGGACATCGGAAGGTTGACGGCACCCGGCACACGTCCTGCCGCGAACTCGTGCGTCTCGCGGACGTCGATGAGCGGAACGCCCTCGCGCGAGCGGAGCTCCTGGACCGTGATCTCGTTCATCCCTCCAGTATCCCGTGGATCACGGGCCGTCGCTCCGCTCGCGCTGCTGCTCAGCGGCGCGCCGTGTCGAGCAGCGGCTTGTAGGCGAAGCCCGCGATGAGTCCGCCGACGAGGGGGAACACGAGGAAGACCCAGAGCTGCGCGAGCGCGTCGCCTCCCCCGAAGATCGCCGACGCGATCGATCGCGCGGGGTTCACCGACGTGTTGTCGACGGGGATCGTGACGAGGTGGATGAGCGTCAGGGTGAGGCCGATCGCGAGACCCGCGAGCGCGGGGTTGCCGCGCGTGGGGTGCGTGACGCCGAGGATGACGAGCACGAAGAGCGCCGTGAACAGCACCTCGACGACGATCGCGCCGAGGATGCCGAAGCCGCCCGGCGAGAGCTCGCCGAACCCGTTGCTCGCGAACCCGCCCTCCTGGGCCGCGGCGAGCCATCCGTCGCCGGACGAGCCGATGAGCGCGATGACGCTCGTCGCCGCGACGCCGCCGATGACCTGCGCGACGACGTAGCCGGCGACGCCGCCCCACGGGAACCGGCCGGCGGCGGCCAGGCCGAGGGTGACGGCCGGGTTGAAGTGCCCGCCGGAGATCGGCCCGAAGGCGTACGCCCCTGCGACGACGGTGAGCCCGAACGCCAGCGCGACGCCGACGAAGCCGATGCCGAGGCTCGTCCCGGCATCGCTCGCGCCGAAGTCGGCGGCGAACAGCGCCGCGCCGACGCCGCCGAGGACGAGGAGGAAGGTGCCCAGGAACTCCGCGACGAGCGTCGCGGCGGTGGACGGGCCCGTGGGGTCGGGGGCGAGTCATCATGTGACGAGTCGCGGCGACAGGTGACGACCGGCGATGACGCCCGGATACCAGAAACGCCGGCCCGTGGATCACGGAGCCGGCGTTCGCGGGGGCCGCTACTTCTTGTTGCGGCGCTGGTGGCGAGTCTTGCGAAGCAGCTTGCGGTGCTTCTTCTTCGCCATGCGCTTGCGGCGCTTCTTGATGACAGAACCCACGGAAACCTCGCTATGTCAGGGGTTGGATGTCCGGTCGCGACGGCCGTCGCTGACATCCGGGATCGGGCACCATGGAAAAGTGCCTCAGAGCATCTTATCCCATGATGGGAGCGGCGCCTGAACGCCGACTCGGAGCGCTCAGCCGGCGTCGGCGATGGGGCGCTCCGACGGCATCTCGAGAGCGGCCGTGACGGCCGACTCGGGGACGCGGTAGCTGCGGCCGAACCGGACGGCGGGGAGCTCGCCCGAGTGGACGAGCCGATAGACGGTCATCTTCGAGACGCGCATGATGTCTGCGACCTCGGCGACCGTGAGAAACCGCACATCCGGCAGTTCAGCCATTCCCCCACGACCCTCTCTGTTCGATCCCGACAACTCTAGAGGCTAGCGGAGACGCCTGTAAACCCGAGTGACCCGTGTGACCCGGGCACCCGTCAGCGCGCGGCGCGCTCCCGCGCCTCCTTGAGAGCCTGGGCCTGAGCCCTGCGCGCCTGGCGCAGCGCCTTCTCCGCGGCGACGAGCGCCTTCTGCGCGTCTCGGGACGCCTTCGCCGCCGCGCGGTAGCGCTTGTCCTCGAGCACGTCGGCGTCGTCGAGCTCGATCCATCCGCCCTCGCTCGCAGGGGGCTCACCGCGGTCGAGCCGGGCGATATAGCCCTCGACGCCGTCGAGAAGGCGGGCGAGCCCGAACCGGAAGGGATCGGCCTCGTCGAGGAAGACGCCCGCATCGATCGCGCCGCGCAGCGCGGGATACCCGTCGGCGTCGATGACCGCATCGAACAGGGCCGCCTCGCGCGCCGCCACCTCCTCGGGCGCGAGCCCGTCTGCGCGCGCGGCCTCGCTGTAGCCGGCGTTCACGATCCCGCACCACCGCGCCTGCCCGGTGACGGCCAGCGCGACCGCGAGCCGCTCCGACGGAGCGAGGGGCGTCTCCGCCAGCGCGCCGAGGGCCGCATCGAGCCACGCCGAGCTGTTCGGCGTGATCGGCGAGCCCGCGATCGGCAGAGCCAGGATCCACGGATGGCGGAGATAGATCTCGACCTGCGCGCGGAAGAGCACCTCGAGCGCCCGGCGCCAGCCATCCGCCGTCCGATGCTCCTCGGGAGGCAGCCCCGTCGCCTCCTCCTGCATGAGGAGGAGCAGGTCGTCCTTCGCGCTGACGTACCGGTAGAGCGACATGGGTGTGAAGCCGAGCTTCTTCGCGACGGCGGCCATCGACACGGCGCCGATCCCCTCGCGGTCGGCCAGCTCGACGGCCGTCTCGACGATGCGCTCGACGCTCATCTCGCGCTTGGGCCCCCGCTGCGGATTCGCGGCGACCCCCCATGCGAGCGCGATGCCGCGGGGCAGCTCGACGGGGGTCTGCTCGGTCTCGCTCATGCGTCTCAGCCTAGGCCTGTATATGGCATAAACAGTGTGTTACCGTCATAAACAGTTTTGTCCATACACAGAAGGGAGACGCCATGCGTCCCGCCATCGAGGTGCGAGGACTGCGCAAGCGGTTCGGCGCGCACACCGTCCTCGACGGGCTCGACCTCTCGGTCGAGCCCGGAGAGGTCTTCGCCCTGCTCGGCCCGAACGGCGCGGGCAAGACGACGACCATCAGCATCCTCACGACGCTCGTGCACCCGGACGACGGCATCGCGCACGTCGCGGGCCACGACGTCGCGACGCAGCCCGACGAGGTCCGCCGTCGCATCAGCCTGACGGGTCAGTCCGCTGCGGTCGACGACGTGCTCACGGCGTCCGAGAACCTCGTCATGTTCGGCCGTCTCGCCGGCCTGTCGCCCCGAGCCGCCGCCGATCGCGCACGGGATCTCCTCGCCCGCTTCGCCCTGTCCGATGCCGCAGCGCGGCGCGTGGGCACGTTCTCCGGCGGGATGCGCCGCCGTCTCGACCTCGCGCTGAGCTTCGTCGTGACGCCCGAGGTGCTCTTCCTCGACGAGCCGACCACCGGTCTCGACACCCGAAGCCGCCGTGACCTGTGGGACGTCATCCGCGCCGTCGCCGCAGCCGGCACCACCGTCTTCCTCACGACCCAGTACCTCGAGGAGGCGGACCAGCTGGCCGACCGGATCGCCGTGCTGCACGAGGGCCGGGTCGCCGCGCTCGGCACGGCCTCGCAGCTGAAGGCGCGCGTGGGCGGCGACACCGTCGAGCTCCACGACGCCCGTGGCGACCTCCTCCGCGAGGTGCCGACCGACGGCACCGTGTCGGGCCTGCGCCGGGCCCTCGACCTGCTCGACGCGTCCGGCGCCAAGGGCGTCGTCTCGCTGCGACGCCCGACGCTCGACGACGTCTTCCTCGCCCTCACCGAACCCGCGTCCGCCCGGACGCCCCAGCTCAAGGAGTCCGCATGACCGCCGTCGACCTCGCCCGCCCGCGCCTGCGCGGCCTGACCGCCGAGTCGGTCTTCGTCGGGCGCAGCCTCCGCCATTCGCTGCGCGACGGTGAGTCGCTGCTCATGGCCATCCTCCTCCCCGTGATGCTCATGCTCATGTTCACGTGGATCTTCGGCGGCGCGATCGATCCGTCCGGCGGCTACGTCGACTATGTCGTGCCCGGGATCGTCTTCACGTGCGCGGGCTTCGGCGCAGCCTCGACAGCCGTCTACGTCGCCGGTGACATGAAGGCGGGCATCATCGACCGGTTCCGCACGATGCCGCTGCGAGCGAGCGCCGTCCTCACGGGACACGTCGTCGCGAGCCTCATCCGCAACCTCGTGGCGACGGCGATCGTCGTCGGCGTCGCCCTGCTCGTGGGCTTCCGCCCGACGGCCGGTCCGCTCGAGTGGATCGGCGCCGCCGCGCTGATCGCGCTGTACATCCTCGCCATCACGTACCTCTTCGCCGCGATCGGACTCGCCGCGTCGAGCCCCGAGGGCGCCAACGCCTACGGCTTCGTGCTCCTCTTCCTGCCGTACCTCTCGAGCGGGTTCGTCCCGGTGGACTCCCTGGCCGACTGGCTGCAGCCGATCGCGACCTACCAGCCCGTGACGCCCATCATCGAGACCATCCGCGGCCTGCTCTTCGGCACCGACATCGGTGCACAGGGCGCCTGGGCGCTGCTCTGGTGCGCCGCGATCCTCGTCATCGCGGTGGCCTGGGGCGGATGGCTGTTCCAGCGCAAGGCAGGGCGCCGCTGAGCAGGCGGGCGGAGGGCGCGCCCCTCCGCCCGCTCCCTCCCCTGCTCAGTCCTCCTCGTCGAGGCGGTACCACTTCCGGAACTCGCCCTCGAGCTCGCCGTTGAGCTCCTCGCGCCCGTCCGGCACGGCAACCCGCTGCGCCGTAAGGTCGCGCGGTCGCAGGGCGAACCCCTGCCAGTGCATGTCCATCGGCGACTGATCCTCATCTCGGACGACGTGGTGGAAGCCCACGGCGACCCAGGAGACGACATCGCGCAGCTCCTCGTCCGCGGAGTCCTCGATGTACTCGTGCACGCTCTGCCCGCAGGTCGACCCCGCCCCGTTGCGGACGGCGAGCAGCTCGCACGGGTCGGCATTCGTGAACGCGACGTCGTACGCCTCCTCCTCGCCGTGGAAGAGGTGATCGTGGGTGAAGGTGAAGGTGTCGCTCTTGCCGAGATCGATCTCGTAGGAGATCGGACGGCCATCGGCGTTGAGCACGCCCGGGGCCAGGACGCGCCACCAGCGCCGATCCTCCCACTGCGCGATCGCCGGATGCTCGATGGCCCGCAGACTGCCCTCCACGATCGGCGCCTTCGGCCCCATCTCCCCCGTGTCCTCCGCGTCGTACTGCTCGACCGCGAGCGCGCCCGGATCGTCGAGCGCCCAGTGGACCCGCCAGACGGCGTTGTGGGAGTGGCTCGTCGCGTGCGCATGATCGCCCTCGCCCACCGCCGTGCCGTGCTCGTGGTCGCTGAAGTCGATCGGCGAGATGTCGCCGGTCGCGCCGAGGTCGGATCGGATGACGCCGTCGGAGCCGAACGAGTACTGCGTGACGTACTCGTACCATCCGACCTTCGAGATCGTGGAGAGCTGCCAGTCCTCGCGTCGCGCGGCGACGACCTCGCCGAACTCCCCCGACCGGTACCCGAGCCCGCCGTCGACGATGAGCGAGCACAGCACCTCGCGGTGACGGGTCTTGCCGTACGTGCCGTCGTCGATGTCGGGGATGTCCGTCGCGATCCGCTCCCCGACGCACTCCGTCTCGGTGAGGGTCTGCATCTTCGTGCCGCCGAAGCCGGCGTCGGTGAGGTCGTACGTGGTGTTCTCGCCCGAGTCGTACGGGACCTCGAGCTGCGCGAGCGAGAGCTCCTCGGCGATGAGGACGGGCTCGGCATCGGTCGGCGTGAAGCGGATGTCCGTGAGCACGAGGCCGCGATCGGGATCGACCTGCCAGCACATGGCCCACTCGGCGCCGTTCTCGAGGGCGTTCGCGAGCGGCTCGCCCTGATCGCAGTCGAACGTCGCGGCGTGCGGCGCCTCCTCGGGCGCTGCCTGCGGCTCATCCGTGCAGGCGGCGAGGCCACCCGCCGCCACCAGCGCGATCAACGCGGCCCCCGCTCGCCTTCGCATGCTCTCGATTCTCACAGAACTCCTCCCCCGCACACGCCGACGGCGGCCCCGTCTCCGAGGCCGCCGCCGGTGTGCGCGTCAGATGGTCAGTCCTTGCGGACCAGCCACTTGCTGCGGGTGGCGCCGAGCAGGATGCCCGTGCCGGCGAGGATCACCAGCAGCGCCAGCGGGATCGCGTCGAACTCGCCGCCGGTCGGCGAGAGCGGGCGCTTCTTGCCGCCGCTGTCGCCGTTGCCGTTGCTCGAGCTGTTCGCGTTCGCGTCGCTGTCGTTGTCAGCGTTCGCGGTGCTGTCGTTGTCAGCGTTGGCGTCGGACTCGTTGTCGGAGTCGGCGTTGCTGCTGCTGTCCGCATTGCTGGAGCTGTCCGCATTGCTGGAGCTGTCCGCGTTGCTGGAGCTGTCCGCATTGCTGGAGCTGTCCGCATTGCTGGAGCTGTCCGCATTGCTGGAGCTGTCCGCGTTGCTGGAGCTGTCCGCGTTGCTGGAGCTGTCCGCATTGCTGGAGCTGTCCGCATTGCTGGAGCTGTCAGCGTTGCTGCTGCTGTCAGCGTTCGCGTCGCTGTCGGCGTTGCTGCTGTCGTCGGCGTCGCCCTCGTTCGCGACGGTCAGCGGCGCCTCGACGACCGCGTCTCCGTCGGTTCCGACGACCGTGTAGTCGCCGGGCTCCGCGTCAGCGGGAACGGGGACGCACGTGCCGGCCGGCAGGTTGCCGTCGGCGTCCGCCGTGACGACCACCGGGTCGCCCACGGGGTTGCCATCGGCATCCGTCAGCTGGATCGTGACCTCCGAGTTCGGCAGCCAGCCGCCCGAGACGACGTCGGCGCACGTGCCGGGCGCCGCCGGGGTCTCGACCTCGAGCGTCGGCGAGTACACGTCGACGGTGTCGGACAGCTGCAGGCCCTCCGCGTCGGCCGCCGTGACGGTGAAGACACCGGCCTCGGCGTCCGCCGGGATCGGCACGGCCGTGCCGGCCGGCACGTCGCCCTCGGCGTCGGTGGTCACGACCACGGGCTCGCCCGCGTCCGCGCCCTCGGGGTCCGAGAGCTGGAGGGTGACCTCCGACTCAGGGGCCCAGCCGCCCGACGTGATCTCCGACTCGCCGCCGGCCGGAACCGGCGACTCCGCGTCGAAGGTCGGCTCACCGGAGGCCGCGATGACCTCGACCGGTGCGGAGACCTCCGCGCCGTTCGCGTCGGTCGCGACGACCGTGTGCGCACCGAGTGCGGCGTCGGCGGGAACCGGAACCGTGGTGCCGGCGGGGACGCTGCCGTCCGCGTCGACCGTCACGGCCACCGGGTCGCCCACCGGCGCACCCTCGCCATCCGTCAGCTGCAGCGAGACCTCGCTGTCGCCGATCCAGCCGGACGACGTGACCTCGGTCGCGTCACCGGCCTCGACCGGAGACGTGGCCTCGATGACCGGCGCGTAGACCGCGAGCGGAGCCTCAGCCGTGTTCTCGTTGGCGTCCGTGCCGACGACCGTGTAGTCGCCCGCGGGAGCGTCAGCGGGAACAGGGACCGTCGTGCCGGCGGGGACGCTGCCGTCCGCTTCGGTCGTGACGACCACCGGGCCGCCCACGGGGTTTCCGTCGGCGTCCGTCAGCTGGAGCGAGACCTCGGACTCAGGAGCCCAGCCGCCCGATGTCACCTCGGTCGCGCCACCGGCCGGAACCGGAGACGTGACCTCGATGGACGCGATGATCTCCACTGTGTCAGAGACCTCGGCGCCGTTCGCGTCGGTCGCGACGACGGTGAACATGTCACCGGCTGCCGCGTCAGCGGGGATGGAGACCGTCGCGCCTGCGGGCACGGTGCCCTCGGCGTCGGTCGTGACCGTCACGGGGTCGCCAGCGGCGTTGCCGTCGGCGTCCTCGAGCTGGAGCGTGACCTCCGACTCCGGCAGCCAGCCGCCCGACGTCACCTCGGTCTCGCCGCCGGCGATCTCCGGCGACGTGACGTCGATCGCGGGAGCGTAGACCGCGACCGGAGCCGAGATCGCGTTGCCGTTCTCGTCGGTCGCCGTCACGGCGTAGTCGCCTGCTGTCGTGCCTGCAGGAACCGGGATGGCCGTGGCCGGGATGTCGCCGGCCGCGTCGGTCGCGACCGGAACCGGGTCGCCCGCGGGGTTGCCGTCAGCGTCCGTCAGCTGGAGCGTGACCTCCGACTCGGGCAGCCACCCGCCCGACGTCACCTCGGTCTCGCCACCGGCCGGAACCGGAGACGTCGCCTCGATGGCCGGAGCGATGACCTCGACCGGAGCCGAGACCTCGGCGCTGTTCGCGTCCGAGCCGACCACCGTGTACGCGCCCGCAGGAGCGTCAGCGGGGATCGGGACGACCGTCCCGGCGGGGACGTTGCCGTCCGCGTCCGTCGTGACCGTCACCGGGTCGCCCACGGGGTTGCCGTCAGCGTCCGTCAGCTGGAGCGTGACCTCCGACTCGGGCAGCCAGCCGCCCGACGTCACCTCGGTCTCGCCACCCGCGATCTCCGGCGACGTGGCCTCGATCGACGGCGCGTAGACCTCGACGGCGTCCTCGGCCGTGTTGCCGTTCGCGTCCGAGGCGACGACCGTGTAGTCGCCCGCAGGGGCGTCAGCCGGAACCGGGACCACCGTGCCGGCGGGGACGTTGCCCTCCCCGTCCGTCGTGACCGTCACCGGGTCGCCCACCGGGTTGCCGTCGGCGTCCGCGAGCTGGAGCGTGACCTCCGACTCCGGCAGCCAGCCGCCCGACGTGATCTCCGACTCGCCGCCGGCCGGAACCGGCGAGGAGGCGTCGACCGTCACCGCGCGGGCGACGATCTCGACCGTGTCGGAGACCTCGGCGCCGTTCGCGTCCGTCGCGACGACGGTGAACACGTCACCGGGGGTCGCGTCGGCCGGGGTCGGGACCGTCGTGCCGGCGGGGACGCTGCCGTCCGCGTCGGTCGTCACCGGAACCGGGTCGCCCACGGGGTTGCCGTCGGCGTCCTCGAGCTGGAGCGTGACCTCCGACTCGGGGACCCAGCCGCCCGAGGTGACCTCGGTCGGGTCACCGGCCTCGACCGGCGACGTGACCTCGATCGCGGGAGCGTAGACCGTGACCGGAGCCGAGATCGCGTTGCCGTTCTCGTCGGTCGCCGTCACGGAGTACTCACCCGCAGGAGCGTCAGCCGGGACCGGGATGGCCGTGGCCGGCACGTTGCCGCCCGCATCCGCCGTGACCGGAACCGGGTCGCCCACGGGGTTGCCGTCCGCGTCCACGAGCTGAAGCGTCAGCGGGGTGTCGGCCGGCCATCCGCCCGACGTCACCGAGGTCTCGCCACCGGCCGGAACCGGGGACGTCGCCTCGATCGTCGGCGCGATGACGTCGACCGGGGCCGAGACCTCGGTGCCGTTCGCGTCGGTGCCGACGACGGTGTAGGCGCCCGCGGGTGCATCAGCCGGAACCGGGACGACCGTGCCGGCGGGGACGTCGCCGTCCGCGTCCGCCGTGACCGGAACCGGGTCGCCCACGGGGTTGCCGTCAGCGTCCGTCAGCTGGAGCGTGACCTCCGACTCCGGCAGCCATCCGCCCGAGGTCACCTCGGTCTCGCCACCGGCGATCTCCGGCGACGTGGCCTCGAGCGTCGGCGCGTAGACCTCGATCGGGCCCTCGACCTGACCGCCTTCGGGGTCGGTGCCGATGACCGTGTAGTCGCCGGGCTCCGTGCCCTCGGGGATCGTGACGCACGTGTCAGCCGGGACGTTGCCCGCGCCGTCGGTGGTCGCCGTGACCGGGTCGCCGACCGGGTTGCCGGCCGCGTCGGTCAGCTGGAAGGTGACCTCCGTGTTCGGCTGCCAGCCGCCCGAGACGATCGCGACGCAGGCGCCGGGAGCGGCCGGGGTGAGCGGCTCGAGCGTCGGCAGGTACACCTGGATGGTGTCCTCCGCGGTCTCGCCGTTCGGGTCCGTGCCGACGACCGTGTAGTCGCCCGCCGGCGTGCCGGCCGGGATCGGCAGCGTCGTCCCCGCGGGGAAGGCGCCGGCGTCGTCGGTCGTCACCGTGATCGGGTCGCCGACCGCGTTGCCGTCGGCGTCCTGCAGCTGGACCGTCACGTCGACCGTGGGGTCCCAGTTCTCCGACGTGATCTCGGTCTCGTCACCGGCCGGAGCAGGCGAGGAGGCGTCGAGCACGGGCGCGGTCGGGTCTGCGACGACGAGCGGCGACGTGATCTCGGCGCCGTTCGGGTCGGTGCCGACGACGGTGTAGTCGCCGGGCTCGGTGCCCTCGGGGACGAGGACGCACGTGTCAGCCGGGATGTTGCCCTCGGCGTCGGTCGTGACGACGACCGGATCGCCGACCGGGTTGCCCGCCGCGTCGGTCAGCTGGAACGTGACCTCCGTGCTCGGCAGCCATCCACCCGAGGTCAGGACCGAGCACTCCGTGGGGAACACGGGCGACTGGGCCGTGAGCGTCGGGGCGTAGACGGTGACCGGAGCCTCCGCGGTCTGCCCGTTCGGGTCGGCCGCGGTGAGCGTCAGCTCACCGGCCGGGGTGTCCGCGGGAACCGGGACGACCGTGCCGGCGGGGAACGCGCCGTTCGCGTCCGTCGTCACGACGACCGGCTCGCCGACGGGGTTGCCCGCGGCGTCCTCCAGCTGGAGGGTGACGTCGGTCGCAGGAGCCCAGCCGCTCGACGTGACGTCGATGTCGGTCCCCGCAGGCACCGGCGACTCGGCGTCCAGAGTGATCGCACAGGCGTCGACCCGGAGACCGGCGTTGCCGATGTTGAACCGACCCACGCCGCCCGCGACCCCGAAGCTCAGCGCCGAGAGCTGGAGCGACGCGAGCGTCTCGCCGCCTGCCGGCAGGGTGCAGCTCGCGGTCTCCTGGTGGTTCAGCTGAACCGAGAAGACGTTGTCTGCGAAGAGCTCGATGAACGGGTTGAGAACCGCACGGACCGGAGCGGTGATCGTGTCGGTCTTGATCGTCTCGAACGCCTGGTACAGCGCACCCGCCGGGTCCGTCAGCACCGGGCTGAGCCCGCTGACCACGGTCTGCACGAGCGGCACGGCCGTGCCGCACAGAGCGACGCCGCCGAGGCCGCCGCCGACGCAGGGCTCGACGATGTCGCCCGAGAGGTTCATGGCGAACGCCGCCGTGCCCGCGACCGACGTGATGTCGAAGTCGATGACCACGCTGTCGAGCGAGTTGATCGCCGAGTCGAGAGCGACGTCGATCACCTTCTCGATGACGTCGTGGATGCTCGACGCGATGAACGGGTAGGTCTCATCGTCGATCAGCTCGGTGTTGGGGTTCTGGTTGTTGATCCCGACCGGGCGGTCGATGATGCCGTCGTCGTTGCCGCCGATCCGGGCGAGGTCGACCGTGATCGTGCCCTCGCTGAGGTTGATCGACGCGAGACCGTCGTCCGTCTCGATCGGACCGAGCATGACCGCATCGAGCACGTCCTGCTGAAGGTTGCTCGTGATCGTCGTCTCGACCGTCGCCCCAGGCACGAGCGTGCCGAGCCCGAGCGCGGTGTTGATCGTGTCGACGAGCGTCTGCTCCATCTGGCCCACGGCGTCGCTGAGGCCGGCGGCGGCCGTCTCAAGTGCAGGCGAGTGGAGTTCGAGCTTCATGTCGCCGACGCGGTATTGACCCGCGCCGCCGACCGCGTCGGGGTCCTGGAACTGTCCGTCGACAGCCTCGACCCACGCGCCGCCGAGCCCGAAGCTCAGGTCGGCCTGATCGACCGCCGGGTCCGTGACGCCACCGAGACCGGCCGCCTGGAACACCGAGAGCAGGTTGATGCGCGCCGTGCCGAAGTCGGAATCGGTGCCGTCGAGCGCGAGTCCGCCGTCCGCACCGGCGATGCCGGTGATGGCCTCGCCGTTGCGGCCGTCGGTCGCGGTCGACTCGCTCTGGATGACGCCGAGCTCGCCGAACTGGATGAACTGGTCCAGCGGGATGGTGTACCCCGCGCCGAAGTCGATGACCTCGGCTCCGACGAACGAGCCGCTGAACGCCTCGCGGTTCGGGCCGGGATTCGACACCGAGCCGGCGTGCGAGTGCGCGGCGCTGAGGACGTCGTCGCCGTTCAGCACGAGCTCGGCGATGTTCGCCTCCGCCTCGGTCGGCTCGTCCGGATAGGTGTTCAGTCCTGCGGCCATGGCCGCATTCGTGGTCGAGACGATCATGGCCGCGGCGACCGCCGCGGCTGTCCCGGTCAGAAGGCTGGGCAGCTGCCAGCGCTTCCTCCCCCTCGTGCCACCCCGAGCCGGCGGCAGATTTCGCTGTTGACGCATCAACCTTCGCCCTTCTATGTGACGCAACTCCCCCAAGTGCCGACACGGGTCGACCGAGCGCGCTCGTGATGCCAGTATTACGGGATCACATTCAGGTTGTCCACAGGTCCCGCGAAAGTTCTTCCCAGCGTCGAAGGGATGCCCCGACGGGCTTCCGGACCGCGGAAATCGCCGGTCAGCGCTGAGAGCGCTCCCCTCGAAGAATCAGCGCGCGATGACACCTCCTCAGTCCGCGCGGACGAGGAGGAGCGGATGGCCCGAACGCGCCCGGTGGGTCAGGCCCCGAGACGACGCAGCGCCGACTGCACCACGTTCTTGGCGGACGCCGCGGCGCGGCCGACCGACTCCGCCACTCGTGCGGCCGGCTCCGGCAGGGTCGGCGCGTACGACGCGGCCTCCTCCGCGAGGTCGGACTCGTCGACGAAGAACGGCACGAGCCAGTCGTCGACCGCCTCGAGCGGCTCGGGCGACAGGCTGTAGTAGCGGTGCTGCCCTTCCTCGCGCACCGAGACGAGACCGGCCTCGCGCAGCACCTTGAGATGCTTCGAGACGGTGGGCTGGCTGACCCCCATCTCGGCGACGATCTGCGACACGCTCGTGCCGTCCTGGCCATCCGACGATCGGCGAAGCAGAAGCTGAAGGATGTCGCGCCTCGTGCCGTCCGCGATCACGTCGAAGATGTCCGCCATGCCGATAGGTTAGCCGCGCGCGCCGCGGAGTACCATGATGGGCGACTTCGGCGCGAAGGGGGAGAGCGGATGGCGGCGAGCCGGTCGGCGGCACTGGCCGGCGCGTTCAAGGATGCCGGGCGGGAGCTCGGCCAGTTCTTCCGCGACTTCACGACCTCCTCGCCGGCGCGATTCGCCATCCTCGTGTTCGTCTCGCTGATCCTCATCTTCACGGCGCTGCTGTCGCTGCCGATCGCGAGCGACGACCGCTCGCGCACCCCGCTGTCGGACGCGCTCTTCACGGCCGTCTCGACCATCTGCGTGACCGGCCTGTCGACGGTCGACATGGCGACGCACTGGTCGGCGTTCGGGCACGCCGTCATCTTCATCGGCGTCAACATCGGCGGGCTCGGCGCACTGACCCTCGCGTCGCTGCTCGGCCTCGTGATCTCGAAGCGGCTGGGCCTGCGCGCCAAGCTGATCGCCGCGGGCGACACCAACCCGCTGCGATCGCACGGGGGCGTCGTCAACGAAGGACAGGCGGTTCGCCTCGGCGAGATCGGCCAGCTGCTGCGCGTCGTCGCCCTGTCGACCCTCGTCATCGAGGTGGTCGTCGCCGTGCTCCTCTACTTCCCGATCGTCTGGGCCGGGTACAGCTGGCTCGACGCCGCGTGGATCGCGCCGTACTACGCCGCGATGTCGTTCACGAACACGGGCTTCACGCCGACCGTGGGCGGACTCGAGTCGTTCCACACCGACTACTTCTTCCTGACCGTCCTCATGATCTCGGTGTTCCTCGGCAGCATCGGGTTCCCCGTCATCTACGCGCTCTCGCGGCAGCTCACCCAGCCGCACCGCTGGCCGCTGCACACGAAGCTCACGCTCATCACCACCGTCATCCTCTTCGTCGCGGGCGCGGCGGTGTTCCTGGTTCTCGAGTACGGCAACCCCGGGACCTGGGGCGAGAGCGATGCGTGGGACACGACCTTCCAGGCGTTCTTCCTCAGCGCCATGACCCGGTCCGGGGGCTTCTCCGTGATCGACCCCGGCGAGCTGTATGAGTCATCGATGCTCGCCGCGTCGATGCTCATGTTCGTCGGCGGCGGATCGGCGTCGACCGCGGGCGGCATCAAGGTGACGACCCTCGCCGTGCTGGCCCTCTCGGTGTGGTCGGAGGCCAAGGGCCGACGCAGCGTCGAGGTCTTCGGGCGGCGCATCCCCAGCGACGTGCAGCGCGTCGCCGTCGCGGTTCTCGCCTGGGGCGCCACGATCGTCGCCCTGTCGACCATCATCATCGCGCAGATCACCAAGGCGCCCCTCGCCGAGGTGCTGTTCGACGTCATCTCCGCGTTCGCGACCGTGGGGCTCTCCACCGGCCTCACGGCGGAGCTGCCCGACTCCGCCGTCTACGTGCTCGCCGTCACGGTCTTCATGGGGCGCGTTGGTACAGTGACCCTCGCCGCGGCCGTGGCCGCGACCTCCAAGTCGCAGCAGTACGCGCTGCCCGTCGAAAGGCCCATCGTTGGTTGAGCAGATCCGCAGCGACGCGCCCGTCCTCGTCATCGGACTCGGGCGCTTCGGCGCCGCCTGCGCGGGCGAGCTCGACCGCCTCGACCGCGACGTCCTCGCGATCGACGACAACCTCGATCTCGTGCAGAAATGGTCCGAGCGCGTCACGCACGCCGTGCAGGCGGATGCCCGCAGTCTCGAGGCGCTCCAGCAGATCGGCGCCGGCGACTTCCAGGTGGCCGTCGTGGCCGTCGGCTCGTCGATCGAGGCGTCGGTGCTCATCACCGCCAACCTCGTCGACCTCAAGGTGCCGCAGATCTGGGCGAAGGCCGTCTCGCAGTCGCACGGCAAGATCCTCGCCCGCGTGGGCGCGAATCACGTCATCTACCCCGAGCGGGAGGCAGGAGAGCGCGTCGCCCACCTCGTGAGCGGCCGCATGCTCGACTTCATCCGCTTCGACGACGACTTCGTGCTCGCGAAGATGTACCCGCCGCGGTTCATCCGAGGCAGGGGCCTCAACGAGTCGGGCGTCCGCTCGAAGTACAACGTGACCGTCGTCGGCGTGAAGAGCCCCGGCAAGCCGTTCCGCTACGCCGAGGCGAACACCGTCGTGACGAACCACGACCTCATCATCGTGTCCGGGACGAACGAGGACATCGAGCGCTTCGCCTCGCTCGACCGCTGAGCCGCGCCCTCAGCGCAGCTGCGCGAACGACTCGACGCGCCGGGTCGGCCCGACGACGAGCACGACGTCGCCCTCATGCAGGACCGTGTCGGCGTCGGCGTTGGCCCACTCGTTCGACGCGCCGCGGAACGCTGCGATCGTCACGCCGTGTCGCCGGCGCAGGTCGGTCTCGCCGAGCGGCACCCCCTGCACCTCGGCGGGAGCCGCCGTCTTGACGATCGCGTAGCCGCGATCGATCTCGAGGTAGTCCGAGGCGGCGCCACGGACGAGATGCGCGACACGGCGCCCCATGTCCTTCTCGGGATAGATGACGTGGTGCACGCCCAGCTGCTCGAGGATGCGGCCGTGCTGCTCGTCGACCGCCTTCGCCCAGATCACCGGGACGTTCAGCTGCAGCAGGAGCGAGGCGACGAGGATCGACGCCTTGATGTCGGTGCCGATCGCGAGCACGACGCGGTCGAACTCGTCGACGGCGAGCTGACGGAGAACCTCCTCCTTCGTCGCATCCGCGCGCACCACCTGCGTGAGACGCGAGTTGTGGTCCTGCACGACCTCCTCCGAGCCGTCGATCCCGAGCACCTCGGTGCCCGACGCCATCAGCTCGAGCGCGAGGGAGCTGCCGAACCGGCCGAGCCCGATGACGGCGACCGAGTCGGCCTCGGCGATGCGGCGAGACGTCTCGCCGAATGAGAGGAACCTGCCCATGGATTCGATCCTTTCCGCCGGCGGCATCAGCCGATCGCCGGCCGCTCCTTCGGGAGCTCGTATAAGACGCGGCGCTCGCGCAGTGCGAGAGCCGAGCCGAGTGTGAGAGGGCCGATGCGGCCCAGGAACATCAGCGCGACGAGGATGAGCTTCGCCGCGTCGGGCAGATCGGCCGTGATCCCGGTCGACAGCCCGACGGTCGCGAACGCCGACACGGCCTCGAACAGCACGCGGTCGAGGTCCAGGTCGGTCATGGCGAGGATCGCGATGACGCCGGCCATCACGGCGGCGATCGCCATGAGGACGACGGAGATCGCCTCGCGGTGCACCGCGCGGGACAGGCGCTTGCCGAAGACGTTGACGGCCGTGCCGCCGCGCAGCTCGGTCCAGAGGATGAAGAGGAGCACGGCGAAGGTCGTGATCTTGATGCCGCCCGCGGTTCCGGCCGGCCCGCCGCCGATGAACATGAGCACATCCATCCCGAGCCAGGTCTCGTCGTGCATCTGGCCGATGTCGAGCGAGTTGAATCCCGCGGTGCGCACCTGCACGGCGTGGAAGAAGCCCGCGAGGATGCGCGTCGCCGGGTCGAAGGCGCCCAGCGTGCCGGGGTTCTCCCACTCGATCACCGTGATGTACACCGCGCCGAGGACGAGCAGCACGACCGTGCCGGCGAGCACGATCCTCGTGTTCATCGTCCAGTGCAGGGGCCGCCCGATCTCGCGCCTCAGCTGCCGGAGCACGGGGAAGCCGAGCCCGCCGAGGATGATCGCGGCGCAGAGCGGGAGGCAGATCCACGGGTCGCCGACGAAGGACATGAGGTTGTCGCTGTACAGCGCGAAGCCGGCGTTGTTGAACGACGACACCGCATGGAACACCGCGAGCCACGCCGCCTCGCCCGCCGAGGACCCGTAGCCCACGACGAACCGGACGAACAGCAGCACGGCCACGACGCCCTCGATCGCGATCGACGTCGCGAAGATGCCCCACGCGAGCCGCCGGACATCGCCGATGCCGTCGGCTTTCGCCTCCGCGACGGCGTTGAGCCGTGAGCGCACGCTGAGCTTGCGCGCGAGCACGATGCCGACGAGCGACGCGAACAGCATGATGCCGAGTCCGCCGAGGTGGATGAGCACCAGGATGACGACGAGTCCGAAGGGGCTCCAGTGATCCGCCGTGTCGACGACCGTGAGGCCGGTCACGCAGAGCGCGGACGTCGCGGTGAACACCGCGTCGACGGGATCCGTGAACTCCCCCTCTGCGTTCGAGATCGGAAGCCAGAGGAGCGAGGTGCCGACCGCGAGCGCGAGCCCGAAACCGGTGGCGATCGCCTGCGCGGGAGCGAGGTGCCGGAGCCGTGCGCGGTGTCGCCGCGACGACGTCGCTGAGAAGAGCACGAGGAAGCACGATACTCCTGCTTCGCGCGGCGCACGGACGACGCGCACTCCCCCGCTCCCGTGGACGCCCTTGCCGTCATCGGCCGGTCGCCGCATGATGGCTCCGTGCCCGCCCAGCGCAGAGCCCCGAGCCGGATCGACGCCGACTGCGTCATCGCGGGCGGCGGGCCGGCGGGCCTCATGCTGGGCCTGCTGCTCGCGCGGGCAGGCGTCGACGTCGTCGTGCTGGAGAAGCACGCCGACTTCCTCCGCGATTTCCGCGGCGACACCATCCACCCGTCGACGCAGGAGGCGCTGCACGAGCTGGGCCTGCTCGACGAGTTCCTCGCCCTCCCCCACGCCGACACGGAGCGGATCACCGTGAGCTGGCACGGCGAGGAGGGCGTCATCGCCGACTTCTCGCGTCTGCCGCTGCGTCGTCGCGTCATCACCTTCATGCCCCAGTGGGACTTCCTCGACCTGCTCTCCCGCGCGGGCGAGCAGGAGGCGTCCTACCGGCTCCTCCGGTCGACGCGCGTCGAGGGTCTGCTCCGCGACGCCGATCGCGTGACCGGCGTGCGGGCCTTCGGGCCGGATGGCCCGCTCGAGGTCCGCGCGCGGCTCGTCGTCGGGGCGGATGGCCGCGACTCGCGCGTCCGCGAGCGCGCGGGCCTCGTGCCGAGGGGGAAGGCCGCGGGCATGGACGTGCTGTGGTTCCGCCTGCCGAAGCGCGCCGGCGAGCGCCACCCCTTCGTGCAGGCGGGAGCGGGCATGATCATCGCGATCGACCGCGGCGACTTCCTCCAGGTGGCCCACGTCATCCCCGCGGGCGGCTGGCAGGGCAGCGCGGCGGATCTCGCGCGCATGCGCGACCGCATCGCGCGCATCTCCCCTCGCCTGTCAGAGGCGGCCTCCCGGCTGACACCCTCCGACGTGCACCTCCTGCGCGTGCGGATCGAGCGCCTGCGCCGGTGGTGGTCGGAGGGGCTGCTCTGCATCGGCGACGCCGCGCACGCCATGTCGCCGGCGGGCGGCGTCGGCATCAACCTCGCGCTGCAGGATGCGATCGCGGCCGCGCGGATCCTCACCCCGGCCCTCCACGCGGGCGGTGCTGTGCCCGGCAGCGTCCTCCGCCGCGTGCAGCGGCGACGCGCGTTCCCGACGATCGTGACCCAGACCATCCAGCGCCGGATGCAGGCGCCCCTCCTGGCCGAGCGCGCGCCCGGTGCGCCCCTGCCGCTGATGCTCCGCCTGCTGCAGGATCACCCGCGGCTGACCCACCTCACCGGGAGGTTCGTCGGGATGGGCGTGCGCCCCGAGCGCATCGGCCGCTGACGCGTCACGCGCCCGCGGCGAGCTCCTTCGCGCGCGCGATCGCGGCATCCGTCGCCGTCCGGAAGAGCTCGCTCAGGCGAGCGTCCTGCAGGACCGCGATCGCCCGCTCGGTCGTGCCCTTGGGGCTCGTCACCTGCCGACGCAGCTCGGCGGGGTCCTCCGCCGTCGCGTCGAGGAGCGCCGTCGCGCCGATGAACGTGCCCTCGGCCATCGCGCGCGCATCCGCCTCCGCGAACCCCTGCGCGACGGCCGCGCGCGTGAGCTCCTCGACGAGGAGGAAGACGTAGGCGGGCCCCGAACCCGAGATCGCCGAGAGCGCGTCGATGCGCTCCTCGGGCACCTCGATCACGGTGCCCACCGTCTCGAAGAGGCGGCGCACGACGCGCACATCCTCGTCGCTCGCGGCGGCGCCCCGAGCGAGGCCCGTGACGCCCTTGCCGATGCGCGCGGGGGTGTTCGGCATCGAGCGGAGGACCGCGGTCTCGGAGCCGAGGATGCTCTGGAAGGTGTCGAGCGTCACGCCCGCTGCGAGGCTCACGACGATCGCGTCGTCGCGGAGAGCGGACCCGATCTCGCGGAGGAGGTCGGGCACCATCGCGGGCTTCACGCCGACGAGCACGATGCGCGCCTCCGACGCGGCGCGCGCGTTGCCGTCGGGCTCGTCCTCGAGCGCGATGCTCGTGACCCCGGGGAGCGCGGCGAGCTCGGCCGCCTTCTGCGCCGAGCGGTTGGTCGCGAAGACGCCGCCGTCGACGTCGAGGCCGCTCGCGACGAGACCCCGCAGGATCGCACCGCCCATCGAGCCGGCACCGAGGAACGCGACGGAGGGGAGCGAGTCAGTCATGCTCCAATCCTAGGGATCGCGTGCGGCGCGCCGACGGGCGGGCGAGGCGCGAGCGCCCGCCTTAGACTGCGAGCATGAGCGCACACGGCGGTGGCAAGGCGATCCTGGCGGCCTTCGCGGCGAACATCGGGATCGCGATCGCGAAGTTCATCGGATGGATCATCTCGGGCTCCGCATCGATGCTCGCGGAGGCCATCCACTCGGTCGCCGACTCCGGCAACCAGCTCCTCCTCCTGCTCGGCGGACGCCGCGCGCGGCGAGCCGCCGACCGCGAGCACCCCTTCGGGCACGGCCGCGAGCGCTACGTGTACGCGTTCGTCGTCGCGATCATCCTCTTCTCGGTCGGCGGGGTCTTCTCGCTCTACGAGGGAGTCGAGAAGCTCACCCACCCGCACGCGGTCGAGAACGCCTGGCTGCCGATCGCCATCCTCGTCATCGCGATCGGGCTCGAGAGCTTCTCGCTGCGGACCGCCGTCAAGGAGAGCAACGCGGTGCGCGAGCGCGGGCAGTCCTGGGCGTCGTTCATCCGCCGCGCGAAGGCGCCCGAGCTGCCCGTCGTCCTCCTCGAGGACTTCGCGGCGCTGATCGGCCTCACCCTCGCGCTCCTCGGCGTGGGCCTCACGGTGCTCACCGGCGACGCCGTCTTCGACGCGCTCGGCACCATCTGCATCGGCGTGCTCCTCATCCTCGTGGCGATCGTGCTCGGGATCGAGACCAAGAGCCTGCTCGTCGGCGAAGGCGCATCGGAGGCCGACTTCGAGCGGATCGTCGCCGCGATCGAGGCGGGGCCCGAGGTCGAGAAGCTCATCCACGTGAAGACGCTCTACGTCGGGCCCGAGGAGCTCATGGTGGCCGGCAAGGTCGGCCTCCCGCAGGACATCTCCGTGGCCGATGCGGCGCGCGACATCGATGCGGTCGAGGCGCGCATCCGCGAGGCTGTGCCCGCCGCGCGGATCATCTACCTCGAGACCGACGTCTATCGCGCTCCCCACGAGCCCGGTCCTCCGACGGAGACCTTCATCCTCAAGTCCTCCGACTGACGGCTCCCTGCGCTGACAGACTGGGGCGCATGGAGTTCTGCGTCTTCACCGAGCCCCAGATGGGGGCCAGCTACGACACCCAGCTCGCGTTCGCGCAGCAGGCCGAGCGCGTCGGGTTCGACGGCTTCTTCCGCTCGGACCACTATCTGACGATGGGCGGCGAGGGGCTGCCGGGTCCGACGGACGCCTGGACGACGCTCGCCGGCCTGGCGCGCGAGACGACCCGTCTGCGGCTCGGCACCCTCGTCTCGTCGGTCACCTACCGCTGGCCCGGGATCCTCGCGATCCAGGTCGCGCAGGTCGACGCGATGTCGGATGGCCGCGCCGAGCTCGGGCTCGGAACCGGCTGGTTCGAGGCGGAGCATCTCGCGTACGCGATCCCCTTCCCCCGGAAGCGGTTCGGGATGCTCGCCGAGCAGCTCGAGATCGTGAACGGGCTGTGGTCCACCCCGGTCGGCGAGCGCTACGGCTTCGAGGGAGAGCACTACCGGCTCGTCGACTCCCCCGCCCTGCCGAAGCCCGTGCAGGATCGGGTGCCCGTCATCGTGGGCGGCGCAGGCCTCACCCGGACGCCGGAGCTCGCGGCGCAGCACGCGACCGAGTTCAACATCGCCTTCCAGCCCGAGGACGTCATCGCCGACCGCTTCGCCCGCGTGCGCGCGGCGTGCGAGCGGATCGGACGGGACCCCGAGACGCTGAAGCTCAGCGTCGCGCTCACGACCCTCGCGGGCGGCAGCGAGGCCGACCTCGAGCGGCGCGCGGCCGCGACCCAGACCGACCTCGCGGCGTTCCGCGCGGGAGACGGCTTCGCCGGCTCCGCCGACGACATCGTCGCCAAGGCGACCCGGTTGAAGGAGCTCGGCGCGTCTCGGCTGTACTTCCAGCTGATGGACATGGGCGACCTCGATCACGTGGCGTATCTCGGCGAGGAGGTGCTGCCGCGCCTGCGCTGAGCGAATCGCCGTCAGGGTCTTGCATTCCGATATTTCAGTAGGCGAGGCTAGGGACTGCGCCCGACCGGCGCACCTCTCCCACCTGGGCTCCGGCCCGCAGAACAAAGGAAACGACCATGGCAGATCTCCTCGGCCTCCTCTCCGGACTCCTCGAGACGCTCCTCGGCCTCCTCGGCGGCCTCGGCATCTGAGCCCATCGCTCGAGAGTCCCCGCGGCGCGGCCGCGGGGACTCTCTGCGTTCAGCGGCGCTCGGCGAAGAAGGCGCGCAGGAGCGCCACGGCCTCGTCCTCGAGCACGCCGCCGACGACCTCCGCGCGGTGGGGAAGGCGCCGGTCCCGCACGACGTCGTACATCGATCCCGCGGCCCCTGCCTTCTCGTCCCACGCCGCGAAGACGAGCCGGCCGATGCGGGCCTGCAGGACCGCTCCCGCGCACATGACGCACGGCTCGAGCGTCACGACGAGCGTGCATCCCTCGAGGTTCCAGGATCCGATAGCCTCGGCCGCGCGGCGCATGGCGACGATCTCGGCGTGCGCCGCGGGGTCGTGCGTCTCCTCACGGAGGTTCCGCCCCTCGCCGAGCACCGTGCCATCCGCCCCGAGCACCACGGCTCCGACCGGGATGTCCCCGCGCTCCCCCGCCGCGTCGGCCAGCGCGAGCGCGCGGCGCATCGCGGACACGTCGGATGGCGAGGAATTCACCCTCCGAGCCTAGAACGGCCCCGGCTCTCTGCATCCGCGCAACCGCGTCCCGGTAGCCTTGCCCTATGCGCCTGCACGTCGCCGACCACCCGCTCATCACGCACAAGCTCACGGTGCTCCGCGACAAGGCAACGCCGTCGCCGGTCTTCCGTCAGCTGACCGAGGAGCTCATGACGCTCCTCGCCTACGAGGCCACGCGCAACGTGCGCGTCGAGCCGGTCACGATCGACACCCCCGTCACGCAGACGAAGGGCGTCCGGATCGCCGACCCGAAGCCGCTCGTCGTGCCGATCCTGCGCGCAGGGCTCGGCATGCTCGAGGGGATGACCAAGCTCGTCCCGACCGCGGAGGTCGGCTTCCTCGGCATCGTGCGGAACGAGGAGACCCTCCTTCCGACCACGTACGCCGAGCGCCTGCCCGACGACCTCAGCGACCGCCAGTGCTTCGTGCTCGACCCGATGCTCGCGACCGGCGGCTCGCTCGCCGCGGCGATCAAGTACCTCTTCGACCGCGGCGCGACCGAGGTCACCGCCGTGTGCCTCCTCGGCACCCCGGAGGGCGTCCACGCGATCGAGAGCCTCGTGGGCGACCGCGACATCACGCTCGTGCTCGGCGCGCTCGACGAGGGCCTCAACGAGCACGGGTACATCGTGCCGGGGCTCGGCGACGCGGGCGACCGCCTGTACGGCACGGTCTGAGCCGGGGCGGCTCGGGCCGCGCCTCAGTCCACGTCGAGCCGGTAGGCCCGCTCCTCGCCGTACGTCCGGAAGCCGGCGCGCGCGAGGATCGGCGCCGAGGTCGACACGCGCCCCTTGACGAGCGCGGTCGACGCGCCGAACGCGCGGGCGAGGCGGAGCCGCTCCGCGAGCACGGCCCGGTACGCGCCGCGCCCGCGGTCGGAGGCGAGGGTGGCCGCACCCCAGAGGCGCGCGAACTCCCCGACGATCGTCGCGCCGCCCGTGCTCACGGGGCGGCCGTCGATGCGCGCGAGCACGCGGAACCCGCGCCCCGCGCTCCAATCCGCCTCGAGCTCGCGCAGCTCGGCGTCGAGCCCCGCTTCGTCGAGCGGCGCCTGCTCCCAGACCGGCACGTTGACCGCGTCGACGTCGCGCAGCTGCTCTCGTGTGCGCACCGTCTCGACCGTGACGCCCGGGGACTCCCCCGGCGTCGCCTCGTCGAGGGCGAGCGCGAAGACGGTGACGGTGTCCTCGTGCACCGCGCCGCGCCGGAGCAGCGCGTCCGCGAGCCCCGCTGGGCGGTCGGATGCGCCGACCCAGAAGGTCGTGCGCCGCTCGCCCCAGTCGCGGGCGCGGTCGAGCGCGGCGTCCACCGCCTCATCGGGTGTGCCCTCGCGGTCGAACGCCGAGACCCGCACCCCGCCGCCGAAGCGCGCGGGATACCGCACGGCGACCATCCCGTCGACGACGTGATCGGAGTCGCGGGGCAGCCAGACCCACTCGGCGGCTGCGCGGCGGATGGCGTCGGCGTCGGTCATGCGGGCTCCTCCTGGGCAACGAGGCGGGCGAACGCGCTCATGCGCGCGACGCCGGCGGGCGTGTGAGGCAGGTCGTCGAGCAGGGCGGGCGAGTGCACGAGGTACGCCGCGACCATCGCGCGGGAGATCGCGACGTTGAGCCGGTTCTGGAGCAGCAGGAACTCCGTCCCGCGCGGGGCGTCCTTGCCCGATGAGGCCGCGAGCGTCACGATCGAGATCGCGGCCTCCTGCCCCTGGAAGCGGTCGACGGTCCCGACGCGCACGCGCGGCCATCCGGCACGCTGCAGGGTCTGCTCGACGAGCTGCTGCTGGGCGTTGTACGGCGCGACGACGATGATGTCGTCCTCCGTGAGCGGGCGCGGCGGGCACGCGTGGGCGACGCCGTCGTCGTCGATGCGGATGTCGGTGAACGCCCGCCCGACGACCTCGCCGACGATCCGCACGACCTCGTCGGCCTCGGCCTGCGACTCGGTCGCATCGCCCCGATGACGCACGGGCACCGCGTGCAGGCCCGGCGCGACGCCGTCGACCGACCGGCGCTCCGCGCCGGCGCGCGACGCGAGGCGGCTGGCGTAGGACAGGTGCGAGACGGCCTCGGACACCTCCGGATGCATGCGCCACGACCGCGCGAGGAAGTAGCCGTGCGTCTCCGGGAGCACCTGCTGGCCATCCATGACCCACCCGAGGGCCGACGTGTCGACGGGCTCGGGATGCACCCCCTGGCTCACCTGCGGAAGCTGCTGCGGATCGCCGAGCAGCAGCAGGCTGCGCGCCGCCGTCGAGACCGCGATGGTCGACGCGAGCGAGAACTGGCCCGCCTCGTCGATGACGAGCAGGTCGAGCCCGCCGCGCGCGATGCGGCCGGTGTGCGTGAAGTCCCACGCGGTGCCGCCGACGACGTAGCCGCCCTGCTGCTCGGAGATGAAGCGGGCCACGCCGTTCTTGGGGATCAGCGTGAAGGCGGGGTCGCGCGGCTCGGCTCCGGACTTCGGCGCCTTCGCGACGCGCGAGCCGGGCACCCCCGCCGCGACGACGCGGTCGAGCATGTTCTCGACCACGGCGTGCGACTGCGCGACGACGCCGACCCGGTAGCCGTGCTCCATGACGAGGCGCGCGATGACGTGCGAGCCGACGTACGTCTTGCCGGTGCCGGGAGGGCCCTGGACGGCGACGTAGGAGCGGTCGAGGCCGCGCACCGTCCGGACGATCGCGGACACGTCGTCGCCGTCGGACGGCGCGATCCCGGCACCGCGCGGCGGGATGCGGCGCAGGATGTCGGTGGCCGGGTCGGCCGGGAGCTCCCCCGCGTCGGCCGCGCGCACGACCATCTCGGCCCATGCGTCGATGGCCCCCTGCTGGTTGCCGGCACGCGGCGGGGGTGAGGGGGTGAGGGCGACCGGAAGCTCCTGCCACGTCTCGCCGTCGGCCGCGCGCTCCTCGATGACGGCGCCGTCGTCGAGGACCTCGATGACGCGTGCCTGGCGGGGCACGTGCACCCAGCGCGGGGAGGCCTGGTTCGGGAACGGAGCGGGTCGCGGATAGAGCAGGTACGGCTCGACGCCCTCGCTCAGTCGCGTTCCCGGTGCGAGCTCGCCGCGGAGCTCGACCACGCGGCGGACGGATCGCGCGCCCTCGGGCATCCCCCAGTCCTCGACGACGCGGCAGCGCGAGGCGTCGACGGCGAGGACATCGCGGGTGTCGAGCCAGAGGCCGAGCGGCTCCCGCAGCCGCTGGAAGTGCCCGTGCCAGAAGCTCTTCGCCTCGCGCGGGTAGTAGTCGATCGCGGCCGCAGCGAGACGCAGCGCGTCCTCGTCGGCGCTCGGGGCCGACAGCGGGTCTGCCGCCACGCGGGCATCGCGGCGCGACGCGGCATGCGCGTCGAGCGCGAGCGCGAGCGGAGACGGCGCGTACGCGAGCTCGTCCGGCACCTCGGGCGGGGCAGGGGTCACGCCGGTCTCCCGCGCACGCTCGACGAGCCAGTCGCGCAGGCGCCGGGTCGAGACGCAGTCGTAGCGGTTGTAGTCGGCGAGGTCGTCGAGGATGGCCCGCGCGGCCGCCTCCTGCCCATCGGCCTGCAGGGCGCGCGCCTCGACATAGCGGACGATCGAGTCGTCGCCCTTCTGCACGTCCTGCGTGCGCACCTCGTCGCCCATGTAGAGCGGCTCGAGCTTCTTGATCGAGTACGACCGCGAGCCGATGCGCAGGGCCCGGCGCACGATCGGGTAGAGGTCGACGAAGAGCTCGTCGCGCAGCATCCGGTCGACGTCGGCCTCGCGCACACCGTGCCGAGCGGCCATCGCCGCCAGGTGCGTGGGCTCGTACGGCGCGTAGTGGTAGATGTGCATGTCGGGATGCGCGGCCCTGCGCGCCGCGACGAAGTCGCAGAAGCGCTCGAGGGCGACCTTCTCCTCCGCGAGGTTGTGCGCCCAGAGCGCGGAGTACTGCTCGCGCAGGTCGACCCATCCGAAGAGGTAGTCGATGCCCCAGACGGCGGCCGAGCCGACCTGCTCGCTGTAGAGCGGATCGCCCTCGAAGTCGAAGAACACGTCGCCCTGGCTCGGGCGGGGCATCGCGCCGAGCGCGAGCGGGTGCACGACCTCGTACGCGGGAACGGGGTGCGCGTCGGCCGGCTCGTCACCCGGAACGCCCGCAGGGCTCTGCAGCTGGAGGCGCGCCTGCGTGCGCAGCGACGCGAAGACGTCGGAGTTCATCCGCGCGGGCCCGGTCTCGGCCGCCGCGAGGTCGTCGATCGTGCGGATGCCGATGTCGCGCAGTCGAGCGCGCTGGGACGGGCGCATGCCCGCGACGAGCAGCAGGTCGCGATGCGCGACGACCTCGAGCTCGCAGGTCGCGCAGCGCCCGCACGCGGACACCTCGAGCTCGCCGCGCTCGTCGCCCCACGCGATCGCCTCGGCCGACGCGCCCCGCTCGATCCCGCGATCCGCGATGAGCGCCCGCAGGCGCCGACGGCGCACGTCGAACATCGGAAGCAGGTCGTCCACCCGGTGCGTCGACACCGAGCCGTCGCCGAGCAGGAGGTCGACCTCGTCGGAGGTCGGGATGCCGAGACGGCGCAGCTGATCGACGTATGCCGCGAGCTGCATGAGCGCCGTCACGCGGGCCGTGCGGGCGAGCTTGCTGTCCTGCACGCGCCAGCGGCCATCCGCCTCCTGCACGAGGAAGTCGGCGAATCCGACGAACTCGTCCGTGGTGAAGGCCGCCTGGAACAGCACCCGCGCATCCGACCGCAGCGCGTCGACCGTCTGGGCCGCCACGTCGGCGAGCGCCGCGGAGTCGGCCGACGACACCCGCTCGAGCTCGACCACCCCGGCGCCGAACTCCTGGCGGTAGCGCTCGAGGACGCGCTCCTCGTGGCGATCGCCGAGCCGGGCCGCGCGCTCGAGCATGGCGTCCTCCGGATCCTCGACGGCGGCGACGCGGCCGAGCTTCGCGTCGATCGCCCGCAGCCACGCGAACTCGCACTCGGCGGCGGCCTTGAGGTCGCTCGCGCTCCACACGAGGCGCTGCTCTGTCGGGATGAATCTCACACTCCGACGGTAGCCCGGGTCTCGGACATCCCCGTCCGCCGGCATGACACGATGGCTCTGATGCCCGCGAGCGGAGGAGACGGCATGGACGAGCGACCCGGCCCGTGGACCCGGCTGAGCGCCGCGGCCCATCCCCTCGGCGAGGGATCGCGGCTCATCGACGGCGTCGTGCACTGGGTCGACCTCGAAGGCGGCGTCCTGCACGCCTGGACCCCCGAGGGCGGCGACGCCGCGACCCATCGGCTCGACCGCCCGATCGGCTTCGCCGAGAAGGCGCCGGACGGACGCCTGCTCGCCGCAGCCGGGACGGGCGTCGTCGAGCTCGACATCTTCGGGCGCCACACTGCTCTCGCCGACACCGGTCTCGACCCCGCCCGGCATCGCGTCAACGACGGGACCATCGCGCCCGACGGATCCCTGTGGTTCGGGACGATGGTCCGGGACGGCTCCGATCCCGAGGGCGCGGTCTGGCGCTGGGACGCGGGCACCGGCGAGGTGACGCGCCTCGCGACCGGCATCGACATCCCGAACGGCCCGGCCTTCCATCCCGACAGCGAGACCGTGCTCATCGCCGACACCGTGGGCGGCCGCATCCTGCGCGCGCCGATCGCGGCGCCCGACCGCCTCGACGTGTTCGCCGCGGTCGACGGGTCGCCCGACGGCCTGCACGTCGACGCGCAGGGACGCATCTGGAGCGCCGTGTACGACGGCGGGCGCCTCGACGTGTACCGAGCGGATAGCGCGCGGCTCGCGCGCATCGAGGTCCCGGCTGAGCACCCCACGAGCGCCCTCACGACGCCGGACGGCCGCGTCATCGTGACGAGCGCCGCGCAGGGGATGGACGAGCCGGGCCCGTTCGACGGGCACACGTTCGCCGCCGCGATCGCCGACGTGCTCGAGGCCTGAGCCCGGTCATCCGGCCCGGGCGTCGAGGTTCGCCGGGGCCCGGCTCAGCGCCGCGCTGACCGCTTCTGCACGCCGCGCGCGAGCCCGGCGAGACCGGCGACGAGGATGACCGCGCCGGCGGCCAGGACGACGGTCACCGCGGTCGACACGGGGTCGGCCGTGAGGATCCAGTCGGCCACCGCCGCCTGGAGCGCGGCGTATCGCGTCGCGTCGAGCACCTGCCCCAGCCCGACGAGGGAGACGACGAGCATGAGCGCACCCCAGATGATCGCCGCCCAGCGGATGCGGGGCCGCTCGGCAGGCTCGGGGCCCGCGGCCGGGGCGCCCTCGGGGACGCGCTGCTCTTCGCTCATCGTGCACTCTCCTCGTCAGCGGACGGCGTCGGCTCGGCCGCGCCGAACTCGGCCTCGTCGAGCACCCAGATCGACACCTCACCGCCCTCGGTCTGCGTGATGTCCACCGTGCGCAGGGGCGCATCCGCCTCGGCGCCGTCCTGCGCCCACTCGACGATCCCGTCGCGCGGCACCGGCAGGTCCTCCGACTCGTAGACGCCCGCGTCGCTCATCCGGGTCACCATGACGCGCGTGTCGTCGTCGGCGTGGATCCGGATGTCCGCCGCGACATCCGGAGGGACGGTCACCTGCGTGAAGCCGGCACGGCGGACGACCGTGGCGCTGCCCTCCCCGCCGCCATCGGCCATCAGCCACAGCTCGAGGGAGCCGTAGGCGCGCGTCACCTCGTACGACGAGCCGTCGACGGCGATCGTCTGCCAGCTGTTCGCGCCGATCACGTTGTTCGCGCCGAGCGCCGTGCCGGCCCCTGCGGCGAGCGCGATCGCGGCGAGGGCCGCGAGCGCCCCGCTGCGGCGGCGCAGGGCCCCCGCGATGACCATCCCGCCGGCCGCGACCGCCGACATCGCGAAGGCCGCCGCCGCAAGGGCGGCCGAGGCGCGCTCGGGCTCGATCGGCCAGGTCCCTCCGCCGAGGACGACGAGGGCTGCGGCCGATCCCGCGACGAGGGCGAGCCCGAGGGTCGACGCGCCGAAGGCGAGGGAGATCCTCGGACGACTCGCCCTGCGGGCCGCGCGCACGCGCGCCGCCTCCTCCGCGAACGCGCGCGCGGCCCGCTGGCGGCGGGCGCGCTCCTCCTCGCGGGCGAGGCGCTCCGCGTCGGTCTGCTGCGCGCGCCACGCGTCGTGCTGCTCGCGCCACTCCTCGTGCTGGCGACGCCAGGCGTCGAAGTCGCCGTCGGCGGGCGGCTCGGGCGACGGAGCCGGCTCGAAGGGCGGAACGGCCGGCCCCCCGGCCGTCCCGCGCGCGGCGGGGGTTCCCTGCACCCCGCCGAGGCCCCCGCCCGACACGGGGGACGCGATGCGCCGGCCGGCCCAGATGCCGAGCGCGGCGATGGCCGCGACCGCCGCGAGCCCGACGAGGAGCGCGACGGGCGATCCGTACCCGAAGATCGCGGGCACGACGACGCCGAAGCCGATCCCCAGGATCGGGATGGCGGCAGCGACGCAGACGAGGACGATGAGCGCCGTCCGCCCCGGACCGAGCGCGGCCACGCCGCCCACGGGCCGCTCGCGCCGGACGAGCCAGAGCGCGAACGCGGCGACCGCCGCGACGACCGCGATCCAGAACGAGGCCTCGATGGCGGTCCAGACGATCCGGCCCGGGTACGCCAGGGCGAGGAAGTCCTCCATGAGCGTCGCGCTCGCCCAGCTGGCGAGTGCGCCGAAGCCGATCATGATCGCGATGCCGACGAGCGCCGGGCCCGAGCCGGTCCGCAGCCGGATCGCGATGTCGCCCCGCTCATCCGGGAGCAGAGCCCATCCGAGGGCGTACAGCCACAGCGCGGGGAACCCGAGCACCGCGGCGACGACGAAGATGCCCCGCACGATGACGGGATCGGCGCCCGTGCGACGCGCGATCGCGGCGCACACGCCGCCGATCCAGCCCTCCGTGCGCACGAGGCCGAGCGATCGCACCCAGTCGAAGAACCCTCCTCCCGGACGACGCGACGGCGCCTCGACGGCGGGAGCGCCGCCATCCGCCCTTACGGCGCTCGTCATCTTTGTTCCCCGCGGTTCGCTCTCGGTCATGGTCCGATCCTCGCGCGCTGCGCGCCGGCGCCGCCATGAGGGATCACCCCGGTCCTCCCCTGATTCGCCCGCTCAGGGCGGCCCGCGCGTGGTTGCATGGGGGCATGACCGCCGCGCCTCCCGCCTCGCGCCTCGCGCGCTCGCGCAGCGCGGTGGTCGCGGGCGTCGCCGAGGGCGTCGCGCGGCACCTCGGATGGCGCGTGCCGGTCACGCGGCTCCTGTTCGCCGCGACGGCGGGCATCTGGGGCGCGGGCGCGCTCCTCTATCTGTGGCTCTGGGCCTTCACGCCCCTGCAGGATGGCGATGCGCGCGTCACGCGGCGGGCTCCCGTCGCGTGGATCCTCCTCGCGGGGGCGGCGCTGTTCCTCCTGGTCGCGCTCCAGATGAACTACTGGAGCCTCACTCAGGGCGTCCTCCCGCCCGCGAGCCTGCTCCCCGCGGTCTTCGCGATCGCGCTCGCGACCGCCGGGGGCGTGTGGTCGGCCGTCCTCGACCGGGCCGACCCGGCCCGCGGCCCCCAGCAGGACCTCCTCCTGCGAAGCATCGCGTCGGCCGTGCTCGCGGCCGTGGCCATCCTCATCCTCACCCGAACGGGCTCGGTCGCGGCCCAGCTCGCGCCGGTCATGCTCCTCATCGCGCTCGCGGCAGCGCTCGGCATCGCCGTCGTGTGGTCGTCGACCTGGATCGCGCGGTTCCGCGAGCTCCAGGCCGCGCGCATCCAGGGCATCCGCGAGGAGCAGCGCGCCGAGATGGCCGCGCACCTGCACGACTCCGTGCTGCAGACGCTCGCGCTCATCCAGAACCGCGCTGGTGCCTCGAGCGAGGTCGGCCGGATCGCCCGCGCCCAGGAGCGCGAGCTGCGTGCCTGGCTCTACGACGACGACGCGCCCGCTGACAGCGACCTCGCGACCGATCTGCGCGACTACGCGACAGCGCTCGAGCTCGACTACGAGGTGGCGATCTCGGTCGTGTCGGCCGGATCGTCGACCGAGCGGGCGAGCGGCGAGGTCGCCGCGGCGGCCCGCGAGGCGATGCTCAACGCGGCGCGCCACGCGGGCGGCGAGGTCTCGGTCTACATCGAGGGCGCCCCGGGAGCCGTCGACGTCTTCGTCCGCGACCGCGGTGCCGGGTTCGACCTCGACGCCGTCCCCGAGGACCGCTTCGGCGTGCGCGAGTCGATCGTCGGCCGCATGCGGCGCACGGGCGGGATGGCCTCGGTCACGCGCGGCGCAGGAGGCGTCGGCACGCAGGTGCACATCCGCTACCCTTCGGCAGGTGCCCGTGCCTGAGCTCACCGTCGTGATCGTCGACGACCACTCCATCTTCCGCTCGGGGCTGCGCGCCGACCTCGACGGCGCGCTCCGGGTCGTCGGCGAGGCCGCCGACGTGCCGTCCGCGGTCGCCGTGATCGCCGAGACCGCGCCCGACGTCGTGCTCCTCGACGTGCACCTGCCCGGCGGCGCGGCCGGCAGCGCGGGCGGCGAGGACGTCCTGCGGCAGGCGTCGCCGCTCTCACCCGGAACCCGCTTCCTCGCCCTGAGCGTCTCCGACGCGGCGGAGGACGTCGTGCGGGTCATCCGCGCGGGCGCCCGCGGCTACATCACGAAGGGCGCATCGGGAGCCGAAGTCTCCCGCGCGGTGCGGGTCGTCGCATCGGGCGACGCGGTCTTCTCCCCGCGCCTGGCCGGATTCGTCATCGACGCCTTCGGCGCGGCCTCGGGCGAGACCGCGGTCGCCGACGACGAGCTCGACCGTCTCTCCGCGCGCGAGCAGGAGGTCATGCGGCTCATCGCCCGCGGCTACGCCTACAAGGAGGTCGCCGCCGAGCTCTTCATCTCGGTGAAGACCGTCGAGACCCACGTGTCGGCCGTGCTCCGCAAGCTCCAGCTCTCGTCGCGGCACGAGCTCACGGCGTGGGCGTCGGCGCGACGGCTGCTCTAGCGGCGATCGGGGCGGCCCGCCGCCTCCGGTGACAGACTGGACGACGTGAGCGACTTCGACTTCGGCAGCGCATACGGCCACGGCTTCGCCCGCGTCGCGGCGGCGACCATCCCGCTCGCGGTCGCGGACCCGGCGACGAACGCCCAGGCGGTCATCGAGACCGCCCGCGAGCTGAGCGACGACGCCGTCGCGGTCGCGGTGTACCCCGAGCTGTGCCTCTCGGGCTACGCGATCGACGACCTCGTGCTGCAGGACCCGCTCCTCGACGCGGTCGACGACGCGATCGCGACGATCGTCGCGGCCTCGGCCGATCTCTTCCCCGTGCTCGTCGTGGGCGCGCCCCTCCAGCGCGGCAGCCGCGTCTTCAACACGGCCGTCGTCATCCACCGCGGCGAGATCCTCGGCGTCGCGCCGAAGTCGTATCTGCCGACCTACCGCGAGTTCTACGAGCGCCGCTGGTACGCCCCGGGCGACGACCAGCGCGGCACGATCGCGGTCGCAGGTCGCGAGGTGCCGTTCGGCCCCGACCTCCTCTTCGAGGCGGCGGACGTGCCCGGTCTCGTCGTGCACGTCGAGGTGTGCGAGGACATGTGGGTGCCCGTTCCGCCCTCGTCGCTCGCGGCGCTCGCGGGCGCCACCGTGCTCCTCAATCTCTCCGGCAGCCCGATCACGATCGCGCGCGCCGACGATCGTCACCTGCTCTGCAAGTCGGCCTCTGCCCGATGCATCGCGGCGTACGCGTACGCCGCGGCCGGGCAGGGCGAGTCGACGAACGACGTCTCGTGGGACGGCCAGACGATGGTCTACGAGGTCGGCACGCTCCTCGCCGAGACCGAGCGCTTCCCGGATGGCGCGCGCCACTCCGTCGCGGACGTCGACCTCGACCGCATCCGGCAGGACCGCCTGCGCCAAGGCACATTCGACGACAACCGGCGCACCTTCGCCGAGCAGACGCGCTTCCGGACCGTCCGCTTCGAGGTGGATCCGCCGCGCGGCGACGTCGGCCTGCGGCGAGCGCTCGACCGGTTCCCCTTCGTGCCCGACGACCCCGCTCGTCTCGCGCAGGACTGCTACGAGGCGTTCAACATCCAGGTGTCGGGGCTCGTGCAGCGCCTGTCGGCGATCGGCAGCCCGAAGCCCGTCATCGGCGTGAGCGGCGGTCTCGACTCGACGCACGCGCTGCTCGTCATCGCCCGCGCGATGGACCGGATGGGCCGCCCGCGCAGCGACATCCTCGCCTACACGATGCCGGGGTTCGCGACGAGCGAGCACACGAAGTCGAACGCGATCGCCCTCGCGGAGTCGGTCGGCGCGACCATCGAGACCATCGACATCCGCCCGGCCGCGACCGAGATGCTCACGCGCATGGGCCATCCGTTCGGCCAGGGCGAGCCGGTCTACGACGTGACGTTCGAGAACGTGCAGGCAGGCCTGCGGACCGACTACCTCTTCCGGCTCGCGAACCACCACGGCGGCATCGTCGTCGGCACGGGCGACCTGTCCGAGATCGCCCTCGGCTGGGCGACCTACGGCGTGGGCGACCAGATGAGCCACTACTCGGTCAACCCCGGCGTCCCGAAGACCCTCATGCAGCACCTCATCCGCTGGGTCATCGCACACGGCGAGGGCGTGTCGGAGGCGGAGCGGAAGGTGCTGCAGTCGGTGCTCGACACCGAGATCAGCCCCGAGCTCGTGCCGGCCGGCCAGGACGGCAAGGTGCAGTCGACCGAGAGCACGATCGGTCCGTACGCCCTCCACGACTTCACGCTGTTCCACATCCTGCGCTACGGCATGCGGCCGTCGAAGATCGCCTTCCTCGCGGAGCGGGCGTGGGGCGACGCCGAGGCGGGCGCGTGGCCCCCCGGGTTCCCCGCGGAAGACCACTACGCCTACGACCTCGCGACCATCGTGAAGTGGGAGCAGGTCTTCCTCAAGCGCTTCTTCGGGTTCTCGCAGTTCAAGCGGTCGGCCATCCCGAACGGGCCGAAGGTGTCGCCCGCCGGCTCGCTCTCGCCACGCGGAGACTGGCGTGCGCCGTCCGACGGGAACGCGAGGGCCTGGCTCGCAGAGCTCAAGGCCGCGCTGCCCGACCTCGTCGAGTAGTCACTCGGGGTCGCGGTCGCGCAGGCCGACGCGATCCGGGATCTGCATCGCGAGGCCCGGGAGCCACGTCGCGGGATCCGGCCACGGGCGCGACGTCGGCAGGCTGCGGAGCATCCGCGCCGCCTGCTCGCGGCGCTCGGCCTCGGGCGCATGCACGGGCACGATGCGCCGCGGCGCCCGGTGGCCGAGCGCGCCGCACCACCAGTGCCGCCAGATCTCGGGGGCCTCGTCGGGTTCGAGCACGAGGTAGTAGTCGGGCATGAGCGCGTCGCCGCGCTCGAACTGGCGGAGGGTGTCGCCGATCTCCGCTTCGAGCACGCCGAGGGTCGCACGCTCCTCGAAGAGCTCGATCCACGCGGAGGCCACGTGCTCGAGCGGGTCGGCGTCGTGCACCACCCAGGGGGTGCCGGACGCCGAGATGCGATGCGCCGCGAGAGACGGCTCGGAACCGCGCAGCGAGAGCGCGGAGACGCCGTCGAGCGCGTCGACGGAGGCGAGCACGTCGTCGGCACCGGGGCCGACGACGGCGACGATGGTTCCGGTCGTACCTTCCATGCCTCAATATATGCCGGGATCCGGATGCGGGGCCAGACCCCTCCGTCAACCCCGTGAGAGCCGGGCGCGACGGTCGTATCGTGGCGGCATGGACGGCTTCGCGGCGGTCGACTTCGCGTTCGCGCGCGAGGTGCTCCAGCGCGGCATCGCGGCGCTGTACCTCGTCGCGTTCCTCTCGACGCTCAACCAGTTCCGCGCGCTCCTCGGCGAGCACGGCCTGCTCCCGGCGCCCGAGCTGCTCGCGTGGGCGCGCTCCTCCGACCGCGCCGCCCGGGCGCTGCGGCCCACCCTGTTCCGATGGATCCGGTACACCGATCGCCGTCTCGTCGCGCTCTGCATCGGCGGGATGGCCGTCAGCGCGCTGATCGCGGCGGGCCTCCCCCAGCTCGGTCCGCCCTGGCTGCCGATGCTGTGCTTCCTCGCGATCTGGTTCGGCTACATGTCGATCGTCTCGATCGGGCAGACCTTCTACGGCTTCGGATGGGAGATGCTGCTCCTCGAGTCGGGCTTCCTCGCCGCGTTCCTCGGCTCGCACGACCAGCCGCCCGCGACGGCGATCATCGTCCTGTTCTGGTGGCTGCTGTTCCGGCTCGAGTTCGGCGCCGGCATGATCAAGATCCGCGGCGGACGCGAGTGGCGAGACCTGACGGCCCTGACCTACCACCACGAGACGCAGCCGATGCCGGGGCCCCTGAGCCGCCAGGCGCATCTGCTGCCGCGCTGGTTCCACAGGCTCGAGGTCGTGGGCAATCACATCGCGCAGCTCGCCGTGCCGTGGCTCGCGTTCGCGCCGCTCCTCGGGCTGTGGCTGCCCGACGCGATCCCGCTCCTCATCGGCGCGTGCGCGGCGGCCGTGATCATCGCGACGCAGCTCTGGCTCGTCCTCACGGGCAACTTCGCATGGCTGAACGCGGCGACGATCGTCCTCGCCTTCTCAGCCGTGGGCATCCCCGCGGGCGACGAGCGCGGCGAGCTCCCCCTGCCCTGGCTCGTGGTCACCTCGGCCGTCGCGGTGCTCTGCGTCGTGCTGAGCGGGCAGCCGCTGCGCAACCTCTTCGCGCATCGGCAGCTCATGAACGCGAGCTTCAACCGCTGGAACCTCGCCAACGCGTACGGCGCCTTCGGCACGGTCACGAAGGAGCGCATCGAGTTCGTCGTCGAGGGCACTCTCGACGCGAATCCCGGGCACGCGCAGTGGCACGAGTACGGCTTCCGCGGGAAGCCCGGCGACGTGCGTCGCAGGCCCCCTCAGGTCGCTCCGTACCATCTGCGGCTCGACTGGCTGATGTGGTTCCTCCCGCTCGGCCACCGCATCGACGACTGGTTCCTCGTGTTCCTCGTGCGGCTGCTCGAAGCCGACCGTCCGACGCTCCGGCTCCTCGCGCGCGACCCGTTCCGCGGCCAGCCGCCCCGCTTCGTCCGCGTCGTGACCTACCGCTACCGCTTCGCCTCGCGCGCCGAGAAGCGCGAGAGCGGAGACGTGTGGGTGCGCGACCGGCGCAGGACCCTCGTGCAGCCCCTGTCGCTGCACGACGTCCGTGAGGCCTGATCAGCCGTCCGCCCAGATCCGCCGCTCCTGCGCGACGCGGACGACCGCGTCGCGCACGAGCAGCACCGCAGGGCGCGACTCCCCCGCGGCCGTCACCGCGCACATCCGTCGCGACGCGAGGCGGCTGCGGATCGGCACGCACACGCAGCCTGCGGGCACGACCGGCTGCTCGGGCACGACCGCGAGGCCGAGCCCGGCCGTCACGAGACCGCGCACCGTGATGAGGTCCTCGCCCTCGAAGGCGATGCGGGGCGTCCGCTCGCTGCGCGCGAAGAGGGCGTCGAGCGAGTCCCGCAGCCCGAAGCCGCGCGCGAGCGTGACGATCGGCCACTCCGCGATCTCCGGCACCGAGACCGACGCGCGCCGCGCGAGCGGATGGTCGTCGGGCACGAGCGCGACGAGCGGCTGCTCGAACAGGGGCACGACCTCGACGTCGCCGCCGATCGCCGGGGTGTCGACGACGAGGGCCATGGCGACGCGACCCGAGTGCAGCTGATCGATGAGGAGCGAGCGCGCGCCCTGGTGCAGCTCGAAGCGCAGATCGGGGCGGTCGCGGCGCACGGTGCTCACGACCTCGGGGATGAAGCGCTCCCCGAGCGAGGTCTGGAAGGCGAGCGACACCGTCGACGAGGCCGCGCCCGTGACGGCGCCGACGCCGTCCTCGATGAGCTCGATCGCACGTCGGAACGCGGGCAGGAGCGTGCGCGCCGCGGCGGTCAGGCGGATGCCGCGGCCCTCCCTCTCGACGAGCGCGACGCCGAGGCGCTGCTCGAGGGTGCGGATGGCGCGGCTCACGTTGGGCTGCGGCATGCCGAGGCGCTCGGCGGCGGCCGTGACGTGCTCCGTCTCGCCGAGCGCGACGAGCACCGGCACGAGCGGGAGGACGCCGCGGATGCGATCCGGTTCCATGCTCTCATGGTATGCATCAAGCCGATCCGGTATTGGATCCGCATGCATCTGGCGGGCTAGCGTCGAGGGCATGACGGCGACCGGCTCCCTCCCGACAGCGAGGGAGTCCGCCGTGCCGACGTCGCGCCGCCTCTCGATCGCGATGTGGTGCGCGGGCATCGCGAGCTTCGCGCTCCTCCACGCCCCGCAGGGGCTGCTCACGTTCGTCGCCGCCGACCTCGACCGCTCCGCCGCCGCCGTGGCGTGGATCATCTCCGGCGCGACGCTCGGCCTCGCCCTCTCGCTTCCGCTGTGGGCGGTGCTCGCGGCACGGCGCGGGGTGGCGTGGTCGATGCGCGTCTCGGCGACGACGTCGGCGCTCATCGCGCTGCTCCTCCCGCTCGCGCCCACCCTCGAGCTCCTCGTGGCGGGGCGGTTCCTGCAGGGCGCGGCGCTGGGCGGGATCCCGGCGCTGGCCGTCGCCCTCGTGCACGAGGTGATCTCGGGGCGCCGCGCCGCGGTCGTGGCGGGCGGCTACATCGCGGCGGCCTCGATCGGCGGGCTGTCCGGGCGGCTCGTCGCGCCGCTCCTCGCCGAGATCGGCGGATGGCGCCTCGGCCTGCTCCTCCTCGATCTCGTCGGCGCCGCGATCACGATCACGATGGCCGTCCTGCTGCCGCGCACGACGCCATCCGGAGCCCCCGCCGGGCGCACGCTCCGGGTGTTCCTGCGGCAGCTGCGCGATGCGCGCCTGCGCGCGCTGTTCCTCATGGGCGGCATGCTGCTCGGGGCGATGATCGGCATGTACAACGCGATCACGTTCCGCCTCGAGGCCCCGCCCTACGCCCTGCCGGCTGCGGTCGTCTCCTTCGTGTTCCTCGCCTATCTCGGCGGGACGGCCGCCGCGCAGCTCTCCGGGCGCCTCTCGCTCCGCTTCGGCCTGCGCACGCCCCTGCTCGCGGGATGCGCGCTCATGCTCGCGGGCGCCCTGCTCACGGGCACGACCCCGCTGCCGCTCGTGATCACGGGCGTCGTGCTGCTCACGACCGGGATGTTCCTCGCGCACTCCGTCGCGAGCTCGGCCGTGGCGGGCTTCGCGGGCGCCGACCGCGCGAGCGCGGGGTCGATGTACAACGTCTTCTACTACGGCGGATCGAGCCTGTTCGGATGGCTCTGCAGCGCCGCGTGGACGGCGTCCGGATGGCCCGCGGTCGTCATCGTCCTGGGCGCGCTCGCGATCGCGGCGGGCGGATGCGCGCTCGCGGCCACGCGCCGCTGACGATCAGCCGCGCGCGTTGTAGACCGTGATCGCGCCGGCGTCGACCGCCGCACGGTACGCGCGGAAGACCGCGACCGCGTCGTCCTTCGCGACGCCGTCGATCACGGCGATGCCGCGGGCCTCGAAGGCCTCCGCCCAGTCGGCGACCATCGGGCCCTCGTCGAACGTCGTGATCTCCTCGCACTCGGGCCCCGACCCGGCGATCGCGAGGGTCGTGATGCCCGACCACATCGCCGCGCCGTAGCACTGCACGCACGGGCGCCAGTTCACGACGAGCTCGTGCCGAGGCTGGTCCGATGCGCCGAGGTCCCACGAGCCGACCCGCGCCTGAGCCATCCCGAGCGCCGTCACCTCGGCGTGCCCCGACGTGATGCCCGTGGACAGCACGACGTTCACGCCGACCGACACGATCCGGCCCGTGTCGGCCTCGGCGACGAGGGCCGCGAACGGGCCGCCGTTGCCCTCGCGCCAGTTGCGGTCGGCGAGCCGGTTGACGAGCGCCATGCGCTCCTCGAGGGTCGGGATGACATCGGGAACGTCGGCGAGCTCCTCCGCGATCCAGGCGGGAAGGGAGATCGTGTACGAGGTGGCGAGGGGTGGGAACTCCATGACGCCAGCATGCTCCACGCATGTGTCGGCCGTGTGACGGACCGCGGGCGGCCGACAGTTCATCCGCCGGAAACGACAGATTGTGCGGCAGCGCCCATGCAGGTGCATGAACATCGGTGGAATGGGTGGCGGCGTCTGCGCACCGAGGCGGGACGCCGGCCTCCGCCGAGGGAGGCCCGCATCAAGAGGAGAGAACACGTGGGTTCAACGAAGGCCAAGGCGCCGATGTCGAACAGGAGGTTCCTCGCGATCTGGATCCCGATCGTCGCGTTCGTGGCCGTCCTGGCCGTCGGCGCGAACATCGCGATCGGGATGTTCCGCGGGGCGATCGAATCGTTCATGGGCACCGGCACGTACGTCGTCAGCAACACCGCCGAGGGCGCTGAGCTCGACACGACCTACTACGAGAGCGATCACGCGACGCAGGACGACGCCAAGGCGGCGTCGGCCGAGCTCGTCGAGGACATCGCCGACGAGGGCATGACGCTCCTCAAGAACAACGGCGCGCTGCCGCTCGAGACGGGCGCCGTGACGCTCCTCGGGCGTGGCGCCGCCGACCCCGTGTACGGCGGCTCCGGATCGGGAACCGCCGACACGCGCACGGCCGTGAACATCCGCCAGGGCATCGAGAACGCCGGCTTCACGGTCAACGACACGGTCTTCGACGAGCTCGCGGCCTTCGCCGAGGCGAACCCCGCGGCGGAGGGCGGCCGGACGAACATCGTCATGGACAAGCCCGAGGAGTCGAACTACAACATCGGCGAGATGCCGGTCGAGGAGTACTCGCAGGACGCGCTCGACAGCTTCGCGGAGTACGGCGACGCGGCGATCGTCGTCCTCGGACGCGCCGGCGGCGAGGGCGGAGACCTCGCCACCGACATGACCCCCTGGGACGAGACCGCCGAGCCGGGGCAGCACCAGCTCGAGCTCAACCAGGACGAGAAGGACCTCGTCGCCCTCGCCGAGGAGAACTTCGAGACCGTCGTGGTCGTCGTCAACGCGTCGACGTCGATGGAGCTCGGCATCCTCGAGGACGACCCCGCAGTCGACGGCATCGTGTTCGCCGGCTCGCCGGGTGTCTCGGGCTTCAACGCCCTCGGCAGCATCCTGAGCGGCGCGGTCAACCCGTCCGGTCACACCGTCGACGTCTTCTCGGCCGACTTCACGGCCGACCCGACGTTCGTCAACTTCGGCGACTTCGCCTACTCGAACCTCGAGGACGCGTACTTCGTGGACTACGAGGAGGGCATCTACAGCGGGTACCGCTACTACGAGACCGCCGCGGTCGAGGGCTTCATCGACTACGACGAGGCCGTCGTCTACCCGTTCGGCTACGGGCTGAGCTACACGACCTTCGACTGGAGCGTCGCGGACGCGCGCCTGGGCGAGGTCGACGGCGAGATCTCGATCGACGTCGACGTGACGAACACGGGCGACGTCGCCGGCAAGGACGTCGTCCAGCTCTACTACACCGCTCCCTACACCCCGGGCGGCATAGAGAAGGCCCACGTGGTGCTCGGCGACTTCGCGAAGACGGGGCTCCTCGAGCCCGGCGCGACGGAGACCGTCACGCTGACGCTCGCCGTCGAGGACATGGCCTCGTACGACGCGGCAGATGCCGCGGCCTACGTGCTCGAGCAGGGCGACTACGAGCTGAAGCTGCAGACCGACTCGCACAGCCTCAAGGACGGCATCGAGCCGCTCGTCTACACGGTCGACGAGACCGTCGTCTACACGGACGGACGCGCGAGCGACGAGGTCCCCGCGACCAATCGCTTCGACGACGTGACGGCCGCGTTCGAGGACGGCACCCGCACGGCGTTCTCGCGCGCGGACTTCGCGGGCACGTTCCCGACCGCTCCCGAGGGCGCCGACCTCGAGGCGAGCGAGGCGACGATCGCCGCGTACGAGCCGTTCGACGCCGCAGCCGCCGCGTCCGACGCCGAGGGCGCCGAGGCTCCGACGTGGAACGCCGACAACGACCTGTCCCTCGTCGATCTGCGCGGCCTGCCGTACGACGACCCCGCGTGGGAGGAGCTCCTCGACCAGCTCGACCCCGACGAGGTGCTCACGCTCCTCACGTCGGGCGCGTACAACACGGCCGGGCTGCCGGAGATCGGCAAGATCCGCACGAACGACCTCGACGGCCCCGCGGGCTTCTCGTCGTTCATCAACCCCGACCTCTGGACCGGGACCGCGTTCCCCTCGGAGTACCTCATCGGCCAGACGTGGAGCCGCGACCTCGCGAACGCCATGGGCGTGGCCGTGGGCAACGAGGCGCTGCACATGGGCGCGAACGGCTGGTACGCCCCCGCGGTGAACCTGCACCGCTCGCCGTTCGCGGGCCGCAACTTCGAGTACTACTCGGAGGACCCGGTGCTCTCGGGCGCCCTCGCGACCCAGGTCGTCGACGGCGCGCTGACGAAGGGCGTGTACTCGTTCACGAAGCACTTCGCCATGAACGACCAGGAGACCAACCGCGTGAACGGCGGCGGGCTCTCGACCTGGGCGACGGAGCAGACCATCCGCGAGCTGTACCTCAAGCCGTTCGAGATGGTCGTGAAGGACGCGCGCGGCGAGGTCGAGTACTACGACGCGGATGGCGAGCTGCAGACGAGCGAGATCGGCTCGACCGCGATCATGAGCTCGTTCAACCGCATCGGCGCGACGTGGGCCGGCGGGTCGTCCGCGCTCATGCACGACGTCCTGCGCGAGGAGTGGGGCTTCCGCGGCTTCGCGATCACCGACTTCAACCTGTACGACTTCATGTACCCCGACCAGGCGTGGAACGCCAGGGGAACGGATCACATGCTGACGTTCGAGGGCTCGAAGACGATCGCGGACTCGACGAGCGCGGCCGCGCAGGACAACCTGCGGTACGCCATCCACAACGTGCTCTACACCGTGGCGAACTCCAACGCGGTGAACGGCATGGCCTCGGGTGCGACGCTCACGTACCAGCTCGCGGGCTGGGAGATCGGCGTCATCGTCGGGACGATCCTGCTCGCGCTGCTCGTCGTGGCCGGCGTGGTCTGGATGGTCGTGCGCGTGCGCCGTCACCGCGCTCGCCCGACCGTCGCCCCGGCCGGCGCGGCGACGTACTGACCCAGCCATGAACCGGGGCCGGGAGGGCGACCTCCCGGCCCCGCACAGGAAGACCTCATCGTGAACGACACACCGGCGCTCCTCGCCCAGCTCACCCTCCTCGAGAAGGCCGCCCTGCTGAGCGGTCAGAACACCTGGCAGACGCGCGCGATCGCGCGTCTCGGCATCCCCGCGATCTGGATGTCGGATGGCCCGCACGGTGTGCGCAAGCAGGTCGGCTCCGCGGACCACCTCGGTCTCAACGCCTCCGAGCCGGCGACCTGCTTCCCGACCGCGGCCACGATCGCCAACAGCTGGGACGAGGAGCTCGCCGCCGAGATCGGCCGAGCGCTCGGTGCGGAGGCGTCCGCCCAGGGCGTGCACGTGCTGCTCGGACCGGGTCTCAACATCAAGCGCAGCCCGCTCGGCGGGCGCAGCTTCGAGTACTTCTCCGAGGACCCCGAGCTCGCGGGGCGCCTCGCCGCCGCGTACGTGCGCGGCATCCAGGAGCAGGGCGTCGCCGCGACGCCCAAGCACTTCGCCGTCAACAGCCAGGAGCTGCGCCGGATGGTGAGCGACTCGGTCGTCGACGAGCGGACCCTGCGCGAGATCTACCTGACCGCGTTCGAGATCGTCGTCGAGGACGCGGCGCCGTGGGCGATCATGTCGTCGTACAACCTCGTCAACGGCGCCTACGCGCACGAGAACGCGCATCTTCTCGCCGAGATCCTCCGCGAGGAGTGGGGCTTCGACGGCGCGGTCGTCTCCGACTGGGGTGGCGGCAACGACGCCGTCGCCGCCGTGCGCGCGGGCGGCTCCATCGAGATGCCCTCGCCCGGGTTCGACTCTGCCCGTCAGATCGTCGCCGCCGTCGAGCGGGGCGAGCTCGCCGAGGCGGACCTCGATGCGCGGGTCGCCGAGATCCTCGACCTCGTGCGGCGCGTCACGACGCGGACGACGCGCGCCCGATCGCGCTTCGACGCCGACGCGCACCACGCCCTCGCCCGACGCGCGGCGGCCGAGTCGGCCGTCCTCCTGCGCAACGAGGGCGGGCTCCTCCCCCTCTCGTCCGGCACGCGCGTCGCCCTCATCGGCGACTTCGCCGAGACCCCGCGCTACCAGGGCGCGGGATCGTCGGCCGTCAACGCCACCCGGGTGACGAACCTGCGGGATGCGCTCGCCGACACCGACCTCGAGGTGCTCTCGTTCTCGCCGGGGTTCCGCCGGGACGGCCGCCCCGACGCCGCGCTCCTCGCAGGTGCCGTCGCCGCGGCGCGCGAGGCCGAGGTCGCGGTCCTCGCGCTCGGCCTCCCCGAGATCTCCGAGTCGGAGGGGCTCGACCGCGGCTCCCTCGCGCTGCCCGCGGCGCAGGTCGACGTGCTGCGCGCTGTCGCGGCCGCGAATCCGCGCACGGTCGTCGTGCTGAGCGCGGGCGGCGTCGTCGAGACGCCGTGGGCGGATGACGCGGCGGCTCTCGTGCACGCATACCTCGGCGGACAGGCCGGTGCGGAGGGGCTCGCCGACGTGCTGACCGGAGCCGTCAACCCCGGCGGTCGCCTCGCCGAGACCGTCCCGCGCCGCCTCGCCGACACGCCGACCGCCGGACGCTTCCCGAGCGTCGACCGAACCGCCGAGTACCGCGAGGGCCCCTTCGTCGGCTACCGCTACTACGAGACCGCGGGCGTCGATGTCGCGTTCCCCTTCGGATTCGGGCTGAGCTACACGACGTTCGCGTACTCCGACCTGCAGGTGGGTGACGACGCGGTCTCGTTCACCGTGACGAACACGGGCGGCGTCGCAGGCGCCGACGTGGCGCAGGTCTACGTCGGCCGCCGCGGCACGGGCGGCGTCCCGCGCGCCGTGCGCGAGCTCAAGGGCTTCCGCAAGGTGCGGCTCGCGGCCGGCGAGTCCGCGCGGATCACCGTGCCGCTCGGCGCGCGCGCCTTCCGGTTCTTCGACGTCCGCACGGGCGCCTGGCAGATCGAGGAGGGCGACTACCTCGTGCAGGTGGGCCCGAATGTGCGCGATCTGCCGCTCGAGGCCGTCGTGCCCGTCGGGGGCACCGTGCCGCAGCGGACGCCGGAGGCAGCACTCGCCGTCTATGCCACGGGACGCGTGCACGACGTCTCCGACGCGGACTTCACCGCGCTGCTCGGCCGCCCGCGCTCGGAGTCGGGATGGGGCGACGGCCCGCTCGGCGTGAACGATCCGATCGATCGGCTCCGCGTCGCCCGCAGCCCCCTCGCGCGTCTCGTGTTCCGGATCGTCGACGGTCGTCGGCGCAAGGCCGAGGCGTCCGGGGAGCCCGACCTCAACATCCTCTTCCTCTTCAACGGGCCGTTCCGCGTCATCTCGAAGATGAGCGGCGGCCTCGCGACGAGCCGGCTCACCGACGCGCTGCTCACCCTCGTCAACGGGCAGACGATCCGCGGTCTGGGCCGCGTCGTCGCCGCCTTCTTCCGCGGACGCCGGGAGGAGAGGCGCACCCGCGACGCCTTCCTCTCCGCCGCCGACGCACCCACCTCGAACAGGAGCGCATGATGTTCACCGCGATCAAGGACTGGTGGCGAGGCTTCCAGGACCGGCACCCCGAGCTGTCGAAGTTCCTCATGTTCTTCGTGCTCTCGAACGGCGTGACCGTGCTGCAGCTCGCGCTCATGCCGATCTTCCGCTGGGCGTTCGACAGCTTCACGGGTCTCGTCGGGGTCGACTTCCAGGTGCTCCCGGTCGGCTCGAACGTCGACGGCTCGACGTACTTCATGTTCGACTACGCGGCCGGCGCCCTCCCCGAAGGGGGCGGCGGTCTCGCCTACTTCCTGGCCGTCCAGATCACGCTGCTCATCGCGCAGGTCATCAACTTCTTCCTCCAGCGCAACATCACGTTCAAGTCGAACACCTCGCCGTGGGTCGCGGCCGGATGGTACGCGCTCGCCTACGTCGTCATCACGTTCGTCGCGGCTGCCGCGCAGGGGTTCTACAAGGCCCCGATCTACGACCTCCTCATCGGGATGTGGGGCGGCACGGGCGAGGTCGTGGCCGACGTCGCGACGATGATCATCAACTCGGCGATCTCGTTCTGGGTCTTCTACCCGATCTTCAAGCTGATCTTCCGCCAGACGCCCGACGCCGCCGCCGTGGCCGCGCCCACCGCACAGGCAGACTAGAGCCATGCCCCTGCTCTCGATCGTGGTCCCCGCCTACAACGCGGCCGACCACCTTCACCGTGCCCTCGTCCCCCTTCTGCGGATGCGGCACGACATCGAGGTGATCGTCGTCGACGACGGATCGACCGACGCCACCGCCGAGATCGCCGACGACTACGCGCGTCGGCGCCCCGACGTGTTCCGGGCCATCCATCAGCCGAACCGGGGGCACGGCGGGGCGATCAACACCGGTCTCGCCGAGGCGCGCGGCACGTACCTCAAGGTGCTCGACGCCGACGACTGGCTCAGCATCCCCGCTCTCGAGCAGGTGCTGCAGATCCTGCGCACCCTCGAGGAGTGCGGCGGCGTCGACGCCGTGTTCACCGACTACGTGCACGACCGCGTGGGCAAGTCGAACCGCGTCTCCCGGTTCGACAGCGTCTTCCCCGCGGGCCGGGTCTTCGGATGGGGCGACACCGAGCGGTTCAGCCGTCGCCAGTACCTCATGATGCACGCGATCATCTACCGCACCGAGATGGTGCGGGCATCCGGCCTCCGGCTGCCCGAGAACACCTTCTACGTCGACAACCTCTACGTCGTCGTGCCCCTCGCGCGCGTGCGGAGCATGTACTACCTGCCGGTGAAGCTCTACCACTACGTCATCGGCCGCGAGGGGCAGTCGGTCGAGGCCGACACGATGCTGCGCCGCGTCGACCAGCAGCTGCGGGTGAACCGCCTCGCCCTGCGCGCGCTCCCCTCTCCCGCCGAGGTCGCGACCGGAGAGGTGCCGGCGCCCCTGTACGCCGCGCTGCTGCACTACATCGAGGCGATCTGCGCGGTCACCTCCGCCACTCTCGCGCGAGGAGGAACGCGTGCGCACCTCGCTCAGCGCGACGCCTTCTGGCGCGAGGTCAAGGCGGAGAGCCCGTGGGTCTACACGAGGCTCCGACGGAGCTTCATGGGCGCGAGCAGCAACCTGCCCGGTCATGCCGGGCGCCGCGTGACCTCGCTCGCGTACAGCGTCGCGCGCCGGGTCGTCGGTTTCAGCTGATCCGAGGAGGGAGAGAGGATGATCCGCATCGCCGTCGTCGAGGACGACCCGGGGAGCATCGACCGTCTCCTCTCGCACCTCGACCGGTTCCAGCGCGAGCACGACGAGCGGTTCCACATCGGCGCGTTCCATGACGGCGCGGACATCCTCGACGACTACCGGCCCGACTGGGATGTCCTCCTCCTCGACATCCAGATGGAGCGCGTGGACGGCATGACCGCCGCCCGCCGCATCCGCGAGGTGGACGGCGAGGTCATCATCGTGTTCGTGACGAGCTCGCCTCAGTACGCGATCAGCGGATACGAGGTCGACGCGCTCAGCTACCTCCTCAAGCCGGTGTCCTACGCCGCCTTCGAGCAGGAGATGGAGCGGTGCCTCGTCCGCCTGCGGCGGCGCGAGCGCCGTCACCTCCTCTTCTCGACCACCGACGGGGCGCGCCACCGCGTCGACGTCGCCGACATCGTCTACCTCGAGAGCGCGAAGCACAACGTGCTGATCCACACGCTCGAGACCGACCACACGGTGGTCGCGACGCTCAAGGCCATGGAGGCCGAGCTCGCGGACGAGGGCTTCCACCGGTGCAACAGCGGATACCTCGTCAATCTGCGCCACGTCACGGGCGTCGAGGGCAGCGACTGCCGGATGCGCGGCGGCGCGAGACTGCAGATCAGCCGTCCGCGCAAGAAGGACTTCCTCGCGGCGCTCGCGAGCTACATCGGCTCGCGCGGGATCACGGCATGAGCGACGTCGTCACGAGCGAGCTCGCCGAGATCCCCCGCCTGTTCACCGCTCTCGCCGAGTGGGGCGCCTGCGTGGTGTTCATCGCGATCGTCCGCCGGCGCATGCGGTGGCTCCCGACCGTCGGCGTCGCCCTGGCCGGGCTCGCGGCTCTCGTCGGCCTGCAGCTGTGGGCAGACACCCTCCCTCTCGCGCTGTGGATCCCCGGCATGCTCGGCGCCGCGCTCACGATGTTCGCGCTCCTGTTCGCGTCGCTGCGGATCACCGCGGTGACGGCGGGGTACCTGACGGCGCGGGCGTTCGTGCTCGCCGAGTTCGTCGCGTCGCTGCACTGGCAGCTCGAGCGCTTCTACCTGCCCGACGCCGAGGGCGTCGCCCGCGCGGCGTTCCTCGCCCTCGTCTACGGCGGCGTGCTCGTGCTCGCCTGGCTCGCCGAGCGCCGGCATCTCACGCGCGGCGCGGAGATCGAGGTCGGATGGCGCGAGCTCGTGAGCGCGCTGGCCATCGCCGCAGCGACCTTCGGGATCTCGAACCTCAGCTTCGCCAACGCCAACACGCCGTTCAGCAGCCGGCTGGGCCCCGAGATCTTCTACATCCGCACGCTCGTGGACCTCTGCGGCTACATCGCGCTCTACGTGCAGCACGAGGTGCGCCGCGAGATGCAGACCCGTCGCGACGCGGAGGCGATGTCGCAGCTGCTCCGGAGCCAGCACGACCAGTACGAGCTCTCGCGACGCGCGATCGACGAGGTGAGCCGCAAGTACCACGACATGAAGCATCACCTCGATGCCCTGCGGGCCGAGACCGATCCGCGGCTGCGCGAGCGGATGCTCGACGACCTCGAGGAGTCCATCCGCGACTACGGGGCGCAGGTGCGCACGGGCAACCGCGTGGTCGACGTGGTCCTCACGGGCAAGCGCCTGCGCGCCAACGAGGACGGAGTCGACGTCTCGTACGTCGCGGATGGCCGGCTGCTCGACTTCATGAGCCCGCTCGACGTGACGGCGGTGCTGGGGAACGCCCTCGACAACGCCATCGAGGCGACGAAGCGCATCGCGGACGCCGATGAGCGCCTCGTGCGGGTGGCCCTCTTCGCGCAGGACGACTTCGTGATGCTGCGTGTCGAGAACACCTTCGACGGCATCGTGAAGCGCTCGGATGGCCGGATCGTCTCACGCAAGCGCGAGGCCGGCCACGGCTACGGTCTGCGCAACATCGAGGCGGCCGTCGAGCGGTACGGCGGCTCGCTCTCGATCAGCGCGGACGAGCGCTGGTTCTCGCTGCGCGCGCTCTTCCCGCGCTGAGCGTTCCGGGCTCGGCGGTGCTCAGTCGCGCCGCGAGCTCACGAGCGACCGCAGCACGAAGAAGACGACCACGGCCACGACGGCGACGACCGCGAGCTTGAAGATCCAGAACATCACCGAGAACAGGATGTTCACGAGCCACCACGCGATGACGACCGCGGCGATGACGCCCAGGACTGTCCAGATGGTGCTCTTGTTCATGACTCCAGCCTAGGGCCCGCCGATCAGCAGGCCACCCGGTACCGGGTCGGCCCGCCACGACGCGGCGTGCGCGTGTGGTCGAGCCAGGGCGGCGGGATGAACCACGGCACCGCGTCGACGCCGGCGCCATCGATGCGGATATCCCATCCGTCGTCGTGGATCCGATGATGACAGGCCACGCACAGGAGGATCCCGTTGTCGAGATCGGTCCTTCCTCCCCGCGACCACCACTCGATGTGGTGCACCACAGCGTGGCCGGGCGGGGCGCCGCAGAATGCGCACCCCTCGTCGCGGAGGGAGATCGCGAGCTTCTGCTTCGGCGTGAAGAGACGCTCTCTGCGTCCGAGGTCGAGGATCTCGCTCTTGCCGCCGAGCACGCACGGGATGATCTGCGCATCGACCGCCATGCGCCGCACCGCCTTGGCGGTCACGGGCTGCTCGATTCCGTCGATGGTCGCCATGCCGCCGCCCGACGCGTCGCCGTTCTGCTCATCGAGTGCCGCACGGAAGGTGTCGTAGTCCATCCGCACGACCATCGTGGCGATGGGGCGGGTCGGGATGGCGGTGCAGCCGAGAGCATGCCGAGCGACGTCGGCGAGGATGTCGATCTGCATCTGCAGCCGCGTGCGGCGATCGCGCCGCGCCTCGTCGGGCTCGTGCTCGTTCGCGCGCATCCGCTGCGTCACCATGCCGTCGAGCAGCGCGACGATCGGCGCCGCCGTCTCGGGGTCGGCGCGCCCCGTGAAGGACACCGAGCCGTCGCGCTCCGTGCGCCACGCGAGCATGCGCCGATCGCGGCGATCCTGCTCTCGGTCTTCCGCGCCATCCGGATCGAGCCGCATCTCGGCATCGAGCAGCAGGCGCCGCAGCTCGTCACTCGTGAGCCCGGGGGCCCGCGCGACGAGGATCGACTCCATCTCGTCGCAGGCCGCCGTGCCGGCGCGCACGACCACCCGGTCGAGCATGCCGACGATGGCCTCCGCTGCGGCGAGGCCGAGGGCGCCGGCCCGAAGCGCCTCGGCGACATGCGGGTGCTTCGCGGGCAGCCGCTCCCCGACGAGGCTCATCCGCGGCGCGATCGCCTCGCCGACGCGCATGAGCCGAGCAGCCTCGCCCGTCGTCACACCCGTCGTGGCCGAGAGCAGGGTGCCCGGCGAGGAGTACCCCTGCCTGCGCGCGAACCCGTCCTTGCCGAGCTCGCGGCGCGACTGCCGGGCGATCTCTCCCGAGGCCGCGGCGAGCGACGCATCGACGCTCCGCCGGAGGGCGCCGAGCACATCGGTCAGCGCCCTCAGCTCGTCCGGAGCGAGACCATCCACATCGAGGTCAGCGACGTCGGCACGCAGGGCCGCCAGGCTCTCGCTGAGTGCTGATGTCATCCTCGACATGACTCCATAGTAGTTCTGTTCGATTGATCGCGCAAGGATTTTTAGAAGTTTTCTTCGAGTTCATTCGCACACGATCGCACGTCCCTCCCCCGCGAACGCAGCCGCAGCATCCGCTGATCTCCCCGCGATCCGCGCCCCGGCCATCCGACAGCTCATAGCCTGGAAGCCGAATCACCGAACGACTGGAGGCACCATGGCACGGATCGGCACGAGCGAGCTCGACGTCTTCCCCCTGAATCTCGGCGGAAACGTGTTCGGGTGGACGGCAGACCGCGACGAGTCGTTCCGAATCCTCGACGCCTTCGTCGAAGGAGGCGGCGACTTCATCGACACGGCCGACTCGTACAGCGCCTGGGTTCCCGGCAACAGCGGCGGCGACAGCGAGCGGATCATCGGAGCCTGGCTCGCCGATCGCAAGCCGCAGGGCGTGACCGTCGCGACGAAGGTCAGCCAGCACCCCGACTTCCGCGGCCTCTCCGCCGCCAACGTCCGCGCCGCCGCGGAGGCGTCCATCGAGCGCCTCGGCGTCGAGTCGATCGATCTCTACTACGCGCACTTCGACGACGAGTCGACGCCGCTCGAGGAGACCGTCGCGGCGTTCGGCGAGCTCGTCCAGGACGGCCTCGTTCAGTACACCGCGATCTCGAACTACACGCCAGAGCGCATCCGCGAGTGGATCCGCATCGCGCGCGAGATCGGCGCCCCTGAGCCAGTCGCCGTGCAGCCCCACTACAACCTCGTCGAGCGCGGCATCGAGCAGACGATCCTCCCTCTCGCCGAGGAGTTCCACCTCGGCGTCCTGCCGTACTTCTCCCTCGCGAAGGGCTTCCTCGCGGGCAAGTACCGCTCGGCGGCCGATGCCGGCTCTCCGCGTGCGGGCGCTGCGAAGGAGTACATCTCCGAGAAGAACCTCGCCCTCATCGACGGCATCGAGCGGATCGCGCAGGCCCACGGGGTGTCGATCGCGACGATCTCGCTCGCCTGGCTTCGGTCGCGCCCCACCGTCGTCGCCCCGATCGCGTCGGCGTCGCGCGTCGACCAGGTGGCGGATCTCCTCGCCGCCGGACGCCTCGAGCTCGCGCCGGAGGAGATCGCAGAACTCGACCGCCTGTCCGCGTAGCGGCTCGCAGCGCCACCCGCGCGCGATGGCAGGATGAGCGGGATGGCTCCCGCGACCGACGACGAACTGCGACTCCTTCGCGAGCAGGCCTTCGGGCGTGGGGCGGACGGCGCGACGCGCGCCGCCGCACTCGCCCGCCTCGCGGAACTCGACGGTGCGGCCCGGACCGCGAAGGTCGACACCGCGGGTGACGAGGGCGTCGCGGCTGCTTCCCCTTCGCTCGCGGCGGACGGGGCGGCGCGGCCCGGTGCGGCAGCGGACACGCAGAGCGCGCCATCGGAGAGCGATCCAGTGCTGTCCGCTCCAGCGGATGGCGTGTCGGGATGGCGATGGATCGAACGGCTTGCGGCGCGCATGCGCGGCCTTCCCACGATCAGACTCCTCGCCCTCTGGGCTGCATCGCTCGTGCTCGCCGTCGCGGTCGCCCTCGGGGGCGTGGCCGCCGTGTCGAGCATCGACGTGCACCGGGTCGCCGTGCTGCACGTCGACCCGGACGGCGAGCTGCCGCCGGAACTCGACATGCCGGGAGATGTCACGGTCTTCGAGGAGTTCCACGGGTTGAGCGTCGCGGTGCACCCGGGGGCGACGTTCGGGTACGACTCGGACGGAAGCTGCGTTCAAGGGCTAGCTCCCCTGTCGCAGGAGCAGCCCGGCGCCTACTACGGCTTCGGCGCCTGTGAAGCCGGCTCGTTCCCGGCAGTCGCGACGATGATGGTCGAGGAGTCCTCGCCGGAGTCGCTTCGCGACATCTTCCCCGTCGGAACGGCCCTCCAGTTCGAGCTGTCCGGAGATCAGATCATCGTCCGAGCGGACTGACGGTCTCCTGGGTCACGGTGCTCCAGCCCTGAGGCGTGCGATCGACGCGCAGCTGCGCGGGGATCTGCTCCTTCATGGCCTCGACGTGGCTGATCACGCCCACGGTGCGGCCGCCCTCGCGGAGGCCGTCGAGCGTGCGCATCGCGACCTCGAGCGTCTCGCTGTCAAGTGATCCGAAGCCCTCGTCGATGAAGAGGGTGTCGAGCGTGATCCCCCCTGCGCGGTTCGTGACGACCTCGGCGAGCCCGAGCGCGAGAGCGAGGGAGGCGAGGAACGTCTCTCCGCCCGACAGCGATCGCGGTGACCGCGGCTGCCCTGTGAAGCGGTCGAGCACCTCGAGCCCGAGGCCACTCGCCGCGTTGCGGTATGCGAGCGCGTCGGTGTGCTGGAGCGCGTAGCGGCCATCCGACATCTCGTCGAGGCGGCGGTTGGCGGCTTCGACGATGCCCTCGAGCTCGGCCGCGAGGACGAACGTCTCGAGGTCCATCTTCTTCATGTTCCGCCCGGCGACGGCGTCGGCCAGGTCGCGGATGATCGTCGCCTCCCGCATCGCGGCGGCGATGCTCTCATGCGCCTCCTGCGCCCGGCGGAGCGCGTCCTGCAGCGCCGCAGCGAGCTGACGCATCGACGACAGGTGCGCGACAGCCGCGTCGCGGGCGTCGTCGGCCGCGGCCAGCGCGGCCTGCGCGCCGTCGACATCGATCGGCTCCTCGGGCAGCACGAGGAATTCGAGCTCCATGAGCGCGGCCTTCGTGCTGCGCAGATCGCCGTCGTGGGTGCTGATCTGCTGCTCGATCTGCTCCTGGACGGCGACGTCGCGGATGGCCGCACGCGCACTCTCGACGTCGGCGAAGCCCGCTTCGCGGACGGCCCGGTCGAGCGCCTCGGCCGCCTCCGTCGCGGCTCGCTCGGCACGAAGCGCATCGTTCTGCGCTTCGGCGTAGGCCTCTGCGGCTCCCGCGCGCCGGGTCTCCGCCTCGATACGATCGGCGACCGACTCTGCGTCGCCTCTCGCTGCCGTGACCGTCGCGCGGTTCTTCTCCAGCCCGTCCTCCGCCGAGCGGATGCGCGAGGCCAGCTCGGTCTTCTCGGTCTCCACCGCGGTCCGCTCGGCCCCGAGACGCTGCTCCTCCTCGGCGAGCTCGCGCTGGGCCGACTCGATGGCCTTGAGCTCCTCTGCCGCGGCCGTCGCCGCGCGGAGCTCCTCTGCCGCCGCGTCGCGTTCGGACTCGAGCTGCTCGACGCTCCGCCCGCCCGACTTCGCCTCGGCTTCGGCGAGCGCACGCTGCGCCTCTCGACGGGTCTCGGATGCCGCGAGCTCGGTTCGGCTCGCATGCGCCTTCCGCTCCTCCGCGGCGTCGATCTCCTCAGCGGAGACATGGTCGTCGTCCCGCTCGGCTGGCGCGGGGTGCGCCGTGGACCCGCAGACCGCGCACGCGACGCCGTCCGAGAGCTCCGCCGCGAGTTCGGCGGCGTAGCCGCTGAGGCGACGCCGATGGAGCTCGGCGAGCTCGCGATCGGCGGCGTCGCGCGCACGCAGCGCCTCCTCGGCCGCCGCGGCGGCGCGCTCGTACTCGGACGCGAGTCGTGCAACCTCACGCGCAGCCTCGAGCTGCGCCGTCGCCGAGGTCAGCCGGTCCTCCGCGTGGCGGCGCTGCCCCGCGGTCTCCGTGGCCGACTTCGCCGCGGCGTCGAGCTCCCCACGTCGACGCGGGATCTCCGCGAGGCGCACCGCGACCTTATCGGCGCGCTCCTGCGCTCGTGCGGCTTCGTCGCGCAGGGCGGCGAGGGCCTCCTCGTCGGCGACGAGGCTCTGCTCGACGGCGAGAACCGGTCGCCATTCACCGATCCGCTGCTGCGCCTCCGTCGCGATCCGCTCGAGATCGGCGGGCTCGAGGCCCTCGCCCGACGCGAACTCGGACCACCGCTCCGCCGCGCCCTCGACCGTGCTCACAGCGGTCGCGACGGCGGCGAGGGCGCGTCCGGCGCCATCGAGCGCGCCGCGCACGCTCTCCGCCCGGCGCGCCGCGGTGAGCTCCGCCCGCGCGCGCTCGATGTCGTCGATGCGCGCTTCGAGCTCGTCGAGCCGGCGCCGCAGACCGTCACGCTGCTCCTGCTTCTCCCGTTCGCCGCGCAGGCGGTCGAAGGCCTCGGCGGCCGTCTCGCGGCGGCGACGCGCCTCGGCCTCCGCGGCCTCCGCGATCTCCACCTCGTGGCGCGAGCGCTGCTCGGCGCGCTCGAGCTCGGCGATCCGCATGTCCTCAGAGGCGCGCCCGGTCGCAGCCTCCGTCGCCTCTCGGCCCGGGCCATCCGCTGTCGCCGCATCCGCGATCGCGCCGCCCTCGCCATCCGCCTGGGCCTCGGACGAGGACGGAAGCCGGGCCGCGATGCCGTCGGCCTGGTCGAGCACGACCGAGAGGAGCTGACGCCCCTCGGCGACCGTCGCCTCAGCCGATGCCCGCCGCTGATCGAGCTCCCTCTCGTAGTCCTCGAAGCGGCGCGAGCCGAACAGGGTGCGGAGGAGCTTCTGGCGATCGTTGTTGTCGGCGAGCAGGAAGCGGGCGAAGCGCCCCTGCGCGAGCAGGATGACCTGAAGGAACTGCTGCTGGTTGAGTCCGACGACCTCAGCGACGAGGTTCGCGACGTCGCGGTCCTTCGCGGCGCGCCAGTCGACGGAGTCGCCGACCACCTCGCCCATCTGAGCGCGTGCGGGAGCCGTGGTCATCCCGTCGCCGCGCTTCTTCGGGCGCTCGTACTCGGGCGATCGCTCGATGCGCCAGCGGGTGCCGCCGGTCGTGAACTCGACCGCGACGCTCGTCGGGTCGTCGGGCTCGCAGTGGTCGCTGCGGAGGCGCTTCTCTCCGCCCTCGTAGCGAGGAACCGAGCCGAAGATCGCGAAGGTGATCGCGTCGAGGATGCTCGACTTGCCGGCGCCCGTGCGCCCGCCGATGAGGAAGAGGCCGTCGGCGGCGTATGCGTCGAGGTCGACGACCTGGCGCCTGCGGAAGGGGCCGAAGCCCTCGATCTCGACGCGGTGGATTCTCATGCGCGCGTCTCCGCGGCCTCGCGGGTCGAGACGACCTCGCCGATGATCTCCCGCTCGACGTCGGTCGCGCCCTCGCCGTTGCGCACGTGCGCCAGGAAGTCGTCGACGAGCTCGCGGTCGGAGCGCGCGCTCTCGACTCGCTCACGGAAGGTGCGACGCTCCTCCTTGACCCCTCCGACGGGTGCGAGCTGGATGGTCGCGCATCCGTCGAAGCGCGCGCGGAGCTTCCGCATCGGCTCGAGCGGCGGGTTCACGTCGGTCAGCACGGCGCAGACCCAATCGCCCTCGTGCTCGCGGTAGCGCTCGTCGGCCAGCAGCTCGTCGAGGGTGCCGCGCAGAGTGACGAGCCGGCGCGGGATGGGGAGGTCGAGCCATTCGATGCGCTCGACACCGTCGGCGCCGAGATCGACGATCCAGGCGCCGCGGGGCTTGTCGCCCTCACCGAAGCTGTAGTGCAGCGGCGCGCCCGAGTAGCGGACGTTCTCGGCGAGGCGCGACCGCCCGTGGATGTGCCCGAGCGCGACGTAGTCGGGCCCGTCGAAGTCGACGAGCGGCACGACGTCGAGCGACCCCTGCCGGATCTCGCGCTCGACGCCCGCGGTCGGCTCGACGTCGCCCGCGAAGCAGTGGGACGCGACGATCGATCGCCCGCCCCGCTCGGAGCGGTCGGCGTTCACGAGGCTCATCGCGTGACGGATGGCCTGCTCCTGCGTGCGCAGTTCGGCGTCTGGCCAGACGCTGCGCACGATCGCGGGCTCGAGGTAGGGAAGACCGTAGAAGTGGACCGGACCATGCTCATCCTCGATCGTGACGGGGGTGCCGGCCGAGCGCGGATCGGTGATGATGTGCACGCCGGCTGCGCCGAGCAGCGGCGCCTGGAAGCCCAGGCGCGCGGCCGAGTCGTGGTTGCCGCTCGTGACGACGAGCTGAGCCCCTGCCGAGCGGATGGCCCGGAGCGTGTCGGTGAGCAGTTCGAACGCGGCAGCGGCGGGCGTACCGGAGTCGAAGACATCGCCCGCGACGACGACCACGTCGATCTTCCGGGCGCGCACCTCCTCGACAAGGGCATCGAACACGCCCCGCAGCGCATCGAGCGTCGAGAACCCGTGGAAGGTCCGCCCGATGTGCCAGTCCGAGGTGTGCAGGATCCGCATGCTTCAACGGTAAGGAGGGGGTCGGACATTGCCGCGGCGACGCGGCGGGCAAGGATCAGGAGGTCATGCGCGACCGCCGCCGTACGACGAGGTCCACTCGGCGCTGACGGCCTAACGCGCCACCCGCAGCAGCCGGAACTCCCGCTTCCGCAACAATCGCAGCAGCCACGACGCCGGCGGGCCGAAGGCCTTGAGCCCCTCCTCGACGCCGTACGGCTCGACGGAAGTGATCTCGAACCACTCCCCCCGATGCAGCACGCGCCCGCCGCCCGCGACGACGTTGCGGTACCAGTTCACCTGCGGGCCGTACGTCAGCTCGGCGACGAAGCCCTCGGGCACGCGCGCGAGGATCAGCGGCGCTTCAAAGGTCCGACCCGAGCGCCGTCCGACATGCTCAATGAGCGAGAACGGACCCCGCCCGCTCCGCGCCGCGCGCAGCGTCAGGGGATTCAGAGTGCGGTTGAGCACCTTCAGGAACGACGACTTCACGCGGGTCATGGGAATCCCTTCCGGGACCATCTTGCGCCGTTTCGACGCGCTTCGCTCGCTCAACGACCGGGGGCGACGGCCCCGCCCCCTACGCCCCGTGCTTCGCGATGAGCCGATCGAACGCGGCGTCCAGCTCCGCGTCCACCTCCTGACGCGACGGATCCGCTCGATGCCACTCGACGATCTCGCGCGCACCCTCCGCGAACGGCGTCGTCGCCGTCCATCCGGGCACGAGCTGCTTGATCCGCGTGTTGTCGAAGATCACCGAGTGCGCCTTGTCGCCCACGAGCCCGGGGCCCATCTCGGGAAGCTCGCGCGCGATCGCGTCCGACGCCACGTGCACGATCTCCGGCTCGCGACCGAGCGCGCGGCCGAGAAGCCGGGCGATCTCATCCCACGTGAGGCTCTCGTCGCTCGTGATGTGCACCGCCTGCCCGAGCGCGTGCGGATTGCCGAACAGCCCGACGAACGCCCGAGCGAAGTCGCGCGAGTGGGTGAGCGTCCACCAGCTCGTGCCGTCGCCGTGCACGACGATCGGCCGCCCGTCGAGGATGCGCTGCAGCGCGGTCCACTTGCCCTCGAGCGGGATGAGCGACGGACCGTAGGTGTGGCTCGGCCGCACGATCGTCATCGGGAAGCCCGACGCGCGGTACGCCGCCACGAGCAGGTCCTCGCTCGCGATCTTGTCGCGCGAGTACTGCCAGAACGGGTTCCGCAGCGGCGTCGACTCCACGATCGGCAGCTGCGCGATCGGCTTCTGATACGCCGACGCACTCGAGATGTAGATGTACTGCGCCGTCCGGCCCTCGAAGATCCGGATGTCGTCGGCCACCTGCTGCGGAGAGAAGCTGCGGAAGTTCGCGACGACGTCGAACGTCTCAGCGCCGACCGCGCGCTCGATCGATGCGGCGTCACCCGCGTCGCCGACGAGCGAGCGCACGCCATCCGGCACCTCGCTCTTCCCGCGGTTCAGCACGGTGACGTCGTGCCCGCGCGCGAGAGCCTCCTCCGTCACGTACGAGCTGATGTTGCCGGTGCCGCCGATGAGGAGGATGCGCATGGACGCCACGCTACTCCCGCCCGCGCTCCCAGGGCTCGACGTCGCCGGGCACGATCACGAAGAGCGGATGGCTGTCGCGCGTGAGGCGCGCGGCATGCGCCTCATGGAGCTCGGGAGAGCGGATGGCCAGCTTGCGCAGCAGATGACCCCATTCGAACTCGAGCTGGCCCGCGGTCGCGGGGATCGCCTCGACCTCGCCGTGTGGCGGCACCGCGATGCGCTCGGCGTCGTATCGATAGCCTCGGCGGGTCGCCTCCTCCTGCACGCCGGCGAGGTAGGCGCCGATCGCCGCCTCCGGATCCGCGTGGGCGCGGAAGCGGTCGAGCTGCGGGTGCGCGGTGTACCCCTTCGTCCGCCCCAGGAGCACCGCCTGCGCGAGCAGCCCCTCACGCCAGACGGCGGTGAGCCCCTGCCGATCGAGGAGCGAGGGGTGCAGCGTCCAGAGCCTCACGAAGCGAGCAGGCCGGCGCGCTCGGGATGCTCCGCGAACCAGTCGGCCACGTACCAGCACACCGGCAGCACGCGCCGATCGCCGCGGGACTCGATGTCGGCGACCGCGCGCTCGGTCACGACCGCGGCGTAGCCGTGGCCTCGGAAGCGGGGATTCGTGTACGCGCGCGTGAGCGCGACCGTGCGCCCGTTGTCGCGGTAGTCGAGGATGCTCACGAGGTCGTCGCCCCGCCGCAGCTCGTAGCGCGACGCCTCGGGCGCGTGGGTGAAGTGGAGCTCGGTCACCCTCCGAGAGTACGCCCGCCCACCGACATCGAGGCGCGTGCAGATCGCCCTGCCGGGAGGCTCTCAGGCGCGCACATCCGTCACATTTCTTCACGCAGACCGTCACATCCGGACTCCGTTTGACACACCCCGACACGCCCGGACATAATCGGCGACATGACTGACAGCACACAGCCCTTGTCCGCCTGGGAGGCGAACGGGACTGCCGGCATGATGATGGCCGGCTGTGTTGTCACGTGCTGTCGAATGTGCAGCTGACGTCGGATAACCCCTCAGCAGCACCGCCAGGGCACAGCGAGACCCCCATGGTCGCAACGCCCCCGAGCTCCGATCACCCCGGCAGCTTCGACACCGCCGCACCCGGCACCGGCCGAGCTCACGATCAGGCGATCACCGCCGATCCGGCCGCACCTCAGCACGACCGAACCCACCGGGTTCCCCCGCAGAAGGACTCCATCATCATGTCTGCTTCCCTCCTCGAGCGCCCCGCGACCGTCCGCCCCGCCGATCCCACCGCCCGTCCGACCCACCTCCGCGCCGTCCCCTCCCCCGCCGAGGCGCCGCAGACCGGCCCGCAGCCGGGCGTCTCGCCCCGCGGCTTCGCGCTCTACGTCGGGCTCGACGAGGCCAAGGCCGTCGCCGACGGCGTCTCGCTCTCGACGATCGTCGAGGCGCTCCGCCGCACCATCGCGGAGCTCTCCCCCAGCGCCGAGACGTACGCGGCCGTCGCGCTCGCTCCGCAGAACGCGGGCGGCCGCGACGTCGACGTCGTCCGCCTCGCCCTCAAGGAGCCGGGTGCGGTCGCCCGCGTCCAGCCCGAGACGACCGAGCCCGAGCAGGCCGAGGGCGTCGTCGTCGACATCTCGCGCAAGCGCGTCCTGCTCGACGGCGAGTCGGCCGCCCTCACGTTCAAGGAGTTCGAGCTGCTGCAGTACCTCGTCCTCCGCGAGGGCCGCACGATCGAGCGCACCGAGCTCGTCGAGTCGCTGTGGCAGGCGCAGAGCGAGGACGACGTGCCCGGCGAGCGCACCATCGACGTGCACGTGCGCCGCCTGCGCGCGAAGCTCGGGCGCTACGAGGACATCGTCCGCACCGTGCGCGGCGTCGGCTACCGCTTCGACCGCCACGCCGACGTCACCATCCGGTACGGCGCCGGCGCCCCGTCGCCCGACCGCTTCTGACCCGCGCCGCGCACCGCTTTGTCGGGTGCGGGGCGTAGCGTGGCGGCATGATCCCTCAGGCCGCGCTCGAGTCGCGCTTCGCGACGCGCGAGCGCGACCCGCGGCCCGACCCCGGCCCGCGCCTCGAGACGGTCTACCGCCCGCGGCGCCCTCTCGACCTCTACGCGACGGTCGCCGTGCTGCAGCGCGGCCCGGGCGATCCGGCGCAGGCCTTCGACCGCGGCGTGGTCTGGCGCGCGACGCGCACCCCCGACGGCATCGCGTGCACGGCGCTGCGGCAGACGGCGGATGGCGCGGTGCGCGCCGCGGCCTGGGGCCTGGGGCGCGCGTGGGCGATCGCCCAGGTGCCCGCCCTCTGCGGCGCGCTCGACGATGACGGCGACTTCGACGCACGCGCCCATCCGCTCATCGCGGACGCGCACCGGCGGCACCCCGGCCTCCGCATCGCGCGCAGCGACCTGCTCTTCGACGCGCTCGCGCAGTCCATCACCGAGCAGAAGGTGACCCTGCGGCAGGCGTTCGGCGCCTGGCGCTCCCTCGTCACGTGGTTCGGCGAACGCGTCCCCGGCCCGACACCGCGGCCCCTGTTCGCGCCGCCCTCGATCGACGGCTGGCGGCTCATCCCGTCGTGGGCATGGCACAGAGCAGGGCTCGAGCCGCCGCAGGCGCGCACCATCGTCGAGGCGGCCCGACGCGGACCCTCGCTCGTACGGGCGGCGCTCGACGCGGCGGATGGCGATGGTCGCGACCGCGCCCTCACGGCCATCCGCGGGATCGGCCTCTGGACCGCATCCGAGACGCGCATTCGCGCGCTCGGAGATCCGGACGCCGTGAGCGTGGGCGACTTCCATCTCGCGCATCAGGTCGGGTATGCGCTCACCGGCTGCCGGACGGACGACGACGGCATGCTCGAGCTGCTCGAACCCTGGCGCGGGCAGCGCTACCGGGTCATCCGCCTCATCCTCGCGTCCGGCGCGAGCGAGCCGCGGCGAGCGCCGCGCCTGCACATGGAGGACCACCGCGACCGCTGAGCGCGGCATGATGGTGGCATGACCCGCGGCCGCACCCTGCTCATCGCCCTCGGCGTGCTCGCGCTCGCCATCATCGTCGGGCTGATCCTGGGCAACGTCGGCCTCGGCATCGTGCTCGGCCTCGTCGTCGGGCTCATCCTCTTCATGTCGTTCGAGTCGCGCCGCGGGCGCAACCAGGGCGTGAACGACGAGGATCACGGCATCGAGCTGTAGGTCAGTAGTAGACCGCGAGCGGCCCGTTCGGGCCCGCCACCACCTGCACCGGGGTGTCGAAGACGCGCGTCAGCACCTCGTCGGTGAGGATCTCGTCGGGCGTGCCGAACTCGACGACCCTGCCGTCCTTGACCGCGCAGATGCGATCGGCGTAGTGGCCCGCGAAGTTGATGTCGTGCAGCACGATGACGATCGTCCGCCCGAGCTCCTCGGCCGCGCGCCGCAGCTGCTTCATCATCTGCACGGAGTGGCGCATGTCGAGGTTGTTGAGCGGCTCGTCGAGCAGCACGTACTCGGTCTCCTGCGACAGCACCATCGCCACGTAGGCGCGCTGCCGCTGACCGCCCGAGAGCTGGTCGAGATAGCGGTTCTCGAGCGCCGTGAGATCGAGGAAGTCGATCGCCCGGCTGATGATCTCCTCGTCCGCCCGCGTCAGACGCCCCTTGGAGTACGGGAAGCGCCCGAACGACACGAGCTGGCGCACGGTCAGTCGCGTGATGAAGTGGTTCTCCTGGCGGAGGATCGAGACGATGCGAGCGAGGTCCTTCGAGGCCGTGCTCGCGACGTCGCAGCCCGCGATCTCGATGCTGCCCTCGTCGATGCCGAGCAGGCGGCCGATCATCGTGAGGAGCGTCGACTTCCCCGCGCCATTCGGCCCGACGAGGGCCGTGATGCCGCCCTCGGGGATCTGCAGATCGACGGGGCCGATCGCGACCTCGGTGCTGTAGTCCTTGCGGACGCCGGTGAGCGAGATCACAGCCTGCCCTTTCTGAGGATGACGAAGAGGAAGACGGTCCCGCCGACGAGCTCGACGATGATCGAGACGACGCCCTGCGCGGCGAAGACGTTCTTCATGACGAAGTACGCCCCGGCCAGGACCACGAAGCCGGTCAGCGCCGCGACCGGGAAGACGAGGCGGTGGTCGTACGTGTCGGCGAACTGGTAGGCGAGCGTTGCGACGAGGAAGCCGAGGAACGTCATCGGACCGACCAGGGCCGTCGAGACCGCCATGAGGATGGACACGAAGAACAGCATCCGCATGACCTCGCGTCGGTGGTCGATGCCGAGGCTCGTGCTCAGGTCGCGGCCGAGGGCGATCGCGTTGAGCCGGCGGCCGTTCGCGAGGATGAAGATCACCGCGAGGCCCACGAGCGGGAGAGCCACGGGCAGGTAGGAGGCGTCGGCGTTCGCGATGCTCCCGAACAGCCGGGCCGCGAGCACGTCGAACTCGCTCGGCGTGAGCAGCCGCTGCATGAAGGTCGAGACCGACCCGAGGCCCGCGCCGATGACGATCCCGACGAGGAGCATGATGTGGAGGCTTCCGTACCGCCCCGACAGCAGCCATCCGTAGAGCAGCAGCGAGAGCCCGACCATGAGGGCGACCTGCAGGAGGAACTGCGGCACACCCTGAAGCGCGACCACGCCGGCTGCGCCGAGGACGTAGACCGCCGATGTCTGCACGGCCGTGTAGAGGGACTCGAAGCCCATGATCGACGGGGTGATGATCCGGTTCTCGGTGACCGTCTGGAACGTCACCGTCGCGATCGCCTGGCACACCGCGACGACGGACAGCACGACGAGGTTCGTCGCGCGGAGGTTCGCGATGCGCCAGAACCCCTCGGAGCCGACGGGCATCGGGTTGTCCCACGCGAGCAGTCCGAACGCGGCGCCGGCCGCGAGCGCGGCGAGCACCGCGAGCAGGATGGCGTAGCGGCGCCGCGCGCGGAGGGTCGGCAGCGGCGCGGCGCTGCGGCGGGTCGCAGCGCCTGCGGGGGCGAGGACGGTTCGGGTGTCAGCCACGTCGACGCTGCCTCAGGAGAAGGAGGATGAAGACGGCGGCACCGACGACACCCAGGATCAGGGACACCGGCACCTCGAACGGCATGATGATCGTCCGCCCGACGAGGTCGCACACCGTGACGATCGCGATGCCGAGCAGGCAGACCCACGGCAGGTTGCTGCGCAGGTCGTCGCCGCGGACCATCGAGACGACGTTGGGCACGATCAGCCCGAGGAAGGGCAGGTTGCCGACGACCACCGTCACGACGCCCGTGGCGACCGCGATGAGGGCGGTTCCGAGGAGCATGATGCGGTTGTAGTCGAGGCCGACGTTGGTCGCGACCTCCTCGCCGAGCCCCGCCACCGTGAAGCGGTCGGCGGCGATGAAGATCGCGATCCCCACCGCCAGGACGACCCACAGCGGCTCGTACTGACCGCGCAGGACGGAGGTGAAGCTGCCGGCGAACCACACGCCGAGGCTCTGCAGCATGTCGGTCTGCAGGGCGAAGAACATGGAGACCGAGCCGACCACGGCGCCGAGCATGATCCCGACGATCGGCACGATGAGCGAGGACCGGAGCGAGACCCTGCGCAGGAAGAGGAAGAAGACCATCGTGCCGACGAACGCGGCGACGACCGCGCCGACCATCCGCGTGAGGATGCTCGCGTCGGGGATGAGCACCATGACCGCGAGGAGGCCGAGCCCCGCCCACTCCGTCGTGCCCGTCGTCGTGGGCTCGACGAAGCGGTTCTGCGTGAGCAGCTGCATGACGAGGCCGCACATCGCCATCGCCGCGCCCGCGAGCACGAGGGCGATCGTCCGGGGATCCGGGTGATCGCGAACATCTCGGCGCCGTCGTCGGCGCCGAGCACGTCGTAGACGCCGACGAAGAGCGAGAGCACGAGCAGCGCCGCGACCACGGCGACGCCGATCAGCAGCCGAGCGTCGAAGAGACGGCTGCGGCGCGCGGGCGCCGCGGTGGGGATGGCCTGAGTCATGGGGTCCTCTGTGTCGACGGCGGGCCCGCATCCTGCGGGCCCGCCACCGTTCAGCCGTGTCGGATCACGCGCCCGCTTCGAGGGCGTCGGCGAAGTCGTTGAAGAACTCCGTGTAGGTCTGGATGCCCTCGTTCGTGTACGTGTCGGCGGGCATGTACACGATCTGGTCCTCCTGCACGGCGGTGACGCCGGCGAGCGCCTCGGAGTCCTCGAGCACCTCGGCCGCCTGCGTGTACTCCGGGTCGTCTGCGGCGACGGCCGCGTCACGGTCCATCACGAGGAGCCAGTCCGGGTTCGAGTCGGCGATCGCCTCGACGGAGATGTCGTCGCCCTGGTGGTCCTCGCTCGACTCCGGGACCTCGAGCGCGGGCGTGAGACCGAGGATGTCGAACACCGGGCCGAGCGTGCGGCCGTTGCCCGGCGCCGAGTACCCGATCTCTCCGCCCGACGTGATGACCGCCATCACCGAGTCGGCCGGGTCGTAGGCGGCCTTCACGCGGTCGATCGCAGCGTCGAGGTCGGCCGCGAGCTCCTCGGCCTCGGCCTGCTTGCCGAAGACCTCACCGAGCACGGCGACCTGGCGCTTGAGCTCCGCGTCGAAGGGCTCGCCCTCGCGCGGGTCGAGTTCGAGGATCGTCGCGTCCGGCGCGAGCGCCGCGAAGTCGTCGTGGTACTGCGCGAAGCGCTGACCGTTCACGATGAGGTCGGGCTCGGCCGCGACCACGGCCTCGAGGTCGGGCTCGTTGTGCGTGCCGAGGTCGACGATCGCGTCGTCGGTCGTGTACGGGATCGTCTCGGGCATGAGCGACACGGCGGCGGCGGAGAGCTCGATGCCCCAGTCGCTGAGCGTCTCGAACGTGCGGTTGTCGGTCGCGACCACCGACGTCGGCGGGACGGCGACCGTCTGCGTGCCGTTGTTGTCCTCGACCTCGACCGAGGTCGGCTCGGCGGCCGCCGACTCCTCGGGAGCGGCCTCGGCGCTGTCATCGGCAGCCGAAGCGCAGCCGGCGAGAGCGAGGGCGGATGCCGCGACGAGCGAGAGCGCGGCGATCGGACGGGTCGTGGACATAGCGATGCCTCCTGGGTCGGAGAGCGCGGTGTCATCCGCGGTCTCGTGGGGGACGATGCCGGGAGCGCCGCTCATCCTCGGGACGCTCGATTCAGGTAAGCCGAACCTAACCGGATCGCAGGAAGGCTAACCTAAGTCTTATGCACTTGTCGAATTCCACGGACGCCCGCTTCGCACTCGAGCGCTCGCGCGTCGACCTCCGCTTCCGGTTCACACGGCTCGCCTCCCGCGAGTGGATCGGTCCGGACTACGTCCGGGTGCGCGTTCAGGGCGACGACCTCGCGGGCTTCGGCGAGGGCCTCGGCCACGACGACCACATCCGCATCTTCTTCCCCGACGGCGCCCCGTCGAGCGTCGAGGAGATGCGCGAGGCGCCCAGCCGCGAGTTCACCCCGCTGCGGTGGGGCGAGGACTGGCTCGACCTCGAGTTCGCCGTGCACGGCGACGAGGGCGTCGCGGGTGTGTGGGCGGCCGGAGCGCCGATGGGCTCGCTGCTCGGCGTCGGAGGCCCGCGCGGCACGCTGCGCATCGACGGCGCGCCCGACGCGTGGCTCCTCGCGGGCGACGAGACCGCCATCCCGCAGATCCGCCGCTATGCTGCGGCGATCCCGGATGGCGCGAGCGCCCGCGTGCTCGTGGAGGTCGCGGATGCCGCGCATGAGGTGCCGATCGATGCACCGGTCGCCGTGGAGTACGTGCATCGGGATGGCGCCCGCCCGACATCGGCGCTCATCTCCCGGCTCGAGCAGCTCACCGAGGCCGACCGGCCCGATGGCGACGTCTTCGCATTCATCGCGGCCGAGCAGGCGGTCGTCAGGGCCGGGCGCGCACTCACCGTCGACCGCTGGTCGCTCGACCCCGAGCGCATCATCGTCAAGGGCTACTGGAAGGCCGACGAGAGCGGCGCGACGTACCACGCCGCGCACTGAGGCTCACGGGTTCGAGCCGACTCCGTCGAGCCACTCGGCCCAGTGCGCCTTCCACCACTCCGCCTCCTCGGGCGTGGGCAGCTTCTCGTGCGTGACCGTGAGGCGCGTGCCGTCGCCCGCGTCCTCCGCGGTGAACGCCACGATCCCCGTCTCGACGCCCTCATGGGTGACGCGGAAGCGCAGGTTCTTCGCCGTGGGCCGCGAGAGCAGCTCGGTCTCGACCTCGCCGAGCAGCTCGCGCCGCAGCGCGTCATCGAGCAGCGCGTCGCGCAGGGTGTCGGCCTGCACGCGGAGACGCCGGCTGCGCGAGACGCTGAACGTCCCGTCGGGCATCTGCCCCGGCAGCCGCAGCCCTCGGATGCGCTCGTAGCCGACGGTCACGGACTGCGCCCACCACGCGTCGACCGCGTGCGCGTCGACGAGCCAGCGGGCGATCGCCGTGTGCCCGGCCTCGGGGCCCGGGCCGGCGTCGATGAGGGCGACCCACTCGTCCCATCCGCGCCCTGTGCTCGCCGTGACCGTGGCGTCGTCGACCGTGGGCTGCGCGATCCAGGTGCTGCTCATGCGCGGAGCCTACGCCGCGTCGCTGGCGATATCCCGGACATCTCGGGTGGATCCATCCGCTGCGCGCTCACGCGCGCCGAGGCGGCCATGCGACACTGGCGCCATGTGGATCGGCTGGGTCGAGTTCGACGTCCTGCTGGGTGACGTGCACTCCCTCAAGGAGAAGCGGAGCGTCATCCGGCCGCTCATCGCGAACCTCTCCCGCCGCACCGAGGCCGCCGCCGCGGAGGTGGGTGCGCACGACCTGCACCGGCGGACCGCGATCGGGCTCTCGGTCGTGGGCGCCGACCTCGCGCACGTGCGCGACGTGCTCGACCGCGCCGAGCGCGTGCTCGCGGAGGAGCACCCCGAGGTGACGCTCCTGTCCGTCCGACGGGGACTGCACTCGAGCGACGACTGAGGGGGTCAGCTCCGCACGGCGAGGATGGCGTCGATCAGCGCATCGGCGACCTCGCGCTTGGAGCCGGTGACGGATGCCGCGACCTGGTCCTGCGCGTCGATGATCGTGAGCGCGTTGTCGGCCTGCTCGAAGCCCTCCGACCATCCGACCGCGTTCACCGCGAGGAGATCGACGCCCTTCCGTCGACGCTTCCGCACCCCGCGCTCGAGAAGGGTCTCCCCCTCCGCGGGCGTCTCGGCGGCGAAGCCGACGACCGTCTGGCCCGGCCTCCGGTCGGCGGCCAGTCCCGCGAGGATGTCCTCGTTCTCGACGAGCTCGAGCGTCGGGGGCACGCCGCCAGCCGCCTCCTTCGTGAGCTTGCTCTCGGACACAGACGCGACGCGGTAGTCGGCAACCGCCGCGGCCATGATCACGACATCGACGCCGGGTGCCACCTCGCGCATCTCCGCGGCGAGCTCGGCGGCCGTGCCGGCGACGCGCACCCGGATGCCGGGGTGGCCCTCGAGGGTGCTCCGGACGGATTCGTCCACATGCGCGAGCACCGCGGTCACCTCGGCCCCGCGGTCGGCCGCCGCGATCGCGATGGCCGCGCCCTGGCGACCGCTCGAGCGGTTGCCGAGGAAGCGGACGGGGTCGATGGGCTCGCGCGTCCCGCCCGCAGAGACGGCGATGCGCAGCCCGGCGGCGTCCTGTCGACGCGCGAGGATCGCGCGCAGAGCCTCGTGGATCCGCTCGGGCTCGGCCATCCGACCCGGCCCGACGTCGTCCCCCGTGAGCTGCCCCGACTCCGGGCCGACGAAGAGCACGCGGCGGCGGCGCAGGGTGTCGACGTTCGCCTCCGTGGCGGGATGCCGCCACATCTCCGTGTGCATGGCCGGGGCGACGACGACCGGCGCCGTCGTCGCGAGCAGCGTCGTGCCGAGGAGGTCGTCCGCGATGCCCGCGGCCATCCGCGCGAGCGTGTTCGCGGTGGCAGGCGCCACGACGACGAGGTCGGCCGCCTGGCCCAGCGCGACATGGCGCACGCTCGCGACGTCCTCATGCACGGATGTCGTCACCGGATGGCGGCTGATCGCCTCCCAGGTCGGCAGACCGACGAAGCGCAGCGCGTCAGCGGTGGGCACGACGTGCACGTCGTGACCGTCCTTCACGAGCAGCCGCACGAGGTGCACGGCCTTGTACGCGGCGATGCCGCCGGACACTCCCACGACGATGTTCATCGAGTGCGATTCTCCCATCCGTCTGGCCGCCCGGCACCCCTCCGCGCGGCCGTAGGCTGATCGGGATCGCTATGTGCACCGTCGTCATCCGCATTCCCGAGCCCGGCGCCACCGCCGAGCCCGTCCGCCTTCTCGCCGTGCGCGACGAGGACCCGGCTCGCCCGTGGAACCCGCTCGGCTCGTGGTGGCCGCAGCTGCCGGACGTCGTCGGTGTGCAGGATCGCCTCGCGGGAGGCGCATGGCTCGCAGCCCGGCCTGGCCGCCTCGCGGTGCTGCTCAACCGCGCCGGCGAACCGGATCTCCCCGCCGCTCAGATCGCCTCGCGCGGGGGCATCGTGCTCGACGCGGTCGGCGGCGCCACCCCGCAGGGAGAGCTCCGCACCCTGGGCTTCAACCTCGTCGAGGTCGATGGAGACGGCGCGTCGGTCGTCTCGTGGGACGGGCAGGAGCTGCGACGCGAACGCCTGTCCCCCGGCACGCACATGATCGCGCACACCGATGCGGACGACCCGGCCACGCCGCGCATCGCGGCATGGCACGCGGCCTTCGAGGCCGCGTCGACGGATGGCGATGCGAGCGGATGGTGGGAGCCCTGGCTGACAGTGCTCGCGCAGAGCGCCGAGCTCAGCCCGGAGGACGACCGCGCGATCATCCGCGACAACCGCCCGCACGGCTACCCGACGCAGTCTCTGCTGGCGTGCGTGGCATCGGTCTCCGCGCAGACGACCGACGTGCGGTACGCCGAGCTGCCCCACGCGGGCGAGTGGTCTCCGCTGAGCTTCGAGCCGCCGCGCGGCTGACTGCCGCGAGGCGGTGTTCGGGTGATTGCCGTGTAATGCACGAAAGGCCACCCGGCGTTGGGTGGCCTTTCGTTCAGGTTAAGTCCGGCGGTGTCCTACTCTCCCACAAGGTCCCCCTTGCAGTACCATCGGCGCTGAGAGGCTTAGCTTCCGGGTTCGGAATGTGGCCGGGCGTTTCCCTCTCGCTATGACCGCCGAAACATCTGGTGATGTGTTCGACATCAAGCTTTCTCTATGAAAGTTTTCTGGTGCCCGTACATCGGGAACCACAAAGTGGACGCGAGCACCGCAGAAGACGGTGTGTTATCAAGTCATCGGCTTATTAGTACCAGTCAGCTGCACCCATTGCTGGGCTTCCACGTCTGGCCTATCAACCCAGTAGTCTGCTGGGAGCCTCTCCACCCGAAGGTGATGGAAGTCTCATCTTGAGGCCGGCTTCCCGCTTAGATGCTTTCAGCGGTTATCCATCCCGAACGTAGCCAACCAGCGGTGCCCTTGGCAGGACAACTGGCACACCAGAGGTTCGTCCAACCCGGTCCTCTCGTACTAGGGTCAGATCCTCTCAAACTTCCTACGCGCGCAGCGGATAGGGACCGAACTGTCTCACGACGTTCTAAACCCAGCTCGCGTACCGCTTTAATGGGCGAACAGCCCAACCCTTGGGACCTACTCCAGCCCCAGGATGCGACGAGCCGACATCGAGGTGCCAAACCATGCCGTCGATATGGACTCTTGGGCAAGATCAGCCTGTTATCCCCGAGGTACCTTTTATCCGTTGAGCGACAGCGCTTCCACAAGCCACTGCCGGATCACTAGTCCCGACTTTCGTCCCTGCTCGACCTGTCAGTCTCACAGTCAAGCTCCCTTGTGCACTTACACTCGCCACCTGATTGCCAACCAGGTTGAGGGAACCTTTGGGCGCCTCCGTTACTCTTTGGGAGGCAACCGCCCCAGTTAAACTACCCACCAGGCACTGTCCCTGAACCGGATCACGGTCCGAAGTTAGATATCCAGAGTGACCAGAGTGGTATTTCAACAACGACTCCACAATGACTGGCGTCACTGCTTCACAGTCTCCCACCTATCCTACACAAGCCACACCGAACACCAATACCAAGCTGTAGTAAAGGTCACGGGGTCTTTCCGTCCTGCTGCGCGTAACGAGCATCTTTACTCGTAATGCAATTTCGCCGAGTTCGTGGTTGAGACAGTTGGGAAGTCGTTACGCCATTCGTGCAGGTCGGAACTTACCCGACAAGGAATTTCGCTACCTTAGGATGGTTATAGTTACCACCGCCGTTTACCGGGGCTTAAATTCTCAGCTTCGCCTTGCGGCTGACCGGTCCTCTTAACCTTCCGGCACCGGGCAGGCGTCAGTCCGTATACATCGTCTTGCGACTTCGCACGGACCTGTGTTTTTAATAAACAGTCGCTACCCACTGGTCTCTGCGGCCCACACACGCTTTCGAAGCAAGTTCTAATACGCGCTGGGCCCCCCTTCTCCCGAAGTTACGGGGGCATTTTGCCGAGTTCCTTAACCACGATTATCTCGATCTCCTTGGTATTCTCTACCTGACCACCTGAGTCGGTTTGGGGTACGGGCGGCTAGAACCTCGCGTCGATGCTTTTCTCGGCAGCATAGGATCACCCACTTTTCATCCCCATCACATCTCAGCCACATGAGCCACGGATTTGCCTATGGCTCGGCCTACATGCTTGGACCAGGACAACCATCGCCTGGCTTGGGCTACCTTCCTGCGTCACACCTGTTAATACGCTAACCGCACCAGCATGGGGTCGCGCGCTCCACCAGACGGTGCCACCCGAAGGCGGCGATGTCTGGCTTTGGGCGCTTAGCACCACTGGATTGATTGGGGCGGTTCTTCGCCGGTACGGGAATATCAACCCGTTGTCCATCGACTACGCCTGTCGGCCTCGCCTTAGGTCCCGACTTACCCAGGGAAGATTAGCTTGACCCTGGAACCCTTGGTCTTCCGGAGGACGTGTTTCTCACACGTCTTTCGCTACTCATGCCTGCATTCTCACTCGTGTGGCCTCCACGGCTGGATCACTCCGCCGCTTCACCGCCCACACGACGCTCTCCTACCCATCAACACGGCTGGACCACGAAGGCCTACCAAAAATGTCAATGCCACAACTTCGGTGGCGTGCTTGAGCCCCGTTACATTGTCGGCGCGGAATCACTTGACCAGTGAGCTATTACGCACTCTTTCAAGGGTGGCTGCTTCTAAGCCAACCTCCTGGTTGTCTGAGCAACTCCACATCCTTTCCCACTTAGCACGCGCTTAGGGACCTTAGATGGTGGTCTGGGTTGTTTCCCTCTCGACGATGAAGCTTATCCCCCACCGTCTCACTGCTGCGCTCTCACTTACCGGCATTCGGAGTTTGGCTGACGTCAGTAACCTTGTAGGGCCCATCGGCCATCCAGTAGCTCTACCTCCGGCAAGAAACACGCAACGCTGCACCTAAATGCATTTCGGAGAGAACCAGCTATCACGAAGTTTGATTGGCCTTTCACCCCTATCCACAGCTCATCCCCTCAGTTTTCAACCTAAGTGGGTTCGGCCCTCCACGACGTCTTACCGTCGCTTCAGCCTGGCCATGGATAGATCACTTCGCTTCGGGTCTAGGACACGCGACTGACTCGCCCTATTCAGACTCGCTTTCGCTACGGCTGCCCCACACGGGTTAACCTCGCCACGTATCACTAACTCGCAGGCTCATTCTTCAAAAGGCACGCCGTCACCCCAACAAGGAGGCTCCGACGGTTTGTAAGCAAACGGTTTCAGGTACTATTTCACTCCCCTCCCGGGGTACTTTTCACCTTTCCCTCACGGTACTTGTCCGCTATCGGTCATCTGGGAGTATTTAGGCTTACCAGGTGGTCCTGGCAGATTCACACGGGATTTCACGGGCCCCGTGCTACTTGGGATACCACTCGCGGCAGGCAACGCATGTCGACTACGGGGCTACCACCCGCTCTGGCCGGCCATTCAAAACCGTTCGTCTATACGCACCTGTACCACCGAGACCTGCGGCAGCGGTCTCAGAATGGTCCCACAACCCCGAACGTGCAACACCTGCCGGCTATCACACACGATCCGGTTTAGCCTCATCCGCTTTCGCTCGCCACTACTCACGGAATCACTGTTGTTTTCTCTTCCTGTGGGTACTGAGATGTTTCACTTCCCCACGTTCCCTCTACCCGCCCTATATATTCAGACGGGAGTCACCAGGTCAGCACGCCGCCTGGCGGGGTTTCCCCATTCGGAAATCCTCGGATCACAGCCCGCTTATCGGCTCCCCAAGGCTTATCGCAGATTGCTACGTCCTTCTTCGGCTCCAGATGCCAAGGCATCCACCGTTTGCTCTTAAAGACTTGAAATCACATGAGCCACAGAACCCCCGAAAGGATCCTGCGTTCGCTTCTTTAAGATGCTCGCGTCCACTGTGTAGTTCTCAAAGTACGGGCGGCACCCCACCCTCCCCGACCAGACGGCCGGCTCAGACGAGGCCCACAAGGAAACAGACACCCGAAAGCGCCTGGTCCCTCAGGACCCAACAACGTGCACGCGCCCCACCCGCAACCAGCACCCCGTTCCCACCACACCCCGAAGGACATGACGTACTGAGAGCACCAGCGCAGCTGAGGCGCCTTGTCAAATGTTCCACCCATGAGCAACCCGTCGAGAACATCCGTCTCGAAACGGGCCTCTGCGAACCCCGAAGGGCTCGAGATGCTCCTTAGAAAGGAGGTGATCCAGCCGCACCTTCCGGTACGGCTACCTTGTTACGACTTAGTCCTAATTACCGATCCCACCTTCGACAGCTCCCTCCCACAAGGGGTTAGGCCACCGGCTTCAGGTGTTACCGACTTTCATGACTTGACGGGCGGTGTGTACAAGACCCGGGAACGTATTCACCGCAGCGTTGCTGATCTGCGATTACTAGCGACTCCGACTTCATGAGGTCGAGTTGCAGACCTCAATCCGAACTGGGACCGGCTTTTTGGGATTCGCTCCACCTCACGGTATTGCAGCCCTTTGTACCGGCCATTGTAGCATGCGTGAAGCCCAAGACATAAGGGGCATGATGATTTGACGTCATCCCCACCTTCCTCCGAGTTGACCCCGGCAGTATCCCATGAGTTCCCACCATAACGTGCTGGCAACATAGAACGAGGGTTGCGCTCGTTGCGGGACTTAACCCAACATCTCACGACACGAGCTGACGACAACCATGCACCACCTGTACACCGACCAAAAAGGGGCGACTGTTTCCAGACGTTTCCGGTGTATGTCAAGCCTTGGTAAGGTTCTTCGCGTTGCATCGAATTAATCCGCATGCTCCGCCGCTTGTGCGGGTCCCCGTCAATTCCTTTGAGTTTTAGCCTTGCGGCCGTACTCCCCAGGCGGGGAACTTAATGCGTTAGCTGCGTCACGGAGACCGTGGAAAGGCCCCCACAACTAGTTCCCAACGTTTACGGGGTGGACTACCAGGGTATCTAAGCCTGTTTGCTCCCCACCCTTTCGCTCCTCAGCGTCAGTAACGGCCCAGAGATCTGCCTTCGCCATCGGTGTTCCTCCTGATATCTGCGCATTCCACCGCTACACCAGGAATTCCAATCTCCCCTACCGCACTCTAGTCTGCCCGTACCCACTGCAGGCCCGAGGTTGAGCCTCGGGTTTTCACAGCAGACGCGACAAACCGCCTACGAGCTCTTTACGCCCAATAATTCCGGATAACGCTTGCGCCCTACGTATTACCGCGGCTGCTGGCACGTAGTTAGCCGGCGCTTTTTCTGCAGGTACCGTCACTTACGCTTCTTCCCTGCTAAAAGAGGTTTACAACCCGAAGGCCGTCATCCCTCACGCGGCGTTGCTGCATCAGGCTTCCGCCCATTGTGCAATATTCCCCACTGCTGCCTCCCGTAGGAGTCTGGGCCGTGTCTCAGTCCCAGTGTGGCCGGTCACCCTCTCAGGCCGGCTACCCGTCGACGCCTTGGTGAGCCACTACCTCACCAACAAGCTGATAGGCCGCGAGCCCATCCCCAACCGAAAAATCTTTCCCACCACAGACCATGCGGCCATGATGCATATCCGGTATTAGCAACCGTTTCCGGCTGTTATCCCAGAGTCAGGGGCAGGTTGCTCACGTGTTACTCACCCGTTCGCCACTAATCCACCCAGCAAGCTGGGCTTCATCGTTCGACTTGCATGTGTTAAGCACGCCGCCAGCGTTCATCCTGAGCCAGGATCAAACTCTCCGTAAAAAACAGAAGCAGACACCCACCCGGGAAAACGGACAGGCACCTGCGAGTTCAATCATGACCAAAAAGGATGCCAAAAACTGACAACCATAAAATTTGATCCAAAGGAATTCTCAACCAGCCGAAGCTGGACGAGGATAATTTGGCATTTGACAAGTGCACGCTGTTGAGTTCTCAAGGATCAGACGCACCCAGCCCCACGACTCCCGCCGTGGCCCTCCGGGGCAACTTCTCTATCTTAGCCGCTCTCTCACCAGTATGCGAATCCGACACGCCGTGTCGATCGCAGCCGCTCGAGAGAACGACCGCCACCCCTTCGAGTCGACGCACGAGTGCGTCTCTTCTTCGAGGTGGTTTCTGTCGCAGACCTGGGGCGGGGAACCTTCCGGCTCAACCTCACCGCTTGGCGGCGACAAGGGAATACATTACGCGGATCGGTGGGGTCGGGCAAACCGAGGTCAGCGTCGGGCGTGTCGCGCTCCTGCGCCGAGGCGGGGCGGCCGCCATCGCGACCGCCCCGCCTCTCCCCAGCGTCCCCAGCTGTCAGTAGGCGACCGTGAAGCGCTTGCGGTGGTGCTTCGGCGCCTCGATCTCATCCACGATCGCGAGCGCGAGGTCGGCACCCGAGATGAACGACTCCCCGCCCTCGTCCACGAGAAGCACGTCGCCGCCGAGACGGTACGTGCCCTTCGCCTCGCCGGGGTTGAATGCGCCGAACCCGCCCGCGGGGCTGATGAAGAACCAGTCCAGGTCCTCGGGCGAGGCCTTGAGCGCCTCCAGGACATCCGTCATCTCAAGGGCCTCTGCCTTGAACGCCTCCGGGAATCCGCTGTCGAGCACGCGAGGCCCGCCCTCCGACACGTGCAGCGACCCTGCGCCGCCGATCACGCCGATCCGCGTGCCGGCCGCGCGCGCGGCCTCGGCCAGCTGGGCGATGGCAGGCGCGACCGCGCCCTCCATGTCGCCCCGCGGGGCGACGGCGCTGATCACCACGTCGGCATCGGCGACGGCCTGCTTCACCGTGTCGGCATCGGCGATCGACCCCGTCCGGTAGTCGACGCCCTCGATCGTCGTCGCGGGAACCGACCGGCTGTACGAGATCACCTCGTGTCCGCGCCCCACGGCGTTCTCGACGATGTGCCCTCCGGCGAAGCCGGTTCCTCCGAAGACGGCGATACGTGTCATCTGGATGTCCTCCTGTAGTCGGTCCGCGGCGATCACCGCGCAATAGTCACTCTAGGAGAGCCTGTTACTGTGGGGAAGCAGGCACTTTTCCGTGCCCTGGTCACCGCGACGTAAGTGAGGCGTGATGGACGCGTGGAACCCCTACGCCAAGGACTGCCCCAGCCGGCAGCTGCTCGACCGCATCGGCGATCGATGGACTGCGCTCGTCCTCGGCACGCTCGAGGACGGGCCGCTTCGCTTCTCTGAGGTCGCCCGCCGCATCGAGGGCATCTCGCAGAAGATGCTCACCCAGACGCTCCGCGCACTGGAGCGCGACGGACTCGTGACGCGGACCGTGTACGCCGAGGTGCCGCCGCGCGTGGTCTACGAGCTGTCCGACCTCGGACGCAGCCTGCGCGAGCCGCTGCGCGCGCTGGAGACCTGGGCGACGACGCACATGCCCGACGTGCTCGAGGCGCGCCAGCAGGCCGACGCCGCCTGACGCCACCGGACGCCTCAGGACAGCAGCGACCGGATCGTCTCGGCCGCCTTGAGCCCCGAGCCGCTGAGCATGACGACCGTCGTCTCGCTGTCGCGGATCACCCCGCGCGCGACGAGCTCGTCGAAGGCGGCCGCGGCGAGCGCGCTGGTCGGCTCGGCGAACAGCCCGCGATCGCACAGCGCGCGCAGGGCGGCGACGATGCCCTCCTCCGAGATCGCGAGAGCAGCGCCATCCGTCTCGCGGAGCGCCTGCAGCATCTGGTCGAGGCGGAGAGGCGATCGGATGGCGGTGCCCTCGGCGATCGTCGGCGCATGCGCGTGCCGCTCTCCCGAGAGCGCGGCGACCACCGGGGAACACCCCCGGGGCTGTGCGGCGAAGAGCCGAGGCATCCGCTCGATCTGACCGGCGGAATGCAGCTCGCGGAAGCCGAGCCAGCACCCGAGCAGGCTGCTCCCGGCGCCGACCGGCACGATGACGTTGTCGGGCGCGCGGAACCCGAGGTCCTCCCAGAGCTCGTAGGCGAGCGTCTTCGTCCCCTCGAGGAAGAGGGCCTGCCAGTTGTGGCTCGCATAGAACGTCTCGTCCGATGCGCGGATCGCCGCTTCCTGAGAGGCCTCCCGCGGCCCGTCGACGAGTTCGACCTCGGCACCGTATGCGCGCACCTGCGCGATCTTCGCGGGAGACGTCGAGGCCGGCGCGAAGATGCGCACTCCCATCCCGCCGGCCGCGCCGTACCCGGCGATCGACGATCCGCCGTTCCCGGAGCTGTCCTCGAGCACGGCCTCGACTCCGCGCTCGCGCAGGTACGACAGCATGACGCTCGAGCCGCGGTCCTTGAAGCTCCCCGTCGGGCTGAACCACTCGAGCTTGAAGAGCGGACGATGACGCCCCCACTCCCGCTCCACGAGCGGCGTGCACCCCTCGCCGAGCGTGATCGGATGCGCGATGTCGACGGGGAGCGCGGCGTGATACCGCCAGAGCGAGCGCTCGCGTGTCTCGATCTCGTCGCGGGCGATCCCTCGCTGCGCACTCACCATGAGGGGCCGCCCCGCGTCGGAGCGCCAGCGCGGCGTGTCCAGACCATAGGTGCGGCCGTCGACAGGATCCACGTACACGGCGACCATGTCATCCCCTTTCGGGTGCTCGGACGAGCAGACTATCGAGCGAGGGGTCAGATGCTGTCGCGGTACTCTTCGATCGGCGCACCCGGCGTGCCATCCGAGTACGCGACGCGGATCAGGGGATTGCTCAGCTTGAGGTCAACGAGCGACCTGCCCAGCGTGATCGACGCGGCACCGGAGCCGCCGAACGTGATCGAGCCCGCGGCGGACCCGCCGTAGGTGACGGTCGCCGTCGATCCGGGCTCGCCGACCACCGAGAGCGTGTAGCTTCCGAGCACCTTGATTCCCAAGAGGCTGAGCGTGTAGTTCTCGCTGAGCCCCGCGAACTGGAGGGGATCAGGTGCGGGGGCCGGCGGTTCGCTCGTGGGCGGCGGAGGTGGCTCACTCGTGGGAGGAAGACTCGGGCTCGGCGGCTGTGAGGGCTCGCTCGTGGGCGGCGTCGAAGGCTCCTCGGTCGGCTCGGAGGGTTCGCTGGGCTCTGTCGGCGACGGCTCAGCGGGCTCGGACGGCTCGCGGGTCGGCGCGGGCTCAGAGGGCTCAGACGGCTCGCGCGTGGGCGCAGGCTCCGAGGGCTCCCGGGTGGGCGAGGGCTCGGAGGGCTCGCGCGTCGGAGACGGGTCCGATGGCTCCCTCGTCGGAGACGGCTCGGACGGCTCGGACGGCTCCCGCGTCGGCGAGGGGTCGGATGGATCGCTCGGCTCGCGCGACGGCTGCGGCTTCGTCGTCGGAGACGGGTCGTCGAGATCGAAATCGAAGTCGGGCCACCACGGGAAGGGGCTCGGGCTCGAGTCCTGGTCCTCGTCCCCATGGTCGTCTCGGCCGCCCCGGTCGTCCTGCCCCTCGCGGTCGTCGCCGTCGCGCTCGTCCTGGGGGTCATCGCCGCCGCCGTTGTCGTCGTCGCCTCCGCCGCCGGAGCGATCGTCGGGCTCATCCGAGCGCAGGTCGTCAGGAAGCGTCGACGGCAGGATCCCGAGCGGCTCGAGGTCATCGGCGGGCGGCTCGACCACCTCGACGGCGAGTCCGCCCTCGCCGTCCGCCTCGGGGGTGCCCGCGTAGGTCCCCTGCTGTGCCTCAGCGAAGGTGAAGCCCGACCCGAGGAGCGTCCCGCCGCCGCCTCCCGGAGTGAACGCGGTCGCCACGGCGGCGATCACCGCAGCCGCCGTGCCTGCGGCGACGAGCTGACCCGCGCGGAACGACGATCCGTTCGCGGCGTCCTCGGTGCGCACGGGCGTGACCGGCGCCGCGAACGGCAGAGCCGCGATGCCCGAGGCACCGCCGCGACGCGGAGCGGACCCGTACGACGGCAGGATGAGCGGCGTCACGGGCGCCGTGTCGAGACGGCGCACGGGCACCGCCTCAGGGAGGCCCTCCCGACGACTCCGACGCGCGCCGCCATGCGAAGACGCGGCCACGGCGTCGTCTTCGCCAGCGGTCATAGCTGCTCTCCGTGCCATCCGGTCGCGCACCCGCAGTCAGGGCCACGTCTTCCCCCGTGCCAGCCGGCACAGAACACCGGTATTCTAACCAGCCGTCATCTCGGCGCAAGGAATCGCATGGTCGCGCCGGCTGTCAAGCGCTGGGCGGCGGCGAACGGGGCCTCCTAGCCTGAGCGGATGATCGACCTCACGGCGCCCACGGGACACGAACCGGCATTGCGCGCGCTTCCGCGAGCGGACGGCACACCACCCCGCGCGCTCGTGCTCGGGGCGACGGGCTATGTCGGCGGCAGACTGACGCCGCGGCTCGTCGCAGCCGGATACCGCGTGCGCGTGCTCGTGAGAGACGCCGCTCGTGCACGATCGCTGCCGTGGGGCGACGAGGTGGAGATCGTCGAGGGCTCCGCTGCTGAGGCGAGCGCGGTCGCGCGTGCATGCGACGACGTCGATGTGCTGTTCTACCTCGTCCACTCCATGGGAGCCGGCCGGGGATTCGAGCGCGCAGACGAGCTCGCGGCGCAGACCGTCGGGAAGGCGGCGGCCACGGCCGGTGTCCGTCGCCTCGTCTATCTCGGCGGACTCCATCCCGCCGATGCCGAGCTCTCACCGCACCTCCGCTCGCGCGTCGCCGTCGGGGAGATCCTCCTCAACTCAGGGGTGCCGACTCTGGTGCTGCAGGCGGGGGTCGTGATCGGCTCCGGCTCGGCGTCATTCGAGATGATCCGCCATCTCACCGAGGTCCTCCCGTACATGCCCGCGCCGCGCTGGGTGCGGAACCGCATCCAGCCGATCGCGATCCGCGATGTGCTCCACTATCTGCTCGGAGCCGCACGGGCGCCCAGCGGGATCAGCCGTGCGATCGACATCGGCGGTCCTGACGTGCTCCGATACGGGCAGATGATGAACGGCTACGCGATCGAGGCGGGGCTGCGCCAGCGCGCCATCGCCGCGCTGCCCGTGCTCACGCCGACCCTCGCATCGCACTGGGTGAACCTGGTCACTCCGGTGCCGCGTGCGATCGCGCGCCCGCTCATCGCGTCGCTTCAGAACGAGTGCATCGTGAAGGACGGCGTGCCCGACGACCTCATCCCGCCTCCCGCAGGCGGGCTGACGCCGTATCGCGAGGCGGTGCGCCTCGCGCTCGGCCGCCTCGACGCGGACCGTGTCGAGACGAGCTGGCAGGACGCCGAGGTCTCCGGCGCACCGAGCGACCCGCTGCCGAGCGACCCCGAATGGGCCGGCCGCACCGTCTTCACCGATGAGCGCGAACGCTGCACGCGCGCCTCGGCCGAGGACGTCTGGGAGATCGTGCTCGGCATCGGGGGCGAGAACGGCTGGTACTCCTCACCCGTCCTCTGGGCGGCGCGCGGCTGGATGGACCGGGTTGCGGGCGGGGTCGGACTGCGCCGCGGGCGGCGCTCCCGCAGCGCGGCTCGCGTCGGCGACGCGATCGACTTCTGGCGTGTCGAAGCGATCGAGGACGGCCGTCTCCTGCGGCTGCGGGCGGAGATGAAGGTCCCGGGTGCCGCGTGGCTCGAGCTGGGGGTCGAGCCGGACGGCGCCGGCGCCCGGTACCGGCAGCGAGCGGTGTTCTTCCCGCGCGGTCTCGCCGGACGCCTCTACTGGCTTGCCGTCCTGCCCTTCCACGGATTCATCTTCGCGGGGATGGCCGAGCGCATTACGGCGGCTGCGGAGGCGCTCGGCGGCCTCAGCGCCCGATGACACTCGCGACGGCGCCGACCGCGACGGGCACGGCGAGCAGCGCCAGAAGCGCTGCCCGCCGCAGCCGTGTCGCGAGTCGCGCGCCGTCTGCGCGAGGGCTCAGCTCGCCGCCGGGACGATGAGGCCCGACGTCGCCGTGCGGGCGGCCTCGAAGCGGCGCTGCACGTCGGCCCAGTTGACGACCTCCCAGAACGCCTTCACGTAGTCCGCGCGCACGTTCTGGTAGTCGAGGTAGTACGCGTGCTCCCACACGTCGAGCTGAAGAAGCGGGGTGACGCCGAGGGGCGCGTTGCCCTGCTGGTCGAACAGCTGGAAGATCACGGGACGCGCGCCGACCGAGTCCCACGCGAGCACCGACCATCCCGAGCCCTGCACGCCGAGCGCCGTCGCGGTGAAGTGCGCGCGGAAGCCGTCGATCGAGCCGAACGCGTCCTCGAGCGCCGCCGCGAGCTCGCCCTCGGGCGCTCCGCCGCCATCCGGCGACATGTTCTGCCAGAACACGCTGTGGTTGATGTGACCGCCGAGGTTGAACGCGAGGTCCTTCTCGAGCTTGTTCACGTTGGCGAGGCTGTTCGTCTCGCGCGCCTCGGCGAGCTGCTCGAGCGCCGTGTTCGCACCCGTGACGTAGGCCTGGTGGTGCTTCGAGTGGTGCAGCTCCATGATGCGCGCCGAGATGTGCGGCGCGAGCGCAGAGTAGTCGTAGGGAAGATCGGGCAGTGCGTATGCGGGCATCGTTTCCTTCTCTCTGGGTGGGTGCGGTCAGCCGACCGCGGTGGGGTTGAGGACGTGGAAGGCGCGATCGAAGTAGACGACCGGCTCGCCGGCCTCCCCTTCGATCACGTCGAGGACTTCAGCGAGGACCAGGGAGGACGCGCCCACGGGCGTCACCTGCAGAGGCCGGCAGCGCAGCGCGAAGCGCGCCGACGGGAGGTAGGGCTCGCCCGTCTCGAGCGTCGACCAGCCCTGCTCCGGAGTGAAGCGGTCGGCGCCCGTGACCGCGAAGGCCTGCGCGGTCTCGACGTGGCGCGCGGTGACGAGGTTCACGACGAACGACTCGGCGCGGAGGATGCCGCCGGCACTCCCCCGCGACCGGGTCACGGAGAACGCGAGGGCGAGCGGGTCCAGTCCGACCGACGCGACGCTCGAAGCCGTGAGCCCGACCGGGCCCTCCTCCGTGCGAGCCGACACCACCGCGATCCCCGCCGGATGCAGACGGAACGCGGTCTTGAAGGCATCGACGGATGGGCTGTGCATGCTTCGACGGTAGAACCTCAGGTGCACTTGAGGGCAAATCGGCGGCCGATCGCGGCGGACCCTCAGGAAGCGTCGTCGACGTCGAGCCGCCGCGCGCCCGCGCCCTCCTGGCCCAGCTCGTCGTCGGGGTTGAGCAGGCGACACGCGTTCATCGAGAGGCAGCCGCAGCCGATGCAGCCGGTCAGCTCATGCTCGAGACGCTCGATCGCCTGCCGCCGTCGTTCGAGCACCCGCTTCCACTCGCGCGAGGCCCGCTGCCAGTCCGCCTGCGTGGGCCGCCGGTCGAGCGGCACGTCGGCAAGCGCTCGGCGGACGTCGGCGAGCGGGATGCCGAGCCGCTTCGCCACCGCGATCAGCGTGATGCGGCGGATCATGTGCCGGCGGAACCGGCGCTGGTTTCCCGACGTGCGCGAGGCCGCGATGAGTCCGAGCTGCTCGTAGTAGTGCAGCGCTGACACGGCGACTCCGGTTCGCGCGCTCACCTCGCCGACCGTGAGCAGCTGCTCGGGATCGCGTTCGACCTCCGCCATCCGTCCAGGGTAGAGCGCGCTCGCGCCATCCGATCGCCGGTCTCCTCCAACGTGAGAATTCCGGTAGCGTCGTCCGCGGCACCGCGTCGTGCCCTCCCCGCGAACCCGACGAAGGGACACCATGCCGCTCGCGCGCACCACCCCGCCCATGGGCTGGAACAGCTGGGACTGCTTCGGCACCACCGTCACCGAGGCGGAGGTCCTCGCGAATGCCGAGTTCATGGCGAAGCACCTCCTCCCCTACGGGTGGGACACGGTGGTCGTCGACATCGACTGGTCCGATCCGACCGCGCGCTCGCACGGGTACAACGACGACGCGCCGCTCGCGATGGACGAGCACGGCAGGCTCATCCCCGACCCGGGGCGCTTCCCGAGTTCGGCCGGCGGCGCGGGCTTCGGGCCACTGGCCGAGCGCATCCACGCGCTCGGCCTCCGCTTCGGCATCCACACGATGCGGGGCATCCCGCGGCGCGCGGTCGCCGCCGACGCGCCGATCCTGGGCACCGACGCGCGCGCGTCGGAGGTCGCCGACCCCGCGAACGCCTGCGAGTGGAACCCCGACATGGTCGGGCTCGACCATGACCACCCTGCGGCGCAGGCGTACTACGACTCCACGCTCGATCTCTACGCGTCGTGGGGCGTCGACTTCATCAAGGCCGACGACATGCTGTGGCCGTATCAGGCGGCCGACATCGAGGCATACGCGCGCGCCATCGCCCGCACCGGCCGCCCGATCGAGCTGAGCCTCTCGCCGGGCCGCGACCTCTCCCTCACCCGCCTCGATCACCTCCGCGAGCACGCGACGATGTGGCGGATCTGCGACGACCTGTGGGACGACTGGCACGACGTCGAGGCGAACTTCGCCCGTTTCGCGCGCTGGGCGCCGCACGCGTCGGCGAGCGGATGGCCGGACGGCGACATGCTGCCGCTCGGCCGGATCGGCATCCGGGCCGAGCGCGGCGAGCCGCGTCACGACCGCCTGACCCCCGCCGAGCGGGTCTCGCTCATGACGCTGTGGCTCGTGGCCCGGTCGCCCCTCATGATCGGCGGAGACCTTCCGACGAGCGACCCTGCCACGATCGCGCTCTTCACGAACGCCGATGCGCTCGCGCTGCTGCGCGCCGAGGCGAGTCGCGAGGTGTTCCGCGAGAACGGCCTCGTGCTGTGGACGGCCGACGGCACCGACGGCGAGCGCTACGTCGCCGCGTTCAACCTCCACGACGAGGCGCGCGACATCGCCCTCGACGCGCAGAACGTCGACCTCCCTGCGAAGCTCGACGGCGAGCTGCGCGAGCTGTGGACGGGTGCCGAGATCGCGACCGATCATGCCGCCGTGCGCGGCGTCGCTCACGGCAGCACGGCCATCCGCCTCTCCCTCGCACCGCACGGAGCCGCACTCCTCCGCTACGTGGCGCACTGAGAGGTCGGGGCTTCCCCCGACGGAGCGCCGGATTTTGACGCCTCGGCAGCCGCGACGTATCATTCCCCGGGCTCTCCATGCCCATTCCCCGATCCGAAGGCAGGTGATGCGCGATGTCCAGTGATAGTCGCCGCGCCGCCGATTCGCCTTCGTCGATCAGCGTCACTCCTCGCTGACGTCTTCGCCCATCGGCGGCGCCTGCCGCGTGCTCGAGCGCGCGGCCTCTCTGCACGTGCGGAGCCCTGCTCGCGCGTGCCTCGAAGTGAGCAGAAAGAGGTGAATGATGATGGCATTGATCGACAACGCGGTGTACGTGGACGGACACCGCACGGCCGACCCGGCCGACCTGACCGCGACCCGCGAGACCATGCGCGATCGCGACGGCATGGCGTGGATCGGGCTCTATCGCCCGACGGCGGAGGAGATCCGCGCCATCGCCGCCGAGTTCTCGCTCCACCCGCTCGCCGTCGAGGATGCGCTCAAGGGGCACCAGCGTGCCAAGCTCGAGCGCTACGGCGACACGCTCTTCGTCGTGCTCCGGCCGGCGCGCTACCGCGATGACGAAGAGCAGGTCGAGTTCGGCGAGCTCCACCTCTTCGTCGGGCCCGACTTCGTCGTCACTATCCGCCACGCGGAAGCGCCCGATCTCGCGAGCGTGCGCCGCCGGCTCGAGGCCTCGCCTCAGCTCCTCGCGATGGGGCCCGAGGCGGTGCTGTACGCCGTGCTCGACGAGGTCGTCGACAAGTACGCGCCCGTGGTCGCCGGCCTGGAGAACGACATCGACGAGATCGAGGACGAGCTCTTCTCGGGCGCCGACTCGGCTTCCCGACGCATCTACGAGCTCGCGCGCGAGGTCATCGGCTTCCAGCGCGCGACGCAGCCGCTCGTCGCCATGCTCGAGGCTCTCCTGCGCGGCTCCGACAAGTACCGTGTCGACCTCGAGCTGCAGCGGTACCTCCGCGATGTGCTCGATCACGCGCTGCGCATCGCCGATCGCACGGGCGCCTTCCGGTCGATCCTCGAGAACGCGCTGACGGTCGACGCGACGCTCGCCGCTCAGCGTCAGAACGACGAGATGCGCCGGATGACAGAGTTCAATCTCGCGCAGAACGAGGAGATCAAGAAGATCTCGTCGTGGGCCGCCATCCTGTTCGCGCCGACGCTCGTCGGCACGGTGTACGGGATGAACTTCGAGCACATGCCGGAGCTGGACTGGACTTACGGCTACCCGCTGTCACTCGCCCTCATGGTCGGGCTCGGCCTCGCGCTCTGGGGCGTGTTCAAGCGCAAGCGGTGGCTCTAGCGCCCGCGCCGGTCACTCCGACGGGCGCGCCTCCTGCAGCCACTCGGTGCACGGCTTGAGGTAGAGCACGGCGACCGCGGCGACGGCGAGAAGACCCGTCGGCCCCTGGCCGGTGAAGATCCCGAGCAGCATGTTGCCGATCACGATGACCGTCAGCACGGTGCGCGCCCACATGCGCCCGAACCACACGAGGATCGCCAGCACGAGGTCGACGACGACGACGGCTGCGGCGATGAGGAAGAGCGCGGCGCCCTCCTCATCGCCGTGGTCGGATGCATCGACGAAGCCGAGGATGCCGAAGGTGAGCCCCAGGAGGCACGTGAAGACCATGAGCCCGACTCCGATGTGGAGGGCTGTCGGTCGAGGTGGGTGCGTCGCCGCTCGAGGTGCGCTCATGGCGCACAAGCTAGCGTCGCCGTCGGAACGGCGGAAGACGGCGCGACGGTGCCCGGGTCTGCTCCCCGCGGAGCCGACGCCCGCGCTCACTGCGCCGGCAGGCATCCTCCGTCGGCGATGCCCCCGCCGACGTCGATCGTGACGGCCTCCGGTGCGACCGCGCCGAACACGCATCCGCCCGTGGCGGCGACCGCGCCGAACAGCACGTGCCCGGCGCTCTCGCGGGTCTGCACACTGGACAGGCCCTCCGCCTCGAGCAGATCGACGACCGCGTCCGCGGTCACCGGCTCGCCGCTCGCGCGCAGGGCCTCGAGGTCATCGGCGGCGGCCTCGGCGATGTCGCGCGCCGCCTCCTCGACCGCCGGGTCGAGCTCGCCCCGTTGGCGGTAGGCGTCGTTCTGCGCCATCGAGTGCTCGGGGTCGTAGCCGGCGCACTCGGGAGGCAGCTCGACTCCCGGCTGCTCGGGGCACGCGGCGGTCGGTGTCGGCGAGGCGGATGGCGCGCGGCCGGCGGCCGTCGGGGTCGCGCACCCCGTCAGCAGAAGCAGGGCAGCCGAGGCGACGACCAGCGTGCGCGTTCTCATCCCGGCAGGCTACGTCGAGCGTCGGGTCGAGCGCTGTCGGCTCTTCGGCGGACAGGGCTCAGCGGCGAGACCGCATCCGGAGGAGCGCGAGAAGACTGCCGAGCCCATCCTCGCTGCCCGGCCAGTGGCGTTCGATCGGCTCTCGCCCCGCCGTGCGAATGGCGTGCCGCAGCACGAGGATGACGATGATCACGTCATCCGCGTAGCCGAGAACCGGAATAACGTCGGGCACGAGATCGATCGGGAGGAGCAGGTATCCGAGGAGGCCCAGGAGCCACCATCGCGTCGATCGAGGCACCCTGCGATCCGCCGCCAGTCGCCGGATGAGCCGGATCACGTCGGGAACGAGTCGGGCCGCCTCCCGCCAGTCCACGTCTCGCCCCGCCCGCTTCGCCTGGACCCACAGGATGGCGATGAGCCCGAGCCACAGGACGAGGAGCGCGCCGAGCACCGCGACGAGGATGTCGAGCCAGTCCGGCAGCGGCGTCATGCGGTGCGGAGGGCCGCGGCGGCCTGGTCGAGGGCGCCCTTGTCGATCGCGTAGTAGGCCCACTTCCCCCGCTGGTCACGCGTCACGAGGCCCGCTTCCGCAAGGAGCTTCATGTGGTGCGACACCGTTCCCTGGGAGAGCCCGACCGGTTCCGTGAGATCGCAGATGCACGCCTCAGCGCCATCCGCCGACGCGATCAGCGACAGCAGCCTCACACGCGTCGGGTCGCCGAGCGCCTTGAAGACGCGCGCGACCCGCTCCGCGTCCTCGATGCTCATGATCGACGTGATCGGCGGCACGCAGCACGTGCCCGTCCCGTCGATCACCGCAGGAAGACTCATGTCCCCAGTGTCGCACGCATTGACATCTTTCGATAGGTCGGGCACGCTCATCACATTGACGTCTTTCAATCCGAGGAGATCCGATGTCTCAGCTTCCCGTCGTCATCATCGGGGCGGGCCCCCAGGGCCTGGCCACCGCCGCGCACCTCGCCGAGCGCGGACGGGACGCCATCGTGCTCGAGCGGGGCCGCACTGCGGGCGCCGCCGTGTCGGAATGGGGCCACGTGCGGCTGTTCTCAGCCTGGCCGGAGCTCATCGATGCCGCGGCGCGCCGCCTCCTGACTCCGACCGGATGGACCGCGCCGACGGCCGGGTACCCCACCGGCGCAGAATGGGTCGACCGCTACCTCCTCCCCCTCGCCGCCGCCCTCGGCGAGCGCGTGCGCACGGGGATCGAGGTGACCGGCGTGAGTCGCGTCGGACGCGACCGCGTGGTCGACGCCGGGCGCGGTGAGCAGGCGTTCACCGTTCACACGAGGGACGCGGATGGTCGTGAGGCGCGGATCCTCGCCGGCTCGGTGATCGACGCGAGCGGCACCTGGAGCCACCCCAATCCCGCCGGTGCCGACGGGCTTCCCGCCATCGGAGAGACCTCGGCAGCAGGCGCGATCTCCTATCGCATCCCCGACGACGTCTCCGCGTTCGCGGGGCGCCGGGTCGCGGTCGTCGGCGCGGGACACTCGGCAGCGCACGCCGTGCTCCGGCTGGCCGAGCTCGCCCGGAAGACCCCCGGGACGGTCGTCACCTGGGCGCTGCGTCGGGGCGCGGCGGTCCTCGGATCCGGCGACGCCGACGGGCTGCCCGAGCGCGCCGCGCTCGGAGGCCGCGCGCGCCGCGCGATAGAAGAGGGCCTCGTCGAGGTCGTCGCAGGGTTCCGCGTCGCGGAGGTGCGGGCTCACGCGGATGGCGTCGACCTCGTCTCCGAGGACGGACGACAGCTTGCGGGGCTCGGCCACGTGTTCGCCCTCACCGGCTTCCGGCCGGACACGTCTCTGCTGTCCGGGCTGCGCGTCGCCCTCGACCCGACCCTCGAGGCCGTCGCGGGGATCGCCTCGGAGATCGACCCGAACATCCACTCGTGCGGCACGGTCGCCGCGACCGGGGCGCGCGAGCTCGTTCAGCCCGAACGCGGTCTCTTCATCGTCGGAGCGAAGAGCTACGGCCGCGCGCCCACGTTCCTCGCACTGACCGGCTACGAGCAGGTGCGCAGCGTCGCAGCCCACCTCGCGGGCGATCACGACGCGGCCGCACGGAACGAACTCGCCCTCCCCGAGACGGGTGTCTGCGGAGGCGCGGCCGCGTTCGACGAAGGCGGAGGAAGCTGCTGCCCGGCCCCGGTCCTGCAGATCGGATCGCGACCGACCCCCGTGGGGTAGATGCGCACGGCGCCATGGTGCCGCCCTCGCCCACGCTGGGATGCGGTCCATCGGTCAACGATGGAAGATGGACGCGTGAGTGGATGGATCGCTCGACGCGCGGAGAGATTCGCGCGCGCGGCGCACGCGGACCAGGTCGACCTCCTCGGGAACCCGTACGTCGACCATCCCGCACGCGTCGCCGCACGAGCCGAGGGCGACCACGTGCTCGCGGCGATCGGATGGCTGCACGACGTGCTCGAGAAGACCGACACCTCCATCGAGGACCTGCGCGCGGAGTTCCCGGCGCACGTCGTCGAGGCTGTCGACGCCCTCTCGATCCGCGACGACGAGCCCGTCGAGGCCTACTACGGCCGCGTGCGCGCCAATCCGCTTGCGCGCGCCGTGAAGGAGCACGACCTCGCCGACAACATGCGCCCGGAACGGCTTGCGGCGCTCGACGCGGCCACGCGCGAGGTGCTGTTCGCGAAGTACGAGCGGGGGCAGGCGCTGCTCGGGCTCGGCGCTCCCGCACGCGAGGAGCAGCCGTCGACTCCGCTCGCATCCTGAGCCCAGACCTCCGCCGAAGGACCGGTCCCGCACCAGGTCGAGGCGCTGCCTGACTGATCGCTATGCGTCGGTGAAGAAATCACAGGAAGATAACGCCGAGGGTTGCTCCCGTTACCTCCCCGTTATAGAGTCATCGCACGGCAGCTGTTTTGCTGTGGCAGCTGCCGACATGTGATTGCAGGACACTCTTGGTGCAAGGGACAAGGGCCGGGCGGCTTCCTCTCCGCCCGGCCCTTACTTGTGCCGGCTGAGCCCCTGCGCCCGTCGAGCAGGAGTCGAGCTCCGGGTTGCAGATCCCTTCCACGCCGACCATCCGGGCAAGCGCTTGCCCATCCCCGATCAGCGGGCTAGCATCGTGCCACCCACCTTTGTCCGGACGTAGAGACAATCACACATCCGAGACATCCAGCCCGACCGCGGCATCGATGCCGCCGAGGAGGTTTCGATGACGAACCGCAGCACCCGCTTCATCCGCACGTCCGCCTTCGTCGCTGCAGGGAGCGCTGTCCTCGCACTCGCCGGATGCGCAGGCGGCGCGAGCGGCGAGGCCGACAGCATCACGTTCTGGCTGTCGACGAGCGTCGAGCAGCAGGCGGGCTACGACGCGCTCGCCGAGCAGTACGAGGAGGAGACCGGGACCGCCGTCGAGATCGTGAACATCCCGTACGACGGCTACGGCACGCGCCTGCGCAGCGCGGCGCAGGCGAACGAGCTCCCCGACGTGGCGCGCGTTCCGGGGCTCGATCCTCTGTGGACACCGGCGGCTCAGGATCTCGCCGAGATCGTTGACGACCCGGAGAACGGGATCAACGCCGATCTCATCGTGCGAGGCGACGACGACTCGGTGCTCAGCATCCCCTCGGACGTCACCGCATCCGGCATGTTCATCAACAAGACCCTCTTCGACGAGGCAGGCGTCGCCTACCCGACCGATCCGAATGAGACGTGGACGTGGGACGCGTTCCTCGACGCGACGACGCAGGTGCGGGAGGCGACCGGCGCGCAGTACAACCTGACCTTCGATGCATCGCCGTCGCGCTTCCGCGCGTTCCAGTACCAGCTGGGCGGCGAGGCCATCCAGTGGGATGACGGAGAGATCTCCACCAACGACGCGACGATCGACATCTACGAGCGCTTCAAGGCGATGAACGACGACGTGATCATGCCAAAGTCGGTCTGGACGAGCGGCGCCGACCCGAACGCCCTCTTCAAGAGCGGCCAGGTCGTCGCGTACTTCTCCGGCGTCTGGCAGATCGCGGACTTCAGCTCCACGATCACCGACTTCGAGTGGGCCGCAGTGCCGGCGCCGGCGCAGCCCGTGCACGCGACGGACCTCAACTTCGGCGGGCTGACGGTCGCATTCGACAACGGCGGCGGCCGCTCTGAGGCCGCATACGACTTCGTCGACTGGATGTACGACCCCGAGCAGTACGCGGTGCTCGCCGAGACGAACGGGTTCCTCCCCGTCGAGAACGGGCTCGACCTCGCCTACCCGTTCGAGTCGCAGGCCGCGCTCGACGGGTTCGAGCTGTACACGCAGGAGATCGAGCTGGCCGACCCGATCTCGAGCTCGTTCGCTCAGGCGCAGACACGCTGGGCGCTCGACGACAAGGCCCTCGCCGAGGACCCCACGGTCTCCGAGATGGGGGCGTTCATCAACGGACAGCAGGACGCGCAGACCACGCTCGACAACATCCTCGCGGGCTACGAGGACCAGGTCGGAGGCGAGTGAGCGCATGACGACCGCCCTCCAGGCACCGCCGGCGGCCCCTGCGGCCGGCGGTGCCCGGCGACGCCGACCGCTCCACCGCTACCGGGTCGCGCCGCTCACGCTCATCGCGGCGAACGTCGTCCTCTTCGCCCTCTTCTTCGTCTGGCCCGGGGCGATCGGGCTCGCGTACTCGTTCACCGACTACACGGGGATCGGCACTCCCGATTTCATCGGATTCGACAACTACGCCGAGCTGTTCGCAGACAGCGGCTTCTACCAGGCGCTCGCGCGCACGTTCCAGTACGCGATCCTGCAGGTGCCGCTGTCCTACGCACTCGCGCTCGGCATCGCATCGCTCCTCGTCAGCAAGTTCGCGCGGGGGCGTGCGGTGGCGCGCATCGTGTTCTTCATCCCCTGGCTCATCTCCCCCATCGTGACCGGCGTGGTCTGGCGCTGGATGTTCGGGGAGAACTTCGGCTTCGTCAACTTCGTCATCGGGATGCTCGGCGGCGCTCCCGTCCCCTGGCAGTCGAACGCCGACATCTCGCTGCTCGTCGTCGTCTTCGCGGGCGCGTGGGCCGGCACCGCGTTCAACATGCTCCTCTTCATCGCCGCGATCCGGAACGTTCCGCAGGCGTACTACGAGGCCGCCGAGCTCGATGGCGCCGGCTCCTGGCAGCGCTTCCGGCACATCACGCTGCCGAGCATCGCCCCGACGTCGTTCATCGTGATCCTCCTGTCGACCATCGGCTCGATCAAGGAGTTCGCCATGATCCAGGCGCTCAACAACGGCGGACCTGGAACCGAGAACAACCTGCTCGTGCAGTACATCTACCGAACCGGGTTCCAGAACGGCCAGATCGGCTACGCGAGCGCGGCGTCCATGATCCTCATGGTCATCCTCATGGTGATCGCCCTCGTCCAACTGTGGTTCAACAAGAGGAGGGGTGCGGCATGAGCACGCTCACCGAGGTCGTGACGACGGCTCCTTCCCGGCGCCGTCGCCCCGCAGCCGACCGCCTGCGCGGCCCCGCCGAGCGCGTGAAGGCGGTCGGCGCGACGGCACTCCTCTGGATCCTCGTGCTCGCGTTCGGCTTCCCGCTGCTGTGGTTCCTGCTGAGCTCGTTCAAGCCCGCCGGCGATCTCTTCTCCTATCCTCTGACTCTGCTCCCCGAGCGATGGGACTTCTCCGGGTATGCCACGGCATGGTCGAGCTACGACTTCGCCGGCTACTTCCTGAACACGGCCTTCGTCGCCGTCACCACCACCGCACTCACCATCGTCGCCAGCGCCTGCACGGGATACGCGCTGGCGAAGTACGACCGGTGGTGGCTCAAGGCCTTCTTCATCTGCATCCTCGCCACGACGATGCTCCCGACGGAGGTCATCCTGTCGCCGACGTTCCTCGTCATCCGCGACCTGGGCCTCTACAACTCCCTGTGGGGCCTCGTGATCCCCTCGATCATCACGGCGACGGGCATCTTCATGTTCCGGCAGTTCTTCCTGACGGTGCCCGACTCGCTGGTCGAGGCCGCGCGCATCGACGGAGCGAGCGAGCTGCGGATCTTCGCGCGGATCATGATCCCGATCGCGCGGCCGATCATCATCACCCTCGCCATCTTCTCGTTCCAATGGCGCTGGAACGACTACATCTGGCCGCTCATCGTGCTCAACGATCCGGGGAAGTTCACCCTGCAGATCGCGATCCAGTCGATCGTCGGCGCCGAGAACGTCAACTGGTCCGTGCTGCTCGCCGCGTCTGTGATCTCGATCATCCCGCTCGTGATCATGTACGTCGTCTTCCAGAAGTACGTGATGAACGCCGACATCAACGCAGGGCTGAAGGAGTGAGCGAGGACCTCGTCTTCCGTCGGGCGGTGCTCGCGGCCGCGGACCGCGACATCGCGCGTCTTCTCCGCAGCCCGAGCCGAGCGGATGCCCTTCCCGCTCATCGCGAGCTCATGCGCCGGGCGAAGCTGCTCGTCGCGGCCGCGCTCGCTCCGGGGAGCGCCCACGCCGGACGGGGCGATGCCGCCCGGGCGGCGGCCGACCTCGTCATGACGCTGAGCGAGCTGCAGTCCCCCTCCGGACTGTTCGCGGGCGGCGACAACGTCGAGTCGCCGCCCGATTCCGCCTTCACCGTCAGCGATGTCGCCGACGCGCTCGAGCTCATCCGGCGGGCGGATGATCCAGGACCGCTCCGCGAGGTCGCGACGGCGCTCGATCGGATCGCGGAGCGCGCGGCGCCCGCCATGCTCGCGGGCGGCGTGCACACGCCGAACCACCGATGGGAGCTCGCCGGGGCGCTCGCCCGACTCCACCGCCACACCGGCGATCCGGCGCTGCGGAGCCGCGCGGAGACGTGGCTCGAGGAGGGCGTCGACATCGACGCGGACGGGATGTACTCCGAACGGAGCGCCAACTACGCCGCGCACGTGTCGAATCCCTCCCTCACGGCCATCGCCGACATCCTCGGGCGCGAGGACCTGCGGGAGATCGTCGCGCGCAATCTCACGTCCTTCCTCGGGCTCATCCGCGGCGACGGCTCCGTCGAGACGGTGCACTCGCGGCGCCAGGATCAGCGGGACGATCGCTTCCCTGCCGCCCCCTTCCTCGTTCTCTACCGTCGGTACGCCGTGGAGACGGGCCGAGGCGATCTCGCGTGGGGCGCGGAGCGCGCCCGTGCCTCCGGCGTCTCGTCGGACGCCCTCGCCGAGCTGCTCCTCCACCCGGCGATCGGCGAGACGCTTCCCGCGCCGCTCGCACCGGAGCTGCCGAGGCGCGACCGGTGGCCCGCAAGCGGCCTCGTCGTCGACGCGCGCAGCGAGCGCACCGTCGTGGTGTTCGGCGGGTCGGACTACGCCCGCATGCGCCGGGTCCGGTCAGGGCTATCGAACAGCCCCACGTTCCTGCGGCTCGAGGCGGGGGCCGCGCGTCTCGTGTCCGCACGGCTCTCCCGGGACTTCTTCGGTCTCGGCCCCTTCCGTCCTGGCGGTCTCGTCGAAGAGCACGGTCGGCTCGTCCTCGACGAGCGCGTCGAGGGACGGTACTACCAGCCCCTCCCGTCCACGGCCATCCGCGCGATGGGCGACTACGCGCTCGCGGACGAGGGCCGCTTCGCGGCCGCGATGTCCTTCGACGCGAGGGAATCCGATGCGGTAGAGGTCGTGACGCGCATCGAGATCACGCCGAGCGACGACGGCGCCGACATCGAGATCTCGCTGCAGGGCCCTGCCCTGGCATGGTCACTCGAGCTCGCCTTCGCTCCGGGCGGCCGCATCGACGGCGCCGCACCGCTCGGAGGCGGTGCCTACCAGCTCAGGGACGGCTACGGCCGGTGCACGATCGGACACGACGTCATCGAGTTCGGCCCCGCGCTGCCCGGCGGCCCGCCTGCGTTCTACGAGCCGGGAGAGGACTACACCTACCTCGGCGGCACCGACGCGCAGTCCGGTCCGAGGGTCTACATCACGGGGCGCGCGCCCGGGGCGGCGCGTCTCACGCTGCGCGCGCGTGGCACCTGAGGGCGCCCCTGCGCCCCGATCAACTCCTATAGGCGCGCATGGAACGCTAGCCTGAGAGGCATGGCCGACCGCAGACTCGCTATCGCCGCGTGGGAGAGCCTCTTCCGTGCGCAGCACGAGGTGTTCGAGGACGTCTCGAACGACTTCGTGGGCGGCGACCTCTCGCAGGCGGAGTACGACGTGCTGCTCACGGTCACCCGCGCCCCGGACATGACGGCGCGGCTGCGCGACGTCACGGCGAACATGCTCATCAGCCAGCCGAGCGTCTCCCGGCTCGTCGACCGCATGGTCGGGCGCGGGCTCGTCACGAAGTGCAGCGACCCCGACGACGGGCGCGGCGCCCTCGTGACGGCGACGGAGGACGGCGCCCGCGCGTTCCGATCGATCGCCGCGGCTCACGGCAAGAGCATCGCCGAGCGCATGTCGTGCCTCGACGACGACGACCTGCGGACGCTGCTCGACATCACCGAGAGGCTCCGCGCGGGAAGCTACCGGTCGGTCGACTGATCCGGCGCGACCGGCTCGTCCTCCGCGTGCGGAGTCGCGACGAGCCCCGCCGTCCCGGGCGTCGGAGCGGCCGGCGCCTCGGGTGCCGCGTTCGGCTCTTCGCCGTCGCTCTTCAGGAACTGGGTCGACAGCATCCGGTAGGCCGGCAGGAGGAACGCGCCGAGCGCCAGCAGGATGGCGACGACGCCGGCCGCGACGAACACGAGCGCGATGCCCCGCGCCTCGCCCTCCCCCAGCAGCCAGGCCCACTGCCGTTGACCCGCGTCCGTCTGCATGTACGGGATGACCCAGAGCTGGGCGATCGGCGCGATCAGGAACGAGGTGATGGGCGCCGAGGCCGCTTCGAAGGTCATCGCGAACCCGAAGACGCGCCCCTGCTTCTCGTACGGCGTCACCTTCTGGATGACCGTCTGCTCGGCCGCCTCGACGGCGGGCATGAGGCACATGAAGACCCAGATGCCGCCGACGTAGAGCCACGCCCAGTCCCTCAGGGTGAAGACCGCCCCGACGACGCCGACGAGCGCGGCGATGAGCAGCATCGTGCGGATCGGGTTCCTGCCGAGCCCCAGCTTCGCGATCACCGCGCCGCCGACGATGAAGCCGGTCGAGCCCACCGCGAGCCAGATGCCCCACATCTCGACCGAGAACATCTCGAGCCCGTACGGGTCCATGAGCGCCATGTAGACGCCGCCGACGAGGTTGTTCAGCGTCGTGAAGAGCACGAGCGTGAGCAGCCCCGGGACCGCGCGCACCGCCTGGAACCCGCCGGCGACATCCACCCACCGGGTCTGCCCCTCGGCGTGCACGATCTCGCGCTCGGGGATGCGGATGGCCATGAGGTGCAGAAGCGACAGTGCCATCGCGACGAGGGCGATGAGCAGCGTCGTGCCCATGCCGAGGAGGCCGACGGAGAGCCCGCTGAACACGCTCGTGACGAGGAATGCGAGGCCCTGCACGGTGCCGACCATGCCGTTCGCGTTCGCATGGCGGTCGACGGGCACGAGAAGCGTGACGGTCGTCGAGAGGGCGATGTTGCGCAGCTGCTCGACCACGGCACCGGCGAGCATGACGACGGCGAAGATCCAGAACCACGGCTGCGTGAGGTCGACGATGCGCTCCTCGCCCAGCACGAAGAAGAAGATCGCGTCGAGGCAGAAGACGCTGAACGCGATGAGCGTGGCCCAGGCCATGACCGCCTTCTTGCGGAAGCGGTCGACGAGGGTCCCGAAGAACATGCTGAAGAGCGCGATGAACAGCATGTAGGCGCCGCCGATGACGCCCGTCGCGATGACGTTGCGGGTCTCGAGGTAGATCCAGAAGGTCAGGGCCCACCAGAGGTAGCTCGTCGTGATGTTCGCGAATGCCGTGTTCACGAGCACGTGCAGGAAGCTGCGCATGCCGTTCTCGGGAGGCGCCGGGTTGCCGTCGCCGGGATGGGTCTGCGTATCCGCCATGGTCTCTCTCCGTCGTCGCACGCCGTCGTTCGGATACTTGCAAAAGGCAAGTACCTCGTCAAGAGGATCTGTCGAGGAGAAGCTACGCGCCCCCTCGGACATTCCCGCGGACCGCCTCCGGGCTCCGGATCGGGCGTAACGTCGGAGGTACCGCAGGCAGGCTCGAACGGAGGCACGACCCATGACCGACGTCGCCCAGAACATCGTCGCGACCCTCAGGGCGAACGGCGTCGAGCGCGTGTACGGGATCCCCGGCGACTCGCTCAACGGCTTCACCGACGCGCTCCGCAAGGACGGATCCATCCGGTGGGTCCACGTGCGCCACGAGGAGTCGGCGGCGTTCGCGGCGGCCGCCGAGGCGGCGCTGACCGACGACCTCGCCGTCGTCGCGGGCTCGTGCGGTCCGGGCAATCTGCACCTCATCAACGGGCTCTACGACGCGCATCGCTCGCGGGTTCCCGTGCTCGCGATCGCCGCGCACATCCCGACCTCCGAGATCGGCACGAACTACTTCCAGGAGACGCACCCGCAGGAGCTGTTCCGCGAGTGCAGCGCCTACGTCGAGTACGTCGCGGACGCGAGCCAGATGCCGCGCATCCTCGAGATCGCGATGCGCACGGCCATCCAGGAGCGCGACGTCGCGGTCGTCGTGATCCCCGGCGACGTCGCGCTCGCGGAGGCCGCCTCCGACCGCGTGACCGTCATCGACCGGGCGCGCCCGGTCGTCCTGCCGAACGACGCCGAGCTCGACCGCGCGGCCGAACTGCTCGACGGCGCGAAGAAGGTCACGATCCTCGCCGGCGCCGGCGTCCAGGGCGCGCACGACGAGGTCGTCGCCCTCGCCGACCGGCTCGCCGCTCCGGTCGTCCACGCGCTGCGCGGCAAGGAGTTCATCGAGTACGACAACCCGTTCGACGTCGGGATGACGGGACTGCTCGGATTCGCCTCGGGCTACCGCGCGATGGAGGGCGCCGACGCGCTCCTGATGCTCGGCACCGACTTCCCGTACCCGCAGTTCTACCCCGAGCACGCGACGACGATCCAGGTCGACATCCGCGGCTCCCAGCTCGGCCGCCGCCATCCGCTCGACCTCGGGCTCGTCGGAGACGTCAAGGCGACCGCGGCGGCGCTGCTCCCCCGTCTCTCCGAGAAGCGCAGCCGGCAGCACCTCGACGACGCGCGCGACCACTACGTCAAGACGCGGCGCAAGCTCGACGAGCTCGCGGTGCCGCGCCGCGGGGCGCACCCGATCCACCCGCAGTACCTCGCGCGACTCCTCGACGAGGCCGCAGCCGACGACGCCGTCTTCACCGCCGACGTCGGCTCGCCGACCGTCTGGGCCGCGCGGTACCTCACGATGAACGGGCGCCGGCGTCTCATCGGCTCGTTCAGCCATGGATCCATGGCGAACGCGCTCCTGCACGGCATCGGCGCGCAGGCCGCGCAGCCCGGCCGCCAGGTGGTCGCCCTCGCGGGCGACGGCGGGCTCGCGATGATGCTCGGCGAGCTCATCACCCTCACGCAGAACGATCTGCCTGTGAAGACCGTCGTGGTCAACAACTCGTCGCTGAACTTCGTCGAGCTCGAGATGAAGGCCGCCGGCTTCGTGACCTACGGCACGGGTCTCGAGAACCCCGACTTCGCGGCCGTCGCGAACGCGCTCGGCATCAAGGGCATCCGGGTGGAGCGGTCGGATGCCCTCCCTGCCGCGATCGAGGAGCTCCTCGCCCACGACGGGCCGGCGCTCCTCGACGTCGTGACCGAGCGGCAGGAGCTGTCGATGCCGCCCACGATCACGGCCGACCAGGTCGGCGGATTCGCGCTCTACGCCATCCGCACCGTCCTCTCCGGCCGCGGCGACGAGCTCCTCGACCTCGCGAAGGCGAACTGGCGCCAGCTGTTCTGAGCCTCCCGGGGGCGGCGATACTGGAACCGTGACCGCGAGCATCCCGACCGATCCGCACCGCGTCGAGCAGCCCGTCGTCGACACCGAGGCGGGTCGCGTGCGCGGGTTCTGGCGCCGGGACTGCGCGACGTTCCTCGGCATCCCGTTCGCGCAGCCGCCGGTCGGGCGCCTCCGCTTCCAGGCGCCCGCGCCGCACGAGCCCTGGGATGGCGTGCTCGACGCCACCCGGCAGGGGGCGACGCCCCAGCGCGGGGCGACCGGCATCACGCTCATCCCGGAGCCGTCGGTCCCCGGTCGCTCGACGCTCAACGTCAACGTGTTCACCCCGACGACCGATCCGGGTGCGGAGCTTCCCGTCCTCGTGTACTTCCACGGCGGCGCCTACGTCTCCGGCTCGATCGCGAGCCCCTGGTACGACGGGCGCTCGTTCGCCCGCGACGGCGTCGTCGTCGTGACGGCGTCGTACCGCCTCGGCTTCGACGGGTTCGGCTGGATCGCCGACGCGCCGAGCAACCGCGGGGTGCGGGACTGGCTCGCCGCCCTCGAGTGGGTGCAGCGCAACATCCGTTCCTTCGGCGGCGACCCCACCCGCGTGACGATCGCGGGCCAGTCGGCCGGCGGCGGAGCGGTGCTCACCCTTCTCGGGATGCCCGCGGCGCAGCACCTCTTCTCGGCGGTCTGGGCGATGTCGGCCACGATCGGCGTGATCACGCCCGAGGAGGCCGAGCGCTTCGGGCGCCGGGCCGCAGCGGAGGGAGGCGTCGAGCCGACCGTGGCAGGATGGCGCGCCCTCACCGAGAAGCAGGTGCGCGACGCCGCGAAGGACCTCATCGCCATGCGCGATCTCCACGGCGCCCAGGCCGTGCTGTCGGATGGCCTGCGGCTGGGTCCTGCGATCGACGGCGAGCTCATCCTCGAGCCGACTCTGCGTGCCCTCGCGAAGGGCGTCGGCTCCGACAAGCCCCTCGTGATCGGCACCACGGACGACGAGTTCTCGATGATCGTCGACGACCACAGCCGGTGGCTCCGCTGGGTTCCGGCCTGGCTCGTCCTGACCGTGCTCGGGCTCCCTCGGAAGCGACGCCGCGCCTACCTCCGGGCGAACGCGGAGCTGCGGCGCGAGCGCGGCGTCCCCGCCGCGATCGGCCGCTTCGTCACCGACGCGCTCTTCCGCCGCCACGTGGTGCGCATCGCCCGCGCGCGATCGGCCGCGACCTCGGGCGGCCGCACCTGGGCGTACCGCTTCGAGTGGGTGTCGCCGGCGCGCGGGTGGTCGCTCCACTGCCTCGACGTGCCGTTCTTCTTCGACGTGCTCGACGCCGAGGGCGTCGACCTCATGACCGGCGAGGACCCGCCGCAGGAGCTCGCCGACGCCGTTCACGGCGCGGCGGTCGGCTTCATCCGGACCCGCGCCGCGGATTGGAGTCCCTGGTCAGCCGGCTCGACGCCGTCGCGCGTGTTCGCGTACCCCGCGACCACGGAGACCGAGTCGCTGGATGCGTACGACGGGGCGATCCCGCTCGCGTGAGGCCGCGCGCTCAGCTGAGCGCCGGGATCACCTTCTGCTCGAACAGCTCGACACCCGACCGGTCGTAGGCGGCCTCGGGGAAGTAGTGGATCGCGTAGGCCAGACCCTGGTCGCCGAGCGCGGCAAGGCGCTCGGTCACCTGCTCGACCGTGCCCACCGCGACCGCTCCCCGGTACTCGCCGATGAAGCCATCCGTCGCATCGCCGAGATGCGGCCGGACGCGCGCCTCGATCGCCGCGAGGCGCTCCTCGACCTCGGACTCGGTCTCGCCGATGACCGTGTTGTAGTTCGCCGACCGGACGATCTCGGCGAAGTCGCGGCCGATGGCGTCGCAGTGCTCGCGAAGCACGGCGCTCTTGTGGGCGAACGCGTCGGGCGCGCCGGCGAAGTTCGTGTACTGCGCGTACTCCGCGGCGATCTTCAGGGTGACCTTCTCGCCACCGCCCGAGATCCAGAACGGGATGCCGGGGCGCTGGATGGGCCGGGGCTCGACGATCGCGCCGTCGACCTGGTAGAAGCGGCCGTCGAGGGTCGCCTCCCCCGTCTCCCACGCCTGCTTCATGATCTCGACACCCTCGCGGAGCATCCGGAGTCGATCGCCGATCTTCGGGAATCCGTACCCGTACGCGCGCCACTCGTGCTCGTACCATCCGCCGCCGATGCCCATCTCGACGCGCCCGCGCGAGACATGGTCGACCGTCGCGGCGACCTTCGCGAGGTATGCGGGGTTGCGGTATCCCATGCACGTGCACATCTGCCCGAGGCGGATGCGGGTCGTCGACGCCGCGAACGCCGACATGAGGGTCCACGCCTCGTGAGTAGCCTCGCGCGACGGCACCGGCGTCGTGTGGAAGTGGTCGTAGACCCACAGCGACTCCCACGGACCGGCGTCGGCGGCCTGCGCGAGCGACAGCATCGCGCTCCACTGCTCGGCCGGATCGATGCCGACGAGGTCGTGACGCCAGCCCTGGGGGATGAAGGTTCCGAAGCGCATGCCGCCAGGGTACCCGCCTTCCCGCGCGCGACATCCGCATGTCATCGGACCCCCGTAAGGTGTCCCCGTCGCCACCGCGACGCCCTCTCCCCTCTCCCGAACCAGGAAGGCACTCATGCGCAGGATCATCGCCGCGCCCGCCGCCGCCCTGCTCGTCCTGCTGCCGGCGGCACCCGCCGCATCGGCCGCTCCGGACGACGCAGAGCGGCGCATCCCGCTCACGCTCATGGCCACGACCGACGTGCACGGACACGTCGTCGACTGGGACTACTTCCAGAACGCGCCGTTCCCCGCCGACGACGCACTCGGGCTCACCCGGGTCGCCACCGCCGTCGATCAGGTGCGCGCGGAGAAGGGCGCCGAGTCGGTCGTCGTCCTCGACAACGGCGATGCGATCCAGGGCACTCCCCTCACCTACTTCTACGGGATGGGCGACGGAGCGCCGTCCGTGCTGTCGGGCGAGCTCGAGCACCCCATGGCGACGGCGTTCGACGCGATCGGCTACGACGCGCAGGTGGTCGGCAACCACGAGTACAACTACGGTCTCGACCTCCTCGCCGCCTACGAGCAGGGCCTCGACGCTCCGCTTCTCGGTGCGAACGTCATCGACGTCGCGACCGGCGAGCCTTATCACGAGCCCTACACGCTCATCGATCGCGAGATCGACGGCGAGACCGTCACGATCGGCGTGCTGGGGGTCGTGACCCCCGGCGTTCGGGTGTGGGACAAGGCGATCGTCGACGGCGTGCTGGAGTTCCGCGACGTCGTCGAGACCGCGGCGGAGTGGGTGCCCGTGGTCGAGGAGCAGGCCGATGTGGTCGTCGTGCTCGCGCACACGGGCAAGGGCACCACTGCCGACGCGGACTACGACCCGGCTCTGCTCGAGGAGGACGCCGCCCGCAACATCGCGTCCCAGGTGCCCGGCATCGACGTCGTCGTGGCCGGCCACAGTCATCAGGACGAGCCGGAGGAGGTCGTCGAGAACGCCGCGGGCGAGAAGGTGCTCATCACCCAGCCGGAGTACTGGGCGCGCAGCGCGAGCCAGGTCGACCTGACGCTCGTCGCCGACGGCGACGGCTTCCGCGTCGACTGGTCGGATGGCCACGCCCCGGTCGTCGTGCCGCACTACGGGCGAGAGGGGATCGGCGAGAGCGCCGGGCTCGCCGAGGCGGTTCAGCGCGCGCACGACACCACGGTGTCGTACGTCAACACCCCGGTCGCGACGTCGACCGAGGAGCTGCGCACCGAGACGTCGCGCTACGAGGACACCCCGATCATCGACTTCATCAGCGAGGTGCAGGCCGAGACCGTCGCGAACGCGCTCGACACGACGGAGTACGCCGACCTGCCGGTGCTCTCCCAGGCGTCGCCGTTCTCGCGGACGGCGCGCTTCCCGCAGGGCGAGGTCACCATCCGCGATCTCGCAGGCCTCTACATCTACGAGAACACGCTTCTCGGCGTCGTGCTCACGGGCGCGCAGGTGCAGGACTACCTCGAGCACTCCGCGCGCTACTTCGTCCAGACGGAGGAGGGCGCCGAGTTCGATCCCGAGAACGGCACGAACGCCCGCTACGAGGATGCCCCTGAGGGCATCCCCGACTACGCGTACGACGTGCTCACCGGGCTCGACTACACGATCGACATCTCGCAGCCGGTCGGCGAGCGCATCACGGGGCTCCGCCACCCCGACGGCACCCCCGTGTCCGACGACGAGCAGTTCGTGCTGGCCGTGAACAACTACCGGCAGAGCGGCGGCTCGGGCTACCCGCACGTCGCGGAGGCGCCCGTCGTCTACGACGAGCGCCTCGAGATCCGGCAGCTGCTCGTGGACTGGGCGCAGTCGCGCGGCGTGATCGACCCGGCCGACTTCTTCACCGAGAACTGGTCCCTCACCACCTCGCCCGTCGAGGAGGCGCCGTCGCCGGCGCCCACCCCGGAGCCGACTGCGGAGCCGACCGCGGCGCCCTCGCCGGAGCCCACTGCCGAGCCGACCGCAGCGCCCTCGCCCGCGCCCACCGCAGCGCCCTCGCCCGAGGCCGACGAGGATGCTCCGCTTGCGCCGACGAGCGGCTCGACGGTCATCGGCACCGGCGTCGCCGGCGTCCTCGTGCTCGGAGCGGGGGCCGTGGTCCTCGCGGCGCGCCGGCGCCGAGTCTGAGGCGGGCAGGCGCTACCTGCGGAGAACGACGCGCGCGTCGGGGATGCGGTCTCCCATGATCCGGATGGCGTCGGGGTTGTCGTCGATGAGCACCGCGTCGCGGCCGAGCGCTGCGGCGACCGCTCCGGTCGTGCCGCTGCCCGCGAACATGTCGAGGACGCGATCCCCCGGGCGCGAGGAGGCCTGGATGATGCGGCGCAGGATGCCCTCGGGCTTCTGCGTCGCGTATCCGGTCCGCTCTGCCCCGCTCGTCGGCACGATCGTGTGCCACCAGACATCCGTCGGCAGCTTGCCGCGACGCGCCTTCTCGCGCGTGACGAGCCCGGGTGCCATGTACGGCTCGCGGTCGACGGCCTCGGAGTCGAACCAGTAGCGGTCGGGGTCCTTGACGTAGACGAGGATCGTGTCGTGCTTCGTCGGCCATCGGCGGCGCGACTTCGCCCCGTAGTCGTACGCCCAGATGAGCTCGTTGAGGAACGCGTCGCGGCCGAAGACCGCGTCGAGCATCACCTTGGCGTAGTGCGCCTCGCGGTAGTCGAGATGCAGGTAGAGCGTGCCGTCGTCGGCGAGGAGCCGCCAGGCCTCCTCGATCCGCGGCATGAGGAAGCCCCAGTAGTCGTCGAACCGGTCGTCGAAGGTGCGCAGCGCACCCCGCACGCGCTCGTAGCTGCGGCCGTGGAAGCCCGTGTGCGTCGCCGCGCGGACCTCGGCCTCGTGCGCGTCGATCGCCGCGATGTCGGCGCCGTCCGGGCTCCCGAAGAGCGCGCCGTCCTCGAGGACGGGCTCGGGGGCATCCGCCGCCGCCTCGGGCTCGTCGGGCACGTGGATCGAGAAGCCGCGGCGGCTCTCGTCGGTCTCGCGGCCGCGCCCCGTGTTGAACGGCGGGTCGAGGTACGCGATGGTGAAGGCGCCGTCGGGCAGCCGTGCCGCGACGTCGAGGTTGTCGCCGTAGTGGATCGCGACCGCGCCGCGGCCCGGTGTGAGGGCGGCGAGCGGTGCGTCGTCGAGGATGTCCTGGCTCACGGGACGCGGTGGAGCCACGCGTCGGTCGCGAACTTGGTGCGCACGAGCTCCTCGGCCTCTGCGAGTTCGTCAGGCGCCACGTGCCCGCGCTCGGCGCCGGTGAACGCCTGGAACGACGCCATGAAGCGGTCGATGATCTCGCGGCGCGACATGCCCGTCTGGCTGCGGATCGGGTCGACGCGCTTCGCGGCCGACGCCGTGCCCTTGTCGCTGAGCTTCTCGCGCCCGATCCGCAGGACCTCGGTCATGACCTGGCCGTCGATGTCGTACGAGAGCGTGGCGTGGTGGAGGACCCCGCCGTTCGCGAGCCGCTTCTGCGCCGCCCCGCCGATCTTGCCCGAGGGGCTCGCGATGTCGTTGAGCGGCTGGTAGGTCGCCTCGATGCCGAGCCCGCGCAGCGCCTGCAGCACCCAGTCGTCGAGGAAGGCGTACGAGTCGGCGAACGTGAGTCCCGCCACGAGCGATGCCGGCACGTAGAGCGAGTAGGTGATGATCTGCCCGGCGCCCATGAGCATGGCGCCGCCGCCCGAGATGCGGCGGACGACCTGGAAGCCGTGGCGTGCGGCGCCCTCGGGGTCGACCTCGTTGCGGTACGACTGGAACGAGCCGATCACGACCGCCGACTCGTCCCACTCCCAGATGCGGAGCGTCGGCTTGCGGCGACCGTCGCCCACGCGCCCCGTGAGCACCTCGTCGAGCGCGAGGTTGACGAGCGGCGAGACGGCGGGGTCGTCGATGATCTCCCACTCGAAGTCGGTCCAGGTCGACGCCGTCACGAGCGCGCGGCGCACGGCCGTGCCGACGGCCTCGGGCGTGAACCCGAGCATCTGGACGCCCTCGGGGAGGCGCGCGCGGATGGCCGCGGCGATCGCCGGGACGTCGGCAGTGTCGGGCATGCCGATCAGCGCGCGGTTGATGTCGTCGAGCGCCGTGTCGGGCTCGAGGAAGAAGTCGCCCGCCAGGTGGAAGGAGCTGATCCTCCCGGCCTCGACCTCGAGGTCGACGACCACGAGCTTTCCACCGGGGACCTTGTACTCGCCGTGCACGCGTCCAGCCTACGTCGTCGCGTCGAGACGACGCCGAGAGAGCGAGCGCTCTCTCGCACGCTACGACCGCGCCGGCACGCGCGCGTCGAGCCAGGCGAGGATGTCGGCGCGCACGCGCCCCTGCACGGGCTCGTTGAGGATCTCGTGCCGCCCGTCGTAGACGAGCGTCGTCACATCCGTCAGCCCGGCGCGCTCCCGATACGCCTGCGCGAGCTTGTGCACGCCGCGCGGGCCGCCGACCGTGTCGTCGCGCCCGACGAGGAGGAGCACGGGGACGTCGGCCCCCGCCCGCTCGCGGAGGTCGCGGCGGGGGCGCCCGTAGATCCGGGCGGCCTCGACCACGCCGAACAGCTTGACGAGCGGCACGTTGACCGTGAGCGGATCGTCGAGGAACGCCTTCTGCACGGCCGGGTCGGTCGAGAGCCACTCGACGCCGGTCGCGCCCGGCGCCTTCCACGGCGCGTTGAGGTCGCCCGGGTTCAGGGCGCCCGGCCACCGCAGCGACGAGCCGACGAGGACGACCGCGTCGTACGCCTCGGGGTGGGCGTCGAAGAGGATCTGCGCGAGGAAGGATCCCCACGAGTGGCCGAGGAGCACGAGCGGGAGGCCCGGGCGCTCGTCGCGGATCCGCCGCGACAGCTGCCAGACGGCGTCGACCGCCGCGCGGTGCCCGCCGACGCCGAGGCGACCGAGCTTCGCCGCGTCACCGTGCTGGCGCATGCCCGTGCGGCCGTGACCGCGATGGTCGTCGGCGTTGACCGCGAAGCCGGCCCCGGTCAGCGCCTCGGCGAGCGCGGCATAGCGCCCCGCGTGCTCGCCGACGCCGTGGAGCACCTGGACGACACCGCGGGGCCGCCCCTCCGGCTCGTAGACGTCGTACACGATGGCGACGCCGTGCGCGTCGACGAACTCGGGCATGCGTCGATCGTACACACCCCTTTATTTAGCAAAGCTAATGAGCTATGCTAATGGTTGACATGGCTAAACAATCCGCATCGACGAAGCTCTCCTCCGACGCCTCCGAGATCCGGGCCGCCGTCTTCCGCCTCTCCCGGCGGCTCAAGCAGCAGCGCGCCGTCTCGGACATGACCGACGGGCAGTTCGCCGTGCTCGTCGCCCTCAAGGTGCACGGGCCGCACACGCTGTCCGCGCTCGCCGAGCGCGAGGGCATCACCGCGCCATCCATGAACCGGACGGTCAACTGCCTCGAGGAGCTCGGCCACCTCAGCCGCACCGAGAACGGCGATGACCGGCGCAAGGTCGACATCCAGATCACCGAGAGCGGGCGGCGCGTCGTCGAGGAGACCGCGCGGCGACGCGACGAGTGGCTCTCGAAGGTGCTCGCCGACCTGTCACCCGAAGACCGCCAGACGCTCCGCAGCGCGGCGGCGATCATCATGCGGGAGGTCGAGCGATGAACGCGATGTTCCGGTCGTTCGCCTCGTTCAACTACCGCATCTGGTTCCTCGGGGCCCTCATCTCCAACGTCGGCGGATGGATGCAGTCGACGGCGCAGGACTGGGTCGTCCTGACCGAGCTCACCGACAACGACGCGACGGCCATGGGCGTCACGATGGCGCTGCAGTTCGGTCCGCCGCTCGTGCTCGTGAGCGTGACCGGCTGGGTCGCCGATCGCTTCGACCGGCGACGTCTTCTCATGGTCACGCAGGGCGTGCTCCTGCTCCTCGCGCTCGGGGTCGGCGCGCTCCTCCTCGCGGGCGTGATGACCCTGCCGCTCATGCTGCTCTTCGCGCTGGCCTTCGGCGTCGCGAACGCCTTCGACAGCCCCGCGCGGCAGGCGTTCGTGTCGGACGTCGTCGAGCGCCGGTACGCGGCCAACGCCGTGGCGCTGAACTCGGCGTCGTTCAACATGGCGCGCCTCATCGGCCCGGCCGTGGGCGGTCTGCTCATCGTCGCGGTCGGGAGCGGATGGGTGTTCTTCGTGAACGCCGCCACCTTCCTCGCCATGATCGTGGCGCTCATGCTCATGCGCCGCGACGAGCTCGTGCCGCGCGTGCGCAGCCAGGGCGCGGCGCGCGTCGCCGACGGCTTCCGCTATGTCTCGCGCCGCCCCGACCTCATCGTCGCGTTCGTCATGGTGTTCCTCGTGGGTGCGTTCGGCATGAACTTCCCGATCTTCGCGTCGACCATGGCGATCGAGTTCGGGCACGGTGCGGACGGCTACGGGCTGCTGAGCTCGGTGCTCGCGATCGGCTCGCTCACGGGCGCACTGCTCGCCGCCCGACGCGAGCGCGCCCGGCTGCGCGTCGTCATGATCGCAGCGGGCGGCTTCGGCGTCGCGTCGCTCGTGTCGGCGGCGATGCCGAGCTACTGGACGTATGCCGCCGCCCTCGTCTTCGTCGGCTTCGGCACGGTGACGATGCTCACCACCGCGAACGGCTACGTGCAGACGAACTCCGACCCGGCCCTGCGCGGCCGCGTGCTCGCCCTCTACATGGCGGTCATCATGGGCTCGACCCCGATCGGCGCGCCGATCGCGGGGTGGGTCGCCGACGCGTTCGGCCCTCGCGCCGCCATCGTCCTCGGCGGCACGGCCGGCGTGCTCGCGAGCCTGATCGGGCTCACCTGGGTCATCTGGTCGGGGCGCCTGCACCGCGATGCCGACCGCCGCCTCGGCGTCTCCCTCGACGAGACCCGCCCGCTCGACATCATCACGAAGGCGAACCCCACCGTCGCGCCTGAGGAGTTCAGCGACCAGGTGGCCCAGACCACGGCCATCCGCATCGACGACGAGGACGAGGGCGAGCGGATGGCGCGACGCGGCCGCTGAGGCTCGACGGCTAGCATGAAAGCGCTTGCCCGCCATCGAGAGAGGCCCCGCCCATGAGCTCCACGACCCGCGTCTGCTTCCGTCTCCGGGTGAAACCCGAGATGCTCGACGAGTACATCGCGCGCCACAGCCCGGTGTGGCCGGAGATGCTCGAGGAGATCGCCGCAGCCGGGCGGCGGAACTACTCGATCTTCCACCTGGGCGGCGGGGAGCTCATCGGGTTCTACGAGACCGACGATGACGCCGCCGCGCAGGCCTACCTCGCGGAGTCGGAGGTCGCGGCGCGCTGGGAGGAGTCGATGGCCCCCTTCTTCGTGTCGCTCGACGGCCGCGCCGACCAGGCGGCCGAGACGTTCCCCGAGGTGTTCCACCTCGAGTCGCAGCTCGCCGACGCCCGCGGCGCCTAGCAGCGACGACGAAGCCCTCCTGCGCCGGTCGGCGCAGGAGGGCTTCGTGCTGCGGGAGCTCAGACGAGCGACTTCGCGGGAGCGCCGTAGCGCTCCTCCTCGATCTCCTCGAGCGTCTTGCCGCGCGTCTCAGGCGCCCAGATCGCGCCGACGAGCAGGGCGACCGCGAGGATGGCGATGAGCAGCGCGCCGAGTCCGTGCAGACCCATCGTGGTCAGCCAGACCGGGAAGCCGTAGCTCAGGATGCCGACCATGATGCGAGCGGCGAAGAACAGCACGCCCTGCGCCGACGCGCGGTAGCGGGTCGAGAACAGCTCCGCTGTCCAGAGGCCGTAGAACGCCTGCGCGCCGATGCCCGAGGCGAAGCCCCACAGCACCGCGAACGCGAGCATCGTGACGGCGGAGGCCGGCAGGTAGACGAGCACCACCCATCCGGCGATCCCCATGACCGCACCGATCACGTAGAGCAGGCGACGGGAGACGCGGTCGGCGAAGCGCATGAACCCGAAGTAGGTGCCGAGCACGGTGAAGAGCCACAGCAGCGACTGCAGGAAGAACTGCTGCTGCGCGTTGGTGAGGCCCGCCGCGTCGTAGACGCGCGGCATGAAGATGCCGCCCTGGCCCGCGACGGTGTTCCAGAAGCCGTAGACGCCGATGAGGAACAGCCGCGCCGTGAGGTTCTGCTTGCGGCCGAAGAGCGCCTTGAGCCCCTTGCCGCCGATCGCGTTGGCGGAGGCGTCGTCGCGCGCGGCCTTCCAGCGCTTCGACTCGGAGAGCCCCTGCCGGACCCACCACGTGACGAAGGCGACGACGAAGAGGTGCACGAAGATGATGCGCGAGCCGAGCAGTCCGAGCGGCTCGAGCAGAGCAGCGAGCAGGAAGCCGATCATCGGGCCCACCGACCAGGCGAGCTGCGCCGTGCCGACGTGGGCCGCGCGCTTGTCGGCGGGCGCCTCCTCGGCGATGTAGGTCCACGAGGCGGGCACGCCCGCGCCGACGGCGATCCCGGTGATGACGAACGCCGCGAGCAGCATCCACTCGTTCACGGCGAATGCCGCGATGAGCACGCCGACCATGTAGACCATGAGGTCGTAGGTGTAGATGAACTTGCGCCCGAACCGGTCGCACAGCGGCCCGCCGATGATCGCTCCGATCGCCGCGCCGAACGCGTTCGCGCTGAGCGCGGCGAGGAGGCCAGCGAAGCCGTCGGTGAACCCGAACTGCGCCTGCCAGAATCCGAGGCTCGTCGCGATCGCGATGATCGAGCCCGCTTCGATGTAGTTGGACATCGCGACCGAGATGGTGGCCTTCCACCCCGTGGTCGATTTCGCTCCGATGCGTGCCATGTGAGTCGTCTCTTCCTTGAATCCGTTCGACGTCGTCCGCGTCCTCGCGCTCCGATGTGACCGCTCTCATAAAACGATTCAACGACGCCGAGTCGGTACCTTACGCGGCGCGCGGACCATCCGCAAGCCGCCGGACGACAGAAGCCCTCCGACCCCTGTCGGGGCGGAGGGCTTCCGGAGGAACGGGGGTCAGCCGGCGAGATCCGCCAGCACGACCTGGAGCTGCTCGAGCGCCCAGTCGATCTCGGTCGCGCGGATGACGAGCGGCGGGGCGATCCGGATGGTCTGCCCGTGGGTGTCCTTGACGAGCACGCCGCGCGCCATGAGCGCCTCCGACACCTGACGCCCCGTGCCGATGGACGGGTCGATGTCGACACCGGCCCAGAGCCCGGCGACGCGGATCTCGGTGATGCCCTGCCCCACGAGCGCCTCGAGCTTCTCCCGCAGGTGCGCACCGAGGAGCTGCGCGCGCTTCTGGAACTCGCCGGTCGCGAGCAGCTCGACGACGCGAAGCGCCACGGCCGCAGACAGCGGATTGCCGCCGAACGTGGACCCGTGCTCACCCGGGCGGATGACGCCCAGCACGTCGGCATCCGCGACGACAGCCGACACGGGCAGGATGCCGCCGCCGAGTGCCTTGCCGAGCAGGTAGACGTCGGGGACCACGCCCTCGCGATCGCACGCGAACGTCTCGCCCACGCGGCCGAGCCCCGACTGGATCTCGTCCGCGATGAAGAGCACGTTGCGCTCGCGCGTGACCTCGCGGACCCGCCGGAGGTAGCCATCCGGCGGGATCACGACGCCCGCCTCGCCCTGGATCGGCTCGATGAGCACGGCTGCCGTGTCGTCGTCGATCGCCGCGGCGAGCGCATCGGCGTCGCCGTAGGGCACGGTCACGAATCCCGCCGGGAACGGCCCGAAGTCGTCGTGCGCCTCGGGGTCGTCGCTGAAGCCCACGATCGTCGTCGTGCGACCGTGGAAGTTGCCGTGTGCGACCACGATCTTCGCGCGGTCATCGGCGATGCCCTTCACCCGGTAGCCCCACGCCCGCGCCACCTTGATGCCGGTCTCGACGGCCTCCGCGCCGGTGTTCATGGGGAGGACGAGGTCCTTGCCGCACAGCGCGGCGAGTGCCGTCGCGAACGGCTCGAGGCGGTCGTTGTCGAACGCGCGGCTCGTCAGCGTGATCCGCCCCAGCTGCTCCGTCGCGGCCGCGACGAGGTCGGGGTGCCGGTGGCCGAAGTTGAGGGCCGAGTACCCCGCGAGCATGTCGAGGTACCGCTTGCCCTCGACATCCGTCACCCACGCGCCCTCGCCGCCCGCGATGACGACGGGAAGGGGGTGGTAGTTGTGCGCGACGTGGCTCGTCGCGGCCTCGACCGTGGTCACTTCGCGCCCCGCAGCTCGAGCGTGCAGCACTTGATGCCGCCGCCGCCGAGCAGGAGCTCGGACAGGTCGATGAGCACCGGGTTGTACCCGCGCTCGCGCAGCTGCGCCTCGAAGCCCTTCGCGCGCGGCGAGATGAAGACGTTGTACCCGTCGCTGGCGGAGTTCAGGCCGAAGACGGCGCCGTCCTCATCCGAGACCTGGATCGCGTCGGGGAACCGCTCCTCGAGGATCGCGCGGCTGCGCTCGTCGAATGCGCCGGGGAGATAGGCGATGTTCGCCGGCCCGGTCGTCTCGTCCTCGACCGGGTCGAGCACGCTGAGCGCCGTGTCGAGGTGATAGAACCGAGGGTCGACGAGGTTGAGGCTGATCACCTCTCGGCCGAACACGCGGGCCACCTCGGCGTGGCTGTCGCCCGTCGACCGGAAGCCCGTGCCCGCCAGGATGACGTCGCCCGCGAGGAGGAAGTCGCCTTCGCCCTCGTTGACCTCCTCGGGCACGACCGTCTCGAAGCCGTTCGCGCGGAACCAGTCGATGAACGCGGGCGCCTCGCCCTGGCGCTCGACATAGCGGAAGCTCGGCCCGTAGGCGATGCCGTCGATGACGAAGCCGCCGTTCGCCGTGTAGACCATGTCGGGGTAGTCGGCGAGGGGCTCGATGAGCTCGACCTCGTGCCCCAGCTCGCGGTAGGTGTCGTAGAGCACCTGCCACTGGGCGACCGCCCGCGCGGTGTCGGTCGGCCGCGTCGGCTCCATCCAGGGGTTGATCGAGTACGACACGGTGAAGTGCTCGGGGCGGCACATCAGATAGCGCCGCTTGTGCTGAGTGCGAGTCGGCGCCTCGGTGGGCGCGGGAGACGCGACGGACATATTTCGCTCCTCGTCGTGGCAACGGGTGGCGGACGCTGTCCAGAGGCCCGGCGGAGCTGGAAGCCGCGATCCGGGCACGCCGAGGTCATTCTTCCACGGCGATCCCGAGTCGTCGGTGAGAACGCGGCGTCAGGGCACCACGACGATCTTCCCGAGGGCCTGCCCGCTGTGAGCGCCCGCTGTCGGTGAACGCTCCCGGATTCGGACCGGTGGGGCTGGTGTGAGCCCCCGGGGCCGACACGCGCACACGCGCCCCACCGATCCGAATCCGGACACGCCTGCGCGACCCCCGGCACGCCTGCGCGACTCCGGACACGCCAGCGCGACGCCGGACACGCGACCGCGCCCCGCGTCGGAGACGATCAGCCCCCGCGCCGCGCTGACCGTCAGATCACGTCGGAGAAGCGATCGTCGGGATTGCCGAAGCGGTGCGCCGTGATCGAGATCGACTGCTCGCGCAGGAACGGCAGCAGCTCGAGGCGCCCGGCCGTGGTGACCTCTCCCGCATAGACCGCGAGATCGGGATCGCCCTCGACGCGTGCGGCGAGCGCTCGATGCAGACGCTCGACGCTCTCGCGCGATCCGACGAGGCGCGCGCGGGACGGCCGCTCGCGTCGGATCCCGAGGATGTCTTCCGAGGTCGGCACCGCCGCGTCGTCGGCCTCCTCCTCGGAGACGTCTCGAGCCTCGCCGCCCTCGAGGGCCTCGTCGGCGGGCGCGGCTCCGGCCATCCGCTCGATCCACTCCGCGTCGCTCTCGACGAAGACCGGCACGTCGAGCTCGCCGAGCGCACGGCGCACGGCCGCCGGGAGCCCCGACGGCACGCTGAGGGAGAACCAGTCGGCGGCTCGGACGCCCGCGATCACGACCCGCAGCACGGCCTGCCACGGAGCGTCGGCGGTCGCCCGGATCGCGACAGAGGCCGCGCGGTAGCGGAAGAGGTTGCGCTCGATTCCGAGTCGCGAGACGTCCTTGACGCGGCCGAACTCGCGGTCCCACGCGATCGCGTCGGACAGCGCGCCGCGCCGCAGCCACTCGAACTCGTCGTACGACAGCGAGGGCTGCGCGGCCTCGATGAGCGCGGCGATGCGCGTGTCGAGCCCGCGCAGGTGCAGCGACTGCGACGACGGGCCTCCGCTCGTCGCGCGCCACGATCCGAGGCCGACGAGGTAGTTCGGCCCGCCGGCCTTGGCGCCCGCTCCGACCGACGAGCGCTTCCAGCCGCCGAACGGCTGCCGCTGCACGATCGCGCCCGTGATGCCGCGGTTGACGTAGAGGTTCCCGGCCTGCACGGTCTCGAGCCACTGCTCGAGGTCGTCGGGGTCGAGCGTGTGCAGACCGGCGGTGAGACCGTAGTCGACGGCGTTCTGCAGCTCGATCGCCTGCTCGAGGCTCGCGGCGTGCATGATCCCGAGCACGGGCCCGAAGAACTCCTCGCGGTGGAAGCGCGAACCGGGCCGCACGCCGATCCGGATGCCCGGCGTCCAGTAGCGGGCATCAGCGTCCTCGAGACGGCGCGGCTTGAGGAGCCACGACTCTCCCTCCTCGAGCTCCGTGAGCGCCCACGCGAGCCTGCCCTGCGGCTCCTCGATCACCGGCCCCATCTCGGAGAGCGGGTCGTGCGGCGGTCCGACGCGCAGCGACCGGGTGGCGTCGACGAGCTGCCGCGCGAAGCGCCGGGAGCGGCCGACCGGCCCGACGAGGATCGCGAGCGATGCGGCAGAGCACTTCTGCCCGGCGTGGCCGAACGCGCTGCGCACGACATCGGCCGCAGCGAGGTCGAGATCCGCCGACGGCGCCACGACGATCGCGTTCTTGCCGCTCGTCTCGGCGAGGATCGGCAGATCGGGGCGCCACGACCGGAAGAGCTGCGCCGTGTCCCACGAGCCCGTGAGGATCACGCGCTCGACGGCGGGATGCGAGACGAGGCGCTGCCCGAGCTCTGGCTCGTCGAGCGCGACGAGGGCGAGCGCGTCTCGGGGCACGCCCGCGTCCCAGAGCGCCTCGGCGACGACCGCCGCGCAGCGCCGCGACAGGTGCGCGGGCTTGAAGACGACGCCCGAGCCCGCGGCGAGCGCCGCGAGCACGCCGCCTGACGGGATGGCGATGGGGAAGTTCCAGGGCGGTGCCACGACCGTGACGGCCGACGGCTGGAAGACGGCTCCGGCCACCCGGTCGAGCTCGCCCGCGTTCGAGGCGTAGTAGTTCGCGAAGTCGACGGCCTCGCTCACCTCGGTGTCGGACTCGGCGAGCACCTTGCCGGTCTCCGACGCGGCGACCTCGATGAGCTCGGCCCGCCGCGCCTCGAGCGCCCGGGCGGCACGGCGCAGCACGGCCGCGCGCTCGGCCGCGGGGCGCGCGCCCCACTCCCTGCCCGCCGTGCGCACCCGCTCGACGATCTCGTCGAGCGCGGCGGCGTTCGCCACGTGCGACGTCGCGACGGTGTCGGCTCCTGCGCGCGAGTCGGGGATGCGGGCGAGGATCTCCCGCGCCCATTCCCGGTTCGCGGCCAGGGCGGGATCGGTGTCCGGGGTGTTCCGGAACCCCGGCGCGCCTGCCGCCGCCGCGCTCTCCTTTCGCGCGAAGACGGCGGTCTCGACCCATTCGTCCTCGAAGCCTGCGGCCGACGCGGATTCGCCCGCCGCGATGTCGAGCACGACCTGCGTGAGCTGGCCATCGCCATCCGACGCCGCGTCGCCCGAGCCGCCATCGAGGTCCGCGTCGTCGGCCCGCCGCTGCGCACGGCGCGGCCCGCGCGCGAGAGACGCGTCGTCGGCTCGGCGCACGGCGCCCGCGAAGCGGTTCTCCTCGCGCGCGAAGAGCGTCTCGTCCTCGTGCAGCGAGAAGGCGGCGGACAGGAAGTTCTCGCTCGATGCGTTCTCCTCGAGACGCCGCACGAGGTAGCTCACGGCGACGTCGAACTCGTCGGGGTGCACGACGGGGACGTAGAGGAGCACGCGCCCGACCTCGCGCGAGACCGCCTTCATCTGGCCCTCGGCCATCCCGAGGAGCATCTCGAACTCGACCGCGTCGCGCACTGCGCGCTCCCCCGCGAGCAGCCACGCGTAGGCGATGTCGAAGAGGTTGTGGCCGGCTACCCCGATGCGGACGGCGCGCGTGCGCTCGGGCGAGAAGGCCGCCCGCAGGCAGCGGATGTAGTTGGCGTCGGTGTCGAGCTTGGTGTCGTACGGCGCCTGCTCCCACCCGTGCAGAGTCGCGTCCACCCGCTCCATCGCCAGGTTCGCCCCCTTGACGAGCCGGATCTTGATGGGCGCGCCGTCGCCCTCGACGCGCTCGGTCGCCCAGTCCGTCAGGCGGTCGAGCGCCGGCAGCGCGTCGGGCAGGTACGTCTGCAGCACGATCCCGGCGTGGTAGCCGTGCAGTCTCGGGTCGTCGAGCACGCGCTGGAAGACCGCGATGGTGAGATCGAGGTCGCGGTACTCCTCCATATCGAGGTTGAGGAACGTGCCGTTCTTCGCCGCGGAGAGGTAGAGGGGCAGGAGCCGCTCGGCGACGAGCTCCACGGTCTCGTCGAACGCCCACATCGAGAGGCGGCTCGCGATCGCGGACACCTTGACCGACACGTAGTCCACGTCGGGGCGGCGGACGAGATCGTGGATGCCCTCGAGGCGACGCCGCGCCTCCTTCTCGCCCAGCACGGCCTCGCCGAGGAGATTGAGGTTGAGCCGCGCGCCCTTCTCGCGGAGCTTCTCGATCGCCGGCCCGAGCTTCTCCGGCCGCGCGTCGACGATGAGGTGCCCGACCATCCGCCGCAGAGCGGCGCGGGCCGCCGGGACGACCGCGATCGGGGCGACGGGAGCGAGGACGCCGCCGGCCTGCACGGCGCGGCGGAGGTACCAGGGCAGGAACCGCGGGGCCTTCGGCGCGATGCGGGCGAGCTGCGACGCCGCTGCCGAGAGGCTCTCGGGGCGCATGACCCCGTCGACGAAGCCGAGCGTGAAGGGCAGGCCGTTCGGATCCTGCAGCACGCCGGCGAGCCGCTTCGCGGCCGGATCGACCTCCGCCTCAGCCGCCTCGTGGACCCAGCGCCGCGCCAGCGCGACGGCGCGCTCGACCAGTTCGTCCGTGCCCTCGGATGGTGTCTGCTCGGCCATGCGCTCAGCCTACGAGCGCGATCCCCGCGGCGGCGGGCATGGATGATGTGGGTCTGCTGAGTCGCTCAGTCCCAGATGCTGGGGGCGGGGCGCCGCGTCGACGGCAGCGCCGCCGCGTCGGCCCACGTGTGGATCCACTCGTCGACCTCGGGAAGGCCCTCGGGCACGTGCACCGCGGCGAACAGGTCGTCGTGCGGAACCGGCCCGCCGGGGCCGAGGAGGCGCGCCCGCACGATGGCGCGCGCGAAGACCTCGCCGTCGACCACGGCGCGGTGCTCCATGTAGAGCGCGCGGTCGTCGCGGCCGATCCAGCGCGTCTCGAGGTCGAACCTCTGCCACAGGTCGAGCGAGCGGCGGAAGGTGATCGTCTCGCTCGAGACGACCGGGTACCAGCCGCGGGCGCGGAAGACATCGGTGAGTCCGGCCTGCTCGAGCATGTCCCAGCGCCCCAGGTCGAACAGCGACAGGTAGCGCCCGTTGTTGAGATGCCGCAGGAGGTCGATGTCGGTCGGCAGCACGCGGAGACGGATGCGGTAGACGTCGGTGAGGGGCCGCGTCCCGCGACGGCGCCTGCGCAGCTTCGCTCGGAGCATCACGAAGAGGGTTCGCCAGAGCACGTTCACGATCCGGACGCTATCGGCGGCGCGCGCCCGGGCCGCTTTCCTTGTGCTCGTCCCACAACCCCGCGGCCGGCCATCCCCCTCCGATTTCGCCCCTCCTCCGGGCGCGCGTAATCTGACGGCATGGCCACCGAAACGCACGCCGACGTGCTCGTCCGACCTGTCCGCGATGTCGACGTCGAGGCACTCGGACGCGTGCACGCGAAGGTCTGGCACGAGACCTACGACCAGCTGATCAGCAAGGCCACGCTCGAGAACGTCTCGCCCAAGCGCCTGGCCGAGCTCTGGACCCACTACACGGCTCTCGGCCCCGAGTACCGGATGGCCGCCGCTCTCGTCGACGGCGAGATCATCGGCTTCGCGGGCTCCGGTCCGGCGCGCGACACGGACGCCCCGGCCGCCCGGGAGCTGTACTTCGTGTACCTGCTCGACTCGTGGCACCGCAAGGGCATCGGCCGCGCGCTCTTCGACGCGGTCGTCGAGAAGGACGAGCCGCTGTACCTGTGGCTGGCCGAGCAGTACCCCGGCGCCCGCGACTTCTACGAGAAGCGCAACCTGCGCCTCGACGGCGGCCGGCGCGAAGAGGCGTTCCTCGGTGAGACGATCACCGAGGTGCGCTACTCGCGCAGCTGAAGCGCGTGCTGCAGATCTGGGCGCTCGCCGGCATCGGCGAGGTGACGGCGGACGACGACCTCGCCCAGCTCATCGGCGACGCGCTCGCGGCGGCGGATGTCCCGGTGGCGGACGGCGACATCCTCGTCGTCACGAGCAAGATCGTCTCGAAGGCCGAGGGGCGGTTCGTGGTCGCCGACGACCGCGAGGACGCCATCACGCGCGAGACCGTTCGCGTCGTCGCGACGCGCACCGCTCCGTCCGGCCACACGACGCGCATCGTCGAGAACCGGCTCGGGATCGTGTCGGCGGCGGCCGGCGTCGACGCCTCGAACACGCCCGAGGGCACGGTCCTGCTGCTGCCCGAGGATCCGGATGCGTCGGCTCGCGCGCTCGCGGCGGCGCTCCGGGACCGGTTCGGCGTGCGCCTCGGGGTGCTCGTCTCGGACACCCTCGGCCGAGCCTGGCGCGACGGGCAGACCGACCACGCGATCGGCGCGGGCGGCGTGCACGTCTTCGAGGATCTGCGCGGCGAGGTCGACGCGCAGGGCCGTCCGCTCGTCGTGACCCTCCCGTGCGTCGCGGACGAGCTGTGCGCCGCAGCCGACCTCGTCAAGCGGAAGGCGACGGGGATGCCCGTCGCGGTCGTGCGCGGGCGCGGCGACCTCGTCGGCGACCTCGACCTGCCGGGCGCCCGGTCGATCGTGCGCACCGGGGAGCGCGACATGTTCCGACTCGGCGCCGACGAGGCGTACGCCGAGGGCTACGCCGCCGGCCGCGCCGCGCGCTGACCGTCGAGTTAAGCATTGACTTATATAAGCGCCAGGTGAAGAATGGGCGCATGCACGCGCTCGATGTCCTCGGGGATCCGGTCCGCCGGCGCATCCTCGAGCTCCTGACCGACGGCGAGACCGCCGCGGGAGACCTCGGCTCGGTGATCCAGGCCGAATTCGGAATCAGCCAGCCGGCCGTCTCCCAGCACCTGCGCGTGCTCCGCGAGCAGGGGTTCGCGACCGTGCGCGCCGAGGGCGTCCGGAGGATCTACGCGGTCGACCCGCGCGGGATGCAGGCCGCGAGCGCATGGCTCACCCCGTTCGAGCGCTTCTGGCGTGGGCCCCTCGCGGCACTCGACACCGAGCTCGCGCGCGGTCGGCGCGCGCGCCGTGCGGAGGAGCCATCCGAGCGCGAAGCCGATGACCGGGAGCCTCCCGGCGACAGAGAGGAATGATCATGGTGGACATCCAGGCGCAGCTCGATGCGGTCTCGCGCGAGCTGCGGGAGGACGAGGTCGACGGGCACGCTGCGCACGTGCAGACCATCGCGCAGGAGTACCCGTCGGGCATCGACGACGTGTGGGAGGCCGTGACCGCGCCCGAGCGCATCGCCCGCTGGTTCCTCCCTGTGTCGGGAGACCTGCGGCTCGGCGGCCGGTACCAGCTCGAGGGCAACGCGGGCGGCGAGGTCCTCGCGTGCACCGCACCGGACGGCGGCTCGGCGGGCTACCGCGTCACCTGGGAGTACGGCGGAGGCGTGACGTGGCTCGCCGTCCGCCTCACGTCCGTCGCCGACGGCCGCACCCGGCTCGAGCTCGAGCACACGGCGCGCACGGCGGATGTGCCGCCGGGCATGTGGGAGACGTTCGGCCCCGGGGCGACCGGCGTCGGATGGGACCAGGGCCTCCTCGGCCTCGCGCTGCACCTCGGCGCGGTCGAGGGCGCGGTCTCGCCCGCCGAGGCCGAGGCGTGGCAGCTGTCGGACGAGGGGCGGGCGTTCACGCGCGCCGCCGCGGACGGCTGGGCGGCCGCCCAGGTCGCGTCAGGGGCCGACCCGCAGGCCGCTCAGGCGGCAGCCGATGCGACCTACGGCTTCTACACGGGCCAGCAGTGATCAGGCGACGTGCGCGCGCAGCCACGCGCGCACCGTCTCGGTGAACCACTCGGGCGCGACGTTGTACTCCCAGGAGTGATCGGCCGCCGGCGCCTCCTGCACCTCGACGAGCCCGGGGTTCGCCGCCGCGAACCGCTCGGTCGAGTCGAACGGCACCGTGCGGTCGGCCCGCGAATGCACGACCAGCGTCGGCACGGCGAGGCGTCCGGGTCGCGTCCAGTCCAGCTCGTCCAGGTCGACCGGTGCGCGCATGCCCGCGAGCCGCGACAGCAGCGGATGGCCGAGCGCGGCGCACGCGATGCGCGCGGCCGCCCCGGGCAGCGGGACGCCCCCGGCCGCCGCACCCGATCGGATGGCCGCGCGCCAATCGGTCGCGGGGCCGACGAGCACGAGGCCGGCGATCCGCTCGCGATGCGCGCTGCGCTCCGTGAGCCGCAGCGCGATCCCGCCGCCCATCGACCAGCCCACGAGCACGATCCGCTCGGCGCCCCGCTCGACCGCGAAGCCGATCGCGGCATCGACGTCGTCCGCCTCGTCGAGCCCGAGACGGCTCGCGCCTCCCGGAGCAGGGGCCGCGTCGCCGTCGCCGCGGTACGAGACGACGAGGCTCGACAGGCCCTCGGCCTCGGCAGCGGGCACGGTCCGCAGCGCGCCGTCGCGCGTCGAGCGGATGCCGTGGATGTGGATGGCCCAGGTCGCGTTCTCGGCCGGACCGAAGCGCCACGCGGGCGCGGGCCCGCTCGGTGCGTCGATCAGCACATCGACGTGCGGTCCGACGTCCGAGGGGAGAGCATGCACGTCCCCCTCCCAGCTGGCGCCGCCTCGGCCGGGAGGGCGTCCGGAGACCTCGCGCAGCTCGCGCGTCACGGTCCGAGCGTCCTCGGCGACGACCGGGCCGGCAAGGGCGTACCCGTCCGCGTACCGCATGCCGAACACCCCGGGATGACGCGTCTTGAGCGATGCCGCGAGCACGACCATCCGCTCGTCTGCCGCGAGCACGCGCTCGTCGTCGTGCGGTCGCCAGCGGACGACCCGGCGCGCGAACGCCGCGGCGAGCGCGACACCGAGGGCCCCGACCGCCGCTCCCCCGGCCGCGGCTCCCCCGAGCACGCGGACGACGATGCGGGGGTCGCGCGGAGTTCCCATGGTGCTCGCCAGCGTATCCGTCTTCCGCGGCCTGCTCTTCCCCTCGCCCCGTCGCCGGGGCAGGATGGCGGAGTGTGCGCGACCCGCGCCATCCATCCGCTCTCACGACGAGGATCACGATGCCCTCACCCTCCCTCAGACGCGTGACCGGCGCGGCCGCCATGACGGCCGCGTGCGCTCTCGCTTTCCTCCCCGGGGCGGCGAACGCCGCCGTCGAGCCCGAGACGACCGATCTCCGCGTGCTCACGATCAACGACTTCCACGGTCGGATCGAGGCGAACGGCGACGAGGTCGGCGCGGCCGTCCTGGCGGGCGCCGTCGCGCAGTTCAAGGCCGAGAACCCGAACACGATCTTCGCGTCGGCCGGCGACAACATCGGCGCCTCGACGTTCACCTCGTTCATCCAGGACGACAACCCCACGATCGACGCGCTCGTCGCCGCCGGACTGGATGTCAGCGCGGTCGGCAACCACGAGTTCGACCAGGGCTTCGCCGACCTGCGCGACCGCGTCATCCCGCGCTACGGCAGCGGCGAGTGGGCGGCGGGTGTGGACTTCGCGCTCGGCGCGAACGTCTACGCGAAGGGCACGACCGAGCCTGCGCTCAAGGAGTACGCCATCCGCGAGGTCGACGGCGTGCGCGTGGGCTTCATCGGCACCGTGACGAGCGACACCGCGACGCTCGTGAGCCCCGCCGGCATCTCCGAGATCGAGTTCGGCAGCCAGCTCGAGGCCGCCAACCGCGTGGCCGCCGAGATCGCCGACGAGACCGACGTCGTCGTGCTGCTCACACACTCGGGCGCGGCGACCGAGGACTGCGCGGCGATCGCCGGCGAGCAGTCGGAGTACGGCGAGCTCATCCGCGAGGCGTCTCCCGAGATCGACGCGATCGTGTCGGGCCACACGCACCAGCTGTACTCGTGCGACATCGCCGACCGCCCCGTCATCTCCGCCCACCAGTACGGCACGACGCTCGGCTCGCTCGAGATCAGCGTCGACGCCGCGACGCACGAGCTCGTGTCGATCGCGGGGTCCACCGTCGACCTCGCGACGCAGGAGCTGGACGAGAACGGCGAGGAGATCGACGTCCCGCAGTTCCCCGCCGACCCCGAGGTTCAGGCGATCGTCGACGCGGCGACCGAGGAGGCGGACGTGCTCGGCCAGGAGGTGGTCGGCACGATCAGCGCCGACATCCTGCGCGGCGGCAACCCGCCGGGCGACGACCGCGGCGTCGAGTCGACGATGGGCAACCTCGTCGCCGACATCTACCTCTGGTCGACGTCGCCCGAGTACGCGAACTACGGCGGCGAGCCCGCCGACATCGCCGTCATGAACCCCGGCGGCCTGCGCGACGACCTGCTCTACGGCGAGGACGGCACCGTGACGTACGAGGAGGTCGCGGCGGTTCAGCCGTTCGGCAACACGCTCACCACGACGACGCTCACGGGCGCCCAGCTCGAGCAGCTCCTCGAGGAGCAGTGGCAGCCCGGCAACGAGCGCCCGAAGCTGCACCTCGGCATCTCGGAGGGCTTCGCGTACGAGTACATCGAGGACGCGCCCGCGGGCGAGCACGTCGTGTGGATGACGTTCCAGGGCGAGCCGATCGCCGCCGAGGACGAGTTCCTCGTGACGACGAACTCGTTCGTCTCGGCGGGCGGCGACGGCTTCACCGCCTTCCTCGAAGGCACGGGCACGTCGGACACGGGTCTCATCGACCTGTCGGCGACGGTCGACTACTTCGCCGCGCACGAGATCGTCGACCCCGCGCCGCTCGGCCGCGCCGCCGAGTACGTCGCGGAGCCGACACCCACGCCGACCGCGACGCCGACCGCCACGCCGACCGCGACGCCGGAGCCGACCGAGACGCCGACGGCGTCTCCCGAGCCCACGGCGACGGCCACGCCCGAGCCGACGAGCGAGCCCTCGACGCCGCCCACCCAGAAGCCCGAGGACGAGCACCTCGCGCCGACGGGGACGGACGTCACGTGGGGCCTGGCCGCGGCCGCGGCCGGTCTCGTCGCGGCAGGCGCGCTCCTCGTCGCCCGTCGACGCCGCGAACGCGCGTAGCGATCACCCACGGCGCCCCGCGACGATCCGTCGACGCGGGGCGCCGTGCTGTGCGCGCGGAGGGGCGCCGACCTCGCCGACAGGCGTTCGCCATCCGTTCACGTCGGCGACACCTGCCGACGACAGGGTGGAGCGCGGTGCCCGGGCATCCCGACCCGGCGCTCTCTCCGACCACGAGGACAGCGATGCCTTCTTCTCCCTTCCGTCGCGCCGTGGGCGCGGCCGCCGTCGCGGCGACCGCGTGCGCGCTCGCGATCGCGCCCGTCACCGCGGCGAGCGCAGCTCTCGTCCCCGATCCGCTCGTCCACGCCTCCGCGGACGCGCCGTTCGATCTCGTGCCCACGGGCACGTTCGAGACCGGCGTGTTCGACGAGGGCGCGTCCGAGATCGTGCAGGCCCACGGCGACCGCCTCTTCTCGATCAACGCCGCCGAGGGGTCGGTGAGCGTTCTCGACATGAGCGACCCAGCCGCTCCCACCCTGCTCTACACGATCGGCGCCGAGGGCTTCGTCGCCAACTCCGTCGCGATCCGCGAGGACGGGCTCGGCGTCGTCGCGCTCGAGGTCGCCGATGACAAGACCGCGGACGGCGCGCTGCTCTTCTTCGACGCGGATGCCGAGTCGGCGACCGTGCTCGGCACGGTGACGGTCGGCGCTCTGCCCGACATGGTGACCGTCTCACCCGACGGCGCATACGCGCTCGTGGCGAATGAGGGCGAGCCTGCCGACGACTTCTCGAGCGATCCCGAGGGCTCGATCGGCATCGTCACGCTGCCGGAGGCCGGCACGCTCGCCGCGCCCGCACAGGCGGATGTCCGGATCGCCGACTTCCACGCGTTCGAGGGCGGCGCACTCCCCGCCGACGTCCGCGTGTTCGGCCCGCGCCCCCACGGCGACGACCTTCCCGTGTCGCGCAATCTCGAGCCGGAGTACATCGCCGTCTCGGGGACGACCGCCTATGCGGCACTCCAGGAGGCCAACGCGGTCGCGGTGATCGACGTGCCGACCGCGACCGTCACCGACATCTGGTCGCTCGGCTTCAAGGACTGGGGCCAGGTCGCCCTCGACCCGTCGGACCGCGATCCCGAAGACGCCCCCACGATCGACCTGCGCACGTTCGAGGGTCTGCACGGGATGTACATGCCCGACGGCATCGCGTCGTACGAGGTGGACGGCGAGACCTACCTCGTGACGGCCAACGAGGGCGATGCGCGCGAGTGGGGCGACTACGTCGAGCCCGCCCGCGTCAAGGACCTCGGCGAGGTCGACGACGAGACCGGGCTCATGACGGGCTACGGGCCCGTGTGCGAGACCGCCTTCGACGCGGCTCTGCTCGAGGACGACCAGCTCGGTCGCCTCGAGGTCACGACCGAGCTCGGCTTCGACGAGGAGCAGGGCTGCTACGACGAGCTCTACGCCTACGGGGCGCGCTCGTTCTCGATCTACACCGCCGACGGCACGCAGGTCTTCGACTCGGGCGCGCAGTTCGAGGAGATCACGGCCGGGCTGCTGCCGGAGCACTTCAACGCGGGCCACGACGACAGCGAGCTCGAGAGCCGCAGCGACGCCAAGGGCGTGGAGCCCGAGAATCTCGCCGTCGGGGAGGTGGACGGCCGCACCTACGCCTTCATCGGCTTCGAGCGCCTCGGCGGCGTCATCGCGTACGACATCTCCGACCCCGCGTCGCCCGCGTACGTGACCTACGTGAACAACCGCGACTTCTCGGTGTCGGCTGCGGACGACATCGAGGCCGCTCCCGAGCGCCAGGCCGAGATCCTCTCGCAGGCCGGCGACCTCGGGCCCGAGGGCCTCGACTTCATCCCCGCGAGCGCGTCGCCCACCGGCAAGCCCCTGCTCGCCGTCGGGAACGAGGTGTCCGGGTCGACCACCCTCTACACGATCGACGATGGCACGACCGAGGGGCGGATCCTCACGATCAACGACTTCCACGGTCGAATCGAGGCGAACGGCGACGAGGCGGGCGCCGCGGTGCTCGCGGGCGCTGTCGCGCAGTTCACGGCCGAGAACCCGAACACGATCTTCGCGTCGGCCGGCGACAACATCGGCGCCTCGACGTTCACCTCGTTCATCCAGGACGACAACCCCACGATCGACGCGCTCGTCGCCGCCGGACTGGACGTCAGCGCCGTCGGCAACCACGAGTTCGACCAGGGCTTCGCCGACCTGCGCGACCGCGTCATCCCGCGCTACGGCAGTGCCGACCTCGCGCTCGGCGCGAACGTGTACCTCAAGGGCACCGACACCCCCGCGCTCGAGGAGTACGCCGTGCGCGAGGTCGGCGGCGTCCGCGTCGCCTTCATCGGCACGGTCACGAGCGACACCGCGACGCTCGTGAGCCCCGCCGGCATCTCGGAGCTCGAGTTCGGCAGCCAGCTCGAGGCCGCCAACCGCGTGGCCGCGGAGATCACGGCGGATGGCGCCGCGGACGTCATCGTGCTGCTCACGCACTCGGGTGCGGCATCGGAGGACTGCACCTCGGTCGCCGATGAGCAGTCGGAGTACGGCGAGCTCATCCGCGAGGCGTCTCCCGAGATCGACGCCATCGTGTCGGGCCACACGCACCAGCTGTACTCGTGCGACATCGCCGACCGCCCTGTGATCTCGGCGCACCAGTACGGCACGACGCTCGGCGCCCTCGACTTCCAGGTCGACGACGCGACGGGCGAGCTCATCTCGATCGCCGGCTCCACCGTCGACCTCGTCGCCCAGGAGACCGACGAGCTGGGCGAGGAGATCGACGTCGCGCTCTTCCCGGCCGACCCCGAGGTGCAGGCGATCGTCGACGCCGCGGCGGCCGAGGCGGATGTGCTCGGGCAGGAGGTCGTCGGGCGCATCAGCGCCGACATCCTCCGCGGCGGCAACCCGCCCGGCGACGACCGCGGCGTCGAGTCGACGATGGGCAACCTCGTGGCGGACATCTACCGGTGGGCGACGTCCGCGGAGTACGCGAACTACGGCGGCCGACCCGCCGACATCGCGATCATGAACCCGGGTGGTCTGCGCGACGACCTGCTCTACGGCGAGGACGGCACCGTGACCTATGAAGAGGCCGCGGCCGTCCAGCCGTTCGGCAACACGCTCGTCACGACGACGCTCACCGGCGCGCAGCTCGAGCAGATCCTCGAGGAGCAGTGGCAGCCCGGCAACGAGCGCCCGAAGCTGCACCTCGGCATCTCGGACGGCTTCGCGTACGAGTACATCGAAGACGCTGCGGCCGGAGAGCACATCGTCGAGATGACGTTCGACGGAGACCCGATCGCCCCCGAGGACGAGTTCCTCGTGACGACGAACTCGTTCATCGCGTCGGGCGGCGACGGATTCACGACCTTCGCGGAGGGCGTCGGAACGGCGGACACGGGCCTCATCGACCTGTCGGCGACGGTGGACTACTTCGCCGCACACGAGGTCGTCGACCCCGCGCCGCTCGGCCGCGCCGCCGAGCACGTCCCGGGTGAGACCCCCGCTCCCGAGGCACCCGAGGAGACGCCGGCACCTGAGTCGCCCGCGCCGGAGAGCCCCGCGCCGGAGTCGCCCGCGCCGCAGGAGCCCGCGCCCGAGCCGCCTGCGCCGCAGGAGCCCGCGCCGCAGGAGCCCGGGGCCGAGCAGAAGCCGCAGGGCGAGCTCGCTCCGACCGGTGGCGACATGGCCGTCGTGGGCGGCATCGCGGCAGCCGTGCTCATCGCCGTCGGCGCGCTGCTGTTCGTCGTGCGACGCCGTCGCGTCTGACGACGGGATCCCAGACGGGGTCGGGTCTCTCCGGAGATCCGACCCCGTTCGGCATCCTGCGCGCTCGCGGCGCCGGCGTCATCCCTCTGAGTCGGAGGGTCCCCGGCCGAAGATCCCCCATGCGAGCAGGGCCGCACCACCGGTCAGCACGAGAAGCGACGCTCCGTGCGTGATCCAGCCGAGCGCCGAGTCCATTCCGAGCACGCTCTCGAGGCCTTCCAGCTTCCGGACCACCATCCACGCGAGGAAGACGATCACGAGCAGCGCGCCCGCGGCCGTCGAGAGCCCGCGTCGGAGGTTGCGCCGCGATCCGTTCAAGGCCCATCCCCTTCGCCGTACGGAGCACCCTGGTGCGCCAGGGTCCGTGCCACCGTATCCGCCCCGGGCCGTCGCCGTCAGTCGGCCATTCGGCGGACATCCGAGGGCAGCATCCCGTGACCACGAGCCGCAGCGGCGGCCCCTTCCGTGCGCGGACGATGTCGTCTCACCGAACCGACCCGGAAGATCGAGCGATTCCGTGTCACCTCGACGAGACGACATCGTCTGACGAGGTCAGCACCTCCATGCAGCCGCATGGAATACGCACCGCGCCGCCCGCGTTGCGCCGGATATGACTCCGCAGCCCGTCGACGTCGTCGTCATCGGCGCCGGGCAGGCCGGACTCTCCGCGGCCTTCCACCTCCGCCGTCGCGGATTCGCGCCCGTCGACGAGGGCGGCGAGCGCACCTTCGTCGTGCTCGACGCGAACGCCGCACCGGGTGGCGCGTGGCAGCATCGCTGGGCCTCGCTGCGCATGGGCACGGTCAACGGCATCCACGAGCTCCCCGGCCATCCTGTGCCTCAGGCGGATCCGGCGAGCGCGAGCCGCGACGTCCTCCCCGCGTACTTCGCGGAGTACGAGCGGATGTTCGACCTGCGCGTGCACCGTCCGGTCGCCGTGCGCGCGGTGCGGCGCGAGGACGACCACCCCGATGGCCGCCTGCGTGTCGAGACGGATCGCGGCGCCTGGTCGGCGCGCTTCGTCGTCAACGCCACGGGAACGTGGACGAGCCCCTTCGTCCCGCGCTACCCGGGCCAGGAGCGCTTCCTCGGACGCCAGCTCCATGTCGCGGACTACGTCTCCGCCGACGAGTTCGCCGGGCAGCGCGTGATCGTGGTCGGCGCGGGCATCTCGGCCGTCCAGCTGCTCGACGAGATCTCGCGCGTTGCCGACACCGTGTGGATGACCCGGCGCGAGCCGCGATGGATAGACGACGACTTCGACGAGGCGGCTCGCATCGCGGCGATCGCCGGGGTCGAGGAGCGTGTGAGCCGCGGCCTCCCTCCCGGCAGCGTCATCTCGGTGACGGGCATGCACTGGACGCCCTGGGCGCGGGCCGCGCGCGACCGCGGAGTGCTCGTGCGCCATCCGATGTTCGCGCGGATCGAGGAGGACGGGGTGCGGATGGCCGACGGCACGTTCATCGCCGCCGACGCGATCCTCTGGGCCACCGGGTTCCGGCCGGCGCTGCGTCACCTCGCGCCCCTGGGCCTGCGGACACCCGATGGCGGCATCCGCGCGTCGCACGGGCGCGCCCTCGACGAGCCGCGGCTCTTCCTCATCGGGTACGGGCCGTCCGCGTCCACGGTCGGCGCGAACCGCGCGGGCCGCGCGGCGGTGAACGCCATCGTCGCTGAGCTCGACCGCGCGGGCGCGCAGGCGGCGTGATCGACCCGCCACCGCCATCCGCTACGCTGTCCGTTACCGTCCCGCACCCGGGACCGCGATGACGCGGCACGACCCCTGCCGGCACCTCTCCGCCGCTCCCCCGAGAGCGACCGCTGCCGTCAGGAGGCACCATGAGCCGTACCCGCATCCGCGACTTCCACGACGACGATCTCGACGGGATCGTCCGACTGTGGGAGGACTCCCACGACGATGACGCACCCGTCTACGCACTGTCGGAGGTCATCGCGTCGTGCCAGGCCGACCACGCGGTCGTCGCCGTGCGCGACGACGAGATCGTCGGCGCCGCCGTCGGCCGTGCCGCGCACGCGCAGGGCTGGGTGGTGTTCTTCGCGGTGGCGCCGCACGAGCGCACCGACCGCGTCGAGGCAGGGCTCCTCGACGCGCTGGAGCGGCGGATGGCTCCGCTCGGCCTGGGCAAGCTGTCGATCCTCGTCGCGGATCGGGCGGGAGCGATCGACGGCCTCACCGCGAACGGATTCGAGGCGCGCACGCAGCTGCGGTACCTCGAGCGCCAGATGCCCGTGCAGCGTCGCGAGCTCGACCTCCTGAAGGGCGTGGGTGGGCGCATCCTCCCCCGCCACCTGTGGGATGCCGTGAGCGGCATGCAGCTCGAGAAGGACCTGCTCGAGGAACGGCTCGTCGTGCCGCTGTCACGCCCCGACCTCGCCGATCGGTTCGGGGTCGTGCCGCCGCGCGCGGTCATGCTGTTCGGACCTCCCGGCACGGGCAAGACGACCTTCGCGAAGGCGGTGGCCTCGCGCCTCGACTGGCCGTTCGTCGAGCTGTTCCCCTCGCGCCTGTCGGGTGAGCCGGGCGGGCTCGCCGCGGCCCTGCGCGCGACGTTCGAGATGATCGGCGAGCTCGAGCACGCGGTCGTGTTCATCGACGAGGTCGAGGAGATCGCGGCACGGCGTGGAGGCGAGCCGCCGTCGCCCATGCAGGGCGTGACGAACGAGCTGCTGAAGCTCGTGGCGGAGTTCCGCGAGCGCGAAGGGCGTCTGCTCGTGTGCGCGACGAACTTCGTGCGCGCCCTCGACGCGGCGTTCCTGCGACATGGGCGGTTCGACTACGTGATCCCGATCGGGCTCCCCGACGAGGAAGCCCGTCGGGCGATCTGGCGCCGCTACGTGCCGTCGCAGCTCGTCGACGGACTCGATCTCGACGCGCTCGTCGACGCGAGCGACGGCCTCACGCCGGCCGACATCGAGTACGCCGCCCGACGCGCGTCGCAGGAGGCGCTGGCCCGTGCCCTGCGCGACGGCGAGACCGGAGAAGCGGATCTCGGCACCGACGACTACCTCGCGGCGCTCGGCGCGACCAGGGCGACGGTGTCGGAGGAGACGGCGCGCGAGTTCCGCGACGACGTGCAGACCATCGCGCGGCTGTGACGTGGCGGCCCGGCCGCCGAGACTAGCGTCGGTCGTCGAGGCCGGTGCCCGGAGCGCTGGGCTCGACGACGGACGCTAGTCTCAGGCAGCCGCGGCTACTTGCGCAGGCGCACGTCGCCGAAGCGCCGGGCGAACGCCGCGATCCACGCGTCGTTGCGGATGGCGAACCAGCCGACCACGAGGGCCACGACCGAGAGCGCGAAGATCCCGAAGCCGAGCCATCCGTCGCCGTCGTTCCCGGCGTACATCGTGTTGAGGTTGCGCAGGATGCCCGTCGTCAGCACGAGCCCGACGTGCACGACGACGAACGCGACGAAGAACAGCATCGTCGGCCAGTGCAGGGCCTTCGCGATGCGCTCCGGGAAGAGCGCGCTCAGACGCTCGCTCTGGCGCGGCCAGAAGGCGCTCAGGCGGAACCCCGTGATCGCCGCGAGCGGAGCGGCGAGGAAGACGATCGCGAAGTAGCTCAGCTGCTGCAGCGCGTTGTAGTTCGTCCAGCCGTCGTGGGTCGGCCAGTCGAAGGACGCGTACTGGATGAGCGCCGACAGCGCGTTCGGGAAGACGTCCGCGCTCGTCGGCACGATGCGTGCCCAGTGACCCGACGCGAACAGGAGCACGACGAAGACGACGCCGTTGACGAGCCACAGCACGTCCACGGCGATGTGCCCCCACAGCGCGAGGCTCATCCGGCGCTTCTTCACGCGCTTCGACGACCACAGCCCTCCGGCCACCTTCTCGTTCCGCACACGCAGCCCCGACCGGATGATGAGCACCAGGAAGAACGCGTTGAGGAAGTGCGTCCACGAGACCCACGCGGGGATGCCCGGGGTGACGAAGTCGGGGAGCGTCGAGTCGCCGGGGTACGCGCGCAGGAAGTCCGCGACGGGCTCCAGGCTGGCGACGACGCGCACCGCGGCGACACCCGCGGCGGCGAGGACGAGGAGACCGGCGGCGCCCAGCAGGTACGCGAGCGCACGCGGCCATGGCGTGCGGGGGCGGGGGGACGTCACGAGAAGATCATGCCAATCGCGGCACCTCATCCGGAAACCGGATGAAACACAACGCACACGGAGGGCTCGCGGCCGTTCGGCCGCGAGCCCTCCGTGTGGTTCAGACCAGTCGGGTCTTCGGCGAGACGCCGTACGTGTCCTCGGGGTCGTCGTTCACGACGCCCTCGAGCGCCGCGTCGATCGCGGCCAGGACTCCGGGCTCGAGGACGACGCCCGACGCCTTGACCGTGTCGGCAAGCTGCTCGGGGCGCGAGGCGCCGACGAGGGCGGCCGCCACGTTCTTGTTCTGCAGCACCCACGCGATCGCGAGCTGCGGCATCGTGAGGCCGAGGTCCGACGCGATGGGCTTGAGCTTCTGCACGGCGGTGAGCGTCTCCTCGGTGAGGAAGCGCTGGATGAACCCGGCGCCGCTCTTCTCGTCGGTTGCGCGGCTGCCGGCCGGCACGGGCTGGCCCGGCAGGTACTTGCCGCTGAGGACACCCTGCGCCATGGGCGACCAGACGATCTGCGAGATGCCGAGCTCCTCGCTCGCCGGCACGACCTTGCCCTCGATCACGCGGTGCAGCATGGAGTACTGCGGCTGGTTCGACACGAGCTGGAAGCCGAGCTGCTTCGCGAGCGCGTGGCCCTCACGCAGCTGCTCCGCCGTCCACTCCGAGACGCCGATGTACAGCGCCTTGCCCTGGCGGACGACGTCGGCGAACGCCTGCATCGTCTCCTCGAGGGGCGTCTCGTAGTCATAGCGGTGCGCCTGGAAGAGGTCGACGTAGTCGACGTTCAGGCGGCGCAGCGATCCGTGGATGCCGTCGAAGATGTGCTTGCGGCTGAGCCCGGTGTCGTTCGGCCCCTTCGGACCGATCGGGAAGTAGACCTTCGTGAAGATCTCGAGGCTCTCGCGACGCTGCCCCTTGAGGGCCTCCGCGAGCACCTCCTCGGCCGCGGTGTTGGCGTACGTGTCCGCGGTGTCGAACGTCGTGATGCCGGCGTCGAGGGCGGCGTGCACCGTCGCGATCGCCGCGTCGTTCTCGACCTGGGAGGCGTGCGTCACCCAGTTGCCGTAGGTGATCTCGGAGACCTTGAAACCGCTGTTGCCGAGGTAGCGATAGTTGACCATGCCTTCACGCTAGCCGCCCCTGACGGCACCTCGGCGCGAAATCCGGAAACCGCTTGCTACGACTCAGCCCGCGGCTGCCGTAGCCGCCTGATCGTCCTCCGTGGCGGTTTCGTCTCGCTTCGCTCGCTCAACCCGCGGCGACGGGCGAGCCGCTTCGCGGCTCAGGATCATCCGCCGCGAGCTGACCGCAGGCGCCGTCGATCTCCTTGCCCCGGGTGTCGCGGATGGTCGTCGGCACGCCCGCGTCGTTGAGCCGGCGGACGAACTCCATCTGCACCGAGCGCTCCGACGCGTCCCACACCGATCCCGGCGTCGGGTTCAGCGGGATGGGATTCACGTGCACCCAGCCCTTGCCGCGCGCGTTGAGCTTCTCGGCGAGGAGGTCGGCACGCCACGCGTGGTCGTTCATGTCGCGGATGAGGGCGTACTCGATCGAGACGCGGCGTCCGGTCGCGTCGAAGTAGGCGCGCGCGGCGTCGAGCGCCTCGTCGACCTTCCAGCGCGAGTTGACGGGGATGAGCTCGTCGCGCAGCTCGTCGTCGGGCGCGTGCAGCGACAGCGCGAACGTGACGGGGATGTCCTCGGCCGCGAGCTTGCGGATGGCCGGGACCAGCCCCACGGTCGACACCGTGATGCCGCGGGCGCTCATGCCGAGGCCCTCCTTCTTGTCGACCATGACCCGCACCGCCTGCATGACGCGCGCGTAGTTCGCGAGCGGCTCGCCCATCCCCATGAAGACGATGTTCGAGACGCGCTCGGCGCTGTGATCGTCGGCCTTCTTGCCGCCCAGCTCGCCCGACGCGATGACCTGGTTCGCGCGCACGATCTGGTCGACGATCTCGGCCGCCGACATGTTGCGCGTGAGACCCGCCTGCCCCGTCGCGCAGAACGGGCAGTTCATGCCGCAGCCGGCCTGCGACGACACGCACAGCGTGATGCGCCCGGGGTAGCGCATGAGCACCGACTCGACGAGCGCTCCGTCGTGCAGCCTCCAGAGGAACTTGATCGTGTCGCCGCCGTCGGTCTGCAGGCGGCGCACCTCGGTCAGAAGCGGGGGCAGGAGCCCGGCGACGAGCTCCTCGCGCCCTTCCGCAGGGAGGTCCGTCATCGCGGCGGGGTCGCTCGTGTAGTGCGTGAAGTAGTGCTTCGCGAGCTGCTTCGCCCGGAAGCCGGGGAGGCCGAGCTCCTTGACCTTGGCGACGCGCTCCTCGGGCGTGAGGTCGGCGAGGTGCACGGGGGGCTTGCCCCGCTTCGGGCTCGCGAACTGCAGGAGCGGGCGACCGCTCTCGTCCTTCTGCTGCTGCCACCCCTCCGTGCGCGGGCGCACCTGCCGCACGCCGGTGCTCGTCGGGCGTGTCGTCGTGCTCTCGGGGCGCTCGGTCATTCCTCCAGGGTAGAGCCCCGCCCTGCGAAGCCGCTGGTTCCGGCAGGGCAGGATGGCTGCATGAGCATCCCCGTCGACGACATCGCCGTGCCGGACCGCGTGCGCGCCCTCGCGGGGCCCGCGCGGCTCGAGCCTGCCTGGCGGAACGAGCTCGGCGGTCTCACCTTCCGAACCGACGACGGGCGGTACATCAAGTGGGGCCCGCTCGACCTCGAGACGTCGATGGCGGACGAGGCCGAGCGGCTCGCGTGGGCGGTGCGGTGGGCTCGGGTTCCCGAGGTGATCGCGCACGGCTCGGATGGCGCGCACGAGTGGATGGTGACGCGCGCGCTCCCGGGGCGGAGCGCGGTCGCACCGCGGTGGCTCGCCGACCCCGCGACAGCCGTGCGCGCCGTGGGCGAGGGCCTGCGAGCGCTGCACGAGGCGCTCCCCGTCGCCGAGTGCCCCTGGTCGTGGCAGGTGCCCGACCGTGTGTCCAACGCCGCGCGCCGCGGCATCCGCGTGCCCGACGCCCTCCAGGCCGCGCCGCCCGTCGACCGGCTCGTCGTCTGCCACGGAGACGCCTGCTGCCCGAACACCCTCGTCGACGACGCGGGCCGGTGGGCGGGTCACGTGGATTTCGGCGCGCTCGGCGTCGCCGACCGCTGGGCCGACATCGCGGTGGCCGCCATGAGCACCGAGTGGAACTACGGCCCCGGTTGGGAGGACGCGCTCGTCGAGGCCTACGGCGTCGCACCCGACCGCGAGCGGATGGCGTACTACCGCGACCTGTGGAACGCGACGTGAGCCGAGGCTAGAGGAAGACGTCGGGGATGAGGTCCTCGTCGGGCGTCCCGGGCACGGCCGCGTAGCCCGAGAGGTCGGTCACGCCGGCGTCGGCGAGCACGTCCTCGACGATGAGCGTCTGGCCCGAGTACGCGCGCGCCGGCTGGGTGAGCACGACGTGCGCGGCGTCGGCGTAGATCTCCGGCGTCCGGCTGCGCGCCATCATCGCGTCGCCGCCGATGATGTTGCGCACCGCCGCGGTCGCGATGAGCGTCTTCGGCCAGAGCGCGTTCGCGGCGATCCCCGCGTCCGCGAACTCGGCGGCGAGCCCGAGGGTCGCCATGGTCATCCCGAACTTGGCGATGCTGTAGCCGGGATGAGCCCCGAGCCACCGCGGCGTGACGGTGAGCGGCGGCGAGAGCGACAGGATGTGCGGATTGCCGCTCTCGCGCAGGACGGGGATGGCGGCCCGGCTCAGCATGAACGTCCCTCGGACGTTGACGTCCTGCATGAGGTCGTACTTCTTGGCCGCGAGGTCCTCCGAGCCGGAGAGGTCGATCACGCTCGCGTTGTTGACGACGGCGTCGATGCCCCCGAACGTCCCGACGGTCTCCATGACGGCCTGCGCGATCGCGTCGTCGTCGCGCACGTCGCCGACGATCGCGAGGGCCTGCCCGCCCGCGGCGCGGATGGCGTCCGCCGCCGTGTGCACCGTGCCCTCGAGCCGCGGGTGCGGGCTGTCGGTCTTCGCCAGCAGCGCGACGTTGGCCCCGTCACGCGCGGCGCGCAGCGCGATCGCGAGTCCGATGCCGCGGCTCCCGCCCGACATGAGGATCGTCCGCCCTGCGAGGGAACCGTCCTGGATCATCCGCTCTCCTTCGAACGTGCATGTGGCGCGCGGGCGCGCGCGGGTCCATCCTGCCCCCGCGCGGCACCGACGGGCGAAGGCGTTATCGGATGCGCACAATGTGGCCGCCGCGCTCCCGCCCGCGCACCACCCCGGAGCGGATGCGCCGATCCGCCGCGATCTGCCGTTAGCGTCGGAGTGCGCGGGCCGTGCCGCGCCGCGAGACGAGGAGGTTCGCATGTCGACGTCGCCTGAGCAGACCCCGAAGTGGAAGGTGATCGGCCCCGGCCTGGTCGTCGCGGCGACCGGCGTGGGCTCGGCCGACATGGTCGCGACCCTCGTCGCGGGCTCGAACTACGGCTACATGCTCCTGTGGGCCGTGGTCCTCGGCGTGATCCTCAAGATCGTGCTCGTCGAGGGGGCGGGGCGGTACACGGTCGCGACCGGCCGCACGATCTTCGAGGGATGGCGCTCCCTTGGGCGCTGGCCCGTGTGGTACTTCGCCCCGTACATCGTCATCTGGGGCTTCGTGTACGCGGCGTCGGCCATGAGCTCGACCGCGCTCCCGCTCGTCGCGCTGTTCGGCGGCGAGACCTGGATGTGGGCGGTCGCGATGGGGCTCGCCGGCTTCGTCCTCATCTGGTTCGGCAAGTACCGCTTCTTCGAGCGCATCACGGCCGCGCTCGTCGGCCTCATGTTCGTGACGATCGTGATCCTCGCGATCATCGCGGCGCCCAACGTCTTCCAGGTGCTCACGGGCCTCGTCCCCCTTCTGCCGGATGCCCCGAACGGCATCTTCTACACGCTCGCGCTCGCCGGCGGGGTCGGCGGCACGATCACGCTGGCGGCGTACGGCTACTGGCTGCGCGAGAAGGGGTGGGACAAGCCCCGCTTCCTCCGCGTCATGCGCATCGACAACGCGGTCGCGTATGTCGTGACCGGCATCTTCGTGATCTCGATGCTCATCGTCGGGGTCGAGGTCGTGCAGGCAGCGGGCGTGGCGCTGGCGTCCGGCGACCAGGGCCTTCTCGAGCTCGACGCTGTCCTGCGCGAGCGCTACGGCGAGTTCATCGGCGTGTGGTTCCTCGTCGGCTTCTGGGCCGCGGGCTTCTCGTCGGTTCTCGGCGTGTGGAACGGCGTCTCGCTCATGTTCGCCGACTTCATGGGCAACATCACCGGCAAGGGCTCCGATCACGCCGACTCCCGCGGACACGGCAAGTGGTTCCGCGTCTACGTGCTGTGGCTGACGTTCCCGCCCATGCTCATGCTGTTCCTCGACCAGCCGATCTTCCTCGTGCTGCTCTACGGATTCCTCGGCGCGCTCTTCATGCCCTTCCTCGCGATCACGCTCCTGCCCATCCTCAACACCGATCGCGTGCCGACGGAGTTCCGCAACCGCTGGCACCACAACGTCGCGCTCGGCATCACGGCCGTGCTCTTCATCGTGCTCGGGGTGTACCAGGCCTGGAACGCGATCGCGACGGTCATCGCGGGCTGAGCCCGCGCCGCCTCACCAGCGCGGGTGGATGGCCTCGCGCAGGTGGGCGTCGTAGATCCGGCGCACGCCGGCCTCGAACGCCTCGCCGAGCGGGGAGACAGAGCCCGCGGCCGCGTTGCTCCGCGCCTGGGCGATCGAGCGGGCGCCGGGGATGACGCTGCTCACGCCGGGCTGCTGCCAGAGCCACGCGATCGCCGCCTGCGCGGGCGACACGCCCTCGGGTGCCTGCTCGGCGACGAGCGCGCTGAACTCGCGCGCGGCCTGGACGCCGGTCGCGTAGTCGACGCCGGAGAAGGTCTCGCCCACATCGAAGGCCTCGCCCGAGCGGTTGTACGTGCGGTGGTCGTTCGCCGCGAACGAGGTCGTCTCGTCGTACCGCCCGGACAGGAGACCCGAGGCGAGCGGCACCCGGGCGATGATCCCGACCCCGGCCTCCTGCGCAGCGGGGAGCACCTCGTCGAGCGGCTTGAGGCGGAAGGCGTTCACGATGATCTGCACGGTCGCGACGTTCGGCCGCGCGATCGCCGTGAGCGCCTCCGCGACGGTCTCGACGCTCACGCCGTAGTGGGCGATCGCCCCCTCGTCCACGAGCACGTCGAGCGCGTCGAAGACCGCGTCGTCGGCGTACACCGACGACGGCGGGCAGTGCAGCTGGACGAGATCGAGGGTGTCGACGCCGAGGTTGGCGCGCGACCGGTCGGTCCACGCCCGGAAGTTCTCGAGCGTGTAGTTCTCGGGCACCTGATCGACGCGACGGCCCATCTTCGTCGCGACCGTGATGTCGTCGCGCAGACCGCGCTCGTCGAGGAAGCGGCCGATGATCTGCTCGCTGCGGCCGTCGCCGTAGACGTCGGCGGTGTCGAAGAACGTCACGCCGCCCTCCGTCGCCGCCGCGAGCACGCCGAGGGCGTCGGCCTCCGACACGTCGCCCCAGTCGGCGCCGAGCTGCCACGTGCCGAGTCCGACGACGGAGACGTCGCGTCCGGTTCGTCCGAGTGTCCTGTGCTCCATGTCCGCCTCCGCGTCGTGGGTTGTCGAGCCGCGTCCGATTATGCCTGCCCCCGACGACACCGGGCTCAGCTCGGGCCGAGGATGAAGTTCCACGCGCCCGTCGCGACCGCGACGGCAACCGCGGTGAGCGAGATGCCGAGGCCGATCGCGAGCAGCATCCACTCGCGCGCGCCCCAGGGCGAGCGGCGCGCCCACGTCCGGGCGCGGTCGCTCCCGAAGCCGCGCGCCTCCATCGAGGTCGCGAGGGTCGCCCCGCGACGCAGGGCGAGGACGACGAGGGCGAAGGCCATCCCGAGGACGCGGCGCACGCGGCCGGTATCGGCGACGCCGCGCGCACGACGGGCCAGCTCGAGCTCGCGCCAGTCGTCGAAGAGGAGCCCGACCAGGCGCATGCCGCCGAGCGCGCCGAGCACGAACCGTGCCGGGAGCCGCACGCGCTGCGCGAGACCATCCGCGAGATCCGTCGGATCGACGGTCGCGAAGAGGACGACGCCGGGCAGCGCGAGCGCGAGGATGCGCAGGCACGTCGCGGCGGCGAGGGCGAGCGATCCGTCGCTCACGCGCACGAGCAGCCACTCGAAGTGGACGGTGCCGCTGGGCTCGCCGTACAGCGCGATCGTCACGGCGGCGAGCGGCGCCGCGATCCAGACGGGCGCGGTGCGGCGCCAGAACGTGCGCGCGTCGACGCCGGCGGCGAGGAGCAGCGGGATCTCGAGGAGGAGCGCGACCGCCGCCGAGACGACGTCGATCGTGAGGATGAGCGGGAACGCGATGAGGAGCGCGGCGCCGAGCTTCGCGACCGGGTTCACGTGCGCGAGCGGGCCCCGAGGGATGGGCGGCGCCGGGATCATCCGAGCACCCCCGCTCCGTCGAGGCGGTGGACGCGCGCCTCGAGGGCCGTGAGGACGTCGGCGTCGTGCGTCACGGCGACGACCGCCGACGGAGCGGCGTCTGCTCCGTCGCGCAGCCGGGCGATGATGTCGACGAGCTCGGCCCACGTCGTCGCGTCCTGGCCGAACGTCGGCTCGTCGAGGACGCAGACGCGCGGCCGGGTCGCGAGCATGGCCGCGACCGTGAGGCGGCGCTTCTCGCCGCCCGAGAGGGTATGGGGGTTGGCGTCCGCGAGGTGCGCGAGGCGCAGCGTGGCGAGGAGCTCCTCCCCGCGCGCCGAGATCTCCGCGTCGGGCATTCGGAGCGCGCGCATGCCCACCTCGAGCTCGGCGCGCACCGTGTTCGCGAGGAGCTGGTGATCGGGCGACTGCAGCACGGTGCCGATCCGGGTGAGGAGCTCGCGCGAGCGCCATCGGATGGGCGCGGGGCCCGCCCCTGCCGCGAGTTCGGGTGCCGCCGCCACTCGGCCGTCGACCGGCGGCAGGAGCCCTGCGAGCGTGCGCGCGAGGGTCGACTTCCCCGCGCCGTTGCGGCCGGTGATGCCGAGCACCTCGCCGGGGCGCACCTCCAGGTCGACGGGACCGGCCACGGCCGTGTCGCGCAGGCGCCCCACCTGCAGCGCTTCCGCAGCGAGGAGAGGAGCGCCCGGCGCGTGGCGCGGCGGGCCGGGGCGACGCGGCGGGATGCCCGGCACCCACACGCCGCCCGACGCGAGCTCGGCGCCACGTCGGGCGAGGACGACCTCGGGCGTCCCGTCGGCGACGACGCCCTGCTGACCGCCGCCGAGGACGATCACGCGATCGACGACGGGAAGCCACACGTCGACCCGGTGCTCGACGACGACGAGCGTGGCACCCGTGTGCGCGACGACGCGCGACACCGCGTCGCGCACCTCGACGACCCCTTCGGGATCGAGGTTCGCGGTCGGCTCGTCGAGCAGCAGGAGCCCGGGGCGCATGGCGAGCGCACCGGCGAGGGCGAGGCGCTGCTTCTGCCCGCCCGACAGCGCGGACGTCGAGCGGTCGAGCGGCACGTCGAGGCCGACGATCGCGAGCGCCTCCTGCACGCGCGACCAGATCTCGTCGTGCGGGACGCCGAGGTTCTCGCACCCGAACGCGACGTCGTCCCCGACGCGCGCGAGCACGGCCTGTGCGTCGGGATCCTGCTGCACGAGCCCGGTCCGTCCGCGTGCGGCCTCCGGCGGCGCGCCGTCGACGAGGAGACGGCCCGCCTGCTCTCCCTCGTCCTCCCCGCCGAGCACGCCGGCGAGCGCCTGCAGCACGGTCGACTTGCCCGATCCGCTCGCTCCGAGGAGCAGCACGCGCTCCCCCGGCCGGATCGACAGCGTGACGTCCTGGGCCGCCCATGCCAGGCGCGTGCCGTACCGCCATCCCCACCCCTCGGCGAGGATGCCGCAGGGGCGGGTCTCCGCGGCCGTCACGTCAGACGCGTCGCGCGACGTCGCGCCCCGCGGCGAAGCGGCTGAGCGCTCCGGTCGCCGCGAGTGCGCGCACGATCGCCCAGCCGCCGAGGCCGGCGATGACGGCGCCCGACAGCGTCGTCGACGCGATGTAGATGGCCGTGAAGGCCGCGTCGGCCCCCGCGTACCAGTTGACGATGTCGTTGATGCCGCAGGCGAGGCCCGCCGCAGCGCCCGCGAGCGCCGCGACGACGGGGCCGAAGGCGCGGTACAGGAAGATCGCGAGGACGATCTCGGCGCCGAGGCCCTGCACGAGGCCCGAGACGATCGTGAGCGGACCCCACTGGTTGCCGACGAGCGCCGAGATCACGGCGGCGAGCAGCTCGGTGTAGAGCGCGGCGCCCGGCTTGCGGACGACGAGTCCGCCGATCACGCCCGCGATGAGCCACGGGCCGGCGACGAGGCCGCCGAGCCCGGGCAGGAGCGGGCTGAGCAGCGTGCTCGGCAGCTCGTAGGCGATGTTCCAGACGAGGAACACGACCGCGCACGCGACGCCGATCACGCTCGCGACGACGATGTCGACGACCCGCCACGTGAAGCGGCGGCCGGTCGCGGTCTGTCCTGCGGAAACGGACGTGGACATTCGTTCTCCTTCCTTCGCCGGCATGACCCGGATCAGGTTCGACGGTCGACGCGCGGCTCGCGTCCTCTCAGTCCGGCTCGGCGGACTCCCGTGTGATGTGGGCTGATTCTACTCGCATCCCACGAGCCGCTTCCCGTCTTCGCAGGAGCAGCGGGTACCGTATGCGGGTGGCAATCGACGACATCCCTGCGGCGGAGACCGCGCCGTCGCAGGACGCCGCTGCGGCGCTCACGGCGCTCGGCTGGGTCGACCCCGACGCCGTCGCCGCCTCGCGCACGGCCGGCGCGCTTCCCACGAGCCGCCTCGTGCCCGTCGAGCCGTCGCTCCTTCCGCCGCGCACGCGCCGCCGGTTCTGGCTCGGGCCGACCGTCACTCTCGGTGTGCTCGCCCTCGGCTACGTCGCGTCCTGCGCGGTGTGGCCGCTCGCGAACGTCGCCCCCACCATCTCGGATCTCACCGTCGAGACGCCGATCGGCGAGGAGTTCCCCGTCACCTGGCCGGAGGACGGCATCGCCGCCCTCGCTGCGGAGGGCGGCCCCGGCGGCCCGATCGCCTCGAGCGACGAGGCGCTGCCGATGGCGAGCATCACGAAGATCATCACCGCGCTCATGATCATCGAGCGCGAGGGCCTCGAGCTGGGTCAGGATGGGCCGTCCTACGCCTTCACGCAGGCCGACAGCGACGAGTACTGGGCCTATCTCACGGCCGATGAGTCGTCGCTCGATGTCCCCGTGGGCGGCACGCTCACGCTGCACGAGATGCTGCAGGGCGTCATGCTCGGCTCGGCGAACAACTACGTCGACCGGCTCGTCCTCGAGCTGTGGGGCACGCAGGAGGCCTGGCTCGCCGACGCGCAGGCCTGGCTCGCGCAGCACGAGCTCACGGGCATCACGGTGGCGGACCCGAGCGGCATCGACCCGGCGAACACCGCTGACGCGCGCTCGCTCATCCGCCTCGCCGAGATCGCGCTCGAGGATCCGGTCCTCGCGAGCATCATGGCCGAGGACTCGGTCGTGCTCCCGGGAGCGGGGCTCGTCGAGAACTCGAACCCGCTCATCGGGGACGAGGGCGTGGTCGGCCTGAAGACCGGCTCGCTGTGGTCGACGGGCACGCAGTACTGGAACCTCCTGTCCGCGAAGGAGGTCACGATCGGCCAGACGAGCGTGACGCTCTACGCCGCGGTCGTCGGCCAGCCCGACGACGACAGCCGCGCGATCGTGAGCCGCGAGCTCCTCGCGCAGCTCGAGGAGGGCATGCAGCTCACGACCGCCGTCGCCGCCGAGGTGCCCGTCGCGCACGTCCGGACCGAGTGGGGTGCGCAGAGCACGATCGTGACCGCCGACGAGGCCCAGGTGATCTCGTGGCAGGGCGTCGCGCCATCCACCGATCCGTCGTACGAGGTCGAGCTCGGAGCCGAAGCCGGCGACGAGGTCGGCACGCTGGCCGTGCAGGGCGGGATGGACGACACGAGCGTCGCGCTCACCCTCACCGACGACGTGCCCCCGCCCTCCTTCTGGTGGCGGCTCACGCACCCGCTGTCGCTGCTCGGCCTCGACTGACCCGACCGCCCGAAGCCGGCCGAGCATGTCTCGCTCGGCGCGGGATTCGGCCTCCCTATCCCGCCGGGAGTGAGACATGCAGGGCGGGCGACATCCAGATCTGGCGAGACGCGGACGGACGGGGGGACGGAGGCGGACCGCCCGTGACAGAGGCGGACCGCCCCGGGAGGGAGCGGCTCGCCCTCTGATCAGGCGTCGGCGAGACCGGGAACGACGTACCGCCGCTCGTTGCCGAAGCGGTGCGCGGTGATCGACACCGCCTGCTCGTGCAGGAACGGCAGCATCTCCACGCGGCCGGCCGACGTCACGGGACCGTCGTACACCGCGACGTTGGGGGCGCCGTCCGTCGCCGCCACGACGTCGGCGAGCGCACCGCCGAGGAGGCGGATGCGCCCGCCCGTCTGGGCGAGGCGCGCCGCGCGGGCCGCCCACGCCTCCGCATCCTGGAACGCCACCTCGACGCCTGCGTCCGTCAGCCACGTCGCGACCCGCTCGGGGAGAGCAGTCGGCGTGCTCACGACGAGCTCGGCGCCCACACGCAGCCCCGCGGCCGCCACGCGCACGAGCTCCGCCGGCGGGCGTCCGTCGAAGCGGATCGTCACGGGAACCGGCGCGTACCGGAGCACGTTCTGCTCGAGCCGGAGGCCCTGCACATCCCGCGCGACGCCGAACTCCTCCGCGAACGCGACGACGTCGGTCGCGAGCGCCTTCTCGAGCCACTCCGCGCCATCCGCGTTGCCGAGCGCCTCGACCGCGCGCCGTGCCGCGCCATCCGCACTGCTCGCCGTCACGACGGGCGCATCCGTCCAGGTGCCGAGCCCGAAGAGGTAGCTGGGGCCGCCGGCCTTCGTCCCGGCGCCGACCGCCGACTTCTTCCAGCCGCCGAACGGCTGGCGCTCGACGATCGCGCCGGTCGTGCCGCGGTTCACGTAGGCGTTGCCGACGTCGATGCGCGAGAGCCACCGGGCGATCTCGTCCTCGTCGAGGGCGTGCAGCCCCGACGTGAGGCCGTAGTCGACGGCGCGCACGAGGTCGATCGCCTCGTCGAGGGTCTCGGCCGTCATGATGCCCAGCACGGGGCCGAAGTACTCCGTGAGGTGGAACTCGCTGCCGGGCTGCACGCCATCGCGGATGCCGGGCGTCCACAGGGCGCCGGAGTCGTCGAGCTGCTTCGGCTCGCGGACCCACGTCTGACCGGGCTCGAGCTCGGTGAGGGCGCGGCGGAGCTTGCCCTCAGCGGGGCCGATGAGAGGGCCGATCCGGGCGGCGGCCTGCCACGGCATGCCCACCTCGTAGCCCTCGACGGCGTCGACGAGCTGGCGGCGGAACCGCTCACTGCGGGCGACCGACCCCACGAGGATGACGAGCGACGCCGCCGAGCACTTCTGGCCGGCGTGGCCGAACGCCGAGTACGCGACGTCCTTCGCGGCGAGGTCGAGGTCCGCCGACGGGGTGACGATGATCGCGTTCTTCCCGCTCGTCTCGGCGAGGAGCGGGAGGTCGCGCCGGAACGACCGGAAGAGCTCCGCGGTCTCGTACGCGCCGGTGAGGATGACGCGTTCGACGCGCTCGTGCGACACGAGACGGCGGCCCAGCTCGTTCTCCTCGACCCGCGCGAGACGCAGCACGTCACGCGGGACGCCCGCCTCCCACAGCGCCTCGGCGAGCACGGCGCCGCAGCGTCGCGCCTGCGACGCCGGCTTGAGGATCACCGGCGACCCTGCGGCGAGCGCCGCGAGGGTCGAGCCTGCGGGGATGGCCACGGGGAAGTTCCAGGGCGGCGTCACGACGGTGAGCCGGACGGGCTCGAACGCGGCCCCGTCGACCTCGGCGAGCCGCAGGGCGCTCTCGGCGTAGTAGTGCGCGAAGTCGATCGCCTCGGAGACCTCGGGGTCACCCTGCTCGATGACCTTGCCGCACTCGGACCCCATGACCTCGAGCAGCTCGGCGCGCCGGGCCTCGAGGATGTCGCCCGCGCGATGCAGGATCGCCGCGCGCTCCGCGGGGGCGAGCGCGCGCCATCCCTCGCCCGCCGCGACCGCGCCGTCGACGACGGCGTCGACCTCCTCGAGCGTGCGGAGCGTGTGCGCCGCGAGCGTCTCCTCGCCGAGGGTCGACGCCGCCATGCGGGCGCGGATGTCCGCGGCCCAGGCCCGGTTCCCGGCGATGCTCGGGTCGCTGTCGGGCGCGTTGCGGAAGCCGTCGCGCGGACCCTCGGGCTGCGGCTCGCGGCGATCCTGCACCCGGTTGGACGGGGGCACGTCGCTCGGCATGAGGTCGATCGACGCGAGGAAGCGGTCGCGCTCGCGCGCGAACAGGGCGGGGTCGGCGTCGAGGTCGAACACGGCCGACATGAAGTTCTCCGGGCTCGCGCCCTCCTCGAGGCGGCGGATGAGGTACGCGATCGCGACGTCGAACTCGTCGGGGTGCACGACCGGCGTGTAGAGGAGGAGCGACCCGACCTCGCGGCGCACGACCGCGGCCTGAGCCGTGGCCATCCCGAGGAGCATCTCGAACTCGAGGCCCGGGCCGCCGGCGATGCCGCGGCGCTTCGCGAGCAGCCATGCGAGTGCGATGTCGAAGAGGTTGTGGCCCGCGACGCCGATGCGCACCGATCGCACGCGCTCGGGGTGCAGCGCGTAGTCGAGCACGGCTTTGTACGACGCGTCGCTGTGCTGCTTGCTCGGCCAGGTCGCGAGCGGCCAGCCGTGGGTCTCCGCGTCGACCTGCTCCATGGGGAGGTTCGCGCCCTTCACGACGCGGACCTTGATCGGGGCGCCGCCTCCCGCGACGCGCTCACTCGCCCATTCCTGAAGGCGCATCATCGCGCCGAGCGCGTCGGGGAGGTATGCCTGGAGGACGATGCCGGCCTCGACGTCGTGGAACTCCGGGCGCTCGAGAAGGCGCATGAACACCGCGAGCGTGAGGTCGAGGTCCTTGAACTCCTCCATGTCGAGGTTGATGAACGTGCCGTTCGCGCGAGCGGCCGTGTAAAGCGGCGCAAGCGCGGCGACGGCGTGGTCGACGGCCTCGTCGAACGCCCACGGGCTGTGCGGCGCGACGGTCGAGGACACCTTGATCGAGACGTAGTCGACGTCGTCGCGCTCGATGAGGCGTCGGGTTCCGGCGAGGCGCTTATCGGCCTCGCGCTGGCCGAGGATGGCCTCGCCGAGGAGGTTCACGTTGAGGCGGATGCCCTCGCCGCGCAGGCGCGCAAGCGTCGATCCGAGCTTCTCGTCACGCGCGTCGACGATGAGGTGCCGGACCATCCGGCGCAGGACGGCGCGGCTCGCGGGCACGACGACGCTCGGGAGGACGGGCGCGAGCGCGCCGCCGAGACGGATGAGCCCGCGCAGCGGTGCCGGCAGGAAGCGCGGGATGAGCGGCACGAGGCCGGCGAGACAGCGCGCGGCGACGCGCGTGTCCTCGGGGCGCACGACGCCGTCGACGAAGCCGACGGTGAAGGCCAGGCCGTTGGGGTCGCGGAGGACGCCGGCGAGGTTCTTCGCGGCTGCGTCGACCTTCTCGTCGCGCGCCTCGCGCAGCCAGGTGCGGACGAGCGCGATCGCCTCCTCCGCGAGCTGCGGGTCGATGCCGGGGACGTGTGCCGCCTCGTGAGCGGATGACGGGGGTGCGATGGTCATGGCGAGGTCTTTCTCGAGAGGATCGCTCTCATTGTGCGGCCGTCGACCATCCGGCAAAAGCGCACGTTTTCGCGCATGACCTTTCGATATTCTCGAACGATGGCGACCCCCTGGAACAGCCGCGGTCTCCTGCTCCTGCACGAGCTCCGGATGCGCGGCACCCTCTCGGCCGTTGCGGCCGCGCGCAGCTACAGCGCATCGACCGTGTCGCATCAGCTGCAGCAGCTCGAGAGGGAGGTCGGCCTCCCTCTCCTCGAGCCGGAGGGGCGAGGCCTGCGCCTGACGGCAGCGGGCGAGGCGGTCGCCCGCCACGCCGCGCAGCTGCTCGCTGCCGAGGAGGCGCTGCGCGGCGAGCTCGCGGCCCTGGCGCCCGACGCGGCGCCGCTGCGGATCGCGGCGCTCCAGACGAGCGCGCGCACGCTCATCCCCCGCATGCTCGACGCCCTTCGCGACGCCCTCCCCGCGCTGCGCGTCGAGGTGATCGTCACCCCTCCCGAGCACGGCCTCTTCGAGACCGAGGCCGGGGGCTTCGATCTCGCGATGGCCGAGCAGTACCCGGGCCATACGCGGCCGCATCGCGCCGGGCTCGACCGCGAGCTGCTCGGCCGCGACCCGATCCGCTTCGCCGCGGGGCCCGCGAGCGGCATCGCGTCGCTCTCCGACGCGCGCGAGGCGGCCTGGGTGATGGAGCCCGAGGGGACAGCCGCCCGCGCGTGGGCGGTGCAGCAGTGCCGGGCTGCGGGGTTCGAGCCCGACATCCGGTACGAGGCGACGGACCTCTCCGCGCACCTCCGTCTCATCGCCGCCGGGCATGCCGTCGGGCTCATCCCGGGTCTCGCCGTCGCGGCCGACGAGGCAGAGCCGCGGCTCGTGGACCTGCCCGGCTCGCCGCACCGCGAGATCTTCACCTCGACGCGCGTGTCGGCACAGCGTCTGCCCGGGCTCCGGATCGCCCGCGACGCCCTCGCGGAGGCGTTCCGCTCGCTCCCCGAGACCTGAGTCGCACCTCAGCGGGACGCCGCGACGAGGATGCCGCCGAGATGTGATGGGCTGGAGTCGTGGATGAGACGCAGTGGCTGTGGGTGGCAGGCGCGGGGTGCGGTGTGCTCCTCATCGCGGTCGTGGTGCTCGTCATCGCGAACCGCCGCGGCAGGGAGCGCGCACGTCGTCGAGTGGCGGAGATCGAGGTCGCGAGTGCGACGCGCGCCGCGGAGCTGACCCGCGCGCATGAGGACCAGGTCGCGACGCTGGCGGCCGAGCACGAGAGCCGGCTCGCCGCGGTATCCGACGATCACGAGCGCGAGACCATGCGACTGCGCGCCGAGACGGCGGCGTCGATGGAGGTGGCGCGCCGCACGCGCGAGACGCTCGCGACGGGGCTGAAGTGGGAGGCCGCATCGCGTCGGCTCATCCTCGCCGCGTGCGAGCAGCTCGGTCTTCGCGGAAGCCTCCACACGAACGTCGTGTTCATGCCCTCCGACGCGCTCGAGACGCGGACCTTCGTCACGCAGATCGACCACGTGCTCCTGCTCGACGGCGCGCGGCTCGTCATCGAGAACAAGCGCTGGCAGGGCGTGCTCTTCGACGGCGTGCGGCCATCCGCCGTGCACGAGGCGTTCGGCAAGCTCGTCGACGAGAACGACCTCGGCGAGCACTTCGCCGTGCAGCTGCGCCGCGATCCCGAGTCGCCGCAGTCGATCACCGTGAACCGCCATCTCGGCGAGCGGGCGCCCGTCGTGCAGGTGCGGCGTCAGGCGCAGCAGCTCTCGCGCTTCGTCGAGCAGGAGCTGTCGGAGCCGATCTGGTTCGACACCTGCGTGCTGTACTCGCACGAGCGGGCCGAAGCGCACCTCCGGCAGCGAGACCAGTCATCGGGCGGAGCGAGCACGTGGGTCGTCGCGGGCGCCGACGGACTCATCGCGTGCCTCGAGTCGTTCGCGAGCCGGACCGGCAACGACGACACGCGGCGAGACGACGCGGCCCTGTTCGAGACGCTGTCCGCCCTCGGCGCCGACGCCACGCGCTTCGGGCCCGACGAGAGCTGACCGGGCGGGCGCGCGCTTCTCAGCCCGGGACGTGCGCGCGCGTCCAGGCGTCGATCGCTGCGCGCTCGGTCTGCATGAACGCGTTGATCGCGTCGGTCGCGGCGCGATCGTGCGCGATGGCGCGTCCGTCGATCGCGGTGACGGACTGCACGAACGATGCGCCCATCATCCACACCTGGTCGGCCGCGTGCAGCCGCTCGACCTCGACGTCCTCGTAGGCGACCTCGAGGCCGTTCAGCGACGCCCAGGCGAAGAGCTCGACCTGCGTCGTGCCGTGGAGGATGCCGATCCGCGGATGCGGCGTCACGACTCGGGCGCCCTCGCGCAGGACGATCGACGACTGCGGCCCCTCCAGAACGAAGCCGTCGCGGGTCACGTAGACGCCGTTCTGGGCTCCGCGTCGCTCGTACTCGCGGCGCGCCGCCATGTTCGTCGCATACGAGAGGGTCTTGGCGCCGAGAAGCAGCCACGGGGCTCGCTGAGCGGAATCGCGCAGGAGCTCGCGCTCGAGCGTGGCGACCTCGATCTCGGGCTTCTTGGGAGCGAACCCGGGGTCGATGATCGCGAAGACGGTCGGGGACGTCGGCACATCGACCGCCGACAGGGTCGCATCGGCCCCGCGCGTGATCACGAGCTTGATGTGGGCGCGGGCGATCGGGCTCATCCGACGGATGGCCGCGCGCACGAACAGGTCGAGCGCGCGGACGTTCGGGGCCGGCAGGTCGAGCGCGGCCGCTGACTGGAGGAGGCGCCGCACGTGGAGGTGCCAGGCGAGCGGCACGTCGTCGACGACCGTCGTGGCCTCGAAGACGCCGTCGCCGCGGAGCAGCCCGAGGTCGAACGCGGACACGCTGGCGGCGGCGGGGTCGATCGCGCGGATGTCGGGCTCGCCCGCGAAGGACGTGTCGAGGAGCTGGTCGGCCCGCCCGAAGAACACTCCGAAATCGGTCATGGGATCACGCTAGTGCCGGGGTTCAGCGGAGCGCGGCCGCCCACTCGGACGGATCACTGCCGAACGGGATGGCCATGAGCCCGTGCCAGAGGATGAGAGCTTCGAGCCATGCGCGCTCCGCTTCTCCGAGGGCTCTCACGGACTCGTACCCGCGCCGCAGGCTCTCGCGGGTTGCCACGGAGGTCGGCCGCCAGTCGGTGAACCGGGTGCGCAGGTACACCGACGCGCGTGCGAGGTCGTTCACCCGATGTGAGGTCGCGACCTCGTCGAAGTCCAGCACGGCGGCGACGGTGGACCCGCGGGTCAGGATGTTCGCGGCCCGGAAGTCGTTGTGCACGAGCTGGGGCGGGTCCTCGAGGTCAGGCAGGTCGGCGAGGAGCGCTTCGAGCCGCGAGGAGGCCTCTGGAACCTCACCGTGATCGTGGTGCGCGAGCCAGGTTCGGATCCGTGCTCGCGGGTCGCCGACGTCCATCTGGAGGGCGCTGTCACCGCTTTCGCGGCCTAGGGCGTCGTGGAGTCGAGCAAGGCACTGCCCCGCGGCGTGAACGGCGTTCAGATCAGCCGTGTCGAGCCAGACGCCCGACACCTCGGGGAGGACGGCCATGGAGAGCGGACCGCCCGGGCCGTCCTGAACCGCGCGTGCACGACGTTCCGTCGTCAGGATCGGATCCGCCACGGGAAGCCCGCGCGCCGCAAGCGATCTGAGGATCTCGGCGGAGGCAGCCAGCCGATCGAACTGCTGCGTCGCGCAGGACCATTTGACGACCAACGGGCCGCTGCCGCTGCGCACCCAGACGATCGCGTTGCGATCGCTGATCACGAGACGGGCGACGCCGTGCAGATCGATGCCCCACACCTCGCGCAACGTGACCGAGAGCCACTCCGAGGCGTCGGGAAGACCGGTGAACCCGAACCGTTCGAGAAGCGCCGCGTCGGGAGAGGTCTGCTCCCACAGCATCGACAGGCCGGCAGGCAGGGTCATGCAGCGATGCTACGGGGGGGCAGATCTGGGGACGACCTTCACGGCGCGGTTGTCAGCATCTGAGGGTGTGGGTGAGTTTTGCGTGGAGTCGGGTGCGGGAGGTGGGTGCTGGGCGGTGGCGGTGGTGTCGGTCGATCCAGTTGGGGGCGGCGATGTAGGGCACGCCGTGGTGCATGTGGATGGTCCAGCCGGAGGTGTCGAGGTGGTGGTGGTGCCACCAGCAGAGCAGGACGCCGTTGTCGGTTTCGGTGGGTCCGCCGTGGGCGTGGTCTTGGACGTGGTGGATCTCGCACCAGGCGGCGGGGATGGTGCAGCCGGGGATGATGCAGCCGCCGTCGCGGGCGACGATCGCTTTGCGCTGGGTGGGGGTGAAGCAGCGTTGGATGCTGCGCAGCTCGAGGATGCGCCCTTCGGGACTGAACACGGCGCGGAGGATGTCGCCGGTGCACCCGATCCGGCGGGCCACGGTCGCGGGGACGGGCGCGTCGACGCCGTCGAGGTGCGCGACGCCGCGCTTCGGGCGGGTGAACGCGGACCCCGGGCCGTGGGCCGCGGTGTCATGCACGCCGTCGCCGTCGCCGGTGGGGTTGGTGGTGGTGAGGTCGTCGGCGGTGATGTGGATCATGACGGTGGGGGCGGCGCCGCCGAGGGTGGGGGTCTCGGCGGCGCGTGAGGCGGCCTGGATCATCGCGAAGAACGCGTCGTGGCGTTTCTGCCCGGGGGTGCGGGGGTCGTGGATGATCTCGTCCGGTCCCCACGGGTCTGTGTCGTTGCGGGTCTCGGTGTCGATCCCGTCGAAGAACCCGCCATCGCCATCCGTGTCCGCGCCATCGCTCGCAGCTGCGCCTGCCGCGCAGTCTCCTGCGGCCGCGTCCGCACCGTCCGCACCGTTGTCGGCCTCGGCCGCACCGTGGGCGCCGTTGTCTGCGTCGGCCGCGCCGCTTTCGGCGTCGTGGTCTGTGGTGGGGGTGAAGGTGACGTGGTGGGCGGGGTTGGTGTGGGCGGAGAGGAGGTTCTGCAGGAGGGCGCCGGCTTCGGGGACGAGGGTGCCGTTGACGCGGAAGGCCCCGTCGGGCAGGGGTGTGAGGGTGAGGGTGCGGTTGCGGATGGGGCGTTCGGGGTCGGGCGGGAGGCCGTCCGCGGTGAGGACGTCCACCCACGCGTCCGCGTGGGCTTTCACGACGCTCCACGGCACGGCCGCGGCGGTGCCGTCCGGGAACGGCGAGGTGGCCTCGGCTGGGGGTGTGGCCTCGTCCAGGTCGGTCGCGATCGCGCCGGTGGCGATCCCGACGAGGTGGCGCTCCATGACCTCGAGCTTGTCGGCTTCGGAGGCGGGCGCGCCGCGGCGGGCGGTGGCGACGGCCTTCACGATCAGTGCCGCCGGCTCGACCCCGAGCAGGCCCGCTTCCACTGCCGCGGCCACTGCGGGGTGCGCGGGCGGGAGGGGGAGCCCGGTGGGGCTCTCCCGGTCGCGGGTGGCTTCATCCAGCCGCACCCGCGCGGATACCGCCGGCCCGGGGATCCCGGTGAGCCGCTCGAGCAGCTCCCGCCCGTCCCGACAGCCCAGCTCTCCCGCGAGGGGCCGCTCCAGGCCCCGCCGGGACCGCCACGCGACCTCTCCTGCCGCCCGCACCCGCAGCGCGTCCACGACCCGCCCCAGCTGCTCCACCCGCGCGGTGAACCCCGCGAGATCGCCCGACGCCACCTCCCCCACCCGTGTGAACAGCCCGTCCAGCAACCCGACCGCGGCGCACACCGCGCCGGCCGGATCATCCTGCCCCTCATCGGGCGCCCATGGGAAGGCCATACCCCATGGTAGAACACAACTACGACCCGGCACAAGACATTCCTCGAAGATTCTTCGAAGATTTCTCGCTCTCCGAACCATCTTGTACCAGGGACTCCGCGTGAGAACCTTACCGTGAGGCACCGACATTGATCCGTGCAGGTAAGTCGACTGCTTACCTATGGCTATCGCGGTTGAGACATGCTCCGTTCGCGCGTGCCTGCGTGCGCGCGGCTGTCTCGAGGCGGCGGCTCCCTGGGGGCGGCTTGCGGCGTTTCGACTGCGCTCGCTGGCGCTCGCTCCGCTCAACGACCGAGAAGGGAACCCCGCTCCGCTCAACGACCGAGAAGGCGGAACCCGCCCCGTTCGACGAGCGAAGCCATGCCCGGCTCGGCGCACGGGAGCCCTCCCCTACGGGCGGGCGCGTCCCCAGGCCTCGAAGGACGCCTGGACCTCGTCGAAGAACGCGGTCTTCCCGCGCGTGTAGTCGTCGTAGTCGGCCTTCCCGCGGTTCTCCGCCGAGAGACCGCGCTTCACCTGCTCGTAGCGATCGCGCTGGTCGGGATGGGCGCGGAGCCAGTCTCGGAACCAGACCGCGTATCGCCCCCAGGGGGAGTCCATCCGGCGCACATGGAGGATCGTCGTCCCGTCGCGCCCGACGAAGAGCCGCTTCTCCCACACCTCGTCCGCCACGGCCTCGCTGCCGCGGGGCAGGTCTCGGTGCACGCCGGGTGAATCCGGTCGTGAGCCGTGGGCTCGCCGATAGCCGATCCGAGCGAACGCGGCGTCCAGCGCCCCTTCGGCCGGCAGCGGGGAGATCCGCACCTGCAGGTCGACGAACGGCTTCGCCGCGAGCCCGGGCACCGACGTCGAGCCGATGTGATCGAGGACGGCCTCGGATCCGCCCTCGACGTCCTCAAGCGCGTGAGCGACCGCGGCGAGCTCCTGTTGTGCGATCAGAGACCACGACGGATCATGCGCGACAAGACGCGCAGGGTTGCCTGCATCAGACCGGGGCATGACCCGATTCTCCCCCGCGCGCGGGATCCGGCACGGGCCCGCCGCGCACGAGAATGATCACATGGCCTCCGCTGTCCGACTCATCCGCTCGTCCTCGCTGTCCGACGTCGCCGAGTACGCCTACGCGGCGACCGCGCCGAAGGACGCTCGCCTGATCTTCCTCGCCGGAGCCTGCCCGCTGGATGACGACGGCGCCACTGTCGCTCCCGGAGACTACGTCGCGCAGGCCGCCCGCTGTGTCGAGACGCTGACGACCGCGCTCGCGGACGCGGGCGCGACGCTCCGTGACGTGATCAGCACGCGCGTGCTCGTCGCGTCCTCCCGCCAGAGTGACCTCGTGGCCGCGTGGGAGGTCGTCCGAGACGCGTTCGGCGACTACGATGTGCCGAGCACGCTCCTCGGCGTGACCGTCCTCGGCTACGACGACCAGCTCGTGGAGATCGAGGCCGTCGCCGCCGTCGTGGACTGATCGGTGCGCGGGTTCGGCCACCTCGCCCGGATCGCACGCGTCGGCGTCAGAATCGCGCGAGAGCCTCGTCGAGCATCCGGAGTCCCTGCCGTTCGAAGCACTCGTCGCCGACCCGGTGCGACCAGACAGCGGTCGAGATCGCCTCGCGCAGGAGGGTGAGCGACCAGTCCGGCTCCGTGCGCGGGTCCGCCCCGTAGCCCTCGAGGAAGGCGCCCTCGAGCGCGGGCTTGTCTCGCCACTGCTGCACCGCGAGGCGAGCGAGGTCCGTTGCGGCAGGTCTCAGATCGAAGCGCCCGAAGTCGATGATGCGCACGCTCCCCGTGGCGTCCACGAGCCAGTTGCGGGGCTGCCAATCGCCGTGCGTCGGGACGAGCGGCACATGCGCCGGCGCGGATGACCGCAGCACGGCACGCGCGCGCCGCACGATGGCCGCCTCGATTCGATGCGGCTGCTCGAGCATCGCCAGCACTCGCTCGGTCTGCCGCTGCGCGTAGCCGGCCCCATCGTGCTGCGCCTCCGCGTGGAAGACGCGCAGCAGCCGTCCGGCCTGCCGGTGCACGTCCGGAGCGAACTCGGCGCCGCTTCCCTGCACGAGCCGGCCTTCGAGGTACCGCGTCACGAGCACGTTCGCGTCGCGGTCCGCGGCCACGAGCGGTGCCGCCGCGCCCCGGCGCACGAGCGGAGCCGTCGCCCGCTCGTGCGCCGTGATCTCGCGGCCGATGTGGTGGTTCCCGAGGCCAGCGGCCTTGACGATGAACTCGCCCTGCTCCGCCCGCACGTGGAGAACCCGAGTGTCGACCTGCCCCCACGAGAGGTCTGCGATGAGCGCGCTGGTCGGGAGCCACGCCTCCACGAGTGCCGCCTGCGCTCGGGTCGGCAGCGCCTCGCTCCACCAGCCGCCGGTCACGTGACTACGCCCACACCCCGCTTGTACCGCGGCGATGGCTGCCGACGAGGTGGGTGTCGACGATGCCCACGGCCTCCATGAGCGCGAACATCGTGGTCGGGCCGACGAAGCGGAAGCCGCGCTTCTTGAGCGCCTTCGACAGCGCGATCGACTCGGGCGAGGTGGTCGGGATCTCGGCGTACGAGGTCGGCGCGGGCGTCTGCGCGGGTCGGTGACTCCAGATGAAATCGACGAGTCCGCCCTCCGCGCGCAGCTCGACGGTCGCGCGTGCGTTGCCGATGGTCGCGAGGATCTTCGCGCGATTGCGGATGATCCGGGCATCGCCCAGGAGCCGCTCGACGTCGGACTCGTCGAAGGTCGCGACGGCATCCGGATCGAAGCCCGCGAACACCTCGCGGAACGCCGGCCGCTTCCGCAGGATGGTCGCCCACGACAGCCCGGACTGGAACGCCTCCAGGCTCAGCCGCTCGAAGAGGCCCGTCTCGTCGCGGACGGGCATGCCCCATTCCGTGTCGTAGTACGCGCGCATCAGCTCATCGGAAGCCGCCCAGCGCGGGCGGCCGAGACCATCCGGCCCGATGACGAGATCCGCTGAGGCGGCACCGGGGCCGGCCGCGAGGCCGGCCCCGGTGTGCGCGTCGGCCATCAGGGTCGTCGACCCTCGCCGTCGTCCTCGCCTTCCGGAGAGGACGTCGGGATCGCGCCCGTCACGACCGAGACGCTGCCCGCGACGACCGGCGCGGGGCTCATCCCGCCCGGAGCCGGAGCCGAGTCCGCATCGGCGCCGTCAGCCTCCGCCTCCCCGGGCTCGGCCTCCGCGGCGTCGAGGTCGACGACGGCGTGCTCGAACTGCGACTGGTACAGCCGCCAGTACGCCCCCTCCTTGCGGATGAGCTCGTCGTGCGTGCCCTGCTCGACGATGTCGCCGTGCTCCATCACGAGGATGAGGTCGGCGTCGCGGATCGTGGAGAGGCGGTGCGCGATCACGAACGACGTGCGGCCCTCGCGCAGCGCCGCCATCGCGTGCTGCAGCAGCAGCTCGGTGCGGGTGTCGACCGAGCTCGTCGCCTCGTCGAGGATGAGCACGCTCGGTCGGCGCACGAACGCGCGCGCGATCGTGATGAGCTGGCGCTCGCCCGCCGACACGTTGGCCGCGTCCTCATCGAGGACCGTGTCGTACCCGTCGGGCAGCGAGTGCACGAACCGGTCGACGTACGTGGCCTTCGCGGCGGCGAGGATCTCCTCGTCGGTCGCCGACTCGCGTCCGTAGCGGATGTTGTCGCGGATGCTGCCCGCGAACAGCCACGGGTCCTGCAGGACCATTCCGGTCCGCGAGCGGACATCCTCGCGCGTGAGCTGCGAGATGTCCTGTCCGTCGAGCAGGATGGCGCCGCCGTCGAGCTCGTAGAACCGCATGATGAGGTTCACGAGCGTCGTCTTGCCCGCACCCGTGGGCCCGACGATCGCGACGGTCTGACCCGGCTCGACCCGGAACGACAGATCGCGGATGAGCGGCTTCTCGGGAGAGTAGGAGAAGGACACGTTGCGGAACTCGATGACGCCGCGTCCGTCGGGGACGGCGGGCGCGTTCTCGGCGTCGGGCTCCTGCTCCTCCTCGTCGAGCAGCGCGAACACGCGCTCGGCCGAGGCCGTTCCCGACTGGACGACCGGCAGCATGCCGCCGAGCTCGGTGAGCGGCTGCGTGAACTGCTGCGAGTACTGCACGAACGCCTGCACGTCGCCGATGCGGATCTGGCCGCTCGCGACCATGATGCCGCCGAGCACCGCGATGCCGACGTACGTGAGCGAGCCGACGAACTGCATGCTCGGCATCATGATGCCCGAGAGGAACTGCGCCTTGAACGCGGCCTGGTAGAGCTCCTCGTTCTCCTCCTGGAAGGCGGCGGCCGTGGAGCGCTCGCGGCCGAAGACCTTCACGAGCGCGTGACCCGAGAACGACTCCTCGACGCGGGCGTTGAGACGCCCGACCTTGCGCCACTGCGTCTGGAACGCCTTCTGCGACGCGGGCCCGATGCCGAGCATGATGAACGCGATGAGCGGCAGCGCGACGAGGGCGACGAGCGCGAGCTGCCACGAGATCGAGAACATCATGATGAGCACGCCGACCACGGTGAGCAGCGAGGTGATGGCTCCCGACAGCGCCTGCTGGAGCGTCTGGGTCATGTTGTCGATGTCGTTCGTGACGCGCGAGATGAGCTCGCCGCGCTGCACGCGGTCGAAGTAGGCCAGCGGCAGGCTGTTGATCTTGCGCTCGACCTGCTCGCGCAGGTTGAACATCGTGCGCACCATGATCACGTTGATCACGTAGCCCTGGATCCACTGCAGCAGCGACGACACGACGTAGATCGCGAGCGCCCAGACGATGACCACGCGGAGCGCGTCGAAGTCGACTCCGGCGCCGAGCTCGAAGTGGGTCATCGCCGCGACGACGTTCGCGAGGTCGTTCTGCCCTGCGGCCCGCAGAGCGGCCACGACCTCGTCCTGCGAGGCGCCGGCCGGGAACTGGTCGGCGAGCGTCAGCGAGAGGACGCCCTCGAAGACGATGTTCGTCGCCTCGCCCAGCACCTTGGGCGCGATCACGGCGAGCACGACGCCGACCGCTCCGAGGAGCGAAACGAGCGCGAACACCCACGCGTAGGGGCGGAGAAGGCCGATGAAGCGGCCGAAGCTCTTGCCGAAGTCGGCGGCCTTGCCGGGGGCGACCGAGTCCCAGTCCCCCGAGTTCAGGCGCGCCTGCTCGGCGAGCTCGAGCTCGAGCTGCTCGTCGATCTCGGCCTGCGTCTTCTTGTCGCTCACGCTTCCACTCCCAGCTGCGATTCGACGATCTCGCGGTAGGTGCGGTTCGTCGCGAGGAGCTCCTCGTGCGTGCCGGAGCCCACCATCTTCCCGTCGTCGAGCACGATGATGCGATCGGCGTCCGTGATCGTCGACACGCGCTGCGCGACGACGATCTTCGTGACGTGCGGCAGCTCGCGCCACAGCGCCTGCCGCAGACGCGCGTCCGTCGTGAGGTCGAGTGCGGAGAACGAGTCGTCGAACACGAGGATGTCGGGGTTGTGCACGATCGCGCGCGCGATCGAGAGCCGCTGCCGCTGGCCGCCCGACACGTTCGTGCCGCCCTGCGCGATCCGCGAGTCGAGGCCATCCGGCATCTCCTCGACGAAGTCCTTCGCCTGCGCGATCTCGAGCGCCTTCCAGATCTCCTCGTCGGTGGCGTCCTCGCGGCCGAACCGCAGGTTGCTGGCGACCGTGCCGCTGAACAGGAACGGGCGCTGCGGCACGAGGCCGATGCCGCTCCACAGCCTCTCGAGGTCGGCCGAGCGCACATCGACGCCCTGCACCTGCACCTGCCCGGCGGTCGCGTCGAACAGACGAGGGATGAGCGACACGAGGGTCGTCTTGCCGGAGCCGGTCGATCCGATGATCGCGACGGTCTCCCCCGGCTCGGCGTGGAAGGTGATGCCCTCGAGCACGGGCGACTCCGCGCCCGGGTAGGTGAACGCGACGTTCTGCATCCGGACGGACCCGCGGCGCGGGAACTCGGTCACGGGCTTGTCGGGGCGCAGGAGGGTCGACTCGCTCTCGAGGACGGCGCCGACGCGGTCGGCCGAGACGGCCGCGCGCGGGATCATGATCGTCATGAAGCTCGCCATCATGACGCCGCCGAGGATCTGGCCGACGTACTGCATGAAGGCGAACAGCGTGCCGATCTGGGTCTCGCCCGCGTCGACCTGGATGCCGCCGAACCACACGACGCCGACGATCGTCACGTTGAGCACGAGCATGACGAGCGGGAACATCAGCACGAAGAGCGAGCCGACCTTGCGGCCGACGACCATGATGTCGGTGTTGGCGAGGCGGAAGCGCTCCTCCTCGATCGCCTCGCGCACGAAGGCGCGGACGACGCGCACGCCCGTGAGCTGCTCGCGCATGACGCGGTTCACGCCGTCGAGCTTCTCCTGGTAGGCGCGGAAGAGCGGCACCATGCGGCCGATGATGAGGCCCGCGACGATGAGCAGGGTCGGGATCGAGACCGCGAGGATCCAGCTGAGGCCGATGTCCTGGCGGAGCGCCATGATGATGCCGCCGATGGCGAGCATGGGCGCCTGGACGAGCATCGTCGCGCTCATCATGGACACCATCTGGATCTGCTGCACGTCGTTCGTGTTGCGCGTGATGAGCGAGCCGGCGCCGAACTGCGACACCTCGCGCTCGGAGAACGCGCTCACCTTGCCGAACACGTCGCGGCGGATGTCGCGGCCCGCGCTCATCGCGGCGCGCGCGGCGCAGTAGGTCGCCACGATCGACGCGAGGATCTGGCCGAGCGAGACGGCGAGCATGAACATGCCCGTGCGGATGATGTAGCCGGTGTCGCCGCGGGCGACGCCGTTGTCGATGATGTCGGCGTTCAGCGTGGGAAGGTAGAGCGCCGCGAGCGCGGAGCCCAGCTGGAAGACGAGGACGCCGACCAGGAGCCATCGGTATCGACCGAGGTAGCGGATGAGCAGCTTGAGAAGCACCTGGAAAGGATGCCACCGACCTCCGACATCGGCATCCTCCTGAAGGGGGATATCCGCTGACAGCGGAACAGATCCGGATGTCGGGGGTCGGCTGAGCGAGGCCGGCCGTCGGCTCCCTCAGTCCCCCGTCGGCGCGGCGGCCTCGCGGCGGCCCTCCTCGCGCGCCTGCGCGAGGAGGCGCTCGATGCGGCGGCGCGAGCGACGACGGCCCCACACGCCGGATCCCACGATGAGCGCGATGCCCGCGAGCACGGCCAGCTGGGACCACGGGATCGCCCACATCCCGGTCTCGATGCGGACCGCGTCGACGGGCGTGCCCTCGCCCTCGCCGACCACGGTCGGGACGACCTCGAGCTCGACGGGGACGGAGAAGAGCGGCCACACGTCGTCCACGGGCACGGTGAACGTCCGCCGATCGCCCGGCAGCAGCTCCTGGTCGATCTCGTCGGGGCCCGGGAACGCGGACTCCCGGCCTCCCGCGGCGGCAGTACCCGTCACCATGAGCCGCGTGTTGCCCGAGTTCACGACCTCGAACCGCACGACCGCGTCGCCCGGGGCCAGCGGATTCCACGACACGTCGTACTCGGACGAGACGGCCTCCACGGATGCGGACGGCGTGAGCTCCCCCGCCACCCGCGTCATGACGCGGAAGCCGACGCGCGACTCGACGCCCACCGACGAGCCGTCCTCGCCGACCTGCTGCGACAGGATCGACGCCGCGATCCCCGCGGCGTGGTCGCCGGGGGTCGCGTTCTCGGGAACCGTCGTCGTGAACGGCACGATCTCCACCTCGCCCGCGCCGACGACGACCTCGTCGACCACGTCGATCCACGTGCCCGCGTCGACGGACTCCTCCGTCGACGGCAGCATGCTGAAGCGGCCGTTCTCCTGGAAGTACGCGTCCGCGGTCGTGATGCGGAAGGTCACCTCCTGCTCCGAGAAGTTCCGGATGGCCAGATGCTCGGTCGCGCTCGCGCCCGGGTCCAGCTCCTGCTCGACCCAGGCGCGGCCATCCTCGCCCGACGCGTCGGCCGGCCGCACCGACCACGTGACCGTCCCGTCGTCCTGCGCCTCCGCGAGCGCGGGCGCGGACGCGCCGAGTGCGAGGAGCAGCACGAGCGCGAGGGCGGAGACGCGCGGCAGGGCGCGTCGGATCGGGGTCGTGGGGGAAGCCATCATCGGCCTTTCGGGATCGGGTGGGACCGAACGCAGGAGATCCGACGCGGAACGGGGCGGGAACACGGTTCCCGCTCCTCGATCCGCGCGGATCTCCTGCGCTGTGTCCCGCTTATTCGAACAGCGACAGGGTCAGCGTCGACGTGTACGCGCCCGGCGCCGTCTCCGCCGGCACCTTCAGCACCAGCTCAGCCGTCGCCTCCCACGACCCCACCGCCTCCTCGCTCGTGAGCGCCATCGCCAGCAGCTCACGCCCCTGCAGACCGACGTTGTTCGGCCCCTCATCCAGAACCGTGTCCACATCCGACCCCACCGCGACAGCCCCCGACCCGTCATCGGCCACATGAGGACGCCACCCCAGATGATCCGGCGTGATCTCCGCCTGACCCGCATCCCCCACGAAGCTCGACGCCGTGCCCTCGACCCACCAGAACGCCCCGTCCGGGATCTCCTCCGCCGTCCGCGTATCCGTCACCGTCACCGTCGGCAGAGCACCCGTGAACTCGCGCACCAGCTCCGACGACCCCGACTCAGACAGAGACGTCGACGTCCCCGCCACGCTCATCGCCAGGACCCCCGCACCCGTGTCCTCGATCTGCACGTTCACATCCACCTCCCCCGAACCCACCTGCTCCTCCGCGAACGCCGCACCCGCGACCCCCGCCAGCAGCACGCCGCCCACAGCCGCGACACCCAGCCGCGCCTTCACACCCTGCTTCATCATCGAAACCACCTGCCTCTTCCTTCCCATCGGTTCACCGACGAGACGCGCCCTTCGCGCCCCGCCCCATCTCACGCCCGCCGCAGCGGCGGGCGCCGCCTGCTCATCCGCAGCTCGCGCCCGCGTACGCGACCGTCTTCTCGGTCGTCGCGCCCTGGCCATCCGTCGCCGTGACCGTCAGCGAACCTGCCGCGATCTCGACGGAACGCGTCGTCACCGCGACCGACGCGGCCCTGCCGGGCGCGATGCTCGCGATCGTCTTCTCCCCGTACGCGCTCGAGACCGTCGCCGACACCGGCCGCTCGCTCTCGTTGCGGACCGAGACCGTCAGCATGACCCTCCCCGCGACGCAGCGCGGCGAGACCGTCGCCGAGATCTCGGGGCCGACGGCGGGCACCTCGTGCGGGGCGACGCTCGTGAGGGTCGGCGTCACGGTCTGGAACAGCCCGTCCTCGCCGATCTCGAGCCGGTCGATCGTCGTCTCCCGGTGCGTGCCGTCCCCGCCGGGGATGGCGAACCGGTGATACGCGATGTACCAGTCGTCGGTGCCCGGCACGTTGACGATCGAGCTGTGCCCCGTGCCCCTGATCCCGAGTGCGGTGTCCTTCTGCAGGATCACGCCGCGATACGTCCAGGGGCCGTCGAGGCTCGTGGCCGTCGCATAGCCGACGCGGTAGTTCTCCGAGCCGGTGTCGTCGATCGAGTACGTCAGGTGGTAGAGCCCGTCGCGGTAGTTGAGGAACAGCCCCTCGCGGAAGTCCGTGAGCCCCGCGATGCGCCTCAGCGTGCCCTCCTTGAGCGAGGTCATGTCGTCGCCGAGCTCGGCGATGACCGGACCGTTCGACGGCCCGCCGTTGCCCCACGCGAGGTAGTACCGGCCGGACACCGGGTCGCGGAACGCGGCGGGATCGATCGCCTGACCCGAGGTCACGGCCTCGTTATTCAGGATCATCGCCTGCGGCTGCGCCGTGAAGGGCCCCGTGGGGCTGTCGGCGACCGCGACCCCGATCGTCTTGCGACCGAGGGCCGTGTTGTGCCCCGAGAAGTAGAACCAGTACCTGCCGTCGCGCTCGATGATCGTCGGCGCCCACGCGTTGCCGCTCGCCCACGGCACGTCGCCGTTCGCGCCGTCGAGGGTCAGGATGGGCTCCTCCGAGCGCGTCCACTCCACGAGGTCCTTCGAGCTCCAGACGTAGAACTCCTTGCCGCCCCACCCCGCGTAGCCGTCGCTGGTCGCGTAGATGTAGTACGTGTCGCCGAACACGGCGATGTTCGGATCGGCGTACAGACCCGGCAGCACGGGGCTGCTCATGACCTGCGCCGAGAACGTCCACGTCGTGGTCTGCCCGTCGGCGGTGATCTCGTACGTCACGGGTTCGGTCAGGTCGACGGTCGCCCCCGACGCCGGGGACGCCGTCGCACCCCCGGCGGTGACGAACGTCGGAGCGAGGGAGGACACGTCGGTTCCCGGCACGACCGGCAGGACGACGGTGTGCTCGGCCTGGTCGACGATCGGCGCGACCTTGAGCGCCGCGGGGTCGGCGAGCGACACCTCGCCGATCGCGCCCGGGGCTCCCGCCGTCTCGAGGACCTCGCGCGCCGTGAGGGCGCGGTCGTAGATCGCGAACTCGCGGAACCGACCCGTGAAGCGCGCGTCCTGCTCGTAGAGCGACCGGCCGAGGTAGTTCGCCCAGGTCTCGCCACCCGAGATGTCGCCGGGATCGATCGTGACCCCGTCCTTGGTCGCGACGAGCACTCCGTCGAGGTAGAGGCGTGCGGTCTCTCCCTCGAGCGTGTAGGTCAGGTGCGCCCAGCGTCCGCGCGGCAGGGCCGACCCCTGGCGCACGGTCTGCTCCTCCGTGTAGGTGCCGGTCGTGATGCTCGTCCGATACGCGCTGTCGCCCGTCGTGAAGAGGTACCCGCGACCGGCTCCCGCGGCGTCGGTCGTGCCGAGCCCCCAGATGAAGTAGCTGCCGGACTGCGCCGGGTCGACCCAGACGTCGGCGTCCACCGTGACGTCCTCGAGGCCTGCCAGGAGATCATCCGGCAGGTCGACGTAGTCGTCGACGCCGTCGAAGTGCAGCGCGCCATCCGTCCAGGTCGCCCCGTGGATGGCCGCATCGCGTCCGTTCCCCGACACGTCCGTGAGCGTCGCGCCCGCGCCATCCGAGAAGTCGTAGCGCACGACCTCCCCCTCGGCGTTCGAGGAGACGGGATCCTTGCCGGCGTACAGGCCGGCGAGCTCCGCCGCCGTGACCGGGATGACCGTGCCGTGGCGCGGGCTCGCCGGCAGGTCGTACTCGGGCGCGACCGACCATCCGCCCGCCGAGATGTCCTCGGTCACCAGCGGGATGTACCCGCGCCCGCCGTACTCGTCGACGAACAGGTAGTGCCTGCCGCCGCCGTTGACGTCGCCGGGGTTCGACTCGAAGATCGTCGGGCCCTCGACGGCGCTCGTGCCGGCGTCCCGCCCGATGCACGAGTCGATCATGGTCCACTCCTCGAGGGGAGCGCGCAGCGAGGTCGACGACTCCTGGATGATGTCGGAGCACCCGGTCGTGCCGGCGCCCTCGTCCTTCGTGAAGCGGTGGTAGACGCCGTCGGAGCGCGTCACGGTCGAGTCGATCCGCGACATCCCGTCCTGCCAGATCTGCGGCTCGGAGAAGGTGACGAAGTCGCGGGTCGTGGCGTACATCATCCGGTTGTAGGTGCTGCCCGTGTGACCGGGGTCATCCTCCGCGTAGAGCTTCGACGCCCAGAACACGACGTACGCGCCGAGCTCCTCGTCGTAGTACGCCTCGGGAGCCCACGTGTTGCCGGCCGTGTCGGGTGAGACGCGCACGTGCCGCTGCGCGGACCAGTTCACGAGATCGTGCGACTCCCACACCTCGAGGTACTTGCTGCCCTGGCGCTGCGACGTGTCCCACGAGGTGCCAGACCCGATCGAGAGGTCGGTCGCGATGAGGTAGAAGGTGTCGCCCTCGGGCGAGCGGATGATGAACGGGTCGCGCAGGCCCTGCTCTCCGTACTGCGACGAGAGGACGGGCAGCCCGCCGTTCAGCTCGTTCCAGGCGAGGGCGTTGTTGCCGTCGCTCGCGGCGAAGTGGATGTTCTCGCCCTCGACCGTGTTGCCCGTGAAGTACGCGAACGCGTAGCCCTCGTACTCCTCCTGGGGGCGCGCGGCGCGCACCGTGAGCGAGAACTCGCGCGTGAGGCCGCCCGCCGTCGCGGTCAGCACGACGTCCTGGTCGGTCGCGCCGCGGGTCACGACGCCCGGGGCGATCTCGCCGTCTGCGCTCGTGCTCACGATGCCCTCGGGTGAGGCCGTCCACGAGATCGGCGTGCCGTGCACCGGCCCCGTCTCGGGGAGCGTGATGTTGCCGCGGACGTCGTCGGCGTTCGGGATGGAGATCGCGTCGAGGTCCGCGCGGAGATCGGCCTCGCCCGCGGCGGGGACCGTCGCGGAGAACGCACGCGTGGCGGTCGCGTCGCCCTTCACGGCCGTGGCCGTGAGCGTGACGTCCACGGATCCGGATGCGGGCCGCGTGACCTCGCCGGACGGCGAGATGACCGACTCGTCGCTCGATGCCCACGTGATCGCGGATCCGTTCGGCGCGGCCGTCGGCAGTGCGAGGTCGGCGGTGACGTTCGAGAGGTCGCCGAGGGAGAGCGCGTCGACGTCGCGCTGCGCCTTCACCTGGTCGGATGGCTGGAGCGCCGCGACCTCGGATGCCGAGAGCGCGGTGTCGTAGATCCGGAAGTCGCGCAGGCTGCCCGCGAGATGGCGGTCGGAGGAGTAGTTCGAGCGGCCCAGGTAGTTCGCGGACGTGCGTCCTCCGCCGATCTGCCCGGGCTGGATGGTCACGCCCGTCTTGCGCGCGACCTCCGTGCCGTCGAGGTAGAGCACGGCCGTGTCGGTCGCGTCGTCGAGCGTGTAGGTGATCGTCTTCCAGACGCCGCGCGCGAGGTTCGCGCCGCTCGTCGCGGTCTGCTCGCCCGACCAGTTGCCGGTCGTGATCGACGTGCGGTACGCGTTGCCGGTCGAGAAGAGGTAGCCCGTGCCCGAGCTCGACGACGCGGGGTTGCCGAGGCCGTAGATGAAGTAGGGGGTGCCCTGCTCGGGTCGGACGAGCACCTCGGTGCTCACGGTGATCGACGTGAGGCCCGCGAGGATGTCGTCGGGCAGCTCGACGTGATCGTCCACGCCGTCGAGGCGGATGCCCTCGCCGCCCGTGAGGGTCGCGCCGCCGAGGATCGCCGCATCCCGGCCGTTGCCGGAGCTGTCGACGGCGACCGCGCCGGTCGTCTCGTCGAGGGCGTAGTGGGCGACGAGGTGCTCGTCGGCGGCCGCGGCGTGCACGGGGGCGATGCCCGCCGCGACGATGCCGAGGGTCGTCGCCGTCGCGAGGACGGCGCGGCGCGCGAGACCGCGCGCGCGGGTGGGGGCGACCATGCGCTCTCCTTCGAGGGGTCGTGGCAACGTCGGGTTGTTACCGGTATCAGATGTTAGCGTCACCACTCGCCCGGGACAAGGATTCGTGCCCGGCCTCCTTCATGTCTCACCCGCCGCGGGAAAGGGGGCGCCAAACCCGCCGCGCGTGAGACATGCAGACAGGTGGACGCCCGCCCTGGCCACCGTGTCTCACTCGCCGCGGGAAAGGCGGGGCCGATCCCGCGGCGAGTGAGACATGGATGGCGCGGGCTCAGCCGCAGGTGGTGGCCTCGTAGGCGATCTCGCGGACGGCGGAGGTGCCATCCGCACCCTCGGCGGCGACCTCGACGAAGCTGGCCGGGATCGCCGTCTGACGCGTCGTGAACGAGACGGACGCCCGCGCCCCCGGGGCGAGGTCCTTCTTCGTCTTCACCCCGTACGGCGAGGTCACCGTCGCGGTGAGCACGGTGTCGTCCTCGTTCGCCACGGTGACGGTCTGCACGACGCGGCCCGCGACGCAGCGCGCCCCCACCTCGGCCTCGAGCGCGAGCGCGGACTCCACCACGGTCACCTCGACGCTCACCGCACGGTTCGCAGGAGCGACCTCCTCATCGGCCTCCTGGTCGAACACGGGCATGCCGTCGGCCGCCCAGTGCACCCGGCGCACGAACGTGTCGCGCCCCGTGAGGCCGAGGTTGTCGGTCCGCGCGTGGAAGACGTAGAGCAGGTTGCCGTCCTCGTCGGTCGACCACATGCCGTGCCCCGTCCCCAGCTGCCATGCGCCGTTGAACGGCCCCGACTTCTGGATCGGGTAGTTCAGCTTCGTCCACGCCGCGGGGTCGGTGAGGTCGATCCCCTCCCCCGCCGTCGCCGTGGCAAGACCGGTGGTGTAGGTGTCGCCCACGGTCGAGCCCGAGTAGATGAGGAAGAGCGTGCCGTCGTGCGCGAGCACGTTCGGCCCCTCGGCGATGACGTTGTCCCATGCGTACTCCGGCACGACGATCCGCACCGGATCCGACGTGATCCGCGTCGGATCGGACGGGTCCATCGTCGCGATGAAGACGGAGCCGAGCATCTGCCACACGTAGTACGACTGCCCCGAGTCCTCGACGTACGTCATGTCGAGCGAGATGCCCTGGGCGGCGTTGAGCGCCGTCCCGTCCGCGCGCACGACGTGCTCGGCCTTCGTCCAGTTCGCCGGGACCGCCGGATCGAGGTCGTTCCCCTGCGCGTCCTTCTTCAGCTGGATGATCGAGGAGCGCCCCGTCCACATGTCGGGGCGCCCGTTCGCGCCGTCGTAGCAGGGCATGAAGAGGATCGACAGCGTGCCGTCGATGACGTGGAACTCAGGAGCCCAGAAGCACCCCGTCATCGCCTTGCCGTATGCGTCGAGGTCGCCGTCGCGCAGCAGATCGACCTCGGTGTTGCGCCCCGAGCGGATGGCCTCATCCGAGAGATCCTCGATCGTGTCGGCGATCCGGAACGGCATGTGCGGGCCGTTCGCGGGGTCGATCGGATTCATGTGGAGGTCTTCCGTGGCGATCATGAGGAACTTCGTCTGACCGTTCCACTCGTAGCGGAAGACGGATGGATCGGCGCGCTCGTCCGCGAAAGGCGTCGGATAGGCCTGCTGCGCGATCGTCCCGGTCACCTCGTACGTGCCGGGCGTCGAGGTGTCCACGGCGGCGAGCGAGGCAGGATCCCAGTCGATCGCGCGCGTCGCGGTCGATCCGTCGTCGTAGGCGAGCTCGGCGCGCGGCGGGAGCGCCGACGCTTCGAGAGGAGAGCCTGCGGCAGCCTCGACGCCGTCGAGGGGCGCGACCGTCATGTTCGCGATCCGCCCGAAGCGCACCTGCAGAGCGCGCGCGACATCATCCGTCACCGCGATCGCGTTGCCGCTCGCGTAGTCCTCGACGCCGGTCTCGGACTCGCCGGCCGTCGCCGACACGGCCCCGCGCTCGACCGGACCGCGCGTCGCGGCGTCGGCGAGGTCGGCGAAGGTCGTGTGCATCGCGGCGCCGCCGTCCGAGGTCCAGGAGACGACGTACCGCCGCGTCGCGGAGTCCCAGACCACGGCCGGATCGTTCACGCCGCTCGTCACGCCGAGGTCGACGAGGCCGACCTCCTCGTAGGACAGGAGGTCGGTGCTGCGCGCGAAGAGCATGCGCCCGCTCTGCGTGCCGTCGGATCCGCCGCCGCGCGCCGTCCGCGTCGCCACGATGCCGAACGAGCCGTCCTCGAGATAGAACAGGTGCGGGCTCCTCAGGCTCCGCAGGATGGCCTCGGTCGTGCCGTTCGGCCCGGGAGTCTGCGCGGTCTTGGCGAAGAAGACGCCGTAGTTCTCGTTGAGCGGCGCCCATCCGCCATCCTGTCCGAGTGCGAGGTGCATGCTCAGCGCGATGTCGGCGTTGTTGGCCTCGGCGGCCGTCGTCGGCAGACGGTCGTAGGCGAGCAGCGGCGTCGACGCATCGGCCGGGAGCACGCGCACCGCGTACGTGCGCGTGGCGCTCGCGCCCGTTGCCGCGTCGGTCGCGGTCACCGAGATCTCCCCGTCGACCGGCTCGTCGGCGTCGGTCGAGATCGCCTCGTCGACCGTGAGGCCCTCGCTGACCGCGGTCACCGCGATGTCGACGCCCTCGGGTGCGGCAGGAAGGGCCGTGCCGGACGCGACGACCGAGGGGATGACGAACCGCTGCGCGAGCCGCTCGATGCGCTGCGCGGGGGTCTCGTCGGAGGGCAGCACGGTCACCGCGATCGAGGTGCTCGCGCGCGCACCGCGGATCTCGACCGTGGCCGTGAGCGTGACCTCGACCGCCGACTCTCCCTGGAGCGGCGGGGTGACGGCGCCGTCGGGAGCGACGATCGCGGGATCGCTCGACGTCCACGTCACCTGGCCGCCCGCGGTCGGCAGGTCGATGTCGTCGCTCGTCTCGAGATCGGACAGGCCCAGGCCATCCAGGATTCCCTGCGCCTCGGCGCGCAGCTCGTCCGCGTGGACGAGCGCGTCAGAAGCCGACACGTCGGCCACCTCCGCCGCGGTGAGGGCGCGGTCGTACACGCGGAACGACGACAGCGCACCCTGGAAGAGCGGGTCGGGCCACGGCGCGCGGCCGATCGTGTTGAGCGACTGGTCGACGATGTCGGCCGGGGTCGCTCCGAGGGCGCCCTCTGCCACGAGCGCGCCGTCGAGATAGAGGCGCCCCGTGCCGTCGGCGTCGACGACCGAGGCGACGTTGACCCACCGGTCGGCCGTGACGCCGCATGAGCCCGACTGCACGAGCCTCTCGGCCCCGGCGGCCTTGAGGCCGACGAGCGGCGAGCGCCCCGAGCCGCAGTTGAGCGACGCGAAGAAGTACTCGGTCGCCGAGGACTCGTTGCCGATGTTCCAGAGGAAGTGGAAGCCGCCGAGCATCGCCTCCGACGCCTTCACCTCCGCGACGACCGTCGCGGAGGTCTCACCCTTCAGCAGGTCGTCGGGCAGCTCGACCCAGTTGCCCGGCCCGTCCTTCGCCCCTCCGCGCAGCGTGAGGGCGTCGCCGGTCCAGTCGGCGTCCTGCACGTTGCGCACGATCGCGGCTCCGAACGGCGAGCCGGGCGCCGTGTTCGACACCTCCGCCCCGGTCGTCTGCCCGAACGCGTACTGGGCGAGGAGCCCGTCAGACGGAGCGTCGGCGAACGCCGCTGTCGCCCCCGTCCCCAGGATCATCGCGCCGACGGCCATGGCCGTCGCCGCTCGTCGTCGGAAGGTCTGCATCATTGCACTCTCCATCGTTGTAAATCGCCGCGGCTGCGGCGGGCGGTGGTTGAAGTCGCCGGGCATCGGCCGGGTGGCCCGGATTCGGGGGTGGGGGGGCGGGGTGGCCAGTCCCGGGCGGCCAGTCCGGGATGTCGGACGGCCAGTCCGGGACGGCCAGTCCCCGATGTCTCACTCGCCGCGGGAAAGGGGGCGTCTTTCCCGCGGCGAGTGAGACATGCTGACCCGTGCGTCAGCCGCCGCGGCCGTGCGTCAGCGACCGGGGTCAGCCGCAGGTGACGGCGGCGTAGGGCGCGTCGATCTGGGCGCCGCCGGCCGCCGCGGTGACGACGCCGGCGGGGGTGGCCGCGGCGCGCGTCGGGAACGCGACCGAGCCGCTCGCGTCGGGCTGCAGCGCCGCGAGGGTCTTCGCTCCGAAGCTCGACGACAGGGCGACGTCGACCGCCTTGGCTCCGACGTTCGTCGCCTTCACGACGACGGTCGCCTTCCCGCCGACGCAGCGCGTCGACGCCGAGACCTCGAGCGGCGCCGTCACCGTGACGGTCGCTTCCACGGGCGCGCGGGACGCGTCCTGCGCGACGCCCCGCACGGTGAACGTGCCGGGCTGCGCGTATGCGGCCGGGTCGATCGCATCCCAGACGACCGCGACATCCTGCTCCGAGCCATCCGCCATCGTCAGGTGCGCACCGGGCAGCGCCGGCGTCGTGCCCGCGGGCGTCGTCACGGCGATCGCGTCGGCCTCGGCCACCGCGAGGTCGGGCGCGAACGCCTCGAGCACCGTCTCGTACTCCTCGCGGGTCACGGGCAGCACCGTGCCGTGCCGCGGCTTGCCGCCATCGGCGTTCTGCGGCAGGTTCTCCCGCAGCGTGGCGCCGACGGGCTGCCACGCATCGCCGTCGGCGATGTCGTCGGTCGCGAACGGGATGTAGTAGTTCGGCCCCGCGTGGTACGACGGCTGGTCGATGAACAGGTACCACTCGTACCCGTTCACGTCGCCGTCGTTCGCCGGGAAGACGCTCGGCCCCTCGCCCTGGGTGAAGGTGCCGCCGGGCTCGCCGTTCGGCAGCCCGGTCGCGACCTGGTCCTTCACGAGCGTCCACTCGTCGGCCGCGCCCTCGCCGTCCGGCAGGGTGCCCGAGACGGTCGCGAGCAGGTCCGTCGAGCGCTCCTGGCGGATCGTCATGGACGCCTCGTCCTTGAGGAACCGGTAGTACGTGCCGTCGACCCTGGCGATCGTCGCGTCGATCGTCCCGCGGCCGGTGCCGCGCTTCACGTCGACCCACGGCCGCGCCTCGGAGAACGTGACGAAGTCGTCGGTCGTCGCGTACATCATGCGGTTGTACGTCACAGCCGTCCGGTCGGCGGGATCCGTCGTGTCGTAGAGGTTCGAGGCCCAGTACACGACGTACGTGTCGAGCTCCTCGTCCCAGTACGCCTCGGGCGCCCAGGTGTTCCCCGCGAAGTCGCTCGACACCTTGACATGGCGCTGCTCCGACCAGTGCACGAGGTCGTTCGACTCCCAGACCTCCATGTGCAGCGAGCCCGTGCGCTGGGCCGCGTCGAAGCCGCCGGCCAGGCCCGCGACCTTGAGGTCGGTGGCGAGCATGTAGAAGCGGTCGCCCTCCGCCGAGCGGATGATGAACGGGTCGCGCAGGCCCTGCGTGCCCTGCGTCGACGTGAAGAGCGGCTGCCCGTCGTTGAGCGTGTTCCATCGGAGGGCGTCGTTGCCGCGCGAGGCGGCGAGGCTCACGCGCTCGGCGCCGTCGCCCTCGCCCGTGAAGAAGGCCCAGACGTACGCCTCCTCCTCTGCCGTGTCGGATGGCAGGGGCTGGATGGCCAGGGCGATCTCGCGGGTTCGCGTCGCGTCGCCGACGCGGGCTGTCGCCGTCAGGATGACGTCGACCGCCTCCTCGCCGGCCGCGGGCCGCTCCACGACGAGGGTCTGCGTGCCCTCGGCCGCGCCGTCGCGCAGCGAGACCGGAGCACCCTCGGGCACCGTCCAGCTGATCGCCGATCCGTGCGCGCCGGTCGTGGGCACGGAGACGTTCGTCCGCACGTCTGCGGCGCTCGCGATCTCGATCGCCGCGAGGTCGCCATCCGCCTTCTCCGCGTCGGTGAGGTCCTCCGGGACCGTCACGGCGAACGTCGCCGTGCGCGTCTGCTCTCCCGCGGTGAACACCGCGGTCAGGGTCACGGCCGCGTCGCCCGAGCCCGGTGCGGGGCGCACCACGGTCGCCGATCCGCCCGAGATCGCGATCGCGGGGTCATCCGAGCTCCACGCGATCGACGTGCCGTACGCGGTCGTCGGCAGCGCGAAGTCGGCCTCCGCGGTCGCGGGCACATCGACCGACGCCACCGCGCGATCGAGGGCGCCGTCGCTGTAGAGCGCGGCGGCCTCGGTCGGGTCGAGCGCCTCGCCGTACACCGCGAGATCGTCGATGTCTCCCGCGAAGAACGGGTCGCGGTAGGTCGAGCGGCCGAGGTAGGCGACGAGGCTGCTGCCGAAGCTCGCGACGTCGCGCGCGATGGCGTGCTCGGCGGCCTTCTCGCCGTTGACGTACAGGGTGAGCCGCCCGTTCGTCCCGTCGATCACGGTCGTGTAGAGCGCCATCCCGGCGGGCGTGCGCACCCCCGCGGTCGGCGTGCCGGTGGCGCCGGCGCCGACCTCGGTGCCCCACGGCGCCGACGCGCTGACCGTGTTCGTGACGACGGACTTCACGTAGCCGCTCGGATTCGACGGGTTGAGGAGCCAGTATCCGCTCGAGTACGACGCGCCGCTCGCGACGGGCGCGCCGATGAACGCTGCGGCGAGGTTCCCCGGCCCCGAGCGGTGCGATGCCCACATCGACACGGTGAGGTCCTTGCGGCCGACGAGGTCATCTGTCGGCAGCTCGACGTAGGCCGCTGAGCTCGTGGCCGATCCGCCCGGGAGCGACAGCACACCGTCGGCGAAGGCCGCGCCGGACTGCCGCAGGACGCCGTGATTGCCGTTGCCGCTGAGGTCGTCGATCGTGACGCCGTCCGCGGGCGCCGCGTCGAACGCGTAGTGCAGAAGGGGCGCGGCGTCCTCGGCAGCGGCCGGAGCCGTCGCCGCCGCGAGCCCGACGGTCAGGGCCGCCGCGATGCCGATCGCGGCGGGGCGGAGCGTTCTTCTCAAGGTCGTGCCTCTCGTCGTCGAGAACGGCGTCGTCAGCGGCGCCGGGGGGTCGCGCGCGGGGCGCAGGGGTCGCCCGTCGCGGGCGGAGGGCGGCCGGCGCCTCACGCTCGATCGGTCGATGAGGCGCCGGCGCGTCGGTGCGCTACTCGCGACGCCGTGCGAGCACGGCGCGCTGCAGCAGGACGAACACGAGGAGGATGCCTCCCGTGATGATGGTCGTGGCCTCCGGCGGGATGCCGCCGTCGCGCGTGATGAGCACGTTCATGAGACCGAGCACGAGGGCGCCGACGACCGAGCCGAGCACGAAGCCCGCGCCGCCCGTGAGCAGCGTGCCGCCGATGACCGCCGCCGCGATCGCGTCGAGCTCCCACCCGATGCCGGTGATGTTCTGGGCGCTGCCGAGACGAGCGGTGTAGACGACGGCGGCGAGCCCCGACAGGGTGCCGCTGATGACGTAGACCCACATCTTGGTCGCGGCCACGGGCAGGCCCATGAGCGCCGCGGACTGCTCCGAGCCGCCGATCGCGTACACCGTGCGCCCGGTGCGGGTGCGGTGCAGCACGAAGAACGCGATCGCGACGACGACCACGGCGATGAGCACGCCGGGCGTGATCACGATGTCGTTGACCTTGGGCCCGTCGACGACCTTGATCTGCGTGCCCAGCGTGCGCAGCGCGGAGTCGTCGGCGAGGCGCTCGGGCACCGTGCTGAGCATCGACGCGAGACCGCGGCCGAGGAACATCATCGCGAGGGTCGCGATGAACGGCTGCACGTGGAAGTACTGGATGAGCACGCCCGAGATCGCGCCGAACACGGTGCCGATGAGGATCATGAGCACGGTCGCGACCCAGGGGTCCCAGCCCGCGTTGATGAGCAGCACCCCCGCGACGCTGCTGAACGCGATCACGGCGCCGACCGAGAGGTCGATCCCGCCCGTGAGGATCACGAACGTGAGGCCCACGGCGAGGATGATGAGGTGCGCGTTGTTGATGAGCAGGTTCGACAGCGTGTTGAACTGCACGATCTGGCCGTACGCGGCCTCGCCGTAGATGATCATCCCGACGAAGATCACGACGGCCGCGGCGGTCGGGAGCGTGTCGAGGTGGAGGGACAGCCGCTGGAGGATCGGGCTCAGGCGGCCGGGCTCCTGCGCGGGTGCGGGAGCCGGGGGCGTGGTGAGAGCGCTCATGCCGCGACGACCTCTCGCTGGGCCGGGCGGGCTGTGCGCGCCCGGCGCTGACGGAACACGCGCCGCACCCGCTCCGACTGGAGGAGGCAGAGCGCGACGATGACGATGGCCTTGAAGGCCGGGGTCGCCGACGACGAGATGCCGAGGAAGACGACCGTCTTGTCGAGCGTCGCGATGAGGATGGCCCCCACGACGGCGCCCGTGACGTTGAACTTGCCGCCCGCGAGCGACGTGCCGCCGATGACCACCGCGAGGATCGCGTCGAGCTCGAGCTGGTAGCCCGTGCGCGACACGTCGACGGTCATCACGCTCGCCGTCGCGAAGACGCCCGCGATGCCCGCGAGCACCCCGCCGACGATGTACACCGTGAACAGCAGCGCGCGGCGGTTGACGCCGGCCAGGCGCGCGGCCTTGGCGTCCATGCCGATCGCCTCGAGCATGAGGCCCAGGGCGCTTCGGCGGACGAGCAGGCCGACGGCGATCACGATGAGCAGCGCGAGCAGGAACACGACGGGCAGGCCGAGCACATACCCGTTCGCGATCCACCGGAACGCCTCGTTCGAGGCGGTCGTGTTCTGGCCTCCCGTGATGACCTTCGCGAGACCGCGCCCCGCGAGCATGATGACGAGCGTGCTGATGAAGGGCTGCAGGCCCACGACCGACACGAGCACGCCGTTCACGGCGCCGAGCGCCGCGCTCACGACGACCACGAGACCGAGCGCGGCGAACGCGGAGCCGAGCGTGTCGGGTGCCGCGCTGAGGAACTCCATCGACACGGCGCCGGCGACGACCATCACGGATCCCACCGAGAGGTCGATGCCGCCTGTCGCGACGACGAGGCACATGCCGACCGCGATCATCATGATCGGCGCGGCGGCCCGCAGGATGTCGATGACGTTGCCCACGAGGTGGCCCGACGAGCCGACCGTGACGGCGAGATAGCCGGGGTCCTTCGCCAGGTTGACGGCGAGCAGGAGCACGATGGCGACGACGCCCCACACGTACTGGCTCTTGAGCAGTCCCCTCAGGACCTCTCGGGAGCGGGATGCGCTCTCGCTCATGATGCGACCTCCTCGCGGATGGCGCCATCCGCGTCTGCACCGTCGAGGCCGTCCTCGGCGATGATCGTGACGATGGAATCGGCGGAGACGCCGGGGCCGCCGTCGATCTCGGCGATCTTGCGGTGGTCCTTGAGGACGACGATGCGGTCGCTCTGCCGGACGACCTCCTCGAGCTCCGACGAGATGAAGACGACCGACAGCCCCTCGTCGGCGAGAGCGGCGACGTACTCCTGGATCTCGGCCTTGGCGCCGACGTCGATGCCGCGCGTCGGCTCGTCGAGGATGAGGATCTCGGGCTCGGTCGCGAGCCACCGGCCCAGCAGGACCTTCTGCTGGTTGCCGCCCGAGAGCAGGCGGATCGGCCGCTCGGGATCGGTCGGGCGGACGCCGAGGGCCGAGATGTACTTCCTCACGAGCTCATCCTGCTCGCGGCGCGGCAGCGGGCGCGCCCAGCCGCGCTTGGCCTGGACGGCGAGGATGAGGTTCTCCCGGACGCTGAGGTCGCGGATGATGCCCTCGTCGCGGCGGTTCTCGCTCGAGAACGCGATGCGCTCGGCGAGCGCCTTCGCCGGCGTCGAGATGTCGGCCTTCTTCCCCCGGAGCGCGACCTCGCCCGTGTCGGGGCGGTCGGCGCCGAAGACGAGGCGCGCGAGCTCCGTGCGCCCCGATCCGAGGAGGCCGGCGAACCCGACGACCTCTCCGCGGTGCAGGTCGAGGTCGACCTCCTCGATCGCGCCCTTGCGGCTGATCCCCTTGGCCGAGTACAGCGCGTCGCCGCGCACACGCCGTGCCGGCTTGGCGTCGAGCGACGCCAGCGTCTGGGCGTCCTTGCCGATCATGGTGGAGATGAGGGTCGCGCGGTCGATCTCGCGCGTGCGGAACTCGCCCTCGAACCGGCCGTTGCGCAGCACCGTGAGGCGGTCGCTGATCGCGTAGACCTGGTCGAGGAAGTGCGAGACGAAGAGGATGGCGACGCCCTGGTCGCGCAGGCGGCGGATGACCGCGAAGAGCTGCTCGACCTCGTTCGCGTCGAGGCTCGAGGTCGGCTCGTCGAGGATGAGCACCTTGCACTGCGCGACCATCGACCGGCTGATCGCGACGAGCTGCTGGATGGCCAGGGGCAGGGTCGCGAGCGACTGCTTGGGGTCGAGGTGGCCGAGCCCGAGCTTCTCGAGCGTCTCCCCGGCACGGCGGTGCGTCGCGCGCCAGTTGATCCCGAGCGGGCCCTTCACCTCGTGGCCGAGCATGACGTTCTCGCCGATCGTGAGGTTCGCGCAGAGGTTGACCTCCTGGTACACGGTCGAGATGCCCGCGCTCTGCGCGTCGGCCGTGCCGGTGAGCCGCCGCGGCTCGCCCGCGATGCGGATCTCGCCCTCGTCGATCCGGTAGACGCCCGTGAGCGCCTTGATGAGGGTCGACTTCCCGGCCCCGTTCTCGCCCATGAGCGTGTGCACCTCGCCGGGGAAGAGCCGGAAGCTCACCTCGTCGAGGGCCTTCACGCCGGGGAACGATATCGAGATGCCCTCCATCTCGACGATCGGACGCGATTGCGTCATCGCATGCTCCACATCTGTCGCCGCGAGCGTGCCGCGGGTGGTCTGAGCGTGCGGGGCCCGCGAGGGCCCCGCACGTCGGGCGCGTGCCCGATCAGTACTTGCGGTCGGGCAGCGCGGTCTCGGCGGCCTCGGGCGAGTCGAAGGTCTCGCTCGGGACGACGATGCTCGGCTCGACGTCCTCGCCCGCGAGCACCTTCTCGACGACGTCGAGGGCGGTCTCGCCGAACAGCGGGTTGTACTCGGCGACGAAGCTGAGGTCGCCGGCCGCGAGGGCCTCGAGGGCGCCCTGCGTGCCGTCGATCGTGGCGATCTTGACGTCCTCACCCGGCGTGAGCCCCGCTTCCTCGACGGCCTGGACGGCGCCGAGGCCCATCTCGTCGTTCTGCGCGAAGATGAACTGCACGTCGTTTCCGTTGGACTTCAGGACGGTCTCGACGACGCCCTTGGCCTCCTCGGTCGACCAGTTCGCCGTCTGCGCGCCGATCTTCGTGAAGCTCGACTCGGCGCCGACGACGGCGTCGAAGCCCTCGTTGCGCTCGTTCACGACCGAGACGCCCGCCGGGCCCTCGAGCACGAAGTAGTTCGCGCCGTCGGGGAAGGCCGACACCGCCCACTCCGCGACCGCCGTGGAGACCTCGATGTTGTCGGGCGCGATGCGCGTGACGTAGAGGCTCGTGTCGTCGGGCTCGATGCCGCGGTCGAGCAGCACGACGGGGATCTCCGCCTCCTGGGCTCGCTTGAGCGAGTCCTCCCAGCCGGTGGCCTCGGTGGCCGACAGCAGGATCACGTCGACGCCTTCGTCGACGAACGACGTGAACGCGTCGATCTGCGACTTCTGGTCGAGGTTCGTGGCGGGCGCGTACTTCAGCTCGTAGCCCGCTTCCTCCGTGAACGTGTCCTGGATGTTCTGCTCGTTCGCCTCGCGCCAGGCGCCCTCGGGCCCGACCGCGACGAAGCCGATCGTCGTGACGTCGTCGTCGCCGGCCGCCCCGCCCGAGCAGGCAGCGAGACCGAGCGACAGGGCGCCGACGGTCGCGAGACCGAGCACCTGGAAGACGCGCTTGTGTGCAGACATGGTTCTCCTCCTCGAGACACCGGGCGCAGGGCCGCCCGGCGATCCGGATCCGTCGTGGATCCGCTGCCGATTGCAGTGACGCGTGGTGCGTCGTGCTCGAGATGTTACCGGGAACAATTTGTTCCGTGCAAGGGCGAGATCGGATCGTGATGGGATCAGTCCCCGAGGTCCCCGTCGAGGTCGGCGGCGATCATCTCGACGATCGTGTCGACCGTCACGCCGGGGCCGTTGCTGAGCTCGCCGATCTTCTCGCGGTCCTTGAGCACGACGATGCGATCGCTCAGGCGCACGACCTCCTCGAGCTGCGACGAGATGAAGACGACCGCGACGCCCTCCCCCGCGAGCTGAGCGACCTTGCGCTGGATGTCGAGCTTCGCGCCGATGTCGATGCCGCGCGTGGGCTCATCGAGGATGAGCACGTGCGGGCGCGTCGCGAGGAGGCGCGCGAGCATGATCTTCTGCTGCGTGCCGCCCGAGAGCTCCTCGACGGGGCGGTCGATGTCGGACGGCGACAGGCGCAGGGCCTCGAGGTACGTCTCGATGAGCGCGTCCTGCTCGCCGCGCGACAGCGGCCGCGACCATCCGCGCAGCGCCTGCAGAGCGAGCACGATGTTCTCGCGCGCCGTGAGCCCGCCGATGATCCCCTCGTCGCGGAGGTTCTCCGTGGAGAGGGCGATGCGGTGGTGGAGCGCGGCGCCCGGGCTGCTGAGCTGCACCCGCCGTCCGTCGACCCAGAGCTCTCCGCTGTCGGCGCGCTCGGCGCCCGCCATGAGGCGCGCGAGCTCGGTCCGCCCCGAGCCGCGCAGCCCGGCGAAGCCGACCACCTCGCCACGGGAGAGCTCGAGATCGGTCGGCTCGAGCGTGCCGCGTCGGCCGAGCGCTGAGGCCGACAGGGTCGGCTCCCCGGAGGCCGCGTAGTGGTGCGACAGGCGCTCCGAGCGCAGCGCCTTGAGCGCCTCGATGTCCTCGCCGATCATCTTCGAGATGAGGTCGGCCCGGTCGAGATCGTCGGCGGCGTACTCCCCCACCACGCGCCCGCCGCGCAGCACGGTCATCCGGTCGGCGATCGCGAAGACGTGCTCGAGGAAGTGCGAGACGAAGAGGATGGCGACGCCGCGGTCGCGCAGACCCCGCACGACCCGGAGGAGCGTGCGGACCTCGGCCGCGTCGAGGCTCGCGGTCGGCTCGTCGAGGATGAGGACGCGCGGCTCGAGCACGAGGGCTCGCGCGACGGCGACGAGCTGCTTGACCGCGGGCGACAGTGCCGTGAGCGGCGCGCGGGGGTCGACGTCGTCGAGGCCGAGCCGCGCGAGCACCTCCCGGGTGCGGGCGCGGTTGGCCTTCCAGTCGATGCCGAGGCGGCCTCGGATCTCGTTGCCGAGCATGACGTTCTCGGCGACCGTGAGGTGCGGACTGAGACGCGTCTCCTGGAACACGGTCGCGATGCCCTGTGCCCGGCTGCGCGCGACGCCCACGGGAACGCTCTCGTCTCCGTCGATGCGCACCTCGCCCGAGCGGATGGGCACGGTTCCGGTGAGCGCGCCGATGAGCGTGGACTTGCCGGCGCCGTTCTCGCCCATGAGCGCGTGCACCTCTCCCGGGCGCAGCGTGAGGTCCACGTCGTCGAGGACGCGGACCCCCGCGAACTCGACGCAGATCCCCGTCATCTCCACGACGGGCTGACGCGCGGTCATCGCCCCTCCCGCGGCGCGGCCGTGGAGGAGCGCACGAGGAGCTCGGCGGGGATGCGCGTCACGCGAGGGATCTCGCGCTTCTCGATCGCCGCGCGCAGCATGTCGACCGCGGAGACGCCGAGCGCGTGGAAGTTCTGCCGGATGGTCGTGAGCGGCGGCAGCACGTGCGCCGAGAGCGGCACGTCGTCGAAGCCGACGACGCTGAGGTCGTCTGGCACGGAGAATCCGCGGTCGGCGAGCCCGTGGATGAGCCCGACCGCCATGTCGTCGTTGCCCGCGAAGATCGCGGTGTAGTCGGGCAGCTCGCGGATGCCCCTGGCGAAGTCGTAGGCGAAGTCGGCTGTCCAGTCGCCGACGACGATCGGGCGCTCCCGGATGCCCCACGCCTTGGCGCGTGCATGGAACGCGCGCTCGCGTGCGCGGGCGTCGAGCCAGTCGAGCGGCCCGGCGAGGTGCAGGATGTCGCGGTGCCCGAGAGAGACGAGATGGTCGACCGCGAGGGTCGTGCCCTCCTGCTGGTCGACCGAGACGGTGAGGAATGTCGGGTCCTTGTCGGGCTTGACGACGAGCACCGGGACGCCGATCGAGATCTTGCGGAGGGCGGCGATCGACGACGAGCGCGGGGCGACGACGCACAGGGCGTCGATCCCCTGGGTCGTGAGGTTGTCGACGGCCTCCTGCGGCGTGATCTCGTCGCCGCCGCGTAGCGCGATCGCGCTCACGGAGTATCCGGCCAGCCGCGCGGCCGACTCGACGGCGCGGAGCGTGCTCGTCGGGCCGAACTCGACCGCGCTCTCCACGAGCACGCCGATCCGCTGGCTGCGCTGCGTCGCGAGGGCGCGCGCCGCCATGTTGGGGCGGTAGTCGAGCTCCTCGATGACCTCGAGCACGCGGCGGCGCGTGGCCTCCTTGATGTACGGGTAGTCGTTGAGGACGCGCGAGACCGTCATGTGCGAGACGCCGGCGAGCTGGGCGACCTGCCGGATGTTCGGCTTGTCCGCGCTCGTGTTCGCCACCGGAGTCCTCCATCGGTCTCGCCGTCGCCGGGAGCGGGACGGGGCCGCGCGCGGCGGCGCGCGGCCCCCTCAGCCTAGCGATCGCGGCGGTCTGTGAGCGGGAACATCAGCGCGCTGCCTCGAGCCCCTGGAGGGCATCGTCAAGGCCGTCGGCCGCGGCGTCCACGTCCGCCTGTTCCGCCGACGCATCGGCGAGCACCGTCTCCGCCCCGACGCGGGCGGCGCGCAGTCGATCCCATGATTCGGACGTCCAGTCCTCCTCGACGAGCTCGGCCGCCTCGTCGAGGAGGAGGCGGAGCGCGCTGCGGTCGACCGTGCTCGCGACGAGCTCGACCTCGGCGAGGTTGGTGTTGCCCGACGCCGCGAGCACGCGCACGGCGCCCGTCTCGATCGGAGCCTCGAGATCCAGGCGATTCCACCCGTCGACCGCGTTCGCGACGGTCGCGAACGTCGTCCACGTACGACCGCCGTCCGTCGAGCGCTGGAACTGGATGCCGTTGGCTCGCGCGATGTGGCCCGCGCGCGGCGCGAAGCGCACGGCGGCGACCGGGAGCGCCGAGCCGTCGTCGGGGATCGCCGTCACCCAGCCCGACGAGGTGGTCGTGTCGGTGTACGTCGCGAGGTCGCCGTCGAACATCGCCCAGCCGTTGCCCGCGGCATCACGCGTGCCATCCCACGACGGTGTGCTCGCCGTGACCCAGTCGTGCGCGATCGCGCTCGTCTCGACAGACGGCGCCTCGAGCAGCTCCCATGCGGCCCGAAGGCGCGCGGCGAGCGCTGCGTCGTCGGCGTCCGGCTCGGACGCCGCTGCCACGACGTCCTCGAGCTCCCGCGTGAACAGCAGGGCGGATGCGCGCGAGAACTGCGAGAGGTCGGCCTCCCGCGCCTCGTCGAGCAGGTCCTCGAGCGTCGCCTCCGAGCGGACGCCGTCGATGCGCACGTCGGCGAGCGACCAGATCCCTGGGTAGGCCGGGTCGGTCGGGATACCGGGCTCGTCGATCTGCAGCCGGAGGTACCGGAACCGCTCGTCGCGGACCTCCTCGCGCACGTCGACGTACTCGACCGCGGTGTCGTCGCCCGCATTCGGGCGCTCCGTCAGCAGCGTCCACGTCTCGTTGTCGTTCGAGCCGTAGGCGTTGGTGCCCTCCGCACGATTCGGGAAGGTGTCGCGGGCGAGGAACCCGATCCGGTCGGCCTGGATGCGGAATCCGACGCCGAAGTCGAGCTCGACCGACACGTCTCGGCGGTCGCCCCAGGTCGTCTGGTTCGACCCGTCGACCAGGTTGCGCAGGGTCGCGATGGGCAGCTCGGGCGAGGTGGCGGTGAGCGAGTAGTCGTGCGTCCCGTCGGCGAGCATCGGATTCAGCAGGTCGAGATCGGCTACCGCGAGTCGCAGGTCCTCGAGGAGCGCCGCGAAGCCCGCGCTGTCGGCCTCGATCCCTTCGCGCGCCGCGGCCTCGGCCTCGGCGACGGCGGCCCAGCTCTCGCTCGTGTATGCCGCGACGTCCTGGAGTCCGTCGAGAGCCGCCGCGATCGCTCCGGGGCGGTCCGCTGCGACGGTCACGCGCACCGGCAGCGTCGCGGTCGAGGTGCCGTCCTGCGCGACAACGATGAGGCTCTCCTCGCCGGCGGCGCGCGGTGTCCAGGTGAGTGCGCCGTCCTGCCCGATCGTTGCCCCGCGGGGCGCCCCCTGGAGTGAGAGCGTGCGCTCGGAGTCGGCGTCCTCGACCGCGAGCGCCCGCTGAATGGGCTCGCCCGCCACCGCGAGGAAGGCCAGCTCGGGCGCGTCCGCGAACACAGGGGGCGAGAGCTCGCCCTTCGCGTCGCCGAGCACACCCGACACGTCCACGCGGGCGGCGCCCTCGGCCACGCGCAGGTACACGATGTGGTGGCCGACGGTGCCAGGGGGCACGGCGCCGAGATCGAGTCCGACGTGCGTCCACTCCCCCTTCGTGTCGGGGAGGGAGACCTCGAACGGTGTGGCGCCGTCGGCGGTCCCCGACACCTGCAGGGTCGCCTGCCCGTTCGTGCGCACGCGGATGCCCATGCTCGCGCCCCAGACCATCCGTCGGACCGCGACTGTCGCGTCGCCGCGCTTCGCGTTGAGTCGCGCGAAGCTCTCCCCCGCGTCGTCCGTGACGATCTTCGCTCCCGCGCCGAGCGGGAGCCCGTACTTCGCGGTCGGCACCCACGCGGTGTCAGCGGGCTGCGGGATCTGCACATCCTGCTCTGCGAGCTCCTCGGGGAACGCGAGCCAGTACTCGGCGTCGGTGAAGTCCGAGCCGCGCGGGTTCCAGAAGTTCTCGACGTGCGCGCCGTAGCGGTACAGGGGTCCGTCGCTCTGCCGATGCAGGAGCGCGACGTAGGGGGCCTCCTCTTCGACATCGACGCCCTCGACGTACGTGTACTGGTAGTACAGGTCGTTCATGAGGTCGCGGAGCCGTCCGCGGTACGCCTGGGAGAGCGTGCTCGCTCCGCCCGACGTGTCGACGAACGGCGGCTCGTCGCCCATCATGAAGCGCGCGAACGCGTCGGCGCCCTCGAGCAGCCGGTTGTCGAGGAAGCCGTAGGGCGTGACCGCGTCAACCTCGTCGGAGACAGTGCCTTCGACAGGGTCGAGTCGCGTGCCCTGGTTGTGGATCATCCGCGCTGCGGCACTCAGCGTCGTGATGTCGCCCTCCGCGTGCGCCTGATCCCGGGCCATCTCGAGCAGCTCGACGAAGTCCTCGCCGTAGGGGTTGCGCGGGTCGTCGGCGTCGATGAGGCGGATGAGAGATGCCAGGCCTCCATTGACGTCACCGCCGTTGATGGTGTGCTCGCTCTCGTAGGTCGAGTTGACCGAGAACCACTCGACACGCTGCGCGTACAGCTCGGGGTCGTCGAGGAAGATCGCGGCCGCGATCATGCCGACGACGCCGTAGGTGTGCTGGTTCCAGAGACGGTTCTGGGAGAAGAGGAAGGTCTCGAGCGTCGGGCGGACGAGGTTCTCCTCCGCCCTCTGCTGGTCGCGCTCGGTCCATCGGAGGTCATACCCCTCGAGGCTGTCGTTCACGGGCTCGGTCGATCGGATGATCTCGGCCGCGGTCACGAAGTAGTAGAGCGGCACGCCCGTGTGGATGTGCGCGTCGGAGAAGTAGGCGTAGCCCTCGGGATCGAGGCTGCTCCAGGTGCGCAGCACGTGCAGGGCGTTGGCCCGGTAGACCTCGTCGCCCGTCGTGGCGTACATGATCGCCTGCGTCAGCGCGCCGATGCTGTCGTCGAGGGCGCGAGACCGCATCCGCGTCTCGTTGTACGAGGCATCCTTCGGCTGCTCATCCGTCGCGCCCTGGTTCTGCCCGACGTAGGTCTTCGACGCATACTTCGTCTGCGCCATCGCGGCATGGTGGCTCGCCCACGGCTCGACACCCGCAGCGACCTGTTCCTGAACGGTCTCGAGCTGGTCGGCGGTGACGCCGGTACCGGGATGGAGGAAACCCTCCGCACTCGTGGTCTCGGTGATCTCGGGCAGGGCGGGCGGCGCCGTCTCCTGCGCGACGGCGGGTGGCCCGACAAGCGCCGAGAGCCCGACTGTCGCGGCGACGAGGGCCCCGAGAGCCCTCGCCCTTCCTGGTGCGTGCGATCGCTTCATCGCGATGTCCTTTCGTCTGCGTCATTGCGGATCGCGGGCCTCGCCCGCGGACGGCCCCGTCGCCGCCGTGTCAGTGCTCTCGCGTCCCCTTTCGGATATCGTTTGCCGACCGGTCTGCGATCAAGCCGGTCTCCTCCGTCTGTCAGGCGATCGGATGGGCGAATGCCTCGCCGTGTGCGAAGCGGAGCGCCTCGGCGGTCGCGACGGCACCGAGCGTGCGCAGCTCGGTTCCCATCGAGCCGGCGAGGTGCGGCGTGAGGAAGACATTCGGGAGAGAGAAGAGCGGGTGGCCCGGCGGCAGGGGATCGGGCTCGGTCACGTCGAGGACGGCGCGCAGCCGCCCGGCGGCGAGCTCGGCGACGAGCGCGTCCTGATCGACGATCGCGCCCCGCGCGGTGTTGACGACCGTGGCGCCGTCGGGGAGCGCGGCGAGCACGGCCGCGGACACCATGCCGATCGTCCGCGGGATCTGCGGTGCGTGGATCGAGAGGATGCGGCTGCCTGCTGCGAGCGCGATGAGGTCGTCGATGAGTTCGACGTCGAGCACGGCGGCGCGCTGGACCGAGAGGGTGGGGTCGTAGACGGCGACCGCGATATCGCGATCCCGCAGACCGCGGATGACGAGCTCCCCGACCGCGGACGCGCCGACGATCCCGACCCGGGCGCCACCGAGGCCCGTGTGCCCGTACTCCGCCTCCCGGTCGAGGAAGCGCTGCTCCGACGCGTACCGGCGCGCCGCCCAGAAGACATCCTTCGCTGCAAGGGTGATCATCGCGAGTGTGAACTCGGCGACAGGAACGGCATTCGCGGCCTTCGCGGACGCGAGGGCGATGCCGCGTCGCGCTGCCTCGTCGGCGGTCGCGAAGCCGCCGCCCCAGTGCACGATGGCGCGCAGGCGCGGCATGGCATCGAAGTCGGCGGCGGAGGGCGCCTCGGCACCCCAGCCCATGAGCAGCAGCTCGATCTCTGCCGGGTCGTCGAGCGCGGAGACCGCAGTCGCGGCCGACGAGAAGTCGACGGCGAGCTCGTCCTCGAGCGCGCGGCGCTCCTCCTCGCCGAACACGAAGCCGACGAGGTGCGCCTCCATCAGCAATGCGGCCCTGATCATCCGCGCTCCTCCCCTGCGCGCCACGCGTCCCGCCACTCGAGCGTCGCTGTCTCACCCACGATGCGCAGCGGGAGGATGACTGTCGGCGAGTGGAACAGGTCGTCGGGCCGCCAGCGGTCGCCGACGTAGATGAACCCGTCGCCCATGGGGACGACGACGCTCACCTGGGAGTCGAAGGTCCGGCTGCCATCGGGCGCGAACCCCGACCACGCCGACCACGGGCCTTCGAGGGCAGGAGCCGTGGCGTGCATGTTGTCGTTGAGACTCCACCCGGTGAGATCGGATCCGAACAGGTGGTAGCGCCCCTCGTGCTTCACGAGCGTCGGCGATTCGTACCCGATCTCCGGTCGGCGCTCCTGGCGCAGCGTCGCGACGGTCGCCTCCGCCCCCAGGTAGTCGTCACGCAGACGGTGGATGTGCAAACCGTTCTCACGGTCCTCCGAGAGGAGGTAGCCGACGCCGTCCTCCTGGTAGACGCCGATGTCGCGGCTGATCGTGCCGAGCGGACGCTCGCTTCCGAGATAGCGGTACGGCCCCTGCGGCCGCTCGGCGATCGCGTAGCCGACACGCGCAGCGGAGTAGTCGACGGTGTCGATGTGCAGGAGCAGCACCCACATGCCGTCAGGGCGACGCAGTGCCTTGGGCCGCTCGACGATGCGGTCTGGCCCGATATCGCCGTCCCCCGCTTCAAGCGCGTTCCCCTCGAATCGCCAGTTCGCGAAGTCGTCGGTCGAGTAGCACGCGACCGCCGTGAACGTCGAGCCCGCCGTCTTGTCCTCACCCCAGGCGAACCAGCGGTCGCCCACGCGCTGCACGCCGATGCCGTGCAGCTGGGCGACGCGCCCGCGGTCGTCGATGACGACGTGCCCCGGTCGGATCGTCCCTCTCATGCGCGCTCCTCCACCGTCAGGACGCGGGCGGTCGGCCCGGACATCGTCCGCAGCCGCACACCGCCGTCGACGCGCGAGACTGCCCATCCGCTCGCGGGGAAGGTCTGCCGGACCTCGCCCGTGATCCCGGGAAGCACGATGTCGACGGCCGTGTCCGCACGGTCCCATACGAACAGGAGCGTGCGGTCCGAGGCGCGCAGCCCGAGGCAGACGACGTCGGAGTCCCACGCCGGGAGTCCGAGCGGCCAGAACGGCACGGCGTCGGCGAGCGACTCGCGGTGCTGCTTGTGCAGCGCGACCGCGGTGCGCACGGCCGACCGCTGCTCCTCGCTCAGTCGGTCGAGGAAGCCGGACAGGTAGAAGCGCCCGCTGAGGCCGGTCACGAGGGTGAACGCGGTCTCCTCGACGCTCATCTCGGCGGCCGGATACGCCCAGTTGCCGCACTGCTCGGGGAGGATGGACGCCGGCGCGGACGCTGCCACGGGCGGGTACAGGCGGAAATCCTGCTGGTCGCTCGTCGACTGCAGGTGCGTCACGGCCAGCAACCCGTAGTCCGCGCGCATGGCGCCCGAGCTGCAGTTCTCGATGTCGAGCGCAGGATGGCGTTCCTGCACGGCCACGAGCCAGTCGCGGAAAGCCCGCGTGTGACCGAGGAGTCCGTCGCCCGGAGCAGCCGCGCGCCACTCCGTCCCGGCACCCGGGTTGATGTTGTAGTCCAGCTTGAGATAGCTCACGCCGTGGTCGCGCACCAGCTGATCGACGACCGCATCGAGGTGCGCCCGAGCCGCAGGGTGCCGGAAGTCGAGGTGATACCGGTCGTGCTCGCGCACGCGCGCACCGAACCGCTGGAAGAACGCGTCATCGGGAAGTGCCTCGGCCGCACAGCTTCGGATGCCGACTACCTCGGGCTCGAGCCAGAGGCCGACACGCATGCCCGCCTTGCGGATCGCCTGCGTGATCCGGCGCAGCCCGCCGTCGGGGAAGCGCGCTGACGACTCCCGCCATTCCCCGACCGTGGCCCACCAGTCGCCGATGTCGGGATCGGCGAACCAGCCGGCGTCGATGCAGAACACCTCGCATCCGGCGTCGGCCGCCTCGCGGATGAGCGGCAGGAGCACCTCGGTAGTGGGCTGCCCCATGACCGTATTCATGAAGTCGTTGTAGACGACAGGCAGGGCCTGCCCGGCGTGCCGGCGGCGCAGCCACCGGCGATAGCCGGTCAGGCCTCCGATCGCGCCCTCCGCACCCTCCCGAGAGACGGAGACGGCCACCGGCACGGCGTCGAACGACTCCCCCGGAAGGAGCAGATGCGCGAAGTGGTTCTCGAGGTCGGTTGGCCCCGTGAGCGTGAGGACGCCACCCGCCGCCGTCTGGCAGAGGTCGACGTTCCAGCCCGCGCTGGACTCGATCTGCCAGGCCAGCGCATGGTCGCCGCCGATCAGTGCGCCGACCGGCACGTGCTCCCCGCTCGACCATGCACCATGACTCGACAGCGCCGCGTGCCCGCGCCCGTCCTGCCCGTGCAGCGGCAGCGCGATCGCGGGCAGCAGCTCGCCGAGCGGCGTCGTCTGCCACCGGTTCTCCGCGAGCCACTCGCTGCGTGCCGCGAGCAGGACCATCCGCTCGAGGTCAGCTGCGTCGCGTCCGAAGCCGATGGTAGCCGAGCCGACCGCGGTGAGCACGACCGCTTCGGCCGAGGTGTTGCGGATCCTCGTCTCGACCCGCAGCACGTCGACGCCCTTCGGCGCAGTGAGCGTCGTTCGGGCCTCGAGTCCCGTCGTCTCGTCGCGCTGGATGACGATCGCGCGCTCCGCGCCATCCGACTCCTCGCGCGCCGCCTCCTGAACCCGCAGTCGCGCCCCGACGGCCGAACGGTAGTAGGCCTGGCTCGTGCGCTCGCGCTGCTCGCGCGCCGTGAAGACCTCGACGAGCGCCGTGCCGGGGCGGCCTGCGAGCGGCGACATCTCCGAGTGCACGCTCAGGGGCCGGTCGTCTGACCAGGTCAGCGTGAATGCGCCGAGTTCGACGCTCGCAGGTCCGGCCGGCTCGGCGGTGTCGAGGATGTTCAGGGCGGTGTCTGTCACGACGTCTCCGTTTCGAGGCGCTCGCGACCGAAGCCGAGCGCGCGGTTGCAGATGTGGATGCTGATGGCGACCAGCGGCGGGGCGAACACCGCGACGCTCGAGCCGACGAGGGGGATACCGCTCGCTGCGGCGCCGATCGCGGAGAGCAGGAGCCAGCACAGCACGATGTGCGGGCGCCGCACCGCCGCCGTGAGCGCCGCCGACACGAGGGCGACCCCGCGCAGAGCGGTCTGCGCAGCCGCGACGCACACCGCCAGGAGCGCGGCGATCGCGAGCACCGTCGCGCCGATCGCGGCGAGGAGGAGCGCGTCGACGTGCCCGACGAGCGCGATGTCGTATGACAGCACGACCGCCGCGATTCCTGCCGCGAGCGCCGCGCCGCTCAGCCGACGGGCGCCCGAGCGGAGCGCCGCCCAGAAGGCGCGACCCGCGCCGGCTCCGCCACCGAGGTCGAGGAGCCGCTCCGTCGCGACGAGCAGTGCGTGGACGCCGGGAACGAGCGGCACGACGGCGAGCCCGAACAGCGCGATCGCGAGGTGCGTCGCCTGCCAGCCGACGAGGGCGTGGAACACGAGCAGCGGCGCTGCGGTCGCGAGGAACGAGACCCCGATGAGGAAGCACCGCCAGATCGCCAGAAGCCATCCGGCGATGCGCCCGTCATGCGCGAGCAGCTGTCCGGTGCGAGTCAGCAGGGCGCTCATCCCTTCACCGCCCCGATCGACATGCCCTTGATGAAGTAGCGCTGGAATGCCGCGAAGATCGCGACCGACGGGATGATGGCGAGGATCGCACCCGTGTAGATGAGCTGCCACTGCGAGGTCAGCAGACCGACCATCCGGTTGATGGCGACGTTGATCGTCCCCGCCGACGAGGAGTCGAGGAAGACGAGAGGGATGAAGAAGTCGTTCCACAGGCCGAGAGCCTGGATGATGACGAACGCGCTCGTGACGGGCAGCAGCATCGGGAAGACGATGAGCCAGAACGTGCGCAGGCGGCCGGCGCCGTCCATGTGCGCGGCCTCCTCGACCTCGACGGGGATTCCCTTGATGAAGCTGCAGTAGAGCAGGATGCCGAAGGACGCCGCGCCGCCGAGGTGGACGAGGATGACGCTCGTCAGGGTGCTGTAGAGACCCACGTCGTCGAACCCCTCGACGAGCGGGATCATCCGCACCTGAAACGGGATCATCAGCCCGGCGATGAAGAGGACATAGATCCCGCGGCCCAGGCGCCCGCCGAGGCGCTCGATGCCGTACGCGGCCATCGGGACCATCGCGACGAGCAGCATGACGGTCGCGACCGTGATGATGAGGGTGTTGCCCACGGCCTCCGCGAAATCCGTCTGCTGGAACAGCTGGACGTAGTTGTCGAACGTGAACGACGTCGGGAGCCCCATGGGATCGCGCGTGATGTCGCTGTAGGACCGGAACGAGTTCGCGAGCGCGTAGAGCACGGGCGTCGACACGAGGAGCACGAGCGCACTCAGCACGACCATCACGACGATCTCGCTCGGCGTCCACCGCTTCCGCACCCGGGGAGCCCGCTCGCGGCGTGTGGTCAGAGCCTCCGTGGCGCTCATGCCTGGATCTCCCTCTTGCGCATGTAGGTGTTCGCGGCGACCGTGCTGACGATCACGACGATGAACAGGACGATGGCGGCCGCGCTGCCGAAGCCCGCGCGGTACTCGCCGAAGCCGACCTTGTAGATGAAGAACGCCATGGTCTCGCTCACGAAGCCCGGGCCTCCCGAGGTGAGCACCATGACCTGGTCGAAGATGGTCCATCCGGCGATGAGCGCGAGGGTCATGTTGACCGTGACCGCGCCCGCGAGCATCGGCCAGGTGACGTTCGCGAACACCTGCCGCCGGTTCGCGCCGTCGATCCGCGCGGCCTCGAGCAGCTCCTGCGGCACGGACTGCAGGTTCGCGAGGTAGATGAGGGTCGTGTTGCCGCCCAGCGTGAAGCAGGTGAGGAAGAGGATGACCCACACGACGATGCCGCTGTCTCCGAGCCAATCGCGCGCGGCATCGGGCATGCCGAGGTCGCGGAGCAGCGTGTTCACGAACCCGAAGTTGAAGTTCAGGAGGTACTTCCAGATCGTCGCCGCGATGAACGCGCTCACGAGCGCCGGCAGGTACACCGCGGCGCGGAAGAACCCCTGGCCGTGCTCGAGCTTGTCGAGCATGAGCGCCACCACGAGCGAGATCACGTTGATGATGACAGCCGAGCCGAGCCCCAGGATCAGCGTGTTCTTGACGGCGTTCCAGAACCGGCCGCTCGCGAAGATGTCGGCATAGTTCGCGAAGCCGATGTAGGCGTAGTCATCGCTGATGCCGTCCCAGTCCGTGAAGCTCAGCTCGACCGACTGCAGCGACGGGATGATCACCATCAGCAGGTAGACCACAAGGGCCGGGGCGATGAAGCCGAGCAGCACCCAGCGCCCTCGTCGGCCCCCGCGGCGGGGCGGGCGGATCGGCGCGCGCACGGGCGGCGCCGCGAGGGGCGGAAGCCCGGGCTCTGAGACGACCTCGACGGTCGCCGTGGCCTGCGGGGAATCGCTCATGACATCTCCTCGTCGCGATGCGGGGCGGAGGGGCCGGGCGTCACCGCCCGACCCCAAGGCCGTCAGCCCGCCGCGACCGTCTTGTCGAATTCGGCCTGGAGCTTCGAGATCGCCTCATCCACGGTGATCTGCCCGTCCTGCATCTCGATGCGGACCTGACGGAAGAACGTGTTGAAAGCGCTCAGCGCCTCGTTCGACGACTCGTTGCTGTACCAGTTGAGGTTCGGATCCTCCAGGAGCGCGAAGTAGTCCGCGGCTCCGGGGATCTCGGTGTTGCGCTCGACCTCGTCCGACGCCGCGATGTTCGGGGCGATCCAGCCGAGCGACTCGATGAGGTTGGCGGCCTCGACCGAATAGAAGTACTCGAGGAACTCGACTGCGGAGTCGTACTCCGCGCCGTCCTCCTGCGCCTGCGCCGAGATCGCCAGGCCGGACGCCGTGTCGCCCACGACCGAGTTCTTGAGGACGTTGATCGTGCCGTCATCGGCGGGGATGATGAACAGCCCTGCGTCGAACTCGGGATCGACCTTGTGGATGTCGTTCAATCGCCCGATGCCCGCCGACGATGTCGCCATGACGGCCTGGCCGTTGACGAGAAGCGTCGTCGTCTGGGCATCCGCCGTGGACTGCCATCCCTCGAGCACGAAGTCGTCCGTGATCTGCACGAGGCGCTCGAGCGGTTCGCGGAGGTCCTCCATGGACGCGGTCCCCTCGGCGACCGCATTCCAGAAGCCCTGCTCGGAGTACTCGGCGAAGACCGGGGCGGCGAGAGGCTTCCAGAGCTGGTCGCTCGGCCAGACCTCGGCAGCGGCCGTCGCAAGCGGGACATCGCCGTTTGCCTGGATCTCCTCAAGCAGCGCGATGAAGTCGTCGTACGTCTCCGGGACCTCGAGGCCGTTGTCCGCGAAGTACGACTTGTCGTAGACGATGTTGATGCCGATCTCGCCGTTGAGCGCCGAGGAGGGCACCGTGTAGACGTTCCCATCCTCGGCGGCACCGTACACGTCGGGGGCGAGCAGGTCGGTCACCGACTCGGGGATCGGCGCGAGCTTTCCCGCCTGGATGTATGTGAGCGTGTCGCGCATGTCGACGACAGCGGGCCAGTTGCCTGTCGCGTCCATGGTCTTGAGGGCCGTCGCGTAGTCGCTGCCCGCAGGGAGCGGATCGAGTTCGACGACCGTGGAGTCGCTCTGCTCGTTGAAGGCCTTCACAACCCCGTCCACGACCGAGTTCCAGGTCTCGTCGCCCGTCGCGTACAGGAAGCGGATGGTCGTCTTCCCGCCCGCATCGCCGGCGTCTGCGCCGCCCGCGCACCCGGCGAGCACGACGACCGCGGCTGCGGTGGCCGCGAGCGATGCGGCGGCGCGTCGGGATGCGCGGCGCCGGGCGTCACGCGTCTGTGCGTTCTGCATGTGATCTCCCTTGATTCGGATCGGACCGCGTCCGACTCCAGGAGCGTAACGCAAAGTGGACAACGTTTGCCACTTCTTTTTCCGGAGGCCGCACGACGCGGACTGACGACGTCAGCGCCGGGCGACGGCGGCGCCGTGCACGATGGGGGTCGCGCGCAGCGCGATGCGCTGGTCGGGCTGCGGATCCCCGTCGTCGAGGGCGAGCGAGAGTGCCGCCTCTCCGAACGCCTCAAGCGGCACCTCGACGGTGCTGAAGTTCGGGAGCACGTCGCCGAGCATCGGCACGTGGTCGAATCCGCTCACCTCGACGTCACCCGGGGCCTCGACTCCCTGCTCGCGCAGCCGGGCGATCACGCCGACCGCCATCGCGTCGCTCATCGCAGCGATCGCGTCGAGTTCCGCGACGGGCGTCGCCAGGTCGTCGACGGCGGCGTATCCGCCGTCCCGCGAGAACGAGCGATGCACGACGTCGCCCGAGAGGACGCTGATTCCGTGCCGATCGAGACCTTCGAGGAACCCCGCGACACGGTCCTGCGAGGTGATCTCGAAGTCGGGGCCCGAGACGACGGCGAAGCGACGATGGCCGGCCAGCGCGAGGCCCTCGGCCAGGGCCGCGGCCGCCTCCCTGTTGTCGACGGTGACGGATGGGAAGGGCAGGGCGCTGTGGCCGATGACCACCACGCGCGTGCCGTGCGCGTCGAGCGTGCCGAGCTGCGCAGCCAGTGCCGCCTCGCGGCGCGCGTCGGTCGTCCGGCTCGTGCCGATCACGATCGCGCGGTGCCGCTCGCCGCGCAGCTCCTCGAGGAGGGCGATCTCGCGCAGGGGATCGTCGCGCGTCGTGCGCACGGCGACCGAGACGCCGCGCTTCTCGGCGGCGTGCATGACACCCGAGATCATCGTGGCCGACCCGAAGTCGTCGATGTCGCTCACAACGAGCGCGATCGTGCGGGCCCGCCCGCCCTTGATCGCCTGCGCCGCGGGGCTCACGGAGTATCCGAGCGCCCGCGCGGCGTCCTGCACGCGCTGACGCATCTCAGGGGAGCCGCTCTGCTTGCCGCGGACGCCGCCGTTCAGCACGCGCGACGCGGTCGGCACCGACACCCCCGCGAGTCGTGCGACGTCGGTGAGTGTCGGCGGCCTGTCGGCGTTCGGCATGAGCCCCCCTCGATCGATCCAGACAACGCTATCCACACGACGCCCCGATGTCGATTCGCCCCCTCCCCCGATCGCGCTCGCGTCGCGTGGAGGTCGGGCGGAAGGCGGCCCCGGCCATCCGCTCTCCCCGAGACTCGGCGTCCCCGACTCTGCATGTCTCACTCTCGGCGGCTTCGCGCCCGCCAGAACCGCGGAGAGTGAGACATGCAGAGTCGGGGTGGGTGGAAGGGGCGGCGGGGTCAGGCCCCCGCGCGGCGCTCGGGGATCCAGATGCGCATCGTGGAGGGGCCCCGCTCGGCCCACTCGTGATACGGGATGAGCGGCACGTCGACGATCTGCTCGTCGTCGGCGACCTCCGGATCCCCGAACGGCCATGGCGCGTCGACGGGGCGGCGGATGGCCAGGCGCGCGACGACGCGTCCGTCCTCTTCGCGCAGGGGCGCGTCGGGATCGATCGCCACGACATCGACGTCGATCCCCGCGGGGAGGTCGACCGATTCGAGCGCCAGCACCTCGGGGCCGCGCTCCACCGCCACCGCGCCCCGGATCGCGTCGATGCGCGCGTCCGGCCGCGTGAGCCGCGGCGCGACAGGGAGGCGCAGCGTCACGACATCGCCTGCGGAGAACGCGCGACGCACGGTCGCGTACCCGGGTTCCGCCGCGAGCGTCTGGACCCCGCCGTCCGCCGAACGGACCTCGAGCGCTGCTCCGACCGCCCAGCTGGGCACGCGGAGCGAGAGCGTCCACTCCGCGTCCGCTGCGGCGTCCACGGTGACGCGGATGTCGCCGTCCGCCGGGTAGCCGGTCTCCACGTGCAGCAGGACGTCGTGGCCGGCGACCGCGGTCGAGATCGTGGCGGGCGCGTACTGGTGGATCTGGAGCCCCTCCTCGTCGACGGTCGCGACGTACGCGGCGAGGCTGGCGAGGGTGCGGGCGACGTTGGGCGGGCAGCACGACACCTCGAACCACGGCGCGCGCAGCGACGACTCCGCACGCGCGGACGGCGCATCCGGGTCGGCGACCTCTCCCGGCGTGCGCTGGTGCAGCGTGTTCGCGTAGTAGAACGCCGTGCCAGCGGACGAGGGCGACGTCGCGACGACGTTGTACAGCGTGCGCTCGATGAGGTCGGCGTACTTCGCCTCCCCGCGCTCGAGCAGCAGGCGCCAGCTGAACTGGACCGATGCGATGCCCGCGCAGGTCTCGGAGTAGGCGCGGTCGGGCGGCAGCTCGAAGTCGGCGCCGAACGCCTCGTCCTGGTGGTGGGCGCCCTGCCCGCCGGTGATGTACGTGCGGCGGGCGACCGTGTTGTCCCACTGCCGCACGAGCGCCGAGGACAGCTCGCCGTCGGCCGTCTCGACAGCGACGTCGAGCGCCCCCGACGAGAGGTAGTTCGCGCGCACGGCGTGGCCGCGGAGGACGTCGGCCTCGCGGATCGGGATGTCGTCCTGGAAGTACGAGCGGCCGAACTCGATGTCCGCGAGCACGCCCGTGCCGTGCCGGTCGACGAAGAGCTTCGCCTGCGCGATGTAGCGGGGCTCGCCTGTGACGCGACCGAGCTCGACCAGTCCCGTCTCGATCTCCGCGTGCCCGCACATCGACGGGATGCCGTCCTCGCCGAACACCTCGCAGACGAGGTCGGCGGCGCGTGTCGCGATCTCGAGGAGCCCGTCGTCGGCGCCGGGCTTCGTGCGTGCCCGCGCGACCGCGGCCTGGAAGAGGTGCCCGAGGCAGTAGAGCTCGTGCCCCCATTCGAGGTCGGACCACCTCGGGCCCTGACCGGGGCGGCCGAACCGCGTGTTCAGGTACCCATCGGGCTCCTGCGCCGCGCCCACGACCGAGACGACGTCGCGGAACACGCGCTCGAGCTCGTCATCGGGGGCACGGCCGATCTCCCACGCGAGCGCCTCGAGGTACTTGTAGACCTCGGAATCGGAGAACTCACGACCACGGCGGCCCTCGGGCAGCCCGCCGGCGACGGCGAGCTCGAAGTTGCGGATCCAGCCCTCGCGCTCGAGCCACGTGCCGATGTGCGCGAGGGTCGCGCGCCGGTTCACGCGCTGCCGAGCACCCCAGAACCCTCCCGTGATCGCGACCTCCTCGATCCCCAGGGGACGCAGCGCGCCCGAGCTCGGCAGGACAGGAGCGGCAGCCGCCGCGGTCGCGCGGTGCGATGTGGTGAGTGTCATGATCATCCCTTGAAGGCGCCGGACATGAAGCCCTGCACGTAGTGACGCTGGAGAACGAGGAACAGGAGCACGCAGGGCAGCGCGAGGACCGCGACCCCGGCGAGCGTGGCGCCGTAGTCGATCACGCCCATCGTCTGGCCGCGCAGATTCGCGACCGCGAGCGGCAGCGTCATCCGATTCGTGTCGCTGATGAGGATGAGAGGCGCGATGAAGTCGTTCCACGCGGTGAGGAAGGCGAAGAGCCCCACAGTGATGAGCCCCGGCTTGGTCGCGGGCAGCAGCACGCGCCACAGCGCCGAGAAGCTGTTGCAGCCGTCGACGAGGGCGGCCTCGTCGAGCTCGCGCGGGATCGACTCGAACGAGATCCGCATCATGAACGTGGAGAACGGCAGCTGGAACATCGTGAGCACGAGGGCGACGCCCACGGTCGTGTTGCCGAGGCCGAGGCCGTTGAGGATCACGTACAGCGGGATGAGGAGGGTCGCGTACGGGACCATGAGGATGGCCAGGGTCGTGAGGAACAGCGCGGTCTTCCCCGGGAACGAGAACCGGGCGAATGCGTATCCCCCGAGGAACGAGATCACGAGCGTGAGGATCACGGTGAGGCCCGACACGACGAGCGAGTTGCCGAGGTAGACCCAGATGCCCGCCTGGAACTCGGCGAGCGTCGCGTAGTTCCCGAGACCCCAGCCTTCCGTCTGACTCGTGCCGGCGCGCGGCGCGAACGACGACACGACGGCCCAGACGAGCGGGTAGAGGAAGACGGCCGCGAGCGCGGCCGAGAAGATGCCGAACGGCGCCCTCGCGAGCAGCCGGCGCCATCCGCCCTGCCGCGGCGCGCGCGACGCGCCGCGGCCCTCCGTGACGATGACCTCGGTCTCGGTCGGAGCGAGCGCGGTCATGTCAGCTCTCCTCTCCGCCGCGGAGCACCCGCAGCTGGAAGACGTTGATGACGACGAGGGCGATGAGCACGATGACCGACAGCGCCCCCGCGATCCCGAGGTCGTTCTGCCCCTGGAAGGCCATGGAGTACATGAGCTGAACGACGGTCATCGTGGAGTTGTCGGGACCGCCCTTGGTGAGGATGTAGAACTGCTCGAACGCGAGCAGCGAGCCCGTGACGCACATGACGATCGTGAGCGCGAAGGTGGGCCGCATGAGGGGCATCGTGACGTGCAGGAAGGTCTGCAGCTTCGAGGCCCCGTCGATGCGCGCCGCCTCGTACACCTCGCCCGGGATCGCCTGGAGGCCCACGAGCATGAGCAGCATGTAGAACCCCGTGAAGCGCCACACGATGAGGAAGACCGTCGCCCACAGCGCGCCGCCCGGCGTCCCGAGGATCGTGAAACCGGATGACTCCATCCATTCCGCGAACGGACCCGCGATCGGCGAGTACAGGACATAGAAGAGGAGCGACGCCGAGGCGAGGCCGAGGGCGCTCGGCACGAGGAAGGCGGTGCGCAGGAACGACCGCCACCGCGACGACTCCTGCACGAGCAGGGCCAGCCCAAGGCCGAGGCCGATGAGGAGGACCGTCGCGGCGATCGTGTAGATCACCGTGAAGCGGATGGCCTCCCAGAACAGGCGGTGGTCGACGGCTGCGATGTAGTTGTCGGGGAAGTTCCAGCCCCGGAAGCCCGCGAGCAGCGGCCAGTCGCCGAGGGACATGGCCACGACGAGGACGAGGGGGACGACGAAGAGGACGCCGACGAAGAGGGCGGTGGGCGAGGCGTACAGCCATCCCTGGATGGCGTGCGCGCGCTGCGCGCGGGTCCGCCCGGGACGTCGCGCGGTCGTGGCGGCGGTGGTCATCGTGGATCCTTCTGTCCGATGCCGTCGGGGCGCTCCGCTGCGGGGAGCACCCCGACGGCGGCTGTCACTGCGAGAGGATCTCGGTGATCGCGGCGTTGTCCTCTTCGAGGGTTCCGCCCTCGCCGAGCACCTCGTTGCGCACGAGGGTGAGCCAGGGGCTTCCCGCGGCGTTGAAGGCCTGCTGGAAGTTGACGGCCACGGGGGTGTCGCCCTGGGCGGCGACCTCGTTGATCGTCACGAGGCGCGGGTCGGCCGATGCGTGCTCGTTGTCGGCGAGGTCTCCGCGGGAGACCACGTTGCCGTTCGCCGCGAGGACGTCGACCTGCGTCTCCTCCGACATCATCCACGCGAGGAAGTTCCACGCCTGCGCAGAGAGCTCGGAGTCCTTCGAGATGCCGATGCTGTCGCCGCCGACGAAGGTCGAGGCGCCGCCGTCGACGCCGGGGAGGCCCGCGACGCCCGCGTCGAACTCGAGAGCCGGGAGAAGCGTCGCCGGGTACGGCATGATGCCGACCTTGCCCTCCTGGAAGCCGGCGACCCACGTGGCGCCGGTCTCGTCCTCGGACCCGGGCGCGACGACGCCGTCGTCGACGAGGCCCTTCCATGTGCCGTAGATCTCCTGCGCGGCCTCGCCGTCGAGGAGCGACTCGGTGCCGTCCTCGCTGAGGACCTCCTCACCGGACGCCCAGATCGACGGGAACCACGTGAAGAGCAGGCAGCCGCCGCAGTTGAGGCCGGTCGAGGTGCCGGAGACGCCGTCCAGGCCGAGCGCGTCGACGTCACGCGCGATCTCGGCGAACTCCGCGATCGTCTCGGGGGCCTTCTCGGGGTCGTGGCCCGCCTGCTCGACGAGCTCCTTGTTCCACATCATGACCGACAGGTCGAGCACGAAGGGCAGCGTGTACTCGGCATCGTCGATCGTGCCGGCCGACATGTGGCCCGCGTTGATCTCGTCGGCGTAGTCGAGCTGCTCGACGAGCGGCGAGATGTCCTGGAAGAGCCCCTGGCCCGCCCAGTTCGGCACGTAGACGACGTCGGCGGCGAACAGGTCCGGCAGCCCGCCGGACCCCGCGGCCGCCCCGACCTTCGCCACGTAGTCGTCGTTCGGGACGACCGTGAGCTCCACCTGGTTCTCGTGCGTGGCGTTGTACTCCTCCACGAGCAGCTTGGCCTGCGCCTCGATCGGCGCACGCGTCCACAGCGAGAGGGTGGAGCCGTCGTCTACGCCCTCGGCGGGGATCTCGTCGACCGCGGCCTGGCCCCCGCTGTCGCCCGAGCACGCCGTGAGGCCCACCGCGAGCGCGCCCGCGACGGCGAGTCCTGCGGCGCGCATCGCTGTGCCGCGCCGGATGGTCGTGATCATGTGTCTGCTCCTCTGGCTCTTCGTTGAGCGAGCACGCCGCCGTTGCCGCCGATGCTCGACACGCCGCACGAAAGCTTTCGAAACGGCTTTCGTTGAATCTAGCGGCGACACTTCGGGCCGTCAAGCACGACCGTGCAGAAATCCATGTAACGGTTTCGAGACTGTGGCACGCTAGAGCGATGAGCACGGAGCGCAACGGGCGGGCCGCCACCCTGAACGACGTCGCGCAGCGCGCGCGCGTCTCGGCGGCGACCGCCTCCAAGGCACTCAACGGCCGCACCGACGTCGCAGCGGCGACGAGGGCTCGCGTGCTGGCGGCAGCCGAGGAGGTCGGGTTCACCCCAAACGCGGTCGCGCGCGGCCTCACCGCCGGGCGCACGAGCACGGTGGGACTCCTCACGAGCGACCTCGACGGCCGCTTCGTCCTGCCCATCCTCATGGGTGCCGAGGACGCCTTCGGCGCGGGGCGCATCGACGTGTTCCTGTGCGACGCGCGCGGCGACGCCGTCCGCGAGCAGCATCACCTGCGCGCGCTGCTCAGCCGCAGGGTCGACGGGATCATCGTCGTGGGCGACCGCACCGATCCCCGCAGGAGCCTCGGCCGCGCGCTGCCGGTCCCCGTGGTGTACGTCTATGCACCGTCCAGCGATCCGCGCGACCTGTCGCTCACGCCCGACAACGTCGAGGGCGGCCGTCTGGCCATCCGCCATCTGCTCGCGTGCGGCCGCAGCCGCATCGTGCACATCGGAGGCGATCCCTCCTATGCCGCCGCGCAGGATCGCCTGAGCGGAGCACAGGAGGCGCTCGCCGCGGCCGGCACGGCCTTCGCGGCGGAGCCGATGCTCGGCGAGTGGTCGGAGCACTGGGGGCGGGCGGCTGCGGCCCTTCTGCTCGAGCGCGATCCGGAGATCGACGCCGTCTTCTGCGGCTCGGACCAGATCGCGCGCGGCGTGCTCGACGCGGCGCGCGATCTCGGGCGCGACGTGCCACGCGACCTCGCGGTGATCGGCTTCGACAACTGGACGGTGCTCGCCGAGAACTCGCGCCCGCGCCTGACGACGGTCGGCGTGGACTTCGAGGCGCTGGGCCGAACCGCCGCGCAGCACCTCTTCCACGCGTTCGACGACAACGGGATCGAGAGCGGCGTCCTGCACACGCCCGTCCAGCTCGTCGTGCGCGGAACGACCATCCCGGTCGGCTGAGCGCGGGACACGACGCAGGAGATCCGCGGCCGACACGCCCCGGAATCCGGTTCCCGCGGCTCAGGCCACGGAGAACTCCTGCGCTGTGTCCCGCACACGCATCCCGACGCCCGCGGCAAGCCCTGCATGTCTCACTCTCGGCGGCTTCGCCCCCGCCAGAACCGCGGAGAGTGAGACATGCAGAGCCTGCAGAGCCCCGACGTGCAGAGCGCGCAGAGCCGTCAGAGCGCGATCGGCGTCCGGCTCGTCAGAAGGCCCGCGTCGGCGAGGAAGCGCTCGAGCGCGATGACGGCGATTCCGGTGGACACGGTGCTCCCGCCGATCGTCGACACGCCGAGCTCGACGTCGGCCCCGGCCGTCCCGGGCGCCTGGTCGCGCAGGTGCTCGCGGGTCGCCGGCAGCAGGCGATCGCCGAGCGCCCAGGCCGTCCAGCCGGTGAGCGTCACCACCTCGGGGTTGACGACCGCGACGAGATCGGCGAGCGCCGACCCCAGGTACCAGGCGGTGCGCGCGATCGTCTCGTCGACCGCCGCATCGTGCTCGGGCCCATCCGCCGCTCCGGCCATCGCCTCGATGAAGTCGCGCTGCGAGTCGAGCGCGAGAAGCGGATGGTCCGGGGCGATCTCGCGGAGGGTCTGCCGGATCCCGGGTGCTCCGACATACGCCTCGACGCAGCCGCGGCGGCCGCAGCGGCACCCGCGGCCGTCGAGCGCGAGCAGCGAGTGCCCCCACTCCCCCGCGAGATTCGTCGCTCCGCGCAGGATGCGCCCCTCGAGCACGATCGCGGCGCCGACGCCCGTGCCGAGGTTCACGGTGACGAGACTCGAATGCGACCGGCCGCGCCCGAGCCAGAGCTCCGCCGTCGCGATGACCTTGAGCGGGTTGTCGATGACGAGCGGCAGCCCCACCCGCTCGCGCAGGCGGTCGAGCTCGACGGTGTGCCAGGTCCAGTTCGGCACGAGCACCGAGACGCCGGCGGGCGCCTGCACGAGCCCCGGCAGCGAGACCCCGACGCCGAGCACATCGCCCCGGTGGACGCCGCCCTGCTCGAGCACGCGGTCGAGCGCGCTGCCGATCGCCTCGACGACGGAGTCGGGGTCGAGGAGGTGCTCGTCGCGCGCGACGTCGACGAGCGCGATCTGGGTGAGCGCCGTGTCGAACAGCTCGGCGCGCACGTAGGTCTCGGCGACGTCGATGCCGACCACCCGGCCGCGATCGGGGTTCATCGCGAGCGTCGCCGTCGGCCGCCCGATCCGGCCGACCGTGACCTTCGTCTCGACGACGATGCCCTCGACGAGGAGCTCGCCCACCACCGTGGCGACGGTCGCCGGGCTGAGCCCCGTCGTGCGGGCGATCTCGTTGCGCGTGGTCTCGCCCTGCGACAGCAGGACGTGCAGCACGTCGAGCCGCGACTCGCTCCGGATGTCGCGCGACGTGCGCCTCGAGACAGCCATGTTCACTCCCGCGCCGCGGCCATCCGCATCGGGTCCGCCGCCGCGGCGGGCGATCCCGGCGACCGGTCCCCCGCCGGTCGTCGCCAGTATGTCACGGCCCGCACTCCACGATCGTCTCGGGGAGCCCCTCGGCCCGGAGGCGCACGACGGCGCCGGCGTCCGCGCGCACGAACACGGCGAGCCGCCCCTCGAGGGTCCGCCGCTGCGAGCTCGCGTAGGGCGTGACGTCGGCGAGGTCGCCGTTCTCGATCCCGAGCAGCTCGCCGCCGGAGACCTCGACCGAGACCATCCGCTCGTCCCGCGCCGATCCTCCGTCGGCGTCGCGCAGCGCGCACTCGATCTGCACGAGACCGTCGAACGGGGCGCCGTCGAGAGCGAGGCCGGCGTCGGCGCAGCGGCGCGCCGCATGCTCCGGGGCCTCCCAGACGACCGCGTCGAGGCGGGTGGCCGCCCCGCGCGCGCGGAGCTCGTCCTGTGCGACGACGTCGCCGTCGCGGACGATCTCGAGCACGAGCGGCGCGGAGCGCACGTCGATCTCGGCCGTCCAGAAGCCGCCCTCGTCGTCCCATGCGAGCGGGATCGTGTCGCCTCCGCAGGTGAGCCGCGGCTCGCCGCCACCCGCGAAGCAGAGCACCTCGACCCGCTCCCCGCCCTCCCATGCACGCGAGACGGGATGGCTCCAGAAGCTGCGCGGGCCCTCCCCTGCCGGTCGGGTCACGAGATGCGCGACCGGCTCGTCGGTCCACCAGCTGCGCCGCAGATGCCACGTGTGCTTCGCGAAGCCCGCGAGCGTGAGCAGCCCCGCCCCCGAGCCGTGCACGGGCCATCCGTGGGCCTCTCCGAGATAGTCGATGCCGGTCCACAGGAACTGTCCCGCCACGTAGTCGGCCCGTACGACGTGCTGCCACTCGGCGTAGCCGTGGCCGTTCTCGCTGCCCAGCAGAGGCTTGTCGGGGAACCGCGCGTGGTCGGCCTCGTACAGGTGCTCCTTGTAGTTGTAGCCCACGACGTCGATGTCGTCGAGGAAGCCCGTGAGGCTCGACAGCTCGGGGAAGGCCGCCGCGATCGTGACGGGCCGCGTCGGGTCCTTCGCGCGGACGATCGCCGCGAGCCGCCGAGCGATCGTCGTCAGGCGCCGGATGTCCGGACGCGACGGATCGTAGACGCGCTCGGCCGCGGGCTTGCTCGCGTCGTTGTTGCCGGTCATCTCGTCGAAGAGGGGGCTCGCGTACGGGTCGTTCGGGTAGTCGATCTCGTTGCCGATGCTCCACGCGATGATCGACGGATGGCCGCGATGCGCGTCGATCATGGCGACGAGGTCGCGCTCGTGCCACTCCGGGAAGTCCTTGGCGTAGCCCTCATGCCGCGGCGGGTACACGTTGTGCCCCTGCCACCACTTGTTCTTCGGGTTCTCCCACTCGTCGAAGGCCTCGTCGATCACGAAGAGGCCGAGCGCGTCGCAGAGGGCGTACAGCTCGGGGGCGTGCGGATTGTGGGCCATGCGCACGGCGTTCGCGCCCATCTCCTTCAGCCGCAGCAGGCGCCGCAGCCACACCGCCGGGGGCACGGCGGTGCCGAACGGCCCCGCGTCCTCGTGCAGGCACACGCCCGTGAGCGTGCGCGGCTCGCCGTTGACCGAGAAGCCCGCGGCGGGGTCGAAGGCGACCGTGCGGATCCCGACGGTCTGCGTGTAGCGGGCGGATGGCCCCCGGTCGGGCTCAAGGGTCGTCGACAGACGGTGCAGGTGCGGATCGGTGTCGGACCAGAGCTCGGGATCGGGCACGCGCGCCTCGCTCTCGACGTCGGCCGCGCCGCCCGCTGGCACCTCGACGGCCGCGCCGAAGGCGTGCACGCGCCCCGACGTCAGTGAGCGCAGCTCGTGCCGGAGCCGCACCGACACCGGCTCGGGGCCGTCGTTGACGAGGGTCTGGACGACGCGCACGACGGCCTCGTCGGCGTCGGCCGACACCGTCGTGAAGGCCGTGCCGTGCTCACGGAGGCGCACGGCCTCGTGCACCTCGATCTCGACGCCGCGGGTGATCCCCGCGCCGTTGTACCAGCGCGAGTCGGAGAGGTCGGAGTGGTCGACCCGCACGCTCAGCACGAGGTCGTCGTCGGGCGCGTAGGAGAGGATCTCGGTCAGGTCGAACGAGAACGCGGCGTACCCCGACGGCCGTCCGCCGAGGTGGTATCCGTTCGCCCAGACCTGCGCGTTCTTGTAGACCCCGTGGAACACGAGGCGCACATGCGGGGCGTCGGCGAGCTCGCCCATCGGCACGTGGGCGCGGTACCAGCCGACGCCGCCCGGCAGATATCCCGTGCCGCTCGAGCAGTCGCGCGAGAACTCCTGCTCGACGCTCCAGTCGTGCGGCACCCTCACGGCACGCCATGCGGTGTCGTCGAAGCCCTTCTTCCACGCGTCGGGCTCGTCGCCGAGGTGGAAGCGCCAGGGGATGATGGGGTTCGCGCGCACGCGCCTACCTCTCGCTCGAAGAGTCGATGTACCGGCTGAAGACCCGGTCGAGCACGCTGCCGATGACGATGGCGAGCCCGCCGAATCCGATGAGGAGCCACAGCAGGCCGTAGCCGGTGGCCTGCGGGGAGAAGATCGTGACGACCGCCGACAGCACGAGGACGGTCAGGATGAGGAACGTCGAGAGCGGGTGCCGCAGGGAGAGGAGCCGCGCGTTCCGGAGGACCTCGGGGATGGTCCCCTCGAAGGTCGCGAGATAGGGGAAGACGTAGACGGCCCACGCGACGCAGAAGAACACGACGACGTACCAGATCGCGAGGAGGGCGAACTCGAGCATCGGCGGGACTCCGATCCCGTTCACGACGACGAACCATGCGGCGAGCGCCGCGCCGACGAGCAGCATGAGCAGCCACACGGCCGTCGCCTGGCGGAGGTTCCGCCGGAAGGACCGGAGGAAGTCGCCCGTGACCGATTCGCACGCGCCCGTCGCGAGCCTCCGCCCCGTGAAGCTCAGCGCGGTGAGCGATGCGCCGATGGTCACGACGGGCAGCGACGCCACGATGAACAGGCCGTTGAGGATCATCGCGTCGGCGACGCGCGTGAGAAACCGCATGAGCGCGGAGTCCGCCGCGAAGATGCCGTTCATCCTCTCCCCTTTCGAGATCGGGCGGGCCCGCGGTGCGCGGGCCCGCCCTTGCCGATGCAGGCGCTCAGTCGCCTGCGGTCACTGGGTCTCCGCCCAGGCGTCCATGTCGGCCTGGACCGAGGCGAGGGCGTCCTCGTAGCCCGCGTCGCGGAGCTTCTGGCGCATCTCCTCGATCGCGGCCTCGGGGTCGTCGAACTTGCCGTACTGCAGCTGCGGGATGTACTCCGAGAACACCGCGCCCATGGCGGCGAGAGTCGGATCGATCGCGTCCTTGTTGAACAGGAGGGTCGAGTACGGGTAGTCCTTCGCCTCGGCGTCGAGCTGGTCGTAGAGCTCCTGCTTGTTCTCCGCGTCGGTGACCCGCGGCAGCTCGTACTCGTCCATGCGGCCGGCCCAGAAGTTGGCCCCGAGCGCGTCGGTCGACGGGTCGTAGCCCTCGGGGTTGTCGAGCTTGCCGTCGTCCGTGATGACGTAGTCGGTGCCCTCGATGCCGTAGTTGATGAGGCGGTACGACTCCTCGTCGTTGCGGAGCATGTCGTACACCTCGAGCGCCTTCTCCGGGTTCGCCGAGGTCGCGCTCACGGCCATCGCGCCGTGCGTGAGGATGTCGCGGAAGTAGTTGCCGTTCTCCTGGCCCCAGTAGAAGAACTTGGGGTCCGATCCGGGCTGGCGCTCGTTCATGTTGTGCACGATGCCGCCCACGAACGTCTGGGTGTGGTGCTGGTCGGCGCCCGACAGGCCCGAGTAGAAGAGCTCGCGGGTGTCGCCGTCGTAGTTGAGCGCGTCCTCGCGCCACACCCCGATGTCGTTCCACTCCTTGGCGAGCTCGGCGGCCTCGAGCAGCTCGTCGCCCTCCATGTACCAGGACGTGACCGTGTACGGGTCGGACTCGGACGTCTGGAACGGGTAGTAGATGCCCGCGCTGATCTGCTGGATCGTCTGCAGGTCGGTGTGCCCCTGCAGATAGCCCGTGAGGGCGGCCTCGTTCGTGCCGGCGACATCCCACGGGTAGGCCTCCGGCTTGTTCTCCTTGACCCACTGGAAGTAGGTCGTGAAGTCCTCGAAGGCGGTGATCTCGCCGTTCTCGAAGCCGGCCTCGGCCGCCCAGTCCCCGCGGTAGAAGAACCCGTGGTTCGTCCACTGGGTGAAGTTGTCCTCGGGGATGAAGTAGATCTGCCCGTCGTCGAGCTTCGTGAGATCCCAGTGCCCGTCGGCTTCGACCTGCTCCCACGTCTTCGGCGCGTGCTCCTGGAGCATCTCCTCCGACAGCGGCAGGAAGGCTCCCTTCTCCGCGTTCTCCCACGCGAACAGCCAGTCGGTGGCCGTGGTGATGAGGTCGATGTTCGAGTCCCCGGAGAGCAGCTGCACGTTGTACTGCGTCTGCCAGTCGGCCCACTCGACGTAGTAGAGGTCGAGCGTCGCACCCACCTCCTCGGCGAGGCGCTCGTTGAGCTTCTCGAGCATGGCCTCGACGCGCCCGTTGGTCGGCTTGTCGCCGAGCACGAGCATCGTGATCTCGGCGGTGCCGCTCGACTGCTCGCCGCTGCCGGCGGTGCACGCCGACAGCATGCCCGCGCTGACGCCCACGGCGAGCAGCGCTGCTCCCGCTCGGACGATGTTCCTTCTCATGTGAGACTCCTTCGGCTCATTCCTGGTGGAGGGGTGGGATCGGGTTCAGCCCTTGACGGCGCCGACGGTGATGCCGGTGACGAAGTACTTCTGGACGAACGGGTAGACGAGGAGGATCGGGCCGGTCGCGATCACGGCGCTCGCCATCTTGAGGGTGTTGCTCGGCAGCTCGGAGATCACCACGTTGTCGCCGGCGACCGAGTTGCGCAGCGCGTTCGCGGTGTTGATGACGTTGTAGAGGTAGTACTGCAGCGGCTTGAACTCCACGGAGCTGCCGAGGTAGAGCGATGACAGGTACCACTCGTTCCAGTAGCCGAGAGCGAGGAAGAGGCCGATCGTCGCGAGCGCCGGCTTCATCATCGGGAGCGTGAGCTGCGCGAAGATCCGGAAGTCGCCCGCGCCGTCGACCTTGCCCGACTCGACGATCTCGTACGGGACCGTCCGCATGAAGTTCTTCATGAGGATGATGAGCCACGGCGTCATGAGCAGCTGCAGGAAGACCGCGAGGTAGCTGCCGCGCAGCCCCAGGTCACGCCCCACCCAGAGGAAGGTCGGCGCGAGGCCCGCGGAGAACAGCGTCGTGAAGTAGATGAAGAACGAGATGACATTGCGGTACCGGAAGTCCCGGCGGAACAGGGCGTACCCCGTCATCGAGATGATGAAGAGCCCGATCGCCGTGCCCGCGACCGTCATGATGATCGTCACGGCGTAGGAGCCGAGGATCTGCCGAGGCGAGTTGAAGATGTACTCGTACGCCGTGAGCGTGAAGCCCTTCGGCCACAGTCCGAACCCGCTCTTCATGATCTCGGACTCGCTCGAGAACGACGCCGAGATGATGAGGATGAACGGCAGCGCGCAGAACAGCGAGAAGAGCGAGATCGTCACATACGAGATCGCCTTGAGCGTGTAGTCGCTCTTCGCGAGCTTGATGGTCGTCGGCCGCCCGGTCGGGCCGCCGCGGCGCTTCCTCGCGTTCGCGGTCGTGACCGCCTCGGTGACCGTGGGCGGGGGGACGAGCGTCTCAGAAGATTGCATAGTCCTTGTTCATCCTTCGCACGACCCAGTTCGCCGTCATCACGAGGGCGAAACCGAAGAGGGACTGGTAGAGGCCGACCGCGGTCGACGTCGTGAAGTTGTTCTGCGACATGACCATCCGGTACACCGAGGTCTCGATGATGTCGGTGGTCGAGAACAGGGCGGCGTTGTTGCCGATGAGGTTCCAGAACAGGCCGAAGTTGCCGTTCATGATCCCGCCCAGCGAGAACAGCAGCAGGATGATGAACGTCGGCTTGAGGCTCGGCAGGATGACGTAGCGGATCCGCTGCCACGCCGAGGCCCCGTCGATCGCCGCGGCCTCGAACAGCGTCCGGTCGATGCCCATGATCGCCGCGAAGTACACGATCGACCCGTACCCGGTGCTCTGCCAGAGGTGGACGAGGATGATGATGAGCGGCCACGCGCCCGCCGTGCTGTAGATCTTGATCGGGTCGCCGCCGGTCGACTCGATGAGGGCGTTGAGCGCGCCGGTGTCGTAGTTGAGCAGGTTGAACGCGATCACGCCGATGAGCACGACCGAGATGAAGTACGGCAGGAACATCACCGTCTGCGTGACCTTCTTGAAGTACTTCGAGGCGATCTCGCTGAGCATGATCGCAAGCGCGATCTGCAGGATGTTCCCCAGCACGATGAACGCGAGGTTGTAGAGGATCGTGTTCCGCGTGAGCAGCCAGAGCTGGCCCGACTTGATGAGGAACTCGAAGTTCTGGAACCCCACGAACGGGCTGCCGAAGATGCCGTCGCGGTAGTTGAAGTTGGTGAACGCGATCCAGATCCCGGGGAGCGGCGCATAGCTGAAGATCGCGAAGAACACGATCGCCGGGATGCACATGAGGATGAGCACCCTGCTGTGCCTGAGATCCTTCAGCAGCCGTCGTCTGGGCTGCACCCTGTCCGTCACGGACATCCTCTGCCTCTCTGCAGTCGGAGCATCGGCTCCATCGCCGACGGGTGTCTCTTCGACGATAAATCTAACCGTCGATGAAACTAGGAAGACAGTAGCGATCCCCTGCCGGCTTGGCAAGAGCCGCCTTCGGGAAGCGGTCGGAATCGGTCGCGGGTGCCCCGGCCGCGGCCGGGGCACCCGCGCGCACTCAGCCGCAGCTGGCGGCGGGGTAGCCCACCGTCACGGGCACGCCATCCGCTCCCGTGAAGGTCGTCTCGCCGGCCGTCGCCGAGGCGGCTCGGACGGCGATCGCGGCCGAGGCCGCGTGTCCTGGCGCGAGCTCGTCGAGGACGCGCCCTCCGTACGCGCTCTGCACCGCGACATCCGCCGGGCCGTCCGCCGTGTTGCGCGCGGTCGCGACGAGCTGGACCTTGCCTCCCACGCAGCGGCTCGTCACGGCGGGCTCGACCGCGGCGTCGACCGCGCCGACCGCGAGCACCGGGATCTTGAGGTACGAGCCCGGCGTCGCGAAGACGAGACGCACGGCCGAGGCGAGCACCGGCTCGAAGGTGAACGACGTGGGCGTGCCGTTCGCGCTCGGGACGACGTCCTGCGCGGTCGTCGGGTGCCAGGTGCCGTGCGCGTCGCGGTACTCGACGCTCACGCCCGTGATGGTGCCCTCGCGGTTGGTGAAGCCGACCCGGTCCACGATATGGGCCTCGGCGGGCTCGATCGTGAGCGTCGCCTGGTCGCGCTTCGTGCTGTCCCACGTCGACCACGAGGTCGCGGCGCTGCCGTCGCACGCGTTCGCGGGCGGCATCGTCTCGTACTGCGTCTGGTGGAAGCTCGCCGTGAGCGTCGTGCCGTCGGCACCGCAGACATCCCGCACTCTCTCGGCGCCCCACAGCTGCACCTCGGAGATCGACTGCCACACGTTCGTCGCGGTCTTCAGCTGCAGGCGGACCCCGCTGGTCGCCGGGATGCCCGACACGTCGAGCTTCGCGACGGGTGCGGTGGCCGAGGCGTCCTGCGCGAGGTCGACGCTCGCGTTCGCCGACACCCAGGCCCCCGATGCGTCGAGGTACTCTGCGGCGATGGTCGACGGCCACGTCGCGCCTGCGCCGTCCTTGTAGGTGTGCACGACGACCTCGTCGACGTCCTGCGGGAAGGCCCAGGCGTACGACAGCCAGCTGCTCTTGGGGTACACGCCGCCCCCGACCCAGTCGTCCCAGCCCTTGCCCTTGACGTTGCCGTCGGCCGTCGTGCCGGCGAGGTCCTGGCGGCTCGATGCCGCCACCGCGGCGTCGAGCGCGAGGTTCACGATGCCGGGCGTCGCGACCTCGATCGTGCGCGTGAACGTGCGCCCCGCCGTGAACGTCGCATCGGCCGCCAGGGTGCCGGTGATGAGCTGCGTGCCCCGCTCGTCGAACGACGTCGCGCTCCACGTCACCGCGACCTCGGCCGTCGCACCGTCGACGGCGACCGGGACGGTCTCGGGCAGCTTCGCGGAGAAGTCCTCCCCCGGTTCGACGGTCTCCGGCAGGCGGTCGTCGACGACCGACCAGATGCCGTCGCCCAGACCGTGCTCGTCGAAGTACGACGTATCCCAGCCGGCGCCCCAGCGCTCCGGGTCCTCCGTCGCGGGATTGCGCATCTCGGCCCGGCCGTTCTCGCCGATGGTGATCGGCAGCCACACGTAGGTCGAGTCGGCGGCACCGGAGTTCCAGCGATCGCCCATGTAGACGAAGCGGCCGCCGCCCAGGTCGAGCACGTTCGTGGACTGCGAGCCGAACGTCGTGCGGCGCACGTCGCCGACCGAGAGGAGGCCGTCGCCGCCCTCCGGGATCGCGTTGTACGCGACGTTCTCGTAGGCGTCGTCGGCCTGGACGCCGCGGATCCACGACCCGAGGATGGTGTCGGCCGTGTGGTATGTCTGCGGGTTCGGCGCCCAGCCCGTCGCGCCCGATGCGACCACGTAGTACCGGCCGCCGTGCTCGAAGAGCGCGGGCGCCTCGAGCATGCCGCACTCCTTGACGATCTGGAAGTCCTCACCGCGCACGGGCGCCTCCGGAGTCCCGTCCGCGAAGAGATAGGGGAATCGGCCGTCCTCCGAGTACTGCCCCGCGTCGGCCATGTCGGTGTCGGTCGTGTGGGTGACGTTCGTGTACGACGCGTCGAGCTCCGCGATGTACAGCGAGCGGTTCTCCTCCGAGGAGTAGACGATGTACGCCGTGCCGTCGTCGTCCTGGAACACGGTCATGTCGCGGGCCTGGCCGGGAACGGCCGCCGAGATGCACGCCTTGTAGTCGGTGCGGTTCGGCATCCGGTAGACGCCGGTCATCTTGAAGGGCCCGGTCGGGCTGTCCGAGACGGCCACGCCCGCCATCGAGCGGGCGTACATGCTCCCACCCGGGGTCGTCTGGCCATCCGAATGCCACCACAGCACCCACTTGCCCGTGCTCTCATTGAAGAGCACCTTGGGCCGCTCGAAGATCGTCGTGTACTCGGCAGCGTCGTTCGTGTTGAGGTGGTAGTTCAGCTCGGCGATGCGCTCCGTGCGCGGCTGACCCGCGTCGTCGACCGTGTCGTAGAGGGCGTCGAAGTACTCCGTCTCGAGTTCGGAGGCGTCGGACACCGAGCGCAGCACGACGCCCTGGTCGACCCAGTTCACGGTGTCGTACGACTTGTAGGCGTGCACGCCGGGGCTGCCGTAGTAGCCGTTGCTGCGGTCTTCGCCGTACCAGTAGTAGACGGTGCGACCGTCTTCCTCGGCGGTCACGATCTGGCCGCCGTGCGCCTGGATGTGCGCGCCGTTGTCGTCGAGCCACAGCGGCTGGAAGTAGTCGGGCGCGCTGCTGCCCGGATCCTGGATGGCCGGATACGACGTGTACGTCGTCGGCTCGCCGACCGGGACCTCGGCGGTCGCCGGCCCCGCCAGGGACATCGTCAGGGCGGCGGCGAGAGTCAGCCCCGCCGCGGCCGTCATGGTTCTCTTCAACATCACTCCCTCGTGAGCGAGGCGACGCCGCCTCGCGGATGTTTGCGTGAACATCAGTCAAGCGGGAGTCCGCATCGCGCGGCAACCATGCCTTCGTGGAAGCGATCGCAATCGATCATGCAGGCGGATGGCCGGGATGGACGGCTCGCCGCCCGGCGCCTGCGGCCGCGATCTCGCTAGGGCAGCGTCGTGTACCCGTCGGAGGCGAGCTGCATCCACAGCGCGAGGTGGAAGTCCTGGTCGTTCGCGAGCGGATCCGCGCTGTGGGCGGGCACTCCATCCACCGAGGAGGGCATCACGAAGGCGCACGTCGCGGAGCCGTCGTCGCCGTAGTTCGCCATGTTCGCCCGCAGGATCCGGTCGGCGAGCGCATCCGTCGCCGATGTGCGCAGCTCGGAAGGCAGGCGCAGGAGCACCCCTGCCGTGAGGGCGCTCCAGTAGTGAGGGAAGACATCCCCCCACTGCCTGCGCTGACCGAACCAGTACCCGTCCCAGTGCCGGATGGCGATTCCGCCGAGGCGCGCGTGCGGCTGCGGGCCGCCGAAAGCGAGCAGCCACGGAAGCCGTTCGCGGATGGCCTCGAGCAGCGCCTCGTCGCCGGTGAGCGCGTGCGCGTCGATCAGCAGGTTGAGCAGCGGCGCCACGATGGCCTGCTCGTAGGCGACCTCGTGCCCGGGAAGGTCCGCGCCGCGGGCGGCGTACTGCCGCGCGCTTTCGACGACGGCCGAGCGGAGCGCGCCCGCCCGACCGGAGGCGCCCGCGACGGCGAGCGCGCTCGCGACGGCGACAGCGACCTCGGAGAACCCGATCGTGAGCACCTTCCCGATCCCGAGCTCGAGGGCGCGCTCGAGGATCCGCGCCGCGAGCTCGAGGTCCTCCGCGCGCCGGCGGTGCGCGTGCCGGAGGAGGAAGAAGCGCGCGAGCCAGGGCGAGTCATAGAGCCGGATGCCCGCGTGATGCTGCTGGGAACCGCGCCGCGGGGCGGCGGTGTCGTCGAGGAGGTGCTCCCGCGCGAAGCCCGCCCAGCCGTCGAGCGCGTCGTCGACCTCCGCGCCGAGCCAGCCGCGGGCGACGCCGTGCTGGAGCATGATCGCCACCCCGATGCGCTCGGACCCGTCGGTCCAGTCGGACCAGCCGTTCGTGAGCTGAGTCAGGCGCGTGCGGGTGTCGACGGGCAGGATGGCGTGGGAGAGCAGTCCTGGGCGCTCGCGGCCGAGCTGATACCGCATGACGAACTCCGCCCGCTTCCGGACGGCGTCGGCCACCGAGTCGTGGAAGAGCACCTCGCTGCGCGCGCCGTCGCCCAGCCGGATCGCGTAGAGACCGTGCACCCGAGCGGTGATGCGCGCGCCGCCGGGCTCCGTCACCACCTCCACCCCGCCCGCCGCCCGGACCTCGCACGGCGTTCGGATGGAGATGGGCTCCCCGACGGTCGCCGCCAGCGCCGAGAACTCGGCGGGCGCGTGGGTCGCCTCGATGAAGGACGCGATGTCGCTGTGCCAGCCGAGCTCCCAGCCGAGCACGTATTCCGCCCCGGCGTCGAGCGCCAGCGCGGGCTGACCGCCGAAGGCATCCGGGTTGCGCGCCCGATCGGTGACGTTGAGCACGAGATGCCCTCGCGCGTTCGAGATCGTGTTCGCGTTCCGCGTCTCGACCGAGTACGACCACAGTTCACCCTCGGTCACTCTCAGCCCGAGGACGTGCCCCCGACCGTCCATCGGCTGGGCGGCCACCCACGCCCATCGTCCGCCGGTGAAGACGTGCGCGTGCACCCGCCTGGTCAGAGCGTCGAGCGCGCCAGGGTAGAGGTCGGCGAAGGGAGTCTGGACCGCGAGACCTGTGATCCGGATGGTGCTGTCCGAGGTGTTGCGGAACCGATAGGTCTCCTGCAGCAGGTCGCCACCGCGACGCTCGACGTCGACGACCAGCGGGCCGACCTTGTACGCGGCCCGCACGACGTCGCCGTCCATCTCGAGCTCATGCGGAGCGTTCCATCGGCCGGCGAACGTGTCCGCGACGACGTGCCCGCTCCCCCATGCGTGCTCGAGGGAGTGCCAGGGTGTCCGCCCGTCGAGGAGGTAGGTGCGCTCGGGGGCGGTGTCGTCGACGAACTGCAGCGGGCTTCCCGTCTCCGCGTCGAGGAGAGCACGCCCCGAACCGAGGCGCAGCTCGATCTCGCGCGCCACGGCGCGCTCGACGGGGTCGACCGCGATGGTCGTCTCCTGGTCGATGGTCTCTGTCGAGGTCATGCGGTCGCTCCGTCTCGTCGTGCCATGTCAGCCCTTGATCGATCCGGCGACGCCGCCGATGACCTGCCGCTGGAGGATGAGGTAGAACACCACGAGCGGCAGGACCCCGAGGACCATCATCGGGAAGAGCGAGGTCCAGTCGATCGAGAACTGGCCGATGTTGCGGTACACCTCCTGCAGGATGACCTGCTTCTCACGGGACTGCAGGAAGTAGAGCGGGCCCATGAAGTCGTTCCACGCGCTGAGGGTGTTGAGGATGGCCACGGTCACCACGGCGGGGCGGAGCAGCGGGAACACGATCGTGACGAAGGTGCGGATCGCCCCCGCGCCGTCGATGCCCGCCGCCTCCTCGAGCTCGCGCGGAACGGTCGTCGTGAAGGCGTGGAACAGCAGGGTCGCGAAGGGCAGGTTCACCGCGACGTTGATCAGGATGACCGCGAGCAGGCTGTTCATGAGGCCGAGCGCCTTGACCACCTCGTAGAGGCCGAGGATCGACATCTGGTACGGGAACATCAGCCCCGAGAGCAGGGTGAGGAACGCGATCGAGGCGACTCGGCTCCCGGACTTCCGGCTGAGGGCGTACCCGGCCGGAGCCCCGAGGAGCACGACACCCGCAACCGACCCGACCGTGATGAGGAAGGTGTTCAGGAACGCACGCGGATACTCCATCTTCAGGAAGGCATCGACGTAGACGGTCAGGTCGAACGACGCGGGCAGGCCCATCGGATTCGCCGCGGCCTCGGCCGGCGACTTGAACGTGGTGACGACGAGGTAGTAGATCGGCACGAGCACGAGCACCGCGAGGATGCTCAGCACGATCAGCGCGAGGATCGAGGTCCGCCGGCGGCTGCGTCGGAGCGAGGGCATGCGGATGACGGTGGACGCGCTCATGAGTACTTCGCCTCGAGTCGGCGGAACAGACGCAGGAGCAGACCGCCGATGAGCAGGCTGACGATGAGGAAGAGCACGCCGAACGACGCCGCGAGGCCGTAGTTCCCCTCCGAGAACTTGCGGTACATGAGGGTCAGGACGGTCTCGGTCGCGAAGCCCGGACCGCCGTTGGTCATCGAGATCACGATGTCGAACACCTTGAGGCCGGAGATGAGGCCCGTGACGAGCGTGATCTGGAAGGCCGGGATGAGGCCCGGCAGGGTGACGGTGCGGAACGATCGCCACCGCCCCGCGCCGTCGAGCGCGGCCGCCTCGTAGAGATCGGGGTTGATCGTCTGCAGGGCCGCGAGGTAGATGATCATCTGGTAGCCGAACCACTGCCACACCTGGGTGACGATGATGCTGCCGAGCGCGAGATCCGGGTCACCCAGCCAGTTGACGTTCGACAGCCCCACGGAGCGCAGCAGCACGTTCAGCAGGCCGTAGTCGTTCGACGAGAAGATGTAGCTCCACAGGTATCCGACGACGAGCACGCTCAGCACGGCCGGGCCGAAGAAGATCGTCCGGAATCCGCCGCGGAACGGGATCCGCCCGTGCAGCAGCAGCGCCACGGGCAGCGCGATGGCGTTCTGCAGGACGACGACCGCGACCGCGTAGAGCAGTGAGTGCTGGATCCCGGCGAGGATCTGCGGGTTGGTGAGCGCTTCGACGTAGTTCTCGAGCCCGATGAAGGCGACGTCCTGGCTGTGGTTGCTCTGGTCCGTGAGGCTCAGCACAGCGGTGCGGACGACCGGGATGATGAAGAACACCGCGAAGATCGCGAGCGCCGGCGCGACCATGAGGATGTAGGGGGCGTTCGCCCGAAGCCGTGGCCGGCGGGCGCGGGCGCCGCGCCCGATCGAAGCCGAAGGCTCAAGGCGCGGCCCGCGCGCGGCGGGCGCCGGGCGCAGCTGCTGCGTCGTCATGCGGTGTCTCCTGTCCGGGGCGCGGCCGCATGCGGCGGCCGCGCCCTCGCGGCTCAATAGCGGATCGAGTCAGCCTGGCTGTCGAGCTGGGCGATCAGATCGTCCGTGGTCTGCTGTCCGCTGATCACGCTCTGAAGTCCCTTGGTCAGGGTGTCGAGCATGGTCTGGGCCGGCATGTTCACACCCCACCGGTCCCATGCGACCGCGACGCGCCCTTCGTCGAGCAGAGGGGCGACGAGCTCGTACTCCGAGGGGAACGTGCCCTGGACGCCGTCGAGGTAGCTGAACGCGCCGGGGTTCGCGTCGACGACCGCCTGCTGCGCCTCGGGCGACGCAAGCGCACGCAGCGCGGTGAGCGCCGCGTCCGGCTGGTCGCTGTCGGCATTGACGCCCATGCTCGCCGCCGGCCCGCCCAGCAGCCACTGGTTCTCGGCGTCTCCGCCGACGTGGGAGAACATGCCGAAGTCGAGACCGGCGTCCTTGATCGCCTGGTAGTCCCACGGACCACTGATGTACATGGCCGCCTCGCCGTTGGTGAACTCGGCGACCGCCTGTGACAGCGGAACGCCGACCATCTCCGGCGTGAGGACGCCGTGCTCGATCACCTGACTCCAGTCCGAGAGGGGATCGTTCCAGTTGCCATCGAGGGTCGCCTCGCCGTACGCGAAATCCGTGTCGAGCTGCACGCTCCCGTCGCCGTTGTTGTAGTAGGCGTTCTCGAGGTAGCCCATGAGCGAGTGGATGGCCTTGTCGCTGTCGGCGAGGCCGGCGGCCATCGGCTGGATCCCCGCAGCCGTCAGCTTGTCGGCGGCGTCGAGGAACTCGTCGAACGTCGTCGGCACCTCCGCGCCTGCTTCTTCGAAGAGCGCCTTGTTGTAGAAGATGCCGGAGAACCAGCCGTAGGAGGGGACCCCGAAGACCCGACCCTCGGCATCGCTTGCGAGAGCGAGGCCGACCTCGCTGAAGCCCTCGATGACGTCGTCGTCGCTGAGGTCGACGAGATTGCCCGCGGCCACGCGCGCCGGGAAGCTCGCGCCGTCCATGATGATGTCCGGCCCCTCGCCCGAGGCGAGCTGCGTGCTGAGCCAGGTGTTGTACTGATCCAGGGGGACCTGCGTGTACTCCAGCGTGATGCCGTCGGCGGCGAGGAGCTCGTTCGCCGCCTCGAGCGTGCTGCCGATCACGCCGTCTTCATACCAACCGGCGATCGTCACTGTGCCCGCGTCGTCGCCATTGTCCGTCGCTGACGAGCACGCGGCCAGAGCGGCCGAGGCGGTGAGTGCGACCGCCGAAGCGGCCGCCGTGCGCATCCAAGCTCGACGTCGAGTCATCGGAGTTCCTTCCATGCCGTCGCCAGCGGCGGCCGATTCGTGATTCGATGCGCATCGATTCGATGCGCATCGACAGACTAGACGCCGAGGCGGGTCAACGCAAGCACACGCACGGACGCCTGCGCGCCGTGATCAGCGCGGCGGCGCGGTCGTGCGACGTCGTGTGAGTCTCGGGGAGACGAGCTGCACGCCCCGTTCAGCCGGGCGCCCATCTAATCGCGCGAAGAGACTCTCCATCGCGAGCCGAGAGACCTCGCGCGGCTCGGGCGAGATGTTCGTCACCGGGATGCGGAATGCCTCGGCCGTGCTGTCGGTGCAGACGCCGACGAGCGAGACGTCCTTCCCGGGCGTGACCCCGGCAGCCTGCAGGATCTGCAGGGTCATGTCGATCGCCTGCGGGGTGCGGGCGATGACGCCCGCCCGCACCGCCGCGAGCTCTGCCGCCTGCGACTCGAAGCGCGTGAAGCCCGCCCACCCTTCGGCGTCCGGCTGATAGGTCGATACCGCGATGCCTGCGTCGGCTGCCGCGCTCTCGACGCTCTCGGCGAACTGCGCGACGAAGCCGAACTGGTCTGCCCGAACCACAGGACTCTCGCCGATGAGCGTGATGCGCCGATGGCCCGCCTCCGCGAGTTCGCGAACCGCCAGACGGCCGGCCGCCTCGACGTCGACGTCGACGCAGTCGAGATCGCGCGGGTCATCCGGTACGCCGATGAGGACGACGGGCACCTGCACGGAGTGCGCAGCCGGGACGCGGTCGTCGTCGCGGCGGATGTCCATCAGCACGATTCCGTCGACGATCGCGCGTCCCGCGAGCCGCTCGAGGCCGGCAGGGCCCTCGTCCTCGGTCACGAGCACGACGTCGTAGTCCCGCTCCCTGCAGAAGGACGAGATCGTCTCGATGAAGGGCAGCAGAGCGGCCACATCCGTATTGGCGGCGAACCGGACGACGAGTCCGACGACATTCGTGCGACGACCCGCGAGGGCCCGGGCGCCGGCATTGGGGTGGTAGTCGAGCTGGCGCATCGCGGCCTCGACGCGCGCGCGGGTCTCGGCGGAGATCGATCGCGTGCCGCTCATCACGTACGAGACCGTGCTCTGCGAGACGCCAGCCAGCCTCGCCACATCAGCGCTCGTCGCCATCCAGACCTCCTCGTCGAGTCTAGGACTCCCGTCGATGCGCATCGGCTGCCGCGAGGCGGGGCGCGAGAAGAGCGAATGGCTTGGACGGCGCGCACGGCGGGACACCACGCAGGAGTTCCGACGCGGAAAGGGGCGGGAACCCGGTTCCCGCCCCTCGATCCGCTCGGATCTCCTGTGCTGTGTCCCGCTGAGCACCCGCGGCGTCGGGGTCACCCCCGGACGGTCCGGAGGGCGGCGGCTCGTGGCCGCCGCCCTCCCATCACCGGCAGGTGAAGGCGGCGTACTCCGCGGAGGAGGTCCCCGTCTCCTCGCCGGCCGTCGCGGTGGCGTCGACCGCGCCCGCCGGAACCTCCTTCTCACGGGTCTTGAACGCGACCGAGACGCTGTCTCCGGGCTCGACGCCCGCGAACGTCTTCTTCCCGTAGGGCGAGCGGATCTCGATGTCCGCGGCCGCGCTTGCGTCGTTGGTCGCCTTCACCGCGATGACGCCCTTCGCGCCCACGCAGCGGCCGTCCACCGACACGGCGACCGAGACGGGGCTCTCACCGCCGCCTGCCCCGACGATGACCGAGGCGGTCGCCGTCTTGTCGCCCGCATGGTCGCTCTGGACCGTTCCCGCCACCTCGAACTCGCCCTCCGAGGCGTACTGGGCAGGATCGATCTCGTCCCAGACCACCGGAAGCGTCTCCTTCGAGCCGTCGTTGTACAGCACCGACGTGCTCTCCGGCAGCGCAGGTGCGACGCCGACGGCGGTGTGGACGGAGACCGTGTCGACCTGGTTGATCGTCAGCTCGTGCGTCGAGCGCACCCAGACCGTCGCCTTCGCGGTCGCCGAGGCGCCCTCGACGATGCCGCGCACCTCGAAGCTCCCCTCAGCCGCGACCTGGTCCTCCGTCACCGGTGCCCACGTGACCGCGGCGAGCGCTCGGCTGTCGTCGGCGTACGTGACGCCGACCTGCTGCGGCAGGGTCGGCAGCGCACCCACATCCGTGCGGACGTGGGTCTCGTCGATCGCCGCGGGGGCCGCAGAGAAGACGTCCCATTCGCTGACGCCGACGGCCGAGTACGACGTCCCGGTCGCGTTCGGAGAGGCTTCGAAGGTCGCACGCAGCGCCGTCGTCGTCACCATGTCGAAGGTCGTCGCGTTGGTGCCGGTGCGCTCGGTCCCGTACCCGGATGCGTTCGGGACGTCGACCCACGCTCCCTCGGCGTCGAGGTACTGGATCTTCCACGACGCCGGCACCGCGACGCCCTCGCCCGTTCCGGCCGCGGAGTCCGTCCAGAACATGATCTCCGACCCGGCGACGCGCACCGGCTCCTCCCACGTGTACTGCAGCCATTGGGAGGCGGGACGATCCCCGGACCAGGTGCCCCAGATCTGGGCCTGATCGCCGCCCTCGTTCACACCGCTGCCGTCGTTCACAGCCGTGACGCGGTTCCATCCGGCCGTGTACGAGGCGGTCGGGGTAGCCGACGGTCCGATGTCCGTACCGCCGTCTGCAGCCTCGCCGCGGATGACGACGTCGTCCGAGACCGAGTGCTCGCCATCCGTCGCAGTGAGCCGAAGGCGGTACTCGCCCGCGACCGTGAAGCGCACGATCGTGTTCGCGCGGTCGGCGTGCTCGATGAACGCATCGCCGCCCTCGGGTGCGGACACGACGCTCCACGAGACGGTGAGCGGATCGGAGGGAGCGCCGTCGTCCTTCACGATGCCCGTGAGCTCGGCTCGTCCGGCGCTCACCGCTCCCGCCTGCGTGTAGGCGAGGACGCTCGGGGCGGCGTTCTCCGCCGCTCCGACCGGCTCCCCGGTCCGGAGCACCTCGAGCTCCTTGAGCCCGGTCCTGTACCCCTCTGCGTGCGCCACGGAGATGCGGATGCGTTGCGTCGTGATCTCGGGGAACCGCGCCTCGTTGAGGTTCGGCTGCGGCACGGTCGGCGCCTCGACGGCACCGGGCACGGCTGTCCATCCCGCGCCGTCCCAGTACTCGATGCCGTACCGCGAGGGCTCGGCGTAGCCGGACGCCGTCGCGCTCGAAGACGTGTCGTAGAAGTACGCGCGCACCGTGTCCACGGCCTGCGGCGATCCCAGGTCGATCTCGAGCCAGTCGGTGGCGTTCGGCGATCCGGCCGTGCCCCAGAAGGGCTCGTTGATCGTCGTGCCGTTGACCGCGGCATTCGCGGGGCGGCCGTCCGCCGAGAACGACGCCGTCACCGGGCGCCCCTCCGCCAGATTCTCCGCCGCGTGCGAGGAGATGTCCTGTCCGGCCTTCGCGAACAGGTCGACGACACGGGAGTCGTCCGCGTACACCACGTCCTGCGGCGACCGGAGCGCAACCGGAGCCGCGTCGACGACCTTCGGCTCGGACACGCCGTTCACGACGTCCTCCTCGAAGGACACCTCGCCCGTCGCGGGGTCGTACACGACATGCGTGAGGGAGTCGACCGTGAACGCGCGCTCGCCGTCCACGAACACGGAGTAGCCCTCGGGCACCGAGTCGCCGTACGGGCGCTCGCCGTCTCCCGGCTCATCCCACGTGATCGTGAGATCGCTGCCGTGATACGAGATGTTGTTCACGGTGAAGTGCGGCCAGTCGATGTCGATCGGGTAGAGCTCGATCCTGTCGTCCGTGCGGGGCTGCAGCCCCATCGCGTCCTCGATCATCGTGAAGTTCGTCGTCCCGAGGATCGTGTGGTGGATCCACGAGCGGTACCCGATGCTCTGCGGATCGGCGTCCCCGTCGGCCCAGAACTCGTTCGCGTCAGGAAGGCGGTTGTCGCCACCGTTCTGATAGTGCGCCCACGCGTTCCAGTAGAGGAGCTTCTTGTACCACTCGGCGTCGATGGCATCGCTCGGGTACTCCCGGAGCGCCGCTGCGACCATCCGGAACGTGACGGTGGAGTTGATGATCGAGAAGTTGTTCGTGCCGGGGTGTCCCGCCGCCGCCGCTTCGGCCTTGTCGGCCTGGTTCGCTGTCGTGAAGGGGAAGATCGGGTACTCCGCGTCATCGGCGAACAGGCGGAGGGCGTCCACGTAGTCGTCGGCGTAGTCCTCGTCGCCCGGCTTCGGCATGAGGCCGACCGAGAACGGGTAGTAGTTGTTGATCTCCTTCCAGGGGATCAGCTCGCCTGTCTGGAGATCGCGGTGCTTGATGAGGTTCTCCTCGGCGTCCCAGAGGTTCTCGAGGACGCCGGTCTTCACCTTCTCGGCGATCGCGTCCATCTCCGCCGACTTGTCGTCGCGGCCGAGCAGCCCGTAGGCGGCCGACGCCGCACGGGCGCCGCTGTACACGTAGGCGGACTCGGCCCGCTCATTCGCGCGCCGGAAGTAGTCGAACGACACGGCGTCGGCGTCGTTGCCGGTCCACGCATTCCAGTTCGTCTCGAGCAGGCCATTGCCGTTGGAGTCGTACGAGCTGAGCTGTCCCTTCGCATCGCCCTCCGCGTAGCGCGCGAGGTTCTCGACGATCCCGAGCGGGCCGCCGTGCACCTGGTACGACTTCCAGGCGGCCTCTGCGATGTACTGCGTGTGGCTCGCGTTCCAGTTCGCCGGGTCACCCGGGTTGTCGACGAAGCGCCCGCCCTTCGACGTCTCGCCGGTCGACACCCATCCGCCGTACGAGTAGATCGGGTTGCGGAAGTACTTGAGGTCGTCGATGAACATGCCGACCGTGAGGTCGATCGCGTTGTTGTAGCCGAGCGCGCCCTCGACGGCGGTCGGGAACTGGTACGCGTTGCCGGGCGCATTCGCATCGAGGTAGTTGAACCGCAGGAGCCACCAGCGGTAGAAGAGCGTCTTGTCGATGTCATCCTCGGGGGTGTCGAGGTACGGCACGTTGTCGGCCCACCAGCGGTTGTACGCCGTGACGTGCTCCGTGTACGCGTCGGAGGGCGAAGCGGCGGCGATCGCGTCGTACGCGGGGCGCGACTCCGCGATCTCCTCGGTGACGAGGCCCAGCTGCAGCTTGGTGACGGCGCTCTCCCCCGCGCCGATCGAGAGTGTGGTCTCGAGACCGCCGTCGACCGGCGCGAACCCGTCCCCGGAGAATCGCGGATGGACCCTGGTGATGTCGTTGAGGGCGTCGAACGTTCCCGTGAGCTCGTTCTCCTCGGCCACCGTCGCGTACGGCGACACGGCGCGGAGCCCGACTTCGACGGCCGCTCCAGTGGCTCGCACCTCGAGTTCGGTCACGAGGACGTTGGCGTCGATGATGAACTTCGTCTGGACGATCTCGACCCCCGCGTCGGCGTTGCTGTGCACGCTGCGCCAGTAGCTGGGCGTCTGCTTGCGCGCGGCCTCGTCCTCGGTGAGCGTGATCTGCTCGCCGCCCACGCTCGCGGTGACCGTGTAGGCGTCGCGGCCGTCGACCGCTTCCCAGTAAGCCAGCTGGCCGCCGAATCCGAGCTTCGCCGGGTCGTGCACCTTCATGAAGGCGGCGCGCCCTCGGCTGAACAGCCACTGGTTCTCGTCGCCGAAGCTTCCCGCGGTCCCGGTTCGCGTGAGCATCCGATCGAACCAGAAATCCTTTTCGGTGCTGGCGCCCGCTCCCGCAGCGAGATCCGCATCGAAGATGGCCTGCAGCTGATTGCCGACGGTGTATCCCGTCCCCGTGTCAGGAACGGGGTTCTCGCTTCCCGAGAAGACCGGGTAGCCGAGATCGCTGTTGGCCGCGAACGCCGGCGAAGCCGACAGTCCCCCAGCCAGCGTGCATACGACCCCGACGGCGATCCATGCCCTCGCGGGCCGACGGGATCTCTCCTTCATTGACCAGACCACTGTGTCTGCTCCCTTTCTCGCCGAGCTTCGGCGCACGCTCGTCACCCTAGGGACGGCGCAGGAGCGACCGCAAGCCTTTTCGAAAACTTTCGGTACGAGGAAGAGCGGATGGCCGGGATGGCGCGGACAGCGCGCGCACGGCGGATGGCGACGCCGGGACACGATGCAGGATTTCCGACGCGGAAAGGGGCGGGAACCCGGTTCCCGCCCCTCGATCCGCTCGGATCTCCTGCGCTGTGTCCCGCTGTCGCGCGGGTCCGCCTCGCCTCAGCCGCAGGAGAGCGGGCCGTACGCGGCGGTGAGCGTCTCCGTCACCGCCTCGCCGTCGATCTCGCCGGTGATCTCGACCGACGCCTCGCCTTCCGGCACCGACGCCTCGCGGGTCGAGAAGGTCGCCGACCGCTTCTTCTCCGCGTCGACCTGCAGGGTCTTCGCCCCGAACGGCGTGGTGATCTCGAACGACCCGTCCGCGACGGCGCCGTTTCGGACCTCGACGACCGCGACCGCCTTGCCTCCGACGCACCGCAGCGACGCGGTCGCCGACGCCTCGAACGAGGGCTCGTCCGCCTGTGCGACCGCGAGCCAGCTGATCACGGGGTCCTGCGAACCGGTCTTCCGCACGGTGTAGGTGACAGTCGTCGGCTCGGTCAGCGTGAACGTCACGTCGCTCGTCGCCCGCGTCGTGCTGCTCGAGAGGGAGACCGGCGCCCCGGCGACGGTGTGCGTCCCCGTCGAGTCCGTGAACGACACCTCGGTCGCCATGGGGCGGTTCTGCCCCCACCACTCCGCGAACCCGGCCGTCAGGGTGTACTCGCCGGCATCGAGAGGCAGCCGGTAGCGCACCGTCTTGCCCGCGCCCGCCCACAGACCGGTGGAGAAGATGTCGTTCACATCCGTCCCGCCCTTCACGTTGAGCCCGTCGTTGACGAAGCCCCACGAGGCCGCGTCGGCCGAGGCCCGGTCGACGGCGTCGTTCGCGAGATCGAACGTTCGCGACACCGCATCGAACGCGGGTGACGCCTGGCCGCTCGGCACGCCCGAGTCGATGAAGTACCGGATGCCGTCGGGCACGACCTGGAAGCGGGCGGAGATCTGCTGCTTCCGGCCGTCGGCGATCGGCTCCGTCGTCCAGCCGAGCACGGTCACTGCAGCGTAGGGCCGACGCTCGACCTCGTCGCTCCCTGGCGCCCACTGCACCGCACGCTCGACGCCGTCGATGACGACCGATGCCGGGAGGTCGCCGCCGACCGAGACCGCCCCGGCCAGGCCGAGATCGCGCACCTCGTCCGTCACGTCCGCCGGCCGCAGCCCGTTGGCCGCGGACTCCAGCCGCGCGGCGAGCTGGGCGGCGCCGATCGCGTCGAGACCGGCCTGGCCGTCGACCGCCGCCTCGGCTGCCGCGCGCGCGGCGGCGAACGCGGCCCACGAGGCCTCCGAGTAGTCCCCCTGCTCGTAGCCGGCGGTGTCGTCGAGTGCGTCGCGGATCTCGTCGGTGTCGACGGTTCCGTCGACGACGTCCGAGATGACGGAGTAGCCGTCGATGACGACCGTTCCCGAGACCACCTCGATCACGACCGTGTGCTCGCCGTCGGGCAGGCCGCGCAGGGAGTACGCCGCCTCGCGCTTCGAGGTCGCGCGCAGCGTCGCGCCCTCGACGGGCTGCCCGTCGACCGAGACGCGGATGCGCGCACCCGCGGCGTTCCCGCCGATGAGGTCGACGCCCGTGCCCGAGAACGCGATCGTCGCCGTCGCGCCCGCAGCCGACGTGGTCGACGTCGAGCGGTACCAGTCGTCGGCGCTGCCGGCGGTGGCCTTGTGCGCCCACGCCCCGGTGTACGCCACGCGGGAGTCCATGTTGTCGACGAGCTCCGAGGCGTAGGCGGTGTAGCCGTCGACCTTCTCCACGCGCAGGTCGTCGAACGCGACCTCGTGGAACTCCGTGCCGAGGTTCACGCGCCCGGCGTACTCCGGGTTGGGGTCGGTCCACGTCGCCACCTGCTCGCCGTCGACCCATGCCGTGATCTGCGCGCCCTTGGCCTCGATCGCGAGACCGTAGCCATCCGCTGCGGCGACCGAGCCGCTCGCGACCGTCGTGTCGTGGCGCGCGAGCGTCCACGCGCCCGCCTTCGTGACGCGGATGCTGTACGCGGCGTCGCCCGCGCCCATCCCCTTCTGCTGCCGCACGCCCAGGCGCGCGAGCCCGCCCGCCTCGTCGACGAACGACACGTCGACGGACGCCCGGTAGTTCTGCCAGCGGAAGTCGCCGACGAGCGTGTTCGGCTGGCGCACGTTCCAGGCGCGCGTGTCCTTCATGGACTGGTCCATCCGCTGGAAGAGCACGCGGTCTCCGGTGCCGTCGTCGCCGACCTCCCACGCCCCGGTCTGGTCGACCATGTAGCGGGGCTGGTGGCCGCGCGAGGTCAGGTAGTCCTGCTCCTCCGTCCGCGCGCCGTTGTCGACGCCGACGCGCACCGGTCCCTCCTCGTCGTACTCGAAGTCGTCGGCGTAGAGCACCTCGTCCGATGCGTCGAGAGCGCCGCCGGTCTCGTCGGTGTCGAGCACGGCGCGCTCGGCCTGCTCCGGAAGGCGCTCGGCGAGGTCGGCGTCGCCCGAGCGATCGAGCGTCGTGAAGGTGATGATCGACCTCGGCGCGACCGTGAAGGTGTACGAGCCGTCGGACGCGGGCTGCAGCTCCTGGGCGAGGTGCAGCATGTTCGCGTCGTAGGCCTCGCCGGCGTCGGCCGCGCGGGTCTCCCAGAGCTCCGCCGTGAGGTCGTCGCCGAGCGCGAGGGCGGATGGCGCGATGCGGTAGGTCTTCGTCTGGTCGCTGTCGTTCACGACCACGGTCGAGAAGTCCGAGGCATCGGGCGCCGCGAGCGTCATGTAGCTCGGCGCCCCGTTCGACCCGTCGAGGTTCTCCGTGCCCAGGACGCCGCTCGCGCTCGCCTCGGGGATGGTCCGCCAGATGCCCGCGGTGTTGTCGGCGTTCTCCCACCCGGTCTTCGCGAACGACGTGAAGTGGCGCATCACGTACGTCGCCGCGTCGTAGTGGATGGATCCCGACCACGGGTCGCGGGCGCTCAGCAGCTCCTTGTGGCTGTACTGCGCCCCCTCGTAGAACGAGCCGATCGCGGGCTGGAAGATGTAGTGCGTGCGCTTGGAGTTCGCGTACCCCTTGACGACGCGGTTCGCGAGGTCGAGCGCGCTCTGCACGCCGCCGATCCCCGTCGACGCGCCGCCCGGGCCATCCGTGTTGTTCACGCGGTAGTCGGTGTAGCCGAACGAGCCCACGCCCTCCGAGTACCAGACCTCGCGATCCTCGCCGGTGGGCGTCTGTCCGGTCGCGAGCTTCGTGTACGGCTGGTAGGTGCTGCTCGTCGGGTCGCCGTCGAGCCGGTCGTCCGTGTTGTAGTGGTAGCCGACAGCGTCGACGATGTCGAACAGCTCGGGGTCGTCGAGCAGCGCGGGGCCGATCTTCTTCGTCTGGTTCTCGTCGGACGCGACGATCCGAATGGACCGGTACGCCTCGCCGACAGCCTCCTGCTCGTCGGCGGGGATCCCGTAGCGGGGGTCGGCGAAGTCGGTGTCGTTCGCGACGCGGTCCGCGTACCACTTCACGAACGCGATGTCGGGGTTCGTCGTCTCGTTGGTGTCGGGGTTCACGTAGTCGACGATGAAGCCGTACTTCTCGTACGCGTCGAGGATGGTCTCCTTGTACCAGGTGTACATCTCGTCCTGGCCGGTGCCGGCGCTCCAGGCGGTCTGCACCCACTGCGGCATCGTCCAGCGCAGGATCGACACCTTCACGTCGGGGTTCGCCGTCTTCGCGTCGGCGGCCAGCTGCCATCCGGGCGAGCGCGACGCGTCCGCGAGCTCGTCGGGCGTGCGCATCGTGGCGGCGTCCGCCCCCGTCGAGTTGTTCGTGTCGGAGCCCATCTCGATCTTCACGTGGCTGATCAGCGGGTACTCGCCGCCGAACAGCACATCGATGAGCTGCCAGTACGCATCGGGGTGCTCGGCCTTGTAGTCCATGAGCAGGTTGCTCGTGGAGTTGGCGCTGAGCACGCCGAGCCCCTTGAAGGGCAGGCCCGCCGTGTTGTCGGGTCGGATGTCGCCGCCGTCGACGGCGATCTGGACGGTCTCGTCGGCCGCCTGGGCGGCAGGTGCGACGAGGGCGGATGCCGTGAGCGCGGCGAGCGCGACGGCGGCAGCTCCCGCGGTGCGGGCGGGTGAGGGCATGCGAAGACTCCTTCGTCTTGCGGATGGGGGTGTGCCCCTCGAGGCAGATGCCTCTCGGGCGGAGCGCCTCAGGCGGCGTGCCTCAGGCGGCGATGACGAGCGATTCGAGCAGGACGGGGTGGGCGAGCGGCTCCCCCGCGGCGACGCGGCGGAGCTCGGCGATCTCGGTGTCGATCATGCGATCGACCTCGGTGCCGACCGACCCGGCGATGTGCGGCGTGAGCAGCACGTTCGGGTGGTCGTAGAGCGGATGGTCGGGCGGGAGCGCCCACGGGACGGTCACGTCGAGCACTGCGTGCAGGTCTCCGACGAGGATCCGCTCGGTGAGCGCCTCCTGGTCGACGATCTCGCCGCGGGCCGTGTTGATGAACGTCGCGCCGGGGCGCATCGACGCGATGAGCGGCGCGGAGATGAGACCGCGCGTCGACGGCAGCGAGGGCGCGTGCACCGACACGACATCGCTCTCGGCGCACAGCTCGGCGAGCGTGACCGGCCGCGCGCCGAGTGCGGTCACCGCGTCGTCGGACAGCGTGGGGTCGAACAGGAGCACGTCGAGGTCGAACGGGCGCAGGAGCTCGACGACGCGGCGGCCGATGCGCGACGCGCCGACGATGCCGACGACGCGCCGGTAGTTGCCGACGACGCCCAGCCCGGCCTGGTCGATGAGCTCGCGGCGCTCGCGGTACTCGCGCGCGATCTGCACGATGCGCTTGTTCGACATGAGGATGGCGGCGAGGGTGAACTCGGCGACGGGCACGGCGTTCGCATCGACGGCCGAGCTCACCTGGATGCCGCGCTCCCACACGACGGGGTCGAGCTGGTCCTTCACGGATCCGGCGACGTGCAGGATCCAGCGCAGCCGAGGCGCGCGATCGAGCACGGCCGCGTCGACGCGCGGCGTGCGCCAACCGGTGATGAGCACGTCGGCCTCGGCGAGCGCGGCGAGCGCCTCGGGGGTGTCGAACGCGTCCACGGTCGCGAGCAGCTCGCCGTGGGCGGCCAGCTCCCGAGCGAGGTGCGTCTCGGACTCGGGAGCGAACGCGCCGGAGCCGACGGCGCTCACGATGCGCGGGCGGATGGCGATGGCGGGCGGGTTCATGGTGGTCCTTCGGGAGAGAGGGGAGGGTCAGGACTCTGCGGGCGCGAGCACGGGCTGCAGGGTGTAGCGCCCGCCTGCCCACACCACGTAGAGGCACGCGGCTGCGGTGAGCCCGATCCCGAGCGCGGGCGCGGCGACGACGACCGCTGCCTGCACGGCGACGACGGCGAACGAGGCGACGGTGAGCGGCCAGCGCCGCACGGCGAGCACGAGGCCCGCGCGCAGCACGTCGCGCAGCCGCGCGTCCGGATCCTCCGCGACCGCGACCATCCCGACCATCCCCATCGCGATCGCGAGCAGGGCGACGACGATGAGCAGCGGGGCGACGACCGCGCCGGCGCCGGTCGGGACGAGCACGAACACGTCGACGAGGGCGACGGTCACGACGGCGCCGACGAGCGCGGAGAGCGCGAGGGCGCGTCGCCAGGTCGCGCGCAGCGAACGGGCGAAGGCGCGCAGGACGCCGGTCTCGCCGTCGGCGTGCGCCCGGAACGTGCCGAACGCGGCGGCGACGCCGGGCCCCGCGAGCACCGCGGCGAGCGCGAGCGCGGGCCACGAGAGGGAGGGGTCGGTTGTCAGGAGCAGCGCGATGAGCGGCAGGGCGACCGCGGCGAGCGCGAGGTTCACGCCGAGCGCGAGGTGCACGACGCCGAAGAGCGTCGCGTACACGCTGTGCGGGATGCGCTTCATGATCAGCCCTTCATGCCGCTCGTCGCGATGCCCTCGACGAAGAACCGCTGGCCGAGGAGGAAGACGATCGCGATCGGCAGGATCGAGATCACGAGGCCCGCGAAGAGCACGCCGTAGTCCACGTCGTAGAGGCTCGAGACGAAGTTCTTGAGACCCAGCTGCATCGTCCACAGGCTCGGGTCGCGCAGGTAGATGAGCGGTCCGAGGTAGTCGTTCCACGTGTTCACGAAGGTGAGGAGCGACAGGCTCGCGATCGCCGGCACCGACAGCGGGAGCATGATCCGGCGCCAGATGCCGTACTCGCTGAGCCCGTCGAGGCGCGCCGCCTCGGACAGGTCCTCGGGGACGGTCTCGTAGAACTGCTTCATGAGGAACACGCCGAACGCGCCGAACGCCTGGAGCAGGATGATCGACCACAGCGTGTTCGCGAGGCCCGCGTCCGACAGCAGGATGAACTGCGGGATCATGTACGACTGCCACGGGACGGCGATCGTCGCGACGTAGAGGAGGAACAGCGCGTCGCGGCCGGGGAAGCGGATCCGAGAGAACCCGTACGCCGCGAACGAGCCGGTCAGCACCTGCAGGGCCGTGACCGTGACCGAGAGGACGAGCGTGTTGCGGATCCACGTGACGATGTCGGAGCGCGTCCAGATCTCCACGTAGTTGTCCCACACGAACACCTCGGGGATCCAGCGGATCGGCACCGAGAAGACCGCGTTGGCCTCCTTGAGCGAGCTCATGATCATCCAGAAGAACGGAGTCAGCATGGCGGCCGCCGCCGCGATGAGCGCGACGTAGAGGAGCGCGCGGGCGATCGGGTGCGCCTTCCCTCCCGCGCCGCGCGGGCGGGGCTTCGGGTCGATCGAGAGCCGGCGACGGGTCGGCTCGGGGGCGACGAGGGTCATGGTCTCGCTCATCACGAGTCCTTCCGCTTGTTCCACAGGAACTGCGCGATCGTCACGACGATGCACAGGAGGAAGAGCACGACGGCCGCGGCGGACGCGTAGCCGAACTGGTTCTCCTCGAAGCCCTTGCGGTAGATGAACTGCGAGATCACGGTCGTCGACTGGCCGGGGCCGCCGTTGGTGAGCACGAGGATGAGGTCGAAGATCTTGAACGAGTTGATCGTGAGCATGACCGTGACGAAGAACATCGTCGGCCGCAGCATCGGGATCGTGACGTTCCAGAACCGCTCGAAGACGTTCGCGCCATCCATCCGGGCCGCCTCGTGCAGCTCGCGCGGCACCGTCTGCAGCGCCGCGAGGAAGAGCACCATGTAGTAGCCCATGTCGCGCCACGTGCTGATGATCACGACCGCGGGCATCGCCCACTCGGCCGAGGTGAGCCATCCGGGCGGCTCGGCGATCCCGATGAAGCGGAGGATCTCGTTGATCGGGCCGTACTGCGGGCTGAACAGGAGGTTCCACACGAGCGCGATCGCGACGATCGACGTGATGTAGGGGAAGAACGCGGCGGTGCGGAAGAACGCGACGCCGCGCAGCTTGTTGTTGAGCAGGAGCGCGAGCCCCAGCGACACGACGATCGTGAGCGGGATGTGCAGGACCGAGTAGTACAGCGTGTTGACGAACGCGGTCCGGAAGCTCCCGTCGCCGAGCAGGCGCTGGAAGTTCTGCAGCCCGACGAACTGCGACGATCCGAAGATGTTCCAGTTCGTGAGGGACATGTAGAACAGGACGACCACGGGCACGAGCGTGAGGACGGCGAACCCGAGGAAGTTCGGCAGGATGAAGCTCCACCCGATGAGGGTGTTGCGCATCCGCAGGCGGGATGGGCGACGCCGTGCAGGCGGCGCCGTCGCGGTGGTGGTCATGATGCTCCTAGGTCCTGGTCCTGATGTCTCACGCGCGGTGTCGTTCACTCCGGTCGTTGAGCGAGCGAGGAACGAGCGAGTCGAAACGCGGTGCCTCGTCTCGAGGTCGGCTTGCGACGTTTCGACTCGCTGCGCTCGCTCAACGACCGGGAAGCGGCTCGCTGCGCTCGCTGAGTGCTACTCGGTGCCGACCTCGTTGGCGACGCGCTCCTCGGCCTCCGCGATCGCGGCGTCGACGTCAGCCGAGCCGGACAGGATGGCCGAGTGCATGTCGGCGAGGATGTTCTGCACCGCGGCGGTCTTGCTCGAGGTCGGGCTCTCGGCCTTCGTCTCGTGGGTCTGCACGGCGAACGCCGACAGCTCGTCCTGCGGAGCGCCCTCGACGCCGAAGTACGCCTCGACGACCGGGTCGGTCAGAAGCGCGGGCGAGATGCCGATGCCGGCGAGTGCCGTCGCGGCCTCCTCGCTCGCGGCGAAGGCGAGGAAGTCCTTCGCGATGTCGACCTTGCTCTGGTCGATGTTGGCGTTGATCGCGAGACCCGTCGGGTCGCCGAACGTGACCGGTGTCGCGTCGGGACCGGTCGTGGCAGCGTCCTGCTGCGGGATCGGCGCGATGCCCCACTCGAAGTCGTCGGCCTCACCCGAGGCCTGCTGCGCGATGAGGGTCGCGACGAACCACGTGCCCATGGGCAGCATGGCGGCCTTCTGCTTGCCGAACTCGCCCTGGTAGGTGAGCTGGTTCGCCGTGACGGTGTTGTACGCCTCCTGGGCGCCGGCCTCCTGCAGCGCGAGGACGCGCTCGTAGTACGGGGCGAAGTAGTCGTAGTCGCCGCTCAGCAGGTCCGCTCCCTCGGTCTGCGCGGTCGCGAAGCCCTGCACGGTCGACTGCCAGCCGTGCTGGTACGCGCCCTTCGCGGTCGATCCCGCCTCGCCGAGCTTGGTCGTGAGCTCCTCGGCGGCCGCCTCGTAGTCGTCCCAGGTCCACGATCCGTCGGGCTGGGCGACGCCCGCCTCGTCGAAGAGCGCCTTGTTGTAGAAGAGGACCCACGAGTCCTGGCGGTACGGCACCGCGTACGCCGTGCCGTCGACCTCGTACGACGCGGCGCCGCCGATCCCCTCGGGCAGCTCGACGTCGGACACATCGAGCAGCTGCCCGCCCTCCTGGAAGGTCGTGACGTACTTGACCTCCTTCTGGGTGATGATGTCGGGGCCCTTGCCCGCCGCGAGGTCGGCCGTCACGAGGGTGTTGTACTCGGCCGGGTCGTAGTCCACGATCTCGACCGTCACGTCGGGGTGGGCGTCCTCGAACAGGTCGGCGAGGAGCTGGAACTCGGGCGTCGTCTCGACGCTCCAGCCGGAGAGGGTCAGCGTGACCGGCCCGTCGGGATCGGCCGCCGGCGTGCCGCCGCCGCATCCGGCGAGGGCGATGGCCGAGGCCGCGAGGCCGGCCGATGCGGCGATGATGCGCTTCTTCATGGGAGTGCTGCTCCTTTGCTGCAGGATTTTCGGGTGTTCGGGGGTCACCGCTGCGCGGGCTGCGCGAGGCGGAGGTCTGAGAGGGCCGTCGTCGTCTCGACGCCGTCGGGCCAGGTGATGTGCGCGCTGTCGCCGTCGAGACGGAGCTGCACGTGCGGCAGCTCCTCGGCGCCCGAGAGGGCGAGCTCGACCGCGCGCCACTCGCCGACGACGACCGCGCTCTCGAGAACGGGGACGGCGGCGGTCTCGCCGAGCGGGCTCGCGTCGCGTCGCTGCTCGACCCGGGCGCTCGCGACGTGCCCGAGCGCGCGGATGGCGCTGGTCGTGCCCTCGACCGACGCGATCGCGATCGCGTCGGGTGCGGTCTCGACGCGCGCGTCGACCCGGGCGCCCGCGGCGGGCCATCCGCCCCAGCGCAGCCGCCATCCGGCGAGGCTGCTCTCGGGGTCGTCGACTCGCGCGAGGCGCACCTCGTGCGCGCCGCGGACGATCGACACGACCGACAGCCGCGCGACCGCCTCTGCCGTGCCGCGCAGGCCCGAGCCGTGCGCGACCTGGTCGGCATCGGCCGAGAAGGTGTGCGCGACCGCGGTCGATGCGCCGACGCCGACGCCGTCGCCGGCGCGCACGCCGTGGCAGGACATCCCGGCGCGGTGGGTCGCGGCGCCGGTCGGGTCGACGAGCGAGACGGACTGCTCGAGCGGCTCGCGCCATCCGCGCGCGTCGAGCAGCGGGCTCGTGGCGGTCGAGTATCCGAGCCGCGCGTACAGCGGCGAGTCGGCGACGAGCGCCCCCTCGACCTCGTGGTCCGTGCCGTGGTTCGCGACGCGCACGATGCCGTCCGTGGCCGTGCCCGAGACGATCCACCCCGGCGCCGCGATCGCGCGCACGAAGTCGCCGCGCTCGACCGGGAGCGGCTCTGCGGGAGCATCCCAGACCGGATGGTCGGCCGGGAGCATGATCCCGAGCAGGCCCTTGGCGGCCCAGTAGGGCGAGCCCGGCCCCGAGTACGACTGCGCGAGCTGGCGCCATTCGCCGTGCCAGCCCATCGTCAGCACGCCGCGGTCGTCGGGGATGCCCCGGTCGGCGAAGTGCGACACGATCCGTGCGGCCGCATGACGCAGCGCGCCCGCGGAGACCGAAGGCACGTCGGCGACGACGCCTGCCCAGAACGGCGCGGCCGCCGCGAAGCGGTAGATGAGGCTGCGGCCCTGGATGAGGGGCGAGCCGTCGGCGCCGACGAGGTGCACGGCGTCCTGCAGGAAGCGGTCGAGCGACGCCCGGTCTGCCGCGATGCGGTCGCCGGCGAGATCGGCGGCGCCCGCCATGCGCGCCCAGAGCACGGGGTAGAGGTGCAGCGCCCAGCCGACGTAGTGGTCGTACGAGCGCGCCGCGCCGTCGGCCATCCACCCCTCGCCGCGCGCGAACGTGTCGTGCAGCGCGAGATCCGCGGCGATGTCGTCGGCGGACCAGGGACCGCCCACCGAGCGCAGGAAGGTCTGCACGACGACGCGGAACCACAGCCAGTTGATCGGCGGATAGGTGTCGTCGCCGACCGCGGGAGCCAGGTAGTCGATCACGCGCTGCTGCGTGAGCGCGTCGAGGCGGTCCCAGATCCAGGGGCGGGTCAGGTCGAGGATGAGCGCGATCGACGCGGCCTCGACCTTCGCCTGCGCATGCTCCTCCATGCGCACCCAGCGGTCGGGCGCGTCGGGATCGACGCCCGCGCGGATGCCCTGCGAGAAGAAGTCGATGAGGTGGTCGACGCCGCGGCCGCGCTCTCCCGCGATGCGGAAGCCCGCGATGAGGAAGGTGCGCGCGAAGCCCTCGAGGCCGTCGACGTCGCGTCCGTAGCCGCCCTCGGCGCCGGGGATGAGGATGCGCCCGCGGCCGGCGGAGCCGTGCGCCATCGCGCCCTCCAGGAGGCGGTCGGCGTAGGCCGTCCAGTCGGCGCGCGTCCACTCGGACGAGTGCGCTGCGCGGGCGGGTGCGGGTGTCACGGGTTCCCCTTCGAACGGCGTGCGGGCGGGCTGACGTTGAGGAGCGTATCAATCAGATCCGCTCTTGCAAACGCAATCTTGAACGGGCATGATCGTTTCTGATCATTTCGGCGGATGTGGCCGAGGGCAGGAGGAGATCGACGATGACCCCTTTCCGTGGACCGCTCGCGGACGCGCTCGCGCGCGCAGCCGGCGTCGAGCTCGATGCCCTCGACCGGGCCCTCGCCGAGCGACTCGCCGAGCCCGACGCCGCTCTTCCGCCCGCCGATCTGCGGCACGCAGACCCTGCTGCCATCGCCGCCTTCCGCGCGCGGGCCGAGCGCGAGCTGGCGGAGCCCTGGCCGCAGCCCCGTGCGCACGACGCGGCCCGATTCCACGGCGACGGCGACCGCGTCGCCTGGGAGGCGCCCGCCTTCGCCCGCCAGGAGCGCCTCACGCGCGTCGCGGTCCTCGCGGGCGCCGGGGGCGAGGAGACGTGGCTCGACGAGACGCTCGACGGCGTCGTGATGCTCTGCGAGCAGAGCTCGTGGTGCTGGCCCGCGCACGATGACACGCGCGATCTGCACGGGGCCGTCCTTGCGACCGTGACCGACCCCTATGTCGATCTCGGCGCGGGCGAGGTCGTGTCGCAGCTCGCCTGGCTCGACCACGCGGTCGGCGAGCAGCTCGAGGCCCGCTTCCCCGGCATCCGGGCGCGCGTGCGGCACGAGGCGCACGTGCGGATCTTCGAGCCGTTCCTCCGCCGCCGCGACTGGCGGTGGATCGGCCTCGACGGACACGTCCACAACTGGAACCCCTGGATCCACGGCAACGTGCTCGTCGCCGCGCTGCGGCTGCTCGACGCCCCCGAGCAGCGCGACGAGCGGGCGCGCGTCGTCGCCCTCGTCGTCGAGGGCCTCGACCGCTACGTCGCCGCGCTGCCCCTCGACGGCGCGATCGACGAGGGCTACGCCTACTGGTGGAACGGCGCGTGCCGCCTGCTCGAGGCGCTCGACGTGCTCGCGCACGCGACCGGCCTCGACGTGACCGGCGACATCCCGTCGCTGCGCGAGACGATCGCCTTCCCGCATCGCATGCACCTCGGCGGGCCGTGGTTCGTGAACGCCGCCGACGGGCAGGCGCGTCAGACCGGGCCGCAGCCGTGGCACGCGCTCCACCGCGCGGCGCGACGCGTCGGTGACGACGCGGCGGCCGCCTTCGCCGCGCTCCACCGCGATCCGTCGCGCCCCGCCGTCGCCGAGCCGGAGGGTCTCGGCCGGGTGCTCCGCGGGCTGACCGATCCCGCGTGGCTCGCGGCCGACCCGGGCTCCGACCCGCTGCCCGCCCGCGTGTGGCTCCCGTCGACCGAGATGCTCGTCGTCCGCGAGCGCGAGGGCGAGCCGCGCGGCCTGACCGTGGTCGGCAAGGGAGGGCACAACGCCGAGAGCCACAACCACGACGACGTCGGGAGCGTCATCGTCGCATCCGACGGAGTGCCCGTCGTCGTGGATGCGGGCCGGCCGACGTACGAGGCGCGGACGTTCAGCGACGCGCGGTACGAGCTCTGGCCCATGCAGAGCGCGTGGCACAGCGTCCCGTTCATCCGCGGACGGGGGCAGTCGGAGGGGCGCGAGCGCGCGGCGCGCCTCGTCGACGTCGGCGACGCCGAGCTCGTCCTCGAGCTCGCGGACGCCTACGACGTGCCCGAGCTCGAGAGCTGGCGCCGCGCCATCCGCCTCGACCGCGCGCGACGCACGGTCGCGATCGCCGACGCCTGGCGTCTCGCACCCGGGGACGGCGCGACCGAGATCCGCCTGCTCGCGGCCGGCGACGTCAGCCTCGCGGAGGGCGCCGCGCGGATCGTCCCGCTCGACGAGGCGCGGCCCGTCGAGCTGTCGTGGGACCCCGCGGCCCCGGCACGGCTCGTCGAGCAGCCGCTCACCGACCCCATGCTCACCCATGTGTGGGGCGAGCGCCTCGTCCGCATCGACATCGACGTGTCGGGCCTCGCCGAGCTCACGGTCACCGTGCGCCAGGATGGATCGACCGAGGAGGGACGATGACCGATCAGAGCGCGCCGCTCGCGGCCTCGCGCCGCGACCTCATCCTCGACGCGCTGGCGCGCGCGGGCGCCGTCCGCGTGTCGCAGCTCACCGAGGACCTGGGCGTGGCGGCCGTGACGCTGCGCCGCGACCTGCAGCAGCTCGAGGAGGAGGGCCTGCTCATGCGCGTGCACGGCGGCGCCGTGCCGCCGCCCGGAGGCGTCATCGCCCGGCGCCCCTCCCCCGACCGCGCGTCGGCCGCGAGCATCGGCGTGCTCGTGCCGTCGCTCGACTTCTACTGGCCGCAGGTCGTGCGCTCGCTCGAGGGCGCCGCCCGCGAGCACGGCGCGTCGATCCTCCTGCGCGGCACCTCGTACGACATGCAGGACGAGCGCCCCGTCCTCGAGCGGATGGTCGAGGCAGGCGATCTCGCCGGGCTGGTCGTCGCGCCGAACACCGACACCGAGTACGCGCAGGACGTCATCGCGTGGCTCACCTCGTCGGGGATCCCGTTCGTGCTCGCCGAGCGCGAGGCGGTGTCGCGCCCCGACGGGGCCCCGGTCGAGTCCGTCACGACCGACCACGCGCTCGGCGCGGTGCTCGCGGCGCGTCACCTCGCGCAGCTGGGCCACCGCAAGGTCGGCCTCCTCATCTCGCGCAACTCGCCGACCTCGCGCAAGATCATCGCCGGATGGACGGCCGCGTGCCGCGAGCTCGAGCTCACCCCCGCGGAGCACGTGGAGCGGATCCTACCCGACCGGGGCGCCCCCGGCTTCTCGAAGGGCGTCGACGAGATGCTCGACAGCGTGCTGAAGGCCGGCGTGACGGCTCTGCTCGTCCACTCCGACCGCGAGGCCATGGCGATCGTCGACCTCGTGCTCTCGCGCGGCCTGTCGGTGCCGGGCGACCTCTCCGTCGTCGCCTACGACGACGAGTTCGCCGAGCTCTTCACGCCCGCCCTCACGGGCGTCGCTCCCCCGCGCGCGGCGATCGGGCGCGCCGCGCTCGAGCTCCTCTTCGCGCGCATCGCCGACCCGTCGCGTCCCGTGCACCGCGTGACGCTGAGCCCCGCGCTCAACGTGCGCGCGTCGACGGGGGCACCGGCGTAGCGCCGCCGGCTCCGCGTCGGCGGCGCGGTCGCGTCAGTGCCGCAGGGGCTCGAGGCCGAGCGCCGGCGCGAGCCGCTCGAGCGACCCGAGCGGGTCGTCTCCGAGCGGCTGCAGCGCCACGTGGTCGGCGCCCGCGCCGAGGTGCGTGCGCAGTGCGGCGGCCGCGGCCCCGGGGTCGGGGTTCGCCGCGACGGCGTCGATGAGCTCGTCCGACCCGCCGTCGGCGAAGTCCTCGTCTCTCGCGCCGAAGCGCTTGAGCGCGTCGACGTAGTTCGACAGCCGGAAGTAACGCTCGAGGTAGGCCCTGGCGGTCGCGCGTGCGGTCTCGGCCGAGTCGGCGAGCGCGACCTTCATCTCCGGCGCGAGGAGCGCGTCGCCGAGCACCTCGCGCGCATGCGCGGTGTGCGCGGGGACGGTGAGGTACGGATGGGCGCCGAGCGTGCGCTCCGCGGCGAGCGCGAGCGTGCGGTCGCCGAGCGCCGCGAGCACGCGCTGATCGGGGCGGACGCCCTCCGCATCGAGCACATCGAGGTACGCGTTGAGCGCGGCGAGCGGCTTCTCGCGGTGCGGCGTGGCCTCGCGATGCCCCGAGCCGATGCCGAGGACGAGCCGGCCGGGATGCGCGTCCTCGATCCGATGGAACGCTCGAGCCACGCTCTCGGCGTCGGCCTGCCAGATGTTGACGATGCCGGTCGCGACGATGATCGACGTCGTCGCGTCGAGGAGCTCCTCGACGATCACGAGGTCCTGCGCGGGCGACCCGCCCACCCACAGCGTTCCGTATCCGAGCTGCTCGACGCCCTGGGCGAAGGCGCCGTCGAGGCGCGCCGCGGGGCGCCACACGCCGTAGGAGCCGAACTCCGCCTTGTCGGTCATGCTCACCTCTCCAAGTCGGGGAACAGCATCCGCTCCGCGCGGTGCGCGAAGGCCGTGCCCACCGTGTCGGGGTGCACATCCGCCACCGTAGCCGGGTTCCAGCGCGGCTGCCGGTCCTTGTCGATCACCTGCGCCCTGATCCCCTCGACGAGGTCGGGCTGCGTCGCGAGGTACCAGCACATGAGGTGGTACTCCTGCTCGAGCGCGTGGCGCTGCGACGGCAGCGCGCGAGCCGAGCGGATGGCCCCGAGCGTGACGACGAGCGCGGTCGGCGAGCGCTCGTCGAGGGCCGCGAGGGCCGTGGCCGGCGACGGGTTCTCGTCGGCGGCGACGCCCTCCGCGACCAGCTGCTCGAGCCGCTCGCGGATCTCGGGGAGCGTGTCGGCCGAGAAGGCGCGGTCGATCCACGGCTGCGCGCGCTGGATCCGGCTCGGCTCGGGCGTCTCGTCGAAGAGCATGACGAGCTCGGTCGGCGTGGCCGGGTCCGCGCGCATCTCGAGGGCGTCGACGACCGACGGGATGCGGTCGCTCGGGACGTAGTGGTCGGCGAAGCCGCAGTGGATGGCGTCGGCGGCGTCCATCGTGTCGCTCGTGAGCGCGAGGTACTCGCCGAGACGGCCTGGCGCGTGCGCGAGGAGCCACGATCCGCCGGCGTCGGGCGAGAATCCGATGCGCGTCTCGGGCATCGCGAGGCGCGAGCGCTCGGTCACGATGCGGACGTGCGCGTTGCCGGCGAGCCCGATCCCGCCGCCCATGGTGACGCCGTCGGCGATCGCGACGATGGGCTTGGGATACGCGGCGACCTCGGCGTCGACGCGGTACTCGACGCGGAAGAACGGCTCGGCGGCCGGCTCGCCGCCGTCGAGCATGCTCGCGTACAGGGCGCGGATGTCGCCGCCCGCCGAGAACCCGCGGTCGCCGGCGCCCTCGAGCAGCACGATCGCGACATCCGGCTCACCCCGCCATCCGTCCAGGATCTCGCCCACGGCCTGGAGCATCTCGAGCGAGAGGGCGTTGATGGCCTCGGGGCGGTCGAGCGTGATGCGCCCCACCCCGCTCTGCATCTTCGCGGCGACTCTGGCCGAAGGCGTCGTGTCCATCACGCGTGCCACGTTACCCGGCGCGCGTCCCGGCCCCGGCCGCGGGGTGCCCACGCAGGGGTTTGCGCCGATGTGCCACGGTTCTCAGCGGGATTCCGACAAGATAGGGGGAACATGCATGCAGATGAAGGGGTCACCATGACCGACGGCAAGGTGCTCGAGTTCACGGGCGTCACGAAGACCTTCGACGGGATCGCCGCTGTCTCGGACTTCACCGCCCGCGTGGACCCCGGCTTCGTGACCGCGTTCCTCGGCCCCAACGGGGCGGGCAAGACGACGACGCTGCGGATCCTCCTCGGGCAGCTGCGCGCCAACGCGGGCACCGCGACGATCGGCGGCAAGACGTTCGCGCAGCTCTCCAGCCCGCGCCGCGTCGTGGGCTGGGTGTCGGAGTCGCCGACGTTCCGGGCGCGCCGCACGGCGGTCAAGCACCTGAGCACGGTCGCACGTCAGGCCGGGGTGCCCTCGTCGCGCGTGGCCGAGGTGCTCGCGCTCGTGGGCCTCTCCGAGGTCGCCGACATGCGCATCTCGGGCTACTCCCTCGGCATGACGCAGCGACTCGCGGTCGCGGAGGCGATGATCGGCGACCCCGGCGTGCTCGTCCTCGACGAGCCCGCGAACGGACTCGATCCCGAGGGCATCCGGTGGATGCGCCTCCTCATGCGCCGCCTCGCCGACGAGGGCCGCACGGTGCTCGTGTCGTCGCACCTGCTCAGCGAGATCCAGCAGGTCGCGGATCGGCTCCTCGTCATCTCGAACGGCTCGCTCGTCTTCGCGGGCGCCATCGAGGACCTCGAGGACGCGTCGTCGCAGACGGTCGCGGTCGACTCGCTCGACCGCGCCGCGCTCTCGCGCGCCCTGCGCGACGCGGGCTACGAGGTCGAGCTGCTGCGCTCGGGCATCAACGTGCAGGGCGCCTCGGCCGCGGAGATCGGCGCGCTCGCCGCGCAGGCCGGTGTCGCGCTCACCACGCTGCAGCAGCGCAGCCCCAGCCTCGAGGACGTCTTCATCCAGCTCGTGAGCGGCGAGTATGTGCCGCCGATGACCGCGGCGCTGCCGCCGACGGCGGATTCGGCGGATGGCATGGTCGCGGACGTCTCGGATGACGCGGATGCCGCGAGTACGGATGTCTCGGATGTCGCAGCTGCGGATGTCTCGGATGGCGCGGCTGCGGATGTCTCGGATGGCGCGGCTGCGGATGTCTCAGATGAGGCGGACGCGACGACCGTGGACGCCGAGGCCGACCGCCGCGAGGACGCGGAGTCGAACTCCGAGGATGCGGGTCTCTCCCCCGCCGAGGTCGGCGTGACGGCTGCCGCGGGCGCCGCTGCCGGAGTCGGCGTGGCCGCCATCGTGACCGACGCGACCGACGAACAGCCGGCCGACGCCGACTCGGGGGAGACTGCCGACGCCGACGAAGCTCGCCAGGGCGCCGACGCCACCGGTGAGAACGCGGACGCCGCCGAGGAGGGCGAGGCGGACGCCGAAGACGCCGCACCCCAGGGCGCTGCGGACGCAGAGGGAGAGACGGCCTCCGACGAGACGATCTCCAACGAGACGGCCTCCGACGGGACGGCCTCCGACGGGACGGCCTCCGACGAGACCGAGGACTACGCGCCGGCGGAGTACGAGGCCGCCGGCGAGGAGGACGACGCCGAGGGCGAGGACGCGGCAGCGGAAGCGGAAGCGGAAGCGCTCGAGCACACCGCCCCCGAGGACGCGCCGATCGAGGACGCGCCGTTCGTCGCCGACGCGCCGGCGCCGGTGCCCACGTGGCACATCCCCGCCGCTCCTGCGCCGACCACCGACGCCGACTTCGAGCGCGAGGTCGCCGAGGCCGACGCCTTCCTCCAGGCTCCGGCCATGGACGGCGACCCCGGCGCCGCGCACGCGTGGGACGACGAGGCTCCCGCAGCTCCCGAGCACGTCGCCGAGAGCCACGAGGACTGGACGCCCGAGGCCGACGACGCCGACGCCCCGGCCGATGCCTTCGCCGCCGATTCCGATCCGTCGGAGGCTCCCCACGACAGGCACGAGGGCGACGAGGATGCTCCTCGCGACGACGCCGACAGCCCCGACGTGCTCGAGGAGCCCGACGCGGTCGTCGAGTTCGACGGTGGCGACGACGCCGAGGACGCCGAGGCGGCTCCGTTCGCGGGCGGCCTGCCGGGGTCGGCGCGTCTGGCGAACCTCCTGGCCGGTGGCGACGAGCCGGTCGGCGGCGCGGCCGCGTTCCTGGGCCAGGACGCCGACGAGCACGAGCCGGGCGAGCCGACCATCGCCATCCCGGCGATCGACCACCTTTCGACGGAGACCGTGGCCGTGCCGATGATCGGCGCCGAGGAGTCCACCGAGGAAGAGGACGCGGCCGTCGTCGAGGGCGAGAACGAGGAGGGCTTCTCGTTCGACGACATCCTGCGCGGAGCGGGCGTCGACCCGGTGACCTACGAGGGCACCGAGCAGCCCACCGAGGACGACGCCGACTGACGACGGCGCCGCCGGCTCAGATCGCGGGAGCGGGGCGCGGGGCGGGGCGGGGCGTGCGCTGCGGCTCCTTCGCAGGCTCCGCGCCGAGCTCGACGGCCTCGGCGGCCTCGTCGAGGTTGAGGCGCAGCGCGCGCGTGAGCGCGAGGCCGTGACGTGTCGAGATGACGAGACGCTCGAACTCGCCCTCGCCATCCAGATCGATCACGACGCCGGGCAGACGGCGGCCGCGCACCGCGACGAAGTCGTCTCCGGTCTCCGTCCGCCACGTGCCGAGCGCCGTGAAGCCGGGCAGGAACGTGCCGCGGGCGCGCACGCCGCGCAGCCAGGTCCACGGGTCGTCCGTGAGCTGCACCTTGACGATCGACGAGCGCTCGACGCGGATGCTCGTGCGGCGGAACGCGAGGGCGCGCTCGGTGGCCGACAGCGAGATCTCGAGCTGCGCGTGATCGAGGAGCAGGGTGACCATGGCATCCATCCTGCCAGCGGACTCCTCCCGAGAGGCTGGTGAGTTCGCACAGCTTCGCCGCGGCCGCGCTGTCCGCGGCGGCGCCCGTCGCCGCGCACGGTGCGAGACTGGATCGGTGACCCTGCTCAGCGCGAACGCTCCGGCTCTCGCCGCCGCTCTGCGAAAGGCCGAGCGCGGGGAGCGCCTCGACGCCGACGACGCGCTCGCGCTCCTCGAGGCGACGGGCCCCGATGCCGAGCGCGTGCTCGATCTGGCCGCGCGCACGCGCGACGAGGGGCTCGCCCTCGCGGGCCGACCCGGTGTCGTGACGTACTCGCGCAAGGTGTTCATCCCCCTCACGACGCTGTGCCGCGACCGCTGCCACTACTGCGTGTTCGTCGACACCCCCGGCCAGCTGCTCAAGAAGGCGAAGCCCGCGTACATGTCGCCCGAGCAGGTGCTCGCCGTCGCCCGACAGGGGCAGGCGCTCGGCTGCAAGGAGGCGCTGCTCACGCTCGGCGATCGCCCCGAGGACCGGTGGCCCGAGGCGCGCGCCTGGCTCGACGAGCACGGCTACGCGTCGACTCTCGAGTACGTCGGCGCGATGGCCGAGCTGATCGTCGACGAGACGGGTCTCCTCCCCCACCTGAACCCGGGCGTGATGAGCCCCGACGAGCTCGCGGCGCTGCGCCCGTTCGCCCCCTCGATGGGCGTCATGCTCGAGACGACCTCGCGCGCGCTCTTCACGGAGCCGGGGCGCGTGCACCACGGCTCGCCCGACAAGGACCCCCTCGTCCGGCTCGAGCTGCTCGAGAACGCCGGCCGCGCCCGCATCCCCTTCACCTCGGGCATCCTCGTCGGGATCGGCGAGACGCTCCGCGACCGCGCGGAGTCGATGATCGCCCTCCGCGACGTGCACGAGCGACACGGGCACGTGCAGGAGGTCATCGTCCAGAACTTCCGCGCGAAGCCGCGGACCGCGATGCAGGACGCGCCCGACGCCGCCCTCCACGAGCATGCGATGGCCGTCGCTGTGACGCGGCTCGTCCTGGGGCCGCGCATGCGCGTGCAGGTGCCGCCGAACCTGTCCGACCCGCAGGAGTTCGCGCTTCTCCTCCGCGCAGGCGCCGACGACTGGGGCGGCGTCTCGCCGCTCACCGCCGACCACGTGAACCCCGAGCGCCCGTGGCCGCACCTCGACGACCTCGCGGCGCGCACGGCCGAGCTCGGCTTCACGCTGCGCGAGCGCCTCACGGCCCACCCCGAGTACGTGCACGCCGACGCGTGGGTCGACGCGGCCATCCGCGGTGCGACGCGCGCCCTCGCCGACGAGAGCGGGCTCGCGCGGCGCGCGGCGGATGGCGGCATCGTGCGACCCGAGGCGCGCTCGCCCCGCGCGGGACACGACGCAGGAGTTCCGGGCCGGCAGGAGCCGGGAGACCGCTCCCCCGATGCGGGCGCGGTCGAGACTCCTGCACTGTGGTCGCCCGGTGGGCTCATCGCCGCCGTCATCGAGCGCGCCGCGCAGGACCCTGGAGCGCTCGACGACGCCGAGTGGGAGCGCCTCCTCACCGCGACCGGCGACGAGCTCGAGGCCCTCGTGCAGACGGCCGACGACGTCCGCCGGTACACCGTCGGCGAGACCGTGAGCATCGTCGCGAACCGCAACATCGCCTCGACCGGCTTCCGCGCACGAGGCGGCCGGGCGGACGACGAGTTCGACCTCCCGCTCCTCGAGGACGCCGCGCGCGACGCGGTCGACCTCGGTCTCACGGAGATCTGCGTGCAGGGCCTCCTCGCGCCGGGCGAGGAGCCCGAGGCATATCTCGAGATCGCTCGCGCCGTGAAGCGCGCGGCCCCGGCCATCCATCTCCACGCCTTCCGCCCGCAGGATGTCGCCGACCTCGCCGACCGCGCGGGGCTCGGGGTCGACGGCGCTCTCGCAGCGCTGCGCGAGGCGGGAGTCGACACGGTGCCGGGAACGGGCGTCAAGATCCTGAGCGAGCGCGTGCGCGCCGAGGTCGCGCCCGGCGACCTCGAGATCGACCGCTGGATCGAGACCATCACGTCCGCCCACCGCGCGGGCTTCCGCTCGACATCCGTCCTGTTCTACGGGCACGTCGAGACGGCCGCGGAGCGCATCGCCCACCTCCGCAGGCTCCTGGCCATCCAGCGCGAGACCGGAGGGTTCTCCGAGTTCGTGCCGATCCCGATGCCGGGCTGGGGCCGGCCGCTCGTCGACGGCCGCAGCCCGCGTGATGAGCACCGTGCCATGGTCGCCGTTTCTCGCCTCATGCTTTCGGGCGCCATCGCGCACGTGCAGATCCCGTGGACGCGTCACGGCCTCGAGCTGTCGGCCGACCTCCTGCGCGCGGGCGGCGACGACCTCGGCGGAACGCTGCTCGACGGACGCGTCGCGCCTCGCGCGGGGGTCGAGGCCGGCCTCGAGCTGCCGCTCGACACGGCGCGCGGCATCGCGAAGCGGCTGTTCCGGCCGTTCCGCCAGCGGACGACGACCTACGGAGACGTCCAGCGGAGCGGCGGATGATCCGCGTCGGCACGCTCATCGTCGGCGCCGGCTTCGCAGGCCTCGCGGCCGCGCTCGCACTCCGGGCGCAGGGCGTCGACGACTTCGCGATCATCGAGCGCGCCGACGGGGTCGGCGGCACGTGGCGCGACAACACCTACCCCGGCGTCGCGTGCGACGTGCCCTCTCACCTGTACGGGCTCGCGAGCCATCCGTCACCCGACTGGACGCGCGTGTTCGCTCCCGGCGCGGAGATCCGGGAGTACCTCGAGCGGATCGCGCGCGATGAGGGGCTCGACGCGCGGATCCGCTTCGGCACCGCGCTCATCGACGCACGGTGGGATGGCGACGAGTGGGCCGTGCGCACCGGCCCGGGACACATCGCAGGACCTCCGAGCGGCTCCGCGCGCGGGAACCGGATTCCCGGTGCGGCGGGCCGAGAGGATCCTGCGTCGTGTCCCGAGGAGATCCGGGCGCGACATCTCGTCCTCGCGTGCGGGCGGCTCACCGAGCCGCGGATCCCGGACGTCGTGGGGCTCGAGACCTTCCCCGGCCCGCTCTTCCACTCCGCACGGTGGGACCACACCCAGGACGTCGCGGGGCGCCGGATCGCGGTCGTCGGCACGGGGGCGAGCGCGGTGCAGCTCGTGCCCGCCCTCGTCGATGCGGGCGCCGAGGTCGTGCTCTTCCAGCGCACGCCCGCGTGGATCGTCCCCAAGCGCGACCGGATGTACGGCCCCGAGGAGCGCGCCGCCCTGCGCGAGCCGTCGGCCGCCGCGCACCTGCGCGACGGGCTGCTCCGCGAGGGCGAGGCGCGCTTCGCGTCGCGATCCGGCGACCGCGCGGCCGCCGCCGAAGCCGAGGCCGTCGCGCGCGCCCACCTCGCGTCGCAGGTGGCCGACCCGGCCCTGCGCACCGCTCTCACCCCGGATTACGCGTTCGGCTGCAAGCGCGTGCTCCTGAGCGACGCGTTCTACCCGGCCGTCTCCTCGGATGCTGTGCGTCTCGTGCCGTCGGCCCTGGCCGCTGTGGAGAACGGCGCGCTCGTCGCGGCCGACGGCTCGCGCCACGCGGCCGATGCGGTCGTCCTCGCCACGGGCTTCGCCTCCACCCGCCAGCCCTACGCGCCCCTCGTGACCGGAGAGCACGGTCGATCCCTCGACGCGCACTGGTCCGACGGCATGCGCTCGGTCGGCTCGACCCTCGTGCACGGCTTCCCGAACCTCTTCATCCTCGGCGGGCCGAACGCGGCGCTCGGCCACAACTCGGCCGTGCTCATCCTCGAGGAGCAGGCCGCCTTCGCCGCGGCTCTCATCACCCGGGGACTCGACGTGCGCGTGAGCGCGCAAGACGAGGCCGCCTACACGCGGGAGATCGTCGAGCGCTCGAGCGGGACCCCGTGGGTGTCGGGCGGCTGCGAGAGCTGGTACGTCGACTCCCGCAGCGGCCGGCTCACGCTCCTCTGGCCGGGGACCGTCGCCGCCTTCCGCGAGCGTCTCGCGCGCGTCGCGCGCGACCTGCTCGAGCCATCCGCCGTCCTCACCTCCGAAGGAGCCCTGCCATGACCATCCCCTTCCGGTTCGGCTACAAGGCCTCGTCCGAGCAGTTCGGGCCGCGCGAGCTGCTCGACTACGCGATCCTCGCCGAGGAGGTCGGGTTCGACTCGGTCTTCCTCAGCGACCACCTTCAGCCGTGGATGCACGAGGGAGGGCACGCGCCCGCCGCGCTGCCGTGGCTCGGCGCCGCGGCCGAGCGCACCTCGCGCGTGCTGCTCGGCACGTCGGTGCTCACGCCGACCTTCCGCTACCACCCGGGCGTCGTGGCCCAGGCGTTCGGCACCCTCGGCGCCATGCACCCCGGGCGGATGATCCTCGGCGTCGGCACGGGCGAGGCGCTCAACGAGGTCACCCTCGGACTCGACTGGCCCGAGTCGCCCGAGCGGTTCCAGCGCATGAAGGAGGCGATCACGCTCATCCGCCGGCTGTGGACCGACGATCGCGTGACCTTCGACGGCACGTACTACTCGGTGCGCAACGCCACGATCTACGACCGCCCGGACGAGCTCGTGCCCATCTACATCGGCGCCTCGGGCCCCGCGGCGACGCGGCTCGCCGGCCGGATCGCCGACGGCTACATCACGACGAGCGGCAAGGCTCCCGAGCTGTACAGCGAGAAGCTCCTGCCGGCATTCGACGAGGGGCTCGCCAAGGCGGGCCGCGACCGGTCCGACGTCGACACGCTTCTCGAGGTCAAGGTCTCCTTCCGCCACGACCGCGCCCAGGCCCTCGAGAACACGCGCTTCTGGGCCCCGCTCGCCCTGAGCCCCGAGGAGAAGATGGGCGTGGACGACCCGCTCGAGATGCAGCGCCTCGCCGAGCAGCTGCCCACCGAACGCGCCGCCTCGCGCTTCATCGTGTCGGACGACGTCGACGAGCACCTCGCGGCGATCCGCACCTGGATCGACCTGGGCTTCCGGCACCTCGTCTTCCACGACCCCGGTCACGACCAGGAGACCTTCCTGCGCCTCTACGGCGAGGAGGTGCTGCCTCGGCTCCGCGCCGAGTACGGGGCGTGAACGGCGACGCGGGCTTCGCCTGGCACGTCGTCATCCCCGTGAAGCCGCCCGCACGGGGGAAGTCGCGGCTCGAGGCGCCCGGCGTCGATCGCGCGGCGCTCGCCGACGCGATCGCGCGTGACACGGTCGACGCGGTCGCGCACGCCTCGCGGGTCGCCGAGGTCGTCGTCGTCACGGCGGCCTCCGGATGGCCGGAGGGCCTCGCAGACAGCACACCCGCGCGCGCACGGCCATCCGCCCCCATCCGCGTCGTCCGCGAGTCCGAGCCCGCGGGGCTGAACGCCGCCATCCGCCGCGGGCTCGCGACGATCGATCGCGTCCTCCCGCGGGCGGTGCTCCTGGGCGACCTGCCCGCGCTCCGACCGGCAGACCTCGATGCCGCGCTCGCGCTCGCCGGCGCGGCGCGGCTCGGGCTCGTCGCGGACGCCGAGGGCGCGGGATCCACCCTCATCACGGCGCGCGCGGGCACCGCACTCGTGCCGGCCTTCGGAGCGGACTCGGCCGCGGCGCACCGGGCGGCGGGGCACGTCGACCTCGGGGTGGCGCAGGAATCGACGCTGCGCCGCGACGTCGACACCGTCGAGCAGCTGCGCGCCGCCGCCGCACTCGGCCTCGGCTCGCGGACCGCGACGCTGCTGGGCTGAACAGCGTCGCGCCGCCGCGGTGCCTCATCGCGGGAGGCCCCTTCTCGCGCCGATCGCGGCCTCGCCCGTGTTCGCCTGACGACCGGAGCGGTGCCCCGACGCGAACGCGCCCGCGTCGGCCCCCTGGCGCCGGCGCCCTCTCCTCGGGGAGAGCGCGTCGACGTAGGCGTCGACCCGGCTTCGACGTGACGCGAGGACGAGGTCGGTTCCGCTCCCCGCCTCCTCGATGATCGCGCGGCGGTTCTCGGCGATGCGCGCCGCGGCGCCGGCCCCGAATCCGCGGACGAACCCGCTGCGCGCGCGACGGCGGTCGCTCTCCGTGCACCAGTCGTACGACGCTCGCTCGATGAGCCACCATGCGCGCATCGCGACGAGCGCCTGGACGCGCAGGCTCGCGATGAGAACACGCGCCTGCTGCACATCGGACGCGAACCCGACGAGATACAGCACCGATCCGCGAGCGGAGTCGGCGATGAGCGGCCGGATCGTGCCGAGGGCGCGCGCGACCCCGCCGCCGAGCTCTCGGAGATCGCGCGCGTAGGCGCCCGTGAAGAGCATCTGCTCCTCGACGACAGGGTCCTGCGTCTCGCCCAGTCGAGCACGTCTCTCATCGAGCAGCGCCTGCCCGATCCCGTACTTCACCATGAGGCGCTCGGCGTGCTCGGTGAGCGCCTCGGCCTCCTCGGGCGTCGTGCTCTCGGCCTTCGCGAGCAGCTTCGCGATGAGGTCGAGCTTGGCGTCGGTCATGGTCTCCTCCTCGGTCGGATGCGTCACATCCTCGGAGGGACCACCCCCGTCGACGGCTCGCACGCGGTTCGCCTGGGGAGGACGCGCCGGCGCGAGCCGCCTGTGCAGAGGGCGTCGCGGCTCAGGCGGTCGCGGTCGCGGCAGCCCGCGCGGCTGCGGGCAGCGCGTCGACGATGCGAGCGAGCGCCTCGTCGTCGTGCGCCGCCGTGAGGAACCACGCCTCGAACACGCTCGGGGGCAGGGCGACGCCCGCCTCGAGCATCGCGTGGAAGAACGGCGTGTATCGGAACGCCTCCTGCGTCTTGGCGGTCGCGTAGTCGGCCGGCGCCTCGGGCAGGAACGCGAGCCCGAAGAGGTTGCCGGCGCGCGGGATCGCGTGGACGACGCCCTCCGCCGAGAGCGCGGCGGCCAGCGCGTCGGCGACTGTGGCCGCGGAGGCGTCGACGGCCGCGTAGACCTCGGGAGTGGCCAGACGCAGCGTCGCGATGCCGGCGGCGACGGACAGCGGGTTCCCCGAGAGGGTGCCGGCCTGGTAGACGGGGCCGACGGGAGCGAGCTGGTCCATGACGGCGCGCTTGCCGCCGAGCGCTGCGAGAGGCATGCCGCCGCCCACGACCTTGCCGAACGTGATGATGTCGGGTTCGAAGGCCTCGCCCGCCTCGACCTGGAGCCCCCAGTGCCCCGCCGGGTGCACGCGGAAGCCCGTGAGCACCTCGTCGAGGATGAGCAGCGCTCCCGCGTCGTGCGCGATCTGCGCGAGCGCCGCGTTGTAGCCGGGCGCCGGCCGCACGACCCCCATGTTGGCGGGCGCGGCCTCCACGATGATCGCGGCGATCTCGTCGCCGCGGACCGCGAAGATCTCGCGCACCGCGTCGAGGTCGCCGTACGGGGCGACGAGCGTCTGCGCCGCGATCGGCGCGGGCACCCCAGCAGTGCCGGGGAGGGCAAGCGTCGCGACGCCGGAACCCGCCGCCGCGAGGAGCCCGTCGGAGTGCCCGTGGTAGTTGCCGTCGAACTTGAGCACGAGGTCGCGGCCCGTGACGCCGCGCGCGAGACGGATGGCGGTCATGGTCGCCTCGGTGCCCGTCGAGACGAGTCGAACCTGCTCGACCGGACGGAGGCCGCCCGCCTGCACCCGGTCCACGATGAGATCGGCCAGCTCGACCTCGCCCTCGGTCGGAGCGCCGAACGACAGACCGCGCGCCGCCGCCTCCTGCACCGCGGCGACGACCTCGGGATGCGCATGACCGAGCAGAGCCGGGCCCCACGAGGCGACCAGGTCGACGTACTCGCGGCCAGCGGCATCCGTCACGTACGCCCCGCGCGCCGACGCGAGGAACCGGGGCGTCCCGCCGACCGAACCGTACGCCCGCACGGGCGAGTTCACGCCGCCCGGGATCACTTCGCGGGCGTGCTCGAACAGGACGTCGTTGCGATCGGTCATGCGTCTATTCTCCCGCGCCGCGGGTGGGCGAAGCGTGCGAGGACGTCCGCCGCGAAGCGCGGCGAACCCGGGCCGAATGGACGCGATTCGCGGCAGCGCTCACGGCGTGCTTCCCCGTAACGCGGCGAACCCGCCCCCGTCCGCCCCGAACGCGGCGAACCCGCCGCGCCCGGACGACGCCGCGGTTACCGGATCAGCGCCGCCAGCGCGCGGCTTCGACGGCCCAGTACGTGAGGATGGCGTCGGCGCCGGCGCGGCGGATGCCGAGGAGCGACTCCTCGATCGCGCCGCGGCGGTCGATCCAGCCGTTCGCGCTCGCGGCCTCGATCATCGCGTACTCGCCCGACACCTGGTACGCCCAGACGGGCACGTCGACGGCGGCACGCACGTCGGCGAGCACGTCGAGGTACGGCAGCGCGGGCTTCACCATGACGATGTCGGCGCCCTCCTCGACGTCGATCACCGCCTCGCGAACTCCCTCGCGCGCGTTGCCGGGGTCCATCTGGTAGGTGCGCCGGTCGCCCTTCAGCTGCGAGTCGACCGCCTCGCGGAACGGCCCGTAGAACGCGCCCGCGTACTTCGCCGAGTACGCCATCACGATCGTGTCGACGAAGCCCTCGGACTCGAGCGCCTCGCGGACGGCCGCGACCTGGCCATCCATCATCCCCGAGAGCCCGAGCAGCGTCGCACCCGCGCGCGCCTGCGCGAGGGCCATCGCGGCGTACCGCTCGAGCGTCGCGTCGTTGTCGACACCGCCCTCGGGCGTCAGCACGCCGCAGTGCCCGTGGTCCGTGAACTCGTCGAGGCACAGGTCGGCCTGCACGACGAGGGCGTCGCCGACCTCCGATGCGAGCGCCGACACGGCGACGTTGAGGATGCCCTCGGGATCGTCGGCGCCCGAGCCCACCGCGTCGCGCACGGCCGGCACGCCGAAGAGCATGATGCCGCCGACTCCGGCCTCCGCCGCCTCGACGGCGGCCCGGCGGAGGGAGTCGAGCGTGTGCTGGCGCACCCCGGGCATCGACGAGATCTCGACGGGCTCGGCGATGCCCTCCCGCACGAAGGCGGGCAGCACGAGCTGGGATGGCGCGAGGTGCGTCTCGCGCATGAGCCGGCGGACCGCCGGCGACTGGCGGAGGCGCCGCGGCCGGTGCACGGGGAAGGTCATCGGCGCGCCTTCATCCCGGGGATCCGGACGACGTCCGTCGGCGTCGTGGGCGGGATGGCCCTGGCCTCCTCGGTCGGCTCGGGCACCGGGATCTTCGCGAGGGAGTCGATGAGCGACTCGATGGTCTGCCGCGGTGCCACGAGGTGGATCGGCAGCCCCACGGCGTCGGCGTCGCGCGCGGTGCGCGGGCCGATCGCGGCGATGATCGTCTGGTCGGGGATGTCGGGGAACTGCTCGCGCACCTGCTCGGCGACCGAGCCGCTCGTCACGAGGATGGCGTTGATGCGGCCGTTGAGCACGTCGCGGTGCGCGCGCTCCGGGGCGGGCACGCCCACCGTGCGGTACGCGACGACGCTGTGCACGTCGTGCCCCGCGGCGATGAGGGCGTCGGTGAGGACGGGCTTGGCGATCTCGCTGCGCAGGGTCAGGATGCGGCGGGGCTCCGACTCCCGGGCGAGGAGCTGCCGCGCGAGTCCGGCTGCGGAGTTGTCGGTGTCGGGAACGAGGTCCACGCCGTACCCGACGGCCTGCAGCGCGGTCGCGGTCGTCTCGCCGACCGCCGCGACCTTCGTGCTCTCGGGGATGGTCGCGCCGTAGGAGTAGAGGACGTCGACGGTCGTCGCGCTCGTCACGGTGAGCCAGTCGAACATGCCGTCGGCGAGGTCGCGCAGCGCCTGCTCGAGAGCGGCCTTGTCCTCCGTCGGGGCGAAGTTGATGAGCGGCGCGATGACCGGCGTCGCGCCGTCGGCACGCAGACGCGCCGCGACGCCATCGCCCCACGGGCCGCCGCGAGGCACGAGCACCCGCCATCCGGCGAGAGGCTTTCCGGTCATGTGTTCCACTGGCTTCGTCATGGTGTGGTCGAGGGGGAGACGAGGTCGGACGCCCCTCGGTCGAGAAGCCGACCGGCGACAGCGGTGCCGATCTCGCTCGCTCGTCGGGGGACGACGCGCCGGGCGGAGTCCGCACCGTCGCTTCCGCCCTCAGGACGAATATACTCCTGCGCCACGGCCTCGGCGTGCTCGACGGCGATCTCCTCGCCCGGCTCGCGGCCGTACGCGACCGCGGTGACCGAGAGCTGCTCGCCCCGGAGGACGGCGTGGATCCCGAGGGGCGCATGGCACCCGGCTTCGACCCCCGCGAGGATCGCGCGCTCGACCGTCACGGCGAAGCGGGTCGCGGGGTCGTCGAGGGCGCGGATGGCCGCGAAGAGCTCCTCGTCGATGTCGCTGCGGGTCTCGACGGCGAGAGCTCCCTGCCCCGCGGCCGTCGGCCATCCGCCCAGGTCCTGCGGCTCGAGAGCGAGGTCGATGTCGGCTCCGAGGCGCGACAGGCCCGCCGCGGCCAGCACGATCGCGTCGAGCTCGCCGTCGCGCACGCGCTGCATGCGGGAGTCGACGTTGCCGCGGATGTCGTGGAGCTCGACACCCGCGTTCGCACGCCGGACCTGGGCGATGCGGCGAGGCGAGCCCGTGCCGATCCGCGCACCGGGGGCGAGGTCGCCCAGCCGCACGCCGTCGCGCGTGAGCACGACGTCGCGCGCGTCCGCGCGCGCGGGGGTCGCCGCGATGACGAGGCCGGGGGCGTCGGCGGTCGGGAGGTCCTTCAGGGAGTGCACGAGGAGATCGCACTCGTCGCGCAGCAGCGCCTCGCGCAGGCGCGTCGCGAAGACGCCCGTCCCGCCGAGCTGCGACAGCGACGCGCGCGACGTGTCGCCCTCCGAGACGATCGGCACGAGCTCGACGGGCCTCCCCGCCTGCTGCTCGAGAGCGCGGGCGATCTGCGACGACTGCGCCGTCGCGAGAGCGCTCCGGCGCGTGCCGAGACGGATGGGCGTGGTCACTGGAGCACCTCGGGCACGGCCGACGCGGGGATGCGTCGACCCGTGAAGAACGGCACCTCCTCGCGCACGTGGCGACGGGCCTCGGTGTAGCGCAGCTCGCGCATCATGTCGACGAGCTCGTTGAGCTCGTCCGACTCCATCGGGAGCATCCACTCGTAGTCGCCCAGGGCGAACGACGCCATCGTGTTCGCGACGACTCCCGAGAACGCGGCGCCCTTGCGGCCGTGGTCGGCGAGCATCGTGCGGCGCTCGTCCTCGGGCAGCAGGTACCACTCGTGGCTGCGCACGAACGGGTACACCGTGAGCCAGCCCTTTGCGGGGATGCCGCGGAGGTAGCCCGGGATGTGCCGCTTGTTGAACTCCGCGTCGCGGTGGACGGCCATCGCGTTCCACGTCGGCAGGAGGTCCTTGAGCAGCTCGGTGCGACGCAGTCGGCGCACGGCCCGCTGCAGGTCCTCGGCGACGGCGCCGTGCAGCCAGACCATGAGGTCGGCATCGGCGCGCAGGCCGCTGACGTCGTAGAAGCCGCGGATCGTCACGCCCTCGCCCTCGAGCAGGGCGACGATGTCCTCGAGCTCGGTCGCGTCGGGCTCCGTCACGGGGCGGTCGGGGTTCCGCCGCCACACCGCCCAGAGGCTGTAGTTGTCGCCGGTCGTCTCGGGTGCTGCAGACATGACTCCATCATGCTCCCGCGTCGCGAGAAGGCGAAAACGAGGCCCTCCCCCTTGACGGGAGCGGAGGGCCTCGCCACCGATCAGCGCGCGATGATCCGCGCGACGCCCCAGATCGCGAGCCCGACGGCCGCGGCGACGCCCGCCGCGGCGGCCGCTGCCGCCACGGGGCTGCGCTGCGCGAACGCCCGCGCCTTCACGGCGCCGCGCTGGCTGGCCTCGGCCGCTCGACGCGGCAGGTTGCCCTTGACCTCGATCGCGGCGAGCGCGGCCTTGAGCTCCGCCCGCGCGAGCTCGACCGGGTCGGAGATCCCGCTGGGCACGACCGTCTTCGCGAGCCGCTCCTCGGCGCGTGCACGGTCAGAACTCATCTGCGACCTCCTTGACGATGGCGACGTCCGTCTGCACGGCGCGGGCGGGGTTCTCGCTCTTCGCGAGGTGCTTGAACCGGAGCAGGCCGAGCAGCGCGAACACCGCGGCGAGCACGAGGCCGACGCCGAACACGATGAGGGCCGACGCCCACACCGGCAGCCACAGCGACAGGAGCGCGATGACGAACGCGAGGAAGGCCGGGATCGCCCAGAACACGAAGAACAGCGCGACGATCATCCAGCCGGTGCCGAAGCCCGCGTCCTTCGCGGCGGCGATCGCCCACTTCTTCGCCGCGTTGACCTCGGCGACGACGAGGTTGCGGACGAGCTCCGGCAGGTCGCCGATCAGCGAGAAGAGACTGTCGTCGGCGCGGTCCCGCACCGGCGACGGCGGAAGATGCGCCATCAGCCGGCAGCCTTCCGCTGCGCCTCCTGCTTGACGTCGTCGGCGGCGTCCTCCGCCTCGCCGAGCGCCGCATCGAGACGCTGCCCCGGGGTGCCGGGCGTCGTGGCCGCCTTGACGACCTTGATCGCGCCGTTCCAGGCGGCGCGGGGGATCGCGAGCGCGCTCGACTTGGCGAGCTTCGTCGCCTTCTCGGCCTGCGCCTGGACGATGGGGAGCTCCCACACCTCCTGCGCCTTCTCCTTGATCTGCTCGTAGCGCTCGCGGCCGGCTCGCGTGCCGAGCACGTAGCCCACTCCGAGGCCGATCACGAGTCCCAGCTTCCCCCGCATCGGGTTCTCCTCACGTCGTTTCGGGTGCTGCCCTGGTGTCCCACAGTAACCGTGTATGCCGCTTTCGGCATCCGCCTTGCGCGAGAGCGCCCGCGGGTGTACCCGGGTCAGGTCACGAGAAGAGCGCGCGGCGTCGCACGCGCTCCGCCTCCGCGATCGCGTCGGGCACGACCTGAGCGAGTCCCGTCCCGGCGAGCCAGGCGCCGACGGCGCCGATCCCGGGAGCGGTCTGGATGGCCGCGCGCGCCTGCGCGGTCGCGGCCTTGAGTCCGACGGTCGCGGCCGGCTGCGCCTGGAGGAAGCGCTCGCGACGGGCACCCGCGAGCTGATGCGGTGCGAGGGCGACGCCGAGCAGCGCGCTCGCCTCCTCCAGCGCGAGGGCTGCCGCCTCGTCGTCGTCGAGGCCCGCGGTCGCCGGCTCCTCGTTCTGGGTGCCGAACGAGACCCGGACGACGTGACGGTGCGCGCCGGCGGCCTCCGCGACCCACTGCCATTTCGCGGTCGCGTGGGTGAGGGCCTTCGCACGGTGCGATCCCGGGACGGTGAGCACGCCCGTCCCCCGCGGCTTCGCGTCGAGCTCGGGGGCGTCGAGGACGAGTGTGACGATCTCGACGACCGGGCCGGGCCGTGCCGGCTCGGCGGCCAGGCCGGTCACGTGCGGCGCGAGGAGGCGACGTGCGCCCGCCTCGCCGATCGCGACGACGACCACGTCCGCCTCGATCGGCCCGTCGTCGACAGCGGCGTCGCTCACGTCCTCGTAGCGCTCCTCGCGCGCCGCGAGGCGGATGGTCCAGGTCGCACCCGCGCGCTCGAGCCCGTCGACGGCGGCGCGGGTCCTGACCTCGGCGCCGAGCACCTCGAGACGCTCGACGAGCGCGTCCGCGAGCCGCGCCATCCCGCCGCGCAGACCGAGCACGGCACCTCCGGGAGCGGACGTGCGCGCGCCCGCGAGGTCGGCGACGGCGCCGGTGAGCGATCCGGTGCGGGTCAGTGCCGCGTTGAGCCCCGGCGCCGCGACGTCGGGATCGATGTCGTCGGGATGCGCGGAGTACACCCCGGTCGTGACGGGCGCGACGAGCCGATCGAGGGCCTTCTCGCCGAGCCGCGACCGCACGAGGCGCCCCAGGCTGTGCTCGTGGCCGATCGTGAGCACGGGCTTCAGCCGGTCGAGGTAGGCGCGCCAGGCGCCGCCCCAGCCGAGGATCCGTCGGACGTCGTCCGCGAAGGGGTTGGCGGGGATGCCGAGCACGCCGCCCTTCGGCAGCGGGGCCGCCCCCACGCCGGGCACGCCGGCGACCCACGCGCCGCCTGCGCCCGTGCCCGGCGCCACGACGTCGTCCGACAGCCCGAGCTCGTCGATCAGCGCGCGGACGTGCCCGCCGCGGGTCGCGAAGCTCTCCGCGCCGAGGTCGAGGACGACACCGCCCACCTCGGCCGAGCGCAGCACGCCGCCCAGGCGCTCGCCGGCCTCGAGCACGGTCACGCGCATGCCCACCTTGGCGCACTCCCACGCGGCGATCAGACCCGCGACGCCGCCGCCCACGACGACGACGTGCTTCTCATGAGCGTGGGCGTAGAGCTCGTCGAGCTGCTCCGTCACGGTGTGCCTCCTCCGACGATCAGACCGAGTGGACGAGCTCGACGATGCGCGTCAGCACCGTCGGGTCGGTCTCCGGCGGGACGCCGTGGCCGAGGTTGACGATGTGCGCACGGGCAGCGCGCCCGCGTTCGAGCACGTCGCGGACGTGCGCCTCGAGCACCTCCCAGGGCGCGGCGAGCAGGGCCGGGTCGATGTTGCCCTGCAGGGTCGTCTCGCCGCCGACGGTGCGCGCGGCCTCGTCGAGCGGCACGCGCCAGTCGACGCCGACCGCGGACGCGATGCCCCCGAGGCGCATGTCGGCGAGCACGGGGCCCGTGCCGACGCCGAAGTGGATGACCGGCACGTCGAGCCCCTCGACGGCGGCCGTCGAGTGCGGGAGCACGAATGCGCGCAGATCGGATGGCGCGAGCGAGCCCGCCCACGAGTCGAACAGCTGCACGGCCGCAGCCCCCGACTCGATCTGCGCCTGGAGGAACGCGCGCGAGACCTGCGCGAGCCATCCGGCGAGCGCGTGCCATGCGCCGGGGTCGGCGTGCATCAGGGCGCGGGCGCGCAGGTGCTCCTTCGACGGCCCGCCCTCGACGAGATAGGCCGCGAGCGTGAAGGGCGCCCCCGCGAAGCCGATGAGCGGCGTGCCGGCGCCGTCGAGCTCCGAGACGACGGCGCGCACCGCGGCGCGCACGGGCTCGGCGGCCGCCGCGACCTCCGCGGGGTCGATGGCCGTCACGCGGTCGACGTCGGCGCGCGTGCGCACGGGCTCGGCGAAGACGGGCCCGCGCCCGGGGACGATCTCGACCTCGATGCCGGCGAGCCGGAGCGGCACGACGATGTCGCTGAAGAAGATGCCCGCGTCGACCCCGTGCCGCCGCACGGGCTGCAGCGTGATCTCCGCCGCGAGGTCGGGCGTGAGGCAGGCGTCGAGCATGCGCGTGCCGACGCGGAGCTCGCGGTACTCGGGAAGCGAGCGGCCCGCCTGTCGCATGAACCAGATCGGAGCGGTATCGGGGCGCTCGCCGCGCAGGGCGCGCAGCAGCGGCGCATCGGGGGAAGGCATGCCCCCATCCTCCCATCCGCGCCTTCGGAGTCGCGGAAAGCGCCGGTTAGGCAACCCTTCCTTTTCATGAATCATTCAGAAGAGACTTTTACGCGGGGTAGAATGGCTGTCGTGCTGTTCTGCCTGTCTGCGAGTCACAAGACCGCGCCGTTCGATCTCCTCGAGCGCCTGAGCACGCACACGACCGCCGTCGCCCCGCTCATCGCGGGCCACAGCGAGGACGTCAAGGGCACCGTCGTGCTCTCGACCTGCAACCGCTTCGAGGCGTACATCGACCTCGACGTGCCGTCCGGCGCGGCGCGCGAGGCCGGCCTCGCCGCCGCGCATGAGGCCATCCGCACGGCCACGGGCGTGACCCCCGAGGACCTCGAGGGCGCCTGCGAGGTGACGGCGGGCACGAAGGTCGCCGAGCACCTCTTCTCCGTCGCCTCAGGACTCGAGTCGGTCATCGTCGGCGAGGGCGAGATCGGCGGCCAGGTGCGCCGCGCCCTCGACGAGGCGCGCGAGCACGGCACCACCTCGAGCGAGCTCGAGCGCCTCTTCCAGCGCGCGACCGAGACGCAGAAGGGCGTCAAGAACGGCACCGCCCTCGGCCGAGCAGGCCGCTCGCTCGTGCGGCTGGCGCTCGACCTCGCGGGCAGCCGCATCGCCGACTGGACCACCCAGCGCACGCTGCTCGTCGGAACCGGCTCCTACGCGGCTGCGACGCTCGCCGCCCTGCGCGACCACGGCGTGACCGACATCACGGTCCACTCGCCCTCCGGCCGGGGCGCGCGCTTCGCCGCGAAGCACGGCCTGCTCAGCGTCGCGAGCGACGAGTTCGCCGCGGTGGCCGCGTCGTCCGACCTCATCATCACCTGCACGTCGCGCGAGGAGCCGGTCATCGACGCGGCTCTCCTGCAGGGCGCCGGGTTCGACGGCGCCGCGATGATCATCGATCTCGGGATGCCGCGCAACGTCGCCCCCGATGTCGCGACCGTGCCGGGCGTCACGCTGCTCGACCTCGAGACCATCCGCCTCCACGCGCCGCTCGAGGAGCTCCAGGCGACCGAGGCGGCGCGCGCAATCGTGCAGGATGCCGCGGCGCGCTTCCACCTCGCGAGCCGCCAGCAGAGCGCGCAGCCCGCGATCGTCGCGCTGCGCCAGCACGTGTTCGAGCTCACCCAGGCCGAGGTCGACCGTGCCCGACGTCGCGGCGACGGCGAGCAGGTCGAGCAGGCGCTGCGCCACCTCGTGGGCGTCCTGCTGCACACGCCGACCGCGCGTGCGGGTCAGCTCGCGGCCGAGGGACGCTCCGACGAGGTCTTCGACGCGCTCGAGACCCTCTTCGGCATCGACGCGCGCCCCGCTGCGGCCGCGGCCGAGGCGCCGGTCTGCCCGTTCACGGGCGACGCGCAGGCCTCCTGACCCCTTCCGGGACTTCCTGACCCCTCCCCTGGACTTCCTGTCCCCGCCCCCGGGACACATTGCAGGAGATCCGCGGGCCGCTCCGTCGGCCATCCGCGCGATCCCGCGCACGAGGCGCAGCCATCCGCTCGATTCTCCTGCGCTCTGTCCCGCCCCGCGCGCCCGGCCGGGGCCTGAGACCATAGGAGCATGGCTCTCACGATCACGGGCGACGACGCCGCAGACACGCTCCTCAGCGAGAACCCCCTCGCGCTCCTCATCGGCATGCTCCTCGACCAGCAGGTCGCGATGGAGACGGCGTTCGCGGGGCCCGAGAAGATCCGCGAGCGGATCGGCGCGGTCGACGCCGCGACCATCGCGTCGCATGACCCCGAGGCCCTCGTCGAGGCGTTCCGCCAGACGCCGGCCGTGCACCGCTACCCGGGCTCGATGGCCGAGCGCGTGCAGCAGCTGTGCCGCGCGATCGTCGAGGACTGGGACGGCGACGCCGCGCAGCTCTGGACCCGCGGTGACCCTTCGGGCGCCGAGGTCCTGAAGCGGCTGAAGGCCCTGCCCGGATTCGGCGACCAGAAGGCGCGCATCTTCCTCGCGCTCCTCGGCAAGCAGTGCGGCTTCAACGGCTCCGGATGGCGCGAGGCCGCGGGCGCGTACGGCGAGGAGAGCTCGTTCCGCTCGGTCGCCGACATCACGAGCCCCGAGTCGCTCGCCAAGGTGCGCGAGCACAAGCGGGCGATGAAGGCCGCCGCGAAGGCGAAGGCCTGACGGGCCGCGACGCCGTCGAGCAGCTCGACGGCGTCGCGGCCCGCGCGGAGGCGCTCGCTCAGCTCGGACCGGGCGGGAGCGAGGGGATGGCCCCGGAGGTCACGAGCTGAGGACCGCGTCGCGCGACGCAACCTCGGCGGAGAGGCGGTTCGCCGGGCGCGGCAGGCCGTAGTGCTCGCGCAGGGTGCGCCCCGTGTACTCGGTGCGGAACAGCCCGCGCTCCTGCAGGATCGGCACGACCTTCTCCGCGAACGCCTCGAGCCCGGACGGCAGCACGGCGGGCATGATGTTGAACCCGTCCGCCGCGCCGGTCTCGAACCACTCCTGGATCGTGTCGGCGACCTGAACGGGGGTGCCGGTGAAGGTCCGGTGCCCGCGGCCCCCGCCCAGTCGCCCGATCAGCTCGCGGACGGTCAGGCTCTCGCGCCGGGCGAGCTGGACGATGAGTGTGTAGCGGCTCTTCGCCCCCTCGATCTCGTCCTCGTCAGGGAGGTCGTCGGGCAGCGGGCGGTCGAACGCGAGCGACTCGGGGTCGACGCGGAGGGTCCTCGCGAGCTGCTCGCGCGCATACTCCGGCCGGATGAGCCGATCGAGCTCGGCCTCCAGCTCACGGGCCTCCTCCTCCGTGTCGCCGAGGATCGGGACGATGCCCGGGAGGATCTTCACGTGGTCGGGGTCGCGGCCGTTCTCGACGGCCCGCCGCTTGACGTCGTCCGCGAAGGCCCGCGCCTCCTCGATCGTGGGCTGGGCGGTGAAGACCGCCTCGGCCCAGCGCCCCGCGAACGCCTTGCCGTCCTCGCTCGATCCGGCCTGGACGAGCACGGGGTACGCCTGGGGGCTCCGCGGCGCGTTGAGCGGGCCGTCCACACGGAAGTGCGGACCGCGATGGTCGATCGCGCGGACCCGGTCGGCGAGCGTGTGGACGCCCGCCGCCTTGTCGGCCACGACCGCGTCGTCCTCCCACGAGTCCCAGAGCTTCGTCGCGACGTCGAGGAACTCCGAGGCGCGCGCGTAGCGGTCGCGGTGCAGCGGCTGGTCCTCCAGGCCGAAGTTCCGAGCGGCCGCCTCCCCCGCGGTGGTGACGATGTTCCATCCCGCCCGGCCATCCGAGATCCAGTCGACCGACGAGAGGCGCCGGGCGAGATTGAACGGCTCGTTGTACGACGTCGACGCCGTCGCGATGAGCCCGATGCGCGAGGTCGTCACGGCGAGGGCCGCGAGCAGGACGGTCGGCTCGATGCGCCCTTGCGGCCGGCGCCCGACGTCCCCGAAGAGCACGGGCGAGTCCGCGAGGAACAGCGAGTCGAAGCGCGCGTCCTCCGCGATCCTGGCGAGCCGCTGATGATAGGCGAGGTCGAGCAGCGCGTGCGGATCCGCATCGGGCAGCCGCCAGGACGCCTCGTGGTGCCCCGTGTCGTGCAGGAACAGGTTCAGGTGCAGCTGTCGCGTGGTCATCTTTCCTCCTTGTCGGCCGCGGTGGCGGCACCGGGTTGCGGGGAGACCCCCAGAGACGCGAGCAGCTGCTCGCGGTAGCGCGCGAACGCAGGATCGTGCGGACTCCGGTCGCGCGGGAGCTCGATCGGGACGTCGAGGGCGAAGCGGCCCTTCTCGATGACGAGGACGCGGTCGGCGAGCAGGACCGCCTCATCGACGTCGTGCGTGACGAGGAGCACCGCGGGATGGTGGACATCGAGGAGGTTCCGCAGGAGGGCGTGCATCCGGATGCGCGTGAGCGCGTCGAGCGCGCCGAACGGCTCGTCTGCGAGGAGCAGCTGCGGCTCGCTCACGAGCGACCGCGCGAGCGCCGCGCGCTGCTGCTCGCCGCCGGACAGCTCGTGCGGCCAGGCGCGCTCGCGCCCCGCCAGCCCGACCTCGGCGAGGACGCCGCGTCCGCGTTCGGCGGCGCCCGCCCCGCTCTGCCCGAGGGTCACGTTCTCGAGCACGCGGAGCCACGGCAGCAGCCGGGAGTCCTGGAACACGAGCGACACGCGCTCGGGGACGAGGACCTCCCCGCCGCCGTCCACCCCGTCGTCGAGGCCGGCCACGGCGCGCAGGAGGGTGCTCTTCCCCGACCCGCTGCGCCCGATGAGGGCGACGAACTCGCCCCGCCCGATGCGCAGGTCGATGCCGCCGAGGACGGTCCGGCCGTCGAACCTCCGCGTCAGGCTCGAGATCTCGACCGCCGCGGTCAGCTGCCCAGGGTGCGTCGCCACGAGAGCGCCCTCCTCTCGAGCAGGCGGACGAGCGCATCCGAGGCGAAGCCGAATGCGCCGTACACGACGAGGCCGACCAGGATGATGTCGGACTGCGCGTACAGCTGCGCCTGAGACATCATGTAGCCGATTCCCGACGTGGCGTTGATGGTCTCGACGACGATGAGCGCCGTCCACGAGCCGACGACGGCGAGCCGGAATCCGACGAAGAACCCGGGGAGGGCGCCCGGCAGGAGGACCGAGCGCACGTACTGGCGTCGGCTCAGCCCGAGGGATTCCGCGAGCTCGATGTAGCGCCGGTCGATGCCGGTCAGCCCGCTGTAGGTGTTGATGTAGACCGGAACGAGGACCCCGAGCGCGACGACGACGACCTTGAACTCCTCGCCGATGCCGAGCCACAGGATGAGGAGCGGGATCAGCGCGAGATTCGGGACCGCCCGCTTCACCTGCAGCGTCCCGTCGATGAGGGAGTCGCCGAGCCTGCTCAGACCCGCGAGCACGGCGAGCACGACGCCCGTGACGGTCCCCACCGCGAGTCCGAGCAGCGCGCGCCCCAGCGAGGTGGCGATGCTCTCCCCCAGCCGGCCGTCGGCGATGAGCTCGCCGGCCGTGCGGAGCACGGCATCCGGCCCGGTCAGCAGACGCGGATCGAGGAGGCCCGCCCACGCGGCGGCCTGCCAGACGATGAGCACGAGCAGAGGCCCCAGCAGGCGCGCGCCGGGGAGGCCGGGGCGGCGACCGAGTCGACGGCGACGGCCCTGGCGGACGAGCCCGGGCGCCGCGCCGACGGGCGCGGGGGCGATCGCGATGCGCCCCACGGGGCGGGCGATGGTGGTCATCGTGCGCCTCCTCGGTACTCGGCGGCCACGGCCGCGGCCGCGTCGCCCTCGAACCGGCGGTCGAACAGCACCTCGGCGTCGAAGGTCTCGATGAAACCGCCCTCAGCGAGGAGATCGATCGACGACTGCGCCCAGTCGACGGCGACATCCCAGTCCTCGGGGAACAGCGGGCGGTTGGCCGTCGCCCAGATGCGGTCGGCGTCCGCGGCCGTCACCCCCTCGGTGTCGACGTAGTAGAACTGCTTCCACGCGTCGGCGTTCTCCCAGGCCCAGACCTGGCCCTGCGCCCAGACGCGGATGTAGTCGCGCACCGCGCGCACGTTCTCCTCGTCGGCGAGCAGCTCGGTCGGCACCCAGAGGACGCTGAGCAGGTCCGGTTCCTCCGACGGGATGGCGATGGCGCCATCCGCCCCGTACTGATCGATGTACTTCGTGACGGCCGGCTCGCTGAGCGGCGCGACGTCGACCTGCCCCGACTGCAGCGCGGTGAGGAACTGCGTGCTCGGGAGGGGGACGAGCTCGACCTCGTCGTTCGCGATCCCCGCTGTCCGGAGAGTGCGGAGCACCGTGTCGCCCTGCGACTGCCCCTGCGAGAACGCGATCTTCTTGCCGCGGAAGTCGTCGAAGCCGTCGATGGAGGAGCCGGCGGCCGTCGCGTAGACGTACGACGGCTCGGGGCGCTCGAGCACCGCGACGATCGTCGCGTCGAACCCGATCGCGTGCGCCTGGATCGGCGGGATGATGGCGTTCTGCGCGATGTCTGCGGCGCCCGCCCGGAACGCCTGGATGACGTCGGGCCCGGCAGAGACGTTGACCCACTCGCCGACCGTGAACGCGGGGCCCTCGAGGTCGGCGCCCGCCGCCTCGAGCTGGAGCTGCGTCGTGCGGCCGGCGACGCGCAGCGTCGTGTCCGCTTCGGGCGCGCCGGACGGCAGGGCGGTCGTGTCGCGCTCGGCGCCGGCCGTCGCCCCCTGGCTGGCCGTCGCGCAGCCCGTCAGGGCCACGAGCGCCGCCGCGGTCATCATCACGACCGCCCGTCGGCTGATCGTCGATGTGCGGAGTGTCCCGTTCATTGCTGTCCTTCCCGTGCCTGTCGTCGAGTGCGTTGGGAGAGATCCTGGAAGCCGCGTCAGCCGCCGTCCAATGCCGTGAAGTCGGGAGACGCCTCATGAAGTCGCGTGTCTGCGCATTGCGGCATGTGACGCGCTGCCGAAGGGCCCGTCGACGGCGGGCGAGCGCTCACCGGGCGGCTGAATCCCACTCACCGGGAGAACGGCCCGGCTCCGTGCCGGGGCTCTGACAGCATGTCCCGGTGCATCGTCGCGCACGGGGGCGCGGCGAGACGACCCGAGGAGACGACGACGTCATGACCGAGACCGCCGCGCCATCCGCGCGCACCCGCAGCCGCACCTGGATCGGCATCCTCTGCTTCCTCATCGTGGTGTTCGAGGGGTACGACATCGTCGCCCTGGGCGCCACGATCCCGGTGCTGACCGATCCCGCCATCGGGGGCTTCTCGGTCGGCGAGATGAACCTCGTGAACACGGTCTCGCTCGTCGGGGTCGGGCTCGGCGCGGCGATGATGGGGCGCATCGCAGACCGCTTCGGCCGCCGCACGCCGCTTCTCATCGCGGTCGCCGTCTTCTCCGTCTTCACGATCGCGTTCCCGCTCATGCCCGATGCGGTGTGGATGGGCGCGAGCCGCCTCATCGCGGGCCTCGGTCTCGGCGGCTGCATGCCCGTGGCCCTCGCGATGATGCAGGAGGTCGCTCCGACGGGGCGGCGCGCGCTCGCGAACAACATCCCCATGATCGGCTACCACCTCGGGGCAGTGCTCGCCTCACTCGCGGGGCGGTTCGCCGGCGCGGAGTGGTCGCTCCTCTACTACCTCGGCGGTGGGCTCGGCGTCGTCCTCTTCGCCGTGCTCTGGCTGCGACTGCCCGAGACGGCCCCCGCCGAGCTGCGCGCGCAGGCCGAGCGCACGTCGATCGCCGACGTCCTGAAGCCGCGCTACGTGCGCTCCTCGATCGGACTCTGGGTCGCGACGTTCATGGGCCTCGTGCTCGTGTACGGCCTGAACGCGTGGCTGCCGAAGATCATGGGCGCAGCGGGCTACCCGGTCGCCGACTCGCTCATCATGCTGTTCGTGCTGAACCTCGGGGCCATCGCCGGGCTCGTCATCAGCGCCTTCGCGGCCGACGCCCGCGGCATCAAGGGCGTCGGCATGATCTGGTTCGGCGCCGCGGCGGTGCTCCTCGTCGTGCTGTCGATCCCGTTCGACTCGCAGCTCGTACTCACGACGGCGATCTTCGTCACGGGGGTCTTCGTCTTCAGCGCCCAGACCCTCATGTACGCGTTCGCGGGGCACGTCTATCCGCGCACCCTCGTCGCAACCGGCATCGGGCTCACCTCGGGCATCGGCCGTTTCGGCGCGATCGTGGGCCCCTGGGCGACCGGGCTCATGGTCGCGGCCGGAACCGCCTACCCCGGGGCGTTCTACCTCTACGCCGGCGCCGCGGTGCTCGCCGTGCTCGCCGTGCTGCAGATCCCGAGGCCCGGCGCCCGCGCCTGAGGGCGGACGCGCAGAAGCGCCCCGTCCGGCTCCGGATGACCCGCTCGGCCGGACGGGGCGCTTCTGCGCCGATCAGGCGCCGCGGAGGCGCTCGGCGAGGTAGGCGTGCAGGCCCTCGAGCGGGATGCGCTCCTGGCCCATCGTGTCGCGGTCGCGGACCGTGACCGCGCGGTCCTCGAGCGAGTCGAAGTCGACCGTGACGCAGAACGGCGTGCCGATCTCGTCCTGACGGCGGTAGCGGCGGCCGATCGCACCGGCGTCGTCGAAGTCGACGTTCCACGAGACCCGCAGCTGATCGGCGACCTCGCGGGCGAGCGGCGAGAGGCGCTCGTTGCGCGACAGCGGGAGGACGGCGACCTTGACCGGAGCGAGGCGCGGGTCGAGACGGAGCACGGTGCGGGTGTCGGTGCCGCCCTTCGCGTTCGGCACCTCCTCCTCGCGGTACGCGTCGACGAGGAACGCCATCATCGAGCGGGTGAGGCCGAACGACGGCTCGATGACGTACGGCACGTACTTCTCACCCGAGGCCTGGTCGAAGAACGAGAGGTTCGAGCCGGAGTGCTCGATGTGGTTCGACAGGTCGAAGTCGGTGCGGTTGGCGATGCCCATGAGCTCGCCCCAGCCCTTGCCCGCGAAGCCGAACTCGTACTCGACGTCGATCGTGCGGTCGGAGTAGTGCGCGCGCTCGCCGTCCGGGACGTCGAACTTGCGCATGTGCGCCGGGTCGATGCCGAGGTCGACGAACCAGTTCCAACATGCGTCGACCCAGTGCTCGAACCACTCGCCGGCCTCGGCCGGGGGCACGAAGAACTCGATCTCCATCTGCTCGAACTCGCGGGTGCGGAAGATGAAGTTGCCGGGCGTGATTTCGTTGCGGAACGCCTTGCCGACCTGGCCGACGCCGAACGGGGGCTTCTTGCGCGCGGCCGTCACGACGTTCGCGAAGTTCACGAAGATGCCCTGGGCCGTCTCGGGGCGCAGGTAGTGCAGACCCGACTCGTCGTCGACGACGCCCACGTAGGTCTTCATGAGGCCCGAGAACGAGCGCGGCTCGGTCCACTGGCCGCGCGTGCCGCAGTCGGGGCACACGATGTCGGCCATCCCGTTCTCGGGGGCACGGCCCTTCTTGGCCTCGTACGCCTCGATGAGGTGGTCCTCGCGGTGGCGCTTGTGGCACTGGAGGCACTCGACGAGCGGGTCGGTGAAGGTCGCGACGTGGCCGGACGCCTGCCAGACCTTGGTCGGCAGGATGATCGACGAGTCGAGGCCCACCATGTCGCCGCGGCCGCGCACGAACGTCTGCCACCACTGACGGCGGATGTTCTCCTTGAGCTCGGTGCCGAGGGGGCCGTAGTCCCACGCGGACCTCGAACCGCCGTAGATCTCGCCCGCTTGGAACACGAACCCGCGATGACGGGCGAGGGCGATGACTTTGTCGAGGCGGGACTGCTCGGCCACGGTGGCTCCAATGGTCGGAAAGGGGGCGAGGGCGCCGTGAGAGGTTCCGCGACGGGATCCGGGCACCCCCTCAATCCTAGTCCGCGGGTCCGGCGGGGTCGGCCTCCGCCGGGCCCGCGCCGAGCGCCGTGCCGCCGGCCTGCGCGCGGGCGAGCGCGTCCGAGATCGCAGCGGACGTGTGCGCGAGCTGGTTCAGGGCGACGAGGACGCGCGTCTGCGCCGCCGCGCCCTGCAGCAGCGCCCGCGCGACGGCATCCCGGGTGCCGTCCGTGCGGATGGACGCGATGTCCTCGCGGGCGAACTCGGCGAGCATCCGCGCGTACCGGGCGAGGGTCTCCCGCCCGAACGTGACGCCGACCGCCTCCGCATCGCGCAGGGCCGCGGAGAGCGCGTCGCGCGCGACGCTCGTCGCGTCGGGCCATCCGACATCGGCGAGCAGCCTCGGCACGCGCGCGTCCTGCCCGGCGTCGCCCGCGCGCAGCCCCGTCGCGATGAGCTGGCACTCCTCCATGATGTCCAGGAGCGGGACGCCGGGGTCGTCGATGCGCACGACGAGCGCCCGGATCCGCGCGATCGGCAGGTCGAACTCCTCCCGCAGCGTGCGCACGAGCGCGATCCGCTCGACGTGCCCCTCGCCGTAGACGGCGGTGGTCTGGTTGCGGAGCTCGCCGGGCGGCAGGATCCCTTCCCGGATCCAGAACTTGAGCGTCGCGGTCGATGTGCGGGTGCGCGCGGCCAGTTCGCTGAGCTTCATGCCCCTCCTCGGATAGCGCGGCGGCGCGGCGCTATCCAGGATGCGCCGCGTTGGATAGTGACTCTATCTTGTGAGCATGGACCCGCACGCGCTCCTCATCCCGATCCACGCGATCGCGGCATCGCTCGTCATCCTCCTCGCGCCGGTCAACATCCTCCGTCGTCGCAAGGACCGCGCCCACAAGACCCTCGGCCGCACGTGGGTCATCGCCATGTACCTCGTCTGCGTCTCGGGGATGTTCATCTACACGATCGGCGGCTTCACCGTCTTCCACGCGCTCGCGATCTTCACGTTCGCCACCACGACCTTCGGCGTGATCGCCATCCGCCGCGGCAATGTGCGCTCGCACATCGGCAACATGGTGGGCTCCTGGCTGGGCGCACTCGCCGCCGGCGCGTTCGCGGCATTCGTCCCCGGCCGCTTCATCCCCACGCTCGCCGTGTCGGACCCCGCGGTGCTCTGGTCGGCCGTCGCCGCGATCGTCATCGCCGCGACGGCGTGGGTCGCGTTCGTCCTCGCGCGCTTCGGCGCCCCGGCCCGCCGTCGCGTGCCGCGCGCAGCGCTCATCCGCTGACGGCGGGAGGCGTCACCGGGCCGCCTGCGCCGCTGCCGCGGCGCGCGCGAGCCACGCGGGCGTCGCGCCGGGCCGCTGCGGCGGCACGAGCCGCCCCGCCTCGCAGTCCTCGACGAGCTGACGCGCCCGGCGCTCGCGCGTGATCTCCTGCTTCGCCGACATGATCCAGTGGCGGACGGCCTTGCGATACCCCGGCGTCGCCTCGGCGAGGAAGGCGACCGCGCCCGGCGAGGCGTCGACGATCGCCTGGAGCGGGGCCGTGAGCTCGGCCTCGGGATTCTCGTGCGAGTACGTCCCGCTGCGCGCCTCGGTGCGGCGCTCGAACGCCGCGATGCCCGCGGGGTGCATCCGCCCCTCCGCGAGCAGCCGCTCGACGTGCGCGATGTTGACGCGCGACCAGGTGCTCCCGCGCTTGCGCGGGGTCCAGCGCTGCCGCCTCGAGTCGTCGTCGATCCTCTGCGAGACCGAGTCGATCCATCCGAAGCACAGCGCCTCGATCACGGCATCGCCCCACGTGAGCCCGCGGTCGGGCACATGCGCGAGCCGCAGGCCCATCCACAGCTCGGTCGCGGTGTCGTGGTTCCGCTCGAGCCACGCGCGGAACTCCGCGGCGTCGCGGAAGAACACGGCGGGCCGCTCGGGGGTCCCTCCCGGAGTGCCGGGCTCGGGGGAAGTGCTCACGCGAACAGGATGGCACGCGGCACCGACACCGACGCGACGGTGCGGATGGCGGGTGCCGATGGAGGGCGGATGGCGGGCGCCGATGTCCGGGACGGATGGCACGATGGGGGCATGGCAGCGGCTGCGGCGTCCTCTCCCCCGATCGGCATCGTGTTCCGTCCCCAGTCCCCGCCCGAGGAGCTCGTCGCCGTCGCGCGTGCCGCCGACGCCGCGGGGGTCGCGGAGCTGTGGCTCTGGGAGGACTGCTTCCTCGAAGGCGGCCTCGCGACCGCGACGGCGGCGCTCGTCGCGACCGAGCGGCTGAAGGTCGGCATCGGCCTGCTTCCCGTGCCGCTGCGGAACCCCGCGCTCGCGGCGATGGAGGTCGCCACGATCGAGCGACTCGCGCCGGGCCGGGTCATCGCCGGCTTCGGCCACGGCGTGCTCCCGTGGATGGGCCAGGTCGGCGCGAGGGTCGCGTCGCCCCTGACGCTGCTGCGCGAGTACGTCGGCGCCGTGCGCTCGCTCCTCGACGGGGATACCGTCGACGTGGCCGGGCGGTATGTGAAGCTCGACGGCATCTCGCTCGGATGGCCGCCCGCCACCGCGCCCGAGATCACGATCGGCGGGAGCGGGCCGAAGACCCTGCGCCTGGCCGGAGAGATCGGCGACTCGGTCCTGCTCGACGCCTCGATCGACGTCGAAGGCCTGCGTCGCGCACGGGCGATCATCGACGAGGGACGCGAGGCCTCGGGGCGCGGAGGCCGCGCCCGCGTGCGCGTCTACACGGAGATCGACCCTCGCGCCGATGCGCTCGAGAACCGCATCGCCGACCGCATCGCCGAGCTCGTCGACGCCGGGGCCGACGCCGTCGCGTTCCAGGGAACGGATGAGGCGCCCGACCCGAGGCCCCTGCTCGACGCGCTCCCGGGCTGAGCCGCGCTGGTCAGCCCCAGGGACTTCCGCCCTCGCCCGTCGTGAGCGGGCGGAGGTCGCGCGGCGGCGGCCACGGCAGCTCGATGAGCTCATAGGGCACGTCGATCGCGCCGAAGTCGTCGGTCTTCACGACGACGCGTCCGGGAGCGACGACGCCGCCCTCGAGCCGATCGGGAGAGAACTCGACCAGGCGGACGCGCACGTCGCGGCCATCCGGCCGGCGCAGCATCCACACATCCGCCATCCACGACAGACCCTGGCGCTCGAGCGCCTCCTCCGCCTCGAGCCAGTCGACCGAGCTCGTGACATCGGCGCCGAAGAGCGACACGGCGACCCAGCCGTCGCCATCCGGACGCACCCAGCCCACGAGCTCGCCGTCCGAGGCGCGGCGGTGCGGGATCCAGTCGGGCGTGATCATGTCCTCACCCTAGGCGGAGCCCGTGTCCGGAGCGGAGCCTAGGGTGGAGAAGGTGCGCGACGACGACAGACCCCGAAGCAGGCTCGCCCACCCGCCGCGCTGGCTCACGGTCGCCGTGCTCGCGTTCGCGGGCCTGTGCTCCGCGTTCATGTTCACGCTCGTCGTGCCGCTCCAGGCCGAGCTGCCGACGCTCCTCGACGCGTCGCGCGAGGACACCTCGTGGGTCATCACGATCACCCTGCTCGTCGCCGCCGTCGCGACGCCCATCTCCGGGCGTCTCGGCGACATGTACGGGAAGCGGCGGGTGATCGTCGTCCTGCTCGCGCTGCTCATCGTGGGCTCCCTCGTCGCGGCCCTCTCGAGCTCGATCGTCGGGGTGATCATCGGCCGCGCCCTGCAGGGAGCGGTGACCGGCGTCGTGCCGCTCGGCATCGCGATCATGCGCGATGTTCTGCCTCCCGACCGCCTCGGGACCTCCGTTGCGCTCATGAGCGCGACGATGGGAGTCGGCGGAGCCGTCGGCATGCCGGTCGCGGCGTACCTCGCGCTCAACGCCGACTGGCACTCCCTGTTCTGGCTCGCGGCCGCTCTCGGCGTCGTCGGGCTCGCGCTCGTCCTGGTCTACGTGCCGGAGGACATCCTGCGAGCGCCGGGCCGCCTCGACGTGGTGGGCGCGATCGGCCTCGCCCTCGGGCTCACCGGGCTGCTGCTGTTCGTCTCCCGCGGCGCGGAATGGGGATGGACGTCGCCCGCCGCGCTCACCAGTGTCATCGGCGGGCTCGTGGTGCTCGGCGTGTGGGGCGCGTACCAGCTGCGCACGCGCGACCCGCTCCTCGACCTGCGCGTCGCGGCTCGTCCAGCGGTGCTGTTCACGAACATCGCCGCGATCGGGATGGGCTTCGCGCTGTTCTCGTCGAACGTGACGTTCCCGCAGATGCTCGAGCTGCCGACGGAGACCGGGTCCGGTTTCGGGATGGACATGGTCGGCGCCGCGCTCATCGTCATGCCCGCGGGCCTCGTGATGATGGTGATCTCGCCGCTGTCCGGATGGCTCGAGCGCACGATCGGGCCGCGGCCGCTGTTCACGGGCGGCGCGTCGTTCATCGTGCTGGCCTACGTGTTCGTGCTGCTGTGGTCGAGCGAGATCTGGCACATCTTCGTGGCGAACCTCCTCATCGGCGTCGGGATCGGGTTCACGTTCGCCGCCATGCCGATGATCATCATGCGCGCCGTGCCCGCCGACGAGACCGGGGCGTCGAACGGCCTCAACGCGCTCTTCCGCTCGGTGGGAACGTCGAGCGCGTCCGCCGTCATGGGCGGCGTGCTCGCGGCCATGAGCGTCGAGGTCGGGGGCGCGACCATCCCCACGCGCGAGGCGTTCGAAGTCTGCTACTGGCTCGCGATCATCGCGGCCGCGGTCGCGGTGGCGCTGTCGCTCTTCATCCCGCGCCACCCGACCTCAGCCCATCCGTCGCTGCCGAGCTGACGGCCGTCCGGCTCACTCCCAGGGCATCGCCGCGGGGAGCTCGACGGAGAAGCGCTTGGCCAGCCACGCGGCCGCGAGCGGCACCCAGTGCGCAGCATCGTCGTCGATCATCGGCTCGGCAGGGGCGGTGGCGCGCGTCGCGAGCGAGAGGCCGTGCTGGCCCGCCTCGAAGGCGTGGAGCTCGAAGGGCACGCCGTGCGCGGCGCATGCCGACGCGAACTGGAGGGAATGCTCGACGGGCACGAGCGCGTCGGCGACCGTGTGCCATAGGAAGGTCGGCGGGGTCTGCGCGCTCACGTGCAGCGCGGGGCTCGCCGCGTCGAGCAGCTCGGGCGCCGGGTCGATCTCGCCGAAGTACGCGACGGCGGCCATCTCGCGGACGGCGCGCTCCGCGGGCGGCATGGCATCCAGACGGGCGTGCTGGAAGCGGTAGTCGCTGAGCGCGTAGCCCATGATGAGCGCGGCGGGCCGCAGCTCGTCCGGGGTCGCGTCGACCGCCTCGGTGACGAGGGCGTCATGCCATCGCGTGCCGTACATGCCGGCGTTGTGGCCGCCGGCGGAGAACCCCGCGATCGCGATGCGGTCGGCGTCGACGAGCCACTCCGCCGCCCGCGACCGGATGTGCTTCATCGCGAGGGCGACGTCGATGAGCGGGTTCGGGAAGACGCTGTGCGCGCGGGGCTCCATCGCGCGAGCATCGACGTTCCAGTCGAGCGGCCCGCCCGCGCCGTACACCGAGTAGCGCAGCACGAACGCGTGATACCCGAGCGCGGCGAACGCGAGGGCGACCGGCTCGGCCTCGCGATCGGAGCAGCCCATGTACGCTCCCCCGGGCAGGATCAGCACGGCGGGGCGGGCGCGGCCGTCGAGCAGCTCCGGGGAGTCGTCGAGAACGTACGTCGTGAGAGTCACGTCGTCGCGTCCGTCGTGGAGGGCGATGCGCTCGTGCTTCATGGTGCTCCTTCGCAGTCATGCCGCGGGTGCGGCGTCTCCAGCATCGCGTTCCCGCGCGATCGGCGCCATTCGCCTCTCCCGCATGCGCATGAGGCGACGGCTCACACGAGACGCAGATCGGCCTCGATCGCCTGCGTCGCCGCGATCAGACGCGGGAGGTGCTCGGCCCGGAGGCGCTCGATCGGAATGCGCGCGGCGCTCGCGGACACGTTCACCGCTGCGACAACCCGGCCATCCCGGCCGCGCACGGGAGCCGCGACCGATCGCACGCCCGACTCGAGCTCGCCATCCGTGATCGCGAATCCCGCGGCCGCGACCTCGTCGAGCCGGCGCGCGAGGGCCGATCGGTCGGTGATCGTGCGCTCGGTGAGGGGCTCGAGAGCGGATGCCGCGAGCAGGGCATCGCGCTCATCCTGCGGCAGGTGCGCGAGCAGCACGCGGCCCATGCTCGTGGCGTAGGCCGGGAAGCGGGTGCCGATCGTGATCGCGACGCTCATGATCCGACGCGTCGGAACGCGCGCGACGTAGACGATGTCGCCGCCGTCGAGGACGGCCGCCGAGACGCTCTCGTCGACCTCGCGCGAGAGCCGCTCGAGGTGGGGCTGGACGATCTCGGGCAGCGACAGCGCGGAGAGGTAGCTGAAGCCGAGCTCGAGGACGCGCGGGGTGAGCGCGAACTCCCGCCCCGTGCTGCGGACGTACCCGAGGGTCTCGAGGGTGAGCAGGAACCGCCGGGCGGCTGCGCGGGTCATCTCCGTCCGGGCGGCGACCTCGCTCAGAGTGAGGCTCGGGTGCTCCGCGTCGAACGAGCGGATGACCGCGAGACCGCGCGCGAAGGACTGGACGAAGTCGCCGCGGCCCTCTTCGACGTCGTTCGTGCTCATCCTCGCGACCCTATCGCCCTCCGGACCACCCCATGTCTCACGCGGTGCGGCCATCCGGGCCCGAAACCCGCGTGGAATGAGACATGAGGGTGGTGGCGGCGCTTCCGTGTCTCACGCGGTGCGGCCATCCGGGCCCGAAACCCGCGTGGAATGAGACATGGGGGTGGTGGCGGGGCTTCCGTGTCTCACGCGGTGCGGCCATCCGGGCTCCATTCCCACGCCAACCGAGACATGCACGACCCCCGGTCCCGCGCACGTCGGCTGCGGCTCAGCGCTCGAGGACGACGGCCAGCCCCTGCCCGACGCCGATGCAGAGAGCGGCGACCGCCACTCCCCCGCCCCGGCGCTTGAGCTCATGCGCGGCGTGCCCGATGATGCGTCCGCCCGAGGCGCCGAGCGGATGCCCGATCGCGATCGCACCGCCGTGGATGTTCACGCGCTCGGGGTCGATATCCCACTGACGGATGCACGCGAGGCTCTGCGAGGCGAACGCCTCGTTGAGCTCGACGAGGTCGACGTCGGCCCACGTCTTCCCCGCTCGGCGGAGGGCGATGTTCGCCGCCTCGACCGGCGCGACGCCGAAGAGGTGCGGCTCGTTTCCGAAGGCGCCTCGGCCGGCGATGCGCGCGAGCGGCTCGGCGTCGATGGCCCCCTCGGCGCCGAGGAGCACGGCCGACGCCCCGTCGTTGATCGACGAGGAGTTGCCCGCGGTGACCGTGCCGCCCTGCTTGAACAGCGCCTTGAGGCCGCCGAGCTTCTCAACGGTCGAGCCGTCGCGGATGCCCTCGTCGCGGGCGAGCTCATGCCCGTCGACCTGCACGATCTCCGCGTCGTAGCGACCCTCGGCCCACGCGCGGGCCGCGAGCTCGTGGCTGCGCACGGAGAAGGCATCCTGGTCATCACGCGAGATGCCGTAGGTCTCGGCCAGCAGCTCGGCGCTCTCGCCGTTCGAGATCGTCCATTCCCGCGGCAGAGCGGGGTTGATCATCCGCCATCCGATCGACGTGTTCCACATCGTCTGGTTTCCGACCGCCGGGAACGGCTTGGCCGACTTCTCCACGACGAACGGCGCGCGGCTCATCGACTCGACCCCGCCCGCGAGCACGATCCGGTCATCGCCGGCCTCGATCGCGCGCGAGCCCTGGATGACCGCCTCGACCGACGAGCCGCAGAGGCGGTTCACCGTCGCGCCGGGCACCGTCACGGGGAACCCCGCGAGCAGCGCGCCGAAGCGCGCGACGTTGCGGTTGTCCTCGCCGGCCTGATTCGCGTCGCCGAACACGACGTCGTCGATCCGTGCGGGGTCGAGACCCGTGCGGTCCACGGTCGCCCTCATGACGACGGCGGCGAGGTCGTCGGGCCGCACCCCCGACAGCGCTCCACCCGCGCGCCCGAACGGGGTGCGGACGGCGTCGTAGACGAAGCTCGCGGTCATGCCGCCACCTCCTGCAGAGAGAGCCCGGTGAGGGACTCGAGGCCCTCGATCGTGTTGTCGCCGAAGGGCTCCCGCACGCGGAAGCCCTCGTCGGTCACATCGAACACCGCGTGATCGGTGTAGACCCGCGTGACGCAGCCGACGCCGGTGAGGGGATACGTGCAGGCGGCCACGAGCTTCGACTCGCCCTGCTTCGTGAGCAGGTCGGTCATGACGAACACCTGCTTCGCGCCGATCGCGAGGTCCATCGCGCCGCCCACGGCGGGGATGGCCCCGGGCGCGCCGGTCGACCAGTTCGCGAGGTCGCCGCGCTCGGACACCTGGAACGCGCCGAGCACGCAGATGTCGAGGTGCCCGCCCCGCATCATCGCGAACGAGTCGGCGTGGTGGAAGTAGGCCGCCCCCGGCAGCGCGGTCACGGGCTGCTTGCCGGCGTTGATGAGGTCGGGGTCCACCCGGTCGGCGGCAGGGGCCTCGCCCATGCCGAGCAGGCCGTTCTCTGTGTGCAGGATGATCTCCTGATCGGATGGCAGGAAGTTCGCCACGAGGGTGGGCGCGCCGATTCCGAGGTTCACGTAGGAGCCCTCGGGGATGTCGGCGGCGATCCGTGCCGCGAGATCGTCGCGGCTGATGCGGGTGGTCATCGTGCGGCCTCCTCGGCGAGCGGGCGTCCCTCGATGTCGACGCCTCCGACGAAGACGCCGTCGCGCAGCCACGCGCGCTCGCCGACCGCCACGACGCGGTCCACGAAGAGACCTGGGGTCACGACCGTCTCGGGGTCGAGCGCTCCGAGCTCGACGACCTCGTCGACCTGGACGATCGTCGTCGTGGCGGCCGTCGCCATGATCGGCCCGAAGTTGCGCGCTGTCTCGCGGTAGACGAGGTTGCCCCAGCGGTCGGCGCGGTGCGCGCTGATGAGGGCGACGTCGGCTCTGATCGGATACTCCAGGACGTACGTGCGCCCGTCGATGTCGCGGTGCTCCTTGCCCTCCGCCAGCTGCGTGCCCACGCCCGTGGGCGAGAAGAAGGCGCCGATCCCCGCGCCGGCGGCGCGGATCCGCTCGGCGAGATTGCCCTGGGGCACGAGCTCGAGCTCGATCTCGCCCGCGCGGTACAGGCCGTCGAAGACCCAGGAGTCGCTCTGACGAGGGAAGGAGCAGACGATCCGGCGCACGCGTCCCGCCGCCAGGAGCGCCGCAAGGCCGGTGTCCCCGTTGCCGGCGTTGTTGTTCACGATCGTGAGGTCGCGGGCTCCGTGCGCGATGAGCGCGTCGATGAGCTCGACGGGCTGTCCGGCGCGCCCGAAGCCGCCGATCATGACGGTCGCGCCGTCCGCGATCCCCGCGACGGCGTCCTCGACGCTCGCGACGGTCTTGTCGATCACCGGTTCCTCCTCGATCGGTTCGCTGTGCGAACGCATGTTCGCTATACGGCCAGTGTAGCGAGCGGATGTCCGCCGCGCGAGCCCCGGGCGCACGCCGCGTCGGACCCGTGGTGCGGATGTCGCCTGCCGGGGACGACACGCGCACGCGAGCCCCAGCCATCCGATTGCGCGTACGGGGCCGGGGCCGGGGGCCGACGGCCGACCATCCGTCACTCTTCGACATGCGATGCGGAAGTCGCACCGTGCTCGCGATACCGTCGCGACGGCGGGCACGCCCGCAGAAGGAGCGAGGAGCAGCATGACGACCATCGAGACGACGACCGCCGGCAGCCTGCCGCGCACGAAGGCCCTCATCGAGGCCAACGCCGCGCGCACGTTCGAGGAGGACGGCTTCACGCTCACGTCGACGCCCGAGTACGAGGCGCTCGTCGCGGAGGCCGTGCGCGATGTCGTCGAGCGCCAGCGCGCGGTCGGGATCACGCAGCCGGGAGACGGCGAGTTCGGCAAGGCGATGTCGAGCCCCGTCGACTACGGCGCGTGGTGGGGCTACTCGTTCCAGCGCGTCGACGGCCTCTCGCTCACCGAGGTGAACGCGTTCAACGAGCCGCCCCGCCGCTCCGAGCCGGGCAACATCGTGCTCACGTCGTTCCTCGACCGCCGCGACCGCCAGGCCTTCGCCGAGGTGTACCAGGACCCGGAGAACGGCGTCGAGACCGGACGGACGGCCACGGCGTTCCCCACGACGACGGGCCCGATCTCGTACCGCGGGCAGGCCGCGACCGCGGCGGATGTCCGCCACCTCGCCGACGCGCTCGGCGAGGGCGAGACCGGATTCCTCACGGCGATCGCGCCGGGTTCCGCCGCACGCGTGCGCAACGACTACTACGCGACCGAGCTCGAGCACATCCGCGCGTGGACGGACGCGCTGAAGGAGGAGTACCGGGCGATCACGGACGCCGGTCTCATCCTGCAGCTCGACGATCCGTCGCTCGCGGAGAACTGGGACCAGATCAACCCCGAGCCGAGCGTCGAGGACTACCTCGCGTTCACCCAGATCCGCATCGACGCGATCAACGAGGCCATCGCCGGGCTGCCCAGGGAGCAGGTGCGCCTGCACCTGTGCTGGGGCTCATGGCATGGGCCTCACACGACCGACATCGAGCTCAAGCACATCCTCCGCACCGTGCTCGGCGCGAAGGTCGGCCAGATCTCGTTCGAGGCGGCCAACGTGCGCCACGAGCACGAATGGGCGGTGTGGGAGGAGAACAGCGATCTCATCCCCGACGACCTCGTCCTCGTGCCGGGCGTCGTGGGTCACTCGACGAACCTCGTCGAGCATCCGGACCTCGTCGCGCAGCGCATCGAGCGCTTCGCGCGCATCGTCGGCCCCGACCGCGTGATCGCCGCGACCGACTGCGGCCTGGGCGGCCGCGTCCACGAGCAGATCGCGTGGGCCAAGCTCGAGGCGCTCGGCGAGGGCGCGCGCCGCGCCGCGAAGCGGGTCTGACGGCCCCGGGTTCGCCGCGAAACGCGGCGAACACGCGACCGGCCCCGCCCGTCAGCGCGCCCGGGCTCGCGACCGAGGACGCGCGGGCGGGATCGGCGGGGCCGGGACGGGGGCGCCGACGTGCCCGACGAGCTCGCCGATGCCCTCGACCGTCATCCGCACCTCGTCGCCCTCGCGCAGCGGCGGCAGGGTGCTGCCGCGCCCCCAGAGCTCGCCGAGGCAGCCGCCGTTGCCGACGGTGCCCGAGCCGAGCACGTCCCCCGGGACGACGCGCGCATTGCGCGAGGCGTACGCGACGAGCTCGGCGAAGGGCCATCCCATGTTCGACACGAGATCCTCGCCGTACCGCTCGCCGTTGACGGACACCTCGGCGCGCAGGGCGAGGAAGCCGTCCTCGTCGCGGAAGCGCTCGAGCTCGTCGGCCGTGACGATCCACGGGCCGAGGCTCGTGGCGAAGTCCTTGCCCTTGCACGGCCCGAGGCGCACCTTCATCTCCCGCGACTGCAGGTCGCGGGCCGACCAGTCGTTCATGATCGTGTAGCCGAAGATCACGGCGTCCGCCTCGACCGGCGAGAGGTTGGCACCTGCGCCGCCGAGCACCGCGGCGACCTCGAGCTCGAAGTCGAGGCGCTGCGTCTCGGGCGGGGCGATCGTCTCGCCCGGACCGGCGATCGTGTGCGGGTTCGTGAAGTAGAACGTCGGCGCCTGGTACCACTCGGGCACGACCTCGCTCTTGCCGTCGACCGACGCGCTGACCCCCTCGACGTGCTCCTCGAACGCGACGAAGTCCCGCACGGAGGCCGGCGACAGCGGCGCGCGCAGCGTCACGTCGGCGAGGGGCGCGACCGGATGGCCCGCGCGCTCGCGAAGCGCGGGGAGCGCCCCGAGCCCTGCGGCGAGCACGTCGCCCACCGTGAGCGCGTCGGGGAACGGGATGACCCCCGCGTCCTCGATGAAGCCGTCCTCCTCGCGGCCGGCGCGCGTCCACCGCCCGATCCTCATGCCCGCGCCTCCGCGACCGGAGAGCTCGCGGCATCCGCCCCGCGCACGCCCGCGGCGAGCGCGTCCGCCGTGCGGGAGAGCACGGCATCGGCATCCGCGAGCCCGGCCCCCTGCACGAAGCCGACGGGGTCGTCGAGCCCCATGTCGAACGGGAAGTCGCTGCCGAGCACGACACGGTCGGCCCCCGCGACCTCGACGAGCGCGCGCAGCGTGCGCTCGTCGTGCACGACCGTGTCGAACCAGAGCCGGCGCAGGTACGTCGACGGCGGCTCGGCGCAGCCCCGCGCCTCGGGGCGCACCGCCCACGCGCGATCCGAGCGGCCGATCACCGTCGGCAGGTAGCCCCCGCCGTGCGCGGCCACGATCCGCAGCTCCGGATGGCGGTCGAGCACGCCCGCGAAGATGAGGTGCGAGAGCGCGACGGCGTTCTCGGTCGGCTGCCCCACGGTGTTCGAGAGGTAGAACCGGTCGAGGCGCTCGTCGAGCGAGCATCCGAACGGGTGCAGGAACACGATCGCGCCGAGCTCGGCGGCGCGGGCCCAGAACGGCTCGAGCCGCTCGTCCGACAGCTCGACGTCTCCCGCGAACGAGGAGATCTCGACCCCGAGCAGCTCGTGCGCGAGAACCGCGTCGTCGAGGCACTCGACGAGACGCGACGGGTGCTGCAGCGGCACGGCGCCGAGCCCGCGGAGGCGGTCGGGGCGGTCGCGATGTGCGCCGCGATCTGCCGGTTCGCCTCCTTCGCGATCCACACGCCGAGCTCCTCGTCGGCCCACGGATGGAAGTGGTTCGGCGACGGGCTCACCCACTGCTGCGCGACCCCCTGCTCGTCCATGGCCACGATGCGCGCGGCCGGGTCGGTGAGCAGCGGGATGCGCGCGCCGATCATGCGGCCGGATGCGGCCAGGCTCTCCGGCCCGTTGCGGCGCGCGTCGAGCGCGTTCGCGGCCGCGAAGCCGTCGGGGTCGCGGCGCGCGACCTCCTCCTGCAGTGCGGGCAGAAGGAGGTGCGCGTGGACGTCGATCGCGCCGCTCATGCGGGCTGCGCCATCTGCTGCGCGACGCCGAAGATGAGGCCGGCCGCGTCGGCGTCGCGGTTGTGCTCGAGCTGCCAGCGTCCGAGCTGCACCGACGCCTCGACGACCGCGGTCGCACGCGGCACGCGGCGCGCATGGAACGCGTCCCAGAGGCCCTGGTCCACGGCGTCGGCGGCGATGAGGAGCTCAGCGAGCACGATCCCGTCCTCCATCGCCTGCGCGGCGCCCTGGGCGACCGTGGGCGGGCAGCTGTGCGCCGCGTCGCCGATGACGACCGTGCGGCCGCGGTTCCACGCGCCGTCGAGGATGTGCGCCGTGAACCACGTGTAGTTGATGCGGCTCGACTCGGACAGGCTCTCGCGGATGGCGTTCCACGGGCCGCCGTAGGCCGCCGAGAGCCCCTTCATGATCTCCACGGCCTCCGCCGGGGCGACGCCGAAGCGATCCTGCGCGTCCTCGACGAGGAACGCGTACATCGTGTCCTCGCCCGTGGGCGTGTAGCCGGCGATGTACGCGGGGCCGCCGTAGTACAGCTGGCTCTGCGTGACCTCGGCCGGCCGCGGGACGAAGGCGCGCCAGATGCCCATGCCCGTGTGCTCGGGCTGGGTCTCGATGCCGATCAGCTCGCGCACGGTCGAGTGGATGCCGTCGGCCCCGATGAGCAGGTCGTACTCGCCGACCGGCGCGCCGCCGACGTCGACGAGCACCCCGCCCTCGGTCTCGCGCACGCCGGTGACCTTCGCGCCGTAGTGCACGCGCACGCCGAGCGACTCGGCGCGCTCGACGAGGATGCGCGCGAGGTCGGGCCGGTACATGCCCATGCAGGCGGGGAAGTCGGGGCCGCCGGTCTTCACCTCGGGAAGCTCGGCGATGACGGGCGCGTCCGGGCCGGGCGCGCGCAGGGTGAGCCCCTCGAACGGGTAGCCCTGGGCTGCGGCCTGCTCCCACACCCCCAGGCGGCCGAGAGCGCGCAGCGCATTGCCCTGCAGCGTGATCCCGGAGCCGAGCGCCGACAGCTCGGGCTTGAGCTCGTACACGTCGACGGAGACGCCGGCCTCGGCGAGCGGGATCGCGGCGGCCATGCTGGCGGCGCCGCACCCGGCGATCGCGACCTTCGTCACTGCGGTCATGGAAGAACCTCCTCGTTCTCGGATGTGTCTGATGCGGATGGCCCGCGGATGTCGGATGGTCAGAGGATCGCGAGCGGGTTGACCGGCGACCCGACCGCGCCCGTGATCGGGATCGTCGCCGCGGTGAGCAGGAACTCCCATCGTCCCCGTTCCCGGCACGCGTCGGCCAGCCGGTCGAGATCCCACATCTCGCCGACCGTGAGCCCCATGTTGGGGATGACGACCTGGTGCAGGGGCTGGAAGGCCGCGTCGAACTCGTTCGGGCGCACCTCGAAGCCCCACGTGTCGGTCGCGATCGCCGCGATCTCCGAGCGGTGCAGCCATCCGGCCGTCGTGAACGACAGCCCGGCCGAAGGGCCGCCCGCGTAGTCTCCCCAGCCCTCGCGCCGCGCGCGTGCGAGCCGGCCGGTGCGCACGAGCACGATGTCGCCGCGGCCCACGCCGCTCGTCGGGCCCTGCGCGGCGATGCACGCGTCGAGCTCGACGGCCGTGATCGCGTAGCCGTCCTCGAGCTCGCCCGTCTCGGGGCGCAGGAACGCCCCCAGGTCGAGCAGCACCCCGCGGCTCACGAGCCGGTCGGCCGTGTGCTCGATGCCCGTGACGAGGTCGCCGTCGCTCGTGACGACATCGCCCGCGCGGCGCCCGTTCCACGCGAAACCGCGGTCGAAGATGTGGCCGAGGCCGTCCCACTGCGTCGAGCACTGCAGCGGCATCGCGATCACGTCGTCGGCGCCCCCGATCCCGTGCGGGAAGCCCTGGGCGCCGCGCTCGGCGTCGGTGCCGGTGTCGAGCATCGTGTGCACGGGGTTCGTGCGGCGCCGCCATCCCTTCTGCGGTCCGTCCATGTCGAACGACTGCGCGAGCGAGACGACGAGGCCGTCCTGCACGAGGCCGGCGGCCGTCCGCCGCTTGGCGTCGTCGATGAAGTTCAGCGTGCCGACGACGTCGTCCTCGCCCCAGCGCCCCCAGTTCCGGTACGCCTCGGCCGCCGCCGCGATGTGGCCGGCGGGGTCGGCGCGGTCGAGCTCCTGCGGATCCTCGGTGGGCGTCATCGCGCGGTCCCCTCGGCGACGCAGCGCACGACCTGGGCGCCCAGGCCCGAGATCGCGCCGGTCATGACGTCGCCGTCGCGCAGGAACCTCTTCCAGTGCTGGCCGTTGCCCGCGGGGCTGCCCGTGAGGAGCAGGTCGCCCGGGAGCAGCGGCATCGTCTGGCTCGCCGCCGAGACGAGCGCGGGGATGTCGAAGAGGAGATCGCTCGTCGAGGAGTCCTGCATCGTCTGCCCGTTGAGCTCGAGGCGCACGCGCGCGTCCTTCTCGTCGACGAGGCCGGCCGGCACGAGGAACGGCCCGGTCGGCAGGAAGCCGGGCGCGTTCTTCGACCGGTACCAGTCGGTGCCGATCTCCTTCATGTCCTTGCGGAACACGAGGTCGCGCGTCGTGATGTCGTTGACGATCGTGTAGCCCGCGACGTGCTCCATCGCGTCCTCCCGCGAGACGCGGAACGCCTCGCGGCCGATGACGACGGCGAGCTCGAGCTCCCAGTCGTGCACCTCGCTGTAGGGCGGCAGCGCGAGCGGCACGTCGTCCCCGACGACGCACGCGGGCAGGCCGATGAAGAAGTACGGCTCGCCGCTCGCCGCGCGCTCGTCCATCATGTCGGCCGCGAACGCGCGCGCCTCCTCGGGCGTGCGGTCGGTGTTGTTCGTGAGCCCCGCCGCGACGAGCTCGATGACGTGCTGACGGTAGTTCGCCCCCGTCTGCAGCACCTGGCGCGGCTCGACCGGCGCCGTGAGCACGACCTCGTCCAGCGGCCGCCATGGGCCGTCGGCCTCGGCGAGCGCGGCCATCCGCTCCCAGCCGGCGAAGGCGTCCGCGAGGAACGCGTTGAGGTCGGGGGCGCCGAGCTCATCGGGCCCCACGGGCCGGATGCGATCCCCGGCCACGAGGCCGAGGCGCACCTCCGCGCCGTCACGGTAGCGCGCGAGCGCGAAGCGGTTGTCGAGCCGCGAGTGCGACGTCATCGTCATCTCCTCATCATGAAGCGGATGGCCGGAGTCCGGCCCTGGGGACGCGGGAACGCGGGTCGCGTACGCGACCCGCGTTCCGTCGGCGTCAGCCCCGGCCCTGGACGGCGTAGGGGTTGAGCAGGGCTTCCTTGATCTCGTCGGGCACGCCCTCCTCGGTGGCGGACGGGCCGTTCGCGGGCGGGAACGACTCCGTCATCGACATCGGCATCGCGCCGTTGCGGTAGAAGTTGTTCGAGCCCTGCGAGGGGCGCCACGTGTTCGCCTCCCAGTCCGGCACGTAGTTGCGGTAGCCGCCCGTGTTGAGCTCGATGCGCAGGCTCGAGGGCTCGCGGTAGTAGAGGAACGTCTGCTCGCCGATGCCGTGGATGTTGGGGCCGTACTCGATCGGCGTGCCGTTCTCCATGAGCACGTCGGCGGCGATGAGCAGCTCCTCGCGGGTGTCGACCCAGAAGGCGTAGTGGTTGATGCGGCCGTCGCGGTCGGAGCCGTCGAGCACGACGCCGAGGTCGTGCGACTTCTCGTTGGTCGTCAGCACGCTGAACACCGAGATGGGCGCCTCGTCGAGCACGGTGCGCGCCATGAAGCGGAAGCCGAGGACGCGGACGTACCACTCGACGAACGCGTCGACGTCGCGCGCCGCGATCGTGACGTGGTCGAGCTGGCGCGGGGCGCCCGCGTGAGACGAGCGGCGCGCCGGGCGGTCGGGGTAGATCGACGCCTGGTCTGCGCCCGAGACGTAGTGCTCGACGTCCCAGTGCAGCGTCATGCGGTGCCCCTGCGGGCCGACGAAGCGGTAGGCGCGGCCGATCGCGTGCCCCTCGAACCACTCGCCATCGACGCCCTCGGCCTCGAGCCGGCGGACGGCCTCCTCGAGCGCCTCGGGGCTCGTCGTGCGCCATGCGGCGGTCTCGAGCGCGGGCTCGTCGCCCGGGACGACGACGACGCTGTAGCGGTAGTAGTCGCCCCAGCAGCGCAGGTAGACGGCGCCGCCGATGCGGTCGACGACCTGCAGGCCGACCTGCTCCTCGTAGAACTTCACCGACGCCTCGACGTCGGGCGTCGTGATGGCGACGTAGGACAGATGCGAAAGCAGTTTGATCATCTTCGATCCCTTCTCGGGTAGGTCTGCATCCACTCTCGGGCCATCGGGACTATCAGGGAACCCGAATTCTTCGATCCTCGGCATCACTCTGATTTATGACTCGGTGGGCCGCGTGCGCGCTCTTCAGCGCGGCCGATGACCGGCATTCGGATCGCTGATATCGCCCCCTCCCGCTCCCCCGCCGCGCGCTAGATTCGAAGGGACGACAGCGGCGAAGGCGCCGCGCGCGACGGTGGACGAGGGAGTGACACGACGTGATCGACAAGCAGATCCCGACGGCGGCCGAGGCGGTCGCCGACATCCCGGATGGCGCGAGCATCGCGGTCGGCGGCTTCGGGCTCTCGGGCAACCCCATCGCCCTCATCGAGGCCCTGCTCGCGCAGGGGACCACCGACCTCTCGATCGTCTCGAACAACTGCGGCGTCGACGACTGGGGGCTCGGCGTGCTCCTCGGCGCTCGCCGCATCCGCAAGATGACGTCGTCGTACGTCGGCGAGAACAGGGAGTTCGAGCGGCAGTTCCTCTCCGGCGAGCTCGAGCTCGAGCTCACTCCGCAGGGCACGCTCGCGGAGAAGCTGCGGGCGGGCGGCGCGGGGATCGCGGCGTTCTACACGCAGACGGGCGTGGGCACGCAGGTGGCCGACGGCGGCCTGCCGCGCCGGTACGCCGCCGACGGCTCGGTCGCTGTCGCCTCGCCCGCGAAGGACGTCCGCACCTTCGGCGAGCGCGAGTACGTGCTCGAGGAGGCCATCACGACCGACTTCGCGCTCGTCCACGCCTGGAAGGGCGACCGACACGGCAACCTCGTCTTCCGCAAGGCGGCCCGGAACTTCAACCCGCTCGCCGCGATGGCGGGCCGCGTGTGCATCGCGCAGGTCGAGGAACTCGTCGAGCCCGGCGCCCTCGACCCCGACGCCGTGCACCTGCCCGGCGTGTTCGTGCACCGGGTCGTCGAGGTGGGCACCGACATCGAGAAGCGCATCGAGAAGCGCACCGTCGCGACCGAGGGGAACTGACATGGCACTCACCCGCTTCCAGATGGCCGCGCGCGCCGCACGCGAGCTCCACGACGGCGAGTACGTGAACCTCGGCATCGGTCTTCCCACGCTCGTCCCGAACTTCGTGCCCGACGGCGTGACGCTCGTGCTCCAGTCCGAGAACGGCATCCTGGGGGTCGGGCCCTACCCGGCCGAGGACGCCGTCGATCCCGATCTCATCAACGCGGGCAAGGAGACCGTCACGACGCTCCCGGGCGCGGCCTTCTTCGACTCGAGCCTGAGCTTCGGGATGATCCGCGGCGGCAAGATCGACGCGGCCATCCTCGGCGCCATGCAGGTGTCGGCGTCGGGCGACCTCGCGAACTGGATGATCCCCGGCAAGATGGTCAAGGGCCCCGGCGGCGCGATGGATCTCGTGCACGGCGCCGGCCGCGTCATCGTCCTCATGGAGCACGTCGCCAAGGACGGGTCGCCCAAGATCGTCGACGCGTGCTCGCTCCCGCTCACGGGGCGGGGCGTCGTCGACCGGATCATCACCGACCTCGCCGTCATCGACGTGACCGCGGACGGGCTCGTCCTCCGCGAGCTCGCGCCGGACGTGACCCTCGACGAGGTCGTCGCGGCCACCCAGCCGGCCCTGATCGTCGCCCTCGAGGAGGAGGCAGCATGAACCCGCAGGACATCGTCATCGTCGCCGCAGCCCGGACCCCGCAGGGGCGGCTGAGCGGGCAGCTCTCGTCGCTGACCGCTCCGCAGCTCGGCAGCGCGGCCATCCGCGGCGCACTCGAGCGCGGGGGCATCGCGCCCGGCGCGGTCGACGCCGTCATCGTGGGCCAGGTGCTCGCGGCCGGATCGGGCCAGAACGCCGCCCGCCAGGCCGCGGTCGGCGCGGGCATCGGCTGGGACGTCCCGTCGCACTCCGTGAACAAGGTCTGCCTCTCGGGGCTGACGGCCGTGATCGACGCCGCGCGGATGATCGCCGTCGGCGACGCCGAGGTCGTCGTCGCGGCCGGCATGGAGTCGATGTCGCGCGCCCCGCATCTGCTCATGGGGTCGCGCACGGGCTGGACCTACGGCTCGGTCGAGGTGCTCGACCACATGGCGCACGACGGACTCACCGACGCGTACGACGGCGTGAGCATGGGGCTCTCGACCGAGAACCACAACCCGCGCTACGGGGTCGAGCGCGCGGCGCAGGACGAGGTCGCCGCGCTGTCGCATCAGCGTGCCGCCGCGGCGACCGAGGCAGGGGTCTTCGACGACGAGATCGTGCCCGTCGAGATCCCGCAGCGTCGGGGCGAGCCCGTCGTCGTGACGCGGGACGAGGGGATCCGCCCCGACACGACGGTCGAGACCCTCGCGCGGCTGCGCCCCGCGTTCGCCGAGGGCGGGAGCATCACGGCCGGCAACTCGTCGCAGATCTCCGACGGCGCGTCGGCCGTGGTCGTGACGACGCGCGAGCGGGCCGAGCGCGAGGGATGGCGCGCGCTCGCGACGATCGGAGCATCGGGCCAGACCGCGGGCCCCGACAACTCCCTCCAGGCGCAGCCGGCCGCGGCCATCCGCCGTGCCCTCGAGAAGCAGGGCATCGACGTCGCCGACCTCGATCTCGTGGAGATCAACGAGGCGTTCGGCGCCGTCGTCGCGCACTCGGCACGCGAGCTCGGCCTGTCGTCCGACATCGTGAACATCCACGGCGGCGGGATCGCGATCGGGCACCCGATCGGCGCCTCCGGCAACCGCCTCGTCGTGCACGCCGCCCACGAGCTCGCGCGCCGCGGCGGAGGGACCGCCGTGGTCGCACTGTGCGGTGGAGGAGGCCAGGGCGACGCCCTCGTCCTCACGGCGTGATCGAGGCGTTATCGACCGGCGCTATGGTGATGGCGCCGGTGATCGACGGCGGTGATACGATCCGGGTACGCTCATCGCCGAGCGGACCCGACCCGAGGACCACGCCGCCGTGCCCGATCAGCCGCTGCTCTCACGACTCGACCTGAACCTGCTCGTCTCGCTCGACGCGCTGCTCACCGAGCGCAGCGTGACGCGCGCCGCCGAGCGCCTCCACCTGAGCCAGCCCGCGCTGAGCGCGTCGCTCTCGCGGCTCCGCGCGCACTTCGACGACCCCATCCTGGCGCGACGCGGCAACGCGTACGAGCTCACGCCGCTCGCGATGCGCCTGACCGAGCACACGACGACGGCGCTCGAGGCCGCGCGTCGGGTCTTCGAGAGCCAGGCCGCGTGGAACCCCGAGCAGTCCACGCGCGAGTTCGCGATCTTCGGTTCGGACTACGGCTTCGCGACGGTCGGGCGGACGGTGAGCCGCATCGCCCGCGAGCGGGCGCCGGGCGTGCGCTTCCGGTTCATGCTCCACAACCAGACCATCGTCGAGGACGCCGCCACGCGCCTGCGGGCCGCCGACGCCATGCTCATCCCGCACGGCTTCCTCACCGACCTGCCGTACGCCGATCTGTGGCAGGACGACTGGGTCGGCATCGCGAGCGCCGACGACGCGCGCATCGGCACGCAGGCCACGATGAAGGACCTCGCCGAGCGCCCGTGGGTGTTCACCTACCAGTCGCGCGAGGCGTTCACGTCGGCGAGCCGCCAGCTGCAGCAGCTCGGCATCGAGCCCCGCGTCGAGGCGGTCGTCGAGAGCTTCCTCGCCCTCGGCCACTTCGTCGAGGGCACCGACCGGCTCGGCATCGTGCAGTCGGCGCTCGCGCCGATCGTGGAGCGCTCGGCGGCGGTGCGCACGTTCGCCCTCCCGTTCGACGCGACGCCCGTGCTGAACGCCATGTGGTGGCATCCCGTGCACGACCGCGACCCCGAGCACCAGTGGATGCGCGAGCTCTTCGTCGACGCCGCCGCCGAGCTCGGCGCGCGCGCCGACCCGAAGCGGCTTCCGTAGACTCGGGCCGTGGCGCGCGCACGCCGCGCCGCAGCGGGAGGACGACGCGAGGGTGACGGCACGGACGGCTTTCGGCTGGTCTCGCCTGGCGGCGGCGGCCCTGTGCCTGGTCGCGCTCGTCCACCGGCTCGCCTGGGGCCTCAGCTCGCAGACGATCGCCGGCGAGAACTTCCTCGCCTACCTCACGATCCAGTCGAACATCGCCTTCACGGTGCTCGCGACGATCGCCGGGGTGATCGCCCTCCGACACGACGAGGACCCGCCCTGGCTGACCACGGCGCGCGCCCTCATCCTCAGCTGGACGATCACGGCCGGTCTCGCCTTCGCGCTCATCGTCTGGCAGGCGGGGCTGCGCGGCATCCGGATCGACGTGCCCTGGTCGGACGTCGTGCTGCACTTCGTGCTCCCGATCTGGACCATCCTCGCGTGGCTCTTCGGGCCCGGCCGCCGCGCGGCGTCCTGGCGCGTCGTGCCGTTCGTGCTCGTGTACCCGCTCGTGTGGGGCGGCTTCACGATGTGGCGCGGCGCGATCGTCGGATGGTTCCCGTACTACTTCCTCGACCTGCGGCAGGTGTCGGGCTTCGCGGAGTTCGCGGTCACGTGCGCGATCGCGCTCGCGATCTTCGCGGGCGTGGCATCGGGGCTCGTGCTGCTCAGCCGCATCCGGCCGACCGTCCGCGACGCGGACGGGCGCCCCTGACGCGCGCAGGGCCATCCGCTCGATACGCTCGGAGTTCGCCCCCGATGACGGATGTCGGCGGCGCGATCGACGAGGAGGACCCCCGATGAGCCGGTTCGCGATCGGGGAGCACGACTTCCTGCTCGACGGAGAGCCGTTCCGCATGCTCGCGGGCGCGCTGCACTACTTCCGCGTGCACCCCGACCAGTGGCGCGACCGCATCCGCAAGGCGCGGGCCATGGGGCTGAACACGATCGAGACGTACATCGCGTGGAACGCGCACGCGCCGCGGCGCGGCGAGTTCCGCCTCGACGGGGGCCTCGACCTCGGCCGCTTCCTCGACGACGTCGCGGCCGAGGGCATGCACGCGATCGTGCGGCCGGGGCCGTACATCTGCGCCGAGTGGGACAACGGCGGCCTGCCGGCCTGGCTCTTCCGCGACGGCGCCGGGGTGCGCCGCTCCGAGCCCCGGTATCTCGACGCCGTGCGCGAGTACTACGCGCAGATCGCGCCCGTTCTCGTGCCGCGGCAGATCGACGCGGGCGGGCCGATCATCCTCATGCAGGTCGAGAACGAGTACGGCGCGTTCGGCGACGATGCGGCCTATCTGCGCGAGGTCGCCGACCTCACGCGCGCGATCGGAATCACCGTGCCGCTCACGACCGTCGACCAGCCCACCGACGAGATGCTCGCCGCGGGCGGCCTGCCCGACCTGCACCGCACCGGCTCGTTCGGCTCGCGGGCGACCGAGCGGCTCGCCACGCTGCGCCGTCACCAGCCCACGGGGCCGCTCATGTGCTCGGAGTTCTGGTGCGGATGGTTCGACAGCTGGGGCGAGCACCACCACACGACCTCGGCGGAGGACTCGGCCCGCGAGCTCGACGACCTGCTCGCGGCGGGCGCCTCGGTGAACATCTACATGTTCCACGGCGGCACGAACTTCGGATTCACGAACGGAGCGAACGACAAGGGGCGGTACATCCCCATCGTCACGAGCTACGACTACGACGCGCCGCTCGACGAGACGGGCCACCCGACCGCGAAGTACCGCGCGTTCCGCGACGTCATCGCGAAGTACGCGCCGGTCCCCGACGAGGAGCCAGCGGCCGTCCGGCCCGACGCGCCCGTCTTCGACGTCGCGCTCGACCGCGCGCTCTCGCTGTGGGATGGTCTCGAGCTGCTCGGCGTGGAGACCTCGGTCGACCACCTGCCGACGATCGACGAGCTCGACCACTTCGGCGGGTTCACGCTGTACCGCGCCACGCGCCCGATCGAGGCGCCGGGCGTGCTCGCATTCGACGAGGTCCGCGATCGCGCCCAGGTCTTCCTCGACCGGAAGCCGGTCGGGGTCCTCAGCCGCGATCACGGCGAGCGGCGCATCGCGCTGCCCCAGGGCGGCGTGCTCGAGCTGCTCGTCGAGGACCAGGGGCGGGTGAACTACGGCCCGCGCCTCGGCGAGCCCACGGGGCTCATCGGTCCCGCGACGCTCGACGGCGCGCCGATCGACGCGTGGGAGGCGGCACCGCTCACGTGGGAGCGCCTCGACGAGCTGGCCGACCGCGCGAGCGCACACGGATCCGCCGCGCACGCGGGCCCCGGCGTCGCGTTCGGGATGTTCGACGCGCCCGCGGGCCGCGACCTGCTGCTCGACACATCCGGATGGGGCAAGGGCGCCGTGTGGGTGAACGGGTTCTGCCTCGGCCGGTTCTGGTCGCGGGGCCCGCAGCGCACGATGTACGTGCCCGGCCCGGTCGTGCGCGAGACGGGCAACCGGATCGCCGTGCTCGAGCTGCACGCGGGCGAGGCGGTCGCGCGGTTCGTCGCGCAGCCCGACCTCGGCCACACCGAGCTCTGAGACCGCGCTACCCCGCGGACGGGGTCGGCTCGGGCGGCGTCGGCTCGGATGGGGTCGGCTCCGGCGTGGGCGACGCCGGCGCGAAGAACCCGAGCGATTCGAGAGCAGCGGACTGCGCGTCGCCGTCGTCGAGCGCCGCGAACGCCTCGGCCTCGTCGCCGCCCACGAGGCCGACGAGCACGGGCTCGCCGGTCGCGGGCGCGAGATTGAACCAGGTGCGGATGGCGCCCGTCCCGCCGACGAGGTGCCAGATCGCGGCGTCCGTCGCCCAGAACCGCTCCTCGAAGCGGAGCCACACGGTCTCGATCGCGCCCATCCCGAGCGCCGCCACCGCTCCCCGCTGAGCGGCCGGCAGCTCGGGCGAGAACTCGATCCCCTGGTGCTTGAGCACGCCGAGCGGCACTGTGACGACGACCCGATCGTACGACAGGGCCTCGCCCGTCGCGAGGCGCAGGCTCACGCCGCGGTCGTCGTGCGCGATGCGGACGACGGGCGACGAGAGCGTCACCTGGATGTCGTCGAGCGGCCCCTCGACGAGGCCGGCGACATCGCCCGCCGCCGCGCGCAGCGTGTCGGCGGGCAGCGGCGGCGGGAACCAGCACGAGGCATCAGCTGCACTCGCGCCCGTCGTCGCCGCGAGCCAGGCGAGCGACGCGGCGAGCGCAGGATCGTCGAGGTCGGCGCCCGTCGCGAGCAGTGCGGCCTCGAGCGGCACGTCCGCGGCGCCCGCGCTGCCGCGTTCGACCGCCTCGCGCACCGCGTCGAACGCGAGCGTCGCCGTCTCGCCCTGCTCCGACCATCCGGTGGCCGTGTCGAGGTCGATGTCGGGGATCCCGAGCAGCCGCAGGCGCCCGAGGAGCGCCTCGTCGTCGTCGCCGAAGGTCCACGCGCCGAGCTGGGCCGGGATCGGCCACGGGTCGTCGGGCACCGAGTGGAGGCGCCCGCCCACGCGGTCGCGGGCCTCGAACACCGTGACGTCGTGACCGGCGTCGGCGAGCGCGCGCGCCGCGACCGCGCCGGCGATGCCCGCTCCCACGACCGCGAGGCGCTCCCCCGAGCCGGCGGCCGCGAGCACCTCGTCGGCCGCGCGTGAGCCCGAGCGGTGCGCGCCCATGACCGTCGCCGGCTGATCGGTGGCGGTCGCCTCGCCCGCGAAGAACACCCGGTCGCCGACCGGCTGCGCGAGCGCCTCCCGGTGCTGCGGCGTCGCGCCGACCGCGATGAAGCTGCGCGCTCCGCGAGCGTACGGGTCGGCCGACCACGTGCTGCGCAGCCAGGCGGAGGGCACCGGCACGCCGTTCGACGGCGTCGGGATCGGGGCCGGCGTCGACGGCGCGGGCGTCGACGGCCCCGGCTGCGGATCGCCCGTGCACGACGCGAGAAGCATCGCGACGGCGCCCGTGCCGGCGCCGACGAGCAGGGTGCGGCGCGTGATCCTCATCGTGTCGCCAGACTACCCGCCGGCGTCGGGTTCGATCCGGTACCGGAACGTCCCCCGGTACGCGTACACGCGGCCCACGACGGGCGCGTCGACCGTCAGCTCCACGCGCTGGCGGCCGACCGCGTCGTCCCAGCTCTCGCGGAGGCGCACGACGGGCGCCACGCGACGCGGGAGGCGCACCCGCAGGCGCCCCCAGCGCAGTCCGACCGACCGGCTCACGAGCACGAGCGCCCCGTCGTCCACCCGCACGTCGAACACCGCCGCGAGCGTCGGGGGCTCCCCGAGCCGATCGACGACGCGCCCTGTCTCGGCGAGCGCGACAGCATCGACCATCGTCCAGTCGCCGCCCGGGAGCCGCAGCTCCCTGCGGGCGAGCGCGCGGCCATCCGCCGTCCGGTTGACGATCCGGAACGGCACGTCGCGCGCCCAGCCGGCCCACACGACGCCGCGCGCCTCGAGCACGCGCAGCAGGGGATGCAGCCAGCGGCGCGGCGTGCCCACCGTGTCGAACACGCCCTCCCCGACGCCGACGCTCCCCTCGGGGATCGTCGAGAAGTACCGCCGCAGGGTCGGATGGAGCTCGTCGATCCGCGCCCCGAGCGCCCGCGCGTACGGCGATCCGGTCACGCCGCGAGCCTACGCGTCGTCGGAGAGGACCTCGTTCGCGATCCGGAACGCCGTGTTCGCGGCGGGCACGCCCGAGTAGATCGCGGACTGCAGGATGACCTCGCGGATCTCGTCGACCGTGAGGCCGTTGCGGAGGGCAGCGCGCAGGTGCATCGCGAGTTCCTCGTGATGCCCGTGCGCGATGAGCGAGCTGAGCACGGCGACCGAGCGCGACCGGCGATCGAGGCCGGGGCGCGACCAGATGTCCCCCCACGCGTAGCGGGTGATGAGGTCCTGGAAGTCCGCGCTCAACGGCGTCTGATTCGCCGTCGCGCGATCGACGTGCGCGTCGGAGAGCACCGCGCGGCGCACGGCCATCCCCTGGTCGTAGCGCTCCTCGTCGGTGAGCCCCTTGCCGTCGGGTCGGGTCATCGTGCGATCCCCTCGAAGTGGCGGATGAGCTGCTCGGCGACCGCCGCCGGCTGCTCGGCGGGCGCGAGGTGGCTCGCGTCGGGGATCACGACGGAGCGGCCGTCCTGCACCCCCTGCGCGATCGCCTCGGCGTGGGCGGGCGGCGACACGGGATCGTGCGCGCCCGCGACCGCGAGCACGGGCACCGCGATCTCGCTGAGGCGATCGGCGACGTCGTACTGCGCGAGGGCCTCGCAGCACAGCGCGTAGCTCTCGTCGTCGGCGTCGCTCAGCGCGTGGAGCAGCCGCCCGCTGAGCACCGGCACGCGGGCGATCGAGCCCGGCGCGAACCACCGCTCGGCCGAGCCGCTCACGAGCACGGGCGTGCCCTGCGCGCGCACCTGCGCTGCACGGTCATGCCACGCCTGCGGCTGGCCGAAGCGCGGCGACGCGCACACGATCGCGGCGCGGGACACGAGGCCCGGGTGCCGCAGCAGGAGCTCGAGCCCCGTCGCGCCGCCCAGCGAGACGCCCGCATAGAGGAAGGGCTCGCCGACCGCCTCGGCCACCGCGTCGGCGAGGTCGCCGACCGTGAAGGGCTCCGCGACCGGCTTCGCGGCGCCGTGCCCCGGGAGGTCCCACAGGGCGACACGGAAGCGCGCGGCGAGGAGCGGGGCGACGCTCTCCCAGAGGATGGTCGAGGTGCCGAGCGAGGGCCCGAGCACGACGAGCGGGGCGTCGGCGGGGCCGACGGGGGCGGTGAGGGCGATCATGCGCTCTCCTCCTCGGTCAGGGGCGAGTGGTCGGCGGCATCCTCGGTCGCGCGGTCGACGGAGGCCCCCGCGAGCCCCGTGTACCGCGCGGGGTCGAGGAGGTCGTCGACGTCGACGCCGTCGACGCCGGCCTCGGCGAGGGCCGTCGCGACGAGCGCACGCAGGTCGCCGCCCGCTCCCGCGGCCGAGACGATGTCCTTCACGCGATCGCGCCCGAGCACGGGGCCCAGCGCGACGGACAGGCGCTCGGCGACGATGAGCCCTCCGGTCGCGGCGAGGTTCCGCTCCACCGCGTCGCGGTTGACGCGGAGCCCCGAGACGAGGTCGACCGCGTGCGCCGAGGCGCCGAGGGCGAGCCGCAGGAGCTCGCGCAGCGTCGGCCACTCGGCATGCCATGCGCCGTCGGGGCGCTCGTCGACGGCGAGGCCGGCCGCCGAGTGCAGCGTCGCAGCGAGGTGCGGGGCGCGGATGGCGGCGGAGCGGATGAGCACCGACCGCGCGGGATTCTGCTTCTGCGGCATGGCGGACGAGCCGCCGCCCGTGCCCTCGGCGAGCTCGCCGATCTCGGTGCGCGACAGCGTCGCCACGTCGGCGGCGATGAGGCCGAGCGCGTCGAGCGCCTGCGCGAACGCGTCTCCGGCCTCGGTCACGGGCCAGCGGGTGACGTGCCAGACGCCGTCGGGAGCCGCGAGGCCGAGCGCCGTCGCGAAGGCGGCCGGCAGCTCGCTCGCGCGGGCGCGCCCCGCGACCTCGACGAACGAGGCGAGCGTGCCGCCTGCTCCGCCGAGCTGCGCGGGGAACTCCAGCGCGGCGAGCCGCGCTCGCGCCCGGCGGACGGCCCGCAGCCAGTTCGCGGCGCGGAGGCCGACCGTCGTGGGCACCGCGTGCTGGGTGAGCGTGCGCGCGGCGGCCGGCACGTCGCGGTACTCCTGCGCGAAGTGCTCGAGCGACCCGACGACCGCGTCGAGCGAGGCGAGCACGTGCGCCGCGGCATCCTTCGCGACGAGCATGAGCGCCGTGTCGAGGATGTCCTGGCTCGTCGCGCCCCGGTGGATCCACGGCTTGACGTGCGGCCCCGCGAAGATCCGCAGCTCGTTCGCGAGCGGGATCACCGGGTTCCCGCCGGCGACCGCGGCCAGCGCGAGCGCGTGCACGTCGGCCACGCCGAGAGCGTCGGCCTCGGCGCGCACGGCGTCGACGTCCTTCACCGCCCCGACCGCGATGTAGGCCTCGATGAGCGCGCGCTCGGCGAGCACGAGAGCCGACAGCACCGCGGCGTCCGACACCCGATCCTCGCGCCCGGCGGTCACCGGCGAGAGGAGTCCGGCGTCGAAGCGGTCGGGGTCAGTATGCAAGGAAGACGGTCTCCTCATCCCCCTGCAGCCGGATGTCATGGTGCAGGTAGCCATCGGACGTGCGTGTCGCGATGAGCGTAGCGCGCTCGCCCTCGTCGAGGGAGGCGAGGAGCGGGTCCTGCGCGAGGCGCTCGGGCTCCTCCGGCAGGTAGATGCGCGTGTGCAGCTTGTTGGGAAGACCGCGCGCCCACAGCACCACCGCGAAGAACGGCGCCTTGCCCTCGATCGGGCCGGGGTTGCGTGTCCAGAACTCGTAGTGGCCCTCGTCATCCGTGAACGAGCGGCCGTAGCCCGTGAACGAATGCCCGTCGCGGCGGAGCGTTCCGCGCGCACGCGGCACCGTGCCATCCGTGTCGGCGCCGAAGATCTCGACGACGGCGTCGGGGATGGGGTGCCCGTTGCCGTCGCGCACGGTGCCGCCGAGCACGATCGCGCCGGGGCTGTGCGGGAAGGCGACCTGCGCCATCCCGTCGAACTCGAGACCGAACTTGAAGAACGGTCCGACGGTCTGGCCGGCGGTGGGGGCGAGCGTCTTCTCGCCGAGGTCGCTGCGGGTCATCAGTGCTCGTCTCCCTCGGGCTCGAACCACGTCGCGTCGGGGCCGTCGACGACGATGTCCCAGCGGTAGCCCATCGAGAACTCGGGCACCGTGAGGTCGTGGTCGTAGGTCGCGATGAGCCGCTCGCGGTCCTTCTGGTCGCGGATCGTGTTGTAGATCGGGTCGAGCGCGAACAGCGGGTCGCTCGGGAAGTACATCTGCGTCACGAGGCGCTGCGTGAAGCCGCGGCCGAAGACGGAGAAGTGGATGTGCGCAGGGCGCCACGCGTTGACGTGGTTCTTCCACGGGTACGGGCCCGGCTTGATCGTCGTGAAGGAGTACTCGCCGTTGGCGTTGGTGATCGTGCGGCCGGCGCCCGTGAAGTTCGGGTCGAGCGGAGCGGGGTGCTGGTCGCGCTGGTGGATGTAGCGGCCAGCGGCGTTGGCCTGCCACAGCTCGATGAGCTGGTTCGCGATCGGACGCCCCCAGCCGTCGAGCAGACGGCCGCTCACGGTCATCCGCTCGCCCTGCGGCTCGCCCGCGTGCTGCAGCGTCAGGTCGGACTCGATCGCCGCGACATCCCGCTCGCCGTAGGCGGGCGACCACAGCTCGATCGTCTCGGGGTCGACGAGCTTCGGGTTCTTCGTCGGGTGACGCAGGATGCTCGACCGGTACGGGGGGAAGTCGTAGAGCGTGCTGGGCACGTTCTCCCCCGCGGCCACGCGCGCGGCGGCGTCGGCGTGGATCTGCCGGATCTCCTCGGTGATCTCGGCCTGGCTCACCTGATCGGGCGAGGCGAGCAGCGACTCGGGGGCCGCCGCGGTCTGCTCTGGCGTCATGGTGTCTCCTTCGACGAGCTGCCGGTCCAGTGTGGCGCGACCGCCGCACCGGCGGGCGGGATTCTCCCGGTGAGTGGGAGGAGCGGCCGGGAGGGGCGGCGAGGGCGGCGTTCGGGCGGCGGAGCGCGGCGAGGGGCGGCGTTCGCGGGACACAGCGCAGGAGTTCCGGGCGCGACGCGGATGGCGAGCCGCGTGATTCCGGGGGAGGGCAGCCGCGAAGGCGCGGGAACTCCTGCGTTGTGTCCCGGACGGATGGCCGGAGCGAGCTCGTCAGCTCGCGTCGCGGAGCTCGCGCGTCAGAGCGGCGGCCGTCTGCCGCACGAGAGCCGCGAGGCGCCGCTCATCCGCCGTGTCGATATGCGCGACGACGCCGATCGCCGTGGGCGGGAGCCCGCGCACATGCCCGAGCATCGCGGCGATCGAGATGTTGCCGAGGGTCATCTCCTCGCGCGCGACCGCGTAGCCACGGGCCTTGGTGGCGGCGAGGTCGGCGCGCACGGCCTCCTCGGACGTGAGGGAGTGCACGGTCTCGCGCTCGAGCGGCGCCCGGAAGAACTGCCGCAGCCACTCCTCGCCCTGCTGCGCGAGCATGGCCTTGCCGACGCCGACGGTGTGGAGCGGGTGGCGACCGCCCATGCGCGACAGGGTCGGGATGGATCCGTGGCCCGTGACGCGTCCGACGTAGAGCGCGGATGCGCGTTCGGGCGTCGGCGCGTCGAGCACCGCGAGGTGGACGTTCTCGCCGGTCGCCTCGTAGAGCCGCTGCATGTGCGGCAGCGCGGTCTCGCGCAGCCGGAGGGACAGCGGCGAGAGCTCGCCCAGCTCCCACAGCCGCGGTCCGACGATGTAGCGCCGCCCCGGAGCGCGGGCGAGCAGGCCGTGATCGACGAGCTGGGCGAGGATGCGGTGGAGCGTCGACGACGACAGCCCCGTCTGCTCCGACAGCCGCGTCGCGCTGAGATCGGGCTCGTCGGCCGTGAAGCACGCGAGGATCCGCATCGCCCGCGTGAGGACCCCTTCGCCCTCCCCCTCCACTCCCATGTCTCGATTGTCGCGCCTCTGGGCCATCCGAACCCGCACGACGCGAGACATGGAGACCTGGCCGGATGGCCTCCCGCGTCCCCGAATCGGATCCGTGCGACAGGAGTCGCCCCCTGCGCACGACACGCTCACACGCGCCCCGGCCATCCGATTCCGGTCACGCACGAAGCGAGACATGCCAGGGCGGCGGGCGACAATGGCCCCATGGCGAACTCCCCGTCGGGCGACTCGGTCACCGAGCGGATCGTGCGCGTGCTCGAGACGTTCACGACCGACCGCACGGTGCAGACGACGGCCGAGATCGGCCGACGCGCCGGCCTGCCGTCGTCGACGGCGCATCGGATGGTCGCCGACCTCGTCGCGTCGGGGCTGCTGGAGCGGGATGGCGAGCGCCGCATCCGCCTCGGCCTGCGCCTGTGGGAGCTCGCCGAGCGCGGTTCCCTCGCCCTGCGGCTGCGACAGGTCGCCCTGCCGTTCATGGAGCGCGTGCAGAGCCGGATCCGCGAGCACACCCAGCTCGCGGTGCTCGAGCGGGGCGAGGCGCTCTTCCTCGAGCGCCTGTCGTCGCCGACGTCGGGCGCCAACATCACGCGCGTCGCCGGGCGGCTGCCCCTGCACGCGTCGTCGTCGGGTCTCATCCTCCTCGCGTTCGCACCAGAGGAGGAGCGCGAGCGGGTGCTCGCCGAGCCGCTCGCCGCGGTCTCACCGGAGACCGTCGTCGACCCGGTCGAGCTGCGGCGCCGCCTCGGCGCCATCCGGCGCGACGGATTCGTCGTCGCGGAGGGCTCGATCGAGTCGGTGTCGACGGGCGTCGCCGTTCCGGTGCGGGATGGCCGGGGCCCGGTGATCGCGGCCCTGTCGGTCGTCCTGCCGCGCGACGCGCCGACCGCCGGCGCGGTCGAGGAGCTCCGTGCGGCGGCGGCGGGGATCTCCGCCTCGCTCGGCGCGTCCCGGCGCTGACGCCGCGCGGGACGCGATTCCCGTTGAACGGGAACAATCGCGCAGGCGGGCCGTCCCGCCCGGGAGACTCGTGCCATCCCGACCACGTCGAAGGAGACGGACATGACCGAGCGCACGCGCGTCGCCATCATCGGAGCCGGCCCGGCGGGCCTCCTCCTCTCGCACCTGCTGGGCCGTCAGGGGATCGAGTCGATCGTCATCGACCAGCGCTCGCGCGAGCAGATCGAGACGACCATCCGCGCCGGCATCCTCGAGCAGGGCACGGTCGAGATCCTCAGCGAGACCGGGGCATCCGACCGCGTGCACACCGTCGGGCGGCGCCACGAGGGCATCGAGCTCGCGTTCGCCGGCGAGCACCATCGCATCGACTTCGCTGCGACCGCGGGCAGGGCCGTGTGGCTCTACCCCCAGCACGAGGCGCTCAAGGACCTCATCGCGGCGCGACTCGCCGCCGGCCAGGACCTCCGCTTCGAGGTCACGGCAGAGCGCGTCGAGGACGCCGAGTCGGATCGGCCCCGCCTCATCGCGCGCGACGCGTCCGGCGCGCCGGTCGAGATCGAGGCCGATTGGATCATTGGCGCGGATGGCTCGCGCTCGGTCGCGCGGTCATCGGTCAGCGGGCAGCGAGCGGGGTACTTCCGCGAGTACCCGTTCGCGTGGTTCGGCATCCTCTGCGAGGCGCCGCCGAGCGCCGAGGAGCTCATCTACTCCAACTCGGTCGAGGGCTTCGCGCTCATCAGCCAGCGCAGCCCCGACGTGCAGCGGATGTACTTCCAGTGCGACCCAGAGGCCGACCCGGATGCGCTCAGCGAGGCCGAGCTGTGGGAGACGCTGCAGGCGCGCGTTCCCGGCACGACGCTCAAGGAGGGTCGCATCTTCCAGCGCGACATCCTGCGGTTCCGCAGCTTCGTGGCCCACGAGCTGCGCCGAGGCCGCGTCGTGCTCGTCGGCGACGCCGCGCACACGGTCCCGCCGACGGGCGCAAAGGGGATGAACCTCGCCGTCGCCGACGTCGTGCTCCTCAGCGAGGCGCTGCGCAGCGCGCTGGCCGACGGCGACGACGCACTCGTCGACGCCTATCCCGAGACCGCGCTCGAGCGGATCTGGAAGGCGCAGCACTTCTCCTGGTGGATGACGAGCATGCTGCACCTGCAGCCGGAGGCGAGCGACTTCGACCGCCGGCGCCAGCTCGGGGAGCTCCGCACGGTCGTCGAGTCGGAGGCCGGGCGCACCTACCTCGCCGAGGCGTACACCGGATGGCCGATGCCCGGCATCGAGGCCGTGCTCGGCCGGTAGGCACCCCGGGAGGGACGCGCGACCGCCGGTGCGTGCGGCGTGCGGCGGCGCGTGCGTGCGGCCGCCGGTGCGTGCGGCGGCGCGGGCGTGCGTGTCTCACCCGCTGCGGGAATCCAGCCCGCTAACCCGCCAAAACCGAGACATCAACACCCCACCCAACGCACATGTGCGGCGGCGCGGGCGTGCGTGTCTCACCCGCTGCGGGAATCCAGCCCGCTAACCCGCCACAACTGAGACACGAACGCCCAGGCCCCTACCAACCCGCCCGCGCCCGCCGCCGGAGAAAGACCGAAAGACCGCGCGCAGGAGAAAAGACCGAGAGCAGGACGATCGGGCGAAGATCGTCCTGCTCTCGGCGGATTGTCCTACTCCCGGGGCGGGACAATCCATCGCCCCAGGTCGGAAGCAGCTCAGCCGGCCGCCGGCACCGCCCGCGCCGCGCGCACCGCATCCGCGTACACCGCGGCACTCGGCTTGGGCGTCCGCGCGAACGTGTCGCGGTCGACCGACACGAGGCCGAGCTTGGGGCCGTAGCCGAAGATCCACTCGAAGTTGTCCATGAGCGTCCAGTGGCAGTAGCCGAGCACGGGCGTGCCCGCCGCGATCTCCTCGCCGAGGGCCTCGAGCGCCGCCGGGATGAACGCCGCGCGCTGCGTGTCGTCGTCGGTCTGGATGCCGTGCTCGGTCACGAACACGGGCACTCCCGACACCTCGTGCGCGTAGCGGACGGCGCCCGCGAGCGACGCCGGCTCGATGACCGTGCCCATCCCGTTGCGCGGCCCGTCGGGGACGACCTCGCCCGAGGGGGCGTGATAGGTCCGCTCGTAGTTCTGCACGCCGATGAAGTCGTCGTCGCGGGCGACCTCGAGCCAGTGGTCGTAGACCGCCGCACGGCGCGCGTCGCGACGCGCCTCGCCGCCGGGCAGCGCGACCTCGTCGGAGATCGCGATCGAGACGCCGACGGGGAGGTCCGCCCGCCGCGCCTGGACGGCGGCCTTCGCGGCGCGGTGAGCGACGGTGAACGCCTCCTGGAAGTCGGCCTGCGCCTCGGCCGGCAGCACGTTCGACGCGAAGTAGCGCTCGGCGCCGGCCGCCCGCGCGGCCGCGGCGAGCATGTCGCGCTTGAGCTGCTCGGCGACCGGAGGCAGCTTGCCGCCCGCCTGCAGCAGCTGCTCGAGGTTCGGCTCGTTGAGCGTCACGACCGCCTCAAGGCGGTCCCCGAAGCGCGCCATGACGCGGTCGGCCTGCTCAGCGAACAGAGCCGCGGCGTCGGAGGCGAGCCAGGACCCCGCGGCCGAGAACCAGTGCGGCGACGCGAAGTGGTTGAGGGTCACGAGGGGGGCGAGGCCGCGCTCGAGCGCGGCGTCCACGACCCGCTCGTAGTGGTCGAGCTCCTTCTGCGACACGACGCCGCGCTCGGGCTCGATGCGCGCCCATTCGACCGAGAAGCGGAAGGCGCTGAGCCCGAGCCCCGCGACGAGGTCGAGGTCGCTCTCGAAGAGGTCGTATGCGCGGCAGGCCTCACCCGAGCGCTCCCGGAACAGCGTCGGCGTCACGTTCTCGAGGAACCAGATGTCGCTGTGGACGTTGCCGCCCTCGTTCTGGTGGCCGGCCGTCGCGACGCCCCAGAGGAAGCCGTCGGGGAAGGAGGTCATGTCGTCACTGCTTTCTTCGGGATTCGATCGAGGAGGGATGGCCACCCCGCGCGGGGCGGCCATCCGAGGTCAGCGCGCTCCGCGCACGAAGAGGATCACGAGGCCGCCGATCACCGCGGCGATCGCCCCGGCGATGAAGAGCGCGGCGAAGTTCGGGCCGGCGGGCCCCGCGCCGATCGCGAGGAGGGCGGGCGCCGCCGCGGCGACGATCGTCACGGGCAGGTTGTCGGCGATCTTGAGGATGCCGAGGTCCTTCGCGGGGTTGTCGGGGTCGGGGAGCACCTGCGTCGCGAGCACGAGCTCGACCGCGAAGTACACGCCCTGGCCGAGGCCGACGACCGTGCACGCCACGAGGTAGAAGCCGAAGTCGGGCGCGAGCGAGGCGAGCACGAGGCCGACGGCGAGGATGACCGCGGCGACGAGGATGAAGGGCTTGCGGACGCCGAGGCGGTCGCTGAGCTTGCCGACGAGGGGAGCGACGAGCATCGTGATGCCGAGGTTCACGACGACGGTGAGCAGGATGGCCGTGCCGAGTCCCGCAGGCTCCATGTGCAGCTTCTGCAGCAGGTAGATCGCCTGGTACCCGTTCAGCGCGGCGACGCCCGAGAACACGAGCATGCGGCTCGTGAAGACCCACGTGAAAGCGGAGTGCTTGAGCGGGTTCACCCAGAACACGCGCAGCGCGGCTCGCAGGTCGAAGGGCGGCTGCGGGAACTCCCACCTCGGGTCGCGGACGACCACCGCGAGCACGAGCATCCCGATGACGGCGAGAGCGGTCGGGATGCCCACGAGCGGGAGGAGCTGCTGCCCGAACGGCACCGCCACGGCCATCCCGAACAGCGCGCCGATCGGCGTGCTCATGCTCACGAGCGCCGTGGCGACGCCGCGCTGGTCGGCGGGCAGCTGGTCGGTGAGGAGCGCCATGACCGTGACGTTGGCCGCGACGAACCCCGTCGTGATGAGGAGGTGCGCCGCGACGAACACGGGCACGTTCGGTGCCGTCACGAGCAGGATGGCCCCGAGCACGAACGCGATCGCCCCCACGACGAGATACGGGCGGCGCCGGCCGAAGCGCGACCGCGTGCGGTCGCTCAGCGTGCCGACGATGGGCAGCGCGAACAGCGTGAGGATGCCCGCGACGGCGCTCGAGATCGAGATCGTCGTCGTCGCGGTCGCGGCGTCGATCTCCGTCGCCTTGAGCGTGAGGGTGAGGAGCGCCGCCGACATCTGAGCGGCGGCCGCGCCCACCATCGCGAGGACGAGGAAGAACGTGAAGCCGCGGGGGCGCTTCACGCTCTGGCGGAACGCCTCGGTCGGGGTGAGCTCGCGGAGGGTGTCGGTCGTGATCGCGGGGGTCGCGCCGAACGGCGTGGCCGCGGGGACGTCTTTGGGGATGGTCATGGTGGCTTCCTTGCCGATGGGGGCCGTCGGGTCGGCCGTCTCTTCGTCGATGGGTCCCGTCGCCGGGATCCGGGAGACGCTAACACGAAAAGTTAAAGGGTTCAATGTTTTTGCGCGGATCCTGGTACGGTGCTGACATGGCAGGGCCCCGAGGCGAGTACCGGAAGAGCGCGGAACGGCGCGCGCAGATCCTCGACGCCGCGTTCGCGGTGTTCGCGAAGAACGGGTACACCGCGAGCTCGGTGAACGAGATCGCGCGCGCCGTGGGCATCACCCAGACGGGCGTCCTCCACCACTTCGCGGGCGGCAAGATCGCCCTCCTGCGCGCCGTTCTCGAGCAGCGCGACGCGCGCGCCGAGGGCGTCCTCGAGGCGCGGCGCGGCCGCGACTTCCTCCTCGGCCTCGTCGAGATCTCCCGCGCGCAGGCCGCCCAGCGCGGCGTCGTGCAGCTCTACCGCAACCTCTCGGCCGAGGCGGTCGACCCGGACCATCCCGCGCACGAGTACTTCCACGCCCGCCTCGAGCGCATCGCCGACGCCGTCACCCGCGCGTTCGCCGAGGTGCGCGACGACGGAGGGCTCCGCGACGGCGTCGACCCGCGCACCGCCGCGCTGCGCACGATCGCGATGACGGAGGGCCTCGAGCTCCTCTGGCTGAACGGCTTCGACGTCGACATGGCCGACGACATCCGCGACGTCATCGACGGCTATCTCGTCGATCCCCTCTGACCCGACCACGACCATCCGCGGACGCCGTCGTCCGCCATCCGTCAGGAGCCCCATGAGCATCGCCGCCCGCCCTGTGACCGTCGAGCACCACCGCGAGCCGATCGGCATCGGCGAGACGCGTCCGCGCCTGTCGTGGATCGTCGACGCCGACCAGCCCGGATGGGCGCAGCGCGCCTACGAGATCGAGATCGTCTCCGACGCGGGCGCGTTCACGACCGGACGCGTCGAGTCGGTCGATCAGGTGCTCGTGCCCTGGCCTGCCGAGGCGCTCGGCAGCCGGGCGCGCCGCTCGGTGCGGGTGCGCGTGTGGGGCGCCGAGGGCGACGCGTCGGACTGGAGCGCGCCGACCGTCCTCGAGACGGGGCTGCTCGACTCCGCACTGTGGGAGGCGCGGATGGTCGCTCCCGCGCTGCCCGAGACGGGGGACGGCGGCGAGCCGGCCGCGCTGCTGCGCGGCGAGGCCGAGCTCCGCGGCGGGATCGTGCGCGCCCGCGTCCGCGCCACGGCCCGGGGCGTCATGACGCTGCGGATCAACGGGCGCCCCGTCGGCGACGACGTGCTCCACCCCGGATGGACGAGCTACGCGCGGCGGCTGCGCTATCGCACGTGGGATGTCACCGAGCTCGTGCACGAGGGACGCAACGCCCTCGGAGTGCACCTTGCGGACGGCTGGTACCGCGGGTACCTCGGGTTCGGCGGCCTCCGCGACCTCTACGGAGACCGGACGGCCGCGCTCGTGCAGCTCGAGGTCGAGCACGCCGATGGCACCCTCACGGTGGTCGGGAGCGATGAGACCTGGCGTTCGACCCTCGGGCCCGTGACGCGCGCCGACCTGTACATGGGCGAGACCTACGATGCGCGGCGCGCCATCGCCGGATGGGACGAGCCCGGCTTCGACGACGCCGCGTGGGATGCCGTGTCGACGGCCGCGTTCGACCCCGCGACCCTCGTCGCGCCCGACGGTCCCGCCATCCGCCGCACCGAGACCATCCGCCCCGTCGAGGTGCGCACCTCGCCGACCGGCCGGACGATCCTCGACTTCGGGCAGAACCTCGTCGGCCGCCTCCGCGTGCGCGTCCCGGCCGACGCAGGCGAGATCGTGCTGCGGCACGCCGAGGTGCTCGAGCACGGCGAACTCGGCACCCGACCGCTGAGGCGCGCCCGTGCGACCGATGTGATCCTCGGCGATGGCGCAGCGTTCACGTGGGAGGCCGCTTTCACGTTCCACGGCTTCCGGTACGCAGAGGTGGGCGGATGGCCGGGCGACGTCGATCCGTCGGCGTTCGAGGCCGTCGTGCTGCACACCGACATGCGCCGCGTCGGCACCTTCTCGTGCTCGGATCCGCTGCTCGACCGCCTGCACGAGAACGTCGTGTGGGGCATGCGAGGCAACTTCCTCGACGTGCCGACCGACTGCCCGCAGCGCGACGAGCGCCTCGGCTGGACGGGCGACCTGATGGCCTTCGCGCCGACCGCCGCGTACCTCTACGACACGTCGGGGATGCTCACGGGATGGCTCGCCGACCTCGCCGCCGACCAGCACGACGACGGCAACGTGCCGGTGTACATCCCGTGGGCCGACGTCGACCCGAACATGCCGCCGCTCGGGGCCGAGGCCGGCTGGGGCGACGCCGCGACGGTCGTGCCGTGGACGCTCTACGAGCGCTTCGGCGACGTCGAGATCCTGCGCCGCCAGTGGGGTTCGATGACCGGATGGGTCGAGGCGCTCGCCGCGCGGGCGGGCGACGCCCTCGACTTCTCCAGTGGAGGGTTCTCGTTCGGCGACTGGCTCGACGCGGCGGCGCCCGACGACCAGCCGTGGGCTGCGCGCCTGCCGTGGCAGGCGGTCGCGACCGCGTACCTCGCGCTGTCGGCGCGCATCCTCCGCGACGCCGCCGCCATCCTCGATCGCCCCGAGGACGAGGCGCGCTACGCGGACCTCTTCGCCCGCACGGCGGCGCGCTACCGCGACGAGTACGTCACCCCGACCGGGCGCGCGGCGTTCCCGTCGCAGACCGCGTACGCCCTGGCCATCCGCTTCGGCCTCCTGCTCCCCGAGCAGGAGGAGCACGCAGGAGAGCTCATGGCCGCCCAGGTCGCCGCCGACGGTTTCGCGATCGGCTCGGGCTTCCTCGGCACGCCGCACGTGCTCGACGCGCTCGCCGACACCGGTCACGCCGCGACGGCGTGGCGGCTCCTCCTGCAGACGGAGTGCCCGTCGTGGCTCTACGCCGTGACGATGGGGGCGACCACCGTCTGGGAGCGCTGGAACTCGATGCTCCCCGACGGCTCGATCAACCCGGGCGAGATGACGTCGTTCAACCACTATGCGTTCGGAGCTGTGGCCGACTTCCTCCACCGGCGAGTCGGCGGACTCGCTCCGGCAGCGCCGGGCTACCGCCGCATCCGGGTCGCGCCGCTTCCGACTCCCGAGCTCACGTGGGCGCGCACCGCGCACGAGACGCCCTACGGTCGCGCGGAGGCGTCCTGGACTCTCGAGGACGACGCCTTCGCCCTCGAGGTCGTCGTCCCGCCGTCGACCGAAGCCGAGATCGTGCTGCCCGACGGGTCAGAGCCGACGATCGTCGGCTCGGGGACGCACCTGTTCGCGTGCGCGTTCACCGCCGGTGAGGCGGCCGCGGTGGCCGCGTCGTTCACGGGCTAGCGGCGGCCCGGCGTCCGGCGGGCGGAGCATCCTACTTGGCGGAGCGCCTCGCGCGGGCGCCCCGCCGCGCGGAGAACCGCACGATGAGCGCGAGCGCCAGGGCGGAAGCGGCCATCGCCGACCAGCCGATCGCGGAGACGGCGGCGAGCGACGCCGCCATGCCGACGCCCGCGGCGAGCATGCCGAGGGCGAAGAGGAGCCCGAGCGCGCCCGCGCCTCGGCGGAGCGCGCGGCCGATGAGCCAGCCGGCGACGAGGATGGGCCCGGCGACCGAGATCGCCGCGACGCCGATCGCCGTCGGCATGATCCACGCCTGGCCGGTGAGGCTCGCGTAGATGAGGGCGCCCGCGCCCGCGCCGAGACCCGCCGCGAGCCAGATGCCGAGCCACAGGGCGGCGCGCCGCGGCGGTGCGATCCGCTTCGGGCGGGCGGGTGCCGTCGCGCGCGCGGCGCGGGCCTCAGTCGGACGGGTCTCCTCGAGTGCGATGCGGGTGCGCATGACTCGAGGAGACCATCCGAACCTCAGACGACGCTCAACGCGCCGCGGCCTGGCGCTCCGCCGCGAGCGCGCGGATGAGCGCGTGCTGGCGGCGCAGCTGATCCGAGGCGCGGTACGGGTGCTTGTGGCCCTCGTACTCGCTCGACAGCCAGCCCGTGTAGCCCGATTCGAGGACGACGTCGATGATCTCGGCCCACGGGATGTGGTGGTCGACGAGGTCGTCGTCGATCTCGTGGAACTTCGCCTGGAAGTACACCGTGTACGGCATGACGTCGCGCAGATCGGAGACCGGCACCACGGGCACGACGGGGAACGCGGGCACGCCGCCCGTGCCGAGCTGCGACGTGATGCCGGGCTCCTCGCGGCGGAACATGCTCTTCTGGAACACGCCCGTGTCGATGAGCAGTCCGAAGTTCTCGGTGCCGGTGCGCTCGATGAACGCGATGTACTCGTCGACAACGGGCGACTTGATGACCGACGGCCAGTGGATCTCGGGGCAGATCGTGATGCCGAGGTCGTGCGCGAGGTCGAGGTTGCGCTCGACGGCCTGGTCCCAGATCGGATCGACCTGGAGGTCGCTCGTCACGACGCCGATCTTGGGGCGCACGAACGAGAACCCGAGCGTCGCGGCGAGACGCAGGTCGAGCGCGAGCTGCTCGGCGCCCTCCTCGACGGTCATGCCGCGCCCCGGGAACCGGCGCGTGTCGAGCCAGGACCCGTACAGCGTCGGCGTGAGCCCGAGCTCGGCATTGCGGGCGTGCCACGCGTCGATGAAGGCCGTGGATGGCTCGGGGTAGCTCTCGACATGGCCCTCGCCGAGGATCTCGATGCCGGTCGCGCCGAGATCGGCGATGTCGCGCGCGCAGTCGTCGAGGTCCATGACGACGCCGAAGTCGCCGGTGTAGCTGTAGACCGAGACGCCCAGCTGGAACGGGATGGCGCTCATCGGACGATCACCGCCTTCCGGGTCGCGGTCCAGGCCTGCGGCTGGAGCTCTTCGGGGATGTACGACATGCGCATGCGCAGGGTGAACGAGACGTCGTGGACGCCCGGCGCGAGGCCGCCGTCCTTCGCCACCGTCAGCACCGCCGCGTGCTCGAGCGGCCAGCGGACATCCGTCGACTCCCGCAGCTGCGCGAACGAGTACTCGCCGCTCGGGAGGCCCCACGTGATCTCGGAGGCGCCGAATTCCTCGCCGTCGACGACGAGCGTGGGCTCCTCGAGCAGGTTCGCCCAGACGCCGCGGTAGTAGGGGCTGCGCACCCGCAGCTGGAATCCGGTCGGGCGGTCTCCGCCGACGTTGCGGAATCCCTTCGACTGGATGAGGGATTTCTCGAGCATCCTCGCTCCTCTCGCGCCCCGTCGTGGGGCTCACTTATGTCGAGAATAGTCATAAGATCGCAGGAAGCCAACATTGAAAGGATCCGCAATGACGCCATCCGATGCCGACGAGCTCCGCGCGCGCAATCGCGCGGTGGTCGAGGCCTTCTTCTCATCGAACCTCGACAATCCCGAGGAGCGCATCGCGCTCTGGCACCACGACGGCGTCAAGGAGCTGCCCTTCGCACCGCGCGAGCTGCCCAAGACCCGATGGGAGGGGCGCGACGAGATCGTGGCGAACACGGTCAACAACGCCGGGATGTTCGCGAACTGCGTGCACCAGGACCTCGAGATCTTCGCGTGCGAGGATCCTGCGCTCTTCTTCGTGACGAGCCGGATGGTGCCGGAGGCGACGTTCCTGGGCGAGCCGTACCCGCAGTCGTTCGTGCATCTCCTGCGCGTCGAGGACGGCAGGATCATCCTGCAGCGCGAGTACTTCGACTCGGGCATCCTCGCCGAAGCCGAGCGCGCCGCTCGCGCGAAGGGGCGCACGCCGATGGTCTGAGGGGCCCGCTCGGGCGCCTCGGCCGTCGCCGCGTTTCGCGGCGAACCGGGCGCGGATCGACGCAGGACGCGGCAGGAGCCTGGGACTCCTGCCGCGTTCCGCGTCCAACGGATGGCCGTCTGCCGCGTTCCGGGGCGAACGGCAGGCGAACACGCACGCCGGCCGACGCCCCCCGCATCGGCCGGCGCGGTCTTACAGGCGCGTCGCGGCGTCCTGGGCAGCCCGCACGGCGAGCGCAACCGACATGAGCGTCGGATTCATCGTCGTCGCGGTCGGGATCGTGCCGTTGCCGCCGACGTAGAGGTTCTCGAAGCCCCACACCCGCGAGTGCGGGTCGGCGACCGAGGTGCCGTCGTCAGCGACGCCGAGCCGGGTGGTGCCCTGGTAGTGCAGGCTCGACCCGTTGGGCATGAGCCGCGGCTCGGCGATGAAGACGCCGAGCCCCTCGCCGATGCGGCGCAGGCGCTCGGTCGCGTCGGCGATCTCGGCCTCCTCCTCGGGGCCGAGCGCGTACTCGATGGTCATGTTCGGCAGCCCGCGGTAGTCGAGCTCGTCGTCCGAGAACGTGACGCCGTCCTCGAAGCGCGGGCGCTTGCGCATCCCGTAGCCCATGTTGACGTAGCCCCACCGGTTGCCGGCGTGCGGATGGCTCTCATCGAGCGGGAAGGGCGGCTGCTCGGCGTACATCACCTGCAGGGAGTACGGATGGCCCGGCTCGGCGAACGGGATGCGGTTGACGGCGGCGACGGGGTCGACGGGGTTGGCCGCGCGGCGCGCGAGCTCCGCCTCGAGATCGGCCTCCGAGGCGAACCGCGACATCTGATCGCCGGACAGCGCGACGGTCGAGATGACGACCGGGTGCTCGGTGAGGTAGCGGCCGAGTGCGCGCGGCCGGATGCCCGACGCCCACAGCAGCTGCGGGGTGCGGAACGCGTCGGCAGCGACCACGACGAGGTCGGCCTCGACCGTCGCGGTCTCGCGGGTGCGGAGGTCCTCGACGACGACCCCGGTCGCGCGCGCGCCGTCGACGACGATCTGGCGCACGAGCGACAGGTCGCGCAGCTCGAAGCGCGCCGCGAGCGGGGAGCCCGGGTCGGCGAGCGGGCCGAGCACGACGTCGGCGCCGGCCCAGCGGACCGTGCCGTCGGGCTGCGGGTCTCCCGCGACCGGCAGCGTGCTCGGCGCGGGGTCGGATCCCGCTGCCTCCTCGAGCAGCGAGCGGATGGCCGCGCCGACGGCCGAGTCGGCGAACGCCGCGCTCTGCACGTGCAGGAGCTCCTCCGCGCGCTGGATGAGCGCATCCCACTCCGCGTCGTCGATGAAGTCGACGCGCTCCGAGCCGGAGGGGCGGGGCGTCGCGCACGTCCAGTGGGCGCCCATCCCGCCGACGTTCGTCGACGCGGCGGCCGCCGGGAAGGTCGGGGCGTGCGCGGCGCCCTCCCCGCCGAAGTCGAGAAGATGCGTGCCCTGGCGCGCCGTGAACATCCCCTCGACGACCGTTCCGGCGGGGATGCCGAGCGACTCGCGCAGGGCGCCCGCCTGCGGGCCCTGCGAGAGCTCGCGCGCCCGCGCCTTCTCGTCGGGCGACGGGATGTTGCGCACGCTCTCCCCCGGCACGGCGGTGAGCTGCGGACCGGCCTCGAACATGACCACACGGGCGCGCGGATGGCGCTCGAGCAGCTCGCGCGCGAAGGTCGAGCCGATGGGTCCGCTGCCGACGACGGCGATGACGGGCTGGTCGTTCATGGAGTCTCCTCGCGGGATGAGGCGGGGCCGCCTGCGGCGGCCTGGGGGATCGGATGGCCGCGCCCGACGAGGCGGGTCGGCTCTGCGGCGGGCGGATGGGCAGGGGCGTGCTCGTCCGAGAGGCGCCCGGCAGGCAGGAGGAGCGCGATGACGAAGCCGAGGAGGTAGACGAGCGCGAGAGCGCCGAAGACGGGCCCCATGACGTCGCCGTACGCGCGGGCGACGGCGTCCTGCACGGCCGCGGGCGCCGCGTGCACCTCCTGCGGCGTGAGCGCGGCGACCTCGGAGACGAGGGCGGCGGCCACGCCCGCGCCGATCACGCCTCCGACGATCGCGGTCGCGACCGTGGAGCCGATCTGGCGGACGAGGTTGACCGCAGCGGTCGCGGCCCCGGTCGCCGAGCGCGGCGCCGAGCTCTGCGCGACCGCGACCACGAGGCTCATGAAGAGGCCCGTGCCGATGCCGACGAGCGCCATGAGCGCCATCGGCACCCACAGCGGCAGCCCGAGCGGGAGGACCGCCATCGCTCCGAGGCCGAACGACGCCAGCAGCGGACCGGCGATCGCGAAGCGCCGGTAGCGCCCGGTGCGCCCGACGAGCCATCCGCTGAACAGGCTCGACACGAGCATCCCGAACACCGTGGCGATCGGCACGAGACCCGAGACCGTCGCGCTCGTGCGGTACGCCATCTGGAAGAACGTCGGAAGGTACGCCGTGACCGAGAAGAGCCCGACGCCGATGACCGCGGAGAGAGCGGTCGACGCGGCCATCCGGCGGTCGGCGAACAGGCGCAGCGGAACGAGCGGGTGCGATGCGCGGAACTCCACGAGCACGAAGACCGCGAAGCCCGTCGCCGACAGCGCTGCGCACGCGAGGCCGGCGCCGAGCGCGGCGGGGTCGCCGAGCCAGGTGACCGCGAGCACGAGCGAGACCATGGCGACCGCGAACGCGAGGGCCCCGGCGACGTCGATGCGCCCCCGCTCCGCCCCGCTCTCGACGTGCGGCAGCGCGAACGCCGCGAACGCGAGCGCCGCTCCGCCGAGCGGCAGATTGATCCAGAAGACCCACGGCCATCCCCACGTGTCGACGATCACCCCGCCGAGCACGGGGCCGGCGAGGATCGCGACCGGGAAGGCCGCGCCGATGACGCTCATGTACCGCGCGCGCTGCCGGGGCGTCGTCACGTGCGCGACGATCGTCTGCGACATGAGGTGGAGACCCGCCGATCCGACGCCCTGGACGACGCGTGCGACGATGAGCGCCGTCATGCCGGGGGCGAAGCCGCACGCGAGCGACGCCGCGAGGAACACCGCGAGCGAGACGAGGAAGACCAGGCGCGGGCCGATCATGTCGCCGAGGCGGCCGATGACCGGCATGAGCACCGTGCTCGCGAGCGTGTAGGCCACGATGATCCAGCTCATCTGCGCGAGCGCGTCGAGCTCGCCGGCGATCGTCGCGAGCGAGGTCGAGACGATGGTGTGGTCGAGCGCGCCCAGGAACGACACGACGAAGAGCGCGCCGACGAGGAGTCGGATGCGGAGCGGAGAGAGGTTCATCAGCGGATGGCCCGTACGACCGGGCTGTCGACTCGACCTGGTGTGCCCCGTCGGCCTCGGCGCCGACGGGAACGAGCCCTCGCGGGCCCCGATGTCCCTGCCAGCATATCAGCTTCAGTAGAAAAGCTGCATAAGTAGGTCGAAAGTCATCCTTGGCGTGCGTGCAGCCAGTCGCTCATGACGTCGAGGGTGCGGAGCGCACCCGCGTCGCCCGGCTGGTCGATGTGACCATGCGCGGCGCCCGGCTCCACATGCAGCTCGACCGTCCCTCCGGCCGCGCGCACCGACCCGGCGAACGCCTCGCCGGATGGCCGGAGCGCGTCTCGCTCGCAGACGACGACGAGCGCGGGCGGGTATCCCGCACCGCTCCCCTCGCCCGGGAACGCGTGCGGATCGCTCAGGGCGTCGACGGAGCCCGCGAAGTTCAGGGCGAGCTGCGCATGGGGTGATGCGGGATCGAGCGGCACCCCCGGGTTCGCGCTGTTCGCGTGAAGCGCAGGGTAGACGGCCAGGAGCCCGCCCGGCAGGGGCCCCTCTGCGCCGTCGCGCACACGCGCGACCACGCCGACCGCGAGGTTGCCGCCCGCACTCGCCCCGCCGAGCACCAGTCGATCAGCCGGGAGCCCCAGCAGGGCGGGCGCGGAGCGCCAGGCCGCGAGCACATCGTCGGAGGGCGCGGGGAAGTGCGCCTGGCCGAGGCATTTCGTGTAGTCGACGGCGAGAACCGGGATCCCGCGTGCCGCGAGCTCCCTGGCCACCCAGTTCGACTCCGGCATGTCGAGGTGCCCGCCGATGAACCCGCCGCCGTGCACCCAGAGGAGCGCGACGCGCGCTTCCGCCCCGGGGCGCCGGTAGAGCCGCACGGGCACGCCGCCCTGCGGGCCGTCGACGGTGTGCTCGACCGTCTCGATCCCGCGCAGATGCGGGAACCGCCGCTCGAGCGACGCCGTGTCGATGTCGGGGCGCGGATCCTCCGGCTCCCCGTGCTCGGCGAGCCATCGGATGGCCTCGCGCACGGGGAGGCGCCGGAAGTCGGGCAGGCCGGCTGCCTCGGTGTCGCTCATGTCAGTTCCCTTCGGAGAGGACGGCGCGCACGCGCTCGTCGTGCACGAGGTCGGAAAGGTCGGTCGCCCCGCCGTGCACCGCGCGCCGCAGGGCAGCTCGCGCGGCGGACTCGCGCCCCCGAGGGAGCACGAGCTCGCCGTCCGCCGAGGCGATCCGCACGTCGACGCCGCGGGGATCGACGCGCACCTCGACCCGCTGCTCGCCGAGCGTCCGCGCGACGATCGCCGGATGGCCCGAGGTCGCGCCCGCGAGGAGCGTCACGGGGACCCCGTGGGGCGTCGCCAGGAGGGCGAGGACGCCGGCCGAGCTGCGCGTGCACGCGGACGGCACGAGAGGCCCTGCGAGCACGCGGCCCCAGCCGATCGCGTCGCGGAGCCACTCCGCCGCCGCGTCGATCGGCAGAGCCGCCTCGACGACGACCGCGCGAGCCGCGGCAGCCGCGCGGGACGCCTGGTCCGGCAGCGGGCGCAGCCGCTCGCGCTCGACCGCGCACTCCGCTGCGCCGAGCACGTCGAGCGCCTCGGCCGGAACGGACACCGGCTCGGCGACGAGCGGCGACGTCGAGCGGCTGCTCCGTGCGAGAGCGTCGCGCAGCCGCGAGACCCATCCGTCGGCGCCGTCGACCACGACCACCCCCGCGCCCCCGGGCTCCGCGGTGGCCCCGCGGCCGGGACCGACCGTCAGCGGCAGCTCGATCGCGGCGACCCGGAAGCGGTCAGCGGACTCCCGCGCGGACGCGAGGTCCACGCCGATCATGCGGCGCTCCGCACGGCGTCCGCGACCGCATCCGCGAGATCGATCGCGTAGTGCGCGTCGGCCGCGATCTCGTCGTACTCGACGGGCGCGTCGCCATCCAGCGCGGCCGCGAACGCGCGCCAGAGCGCGACATAGCCGTCGTCCGCGGCGCGCGGATGGCGGATGAGCCGGCCGTCGTCGTGCCGGATCCGCACCTCGGCGGAGCCGTCGTGCACGAAAGACGGCGGGAAGTCGATCTCGACGCCATCGCCCTCGGTCCGGATGGAGACGCGCCACAGCGCCTCGGCGCCGTCGGGCACCATCGCCGTCGCGAGCTGCACGAGCACGTCGCCCGCGCGGAATCCGATCGCGTATCCGATCGGCGGCACGGGCCGTGCGAACACGACCTCGTCGAGGCGGGGCGCGAGATCGCGCAGCAGCGGGGCGTCGTGGATCGCGAGGCCGAGGACGAGCTGGCGGAGGACCGCCGCGGCGAAGCCCGTATCCGACCAGTCGGGCGCCGAGCGCGCGGGCGCGGCCACGCCGCGGTCCGCGAACTCGGTCACCGCGGCGTGATAGCGGTCGTTGGCCGGCAGCGACACCGTGACGGAGATGCTCTGAACCCGTTCGCGCCGTGCGATGAGGAAGTGCTTGGCGCGCCCCCATGCGGGGTCGTGGAGGTGATTCGTCCCCACGATGAGCGCGACCCCGGCCTCGCGGCAGGCGCGCAGCACCGCGTCCACCTCGCCGTGCGCGAGAGCGAGCGGCTTCTCGCACAGGACGCCGCGCTTGCCGGCCGCGACCGCCGCGAGAACCTGGCCCGCATGACGCTCCGGCGGCGACGCGATCACGACGACCTCGACGGCCGGGTCGGCGAGCAGCTCCTCGGCGCTCGAGGAGGCGCGGGCTCCCAGCGGTGCCGCGATGGCGGCTGCGCGCCCGCTGCCCGCGTCCGCGACGTGCACGACCGCGAAGCGATCGCCCAGGCGAGCGAGGGTGGGGACGTGGAGCGCTGCCGCGCCCGGGCCCGCGCCGATGATCCCGACTCCTGTGGGCATGCGACCTCCTCGTCGTGCGCACTTACGTTAAAAGTACACGTAAGTTTCGGCGCGATCGACAATAGATCGCGCGATCTCGCGGGCACTGTGCCAGAATCCGAGGATGGCGAACCAGTCCACCCTCCGATTCGGGGCCCAGACCGACGAGGTCACGAGCCTGCTGCGGATCGTCAACCTCGTCCGGACCGGCGAGGCCACCACGCGGCCCGAGATCGGCCGGCTGACCGGACTCGGGCGCGGCGTCGTGTCGCAGCGCGTCGACCGCGCGATCGAAGCGGGCTTCCTCGAGGACGCCGAGCTGGGCCCGTCCTCCGGAGGGCGCGCGCCCCGCGTGCTGCGCTTCCGATCCGAGCAGGCGCGCATCCTCGTGTGCGCCCTCGGCGCCCTGCACATCCGCGTCGGCGTGACCGATCTCGACGGGCGCGTGATCGCCGACGATCACGCACCGTGGGACATCACACGCGGGCCGGACGCGACGCTCGACGCCGCGATCGAGATGGCCGAGACCGTGCTCGCGCAGACGGGGGACGCCCCGATCTGGGCCGTCGTCGTCGGCGTCCCCGGGCCCGTCGACTTCAGCTCGGGGCGCCCGGTCGCTCCGCCGATCATGCCCGGCTGGAGCGGATTCGACGTCCGAGCGCGCTTCGAGGAGCGGTTCTCCGCGCCCGTGTGGGTCGACAACGACGTGAACCTCCTCGCGCTCAGCGAGCGCGACCGCCGCCGTGCGCAGAACGTCGACCTCATCTTCTGCAAGATCGGATCCGGCATCGGCGCCGGGCTCCTCTCGCAGGGGCACCTCCACCGCGGCGCGAACGGCGCGGCCGGCGACATCGGGCACGTGCGCGTGCTCGGCTCGGAGGAACTGTGCCGGTGCGGCAAGATCGGCTGCCTCGAGGCCGTCGCGAGCGGATGGGCGCTCATCCGCGACGCGCAACGCGCGGTGGCGGAGGGCGACGACGGAGCCCTCGCCTACTTCGTCAAGAACGACGAGGAGCTCACCCCGGAGCACATCGCGATCGCAGCCACCCACGGCGATGCGCTCGCGATCTCGCTCATCCAGAAGTCCGCACGCGTCGCCGGGGAGTCGATCGCGACGCTCGTCAACATGTTCAACCCGGCGGTGATCGTCATCGGCGGTGCGATCGCGTCCGCGGGCGAGGTCTTCCTCGCGGAGGTGCGCCAGCGCGTGTACGAGCTCTCGCTGCCCCTCGCGACCCGCGACCTGCAGATCGTGAACTCCGCGAACGACCCGACCGAGCCCATCCGCGGCGGCGCGCAGCTCGCGATCGAGCAGCTGTTCGACGCGACCTTCCCGCGCTGGTTCGCGGACGGCCGGCCCACCATCCAGGGGGTGCTCGCCGCGGCCTGAGACCGCTTCTTACGAAAAACGACGGAAGTGTGTATCTTCTGGGTCTAAGTCACACGAAGGAGTGTCATGACCCCGAAGCCCATCCGCACGCTCATCGTCACCGGGATGACCGACGTCCACCACGACTGGCGGAAGACCACTCCGGCCCTCGTCGCGCTGCTGGAGTCGACCGGGCGCTTCGATGTCCGGGTCTCCGAGGAGTTCCGGGGTGCGACCGCCGAGACGCTGCGCCCATACGATCTCGTCGTCCTCAACTACTACGGGCGGCGCGACCCCTGGCGCGACGTGCCCGAGGAGCGCTTCGGCGAGGAGACGGAGCGCGCGCTGTTCGACTTCGTCGCCTCGGGCAAGGGCCTCGTCGCCTACCACCCGACCCTCGCGGGAGGCGTCGGCTGGGATCCGGAGTACGAGCGCCTCCTCGGCGGCGTGATGCGCGAGGACACCTCGCGGCGGGCGCCGAACAACGACTTCCTCCTCCGCACGGCCGAGGCGCACCCCATCACGGATGGATGGCCCGCCGAGTTCCCGCACTACGGCGACGACCTCTACGTCGGCCTGCGCTGGCCCGAGGGTGTGCGGAAGACGATCCTGCTCACCGGCTGGGACAACCCGCTGCGCTACACCCAGGTGCCCGCCCAGTGGCGCGCGCTGCCGGGCATGGGCGAGGAGCACCCCGTCGCCTGGACGGTCGAGTACGGCGCAGGCCGCTCGGCCTCGATCGGCATCGGCCACGACGTCGCGGCGATCGGGCACCCCGCGTTCCGCGCGCTCTTCCCGCGAGCCGCCGAGTGGGCGGCGACCGGGGAGGTGACCATCCCCACGCCCGAGGATCTGGGCGAGCCCGTCGAGGGCGGCGACTGGTGGCCGACGACGCTCGAGCCGATGGTGCGCCGCATGTTCGACGAGTGGGTCGCGGCGGGCGAGCCCGCGACGCAGAAGGGCGGCGCATGACGCTCCCCGTGCTCCGCGACGACGCGCTCGTCTCGGATCGGGAGGGGTTCGCCCTGCGCCTGTCGCTGCCGTGGATCCGCTCGCTCCCTCTGTCATCGCTTCAGGACCTCGCGGTCTCGGTCGACGGAGAGCCGGTCGGCGCACGGGTGCGCGAGGGCCATCCGGAGTGGTGGTTCCTGCAGGACCGCGTCGAGGTGGTGGTTCCGGGGCCGCTTGCCGACGGCCGTCACGACGTCGAGGTCGCGTTCTCGCTCCTCATCCCCTATCTCCCGGGCGCCCCCGGCCATCCGCTCGTGCTGCCGTTCCGCGCGCGGCGGGTGCTCGAACTCGATGCGGCGCCGTCCGCTCCCTCCCCGGCCGCGGCGCCGCGCGCGCCGGAGCGGACGGCCGCGGCCGCGGGCCGATGGACGCTCGCCGCGAGCGCCTTCAACTGGACGCCCGAGGTCATCCGCGCCGAGCGCTCGGCGCCCGACATCGCCGTCGCGATCGCCGCCGAGGGCACGGCCGACGTCCTCGAGGTCGAGCTCGGGCAGTCCCTCCGATCGTTCCCCGCGCCATCCGCTGACGAGGCGGCAGGGCTCGGCACGCGCATCGCCGACGTGGGCGGACGGGTCAGCATCGCCGGAGCGAGCATCGACGACTGGACCGGCGACGGCAGGCGCCGATCGGAGGACGAGCGGCTCGCCTTCCTGCTGCCGCAGCTGCACGCGGCGCACGCCCTCGGCGCCGAGGGCGTGCGGCTGCCGATCGGGCAGGCCGGTGAGGGGCTGCTGCGCCGGCTCCTGCCGACCCTGCAGGAGCTCGACCTCACGCTCTACGAGGAGATGCAGGGGCACCAGACGCCCGAGCGCGAGGCCGCCGCGGTCGACGTGGTCGCCGCGATCGACGACCCGCACGTGCGCCTCCTCGTGGACATCAGCATGCTCATGCCCGCGCTCCCGAGGACCTACCTCGAGCGGATGTCGGCGCTGCCGGCCGCCCTGCACGCGCGGCTCCGCGAGGAGTGGCGCGACCCGAGCACCTCGGCGGCGGTGACGGCGGCCCTGCACGCGGGCGAGGTGCCGCCCGAGCTGCGGACCCTCTTCATGAACCTCATCGTGCGGTTCGGCCGGTCCGAGGCCGCCGTGCTCCGCCCCATCCTGCCGCTCGTCGGCGCCTTCCACCTCAAGTTCTGGGACCTCGAGGACGACGACGGCCGGGTCAGCGCGCCCATCCGCGACCTCGGGGCGCTGCTGCGCGGCTCGGACTTCCGCGGCACGCTCTGCAGCGAATGGGGCGGGCACGAGTGGCTCGACGACGACCCGACCGAGACGACCCGCGCCCACCTCGCGCTCGCGCGCGAGGCGCTGGGCGCACCATCCCCCGAGTGAAGGAGCTCACCATGGCCGAACCGACCATCCACGACCTCGCGGCGCAGGTCGCCGACCTGCGCGCGCAGCTCGCCGAGGCGCAGCGAACGGCGCAGGCCGCGCACGACCGCGGCGCGATCGAGAACCTCTTCAACAGGTACATGTACCTGCACAACGCGTTCCAGGACGAGCAGATCATCCCGCTGTGGGTGAAGCGCGGCACCGAGGGCATTCGCGCGCGCTACACGAACGCGGGGCAGTACACCGACTACGACAGCGTCATCCGCTACCACCAGGGCCGCCCCGCGCCGGTCGGCAAGCTCATCCTCCATGCCACGACGACGCCCGTCATCGAAGTGGCCGCGGACGGGAAGACGGCGAAGGGCGTGTGGCTCATGGCCGGAACGGAGTCCGGTCTGACCGACGTCGAGGTGGCGAAGGAGAGCCCGGAGTACATGTACTCGCCCGGCCTCGTGGCGGGCAAGCGGGTCTGGGCTCACTGGGTGTGGTGCAAGTACGCGATCGACTTCCTCCGCCAGGACGGCGAATGGCGCATCTGGAAGTTCCGGTGCTACGAGCTGGCCCGGGCTCCGTTCGAGGAGAACTGGGTGAGCTTCGGCGAGAAGAACCAGCACGCCTTCGACCTCGACCTCATGTACTTCGGCGATGACGGCAAGCCCGTCTTCATGCCTCCCGCCGACGAGCCCGTCCCCGAGAGGAACCACCCGTACAGCCCGTCGACGCGCCAGAAGCTCGAGCCGGTGCCGCCCGTCCCGCACGCGACCTTCGAGGACACCTTCGCCTGATCCCTCCCCCCGCGCAGAGAGCCGCCCCGGAGCCCGTGACGGGCTCCGGGGCGGCTCTCTGCGGGCGCTACTTCGTCGAGAACGCCGCGTCGAACGACGCAGCGGGCGGCGTGATGGCGTTGAGCTTGCGCACGAACGCGAGCGCCTCGGGAGCGCCCTGCAGACGGTCCATGCCCGCGTCCTCCCACTCGACGCTCGTCGGGCCGTCGTAGCCGATCGCGTTGAGCGCGCGGAACAGCGGCTCCCAGGGCACGGCGCCGTGGCCCGTCGACACAAACGTCCAGCCGCGCCGCGGGTTCGCCCACGGCAGGTGCGACCCGAGCACGCCGTTGCGTCCGTCGAGGTTCGTCACCGACTCCTTCACGTGGACGTGGAAGATGTGGTCGGCGAAGTCGAGCACGAACGCCACCGGGTCGAGCTGCTGCCACATGAAGTGCGACGGGTCGAAGTTGATCCCGAAGCCCGGACGGTGCCCGATCGCCTCGAGCGTCGCCTTGGCCGTCCAGTAGTCGTAGGCGATCTCCGACGGATGCACCTCGAGCGCGAAGCGGACGCCGACCTCCTCGAACACGTCGATGATGGGGTTCCACCGGTCGGCGAAGTCCTGGTAGCCGGCCGCGATCATCTCGTCGCTCGCCGGCGGGAACATCGCGACGTACTTCCAGATGGACGACCCCGTGAAGCCCGTGACGGTCTTCACGCCGAGCTTCGCCGCGAGGCGCGCGGTGTTCTTCATCTCCTCGGCCGCCCGCTGGCGCACGCCCTCAGGATCTCCGTCGCCCCAGACGACGTCCGGGAGGATGTCGCGGTGGCGCTGGTCGATCGGGTCGTCGCAGACCGCCTGGCCCTTGAGGTGATTCGAGATCGTCCACACCTTCAGCCCGTGGCGCTCGAGCGTGTCGAGCTTGCCCTGGACGTAGGCGTCGTCATCCCAGCGCCACGGATCCAGGTGGTCGCCCCAGCAGGCGATCTCGAGGCCGTCGTAGCCCCACTCCCCCGCGAGGCGGCACACCTCCTCGAACGGCAGGTCGGCCCACTGGCCCGTGAACAGCGTGATCGGTCGCGCCATCGCGAACTCCTCCCGATTGTCGTTGATTACAACTTACTCGCGGACCGGTGGTCAGGCCAGCACGAGCTCGCGCTCGACCGGCACGCGGTTGGTCACATACCGGCCGGGCCCGCCGTCGACCCCCGGCGCGATCTGCATGTAGAGCAGGCGCATGGTCAGCACGACCTCGACGGTGATGCGCTCCCCTGCGGCCGGCACGCCGCCGTCGAGGACGCCCTCGAGCGGGATGACGATCTCAGGACGGTCGGCGACGAACCAGAGGGTGTCCCACTGGTCGGGCAGCTCCGCCACGGTGTACGAGCGCCCCTGCAGCTCGAAGCGCAGCGTCTCCTTGGGGATCACGACGCCGTTGACGGTGACGTCGACGTCGTCGACGGCAGACAGCCAGAGGCTGCGGTACCACGGCAGCTGGATCGAGACGGCGATGCCGTCGTCGCGGCGCGTGACGTCCTTCTCCGAGAACAGGGAGTTGTGAGTGGCCATGTCGTCTCCTCCTAGACCGTCGCCGCCGCGACGGATTCCTCGATCGCGCGGCGCATGAGCGCGTGCTGCTTCCGGACGAGGTCGATCGGGTCGGCCTCGCCGAGGTCGGAGAACGCGTGGCCCTCCCACTCGCTGGACAGGAAGCCCTCGTAGCCGCCCTCGACGAACTGGCGCACGATGCGGGGGATGTCCATGGCCGGCTCCTCGCCGTCCGCCCCGATGTCGTAGAACTTCGCGTGCACGTGGAAGATCTGCGGCATGATGTCGAGCCACTCCTCGGGCGGCACGAGTCCGTGCATGTTGAAGGCGAGGCGCGTGAAGGGCCCGAACCGGAGGAAGTCGAAGCCCTCCGCGGTGAGGAAGTCCTCGAACTCCTGATTGCGCACGTGCATGGGCAGCGGCTTCCGCCAGATCTCGTCCATGACCGGGAAGTACTTCTCGGGCATGCCCATCGTCCGCAGCGTGCGCAGGAGCGTCGGCGACAGGCTGTGCATGGTCGATGAGAAGTCGGCCGTGAACCCGAGGCGCTCGGATCCGAGCTCCTCGTACATCGCGCGGATCTCGAGGATCTTCGGATCGTTGGGGCCCTGCGGTGCGTGGATCTCGTAGCCCAGGCGCTGGTCGTACTTCTCCGCGAGCGGCAGGAGGCGACGCAGCAGCTCCTTGCCGGCCGAGCGGATGACGATCCTCCGGAATCCGAGCGTGTTCGCCGTGGCGAGCTGCCGCGAGAAGAAGTCGAACTCCTCGTCGGGGGTCATGTCGCGATCCTTGCGGCGGCCCATGTCGAGGTTCGTCCCGACCGCGCTCGGCTCGAGCTCGTGCTTCTCGAGCGTGTCGAACCAGAGCCTCGTGAACTCGGCGTCGACATCCGGGTAGGTGCGCAGGAGCTGCGCGATGTTGAACTCCACACCCGGCCCGATGCCGTTCTCGGCGACGGCGGCGATCAGCGTCTCGGGCGTGTACAGCCCGGCGGCGAACTCGCTCGTCATCGAGTACAGGGTGGTTCCGAGGCGGATGCCGGTGCCGGCGATGCCCTCGCTCGTCATGCGCGCACTCCTTCCGTTCGAGGCAGCCACGCTGCCAGCTGGGTCCGCGCCTGCGCGGCCTCCGTCACCATGCGGCTGCCCGCGGCCTCCGCCGCGGAGCGCTGCACGGCCTGCTCGCCCGCGATGATCTCGAAGGGCGACTGCCAGTGGTTCCAGTGCCAGCCCTCGTACTCGCTCGAGATCGCGCCGTTGTAGCCGTTCTCGACGAGGAGCGTCACGAGATCGCGGACGGGAACCGACGGCTCCTCGCCGTTCTCGTCGATGCCGAAGAACTTGCCGTGCACGTGCTTGATCCACGGCATGATCTCGAGCCAGTCGTCGACGCGGGCAGGGCCGAACAGGCCCGTGCCGTTGATGCCGAAGTCGATGCCGAACTCGGGCTGCCCGTGCTGGGCCGCGAGGCCGATGAAGCGCCCGAAGCGCTGTCCGTGCTCGGCCTGGTCGGCCGGCGGCCCCTGCTCGTAGAACGCGCTCCACAGGTCGACGACCTCGCCGAGCAGCTCCTCCGATGCGCCGCGACGGCGGTACGCCTCGATGAGCGACGGCGCGAAGCCGGTCACGGTGGCGCCCCAGTCCATCGTGAACCCGAGGAACGGCGAGCCGACCTTCTCGTAGCGGTCGCGCAGGGCGAGGATGCGCGGATGGGAGGCGTACTGGTCCGCGTGCACCTCGAGCGCGAGCGTCACGCCGTGCTCCTCGGCGATGGGAGCGAGCGCCTCCATCGAGTCGGGCGTGATCGAGATCTGCACGCGCGCGATCGGGAAGCCGAGCTTGGCGGCGGCGAGGATCTGCCTCCGCATGTACGCGATGAGCTCGTCCTGGTCGAGCAGGCGGTCGCGGTGGATGCCGATGTCGGCGTTGATCGCGAGCGAGGTCGTGACGAGGCCGGTCTCGGCGACGAGATCCCGGAAGCGGCCCGCGAACGCGTCGTCGACCTCCGGGAAGCCGCGGAAGCTCGAGAAGCCGATGATCTCGAGACCGGGGCCGTAGCCTTCGGCTGCGACCTTGCGGATGAGCCCTTCGAGGTCGTACTCGCGGCCATGGAACGCGCGCGTGAAGCTGTAGAGGGTGACGCCCTGGATGGGCGCGCCGAGGTTCGTCATGCGGCTGCCGCCTTCATGGTCTTGGCGTCGCGCTCCTCGATGTGGAGGGTCTCGTCGTCGCCGATGATGATGTACGGGATGTAGAGGGTGAGGCCCACCTCGACGCGGTGCTCCGCGTCGTCCGCGGGCACCGGGAGGTCGCCGGAGAGCACGGCGGAGTCGACGGGGAACCACCAGCTCTCGGTGTCGTCGACCATGTCGGCGAAGGTGCGCTCCTCGCCGTTGAGACGCCAGCGCAGCGAGTCGGCCGGCGCCTCGACGCCGTCGACCGTGAGCGTGGCGCCGGCGATGCACGACGCGGGCAATGCGCGGTACCAGGGGATGCGCACGTCGACCGCGACGCGCGCGCCGTCGGTCCTGAGCGTGCCGGGCTCGATGATGCGATCGGGGATCACGGATGTCCTCCAAGACGTCTTTGTCTGACTTCCGTCAGACTAATGCTTCTTTTCTACCTAAGTCAAGGCCTGGTGGGGCCCGGAGCCCCTCACGGCGGTCTCAGCCTGCGGCCACGGCTCCCGAGACCCGCTCGGATGCCGTCTGCGGGCTGAGCCTCTCCGCGATGCGGCGAGCGCCGCGCACCGCGAGCGCCACCGCGGTCAGCGTCGGGTTGCACGCCGTGGCCGTCGGGATGACGCCGTTGCCGGCGACGAAGAGCCCCGGCACGCCCCAGACCTCGCTGTGCGGGTCGCACACGGAGGCGCCGTCGTCCGCCGCGCCCATCCGCACCGTGCCCTGGTAGTGCAGAGACGACCCGAGGGGCATGACGAAGGGGCGGTCGTCGAGCGGCTCCCCGACGGCCTTCCCGAGTCGGACGATCTCCCGCTTCGCGCGCTCGATGACCGCGCGGTCGCGATCGGTGAGGGTGTAGTGGATGCGCATGGCCGGCATCCCGTACGCGTCGACCCGGGAGTCGTCGAACGCGACCCGGTCGGAGGCCTGCAGGTCCTTCGCGCAGAAGAGCCCGAGCCCGACGATCGATCCCGGCACCACAGGGTCGTCATCCGCGAGCGGGATGGGCGACGCGTCGAGCTGCATGATCTGACCATGGAAGGGCAGGTCGTCGGTGAACGGCACCCAGCTCACGCCGCTCGTCTCGCTGAGAGCGCCGTCGCCGCCCTCCCGGGTCGCGGGCGCCTCGACGTCGCGCAGACGCGACGCGAAGACGATCTGCGCCTGGTCGTTGAGATAGCGGCCGAGGGCCTCGGGGCGGATGCCGGACGCCCAGAGCACCTGCGGCGTGCGCAGCGCGTCGGCCGCGACGACGACGAACCGGGCGGCGATCCGATGCGTCTGCCCGTCGCGGAGGTCGCGGACCTCGACACCCGACGCGCGGCCGTCGGCGACGAGCACGCGCGTGACGAGCGACTCGTCGTGGAGCGAGAACCCGCGGTTCGCGCGCGTGACGTCGCCGAAGACGACGTCGGATCCCGACCACACGAGGCGCCCGTCGTCGCGACGGTGCACGGCCAGCGGCATCCGCTGCACGCGGCGGTCCGCTGGCCGCTCCGCGTCGACCTCGGCGGCCAGGCGCTCGCGGACGAGCCCGGAGAACGGCGCAGCGTCGAAGGCGTCGGAGGTGACGCCCAGGAGGCGCTCGCTCTCCGACAGCAGCTCGTCGAGGGCGCCGTCCTCGTCCAGGAAGCCGATGCGCTCGCTGTCGCCCGGGCGCGGGCACGCGGCGGTCCAGTGGGCCCCCATGCCCCCGACGTTGCTCGAGAACGCTGCCACCGGGAGGCCGTCCTCGCCGTCCTGGGCGTAGCCGTCATCGAGCAGGTAGGTGCCGGCGCGGGCGCGCCGCTGCCCCGCCTTCACCGCCCCCGGGTTCGTGACGGTGGCGGTCTCCGCCGCGGGACCCTGCGAGCGCACCTGCGCGCGGGCGCGCTCAGCGTCGTCGACGATGTTCTTGACGTGCGCGCCGGGCGGGTCCGACACGGTCGGCCCCACCTCGAGCATGGCGATCCGCGCCCCCGGCGCGCGCTCGGAGAGGATCCGCGCGTAGGCGGCGCCCGTGGGCCCCGAGCCGACGATGACGACGTCGACCTCGTTCGGGTAGCGGCTCATGCGCGGGCCGCCGCTTCGACGATGCGCCGCACCGATGCGGACGACTCGACCGTCGGGTAGTACTCGAGCCCGATCGGGCCGTCGTACCCCGACGTGCGCAGGATGCCGAGGCGCTCCTCCCAGTCGAGCTCGCCCGTTCCCGGCTCGCCGCGCCCGGGGGCGTCGGCGAGCTGGACGTACTTCACGAGGTCGCCCGCGCCCGCGAGCTCCGCCGCCATGTCCTCGCCCTCGACGGCCGAGTGGTAGATGTCGTAGAGGACGCCGAACGCGGGCGAGTCGACGCCGCGCGCGACGTAGGCGGCCTCGGAGGTGCGGTCGAGCAGCGAGCCGGGGTGGTCGACGCGCACGTTCACCGGCTCGAGCACGAGCGTGACGCCCGACCCGTCGATCTGCGCGATCGCCGTCCGGTAGATCTCGATGAGCTTGTCGAGCTGGACCTGCCGCTTCCAGCCGCCGAAGCCCGTCCCGCTGCCCACGACGATGCGCGGGCATCCGAGCGCACGCGCGATCTCGACGCCCTCGTCGAGCTTGCGGAAGAACTCCGAGTGGTCCCACGGCGGGATCATGAACTGCGTGCGCGGCTCGGCGAGCTGCGCGGTCAGCTGCGTCCCCGTCTCCTCGAGCGCGGCGCGGAGAGCCGGGATGTCCTTGGGCTTCGCGGGCACGTCGACCCCGGTCGGCCCCCACATCTCGACGGCGTCGAACCCGGCCGCCGCCGCCGCGCGCACGCGCTCCGGGTAGTCGCCGGCCTCGGTGAAGAGCAGTTCGATATTCGGTGCGAGCTGGTACATCGGTCCTCCTGGATCAGAACATCGGGTGGTCGTGGACGGCATGCACGGAGGCGCCGCCCCCGTGCTCGACGATCCGGCCGTCCTCGAATCGGCGGGTGCTCATCGGGCCCCCTCGATCACGACGGGTCCGAGCAGGCCGGTCGGCTCCTGCGCGGCCCATGCCGAGAAGAAGTCGGGCTGCTCCTTCGCGAGCGTGTTCACGACCTCGACGACGAGCTCGTCGTCGCCCGTGAGGACGCCCGCCGGCACGTCGTAGCGGTAGGGCGGCGCGACCCGCACTCCGAGATCGGCCCCGTTCACGAACACCTGCGCGACCTCGTGAGCCTCGCCGAGGTCGATCACGGCGGGCGCGGATGGCGTATGCCCGAGGACGCGGGTCGTGTAGCGGATGGTCCCGCTGAAGCGGGGCAGGAGCCCCGGCCGGTCGAGCGGGACGAGGTCGTCGATGCTCCGCCACGCCTCGAAGGCGGGGTAGGCGAGAGCCGAGGCCGTCTCGATGCGCCAGGGCCCCGGGACGGGCGATGGCGTGGCGCGCTCGCGCAGCGGCGCGACGGGCATCCCGGCCCACGCGGCGGGATCGCCCACGATGAGGAGCGCGGTCTCCCCCGGGGCGAGCGTCACGTCGATCGCGACCTCGTCCGCTCCGCCCTCGTGAGCAACCGCGCGGAGCGCCCCCGTCCACGGGTCGACGGAGACCGCCTCGCCACCGCGCGGAACCGCGACGCGCACCGGGAGCGTGGCGCGGACGCCCTCGTTCATGAGCATGACGACATCGGCGGCGCCCTGGTCGACACGATGCACGCGGAGCTCGGGGGCAGGCGCGTCGACGCGCACGGCGCGCGCGGTGCGCTCGGCGACGGCGGCCGCGAGCCCCGCCTGCGCGACGGGCGCGAAGGCGCTCTGCAGAAAGCGCGTGTCGCCGTCCGCGACCGCCGGCACCTCGTCGACGAAGAGCACAGGGAGGCCGTCCTGTGCGAGTCGCTGCAGTGTCCGCGCCGTCGAATCGGGCAGCTGCGCGCTGCCCGGGACGACGAGCACGTCGTAGGCCTCCTCGTGGACCCGCAGCGCGCCATCCGCGACGACCGCATCGTGGAGCGCGTCGGCGGGCACGATGTCGGCGTCGATCTGCGCCTCCGCGAGCAGGCGGACGGGGCGCTCCGCCGGCATCGCCCGCCCGAGCCAGTCGGCCTCGGCGGGGTACAGCACCGCGGCGGGCGCGATGTGCCGCCCGCCCGAGAGAAGGTGGCTCACCCGGTTCGTGTACGCGCTCAGCACCGCCTGGTGGCGGTACTGGGGATTGCGCCCACGCGCGAAGAAGTGCGGCGGGCAGTCGAGGTCGGGGTACTCGGCCGGCGAGTACGCGTGCGGCACGATGTGCGTCACGCCGCGGACGAGGAGGTGGGATGTCACCCACGCCTGATGCCGCAGGCCGAACGACCAGCCGTACGCGCCGAATGCCTCGCACATCGAGCGACCGCGCTTGAGCGGGTCGATGTGCGCGGCCGACGACGCGAGCTTCGCGAGACCGAACTGGAAGAACTCGCCGTCGCCCGCGCCGGCCATGTTCGCAAGCGGCCCTCGGCCGAACCCCGGCACGACCTGCGCGCCGATGACGTCCACGCCCGCCATGTCCTGCCCGGCCATCGCGCGGAAGTAGTGGCCGGCGCCGGGGCCGAGTCGCATGTGCGCGCCGTTGTCCTCGACGACGTGGCCGATGTGCTCGACGCCGTGCGCACGGCACCACTCCCCGACGGGCCGCGCGAAGCTGCGCTCGTAGAGGCGCGTGAGGGCGTCCATGTACGCCAGGCGCGTCCGCGTCGCCCCATCGCCGTCCCACCACAGCAGGGGCGCGGCGAGCGGATCGAGGCCCAGGTCGGGGTGCCACGGCAGGACGACGCCCGGCTTGCCGACCGTCGAGGTGAAGTCGAACGTCTCGCGGTCGTTGTAGAACCCGGGCTCGTCGGTGAAGAAGCCCGCGATGACGCCCCCGAAGTCGTCGGCGTACCGCGCGTGGATGGCCTCGTGCACGGTGTCGAGGAGCAGGCGCGTCGCATCGGCGTCGATGTAGGAGAGGTGGTCGCGATGCCGCTCGCTCGCCCCGTCGGACACGACCGACACGAAGAACACGCGCCAGTGCCCTTCCGGCACGTCCCAGAAGACGCGGCCGTCGGCGATGCGCTCGGTGAGGTCGATCGGCTCTCCGATGAGCGCCTCGCCGCCCTCCTCGCGCCGGTAGGCGACGACGCGGACGAGCTGGCCTGGATCCCACCCCGCCTCGGGGCCGAAGAACTTCCGCCGGTCGACGATGAACGACGCTCCGCGGGCGGGCCCGACCGCGTCGGTGTGCCGCTCGGCGAGGAACCGGCGGCGCCGCTCGGCGGGCGCGCCTTCGAGGGCGCCCGCCGCATGGCCGGTCGGGAACGTGTCGTCGTCGAAGAACCAGACCCTGAGCCCGCGCTCGCGCGCCACCTCGAGCACGGCGTCGACGTCGCGCCACCATCCGTCGCCCAGGAACTCGGGGTGCGGCCGCGCCTCGAGGATGACCGCGCCGATCCCCGCGTCGGCGATGCGGTGCGCCTCCTCGACGATCGTCTCGACCGGGCCGCCCTTCTGCCAGAACAGCGGCATGATCGCGTTCGGGACGACGCCGTCGACGACGTCGCGGAGCTGCGGGAGCGTCATGACGCCTCCTCGAGCACGATCCGCGTCCGCACGGCGGACACGCCGTCCTCCACGGCGAGCTCGAAGCCCCCTGGCTCGATGACGAACCGCTCGTCGTCGGTCCAGAAGCCCAGGTCGGACGCCTCGAGCCGGAAGGCGACGCGCGCCGCGCCTCCGGAGGGGACGGCGACGCGCTCGAAGCCGCGCAGACGGCGGACCGGCTGAACGACGCTCGCGCACTCGTCGCTCGCGAAGAGCAGGACGACGTCATCGCCGTCGTGCACGCCGGTGTTCCGGACGCGCACCGACACGAGCCATCCGCCGTCGTCGCGGACGACCTCCAGATCGTCGAGGGCGAAGGTCGTGTAGGACAGCCCGTGGCCGAACGCGAACCGCGGGCCGAGCGGCAGATCGAGGAACTTCGACGTGTAGTGGTCGTCGGTGTTGTTGGGGCCGAGGATGGTCTCGTCATCGACCGCCGCGGGGTCGAGGAGTTCGCCCCCGGTCCGCGCGGGTCGTCCCGTGCGCTCGTGGTCGTGATGGATCGGGATCTGCCCGACGGCCCGCGGGAACGTCATCGGCAGCCGGCCGCCCGGGTTCACGCGTCCGGAGAGGGCGCCCGCGATGGCCGGTGCCGCCTGCGTGCCGAGGTGCCAGGTGCACAGCACCGCGTCGACGCGCTCGATCCAGTCCTCGACGACCAGGGGCCGCCCCGTGTGCAGCACCACGACGACACGGGCACCCGCGTCGGCGAGGGCGTGGATGAGCCGCGTCTGCGCGGCCGGGAGCGCGATGTCCGCCCGCGACGCGGCTTCGCCCGAGAGCCGGCTCGGCTCACCCGCCGCCACGATGACGAGGTCGGCATCGGCTGCGCGCGAGACCGCCTCGGCGATGTCCTCGTCGGAGCCGGAGAGGAAGCCAGAGCCGGCCGCCTCGACCCAGTCGACCTCCGGGAGCTCCGCGGCGAGCGCGTCCGCGAGGGTCGATGTCGCCGGCGCGGCGAAGTGCTGCACCCATGCGCCCAGGTGATCGAGGCTCCGGGCGTACGGCCCCGTGACGAGGACGCGTCCCCGCGGCGCGAGGGGCAGTGCGCCCTCGTTCCGCAGGAGCACGATGCAGCGCTCGGCGGCCGACCGCGCGGCGGCGAGCGACTCCTCGGTCGGCGCGAGGATCTCCGCCTCCTCTCGGACGAACGGATCGTCGAGGAGCCCGAGCCGCTCCTTGAGCGACAGGATGCGGCGCACGGCGTCGTCGACGCGGTCCGCGTCGACCTCGCCGGGCGCGAGCAGGGCGGCGCCCCTCGCGTCGACGAGCTCCGCTCCCCCCATGACGATGTCGACGCCCGCCTCGATCGCCTGGCGGATCGCGTCCTTCTCGGTCTCGGCGACGCCGTGGGCGACGAGCTGCGCGACCCCCTCGGCGTCGCCCACGACGAGGCCCTCGAACCCCCACTCGCCCTTGAGCACCCCGGTGAGCAGCGGCGCATTGGCGTGCATCGGGCGCCCGTTGAGGGAGGTGAACGCCGCCATGACCGTATCCGCGCCGGCGTGCGCTCCCGCGCGGAAGGGCTCGAGGTACACGTCGCGCAGGCGTCGCCGGGAGACGTCGGCGGTGTTGTAGTCGCGTCCGGCCTCCGCGGCCCCGTAGGCCGCGAAGTGCTTGAGGCAGGCCGCGACACCCTCCGCGCGGTAGGCGCGCGCCTTGACGGCGCCGAGCGTCGAGGTGAGGAGCGCGTCCTCGCCGAAGCCCTCGACCACGCGGCCCCACCGGGGGTCTCGGGTCACATCGACCATCGGGGAGTAGGTCCAGTTCACGCCGCCCGAGCGCGCCTCGCGGGCCGAGACGCGGGCGTCCGCGGCGGCGACGGCGCGGTCGAACGACGCGGCCTGCGCGAGCGGAGTGGGGAAGATCGTGCGCTGACCGTGCACGACGTCGAGCGCGATGAGCAGCGGGACGCCGCCGGACTCGACGGCCGCGCGCTGAAGCTGATTGGTCTCGCGTGCCGATGCGGGCCAGAAGAGCGCGCCGATGCCGCGCCGTGCGAGCGCGGTCGCCTCGCCGAGATCCCGACGCCACACGATCTGCATCTGGGCAAGCTTCTGCTCCCAGCTGAGGCGAGCCAGCAGTGCCTCGACGCGGGCGCTCATGACGCCTCCCGCACGCGGTAGCGGAACCCGCGGAAGGTCGCGGCGCCGTCTCCGGCCGCGAAGAGGGCGGGTCGGAGGCTCTTCAGGTCCTGGAGGGTCGCCGAGTGGGCTCCCTCGACGTCGTAGCGCACGCCGTGACGGCTCCACTCCTCACCCGGACGGCGGAACCATCCGGTCACGATGTGCTGATCGTCGACGAGGCGCAGCTGGATGATCGAACCCGGCTCGACCTGCTCGCGGCGGTGCGTCCGGATGCCCCCGGCATAGCTCGCGAGCGTCCGCCCGTCCCAGCTCATGCCGTAGAACATCCGCCGGTTGAACCAGAGGAGGAGCCCCGCCTCCGTGCCGTCCGGCACCTCGATCTCGACCTCGATCTCGAACGCCCTGTCCATCGCCCACGTCGTGAGCGGCGACGCACCGGCGGGCGACGCGCCCTTGCCCCGCAGCACGAGCCCTCCATCGAAGCGCACCCGGTCGAGCTCGTCGCGACCCGGGTCGTCGAACACCCACCGCTCGCCCCACGCGGGCTCCGCGAAGTCGTCCGACGGCGCGGGAACCGCGTGGGGCCTTCCGGGCGCGGGCTTCGGAAGCGGGGCGCCGAGGTCCTCCGCGGGCGCCACCGGCCATCCGTCCTCGGTCCACTCGATCGGCTCGAGGAGGGCCTGGCGTCCGAGTGTGCGGAAGCGGCGCGCGTAACCGTGCGAGACCATCCACCAGCGGCCGTCTCGGCCCTCGAGGATCGTCGCATGCCCGCGCGACCACCACGCCTCGTCGTCCGACCGTGTGCGAGCGATCGGATTGCCGGGGGCGTTCTCCCACGGGCCGAGCACCGACCGCGAGCGCGCCACGATCACCATGTGTCCGGTCGCCGGTCCGCCCGTGCCGCCCACGGCGCTGACGAGGTAGATCCATTCGCCGCGGCGGAAGAACTTCGGCCCCTCCAGCGCGTAGGACTCCGTGATCCACTCATCCGGGTACTGCCACCCGTCATACGCCTGCTCGAGCGGCGTCACCGCCGTGAGGCCGTCGGCGGAGAGGCGGCAGCGGCGGATGCCGTTCACGAAGAGGTACCGCTCTCCGTCTTCGCCGACGACGTGACCCGGATCGATGGCACCCGAGATGCCGGTGAAGACGGGCGCGCTCCACGGGCCCTCCGGGTGATCGGCGTGCACGACCCAGACCTGCGCGTCGTCGATCCGCGCGTCGCCCCACGCGCTCGGGATGAACGGGAAGTAGATGAAGTACCGACCGCCGTGCTCGACGAGGTCGGGCGCGAACACGGTGCTCAGCGGATGCTCGAGCGCCGTGCCCGCGAACGACCAGGAGACGAGATCCTCCGAGCGCCAGAGCGCGAGCCCCGGTGAGGCGTCGAAGGACGAGCAGGTCAGGTAGTACGCGTCACCCACGCGCAGGACAGAGGGATCCGGACGGTCGCCGGGCAGGATCGGGTTGCGGAACGTCCCGTCGCCGAGGTCGGCGGGCGTCCGCTGCAGGGAGGCGCTCATCCCTTGAGACCGCCCGCGAAGCCCTGGATGAACTTCTTCTGCGCGACGAGGTAGAACGCGAGGATCGGGATCATCGAGACGAGCACGATCGCGAAGATCTTGTTCCACTGCGACACGAGCGATCCGATGAAGTAGTACATCGCGACCGGCAGGGTCTGCGCGTCGGATCCGCCGAGGAAGATGAGCGCGGTCATGAAGTCGTTCCACACGATGAGACCCGTGAGGATGGCGACCGTGCCGGTCGCGGGGGCCATGAGCGGGAGCACGATCCGGAAGAAGATCTGCGTCCGGGTGGCGCCGTCGATCGCGGCGGCCTCCTCGTACTCCGTGCCGAGGCCGCGGAAGAATCCCGCGTAGAGGAAGATCGCGAGCGGCAGCATCATCCCCGTGTAGAGGATGATCATCCCCCACAGCGAGCCGGTGAGCCCGATCGCGCGCGCCCCGATGTACAGGGGCACGGTGCCGAGCTGCGCGGGCAGGATGATCGCGATGAGGAAGAGGTAGTAGGCGCCCTTCGTCCACCGCTGCGTCGAGCGCATGATGACGTACCCGGTCAGCGAGCCGAGCAGCACGAGGCCGAGAATCGCGCCGAGGGTGAGGACGACCGAGTTCACGAGCCCGGCGAGGATGTTGCCCTGCCCCTGCGCGGCGAACAGGTCGACGAAGTTGGCGAGCTGCGGCGCCTCGGGGAGCGCGAGCGGCGAGGAGCGGAAGACCTCCTCGTCGGTCTTCAGCGCGGTGGAGACGAGGAAGAAGAACGGCAGCAGGAACACGAGCGCGAGCACCCAGATGAGCACCTCGCGGACCGCGGTGAGCTTCGTGTAGCGGAACATGTCAGTCCTCCTTCTCCTGCGTCACGCGCTGCTGGATGATCGCGAAGACGAGGATGATCGCGGTGAGCACGAGGGCGAGCGCGGCGCCGTACCCGAACTGGCCGAGCGAGAACGCCTGCTTGTAGACCTCGGTCGCGAGGGTCTCGGTGGCGCCGGCGGGGCCTCCGCCGGTGAGCGCCATGATCTGGTCGAAGATGCGGAGGCCGTTCACGAGGCCGAGCGTGGTCGCGATCGCGACGGCGGGGCGGATGGCCGGGAGCGTCACGTGCCAGAACCGCTGCCACAGCGTGGTTCCGTCGATCGTCGCGGCCTCCTCGATCTCGACCGGGACCCCCGCCAGGCCCGCGGCGTAGATGACCATCGAGAAGCCGGTCTGCTGCCAGACGATCACGATGAGGATCGTCCAGATCGCGAACGTCGGGTCGCCGAGCCACGCGCGGGCGAGGTCGCCCATCCCGATCGCCGTGAGGAACGCGTTGAGCGGTCCGTTGAAGTCGAAGATGAACTTCCAGATGTAGGCGACGGCGAGCGGGCTCAGCACCACGGGCATGAAGAAGAGCGTGCGGAGGATGTACCGCGTCTTGAGCAGCCGGTTGAGGGCGACGGCGAGCGCGAGACCCAGGACGTTGGTGAGGATCACCGAGCCGAACGCCAGGAAGAGGGTGTTCCCCAGCGCGAGCATCTTCGAGGGGTCGCCGAAGATGCGCTCGAAGTTCGCGAAGCCGACGAACTCGAACGAGCCGAGGCCGGTCCAGTCCGTGAAGGCGAAGAAGCCGCCCGCGATCGTCGCGGCGTAGTGGATGCCGAGCACCATGAGGATGCCCGGAAGGGCCCACCACCAGTGCCCGAACGTCAGCAGGCCGGGGCGGCGGGGCCGCGCCTTCGGGCGCAGCCCCCGCCGCTTGCCGCTTCGGGGGACGACGACGGCCTCCGTCGCCGATTCGTCGGCTGTGTCGTGCTGCAGCATCGCGGTCATCGTCCTGTCCCTCGCGTCCGGCCGGGTCACTCGCCCCAGGCCGTGTCCATCTCGGTGAGCACCTGCTCGACCGTCTTCTGACCGGTGAGGAGACCCTGCACGCCGGCGCCGAGGGCGTCGTACACGGCGGGGTTCGACCAGTCGGAGTTCGGCAGCGGCACGAAGTCGCCCGCGGCGAGCATGTCGGCCAGCGGCTCGAACGCCGTGCCGGTGAAGTCCATCTCGGCGTAGCCCGTGATCGGGAGCGTGCCCGACTCCTCGGCGACCGTCTCCGCCTGCGCGGGCTCGGCCATCCACTCGAGGAACGCCTTCGCCGCGTCCTTGTTCTTCGACGACGCCGGGATCGAGTACGAGTAGGTCGAGCTGGCGTAGCCGAACGCGCCGTCGGCCGCGTCGGCGGGCGGGAACGTCTGCGCGACGAAGGTCGCCTCGCCGCCCGCGGCCTCGCCGAGGTCGCGCGCGACGCCGCTCGGGCCGAACATCGCGCTCGACGTGCCCTGGACGAGCCCGTTCGTGATGGCGTCGAAGCCCGCGCCCTCGACACCGGGCTGGAAGCACCCCGCGTCGTTCATGTCGACGATCGCCTGGAGCGTCTGCTGCCATCCCTCGCTGTCGGCGAAGGTGACCTCGCCCTCGGCGCGCTGCGTGTTCCAGTCGGGGTCCTCGGCGTACACGCGCGTCGCGGCGATCGCCTGCGCCATCATGCCCGCGTTCGGCGGGATCGAGCCGGCCACGACGAAGTACGAGCCGCCCGCCTGGGCCGCGGTCTCGCACGCGTCGAGCACGCCCTGCCAGTCGGCCGGGTACTCCGTGATGCCGGCGGCCTCGGCGGCCGTCTGGTTCACGACGACGCCCGCGGGGGCGATGTTCAGCGGCTGCCCGTACACGGCGCCGTCGACGACGAACTGGTGCTCCGAGCCGTCGGGGATGAGGCTCGTCGCCGTCTCGCCGAGCGGCTCGAGGAGCCCGGCCTCGGCGAGCGGGACGATGCTGAAGGACTGGCCGTTGCCGGGAGCGGAGAGGAAGATGTCGGAGGCGTTGCCGCCCTGCAGCTGGGTCCGGATCGTCGTGTTGTAGCTCTCGCCGGGCAGCTTGTCGATCGTGATCTCGACGTCGGGGTTCTCCTCCATGTACTGCTCAGCGAGGATCTCGTACGGGGTCTTCGCCTCGTTCGAGACGGGGAACGCGAGCGAGAAGCTCTGGCCGTCTCCCGCGCCGCCGCCGGCGGAGGTCGAGCAGCTCGCGAGCACAAGCGCTCCGATCGCCGCGGTTCCTGCGAGGGCGCCTGCCCGGATGATGCGACGCTGCTGTGTCATGTCGTTGCCCTTCTGACGTCGTCGTCGAGTGCTGCGGCTCCCGCCCAGGTGCGGGGCCCCCTTCAGTATCGACCACCTAGGTCGAAAACACACATAACTAATTTCGATATCCGACATAAGCCGGTGCGGACAGGGGATCGGCGGGCGCTTCCGCCCGCCGATCCCCCTGTCGCAGGTCAGTCGCCCCAGGCCGCGTCCATGTCGGCGAGGACGGCGTCGACCGTCTTCTGGCCCGTGAGCAGCCCCTGCACGCCGCTCGAGAGCTTCTCGTAGACCTCGCCCTTCCAGAACGCGTTCGGGAGCCCCGCGTAGTGGCCGGACTGCAGGAGATCCGCCACGGGCTCGTAGATCGTGCCCGTGAGGTCGAGGCCCTCGATGCCGGAGACGGGGAGCTCGCCGGAGAGCTCGGAGAAGCGCTCCGCCTGCTCGGGCTGCGCGAGCCACTCGAGGAACTCGGCGGCCGCCTCCTTGTTCTCCGACGCCGCGTTGATCGAGATCGTGTAGTTCGAGCTCGCGATGAGGTACGGGTCGCCGCCGTCAGCGGGCGGGAAGGGCTGGATGGCCCACTCCACGTCGGGCGCGGCACGGCCGATCTCGACGGCCGACCCCGACGGGATGAAGCTCCCGAGCGAGGTGCCCTGCGCGAGGCCGTTCGTGATGGCGTCGAAGCCGGCGCCCTCGGCGCCGGGCTGGAAGCACCCGGCGTCCTTCATGTCGAGGATCGTCTGCAGCACGTCGTGCCATCCGTCGCTCGCGGCGAAGGTCACCTCGCCTGCGGCGCGCTGGTCGTTCCAGTCGGGCGTCTCGGCGTACACGCGCGTCGCGGCGATCGCCTGAGCCGTGAGGCCCGCGTTGGGCGCGGCGGCGCCCGCGAGCACGACGAGCGACGCGCCGTTCTCGGCGACCTCGCCGCAGGAGGCGAGCAGCTCGTCCGTCGTCGCGGGGAAGTCGTCGAGCCCCGCCTCCGCGGCGGCGGTCATGTTCACGACGAGCGTCGAGAGGGTGAAGTCCATGGGCTGCCCGTAGACCTCCCCGTCGACCGTGAAGAGCGCATCGGCGCCCTCGGGCACGAGACCGGCCGCGGTGTCGCCGAGCGGCTCGAGGAAGCCGGCCTCGGCGAGCGGGACGACGCTGCGGGGGTCGCCCGATCCCGGGGTGGTCTGGATGACGTCGGGGGCGTTGCCGGCCTGCAGCTGCGTGCGGAGCGTCTCGCCGTAGCTGTCGTTCGGGAGCGGGTTCGTCGTGATGGTGACGCCGTCGTGCGCCTCCATGTACTCGTTCGCGAGGGTCTCGTAGGGGCTCTCGAGGTTGTTCGAGGTGGCGTACATGAAGCTGAACTCGACGGACTCTCCCCCGTCGTCGCCTCCGTCGCCCGAGCCATCCGAGCCGCCCGCGCATCCTGCGAGGAGGATGAGGCCCGCGGCGGGGATGGCGATCGCGGCGAGCCGCCGCGTGGAGCGCTGTGTCATGATCTGGCCTTTCTGACATCGTCGTCGGAAGTGCAGGGACAGGAGCTCGGGTGCTCCTGTCCACAGCATGACCGCGTTACGTCAGAAAGTCACATAAGTGTTTCCGATGCGGGTTATCACCCGCGTGGAAGCCGCTGGGCTCAGTCGGGCTGCCCGCGCTCAGGCGGGCTGCGCGGCGCGCATACTCGCGCGGATGAGGTCGTGCTGGCGCCGCACGAGGGCGAGCGGGTCGACCTCGCCGAGCTCGGCGAACGCGTGGCCCTCCCACTCGCTCGACCAGAAGCCGCGATAGCCGCCCTCCACGAACACGCGCACGAGCTCGGGGTAGTCGATCGCGGGCTCCTGGCCGGCTTCGTCGATGTCGTAGAACTTGGCGTGCACGTGCAGGATCTGCGGCATGATGTCGGCCCACTCCCGCGGGTCGACGTGGCCGTGCATGTTGAAGGCCAGGTGGGCGAACGAGCCGAGCCGGCCCGGGTCGAAGTCGCGACCGCGCAGGTACGCGATGAACTCCTCCTGCCGTGCGCGCATGGGCTCATCCGTCGCCCAGATCTCCTGCAGCCGCGTGACGGCCTCGTCGTCGAGGCCCGCGCGTCGCACGGCGCGCACCAGCGTCGGCGACATCGCCCGCATCGTCGCCGAGAAGTCGGCGACGAAGCCCAGCAGGGGCGAGTCGAGCTCGGCGTAGAGGTCGCGGATGCGCAGCACCTCGGGGGCGTTCGGCCCGGAGGGCGCGTGGATCTCGTACGCGAGACGGAGGTCGAGCTCCTCGGCCACGGGCAGCAGCCGACGCAGCAAGTCGGGCTTGGCCGACTGGATGCGCACGAGCGGGAAGCCGAGGCGCTTCGCGCCGCGGAAGAGCAGCTCGGTGACCTCGAACTCCTCATCGGGCGTCATGTCGCGGTCGCGTCGACGCCCCATGTCGAGGTTCGCGCCGAACGAGCTCGCCTCGAAGCCGTGCCGGTCGAACGCCGCGCGCCACGCGCGCTCGAACTCCTCCGACACCCGCGGGTAGGTCGGCACCATCTGCGATGCGACGATCTCGATGCCCGGCCCGATGCCGAGCTCGGCGACGCGATCGAGCAGGCCGTCGAAGTCGTACCAGCCGGCCCGGAACTCCGCGCTCGCGGAGTACAGCGTCAGGCCGAGACGGAACGGGTCGTCATCGGATCGCTCGGGCGCCGGCGGCACCTCGAGCTCGAGGCCGACGGGCGCGGCGTCGCGGTCGGTGGCCGTGAGCGTCAGCTCATGGTGCACGACGTTCGGCACGTACAGCCCGGGGCCGCCATCCTGCCCCGGCGCGATCTGCATGTAGGGCAGGCGCAGCTCGCCGTGCAGCACGACCTCGTGCGTCTCGCCGAGAGCGATCGGCGCCTCACGGCGGACGATGAGAAGCGGATGGTCCTGCAGATACCAGAGGACGTCGCTCTGCTGCGGGAGGTCGGCGATCGCGTAGCGCGTGCCGTTCAGCTCGAAGGCGAGATCGCTCTCGGGCACCTGCTCGCCGTCGACCGTGAGGGCGAGGCTCGTGACGGAGGACAGCCAGAGGCTCCGGTACCACGGGATGGTGAGCTGGAGCGCCGCTCCGTCGGGGTGGACGCGGAGGCTCGCGGCATCGAGCAGACCGTTGGGCATGGCGACTCCTTCGTCGGCGGATTCGTATACGCCGAGAGTAGACCTACTTTAGCCTCTTTTCAACATAAGCCCGGCGGAGCACACGACGGCGCCGCCCCGGAACCCCGGAGCGGCGCCGTGCCGGATGCGTCTACTGGTTGCTGAACGCGGCGTCGAACGACGCCTCGGGGAGCTTCCACAGCAGCGAGCGGATGTAGCCGACCGCCTCGGCTGCCCCGTGCAGCCGGTCCATCCCGGCGTCCTCCCACTCGATAGAGATCGGGCCGTCGTAGCCGATCGCGGCGAGCGCGCGGAACGCGTCCTCCCACGGGATGTCGCCGTGCCCGGTCGAGACGAAATCCCACCCCCGCCGCGGGTCGCCCCAGGCGAGGTGCGACCCGAGGATGCCCTGCCGACCGGATGCCCGGCGGATCCGCGTGTCCTTGCAGTCGACGTGGTAGATCCGGTCGGCGAAGTCCGTGATGAAGGCGACCGTGTCGACGCCCTGCCAGGCCATGTGCGACGGGTCCCAGTTGAACCCGAAGGCCTCGCGCCGGTCGATGGCCTCGAGGGTCCGGACGCTCGTCCAGTAGTCGTAGGCGATCTCGGAGGGGTGCACCTCGTGCGCGAACCGCACGCCCTCGGCGTCGAACACGTCGAGGATCGGGTTCCACCGGTTCGCGAAGTCCTCGTAGCCCGCGTCGATGACGTCGGCGGGAACGGGCGGGAACATCGCGACGTAGGGCCAGATCTTCGATCCCGTGAAGCCGACGACCGTGTCGACGCCGAGCTTGCGCGCGACGCGGGCGGCACGCTTCATGTCCTCGGCCGCGCGCCGGCGCACGCCCTCGCCATCGCCATCCCCCCACACGTAGTCGCGCAGGATCGCCTGATGGCGGAAGTCGATCGGGTCGTCGCACACGGCCTGCCCGGCGAGGTGGTTCGAGATCGCCCACACCTTGAGCCCGTAGCGGTCCAGGATGTCGAGACGCGACTGCACGTACGCGTCGTCCTCGTCGGCCCGCTGCAGATCGAGGTGGTCGCCCGACGCGGCGATCTCGAGCCCGTCGTAGCCCCACTCGGCCGCGCGGCGCGCGAGCTCCTCGAACGGCATGTCGGCCCACTGGCCGGTGAACAGCGTGACGGGATGGCGCGCCTCGGCCATGGATCCTCCTCCGGTCGTCATGCGTCGACCGGCGTCTCGACCCACGCGCCCGTGCGCGCGGACTCGACGACGGCCTCGGTCAGCTGCGCGGCGCGCAGGCCGTCGCGGAACGACGGCAGCCCCTCGGGCTCCGCCCCCGCGGTCGCGGCGTATGCGTCCGACACGAAGGCGTTGAACGCGTCCTGATACCCCATCGGGTGACCCGAGGGGACGCGGCACAGGCGCGCGGCGTCGGGGGCGAGCAGGCCCTCCTCGCGCGGGAGCAGGAGCGAGCCGTCGCGCCGGCCGATCCACAGGTCCTCGGGGCGCTCCTGCTCGAAGCGGTAGGCCGCATCGCCCGTGTGCACCTCGAGCACGAGACCGTTCTTGCGACCGGCCGCCATCTGGCTGACGAGCGCCGTGCCGGGTGCCCCTCCCGAGAGCTGGAACAGGACGGCGGCGATGTCCTCGTTCGCGACCGGATGCCCCGCGCGCTCCTCGAAGACGGTGCGGGTGAGCGCGCTGAGCTTCACGACCCGCTCGCCCGTCACGAACTCGAGGAGGTCGAACAGGTGCGAGCCGATGTCGGCGAACGCGCGGGATGCGCCGCCCTCCGCGCCGGCTCGCCAGTTGCCGTCCTCGGCGCCCAGCAGCCAGTCCTGGAGGTACGCCGCGTCGATCGAGAGCACGGCCTCGCCGCTCTCGGCGATGCGGGCGCGCGCCTCGCGGACCATCGGGTGGTAGCGGTAGACGAACGGGACGGCGCCGACGAGACCCGAGCCGGCCTGCGCCTCCACGAGGCGGCGCGCGTCGGCCGAGGTCGTGGCGATCGGCTTCTCGCACACGACGTGCTTGCCTGCCGCGAGCGCCGCGAGCGTCTGCTCGGCGTGCTGCGCGTTCGGCGTGCACACGTGCACGACGTCGACGTCATGGTCGTCGAGGAGCGCGTCGTAGCCCGAGAAGGCGTTCTCGATGTCGAGGTCGGCCGCGGCAGAGGAGGCCCGCTCGGCCGACGAGGAGCTGATGCCGCGCAGTCGGGCGCCAGCAGCCCGCGCGGCCCGGCTGTGCACGCGGGCCATGAACCCGCCGCCGACGAAGCCGGCTCCGATCTCAGAGCTCATAGGGCGTCCAGTCCGCGGGGATCGGCGCGGGGCGCTCGATCCGGCTCTCGACCGCGACCGTCTCGCCGGTCTCGATGGACCGCTCGATCGCGATCATCGTCTCGAGCACGTGCAGGCCGATCTCGCCCGACGCGCGGTGCGGGCGGTCCTCCCGGATGGCGCGCACCATGTCGATCACGCCCAGACCGCGGCCGCCCACGACGCCGTCGCTCTCGAGCTCCTCCCACTGCTGCTCGCGCGGGTCGCCGCCCGCGCGGATGATCCGCAGCGGCCCCTCGAACATGTTCGGGTCCGGGATCGAGAGGGTGCCCTCGGTGCCGGTGATCTCGACCACGCCCATGCGCATGAGGGGCGACTCCCAGCTGAAGATGCTCGAGCTCGTTCCGCCGCCTTCGAACTCGAGGTTCGCGTTGACGTGCGTCGGGACGAGCACGGGGAACTCCGCCCCCGCGCGGTCGCCCGCGACGACCGTGCGGGTGGGCGTGCTCGTGAGACCGAAGGCCGAGGCCTTCGCGACCGAGCCGAACACGTTGACGAGCGTCGTCAGGTAGTACGGGCCCATGTCGAAGACCGGTCCGGCGCCGGGCAGGAAGAAGAAGTCGGGGTTCGGGTGCCACTTGTCGGGGCCGAGGCTCATCATCGCCGTCGACGCGCCGATCGGCTGGCCGATCTCGCCGCGCGCGATCGCCCGCAGCGCGCTCTGCACGCCGCGGCCGAGCACCGTGTCGGGGGCGATGCCCACGCGCAGGCCCTTCTCGGCGGCGCGCTTCACGAGGCCCTGACCCGAGGCGAAGTCGACCGCGATCGGCTTCTCGCTCCACACGTGCTTGCCGGCGTCGATCGCCGCGAGCGACACCTCGGCGTGCACCGCCGGGATCGTCAGGTTGACGACGAGCTCGACATCGGGGTGCGCGAGGATCTCGTCGGGCGAGCCCGACACCGGCACGCCGTGCTTCTCGGCCTGCGCCTTCGCGCGCACCGTGTCGATGTCGCCGACCGCGACGACCTCGACGTCGGGGAACTGGGCGAGGTGCTCGAGGTAGGTGTCGCTGATCATCCCCGCGCCGATGAATCCGACGCCGACGGGGTGGTGTCCGCTCACGGGACGCTCTCTTTCTCTCTGGTTCGGGATGGCGGCTGTCACGCGCCGAGCAGCGCGCGGGTTCCCGCGAGGCCCTGGGCGATGCCGTCGAAGATGTCGCCGCGGTACTCGTCGAACTCGACGACGAGAAGCTCGGCCGCAGGCGCGGCGGCGAGCACGGGCTGCCACGCGATCGCGCCCTGTCCCGCAGGCAGCTGGTCCTCGCGGTCCTTGCTCAGCGCGCCGTCGACGAGGGGCGCGTCCTTGATGTGGAGCTGCCGGACCCGGTCGCCGAGCGACGTGAGCAGAGCGGGCACGTCCGCACCGCCGACGGCGGCCCAGTACGCATCGACCTCGAGGCCGACGTCGGCCGGGAGGGCGCCGGCGAGGACCTCGAGGGCCGTCTCGCCGTCGAAGACGTTCTCCACCTCCCAGAAGTGGTTGTGGTAGCCGAACGCGAGGCCGTACGCCTTCGCCTTCTCGGCGTGCGCGGCGAGCTCGTCGGCGATGCGGAGGACCTCGTCGCGGCTCGTCCAGCGCTCGGGCGCGATGAACGGGTCGATGAGCGTCTTCACGCCGAGGGCCTGCGCGGCCTCGAAGAACTGCTCGGGCTCGCCGCTCGAGAGCACCGCGTGCGCGGTGGGAGCGGTGAGGCCGTGCGCGGCGAGGCCCGCCTCGAGCTGCGCGCGCCACTCGACGATGTTGAAGAGCTCGATCCGCTCGAAGCCGATCTCGGCGGCGCGGGCGAGTGCGGCACCCGCATCCTCGGCCACCGCCTCTCGGATCGTGTAGAGCTGGAGCGCGATGGCGGGGGCAGAGGTCATGTGACTCTTCTCTCGACGGTGAGGTCTCGGGGGATGGCGCGCTCTCGCAGGCGCGTCCCCGACGGTATCAGGACTTCCGTCGATCAACAAGCAAAAGTTGCGTGTTCACAGACAGAGGAGGAGGCGCCCGCCTCCCCCGCGGGCGCCTCCTCCTCGGCTCTTCCGGGCTCGCCCCGTCAGGACTCGAAGGCGAGGTCGATGAACTCCTCGACGTTGTCCTTCGTCACGACGGGCGCGTCGAGCACGATCCGATACGGCACGCTCGGCGTGACGAGATCGCTCATCGTCTTCTCCTGCGCGACGAGACGCGCGAGCGCGATGCCGTCGGCCGCCTGCGTCGAGGGGTAGATGACCGTCGCCTTGATGACGCTGTCGTCCGCCTCGATCCGCTCCATCATGTTGACGCTGCCTGCGCCGCCCACGAGGAAGAACTCGTCGCGGCCCGCGGCCTCGATCGCGGCCATCACGCCGACGCCCTGGTCGTCGTCGTGGTTCCAGATCGCGTCGATCTCGGGGTTCGCCGAGAGCAGCTGCGAGGCCGCCGCCTCGCCGCCGGCCACGGTGAAGTCGGCGGCCACGCGGGCCGACACCTCGAGACCGCAGTCCTCGAGGGCGTCGGCGAAGCCCTGCGACCGGTCCTGCGTGAGCGGGAGGGAGTCGATGCCCGCGATCTCGGCGACGACCGCGTCGCTCTGCCCCTCGAGCTCCTCGCAGATGTAGGTGCCGGCGCTCACGCCCATGCCGTAGTTGTCGCCGAGGATGGTGACGCGCGAGGCGAACGTGCTCGAGAACTCCCGGTCGACGTTGATGACCGGGATGCCCGCCTCCATCGCCTGGATCGCGACCTCGGTGAGCGCGGCGCCATCCGTCGGGAGCAGGACGATGGCGTCGACTCCCTCGTTGATGAACTGCTCGACCGCCGCGATCTGCTGACTCGCGTCGTTCGTGCCCTCCGCCTGCCGCAGCTCGACGTCGCCGAAGCTCTCGGCCGCGGCGAGCGCGCCGGAGTTGATCGCGCCCAGCCAGCCGTGATCGGCCTCCGGCCCCGACCATCCGATGACGACCGTGTCGCCCTCCTCGGCGTTCTCGTCGCTCGTCGTGCCCTGGTCGACGACGTCGCCCTCGCCCTCGTCGCCGTCGCTGGTGCACCCGGCGAGCAGGCCGATCGTCGCGAGTGCCGCCATCCCCGCGACCGCAGCGCGTCCTGCGCGCGTGCGCACTGTGCCCATGTCTCCTCCTTGAAACGTGATGCAGATGCGGTCAAGCTAACAGCCTTGCGGACGCCTGTACAGGTTCTGACTCATCGACAGCAGAAGCCCCGCGGTGTTAGGTTTCAGCCGTGATCAAAGACGACCACGCCGCGTCATTACTCTCGGTCCGCGGAATCGAGAAGAGCTTCGCGGGAGTGCAGGCCCTGCGCGGGGTCGACCTGGACGTGCTCCCGGGCGAGGTGCACTGCCTCCTGGGCCAGAACGGCGCAGGGAAGTCCACGCTCATCAAGACCCTCGCCGGCGTGCACGAGCCCGACGCCGGCGAGATCCGCTGGAACGGCGAGCCGATCGCGATCACGAGCCCCCAGGCGGCGATCGATCACGGCATCGCGACGATGTACCAGGAGCTCGACGTCGTCGACGATCTCACCGTCGCCGAGAACATCTTCCTCGGGCACGAGCTCGCGCGCGGCGGCGTCACCCGGCGGCGCGATGCCGCCCGCGAGACGCGCCGGCTGCTCGAGCGCCTCGGTCACGCCGGCATCTCGCCGCACGCGGAGGTCGGCTCGCTGAGCGCAGCGGGCAAGCAGATCGTGAGCATGGCGCGCGCGCTGTCGCACGACATCCGCCTCATCGTGATGGACGAGCCGTCGGCCGTGCTCGACGCCGAGGAGGTCCGCAACCTCTTCCACGTCGTGCGCGAGCTGACCGCCCAGGGCATCGCCGTCATCTACATCACGCACCGGCTCGAGGAGATCCGCGCGATCGGCGATCGCATCACCGTCCTCAAGGACGGCCGCAGCACGGCCAGCAACCTCTCCGTCGCCGACACCCCCACGGCCGACCTCATCCGCCATATGACGGGCCGGACGGTCGAGAACGTCTTCCCGCCCGCGACGCCCATCGCGCCGGACGCGCCGGTGCTCCTCGAGGTCGAGGGACTCGGCTTGGCCGGCGTCTTCGACGACGTGTCGTTCTCCGTGCGCGCGGGGGAGATCGTGGGCCTCGCAGGGCTGGTCGGCTCGGGTCGCTCGGAGATCCTCGAGACGGTCTACGGGGCGCGGCGAGCGACCGCGGGCACCGTGAAGCGGGATGGCCGCCCGCTGCCGCGCGGATCGGTCACGGCCGCGGTGAAGGCCGGGATGGGCCTCAGCCCCGAGGAGCGCAAGTCGCAGGGGCTCGTGCTCGGCGAGCCGATCTTCCGCAACATCACGCTGTCGACGTTCCCTCGCATCGCGCGACGGGGCGTGCTCGACGAGCGGGCCGAGCGCCGCGTCGCGAGGGAGCAGATGGACGCCCTCGAGCTGCGGCCCGCAGACCCCGACCGTCCGGCGGCCACGCTCTCCGGCGGCAACCAGCAGAAGATCCTCCTCGCCCGATGGCTCGTGGAGGACAGCCGGGTTCTGCTGCTCGACGAGCCGACGCGCGGTGTCGACGTCGGCGCCCGTGCCGAGATCTACGGGCTCATCCGGCGGCTGGCCGCGTCGGGGACCGCGATCGTCATCGTCTCGAGCGAGATCCCCGAGGTGCTCGGCCTCGCCGACACCGTGCTCGTCATCGGCGACGGGCGCGTGCTCGATCGTCTTCCCGCATCCGACATCGACGAGCACGGCGTGCTCGATCTCGTCATGAAAGGAGCCGCCGCATGAGCGTGCAGAGCCCCGCCGCCGAGCCGCAGGCCTCGCCCCTGCGGCGCATCTTCTCGGGATCCGTCGGACGCAACCTCGGCCTCGTGCTCGCGCTCCTCGCGCTCGTCGTCGTGGGGGCGATCACGGCGCCCGGGACGTTCCCGACCTTCGACAACGCGCTCGTCATCCTGCGCCAGGCATCGATCATCGGCGTGGTCAGCATCGCGATGACCTTCGTCATCATCGCGGGCGGGATCGACCTCTCCGTGGGCGCGGTGGTGGCACTGGCCTCGGTCGTGGCGACGCTCGCGGCCGTGCAGGACCTCGCCGGCTCGGTGCACTGGACGCTCATGATGCTCATCGCGCTCGTCGTCGGCGCCGCAGCCGGCCTCATCAACGGGGTCGTGATCGCGTATGGCAAGGTCGTGGCGTTCATGGCGACGCTCGCGATGCTCGTCGGAGCGCGCGGCCTGGCCGAGCTCCTCGCGAACAACCGCACGCTCATCGTGTCGGATCGCGACTTCATCCGCGCGCTCAACATCGACATCCTCGGCATCGACATGCTCATCTGGATCTTCGCCGTCGTCGCCGCGGGCGGCTGGTTCCTCCTGAACCGCACGACCTTCGGCCGCCGCACGGTCGCGATCGGCGGCAATCGCGAGGCCGCGCGCCTCGCGGGCATCGCGGTGAAGCGGCACACGATGTGGCTCTACGCGCTCAGCGGGCTGGCCGCCGGCGTCGCCGCGATCATGCTGCTCGGCCGCACGACAGCGGGCACCTCGACGCACGGCTCGCTGTGGGAGCTCGATGCGATCGCCGCGGTCGTCGTCGGCGGCACGCTTCTCACGGGCGGCCGCGGCACGATCACCGGCACGGTCTTCGGCGTCCTCATCTTCGCGACGCTCAGCAACGTCTTCGTGCAGAACAACCTGTCCTCGTCGACGCAGGCGGTCGCCAAGGGCGTGATCATCGTCATCGCGGTGCTGCTCCAGCAGCGCTTCGCCGGGCGGCCGTCGCGCAGCAGCTGACGCGGCTTCCGCCGACACCGGCACGTAGGATGACGGATCACGGCAGAAGTCGGCCGACTTCTGCCGGCGCGAGAAGGTGAGTGCGCATGTCCGATAGCCCGACGGGGCGCGCCGACGTCGGCGACCTCTTCCAGCTGCTCCGCGACGGCGTGCCGCGCACGCGCGCCGAGCTCGCCAAGTCGACGGGGCTCGCGCGGTCGACGGTCGCCGCGCGGGTCGACGAGCTCATGCGCATGGGGCTCATCACGGCGGTCGCCGACGCCGTCTCCACGGGCGGACGCCCGCCGTCGCAGTTCGCGCTCAACCCGTCCGCGAAGGTGGTCGTCGCCGCCGACCTGGGCGCGTCGCATGCGAACGTCGCGATCACCGACCTGACCGGCGCCATCCTCGCCGAGGCGAGCGAGCGCGTCGAGATCGCGCAGGGCCCCGAGGTGGTGCTCACGTGGCTCGTCGAGTCGGCGCAGCGGCTTCTCGACGAGACCGAGCGGTCGTCGGCCGACGTCGCCGCGATCGGGATCGGCCTGCCCGGCCCGGTCGAGCACTCGACCGGGCAGCCCGTCAATCCGCCGATCATGCCGGGATGGGATCGCTTCGACGTCCCGGCGTGGGTGCAGCGGCACTTCCCCGTCACGGTGCTCGTCGACAACGACGTCAACATCTCGGCGCTCGGCGAGCGCGCGGTCGCGTGGCCGGGCGTCGACCACTTCCTCTTCGTGAAGGTCGCGACGGGCATCGGCGCGGGCATCGTGTCGGATGGCCGGCTGCAGCGCGGAGCGCAGGGCATCGCGGGCGACATCGGGCACGTGCGCGTGGCGCGTGGCGTCGACGTCCCGTGCCACTGCGGCAACCACGGGTGCCTCGAGGCGCTCGCGTCGGGGCCCGCGATCGCCCGCACGCTGCGCACCCAGGGCGTCGAGGCGCACACGGGCGACGATGTCGTCGCGCTCGTCAAGCACGGCAGCCTCGAGGCCATCCAGGCGGTGCGCCAGGCCGGGCGCGACATCGGCGAGGTGCTCACCGCGTCGGTCAGCCTCCTCAACCCCTCGGTCATCTCGATCGGCGGGTCGATGGCGCGCGTGAGCGAGCACCTCATCGCCGGGGTGCGCGAGATCGTCTACACGCGCTCCACCCCGCTCGCGACCGAGCACCTCACGATCGTGCAGTCGACCGCCGCGTCGAAGGCAGCCGTGATCGGCGCGAGCATCCTCGCCGTCGAGCACGCGCTCTCGCCCGCCGGCCTCTCGACGGCCTTCGCCCCGGCCTGACCGCCTGCCGGACGGCCGCCATCCGTCGGACCGCCGCCATCCGTCCAGGTCGCACTTCGCGTCCGAAAACCGGCCGTTTAAGGACACCAACTGCGACCCCGACAAAGGCCCATCTGCCCAGGTCGCAGTTGCCGTCCGAAAACCGGCCGTTTGAGGACGCGAACTGCGACCCCGACGAAGGCCCATCCGCCATCCATCCCTCCGGACCGCCGCCGTCTGTCCAGGTCGCAGTTGCCGTCCGAAAACCGGCCGTTTGAGGACGCCAACTGCGACCCCGACGAAGGCCCATCTGTCCAGGTCGCAGTTGCCGTCCGGAAACCGGCGGATTGAGGACGCCAACTGCGACCTGGGCCGGCCCTGGCGGCGACTCAGACCTGGGCGAGCAGCGCCTCGGTCGCGGCCGTCCCGTCGACCTCGCCGCCGAAGCCGAGCATCGTGCACAGCGGCATCGACTCCATCATCCGGCTGATCTCGGGGTCGGCGAAGATCGCCGCCGACGCGCCGCCGTGCGCCGCGAGCGCGCCTTCGAGCACGCCGCGACCGACCGGATGACGCTGCCAGTCGCCGATCGTCGACTCGAGGTCGAGCTCGGGCACGACCGGCGGCACGTCGAGCTCGATCTCGGTCGTCGCGACGATGTCGCGCGACGACGTGCCGACCTCGACCGTGAACGCGCCGGGCTCGACGGTCCAGCCCGTCTCACCCCAGAAGGCGAATGCACGCTCGTCGAGCTCGAGCCGCACGCGCGTCGACTCCCCCGCCGCGAGGCGCACCTTCCGGAAGGCGCGCAGCTCGCGCACCGGCCGGTCGACCGACGCCTCGGGGTCGCCGACATAGACCTGCACGACCTCGGCGCCGTCGCGCGCACCCGTGTTCGAGACCGTCACCTCGACCACGGCGTGCGCGCGACCCGCGTCGGGAACCGACACCGCGACATCCGTGAGCTCGAACGTCGTGTAGCCGAGCCCGAATCCGAACGGGAAGGCCACCTCGCGCTCGGTGCGGTCGTACCAGCGGTACCCGACGTAGACCCGCTCGCCGTACACGACCTTCTTCGGGCTGCCGGGGAAGTTCACGTGCGCGGGGTTGTCGGCAAGTCGCAGCGGGATGGTCTCGGCGAGGCGCCCCGCCGGCTCGGCGACTCCGAAGAGCACGTCGGCGGCGGCGGAGCCGGACGCCTGTCCGCCGAGCCACATCTCGAGGATGGCCGGGGCCCGGCCCACGATGCCGTCGAGCGAGACGACGGAGCCGTTCGAGAGCACCACCACGACGCGCTCGTTGACGGCGAGGACGGCGTCGAGGAGGTCGCGCTGCACGCGCGGCAGGTCGATGTGCGTGCGGTCGAACCCCTCGGACTCGTCCTCGGCGGGGAGCCCCAGGAACAGCACGACCGTGCGGGCGGCGCGGGCCGCCGCGACCGCCTCGTCGACGAGCGCGGCATCGGCCTCGCCGTCCAGGCGGAAGCCCGCGGCGAAGGACACGTCGCCCGCGACCTCGCGGATGGCGTCGAGCGCGGCGTCGAGGCGCGTGGGCTGGATGTGCGAGCTCCCGGCGCCCTGGTAGCGCGGCGACCGGGCGAACTCGCCGATCACGGCGATCGATCCCTCATCGGCCGACAGCGGCAGGATGCCGCCCTCGTTCGCGAGGAGGACGGTGCTCTCGGCCGCGATCCGGCGGGCGAGAGCGTGGTGCACGTCATGATCGACCGCGGGAGTCTCGCCCCGTGCCGCACGGAGGCGGTCGTGCACGGTCAGAATGCGCGACACCGCGAGGTCGATGGCCGCCTCATCGAGGTCGCCGCGGTCGAGCGCCGCACGGATGTCCGCGGCGTGGCGGGGGCCGGCCGCCGGCATCGTGAGGTCGAGACCCGCCGCGACGGCCGCGGGCGGGTTGCTCACGGCGCCCCAGTCCGACACGACGTACCCGTCGTAGCCCCACTCGTCGCGAAGGACGTCGGTCAGCAGCCACCGATGCTCCGACGCGTAAGTGCCGTTGATGCGGTTGTACGCGCACATGACGGTGGCCGGCCGGGCCTCCTTCACGACGCGCTCGAAAGCCGGAAGGTAGATCTCGCGCAGCGTGCGCTCGTCGACCTCGGCACTCACGCGCATGCGCTCGGTCTCCTGGTTGTTCGCCGCGAAGTGCTTGAGCGAGGCCCCGACACCCTGCGCCTGGAGCCCGCGGACCCATCCGGCGCCGAGCGCCCCGGCGAGCAGCGGATCCTCGGAGAAGTACTCGAAGTTGCGCCCGCACAGCGGCGAGCGCTTGATGTTGACACCGGGGCCGAGCAGCACGTCGACGCCGAGCGCCCGGCTCTCCCGTCCGAGCGCCTCGCCCATCTCCTCGAGCAGCTCGGGGTCCCACGTCGAGCCGGTCGCCGCGGCCGTCGGGAACGAGGTCGCGGGGTGGCTGTCGTTGATGCCGAGGTGGTCGGCGCTCCCCGTCTGCAGGCGGACGCCGTGCGGGCCGTCGGTGAGGACCGCCCCCTCCACGCCCGCGTGCTCGACACCGCGCGTGGTCCAGAACGAGTCTCCCGTGAGCAGGGAGATCTTCTCGTCGAGGGAGAGTCGGGAGACGGCTGCGTGCATCAGGGAGGCCTTTCTCGTCCGCGGCGACCTCGGCTCCGAGATCACTTACGCGCTTAAGTGTAGGGTTGAATGTATCGGGATCCTCCTCGGAAAGCAAGGACGCCCATGACCACCTCCCGACGAGCCGGCCGCGTCACCGCCGCCGATGTGGCGCGCGCGAGCGGCGTCTCGCGCGCCACCGTGAGCTACGTCCTCAACGACACCCCGGGCCAGACGATCCCTGAGCCGACGCGCCGCCGCGTGCTGCAGGCCGCCGCCGACCTCGGGTACGTGCCGAGCGTGCACGCTCGCGCGCTGGCATCCGGGAGCACAGGGATCGTCGTGATCGACACGAGCACCATCCCGCCGGGCGAGCTCGTCGCGACGGCGACCCGCACGCTCTCGAGGGCGCTCGTCGAGCGCGGATACGTGCCGGTGGTGAACCAGTACACGGGCGCCGACGCCGGCGGCGAGGTTCTCGTGACGCTCGCGCAGCGCCTGCACCCGACCACCGTGCTCGCGCTCGGGGAGCTCTCCGACGACATCATCCGACGCATCCGCGAGGCCGGCGTCGCGCGGGTCTTCGCCACGCCGTCGAGCGCAGGGATCCGCGACATCGCGGAGGTGCAGGTCGCGCACCTCGCCGGCCGCGGGCACCGCTCGGTGGCCTACGTCGCGCCGCCCGAGCCCGAGCTCGCGGGCCTGTCGGAGCTGCGGCTGGCCGGCGCCCGCACGGCTGCCGCACGGCACGGGGTCGTGCTCACGGCCATCCCCCTGCTCGATCAGGAGCCGCTCGCCCGTGAGCTGCGGCGCCTGCGCAACGAGGGCGTCACGGCCGTCGCCGCCTACAACGACGAGGTCGCGGTCGGCGTGCTGGGCGCCGCTCGCCGCGCCGGCATCGCGCTTCCCGATGAGCTCGCGGTCATGGGCATCGACGACCTCCCCGTCGCGCGGCGCACGTTCCCGCAGCTGACGACCGTCGCCCAGGGCGACGTGGCGGACGCCGACGTCGACCTCGCGACGATCGATGCGATCCTCGCGGGCGAGCAGCCCGTGCTCCCCCGCACGGCGCCGCGGGTCATCGTGCGCGAGTCGGCGTAGGCCCTACGCCGCGAGCCGGCGGAAGCGGTCGCTCACGCGCGTGGAGCCCGACACGACCTCGGCGCCGGAGACACCCGTCGCACCCACGTGCAGGATGGCCCGAGCCAGGACCTCGTCGCGCACCTCGCGGCGCGCATGGTCGTCGGCGAGCATCTCGACGAGCGCCGCGACCTCCGCCTCGGCGAGGGCCGCGATGGGGAACCACGGCAGCGCGGCACGCCATGCCCGGAACGCGAGCAGCAGCAGGTCGTGGCGCTGCTCGACGTGCGCGCGCTCGTGCGCGATGACGGCGACGAGCTCGTCCGGGTCGAGCCGGTCGAGGAGCCCCTGCGACAGGACGGTGACCGAGCCGACGCCGCGCGGCAGGCAGTAGGCGACGGGGACGGCGTCGTCGAGCACGCGCGTGCGGGCGCGGGTGGGGTGCGGCGACGTCAGCATGTCGAGGAGGGCGTGGTGGCGCCGCCGCTGCCGGACCACCTGCGCGATCGTCACGCCGAGGTGGGCGAGCAGGTACACCGTGAACGCGGCGGCGGGCACGAGCGCGAGAAGCGGATGGCCGGGGGCGACCGCATATCCGGCGAGCGCGAGGGCCGCGATCATCGACAGTCCACCCGCGAGGCCGATCGCCTGCCACAGGAGCAGCGCGACGACGGGAGCCCGCATGGGCCACGCCGCGCGGGAGAACGCGACCGGAACGGGCCACGCGAGGGCGAGGGCGAAGAGGCCGAGGACGACCGCTCCCCACACGATCGTCTCGTGGGGGATGACGAGGGCGCCGTCGAGCCCGGATCCGACGACGGCTCCGATGCGCGTCACGGGCGGCTCGATCAGACCCCGCCGCGCAGGAGCTTGCGCAGCACCGCCGCGTCCTCGTCGGAGACCCCGCCCACGAAGCGCTCGAGCACGGCCATCCGGTCGGCCGACTCGCCGAGCACCTCGTGCATGAGCTCCGCGACGTGGTCGGCGCGCGAGGCGACGGCCGTGTAGCGGTGCGGGCGCACCGATCGGTCGGAGGCCACGAAGCCCTTCTTCTCGAGACGGGACAGCACGGTCAGCAGGGTCGTCGCGGCGAGCGCGCGCCCCTGATCCTGCTCGAGCTGCTCCTTGACGTCATACGCGGTCATGGGCATCTGCGCGTCCCACACCGCATCCATGACGGCGCGTTCGAGTTCGCCGAGCGTTCCCATGCGCACCTCCTCGCCTCGTGTCGCGGCCGCGCCATCCGACCGCCTGCGCCAATTCTACCCCCGGTCGAATTTCTTCTATGCTCTGTCGAACTAGTTCTACACGGCGTAGAATTGGTTCCGGCCGGACGCGGCGTCCGGCCCACACCTCCCGAAGGAGAACGCGCGTGGACGTCCTCGACATCGCCCGCTGGCAGTTCGGCATCACGACCGTCTACCACTTCCTCATGGTCCCGCTCACGCTCGGGCTCGGCATGACGGTCGCCGTGCTGCAGACCGCGTGGGTCCGCACGGGCGACGAGCGCTTCCTGCGCATGACGAAGTTCTGGGGGAAGCTCTACCTCATCAACTTCATCGTCGGCGTCGCGACCGGCCTCGTGCAGGAGTTCCAGTTCGGGATGGCCTGGAGCGAGTACTCGCGCTTCGTCGGCGACGTGTTCGGCGCCCCGCTCGCGCTCGAGGGCCTGCTGGCCTTCTTCGCCGAATCGACCTTCCTCGGGATCTGGATCTTCGGATGGGGTCGGCTGCGCAAGGGGCTCCACCTCGCCGCGCTGTGGTGCGCGGTGATCGGCTCGTGGGCCTCGGCGTACTTCATCATCGTCGCGAACTCGTGGATGCAGCACCCCGTCGGCGTCGAGCTCGGTGCCGACGGCCGCCCCGTCATGACCGACATCTGGGCCGTCCTCACGAACAACACCGCGATCGCGGCCTTCACCCACACGATCTTCGGTGCGCTCGTGGTCTCGGGGATGTTCCTCCTCGGCCTCTCCTGGTACCACCTCTGGCGCCGCCGCCACGACGGCATCGACACGGTCGGCGCCGACGGCCGCGTGGTCGTCGGGCGAGCGGATGTCCCCGGTCGCGACGAGAAGGACCACGGCGTGTGGCTGTGGTCGCTCCGGATCGGCGCGGTCGTCGCGATCCTCGGGTTCGGCGGCACGGTGCTGACCGGCGACATCCAGGGCAAGCTCATGTACGAGCAGCAGCCGATGAAGATGGCCGCCGCCGAGGCGGCCTGCCACACCGGCTCGGCCTTCTCGGTGCTCTCCCTCGGCGACCCGGGCTCCCGCGACTGCTCCGACGTCATCACGCTCATCGAGGTGCCCGGCGTGCTCGGCTTCCTCGGCACCGGCGAGTGGGGCGCCGAGATGCCCGGCATCAGCGACCTCGAGCCGCAGTACGTCGACCAGTACGGCGAGACGATCCCCGACGACGCGCTCTACGGCGACCGCGCGGGCAGCGAGGTCGAGTACGTGCCCGTCATGTGGGTGACCTACTGGGGCTTCCGCCTCATGATCGGGCTCGGCGGGATCGTCGCGGCGGCCGCGGTCGTCGCGCTGTGGCTGACCCGCAAGGGCACGGTCCCGCGCTCGCCGTGGATCATGCGGCTCGCCCTGCTCGGCATCCTCGCGCCGTTCGCGGCGAACATCGCGGGCTGGATCTTCACCGAGATGGGCCGCCAGCCGTTCGTCGTGGCGCCGAACCCCGACGCGACCGGCGTCGACGGGGTGTTCATGTTCACGGCGGCGGCGGTCTCGCCCGGCGTCACCGCGGGCGAGCTCCTCTTCTCCGTGATCGCGCTCGCCTCGGTGTACGCGGTGCTCCTCGTCGTCGAGCTCTTCCTCCTCACCACGTACGTGCGCGGAGGCGTCGCGAGCGCGATGCCCGAGCTGTCCCACCCGCGCGACGACGACCATCCCGACGACGACGCGCAGCGAGACGACGTGCTCGCGTTCGCCTACTGACCGACTGCAGAGGAACCCCCATGGACACGCTCCCCGTCTTCTGGTTCATCGCGATCGCCATCCTGTGGACCGGCTACCTCCTGCTCGAGGGATTCGACCTCGGCGTCGGGATGCACATGATCCTCGGCACGCGCGACGACCGCGATCGCCGCGTCATGCTCAACACGATCGGCCCCGTGTGGGATGGCAATGAGGTGTGGCTGATCACGGCCGGCGCGGCGATCTTCGCGGCCTTCCCGCACTGGTACGCGTCGCTCTTCTCGGCGCTCTACCTCCCGCTCACGATCATGCTGCTCGGCCTCATCGTCCGCGCGGTCGGGATCGAGTACCGCGGCAAGGTCGCGACGGCGCGCTGGGCCCGCATCTGGACCTACGGCATCGGCGTCGGCTCGATCGTCGTCGCGTTCTGCGTCGGCGCAGCGCTCGCGCTCACGTCGACCGGGCTCCCCCTGAACGAGAACGGCGATCGCGTCGGCGGGCCGTTCGTCTGGCTGACCCTGCCCGCGATCGTGGGCGGTCTCGCGGTCGTCGGCTTCGCTCTCGCCCACGCGGCGACCTTCCTCGGGCTCAAGGCGGATGGTCCGGTGCGCGAGCGCGCGGGGCGCTTCGCCGCGCGCTGGGCGCCGCTCTGCCTCGTGCCCGCGGCCGTCTGGGCCCTGTGGGTGCAGCTCGCCCACGGCGGGACGCCCCTCTCGTGGGCGCTCGTCGGCCTCGCCGTGGTCGCCGCGGCGCTCGGATGGGCGAACGCGCGCCGCCGCCGCGAGGGGCGGGCGTTCCTCGGCTACGCCGGCTTCGGCCTCTTCGGCGCGGGCGCGATCTTCGCGGGCATGTTCCCGCGCGTCCTGCCGTCGACGGTCGACTCCGCCTTCGACCTCACGGTCTGGAACGCGGCGAGCGGCGAGTACACGCTGGGGGTCATGACGGTCGTCGCGTGCGTGGGCCTTCCGGTCGTGATCCTCTACCAGGCGTGGAGCTACTGGATCTTCCGCAAGCGCGTGACGCCGGGCATGATCCCCGACGCGCACGTCGTGCTCCCCGCGGCCCTGCGCGCGCGGTGACCGCCCCCGCGGCCCGCGCGCGGGCCATCCGCGAGCCCGGCATCGATCCGTGGGCCATCGAGGCCGAGCGCGCGGCAGCGGCCCCCGGGTTCCGGCGGCCGGACCTCGGCCCCGTGCCGCGCGCGCGCCTCGTCGCGCTCGGCGTGCTCGCGGCGCTGCGGGCGGTCGGCCTCGTGCTCATCGCCGACGCGGTCGCCCGCGGGATCGGCGGCCTCGCGACGGGCGGCCTCGATGCCGCGGGCATCCGCGCTGTGCTCGTCGCAGGTCTCGCGGGCGCGCTGCTGAGGGCCGGCGCGGAGTGGGCGACCTCGGTCGCGGCGCGCCGCATCGCGTCGGACGTCAAGCGCGACCTGCGCGCGCGGCTCTGGCGCCGCATCGCCGCGGGCGACGTCGACGGCGGCGGGACCGCCGTCCTCGCCGCGGACGGGCTCGACGACCTCGACGACTACTGCGTGCAGTCGCTGCCCGCGCTCATCGCGGCCGCGGTCGTGCCCCTCATCGTAGGCCTGCGGATCCTCGGCGCCGACTGGCTGAGCGCCGCGGTCGTCGTCCTCACGGTGCCGCTCGTGCCCCTGTTCATGATCCTCATCGGCCGGCACACGCAGCAGCGCACCGACGCGGCGCTGTCGGCGCTCACCCGTCTCGCCGATCACCTGGCCGAGCTGGCGCGCGGCCTTCCCGTGCTCGTCGGGCTGGGCCGGGTCGAGGAGCAGACCCGCGCCCTCGACGGCATCCAGGGCGCCTACCGTGCGCGCACGCAGGAGACGCTGCGCTGGGCGTTCCTGTCGGCGCTCGCGCTCGAGCTCATCGCGACGATCTCGGTCGCGATCGTCGCCGTGTTCCTGGGGCTCCGGCTTCTCGACGGGACGATGGAGCTCGAGCCGGCGCTGCTCGCCCTCATCCTCGCGCCCGAGTGCTACGCGGCGCTGCGCGAGGTCGGCACCGCGTTCCACGCCTCGCAGGACGGCCTCGCCGCGCTCGAGCGCGCGAAGGCGCTCCTCGCGCGCCCGCTCGCGCGCGACATCCGCTCGCGGGGGCGCGCGGAGCCCGCCGCGACATCCGCCCCTTCCCCCTCGCCCACCGCAGGACAATCCGCCGAGATCAGGGCGCGGATGCCCGAATCGTCCTGCTCTCGACGGAATCCCCTGCCCCCGGTGCGGCTCGAGGACGTCGCCGTGCGGTACGCGGGGCGCGATCGGCCCGTGGTCGAGGGGCTGAACGCCGACCTGTCGGGCATCGTCTCGGTCGCGGGGCCGAGCGGCTCGGGCAAGTCCACGCTGCTCGCCGCGCTGACGGGGACGCTCCCCGCGGACGCCGAGGTCACCGGGACGATCACCGGGGCGGATGGCGCCGGCTGGGCCCCGCAGGCCGCGCGCGCGTTCGCGGCCACGCCCCGGGCGGAGCTCGCGCTGCACGGTGCGCCGGACCCGGAAGCCGCTCTCGCCGAGCTCGGTCTCGCGCACGTCGCCGAGGCCGCGATCCCCGAGCTCAGCCCCGGCGAGCTGCGTCGTCTCGCGGTCGCGCGCGCCCTCGCCCGGGTCGACGCGGGCGCGCGGCTGCTCGTGCTCGACGAGCCGACCGCGCACCTCGACCGTGCCGCGGCGGAGCGCGTGCGCGCGGCCATCCTGCATCGCGCCGCGCGGGCGACGGTCGTGCTCGCGAGCCACGAGCCCGAGACGCTCGCCCTCGCGACGATGACGGTTCCGGTCGGCGGAGCCGCCGCCCCGCACGCCCCGGCGACCGCCGCCCCGGCCAGCATGTCTCACTCGACGACAGAAACGGGCGCCGTCACCCGCAACAACCGAGACATGCATGAAGCGGCCTCCGCCCCGGCCGGCCCGGCGAATGGCACAGCGGATGGCCCGGCGGATGGCGTCACGCTCGCGTCTCTCGTCCGGCCGCACCTCGGGGCGTGGGCGGGCGCCGTCGGGCTCGGCGTCATCGCGACCGGGCTGGGTCTCGCGCTCACGGCGGTCTCGGGATGGCTCATCGTCCGGGCGAGCGTCGAGGAGTACATCATGTACCTCCTCGTCGCGATCGTCGGCGTGCGGGCGTTCGGCATCGGGCGCTCCGTGGGCCGCTACGCCGAGCGCCTCGTGACGCACAGCGCGGCGTTCCGGACGGTCGACGACCTGCGGCTGCGTCTGTGGCGCGCGATCGCGGCGCGCGGCGCGGGCTCCCGCCGTCTCCTCGAGGGCGGGGCGCCCGTCGACTACCTCGTGACGCTCTCCGACGATCTGCGCGACCAGCTCCCCCGCGTCGTCGCGCCGCTCGCGATCGGCGTCCTCGTCATCCTCGGCGCCTCCGTCACGACCTGGTTCGTCGTGCCGCACCTCGCCCTGCTCGTCCTCGTCGTGCTCGCGGCGGCCGCCGCCGTCGCCGCCGCGCTCGCGATCGCGTCCGAGCGGGGGGCGGGCCGCGCACGCGTCGCCGCCCGCTCCGAGATCGTCCGCGGCACGTCGGCCCTCGCCTCGGCGTCCGCCGATCTCCGGGGGAACGGCGCCTCCGAGGCGGCTCTCGCGGAGCTCGACGCCGCCGCGGCGCGCCTCGCCCAGGCCGAGCGCCGCGCCGCCTGGGCCGCGGGGCTCGGCGGCGCCGTCGTCACGGCGGCGACGTCGATCCTCGCGTGCATGGTCGCGCTCCTCTCCCCCGCTTCGCCGGCCGAGCAGGTGTCGGTGATCGCGCTCCTCGCGCTCGCCGTGCTCGAGCCGATCGCGGGCCTCGTCACGGCCGCCCACCGGCTGCCGGCCCTGCGCGCGGTCGTGCGCCGCCTCGCGCCCGTGCTGCGGCCCGCCCCATCCGCGCCGTGGGGCGACGGCGCCCTCGCGGAGCCCGTCGCCTCGGTCGCGCTCGACGACGTCGCCGTCCGGTACCCCGGCACATCGCGCCCCGCCGTGACGGATGTCTCTGGCCGGGCCGCACGCGGACGCTGGCTCGTCCTCGAAGGCCCGTCGGGATCGGGCAAGTCGACCCTCCTCTCGGCGATCATGGGCGCCCTCCCCGTCGCGCACGGCGAGATCCGCGCCGACGAGGCGCCGCTCCCGTCGCTCGACGAGCGCGCCTGGCGCTCGCGTGTGGCCTGGTGCCCGCAGGACGCCTACGTCTTCGACTCGACGCTGCGCGGCAACCTCCTGCTCGCCCGCGCGCACGACGACGCGCCCGACGACGCGGCGCTGCACGACGCCCTCGCGCTGGCCGGTCTCGGCGCTCTCCTCGACGCGCTGCCCGACGGGCTCGCGACGCGGGTGGGAGCCGGCGGCTCCGCCCTGTCCGGCGGCGAGCGCCAGCGCCTCGCGGTCGCCCGCGCGCTCCTCGCGCGCGCCGACGTCATCCTGCTCGACGAGCCGACCGCGCACCTCGACGCCCCGACGGCCGCCGCGATGATGGCGGATGTCCGCGGTGCGACCGCGGATCGCGTCGTCGTGCTCGTGTCGCACCGGGCCGACGACCGTCGTCCCGATGACGCGGTCGTGCAGCTGGGGTCCGTGCGAGAGTAGTGCCGTGTCTCCCCCGCGGTCCGAGCTGCGCCGCGTCGCGGTGATCGTGCTCGAGGGCGCGAAGCCGCTCGACGTCGGCATCCCCGCGCAGGTCTTCACGACCCGCGCGAGCATGCCGTACGAAGTGCGCGTCTGCGGCCCCGCACCCGGTCTCGTCACGGGCGGCGACGGCCTCTCCTACCATGTCGCCCACGGGCTCGAGGCGCTCGAGTGGGCCGACATCGTCTTCATCCCGGGCTACCGCGCCCCCGACCAGGACGACCCGCCCGCGGCGGTCGTCGAGGCGCTCATCGCGGCCCACGCGCGCGGAGCGCGCCTGGCCGCGATCAGCACGGGGGCGTTCGCGCTCGCGGCGACCGGCCTCCTCGACGGACGCCGCGCGACCACCCACTGGCACTACACGCGCGCGCTCGCGCGCCGGCACCCGCGTGTCCGCGTCGACGAGAACGTGCTGTTCGTCGACGAGGGCAGCGTCCTCACCTCGGCGGGCGCGGCGTCGGGGATCGACCTGTGCCTGCACATCCTCCGCTCCGACCTGGGCGTCGCCGCGTCGAATCATGCCGCACGGCGGCTCGTCGCCGCGCCGTATCGCAGCGGAGGCCAGGCGCAGTACGTGCCGCGCAGCGTGCCCGAGCCCATCGGCGAGCGGTTCGCGGCGACCCGCGAGTGGGCGCTGCACCGCCTCGGCGACCCGCTCACCCTCGAGGTGCTCGCGCGGCACGCCGCGGTCTCGCCGCGGACCTTCTCGCGCCGATTCGTCGAAGACACCGGCTACACGCCGATGCAGTGGATCATGCGCGCGCGGATCGACCTCGCGCGCGAGCTGCTGGAGAGATCCGAGCGGAGCGTCGAGCAGATCGCGGCGGATGTCGGGCTCGGCACGGGAGCGAACCTCCGCCTGCACTTCCAGCGGATCCTCGGGACGACCCCGACCGACTACCGGCGGACGTTCACGCAGGGCGAGTAGCCCGCGCTCACGCGGTGCGCTCGAGCCACGCCCGCAGCCGCTCGAGGGGCCACGTCGTGACGATGCGCTCGGGCGGGACGCCCGCGCGCTCGGCCCGTTCTGCTCCGTAGTCGAGCAGCGAGAGCTGCCCGGGGGCGTGCGCGTCGCTGTCGATCGAGAACAGGCATCCCTGCTCGAGTGCGAGGGCGATGAGCTCGTCCGGCGGATCCTGGCGCTCGGGGCGCGCATTGATCTCCACGGCGACGTCGTGCTCGGCGCATGCCGCGAAGACCGCGTGCGCGTCGAACGCGGAGGGCGGCCTCGTGCCGCGTGCGCCCTCGACGAGCCGCCCCGTGCAGTGGCCGAGCACGCGCGTGCGGGGGTTGCGGATGGCGCCGAGCATGCGGCGGGTCATGCTCGCGGCGTCCATCCGCAGTCTCGAGTGCACGCTCGCCACGACGACGTCGAGGCGCGCGAGCAGGGCGTCGTCCTGATCGAGCGCGCCGTCGTCGAGGATGTCGACCTCGATGCCGCTCAGGAGCGTGAACCCCTCGTCCGAGAGCGTCGCGACGACCTCGAGCTGCCGCTCGAGCCGCTCGGCCGAGAGCCCGTTCGCCACCGTGAGGCGGGGCGAGTGGTCGGTGAGCGCGAGGTACTCGTGGCCCAGCCGCCGGGCCGCCGCGACCATGAGGTCGATCGGGGTGAGGCCATCCGACCAGTCGGAGTGGCTGTGGAGGTCGCCGCGCAGGAGGCCGCGGAGGGCGCTGCGGCCGGCGCCCCCTGTGCGCTCGCGCAGATCGGCGAGGTATGCCGGCACCTCGCCCGCGAGCGCTTCCTGGATGACGCGGAAGGTCGACTCGCCGATCCCCTGCCGACGCCGCAGCCGCGCCGCGTCGCGCAGCTCCTCGGGCGAGAGACCCGCCACGACATCGGCCGCGGTGCGGAACGCCTTCGACTTGTAGCGCGACGACCGCTCGCGCTCGAGCAGGTAGGCGATCTCGGTGAGCGCGTCGAGCGGGTCCATGGCTGCCAGTCTGCCGCGCGGGCTCGACACGGCACGGCCGCACGACGAGCAGGGATGGCGAGATCCTTGCGGACGCTGTCCATCACGCCGCTGTCGTCCGCGCGCCATCCGGGAGACGCTGTGAGGGTATTCGACGGGGCTGACGCTCGCACCGCCACCTCGTCCGCCATACCTTCCGAACGGGCCTGACGCACAGCGGGCCCGTTCGGCTGTTTCCGGGCCGGGCTCTCGCGTGCGGCGGCTCAGGCGACGATCTTCTCGACCGTCCGGATGTTCCGCGTCGTCGTCACGGCCTTCCAGCGCGGCTTGGCGAGCTCCTTCGCGAACGCCGTCGACACGCTCGCGCCCTTCGGCGGGTTCCAGTAGACGACGCCGGGGCCCTCCGCCACCGGATCGTCCGGGGCATCCGCCGCGAGCGCGAGCACGGCGTCGCGCGCCTCGCCGTCGGCGCAGAAGACGATGTACGGCTGGCGATCGGAGTCGGACGCATCGAACGGGAAGGCCGCGAGCGCGGCTCGCAGCTCATCGCAGGTGGCCAGCACGATCCACGCCTCGTAGCCGAACCTCTCCCCGAGCGCCCGCTCGATCCGCCGCTTGAGGGCGGCGCGATCCTCGTCGGCGGTGAAGCGCACGTTGCCGCTCGCGAGGAACGTGCGCGCATCCGTGAACCCCAGTTCGGCGAACAGCGCGCGCAGGTCGGCCGAGCGCACGGTGATGCCGCCCACGTTGACACCGCGGAGCAGGGCGACGAAGTCGGTCATCCCGCCTCGCCCATCACCCGGCGGGTGAGGGCCGTGACGTCCGAGTCGAGATGGTCGATCTTCGTGTGGACGGCGTCGAACCGCGCGTTCATCTCCGCCCGCAGACTGGCGAACTCGGCGTTCAGCCGAGCGTTGGTCGCGTCGAGGCGCGCGTTCGACGCGTCGAACCGCGCGTTCATCTCGCCGCGCAGACCGTCGATCTCACCGCGCAGCTCGCCGCGCAGGCCGCCGATCTCGGCGCGCAGGATGCGGGTGAAGTTCGTCGAGATGATCCCGAGCGTCGCGAACGCGAACGTCGCGAAGAGGGCCATGAAGACCCACACCTGCGGCTCGCTCATCTGCACTCCTCCAGTCTGAACCGACCCGACGACATTGTCACGAGCGGCGACCGGGAGCCGCACCTGTGGAGGTCGTCGGCGTCGCCACACCGCGAGGCGTGGCCTGTGCACGAGCCACGACCCTATGAGCCGACGAGCGACTCCAGAAGCGCGCGCACCGTGCGGACGACGAAGGCGCGTCGCGCCGCGACGCGCTCGGGGCGGTCGGCGGCATCGCCCACGTACAGCCGGTCCACCGAGCGGAACACCTGCCAGCCGTCGGCGAGGGTCACGATCGTGAGGAGCAGCTCGGCGGCGGCCGCGTCGTCGAGGGCGGGAAGGGTCCTGCGCAGCTGAGCGACCTTGCGCCGGTGCGCCTCGGAGCGCGCCTCGAACGCGACCGGGGTCTCGCGCTCGAGGCCCTCCCACGCGAGCAGGCGCGAGAGCTGAGGATGCGCGGCGTGGTAGTCGAAGACGGCCTCGACGTATCGCAGCACCGCCTCGGCGCCCTCGCCCTCGATCGGGACGGCGTGGATGACCGCGAGCAGCTCGCTCTCGAGCGCCGCGCCGAAGAGCGCCTCCTTGTCGCCGAAGTGCGCGTAGATGCGCTCCTTGTTCACCCCGGCGGCACGTGCGATCCGGTCCACGCGCGCCCCGGCGAGACCGTGCGCGCTGAACTCGTCGACGGCCGCCTCGAGCAGGCGTCGCCGCGTCTCCTCCGGGGTGTAGGCCATCCGCCCATCCTATTCCCAACCGAACAGTTGCCTTCGGCGTCGGAACGTGGTTCACTGTTCCCAACCAGTCAGTTGGAAAGTGAGATGCCATGCCCGCGCCCACCCCGCCTTCCGTCCACGTCCGCGCCGTCATCACGTGGCTCGCGATCTTCCCGCTCGTCACGATCGGCCTCTACGCCATCGCGCCGTTCAGCGAGACCTGGCCGCCCGTCCTCCGCTCGCTCGCACTCACGGTCGTCGTCGTGCCGCTCGCGGTGTACCTCGTCGTCCCGCAGCTGATGCGCGCCTGGATGACACTCAGCGCGCGCCGCGCTGCGACGGCGGACCCAGCCGCCCAAGCCGCACCGGCCGCACCGGCCACCGCTCCCGCGACGTCCCCCGAGGTCGTCAGCCGCGGATGAGCCGGAGCGTCGCGCGCTCGAGCGCGACCTGCCGTGCGTCGGCGTCGGCATGGCGCCGACGCACGGCCGCCGCGATCGTGCGCCCCTCGTCGAACGCCGAGACGACGCGCGGATCGACGTACGAGGTCCGCGCCATCGTCGGGGTGTTGCCGAGGAACTCGGCGACATCGCGCATGGTCGCGGTCACCGCGCGGCGGCGCTTCGTCGCGCTCGCGCCCTCGTCGAGGTCGAGCCCGCGCTCGGCGAGGCGCGCGGCCGCGAGCACCGTCGCGTGCCATGTGCGGAAGTCCTTCGCGGTCGCGTCGGCCCCCGTCGAGGCGCGCACGTAGTCGTTGACGACCGCGGGCGTGAGGCGCCGCCATCCGCCCGCCTCCCGGTATGCCAGGAGCGCGGGCTCGCCGTCGCGTCGCCGCCTCATGCTCTCGATCGCCGCGACGACGGGGGCATCCGCGATCTCGATGCGGTGCGCGACGCCCGACTTGCCCATGAAGCGGAAGACGAGGGCGTCGCCGGTCCGCCGCACATGCGCGCGCTCGAGGGTCGTGAGCCCGAAGCTGCCGTGCCGGTCGGCGTACACGTCGTCGCCGATGCGGAAGCAGCCGAGGTCGAGCAGCCGCACGGCGGTCGCGCACGCGCGCTCGAGCGGCATGCCGTCGAGCCCGAGCTCGCCGAGGATGGCCGGGCGCGCACGGCCCAGCGCGACGCCGAAGTCGAGCACGCGGTCGAACTTCTGGGCATCGCGGCGCGCACGCCACTGCGGGTGGTACAGGTACTGCCGGCGCCCCGCGTCGTCGGTGCCGACGGCCTGCAGGTGCCCGTTGGGGTGGGGCGTGATCCAGACGTCGCGCCATGCGGGCGGGATGGCCAGCGCGCGGATGCGGGCGACCTCCTCCGCGGGCAGCCGCTCGCCGTCGGCATCGAGGTAGACGAATCCGCGGCCGGAGCGGCGCCGCGTCCAGCCCCGCTCCTGGGGAGAGGTGCGTCGGAGCCGGGGCATGCGGTCGAGTCTGCCCGACGGCATCCGCCGCCCGTCAGGCCTTGACAGTGCCTCCGGAGAGGGTCGCGGATGTTGGGCTTTCCAACGTCGTAGCCCTACGCTCGACACTCGACGCCCTTTCTGCCTCCCGGGAGCCACGATGAAGTTCTTCCCTGCCCGCGCGGTGCGCGTGACCGCCGGCCCGTTCGCCGACGCGCTGCGCGTCGACCTCGACTACGTGCTCTCGCTCGACGCCGACCGGCTGCTCGCGCCCTTCCTGCGCGAGGCGGGCCTCGAGCCGCGTGACCGCTCGTACGGCAACTGGGAGGATGCGGGGCTCGACGGGCACACCGCGGGGCACTGGATCTCGGCCCTCGCCCACCTGCACGCGGCGACGGGCCATCCCGAGGCCCTTCGCCGACTCCGCTACGCCGTGGGCGAGCTCGCACGTGCGCAGGAGGCGCGCGGCACGGGGTGGGTCGGCGGCGTGCCCGGCGGCGAGCAGCTCTTCGCGGGGCTCCGCGACGGCGGCGTGGCGGCGGCCCGGGCGCTCGCATCGAGCGGGCACTGGGTGCCCTGGTACAACCTCCACAAGACGTTCCAGGGGCTCATCGACGCACACGTCGTCGGCGGCGACGAGCGCGCGCTCGACATCGCCGTCCGTCTGGCGGACTGGTGGCTCGACATCGCCGACGGCATCGACGACGCGGCCTTCGAGGCCATGCTCGACACCGAGTTCGGCGGCATGAACGAGGCCTTCGCGGAGCTCGCGGCGCTCACCGGACGCGACGACCTCGCGACGATGGCCCGTCGCTTCGCGCACCGCGCCATCCTCGACCCCCTCCGCGAGGGGCGAGACGATCTGACCGGGCGCCACGCGAACACGCAGATCCCGAAGGCCGTGGGCTACGCGGTCGCCGGCGAGCGCGCGGCGGCCGCCGCGTTCTGGCGCACGGTCGTCGAGCGGCGCACGGTCGCGATCGGCGGCAACAGCGTGCGCGAGCACTTCCACGCGCCAGACGACTTCGCGCCGATGATCGAGGACCGCGAGGGTCCAGAGACCTGCAACACCTACAACATGCTGAAGCTCACGCGCGCCCTCGCCGAGGCCGAGCTCGATCCCGCCCACCTCGACTTCGCCGAGCGCGCGCTCTTCAACCACGTGCTCTCGGCGCAGCATCCCGAGCGCGGCGGGTTCGTCTACTTCACGCCGATGCGCCCCCGCCACTACCGCGTCTACTCGCAGCCCGACCAGTGCTTCTGGTGCTGCGTCGGCACGGGCATGGAGATGCAGGCCCGGTACGGCGAGTGGATCTTCGGACAGGAGGGCGACGCGCTCGCCGTCAACCTCTTCGCACCCGCCGACCTCGACGCATCCGAGTTCGGCGTCCGGCTGCGCATGACGACGGACTTCCCCGCCGACGAGCAGGTGCGGATCGCGGTGGAGGCGGACGGCGCGCGCGCGTTCGCACTGCGCCTGCGCGTGCCGGGCTGGAGCGACGGACTCCGCGACCTCCGCGTGAACGGCGACGACGCGGAGGCGACCGCGGAGGACGGCGCCGTGCGGATCACGCGGACCTGGGCGGACGGCGACGAGATCGTCTTCCGCGTGCCCCTCGCCCTGCGTGCGGAGCGCCTGCCCGACGGGTCGCCGTGGCAGGCCTACCTCGCGGGGCCCGTCGTCCTCGCCGCGCGCGCGGGGGAGGACGGGCTCGACGGGCTCGTCGCCGACGACAGCCGGATGGGCCACATCGCGTCGGGCCCGCTGCTCCCGTTCGCCGACCTGCCGCTCGTCGCGGAGGGCGCCGACGCGGTCGCCCAGGTCGGCCCGCTGCGCTTCCGGCTCGAGACGGACGACCCGGCGGGCGCCGTCGACCTCGAGCCGTTCGCGGGCATCCACGACAGCCGGTACACCGTCTACTGGCCGGTCGCCGAGGGCCCCGGCCGCAGGGACGAGCTCCTCGCCCAGGACGGCCGTCTCGCGATCGACGCGGCGACCGTCGACGCCGTGGCGTTCGGCGAGCAGCAGCCCGAGTCCGACCACGCCTTCTCGGGCGACGGCTCGACCGTCGGCGTCGAGGGCGACGCGCACTGGCGCGAGCTCGGAACCGGCCTCTCGATCGAGCTCCGCGACCCCGCGTGGCAGTCGCGTCGCCTGCGCCTCGAGCTGCGGCCATCCGCCGAGGCGACGGCCATCGCGGTGCGCGTCGGCGAGCAGCTCGCCGTCGAGGAGCGCCTCGCGCCCGGCGCGACCTCGCTCGAGGTCGTCATGGCGCCGCCGTCGCCCGGCACGCGGATCACTCTCTCGCCCGTCGACGGTGCTCCCGCCCCGGGCGTGGTCTCAGCGCGCCTCCTGCGCTGAGCACGGGTCCTACTCGGCCAGCGCCGCGCTCCAGACGGGGGCGGCGGGGTGCCGCGCCGCGAGCGCGTCGACGAGGGCCGACCGGAACGCGCGCACCGCGGGATGCCCCGCGCGACCCGAGCGGACGGCGGTGTAGAGCACGCGGTGCGGCTCGCCGGGCAGGCTCACGAGCTGTGTGCCGGCGAGGTGCGGCTCGCCGAGCAGCGCGGGAAGGAACCCGACGGCCTGCCCCATCCGGACGACGTGCGCGTGCAGAAGCGGGTCCGTGCTCTCGAAGCGCACGACGGGCTCGAAGCCGGCGCCGCGGCACTGCGCCCTGCCCCAGGCGCCGGTCGGGGTGTCGGCCGGATCGAGCACCCATGGCGCGTCTCGGAGCTCCGCGAGGCGACGCGGCCTCCGCGAGAGCCGTCCTTCCGCCGGCAGGGCGAGGCCGAGCGGGTCGACGAGGAGCTCGGCGCGGTCGACGCCGTCGCGGACGACCTCGGGGATGCCGGGGTACTCCTCGCCGATGATGACGTCGAACTCGTGCGAGAGCAGCGCGTCGTAGGCCGGGCCGTGGTCGCGCTGGGCGATGGCGACATCGAGTTCGGGATGGCGCTCGGCGAGCAGCTCGAGCGCCGCCGGCGCGAGCGCGAGCACGATGCTCTGGAACGAGGCCACGCGCAGCCGCCCCCGCAGCGTGCTCTGCGCGGCGGCCAGCTCGGCCTCGGCCTCCTCGAGCCGCGCGAAGACGGCATCCGCATGCGCCACGAGGGCGAGCGCATCGCCGGTCAGCCGCACACCGCGCCCGACGCGCTCGAGCAGCTGCACGCCCGTCTCCCGCTCGAGCTGAGCGAGCTGCTGCGACACCGCCGACGGCGTGTACGCGAGCGCCCGCGCCGTCTCGGCGATCGTTCCGCGGCGACTGAGCTCGCTGAGGAGGCGGAGGCGCGCGACATTCAACACATCAGCTCACCTTACGCTTCGTGCTAAGAAACGGTTGCTGGATTGACCAGCGGCCTCCGGCGAGACTGGAGGCATGCTCACCCGGATCCGCCCTCGGGGGATGGCCGCCTCGGTCGCCCTCGTCATCGGCTCGTGCACGTCGCTGCAGTTCGGCGCGGCGCTCGCCGTGCAGCTCTTCCCCGAGCTGGGGACGTGGGGCGTGACGGCGCTGCGCCTCTCGATCGCGGCGCTCGTCCTGTGCGCGGCGGTGCGCCCGCGCGTGCGCACCTGGACCCGCGAGCAATGGGGATGGGTGGCCGCGTACGGCCTCTCCCTCGCGGCCATGAACGGCTCCTTCTACGCCTCCCTCGAGCGGATCCCCCTGGGCACCGCGGTCGCGATCGAGTTCCTCGGTCCGCTCGTGCTCGCGGCCGTGCTCACGCGACGCGCCCTCGATTTCGCGTGGGTCGGCGTCGCCCTCGTCGGCATGGCCCTCCTGGGCGTCGACAGCGCCATCGGCATCCCCCTGGATGGACCAGGCGTGGTGTTCGCGCTCGTGGCCGCCGCGTTCTGGGCCCTCTACATCCGCACGAGCGCGCGCGTCGGCCAGCTCGTCCCGGGGATGGGCGGGCTCGCGGTCGCGCTCGTGATCGCCTCGACCGCGCTGCTGCCCTTCGGCGTGCCGGCGGCGGTCGAGGTCGTCGCGGAGCCGCACCTCCTCGTGCTCGCCGTCGGGACGGCGCTCCTCGCCTCGGTCATCCCGTACGCGCTCGAGCTCATGGCGCTGCGGCGGCTTCCGCAGCGCGTGTTCGGAGTGCTCCTGAGCCTCGAGCCCGTCATCGCGACGGCGGCCGGATGGCTGCTCCTCGCTCAGGCGATGAGCCCGCTGCGGATCGCCGCGATCGCGCTCGTCGTCGCCGCGAGCGTCGGCACCGCCCTCGCGGCGCGGGCGAGCGAGGACGTGCCCGGATCCGCCCTCACCGGGGCGATCCCGGTCATCCGCGACTGACCGCGGCCTCCGCCGTCGTGACGCGACGCGACGGCCAGGCGGCGAGCAGGCGCTCCCGCTCCTCCGCTGTGATCGGCACGACCGAGCCGTGCCGGAAGCGCGGTGGAACCGCGTGCGCGCTCGGCGTCCACGTGCCATCCGCGAGGTCTGCGCTCTCGAAGACGCGGTAGCCCGTGCCGCCGCCGTAGGGCGGCCAGTCGATGAAGAGCAGCCACGAGCGCTCGTCGAGCGATCGGACGATGATCGGCCCCTCGCCGTGCGAGATGACGTCGCTGCCGATCCCCTCGGCGAGCAGCTCCCACGCCGAGCCGATGCGCCCCTCGGTCGGGCGCAGCACGTCGTCGCCGCGCTCGGCGAACACGTGCATGGTGCCGGGCTCCTCGTCCTTCGTGAAGCGGTACCAGTGTGCGCCGTCGCGCGCGAGGGTCGAGTCGATCGTCCCGTACCCGGGCCCCCGGCGCACGTCGATCCACACGCGCGGCTCCGAGAAGGTCGCGAAGTCGGCCGTCTGCGCGATCATCATCCGGTTGTAGCTGTCGGCGGCCCGGCGCTCGCCGCCCTCGGGGTAGAGGTTCGAGGCCCAGTAGACGAGGTAGGCGCCGTGCTCCGCGCTCCAGACGGCCTCCGGGGCCCACACGTTGCCGGCCTCGGGGCCCATCACCGCGACCGCACGCGGGCCTGTCCAGGTCACGAGGTCATCCGACTCCCAGACGAGGATGTCGGTGCTGCCGTTCTCCTGCCCCGCACCGAAGCCGCCGGCCCCGTGCACCTTGAGGTCGGTCGCGAGGATCACGAACCCGCCGTCCTCCTTGCGGAGCAGGAACGGGTCGCGCACGCCCTGCGTGCCGAGCTCCGACGTGAGCACGGGCGCGCCGTCCGCCAGCAGGTCCCAGTCGCTCAGAGAGGCGCCGTCGCTCACCGCGAAGTGGACCTGCTCGGCCGCGTCGTCGTCTTCGCCCGTGAAGTGGACGAAGAGGTACGAGGAGAATTTACAACGTTGCACAAGTGCACGATACCAAGGGACGGCCACCGTCGCGACCCCGGACTCGGCCCTACGCGCCGAGGAAGCTCGCGGGGTCGAACTCGTCGATCGGGATGACGCGAAGGCGCGGGAGCTGCGCGTCGAACACCGCGGCGTCGTACTCGAGGTCGAATCGCTGCAGGCCGGGCAGGGTCGCATACCCCGCATTGCGGAACTCGTTGAACGCGACGATCCCGACGCGCCGATCGCCGCCGATGAGCGCAGCGACGTCGTCGAGGAAGTCCCCGTCGTGGCTCACGAGCATCACGTCGTCGTCGCGGTCAGCCAGGGCCCGCAGGGTGCGCTGGATCGCGATGTCGACGACCTTCTCGTCGGGGGCCCCTGCGAGGAGCACGACCTCGTAGTCCATCGCCTTGAGCGCCTGGACGAAGCTCTGCGGGATGACGGACGAGGCGTTGATGAAGAACACGCCGCGTGCGCGCTGGTTCCACTGCCGCGCCGCGAACGAGACGAGCCGGTCCCACCGAGGCCGCTCATCCGGCTGCGGCCGTCGCCCGATGATCGACGTCCCCAGCGTCGCGTCGATGTTCTCGCCGTCGACGAGCACCCAGGTCACGTCTTCACCGCTCACGCGCATGCGCGCCTCCCCATCCGGCGCCGTCGAGGTGGCGGGGCCTCGTCCGATCCTACGAGGGCGCGGGGCGGCTCAGCCGCAGAGGGTCGTGAGCGCGCCCTTGGCCTGCTCGACGGCCTCGACCGTCTCGGGCGCCGTGAGATCGCTCACCTGCGACAGCTGCTCGGCGTTCGCGCGGATGAGCTCCCCCGGCTGGCCGCCCACGTCATCCGCGAGCCTCTCGAGGGTCGCGACGAGGTCGTCGCGCGCGACGTCGGCCTGCTCAGCGGTCACGTCGCCCTGCTCGAGGATCGCCTGGTACTGCGCGTAGGCGGCATCGGCGGTCGTGCAGATCTCGTCGACCGGGACGCCGAGGGCGTCGCCGGCGATGTCGGCGGCCTGTGCGCAGCCGGCGAGCAGGCCCACGGCGAGGAGCGGGAGGATGGCGAGTCGGCGCATGCGACGACGGTAGCCGCTCGACCTTGGACGCCCATGCATGCCGCATCTGCGGCAGAATCGACCCAGACCATCCGCATCTGCGAATCGAGAAGCGCATGCCCGACATCCGCGTCCGCGACGCCGCCCACCTGCTCGGCGTGAGCGACGACACCGTCCGACGCTGGATCGCCGCGGGCGCGCTCGCGGCGCACCGCGACGCCGCGGGTCGCCGGGTCATCGACGGAGCCGAGCTCGCCGCATTCGCGCGGTCGCATGCCGACGCCCCCGATGATCCGCTCTCCGGGGGCCGCTCCGCCCGCAACCGCTTCACGGGACTCGTCACGGCCGTCACGAGCGACACCGTCATGAGCCAGGTCGAGCTGCAGTGCGGGCCGCACCGCGTCGTGTCGCTCATGAGCACGGAGGCGGTGCGCGAGCTCGGCCTCGAGCCGGGATCGATCGCGGTGGCCGTCGTCAAGGCCACGACCGTCCTCGTGGAGACGCCGTGAGACGGCGGGCGCGCGCAGCCGTCGCGGGTGCGGTCGCGCTCGCGCTGTCCGGCTGCGCTGCGCCGCCGACCGTGGGTCAGGAGCTTCACGTGTTCGCCGCGGCGTCGCTCACCGAGGTCTTCACCGAGATCGCGGCCGCGTTCGAGGAGGCGCATCCTGGCGTCTCGGTCAGCCTGAGCTTCGACGGGTCGGCGGGTCTCGCGACGCAGATCGCCGAGGGAGCGCCCGCCGCGGTCTTCGCCTCGGCCGACGCGGCGACCATGGAATCCGTCGCGCAGCACGCCGCCGACGAGCCGGCGGTGTTCGCGCGGAACGCCCTCGAGATCGCCGTGCCCGCGGGCAATCCGGCCGACATCCGGGGATTCGCGGATCTCGCGCGCGACGACGTGGTCGTCGTGGTGTGCGCGGTCGTCGTCCCGTGCGGGCGCGCGACGGCCGAGGTCGAGCGGGCGCTCGACGTCGCGGTCGACCCTGCGAGCGAGGAGAACGCCGTGACGGATGTGCTCGGCAAGGTGACCTCGGGCGAGGCGGATGCGGGCGTCGTCTACGCCACCGACGTCCGCCGTGCGGGCGACGCGGTCGAGGGTGTGCCGGTCGACGCGCCCGATGCCGCCGTGAACGACTACCCCATCGCGGCGCTCGACGGCGCACCCGACCCGGCGCTCGCTCGCGCGTTCGTCGACTTCGTCCTCGACGACCCCGCGCAGCACATCCTCGCCGACGCGGGCTTCCTCCCGGCGGACTAGCGGATGGTCGAGCACGAGGAGAGAGCTGCGGCGGCCCGCGCCCCGCGACCGCCCGAGGTCGCCGCGGCGCGGCCATCCGCTGGGTCGTCGCGGCCATCCGCTCGGGCGGGGCGGGCATCCGCTCGGGCGGGGCGGGCATCCGCTCGGGCGTCGCGGCCGATCGCCACCGACCTGCCGCGCTGGCTGTGGATTCCGGCCGCGCTGGGGCTCGCGCTCATCCTCGTGCCCCTCGCCGCCCTCGTGCTGCGCGCGGAGTGGGGCGACTTCTGGCACCTGCTGACCGGGGCGGCCGCGCGCGACGCCCTCGCGCTGAGCCTGCGGACGGCCCTCGTCTCGACCGCGCTGTGCCTGCTCATCGGCGTGCCGATGGCGGCCGTGTTCGCGCGGGGGCGCTTCCCCGGGCTGAAGGCGCTGCGCGCGCTCGCACTCGTGCCGCTCGTGCTGCCGCCGGTCGTCGGAGGCATCGCGCTGCTGTACGCGTTCGGGCGCCGCGGGCTCGTCGGGCAGGCGCTCACGCCGTTCGGGATCCAGATCCCGTTCACCGAGATGGCGGTCGTCATGGCCCAGACCTTCGTCGCCCTGCCGTTCCTCGTGATGAGCGTGGAGGGGGCGCTGCGCTCCGCCGGCACGCGCTACGCCGCGGTCGCGGCGACGCTGGGGGCATCGCCGGGGCAGGTGCTGTGGCGCGTGACGCTCCCGCTCATCGCGCCGGGCATCCTCTCGGGGGCCATCCTCTCCTTCTCCCGTGCGCTCGGGGAGTTCGGCGCGACCCTCGCCTTCGCCGGGAGCCTGCAGGGCGTCACCCGCACGCTTCCCCTCGAGGTGTATCTCGTCCGGGAGAGCGACAGCGCCTCGGCCGTGGCGCTGTCGCTCGTGCTCATCGTGCTCGCCATCTGCGGCGTCGTGCTGGCGTACCGTCCGCGGAGGGGGCAGCCGTGACCGACGAGGATTCCAGCGGGTTCGCCCCGAAACACGGCGAACCGACACCGAGTCGCCCCGAAACGCGGCACCCCCCGCACAGCCTCGCCCCGAAACACGGCGAACCGACGCCGGGCCGCCCCGAAACGCGGCAGAGCCCGGATGACGCCGCTCGCTTCCTCGAGGTGCACGCACGGGTAACGGGCCGCGGGGTCGCCGTCGACCTCGACGTCGCGCGCGGGGAGACCGTCGCGATCGTGGGGCCGAACGGCGCGGGCAAGTCGACCGCGCTCGAGCTCGTCGCGGGGCTCATCCGCCCCGACGCGGGCGCCGTCGTGCTCGAAGGGGCGCCCCTGGCGGACGGAAGCCGCTGGGTTCCGCCGCATCGACGCGGCATCGCCCTCATGACGCAGCAGACCCTGCTCTTCCCGCACCTCACCGTTCGGGACAACGTCGCGTTCGGTCCGCGCGCGTCGGGCCTGTCGCGGTCCGCCGCGCGCGACGCCGCGGAGCGCTGGCTTCTCGAGACCGGCGTGCGGCACCTCGCCGAGCGCCGCGCATCCGACCTCTCCGGAGGCCAGGCGCAGCGGGTCGCCCTGGCCCGGGCCCTCGCGGCCGAGCCGGCCGTCCTCCTGCTCGACGAGCCCACGACCGCGCTCGACGCGACGGCCCGGCCCGAGCTGCGGGCGGTCCTCGCGCGCGTCCTCGCCGGGCGCACGGCCATCCTCGTCAGTCACGACCCCGACGACGTCGCGGCCCTCGCGCACCGCACCATCCGGATGGCCGAGGGCCGCGTCGTCGGCTGACGTGCGCCGGCGCGCGCCGGTCAGGCACCACGTGGCCTGCGCGTCGACCCGCACCCGCACACACCGGCCGCCACCTGCCGGTCCGACGTCGACCCCGCCACCCTGAAAGCAGGAGGATCACGCTTTCCCAGGACGGTTCTGCCGTATCCGTCCTGGGAAAGCGTGATCCTCCTGGCGACGGGCCGCCCGGCAGGGCCGCCGGGCAGCACGACGGCCCGCCCGGCAGGCCCGACAGGCCGCACGACCGGCCGCCCCTACGGGACGATGTGGCCCGCCGCGCGGGTGAGCTCGTACCACTCGGCGCGCGTGAGCGGGATGTCGCTGCCCTGCGCGGCCGCCGCGACCCTGGCCGGCGTCGTCGTGCCGAGGACGACCTGGATGCCCGCGGGGTGGCGGGTGATCCACGCCGTCGCGATCGCGATCGGCTCGACGCCGTACTGCGCGGCGAGGCGGTCGATCACGGCGTTCAGCTCGGAGTGCGCCTCCGAGCCGAGGAACACGCCGGTGAAGAAGCCGGCCTGGAAGGGCGACCACGCCTGCAGCGTGATGCCGTTGATGCGGCTGTACTCGACGAGCCCTCCGCCGTCGAGCACCTGCGACTGCTCGACGCCGAGCATGTTGGCCGCGATGCCCTGCGTGATGATCGGCGCATGCGTGATCGAAAGCTGCACCTGGTTGGCGACGATGGGCTGGCGCACGGCCGTCTTGAGCAGGTCGATCTGACGCGGCGTGTGGTTCGAGACGCCGAACGCGCGCACCTTGCCCGCGGCCTCGAGCTCGTCGAACGCGCGGGCGACCTCGTCGGGCTCGACGAGCGCATCCGGGCGGTGCAGGAGGAGCACGTCGATGTAGTCGGTGTCGAGCGCGCGCAGCGACTCCTCGACCGACGTGACGATGTGCTCGTACGAGAAGTCGAAGTACGGCCCCTCGCGCACGATGCCGCACTTCGTCTGGATCGTGAGCTCGGCGCGCTCAGACGGCGTGAGGCGCATCGCCTCGGCGAAGCGGCGCTCGCACTGGTGCAGCTCGGTGCCGTAGATGTCCGCGTGGTCGAAGAAGTCGATGCCGGCCTCGCGGGCGGTGTCGACGAGCTCGCGGATCTGCGCGTCGGTCTTGTCGGAGATGCGCATGAGCCCCGCGATGACGTTGGGAGCCTGCTGGCCTCCGGGGCCGAGGGAGACGGTCTTCATGGGTGTCCTTCCGGTGCCGCCCGGCGACGGCGCCGCGGGCGCTCCTACGATAGGGAGCGGTGCGGCAGAAATCCAACAACTGGAGCAGATGCCTGCCAGAAGGAGAAGTGCTGATGGATCTGCGCCAGATGGAGTACCTCGTCACCCTCGCCGACGAGCAGCAGTTCACGCGCGCGGCCGCCGTCTGCGGCATCTCGCAGTCGGGCCTGTCGGCGGCCATCCGGGCGCTCGAAGCCGAGCTCGGCACGGACCTCTTCACGCGCTCGCCCCGCGGAGTGGAGACGACGCCGGCCGGCCGCGCGCTCCTGCCGCACGCGCGCTCGATGCTCGCGCAGGCGTCCGCAGCGCGCGGCGCCGTCGCGCGCGCCACGGAGGAGCTGAGCGGGAGGCTGCGCATCGGCGCCGAGCAGTGCCTCGGCCTCGTGGATGTCTCGGGCCTGCTCGAGCAGGTCCACCTGCGCCATCCCCTCGTCGAGCTCGAGTTCGCGCAGGCCGGGTCGCACGAGCTCGCCGCGCGGGTCCGCGAGGGCGACCTCGACCTCGGTCTCGTCGCGGCGACGGAGCACCTCGGCTCGCTTCACCGGGAGGAGCTCGGTCGCCTGCCGCTCGTCCTGCTGACGCCGCCCGGCCATCCGCTCTCGGGCGCGGAGCCCGTCTCGTGGGCCGACCTCGACGACGTCGATTTCGTGGACTTCCAGGGGTCGTGGGCCGTGCGCTCGCTCAACGACGCGGTCTGCGCCGCGCGCGGCGTCGCGCGGCGTGTGCGATGCGCGACCGGCGACGTCCACACGCTCATCGATCTCGTGCGCCGAGGCCTCGGAGTGGCGATCGTGCCCGCGCACGTCGGGGCGAAGCCCGAGGCCGCGGCACTCACGGTGCGGCCGATGCCCGCGGATGCGCCGCCGTGGGTCGTCTCGGCGATCGCGCGGCGTCCGTCTGAGCCGGCCACCGCCCTCGCGCTCGAGCTCGTGCGGACCCAGGCGGCACCCGCGCGGTGACGCGGTGAGGAGGGACGCCCGACGGCGCCCCTCCTCACGACCTCACGCCGCCTGGAGGGACTCCGCGAGCTCCCGGCCGGCGACGCGGGCGGCGTCCTCGGCCGCCGCCCGCAGGTCCGCCGCGACGTCGGCGAAGGCGTCGAGCGCGGGGTTCACGCCGACGAGCGTGAACGGCCGCTGGACGACCCGGAGGTCCAGGCCCCAGACATCCTCGAGCACGCGGCGCAGCCACGCCGTCGAGTGGTCCCAGCCCTCCTTGGGCGTCCCGGGCGCGTAGTTGCCGCCCAGCACGGTCACGAGCGTCGCGGGCTTGCCCTGCAGCGCCGTGCCCTGCGGGTCGATGCGCGGGTCGGTGTAGGCGACGTCGAACCAGGTCTTGAAGTGCTGCGAGACGCCGTAGTTGTAGAGCGGCACGGTGAAGAGCAGCGCGTCGGCGTCGATGAGCTCGTCGGCGAAGGCGCGGGCGAGCGCCTGCGCTGCGCGCTGCTCCTCGGTGCGATCGGCCTCGGGCGCGAAGCCCGCCGTCACGGCGTCCTGCCACACGGTGGCCGAGACGGGCTCGGCGGCGAGGTCGCGGCGCACGACGATGTCATCTGGGTGCGCCGCCGTCCACTCGGACTCGACGAGATCGCCGAGGGAGCGACTGGCGGAGGTCGCGGGGAGGATGCTCGCATCCAGGCGGAAGAGGGTCATGGGTGCTCCGATCAGGTTCGATGAGTCACTCTGAAAAGCAGAGTGACTATCGCGACAGTAGCACAGGTAGGATGGCTGCATGGCGGAGATCGAGCACGGCGGACCGGCGTGCGACGCCGCCGTCTCGCTCGCGTTCTCGGTGCTCGGCAAGCGCTGGAACGGCATGATCGTCGACACGCTCAGCAGCGGCCCCCTCTCCTTCGTGGCGCTGCGGCGCGGAGTGGCGGGCATCAGCGACGCCGTCCTCTCCGACCGGCTCGCCGAGCTCGCTGCGGTCGACCTCGTCTCGCGCGAGGTGCATGCCGGCCCTCCGGTTTCGGTCGTCTACACGCTGACACCGGCCGGCGAGGCGCTCATCCCGGTGCTCGAGCAGCTCGGCGAGTGGGCCTCGGCGCATCTGCGCGCCGCACCGTGACCCACCGCACCGGTAACACGAGCGGGCGCGCCCGACAAGGCCGCGACAGCCCGCCGTGCGCTCCGTAGCCTGGGCCCAGGCACACGGAAGGGAACACGATGGCCGAGAAGAAGCAGCAGTCCGCCCCGAAGAACCGCCGCCGCCCCGCCCGCTCGGGGGCCGAGCTGACGGATGAGCAGAACGCCGAGAAGGGGTTCACCGCGTCCGAGCAGCTCAGCGGGCACATGCAGTCCGTGCTCGTCGATCTCATCGAGCTGTCGCTGCAGGGCAAGCAGGCGCACTGGAACGTCGTCGGCACCAACTTCCGCGATACCCACCTCCAGCTCGACGAGATCATCGCCGCGGCGCGCGAGTTCGCCGACACGATCGCCGAGCGCATGCGCGCGCTGCACGCGCTCCCCGACGGCCGCAGCGACACCGTCGCAGAGACGACGTCGCTCCCGGAGTTCCCGCAGGGCGAGATCGCCACGACCGAGGTGATCAACCTCATCACGGAGCGCCTCGACGCCGTCTGCCAGACGTGCCGCGAGGTGCACGACGCGGTCGACGAGGAGGACCCGACGACCGCCGACATCCTCCACGCCGTGCTCGAGCGGCTCGAGCAGCTGTCCTGGATGGTCAGCGCCGAGAACCGCACGCCGCGCGCGAGCTGACGGATCAGTCGGCGGGCAGGGGCCTCCGGTCGCCGACGGGCTCGGTCGCGTTCGGGAACGCGATCGAGCCTGCGGCGACCCACCATTCGACGACCTCGAACGACAGCCGCCCCGCGATGACGGACGGATCGGCGGCGGACAGCCGCGCGGCCTCCTCCGGCGAGCGCGCGAAGACCGACATCCCGCGCAGGGTCTCGTCGCTCTGCGCGAGGAACGGGCCGTTCGCGACCGTCGCGCCGTCGCGTGCGAGCTGTGCCCGGTAGGCGAGGTGGCGGGCCTGCAGTGCGTCGAGTTCGTCCTCGGTCATCTCCGGCGCATCCGCGGGGCGCCGCAGGAGAACCACCGTGAAGACGTCGAACGCGTCAGGGATGTTCGGGTCCGACATCAGTCCGAGCCCTTGACCACGACGCGCTCGACGCGCGCCGTCCCGGCGTCGGCCTCGGGCCATCCGTCGACCGGCAGCTCGAGCACCGCGAGCGTCGCGGTGGGGTACGCGAGCGGGACGCGGTCGCGCTCTGCCGCGAGCGTCGCGACGAGATCGTGGACGCCCGGATTGTGCCCGACGAGCAGGAGCGAGCGCGCGTCGCCGCCCTGCTCGCGGATGACCTGGAGTAGCCGCCGCGCGGACGCCGCGTAGACGTCGTCGTCGAACTGCACGGGCGGCGCCTCCTGCCACGGAGACGCGACACCCGCCCACGTCTCGCGCGTGCGCTGGGCGATCGAGACCACCGCGCGGTCGGGGATGAGCCCGTGCTCCTGCATGTACGCGCCGACGTCGCGCGCCTGGGCTGCGCCGCGAGGCGTCAGCGGTCGGTCGACGTCGTCGACCCCCTCGGGCCAGTCGGACTTCGCGTGGCGCAGGAGCAGGAGGCGCAGCATGCTCGGCATGCTACGCGCGGTCGCCGCCCTCCTGCGCGTCCGCCGCCTCGCCCGGCTCGCCGAAGCCGGGGCGCACGGCGGCGTCCTCCGCGACGTCGATGCGGGTCACGCCGTCGCGGCGGGTGACCTCGATGCGCGGCTTCGCGTCCTCCTCGGTCGCGTCGGGCGCCGACGTGAGCTGGTCGCGGCGCTTCTCCTCATCGGTCATCTCGTCCTGTCCCATGGCGCCTCCTCCGATCGTGGCCTGCTCCGCCGACGCTAGGCGATGAGACCGCCCGCTGTCTCCCCCTTGCGCGGGTGCGACCGCCTCGCTCTCGAGCAGGCGCGGGAGCGTGTGAATACCACCCCGGCCGCGCGTCCACAAGCCTCCTCCGCCTGTCGGAGGTCGCGCATAGAGTCGTGAGGCGGTCAACGACGACCGCGTTGCCGGAGCACTCTCCGTGCGCCCCGGTGAGAGAAGGAGACACAGCGATGACCATCGCCGATCACGGCACGCACACGACCTGGAGCCGCGTCCAGAAGGGACTCCACGTCGCGAATCGAGACGGAATGTTCATGGGCTTCGTGGAGAAGGGGCCGGATGGCCGCTTCGTCGCCTTCGACGCTCATTCCGAGCGCGTCGGCGCGTTCTCCGAGCTCGCGGAGGCGATGGCCGCGGTCGACCGGGGGTGATCACGCGTCGGGGACGAAGCTCGGCGGCGTCGGTGAGATCGCGTCGCGCCGTTGCTGACGCGATTCCTCCGGATGCTGACCGGAATCGCCTCACGAGCCGCGCCATCCGCCCGCGAGAGTGGAGGCGAGACCGAGAGGACCCCATGTCGCCCGCGCAGATCGACGCGCTCATCGCGCCGCCCACGCCCGTCGCCGCACGTGCCCGCGAGGTGCTCGAGGCCTGGTCGCCGCCCGAGCTCGTGCGGCACTGCCTGCGCTCATGGGTGTGGGCATCGACGCTCGGCGACGCGCTGGCCCTGACCTACGACGCCGAGCTGCTGTACGTCGCGACGATGCTGCACGACCTCGGGCTCGTCGCGGAGTTCGACGCCGACGTCGTCCCGTTCGAGGCGGCGGGCGGAGCGGCAGGATGGGCCTTCGCCGCCGGCGCAGGATGGCCGCGCGCACGCAGGGAGCGCGTCCAGGAGATCATCGTGCGGCACATGTGGACGGCGGTCGATCCGGACGAGGACGCCGAATCGCACCTCCTCGAGGTCGCCACGAGCCTCGACGTCTCGGGCGTCGCCCCGGAGAAGTGGGATGCCGCGCTGCTCGTCGCGGTGGAGTCGCACCTGCCGCGAGGCGCCTTCTCGACGGACTTCGCGCAGCGCATCCACGATCAGGCCGAGCGGAAGCCGACCTCGTCGGCGCGCAGACTCGACGCGTCAGGTCGGATCGACGCCGGCGCTCGCGCGTGGGAGCGCCTGGTCGCGCCGAACGGCTCCGCGTAGCGGCGCGACCAGGTCGATCACTCGCCCGAGGGCTCCTCGTCGGAGGCCTCGGAGAAGTCGTCGCCTTCGTCCGGCTCCTCGGGCGCGCCGCCCGATGCCGTGTCGGCTTCGGCGTTCTCGTCGGGAACGCCTTGCGTGTTGTGCTGTCCGCCATCGCTCATGGGATTCCTCCGCGACATCTCCCCGGATCGCGTCCGGCTGCGCGCCACGGTACGCCGACCGCGACCCCGGGGCGAGGGGTTGACAGCCCGGAGCGCACGCGACGGAGAGGCGATGAGTACACCGATTCCTGTACTATCGCCCCATGCTCACCGCGACCCTGACGCATACCGCGGCACTCGCTCGCCTCGGGCACGCGCTGTCCGACCCGACGCGGGCGGGCGTCCTCCTCGCACTGCGCACCGCGTCCGCGCACCCGGGAGATCTCGCGGAATCGCTCGGCGTCTCGAAGCAGGCGATGTCGAACCACCTCGCCTGCCTGCGCGGCTGCGGGCTCGTCGAATCGACGCCGGATGGGCGCCGCAGCCTCTACCGTCTCGCCGATCCGCACCTCGCTCCCGCGCTCGACGAGCTCCTCCGCGTCGCGCTCGTCGTGGAACCGGACTGCTGCGCGAGCGAGGGGTGCACCTGCTGATGCCGGGTACGCCGGCCACGGGGGCCGCGCGGCGCGCCGTCCTGCACCGACGCATCCGAATGATCGTCGCCGCGACCATCGCCTACAACCTCGTCGAGGCCGTCATCGCGCTGATCGCCGGAGGCGCCGCGTCCTCGGCGGCGCTCATCGGCTTCGGGCTCGACTCGACGATCGAGGTGCTCTCCGCGGCGGCCGTCGCCTGGCAGTTCACGCGACGCGACCCGGACCGCTGGGAGAAGCCGACGCTGCGCGTGATCGCCATCGCGTTCTTCGCGCTCGCGATCTACGTCGCAGCGAGCGCGACGCTCGCGCTCGCGAACGGCGATGTCCCCGACCACAGTCCGGTGGGCATCGTCCTGACGGCCGCGAGCGCGGTGACGATGCCGCTCCTCTCCGCGGCCGAGCGCCGCGCTGGGCGGGAGCTCGGCTCGGCGACCGCGGTCGCGGACTCGCGCCAGACCCTCATCTGCGCCTGCCTGTCGGCGTCCGTGCTGGCGGGCCTGCTTCTGAACAGCCTCCTCGGATGGTGGTGGGCCGATGCGGCCGCCGGTCTCGTCATCGCGGCCTTCGCCATCCGGGAGGGCGTCGAGGCCTGGCGCGGAGACGCGTGCGCGACCGCGGTCGGGATGGTCCTCGAGCACGACGAACACGACGGGTGAGGGCCTGGCATCGCGCCTCGGAACCGAGTACGGTTTCCCCCGGAGTGCCGGGAAGCCTGGTCGGCGATCGATACCGTTCGTCCCGGAAGGCAGCGACATGCGAGCGCTCATCTCGACATACGGCACCCGCGGCGACGTCGAGCCGTACGTCGCACTCGCCAGGAGGCTCGTGGCCGAGGGCCATTCGGCCGTGCTCGCGGCGCCCGAGGCCTACCGTCCGACCGTCGAAGGCACTGGAGCGGAGTTCGCCCCCGTGTGCACGGCGATGCACGAGGTCATGCGGGAGGGGATGTCCGGGATCGGCGGCCCGCGCGAGGCGCTCGGCCTGGCACGGCGCATGTCGGCGGCGATGCGCACCTCGCTGAGCGAGCAGTGGACGGCCGCACAGGAGGCGGCGCCCACCGTGATGGTGTCGCATCCGAAGGCACTCGGCGGGCTTCACATCGCGGAGCGTCTCGGCGTCCCCTTCGTCGCCTCGCTGCCGCTTCCGTTTCTCACCCCGACGCGCGACTTCCCCATCCCGTTCCTGTCGCGCGGCCTTCCGCCCGCGCTCAACCGGGCGACCTACGCGTTCAACCGCTTCACCGGCATCGCGTACGGCGGGATGATCAACCGATTCCGCACCGAGGAGCTGGGCCTCGGTCGCATGAGCCGAACCAGCGACTATCTCCACGGGGCGGACGGCCGCCCCGTGCCCGTGCTCTATCCGTTCAGCCGGCACGTCGTCCCTGTCCCGCGCGACTACCCCGATTCGGCCCACGTCACGGGATGGTGGTTCGACCGCAATCGGGATGGGACCCCGCCGCCGGAGCTCGAGGAGTTCCTCGCAGCGGATGGCCCGGTCGTCTATATCGGGTTCGGGAGCATGGGCTTCGGGCGCCACGCGCCCGAACGAGGTCGCGCCGTGCTCGACGCCGTGCGCCGCGTGGGCGTCCGCGCGGTCGTCGCGACCGGATGGGGCGGCGTGGAGGTCGGCGCGTCGGAGGACATCATGGTGATCGAGGATGTGCCGCATGCGTGGCTCTTCCCCCGTGTGACGGCGGTCGTCCACCACGGCGGCTCCGGAACGACCGCGGCCGGCCTGCGCGCGGGGCGCCCCACGCTCGTCTGCCCGGTGCTCGGAGACCAGCCGTTCTGGGGCGCGCGCATCCACCAGCTCGGACTCGGCCCGCGGCCGCTTCCGCTGCGGAAGGTCACCGGAGAGGCGCTCGCGGCGCGCCTCGCGGAGCTCATCGGCTCGCCGGCGGTGGCGAGCCGCGCAGAGGCGATCGGCGAGCTCATCCGTGCAGAGGACGGAACCGGCGCCGCCATCCTCGCTCTCGAGGAGATCACCGCGGAGCGGGCCCTGAGATGAGAGCTCACACGAGCCGGTAGCCCGCACCGCGGACCGTCTCGATGCGGTCGGCCCCGAGCTTCTGGCGCAGGTAGCCGATGTAGACGTCGGCGACGTTCGACCCGGGATCGAAGTCGAAGCCCCACACACGGCTCAGCAGCTGCTCGCGGCTCAGCACCTGGCCGGCGTGCCGGATGAGCTCCTCCGCGAGGGCGTACTCGCGCGCCGAGAGGTCGACGGACGGCCCGCCGTCGATGACGGCGCGGCGGGTGCGGACATCGAGTGTGAGGTCTCGATGGCGCAAGGCGCCCGCCGCGGGAGCGACCTCCTCGTCGCGTCTCATACGGAGGCGGATGCGCGCGAGCAGCTCGTCGAAGCGGAACGGCTTGCCGATGTAGTCGTCGGCCCCGCCCTCGAGCCCTGCGACGGTGTCGCCGAGATCGGTGCGCGCGGTGAGCATGATGATCGGCATGCGCGAGCCCGAGCCGCGCAGGTTCTCGAGCACGTCGAAGCCGTTCATGCGCGGCATGTTCACGTCGAGGACGAGCAGGTCGAACTCGCCGGTCTGCGCGAGCTCGAGCGCCTCGACGCCGTCGGCGGCGACGCGGGTCGCGAAGCCGGCGGCGCGCAGGCCCTTCTCGATGAACCCCGCGATGCGCTGCTCGTCATCGGCGATGAGAATCGATGCCACGGTGGCTCCTTCCGTCCGAGTGCGGCGGCGTGTCCTCGTCGTCGGGCGCGAGCGGCACGAGGATCGCGAACAGCGCGCCGCCGCCCAGGGCGTCCGTCACGCGAGCTCGGCCGCCGTGGGCGCGCGCGATGACCTGCACGATGTTGAGGCCGAGGCCGCTCCCTGCCGCGCGCTCGCGTCCGCGTCCGCGCCGGAAGCGCTCGAACACGGCCTTCTTCTCGTCGTCCGGGACGCCAGGGCCGTAATCGCGCACCCACAGGGCGAGGCGACCTTCCTCGACATTGCTGCCGATCACGAAGCGCCCGCCGCCGTGGGTCACGGCGTTCTGTGCCAGCTGCAGCACGGCCTGGGTGATGCGGGCCGCGTCGAGCGGCGCGACGACATCCGCGATCGGTCCGGCGGCGACATCCGCGCCCTCGATCGCCTGGGCCTTGCGCACGATCTGCGCGACGAGATCCGCCGCGTCGGTCGGCTCGGGGGCGACGGGGGATGGCCCGTGGAGCGCCGCCGCGGACGACAGGTCCTGCACGAGTCGGCTCATCCGGTCGAGCTCGTCGACCGCGAGCTGCTGCGTCTCGCGCACGTCGTCGGGGTCGGCGGGGTCCATCAGCTCGACGTGCCCGCGCACGATCGTGAGCGGGGTCTTCAGCTCGTGGCCGACATCGCTGAGCAGCTGCCGCTGGGAGTCGAGCGCATCGTCGAGTCGATCCAGCATGGCGTTCATCGTCGCCGCGAGCTCCGACACGTCGTCGCGCCCCTCGATCGGCAGGCGCTCCGAGCGCGACTGGGCCGACACGCGCTCCGCCGTCTCGCGCATGCGCCGCAGCGGGCGCAGCAGACGACCGGCCGCGACCGTGCCGACCCCCGCGATGACGACGAGCACGATGCCGCCCGCGACGAAGAACACCCGAGCCGGGCCGTTGATCTCCGACAGCTCGGCCTCGACGTCGTAGGCCATGACGAAGAGCACGCTCTCGGCGTCGGGGGCGCCGGGCACCTCGACGGGCGTGGCGAGGAAGCGCCAGACGACGCCCTCCTCGGCGTACGTCCCGAGCACGGGCTCGCGCCCGGCGGTCGTCCGCACCGCGAACGGGATGAATCCGGGCGCGCTGCGGAGGTCGACGTCGAGCGGCACCCCGGGCACGAACGCCGCCTTGCCGTCCACGACGCCCGCGACCCCCGTGTTGTCGTCGGGGCTCATCCGCCGCACGATGTCCTCAGCGGCTTCGCGCGACGACTCCCAGGCCTGCGGCTCCTCCGGTGTCCCTGCCACGATGAAGCGGGCGGAGTCGAGGTTCGCGCGGAGGCGGTCGTCGATCTGAGCCATGATCGTCGCCTGCTCGACGATGTACACGGAGAGGCCGACCGCGGCCATCCCGAGCGCCGCGACGATGGTGATGACGGCGATGAGGCGCACGCGTACCGAGACGACGCGCCGCCGCCTCGGTCCGCCGTTCCCGTCCGCCACGGTCCCAGTATCGTCGCCGGGGCGCGCGCGACCGCTCGGATCCGGCGACCATAAGGGTTGTCTCATGTGCGGCTGTCGACCCGTTTAGGCGAGGCGCGCATCCTGGAGGGGAGAGGGAGGAGCCACGATGCGGAAGGCGATCGCGTACACCGTCATCGGCGGCATCGGCCTGCTCGCCCTCACCGGCGGCATCGTGGTCGCGTCGGAGGCGCTCGAGCAGCGCACGGATGGCGGACAGATCCTCGACGGCGGTGCGGTCACGGGCGACTACACGGGCGGGGCCGTCGGCCGCGACCTCCGCTCGGACCAGCGCGGAGCGACCCCGACGCCGACGCCCACGCCGACGCCGACGCCGACGACCGTTCCGCCCGAGCAGACCGCGCCGCCGGCCCAGACCGAGCCCGAGCACCTGCCGCCGGCTCCTCCCGTCGAGGTCGACGACGATCCCGACACCGACGTCGATGACGACACGGACGTGGACGACGACGACGACGACGCGGACGGCGTCGACGACGACTGAGCCAGCGGGCCCGCCGCAGGCTTTCACCGCGCTTCGCGGCGAAAGCTCGCCGCCCCCGCAGCCCCGGCCTCACCGCCCTGCCGTGACGGGGCTCCCGACTCGCCGCAGAAGGGCGCGCGCGACATCGTGCCATCCGTCGCGCTGTGCGTAGACACCGGCGAGCCGCAGCCGCGCCGCAGCGGAGTACGCCGGCACGCGCGCCCAGAGCGGGCCGTCGCCGACGCCGCGGCGGAGGGCCTGGCCGGCCGCGTCGGCCCGCGTGGTCGGCAGCAGCCCCTGCAGCACCCGCAGCTCGAGGTGCACGAGCAGGTTCGCGACATCGAGCGCGCGTTCGCCGATCGCGAGGGTGTCGACGTCGATGAAGCCGACGCGCGTGCGCCCCGCCGCGACGTCCTGCGCGGTGAACGAGCCGGATGGCACGAGCAGCTGCTTGTCGTGGAGGTCGCGATGGAGGACGCCGTCGACCTGTTCCGGCGGATCCGCCGCGAGCGCGGCCTCGACCGCGGCGAGCGCGTCGGCGACATCGTCGCCATCGAGCGCGCCGCCGGCGGATGCCAGGGCACGGCGGATGGCGCGCATCTCGTCCGCGACGCCGTGGCGCGGGAGCCCCGCGGGGTCGAGCGCATGCAGCTCGGCGAGTCCGGCTCCGACGCGCGTCCACACGGCGACGAGCGCGTCGTCGGAGACGGACGGGTCGCCCCCGGCGTCGAGGAGGGTCCGCTCGCCGACGCTCGCGAGACGGAGGACACCGGCCGCGTCGTCGCGCGCGATCACCCGGGGCGACCGGAGCGTGCGCAGGCCCGAGACGCGCTCGGCGCGCTCCGCCACCTCGGCGAACCGTGCGGGCCGGACGAGCTTCACGAAGTCGCCGTCCGCTCGGCGGAGGACCGCGCGCCGCCCCGGCCGATGCGCGATGACGCGCGCCGACGCGAACGGTTCGACCGCCGCGGCCCCGGGAAGCGCCGCGTCCGCGCGCAGCGCCGCGAGCCCGACGAGGCGCTCGCTCTCGGCGACGAGGTGCGCGACCTCGGCGTCCCAGTCGGCGATCCTCGCCCGGAACGGCTCCACGGCGCGCCGCAGCAGACCGGCGGCCGAGTGGGCGAGCAGGGCCGCCTCGTCGACGGCGCCGCCCGCCTCCCGATATCCCGCGACGAGCGCGGCGCCCGCGCGGCACGCGCTCTCGCCCCGGGCGATCGCATCGGCGGCCCACGAGCCCAGGTCGGACAGCGGGTCGCCCTCCCCCGCCCGATCGAGGTCGATCAGCCACGGGCGGCCGTCGGGGCCCACGATGACCTGGTCGATCGAGCAGTCGCCGTGCACGAGGGTGCGGACGCGCCGCTCCTCGAGCAGCGATCGGATGGCGGCGGCCGCGCGGACCGCGCGGTCCTCGAGGGCGGGCAGCGCGGCCGCGACCCCCGACGCCGCGGCGTCGAGTGCGCGCGCGAGCGCGCGCTCGATCCCCGGCGGACGCGCGCCATCCGCCGCCACGCCCTCTCGGGCCGATGTCGTGTGCAGCCGCGCGAGCATTCCGCCCACGCGACGCTCCGCCTCCGGATCCGCGATCTCCGGCAGCGGCGTTCCGGCGAGCAGGTGGGTCTCGACGAGCCCGACGGCCGCGTCGGCGCGGACGAGCGCGGCGGTCGGCACGAACGTCTCGACGCGATGCTGCGCCCGGATGGCCGACGCCACGCGATCGGGCGCGTGCACCTTGACGATGACGCGGCAGCCTGCGCAGCGCGCGACCCAGCGACGGCCGGGCTTGTAGACGAGCACCTCGGCGTCCGGGTGGCGCTCGAGCGCGACGCGGATGCCCGGGAGCGCGCGGTCGGCGGCCGCGTCGACCACCGCGATCCCCCGCTCGGCATCGAGCAGGAGGAGGCCGTCGCCCGCGTGCGCGGCCATCCGCTCGAGCTTCCGGTGGACGCCGACGGGATACGCGACCGCCTGCGCCCGGATCGACCGGCTCGGGGTCTCGATGCGCACGCCCGCGACCGCCGAGGTGCCCGGCTTGAAGCGCAGGTACGTGGTCTCGACGCGCTGAACGGCGACCCCCGCGGCCTCGAGAGCGCGGTGCAGCGTGGCCGCATCGAGCACGAGGGGAAGCCCCGGCAGCGCGGTCTCGCGCGCGGCGAGCGCCGCATCGGCGGGCGCGAGGTGCGGGATCGGGTCACGCACGGGCGGCCTCGTTGAGGATCGCCAGCCGCGACCCCGCGCGGGCCAGCAGCTCGTCCGGACGCCCTTGCTCGACGATCCTGCCGCGCTCGAGCACGACGATGCGATCGCACGCGAGGGCGTCCTCGAGCGCGTGCGTGATGACGAGCGTCGTCCGCCCCGCGCTCAGCCGATCGAGCGCGGCCCGCACGGCGGCGCCGCTCGCGGCGTCCAGCCCCGTCGCGGCCTCGTCGAGGATGACGATGCGCGCGTCGCGGAGCACGGCTCGCGCGATCGCGATGCGCTGGCGCTGACCGCCCGAGAGTGTGTCGCCGCGCTCGCCGACGAGCGTGTCGAGGCCCTCGGGCATCCGCGCCGCGAACTCGTCGACGCCCGCCGCTCGTGCGGCCCGCTCGACCTGCGCATCGGTCGCGTCGGGGCGGCCCATCCGGATGTTCTCGCGGATCGAGCCCGTGAACAGCACCGACTCCTGCAGGACGATCGCGATGCCGCTGCGCAGGGAGGCGAGCGTGTAGGCGCGCAGGTCGCGGCCATCGATCATGACCGACCCGCGGACGGGGTCCTGGAGGCGCAGCAGCAGCGACGCGAGGGTCGACTTGCCCGACCCCGAGTGCCCGACGATCGCGACTCGCTCGCCGGCGGCGATGTCGAGGTCGACCTCGTGCAGGGCGGGCTCGCCGTCGCCGTACGAGGCGGACACGCGGTGGAAGGTCACCGCACCCGCCACGCTTCCCATGCGGTGGGCACCGGGCAGGTCGGCCAGGTCGCTGCGCGTCCCGATGAGATCGAGGATGCGCTCGCCCGAGGCCGCGGCCTTCGCGATGCGGCCGGTGTACTTCGCGAGGTCGCGCATGGGCTTGAACGCGCCCTTGAGGTACTGCACGAACACGACGAGCTCACCCGGGGTGAGGTGGCCCTCGAGCACGCTCCAGCCGCCGACGAGCAGGACGGCGGCGGTCGCGACGCCCACGAGCAGATCGGTCGCGCGCTCGAGCCCGGCCGACAGCCGGGTCGCGCGGACGCCCTCGGAGAGCTCCCGCTCGTTCGACCGCGCGAAGTCGCGCTCGAGCGTGCCCTCGAGCGTGTAGGCCTGCACGACCTTGATGGCTCCGAACGACTCTCCCGCCGTGCCCGCGATCTCGCCCTCGCGGCGCCGCTGCACGCGCGCGGCGTCGGTGATCCGGCGCGACGCGCGGCGCGAGTGCAGGAGGAAGACGGGGAGGGCGGCGGCGACGACGAGACCCAGGCGCCAGTCGAGGACGAGCATGACCGCGAGCATCGCGACGAGCGTGACGACGTTGCCCACGAGCGGCATCGCGGCGGTGACGGCGACATCGCGGAGCTTGCCGATGTCGGAGACGAGCCGGTTGATGAGGTCGCCCGAGCGGGTTCCGGTGTGGAAGCGCAGGGGCAGGCGCAGCGCATGCGCGAAGACGTCTGCGCGCACGGCGTTCATGGCCCGCGTGCCGGCGAGGGCGAAGCACACCGTCATGAGGTACGACGCGAGCGCGCGCAGGCCGGCCGCCGCGACGACGGCGAGTGCGCACACGAGGAGCAGGGTGAAGATGCCCGGCTCCTGCGCCGCACCCGGCGCGATCACGGCGTCGATCACGACCTTGAGCGGCCACGGCTCGAGCAGCCGGAAGGCCACCTCCGCGAGCATGGCGACGAACCCGCCCGCGACGAGCCCGGCCTGCGGGCGGAGGTACGGCCGGAGGAAGCGGCCGAGGCGCCGCCCGCGCCCCGCCTCGGCGTCGCCGCGCCGACGGCTCACGCCGCCGCCTCCTCGTCCGGTTCGAGAGGGAGGCCGGCCGCGCCGAGGGTCCGGCGCACGACGTGCCGCCACGTCCGGGTCTGCGCCACGTCGTCTCGCGCGGCGTCGGCGAGAGAGCGGCGAAGCCCCGGGTCGGCGGCGAGGCGGTCGAGGGCCGCCGCGAGCGCCTCGGGATCGGAGGGCGGCACGAGCAGCCCCGTGCGGCCATCCGCGACGAGCTCGGGGAGCTGGCCGACCCGCGATGCGACCACGACCGCGCCCGAGGCGAGGTACTCGAGCACCTTGAGCGGAGAGAAGTACGGGTCTCCGTGCGCGGGGTACGGCGCGACGGCAGCGTCGAGGGCGGCGAGCTGCTCGGGCACGTCGGCGGGATCGACGGCCCCCGTGAACACCGTGCGGTCGGCGATGCCGCGCTCGACCGCCCGCCGCTCGAGGGCGGCGCGCTCCGGCCCGTCGCCGACGATCACGAGGTGCGCATCCGGGCGCCTCCGCGTGAGCAGGGCGAAGGCGTCGACGAGATGCTCCGTGCCGTGCCACGGCTTGAGAGTGCCGACGAAGCCGACCGTGAACGGCCGGCCAGCGGGTCGCGGAGCGGTCGCGAAGCGGTCGGCGTCGACGCCGTTGGGCTCGACGACGATCCGGGCGGCGGGCGCCTGCGTGCGCGCCCACGCCGCGACCGGCTCCGAGACGCACGTGACGAGCGAGGCATCGGAGATCACGGCGCGCGCGACCGCGTCGGCGGTGTCGGCGTGCGCGAGGGAGCGGTGCCGCGCCTGCTCGATCGGAAGGGGCGCGTTGACCTCCAGGATCGAGGGGATGGCGGCCTCGCGCGCGAACGACGTGCCCGCGATCGCGAAGAGCGCGTACCGCTCGTACACGAGGTCGAACGGCCGATCGGCGTGCGCGGCGAGGAGAGCGCGACGGGTGCCCTCCTCCGCGGCCATGAGCATCCGCTCGCGCTGGCGCACGTCGGATTCCCCCGTGACGGGAGCGGGGTGCACGCGGAGGCGTCCGTCGTCGTGCGCGCGGGCGAGGGCGCCGCGAGGCTCGCCGCCCGTCCGCCGGCAGTGGAGGTCGACCTCGTGGCCGGCGGCGAGGAGCACGCGCAGCACCTCCTGCACGTGGACGGACGCGCCCTTCGCGCCGAACACGGGGATGCCGGGGTCGCCGCAGACGTAGGCGATGCGCATCAGGCCACCTCCTGCAGCGAGCGGGCGCGGGCGATCTCGTCGAGCTCGCGCGCCTGGCGCCGCACGTCGAACGTGCTCTCGACGAGCGCCCTGGCCCGCCGTGCGAGGGTCTCGGCGAGCGCGGGGTCGTCGAGCACGCGCGCGATCGCCGCCGCGAGCGCCGCGGGAGCGTGCTGCGGCACGACGAGGCCGGTCTCGCCGTGCCGCACCGCCTCCGTGATGCCCGTGACGTCGGTCGAGATGCAGGGCGTGCCGAGGGCCATCGCCTCGAGGAGCACGGTCGGCAGGCCGTCGGCGTTGCCGTCCGACCCGACGACGCACGGCGCCGCGAACACGCTCGCGCGCGCGACCTCGGCCCGCACCTCGCCCTGCGGCAGAGGGCCCGTGAACGTGACGAGGTCGTCGAGGCCGAGCGCGCCGACGAGCGCGCGCAGCTCTCCCTCGCGCTCGCCGGCCCCGACGATGCGGCACGGCACGGCGCGCCCGCCCTCGCGGAGAAGGTGCACGGCGGCGATGAGGTCGGCGAAGCCCTTCTTCTCGACGAGCCGCCCCACGGCGACGATGGAGGGCGAGGCGGGTCGGCCCGGCGCGTACGGGAAGCGGTCGAGGTCGAGGCCGTTGTAGACGCGGTGGATGGGCGTGCGAGCCGCCGCGGGGTAGCGCTCGCGCAGGTGCCGCAGGTTGAAGTCCGACACGGTCACGACATGCGACGCGTCGGCGATCTTCCGATCGACGTCCTGCGGGTCGACGCTCTCGTGGAAGAGGTCCTTCGCATGCGCCGTGAACGCATACGGCACCCCGGTCAGGTGGGAGGCCAGGCGTGCGACGGTCGTCGCGAGGCTCGCGAAGTGCGCGTGCAGCGCCGTGATGCCCTCGCGCTCGACCGCGATCGCGAGCCGGATGGCCTGGGCCGCGTCCGCGACGTCGGCCGCGAGCAGCTCCTCGAGCACGTGCGGCACGCGCGGGAGCACGCCGTGCGCCTCGCCCAGGAGCTCCCACAGCTCGGACACGCGCGTCGGCCGGGGGATCTGCTCGACCGGTGCCGCGACGCGCGCGAGAGTGTCGTGGAAGCGGACGTCGACGGTGGGGCGCAGCGAGAAGATGCGCACGTCGGCGCCGCGCTCCTCTCGCGCGATGATCTCCGACACGATGAAGGTCTCCGAGAAGCGCGGGTACATCTTCACGACGTAGCCGATCCGCTCGGCGGTGCGCTCATGCGACATGGCGGCTCTCCTCGGTGCGCATGCCGACGAGGTCGGCGAACAGGCGGGGCAGACGGCTGAGGCCGTCGAGGTCGATGGGCGGCGCCGGTCGCGGCGCGCGGCGGATGGCGCGCGCGGTCCACCCGGAGATCGCGTCGGGCGAGAGGTCGTCCGGGAGCACGACGTCGAGGGCGCCGCGCCGCGCGAGCGCCTCGGCGCGCACGAGCTGCTCGAGGCGCGGCTCGACGCGCGGCACGACGAGCAGCGGCGCTCTCGCGGCCAGCGCCTCGCACACCGTGTTGTAGCCGCCCATCCCGACGACGGCGGCAGCGCGCGCGATGAGGCCCGCGGCGTCCGGCGCGGAGCGCACCACGCGCAGATCGTCGCGCTCGGCCGCGATCGCGCGCAGCGCGTGCACCGCCGGGTCGGGCATGTGCGGGCCGGCGATGACGACACCGCGATGTCCCTCCGGCAGGCGCGAGCGGGCGAAGGCGTGCGCGACGTGCGCGCCATCCTGCCCCGCGCCGACCATCGCGAGCACGAACGGCTCGTCGGCGCGCGTGCGCATCCGCGGTGCCGGGCGCCCGTGCGCGAGGTAGCCCGTGTACCGCACGCGCGCGGGGGTCTCGAGCCCCGCGAGGGGGTCGTGCACGTCGCGGTCGCCGTAGACCCACACCTCGTCGTACCAGGCCGCGAGCGCCGCTGCCCCCTCGGCCTCGCGCCACTCGCGCGCCGCGGTGTGCGCGTCGTCGAGCACGTCGCGGATGCCGAGGACGACGCGCGCGCCGTGCGCGCGGACGGCGTCGAGGGCGGGCTCGAGCTCGCCGCGGAAGCCGCGCGGATGCTTGTCGACGATGAGCACGTCGGGGCGGAACGAGGCGAGGGCGGCGTGCAGCACCGCGGTCCGCATCTCGGAGAGCTGCGCCGGGTCGACCGAGAGGTGCCGCGCGCCGTACCTCCCCGCGCCGTCCTTGGCGAGCGCGGGCAGCGACACGATGTCGCATCCGGACGGCCGTCCGGCGTGCGCGGCGTCGGGAGCGCTCGTGAGGAGCAGGAGGTCGGGCGCCTCGTCCATCGCGCTCAGCGCATGCGCGATGGCGAGGTTGCGGCGGATGTGGCCCAGGCCCTGTGCGTCGTGCGAATAGAGCGCGACGCGCAGGCGGCCCTGGCCATCCGTCGTGTCGCGGATCGGGGTGCGGCGTCTCGTCTCGTCTCTCACGGACTCCACGATGGCGCTGCGCCATGAGGCGCCTGTGATGGGAACGTGAGGAGAGTCTTAGACGCCCGTCAGGCCTCCGCGGCGCGGTGCGCGCGAGCGGGGATCTGGGTGGCGAGCTTGCCGCCGCTCACATCGATGAGCGTGCCCGTGACGTAGCGCGCCGCCGGGCTCGCGAGGAATGCGACGACGTCGGCCACCTCGTCGGCCGTCCCCCAGCGGCGGAGGGTGAGCGTGTCGAGCAGCTCGTCCTGCTGCGCGGCGGGCATGTCGGCGAAGCCGTTCATCGCGGTCGGGACCATGCCCGGTGCGTAGGCGTTGACGGTGATGTCCCACGGGCCGAGCTCGCCGGCGAGCACGCGGGTGAGCTGGACGACGGCCGACTTCGTCGCGGCGTAGGCGCCGCCGCCGATCGCCGGCACGATGGCCGCGAAGGACGCGGCGTTCACGATGCGCCCGGCGCCTGCGCGCTTCATCGTCGGGATCACCGCCTGGCACATCCGGAGGAGGCCCACGACGTTCACGTCGAAGCAGGCGCGGACGGCGTCGAGATCGGCGGTCTCGAGCGGGCCGGTGAGGTTGACGCCCGCGTTGTTGACGAGGACGTCGATGCGCGCGGTCGCCGCGAGCACGCGCTCGACGGCGGCGGCCACGTCGGCGTCGGAGGTGATGTCGCACGCGATGCCGGTGATGCCCTCGCCGACCTCGGCGACATCGCGGTCGAGTGCGAACACCGTGTCGCCCTCGCGGGCGAGGCGCTGGGCGATGACGGCGCCGATCCCGCGGCCCGCTCCGGTCACGATGACGGTCCTGCTCTCGGACATCCGATCTCCCTCATGTCATACTTCATTGCATGGTGACGGGTTCAGATCATACTTCAAAGCGCCGCGTGCTCGTCACGGGCGCCGGTTCAGGCACTGGACGCGCCGTCGCGGAGGCGCTCGCGGCGACGCACGACCTCGTGCTGCTCGGACGCCGTGCCGACCGCCTCGCGGAGGCCGCGGACGCCGCGCGCGCCGCCGGCGCCGCGGTGACGGCGCGCGCCTTCGACGTCACGGCGGATGACCCGCGCGCCCTGCTCGACGAGATCGGGCCGGTCGACGACCTCGTGCTGTCGGCGGGCCTCAACGCGCCCCGCCGCGCGTGGGCCGATCAGCGCATGGACGAGTTCGAGGCCATCGTCGCGACCAACCTCACGGCGCCCGCCCGGATGATCGACGCGGCCCTGCCTGCCCTGCGGGCGGCGTCGGGCACGATCGTGATCGTCTCGTCGATCGCGGCCTGGAAGACCTCGCCGGGGGCAGGCGTGGCGTATCGCGCGAGCAAGCGCGGCCTCCGCGCGCTCTCGGACTCGCTCAACGAGCAGGAGGCCGCGCACGGGGTGCGCGCGTCGATCGTGTGCCCGGGCGACATCGACACGGAGTTCCTGCACCAGCGGCCGAATCCGCCGCGCGGAGCCGCCCTCGAGGTCATGCTGTCGCCCGCCGACGTGGCCCGGGCCATCCGGTTCATCCTCGACAGCCCGCCGCACGTGCGGATCGACGAGCTCGTGATCAGCCCGCTCGGCACGGTCGCCCGATGACCTCGCTCGTCGCGGGCGTCGTCGACGCCCTCGGCGCGGACATCTGCGCCGGGCGACTCGCGCCCGGGACCGCGCTCACCCTCGAGGCCGTGCAGGAGCGCACGGGCGTCTCGCGGCCGGCGGCGCGCGAGGCGATGAGCGCGCTCGCGACGCTCGGGCTCGTCGCCCCTCGGCGCCGGATCGGCTTCGAGGTCGCCGACCCGGAGCGGTGGCAGCGGCTCGCGCCGGAGGTCATGCGGTGGCGTCTCGCCGGGCCGGCGCGCGATGCTGTGACCGCCGAGCTGACCGCACTGCGCGCTCTCATCGAGCCAGCCGCCGCGCGCGCGGCCGCCTCGGCGGCCTCGGCGTCGGACCGCGTCGAGATCGCCGCGCGGGCCGGGGCGCTCTGGTCGGCCGCGGCAGGAGCCGACCGCGAGGCGTTCGTCGCCGAGGACCGTGCCCTCCACACGGCCGTGCTCGCGGCATCCGGCAACAGCCTCTTCCGGGCGCTCGGCGGCCTCCTCGCCGAGTCGCTTCCCCCGCGCGCGCCCGACGCCGCGCACATCTCGCTCGAGGCGGCCCGCCGCCATCTCGAGCTCGCCGAGGCGATCACGGCCAGGGATGGCGAGCGCGCGGCGACCGCGGCGCACGCGATCGCGGCGGCCGACGGCCCGTGATCCTCCTCCGCGCATCGGTCAGGAATCGAGAAGCCGCGGGCCGAGGCCATCCCTAGCCTGGGTTCATCAGGGACGAACCCGACCGAGAGGAGAGCAGGGATGACCGCATCGGATGGCCTCAGCAAGGAGGAGCGCGACGCCGTCAAGCAGCGCGCGAAGGAGCTGCGCGAGCAGGAGAAAGCGGGCAAGAGCCGCGCGGCGGGCGAGAAGGCCGTGCGCGACGCCATCGCGAAGCTCGAGGACGACGACAGGGCGCTCGCGGAGGGCTTCTTCCGGGTGGTGTCGGACGTCGCGCCTCACCTCGTGCCGAAGACCTACTACGGCATGCCGGGCTTCGCGAACGCCGAGGGCAAGATCGTCGTCTTCCTGCAGCCGGCCGCGAAGTTCAAGGCGCGGTACGCCACGATCGGCTTCGAGGACCGTGCCGCTCTCGACGACGGCGACATGTGGGCGACCGCGTTCGCGGTGCGCGCCTGGACGCCGGAGGTCGAGCAGCGGGTCTCCGAGCTCGTGCGCCGCGCGACGAGCTGACATCCGTGGCGAGGGAGGGCGGCGTACCGCCCTCCCTCTGCTCACGCGGGCTGGGCTTCGCGCGGCGCCGCCGTGTCCTCGAGCTCCTCGACGCTGCGGTGAGCGCCCTCGCGGAGAAGCAGCGTGCAGACCCCGAGCACGAGGCACGTGAAGATGCAGTACACCGCGACGCCGGTGGGGTTGCCGTCGAAGACGACGAGCAGGCCGCTCGCGCGAGGGCGCTCGTGCCGGCCATCCTCAAGGAGGGTCCCGTCGACGCGATCGTCGCGCTCACCGGCCGACATGCGGCCGGTGCGGCGGCCGGATTGCGGGAAGCCGGCCTGCGGATTCCCGCCGACACGATGGTCGTCGCGGCATCCGACTCGGCGCAGACGCGGTTCGGACGCCCCGCGATCTCGGCCCTCGAGCATCCGCACCGCGAGATCGGCAACGCGCTCGTCGAGATGCTGCACGACATCATCTCCGGGCGCCCGCCGGAAGCGCCGAGGGCGCTCCAGACGATCTACCGCCGCCGCGCGTCCACGGCGCGCGACGTGGTGTGAGGGTTCACCGTCTCCGTCGTTGAGCGGAGCAAGGTTCACCCCCTCGGTCGTTGAGCGGAGCGAGGTTCTCTTCTCGGTCGTTGAGCGGAGCGAGCGCCAGCGAGCGCAGTCGAAACGCCGCAAGCCGATCCCGGGAGCCGCCGAGCCGAGACGGCCGCGCGCACGCAAACACGCACGAACGGAGCATGTCTCAGCCGCGATGGCCTTAGGTAAGCATTCCACTTACCTGCACGGATCAATGTCGGTGCTTCACGGTAAGGTACTCACGCGGATTGGCTCGCATTCGCGGGATTGCGTAGGCGAGAAATCTTCGAAGAATCTTCGAGAAATGTCTTGCACCTGGTCGTAGTTGTGTTCTATCATGGGGTATGGCCTTCCCATGGGCGCCCGATGAGGGGCAGGATGATCCGGCCGGCGCGGTGTGCGCTGCGGTCGGGTTGCTGGACGGGCTGTTCACACGGGTGGGGGAGGTGGCGTCGGGCGATCTGGCGGGGTTCACCGCGCGGGTGGAGCAGCTGGGGCGGGTCGTGGACGCGCTGCGGGTGCGGGCGGCAGGAGAGGTCGCGTGGCGGTCCCGGCGGGGCCTGGAGCGGCCCCTCGCGGGAGAGCTGGGCTGCCGGGACGGGAGGGAGCTGCTCGAGCGGCTCACCGGGATCCCCGGGCCGGCGGTGTCCGCGCGGGTGCGGCTGGATGAAGCCACCCGGGACCGGGAGAGCCCCACCGGGCTCCCCGTCCCGCCGGCGCACCCGGCGGTGGCCGCGGCGGTGGAAGCGGGCCTGCTCGGGGCGGAGCCGGCGGCGCTGATCGTGAAGGCCGTCGCCACCGCCCGCCGCGGCGCGCCCGCCTCCGAGGCCGACAAGCTCGAGGTGATGGAGCGTCACCTCGTCGGGATCGCCACCGGCGCGATCGCGACCGACCTGGACGAGGCCGCACCCCCGGCGCAGATGACCTCCGCCTACCCGGACGGCACGGTCGCGGCCGTGCCGTGGAGCGTCGTGAAAGCGCACGCGGACGCGTGGGTGGACGTCCTCACCGCGGACGGGCTCCCGCCCGACCCCGAACGCCCCATCCGCAACCGCACCCTCACCCTCACCCCCCTGCCCGACGGGGCCTTCCGCGTCAACGGCACCCTCGTCCCCGAAGCCGGCGCCCTCCTGCAGAACCTCCTCTCCGCCCACACCAACCCCGCCCGCCACGTCACCTTCACCGAAACCACAAGCCACGACGACGCGGGCGACGGGCCGGACGGCACAGGCAACGCGTCGAACGCCAGCGCAACGGGCACGAGCGGCGCGGAAGACGCGGCGAGCCCTGCCGGTGCCGGCGACTCGAGCATCGCGGCCGACGGCGACGCCGACGCCGACGGCGGCGCGGACGCGGATGGCGAGGGCGGGTTCTTCGACGGGATCGACACCGAGACCCGCAACGACACAGACCCGTGGGGACCGGACGAGATCATCCACGACCCCCGCACCCCCGGGCAGAAACGCCACGACGCGTTCTTCGCGATGATCCAGGCCGCCTCACGCGCCGCCGAGACCCCCACCCTCGGCGGCGCCGCCCCCACCGTCATGATCCACATCACCGCCCACGACCTCACCACCACAGACACAGACCCCAGCGGCGACGGCGACGGCGACGGCGTGCATGACACCGCGGCCCACGGCACGGGGTCCGCGTTCACCCGCCCGCGGCACGGCATCGCGCACCTCGACGGCGTCGACGCGCCCGTCCCCGCGACCGTGGCCCGCCGGATCGGATGCACCGGCGACATCCTCCGCGCCCTCTTCAGCCCCGAAGGACGCATCCTCGAGCTGCGCAGCATCCAACGCTGCTTCACCCCCACCCAGCGCAAAGCGATCATCGCGCGCGACGGAGGCTGCATCATCCCCGGCTGCACCATCCCCGCCGCCTGGTGCGAGATCCACCACGTCCAAGACCACGCCCAAGGCGGACCCACCGAAACCGACAACGGCGTCCTCCTCTGCTGGTGGCACCACCACCACCTCGACACCTCCGGCTGGAACATCCACATGCACCACGGCGTGCCCTACATCGCCGCCCCCAACTGGATCGACCGACACCACCGCCACCGACCAGCACCCACCTCCCGCACCAGACTCCACGCCAAACTCACCCAACACCTCAGATGCTGACAACCGCGGGATCCGCAGTGAACCGCGCACCATGACCGCTGCTCGACCGCGCGGCCATCTACTCGCAGAGCCACAGAGGCAGACGCACCATGAAGAGCTCCGACAGTCGCGTCACCATTCGGCTGCCCGGATCGACCGTCTGGGCCGCGGACAGGTACGCCATCGCGAGCGGTCGCTGTCCGCGCGCCCAGTGCAACCAGGCGAGCACGCAGAAGATCGGCACAACGAACAGAGCTGGCGCCAATGCTGCGGTCAGGCGCAGCACCTGGATGCCTCGGCTCACGCGAGCGATGTCGATGGCGCGCCGAACCTCACCGCGAAGCAGCCTTGCGGTTGGCGCGAACGTCGGCGGCGGCTGGGGCAGGACGACGTCGCCGTCAGCGTCGAGTCCCACTCGCTCGAGGCACGTCGTCAGCTCGGCGAAGCGCGGAACGTTCGCGTCCGCCATCGCCACGCCGAAGGCGACCTGCAGAGCAACCGCGAACGTGACGCCCGGAACGAGAGTGAGAAACAGCAGCTGCCCGTGCTGCTCTGGGCTGATCTCGGGGCCATCCTCATCGAGCATCGTCTCGACGAGCGCCACGAGAGCTGCGAAGACGCGCTCATTCGTCGACACGTCGAGCCGATCCTCCCGGATGTGCTTCTGCGCCACCGTGAGACAGAGGGTCGGAAGATCGTCGAACAGACCAGCGATCTCCTCGAGCACGATGTCGCGCTCCTCCTCGTCGACGTACGGAAGATGGAGGGGAGGTCGGTCGGGCAGGAACCCGGAGGTGCTGAGCGCGCTCATCCCCTCATCGTGAAGCGGCGAACGACCCCGTCACCGCGCCGAGGGACGGTCCGAGGACGACGCGCGGGCGGACGAGACCCTGTGCACGCGGCGAGAGGATGGTCTCATGAGCTACGAGGTCGACGAGACGGTCTTCGAGTACACGGCCCGCCGAATTCGACTCGCCGCGAACGCGCAGTTCGATGCGCTCGTCGACGCGTTCGAGGCCGCGGTGCCTTCCCTGTCCGAGGCGGATGCCCGCGCGCAGCTCTCCGGCGACTGGGCGGCATTCATCCGCGGCCTGCAGTGGGAGTCGCCGAGCGGCTTCGTGCGTCTTGCGACCTCTCGCCCGAGCGATCTCCTGCAGCACGCGGGAAGCACGACGCGGAGCGTCGTCTGGACGATCGCGCACCACGGCATCGCCGCGCGACTGCACCGCCTCGACCCCGGCGCGATCCTCTCCGCCCACGTGCGCGTCGAGGCGCACACGACCGCGCAGCCCGGCACCATCCTGACCTTCGATGTGCCGAGCGCGCGCCTGCGCTCCTTCGAGATCAACAAGGTGACGCAGGGCGGAGCCGAGCTCGACCGCGCCCTCGGCGACCTCATCGAGGATCTCGGCTTGCCGCGCCCGGCGGCCCTGCGGCGCTGACCGCTACCCGGCCACTCGCGTGGTCGACGCGCGCGGCATGAGCGTCGGGAGGACCTTCCGGATCGTCGCCTCGCCGGGCGGGGCGAAGAGCAGATCGATGGCTCCGGCCGCGATCTGGTCGAACGGGACGTGCACGGTCGTGAGCGGCACCGGGAGGCGCGACGCCAGCGGGATGTCGTTGTAGCCGACGAGCGAGAGATCGTCGCCGACGACGCGTCCCGCGAGGTGGGCGGCCCTCATGACGCCGATCGCGAGGTTGTCGTTCGCGGCGAACACGGCGCTCGGCCGGGAGCTCGTGAACACCGCACGGCCCGCCTCGACGCCCTCGTCGATTCCGTAGCCGGCGTACACGACCCGCTCGGCGTCGAGCGCGAGTCCCGCTTCCGCGAGAGCCCGCCGCGCCCCCTCCACGCGGCCGTTCGCGCTCGATGCGAAGCGCGGGCCGGTCACGATGGCGATGTCGCGATGACCGAGATCGACGAGGTGGCGCACCGCGAGATACCCGCCCATGTCGTCGTCACCCAGTGACGACGGGCTCACTCCGTCGGTCCGCAGCGCGAGGGAATGGCGGATGCCCCGGGCTCGCAGCGCTGCCGGCAGTTCGTCATCCAGGCGCGCCGTCGCGAGCACGAGACCGTCGACCCCGCGTTCGAGCAGGATCTCGGTCGAGCTGCGCTCGCTCTCGGGATCGTCGCCGCAGGTCGCCACGACGGCGAAGTAGCCGCGAGCTCTCGCGGCGCGCTCGAGCGCCTCGAACATCAGCGCCATCACCGTGTCCGTGAGACGAGGGACGAGAACGCCGATGGTCCCGGTCTGGCCGCGCCGCAGCCCCGAGGCGTAGGCATTGCGTCGGTATCCGAGTTCGTCAGCCACTTGGCGGACGCGCACCGCAGTGGCCGACTGCGAGCGCGGAGCGCGCTCGTCGAGCACGCGACTGACCGTGGACACGCTCACCCCCGCGGCCTCCGCGACGTCGCGGAGCGTCACGCTTCCGCGATCCGCCATCGTGTCCACTCGCTCTCCTTCGTCCGCCCCGAGCCTAACCGTCGTCGCGTCGCGTTCCGGAGCTCGGGGTTGACATCCGTTCCTGCCCTCACCATACTTGCAAACGTTCCTGCAAACGTTCCCGCGAACGATTGCACCGTGACTCGAAGAAGAGAAAGCGAGAGAGCCATGACGCTCGACCTCCGAGGCCTCAGCCCCGCCCCCGTCACCCCGTTCACCGAGGACGGCGACATCGACTTCGCCGCCATCCAGCGGCTCGGCTCCTGGCTCGGCTCGATCGACGGCGTGAAGAGCCTCGTCGTGCTCGGCCACGCCGGCGAAGGCACCTTCCTCACGATCGACGAGCAGCTCGACGTCATCCGCGCCTTCCGCGACTCCGTCGACGGCGCGATCCCGATCGTCGCCGGCATCACAGGCGAGGGCAACAAGGTCGCCGCCCTCGAGGCGAAGCGGGCCGTGGAGGCCGGAGCCTCGGCCGGACTCGTCTACCCGTCGCACGGATGGCTGCGCTTCGGATACCAGAAGGGCGCGCCCCAGACCCGCTACCGCGACATCTACGAGACGAGCGGCCTTCCGCTCATCCTCTTCCAGTACCCGGACAACACCAAGGCCACGTATGACCTCGACACCCAGCTCGAGATCGCCGGCCAGGAGGGCGTCTTCGCAACCAAGAACGGCGTCCGCAACATGAAGCGCTGGTACACCGAGATCCCGGCACTGCGCGCCGCGCACCCCGATCTGCAGATCCTCTCCTGCCACGACGAGTACCTGCTCCCCACCATGTTCGATGTCGACGGCCTCCTCGTCGGGTACGGAAACGTCGCGCCGGAGCTCCTCGTCGAGCTCATCGAGGCCGGCAAGGCGCAGGACTACGCGCGTGCCCACGCGATCCACGAGCGCCTCCTGCCGGTGACCAAGAACGTCTACCACCGCGGGTCGCACATGGAGGGCACCGTCGCCCTCAAGTGGGGCCTCGTGAACCGCGGGATCCTCGATCACGCCACGGTCCGGACGCCGCTACTTCCGCTCGCCGACGGCGCGGACGCCGAGATCGCCGCCGCGTTCGCCTCCGCAGGGCTCGGCAAGGTCGCCGTCCCCGCGTGAGGCCGGGAGCGGCGACCAGCCGGTCGCCGCTCCTCCCCCGGTGCCAGCGTGCACCCGCGCCACCCGACGGCGCACCAGTCAACGAAGACTCCGCGGCACGAACCGCACCCTCCGATGAAGGAGAACGACTCATGGCCGATCGCACCAGAGCCCGACACAGCGCACCGACCCCCGGAACCGGGTACGGTCGCATCTCGACAGAGACCATGAAGAGCATCGTCGACGCCCACCGCACCCGCCGCACGTTCTGGCAGCAGCTCGCGCTGATCGGTCCGGCGTTCGTCGCTGGCGCGTGGCAGTTCGGCCCAGGCAATCTGACCACCGCGGTCCAGGCAGGCAGCGGCTATCAGTACGGGCTGATCTGGGTGATCGTCGTCTCGACGATCCTCATGATCTTCCTGACCGACATGAGCGTGCGGCTCGGCATCCGCTCTCCCCTCTCGCTGATCTCCTCGATCAAGGAGCACCTGGGCGCCTGGGTCGGCGTGCTCGCGGGCATCGGGGTCTTCCTCATCACGCTGTGCTTCTCGGTCGGCAACGCCGTCGGCTCAGGGCTCGGGCTGTCGATGCTGTTCGGCGGGAGCCCGGTGATGTGGACGGTCATCTGCACCGTCGCCGTCGCGGCCCTTCTTCTCCTGCGGAACGTCTACCGCGTCATCGAGAAGGTGCTCGTCGCCATCGTCGCCCTGATGGCGATCGCCTTCGTCGCATCCGCCTTCATCTCGAACCCGGATTGGGCAGCGGCAGGCGCCGGACTCCTGCCGGCCGTGCCGGACGGCTCGTGGTTGCTCATCATCGCGCTGGTCGGCACGAACTTCTCGATCAACGCGGCCTTCTACACGTCCTACGGCACGAAGGAGCGCGGCCGCACGGAAGGCGACTACCGCGACGTCACCGTCGTCGACACCATCCCCGGCATCATCGCACCGGGCGTCATGACGGCTCTGGTGATCGTCGTCGCCGCGGCCGTGCTCGGGAGGACGGGCGAGACGGCGCCGACGATCGTCGCACTCGCCGGAGTCTTCGAGCCGCTCGCCGGACCCGTGGGGTCGACGGTCTTCGCTCTCGGATTCTTCGGAGCGGCGTTCTCCTCGATGATCGCCAACGCGACCGCCGGCGGAACGATGCTCTCTGACGCGATCGGGCGCGGCGCTTCCTCGAGCTCGCGGTCCGCGAAGATCATCAGCGGGAGCATCCTCGCCTTCGGAGTGCTGGTCGCCGTGATCTTCCCGTCCTCGCCGATCCAGCTCATCGTCATCGCGCAGGCGCTCACGATGTTCGTCGCTCCCGTGCTGGCCGCCCTGATCGTGATCATGGCCAACCGGACGGCCCTCATGGGCGCCCTGCGCAACACGTGGTGGCAGAACGTCTTCGGCGTCCTGGGACTCGTCGCGGTCGCCGCGCTCTCGGTGCGGCTGTTCCTCACCCTGACCTGACGCTCAGACGCGGACGGGCGGGCTGACCGCCGCCCCGGGATAGCCTGGGCGGCGATGTTCAACAGCCCGCTCTCCGCGTCGCCGTACGAGGTGCTCGGCGTCCTCCGCTCGGCCGACGACGAGGAGCTCCGCCGGGCGTATCGCCTACAGCTGCGGCGCACCCATCCCGATACGGGCGGCGACGCCGCCGCGTTCATCCAGGTGCAGCGCGCGTGGGAGCTCGTCGGCACACCCGAGGCCCGCGCCGCGTACGACCGCGATGACGGCGCCCAGCTGCAGTGGGCCGGACGCCGCGCGACGGGCCGACGGGACACGCGACCCCGGACACGCTCGCACGGAGCCGCGGGAGCCTGGCGGCGCAGGCGCTACCTCGCGATGGTGGCCGAGTGGGCCGGAGAGGTCGCCGACCCGTACGCGCCCGCCTTCGTGCGCTCGGCGCCGTGGGAGCTGCGGCGGATGCTCGCCGACGCCCTCGCCGAGGAGGACACCGCGGCGATGATCGATGAGCTCGGCATGGGCTTCACGGCCTGGCACGACGTCGCGACGACGGCGGACGCGGACGACAAGCTCGACCATGTCGTCCTCAGCCCGACCGGCCTCTACGGCCTGACGAGCGAGGACTTCGGTCGCCCGGTCGCGTTCCGCGGCGGCGAGGTCATCGGCGAGGCGACCCCCGTCGCCGACCTGCTCGCGCGCATCCGCTCGGTCTCGCGCGCAGCGCGCGTCCGCTTCGGCGGCGCCGTGTTCGTCCTCCCCGACGACGACCTCGCCGACCCGGTCGTCGTGCTCGGCTCCGTGAAGGGACTGCCTGTCGCCGCCGTCCGCCGCAGCGCGCTGCGTGCGGTCCTCCGCGCCGGCATCCCCGGCGCGCAGATCGTCGGGGGCAACGTGCTCTTCGACGTCCGCACGCGCCTCGAGAGCGCCATCCGGTTCGTCTGACCTCGGACCGCGGCGCCTCGCCCGCGCATGCTCGAGCACGGATGGGCCGGCGCGCGCTCAGTAGGATGGCGCTGTGTCCGGCGGATCGCGTTCGCGGAGGCTCCTCATCGAGCTCGACGTCGACCGCGCGCGGGCGCTGGACGCGCTCGCGGAGCTGTACCACGCGACGCCGGAGCGGATGATCGTCTCGTGGGCCGAGTACCACATCGACCGTCTGAGCGCGGGCCAGACGCCCGACAGCATCCCCTCCGGATGGCGGCCGGACGCCGGCACCTGACATGACCGACGAGGAGCGGTCGGCCGCTGATTCGCGGGAGGCGCGGCGACGGATCCGGGCGGCGAAGCGGTGGATGGGGATCGACATCACGGTGGATGACGCCGGCCGCGTCCGCATCGCGGACACGGCCGCCGAGCGCGAGGGCGCATTCGAGGACTATGACCGCATGATCGCCATGGAGGCGCGCGGACACGTCCTGTCCGACGGGCGCACGTGGAACCAGCGGTGGGTGAACACGTTCCGCAACATCCGCTCCCGCAGCGAGAACCCCGAGCCGCGCGTGGCGTACATCATCCGCCGCCGCAGAGAGGCGGGCTTGCCCGACCTGACCGAGGACGACGTCAGACCCTCGGCCGAGCCGGGCTGACCTCGGGCCGGGCGCGTCGCCTCAGTCGCCTCCGCCGAACTCGCTCACGGGCGCCATGTCGGCGAAGCGCGAGTAGTGGCCCTGGAACGCGACCTCGATGTTGGCGGTCGGTCCGTTGCGGTGCTTCGCGACGATGATCTCGGCGCCGCCCGGGTTGTCGTTCTTGTCGTACACCGACGGGCGGTGCAGCAGCATGACCATGTCGGCGTCCTGCTCGATCGAACCCGACTCGCGCAGGTCGCTCACCTGAGGCCGCTTGTCCTGGCGCTGCTCGGGCCCTCGGTTCAGCTGCGACAGCGCGATGACCGGCACCTGGATCTCCTTCGCGAGCAGCTTGAGCGCACGCGAGAACTCCGACACCTCCTGCTGACGCGACTCGACCTTCTTGCCGCTCGTCATGAGCTGGAGGTAGTCGATGATGACCATCTTGAGCCCGGCACGCTGCTTGAGCCGCCGGCACTTCGCGCGGATCTCGACGAGCGTCATGTTCGGGCTGTCGTCGATGTACAGCGGCGCGTCGTTGATGCGTCCGCGCGTCGCGGCGACAGTCGTCCAGTCGCGCGAGTCGAGCGTGCCCTTTCGCATCGACTGCAGAGGGATGGCGCCTTCCGCGCTGAGCAGGCGCATCGCGATCTCGCTGCGCCCCATCTCGAGCGAGAAGAAGATCGTCGGCATGTCGTTCTTGATCGCCGCCGCGCGCGCGAAGTCGAGCGCGAGCGTCGACTTTCCCATCGCGGGTCGCGCCGCGATGATGATCATCTGCCCGCCGTGGAGGCCGTTGGTGAGCTGATCGAGCTCGCTGAACCCGGTCGGGATGCCGGTCATCTGGCCGTCGCGACCTCGTGCGGCCTCGATTTCGTCGACGGCCGCGTCGACCGCGACCGTGAGGGGCACGTAGTCCTCGGTCTGCTCGGTGCCCGTGACGTTGTAGATCTCGGCCTGAGCCGCGTTGACGAGCTCGACGGCCTCGCCCTGGCCCTGATAGCCCATCTGCGCGATCTTCGTGCCCGCGTCGACGAGTCGGCGCAGCAGGGCGCGCTCCGACACGATGCCCGCGTAGTAGCCCGCGTTCGCCGCCGTCGGCACGATCGACGTCAGCGAGTGCAGGTAGTCGGCCCCGCCCGCGCGCTGGAGGTCGCCCGTCTTGATGAGCTCGTCGGTCACCGCGACGACGTCGGTCGGCTCGCCGTGCGAGTAGAGCGAGAGGATGGCCTCGAAGATCACCTCGTGCTTCGGCACGTAGAAGTCGGGGCCGCGCAGCGTCTCGATGACATCGGCCACCGCGTCCTTCGACAGGAGCATGCCGCCCAGCGTGCTCTGCTCCGCGATGACGTCGTGGGGCGGGGTCCTGTCGCGTTCCCGAGGCCCCCCGAGACGGTCCTCCCCGATTTCAGCGATCGACACGCGCCCTCCTCTTCCGTTCCCCCGCGGGGGTGATCTGCTTCATGACACCAGCGACCACCGACACCGCCCCGACGAGGCTATGGGCAGCCACCCGCACCTTCAACGCGGCCTGTGGATAACTCTGTGGAGGGCCTGCGCAAAACGCCGTGGAGGGTGTGGAATCGTCCTGTGGAGAGAAAAGACTCGCCCGGGAGATCTCTCCACCGAAACGCCGCCTGACCTGGTCATCCTGTTTCACACACCCTGTGGATGGATGTGTGATTAAAGGAGCACTTGAAGGTTTGTGGTAGGCCGTTCGCACTGTGTACAACCACGCCTCCGAGAGTCCGATATGACGGCCAGGAGACCCATCGCGAACACGACGAAGCGGCGCGGAGCCGATGGCTCCGCGCCGCTTCCGGCGTTCGCGAGAACTTACTTCTTGAGCGCGACGACCTGCAGCGAGATGACCGCGGTCACCTCGTCGTGCAGACGCACGAGCGCCTCGTGGTCGCCGACGGCCTTGATGGGCGACGGCACCGTGATGGTGCGCTTGTCCAGCTGGCCGAGACCGGCCTCCGCCACCGCGTTCGCGATGTCGGCCGGCTTGACCGAGCCGAACAGACGGCCCTCGGCGCCGGCCTTGACCGACAGGCGCACGCGGGCGTTCTCGAGGGTGTTCTTCAGGGCGACGGCGTCGTCGTGCGTCGCGATGGCACGAGCCTCGCGGGCCGCGCGGATGTCCGCGACCTGCTTCTCGCCACCGCGGCTCCACGCCACCGCGAAGCCCTGGGGGATGAGGTAGTTACGGGCGTAGCCGTCCTTGACCTCGACCACGTCTCCGGCGCTGCCCAGGCCGTCGACCTCGTTCGTGAGAATCAGCTTCGACATGGGTGCTCCTTAGCGGCCAGCGCCTGCGTAGGGCAGGAGCGCCATCTCGCGCGCGTTCTTGATCGCGCGGGCGATCAGACGCTGCTCCTGCACCGAGACACCGGTGATACGACGGGCGCGGATCTTGCCGCGCTCCGAGATGAACTTGCGAAGGGTCGCGACGTCCTTGTAGTCAATGACGCCGACCCGGATCGACTTCGCGGGAGCGGCGTTCTTCGCGCCCTTCCGCGGCTTGCGGCGGTCGCCGCTCGACTTTCCAGCCATGTTGGGTCCTTTGAAAGTGTGAGTTCTGAATCAGAACGGGGTGTCGTCCGAGAACGACCCCGGGGTGCTCCATGCATCGGCGCCGGACTGGCCGGGTGTCGCCCAGGGCTCCTCCGAGACCTGCTGCTGCGGGCGCTGCTGCTGGCCGTAGCCGCCGCCAGCGCTGCCGCCGCCGTAGTTCCCGCCGACGGCGTTGTTCCCGCCGCCGTAGTTGCCGCCGCCGCTCGATGCGGCGCGGGTCACCTGTGCCGTCGCGTAGCGCAGCGAGGGGCCGATCTCGTCGACCTCGAGCTCGATGGAGGTGCGGCGTTCGCCCTCCTTCGTCTCGTAGGAGCGCTGACGCAGACGGCCCTGCGCGATGACGCGCATGCCCTTCGTCAGCGATCCGGCGACGTGCTCGGCGAACTCGCGCCACACGCTGGCACGGAGGAACAGGGCTTCGCCGTCCTTCCACTCGCCGGACGCGCGATCGAAGTTGCGCGGCGTCGAGGCGATCGTGAAGTTCGCCACGGGCAGGCCGTTCTGCGTGTAGCGCAGCTCGGGGTCAGCCGTGAGGTTCCCCACGACGGTGATGACGGTTTCGCCAGCCATGGTGCGTTAGGCCTTCGCCGCCGTCTTGCGAGCCGCCTTCTCCTCGGCGCGCTTCGCCTCGGCAGCCACCAGGGCGATGGCCTCCTCGGCGCGCAGCACCTTGGTGCGCATGATCAGCTCGTTGAGCTTGAGCTGGCGGTCGAGCTCGACCGTCGCCTCGCTCGTCGCGGTGAAGTTGACGACGGCGTAGATGCCCTCGTTCTTCTTCTGGATCTCGTATGCCAGACGGCGCTTGCCCCAGATGTCGACGTTCTCGATCGATCCACCGCGCTCGGTGATGACCGACAGGAACTTGTCGAGGTGTGCGGGGACCTGGCGCTCGTCGACCTCAGGCTGGATGATCACCATGAGTTCGTACTGGTGCGTCACTTACCCACCTCCTTCGGACTTGAACGGATGCCGGGCATTTCCCGGCACCAGGAGGGTGTGTTGCACGTTGTGCGGACGTGATCGCAGACAGGGCTGCCGTCGCACAACCTTCATAGCGTACCCGATCCGAGGGCGAAGACCCAAGCCCCCTTCCTGCGCCGACGCGTTCCCCGGGCACTTCCTCCCGCGAGCTCCCGCCTCTTCACCCCGGGGAAGGAGCTCGATACACCGCTGGATGCCACGGCATCCGTTGACGCCGCGCGCGCCCCGTCGCTAGACCGGAGGCAGAACGCCCGTCCGGGATCGTCTCGCTCGGGCCGACGAAGGGGGAGGTACAGACCATGGACTGGTCCGGAATCACCGCAGGGATCGGCGACATGCTCGCCGGTGTCGGGAGCTTCATCCTGCAGCTCATCGTTTTCCTCGTCATCCTGCTGATCGGATGGCTCATCGCGAAGAGCATCGCCAAGGCGCTCGAGTACCTCTTCAAGAGGATCGGATTCCAGCGGCTGCTCGACAAGGCCGGCATCACGAAGCTGCTCGCGCCGACGGGCATCGACCCGCTGACGCTCGTCGTCAAGCTCGTGTACTACTTCGTGCTCCTCATCGCGCTGCTGCTCGCGCTGGGCGCGTTCGGCCCTGACAACCCCGTGTCCGGGATCGTCACCGAGATCATCAGCTGGCTGCCTCGCGTGCTCGTCGCGGTCGTGATCGTCATCGTCGTCGCCGCGATCGCGAACTTCGTCGGCGACCTCATGCGACCCGCGCTCGCGAGGTTCCGCTTCGGGTCGATCCTCACGAAGATCGTCGTCATCTCGATCATCGCCATGGGCGTCATCGCCGCGCTCAACCAGATCGGCATCGCCGTCACGGTGACCATGCCCATCCTCGTCGCCGTGCTCGCCGCCATCGTCGGCATCGCGATCGTCGGCATCGGCGGCGGGCTCATCGGCCCGATGCGCTCGCGCTGGGAGAAGTGGCTCGGCGCCGTCGAGGGCGAGCTGGGCAAGGCCGACACGGCGGCCGCGACATCGGTGCCCGGCCCGCCGAGCACCACGCCGCCGACCCGTCGCGAGGCGACGACCCTTCCGCCCGAGCCGGGCACGCAGCTGCCGCCGCAGCCGCCCGCCGTCTGAGCGGACCCGCCGGCGCGCTCGGTCGCGTCGGCACGGATGCCGCGGCTCGATCATCGGGGGACGATCGGGCCGCGGCATCCGCATGCGAGCGAGACACCCGGCGCACGCACCGCGAGCAGCGGCCGTTCCGGCGCGCGCACCGCGGGCGCCTCGGCGATCCCGGCGGATGTCCGCGAGCGGCTACGCGCGGAGGCGACGGCGCAGCGCGGCGACGATCTCGGGAGTGCCGCCCGCCGCGAGGAACCACGCCTCGGCGCCGCCTCGCGAGGCGAGGTCGTCGAGGAACCCCTCCATCGCCGCCGCCGGCGCCGACAGGATCTCCTTCGGGATGTCGAGCGCGAGCTGCACGCCGACGGTCCGCGCCGCGACCGTGCGCCGTGCGCGGGCGTGCACGTGCGGCATGTTCTCGGCCGTGCGGACGTAGTCCGCGACGATCTCGTCGCCCGGCACGCCGACGAGGGCGAGAGCGAGCGCGACCGTGACGCCCGTCCGGTCCTTCCCTGCCGTGCAGTGGACGAGGACGGGGCCATCCGCCTGGGCGATCTCCTCGATCGCGCGCACGAGCAGCGCCGCGGCCTCGCCCTCGAGCATCGAGGCGTACATCCCGCCGAGTCCCGCGCGCAGGAACGCCGCGACGTCCTCCTCGTCGGCGTCCATGGTGGCGCGGCCGCCCAGGAGCGGCAGGTCCACGACTCGGCACACGCCGAGCAGCGGATGGTCCTCGCTCTTCTCGGCGTCGTCGCGGAGGTCGACGACGACGGCGGGCGGCCACTCCCCCACCTCGGGGGCGTCGTCGCCCGAGTGCGGGGCGTCGCTGCGCAGAAGCACGCCCGGCCGCACGCGCGCGGTCGACGATGCGACGTCGCGGAGGTTCACCAGGCCTCGGGGGATCTCGCGGATGCTCATTCGTCCTCCTCGTGGGCGGCGTCGGCGGCCGGAGGGTCTGCGGCCATCCCCCGCCAGGCTACGCGGACGGCCTTCTCGCAGCGCGCGACGGCGGCGGGATCGTCGAAGTTCACACCCCGCACGACGAACTGATAGTAGAAGACGCCGTTGATGAGGTCGATGCACGCGTCGATGTCGAGATCGTCGCGCAGCTCGCCCCGGCGGACGCCCTCGGCGAGCAGCGCGGCGACGCCGCCGCGCCGTCGCGCGACGTGCGAGCGCCAGTACGCCTGCGCGAGCTTGCGGTCCGTCATCGCGAGCCGCAGCCGCAGCCGAAAGCGCTCCTCCGTGTAGCCCGGCCCCGCCGATCCGGTCGTGTACGCCGCGAGGAGCGCCGCGAGCAGGTCATCACCCAGCGGGATGCGCGGCGCCTCGCGCCCGACGTCGAGGGCCGCCGCGAGCAGATCGGTCATGCTCGGCCACCGCCGGTAGAGCGCGGCGCGGCTGACGCCGCTCAGCTCGACGACCCTGCTGACGGTCACCTCCTCGCCGCGCTCGAGCAGCTCGACCGCGGCGGCGAGGATCCGTGCGTCGTGTCCCTCGGCACGCGGGCGACCGGGCCGTCGAGCCGACGTCGCGCCGCCCTCCGCGATCCCGCTCCGCTCGACACGACGAGCGGATGGCGCGGCGCCGGCCCGCACGGAGGCTGCGGTCGCGCTCATGCGGCGAGCGCGCGCTCGCGCAGGCGGCCGATGAGCGCGTCGGTGAGGCCGGCGGAGCGGAGCGGAGCGAGCGGATCCCCGTGGCGCGTCGCGAGCGCGCCGAGCAGGCCCCGCATGGGCGCCGGCGAGAACTCGGCGCGAGCGGCCGCGCGGGCCGCGTCATCGAGATCGAATCCGTATCGCGCCATGAGCGGCTGCATGACCGGCGCGATCCGCCGCATGATCGCTGCGGTGTTCTCGCCCGTGCGGGCGTAGTCCGCGACGATGTCGTCCGGCTCGGCGCCGAGCGTCAGCAGGATCGCCGCCGCGAGCACCCCCGTGCGGTCCTGCCCGGCGGCGCAGTGGAACGCGACCGTTCCGGGGGTGTGCGCGATGATCGCGAGCGCCGTGACGATCTGCGCGGCGGCGCCCTCGAACATCCGCACGTACATGCCCGCGAACGACGACTGGTCGAGCTCGATGTCGTCGATGCCGTCGCCGATCGACGCGAGGAACGGCACGTGGTGGTAGTTCACGTCGGCGAGCGCTCCGAACGGCCCGCGGCCCGTGAGCGCCACCTCGTCGGAGGAGCGCAGGTCGACCACCGCCCGCAGGCCGGCGGCGACGAGGCGGGCGGCGTCCTCCTCGGTGACGATCGAGAGGTCGTCGGCGCGGATCGCGAAGCCCTCGCGCACCGCTCCCCCGGCGACGGGGATGCCGCCGAGGTCGCGGAGGTTGACGGGCGCGGAGAGCGCGATGGCCGGGGCGTCGACGACGGTCATGTGATCTTCCTTCGGATGACGGCGCTTGCCTGGTCGATGACCGTGACGAGCACGATGATGCAGATGACGATCGCGGAGAGGTGGCCGTAGTCGTACATCTTCATGGCGGTGGTGAGCTCGAGGCCGATGCCGCCCGCCCCGACCATGCCGAGGATCGTGGCGCCGCGGACGTTGCCCTCGAACAGGAGCAGCGTGTAGGAGACGAGGAGCGGGGCCGCCTGCGGCAGGACGCCGTACTGCACGACCTGGCGCGGCGAGGCTCCGACCGCCTGCATCGCGGTGACCGGTCCGCGGTCGACCGACTCCATGGCCTCCGCGAACACCTTGCCGATCGACCCGATCGAGCCGATCGTCATCGCGAGGATGCCGGCGAAGGGCCCGAGGCCGACGGCCGAGACGAACATGAGCGCGAACACGAGGTCGGGCAGCGACCGGATGACGTTCATGACCCAGCGCGTGGGGTAGTACAGCCAGCGCGGGGCGATGTTCGACGCGGCGCCGAACGCGACGAGGAGCGACAGCACGGCGCCGAGCAGGGTCCCGACGATCGCCATCTGCAGGGTCTCCACGAGGAGCTCCGCGATCGTGCCGAACTTGTCCCAGGTCGGCGGGAAGAGGCGAGAGAGGAAGGCGCCCATGTTGACGGCGCCTTCGCCGAGCTTGCCGACGTCGAAGCCCGCGCCCGTGAACGACCACACGAGAAGGAGGGCCGCGACGGGCAGCCCGAGCAGGAACCGCGCGCGCGGCACGCGGAAGGCCCGCGCCATCCGCTCCCGGTCCCGCGGGTCCAGCTGCGGACTCCGCGGAGCGCGGTCGCGGCCGGCCCCCGCGGAGCCCGAGGCCCGCGCCGTGCGCTCAGGCGATGCCGTCGACATCCTGCTCCTCCTCGTCGTGCGCGTAGATGGGCTCGAGCGCGGTCGCGTCGAGCTGGGCGGTCGGCGCCGACACGAGCATCTCGCCGTGCCGGAGTCCGACGATGCGGTCGGAGTGCGCGAGCGCGAGCGGCATGACGTGCAGGCTCACGAGCACGGGGATGCCGTCCTCGCGGGCGATCTCGTGCAGCAGCTCAAGCACCTGGTGCGACATGCGCGGGTCGAGGGATGCCACCGGCTCGTCGGCGAGGATGACCTTGGGCGCCTGCATGAGGGCGCGCGCGATCGCGACCCTCTGCTGCTGGCCGCCCGAGAGCGATCGCGCCTCGTCCTGCGCCTTGTGCGCGATGCCGACGCGGTCGAGCAGCTCGAGCGCGCGGCGCCGGTGCGCGCTCGAGAAGCCGCCCACGAGGTTGAGCGGCCCTGCGTCGTGAAGCGCGCCGGTCAGGACGTTCGTGAGCACGCTGAGCCGGCCGACGAGGTTGAACTGCTGGAACACCTGGCCGACGGACGCGCGCACCTGCCGCAGCTGCCCGCGGCGCAGGTTCGCCATGTCGTACCCGCCGACGCGCACCGCGCCATCCGTGATGGGCGCGAAGCCCGTCAGGCTCTTCATGAGCGTCGACTTGCCCGAGCCCGACGAGCCGAGCAGCGCGACCATCTCGCCGGGGAAGAGGTCGAGGTCGACGCCGTCGAGAACCAGCGGGCCGTCTCCGTACGCGACCTTCAGCCCGCGCACCGAGACGAGCGGCAGCCGCTGGCGCAGCTCGGCCGTGGTCGGCTCGACGGCCGTGTCCGCGGGGCTCATCCGAGGTCCGAGATGTCGACGTCGGCGATCGCGGCGATGTCCACGAACGGCTCGAAGAGCTCGTCCTCCGGCTCGAGGATCGGCTCGGTGCCCTGCATCGCCTCGAACATCGCGCCGAGGGCCTCGGCGTTCTCCTCGACGAAGACCTTCGGAAGCGCCTCGAGCAGGAGCTCCCGCTTGTCGTCGGCGATGCCCTGGTCGGCGAGCACGGTCACCGCGACGGGCATCGAGTCGCTCTCGCCGATCGAGCGCGTCTCGCCCTCGGCGAACGGGAACATGTCGGTCCCCGTCATCGTGGGGAAGATCGTCGACGTGCACGCCACGTCGACCTGGCCCTCCTTGAGGGCGATGAAGCTCATGTCGTGGCCGCCCGAGAACATCGCCGTGTAGTCGGCGTCCTTCTCGAGGCCGGCGGCGTCGAGCATCGCGACGGGCATGAAGTACCCCGAGCTCGATGCGGGGTCGGCGAACGCGACGACCGTCTCGGGCGTGATGTCCTCGAGCGACTGGAGGGGCGAGTCGTCGAGCACGAGGCACGTCGACACGGGCTCGTCGCTGCCCGGCCACGCGAGGAGCGCATCGACCTCGCCCGTGTTGACGGCGAGCGCCGACGGGAAGCCGCTCATGAACCCGATGTCGACGTGGTGGTTGCGGATCGCCTCGACGACGGCCGTGTAGTCGGGCACGTCGACGATCTCGACCGCGCGGCCGGTCTCCTCCTCGACGAGACCGGCGAACGCCTCGATGGGGTTCTCGGCGGTCGGGTCGTCGCCGAGGGGCGTCGTGGCGAACGTGATGGGCGCGTCGGACGCGGCGGCCGCGGCATCGTCGGATGACGAGCTCGAGCACGCGGAGAGGGCGACGGCTCCGAGGGCGAGGAGGCCGAGGGCGGGGAGAGCGCGGGCGCGCATGGCGGGTGTCCTTTCGGGAGGAGATATCGCGACGGGCGATATCGAAAGGCAACCCGGTCGAGGTGACACCGAATTACGAGACCGCCGTACCCGGAAGGGAATCCGAGGTGAACATCCCGTGACGGCGCGCCCGCCCCCTCACACCCCGTCGCGCTCGCTCGCGAGTCGCTGCGAGATCCACACGGGGATGAACGACAGCACGATGATGACCGTCGCGACCACGTTGACCACGCTCGCCTCGTTCGGCCGGGCCATCTGGTTCATGATCCACAGGGGCAGGGTGTCGACGCCGGCGGGCGCCGTGAAGATCGTCACGACGACCTCGTCGAAGCTGAGCGCGAACGCGAGGATGCCGCCCGCGGCGAACGCGCTGCGGAACTGCGGGAACGTCACCATGCGGAACGTCTGCCACGGCGTCGCGCCGAGGTCGGCGGAGGCCTCCTCGACGTTGGGGCTCAGCCTCCGCAGTCGCGCGAGCACGTTGTTGAACACCATGACGATGCAGAAGGTGCCGTGCGCGATGATCATGCCGAAGTAGCCGACGTGGATGCCGATCGGCTCGAGCAGCTGGTTGTAGGTGTTGTTGAGCGCGACACCCGTGACGACGCCGGGAAGCGCGATCGGCAGCACGACGAGCAGGTTCACGGTCTGCTTGCCGAAGAAGGCGTGGCGCTGCAGCGCGAAGGCGACGAGGGTCCCCAGCACGAGGGCGATCGCGGTCGCGCCGAGCCCGACCGCGACCGAGTTGCCCACGGCGGCGCGCACCGGCTCGCTCGCGAGCGCGGCTCCCCACCACTGCAGCGAGAAGCCGCGGATGGGCCAGCTCGCGATGCGCGCCTCGTTGAACGAGTTGAGCACGACGAGCAGGAGCGGCACGTACATGAACGCGAGGACGGCCGCGACGATGGCGCCGAGCGCGATCCGCGCGCCGAGGGAGAGTCTGAGCATGACGGCCTCACATCCGCTGCAGCGCGCCGGTGCGCTGCACGCTGATCAGGTAGATGACGACGAAGGCGATCGGCACGACCGAGAAGGCCGCCGCGATCGGGGGGTTGAGGTTGATGTTCGAGGCGATGACGCTGCCGATCATCTGCGTGGACCCGCCGACGAACTTGGCCGCGATGTAGTCGCCGAGGCTCAGCGAGAACGTGAAGATCGAGCCGGCGATGATCGCGGGCTTCACGAGCGGGATCACGACCGTGCGGATGGTGCGGCCCGCGCCCGCGCCGAGGTCGGCGGACGCGTCGAAGAGATTCGGAGGCAGCTGGCGGATGGCCGTGTAGACGGGCACGGCCATGTACGGCAGCCACAGGTAGGTGAGCGTGAGCACGACCGTGATCACGCTGAACCCGGGGCCCGTGATCCCGAGCGGCGCCATCACGGCGTTGAAGAAGCCGTCCTCCGTGAAGGTGATGCGCATCGCGAGGATCTTCACGAGGTAGCCCGCCCACAGCGGGAGCGTGATCGCGACCGCGAGCACGGCGCGCAGCCACGTCGGCGCGATCTTCGCCATGAAGATGCCCAGCGGCACCGAGATGAGGATGCAGAGCACGGTGACCGCGAGGGCGATCGCGAGGGTGCGCAGCGCGGTCGAGAGGTAGGCGGGATTCGCGACGAGCTGCTCGAAGTTGCGCAGGGTGAACCCGGGCTCGACCTTCGAGGTGAAGGGGTCGGTCACCCAGAACGCCGTCACGAGCAGCATGACGAGCGAGAAGATGTAGATGCCGATGAGCCAGGCCATCGGGAGCGCGAGCAGGCCCGCGAGCTGGAGTCGCCGTTTCATGGTCGTCCTGTCGTGAAGAGGAGACGGCGGGGCGGCTGGGGTCCGCCCCGCCGGGCTGGTCAGCTCTTGACGGAGAGCCAGGCGTCCGTCCACTGCTGGAAGTTGGTGCACGTCACATCCGTGCGGCCGTCGACGCACTGCTCGATCGGCGTGGTCCAGAACCACACCTTGTCGAAGTACTCCTCGTCGGTCGCGTGGTAGTACTCGCAGTGCTCCTTCGCCTCGTCGCTCGTCTCGCAGAAGGCGGCGTTGGCGGGGGCCATGCCGAAGTTCATCGCGATCGCGCCGTTCACCTCGGGCGACGAGGTGTAGTCCATCCACGCGTACGCGCAGTTGGGGTTCTCGGCCTCGGCCGCGAGCATCCAGGCGTCCGACCATCCGGTCGAGCCCTCCTCGGGCAGCACGCTCTTGAACTTCTCGTCCTCGGTGAGCTTGCGCAGCACCTCCCACGACGTGCCGAGCACGGTCGTCCCGCCGACGAAGGAGGTGATCTGCGCGGCCGGATCGGCCCAGTACTCCGACACGATCTCGTTCTGCTGCTGGAGCAGCTCGATCGCGGCGTCGAGCTGGGTCCGGTCGAGCGCGTACGGGTTGGTGATTCCGAGCTCGGGCTCGTGCGCCATGAGGTACACCGCCGCGTCGGCGATGTAGATGGGAGCGTCGTACGCGATCACCTTGCCGGCGTAGGGGCTGTCGGCCTCCCATGCGACGTCCCAGCTCGTGGGCTCCTCGGTCACGACCTCGCTGTTGTACTGCAGGATGTTCGCACCGCGCCCGATCGGCACGCCGTACGACTTCCCGTTGATGGTGTCGTAGACCTGCCCCTTCATGCCCTCGACGATGTCGTCTCCGAAGTTCGGGATGAGATCGAGGTTGAGGGGCGCCACGTCGCCGCCGGCGATGAGGCGCAGGCTCGCGTCGCCCGACGCCGAGACGAGGTCGTAGTCGCCGGTGCGCATGAGCTGGACCATCTCATCGCTCGTGCCCGCCACGCGCCGGTTCACGACGCAGCCGGTCTTCTCCGTGAACGCGTCGCTCCATGCGGGCTCGACGAAACCGCTCCACGCGACGATGTTCACCTCGCCCTCGTAGTCGCCGAGCTCCTCCTGCATCGGCACATCGGGGACGTCGATCTGGAGCCCGCCGGCGGCCTCCTCGCCGCCCGCGGCCTCCGACGTGCTGCTGCAGCCGGTCACGGCCAGCAGCGAGACGGCGACGAGCGCCGCTGGGGTCATCATCCTGGATCGCATTTGATCGCTCCTCGTTCGGTTCTTGTGTGATGGGTGGATGGCGGATGGCCGCGGTCAGGGAAGGCGCGCGGCGTGGTCGGCGAGCCAGCCGACGCGCACGGCGGCGCCGCGCTCGACGGCCTCGGCCGCGGACGGATGGTGGGCGTTGGGGCGCTCGGCGATGAGCTGCAGGCCGCCCTCGACGTCGACGAGGTACCGGGTCGACGGCCCCGTGTAGACGACCTCCGCCACGACGCCCGCGACCGTCACCTCGCCGGGGCGTGCGTGCTCGTCCGGCCCGAGCACCCGCACGCGCTCGGGCCGGATGCTGAGCGCCTCGCGGCGGCCGGCGATGCGCTCGGCCGCGTCTGCGGGCAGCAGATTCGAGAGGCCGAGGAACCGCGCGACGAACTCGGTCTGCGGGTACTCGTACACCTCGCGCGGCGTGCCGATCTGCTCGATCCGACCGCCGTTGAAGACCGCCACGCGGTCGCTCAGGGTGAGCGCCTCCTCCTGGTCGTGCGTCACGAAGATGAACGTGATGCCGACCTCGCGCTGGATCTGCTTGAGCTCGATCTGCATCTGCTCGCGCAGCTGCTTGTCGAGCGCGCCGAGCGGCTCGTCGAGCAGGAGCACCTGCGGGCGCAGGATGAGCGCACGGGCGAGGGCGATGCGCTGACGCTGGCCGCCCGACAGCTGGTGCGGGAGCCGCTGCGCGACGTGGGCCAGCCGGACCTGCTCGAGTGCGGAGCCCACGCGCTCGCGGCGCGCGGCCCTCCCCTCGCCCCGCACTCGCAGGCCGTACCCCACGTTCTCCTCGATCGTGAGATGGGGGAACAGCGCGTAGTCCTGGAAGACCGTGTTGACCTGCCGTCGGTGCGGCGGCACCCGGGTCACGTCGACGCCGTTCAGCGAGATGGCGCCCGACGTCGCGTCCTCGAAGCCGGCGATCATGCGCAGGACGGTCGTCTTGCCGGAGCCGGACGGCCCGAGCATCGAGAGGAACTCGCCCGGGCGGACGTCGAGGTCGAGATCCTTCACGGCGTCGAACTCGCCGAACGTCTTCGTGACACCGCGGAGCGAGACAGCACCCACGTGCGGGTCGCCGGACTGCGGGCGGGCGGGTGCGGCAGCGGGCGATGAGCTCATCGCTCCTCCTCGGATCATCGTCGAACACGGAAGCTGAGGTTTAACATATGAACCCATAGTTCATATTTCAAGTCTCGAAGGCATAACGTTGGGACGACCGCTCTCGAGGGAGGACCGCTCATGGCCGCACAGGCGCCGCCGCACGCCGTCGCCTCCTCGGGCCCGCGACGCCTGCAGGGCGCGCTGTTCCAGCCGATCGGCGACGAGGGGCGCGCCGCGCTCGTCGAGCGCCGCCTCGATGAGGCGATCACCGGCGGGCACCTGCGCGCGGGCGAGCGCCTGCCGAGCGAGACCGATCTCGCGAAGAGCTTCGGGGTCGCCCCGGTCACCGTCCGCGAAGCGCTCCTCTCGCTGCGCTCGCGCGGCCTCGTCGTGACGCGGCGCGGCCGCGGCGGCGGCAGCTTCGTCGCGGAGGATGCCGACCCGCTCGCCCACGCGCGCGACGCGGTCCGTCGCGCGACGCGGACCGCGCTGCGCGACATGGGCGTCCACTACGCCGCCATCACGGGCGCGGCCGTCCGTCTCGCCGCACGGCGTGCCGACCCCAGCGAGGCGCGCCTCGTCGCGCGCCACCTCGAGCGGCTCGACCCGGCCGACATCGAGGCCTGGCGCCGCATCCTCGACGACGCTCAGCTCGAGCTGGTCGCGCTCAGCCAGTCGGCGCGGCTGACCCGCGTGCAGATGCAGCTGCAGGCCGAGCTCTCCCCGTACCTGCGGCTCATCGACGCCGACGCGTCCGCGCGCGACGCCTACCGCGCTGGCCTCGAGCGCGTCGTCGCGGCGATCGAGGCCGGCGACGACGTCGGCGCCGGCCGCGAGGTCGAGGAGATGACGGCCGCCGTGATCGACACCCTCATCGAGCTGCGCTCGCGACCCGCCGCGAGCGCAGACGACGTCCCGTGAACCTCAAGGAGGAGGTCAGCATGCACCAGGACACCGACACCGCCGTCGACCGTGCCGCGTCGATCGTCGAGAGCTACTTCCGCGCGCCCGTTGACAGCCTCGTCGAGACCGCCGCCGCCGTCTCGCGGGATCTCGACGCCGTGCGCGCGGCAGGGCCGCTCACGGTCTCCGAGCTCGACGCGCTCGTCCAGCCGCACGCGATGACGCTGCTGGCGCTGCCTGACCTCGCCGTGTACGGCGCGGGCTACGTCGCGGCGATCGACCTGCTCGACGACGCACGCAGCCACCTCGCCTGGTGGCAGGGCAGCGACCGGTCGCGCCTCGTCCTCGCGGCGCAGTCGCTCGGCAAGGAGCGCATCGACTACAGCGAGATGGAGTGGTTCCGCGTGCCGCACGCGACGGGCCGCCCGCACGTCGCCGGCCCCTACGTCGACTACCTCTGCAGCGACGAGTACACGGTCACCATCGCTGCGCCCGTCGCCTCCCGCGGCGCGTTCGCCGGCGTGGCCGCGCTCGACCTGCTCGTCGACTCGATCGAGCGCGACCTCACGCCGCGCCTCGAGGAGGTGGGGCTCCCGGTGACCCTCGTGAACGGCGTCGGCCGGGTCGTCGTGTCGACCGACCATCGCTCGGGGGCCGGCGACTCGGTGCGCGGGAGCCGCCTCGCGACGCTGCCTCGCGTCTCCTGCGGCGAGGTCGCGCTCGACGTCATCGTGGGGTGATCCGCGCGCTCTTGTAGCGTGAAGGCCATGTCCGGAACGACGCAGCAGAGCGTGCCGTTCGACGCGCGCCCCCTCACCGAGCCTGTCGACCGCGCCGACGTGAAGCGGTTCGCCGACGAGCTCTCGCGGCGCTTCCCGAACGGCACCGGGGCCGGCGCGGTGATCGCGGTGATCGCGATCGTCTTCGTCGGCGTCATGATCCTCGGGTTCGGCGGCCTCATCCTGTCGATCCTGCTCATGGTCACGGACGCCGACGGCGGCTCGGGGGCCGGCGTCTGGGTCTCGCTCGGCATCGCGGCCTTCATCATCGGCGCGGTCGTCTGGGGCGTGCGGGCGTTCCAGGGGCAGCGCCGCGAGCGGCAGTACCGGCTCGACCGCTTCGCGCGCGCGAACGGCATGAGCTACCTCCCGTCGCTCGGCGACCCCGCCCTCCCCGGCATGATCTTCGGGCTCGGTCGCGCCCGCCGCTCGAACGATCTCGTGCGCGGCGACGCGCCGCGGTTCGCGGAGTTCGCGAACTACCAGTACACGACCGGCTCGGGGAAGAACCAGACCACGCATCGCTGGGGCTACGTGGCCATCCGACTCGACGCACCGCTGCCCCACATCGTGCTCGATGCCGTGGGCAACAACACGATCTTCGGCTCGAACCTCCCGGTCGGCTTCGACAAGGACCAGCGGCTGTCGCTCGAGGGCGACTTCGACCGGCACTTCGCGCTGTACTGCCCGCAGGGCTACGAGGCCGACGCGCTCTACCTCTTCACGCCCGACATCATGGCGCGCTTCCTCGACCACGCCGGGCAGCTCGACGTCGAGATCGTCGACGACTGGCTGTTCCTCTACACGCGGCGCGAGGTCTCGACGCTCGATCCCGCGACCTGGGCGTGGCTCTTCTCGGTCGTCGCCGCCCTCATCCACAAGCTCGATCAGTGGGGGCGCTGGCGTGACGAGCGGCTCGCGGCGGGCACGGGGGTGCCGCGTCCGATCGCCTCGGGGCACCACGAGGCGCCCGCCTTCTCGGCGGCCGCGCCCCTCACGCCTCCGCCGCGCGGCGTCGCCGAGCCGGGGCGGCGCCTCAAGCGCCGGTTCTCGTGGTTCGGCGTCGTCATCATCGCCTTCGTGATCCTGCAGTTCGTGCTGCAGGTGATGGGCGTGCTCGACTGAGCGGATCGGCCGCGCCGATCGCGACGCGGCGCCCGCTCTCGCGATACCAGCGGGCGCAGAGGAGCACGACGAGCCCGAGCTCGACGACCCCGCCCGCGTAGTACATCGTGAGCGCGCCGAGCCGCTCGTCGGCGACGGAGGTCGCACCCGGGGGATGCGCGTAGAGGAGCTTCGCGAGAACCGCGTGCGATGCCATCGCGAGGACGAGCACGATCGCGCGCGTCGTCCATCGGCTCGGATGCGGGTTCGGGTCGACGCCGATCAGCGCGGCCGCGAAGAGGTAGCCGGCCGCGACGGTGTGCGCGTGCACGACGAGGTGCACGAACGGGCTCGCCTGCATCGCCTCGTGCAGCGGCGTGAGATGGATGAGCCACAGGCCGCCCGAGGAGAGGAGCGCCGCGGTCACGGGGTGCGCGAGCACGCGCACGGGCGCGCTGCGCAGCAGGCGCGACAGCCGCCTCGCCGGCGTGACGGGGAGCGTGCGGAGAGCGAGGGTGACGGGCGCGGCGAGCACGAGCAGAATCGGGGCCAGCATGCCGCCCACGACATGGCCCCACGCGTGTCCGACGAAGCTGCCGTGAACGGTCGAGGCGAGCGGCTCGACGACCGGTGCGGTCGCGGCCGCGATGCCGACGCACCAGAGGGCCATCCGGTGCACGGGCCACGGCCGTCCGCCGCGCCGCGAGGCGATCGCTCCTGCCGCGTACGACGCGACCGCGAGCGCGGCCACTGCGAGGACGACGACGTCGAGCGGGACTCCCGCCCCGTGGGCGTGCGCGTGGCCGCCGGACATCGGCGTCATCGCTCGACGTGCGCCCACGCGGCGGCCGGGCGCGTGCGGACGACGAGGACGAGTCCCGCCGCGAGCAACAGCACGGCGATCGCGTTCCAGGCGATGTCGTAGGGCAGGACATCGTCCACGTACCGGATCTGGTGGAGCCCGAGCACCTTGTGCTGGATCGTCCCGTCGTACAGCTGGAAGGCGCCGGCGCCCAGCAGGGCTCCGCCGATCCAGCGCGGCGTCCAGAGCGCCCCGCGCCGCGCGACATCCGCGAGGAGGAACAGCCCGGCCACGGTGCCGAACCAGCTGAAGGCGTGGAAGAGCCCGTCCGACACGAGGCCGGCCGCGGGGGTGCCGCGGTCGTAGAAGTGGTGCCAGTGCAGGATCTGGTGGAACACGGCCTCGTCGACGAACGCGACGAGGCCCATGCCGAAGAGCGCACCGGCCCACGCGGTGCGCGTCGCGTACGTGCCGCGCGCGGCCCACAGGGTCCGGGGGTCAGGAGATCCGGCCATGCTCCGACGCTCTCGCGTGCGCCGTCGCCATCCAAGCCATGGACATCCGCCGACCCGTCGTGCTACGCGCGGCGTCGCACAGCGCCGAGCCATCCGCAACCCCCTCGCGCCATCCGAGCGCCCTGCGCAGACTCGACGCGACGAGGAGGACACATGAAGGCGCTGACGTACCGAGGTCCGTACAAGCTCCAGGTGACGGAGAAGCCCGACCCCCGCATCGAGCATCCCAACGATGCGATCGTCCGCGTGACGCGGGCCGCGATCTGCGGGTCGGACCTGCACCTGCTGCACGGGATGCTCCCGGACACGCGCATCGGGCACACGTTCGGCCACGAGTTCATCGGCGTCGTCGAGGAGGTCGGCGGCTCCGTGCAGCGCCTCGCGGTCGGCGACAAGGTCATGGTGCCGTTCAACATCTTCTGCGGGTCGTGCGCGTTCTGCCGACAGGGCCTCTTCTCGAACTGCCACAGCGTGAACGCGAACGCGACGGCGGTGGGCGGCATCTACGGCTACTCGCACACGGCGGGCGGCTATGACGGCGGGCAGGCGGAGCGCGTCCGCGTGCCGTTCGCGGACGTCGGGCCGATGGTCATCCCCGAGTGGCTGAGCGACGAGGACGCGCTCATGCTCACCGACGCGTTCACGACCGGCTACTTCGGCGCGCGGCTCGGGCACATCGAGGAGGGCGACACCGTCGCGGTCTTCGGCGCGGGCCCCGTGGGGCTCGCCGCGGCGCGCTCGGCCTGGCTCATGGGCGCGGGCCGCGTGCTCGTGCTCGACCACCTCGACTACCGCCTCGAGAAGGCGCGCTCGTTCGCGTACGCCGAGACGCACGCTCTGTCGGAGATCGGCGATCCCGTGCTGCACCTCAAGCGCGAGACCGACCACCTCGGGGCCGACGTCGTGATCGACGCCGTGGGCGCCGAGGCCGACGGCGGATGGCTGCAGCACGTCACCGCCTCGAAGCTCAAGCTCCAGGGCGGCTCTCCGGTCGCGTTGAACTGGGCGATCGACGGCGTGCGCAAGGGCGGCAACGTCGCCGTGATCGGAGCGTACGGCCCGCTGCACAGCGCGGTCCGGTTCGGCGACGCGATGAACAAGGGGCTCACGATCCGCGCCAATCAGACCCCCGTGCGCGCGATGTGGCCCGCCCTGCTCGACCACGTGCGCGCCGGCCGACTGGCGCCGCGCGAGCTCGTGACGCACCGGCTGCCGCTCGACGACATCGTCGACGGCTACCACATGGTCTCGGCGAAGCTCGACGACTGCATCAAGACCGTCGTCGAGGTCTCGGACGACTGAGGAGGATGGACATGACGCAGCCCGTCGACGCGCTCCGCCCGCGCATCCCCGGCTGGGGGATCGAGCTCGAGGACGGATGGCGTGAGGAGCACGAGCTCGACCCGCAGGATCTCGCTGCCCCCTGGGCACTCGAGGAGCGGATGTCCGACCCCGCGCGCGAGCACTCGATCGAGCATCCGCAGCTGCCGCCCGTGTTCGGCACCGCGCAGCCGCTGCACGGGCTCTCGGGCAGGATCCGCCGGATCGCCTACGCCCGGTACAGCGAGGGCAAGCTGCGGCACTGGCTGCTGCTCGTGCTCGGCGACCGCGTCGAGTCGATCGGCGCGCATGTGCGCTCGCTCGCGTCGCGCCATCCCGACAACCCGATCACGCAGACGGGCGTGCGGGGAGAGTGGAGCCGGCGCCCCGTCGGGTCGCGCATCGGCCGCGGCCGCATCGACCTCCGCCACGCGTGGATGGACCCGATCATCGTCGTCGGGCCGTGGGTGCTCGCAGGCGTCCTCGCGGTGCGCGCCCTCGGCTCCCTCACGCGACGCCGGTAACGGCAGCCCAGATCTGCATGTCTCACTCGCCGTCGGTTCGGCGCCCCGATACCCGCCGTGAACGAGACATGCATGAAGGGGGCGGCGTGAACCGGGGCGCGCTCCCGACATGCGGCTACGCCCGGGGCGTCAGGCCGAAGTGCTCCAGCTCGGGCTCCGTGAGCATGCGCGACCGGATGAGGAACCGCATGCCCGTGGGCGACTCGACGCTGAACCCTCCCCCGCGCCCCGGCACGACGTCGATCGTGAGGTGCGTGTACTTCCAGTACTCGAACTGCGACTCCGACATGTAGACCTCGATCGGGTCGTCGAGACCCGCGTCGATCGTCCCGAGCAGCACATCGCCCGTGCCGGTCAGGTACATCCCGACCGGATAGCACATGGGCGACGAGCCGTCGCAGCACCCGCCCGACTGGTGGAACATGAGCGGCCCGTGCTGGGCCGTGAGCGTGCGCAGGAGAGCAGCCGCCTCCTCGGTGACCGCGACCCTGCTGAGCTCCTCGGACATCCCTCCTCCTTCCCTGTGCACCCGCGACGTCGTCGTCGCGGGGATCCGACGCCCGGGCGGGGATTCGGGTCATCCCGCCCGGGCGGATCCGATCGGATCAGAAGAAGCCCATGGGCCCCTCCGCATAGGAGACGAGAAGGTTCTTCGTCTGCTGGTAGTGATCGAGCATACGCAGGTGGTTCTCCCGACCGATACCCGACTGCTTGTAGCCGCCGAAGGCGGCATGCGCCGGGTACTGGTGGTAGGTGTTCGTCCACACCCGCCCTGCTTCGATCGCGCGACCAGCACGGTAGCAGAGGTCGGCACTCCGGCTCCATACCCCCGCGCCCAGGCCGTAGAGGGTGTCGTTCGCGGTCGCGATGGCGTCGTCGTACGTGTCGAAGCCGGTGACCGAGACGACGGGGCCGAAGATCTCCTCCTGGAAGATCCGCATGCTGTTCTGCCCCTCGAACACGGTCGGAGCCACGTAGTACCCGTCCGTGAGGTCGCCGCCGAGGTCGACGCGCTCCCCGCCCGCGAGGACCTTCGCGCCCTCGTCCTTGCCGATCTGGATGTACGACAGGATCTTCTCGAGCTGGTCGTTCGACGCCTGCGCGCCGATCATCGTCTCGGGGTCGAGCGGGTTGCCCTGCCGGATCCTCGAGACGCGGTCGAGCCCGTCCGCCAGGAACGCGTCGTAGATCGACCGCTGGATGAGCGCGCGCGACGGACACGTGCAGACCTCGCCCTGGTTCAGGGCGAACATCGCGAAGCCCTCCTTCGCCTTCTCGTAGTACGCGTCCTGCGCCGACGCGACGTCCTCGAAGAAGATGTTCGGGCTCTTGCCTCCGAGCTCGAGCGTCACGGGGATGAGGTTCTGCGACGCGTACTGCATGATGAGGCGCCCGGTGGTCGTCTCGCCCGTGAACGCGACCTTGCGGATGCGCTTGTGCGACGCGAGCGGAGCACCGGCCTCGATGCCGAAGCCGTTCACGATGTTGACGACGCCCGCCGGCAGGAGGTCGCCGATGAGGTCGAAGAGGAACAGGATCGACGCGGGCGTCTGCTCGGCGGGCTTGAGGACGACGCAGTTGCCCGCGGCGAGCGCGGGCGCGAGCTTCCACGTCGCCATGAGGATGGGGAAGTTCCACGGGATGATCTGGCCCACGACGCCCAGCGGCTCGTGGAAGTGGTACGCGACCGTGTTCTCGTCGAGCTGGCTGATCCCGCCCTCCTGCGCACGCAGCACGCCTGCGAAGTAGCGGAAGTGGTCGACCGCGAGCGGGATGTCGGCCGCGAGTGTCTCGCGCACCGGCTTGCCGTTCTCCCACGTCTCGGCGACGGCGATCGCCTCGAGGTTCTGCTCGATGCGGTCGGCGATCCGGTTGAGGATGACGCTGCGCTCGGCGGGGCTCGTGTGCCGCCACGACGCGAACGCCTTCCACGCCGTCTCGACGGCGCGGTCGATGTCCTCGGCTGTGCCGCGGCCGACTTCGCAGAACGGCTTGCCGTTGACGGGCGAGATGTCCTCGAAGTACTCGCCCTTGACCGGGGCGACGAACTCCCCGCCGATGTAGTGGCCGTAGCGAGCGCGGTACTGGGCGACGGAGCCCTTCTCGCCCGGGGCGGCGTAGACGCTCGAGACGCCCTCTTCCACGATGGTCATTGCTGTCTCCTTCGACTGCGCGACGTCGCGGGGATGCCCCCGCGTGGCTGTGCCGTCACGCTACGTCGGCGGAGGTTGCATCGGATTGCGCGCGGGGCGCTACTCGAGCGCCGCGAGCCGGGCGACGACGCCGGCGCGCCGCGGCGACCGGGCCGGGAGCATCCGCAGCACCTGCCGCAGCGCCTCGACGTCGTCGGCGCCAGCCGCGGTGTCGGTGTACGCGAGGAGCACGTCGACGCCGGCCTCCGCGAGGAGCGCCTCCCGCAGGGACGAGCGGATGGTCTCGCGCAGCTCCTCGACGCCCGGTGCGGCCGAGTCGGGCAGCACGTCGCCCCGGTAGGCCGCGAGCGCGACGCGGTGGGCGCCGCGGTCGAGGAGCGAGAGCACCTGCTGCGCGTCGGTCTCGATGTCGCCCGCCATCCGATACGGGCGGGACTCGGGGACGAGCGCCGGCGCCATCCGCTCGAGCAGCTTGCGCAGCCGCACCATCTCGGGCCGCAGCGTGCCGATCGCGGCGGGGTCGCCGTACACGAGCTCGGCGAGCCGCTCGGCTGTGAGCCCCTGACGATGGGTCGCGAGCATCAGCACGAGCTCGGCGTGGCGCATGCCGAGCTCGACGACGCGCTCGCCGCCGTCTCCGGCGAGGGTGAGCAGCGCGCGATCGCGGCCGAGCACGCTGAGCGTCGCCCGCTGCGCCGTCTCGACGCGTCGACGCGGCTTCCGCGACGGCTCCCTCTCCGCGCGCAGCCGCGCGACCAGGAGCTCGCCCTCGACCGCGCGCGCCGTGGCGTCGACGAGCAGCTGCGCCTGCGGGGTCGCGGCCTCGTCGCCGCCGGTCACGTCGATGACCCCGATGAGGCGGCCGTTCTCGGGGTCTCTGACCGGGGCGGCCGTGCACGACCACGGCTGCACGAAGCGGTTGAAGTGCTCGGCGCCGCGCACCTGCACCGACCTCCCGAGGGCGAGCGCCGTGCCGGGTGCCGCGGTGCCGACCCGGTCCTCGGCCCAGTTCGCGCCCTCGACGAAGCCCATGTCGCCCGTGAGCGCGCGCACGCGGCGGTCGCCCTCGACCCAGAGGAGGCGCCCGGCGGCATCGCCGACCGCGACGACGACGCCCGCCTCGTCGGCCTCGCCGGGGAGGAGGAGCCCGCGGATGAGCGCGAGCGCGCCCGCGAGCGGATGGGCACGCCGGTACTCCTCGAGGGCGGCTCCGGTCAGCTCGAGAGCGGGCAGGGCCTCGGCTCCCACCGCGCTGCCGACGGACCTCCGCCACGACTCCCGCACGAGCGGCCGCACCTGCGCGAGGCGCGGATCCGCGCTGTTGCCGGCGAGGAGCTCATCGTGCGCGCGCTCGACGAGGAGCCGTGAGGCGCGGACGCCCTCGCTGCGCAGCCACGGCGACGACATGGGGCTCCTTCCTCGTCGAGGGAGCGGATGGCCACCAGTGTAGGTCGCCGCGGTGCCGCCGGGGAGGCCCGGTCAGCGCTCGGGCGTCTGCACCGTGAGGAACTCCGACGTGCGGCGCAGCGCGAACCCGAGCTTCTCGTAGGCGCGGATCGCGCCGACGTTGTCGGCCGCCGCATGCAGGAGGGCCCGGTCGCCGCGCTCGCGGATGTGGAAGGCGACATCGAGCACGAGCCGCGACGCGAGGCCCTGCCGGCGGTAGGCCTCGTCCGTCGACACGGCGCTGATCTCGGTCCAGCCGGCCGGGTGCAGGCGCTCCCCCGCCATCGCGACGAGGCGGCCGTCCCGCCGCACGCCGACGTAGCGGCCGAGCTCGTGCGTGCGCGGCAGGAACGGGCCGGGCTGGTTGCGCTCGACGAGCGCGAGCATGTCGGCGACGTCGCCCGCGCCGAGCTCGACGGCCTCGTCGAAGGGCACGGGCGCGAGCCGATCCGTCTCGACGAGCTGGACGCCCGAGCCGCGGCCGAGCTCGGCCCATCCGCTCGGGAGCTCGGGGTCGGCGTTCGAGATCGTGACGGGCGCGCCGGGCCCGAACACGTCGATGAGCGCGTCCCACACGTCGGGGTCGCTCCACGAGCGCACGCCGACGAACGGCGAGACGTCGGCCGGGTAGTGCTTCACGAGCTCGTTGCCGATCGCGAAGTGCGCGTGCGGGCCGGTGAGGGATGACCAGGCCGGGTTGTCGAGGACCGCGTCGTCGATCGCGGGGTCGGCGGGCAGCGGGATGGCCGAGGTCATGGGAGTCCTCCTGTCGAGCGGATGGCGGCACGAGCGGCAACGCGCGACGCCCGCGGACGCTTCCCGACACGCCCGCGGGTGAGGCGGGGTGAATGCGCGGGCGAAAAAGCGGGGCGAACCTGCAGATCCGCTGAGTGCGGACGGTGGCCGGGCAGAAGTCCCCATAGGGTCGAAGGCGGGGTTGGGGAATCTCGGCGTGCTCGCACGCCCATGCGATCGTTCGGTCTGGGGCCGACGGTCATCTCGGCTTGGTGCCGTGCGCTCTTGGAGCGCGCCGTGTCTCCTGCCCTCTCGAAAAAGAGGCTGTCTGGGGAGGCACCGGTGAAAACGGAGACACCGACGTTCGGCGTGCGCGGAAGGCGCCGTGACGGACGACGACGCAGGACGCGACGCGGCGCGATGGCGGTCATCACGACGCTCGTCGCAGGGCTGGTCGGAGCGACGGGCACGCTCGTCGTCGCGGAGCCCGCTGCGGCGACGTATGCGGAGGGCGGATCGGGCCGGCACATCGGCGCGATCGACTGGATCGAATGGGGCGCGAGCGGCGCTCCGATCACGAACGGGACGACCGCGACGAGCACGCGCGACATCGCGGGCCAGGAGCTCACGACGACGTGCACGATCACGGATGTCGTCGGCAGCGTCGCGGCGTACCGCTCGGGCGACTACAGCGGCGACTCGCTCGACGACCTGTACAACATCGGCGGCGCGGGCTCCGCGAACCAGATGGTGTACGGCCTCGTGAACCGCGACAACGGCGCGACGGTGAGCTTCCACTTCTCGTGCGAGACGCGCCTGAACGGCGCCCTCGTGCCGCTCGGCGGCCTCGTCGTCGCCGATGCGGAGTCGAGCAACCGGAGCCAGGGCGAGTACGTCCAGGCCAAGCCCGACGAGGCCGCCACGACCTGGCGCGTGATCGAGCGGGCGCGCAGCTGCGACACGAACGTGCTGGCGACCCTCGCCACCGACAAGACCCTGCGCCTGCACCCGGATGCCGAGCAGTGCTCCTCGCGACAGCGGGGTGGCAGCGGCCCGATGGCGATCGGCTACATGGACGGCGCGACCGGCGCCGCGGTGACGGTCAAGGGCGGCGGCAAGAGCGCCGTCGCGCTCGGCGTCGTCCTCGAGGCGGACTTCGGCGACGCCCCCGAGAGCTACGGCGCTGCCGGCGCCCTCTTCGAGCGCGCCTGGACCGGCGGCGAGGTGCCGGTGGGCGAGACGAACGTCTCCTCGTCTTCGTTCGCGCTGGCGACCCAGAGCCAGCCCCGCACGCGCCTCGGGGCGATCGTCGACTCGGACAACGGCCACCAGTTCAGCGCGGCCGCCGACGCGGACGACCGCACCGCGCAGGCCGATGAGGACGCGGTGGGCGCGATCGGATCGATCGATGTGACGCCCGGGGAGCCCTACGTGCTCGAGGACGTGTCCTGCACGGGGCCCGGGTTCGTCGCGGCCTGGATCGACTGGAACCGCAACGGCGCCTTCGACGACGGCGAGCGCTCGGGAGCGGTCGAGTGCGTCGGCGCGTCCGTCGACCTGGCATGGACCGTGCCGATGGACGCGCAGGACGGCGCGAGCTTCGCGCGCATCCGCATCGCCCAGACGGCGGATGGCGTCGCCTCGCCCGTGGGAATGACGACGACGGGCGAGGTCGAGGACCACGCGCTCTCGATCGCCCTGCCCCACCTCGCGATCGAGAAGATCTCGGACGCAACCGCGGACACGCGCCCCGGCGACACGGTCGCCTACACGGTCCGCGCGCGGAACACGGGAGCCACCGCGTACACCGAGGCGTATCCGGCCGTCGTCTTCGACGATCTCTCGGGCGTGCTGGACGACGCCGCGTACAGCGACGACGCGCGGGCCGACCGCGAGGGCGACCTCGCGTACGCCGAGCCGCTGCTGTCGTGGACCGGGCCCCTCGCCGCGGGCGACGCCGTCGAGATCACCTACACGACCACGGTGAAGGCCGGCGGAGACGGCACCGCGCGCAACGTCGCGTGGGAGCCGAACGACCCCGAGAACCCGGCGACCCCGAGCTGCGACCCCGCCGACGGCGGCGTCGACCCGACGACGGGTGAGCCCTGCGCGGAGGCCGTGCACCTGCTCCCGAAGCTGAAGGTCGTGAAGACCGCGGTCACCGAGGAGCTCCCCGCTGTCGGCGAGACCGCGACGTTCCGCATCGAGCTCACGAACGTGGGCCCCGGCGCCTTCACGGCCGAGGAGCCCGCGCGCGTCGAGGACGACCTCGTCGACGTGCTCGACGACGCGGTCTTCGGCACCGTGACGTCCGATGTCGACCCGCAGCCGGTCTTCGACGGCGAGCGCTATCTCACGTGGCAGGGCGCTCTCGCGTCGGGCCAGACGGTGACGATCGAGTACACGGTCGACTTCCGAGGCACGGGCGACAACGTCCTGCGCAACACCGCGTGCGTGCCCGAGGCCGACACCGCGTCCGGCGCACCGAGCTGCGACTTCGCGCAGATCCCGGCGGCGAACCTCACGTGGTGGAAGACCGTCAAGACAGACGACGACCCCGTCGTCGCCGGCTCGACGCTCGAGTACACGCTGTGGTTCGCGAACGACGGCGAGGCCGATGCGACCGTCGACGCGGTCGACCACCTCGTGCACGTGCTCGACGACGCCGACGTGACCGTCGAGCCGTCGTCCGACACACTCACGGTCGTCCGCGACGGCGACCGCATCGCCATCACGGGCACGGTCGCTCCCGGCGCCACGGTGCCCGTGCGGTACACCGTGACCGTGAAGCCGGATGGGCAGCGCGGCGACGACATCGCGGCGAACTTCCTCCTGCCCGCGGGCGAGGAGCCGCCGACCGAGCCCGTCTGCGAGCCCGACGCCGCACGCTTCCCCGACTGCACGACGACGCCCATCGCGGCCGTCGAGTACGCGAAGTCGGTGACCGCGTCGACCGATCCGGTCGCCGAGGGCACGGTGCTCACCTACGAGATCACCGTCACGGGCACGGGCGAGACGACCGCGCCCGTCGCCCGTGAGGACGACCTCTCGGGCGTTCTCGACGACGCCGATCTGACGACCCAGCCGTCGTCCGACACGGAGTCGGTCACGGTGACCGAGGTGCAGGATGGCCGCTTCGCGATCGGCGGCATGATCGGCGCGGGCGAGACCGCGACGATCACCTACACGGTCACGGTCAAGGCCGCAGCCGATCGGGGCGACCACCGGGCCGACAACTTCCTCGTGGCGCCGGGTGAGACCCCGAGCACCTCGTGCGAGAGCGGCGACGACTGCACGTCGACCCCGATGCCCGCGATCTCGGCCGCCAAGTCGGCCGACCCGGCGACGGGCGAGACGGTCGTCGCGGGCCAGCGCGTGACCTACACGCTCGAGTTCCGCAACGACGGCACGGCGGCCGGCGGCGTCGAGTACGTCGACGACCTGTCCGGTGTGCTCGATGACGCGGCCCTCGTCGACGACCCGTCCTCCGCCGTGCTCGACGCGGTGATCGACGGAGACGCTCTGCGCGTGTCGGGCACGCTCGAGCCGGGCCAGGTCACGACCGTCGAGTACACGGTCGAGGTCGGGCAGGATGGCGCGCGCGGCGACAACCGCCTCGCCAACGTCCTCGCGCCGAGCGACCTCGAGGACCCGTCGTGCGACGACGCCCTCGTGTCGTGCACCGAGCACCCTGTTCCCGAGCTCGCCTCGTGGAAGTCGGTCGAGGCATCCGCGACGCCCGTCGCCGCGGGAACCGAGCTGACCTACACGCTGCACTTCGAGAACACGGGCGAGGCGCCCGCGAGCGTCGACGAGGTCGACCACCTCGTCCACGTGCTCGACGACGCCGACGTGACCGTCGAGCCGACCGCGGGAGCCCTCACGGCCATCCGCGACGGCGACACGATCGCGATCACGGGCGAGGTGGCACCGCGCTCGGTCGAGACCGTGATCTACACGGTGACCGTGAAGGCCGACGGCGAGCGCGGCGACGACATCGCCGCGAACTTCCTGCTGCCGGCGGGCGAGGAGCCGCCGACCGAGCCGACGTGCCAGCCGGCCGACGGCGAGCGCCCCGACTGCACGGTGACGCCCATCGGGCGCCTGCTCACCGGCAAGGCCGTCGAGGCGTCGTCCGACCCGATCGTGACGGGCACGGAGCTCATCTACACCCTGACGTTCGACAACCAGGGCGAGGGCCCCGCGACCGTCGCGCACATCGACCGCCTGGCCGACGTGCTCGACGACGCCACGCTCAGCGAGGCCCCGGTGGCCTCCGATGACGCGCTGCAGGTGACCGAGGTGCTGAACGGCGCCTTCGCGATCACCGGCGAGCTCGCGGCAGGCCAGGTCGTGACCGTGCGCTACACGGTCGTCGTCAACGCCGAGGGCGAGCGCGGGAACGACGTCGCGGCGAACTTCCTCGTGCCCTCGGGCGAGGAGCCGCCCGCGACGTGCGACGGGGCCGACTGCACCGTGACGCCGATCGGCCGCATCACGGCCGAGAAGTCGGCCGACCCGGCATCGGGCACGGCCGTCGACACCGGCGACCGCGTGACGTACACGCTGTCGTTCGCGAACGACGGCCAGGCCGCGACCGCGGTGGACTGGACCGACTCGCTCGCCGACGTGCTGGACGACGCCGAGCTCGTCGAGGGCCCGACGGCGGATGGCCTCACGGCCGTCCTCGACGGAGACGTGCTGCACGTCACGGGAACGCTGGACACGGAGGCCACCGCCGCGGTGACCTACACGGTCGAGGTGCGCCCGTATGACGAGCAGGGCGATCACACGCTGGCGAACCACCTCACCCGGACGGGCGAGGAGCCGCCGACCGCGTGCGACCCCGACTCGCGCCTGTGCACGGAGCACCCGACGGTGACGCCGACGCCCGAACCCACGCCCGAGCCCACTCCGACGGACCCGGCACCCGAACCCACGCCCGGGCCGACACCGACGGACCCGGCACCCGAGCCCACGCCGGAGCCCACTCCGACGGACCCGGCACCCGAACCCACGCCCGAGCCGACACCGACGGACCCGGCACCCGAGCCCACGCCCGAGCCGACGCCGACCGACCCGGCACCCGAGCCGACACCGGAGCCGACGCCGACCGACCCGGCACCCGAGCCGACACCGGAGCCGACACCGACGGACCCGGCACCCGAGCCGACCCCGGAGCCGACGCCGACCGACCCGGCACCTCAGCCCAGCGAGCCCGCGGAGCCGGAGCCGAGCGAGCCCGCGGAGCCCGCGCCATCCGAGCCCGCCGACCCCGCGCCGAGTGCGCCGGCGGACCCGACCCCGGCCCCGCAGCTGGAGGACGACGGCTCGCTGTCGCCCACGGGGGTGTCCATCACGGTGGGCGCGCTCCTGGCGGCGCTCGTCGCCGCGGCCGGCGGTGCGGCCCTGATGGTCCTCCGCCGTCGTCGCGAGCGCGACGCGGCCTGACCCGATGAGAGACGGCCGGTCATCCGAGAGGATGGCCGGCCGTCTCTCTGTCTGCCACGGTGGCCCGCCCTCACTTCTGGGGCAGCGCCAGCCGCCACGCGGTCGCCGACACCCCCGGCTCAGCCGACACGGCGTAGTGCTCCCCCTCCGCGGGATACGCACGCAGGGTGACGGATGCGCGTCCCCGCGGGTGCACTTCGACGATCGACGCGTCGATGAGAATGCGCACGTCGTCGCCCTCGAGCTCGCCCCGCCACACGACCTGGTCGCCCAGGCGCAGGTCGGCCGCCCCCTCCCCCGAGAGCCGGACCTCCGCCTGATCCGGGAGCGCTGCGGGGTCGACCTCCTGGGCTCGGAGCGCGTCCAGCTCGCGTGCGGGTGCGAGCTCGACGTCGTCGCCGCGCACGCTCAGCTCGCGCGGGAACGTGAGCAGCCCCGACCATCCCTGCGCGTCGCTGTCCTCCTGGGCGCGCGCACGGGCGCCGTCCTCCGCGACCTCCTGCGCCCATCCCCACAGGAGCACGCGGTCGCCGCGCTCATCCTGCACGGCTTGCGGCGCATAGAACGCCGCCCCCTCGTCGAGGATCCCCGAAGCGCGCCCGCGGAACGCGGGCAGGCCCGAGGCGGGATCGATGTCGAGCGCGCCGATGATGTAGCCGACACCGAGATGCGGCTGGCCGTCGCGCCACAGCGACACGAGCACGACCCAGTCGTCGCCGCTGCGCACGAGCTGGGGGCACTCCCAGCCTTCGCATGCCGGCAGCTGCGCCGCCACCTCGTCGTCCGAGGTGAGCAGGAAGCCATGCTCCTCCCACGCGTCGAGGTCGTCGGCGGCATAGAGCAGCAGCGCGCCGCGATCCCCCGCGACACCCGATCCCTGCAGGGCCCAGCGGCGGCCGCCGAGCTCGAAGAGGAACGGATCCCGCACCATCGTGATCGCGGGGTCGGCCGGCATCCGTGCCGCGACGTGTCCGGTCTGCTCCCACGTCTCGGCGTCGGAGGATCCGCGCGCGATCACGACCTCCGAGCGACCGTCGAAGCCGACGACCCCCGAGTAGATCGCGGTCGGGACGCCGCCGTCGAGCGCGCCGACGCCGCTGAAGCAGCCGGCGGCATCGGGCCCGCCCTCCTGCGGGCGCAGGGCGATCGGATGCTCGTCCCACCGCAGCAGGTCGGGCGAGCTCACGTGGCCCCAGCAGATGCGCTCGTGCCGCGCCGAATCGGGGTTGTACTGGAAGAACAGGTGCCACCGCCCCTCCGTGAAGAGGATGCCGTTGGGGTCGTTCACCCAGCCGCGCGCGGGGCGGGGGTGAAGCCGCGGGAAGCTTCGATCGGGGTGGTCGACGGCCGGGGCGAGGATGTCCGACATGGGGTCCTTTCGTGAGGGGGATGACGCGCGGCTTCCCGCAGGACGCGGGACGACCGTGCGGAGCTGCTACTTGCCCGCGCCGGCCGTGAGGCCCTCGCGAAGCGGCTTCTGGCCGAAGATGAACACGAGCAGCGCGGGGATCATCGAGAGCACGACGCCTGCGAGGACGGTCGCGATCGAGCCGGTGCCGAGGTTGCCCTGGAGAGTGACGAGCCCGAGCGGGAGCGTGAAGTTCTGCTCGCTGATCGTCAGGATGAGCGGGCGGAAGAACTCGTTCCAGTGGTAGTTGAACGCGAGGATCCCGACGATCGCGAGACCCGGTGCCGCGAGCGGCAGGTAGACCCCGAAGAAGACGCGCCACGGCCCGGCGCCGTCGATCTCGGCGGCCTCCGCGAGCTCGGGTGGGAGCCCCATGAAGTACTGCCGCATGAGGAACGTCCCGAACGCGGTCGGCAGCATCGGCACGATCAGCGCGAGGAGCGTGTCGGCCAGGCCCATGCCGCGGATCAGCATGAACACGGGCACGATCGTGACCTGCATCGGCACCATCATCGTGGCGAGGATGAGCGCGAAGAGGAGCCTCTTGCTGCGGAACTCGAATCGTGCGAAGACGTAGCCGGCCATCGCGGCGGTGAGCATCTGCCCGGCCGCGATGAGCAGCGTGACGAGCGCGCTGTTCCAGGTGTAGAGCCAGACGGGGATCTGCGCGAAGACGTCGGCGAAGGCGCCGAGGCCGAACTCGGTCTCGTTCGTCTCCGGGTTCGACGGCGTGAGCGCCGTGATGAGCGTCCAGACGACCGGGGCGAGCGTGAAGAATGCGGCGATGACGAGCACCGCGTACTTTCCGACCTGGGCGAGGGCCTGCCGCGGGGAGCGGGCTTCAACTGCGTGGATGGACATCGTCGTTCCTCATCCGTAGAAGACGTAGCGCTTGCTGAGCTGGAACTGCACGAGCGTCACCAGCATGATCAGGACGGTCAGCACGATGCCGATCGCGGAGGCGAGCCCGAACTCGAGCTGCTGGAAGGCGGATTCGTAGATCACCATGACCGCCGTGCGGGTCTCGTCGCCAGGACCGCCGCGGGTGAGCACGTACGGCTGGTCGAAGATCTGCAGCGCGTTGATGATCGCCATCACCGAGGCGACGAGCATGGTCGGGCTCACGAGCGGAAGCGTGATCTGGCGGAACTGCGTCCACCCGGTCGCGCCGTCGAGCGAGGACGCCTCGTAGACCTCCTTCGGGATGGCCGAGACGCCGCCGAGGAAGAGCAGGAACGTGAACCCGAAGTTCTGCCAGACGTAGACGAGCAGGACGACGATCTTCGCGCCGAACCCCGTCGTGAGCCATCCGATATTCGCGACCCCGAACCATCCGAGCACCTGGTTCACGAGCCCGAACTCCTGGTTGAACAGGTAGGCCATGACGAGCGAGACGGACGCCGCGGAGAGGATGAGCGGGAAGAAGAGGGATGAGCGGAAGAACGTCCGCAGCCAGCTCGGCATCTTCGACTGGACGAGCACCGCGAGGAAGAGGGCGACGGCGAGCTGGAGCAGCACCGCGACGACGACGAAGCCGATCGTGTTGAGGAACGACACGCGCACGGTCGGGTCGGCGGCGAGCTCGACGAAGTTGTCCACGCCGACGAACTCGGGGGCCGTGATCACGTCCCAGCGGAAGAAGGCGAGAAGGAACGACCCGACGATCGGGATGAAGCTGAACAGGCCCAGCCCGATGACGGTGGGCGCGAGGAAGACCCAGATGAGCAGGCGACTGCCCTTCTTGGCCGTGGCCTCGGGGCGAACGCCCTTCACGCCCCGAGGGAGGACGGCCGCGCGCGTGCTCGGCGGCGGAGTGACGACGGTGGACATCAGCGTCCCTTCAGTGCGAGTTCGAGGTCGCGCTGCATCGTCTCGAGCCCGCGGCGCACGCCGCCGGGTCCGTTCGTGATCGTCGAGACGACGTTCTTGATGAGCGCGGATTCCACAGCGGCCTGCTGCGGCGGAGCGGGCATGGGCCCGGTGTCGGGATGGCGATCGAGGGTGTCGTAGAACACCTCCCAGTGCTTCGGTCCGATCTCGCCGCCGTACAGCTCGGCGTTCAGGGTGCGGCGCGGCAGCGAGGAGTCGGGCTTCTGGTGGGCGAGCGCCATGCCCTCGGTCGAGATGCAGTACTTGAGCCACTCCCACGCCTCGTCCTTGCGGGGCGACGTCTGCATGATCGCGTACCCACCCGCGCCGAACTGGTGGCGCTGGCTGCGCATCCGGGGGAAGTACGTGACGTCGTACTCGTCGTTGGCGAAGCCCGCGTCATGCAGACCCTGCACCCAGAACCCGCCGGCCGGCGTCATCCCGACCGAGCCGCGGGCGAAGAGCGAGACGAGCTCGTTGCCGCCGCCCTGCGCGGGGTTCGCCGCGATGCCCTCGCCGACCATCCGCTGCAGCACCTCGAAGCTCTCGATCGTGCGCTCGTTCAGCGCGTCGGCGTTCTGCCACAGATAGCCGCCGCCGCGCGGCGCCTCGCCGGGGTAGAACCGCGACCAGAGCCAGTCGCCGCCCGGCGCCTTCTCCTCGGTGAGGAAGCTCGCGTCGTTGACGTACAGCCACGGCACGACGCCGCCCCACAGGCGGTTGTTCCAGAAGTACGGGAGGAAGCTCCCCTCGGCCGAGTCCTTCATCGTGCGCGCGACGGTGAAGAAGTCGTCGACCGTCCAGTCGTCGCGCGGCCGCTCGAGACCCGCCCGCTCGAACGCAGCCGTGTTGTAGTACACGTTCGCGGCGTTGAAGTTGTCGGGCAGCTGGAAGAGGCTCCCCTTGTACATGAACGACTCGATGAGCGAGGGATGGACGTCGTCGAAGTACTCCTGAAGGTCGGCGGCGTCACGCTGGACGTAGTCATCGATCGGGTGGGCGAGCCGCTCGGCGAAGAGCTGCGTGCCTTCGGTCGCGACCGACACGACGTCGGGCGGGTTGCCCGCGGCGACCATCGTGAGGATCTTCGCGAAGAAGTTGCTCCAGTCCTGGCCCTGGACCGCGACGATGCGGACGGTGATGCCGGGATGGAGACGCTGGAAGCCCTCGACGAGCGACTGGCGTGCGGCCGCGTCCTGGGCGGTCCCGAAGAGGGCGACGGTGAGCGCGTCGTCGCCGCGACCGGGGATGTCGGCACCGGTCAGGCGCGGCCAGGAGATCGCCGTGCCGGCGATCCCGAGGCCGAGCAGGGCGAGCGCAGCCCTGCGACTCAGTTCAACCACGTTGTTGCTCCTGCGGATGGGGCCACGGCGGCTCGCGCGAGCCGACCGTGTGCCGTGAAATGGAGTGCTGAATGCGTTCAGCAGATGCACCGTAGCATGGTCGGGAACCGTGCGCGAGGGATATGCTGAAACAATTCAGCAACGGGGCGTCGGTGAGGACGCAGCGAGGAGTGCCATGCCGAAGCAGAGCCGCCGCGCCACGCTCGCGGACGTCGCCGAGCGCGCGGGCATGTCGAAGGCCGCCGTGAGCATGATCCTCAACGACCGGCCGGGCTCGAGACTCTCCGCCGCCGCGGCGGATCGCGTGCGGGCGGCCGCGGCCGAGCTCGACTACCGGCCGAATCCGGCTGCCCGCGTGCTCCGCCGCGGCAGGACCCAGACGATCGGATTCATCTCGGATCAGGTCACGCTGACGCGTCAGGCCTCGGGGCTCATCGGCGGAGCGCTCGAGGTCGCCAAGGCGCACGAGCACACCGTGCTCATCGCCGAGACCGGCGGCGGCGACGGCGCCCTCGCCGACGCGTTCGAGACGATGATCGACCACCGCGTCGACGGCATCCTCATCGGGCTCATGGGTGCGCGCATGATCGACCTGCCGGAGACCTCGACGAACGTGCCCGTGGCGATCGTGAACGGGCGATCGTCCTCGGATCATCCGAGCGTTCTGCCCGACGAGCGCGCAGCGGGGTACGCCGTGGCGCGTCACCTGCTGGACGCGGGGCACCGGAGGATCGGCCTCGTCGGCGACCTGCCCGATGAGATCGTGTCGGACCTCCGGCGAAGCGCGACCATCGCGCTGCGCTTCGACGGCATCCAGCGCGCATTCGACGAGGCGGGGGTCGTCCCGGCGCGCGTGGACATCGCCGACTGGCAGCCTGCGCTCGGCTACGACGCCGCGGCCGCGCTTCTCTCGCGGGAACCCGACCTCACGGCGATCCTCGCGTCCAACGACGCGGTCGCGCTCGGGGTCTACCAGGTGCTCCTCGAGCGGGGTCGCCGGATCCCCGATGACGTCTCGGTGATCTCGTTCGACGACGAGGTGCTCGCGGGCTACCAGCGACCAGGGCTCACCACCGCGCGGCTCCCCTACCCCGAGATCGGCTCCCTCGGCGCCTCGATGATCCTCGGCGAGCGCGAGCTCGGCCACGAGCTCGTGCCCATGCCGCTCATCGAGCGGGAGTCGGTGGGGCCGCCGCGGCCCTTCTCAGCATGAGAGATCCGGACGGTGCGGCGGCAGGAGCTCTGCCGCCGCACCGTCCGGACCACGGAACTGCGATCGCGTCGCGCCGACCGGGGATCAGCGCGTGATGTGAATCCGGGTGCTCGCCACGACTTCGCCATCGAGCGAGAGGACGATCGTCCACTTGCCGGGCTTCAGGTCACCGGGAAGGGCGACCTCATGGGCGCCCGCTCCGGACACCGACGCGATCTCCTCGGCCCGGGAGCCGTCGCCGCGGCCGATGCCGATGACGGCATCGGCCCCCTCGCGGACACCGTCGAGCGCGACCTGGATCGTCTCGCCGGCCCGAGCGCGCTCGGGGGCGGTCACCGACGGCTCCTCCTCCACGATCTCGGCCGCGAGCGGCGAGACCGTGATCCGGTCGAGGATGGGGGCGTCCTGGGCGCGAAGCGGGATACCCGGCCAGTTGTCCTCCGCGTAGGTCACGCCGTCGAAATTCGGCTGCTCCTCGGCGGCGAACGTGATCGTGTTCTCCCCCGCCTCGAGATCGAGCACGATCGTCCGCTCCCAGAAGCTGTTCCGGTGGAAGGTCGGCACGAAGAGCACTCGCAGCGGGTCACCGCCGTTCACCGAGATGTCGGCGTGGCGTGCCATGGGGTTCGGGTTGTAGTGCGTCGCGGGGATCTGCTCGGGGTTCGAGAACCGCACGACCACGGCGTGGCGCCCGGCCTCCTCCGCCTGGACGGTGAACGACAGCGTGTTGTCGTTCCCCGGCTCGCCGCCGACGCCCGAGACGGCCTTTCCGCCCTCGGCGTTCGCGAGGTCGACGATCTCAGCGACGCCGGACCGCGTCGCGTCCTCCGCCTGGTACTCGGTCGCGGTGAGCATTCCCGCCCCGGACGAGACCCGCAGGCCGTCGATCGTGGCTTCGCCCGTCACGGTGACCTTGTTGATGCCGCCCGCCAGGTGCACAGCCCCGGCGGTCGACCGGGCGAGGTCGAGCACCTCCTCGCCGTTCACGGCGACGCGGCCGTCGCCCGAGCCGATGACCTCGAGCAGCGCTTCACCATCGCGTGCACCGTGCACCCAGAACGTCGCCGTCTGATCCGCCGCAAGCGCGACCGTGCCGTTGCCCGTGTAGGTCGCCGTGCCGTCGTGGTCCGACAGCGTCGCCTCGTACTCGTCGACGCCGCTGTCCTGGCGGGTGAGGACGATGCGGTCCACGAGGGCGTCGCCCTGCGTCGCGCGTGAGCCGTCGAGGCTCTTCGCGGCGAGCGTGATCGTGTGCGTTCCGGCAGCAAGCTCGACGGTGGTGTCGGCGTGATCCCAGACGACCCACTTGTAGCCGAGCGGGAGGAGGATCTCCTGCTCAGCGGCCCCGTCGACCGTCAGGAAGACGTTGGTCGGGCCGTTCTCCGCGACGAGGCTGTATGTGTTGAGGCTGTTCGCGTAGACCGAGAGATCGTAGGAGCCGTCCTCCGGGACCTCCACCGTGAAGGAGAGACGGCCATCCGAGCCCGTGCGCAGGCCGCCGACGTTGTACCCGCCGGAGGTGTAGAACTTGCTGACGTCCGAGGGCGAGCCCTCGGGGCCGTTGAGGCTGTACCCCGAGCCGGCGTAGTCGGCGTCCTCGGCCTCGTAGACGGCTGACCACGGAGCGGTCGGCGCGGACGCCTCCGTGGCCTCGTCCGCCGGGGTCACGACGAGCTCGTACGCCGACGACTCCTCGAGAGCTGGAAGCTCGTCACCGCCGAACTGCAGCGTCGCGACGCCGTCTACGACCTCGAGCACCTGATCGCCGATCACTGCGGGGCCCTTCGAGTCGCCGAGCTGACCCGTCCACTCGATCTCGCGCACCGTGACCTCGACACGATCGCCGAAGACGTCCGCGGGGATGTTGGCGAAGTCGACGGGTGCCGCACCAGACGCGCCCCCGATGAGCGCTCGCGCGACGCGACGCTCCTCATCGAGAGCGGCCACGCCCTGAAGGGAGTAGTTCTCGCCCGGCGAGGGCGGGGTGAGCTCCACGGTGTGCCCGCTCAGCTGCGCGTAGGAGTTGTAGAGCCACCACTGGCCGTTGCCCCGGTTCGACTGCACAGCCGAGTCGGCGAGGTTGCCGTTGATGTTCCAGAAGGCGATCATGGCGTCGACCTTCGCGTCCTCGATCGCGGAGATCCACTGAATCATCTGGCCGGGGACTGACGTGTGGTAGTTGAAGGCGTACTCGTTGATGTTGATGGGCAACTCGGCCCCCTCGCGCGCCGTGCCCTCGAAGGCGGCGGCCTCCCATGCGCGGAATCGCTCGACCGAGTCGCGGATGGCCTGGGGGTGCGACAGCTCGTGCCACGTGATGATGTCGGGCACCGTGTCCTGTTCGACAGTGTGCGCGAGGAAGCCCTTCATCTGATCGAAGAGGACGCTCGTGCCCGGGCCGGCGACGCGGATGTCGGGGAACGCGGCCTTGATCGTCCGATAGGTCTCGTCCCAGGCCGCGAAGTAGGCAGTCGGGTCGTCAAGCCAGCTCGTGCCGTCGAGGCTCCACTGCCCGGTGCCGAACATGTTTCCCTCGGGCTCGTTGAACGGCTCGATGACGAGGTGCGCCCGCTGCTCGTCGGGGATCTCGGCGATCATGTCGAGCTGCTTCCGGAGCACGTCGCGATAGTCCGCGAGCTTCTCCTCCGGAGTGTCGCCGGGCCACTGATAGGGGAACCCTCGATACCAGTCGGTGACGCGAAGGTAGACGTCGCCGCCCGTCGTCTCGGAGAGCGCCGGAAGGATCTCGAGGGCGTCCGAGCCAGGGTGCTGGGAGCCGTCCTGCGCCTTCGTCGCGACACTGCGCACGTTCATGCCCTCGAGGAGGTTGTCCGTCGGCATCCCATCGCCATAGAGGCCGTACAGGACCCCCGACGCGCCCCCGTGAACGGGACCGGTATTGCTTCCGAGGTCGATGCGGACCTCGCCGCGGTGCACGGTCACCTCTGTGGTGACGGGCTGGCCGGCCGCCGTCCCGTCTACGGAGAAGGTGCCGGTCTGTTCGTACTGAGCGGGGTCGACCGGCTCCCATTCCACGGGCACGTCGCGGTCGACGCCGTCCGTGAACGAGGCGCGGATCGACGCGGGCAGGTCCGGCGCGACGCCGACAGCCGTCCGAACCTCGAACGCCGTCTGGGAAAGGGCGTCGAGGCCGGGCAGTTCCCCGCCGACCAGCGCGCCGACCTCCTCGGCGGAGAGAGCGTCGTGGTACACGCGGAAGTCGTCGACCTCTCCGCGGAAAGCGGGATCCGGGTAGAACGAGCCGCCGATAGCGCCCGCGTCTGCCGCCCCTGCCGACAGGAGCTGGCTCGCCGTCGCCGTCGTCGAAGCTCGGGAGAGGGCGACTCCGTCGACATACGCGGTGAGGATGTCGGCCTCGGTGTCGAGCGTCAGCGTCAGCGTGCTCCAGCGATCTGAAGGCAGAGCGCCGTAGCCGGTGACCTTCGCCTCGCCGCCGGCCCCCGAAGTCGTCACGGCTGCGCGGATGCGGCCCTCTCCGTTCGACGGCGTCGCGAAGAGGTACCGCGTGGTGTCGGATCCCAGACCGAACACCCACTGCCACGCTCCGCCGGATCCGTCCCAACGGATCCTCGCCGACACCGTCAGGTCGGTTGCGCCCTCGAGCGCAGGCCGTGGGACCCGCACGCTCCCCGAGCGCACGTCGATGGCGCCGCCTTCTGCACCCTCGACAGCCGGGACATCGCCGACGATGACTCCGTCCCACCCGTTGCCGGAGGAGTCGGGGACGTTCCCGTCGGCGACGTCATCCATCGTGTAGACGAGGACGGGCGCGGGGCCGTCCTCAGCTGCGGACGCGGGAGCGGTGAGCCCCGTGCTGATCACTGCGGCCGCCGCGAGGAACACGGCGGGCCCGGATCTGGTGGTGATGCGCATGGTCGAAGACCTCTCTGTCTCGTGTATGTGCGTTGCCCTCCGATGGCGGAGAGCGTGGTGACGCCCGCCGTCAGCTGCGGGCGGTGAGCGCGGGCAGGAAGACCCGCATGGTCGACGGACCGCGTTCGGCCCAACGGTGGTAGGGGATGAGGCGGACCTCTGATCGACGCTCCTGTGGGCTCTCCGCCGGAACCGGGCCATACGCCCATCCGCGCGGATCCCGTTCCGGTGCCATGGCGACGCTCACGACGGCGCCGTCGGCGTCCGGACGCGGCTCGAAGCGGGTATCGACGCGGACGCCGTCGATGCGCGTCTGCGGCGGGAGATCGAGCGACTCCACGCAGAGCACCAGCGGCCCCCTCTCCACAGCCACCGTCCCCCGAACCGCGTCGATGCGGGCGTCGGGCCACGTGAAGCGCGGGCCGACAGGCAGCACGAGCTCGACGACGTCCCCGGGAGAGAAGACGCGCCGCACCTGCGCCCATCCGGCTTCGACGAACGTCGGTGCGGCGTCCGGTGCCGCAAGCGTTGCGTGCTCGGCCCATGACGGGACGCGCAGCCGCAACGTGCGCTCCTCGTCGGGAGCTTCGACGACGTGCACGCGGACGCGACCGTCGAACGGGTAGTCGGTCTCGATCCGCAGCACGAGCCCTCGCCCGGTGAGCTCCCCGGCGGCGTACTGCAGGAGGATGAGCGCGTCGCCTTCCTCGGCGGCGAGGTAGGCCGGCAGGGAGGCGAGCGTCCTTGCGACGTTGGTCGGACAGCAGGACACATCGAACCACGGCGCCCGGACACCGCCCTCCGCGCGGTGATTGACCCCGTCCGCCGCTTCACCGGCCTCCTCCCGCTGGTGAAGTGGGTTGGCGTAGAAGAAGGCACGGCCGTCCGCGCTCGGTGACGTCGCCACCACGTTGAAGAGGGTGCGCTCGATGAGGTCGGCGTACTTCACATCGCCCGTCGCGAGGAGGAGCCGCCACGCGAACATGACCGAGGCCACGCCGGCACACGTCTCGCAATACGCACGGTCGGCCGGCAGCTCCCAGTCGTCGCCGAAGCCCTCATCCTGATGACGCGACCCCATCCCTCCTGTGAGGTACGTACGCCGCTCCACCGTGCGGGACCACTGACGCTCGAGCGCGGCCAGGAGGTCGCCGTCGTGCGTCTCCACCGCAACGTCGACGGCGCCCGCGGACAGGTACAGCGCGCGCACGGCATGCCCGCGCAGCACGTCGGCCTCACGGATCGGCGCGTCGTCCTGGAAGTAATCGGCCGACAGCAGCGGTCGCACGGGCAGCCGCCCCCTGCCACGTCGCTCGAGAAAGCGACGGGCCTGCTCGACGTAGCGCGGCTCGCCGAGGGCACGTCCGAACTCCGCGAGCGCGACCTCGATCTCAGGGTGCCCGCAGAGGCCGTCCTCGTCATCCCAGAATCGGGTGCAGACGTGGTCGGCGGCACGGCGCGCCACGGCGACGAGATCGTCGGTGCCATAGGTGCGCACCCGCGCGACGGCCGCCTGGAGCAGGTGCCCGATGTTGTAGAGCTCATGCCCCATCGCCAGGTCGGAGTACCGGGGCGGGAGTCCAGGATGGCCGAACGCCGTGGAGAGGTAGCCGTCGTCGTCCTGGGCGGCTGCGACCCGCGCGACGAGACGCGCGTAAGCCCCCGCGAGCTCGTCGTCCGCCCGGCGCGACAGCTCCCAGGCCATCGCCTCGAGAAGCTTGTACACCTCGGAGTCGGAGAACTGCCATCCCGCTCGCTCGCGCGTCACGTCGCCGCGGGCGATCCGGTCGAAGTTCTCGATCCAGCCGAGCCGCTCCATCCACTCGAGGCAGTGCGCGATGGTCGCCGTGCCGTTCACTCGCTGCCGCGAGCCCCAGAAGCCCGCCCCGTCGAGCGCGTATGACGAGACGTCCACGCCGTGAATGCGCGCGTTCGCGGGTGCCACGGGACGACTGCCGACGCGGAGGCCATTCGGGGACGGCTCGGTCGAGGTCGAGAATGAGGTCACGGATCAGTCCTTCACTGCGCCGGCGGTCACACCGGCGGCGACGTAGCGCTGAGCCATCACAAGGAGGACGGCAGCGGGGATGGAAGCGACGACGGCGGTCGCCATGATGGCGTTCCACTGCGTGGTGTTGTTGCCGATGTATGCGAAGATGCCGAGCGTCACGGGCCGCAGGTCGCTGTTGCGCGCGAGGGTCGATGCGAAGACGAAGTCGGACCACGCCCACAGGAAGGCGAAGAGCGACACCGTGAGCACCGAGTTGCGGCTCATCGGCATCACGATCGACACGAAGGTGCGCCACGCTCCCGCGCCGTCCACGCGAGCCGCCTGCAGCAGCTCCCGTGGCAGACCGGTCATGAACGCGCTGAAGAGCAGCACGCCGAACGGCACGGCGACCGTCGAGTCGGCGAGGATGAGGCCCCACACGCTGTTGAGCAGTCCGAGGCGGACGTAGATCGCGTAGAAGCCCATCGCCATGACCACGGCCGGGATCATCTGCGCCACCAGCAGGAGGAAGTTCAGCGTGCGCCCTCCGCGGAGGTTGAGCAGCGCGATCGCGTAGGCCGCCGGTGCTGCGATGACGACCGTCAGCACCACGCAGCCGAGGCCGATGAGCAGGCTCGTGCCGAGGTTCGGGAGCTGCTGGCGGAAGACCGCTTCGAAACCCTCGAACGTCGGGTCGAACGGGAAGACGTGCGGCGGGTTCGCGCGCAGGTCGCTCGTGCGCGTCAGCGAGACGTTGACCATCCAGTAGACGGGGAAGAGCATCAGGGCGGTGAAGATGACGCCCAGCGCGACCTTCCACCAGTTGTGTCGGGCCGTCATGAGTTCACCTCGCGTCGCTGCACGCGCAGATAGAGGAATCCGAAGATGAGGGCGATCACGATGAGGAGGTTGCCGATCGCGGCCGCGGGCGACAGGTCTGGCTGGCCGGTCCCGAACGCCTCGCGGTAGGACCAGATCGCCAGCGTCGTCGAGGAATTCGCGGGCCCGCCGGCCGTCATGATCCAGATGATGTCGACGACTTTGAGGGTGTAGACGAGCCCGAGCAGGAGCGTGATGGCCGAGACCGGACGCAGGAGCGGAAACGTGATGCTCCAGAACTGTCGCCACGGGCCGGCTCCGTCGAGCGACGCCGCCTCATAGACGTCGCCGGGGATGTTCTGCAGGCCGGCGTAGAGGATGACGAGGTTGAAGGGGATCCCGAGCCAGATGTTCGCGATGATCACCGCGGTGAGCGACGTCTCGGGCGACGTCAGCCAGTTGATCTGGGGCCCGCCGAACGCGGCGAGCACCGAGTTGACGATGCCGCTGTCGCTGTTGAGCATCCACGACCAGGTCGAGGCCGACACGATGAGCGGGAGCAGCCACGGCACGAGGAAGAGTCCGCGCAGGATGCCTGACAGCGGAAAGCTCGTCCGGAAGAAGACGGCGAGCGCCAAGCCGATCGCGTACTGGAACAGCAGCGAGACGAAGACGAATGCTGCCGTGTTCGCGAGTGCCGTAGCGAACAGCGGCGACTGCACGATGTCGACGTAGTTGGCGAGGCCGACGAACTCGGCATTGCCCTGGACGAACGCGCGGATCGTGTAATCGTGGACGCTCAGGTCGACGCTGCGGACGAGCGGGAAGACGTAGAAGATCAGCAGGTACGCCAGCAGAGGCAACGCGAAGGCGAACGCGACCCAGCGCGATCCGAGCAGCGGCGAAGGCCGGCGCCTGCGCGGATCGGGGACGACGAACGCGGCCGTGTCGCCCGGTGCGCCGGCGGTGCGTGCGGAGGTTGTGAGGGTCATGATGCTCTCGTTTCGGGCCGGGGCGGAGAAGGCTCCGCCCCGGCGTCTCTCACGGGGTCACTGGCCCCCGGTCTCGGCCGCGGCGGCCTCCTGCGCGGCGTCGAGGGCGTCCTGCGGAGACTCGGCTCCCGAGAGCGCGCTCTGGACAGCGGTCCAGAGCTGCTCCGAGATGATCGGATAGTCCGTGCCGAGGTTGTCACTCGTGCGGCCCTTCGCCGACTGAACCGCAGAGACCCACGTCTCGAGCTCCGGGTCCTCCTCCAGCAGCGCCTCCTGTCCCTCGGCCGTGGGCGGGATGTAGTACGCGAACGTCGTCGCGGTCTCGACGAACCCCTCGGACGTCGTCATGCACTCGATGATCTGGCGCGTCACCTCATAGCGCGCGGTGTCCGCCTGGACGGGGGCGATGATGAACTCGCCGCCGGTCGGAGCGGGAGCGGCACCGCCGTCCTTCGCAGGCAGCGTGATCACTCCGGTCTCGAAGGGGGCCTCGGCAGCGCTGTTCACCTGCCACGTGCCGTTCTCGGCGAAGGCGAACTCACCGGTGAGGAACTCCTCCCAGACGGTGTTCTGCGAGTTGGTGATGACCGAGTTGGGGGCGTAGCCCGCATCGAGCCACCCCTTCCAGAGCTCGAGGGCCTCGACTGCCTCCGGCGAGTTCAGCTCCGTGAGCTCTGCCCCTGCGCCCCAGAACCACGGAAGGAACTGGAACGAGCCCTCCTCCGTGTTGAGCGCCGAGAAGGTGATGCCGCGCTTGCCGGTCTCGGATACGGCTGCCAGCGCCTCCTCGAAGCTCGCCCAGTCGGTGATCGAGGCGGGGTCGACGCCCGCCTCGGTCAGGATGTCGGCGTTGTAGTAGAGGGCAAGTGTGTTCGCCCCGATCGGGATGCCGTAGGTCTCGCCGTCCAGCTCGCCCGCAGCGAGGAGGTTCTCGTCGACGCCGGAAACGTCCAGGCCGAGCTCATCGACGGTGGACACCATGCCGGTCTCCGCGAGCGTCGAGACGGCGGGGTTGTCGAGCAGGATGATGTCGGGCGAGTTGTTCTCCTGAGCGGCCAGGAGCGCCTGGTTGGTGAGGGCCGTCGTGTCGTACGCCGTGCGCTCGATCGTCACGCCCGCTTCGGTGCCGCAGGCCTGCACGCGGTCGGCCCAGTCGGATCCCTCCTCGTGCTGCGGGTACGGATCCCACCAGGTGTATGTGTCGGATGAGCCCGAGCCGGCTTCGGTGCCGGTCGTGCCCGCGCAGCCGGCGAGCGCGCCGACGGCGATCAGGGCGCTCGCGAGCGCGAGCGGCCTGCGCAGGTTCCTGATGATCATGGGGTTCCTCCTTGAACGGGATGCCCGTCGGGTGCGGGCGGATGCTGTCAGGCGCGAGCGGGGGGTGCGGCGATGGAGCCGCGATCGTGGATGACGGGTGGGATGAGCTCTACGGTGTGGGGCACGTCGGCGCCCTCGATCCGGGCGACGAGCTGCTCGACGGCACGTCGGCCGAGTTCGGCCGCCGCACTGTCGACGGAAGAGAACGGAAGGGAGAACGTGCGGGCGAAGTCATCGGAGTAGCGTCCGATGACGGAGAGGTCTTCGGGAGTCCTGAGACCGCGCTCCCACAGGACGCTGGGCAAGGCCGCCGCCGCCGCCTCGTTGTTCAACAGCAACCCCGTGACGTCCGGATGCGCGTCGAGGAACGACACCAGATCGCGCCCGATGTCGGGCTGGCTCGATGCGCCGAAATAGCGGTGCAGCGTGATCCCCAGCTCTTCGGCGCGCCCCGCTGCAGCGTCGGCGAGGCGCCATACGTACGCGCCGCCGCGCTCCACGACGTGCTCCGGCTGAGAGACGAGGATCAGGTCGCGATGACCGAGCTCGTGAAGACGGTCGACCATGAGACGGCCGGTCGCGACGAAGTCGAGATCGAACACGTCGACGCCCGATGTGTCGGCGGGCAGTCCGACGAGAGCACCGGGCTGCTGCGCAGCGCGCAGCGGCGCGAGGCGGGTGTCGTTCTCGGCGACGTTGAGGAGGACAAACCCGTCGACCATGCGGGAGTCCGAGATGCGCTTGAGAGCCGCGACCCCGTCCTCCTCGGAGATCAGCAGGGTGTCGTAGCCGCGCGCGCGAGCGCAGTCGGAGATTCCGAGGATGTACTGCAGCATGGCGGGCGCGAACTCGTCTGAGAGGAACCGGGCGAGCACCCCCAGCACCTTCGTCTGCGATGTCGCCAGAGCACGGGCTCCGGCGTTCGGGGTGAAGCCAAGTGACCGGACCGCCTCTTCCACGCGCTGGCGGACCTCCGGCGAGATGGCCCGCTTCCCCGACAGCGCGTACGAGGCGGTGCTCCGCGAGACGCCTGCGACGCGGGCGACGTCCCCGATGGTGACCATGCTGTCCTCCACTTCGAACCGGTTCGACTTCGAACCGGTTCGAAGCTAGCGGATGCGCCTCGGTCGGCGCAAGAGGGAGGTTCTGACCGCATGTCGTCGCGCCGCGACAGAGCCCTCTGGCCCTGCTACGGTCCCCTCATGTCGCGGACCGTGATCCTCGTCGAGGGCGAGAGCGACCGCGCGGCGCTGCAGGCCGCGGCGGCGGCCTTGCGTCGCCCGCTCTCGGCCGAGATCGTCGTCATGTACGGCATCACGAACCTGCTGCGTCACCTTGAGGAGCACGCGGCCGACCGCGTCGTCGTGCTCTACGACGCACCCGAGCACCACCGTGTCGAGCGCGCGCTCGCGCATTCGTCGGCGCAGCCATCCGCTCTCTTCTCGTGCGAGCGCGATCTCGAGGAGGAGCTGATCCGCGCGGCGGGAGCCGACCGCGTGCTCGACGTCATCGAGGCGGAGGGCGACCTGCCCGCGTGGCGCGCGCTGCGCGGTCAGCCCTTCCACCGCGAGCACCGCGTCGAGGAGGTGCTTCACCGCTTCATGGGATCGATCGGCGGGCGCAAGCTCCGCTACGCCTCCGCTCTCGTCGCGATCCTCCGCCCCGACGAACTGCCCCGACCGCTCGTGGAGGTCGTCCGAGCAGCGGGTGAATCACGGTGATTCAGCCGCCGAGCGCGATCAGGTCGTCATCGCTCAGCTCGACGCTCGAGGCCGCGATGTTCTCCTCCAGATGGCGGATGGATGTGGTCCCGGGGATCGGGACGACGTTCGCAGAGCGACGGAGGAGCCAGGCGATCGCCACCTGACCCGGCAGCACGCCGTTCCTGCGCGCGACCTCGTCGAGCATTCCGGAGGCGCGCGTGTGGGCGCCGACCGCGAGCGGGAAGAACGGCACGAACGCGATCCCGTGTGCGGCCGTGTAGTCCACAACGGGGTCGTGATCGCGCGCGCCCACGTTGTAGAGGTTCTGAACGGCCGCGATCGGCGCGACCGCGAGGGCCTCGTCGATCTCGGCGACCGACACCTCGGACAGACCGATGTGCCGGATCTTGCCCTCCGCGCGCAGCTCGGCGAGAGCCCCGACCTGGTCGCTGACGGGGTACGCCGGGTCGAGACGGTGGAGGCTGACGAGATCGATCCGGTCGAGACGGAGCCGTCGGAGGGAGAGCTCGACTTGCTGACGGAGGTAGGCGGGATGCCCCAGGGGGACCCACTCCTCCGGCGAAGGCCTGAGGTTGCCGACCTTGGTTCCGATCACGAGATCCTCGGCATAGGGGTGCAGGGCCCGGGCGATCAGCTCCTCGTTCTCACCCAGGGCATAGGAATCGGCCGTGTCGATGAACTGCACCCCGAGCTCGACGGCCCGGCGAAGCACAGCGATGGCAGCAGCCGGATCAGCGGGTGCCCGCCAGATCCGCGCTCCGGCCTGGGTGCCATCGCCGGTCGCGTCCGTGAGCCTCATCGCGCCGAACCCGATCCGGTGGATGGCGAGGTCGCCTCCGAGCGGGAAGGTTTGCGTCAGGGCAGCGGTTGCGTCGTGTGTCGTCGTCATGGGGCGACCGTAGGACCTGACATCAGTGTCAGATGCAAGAGGAGATCGACATGGAGCGTCTCGATGCGATCGGGATCGGCGAGCTGGCGGAGCGCACGCGCTCAAGCGTCCGCTCGATCCGCTACTACGAGCAGCAGGGCCTGATCACCTCGGTTCGCACCGCGGCGGGGCACCGCCGCTTCGATCGCGCCTCCGTCGAGACGGTGCTCCGCATCCGGCGTCTGCTCGACGCCGGCCTGCCGCTCGCGATCGTCGCGAAGATCCTGCCCTGCTTCATCGGCGATGGCGTCAGACTCGACGCGTGCGTCGCCGACTACCTCCGTGAGCATCTCGAGTCCATCGACGAGCGCATCGAGACGCTCGACCATCAGCGCGAGACGGTCGAGGGGCTGCGCCGACTCGTCGCGGTGTGACGTCCGCGGGCGGCGGGTGAATCACGGCGGTCAGGCCCCGAGCGCGATCGTCTCGGAGTGCTCGGCACCGCCCTCGAACCACACGAACTCGACGCTCGCGACCGTCTCGCTGGGGCCCGAGGGGATGTCGCGGACGGCTCCGCGACGCAGCGCCTCCCATTCCTCCGCGGAGAACGCTGCGCCGTAGATGAGCGAGAGATGGAAGACCCACTGCTCCAGGGGCAGCTCGCCGATCCGACGGAAGTCCGTGGCCTCGAGGAGATCGGTGAGGCTCGAGTAGGCGTCGACGAGCGACGCGGTCCGGGCGAGCCGCGTGACGACGATCTGAAAGGGCGCAGGGAAGGCGTCGACGGCGTCCACCTGCAGCTCGATGGGAGGGATCCCCGCCGCCCAGGCCCGGATCTCATCGCGGAGCTCTCCGACGCGGCGCGCTTCCGAGAAGCCGCGCAGCGTCACGTGCCCGACCGTCGGGAAGGGCGCCGTCGGCACCGCCGCGCGGAGCTCCTCCTGCGTCGAGTCGAAGAACGCGGCCACCGGGCCCGTCGGGCAGAGCACGACGTACTGCTGGCCCTCGAGCGATCGCAGCTGCTCGGGGTCGGTCATGATCGCGCGCTTCACGGGCCTCTCCTTCGACGGGGACGAGGTGCCTGCGGGAGTCGAACCCGCCTGCGCGGCTTTGCAGGCCGCTGCCTCACCGCTCGGCCAAGGCACCGTGACCACCGACGATATCGGCGCACTGACCGGGCAGGGCCCTGTGTTTCCGAACGGCGGTCAGACCGCCCTGCAGCAGGGGAGTTCGTCACAGATCGACGTTCAGCCGCCCGCATGTGACGACGGGTCCAGAATCCAGCGGCCCTCGTCGTCGGAGAGCAGAAGACGCGGAGCGGCGACGCCCGCGACCTCGAGAAGGCATGCATGGAGCACCCAGGGGATGACCTCCTCGGGGCGCACGGGGCGAGCGCGATCATCCGGTGCGGCTCCGACCACCCCGGCCGGCACGTCCCCGCGGGCGACGGTCACCGGCCGATGCTCCCCCTCGGTGAGCATCCGCTGGAGGAGACCGTCGGCGCCATCCCGTGCGCACAGAACCTCGACGTCCGGCCGGAGGACGTGCGCGAGTTCGCGAGCGGTCCTGCAGACGGCGGGCGCGGATCCGGCGCGCGACACCGTCCATCCGCTCGGCGACGCGCGGACGCTCAGGCGATGCCCGAGTGCGGACGCGATCCGCGCGACCACGCCGCGCGCGTGGGCGCGGGACAGCACGGCATCGGCCCACGATGCCTGCGCTGCCCCGCACCCTCCGCACATCAGAGCATCACGTCGCCGCTGTTGGGCCCCAGCGTCTGGCCGACGTAGAGGTCTCCGAACGGCGAGGACGCGAGCATGACGGCCGTGGGCGCGACCTCGTCGACCTGCCCGAAGCGCCCGAGGGGCAGCTCGGCGCGCTTCGCGACCTTCCAGTCATCGCTGATGCCGGCCACGAGCGGCGTCTCGATCGGGCCCGGCGCGATGCAGTTCGCGAGCACGCCGTCGCGCGACACCTCGAGAGCGAGCGACTTCGTGAGAGCGATCACGCCGGCCTTGGCCGCCGCGTAGTGCGCCATGCCCGTTCCGCCCTTCTGCCCCAGCTGCGATGCGACGTTGATGATGCGACCGTGCCCGCGCGCACGCATCCCCGGGAGCACCTCGGGGCACAGCAGGAAGACGCTGGTCAGATCGATCGAGACGGTCTCGTTCCACTGCGCGAGGCCCATGCTCTCGACCGGCGACTCGGTCAGGATCCCGTGCGAGGTGACCAGCACGTCGATGCGCCCCAGCGCGCGCTCCGCCTCCGCGACGACGGAGACGATGCTCGCCTCCTCCGCCGCGTCGAAGGTCAGGCCGACGTGCTCGGCCGACCCGCCGCGCGAGATCTCGGCCGCTGCGTCTGCCACACGAGGGCTGCGATCGGCGAGCGCGACGCGTGCCCCCGCGGCGGCGAGATGGATGGCCGTGGCCAGGCCGATCCCGCTCGCGGCGCCGGTGACCAGCGCGGTGCGGCCGACGAGCACTCCGCCGTAGTCCGGAAGGGTCATCCTCAGCTCCTCATCGCGACGGTGAGCCCGCCGTCCACCGTGATCGACTGGCCGCTCACGTAGGCCGCATCGTGCGAGAGCAGGAACGCCGCGACGCTCGCGACCTCCTCCACGCGACCGACGCGCCCCCAGGGGATGTAGTCGCCCGCGGCGCGCAGGCCGTCCGGCCCCAGCGAGTTCGCCGCGTCGAGAGACTGCGGCGATTCGATGAGGCCGGGGATGATCGCGTTCGCGCGGATGCCGTGCGGAGCGAACTCGACCGCGATGCTCCGGACGAGTCCGAGGACGCCCGCCTTCGCCGTCGCGTAGTGCGCGTGCTCCTCCCAGCCGTACACGCCGCCCGCGATGGACGAGATGGCGACGATCGAGCTGCCTTCCGAGAGGTGCGGGATGGCCGCGCGCACGAGCCGCATGACGCCGTGCAGGTCGACCTGGAGCATGGCGTCCCAGGCGTCGTCGGTCATGTCCGCGAAGGCGGCCCGACGGAGGATGCCGGCGTTCGCGACGACGTGATCGATCCGCCCGAAGGCCGCGAGCGCCGCCTCGGCGAAGGCGTCGGTCGACGCGGTGCTCGCGACATCCAGGTCCACGACGATCCCCTCGCCACCCGCGGACTCCACGCCGCGCAGGGTCTCGTGAGCGTCGTGCGGGTCGCCCGGGAAGCGCCCGATGACGACGCGGTGCCCGTCGCCCGCGAGACGCACGGCCGTCGCCCGGCCGATGCCGCTGGCGGCGCCCGAGATGATCGTCACCGGTGCGTCCGTCATGCGGGCACCTCCCCCGCGCGAGGCTCGACGGCGCCCGCGCCCTTCTTGACGAAGAGCATGATGAGGCCGGAGAGGAACGTTCCGAGCGCGCCGACGATGAACGCCGCCATCGAGAAGGGCACGGCGGCCGCGACGAGGCCGGTGAGGATGAACCCCGCGATCACGGCTCCGGGCTGGCTCATCGCGCCGATGAACGTCGAGCCCGTGGCCCGGCAGTCTGCGTCGTAGCACTCCGCCTGGAAGAACATGATCGCGGCGTACGGGCCGAGCAGGAAGAACAGGCCGAGCATGTACGTCACGAGTACGAACACGGGGTTGCTCGGCCCGAGCAGCATCGCGGCGAACATGATGCCGCCGAGCAGCCACCCGCCGACGATGACGTTGCGTCGGCCGAGCCGATCGCCCAGCCATCCGTGCGTGAGGTAGCCGAGCGCGCCGACGATGTTCGACAGGACGATCATGATGAGCGCGTTCGAGGCGTCGAAGCCCTTGCCGCTCTCGAGCACGGTCGTGCCGAGCACCGAGAAGGTCTGGATGCCGAACCAGTTGAACAGCCACGCGAGCGACAGCACGATCGTGCTCCGCAGGTGCCGGCCCTGGAAGATGCGTCGGAACGGGGCGTGCTTCTGCACGTCGAGGCCGACGCTGCGGGCGAACTGCTCGGCGCCCTCGTGGTCGCCGGCCGCGCTGAGCTTCTTGATGTGGCGCATCGCCACGAACTGGGGGCTCTCCTTGAGCGTGAGGCACAGGAGGGCGACGATGATCGCCGGGACGGTCGCCACGAGGAACACGATGCGCCAGTTCTCGGGGCCGACGATCGCCGTCATGATCGCCACGAAGCCCGCGGCGAGCAGGGCGCCCAGCGGCCAGCCGGTCTGCACCATGGAGTAGACGAAGCCCTGGTTGCGCTTGATCTTCTCGTCGTCGGTGACGCTGTAGAGCTCGTTGAGGTAGGTCGCGTTGACCGACTGCTCGGCGAGGCCGAGGCCGCTGATCGCGCGGACGCCGACGAGCGAGACGGCGCCCTGGGTGATCGCGGTCGCGGCAGACGAGGCGGCGGTGCCGCCGACCGAGATCACCATGCCCTTGCGGCGCCCGAGCCGGTCGACGAGCGGACCCACGAGGATCACGACGATGAACGTCCCGATGCTCACGAACGTCGAGACGAGGAGGGCGAAGCTCGGCTCCCAGCCGAATCCCTCCTCGATGCGCGGCAGCAGGGTGCCGAAGAGGATGAAGTCGTAGACCGCGATGGTCCAGGCGAAGAAGGCGATGCCGGTCGCCCGGCGGGTCTCTCTCACGCCGACTCTGCGCAGCGCGGGGGTGATGGTTGACATGTCGTGTCCTTCGGGTGCGCGTCAGTGCTGACGCGGAGAACGGGCGAGGAAGTCGGTCGCGATGCCGTCGAAGGTGCTCCAGCGCACGCCGTCGTGCGAGTTGATGTACTCGATGAGGCGCTCGAGCATGAGGAGCACCTGCGGGCGCCCCGAGACATCCGGGTGGATGGTCATGGTGAAGACCGCGTAGTCGTTCTCGCGGTGGATCCAGTCGAACTGGTCGCGCCACATCTGCTCGATGTCGCGGGGGTTCACGAAGCCGTGGCTGTTCGGGCTCGACTTGATGAACATCATGGGAGGCAGGTCGTCGAGGTACCAGCTGGCGGGGATCTCGACGAGATCGGTCTCCTGACCGCGCACGAGCGGCTTCATCCACGTGCTCGCGGGCTGGTCGTAGTCGATCTTGTCCCAGGTGTCCCCGACGCGGACGTAGTACGGCTCGAAGTCGCGGTGCATGAGCGAGTGGTCGTAGCGGATGCCCTGCTCGATGAGGAGCTCGTTCGTGACGGGCGAGAACTCCCACCACGGCGCGACGTAGCCCGTGGGCCGCTTGCCCGCGCGCCGCTCGATGAGGTCGATGCAGTAGGTCAGGATCTCCGACTCCTGCTCGCGCGTCATGGCGATGGGGTTCTCATGGCTGTAGCCGTGGACCCCGATCTCGTGGCCTGCGGCGACGACCTGGTCGAACTGCTCGGGGAACGTCTCGATGGAATGCCCGGGCCAGAACCACGTGCTCGGCAGGTCGTACCGCTCGAACAGGCGGTTGAGCCGCGGCACGCCGACCTCGCCGGCGAAGAGGCCGCGCGAGATGTCGCCGGGCGAGTCCTCCCCGCCGTACGAGCCGAGCCATCCGCCGACGGCGTCGACGTCGACTCCGAAAGCCACGAAGATTTCCTTGGCCATGGTGGATCTCCTTTTCTCAGTGAGGACGGATGTCCTTCGTGTGGGTGGTCAGAGGGCAGCGGACGGCGCAGACCGCGCGTCCGCATGCGTGCAGACGCGCGCGAATCGGCTGCGCGCGGTCTCCGCGGCGCCGTCGTCCGCCGCGTCCTGGGCTTCCGCGAGGATCAGGGCGAGGAGGATGCGCGCCTGGGTCGCCGGCACCGCGCCGAGGGGCACCGCGCCGGCGTGGACGGCGTCGACCGCGCCGCCTCCCGCGTACAGCGGAACGACGGCGCCTGCCCCCGTCCGCGTTCCGAGCCCGACGACGACGCCCGCCCTCGAGGCGCGCGCGATCCCCTCGGTCAGTCGGGTCCCCGGGTTTCCTGCGCCGCCGCCGAGGACGATCACGCCCTGCGCGCCCGCGCGCACCGCGGCGTCGAGCAGCGCTGAGTCGGCGCCGGGGTAGGCGAGCACGAGGTCGACGCGGACGGCGTCGAAGGCGGCACCCGGTCGGGCGAGGGGTGCGCGGGCGTCGGGGCGGAACGCGTACTCCGGTCGATCGAGGACGCGCCCGATCGGCCCTCCGAAGACGTTCGCGAACGGCTGGGCGGCGAGCGTGTGCGCCTTGCGCAGCCCGAACGCGCTGAAGACCTCGCCGGCGAACACCACGAGCGCTCCGCGACGGCGGCTGTCGGGCGAGGCGGCCACGACCAGGGCGTCTCGCAGGTTGCGCGGACCGTCGGTGTCCGGCGCGTCGGCCGAGCGCTGCGCACCGGTGAGCACGACGGGGCGGGGATCGTCGTGGACGAGGTCGAGCAGAGCAGCCGTCTCCTCGAGCGTGTCCGTGCCGTGCGAGACGACGACGCCGTCGACGTCGTCTCGGGAGAGCACGTGAGCCACCGCGTCGGAGATGGTGCGCAGGTCGCGCAGCTCGAGGTTGAACGAGTTGACCGCCAGCACGTCGTGCACCTCGACCGTGATGTCGCCGTCGAGATCCCCCGCGGCGGCAGCGAGCTCGGCCGCGGAGTCGGTCGCCTTCGACCCGCCGGAGGGCATGCGCCGCGAGGCGATGGTGCCTCCGGTACCGAGGAGCACGAGGTGGGGCATGAGCTTCTTCCGAGGGTCGAGCGAGCGGGTTGCCGTCCATACTGCTCCCACGCAATCGTTAAACGCAATCGTTTGTGTAAAGATCGTGTTACAGGAGTTTGCGGCAAACCGACGCGACATCACGTCGGCGGCGACGGCGCCGTGCGCCACAATGGACTCGTCCCACGAGGAGCACGCGTGACACCACCACCGGGCCGGCGCCCCATCACCCAGCGCGGCATTGCCGACCTCGCCGGCGTGAGCATCACGACCGTCTCCCGCGTCCTGGGCGCCCCCGGCGAGGAGGCCCTGCGCTGGGCCTCACCGGGCAAGGTCGCGGAGATCCGGCAGATCGCCGAGGAGCACGGCTACCGCCGCAACCCCCACGCGGCGAGCCTGCGCACGGCGCGATCGAACCAGATCGGCGTGATCGTCCCCCGCCTCCAGGACTACGTGCTCGCCACGATCTACGAGGGCATCGACGAGGCCGCCGAAGAGCGCGGCATCTCGACCTTCGTGACGAACTCGCTCGACGACGTCGCGCAGCAGCGCATCCGCACCCAGCAGATGCTCGACCGCCGCGTCGACGGGATCATCTTCGGAGACGCCCACCTCGACGACCCGTTCCTCGACGAGCTCGCGGAGCAGGGAGTGCCGTTCGTCGTGACCTCGCGACGACGCCCTCCGCACGTGGGGATCACGTGCGACGACTATCTGGGAGGCCGCCTCGTCGGCGAGCACCTGCTCCGGATCGGCCGCACCGACGTCCTGATCCTCGCGGGCCTCGCGTTCGCCTCCACCGCCCGCGACCGCACGCAGGGGCTGATCGACAGCTTCCATGACGCGGGCGTGGACGTGCCGCCCGAGCGCATCGTCTATCGCGGATTCGACGCGGCCGCCGGGCAGGAGGCGACGATGGCGGCGCTCGACGCCGGGATCCGCCCCGACGCGGTCTTCGCGACCAACGACTTCGCCGCGATCGGAAGCCTCGGCGCCCTCATCACGCGGGGGCTGTCGGTGCCGGACGACGTCGCCCTCGTCGGCTACAACGACACGCCGCTCGCGGCCTCCGTGGGCATCCCGCTCACGACCGTCCGCTCGCCGATGCACGAGATGGGGCGGCGTGCTCTCGAGACCCTCCTGCGGGTCGTCGCGGGCGAGACACCCGAGTCCTCGCTGCTGACGCCCGAGCTCCTCGTGCGCGCGTCGACCACCGTGTCCGAGTCACCGTGACTCACGGCCCGGTCGCCTGAGTCACCGTGACTCACGCGGCCACGGACATCCCGATCACGGCCACGCCGAGCAGCGCATCGAGAGCGCAGCAGAACTCGGCCATGGATGGCGCGACGACGCGTCGCGCGCGCAGGTGCCGCGCATCCCACGCCGCGTGCCCGAGCAGCCCGAGCCCGACGAGCACTCCCGCCCATGGCTGACCGAGCGCCGCGACGACGAGCGCGATCCCGATGATCGCCGCCATCGCAGCGGCCTGCAGCGGAAGCCCCCACGGCGGCCGGATGGCTCCGCGCACGACGCCGACGACGACAAGCACGATCGCGAGGACGACCAGGGCCCAGAACGGGTCGAAACCGTCGATGAGGGCTCCTGCGCCGATGAGCACGAAGGTGACGCCGAAGAGCGGCCACGCGAGGCTGGGCCGGCCGAGCGCGGCGGCGCTGAGGTAGACGAAGCCGGCCGCCGTGAGCACCTGAGCGACCTCGGCGGAGTCCGAGAAGCCGCGCGCGAAGGCGAGGGCGAGCGCCCCTCCGAAGGCGAGGCCCGCGAGCGCGGGCCAACGGCGCAGCAGCCAGGGCCGGCTCCGGGGCGTGATGGCGGTCATGGGCACTCCTCCGGCGTCGAGCGCGTCGGCTTCTCGCACAGCACGGTAGGGCCGCGGCGCACGAGCGGCAAGTGCCCCGGCCCAACGTTGGGCCGCGGCCTGTCCGTACGATCGACCCATGGAACCGGACGAGCGCCTCTACCTCCGCGTCACCCTGCGCGACGTCGAGCCGGAGATCTGGCGCGAGTTCGAGATCGACGGCCAGATGACCATCCGCCAGCTGCACATGGCGATCCAGGTGATGCTGGGCTGGCGCGAGACCCATCGACACGAGACCTTCGAGGGGCTGCCCCTCACCGAGGACCTGACCCCGCGCCCGCCCCTGCGGTGGGGGCAGCCGTCGTCCGACGATCCGGAGATCCTCGATGAGGACGAGTGGACCATCCTCGGGGCCCTCGAGGAGTCACCGCTCGCCTACATCTACGACTTCGGCGACACGTGGCACCACCTCGTGGAGATCAACCACGAGATGACGCCGATCGCCGAGGCCCCGCCCGTGCTTCTGCGCACGGGGCGCAATCGCGGGCCGTGGGAGGACTCCGGCGGCGCGGAGGGGTACCAGGAGAAGTGCGCGATCTGGGCCGACCCCGACCACCCGGAGCACGACGAGATCCGGCAGTGGGTCGCCGACACCGTCGGGCCCTGGGCGCCGGCGGACCCCACGTTCTTCGACCCGCCGTCGATCCAGGCCGAGCTCAACCTGCTCTTCAACCCCGGCGGCTCCGGCGTCCACCCGTACGACATGTCGGGCCTCGTCAAGGCGGACGAGCTGCGCCCGCCGGGCGATGTCGACCTCGAGTCGCCCATCGTCGCGTTCGCGGGGACGCTCCCTCCGGCCATCCGCTCCGAGCTCCGCCAGCATCTCTATCGCACCGGCGTGCTCGCGCCCACCGACCTCGACGATGCGACGGCCGAGCGGCTGATCCGCCCCTTCGCATGGCTCGTGGACGCCGTCGGCGCGGGCGGCATCGACCTCACCTCGGCGGGCTGGCTGCCGCCCGACGTCGTACTCGACGGCATGACCGCGCTCGGCTGGATCGAGGACTGGATCGGCAAGGGCAACCGCGAGGACCTCACGCCGCCGATCGCGAACCTGCGCGAGACGGCGCAGCGTCTCGGGCTCGTGCGGGTGCAGAAGGGGCGCCTGCTGCTGGGCGCAGAGGCGAAGAAAGCGCTCGGCCACCCGCGGCGGCTGCTGCGACTCGTCGCGCGCGGGCTCTACCGCAAGCTGCAGGACGCCGAGGTCGACGCGGCGGTGCTCCTGTTCCTCTCGCTCGCCGACGGCACCCCGGCGGATGAGCGGTGGCGCGCGATCGCCTTCGGGCTCACGATGGCGGGATGGCAGCACCCGAGCGGCGAGTTCGACCGCGATGACATCGCGAGCGTCGCCGGGCGCACGGAGGACCTGCTCGGGGTGCTCTTCGGATGGCGCGAGCGGCTCACGCGCGAGGGAAGCGCCGACATCGCCCTCTTCGCGCGCGAGGCGCTGCGGTAGCACCCGACCGGATCGGTCCGGAACGGTCGGGCGGAGCAGCGGTCGTGCGAACGAGACTCGATCCGGAAGGAGGGGCCATGATCGCCGCACTCAACGACCTGATCGACGCCGTCGAGCGCACGCCCGACGACGAGATCGACGTGGCCGCCGTCGCTCACGCCCACGGCACGACGGAGCACCACCTGCGACGGATGTTCTCGTCGCTCGCGGGCATGCCGATCGCGGAATACGTCCGGAGGCGGCGCATGACGCTGGCCGCGGCGGATGTCGCGGAGTCGTCGGGCGACCTGCTCGCGATCGCCGTGCGGTACGGCTACGGATCGACCGAGGCGTTCGCGCGGGCGTTCCGCAGCGTGCACGGCGTCGGCCCGAGCGAAGCCCGTCGCGACGGCGGCCCCTTCCGCAGTCAACAGCAGCTCAGGTTCCGCCTGACCGTCGAAGGGAGCACCCCCATGCACGTCCGCCTCATCGAACGCCCCGCACTCCGGCTGGTCGGCCACGCCACGCGCGTGCCGCTCATTCACGAGGGGGTCAACCCGCACATCCAGGAGCACATCGCCCGCATCCCGATGGAAGAGCACGTGCGTCTCAAGGCGCTCGGCGACACCGAGCCGGCGGGCATCCTCCAGGTGACCGACGACATCGAGCAGGACAGCGCGGAGGGCAGCGAGCTGACGTACCTGCACGGTGTCGCGATCTCGGATGACGTCGACGCTCCCGACGACCTCGATGCGATCGCGGTGCCCGCCGGCAGCTGGGCCGTCTTCACGAGCGACGGCCCGCATCCGAAGGCCCTGCAGGACATGTGGGCCGCGACCGCCGCCGAGTGGTTCCCGTCGAACCCCTGGCGCCTGCGTCCGGGGCCATCCATCGTGGCCGTTCTCGAGCACGACGCCGCGTTCACCCACGCCCGGTGCGAGCTCTGGCTCCCGGTCGAGCGCGCCTGACGGGCATCGGGCCATCCGCCGCTCGCGAGACGCGCGGCGGATGGCCCGCCGTCAGGCAGCCGGCGCGCGGCCGACCTGACGCAGCCACCCGAATCGATCGGGCACGGTGCCGAACTGCATGCCGGTCAGCTCGTCGCGCAGCCGCGCGGCGATCGGGCCGAAGCCCGCGGTCGGCGTCTCGATGACGCGCTCGGGCGAGACGAGGCGGGCGATGGGCGTCACGACGGCGGCGGTTCCGGTCGCGAACACCTCGACGAGGGTTCCGTCCGCGGCCGCCCTGGCCCACTCGTCGACGCTCACGGGGCGCTCCTCGACCCGGTGGCCGAGGTCGGCCGCGAGCGCGAGCGCGCTGTCCCGCGTGACGCCCTCGAGGATGGTCCCCTCGGCCGGAGGCGTGACGATCGACCCGTCGGCGAAGGCGAAGAAGATGTTCATGCTGCCGGCTTCCTCGACCCAGGTGTGCGTCTCGGCATCGGTGAAGAGCACCTGTGCGCAGCCGTGCGCCTCGGCCTCGCGCTGGGCGGCGAGCGACGCCGCGTAGTTCCCTCCGCACTTCGCGGCTCCCGTGCCGCCGCGCCCCGCGCGCGAGAAGTCCGTCGAGAGCCAGAGCGAGACGCCCTCGCTCGCGCCCGAGAAATAGGCGCCCGCGGGCGAGGCGATCACTCCGAAGAGCGCCTGCTTCGCCGGTCGCACGCCGAGGAACGCCTCCGATGCGATGACGAACGGACGCAGGTAGAGGCTCGCGCCGGGGCGCGCGGGAACCCATTCCGCGTCCTGCGCGAGGAGCGCGTCGACCGCCGAGAGGAACAGCGATTCCGGCGGGACCGGCAGGGCGAGCCGCTCCGCCGAGCGCGCCATCCGCCGCGCGTTCATCTCCGGACGGAACGTGACGAGCCGGCCATCCGGATGGCGGTAGACCTTGAGGCCTTCGAAGATCTCCTGCCCGTAGTGCAGGACGGCGCTTGCAGGATGGAGCGGAAGCGGCCCCATGGGCTCCACGCGCAGGTCGTGCCAGCCGCTGCCTGCACTCCATTCCGCGATCGCCATATGGTCGGTGAAGCGCTGGCCGAACACCGGGTCCTCGAGAATGCGCTCGCGCTCGCCGACCGAGGTCGGGGCGGCATGCCGCCGCACCGCGAAGTCGCCTGCCGTGTATCCGGTCGCCGTCGTCGTCATCTCGTTCCCTTCCCGCGTGTGCATGGCACGCCCATCCGAGCAGGCTCGCAGAGGAGCGGGCCCTCCGTCTCGGGCCAATCGCGAGGTCGTGGCGTGCGCGCGGCCTGCGGCGGTCGCGCGGCATCCGCTATGGTTGCGCAAACATGGTCTGTCGCAGCGGGCGGCCCAACCGGGCGCCGCGCGACGCTTTCGACGACGAAAGGGGCAGTGTCGATGCCGACATCGCACACGCTGCGGCGCGCCGCGGCGCTCACGACGGGCGCCGCGCTCGTGGGAGGGGCGCTGATCGCCTCACCCGCCGCGAGCGCGGCCGAGGCGGCGGAGCGATCCGTCACGATCACGCCGAACCCCGCCTACGCGGGCGAGGCGTTCGAGGGGTGGGGCACGAGCCTCGTCTGGTTCGCGAATGCGACCGGCGACTACCCCGAGGAACTCCGCGAGGAGCTCTACCAGGCGGTCTTCGGCGAGGACGGGCTCGACCTCAACATCGCCCGCTACAACATCGGCGGCGGCAACGCCTCGGACGTGGCCGACTACCTGCGCGCGGGCGGCGCCGTCGAGGGCTGGTGGGCACCGGATCCCGATGGCTCCGAGGGGATCTACGGCGGAGCGGCGACGACCTACGCCGATCGCGACGCGGTTCTCGAGGCGTTCGACGCGGATGACCCCGCGCACTATGACTGGGACGCCGACGAGACGCAGCGCTGGTGGGTCGACCGGCTCGTCGCCGACGGGCAGATCACGCACTGGGAGACCTTCGCGAACTCGGCGCCCTACTTCATGACCGAGAGCGGCTACGTCTCGGGCGGGTTCGACGCGGCAGCCGAGCAGCTCAAGCCCGAGGCGGACGAGGCGTTCGCCCAGTACCTCGTCAAGGTCACGGAGCACCTCGAAGCCGAGCACGGGATCGAAGTCGACACGATCGACCCGTTCAACGAGCCGAACACGAACTACTGGGGGACGCGGCTCGAGAACGGCGTTCCGGTCGGCGGCCGCCAGGAGGGCATGCACGTCGGGCCGCAGCGCCAGGTCGAGGTCGTCGAGGCGCTCGCCGCCGCGCTCGACGGGGCCGAGACGGATGCGCGCATCTCGGCCATGGACGAGACGAACCCCGGGATCTTCGCGCGGAACTGGGCGGCATACCCCGCGGAGACGCGCGAGGACGTCAGCCGCATGAACGTGCACACGTATGGCACGAGCGGACGCCTCGTCGTGCGCGACCTCGCGAAGCAGGCCGACACTCCGCTCTGGATGAGCGAGATCGAGGGCAGCTGGGTCGACGGCTACGACCCCGTCGACATCGAGAACGGTCTCGGCATCGCGGGTCGGATCATGGACGACCTGCGCGAGCTCGAGCCGAGCGCGTGGGTGCTCTGGCAGCCCGTCGAAGACCTCTACAACATGCAGCCGCAGGGCGAGGACCTCAACTGGGGCTCGGTCTTCATCGACCTCGACTGCGAGCCCTACGAGGAGGATGGCCGCTCCGTGTGGAAGTCGGCGCGACGCGTCGCGGACGCGGGCGGCGACTCGTCCGCCGTCGAGCCGTGCGGCGTCGAGGTCAACTCGAAGTTCAACACCATCCGCAACTTCACGAAGTTCATCCACGAGGGCGATCGCCTCGTGCCCGTCGACGACACCTCGAGCACCGCGGCCATCCGCGGTGACGGAACGGGCGCGACCATCGTCCACCGCAACACGAGCGCGGATGCGGCTTCGGTCACGCTCGATCTCTCCGCCTTCGGCGAGATCGCGGACGGCGCGACCGTGACGCCGTACGTCACGACGGAGGCCCCGTCGCCCGATGAGCCGACCGCGAACGCGCTCGTCGAGGGAGCACCCGTCGCCGTCGACGACGCGTCGGCCACGCTCACCGTGCCCGCGAAGTCGGTCACGACGTTCGTGATCGACGGCGTCTCCGGCGTCTCCGCCGATGCTCCCGCCATCGAGGATGGGCACAGCTACCAGCTCGTCGGCGCGCAGAGCGGAAAGGCGCTCACGGCCGGCGGCTCCGGTGCGGCGACGAGCATCACGACGCTCGCCGACGACGCCGCGACCGCATCGGCGCAGAAGTGGACGGCCCACACCGTCGCCGTCGGCGAGAGGACCGCGACCCAGCGCGTCGTGCTCGAGAACGGCGACGGGCGCGTCCTCGGCGCGACGAGCGCGGGCACCGACCTGCGCGACATCGACCCGTCGGCCGCGGCCCAGAGCCCCGAGACACGGTGGATCGTCAACACGACCGACGGGAAGAGCTTCTCGTTCGTGAACGAGGCGCTTGCGCTCGCCCTCGAGGTGGGCGGGCAGTCATCGGCCGAGGGCGCCTCGGTGGGCGTGTACGGCTCCAACGGAGGCGCGAACCAGGCCTGGGAGGCGCGCGACCTGACCCCCGTCAATGGGACGGCGATCCCTGCGCGCACGACGGCCGGCGTCGCTCCTCTGCTGCCCGAGACCGTCCTCTCCGCGTACGCGTGGGGCACGGGCGCGGCGGTTCCGGTCGAGTGGGACCTTCCCGATGACGCGACCTGGGAGAACGAGGGCCGCGTGGAGGTGCCGGGCACGGCCGTCGACCTGTTCGGGCAGAGGTTCACCGTCGTCGCGCACGTCGATGTCGGCGGCCTCACCGCGACGGATCCCGTATCGGTCACGGTCGCGGCGGGCACCACGGCGGACGCCGTGCGGGCCGCGGCTCCGGACACCGTCCCGGCCCGCGTGGGGGCGTCGGAGCACGCCTTCGAGGTGCCGGTCGAGTGGGACTGGACGACGCTCGATGAGAGCGCGCTGACCGAGCCCGGTGCGATCTCGATCGCCGGGACGGCGCAGGCCGACGGCGCGGAGCTCGAGGCGCGGCTCGCCGTGCTCGTCACGGAGGGCACGCAGCGCAGCTTCGCGGCAGACGGGGGCGTCGCCGTCGAGGCCAGCTACACGGAGCCCGGCTACCCGGCGGAGCGCACCCTGAACGGCGTCCTCGACGACAAGGGATGGTCGAACTGGTCCGGCAGCGCCCAGGAGCAGACCAGCACCCTCACCTACACGTTCGAGGCGCGCGACCTCGACGGAGCCGCGATCCGCTTCTGGCGCGACGGCCGCGCGAGCTGGGCCGAGACGATGACGATCGAGGTGCGCGACGCCGACGGCACCTGGGCGCCCGCGCCCGGCTGGGAGTCTCCGCAGGCCGTGGAGTCTCCGTCCACCGGCGCTCCGATCGTGACGACCGAGTTCGCCACCCGGACGGCGACCGGGGTGCGCTTCACCCTGCACGCCGCCGAGGGGATGCACATGATCGTCTCGGAGGTCGAGCTGTTCGAGAGCGTGGCCTCGCCGGCCGCAGTCGCGACCCTCGCGGACCTCCGCGTGGCCGGCGAGACGGTGGAGGGCTTCTCCCCCGAGGCCAGCGCCTACGAGGTGACCGCCGATCCGTCCATTCCGCCCGTCGTGCAGGCCTTCGCGCTCGACGATGAGGCATCGGTCGAGGTGGAGCAGGCCGACGCCTCGAACGGATGGACTGCGCGCATCGTCGTGACATCGGCCGACGGATCCGTCTCGAGCGAGACGACCGTCGCGATCTCGAGGACGGCCGTGATCACACGGCTCGAGCTCAGCGAGGCACCCGCGATCGGCGAGCCCGTTGAGGCGGTCGCGGAGTTCGCCCCCGCCGACGGCGACGTCTCGTGGCAGTGGCTGCGCAACGGGCGGCCGATCGCGGGTGCGACCGATTCGAGCTACACGCCGGTCCGCGGCGACGCCGGCAAGCGCCTGAGCGTCGAGCTCACCGTGTCGGCTCCCGGTGTCGGGAGCGCGACCCTCGTCAGCGAGGAGCAGCGGATGCTGCCGGCGCCGGCACGCCGCTGAGCAGCAGATACCGCACACGCTGCGGCGGACGGGGATGCACCCCTGTCCGCCGCAGCTCTGTCTCCGCTCAACCCGCGGGCAGGATGCGGCGAAGCGCCTCGACGTCGCCCTCGATCGCGACACCCGCGGCCGCGGCGCGCTCGAGCGGCAGCGCACCCTGGATCAGTCCGACAAGAGCTGCCCCTGGCCCCTTCACGACGGCGTCCGGAGTCCGCCCGCCATCGCACGGGCCGACGCGGACCACGCCGTCACCGACGAGCACGTCGAACCCGTCCGCCGGATCGCCGAATCGCACGCACCCAACACCTCGCTCCGGCTGACTGTCGCGCAGCAGGTGCGCCGCCGGCATGCTCAGCCAGTGCATCTGGAAGATCGCGTCGGCGGGCGCATCGCGCACGGTCGGCGCTCCCCATTTCAGCAGCTCGCGCACGACCCCCTCGAGCGCCCGTCCGCGTTCGGTGAGGATGTAGTCGCTCCGCGGCGTATCCCGCTCGCGTCGCAGCACACCTTCCCCCTCCAGGTCGCGCAGGCGCTGGGTGAGCAGATTCGGTGCGAGACCGGGCAGGCCCGCCTGCAGGTCGCGGAATCGGGCACGACCCAGGATGAGCAGCTCGCGCACGATCAGCAGCGTCCAGCGATCGCCGACCACATCCAGAGCACGCGCAACCGCGCACAGCTGGCCGTATGACTTCACGGAACCCTCTTGACTTCGAGAAAGATCACTTGAGAATTTATAGTAACTCGACTCGGGAGGTTCCCCATGATCGTCTCCAGCGACGCGCCGCGTGTCCTGCAGGAGTACTACGCCGTGCTCACGTCCGGCGCCGATGCCTATGGCGATGGCGACGCGCTCCGCCCGCTCCTCTCCGACCATCTCGACTTCACGGGATCACTCGCCGGCCACATCCCCGATGCCACGGAGGGCTTCCTCCAAGGCGCCTCGGGCTTCGTCGCGACGGTGCAGGGAATCGAGCTCGTCCAGGAGGTGCATGGCACGAGCGGCTCCGCGGTCCTCTACGACGCGACGATGCCGGGCGGCGTGGTGCGCATCGCCGAGTTCTTCACGCTTCGCGACGGCGTCATCGATCGGCTGCAGCTGCACTACGACGGCCAGGACTACCTCGCAAAGGGCGGGCGCTGACAGTGGCTGCCGCCGAGCGACCGGCGCGAGATGCGCTCGCGGCGCGCATCCGCGAGCTCCTCGACGGGCGCGTGGTCCGCGAAGTGTCGATGTTCGGCAGCCGCGCGTTCATGGTCGACGAGCGGATGGCGGTGACGGCCGGCAAGGACGGGGAGCTGCTGGTTCACGTCGCACCGAGCCGTCATGCGGACCTGATCGAGAGCACCGCGGCCGAGCAGGCCTTCATGGGCGAGCGGACGATGGGACCCGGATGGCTGCACGTCGCGCCGGAGCACGTGCAGGCGGAGGACGCCTTGCAGTTCTGGGTGGACGTGAGCCTGGAACGAGCGGGCTGACGTCCACGCGACAGCGTGGCGGGGCCTCGCGCGCAACGCGGACGAGGCCCCGCCACGGTCGGCGACGGCCGAAGATCGCCGCCTGACGGGACGCCTACTTCTGTTCGGCGGCCCGGTTCTGTGCGCGCGTCAGGCGCCCGCGGCCAGCTCGTCTCGAGCGTCCTCGAGCGCGCGCATGCGCTCAGGGCTGGGCGCTGCGGCGCTCTCCCGCGTGACGAGCGCCGGGCGCTCGGAGGAGAAGCGCTTGCCGCCAGCGCCGTTCAGGAGGTCGAGCAGCAGCTGGAACCCCCGGCGTCCCATCCCGGCGAAATCCTGATGGGCGGTCGTCAGGGGAGGCGACCAGATCTCACTCAGCGGGTGATCGTCGAATCCGACCACCGAGATGTCCTCCGGGACGCGCAGGCCGGCGTCGGCCAGACCGCGCATGACGCCCATCGCGATCTCGTCGTTGCCGCAGAACACGGCGGTCACGGTCGGATCCGCCGCGATCTCCCGCGCGACCTGCCGTCCGCTCACCGGCTCCCACGTCGCGTCGAACGGCGCGGGGATCGGTGCGCCGGCCTTCCGCAGCGCTCGGCGCCATCCGGTCGTCCGCCCGTCCTCCCGACGCGAGGGCGGCACGCGCACATGATGCACCGTCTCGTGGCCGAGTTCGAGCAGGAAGTTCGTGAGCTCCTCTGCCGCGCGGGTCTCGTCGAGCACCGCCTGCGGAACGCTCACGTCGCGCACGCCGGAGAGCGCGACGACCGGGATGTCGTCGGGAAGCCGGTTCACCACGGCCACCCCGGGAGGGTCGAACTTGAGCACGACCACTCCCGCGATGGCATGTGTGAGCGTGGCGGTGATCGCCCGATCGACCTCGTCATCGTCGGCTGACTCGACGACCGTGATCATGACGGTGTATCCCTCGGCGCGTGCGGCGAGCTCCACGCCTCGGATCGTCTCGGCGTATCCGTAGCGGGACGTGTCCCCGGCGATCACGGCGATGACCTGCGAGCGCCGCGAGACGAGGGCGCGGGCGGCTGCGCTCGGGCGGTAGTTGAGCTCGGCGATCGCGTTCTCGACGGCCTCGCGCTTCGTCGGGCTGACCCTCGCCGCACCGGTGAGCACCCGTGACACCGTCGGCACCGAGACTCCGGCGCGCCGGGCGACGTCGGCGATGGTGGGGTGCTTGCTCTTCATGTCGGTGGTGTCCTTCGCCCTCATCGTCTCACTTGACCGCGCCGCTCGTGATACCGGAGATGATCTTGCGCTGCGCCACGATGAACGTGATCAGGAGCGGAAGGCTCATCAGCACGATGTACGCGAAGATCAGGTGCCAGTTCTGCAGGTAGAGTCCCGAGCTCGCGACCTGGTAGAGGTTCAGGGGCAGGGTGTCCAGGCGACCGCCGACCACGAAGAGCGCGTAGAAGACGTCGTTCCAGATGTAGAGGCAGATGAGGATCGTCGCGGTCGCGAGCACGGGCATGAGCAGCGGCAGGATGATCCGCACGAAGACCCGGACGGGCCCTGCGCCGTCGACCCGCGCGGCTTCCTCGAGCTCGGCGGGGATGGTCCTCACGAAGCCGGTCACGAAGAAGATCACGGTGGAGAGGTACATGCCCATGTAGACGCCGATCATGCCGAGCGGCGTTCCGGCGAGGCCGAGCTGCCGCAGCAGGAGGACGATCGTGACGACCGCGGGCGGGAGCACGATGCCGCTGATGCCGAGCGCGTACACAGCCGACATGACGCGGCCCCGCCGGCGCCCGAGGATCCAGGCGGCCATGGACCCGAGGATGAGCACCCCGAGCACGGAGGGGATCATCACGAGCGCGCTCCCGAGGAACGCCGGCCACATCCGGCCCTCCGTGAAGACCGTCGCGAGATTCTCGAGGAGACGCCACTCGGACGGCAGGCTGAGATCGGGCTCGAAGGCCTCCGCCTGGGTCTTCGACGCGGTGACGACGACGAGCCAGAACGGGATCCCGAGCAGCACGACAGCTGTCACGAAAGCGACGACAGGCTGCGCCCAGCGCGAGGCCGCGACGCTCGAGCGACGCCGCGACGCGGCGTGAGGGATGGTGGCGGTCACAGGATGTCCTCTCGCTTCCGGAGCATGCGGATGACGGGGAAGGCCAGCACGGCCACCGTCAGGAAGAGCACGAGGCTCATCGTCGTCGCCTGGGCGAAGAGGCCCTGGCCGAATGTGCGGAAGATGAAGATGTTGAGGAGCTCGGTCGTGCCGCCCGGACCGCCCGCCGTCGTGGCCTGCACGATGTCGAACCCGTTCATCGAGCCGAGCAGCGCGGTCGCGACATTGAAGGTGACCGCGGGCGCGAGGAGCGGGAAGCGGATGGCGGTGAAGGTTCCCCACCAGCCGGATCCGTCGATCCGCGCCGCCTCGAGAACATCGCCGCTGATCGTCTTCAGCCCCGCGAGATAGATGAGCATGGACAGCCCCATCCACTTCCATGCGTGCACGAGAGCGACGACGACGATGGTCCAGGTCGTGCTTCCGAGCCACGCGATCTGCACGTCCTGCCCGGTGAGGAAGCCGAGGATGCCGTTGAGAGCGCCCTCGGGCTTGAGCATCGCCTGGAAGATGTAGCCGACCGCGAGCGCCGACATGATGACGGGGATGAAGAACGCGACGCGGATGATCCGGTTCAGTCGCGTGTCGCGCTCGAGGAGGAGCGCGAGCGCGAGACCGAAGAGGTTCTGGAAGACGGCGACGAGCACGGCGTAGAGGAGCGTCACCCAGAGCGCGTTCACGAGCTGGCCGCTCGAGAACAGCGCGGTGAAGTTCGCCCAGCCGACGAAGCCGATCTCGGACTTGAAGCTCGACCAGTCGGTGAACGCGTAGATGAAGTTGAAGATCGTCGGCACGAGGAAGAACACGACGAGAACGACGAGCGCGGGGATCAGGAACCAGGCCGGATGGTCCTGCGTGCGTCGTGCGGGCGGGGCCGGCTGCTCGTCGGGTCGAGCGGCCGGCGCCGCCTGGCGCGGGAGACCGAGGGTGGTCGTCATGGGTGAATGCCTTCCGGTGGGGTGCCGGGCGCCGACCTCGTCGGCGCCCGGCTGTCCGAGAGTCAGAAGCCGGAGGCGCCGATCGCCTTGGCCAGCTCGGCGAACTGGGCCTGCGTGGCCTCGCCCACCTCGGCCGGCGTCATGGTGCCCTGGATCATGTCGCCGAGGTTCAGGTAGAGGTCGGGGTTGGCGACGGCGAGCGCCTGCATCGAGCCGACCGCGTCGCCGAGCGACGCGCTCACGTCGAGAAGCGCCTGCGGCACCTCGTCCGACGACGGGACATCCGTCTGCAGCGAGACCGTGGACTGGGCGTTCACGAACTCCTCGTAGCCGTCGCCGAGCCAGTACGAGAGGAGCTGGCGCGATGCGGCCTCGCGCTCGGCATCCCCCGTCTTGAACGCCACGAGGGCGTTGGACTGATCGGGGATGAAGGTGCCCACGTTGCCGCTCGGAGAGATGGGGAAGAAGCCGATCTTCTCATCGAGCTCCGCGGTATCCGCCAGGGACTGCAGCTGGCCGAAGAACGAGTTCACCTGGACGACCATCGCCGCCTCGCCGCTCAGGAGCGCAGGGCCCTGCTCCTCGAAGGTCGCGGTCTTGATGTCCTCGTTGAAGAGCCCCTCATCGATCAGGGCGGCGTACTCGTCGATCGCGTCCTGGATCGGCGACTCGTCGAACCCCTTCTCGTTCGCGTTCACCTCGTCCCACAGGCCGTCCTTCGCGGCGTCGGCGAGCTGCACCTGAACCCACCACTGCGTGGCCCAGGGCGTGCCCCCGCCGAAGTCGAAGAACGGCGTCGTGCCCTGCTCCTTGAGGTCCCGCGCGAGCGCGATGAACTCGTCCCAGTTCTTCGGGAGGTCGGTGACCCCGGCCTCCTCGAAGACCTCCTTGTTGTAGTACACGCCCTCGACAGCGGGGGTCGTGATGAGCGCCGCGTAGCGCGTGTCGTCGAGGATGCCGGTGATATCCCGCAGCTCGGGCTTGTACGCGTCGAGCCAGGGGGCGTCGTCGAGCGGCTGAAGGTTCGTCGGGGCGTTGAGCGCGGTCAGCATGGACGACGTCGGCTGCCAGAACGCGAGGTCGGGCTTGTCGCCCGTGGCCACCTTCGTCTGCACGCCCTGCTCGTAGGGATCCGGGATCGTGACGACCTCGACCTCCGCGCCGGTCAGCTCCTCGAAGCCGGCGATGACGCTGTCCGGCACGGTGTTCGAGTTCTGCGCCGCCCAGATCGTCAGGGTCGTTCCCGCGAGATCGGCGTCCTGCGCGGGCCACTCGGCGGGGTCGCTCGCGCCGGCTCCTGCGCCGGGATCCGAGCACCCGGTGAGGGTGAGCGCGGCGACGGCGGCGAGCGCCGCGCCTGCGCGGAACGTGTTCTTCATCGAATTGCTCCTTCGTGGTTGCTCCGGCGCTCGGGATGGGCACCGGAGAGAGGTCAGCGGGTCGGGGTGCCCACGCTGAGGCGGATGGTGCGCGCGGCGAGATCGGCATCGCCCGCGTGCAGCGTCAGGGTCCCGGAGGGGGCGTCCCACGTCGTCCGCCAGGCCGGGAGGTGGAGGGGGAACACCGGCGAGACCTCCACGTCGGCGCCGATGAGGTGCGGGAACGACAGGGACGTCGAGCTCTCGCCGTCCCGGCGCCAGACCGACACGACCTCCTCGCCTTCCGAGCGGATGGACAGCGCGACCCACGGGTCGGTCCATCCCGGAAGCCCGAGGGGCCAATGGGCCTTGCCGCTGCGGATGAGCGTGCGCAGCGACTTGGCCTGCGCGACGGCCGCTGCGACGACCTCACGCTGTGCGTCGGTCATCCGGTTGAGGTAGCCCGACACGTAGAACCGGCCGAGAAGTCCCGTGACGAGGCTGAACGAGAGCTCCTCCGCGTTCATGTCGGGCTGCGGGTACGCCCAGCTCGCCGCCTGCTCGGGCAGCATCGAGATCGGAGCCGCGGCTGCGATCGGCGGGTACTTCCGGAAGTCCTGCTGGTCGGAGGTCGACTGCATGGCCAGCCGCGAGAGCATCGCGAAGTCCATCCGCATCGCTCCCGAGGCGCAGTTCTCGATCACCAGTCCGGGGTGGCGGTCGAGAACGCCGTCGAGCCAGGCGAGGTGGGCGCGGTTGTGAGCGAGGAGCCCATCGCCCGGGCTGTCGGCGTCGTGGTCGGTTCCCGCACCGGGGTTCACGTTGTAGTCGAATTTGAAGAACCCGACGCCGAAGTCGGCGACAAGGCGGTCGACGACCGCATCGAGGTGAGCGACCGCCGCCGGGTGCCGCAGGTCGAGGTGGTACCGGTGGTGCTCGACGATCCGCTGTCCGTGACGCTGGAGGAAGGCCTCCCGCGGAAGCGTCTCTGCGACGGGGCTGCGCACGCCGACGACCTCGGGCTCGAGCCAGAGCCCTGGCACCATCCCGGCGTCGCGGATGGCGTCGACCACCTCCGAGAGACCTCCCGGGAAGCGGGTGCGGGAGGGCCGCCATTCTCCGACCGTGTCCCACCAGTGACCGCTGTCGTCGTACCAGCCCGCATCGATGCAGAAGACCTCGGCCCCCACCTCGGCCGCCGCGGAGATGAGCGGGAGCAGCCGCTCGGTCGTCGGATCTCCGTTGAGCGTGTTCATGTAGTCGTTGAAGACGACCGGCATCGCGACGTTGTCCGGGTGGGCGCGCCGCGCGGAGCGGCGGAAGTCCGTGAGCGCGTCCAGCGCGTCCTCCAAGTCCCGACCGTAGGCGAGCTCGACAGGAACCGTCTCGAAGGCCTCCCCCGGTGCGAGCCGGCGCGTCCACGACGCGTCGGTGTCCGTCGGCCCCGAGAGGCTCAGGTATCCGCCGTCCGTGTCCTCGCCGATCTCGCTGCGCCAGGCTCCGTTGTGCTCGATCTGCCACACGAGCGCCAGCCCGAGCGCTGCGCTCTCCAGCCCCCCGACGGGCAGGTCCGCGCCCGTCGACCAGGTGCCGTCCGAGCTCACCGCCCAGGCGCCGCGCGGGTTGTGCCCCGTGAGGTGCTCGGCGAGGTGCGGGAAGTCCGGTCCGCGCAGCGGCGTGCGGGTCCAGCGCCCCTCCCCGAGCCAGTCGCTCACGCCCGACACGCGCACCCACCCGTCGAGCTTCTCGGGCCCGCTCGCGTCGCGCGCCGTAAAGCCGCCCGCCCATGACGTCACCGACCGCAGGACGACAGGGTCGGTTCCGAGCGCGCGCACACTCGTCTGCGCGCGGACGGCCCGAGGAGCGCCCGCGAGCCTTTCGAGCTGGGTCACCGCCTCGACGCCGTCGGCCTGCTGGCGGATGATGAGGCGCCCGTCTTCATCGACCTCATGATCGATGTGGCGAAGGCGCGCACCGAGTTCGGTGTGCGAGAGGCGGCCCGACGCAGGCAGGTGCCCGGCCGTGGCCGTGAGGATCTCGACGAGCGGGACGCGGTACAGCGGCAGCGCGCGCTCGCCCATCCGGAGAGCCGCGAGATGGACGGGGGCGTCGTCGGCCCATCCGAAGGTGAGGGTCAGGTCGCCGTCTCCCCACGCCAGCTGTTCGGTCACGTCACTCCTCGTCATTGCGGTCCACGCGACCCGGTCGAGTCGCTGATAGCGATTTCAAGAGGCGAACGTAGCGGATTCTGAAATCGCTATCAAGTCTGTCTTGTAATCGTTATCACGCGTTGCTAGTGTCGCCTCCCAGTGGTGAGCCGAAGCACCCGACTCGATGAAGAGGAGATCCCTTCCCATGAAGAGAACACTGGGCGCGGCGACGACGCTCGCTGCCGCTGCGCTGGTCACGAGCGGCTTCGCCGCTCCACCCGCGGTCGCGGCCGACGCGGAGCGCCTGACCGTCGACTTCTCCGATCGCACCGGAGAGTTCCGCGGAGGCGCGAGCGGAACGCTGTACGGGTTCGGCGACGACGGCGCTCCGACTCAGGCGCTGATCAACGGCGCGCACATCACGAACACGTCCCAGAAGCCGCCGTACGGCACGCAGCACCCCGGCGGCGACACACTGAAGATCGAGGACGGGTTCTTCGACAAGCACGGCGAGGACCTGTACATCTACCAGCAGGACTACTACCCCGAGTGGCCGTACAACAGCGGCGTCCGCCCGGGCGACGACCGCACCTACGACGTCGCGACCGGCTCCTACACCGAGGGCGGCAACGGCGTCTGGGACTACCTCGAGGTGATCGAGTTCGTCACCGAGGCGGTCGCGACGCAATCCGACCACCCCGAGGAGTACACCTTCATCCCGTTCAACGAGCCGGACTGGATCTGGTACTCGGACTGGGCGGCCGACAAGGAGCAGTTCTTCGCCGACTGGACCGCGGTGCACGAGAAGATCGAGGAGGTCTACGCGCGACACGGTCTCGACCGGCCGCGCATCGGCGGCCCCGGCGACAGTCACTGGCGGAAGACGCCGAGCACGGAGTTCCTCGACTACGCGATCGCCGACGGGTCCGTCCCCGACGTGTGGATCTGGCACGAGCTCGGCATCGACAATCTCGCGACCTATCGCGGTCATCTCGCGGAGTTCCGCGCGATCGAGTCATCGAAGGGCATCGATCCGATCCCCGTCAACATCACGGAGTACGGGATGCTGCGCGACATGGGGCAGCCCGGTCAGCTCATCCAGTGGTTCTCGATGTTCGAGGACACGAAGGTCGACGCCCAGACCGCGTACTGGGGCTACTCGGGCAACTTCTCCGACAACTCCTCACGGCCGAACGGCGCGAACGCCGGGTGGTGGATGTTCAAGTGGTACGGCGACCTCGAGGGGTCGGAGACCGTGCGTGTGACGCCGCCGCGTCCCGACACCGCCGACACTCTGCAGGGCATCGCGGCCGTCGACGACGAGAACCGGCGCGCGACCGTGCTTCTCGGCGGGACGGACGCCGACGTCGAGGTGTCGCTCGAAGGGCTCGATCGAAAGGTGTTCGGCAACCGGGTCGACGTCGAGGTGCGCGAGATCGCGACGGTCGGCGCGCAGGGGCTCGCCGACACCCCGGCTCTCGTCTGGGCGGCGGATGGCGCAGCGCTCGCGGGCGGCAAGCTCACGATCCCGGTCGACACGTTCAACCGCTACGCGGCCTACCAGGTGCTGATCACTCCGGCCGGCACGCACGATGTCGAGCAGGATCTCGCGGCGCAGCCCTGGAGCGCGACGGTCGAGGCCGAGAGCACCGCGATCACCGGCTCGTACGTGCAGAGCCACGACCCGAAGGCGAGTGGCGGCTGGACGTGGCTCGCCTCCGGCAACCAGGACGTGCGCGCGTTCAAGACGCTCGACTCGACCGCGACCTGGACGGTCGAGGTGCCGCGCGACGGTCTCTACCGGTTGCAGGCGATCGGCGCCTCCAACAAGAACCCCGGCCAGCACGCCCTGTGGGTCGACGGCGCATACGCGGGCACGGTGCAGTACCGGGCCGACCTGCACTGGAACTACCGCGGCAGCGGCGAGACCCTGGTCGAGCTCACCGCGGGCACGCACGAGCTCACGCTCCGCACCACCGCCGATGGAGAGAACCTTCTCCCCTACCCCGACGTCACGCTCGACCGCTTCCTGCTCACGGATGTGACCGACGGTGAGCCGACGGTGCACCCGGCATCGACGTTCCGTCTGTACGACGGCGCGAAGATCGCGTACCAGGGCAAGAAGGCGTCCGGATTCGCGAGCCTGTCGGACAGCGGGCGCGCCGACCTCTACGTCACGGCGATGGACTCGGGCTACTACGACCTGTCGGTCGCCTACGAGAGCGGCCGCGCGGGCGCGATCGAGGTCACGATCAACGGCGGCTCGCCTGTCGAACTCGCAAGCGACCGAAAGGGCAGCTGGGAGTCGACGGCCCGAGTGCACCTCGCTGAGGGCATCAACGAGATCGAGCTGCGCTCGTCGGGCGATGTCGCGATCGAGAGCGTGACGACGACGCGGGTCCGCGCCGCCGACGACGCGCGCGTCGTCCTGGAGGCAGAGGACGGGCAGCTCACGGGCACCGCGCAGGCCGGAACGCTCGCCCCCGCCACGGGCACGAACGCGACGGGTGGCGGCTACGTCGACGGTCTGGGCGGCGGCGAGGGGAACGCGATCGAGTTCGCGCGCTCCGCGGGCTTCGACAGCGCCGGGGACTACGCCGTGTCGGTCTGGTACTCCAACGCGAGCCTCGCCTCGCCCCACCCGTACAACCCGCAGGTGGTCGACCTCCGCCTCGACATCGCCGAGGGTGACCAGGAGGTGGGGTACGGCTACCACCGCCACACCTTCAGCTGGAACAGCTTCCTGGAGCGCAGCATGCAGGTGACCCTGTCGAGCGACGGCGAGCCGCTCCGCGTGTTCAGCGCCGACGGCGAGGCCCCGCGCGTCGACAAGCTGATCGTCGCGCCGATGGTGCTCGGTTCGCCGACGACGCAGCCGGTCGGCTGAGCATCCGGGTGGGTGAGGGGGCCGCCTCCTCTCACCCACCCCGCCGGCGGGCGGGGATCTCCCCCGCCCGCCGACACGTCAGCGCGCGTCGACCAGCGTGAGCACGCCGCCCTCGACCCGCAGCTCCGGCTGGTAGCCCTCCGGCAGCCCCGTGACCTCAAGCGCCGGAAGCGCGCCCGGGAACTTCGCGGCCTCGATGAGCGGCAGCTCTGCCGGCACCTCGGCCAGCGCCGGCACGTCGACCGCGAGCGTGCCGCGCAGCTTCGCCTTGCCGTCGACCGAGAGGGCGGGAGCGGAGGCGTCCTCGATCGTCAGCGCGAGCGTCGCGCCCTTCTTCTGCGTGAGCTCCCCGCCGACCTCGAGCGTGCCATCCGCCTGCTCGCGGACGGCGCCCCGCTGCAGCTCGACGTCGGCCGTGCCGAGCGCGGTCGCGGTCGTCGCGACGAGCTCGCCGCCCTTCACGCGCACGCCGCCCGTGAAGGAGTTCTCACCCGCGAGGATGAGCGTGCCCGTGCCGTCGAGCGTGAGCGACCCCGCGCCGTCGATGTCGTTCCGCCACACGTCCACCGCACCGTAGCCATCCGCCGTCGCGTCGAGCGAGACCGCGACGTCGCGGTCGAATGCGCCGAAGCCGTTCGCGGCGGCGAAGAGGTTGAGCCGGCCCCAGCCCTCGGCGTCGTCCGCGACGGGGAGGCCCGACTCGAGCGCGGTCGAGTAGAGCACCCAGCGCAGCTGCGCGTCGTCGAGATAGGGGTAGCGCGTGCGGATGAGCTCCTCGGCGCCCTCCGGCACGACCGGCGCGACGCCCGCCTCGCCGACGGGGTCGAGGCCGAACGTGGTGTTCGCGAGGTACTCCGCGAGGCGCGCCTGGTACGCGTCGCGGTCGGTGTCGAGATCGAGCTCAGCCTCGAGTGCGGTGTCGGCGTCCGCCGTCGCCTCGGCGATCAGCTCGGCGTTCTCGTCGTCGGCGAGGGTCGCCGCGGCGAGGCCGGTCGCGAGGATGCGGCCGCCGATGATGTCGAGCGCCGAGTGCATCCCGGCCTCGGCACGGCTGTAGCCGAGGTCGGACGCCTGCAGCAGGAGGTCGTCGTAGTGCTCGGGCACGGCCGTGGCGAGCGCGATGCCCGCGAGGAAGGCGGCATTCGTATGCCCGCTCGGGAATCCGCCGTCCGAAGCGGCCTCCGACTCGGGCTTCTTGACCGGCTCGAGCTCGGGCACGAGCACGACGTCGTCGCTCCAGCGGAACGGGCGCATGTACTGGTAGTACTCCTTGGCGCGGTTGGAGGTCGCCCACGGCCCGCGCACGGTGTTCACGAGCTGCACGACGCTGCCGAGCTCGGAGTCGACGTCGGCCCAGGCGCCGTTCTCGTTGCCGCGGTCGTCGTACTTGGTCGTGAGCGCGTCGGCGGGGATCTCGTCGGGGATGGTCGTGCCCGCGTTCGCGAGGTCGCGGAACTCCTGCGCGTCCTCCTCGAGGCCCTCGATCATCGAGTAGCTCTGGTGGCGGCGGTCGGCGAGGTAGGCGGCGTCGGCCTCCTCGTCGGTGCGGTTCTGCGTGATCCGCTCGATCGCGGCGATGTTCTGCTCATGCACCTGGGCATTCAGGACCGTGCCGTCATTCCAGGTGGTGCCGGGCGTCCAGTACTCGAGCATCTCGGAGAGCACGCCGATCGCCGGGTTCGTCTCGGGCGTCGTGAAGTCGGTCGTGTTCTGGCGGTACGTGTCGACGAACGCGCCGTACGCCGCCGCGCGCGGCTCGATGGCCGACGCGTCGACGAGGTCGTCGTCCTTCGCGGCGAAGGCAGGCTGCGCGAAGGCGGGGCCGACGAGGAGCGGGAGGAGCACAGCGCAGGCGACGGCCTTGCGACGAGGGAATGCGGATGGCACGGATCTTCCTTCCTGAGTCCGTCGGGTCGGACTCACGGCGGGCGCGGTCGGATGGCCGCGGAGGGGATGCCGGAAGGCTCGCGGATGGCGGTGAACGGTCGGGAAACGCCTTCCCGACGTCCTGCGCGCGGGGCCTGCGCCCGCGTGATCGGACGCCGGCCGTCCTATGCGGCGAGGTCCTTCCGCCACTCGGCCGCGAGGTACTCCAGATCGCCCCAGCCGGTCGGATGCCGCGTGACGGTCTCGAGCGCATAGCCCGACTCGGCGAGCGCCCGCGCCTGGGGGTCGCGCGGCGCCGCCTCACCGCCATCCGCCGCCGGGATGACGTCGCCCTCCGCATCGGGGCGATGCAGGCTCACCGCGCGGACCGCCGCGAACCAGTGCGCCCGCGCCTGCTCCTCCACGGCCTTGATGAGCATCGCCTCGAGGATGCCGGCGTCGCGGCGCGGCACGAACACGCTGATGCTCGCGAGCACTCCGCCGTCCGGCGGCGCCATGAACTGCGCGGCTCCCGCGGCCCGCCCGGCGATCCGCGCGAGCAGCGGCACGCACGTCGCGCCGCGCAGCCGCTCGAGTGCGTCGGCAGGCTTCTGCGCGCCGATACCGGCGCCGCTCTGCTCCCGCATCACCGTCGCGGCGATCTCGAGGTAGTCGAGGAAATCCTGCGCATCGCGCGCGTCGACGGCGTCCGGCAACGTCACGGGTGCGATCTCGACGGCGATCATCCGGGTCATCCTGCCAGGAGAGAAGCGGATGGCCCGGTGCACGCGCGCGGGACGCCGAACGTCAGGCCCGGGCCGTCCCACGCCCACGGGTCGAGCGGGGTCGGCCGTCCCCGTCAGCGGGCGGGCGGACGAGCCACGAGCAGCTCGCCGATGCCGTCGACCTCGACCGGTCCGTGGCTTGCGGGCACGAGGAAGGTCGAGCCGACGGCGGCCCGCGCGCCATCGATCACCGGGGAGCCCTCGCGTGAGCATCACTCGGCGTTGGCCACCGGGGCGTTGCGAGAGGGTGCTCGCGAATGGCCGCACAAGGCGCTCCATCGATACGCTCATCGACCCAGATACGTTTCGGGAGAGGTCGGATTGTCGACGCTTTCGATGAGGTCGTGGAAGTCATTGAACTTCGACGAAAAGCCGCGGCCTATATCGCCAATTGACGATCGCCGAACTGGCAGCTGGCCGTAACCGCCGCCCAGCGCTGGCGCGAACGACGGAGCGTTACGCCTCGGAGGCAGGTTTCGAAGCGTAGAGACGACAAAGGCAGGAAGCTCGAGGCCTCCTGCCACCTTCAGGATATCGCCCGCCCAGGGGCTTGCCGCAAGGCCCCCGGCGCGGAGCAGAATGGTCCGCCGCGCCGGAGATTCCGGCGCGGAAGGGGGCGGCACATGTACGACGTGATCATCATCGGCGGCGGCCCGACGGGCATGATGCTCGCGAGCGAGCTGCGCCTCCACGACGTCAGCGTGCTCGTCCTCGAGCGCGACGCGGAGCCAACCCGCCTCGTGCGGTCACTCGGGCTGCACGCGCGCAGCATCGAGATCCTCGATCAGCGCGGGCTCCTCGAGCGCTTCCTCGAGCACGGCGCGGCCTACTCCGGGGTCGGGCGCTTCGCGCGAATCGACAAGCCGCAGCCCGCCGACCTCGACACCGCGCACGGGTACATCCTCGGCATCCCGCAGCCGATCACCGACCGCCTGCTCGCCGAGCGCGCGGCCGAACTCGGCGCCGACATCCGACGCGGCATCGAGGCCGTCGGCCTCACACAGGATGAGGATGGCGTCACGGTCGAACTCGCGGATGGCGCGAGCGTGCGCTCCCGGTGGGTGGTCGGCTGCGACGGCGGTCGCAGCCTTGTGCGCCGTGCGCTCGGCGTCGGCTTCCGCGGTGAGGCCGCGACGACGGAGTGGCTGCTCGGCGAGATCGAGATCACGGCGCCGGCGGATGAGGTGGCCGCGATCTCGGACGAGGTGCGCAAGACGCATCGCGGGTTCGGAATCGGCCCGACGCCGGACGGCCACTTCCGCGCGGTCGTGCCCGCGGCATCCGTCTCGGAGGACCGCACCGTGCCCCCGACGCTCGACGAGTTCCGATCACAGCTCCGTGCCTTCGCCGGGACGGACTTCGGCGCCCACTCCCCCATCTCGCTCACCCGCTTCACCGACGCGACGCGTCTGGCCGATCGATATCGCGTGGGCCGCGTGTTCCTCGCGGGCGATGCGGCGCACGTGCATCCGCCGCTCGGCGGGCAGGGCCTGAACCTCGGCATCCAAGACGCGTTCAACCTGGGGTGGAAGCTCGCGGCGGAGGTTCGCGGATGGGCCGCGCCCGGCCTGCTCGACACCTACTTCGCCGAGCGGCATCCGGTCGCGTCGGATGTGCTGACACTGACGCGCGCACAAAGCGTGCTGATCGACGCGGCTCCTGGCCCGCAGGCGGCGCGTCGGCTCTTCGCCGAGCTGATGGACTTCGACGACGTCAACCGCTTCCTCGCGGAGCGCGTCGCATCGATCGGGATCCGCTACGACCTCGGCTCAGACAACCCGCTCGTCGGGCGGAGGCTTCGCGACATGCCACTGGCGGAGGGGCGCCTGTACGAGCGCATGCGCGACGGGCGCTGGCTGCTGCTCGACCCGACCGGCGGGCTGTCGGTCGACGGATGGCCGGAGGTCGTCGACCGGATCGTGGACGTCGGCGAGCACCTGGGTCAGGAGGCTGTACTGCTGCGGCCGGATGGGCACGTGGCGTGGGTCGGCGGCGTTCAGGAGGGGCTGGAGAGGGCGCTCGAAGAGTGGATCGCGGTCGTTCGCTGAAGACGTTGTCGAAGGGAGACGACCCGAATGTCGCATGATGCCGATATCTTCATGTGACCACCCCGGGCACCCGGGCACTCGAAGGAACACCATGAGCGATCAGAACCCTCCCGAACAGCCTCCCTACCGCCCTGGCGACGTCGTCAACGGTTGGCTCCTCACCGAAGGAGGCGAATGGGTTCCCGCAACCCAACCGCCGACGGCACCTGCCTTCACCGATACAACGGCCGTCTCGCAGGCCCCCGTGTCGTCAGCCTCGCATCCCTTCGCACCCCAGGCGACCCCAAAGAAGAAGCGGAAGAAGTGGCCGTGGATCGTCGCGGCGGCGGTCGTGGTCGTCATCCTGGCCGTGGTGAACGTCGCCGACCAGATCATCTCGAACGCCATCACGACAGCGCGCGAAGAGAGCACCTCATCCACCTCTTCAGACGGCGGCGCGAGCGCGGGTGATGAGCAGGCCGACGAAGGATCCGTTGCGGAAGACGAGCCGGTGGCCGAGGAAGAACCCGAGCCCGAGCCCGTCGACTTGAGCACCTTCGGCGAGGTTGATGCGGCGACCTGGGCGGCAATCGCCGCCGACGCGAATGCCCACGTCGGCAAGCAGGTGATCGTCTACGCGGAGGTCACCCAGTACGACTCCTACACCGGCGCCGACAGCGTGCGCGCGAATGTGGGCGCAACGCAGCCGGGCGGCGAGTACGAGCTCGATGTCAATACCTTCCTTGTCGCCGAGGACGACGCACCATTCAACGGAGTCGTCTTGGAGGACGTGCTGAAGGTGCACGCGGTGGTGAGCGGGGCGATCGAATACGAGACGACGATGGGCGCGCTGGAGGTGGTCCCCGCGCTCTCGGTCGTCGCCGTCGAGAAGGTGGGTTACAAGGACCTGACGGGCGACACGGTGATCGGCGCGCCGGTGTGGAGCGGGTACGGAAGCATGGAGCTTCCGATCACGGTGACGAACAGCGCGGCCGGCCCGATGAGCTACTCCATCGAGGTCGTCGCCGAGAGCCCGGATGGCAGCACTCAGTACGATTCCGGGTACGTTCACGTCGACAATCTCAACCCCGGACAGTCGGGAACCGACAACGCCTTCTTCATGGAGATCCCGCAGGACGCCGTGTACCGGGTCGTGTCCGTCGAGCGACGGGCGCCCTGAGCCTCTGAGCGGTTCCACCCCAGACGCGATTCACCCAGCGACAGGTCAGTCGGGGAGAACGACCAGCGATTCTCCCTTGACTCTCAGCTGGCGACGCAGTTGGCGCCTTACTTCATCGAGTGCGTCGAGGTATCGACTGAACGGTGGAACACCGCTGCCGCTGCGCGGGTCATCCTTCCCCTTGGTGAGCTCAATGAGCGCATAGGCCTCTCGCTGAACCTGAAGCGCCGCTCGACTCAGAGGTAGATCTGCCAGCAACGAGATTCGAGAGACGGATACGCGAACCTGCTCGAGCACAGTGTCCAGATCGTCTCCTGCATACTTCGACCGCGCCAGATGGGAGAGTCTCCGTGAGGTCGCCACTAGTGCATTGACCTCGTCATAAAGATCTCTGTCCCATCGGTGCTCGAAGTCGCGCTTGTGTTTGATGATGTCGGCGAGCTGCCCGACGACAAACGCGAGAACTGTTGCGATCGCGCCGGTTAGTACGGTTTGCAGAACGGCATCCACGCATCCGAGCCTATACAGCACGTCTCGACCGCACTTTCCTGCGATGATCTGCCCATGACAGCGGTGCGGTGGCCAGACGCGAACGAACTCTTCGCTGAATGGCAGAGACAGATTTCCGGCTGGGAGTCGTTCCGGCAGGAGGTCAGTGTCCTTAAATCCACCGATCCTGACCAGCAGTTTGTATGGCGTGGTCAGTCCGATGCCCGATGGAACTTACACAACTCAGAATCGGGAGAGAGTAACCGGCCAGGCGACAGACAGGCTTCTGCGTACCACGTTGGGAGCCGCACGCAAGTCGACGGATTACGTTCATGCCATCACGCCAGTCAGAGCCTGAGTCAGAGCCCCGCGCGCGGGTCGGTTGGAAGGAATACCGACTTGTAGCTTCCGGAGTCGTCGTGATCGCGCAACTCGATCGGATGGGCGGGCAGACGTAGCGTCTCGAAGAACTCGAGCGTCATCTGCCGCAGGCTATCGGTCATCATCGGATCGTCGAGAAGCTCGTCGACGAACGTGTCTCCGAAATTCGCCCAGGCGCACCACATTGCGTCCTGCGCGATGTGTCCCAGCACGCCATCCTCGTGACTACCGTCCGCGAGGGTTGCAAACAGCAAGCTGGCCCATAGGGAACCTGCAGTGTTGACCACAACAGCCGCAGTAGCGCGCGCAAGCAAAGAATCTCTGTCCTCGTTCCCCTCCCACGCTGTAGCGAGGCCGGCGAATGCCCAGCCGTTCATAGCGTCTGCCCGAATCGCCTCCAGCGCGGCGACTTCAAGCGATTGACTCCCCTCTTCGTCGAGGCTTGGCTGGAAGGAGGGAATAGCGAGGTCCTCGCGTCTCTGCTTCGCTATGCCAAGCTCATCGACGATCAGCCTCAGCGCGTAAGAGGTGAGTCGCCACTGGGCGTCTCGCGGATCATCCCAGATCGGGGCGTCCGCCAAGACATCGCGAGCTTCCTCATAGCGGCCGGTCCGCATGAGCAAGTCAGCAAGGTAAGCACATGCCTTCCAGTCACCAAGCCTGACGGCATGGCGGTAGCAGCTCTCGGCATCGGAGATCTTCTCCATCGCCCAGTTCGCGTTGCCCTTCTCTCTCCACCAGTAGCCGCGCTTTCGATAGGCCACATCGGCCGTCGCTGCTTCCTCGTATAGCCGCAGGCTCTCTGCCGGGTCGACGGTACGCAGCATGTTGCCCGCGTTATAAAGGCGAACCGCTGGATGTTCGGACGATCCGGCGGCATCTCGCACGACGTGCGCAACCGCGCGGAGCAGTTCGGGCTCGGGGTGTGAGGACAATACCGCGGTGATTGCGACATCGTGCGGCCGCGGGTTCCCAGACGTGGCGGCACGTCGGATGAAGGTAAGCAGTGTTTCGCTCTCTCCGAATTTGGTCAAGAGTCCGATCACGTACCCGAAGGAACTCGCGTTGAAGATCGCATGCGATCCGGGCGCGGCGATCCTTAACAGTCGGAGGCATAGCTCCTCAGCACCCACGCTTGCGCACGACACTGCGAAGGACGCAATCACGTCGGGTGCAAGTTCGCTGTAGTCCTGGATCTGTGGGTCCCAAGTAATCGGGTGCTCGTAATTTCCTCGTAATCCCGCAACGATCCGATCTCCATCGATCGAGGCATAGAGGTAAGGCAGAGCCGGCGCATTGTGCACCACGCGCACGAACGCTGGTAGCGCTGCGAGTTTCCGAGCGATTGCTCTACGAAGCGGTCTGCCCACAGCACCATGCAGGTCGTCGCCCTTCAAATGCACATCAATCGGCAGATGGCGCCACAGTTCGCGAGCGAATCGCCATGCGCGGGCCTCCTCGGCGAGCAGGGACGCCGACTCGCTATCCAACATCTCCTTACAGCGTACTTGTCGACTCTTCGTCTCCGGGTTCTCATCGTGCGGAAGAAGGTGCGACCAGCAAAACCAAAGGGTTTTGCTGGGCTCATGCGCGATGACTACCAGAGTTGCGTCGGGAGTCTGCGCCCAGTAGTTCAAGGTCGATCTCTTGATGGACTCAGCAGGCTGGTGTCCGCTCCCCTGCCTCGTCGACTTCAACTGCACGTTGAAGAAGATGCCGGTCGTCTGTTCGTGCTCGAAGATCTCAACGCGCCTGTCGATGCCGTAGTCCTCTTCGACGGGATGAACCACCCATTCCGGCGGCAATACGTGCGCGAATGCGCGATCGGACCACGAAGAACGAGAGTGGTTCTCGTCTCGTTTGGGAAGGTCGGGCGTCATGAGTGAGACCTTAGCCGAGGAAACCGCCCCAGTCGTCGAGCAGCGAGACCGCCGGCACCCCCTCGAAATTCTTGCGGGCCTGTCAGCCGCGGAAAGCCGGTCGCAATCGCGCGCCGATCCAGCGATCTCCGACGTTTCGAATCTTGCTCCCAAGCGGATACCCCGCACACTCCGCGGCGGTACACAATTCGACGTGGGGCTCCACACTTCCCGGATTCACGTCGACGGTAAGAGTTACCTCCATGTCTCCGCGGACCAAACTCAGCCGACGCTCCCCTACACGTCGGTCATCTGCCTACTTCGGGTGTGCCCGCATCGCCTCGATGTACGGAGCGAGGATCGCATCAATACGCTTTCGGTCAGCCGGCGAAAGTTCGGGAGTCATAGGGCCGGTCTGGGCGACTACACCATCGCGGGTCGCGAACGTCGGATAGCCGTCTTGAGGATCATCCTGACCGCGTGGTGGTTCCCAGCCACACGGGATCGATTCCGGGTTGAATCGCTCGGCCTGAATACGATCCACTATCGAATTGAGTTGCACCGCGAGGAGGGTAAGGACTTCATCCTCGTCAGGAGCAACAAAGATCCAGGCAGTTCCGTCTGGCCATTGTGCGTGTGGAGAGATGCGTTCAGCTCCCGCCGGAATGTTTCCCGTCATGCCCGCAGGGCCGTACAGGCCCGCTCGCAGGATTCCATCCTGGTCTGGGCCGGTTACCCATTCGTCCGGTTGTTTCCCTGCCGGGTGGTCGAGGAGAGTTCGGAAGTCCCGCGCCAGTCGAAGGGTGTCCCATCTATCGGGGAAGAGGGCGATGCCCACCATCCATTCCAAGAACTTTTCGTTCTTCGTGTGGGGCGGGTTGTCAAACACTGACGGGAACCGCTTCACAAGACTGACCATTGCAGAGACGGCAGCGTAGTAACTCAGGAAAAAGTCTTTCGTCGCGTTGATGACGCTTTCTTGAACCGCTCGGCTCGGCCGCGAGTTTCGGTCTAGCTTGCTTACGGAAATTGCCCCCCGACGCGCCGCCTCGACGGCGTTGCGATGCCTCAGAAGATCGCCGAGCGCTCGACCAAACGCAAGGACGACAGTACGTTCACGGTCGCTCAACGTGCTGTGATGCGTCGCAAATGCATCCAATGAGCAAGATAGCCTGGGCCAATCCTGAATAGCGCCGGTGGTGTCGACTCGCTGCGGTCGTTGGCAGGCTCACGATTCATACGACAAGCGTAGCGATCCAGACAAACGTGTACACATCGGACCTGTCCCGTGGACGAAGGGTTCCTTTTCGTTGACTTCCGGTGAATATTGCGATTCGGCGCCGGGCGATGGTGCCTTTTGAATCGGTCGGTGCTGACTCCTCGCCGGGTTGGCCCTCACTGGTTGTAGGTCAGGAGGTGTCTACACGGCGTGCTCGCGCATGTGTCAAGTCCGAGTTCGTTAGAGACTCGCGGTGGCTCGGCGACCGGCCGGTGGATCGAGGCCGGCACGTGCGGTCCTCGAGGATTTCGGTCGCACGGACCTCACTGTCGGCCGCGGTCACGTGAATCGGCGGGCGACGGACGCACCGATGCAACCATAATCAGGCGAGACCCGCCGGGCGCGGGCGCACGAACGTCCCAGGCGGCAGGTAGACATGTTCTATCACCCGCACACGACTGACGCGCCGCTCTGAACGATGCGAACTTCTGATCGCGGCGCGCCTGATGAAGAGGCTCTATGACCCCGACTGCGCTCGCGGAAACTCCGTCATCAGTGGTGACGCCGACGCGCTTGCCCCTCGGCATCAGCGGCTCCTTCACACCCGAAGCACCTGCGCGCGACGAACTCGCATCCAACGACGACGACCCCGTGTCGCTCACCTCCTACCGACAGAAGATGGCAATGAGCAAGTCTGCCGCCGACCGCCCCTTCTTGAAGTCGCGTCATCGCGTCAAGACGTACGGCGAGGTGTTCACCCCGCGCTCGATGGTCGATCAGATGCTTGACATCGTCAGCGAGGAGCTTGAACGTGGCGAAGGGTTCGTCGACAAGACCTTCCTTGAGCCGGCTGCCGGCGACGGAAACTTCCTCGTCGCAATCCTGCAGCGCAAGCTCGCCGCGATCGAGGCGAGGCTCGATCCGTCGATCTGGCCACGGGAATCGCTGTTCGCGATTGCGTCGATCTACGCGATCGAGCTACTCGAGGACAACCACCGGGACGCGCAGGCCGCACTGGTGGGCGAGTTCGTCAAGTTCCATGCCTCCCACGGCACACCCTGCTCGCCGCGGACCGACCTTCGCCGCGCAGCTGTCTTCCTCGTCAGGACCAACATCCTGCGCGGCAATACGCTTACCGGCCGTACGCCCGACGGCAAAGAGATCGAGTTCTCGTGGTGGACTCGCCAGGCGGACGACGCGTCGATGGTGAGGAGAGAGCGGTTCACCTTCAACTCGCTGCGCGAGGACGGCGCTTTCGACTTAGCGGTGCACCCCTCCTATGAGCCGTGCCCGGTCCACCACGTTCACAAGAGAGCGAACGCAGATGCCTAACCCGCCGATCAGCACGTTCCGGGAGATCACGCCGCAGATCTACTCGTGGAGCACGACCGACCTGCCCAAGTACGCCGGCTGGGAGAAGATCGGCTACACGGAGCAAGAGGGCGGTGCGCAGGCGCGCATCGCTCAGCAGGCCACGCAGCTGTCGATCAGTAAGAAGATCGAGTGGGTGTTCAAGGCGACCTACATGACGCCCGACGGTGGGCGGTTCACCGACCACGACTTCCACGCGTTCCTCAAACAGCAGGGCATCGAACGCGACGGCGTCCCGTCGACCGAAAGCCGCCCCAAGCGCACCGAGTGGCACCGCTTCGAAGGAGCCCCGAAGACCTCGCGCCAGTATTTCCTCGACTTCGCCTCGGGCAACTTCGAGATCGAGACCTCCGGCGCCATCGAGCAGGACTACGAGCTTCGTCCGGAGCAGAAGGCCGCCGTTGCCCAGGCGCTCGAGGCGTTCCATGGCGGCAAGGCCGAGGTACTCTGGAACGCCAAACCGCGCTTCGGCAAGACCCTCACGACCTACGACCTCATGCGCAAGCTCGAAGCGCGCCGGGTCCTCATCGTGACGAACCGGCCGGCAATCGCGAATTCGTGGCTCGATGACTTCCTGCGCTTCATCGGGCATCAGACGAGCTACCGGTTTGTCTCCGAGTCCCCCTCGCTGAACGGTCGCCCGACGATGACGAGGCAGCAGTGGTCGTCATATGTCGCTCACACGAGCGACGAGGATCCGCGCATCATCGAGTTCCTCTCACTACAGGACCTCAAGGGCTCGGTGTACTTCGGAGGAGGCTACGAGAAGCTCGGCCACGTTGCCAAGCACGAGTGGGACCTGCTCGTCATCGACGAGGCGCACGAGGGAGTCGACACGACGAAGACCGACGTCGCTTTCGACCAGATCACCCGCCGGTGGACGCTGCATCTGTCGGGCACGCCGTTCAAGGCGCTCGCCTCGGGCCGGTTCGCCCAGGACCAGATCTTCAACTGGACCTACGAGGACGAGCAGGCCGCGCGCGCAGAGTGGGACGACCCGACCCAGGAGAACCCCTACGAGGCTCTCCCCACGCTCAACCTGTTCACCTACCAGATCTCCCGGATGATCAGCGATCGTCTCGCTGAGGGTGTGGCGATCGCGGAGGACGAAGCGAACATCGACTACGCCTTCGACCTGGGCGAGTTCTTCCGTACGAAGGACAACGGGTTCTTCGAACACGAAGCGGACGTGCAGGTCTTCCTCGATCGGCTGTCCGTGAACGAGAAGTATCCGTTCTCGACCCCGGAGCTTCGCGACGAGATCCGGCACTCGCTCTGGTTGCTCGATCGCGTGGCCTCGGCCAAGGCTCTGCAGCGCATGCTGAGAAAGCACCCGGTGTTCAGGGATTACACCGTGGTCCTCGCAGCGGGCGACGGGCGTGGCGCGGACGACGACAGCGATCTCGTGACCTCCAAGGCCTCGCTGACTAAGGTCCGCGAAGCCATCGCCGAGGCTGAAAATGTCGGCGGCAGGACGATCACCCTCTCAGTTGGTCAGCTCACCACCGGTGTGACCGTCCCGGAATGGACCGCGGTCGTCATGCTCTCGAACGTGACCTCGCCGGCGCTGTACATGCAGGCGGCGTTCCGGGCGCAGAACCCGTGCACCTTCGAGCGCGGCGACAAGGTGTTCCAAAAGAAGAATGCCTACATCTTCGACTTCGCTCCCGAGCGCACGCTCACGATCTTCGACGAGTTCGCGAACAACCTCCATCCGAACCCCTCGGGCGACCCGGCAGTGCGGCAGCAGAACATTCGCACGCTGCTGAACTTCTTCCCCGTGCTCGGCGAGGACTCCGAGGGGCGGATGGTCGAGCTTGACGCCTCGCAAGTCCTCACCTTTCCGAAGGTGTTCAAAGCCCGCGAGGTCGTACGCCGGGGGTTCCTGTCGAACCTGCTGTTCGCTAACGTCGCCGGGATCTTCCGCTACTCGGAGCATGTGAAGCAGATCCTCGACAAGCTCCCTACCACGGAGCAGGGCAAGCTCAAGAAGAAGGAGCTCGATCTGCCGGAGCCGCTCCCCAACGTGGACCGCGACGGCAACGCCGAGGTCGACCTCGAGACCGTCATCAACCCAAAGGTCGCCGAGCTCGGCGCTCCGGTATGGAGCGTCGAGGAGATCCCGACGACGGACCCCCAGGCTCCTGCGTCCGAGGTGGCGAGGAAGCTCGCGAAACTCGCGACCGAGAAGACGCGCGAGACCCGCGACAAGCTGCAGACTGAGTACGGCTTGACGAAGAAGCAGGTCGAGCGCGACGAGAAGGCGACCGAGGCGGAGATCGTGCGCAGGTACGAACGCGCGCGCGTCGAGCACGAGATCGCCTCGAAGCACCTCGCCGACGAGCTGGCCGAGGCCCCCACCGAGGCCGAAGCCGCCGCAATCGTCATGAAGAAGGCCGATCAGGAGAAGGCCTTCCACGAGAGCGTCGCCAAGATTCTTCTGGAGACGACCGAGTCAGTCACCCGGACTGTCGTTCAGCGCGAGGAACAGAAGAAGGAGCAGAAGCGCGCCGACCAGACGATGGACGACGCACGCTCGCATCTGCGCGGCTTTGCCCGCACGATCCCGATGTTCCTCATGGCCTACGGCGATAGGAACACCAAGCTCTCGAACTTCGACGACTACACGCCCGACCACGTGTTCGAGGAGATCACGGGCATCAGCGAGGCGGAGTTCCGCCTGCTGCGCGACGGCCAGGAGGTCGCTGAGGAGGACGGCACCGTCACCAAGATCCCCGGTCTCTTCGACGAAGCGGTGTTCGACCAGTCGATCCAGGAGTTTCTCGACAAGAAGGAGGCCCTCGCCGACTACTTCGACGACGCGCAGACGGAGAACATCTTCGCCTACATCCCGCAGCAGAAGACCTCGCTCGTCTTCACACCGCAGCCGGTCGTCAAGCAAATGGTCGACATCCTCGAGACCGAGAACCCCGACATCTTCGCCGATCCCGAAAAGACCTTCGCCGACCTGTTCTCCACCGCCGGACTTTTCCTCATGGAACTCGTGCGCCGCCTGGACACGGGGCTGACGGACTGGATTCCAGACCAGGGCGAGCGACTAAAGCACATCCTCACCTCGCAGCTGTTCGAGATGAGCCATAACGAGATCCTTCACGAGATCACCCTCGAAGCCGTCTCCGGCGGGGTGCCCGAACGCAAGCGGTGGCTCGAGGAGTCCGGCCACTTCAGGGTAGGCAACCTCGCGAAGATGACCAGCGAACAGCGCACTCAGGTGATCGACGACATGCTGACGAAAGGGGACTGACGATGGGAAAGAAATTCGATGTCGTGATAGGCAACCCTCCCTATCAGGAGGAGGCGCAGGGCGACGGCACCCGCGACACACCGGTGTATCACCTGTTCATGGACGCTGCATATGAGGTCGCCAACAGGGCCGTGCTCATCACGCCGGCACGTTTCCTGTTCAACGCCGGATTCACTCCGAAGGCGTGGAACGAGAAGATGCTCGCGGATCGGCACCTGAGTGTCCCGCACTACGTCCCGAACAGCAACGATCTGTTCCCTGGAACCGATATCAAGGGCGGGATCGCGGTCACCTACTGGGACGCAGAGCGTGACGACGAGCCGATCGACACATTCACCAGCTACCCGGAGCTTAACGAAATCCTCCACAAGGTCAACGTGGCTCACGACGCGTCGATCGCACCCACCATCACCAGCTCGCGCTCATTTCGCTATACCGACGCGCTGTACGACGAGCACCCGGAAGCGCGATCGCTCCGTCCCGACGGCAATGCAGCGCTGGTGAACACAAACACGTTCGAACAATTCTCCTTCCTGTATCACTCGCAACAGCCGCAGGATGGGCAGGACTATGTGCGCGTTCTCGGCTTGATCAAGAATCGTCGACTGTCCCGCTGGATTCGCGGGGAATACGTCGCCGGTCCTGAGAGCTTCAATAAGTTCAAGGTTGTCGTCACGGCTGCGAACGGTTCTGGAACCTTCGGTGAAGCACTCTCTAGCCCGCTCGTCGCGGAACCTAATGTCGCGGTCACTCAGACCTTCATCACGATCGGGGCATTCGACGACGAGGTTCACGCGCAGGCGTGTCTCAAGTATGTGAAGACGAAGTTTGCGCGCGCGATGCTCGGCATCTTGAAGATCACGCAGCACAACCCGGCGAAGGTCTGGAAGCACGTCCCGCTTCAAGACTTCACAGAGACTTCTGACATCGACTGGAGCAGGCCAGTTCCCGAGATCGACCAGCAGCTGTACGCGAAGTACAGGCTCGATGACGCGGAGATCGATTTCATCGAGTCGCGCGTGAAGCCAATGGAGTGACGGCCCGACTTCGTCATCGGCCGCGGCTCCCATAGCCCGCGATTTCGGTTACCTGCGATAGCTTTGCTCGGTACGAGATCCCCCTGCGTTCGTGCACCGGAGCGCCGAGTCCTCACCGTTGCAAGGAGCCCAATGTCCTTCCAGACTCCTCGGAGCATTGAAGAGATGCTGGCCGCGATCCACAAGCGCGAGTACCTGATGCCCGCCATCCAGCGCGAGTTCGTGTGGGGCACGCGACAGATCGTCCAGCTTTTCGACAGCCTCATGCGCGGCTACCCGGTCGGATCGTTCCTCTTGTGGGAAGTTCATCCAGAGACGGCACAGTCTTACACGTTCTACGAGTTCCTCACGCACTTCCACGAACGGGACAACCCCTACGCGGGTCGCGCCACGGTAATGCCGGGTTCCGGCACGGTCGCGGTCCTCGACGGACAGCAACGGCTCACGTCACTGAACATCGCGCTCTACGGCAGTTTCGCGGAGAAGAGGAAGTATGCGTGGTGGAATAGCGCAGATGCCTTCCCTACCAAACGCCTCTACCTCAACCTCGCTGAAGAACCGGCCGATGAGGAACTGGGGCTGAAGTACGACCTGCAGTTCCTCAGCGATCGGGAAGCAGTCCCTGCGGACGGAGAGCCGGACAAGTGGTTCCGCGTCGGCGAAGTGCTCGGGCTTTCCGACGCTGGGCCCGCGATCATGTCACAGCTCGCGAACCGGGGCCTTGCTGGCGACGCGGCTGCGTTCCAGCGCTTGTACGACCTCTACCAGGCCGTGCGGATGCTGAAGCCGATGAACTACTTCCTGGTCACGGACCAAGACCCCGACAAGGTCCTCGAGATCTTCGTCCGCATTAACAGCGGCGGCACACCGCTGTCGTACTCCGACCTTCTCCTGTCCATGGCGACGAACCAGTGGAGGGAGCTGGACGCTCGCGAAGAAGTCCGTTCGCTCGTAACCGAACTGAACGGCAACGCCGGTCGCCAGTTCTCTTTCTCAAAGGACGTCGTTCTCAAAGCCGCACTCGCCATCGCCGGCGTGGATCTTCGCTTCAAGGTGGCGAACTTCACACAGGCCAACATGGCGCTGGTGGAGGCGAAATGGCCGGAGATCGAAAACGCCCTGTTGCGCGCAGCGACCCTCCTTCAGCAGTTTGGTTTCAACGATCGCAACCTCACGGCGAATAGCGTCATCGTGCCGGTTGCGCACTACCTGCATCTCCGCGGGGTCTCGGACTCCTATCTCGATTCGACCGCCGACGCAGCAGATCGGCTTACGTTGCAGCGTTGGGTCACCCGCTCCCTCATCAAGCGAGGCATATGGGGTTCAGGGCTCGACACGACGCTCGCACGAATCCGCGACGCACTCACATCAAGTCGACTCGACGCATTCCCTGTTGATGCGGTGGAGGCAGCGATGGCTGCCGTAGGGAAGGGCCTGTCCTTCGACTCTGCAGAGATCGACGAGCTGCTCAACCTGAAGTACGGTGGGCAGCGCACGTTCGCGGTCCTGTCGGTTCTCTACCCTGGCCTCGATTTGAGCAAGAAGTTCCACGAAGACCATGTCTTCCCGAAGTCTCGCTTCACACCGAAGAAGCTCCGCGCTGCCGGCCTCGACGAGAGCCAGATTGAGGCGTTCGTGACGAGTGTTGACCTCCTGCCCAACCTTCAGCTTCTGGCAGGAACCGCAAACATCGAGAAGCAGGACGTTCTTCCGGCACAGTGGATCGCGACGGCGTTCCCGACGACGGATCGTCAGAGGACATACATCGATGAGAACGATCTCGCTGACCTTCCTCTCAATCTGTCGGAGTTCCTCGAGTTCTTCAACGCGCGCAAGGCAAGAATGCGTGAGCGGCTTGCGGAAGCACTGGGCGCGAAGGCGAACACGAACGGATAGGGCACCGAACGGCGAAGCCGCGCCCTCAAAACTGCACCGCCGCGTGTGCGAGGCTCTCGCGAGAGTGTCCGCCGCCATCCCCCACCCCTCAACCGCCTCACGCCCCGCCCGGTAGACTCTCCCTCGTCCGCTCCCCCTCGCCCCTCAGGAGCTTCCGCGTGACCACGCCCGCATCATCCGCTGCCCCGCACGCCCACGTCGCCGACACCGTCGAGAACGCCGTGGCCACTCCCGAGAAGGAGCAGCCGTACGACGCGCTGGGTCTGAAGCCCGACGAGTACGAGCAGATCAAGTCCATCCTCGGCCGCCGCCCCACCTCGGGCGAGCTGGCGATGTACTCGGTGATGTGGAGCGAGCACTGCTCCTACAAGAGCTCGAAGATCTACCTGCGCCGCTTCGGCCAGAAGGTCAGCGACGAGATGCGCGAGCGCCTCATGGTCGGCATGGGCCAGAACGCGGGCGTCGTCGACGTCGGCGAGGGCTGGGCCGTGACCTTCAAGGTCGAGTCGCACAACCATCCGTCGTACATCGAGCCGTTCCAGGGCGCCGCGACCGGCGTCGGCGGCATCGTCCGCGACATCATCTCGATGGGTGCGCGCCCGGTCGCCGTCATGGACCAGCTGCGCTTCGGCGCGATCGACCACCCCGACACCGCGCGCGTCGTGCACGGCGTCGTCTCGGGCATCTCGTCGTACGGAAACTGCCTCGGCCTGCCGAACATCGGCGGCGAGACGGTCTTCGACTCCGTCTACCAGGCCAACCCCCTCGTCAACGCGCTCGCGGTCGGCGTCATGCGCCATGAGGACATCCGCCTCGCCAACGCGACCGGAGTCGGCAACAAGGTCGTGCTCTTCGGCGCCCGCACGGGCGGCGACGGCATCGGCGGCGCCTCGATCCTCGCGTCGGACACCTTCGCCGACGGCGGCCCGACCAAGCGCCCTGCGGTGCAGGTCGGCGACCCCTTCGCCGAGAAGGTGCTCATCGAGTGCTGCCTCGAGCTCTACAAGGGCGACCTCGTCGAGGCCATCCAGGACCTCGGCGCCGCGGGCATCTCGTGCGCCACGAGCGAGCTCGCCGCGAACGGCGGCTCGGGCATGAAGGTCGAGCTCACGAACGTGCTCCTCCGCGACCCCTCGCTCACGCCCGAGGAGATCCTCATGAGCGAGTCGCAGGAGCGCATGATGGCGATCGTCGCTCCCGAGAAGCTCGACGCCTTCCTCGCCGTCACGTCGAAGTGGGATGTCGAGACGAGCGTTCTCGGCGAGGTCACCGGGGATGGCCGCCTCGTCATCACGTGGGACGGCGAGACGATCGTCGACGTCGACCCCTCGACCGTCGCGGTCGACGGCCCCGTCTACGAGCGCCCCGTCGCCTACCCGACGTGGATCGACGCCCTCCAGGAGGACTCGGCGTCGGCGCTCCCGCGCCCGACCGAGCCCGAGGCCATCCGCGAGCAGTTCACCCGGCTCGTCGCGAGCCCGAACCTCGCCGACACCTCGTGGATCACGAACCAGTACGACTACTACGTGCTGGGCAACACGGCCCTGTCGTTCCCCGACGACGCCGGCATGATCCGCGTCGACGAGGAGTCGGGCCTCGGCTTCTCGATCGCGACCGACGCCAACGGCCGCTACTGCCAGCTCGACCCGTACGCGGGCGCGCAGCTCGCCCTCGCCGAGGCGTACCGCAACGTCGCCGTCACGGGCGCGACGCCGACTGCCGTCACCGACTGCCTGAACTTCGGCTCGCCCGAGAACCCCGAGGTCATGTGGCAGTTCTCGCAGGCCGTCGACGGCCTGTCCGACGCGTGCCTCGCCCTCGGCGTGCCGGTCACGGGCGGCAACGTCTCGTTCTACAACCAGACCGGCGACACCCCGATCCACCCGACCCCCGTCGTCGGCGTGCTGGGCATCATCGACGACGTCGCGCGCCGCATCCCGAGCGGATGGCAGGACGCGGGCGAGAACATCTACCTCCTCGGCATCACGCGCGAAGAGCTCGACGGCTCGGCCTGGGCCGACGTCGTGCACGGCCACCTCGGCGGACGCCCGCCGGCCGTCGACCTCGAGGGCGAGAAGCGCCTCGCGGGCCTCATCGCCGCCGCACGCGACGAGTGGCTCATCTCGTCGGCGCACGACCTCTCGGAGGGCGGCCTCGGCCAGGCCCTCGCCGAGGGCGTGCTGCGCTTCGGCGTGGGCGCGCGCGTCTGGCTCACCGAGATCCTGGAGCGCGACGGCGTCGACGCCGCGACCGCCCTGTTCAGCGAGTCGACGGGCCGCGTCATCGTCACGGTGCCCCGCGAGGAGGACGTGAAGTTCCGCGGACTCTGCGAGGGCCGCGGCTACCCCGTGCTCCGCATCGGCGTCACCGACACCGTCGCCGACCTCGAGGTGCAGGACGTCTTCACCGTCTCGGCCGCCGAGCTCCGCGAGCTGTCGACCTCGACGCTGCCGAAGCACTTCGGCCCGACCGTGGTCGAGCCCACCGCCTGATGACGACTCCGGAAGAGGACGACGAGTTCGCCGCGTACTCGACGCAGCGCACGCGCCGCATCCGCATCACGGCGTGGATCGCCATCGTCGCGCTCATCGCGACGGGCGGCGGCTCCGCGCTGTTCGCGCTGCTCTTCCCGTAAGCCATCGTCTTCGACGCGCAGCGGCCATCCGGATCTCCTCGGATGGCCGCTGTCGCGTTGTGGGGGCTTCTCTCCGGCGTCCTCCCTGGGGCCTGTCTCCCTCGGGCATGTCTCGGTCGTGGCGATTCCTCCCTCCGGCATGTCTCACTCGTTCAGGTTTCCGGGGCGGTTTGGCCTGCATAAGCGAGACATGCGAGGGGCGGGGAGCCGCTCACACCGCGCGCATAAGGTCGGCGGATAGCTTCGGTCGCACAGAGGGAGTACTTCCACCGCGGTCGACCCGTCAGTACGGACTCGCCATCGAGTCCCGGGCGGCCGGCTCCGTATCCGGAGCGAAGGAGACTTTGGCAGACGTCGGCTGCGCCGACCCTTCCGGAAGGACCCCATGAGCAGGCTCAACCAGTTCATCAAGCTCGCGAAGAAGGCCATGGACGCGAGCTCCTCCTCGTCCTCGTCGCAGCGCGGCTCGTCGAGCACCGACTGGATGGCCAAGGCACGCGGCGCCGTCGACTCGCTCCTCGGGGACGAGCGGTCGGCGAGCCCCCAGCCGAGCCACCGCCAGGACCCCGCGCCTGATACGCGGCGCGGGACCGGGCTCACCCCTCCTCCGTACCCCGCCCAGCATCCGTCGGCGTCGCGCTCGGCGCGCACCGCGCCATCCGGATCCGCGCAGGACCGCGCCGCGATCGCCCGCTACGACTACCTCCTGCAGACCGCGCGCCCCGATCAGATCGAGCAGGTGCACCGCGAGGCCTTCGCGCGGCTCACCCCCGAGCAGCGCGCGCAGGTCGCCGAGCGGATGCGGTCGGAGCTGCCCCCGTACGAGCACCCGCGCTCGTACGATGCTCCCGAGCTCGCCCGAGTCGCCGCTCGTGCGGAGGCGTCGCAGCCGGGCAGGCTCCGCGGGCTCCTCGCCCGCACGCGGACGGTCGGCATCGCCGGCGGCGCCGTCGCGGGCGGCCTCGCGGTCGGCGGAATCCTCGCGGCGGTCGCGGGCGGCGCAATCCTCACGAGCATCGGCTCCGAGATCATCGGCCACGCTCTCGGAGCCGGCGTCGACTTCGACGCCCTCGCGGAAGGTGTCGACGTGTCGGCGATCGCCGAAGGTGCTGGCGGCTTCGTCTCGGAGGCCGGCGAGTTCACGCAGGGCCTCGGCGACCAGGTGTCGGAGGCCGGCAGCGGTCTGGGCGACCTCGCGTCGGAGTTCGGGCTCGGCGACTTCTTCGGGCGCTGAGCCCCCCCCTGCATGTCTCGCTTTTTCACCCCAAACGGCAGCGGAAGGGTGCATAAGCGAGACATGCCGATAGGGGCCTACGCCCCGAAGCGCACGCCGGTCAGCTGCTCCGACACCTCCCACACGCGGCGGGCGTCCTCGGCGCTGCGCAGCGGACGGTACAGCGCGTGCTCGGCGGGAGCTCCCCCGAGGTGGCCGGGCCCACTCGGGCCGTAGAGCGCTCCGGGCTTCGCCGTCGCGTCCGTCGCCGCCATGAGCGCCGGGAGCCCCGCGCTCTCCAGCGTGCCGAGAAGGATGCCTCGGGCCGACAGCCAGCGGATGATCCGCACTCCCGTCGTGTCACCACTCCGGCCGATCTCGGGCCGCGCGGCGAGCAGACTCGTCGGAGCCACCCCCGGATGCGACAGGTTGCTCGTGATGCCCCACCCGTGCGCACGGCTGCGGCGCTCGAGCTCGAGGCCGAACAGCCCGAAGGCGATCTTCGACTGGCTGTACGCGCGCTGCCCGTCATAGCGGCGCTCCCACTGCAGGTCGTCCCAGTTGATCCGTCCGCGCCGCGCCGCGATGCTCACCTGCGACGTGACCCGCGCCCGCCCCGCGCGCAGCAGCGGCAGGATCCGCCCGACGAGCGCCACGTGCCCGAGGTGATTCGTCCCGAACTGCAGCTCGAAGCCATCCGCCGTCGTCTGCCTGGATGGCGGCGTCATCACCCCGGCGTTGTTCACGAGGAGGTGCACGGGGCGGCCCTCCTCGAGAAGAGTGTCGCCGAGCGCCGCGACGGAGTCGAGCGACGACAGGTCGAGCGCGCGCAGCACGAGCCGCGCGTCGGGGCGGCGCGAGCGGATGGCCGCGGCAGCGGCCTCGCCCTTCGCCGCGTTGCGGACGGGCATCACGACCTCGGCGCCAGCCGCGGCGAGGCGCTCGGCGATGACGAGGCCCATGCCGTCGCTCGCGCCCGTGACGATCGCGCGCTTGCCGCGCAGGTCGGGGATGGTGATGTCGATCGGATGGCGTGGCATCGGCATGCTCCTCGGCTCGGATGGCTGTCGCATCGATGCTCGTCGAGTGCGGCAGGCGCATCCAGGGACTGCCGATCCGCCCCTCGCGAGAGGGGGATCCGCGAACCGTGGCACACGGGGCGCGGGTCGTGTGAGATGGGGACGTGACCACGATCGACCGACCCGCGCTCGCGGAGTTCCTGCGGCGGCGCCGCGAGGCGCTCCAGCCCGAGGACGTGTGCCTCGCCCGCGGAAGCCGACGCCGCACGGCCGGGCTGCGCCGCGAGGAGGTCGCTGCGCTCTGCCACATGTCGACCGACTACTACGCGCGTCTCGAACGCGAGCGCGGGCCGCAGCCATCCGCTCAGATGCTCGCCGCGATCGCGCAGGGCCTGCGCCTCTCGCTCGCGGAGCGCGACCACCTGTTCCGGCTCGCGGGTCAGCAGCCGCCCGATCGCGGGTCATCCGAGCACGTCAGCCCCGGGCTCATCCGCATCCTCGATCGCCTGACGGACACCCCCGCCGAGATCGTCACGGAGCTCGGCGAAACCCTGCGGCAGACGCCCGCCGGCGTCGCGCTCACGGGAGATCTCACGGCGCACGAAGGCCCGTTCCGGAGCATCGGGTACCGGTGGTTCGCGGATCCCGACGCTCGGCGGCTCTACGCCCCCGAGGAGCACGCGTTCCTGTCGCGGATGTACGGGTCGGGGCTGCGCGAGCTCGCCACGCTGCGCGGTCCGTCGTCGCGGGCGGCGCGGTACGCCGAGCTGCTCCTGGCCGAGAGTGCGGAGTTCCGCGAGCTGTGGGAGCGCCACGAGATCGGCATCCGGCCGCGCGACGTGAAGCACTTCGTCCATCCGGAGGTCGGCGCCCTCGAACTGCAGTGCCAGCGGCTCATCGACCCGGAGCAGTCGCACTGCCTGCTCGTGTACACCGCGACGCCGGGCTCGGAGAGCGCCGAGAAGCTGCGCCTGCTGTCGGTGATCGGCGCGCAGTCCCTGGCGTGAGCCGGCGGGGTGACACCGACCCTGGGAGACTGAGGACGTGACCCGCGCGCAGACCGTACTCGACCGCATCGTCCGCGGCGCCGAGGAGCAGGGCTTCGTCGCCCACGGTGTGCACGTCCGCATCGGCGACGACGCGGCCGCGCACCTCTGGGCCGAGGACATCCGCCGCGACATCCACTCCGCCGCGAAGGGCGTGTGCGTGATCGCGGCGGGCATCGCCTCCGACGAGGGCCTGTTCGATCTCGACGCCCCTGTCGCGACGTACCTCCCTGGCATCGCGCTCGGCGAGGGCGTCGATACCGTCACGACGCGGCACCTGCTGACGATGACGAGCGGCATCGACTTCCCGTGGTCGGAGACGATGATGACCGACTGGCCCGATCTGGCGCGGGAGTTCCTCGGGCGTCCGTCGCGGGGCCGCGTCTTCCAGTACTCGAACGCGAGCACGTACACGGCCATGCGGGCGCTGGGCGCGGTCGTCGGCGACGTGCACGGATGGCTCGAGCCGCGGCTGTTCGCGCCGCTCGGCATCGTCGGCTCGGCGTGGGAGCGCTGTGCGAACGGGTGGATCGTCGCGGGCGGCGGCCTCTCGCTCACGCTCGACGAGTTCGCCCGGATCGGTCGCCTCATCCGCGACGGCGGGCGGTGGGATGGCCGACAGCTCGTCTCGCGCGGATGGATCGACGCGATGCACAGCGACTGGATCGAGCGCGACGCGAATCCGGGGTACGAGCGCTACGCCCTCGCCGGCTGGGGAGGGCCCGGGGAGGCATGGCGGCTTCACGGGGCGTATGGTCAGCTGCTCATCTTCCTCGACGATGCCGTCGTGACGATCACGGCCGGCGATCACTTCGGCGCCGACGAGATGGCGGCGAAGGCGGTCGCGGCGCTGTTGCGGTGACACTCCCGTCGGTGTCTCGCTCCTGCGTCTCCGCCACCACGGTCGACGGACGACCCATGTCTCACCCGCCGCGGTTATTCGCCCCGCTTACCCGCGGCAATCGAGACATGCAGAACCGGGCGTCGGAAGCCTGGCAGACTGACCGCGTGACCGCGGCACAGACAGCCCTCGACCGCTTCGTCCGCGCCGTCGATGCAGAAGGGCTCGGCGCGTACGGCGCGCACGTCCTCATCGGCGACAGCACGGCCGAGCACCGGTGGCGCAGCGACGACCGCGAGAACGTCTACTCCGTCTCGAAGGGCGTCTCGGCGCTGGCGATCGGCATCGCGATCGACGAGGGCCTCGTGACGCTCGACGAGCCCATCCGCTCGTACCTCCCCGAGCTGGAGTTCGGCGCGGGTGCCGAGGAGGTCACCCTCCGGCACCTGCTCACGATGACGAGCGGCATCGACTTCGCGTGGTTCGGCGACGAGCCGGTCCGCTGGGACGACCTCGCTCAGGAGATGCTGCGTCGGCCATCCCGCGGGCGCGTCTTCCAGTACTCCGACGCGAGCACGTATGTCGCGATGCGGGTTCTCGGCGCCCGCGTCGGCGACGTCCGCGACTGGCTGCTGCCGCGGCTGTTCGATCCGCTCGGCATCCACAATCCGCAGTGGCATCGGTGCCCGCTCGGATGGATCGTCGGCGGCTCGGGACTCGAGCTCCGCACATCTGAACTCGCCCGAATCGGGAGACTCCTTCGCGACCGCGGAGCGTGGGATGGCCGGCAGCTCGTCTCCGCCGAGTGGATCGACGCGATGCACGGCGCCTGGGTCGACGTCGGAGAGCCCCCATATGCCCGCTACGGCATAGCCGTGTGGGAGGGCCCCGGTGACGCCTGGCGCCTCGACGGACGCTACGGCCAGTACGTCATCGTGCACGAGCGACGCGACGCCGTCCTGACGATCACCGCGCACGAGGAGTCCCGCGACCACCGTCTGGCCGAGCTGGCCGTCGAGGCGCTCGACGGGTCCGTCCCCTGACCCATGTCTCACTCGCCGCGGGTTTCCACCCCGCTTACCCGCGGCAATCGAGACATGCAGACGCGGCGCGAGGCAGTGCGCCGCACGGGCCCTCGACGGAACCCCGCAGGCGCCTGGCAGACTGAACCGATGACCTCGGCACAGGCCATCCTCGACCGATTCGTCCGAGCCGTCGATGCAGAGAACCTCGGTGCGTACGGCGCGCACCTGCTCATCGACGACGACACGGCCGAGCACCGGTGGCGCAGCGACGACCGCGAGAACGTCTACTCGATCTCCAAGGGCGTCTCCGCCCTCGCGGTCGGCATCGCGATCGACGAGGGCCTCGTGAGCCTGGATGAGCCCATCCACTCCTCCCTCCCCGGCATGCGGCTCGGCGAGGGCGTCGAGGAGGTGACCCTCCGGCACCTCCTCACCATGACGAGCGGCATCGACTTCGAGTGGTTCGCGCTCGACCCCGTGCCCTGGCCCGACCTCGCGCAGGAGATGCTGCGCCGGCCATCCCGCGGCCGCGTCTTCCAGTACTCCACCGTCAGCACGTACGTCGCGATGCGCGTGCTCGGCGCGGTCGTCGGCGATGTGCGCGACTGGCTCCTGCCGCGCCTGTTCGATCCGCTCGGCATCCACAACCCGCAGTGGCATCGCTGCCCTGCCGGATGGATCGTCGGCGGCAGCGGCCTCCAGCTCCGCACCGAGGAGGTCGCGCGCATCGGGCGGCTCCTCCGAGACCGCGGAGCGTGGGATGGCCGGCAGCTCGTCTCCGCGGAGTGGATCGACGCGATGCACTCCGATTGGGTCGACACCGGAGCGCCCGAGCCATCCGCCCGGTACGGACTCGCGGCCTGGGGCGGGCCGGATGGCACCTGGCGACTCGACGGACGCTACGGCCAGTACGCGATCATCGACCCGGCGCGGAACGCGGTCTTCACGATCACCGCGCACGAGGAGACACGTGACGCCCGCCTCGGCGAGCTCGCCGTGGAGGCACTGCGCGGGTGACCCGTGATCGGGCCCCGCGTCACGGGGCCGCGAGGCGACGCGCGGCCTCGATGACCGCCGCGCGATAGCGCTCGTCGTCGGTCCCGACGCCCGTGATCATCCGGACCACCTGCGGCACCAGGGCGCCGTATCCCGCAAGCGCGAGCAGGAGCACGTGCAGCATGTCGGCATCGAGCGAGGTCGTGAGCGCGCCTGCGTCCTGCGCCACCCGGATCTCATCGGTGCGGCGCGCGTACCGCTCGACGCGCTTCTCCTCATCCGGCACGGCGTCGGTGTAGGCCAGCGCCTCCCATGCAAGCAGGCGGATGAGCTCGGGATGCGCCTGATTGAAGTCGACGAGTCGCGATTCGAATCCGCCGACATCGTCGATGCCCGTGGCGACGTACGGAACCGACACCGCCCCCTCCGCGACCTTCTCGCGAAGCACGAGCGCGAACAGCTCGGGCTTGCCGCCGAAGTAGTTGTAGACCCGTTCCTTGTTCACGCCCGCGCGCTTCGCGATCCGCTCGATCGTCGTGCCGTGCTGGCCGTGCGCGACGAACTCCTCCGTCGCCGCCTCGATGATCTTGCGCTTCGTGCCCTCGACGTCCCAGGCCATCGGCTTCCTCATTTCCAACGCCAGCGTTGCTTATTGCCCTCCACGGTACTACAGTGACTTCCAACGTGAACGTTGGATTTAGTGAAGAAGGCACCATGACCGAGTCAGCCAGCCCCCGAGGGATGTCCGCGGGCGCGACGCTCCTGTTCGCCGTCGCGGCGGGCGCCGCCGTCGGCAACCTCTACTGGGCGCAGCCGATCCTCGACGCGATCGGCGCGGACGTCGGCGTCTCCGCGAGCACCGCGGGCCTCATCATCACGGTCACGCAGCTCGGCTACGCCGTCGGCGTGTTCTTCCTCGTCCCGCTCGGCGACGTCGTCGACCGCCGGCGCGCCATCCCGCTCTTCATGCTGCTCGCCGCCGCGATGCTCGGCTTGAGTGCCCTCGCGCCGACCTTCCCGATCCTGCTCGCGACGCTCGGGCTCGTGGGCGTGAGCACGGTGTCGGGGCAGTTCCTCGCGCCGCTCGCAGGCGACCTCGCGACGGATGCGCAGCGGGGGCGCGTGCTCGGCACCGTCGCCTCGGGGCTGCTGCTCGGCATCATGATCGCGCGCGCCGTGAGCGGCATCGCGACCGACCTCATCGGATGGCGCGCGCTCTACGCCCTCATCGCGCTCGTCATGGTCGTGCTCGCGTTCGTCATGTGGCGCTCGCTGCCCCGGCTCGAGCCGCGGGCGCGGGTGTCGTACCCCGCACTCCTGGCATCGGTGCTGCGCACGCACCTCGTGAGCGCGACCGCGCGAGCGGTGGGGCTCATCGGCGCGGCGGCGATGGCGAGCTTCACGCTCTTCTGGACGGCACTCACCCTCCTCCTCTCGGCCGAGCCCTTCGGCTTCTCCGCGACCCAGATCGGCCTCGTCAACCTCGTCGGGATCGGCGGCGCGGTCGCGGCGCAGCTCGTGGGGCGCCTCTACGACCGCGGGCTCGCGGTGCCGGCGATCGGCGCGGGTCTCGTTCTGGCCATCCTCGCCTTCGCCGTGTCGGGCGTCGCGCCGCACTCGCTCGTGGCGGTGATGGCGTCGATCGCCCTGTACTCGATCGGCGTGCAGTCGGTCATGGTCCTCACCCAGACCCGCATGCTCGCCATCGACCCGTCGGCGCGCAGCCGGCTGAACACGGTGTTCGTGGTCGGCAACTTCCTCGGCGGCTCGGTCGGCTCGACGCTCGCGGTCGCACTGTGGGATCTCGGCGGGTGGCCGCTCGTCATGGTCGCCGCCGCGGCCATCCTCGCGTTCGCGCTGGTCGTCTGGACCCTCCAGCGCCGACGCTCGCTCGCCCTCTGACCCGACGCCTCCCTGGGCATGTCCCCCGGAGGCGCGGGGCTCGAGGGCCGCCCCCTACGACGGAGCCCCGCGCCTAGCATGGCCCCGTGGGGATCTTCGAGTTCATCGGCAACAACTGGTGGCTGTGGTTCATCTTCGGCGGCCCCATCGTCGCCGGAGTGAGCAGCGCCGCCAGCTGGTGGTCGAAGCAATCCAAGCTCCGCCATAAGCGTCGGCTTGAACTCCTGAAGGCACAGAGCGAAGCCCGCGCGGTCGAGATGCAGGCGCGGGCGCAGCTCAAGGCGTCGAAGGCGCAGGATGGCCCCGCCGAAGACATGGAGGCCGACGACGCAGCGAGCCGGCAGGCCAGGCTCGCGCGCCTCATGGCAACGCACGACGAGGTCATGCACCGCTGGCTCGACTACGAGCTCGACGTCGCGAAGCTCATCGCGTTCCCGACGATGAGCGACGGCCGCCAGCCCCTGACGGCCGCCTTCCTGCGGGCGAAGAAGGTGGCGGATGGCCTCCGCCCGGCATCCGCGGACGTCAAGATCGATGCAGCGACGCTCGCGGAGTACCGCGACGCTGTGCACGACTTCGAAGTCGCGTTCGACATCGCCGAGCAGGATGCCCGGCGTGTGCGCGACAGCGGCTTCACCGAGGACGAGCGCCGACGCCTCGACCGCGCGCAACAGCTCCTCCGCACCGCGGTCGACCAGTCGGCCACAGCGGCCGAGCGCCAGATCGCGTACAAGCGCGTGCGCGAGGAGCTCGACGGGCTGATCGTCCTCTCTGACGACGCGATCGAGGTGCTCGAGAAGCAGGTCGCCCCTGAACTCGAGGCCGGGCGCCCTGCCGCGACGCCGAAGCCCCGAGAGACCCCGAAGCCCCGGGAGACCCCGAAGGCCCCGGCGCAGCCCGAGCGGACGCCCCTGCGCCCGCCAGCACCCGAGGCCTGAGCCCTCCTGCGGCACCACCTCGACGACGACCGCGAGCCCGCGCACGCGGCGATCGAAGAGGGCCGCGGGGCCTGGACCGCTCGGCGCGGGGTCACCATCCGAGCGCGGCGACCCACGAGCGCGCCAGCTCATCGGGATCGGGGATGGGCCGCCCCGCGAAGCTCGCCACGAACGCCTCGTGCAGCGCCGCGCCCGTGAGCAGTGACGCGACGGCATCGACATCGCGGGCCGGAGCGACGCGGCCGAGGCGCTGCTCCGCCCGGAGGTACTCCGCCACCAGGCGGCGCGGCGCCTCCGGCCCGCCGCCGCGCGCCTCGCTCTGCGCACGCCAGCCGGCGAGCGTCTCCCGGTCGCCGAAGAGCGCTGCCGCGATGGGGAAGCCCGCCTCGTAGAACGCGAGCAGCGCGACGACAGCGCGCTCGAGGTTCTCGCGCAGGTCGCCTTCCCCGGGACGGACATCCGCGAGCGGCTGCGGCAGACGCTCGCGGAGCACCGCGGCGAACAGCTCCTGCTTGCTCGGGAAGTGCTTGTAGAGCAGGGCCTCCGAGCAGCCGGCGGCCCGCGCGATGGCCTTGGTCGTGGACTTGACCACGCCGAGGTCGCGCATCACGGTCGCCGCCGCGTCGACGATGCGGTCTCGAGTCGACATGACGTCCTCCGGTTGACAGGTGAGTATTCACTCACCACTCTAGTGGGTAAGTATTCACTCACCACTTCGAAGGACGGCTCCGTGCTTGAGAACCTGCGGCTCGCGCTGCTGATCATCCATCTCGTGGGCACGTCGGCGATCGTCGGCGCGTTCATCCTCCAGATGCCGTGGCGCAAGGACTTCGACTTCTCGCCCCTGCTCATCGGCTCGATCGTGCAGGTGCTGTCGGGCAACGCGCTCATCGCCGTCCGGATGATCTCGGGCGCGGGAGTCATCGAGGCGAAGATGATCGTCAAGCTCGCTCTCGCCCTGGTGATCCTCGGGCTCATCATCGCCGCCATGGTGCGACAGCGCCGCCTGCGCTCCGCGGGCTCCGACGACCGAGCACTCCGCCCTCTGCTGCACATCGCCGGCTGGCTGGGGGTCGTCGAGATCGCGGTCGCCGTGCTGTGGCATTGAGCGGACGCGCGCTCGCGCCCCTTTGGCTGCGGCCGGCACGGCGCTACGTTGAGGCACATGGCGGCGATCGAGACGAAGGCGCTCCACAAGCGGTACGGGCAGCGCACGGCCCTGCACTCCCTCGACCTGCGGGTCGAGCCCGGCACGGTGTTCGGGCTCATCGGCCCGAACGGCGCCGGCAAGACGACGACGCTGCGCATCCTGCTCGACGTCATCCGACCATCCGGAGGCGAGGTCCGCGTGCTCGGCGAGGACCCGCAGCACGGCGGCCCCGCGCTGCGCCGCCGCATCGGCTACGTCCCTGGCGAACTGCGGCTGGATGGCCGCACGACCGGGCGCGGGATGCTCGACTTCTACGCGAAGGTCTCCGGCCCCGTGCCGGCCGGGCGGATCGACGCGCTCGCCGAACGGCTCGGGCTCGACCTCGACCGCCGGGTGCGCACCCTCTCGAAGGGCAACAAGCAGAAGCTCGGGCTCGTGCAGGCGTTCATGCACGAGCCCGAGCTGCTCATCCTCGACGAGCCGACGAGCGGCCTCGACCCGCTCGTGCAGCGGGCGTTCCTGCAGCTCGTGCGCGAGGCACGCGACCGCGGGCAGACGATCCTGCTGAGCTCGCACGTGCTGAGCGAGATCCAGCAGGCGGCCGATGAGGTCGCCGTCCTGAGCGCGGGCCGCGTCGTCGCGGCGGGCGACGTCGCCTCGCTGCGCCTCGGGGCCGTGCGCCGCATGCGCGCGGGCATCGCAGACGCCTCGGTCGCATCGGTGCGCGATGCGCTCGGCCGGACCGGCGCGGAGACGACCCTGCATGACCTCGAGGTGACGGATGGCACGGGCCATGTCCGCGTGGCGGTCACGATCGAGGGCGACGTCGACCCGATCGTGAAGGCGCTCGCCCGGTTCCGCGTCGTCGACCTCACCCTCGAGGAGCCCGACCTCGAGGAATCCGTGCTGCGGCTGTACGGCGAGGGAGCGGGCGCAGAAGCCGCCCCGTCCCGCCGACCGGCGACGCCGCCCTCATCCGCGCCCGCGGACCCGCCGCCATCCTCGCCCGCACCCGCACCCGCACCATCCGATCCGCCGCGCCTCCGACGCGACCGCCGGCGACAGCCATCCGGAGCCGCCTCATCCGGAGACCTGCCCTCCGCCGGGCCGGTCCAGCACGAGGGAGGCGCCCGATGATCCCCGTGTTCATCCGCACGCTCGCCGAGTCGTGGCGCGGCCTCCTCGTCTGGACGCTCGCGCTCACCGCCGTGATGATGCTCTACCTCTCGCTCTACCCGAGCATCGGCATCGACGGGCAGATGATGCAGATGCTCGAGACCCTGCCGCCCTCGCTCGTCAACACCCTCGGCTTCGACCAGATCACGTCGGGCGCGGGCTACGCGCAGGCGACGTTCTACGGCATCCTCGGATTCGTCCTGCCGACGGTCGCCGCGATCGGCTGGGGCTCCGCCGCGGTCGCGGGCGCCGAGGAGCAGGGGCGCCTCGAGCTCGACCTCGCCCACGGCATCTCGCGCACGGGCTACGTCGCCGGGCAGGTGCTCGCCCTCGTCGCACGGCTCGCATGGCTCGGCGTCTACTCGGGGTGCCTGCTGCTCGCCGTGAACACGCCGTTCGAACTCGACCTCGCGCGCGAGAACGTCATCCCGCAGACGCTCGCCGCGATCGGGCTGTGGCTCTTCAGCGGCGGGGTCGCGCTGCTCGTCGGCTCCCTCTTCGGCCGTCGCGCGTGGGCGATGGGTGCGGGTGCGCTCGTCGCGGCGGCGGCGTTCCTCTTCAACGGCGTCGCCAACCAGAACGACGACTTCGACGCGCTCCGCGCCCTCTCCCCGTACTCGTGGGCCTATCACGAGAGCCCGCTCCGCGAGGGATGGACGGATGGCCTCTGGCCGCTGTGGATCGGCGTCGTGCTGCTCCTCGCGGGGAGCGTGGTCGCGCTCACGCGGCGCGACCTGCGCGGCTGACCCCGCCGGAAGCGAGACACGCACAGCCGCCCCCGCCGGGAAGCGAGACACGCGCGGCCGCCCCCGCCGGAAGCGGGACACAACGCAGGAGAAACCGGGCCGCCCGAACCCGGACCTCGCGTAATCTCGCGGCTCCCCTCAGCGCGCGCTCGCAGATCTCCTGCACCGTGTCCCGCACCCCGCCCCAATCCGCTCGACCTCCCGCCACGAAGAGGAGTCAGCGGAGAAGGGAAGCGCACATGTCACTGGCCATCATCGGGTTCCTCGGCGGACTGATCACGGGGATCTCGCCGTGCATCCTCCCCGTCCTGCCCGTCATCTTCCTCACGGGCGGGGCGCAGTCCGCCCGGAGCGGCGCCGACGACGGCAGCGTCTCACGCTGGCGCCCCTACCTCGTCGTGCTCGGTCTGATGACGAGCTTCACGCTCGTGACCCTGCTCGGATCCCTCGCGCTCGGGGCGCTCGGCCTGCCCCAGGGCGTCATCCGATGGGTCGGCATCGCGCTGCTGGCGCTCATCGGCCTCGGGCTGCTCGTGCCGGCGTTCGAGCGGCTCCTCGAGAAGCCGTTCACCTGGCTGCCCCAGCGCGAGGTCTCGAACCGCCGCAACGGGTTCGCCGTCGGGCTCGCGCTCGGCACGGTCTTCGTGCCCTGCGCGGGGCCGGTGCTCGCGGCGATCATCGTCGCGGGGTCGACCGGTCGCATCGGCCCTGAGACCGTCGTCCTGACGATCGCGTTCGCGGTGGGCGTGGCCATCCCGCTCCTGCTGTTCGCGCTCGCGGGGCGCGGCGTCATCGAGCGCATCCGCGCCTTCCGCCGCCGCGAGCGCGGTCTGCGGATCGCAGCCGGCGTCGCCATGCTCGCCCTCGCGGTGGGCCTCGTGCTCGATGTCCCGGCCGCGCTCCAGCGGCTCGTGCCCGACTACACCTCGACGCTCCAGCAGCAGCTCGCCGAGGATGAGGGCGTGCAGGACGCGCTCGACCTCGGCGGCATCGTCACCGACGAGAACCGCGATCTCGATCAGTGCACCAACGGAGCCGACGAGCTCGAGTCCTGCGGCACGGCGCCCTCGATCCGGGGGATCGAGCAGTGGCTGAACACCCCGGGCGGCGCGCCCGTCGACCTCGAGAGCCTCCGCGGCGAGGTCGTGCTCATCGACTTCTGGGCCTACTCGTGCATCAACTGCCAGCGCAGCATCCCCCACGTCGTCGCGTGGGACGCAGCGTACCGCGACGCGGGGCTGCGGGTCATCGGCGTGCACTCGCCCGAGTACGCGTTCGAGAAGGACGCGGCCAACGTGCAGGCGGGCGCGGACGCCTTCGGCATCTCCTACCCGGTCGCCCTCGACAACGACCTCGCGACGTGGACGAACTACCGCAATCGGTACTGGCCGGCCCACTACCTCATCGACGCCGACGGGACCGTCCGGCACATCTCGTTCGGCGAGGGCAACTACGCCGCGACCGAGCGGATGATCCGCGAGCTCCTCGTCGATGCCGACCCCGCGGTCGCGCTCCCCGACCCGACCGCCGTCGACGACCGCACCCCCGTCGAACCGGATCGCACACCCGAGACGTTCCTCGGCTGGACGAAGGACGTCAACTACGCGGGCGCCACACCGTACACGGGCGGCACGGCCCGCTTCGCCCTCCCCGACGAGCAGCCCCGCGACACGTTCGCGCTCGAGGGCTCCTGGACCATCGAGACCCAGTTCGCGACCCCGGCCGACGCGCCCGCGACCATCCGCCTCGCCTATTCCGCGAGCGAGGTGCGCATCGTCCTCGCGGGAGAGGGGAGCATCACCGCGCGCGTCGACGGCGGAGCCCCCGAGGAGATCGCGGTCTCCGGCACGCCGCGCTCCTACGAGCTGCGCAGCGGCGACGCGCGCGAAGGCGAGATCGAGGTGACGGTCGATCCGGGCGTGGAGGTCTACTCCTTCACGTTCGGCTGAGCCGTGGGCACGGGAGCGGCGGATGGCCCCGGGCCGTCCGCCGCTCCCGTCGCGTCGCTCAATCGGTCGGCATCACGGCGATCGGCTCGGTTGTCGGGACGCCGGTCGGCGACCCGCCCTCCTGCTCGATCGTCACGGCGACGACGTCGCCGGGCGCCAGCTCTCCGTCGAGCAGGAGCGGCTCGTCGACACCGCCGTCGAACACCCCTGCCGGGATCGGCTCGTCTCCGCGCACGAGCCAGAGCTCGTACTGGCGGCCCTCGTCGAGCGCCGGCGCCTCATCGGCGAGCACCACGACCTCGCCGACCGAGTGCGACCAGTGCATCTCGATCGCGCCCCCGCCCGGCAGTTCGCCCTCGAGCACCTGCCCGTCCTCGGCCTGCGCGATCTGCTCGAGCGCCACGACGGCGTCGGGCCGGTCGAGCAGGCGCCCGATCGTGAGCGCCGAGAGGCCGACCGCCGCGACGACCGCGACGGAGGCCGCGAGCGCGAACCAGCGGCGACGGCCCGGGCGCGCAGGCGCGGATGGCGCGGGCCCAGCAGGCTCGGATGCCGCGGGCTCGACGGCCTCGCCCGCCCGGGACCCCGCGGGCTCGGCAGGCGCGTCGGCGCTCTGCTCGGGGGTCACGTCCGCGGGAGCCGCGGCTCCCGCGATCCGCGCGAGCAGCTGGTCCCGGATGGCGGCGGGCGGCGCGACCTCGGGCGTCGCATCGGCGAGCAGCGCGGCGGTCTCCTCGTCGCGCTGCGCACGGGCGCGCAGCGCGGGATCCGCGGCGAGCGCCTGCTCGAGCCGGGCGGCGTCCTCGGGCGACAGCGCGTGGAGGGCGCGGCCGGCGAGCAGCTCGTCGAGATCCTTCTCGGTCATGCCGGCACCCCCATCCAGGTCCTCAGGCGCGACAGCCCGTCACGCATCCTCGTCTTCACCGTTCCCAGCGGCGTCGCGGTCATGGCCGCGATCTCGCTCTGCGAGTATCCCCCGTAGTACGCGAGGGTGAGCGCCTCGCGCTGCGCCTCCGGCAGGCTCTGGAGCGCCTCGACGACGCGTCGTCCCTCCATCCGGAGCTCCACATCCTCGGCGACCCCGTCGAACGGCACTCCGAGGTCCCGGAAGCCCACGCGAACATCCCGGTCGGTGCTCGCCTGCGCGGATCGCACGCGGTCGACCGCTCGGCCGTGCGCGATGGTGAGGACCCATGTCCTCCCCTGACCTCTGTTCGGAGAGAAGCGCGCGGCGGATTGCCAGATCTCCAGGAAGACCTCCTGCAGCACCTCCTCGCTCTGCGCGCGATCCACGAGCACCCGCAGGATGAGGCCGAAGACCCGGCCCGAGAGCATGTCGTAGAGCGACGCGAAGGCGCCCTGATCGCCGTCCGCGATGCGCACGAGGAGGTCCGCGACGTGGTCGACGGGTCCGTCGGCGTGCTCGCCCACCTCGACGCCGTCGATCACCATGCCCACAAGCATGCCGCATCCCCGTCACGGGGCGGTCCGCGGGCCATCCCGACGCGATTTCGAGATCGACCCATCCGATTCGCCGACCACCCCGAATACGTCGTGAAAGCCGAGAGGCACCGCCCCTCGGGGCACCCACCGTTGAAGAGGAGAACGCCATGTCCACGAAGAAGTCCACGTTCGCCGGCGCTGCCGTCCTGTCGCTCGTCGCCGTCTTCGGCCTCGCCGCCTGCAGCAGCGGCGCCACCACCGCCGAGGAGGAGCCGACGTCGGGCGATTCCGGCATGGTCGAGGAGTCGGCCGCGCCCGAGGAGACGACCCCCGAGGAGAGCCCCGAGACGATGGCCGACCCGGCCGCGAACCTCGTCGGCCCTGGTTGCGCCGACTACGCCGAGGCGGTGCCGGATGGCGCGGGCTCGATCGAGGGCATGTCCGCCGACCCCGTCGCGGTCGCGGCGTCGAACAACCCGCTGCTGACGACCCTCGTCTCGGCCGTGTCGGGAGAGCTGAACCCCGACGTGAACCTCGTCGACACGCTCAACGGCGACGAGTTCACGGTCTTCGCCCCCGTCGACGACGCGTTCGCGCAGATCGACGAGGCCACGATCGAGACGCTCAGCACCGACGCCGACCTGCTGACGTCGATCCTCACCTACCACGTCGTCCCCGGCCAGATCGCTCCCGACGCGATCGCCGGCACCCACACGACCGTTCAGGGCTCCGACCTCGAGGTGACCGGCTCGGGCGACGCCCTCATGGTGAACGACGCGACCGTCATCTGCGGCGGCGTCCAGACCGCCAACGCGACGGTCTACCTCGTCGACACGGTGCTCATGCCCGCGCAGTGACGTCCGAGGGGGGAGGGACAGCGGGCGGTCGGGCGCGAGCCCGGCCGCCCGCCGCGCACCCAGGAGCCTCTGCGTCTGCGCCCGAGTGCGCCGAGTATCCTCCGACCATGAAGGTCGCACGCGCAGCCGCCGCTCTCGCTCTCGCCGCCGCGATCGCGGGCTGCGCGGCCCAGACGCCGCCCGACGAGACGGCGCCCGAGGAGACCGCCGCACCCTCGCCGACGGCGGAGACCGCGCCGGCCACGGTGACGCCGACGCCCACTCCGAGCGGATGGACCGCGCCCGACTCGTGCGCGGGGATCGAGGCGGGCGCGACCGTCGACGGAGCGGACCTCGGTGCCTGCGTGCAGGACGTCCTCGTCGCGCAGGGGTCCGGGCGGATCAGCCTCAGCGGCCCGATGCTCCGCGGGACGGTGGACTTCACCTTCGAGCCCGACTATGCCTTCCACCTCGACGGCACGGGAGGCACCGACATCCCGTTCGACCTCTGGTTCGTCGACGGCGCGCACTGGCTCGACCGCGGCGACGGCGCCGTCGAGGCCGACGCGTCATCCGACGACCGCGACCAGCAGATCGCCGCCGAGGCCGCCGACTACGCGGCCCCGTTCTCGGATCCGCGGGCGATCGCCGAGCTCATCGCGGCGAGCCCCGCGTGGGAGGTGGCCGCAGAGCCGGCCGCCGCGGGCGTCTACCGCATCGCGAGCACCGCGCCGTTCCGCTGGAACGAGGTCGACGTCGACACGTTCGTCCTCCGCCTGGCGTCCGATGCGACGCCGCTGAGCGCCGAGGTCGCCCTCACCGTGCACGGCTTCGCCGGAACCGTGACGCAGACCTTCGAGCGGCTCGGTCAGCCCGTCGAGATCACGGCCCCGACGGGCTGAGCCGGGCACATCGGCGTTTCGACTCGCTCCGCTCGCTCAACGACCGAGAAAGACGAGCTCCCTCAACGACCGAGAAAGACGAGCTCCCTCAACGGCCGAGAAAGACGAGCTCCCTCAACGACCGCGTCGAAACATCGCTCACCGACGGGGAAGGAGCACCTCGGCGCGCCAGCGCTCGAGGACCTCGCGCACCGCGTCATCCTTCTCGTCGACGAGCGCGGCCTCGTACGCCTCCTCGATCACCGTCGCGATGCGCACGCGGCGGCCCGTCGAGGCCGAGCGCACCGCCGCCTCCACCATCGCGAGGCTCGCGACGTTCGACCGGGCGTCGGTCGAGGGCGTCTCCCCCGCGCGCACGGCGGCCACGAACTCGGCGAGCGAGCCCTCGATCTGCTCGGGAGCCGTGTCGAGCTCCTGCTCCACCGACCCGACGCCGATCTCCGCGCGCGGCGCGCCGTCGCCATCCCACTCGGCCGATCCGGCCTCGCCGCTGATGCGCCACCGGCCGTTCCAGGAGGTCTCGAGCCCCGGCGCGCACCAGCTCCCGCTGTAGGTGTAGCGCGCCCCGCCCTCGAACTCGAAGACCGCGACGGCGTTCGCGTCGCCGCGGTACCAGCTCCAGCTCGGGTTGTACTCCTCGGCGTACACCGCGACCGGGTCGCGGCCGATGAGATACCGCGCGGCATCGAACTGGTGGATGGCCATGTCGACGAGGAGCACGTGCTCCATCTCCTCGCGGAAGCCGCCGAAGTGCGGTGCCCGGAAGAAGTCGGTCGTCACGGCGCCGATCTCGCCGAGCCGCTCGGTCTGCCGCTTGAGGGCGCGCAGCCCGTCGAAGTACCGGCGCGACTGGCTGATCATGAGCAGACGGCCGTGCACCTCGGCGGCCGCCGCCTGGCGGAGGGCATCCGAGACGGTCGGCGCCGCCGGCTTCTCGCACAGCACGGGGTAGCCCGCGGCGAGCGCCTCGACGTTCACGGGCAGGTGGGCGACGGGCACCGTGACGTTCACGACGACGTCGGCGCCGACCGCGCGCGCGACCTCGGCCGCCGACGTGCCCACCGCGACGTCGGTCAGGCCCGCGTCGGCGAGCGCGTCGTGCGCGGTCGTCATGTTGAGGTCGACGAGGCCGACGAGCTCCGTCTCATCCGAGGCGGCGATCGCCCCGATCCAGGCCCGGCCCATCCCGCCGGCCCCGACCTGCACGACGCGCAGGCGGCCATCCGATTGTCCGGTCAATTGTGCATCGCCCCTTCGTAGCCGCGTCCGTTGTAGAAGTCCTCGGTCTCGTACCGCAGCAGCGTCGGCACGGAGCGCTCCGGACGAAGAGTCTGCGCCCATGCGACGCCGTTCGCGATGACCTTGCGCACCTCGGCCTGGTGGTACACGGGGTAGTCCTGGTCGCCCGGGCTGAAGTAGAAGATCTTGCCGAAGCCGCGGCGGTACGTCATGCCGCTGCGGAACACCTCGCCGCCCGAGAACGTCGAGAGGAACACGAGCTCGTCGGGGGCCGGCACGTCGAAGAACTCCCCGTACATCTCCTGCGCGGGGATGATGAACGGATGCGGCACGCCCTGCGCGATCGGGTGCGTCGGGTCGACCGTCCACACGATCTCGCGGTCGTCCTTCGACCGCCACCGCAGCGTGCACGTCGTGCCCATGAGCTTCCCGAAGATCTTCGACCAGTGCCCCGAGTGAAGCACGAGCAGGCCCATCCCCGCCAGGACGTGCTGGTGCACGCGCTCGACGACCTCGTCCGCCACCTCGCCGTGGGCCGCGTGCCCCCACCACACGAGCACGTCGGTCTCGGCGAGCACCTCCTCGGTGAGGCCGTGCTCGGGGTCGTCGAGGGTCACGGTGCGCACCGACACGCGGTCGCCGAGGTTCTCCTCGATGCCCTCCTTGATCGTCGTGTGCATGCCGTCGGGGTAGATGTCGCGCACGTTCTGCTGCACCTGCTCGTGGCGGTTCTCGCCCCAGACGATCACGCGGATCGGGTTGTTCGTCATCGATGTGTCCTTTCAGAGGTTCCGGAGGCTTACTTGACCGCGCCGCCCATCGCCCCGGCGGCGATGTAGCGCTGCGCGAGCAGCAGGAGGAGGATCGCGGGCAGCGACGACAGCACGGCCGTCGCCATCACGGCGCTCCAGTTCGACACCTGCGTGCCGAGGTACTGGTAGATGCCGAGGGTGACCGGGCGGATGTCGGGCGTCGTCGTGAGCGTCAGGGCGAAGAGGAAGTCGCTCCACGCGAAGAGGAACGCGAACAGGCCCGCCGTGATGAGCGCGTTCTTCGACACCGGCAGCACGATCGACCAGAACGCGCGGAACTGGCCAGCGCCATCCACGCGCGCGGCCTCGATGATCGAGGGGTGCACGTTCATCATGAACGCGCGCAGCACGAGGATCGCGAACGGGATCGCGTGCGAGGCGTCGGCGAGGATGAGCCCCGCGACGGTGTTGAGCAGCCCGAGGTCGTTGTACGCCGCATAGAGCGCGTTGGCGATGACGATGCCGGGGATCATCTGCGCGATGAGGATGACGAGCAGCGCGATGTTGATCCAGCGGTACCGGAACTGCGCGAGCGCGTACGCGGCCGGCGCCGCGATGCCGAGACTCACGACGACCGCGCCGACCGACACGATGAGGCTCGTGAGGAGGTTGCGGCCCTGGTCGGCGATCGCGCGCTCGTACCCCGCGAAGCTCGGCTCGAGCGGGATGAGCGCGGCATTGAGCGTGTTGCCGGACGGCTGCAGCGACGCGTTCACCATCCAGTAGACGGGGAACAGCATGATGCCGAGGAACAGCAGCCCGAGCGCGGTGTAGACGAGCGGACGCCGGCCGCCGGCCCGTCGAGCGGCACGGGGGTCGACCGTGATGAGTGCGGTGGTCATGGTCGTCTCCTTACTCGTCCACGGCCTTGCGGGTGCCGCGCAGGTACACGAACGCGAACACGAGCGAGATGAGGATGAGGATGTTGCTGAAGGCCGCGCCCACGCCGAACTCGAAGTCGATGAACGAGGTCTGGTACGAGCGGATGGCGATCGTCTGCGTCGCGTTCGCCGGCCCGCCGCCCGTGAGGCCGAGGATCACGTCGAGCACCTTGAGCGTGTAGACGACGCCGAGCACGAGCACGACGCCGATGACGGCGCGCAGGTTCGGCAGCGTGATGTGCCAGAACGCCTTCCACCCTGTGGCGCCGTCGAGCGACGCGGCCTCGTAGAGCTCGCCCGGGATGTCCTGCAGCCCGCCGTAGAGCAGCGTCACGTTGAACGGGATGCCGACCCAGATGTTCACGAGGATGACCGCGATGAGCGCGACGTCGGGGCTCGTGAGCCAGGGCACGGCGTTCAGCCCGATCGCCGTGAGGAACTGATTGAGGATGCCGCTGTCCTGATCGAGGATCGAGCGCCACGTCGCGCTCGCGACGATGAGCGGGAGCAGCCAGGGCAGCAGGAGCATCGCCCGCATGAAGCCGCTCAGCGGGAAGCGCTTCTGGAAGAACACGGCGAGCGCGAGGCCGATCACGAACTGGCCCGCGAGCGATCCGAGCGTGAACAGCAGGGTGTTGACGATGGCCGGCCAGAAGAGGTTGCTCGTGACCGCCGTGACGTAGTTCTGGAGGCCGACCCAGGGCGCCTCGCCCGTGAAGAAGGTCTTGGTCGTGTACTCCTGGAAGCTCATCATCAGGTTCTTGACGATGGGGTAGCCGAAGTACAGCAGGATGTAGACCCCCGCGGGGATCACGAAGAGCGCCTTGACGAAGTCGTCGCGCTGCAGCCGTCGGCGCGGACGTCGCGCGGTGGACGGGATCGAGGTCATCAGCGTCCTCTTCCTCGGGCCGGCCGGGCGCTCGCGCGCCCGGCCGGACGACGGGTGGTGGATCAGCCCTGCGAGGCCTGCTCGAAGGCCTCGGCCGGCGTGGCCTTGCCGGTGATCGCGAGCTGGATCGCGTCGTAGATCACGGTGGCGGCCTCCGGCCAGTCCTCGCCGAGCTTGCCGGTGCGGGCGCGGGCGTCCTTGATCTGCTCCGCGAAGGCGGCCATCTCGGGCACCTGCTCGACGTAGTCGTCGATGAGGTCGGTGCGCGTCGGCACGAGGTAGCGGCTCTCGGCGAGCGACATCGAGATGTCGGGGCTCGACATGCACTCGACGAACTCGGCCGCCTTCGCCTGCTTCGCCTCGTCGCCGGTCTGCGGGACGGTCCACACCTCGCCGCCGAGCGGGGCCACGGGCGTCTGGCCCTCCTCGTTCACGGGCACCTGCACCGAGTCCCACTCGACGTCGGTCTCGGCGAGCGCGGGGATCTGCCACGGGCCGTTGATCATCATCGCGGCCTTGCCCGCGACGAACTGGTCCTTGACGTCGCCCTGCTTCCAGTTGACGACGCTCGGCGAGGCGGATCCCGACTCGACGAGGTCGACCCACAGCTGCAGCGCCTCGGCGACCTCGGGGCTCGTGAGGTCGGTCTCGTCGCCGCCGTTCGTCCACATGAACGGCAGGAACTGCCAGCTGCCCTCGTAGTTCGCGATGGCCGAGAACGCGATGCCGTACTGGTCGCCCTGCGTGAGCTTGGCGGCGGCGTCCTTGAGCTCGTCCCACGTCTTCGGCGGCTCGATGCCGGCCTCCTCGAGCGCGGTCACGTTGTAGAACAGGCCGAGCGTGTTGACGGCCGGCCCGATGCCGTAGACCTCGCCCTCGTACGTCGCGGCGTCGAGGATCCCCTGCGCGAAGCCCGAGGTGTCGACATCGAAGTCGCTGAGCGGCGCGAGGCCGCCGGTCGCGGCGATCTCCTGCACGTCGGGGTTGTCGAGCATGAGCACGTCGGGCAGCGTGCGCGACGACGAGCGCTGGAGGACGGTCTGGATGAGGTCGGCGCCGGGGACGGTCTCGCGGTCCAGCTCGACGCCGACCTCGGCGGCGCACGTGTCGAGGGCCTCCTGCACGAGGGTCTTGTCGGGCTCGTTGTTGTAGTAGTCGAGCACGGTGAGCGTGTCGGCGTCGCCGGAGCCCTGGCCGCCGCCTGCCCCGCCGCTGCACGCGGCGAGAGCGAGGGGGACGGCGGCGAGGGCCGCGGTGGCGGTGAGAGCGCGGGTCCTGGTGCGCATGGCGATACTCCTTCGTACGCGGTGGCGGGGGCGGATCCAGCGCTTCCCCTTCGGGCGGTTAAGCGCTTAGATGCTGTGTGAAAGAGTATGGGTTCGGGAGCGGTAAGTTGTCAACCCCACGGTTTGCCCCGACTCGATCTGGGGAGAGGAGGATGATCGGATGGCCACGATGCAGCAGGTCGCGGAGCGCGCGGGCGTGTCGATCGCGACGGTCTCGTTCGTCGTGAACGGCTCGAAGAAGGTGCTCCCTCACACCCGCGAGCGCGTCGAGGCAGCCATGCGCGAGCTCGGCTACTCGCGGAACCACGCCGGCAGCGCCCTCGCCCGCGGGCGGACCGACATCATCGCGCTCCTCTACCCGGCCTTCGAGCGGAACCTCAGCGGAACGGCCATGACGTTCTTCACGAGCGCCGCCGACCGCGCACGCGAGCGCGGGTACACGCTCGTGCTCTGGCCCGCACACAACGAGGCGGCGGAGATCACCGAGCTCACCGCGAGCGGCCTCGTCGACGGCGTGCTCCTCATGGAGGTCCAGCTCGAGGACGGGCGAGTCGACCGCCTCAAGGAGGGACGCACGCCCTTCGCCCTCATCGGGCGCACGCAGGATCCGGAGGGGATGGCCTGGGTCGACGTCGACTTCGCCTCCTCGGTCGAGACCGCGATCGAGGAGCTCGTCGCGCTCGGCCACACGTCGATCCTCTACATCTCCGGCGCGACCGAGAAGCGCTTCGTGGCGCACGGAGGCGTGGCCCGCGCCCGCGAGTCGTATCTCCAGACCATGGCGCAGTCGGGGCTCACGGCGACGACGCTGACCTGCGGGGAGAACTCGGCGGCCGGTCGCCTCCTCGCCGCCGAGCTCGTGGAGCACCACCCCGACGCGACCGCGATCATCCTCATGAACGAGCATGCCGCGCCCGGGCTCGCGATCGGGCTCGCGCAGCACGGCGTGAGGGTGCCCGACGACCTGTCGATCATCTCGATCGGCACATCGGCGCACATGGCCTCGATGGCCGAGCCCGTCCTCACCCACATGGACTCCCCCGCCGCCGAGCTCGGCCGGCTCGGTGTCGACGCGATCATCGAGCGCATCAACGAGCCCGACCGGCCGCTGCCGCAGACGCTCATCCCCTGCACGCCCGGCGAGGGCGCCTCCGTCGCGCGCGCTCCCCGCCGCTGACCGCAGCCATCCGAGATCCCTCTCGAAGAGGGGTTGACGCGCGCCCGCTTCCATGGTTCATTAGTCGAGTAACTAACCGACCAACCGGAGGTCGCCGTGATCGAAGAAGGCAAGCCCCTGTTCGTGCAGATCGCCGAGCAGGTCGAGGACTCGATCGTCGACGGGAGCCTCGCCGAAGAGGCGCAGGCGCCGTCCACGAACGAGCTCGCCGCCTTCTACCGGATCAACCCGGCGACCGCCGCGAAGGGAGTGAACATGCTCGTCGACAAGGGAGTTCTCTACAAGCGCCGCGGCATCGGCATGTTCGTCTCCCCGGGGGCGCGCGAGCTGCTGCTCGGCGAGCGGCGCAGCGCGTTCGCCGACCGCTACGTGCAGCCCCTGCTCGTCGAAGCCCGCAAGCTCGGGCTCGGGCCCGACGACGTCGCCGACCTCGTGCGCGAGCACGCCGCCCAGACCGCCTCTTCGTGATCGAGAAGGACACCATGAACCCCGTCATCGAGGTCCGGAACCTCACCAAGCGCTACAAGGACAAGCTCGCCCTCGACGATGTCAGCTTCGACATCGAGAAGGACACGATCTACGGCTTCCTCGGCCGCAACGGCGCCGGCAAGACGACCGCCATGTCGATCCTCACGGCCCAGAACTTCGCCACGAGCGGCGAGGTCCGCGTCTTCGGCGAGCGCCCCTACGAGAACGCGCACGTGCTCAGCCGCATGTGCTTCGTGCGGGAGAGCCAGAAGTACCCCGACGACGCGACCCCGCGTCACGCGCTGGCCGCCGCGCGGCTGTTCTTCCCGCACTGGGATCAGGACTTCGCCGACGCCCTCGTCGACGACTTCCAGCTGCCGCTCAAGCGCACGATCAAGAAGCTCTCCCGCGGCCAGCTCTCGGCCGTCGGCGTGATCATCGGGCTCGCCTCGCGCGCCGAGATCACGTTCTTCGACGAGCCCTATCTCGGGCTCGACGCGGTCGCGCGGCAGATCTTCTACGACCGGCTGATCGCCGACTACGCCGAGCACCCGCGGACGATCCTCCTCTCGAGCCACCTGATCGACGAGGTCGCCAACCTCATCGAGCGCGTGCTCGTGATCGACGACGGCCGCATCATCATGGACGAGTCGACCGACGACGCCCGCGCGCAGGCCACCAACGTGGTCGGCGACGCCGCGGCTGTGGAGGCGGCCATCCGCGGCCGGGAGGTCATCCACCGCGAGAGCCTCGGCCGCGTGACCTCGGTCACCTTCCTCGGGCCGATCGACGACGCCGAGCGGGCCGAGCTCGCGGCAGCCGGCCTCGACCTCGCCCCCGTCTCCCTGCAGCAGCTCATCGTCCGGCGCACGCAGCGCACCTCCGCGCACGCCGGCGCCGGCGCCCAGGAAGGAGCACTCCGATGACCGCTCTCTCGACCCCCGAGCACGTCACGCCGCACGGCCGCACGCTCAAGGTCGTGCGCCTGCAGTTCATCAACACGCAGACCTTCATCTGGGTGCCGCTGATGGTGCTCGGCGGCGCGTGGCTCGTGACCCTGCTCGTGTACCTGATCCTCGCGGGCGCCGGCGTCGACGGCCCCAAGTACGGCGGCGGATCGCAGGCCCCGATGTGGTACTTCGCGGTGGTGGGCGCGTACGCCATGACGCTCACCTTCCCGTTCTCGCAGGCGATGAGCCTCACGCGGCGCGAGTTCTTCCTCGGCTCGATGATCGCCGCGGCCGTGAGCGCGCTCGGCCTCTCGGCGGTGTTCGTCGCCATCGGCCTCTTCGAGCAGGCGACCGGCGGGTACGGGATCAACGGCTACTTCGCGTACCTCGACTGGGTGTGGGAGGCGGGTGCCCTCGGCGCCGGCTTCACGTTCTTCGTCCTGACGATGCTGTTCTTCACGGTCGGCTTCTGGTTCGCGACGATCTACAAGCGGTTCGGGCCCGCCATGCTGACGGCCGCGATCCTCGCCTCGGTGCTCCTGCTCGTGGGCATCGCCGCGCTCATCACGTGGCAGCAGGCCTGGCCCGAGGTCGGGGCCTGGATCGTCGAGAGCGGCGCCGTCGGGCTGTCGCTGTGGGGCCTCCTGCTCGGCGCGGTGCTCGCGGCGGGGTCGTACGCGACGCTGCGGCGGATGCCCGCCTGACCGCGGATGGCGATGGCCGCTTCCCGAGGGAGGCGGCCATCGCCGCGTCCTGTCACACATCCGCCCCGGCCGGCGTCTCCATGTCGAAGGCTCGACAGAGGAGGCATCATGGGGAACGTGACGGGACGCAGGACCGAGGTCGTCGTCATCGGCGGCGGCTACGCGGGAGTGCTGGCGGCGAACCGCCTCACTCGCCGCGACGACGTGGCGGTGACGCTCGTGAACGCGCGCGATCGCTTCGTCGAGCGGGTGCGTCTCCACCAGCTCGTGGGCGGATCGGATGACGCCGTCGTCGACTTCGGCGACCTGCTCGCGAAGCGGGTCCGCCTCGTCGTCGACACCGTGACCGAGATCGACGCGCCCCGCCGCCGGCTCGTGCTCGAGAAGGGCGAGCCGCTCGCGTACGACTACCTCGTCTACGCCGTGGGCAGCACGAGCGGCCCGCTCGAGGTGCCCGGCGCCGCGGAGCACGCACTCCCGCTCGCGACGCTCGAGGAGGCTGAGCGGGTGCGCGCGGCACTCCGGAGCACTCCCGTCGACGCGCCCCTCGTCGTCGTGGGCTCGGGCCCGCTCGGCGTCGAGACCGCCGCGGAGCTCGCCGAGCTCGGCCGCCGCGTGACGCTCGTGTGCGGGCGCGTTCTCAGCCCGTACAGCCCCGAGAGCGCGCGCCGGACCATCCGCCGCCGTCTCGAGAGTCTCGGGGTGCAGCTGCTCGAGGGGACGACCGCCGTGCGCGTCACGCGCGCATCCGTCGAGCTCGCCGACGGGCGCTCGACGCCGAGCGCGGTCACGATCTGGACCGCGGGCTTCGCCGCCGCGGATCTCGCGCGCCGCAGCGGCCTCTCGACCGACGCGGACGGCCGACTGCTCGCCGACGAGACGCTCACGAGCATCGACGACGACTGCATCGTCGCGACCGGCGACGCGGTCTCGCCGCAGGGCGTGCCGCTGCGGATGAGCTGCCAGGCCGCGCTGCCGCTCGGGTCGCACGCGGCCGACACGGTGCTGCAGCGGATCGCGGGAGGCACGCCCGCCGGCTTCGACCGCGGCATCGCGGCGATGTGCGTGAGCCTCGGGCGCCGCTTCGGCGTGTTCCAGTTCGCGCGCTTCGACGACACCGCCATCCGGCTGCACGTGCCCGGCCGACTCGGTGCGCTCCTCAAGGAGGAGGCGTGCAAGAGCCCGATCTCGCAGATCAGGGCCGAGGCGCGCCGCCCCGGCACGCATCGGTGGCCGGTCAAGGACGGCCGGCGCGCCGAGCGCGTGCGCGCCGCGGCGGATGGCAGGGGCCGGCTCCGCGAGAGCGGCGAGCGCCCGGCGGCGAGCGCGGCATGAGCACCCCCGCGACCGAGGCGTTCGTCCGCCACCGCAACCTGCTCTTCACCGTCGCGTACGAGATGCTCGGCTCCGCCGCCGACGCCGAGGACGTGCTGCAGGAGGCGTGGCTGCGCTGGTCGGGTGTGGACCGGGACGAGGTCCGCGACGAGCGCGCGTACCTCGTGCGGATCGTCACGCGCCTGTCTCTCGATCAGATCCGGACGCTGAGCCGCCGCAAGGAGACCTATGTCGGCGAGTGGCTGCCCGAGCCGCTGCGGACGACCCCCGACGTCGCCGAGGATGTCGAGCTCGCCGAGAGCGTGTCGATGGCGCTCATGGTCGTGCTCGAGACGCTCGCACCCACCGAGCGGGCCGTGTTCGTGCTGAGGGAGGCGTTCGGGTTCGACTACGCCGAGATCGCCGAGTCGCTCGACAAGTCGCCCGCGGCCATCCGCCAGATCGCGCATCGCGCGCGGGCGCACGTGGAGGCCCGCCGCCCCCGGCAGACCGTGTCGACGCGCGAGGCGCGCGTCGCCGTCGCGGCGATGCAGCGGGCGATCGAGGCCGGCGACTTCCAGGCGCTGCTCGACGTGCTCGCGCCCGACGTCGTCATGATCGCCGACGGCGGCGGCCGGAAGCGGGCCGCGGTGCGCCCGATCGTGGGCGCCGACCGCGTCGTGCGCCTGCTCACGGGCGGCATGGCGAAGCACGGCGGGGTGCTGACCTCGGCGCCCGCCGACCTCAACGGCACGCCGGCGCTGCTGCTGTCGGTCGACGGGGAGGTCGACGGGGCCCTGGCCCTGCGCGTCGAGGACGGCCTCGTCACGGGGCTCTACTACGTGCGGAACCCCGAGAAGCTCTCGCGCATCGCGACCGAGACGGCGCTCTCGCGCTAGCTCTGGCGCTCCTCGGCCGCGGCCTCGTGGTGGCGGATGACTTCGGCGACGACGAAGTTGAACCACTTCTCGGCGAACTCGGGGTCGAGGTGCGCGGCCTCGGCGAGCGCGCGCAGCCGCGCGACCTGCTGCTCCTCGCGCTTCGGGTCGGACGCCGGGAGGGCGTGCTCGGCCTTGAGGCGGCCGACCTGCTGCGTGCAGCGGAAGCGCTCGGCGAGCATGTAGACGAGCGCGGCGTCGATGTTGTCGATGCTGGCGCGCAGGCGCAGCAGCTCGGCGCGGGCTTCCTCGTCGTTCAGGCTCATGCCATCGAGGGTACCGGCCCTCAGCGCGTGGGCAGGAGGTGCGTCGGCGTCGCCAGCGGCAGGCGGTGCCGCGGCCGGGAGGGCACGCCCGTGCGCGTGTCGAGCGGGAGCGAGACGATCTCGCTCGACCCCTGGCCCGCGACGAGCAGGGCGTCGCGCCCGACGAAGTGGTGCCGCGGCGTCACGACGCCCGCCTCGACGAGCGCGACCTGATCGAGAGATCCGCCGTCGCCTCGCACCCTCAGCACGGCGATCGTGTCGCTGCCGCGCAGGCCCGCGTAGAGGAACTCGCCGTCGCGCGAGCGGGCCAGCTCGGCGCCGGTGTCGCCGGCGAGCGATGCGCCCGACGCGGGCGATCCGCCGCGCAGCGCCCAGCGGCCATCCCGATCGCGCCCGAGCACGAAGACCTCGCCCGAGAACTCGGTGAGCACGTAGACGTACCCGCTCGGATGCAGCACCATGTGCCGCGGCCCGGTGCCGAACGGGAGCACGACCTCGTGGTGCGGCGCGAGCCCGCGCGCCGAGTGCCGCCAGAAGCGCACGAGGTCGTAGCCGAGGTCGGTCGTCGCGACGAGCCCACCGGGCAGGAAGAGCGCCGAATGCGCGCGAGACGGCCGGGGCTCGGATGGCGCGCGGCCCCCCGCCTCCGGGTCGCCATCCGCGGCGCGCGCGTCTCGGAGGAGCGTCTCGAGGCCGCCGTCGTCGTCGCGCTTCGCGAGGAGGTCGCGCACGGCGGGATCGTCGAACGGGTCGGACGCGCCCTGGCCGAGCGCGGCGAGGAGGCCTGCCAGACCGTCGTCCTCCGTGTTCCCCGCGAGCATCGAGGCGATCCGGCTCGGGTCGGCGTCGCCCTCGACGAGCGCGCGCAGGTCCATCGCGCCCTCCCATGACGGCTGCGCGCTCTGCTCGCCCGCGAGGAGGGCCGCGATGTCGGTCGGCTCGGCACCCTGCGCCAGGAGGTCCTTCACGTCCACCGTGCCCTCGCCCTCGAGCGCCGCCCCGAGGTCGGGCTCGGGCGCCGCGGCGTACGGGTCGGCGGCCGCGGCGCCGAGCGTCGGTGCAGCGAGCGTTCCGTCCGTACGCAGCGGGACGTGCACGACTCGTCCATCGCCCCAGCACGACGCGATGAGGTGCGAGCCGTCGGCGGCGACCGCGAGATGACACACGGCGGCTCCCGCCTCGACGGCGTCGCCGTGCGGTGTCAGGGAGACCTCCCCCGTCCGCGTGAACGCGGCGATCCGGCCGTCCGCCTCGAGCGCGGCGTAGACGACGTCGCGGGTCGGATGAGCGGCGAGCCACGACGCCGATTCGGCGCGCGCGGCGAGGCCGCGGTCGGCGAGCATGCCTCCGGCGAGCGGCGACTCTGCCTCCCCCGCCGTGATGAGCGAGATGCCCTCGGACTCCCCGCCCTGCGCAGGGCCCCAGCCGCCGATCCAGAACTTCATGTGGCCATCCTCTCGCGCCGGGGCGCCTCCCCGCTGCCGGACGGGTGACGCGCGGGGCGCCTCCCCGCGGGTCGCCGTGCGGGCTACGCCGGCCCGCGGTTCGCCGTGCGGATGCGGTAGAGGCTCGTCGTCGCCGTGATGAAGAGCTCGTCGCGGTCGGCGCCGCCGAAGCACACGTTCGACACGACCTCGGGCACGGCGATGAAGGCCGACTCGCGGCCGTCGGGCTCGTACACGTGCACGCCGTCGCCGGCCGACGACCACACGCGGCCGTCGACGTCGATCGCGATGCCGTCGGAGTGGCCCACGGCCGGTGCGGCGAACCGACGGCCGTTCCCCACCGCGACACCCTCCACGTCGTAGGCGTGGATCGCAGGGGCGGCACCCGTGTCGGTCACGTAGAGGATCGCGCCGTCGGGCGAGAACGCGATGCCGTTGGGGCGGTCGAGGTCGCGGACGACGGGCGCGAGCGTGCCGTCGGGACCGAGCCGGAACACCCAGCACGCCCCGTACTCGCGCTCACCCGGGTGCCCCTCGAGCGGCTGCGTGATGCCGTAGTCGGGGTCCGTGAACCAGTACGCGCCGTCCGCGGCGATGGCGACGTCGTTCGGGGAGTTGAGCCGCACGCCGTCGTACCCGTCCGCGAGAGCCGACACCGTGCCATCCGCCCGCTCCCGCTCGAGCCGCCGACGGCCGTGCGAGCACTGCACGACGCTGCCGTCCCGATCGAGCGCGCGCCCGTTCGTGAACTCGACGCCCGTGCGGTGCTCGGTCGCGTCGCCGGTCGCCGCATCCCACCGGAGGATGCGGTCGCCCGGGATGTCGCTCCAGCGCACGCAGCCCTCGTCGGGGACCCACAGCGGCCCCTCGCACCAGGTTCCGCCCGTCCAGAGCCGCTCAAGCGCGGCGCCCGCGGCGATCACGCGCTCAGATGAGGTCGTGGCGCACGATCACCTGGTCGCGGCCGGGGCCGACGCCGATGACCGAGATGCGCGTGCCGCTCATCTCCTCGAGCGCGAGCACGTAGTCCTGCGCGGTCTGCGGCAGGTCCTCGAACGTGCGCGCCGAGGAGATGTCCTCGCTCCAGCCCGCGTAGTGCTCGAGGATCGGCGTCGCGTGGTGGAAGTCGCTCTGGTTGACCGGCACCTCGTCGAAGCGCTCGCCGTTCACGTCGTATGCGACGCACACGGGGATCTTCTCGAGCCCCGTGAGGATGTCGAGCTTCGTGAGGACGAGGTCGGTGATGCCGTTGATGCGGGTCGCGTAGCGCGTGATGGGGGCGTCGTACCAGCCCACCCGGCGCGGGCGCCCGGTCGTCGTGCCGAACTCGAAGCCGGCCGCACGCAGCCAGTCGCCCTGCTCGTCGAAGAGCTCGGTCGGGAACGGGCCCGACCCGACGCGCGTCGTGTAGGCCTTGACGATGCCGACGATGCGGTCGAGGCGGCCGGGGCCGACGCCCGATCCGGTCGCGGCTCCGCCCGCGGTCGCCGACGACGACGTCACGAACGGGTAGGTGCCGTGGTCGATGTCGAGCATGGTGGCCTGGCCGCCCTCGAACACCACGACCTCGCCCGCGTCGAGCGCCTGGTTGAGGAGGAGGCCGGTGTCGCACACCATCGGGCGCAGGCGCTCGGCGTACGACAGGAGGTCCTCGACGATCTCGTCGCACGTGATGCCGCGCCGGTTGAAGACCTTCACGAGCAGGTGGTTCTTCTGCTCGAGCGCGCCCTCGACCTTCTGGCGGAGGATGCTCTCGTCGAACAGGTCCTGCACGCGGATGCCGACGCGGTTGATCTTGTCGGCATACGCGGGGCCGATGCCGCGCCCGGTCGTGCCGATCTGGCGCTTGCCGAGGAAGCGCTCGGTGACCTTGTCGAGCGTGCGGTGGTACTGCGTGATGATGTGCGCGTTCGCGCTCACGCGGAGCTTCGAGACGTCGATGCCGCGCGCCGAGAGCGCGTCGAGCTCGGCGAAGAGCACCTCGAGGTCGATGACGACGCCGTTGCCGATGACGGGGTTCACGCCGGGGCTCAGGATGCCGGAGGGCAGGAGGTGCAGGGCGTACTTCTCGTCGCCGATGACGACGGTGTGCCCGGCGTTGTTGCCGCCGTTGAACTTGACGACCCAGTCGGTCCGCTCGCCGAGCAGATCGGTCGCCTTGCCCTTGCCCTCGTCGCCCCACTGGACGCCCACGATCACGATGCCCGGCATGGAATACCCCCTGATGGGTCGTTGTGCCCGGATGCCCGGAACGGCTCCCGGCGGAGGCGTGCGTGTGCCGCGGCGCTCTCCCTGGCCATCCTATCGGGGGCGGTCCGCGGCGCCCGCTGAGCTGCCACGGGGCGTCATCGGCCTCGGGATTGCCAGCGTTCTCCGATACCGTCGAGGGGATGCGCATGTGGAACCTCCCTCTCCAGCCGGCGCGGATGGCGGCGGCGCGATGAGCGCGCGCCTCGGGCTGCAGACGGCTCAGCTTCTGCAGGAGATGATCCGCAACGCGGCGGTGAACGACGGCCGTCCGGACTCCGGCCACGAGATCCGCCAGGTGCGCACCCTGCAGAGCTTCTTCGAGGGGTCCGGGCTCGACGGCGTCGTCGTCGAGCCGCACCCGGGCCGCGGCAGCCTCATCATCCGCATCCCGGGCACCGACCCGCACGCGCCCTCCCTCGCCCTTCTCGGGCACACCGACGTCGTGCCCGTCGAGGAGGCCGGATGGGAGCGCGATCCGTTCGGCGGCGAGATCGTCGACGGCGTGCTGTGGGGCCGCGGCGCGATCGACATGCTCAACCTCACGGCGGCCTACGCCGTCGTGACGCGGGAGATCGCACGGCAGCGGTTCCGCCCGCGCGGCGACCTCGTCTTCGCCGCCGTCGCCGATGAGGAGAACGGCGGCCACTACGGCGCCGGCTGGCTCACCGAGCACCGGCTCGACCTCATCGACGCCGACTACGTGCTGACCGAGTCGGGCGGCGCCCCGGCCGGCGGCAAGCCCGCGATCGGCATCATGATCGGCGAGAAGGGCCAGGCGCCGCGCACGCTGCGCGTCACGGGCGTCCCGGGCCACGGATCAGCCCCGTGGGGGTCGCGCAACGCCGCCGTCATCGCGGCCGAGGCCGTCGCGCGCATCGCGCGGTTCCGCACGCCGACCGTGATCACGCCGCAGTGGCACGCGTACGCCGACGCGCTCGAGCTCGACGCGGAGACGACCGCGAAGCTGCAGGATCCCGAGCGCCTCTACGAGGGCCTGCCCGCGACCGGCCTGCTGCAGGGGTTCGCGCACGCGTCGACGCACACGACCATCTCGCCGAACGTCGTGCACGCGGGCGACAAGCTCAACGTGATCCCCGGCGAGGCGACCGTGCGTCTCGACATCCGCGTCCTCCCCGATGTCGACGCGGCGGATATCGACGGCTATCTGCGCGAGGCGCTCGGCGACCTGCTCGAGAACGTGCGCATCGAGGGCGACGAGTTCGTGCAGTCGACCGTCTCGCCCACCGACACTCCTCTCTTCGACGTGCTGCGCGGGGCGGTCCGGCGCGCGCGCCCCGACGCCGACCTGCTGCCGATGCTCGCCGCGGGCGGCACGGATGGGCGCTTCTACCGCCTGCGCGGCGTGCCGGCCTACGGCTTCGGCGTGCTCAGCGACCGCTGGGACTACGGCAAGTTCCGCACCCTCTTCCACGGGCACAACGAGCGCATCGACCTCGAGTCGCTCGACCTCACGGTGGACGCGATCGACCACGTCGTGCGCGAGTTCCTCGGGCGGGATCACGGCGTGCGCGTGAAGCGCTGAGCGCACCCGCATCTCCCCTGCGCACGCGGCTGCGTGCCGAGGTGCGCTGTCGTTTGGTGTGCAGGCGTCTGGTGTGCCTGTCGTCTGGTGTGCTGTCGTCTGGTGTGCTGGGTGGATGTCGGTGGTGTGTGCTAGCGCTCGTCGCAGAAACATCCCGATCAGGGGAAGAAAAGTGTTGCGTTCGTCGTATCGATGTTCTATGCTGAATGCATGGCGAAGGAGCCAGGATTCGAACCTCTCTTCCCGGGCGTGGCGGTCCGGGACGCGCTGACGCGACTGGAAGGCCTGGCCGAGAGCGTGCGCGGGGTGACGGACGCGGACCTGATCGCGCTCGCGGGGGAGGTCGAGCACCTCGGGCGCACGCTCGATGCGCTGCGCACCCGGGTCGCGGGAGAGATCGATGCCCGCTCCCGCCGCGGTGACGACGACCCGCTCGCGGGCCGGTACGGGTGCCGCACCGGGCTCGAGCTGCTCGAACGGCTCACCGGGGCGTCGAACCGGGAGCTGCGCGGGCGGGTGCGGCTGGATGAAGCCACCCGCACCCGCACCACCCTGACCGGGCAGGACCTCGATCCCCGGTGCGTGCACGTGGCCGCCGGGCTCGCGTCCGGGCTGCTCGGCGCGGAAGCGGCCGCGGGGATCGTGAAGGCCGTCGACACCGCCCGCCGCGGCGGCGGGCACCCCGACCGGGTCGAGCTCATGGAACGCCACCTCGTCGCCCTCGCCACCGGCACCATCACCCCCGACACCGACCCCGACCCGGACACCGACACCGACACGGACACCGGCCCCGACACGGACACGGGTATGGAGGCGGGCGTCGGCGACGCGGACGCGATGGCGGGGCGGGATCCGCTGGAGGAGCTCGCGCCGGTCCCGCCGCTGTCGGTGAACGTGCACGCGCAGGCGTGGATCGACGTGCTCACCGCCGACGGCACCGAACCCGACCCCGACCGGCCCGAACGCGAACGCACCCTCACCCTCACACCCCTGCCCAGCGGAGCCTTCCGCGTCAACGGCACCCTCGTCCCCGAAGCCGGCGCCCTCCTGCAGAACCTCCTCTCCGCCCACACCAACCCCGCCCGCAACGTCACCTTCACCGAAACCCGCGACACGGGCTCAGGCGAAGTCGATCCGAGCGACGACCCGGGCGCGGATGGCGCGGAGTTCGGTCCGGTCATGCCGGACACCCGCTCGCCCGGGCAGAAACGCCACGACGCGTTCTTCGCGATGATCCAGGCCGCCTCACGCGCCGCAGAGACCCCCGCCCTCGGCGGCGCCGCCCCCACCGTCATGATCCACATCACCGCCGACGACCTCACCACCACAGACACCGACACCGGCGCCGGCCGGCGCGGCATCGCGCACCTCGACGGCGTCGACGCGCCCGTCCCCGCCACCGTGGCCCGCCGGATCGGATGCACCGGCGACATCCTCCGCGCCCTCTTCACCCCCGAAGGGCGCATCCTCGAACTGCGCAGCATCCAACGCTGCTTCACCCCCACCCAACGCAAAGCGATCGTCGCCCGCGACGGAGGCTGCATCATCCCCGGCTGCACCATCCCCGCCGCCTGGTGCGAAATCCACCACGTCCAAGACCACGCCCAAGGCGGACCCACCGAAACCGACAACGGCGTCCTGCTCTGCTGGTGGCACCACCACCACCTCGACACCTCCGGCTGGAACATCCACATGCACCACGGCGTGCCCTACATCGTCCCGCCCCGCTGGATCGACCGCGACTGCACACCCCGCCCCGCACAAGGATCCGCCACCCGCATACGCACCCGCATCCGCCGCACCCTCACCCGCATCCGCACCTGACCCACCACGGCATGACGCAGCGCCCCCCGCTTCGCGCCTCGAACCGCCCGCTTCGCACCTCAAGCCGCCGCTCCGCACCTCGAACGGCCGCGGCCCGTCGCGCTCGAGCGTGCGCGGTGAACGATCCGGGTTCCTTCTCTCGCTGGCCGGGCAGGCCACGGTTTAGGGTGGAGGGTCGCCGGCCGCCCGCAGGGCCGGGCGAGTCCACCACGAGGAGAACACACATCGTGCATCAGATCACCGACCGCGCTGCCCGGCTGCGCACGGCAGGCCGGCGGGCGGGGACGGCTCTCATCGCGTCCGCGATCGCCGTCGTCTCCCTCCTGGGCGGCGCGTCCGCCGCAACGGCCGCCGAAGAGGGCGAGACCTACGTCATCGGCACCGACACCACGTATGCGCCATTCGAATTCACGAACAGCGACGGCGACCTCGTCGGCATCGACATGGACCTCCTGCGCGCCATCGCCGAGGATCAGGGTTTCGAGGTCGAGATCCGACAGCTCGGCTTCGACGCGGCCGTGCAGGCTCTTCAGGCCAATCAGGTCGACGCCGTCATGGCGGGCATGTCGATCACCCCTGAGCGCCAGGAGACCTTCGACTTCAGCGACCCCTACTTCACCGGCGGCATCCAGCTCGGCGTCCTCGAGGGCAGCCCGATCGAGTCGTACGAGGATCTCGAGGGCGAGACCGTCGCCGTGAAGACCGGCACGCAGGGCCAGACCTTCGCTGAGGAGATCAAAGACCAGTACGGCTTCCGCGTGAGCCCCTACCAGGACACGACCGACATGGTCGACGCCGTCAAGGCCGGCCAGGCCGTCGGGTACTTCGAGGACTACCCGGTGCTCGCGTACGGCATCCAGCAGGGGTCGGGCTTCGAGCTGGTCGGCGAGCCCGAGCTCGGCGGCGAGTACGGCATGGCCGTCAACAAGGGCGAGAACGGCGAGCTCATCGAGATGTTCAACGCCGGTCTCGCGAACCTCCAGGAGTCGGGCGAGTACGACGAGATCCTCGACACCTACATCGGCACGGGCAGTGACGCGGCGGCACCCGCGGATATCTTCTCCGTCGCCGCGAAGTACTGGCCCGCCCTCATGGAGGGCCTCTGGCTGACCATCCTGTCAACGATCATCGCGATCATCGCCGCCTTCGTGCTCGGCATCGTGTTCGGCTTCGGCCGCATCTCGAAGATCGCGCCGTACCGCTGGATCGCCACGGCCTACGTGTACGTCTTCCGTGGCACGCCGATCCTCGTGCAGGCGTTCTTCGTCTTCTTCGCCGTGCCGCAGCTCTTCCCCGGGCTGCAGTTCAACCCGTTCGTCGCGGGCGCGATCACCCTCTCGCTCAACACCGGCGCGTACATGACCGAGGTCATCCGCGGCGGCATCCAGGCCGTCGACCCCGGTCAGGCGGAGGCGTCGCGGTCGCTCGGCCTCGGCCACGCCAAGACGATGCAGAAGGTCGTCCTCCCGCAGGCGTTCCGCATCATGATCCCCTCCTTCGTCAACCAGGGCATCATCACGCTCAAGGACACGTCGCTCCTCAGCGTCATCGGCCTCGCCGAGCTGACCTTCCAGTCGCGCCAGATCATCGCGAGCACCTACCTGTCGGCGCAGGTCCTGACCATCGTCGCCGTCATCTACTTCGTCGTCATCACCCTGCTCACGGTTCTCGCGAACCGCCTCGAGAGGAAGTTCAACGCATGAGCAAGATCGTCGTGAAGGACCTCCACAAGTCGTTCGGCGACAACAAGGTCCTCAAGGGCATCGACCTGGCGGTCGCTGAAGGCGAGGTCGTCGCCGTCATCGGGCCCTCCGGGTCGGGCAAGTCGACGCTGCTGCGCTGCCTCAACAAGCTCGAGGAGCCCACGGCCGGCCACGTCATCATCGACGGCGTCGACCTCATGGACAAGAGCGTCAAGCTCGACGACGTGCGTCAGCGCATCGGCATGGTGTTCCAGCACTTCAACCTGTTCCCGCACATGACGGTGCTCGAGAACATCACGCTCGCTCCCGTCGAGCTGGGACGCATGACCAAGGCTCAGGCGAAGGAGCGCGCGCTCGCGCTGCTCGAGCGGGTCGGGCTGGCCGAGAAGGCGAACGCTCGTCCCGCGTCGCTGTCGGGTGGGCAGAAGCAGCGCGTCGCCATCGCCCGCGCGCTCGCGATGGACCCCGAGGTCATGCTCTTCGACGAGGCGACGAGCGCCCTGGACCCCGAGATGGTCGGCGAGGTGCTGCAGGTCATCCGCGACCTCGCCGCGGGCGGCATGACGATGGTGCTCGTCACGCATGAGATGGGCTTCGCGCGCGAGGTCTCGCACCGCACGGTCTTCATGGACGGGGGCGTCGTGGTCGAGGCCGCACCGCCCGCCGAGCTGTTCGGCAACCCGAGGAACGAGCGGCTCAAGGACTTCCTCTCGAAGGTGCTCTGACCGCATTCGACGGCCCCGACGGGGGCGGATGGCCGGTACGCTCGCGTTCGTGAGCGCAACCGACACCCGGACATCCGCCCTCGTCGAGCTCGGAGACGGCCTGCGCGTCTCACCGCAGGGATACGGCGGCATGTCCCTCACCGACGTGTACGGCCCGATCTCCGATGACGACGCCCTCCGCACGCTCACGCACGCGGTCGATGCCGGCGTGACGTTCATCGACACCGCGAACGTCTATGGCGAGGGCCGCAGCGAGCGCATCATCTCGCGGCTCCTCGCCACGCGTCGCGACGAGGTGCAGCTCGCGACGAAGTGCGGCATCGTGCCCGGCGGCCGCATCGGCGAGAGGTCGGTGCGCGGCGACCGCGCCCACATCCGCGAGCAGATCGACCTCAGCCTCAGCCGCCTCGGCACCGACCACGTCGACCTCTACTACCAGCACCGCGTCGATCCGAACGTGCCCATCGAGGAGACCGTCGGCGCGTTCGCTGAGCTCGTGCAGGAGGGCAAGGTCCTGCACATCGGCCTCTCGGAGCCGACCGGAGACGAGCTGCGCCGGGCCGCTGCGGTCCATCCGATCGCCGCCGTGCAGAGCGAGTGGAGCATCGTCAGCCGCGACGTCGAAGCGCACGTCGTCTCGGCAGCGCGCGAGCTCGGCGTGGGCTTCGTGCCCTACTCCCCGCTCAGCAGGCAGTGGCTCACCGGCGCGTTCGACGCCGCGGCGATGGTCGAGGGCGACGGGCGGCCGAAGTTCCCGCGCTTCGCGCCCGAGGCACTCGCAGCCAACGCGCCGATCCTCGCCGAGGTCCGCGCCCTCGCGGACGAAGCCGGCGTGACACCCGCACAGCTCGCGCTCGCCTGGCTCGCCGCGAAGGGCGAGCAGCTGGGGCTCCCGGTCGTGCCCATCCCCGGCACCCGCTTCGCCGACCGCGTCGACGAGAACCTCGGCGCCGTCGGAGTGCGCCTCGACCCGGAGATCGTCGCGCGACTCGACGGCATCGCAGACCGGGTCACGGCGCACCGCTCGTTCGACCCGCTGTGGGTCTCGGATGGCCGCGAGCAGCCGGGCGCTCCGCAGAACCCGCGGCCGACCACCTGACCGTCAGGCCCGTTCGTCGACGAGCGGCTGCAGCGCGAGCGCCGCGACGACCGCGATGAGCGGAAGGGCGACGAGCGCCTGCAGGATCGCTTCCATGATGCCTCCTCCCCGGATGCGCCCTGCATCCAGGCCTCCAGAGAACAGGCCGCGCCCCAGCGGCGCCCCGGTGCGGGCTCAGAATGGCCTGCGCGGAGCCTGATGAGGTCGCAGGGAACGCTCGGAATCCCCTGACGATGCCGCCTATGCTGACGGGCATGACCGCCGATGCGCTCCTCGACCCGCTCTTCCTCGACATCGCGGATCCGGCCATCCGAGACCTCCGCACCCTGCGCGAGGATCTCGCGGTCGCGCCGACGCCCCTGCAGCCGCTCGACCGGCTGCGCGACAAGCTGGGCGGCGGTCCGCGGCTCTGGGTCAAGCGCGACGACCTGACGGGTCTCGCCCTGGGCGGCAACAAGACGCGCAAGCTCGAGTACCTCCTCGCCGACGCACGGCAGCACCGCGCCGACGTGCTCGTCACGGTCGGCGCCGGCCAGTCGAACCACGCCCGCCAGACGGCGGCCGCCGCGGCCAAGGCGGGGCTCGAGTGCGTCCTCGTGCTGAGGGTGCCCGCCGACGCGACGCCCGAGTACCGCGGCTCGGGCAACGTGCTCCTCGACCGAGCGCTCGGGGCGCAGGTCGTGCTCGTCGAGGAGACGGCGGATGACGCGCACCCCGAGATCGCGGCAGCCGACGCGGTCGTCGCGCAGCTGCGGCAGGACGGGCTCCGGCCGTACCTCATCCCGACGGGGGGCTCGACGCCGGTCGGCGCCCTCGGGTACCTCGAGTCGTACGCGGAGCTCGCCGACAGCGGCCGCGCCTTCGACGAGATCGTCTTCGCGAACGGCAGCGGCGGCACGCACGCGGGCCTCCTCGCGGCCCGTGAGCTGCTTCCCGGCGCCGGTCGCCCGCGGATCCACGGCGTCGCCGTCTCGCCCGAGGTCGACGCCCTGACCGACACCGTCGAGTGGATCTCGCGCGAGGTGCTCGGGTTCTTCGGGCGCGAGCCCGCGGAGTCGCCCTGGCTCGACGCGGCGCACATCGGCCCGGGCTACGGGGTCCTGACCGAGGGCGGCACCGAGGCCATCCAGCTCTTCGCGCGCACCGAGGGCATCCTCCTCGACCCGGTCTACACGGGGAAGGCGGCGGCCGCGCTCATCGCCGGGGTCCGCTCCGGCGCGTACTCCGACGACGAGGACGTGCTGTTCCTGCACACGGGCGGCACTCCTGCGCTGTTCGCGCACGCTCCCGCGCTCACGGAGGCGTTCTCGAGCTGAGCCGCGCGGTGCTCCCGCCCTGCCCTTCCCGGCGGATAGTCTCGGCGGCATGACCGCAGATTCGCGCGCCTGGACCACGGCATGGCAGATCGCGCGCATCGCGACCGCGATCGCCCTGGTCTCGGCGACCGCTGCGCAGTTCTCGCGGACGGTCGGCAACGCGCTGACGAAGACGGAGGCGCACGCGTCTCACCTGCCGACCGTGATCGCGAACTTCTTCAGCTACTTCACGATCGAGTCGAACCTCTCGAGCGCCATCCTGCTCGTGGTCGCCGCGATCTGGACGTGGACCCGCGGCCGCGACGGCCGCCGCGAGCCCGCCGGGCTGTCGCTTCTGCTCGCCTGCGTCTCGACGTACATGATCGTGACGGGCGTCGTCTACAACATCCTCCTTCGCGGCATCGAGGACCCGACGACCTCGGTCGCGTGGGCGAACGAGGTGCTCCACGTCGTCGGCCCGCTCTTCCTGCTCGCCGACGTGCTCGTCGCCCCGCGACGCGGCGCCCTGCCCTGGCGCGCGCTGGCCGTCGTGATCGCCTTCCCCGTCGTCTGGGCCGTGTACACGCTGGTCCGCGCGAACGCGATCACGGGGCCGGCGACCGGCAACCCCTGGTGGTACCCGTATCCGTTCCTCGATCCGCACCTCCAGGGCGGATACGGCGGGGTCGCGCTGTACATCGTCGGCATCGCCGCGGCCATGGGCGTCATCGGCGCGGCCGTCATCGGGGTGGGGCGCTGGCGCGCAGCGCGCACGGCGACCGAGCGGATGGCCGCTGGCCGGCTCCCCGAGGAGCGCACGCCGATCGCGTAGCGCCGGATGGCCGCCGAATCGGGCGGGGAGCCGCGCGGCTCTAGGATGGAGAGCATGTCGAAGGTCCTGGAATCCCTCCCCGTCGGCGAGCGCGTCGGCATCGCCTTCTCCGGGGGTCTCGACACCTCCGTCGCAGTCGCGTGGATGCGCGACAAGGGCGCCATCCCGTTCACCTACACCGGCGACCTCGGGCAGCCCGATGAGGACGACATCGAGTCGATCCCCGGCCGCGCCCTGACCTACGGCGCGGAGGCCTCGCGCCTCATCGACTGCAAGCCGCTCCTCGTCGAGGAGGGCCTGTCGGCCCTCGCGTGCGGCGCGTTCCACATCCGCTCGGCGGGTCGGACCTACTTCAACACGACGCCCATCGGGCGGGCGGTCACGGGCACGCTGCTCGTGCGCGCGATGAAGGAGGACGGCGTCGACATCTGGGGCGACGGCTCGACCTACAAGGGCAACGACATCGAGCGCTTCTACCGCTACGGCCTGCTCGCCAATCCGCGCCTGCGCATCTACAAGCCGTGGCTCGACGCGCAGTTCGTCTCCGAGCTCGGCGGGCGCAAGGAGATGAGCGAGTGGCTCGTCGCGCACGACTACCCCTACCGCGACTCCGCGGAGAAGGCGTACTCGACCGACGCGAACATCTGGGGCGCCACCCACGAGGCGAAGACCCTCGAGGAGCTCGACGTCTCGCTCGAGACCGTCGAGCCCATCATGGGCGTCCGCTTCTGGGACCCGGCCGTCGAGATCGAGACCGAGGACGTCACGGTCACGTTCGACGCCGGCCGCCCGGTCGCCCTCAACGGCGTCGAGTTCTCCGACCCGGTCGCGCTCGTCTTCGAGGCCAACCGCATCGGCGGCCGCCACGGCCTCGGCATGAGCGACCAGATCGAGAACCGCATCATCGAGGCGAAGTCGCGCGGCATCTACGAGGCGCCGGGCATGGCGCTCCTCTTCATCGCCTACGAGCGCCTCGTGAACGGCATCCTCAACGAGGACACTCTCGCGACGTACCACGAGCAGGGTCGCCGCCTCGGCCGTCTCATGTACGAGGGCCGCTGGCTCGAGCCGCAGTCGCTCATGCTGCGCGAGTCCATCCAGAAGTGGGTCGGATCGACGATCACCGGCACCGTCACCCTGCGCCTGCGCCGCGGCGAGGACTACACGATCCTCGCGACCGAGGGCCCCGGCCTGTCCTACGCACCCGAGAAGCTCTCCATGGAGCGCGTCGGCGACGCCGCGTTCGGCCCGACCGACCGCATCGGCCAGCTCACCATGCGCAACCTCGACATCGCCGACTCGCGCTCGCGCCTCGAGGGCTACGTCTCGCGCGGCCTCATCGGCGGCACGACCGGCGAGCTCATCGGCGCCCTCGAGAAGGGCGAGGCCGAGGAGATCACGGCCGGCACGGAGGCCGACGAGGCGCTCGACGCCGCGGGCGAGTCCGCCGCGTTCGACACCGGCACGGACTGAGCCACGTTCTGACGAAGCGGCCCCTCCGATCGGAGGGGCCGCTTCGCCGTACCGGATCAGCGCCCGATACTCGCGTTGATCCGGTCGTGCGCGATGACCCAGATGATGAGCCCCACGAGCGGGAACGCCAGGATCACGATGATCCACAGCAGCTTGAGCACACCGCCGATGGCGGGGTCGGCGATGGTCTTCACGATGGCGTAGATGATCGCGCCCAGCCAGATGAGGCCGGCCACACCGATCCCGATCACGCCGATGATGCCGAGGATGTCCATGGCCTCACCCTAGGTCGGGTCGCGTCGCGATGCGTTCACGAGACGGCCTTCCGGATGTCGGCGCCCCGTGCCATCCTCATCTCGGATCCGGGCAGCGGGCCCGGCGGAGAGAGGACATCCCATGGCCTTCAAGATCTCGCCCTACATCAGCTTCGTCGACAACGCCGCGGAGGCGCTGGAGTTCTACCAGAGCGTGCTCGGCGGCACGCTCAACATCTCGAAGATGAGCGAGTACCCCAGCCCGGAGCTCGATGAGGCCGATGCCGACAAGGTGATGCACGGCCAGCTCGAGCTCGAGAACGGCTTCACGCTCATGGCCTCGGACACCCCGACCGGCATGCCCCGCGACGAGGGCGCGAACCTGTCGGTCACGATCTTCGACGGCGACGCCGAGGAGCTCCGCGGCATCTTCGAGAAGCTGGCCGACGGCGGCAGCGTGGTCGTTCCCTTCGAGCAGGCGCCGTGGGGTGACTGGTTCGGCATGCTGTCCGACCGCTTCGGCGTGCAGTGGATGGTCAACAGCGGAGCCTGACGACCTCCGAGGCGGGCCTCCGGCGCTTCGGCGGCCCGCCTCAGCGCCGCAGGATGCGCCGCGCGAGACCGTTGCCGATCGCCTGCACGAGCTGCGTCACGATGATGATGATCACGAGCGCGCCGACGGTCACGACCGGGTCGAACTGACGATAGCCGTAGGCGATGGCGTAGTTGCCCAGGCCCGTGCCGCCGATCATGCCCGCGACGGCCGACATGTCGATGATCGCGATCGTCGCGAAGGTGTAGCCCAGCACGAGGGGCCCGAGTCCTTCGGGCAGGATCACGGTGAGGATGATGCGCCACGGCCCGGCGCCGGTCGAGCGGGCCGCTTCCACGACACCCGGGTCGATCGTGACGAGGTTCTGCTCCACGATCCGCGCGAGGCCGAACGTCGCGGCGATCGAGATCGCGAAGATCGCCGCGGCGTTGCCGATCCCGATCCCGATCACGTAGCGCGCGAGCGGCTGCAGCGCCGCGAGGAAGATGATGAACGGGATGGGGCGGAACGTGTTGACGAGCAGGTTCAGCACCCAGTAGACAACGGGCTGCTGGAGCACGCCACCGCGACGCGTGACGAAGAGCGCTGTGCCCAGGACGAGGCCCGCGATCCCGCCGATGACGAGCGAGGCTGCGACGAGCCACAGCATGATGCCGGTCTGCTCGACGAGCTCCGGGAAGATATCGCCGATCTGCTCCAGGATGTCGTTCACGCGGCCACCTCCGTCACCGTGACGCCGTCGCCGATCTCGGCGAGAGCGCCGCGCACGGCCTGCTCGTCGCCGCGCACGGCGATCGTCAGGAGGCCGTACACGCGTCCCTGGATGTCGTCCACGCCGCCGTGCACGAGGTTGAAGTCGACCCCCGCTCGCGCGAGGGCGCCGAACACGCGGGCCTCCGACGCGCCCTCGTCCGTGAACGAGATCGTGAAGAAGCGGCCCTCGTGCTGCGTCCGGAGCGCCGCGAGGGCGTCCCCGTCGGGAAGCGCGCGGACGACCGTGCGCACGAAGCGCTTGGCCGTCTCCGTCTGCGGACGCGTGAAGACGTCGTACGTCGGGCCCGATTCGACCACCCGACCGCGCTCCATGACCGCGACCTTGTTCGCGATCCGCGCGATGACATCCATCTCGTGGGTGATGACGACGATCGTGATGCCGAGCTCGCGGTTCACTCGCGCGAGCAGGTCGAGCACCTCGTCGGTCGTCTCCGGGTCGAGGGCGCTCGTCGCCTCATCGGCGAGCAGGATGCCCGGGTTCGCGGCGAGCGCGCGGGCGATCCCGACGCGCTGCTGCTGGCCCCCTGAGAGCTGCTCGGGGTACGCATTCGCCTTGTCCGCGAGCCCGACGAACTCGAGAAGCTCCGCGACCCGCTTCGCGCGCTCGGCCCGGGGCATCCGCGCCACCTCGAGCGGATACGCGACGTTGCCGCTGATCGTGCGCGAGCGCAGCAGATTGAAGCGCTGGAAGATCATGCCGATGCCCTGCCGCACCTCACGCAGCCGGCGCTCGGGGATGGCCGTGATGTCGATGCCGTCGACGTCGATCGAGCCGGCCGTCACCGGCTCGAGGCCGTTTATGAGCCGGACGAGGGTCGACTTGCCGGCCCCCGAGTAGCCGATGATGCCGAACACGTCGCCCCGCTCGATCTCGAGCGAGACGCCGTCGACGGCGACCACCGGTCCGTCGCCGCGCCGCTGCGGCGGATAGCTCTTCGTGACATCGGAGATCGTGATGTGCGGCATGGCTCCTCGGCTCTCGGAAAGCGCGATACGCGGGCGGCCTCGGGCCACCCGCGTATCGTAACGCGGCGGGGTCGGTCAGCCGGCGCTCTGCGCCTGCTCCTGGACCTCCTCGAGCGACGCCTGGAGCTCCTCCTTGGGCGTCTGCACGAACTCGGCCGTGCCGCTCGCGCTCTCCTGAGCGCCGTCGAGCACGTCCTGGTTGGTCTGGTAGATCTCGACGAGCTTGTTCAGCACCTCGTCGTCGACGTCCTCGGCGCGCGTCGCGAAGATGTTGACGTACGGGAGCGCCGAGGGGTCCGACGGGTCGTCCGACGCGATCGCGTCCTCGCCGGTGAGACCGGCGTTCTCCAGGAAGTCGTTGTTGATGATCGCGGCCGCGACGTCGGGCAGCGACGTGCCGATGAGCGATGCGTCCAGGCCCTCGACCTTCACGCGCGACTCGTCCTCGACGACGTCCTCGAGCGTCGAGAAGGGGCTGCCGCCATCCTTCAGCTCGATGAGGCCCGCTGACTGGAGGACGAGCAGGCCGCGGGCCTGGTTCGTCGTGTCGTTCGGCACGATGACCGTCTCGCCCTCGGGGATGTCCTCGACGCTGTCGTACTTGTCGGAGTAGAGGCCGAGCGGGTAGATGGCCGTCGAGCCGATGGGCTGCAGGTCGTCTCCGGCCGAGACGTTGTAGTCGGCGAGGTAGAGGATGTGCTGGAACTGGTTGATGTCCAGCTCGCCCTCGCTGAGCGCGGGGTTGGGCTGCGTGTACTCGGTGAAGTCGACGATGTCGACGTAGATGCCCTCCTCCTCGGCCGCGGCCTCGAAGACGGCCCAGTAGGGCTCGCTCGCGCCGACGACGCCGAGCTGAACCGGGTCGGCCTCGGTTCCGCGGGTCTCCGCGGCGGGCTCTTCGGCGGCGTCGCCGCCACCGGAGGCGCAGCCGGCAACGGCCAGGAGGCCGACGACGGCGAGGGGTGCCAGAGTGCGAATGCGGAATGCCATGTGAAGCTCCTCGGGTGCAGGGATTCCACGGTAGGCAGACGCGCCGCCGACCCGCCAACCAGGCGACACAGAGTGCAACAGGATCACCGTCCGAGCGAGTCAGCGGAACGGCGCTGCCACGGCGTTGCGGTGGTACTCGAAGATGATGCTCGTGCGCGTGGTCGCGACCGACGGCTGCGCGGAGAGATGGTCGACGACGAACTGCCGGACGTCCGATGCGCGCTCGACCGCGATGTGGACGAGGAAGTCGTCGCCGCCGCCGATGAAGAACAGCTGCACGACCTGCGGCAGGCGCCGCACCTCGTCGGCGAACGCGACGATGCTGTCGTGCCGCGACCCGGGGCGCAGCGTGACGCCGACCATCGCCTGCAGGCCGCGGCCGAGGCGCTCCTGGTCGACGCTGGCGTGGAAGCCGGTGATGACGCCGCGCTCGACGAGCGAGCGCATGCGCGCGTGGGCGGTCGAGGGCGCGATGTCGAGAGCCGCCGCGAGGTCGGCGTTCGTGATCCGCCCCTCGCGCTCGAGGATGGCGAGGATGCGGGCATCGAGGTCGTCCAGCCGCTCGGTTCGAACATCCTTCGATCGCGGGTCGCGTCTGGGGCCATCCATGGACGAAAGCGTAGCGACATCCGCTCTCTTTCCGAAGGCTCTTCGGGGCCGGATGACCTCGGGCGATGATCCTGCGAGCATCGAAGGAGAGCGGCTCACGAGGCCGCGCGCCGTCGACGGAGACCAGGAGCCCCACCATGCGCATCGGAATCCCCACCGAGATCAAGAACAACGAGAACCGCGTGGCCCTCACGCCGGCGGGCGCCGACGCCCTCGTCCATCGCGGTCACGAGGTGCTCGTGCAGGCGGGCGCGGGGGCCGGATCGCACTTCTCCGACGATGACTACCGCTCCGCGGGCGCCCGCATCGTCTCGGACGCGGAGACGGTGTGGGGCGACGCCGAGCTGCTCGTCAAGGTCAAGGAGCCGATCGCCTCGGAGTACGGCCACCTGCGCGATGACCTGACGCTGTTCACCTACCTCCACCTCGCCGCCGACCAGCCGCTGACCGACGCGCTCATGGCGGCCGGCACGACGGCCGTCGCGTATGAGACGGTGCAGCTCGCCGACCGGTCGCTCCCGCTCCTCACGCCCATGAGCGAGGTCGCCGGACGCCTCTCGATCGCGGTCGGCGCCTATCACCTCACTCGGCCGCAGGGTGGCCGAGGGATGCTGCTCGGCGGCATCGCCGGCGCCCCGCGGGCCGAGGTCGTCGTCATCGGCGGCGGTGTCGCGGGCGAGCATGCCGCGGCGAGTGCGCTCGGCCTCGGCGCGCAGGTCACCGTCATCGACGTGAGCTTGCCGCGCCTGCGCGAGCTCGAGCACCGCTACGGCGGAGCCCTGCAGACGCGGCATTCGACGCGGTACGCGATCGGGGAGGCGCTCGAGCGCGCCGACCTCGTGATCGGATCGGTGCTCATCCCCGGGGCAGCGGCCCCCAAGCTCGTCACCGATGAGATGGTCGCCGCGATGAAGCCCGGATCGCTGCTCGTCGACATCGCGATCGACCAGGGTGGATGCTTCGAGGGCTCGCACGCGACGACGCATGACGACCCGACGTTCCCCGTGCACGACAGCCTCTTCTACTGCGTCGCGAACATGCCCGGCGCCGTGCCCGAGACGTCGACGCGGGCTCTGACGAACGCGACGCTGCCCTACATCGCCGCCATCGCCGACCGCGGCTGGCATGCGGCCGCGCAGGCCGACCCCGCCCTCGCGAAGGGGCTCAACGTGTTCGGCGGCTCCGTGACGAACGCGGGCGTCGCCTCGGCCTTCGGCTACGCACTCGCCAGCTGAGCCCCGGCCGGCTTCCCGAGACCGGTTCCGTCGAGACTAGCCCCGGTCGTCGAGACCGGCGCACGGAGCACTAGCCTCGACGACGAGCGCTAGTCTCGCGGGTGGGGCGGGCCCGCGAGCTCGTCGCTCGAACCGGCGTCGGCGGCGAGCTCGTCAACGAAGAGGCTCTCCTCGTCGATCGTCCTGTTCCGGTACGCCTGGCGGCCGACCATGTGCGCCGAGAGCGGCGCGGTCGCCATCTGGATGACGACGATCGGCACGAGCATCGCCACGGCCGCCCACGACCGCAGCGACAGCGCGGCCGCGATCGCGATGAGGAGGAGGCCCAGCACCTGGGGCTTCGTCGCGGCGTGAAGGCGCGACGGCACGTCGCGGAAGCGCAGGAGGCCGATCGCGGCCGTGAGGCACAGCAGCGCCCCCACCAGGACGAGAACGAGGGCCGTGGTGTCGAGGATCTCGTCGCCGCTCACCGGTCCTGCTCCTTCCGCGCGACGAACCGGGCCACCGCGATCGAGCCGAAGACGCCGATCGCGGCGATGATGAGCATGATCGGCAGCGTGCGCGTGTGCTGGTTGATGACCGCCTCCGCGCCGAGAACGCACAGCACCATGCTCAGCAGCACATCGCTCGCGACCGCGCGATCCAGGATCGACGGGCCCACGACCATCCGCACGATCGTGAGCGCGGCAGCGACCGCGAAGACCGCGAGGATGGCGATGACGAGCGGGTTCATCGGGCGCCTCCCTGCGCGATGCGGTCCTCGACGGCAGGTGCGCCGTCCCGGATGAGCGCGACATCCTCGCGCGAGCCGACCGCGCGCACGGCGCGCGCCTCCCAGCGGAGGGCGGACGCACGCTGGCTCTCGACATCCGCCGCCGAGCGGACGCCGATCACGTGCAGGTACAGCACGCGGTTCTCGCGATCGGCCTCGACGACGAGCGATCCCGGGATGAGCGACGTCGCGACCGCGGTGTGGGTCATCACGAGGTCGTCGTCGATGCGCAGCGGGACGCGGATGATCGCGGCGCCGGGCTGCCCGGGCGTCAGGGTCTGCCACGCCACGGTGAGCGCACCGCGGACGAGCGATGCGAGGAAGACGACGACGAAGACCACGCCGAACCAGATGTTGACGCGTCCCGACAGCTCAGCCGTAGGCAGGCGGAACACGGTCGTCACGAACAGCGCGATGACGAGTCCCGTGACCGCGGCGAGCACCGTGAACTGGCCCCAGAGCAACATCCAGAGCACGACGAGCCAGACGAAGAACGGAAGCTGCCGCCAGACCCGGCTGAGCAGGGTGCGGGGAGCTGCCGGGCTCATGCTCCGCCCTCCACGTCCTCGAGCTGGACGAGCGAGATCGGCTCGAGCAGCGACTGGCCGATCCGCTCGCAGACATCGTAGAGCGGGCCCGCGAAGACGGTCAGGCCCACCGTGACCGCGACCATCCCGACCGTCGCGGTCGTCATGATCCGCGGGATGACCCGGCGCTCGGTCTGCACGCCCGCCGCGGGGGCGTCGGAGAGGTGCGAGATGCGGGCCTCGGTCTCGGTCGAGTCCTCCTCCTCGCGCCAGAACGCGAGGTTCCACGCGCGCATGAGGGCGTACAGCGTGAGCAGCGACGTGATGATGCCGCCCGCGATGACGACGTACATGAGCGGGGTGCCGACACGGGCGGCCGCCTCGAAGAGGGCGAACTTGCCGATGAAGCCCGAGAACGGCGGCAGGCCGCCGAGGTTGAGCGCGGGGATGAAGTACAGCGCCGCGAGCAGCGGCGCCGCCGCGAAGAGGCCCTTGACCTTGAGGATCGACGTCGACCCCGCGCGGCGCTCGATGAGGCCGACCGCGAGGAAGAGGGTCGTCTGCACCACGATGTGGTGGACCATGTAGTAGATCGTCGCCCCGACGGCCTCCTCGGTCGCGATCGCGAGCCCGAAGATCATGTAGCCGACGTGGCTCACGAGCGTGAACGAGAGGATGCGCTTGAGCTCGGCCTGCGCCACGGCGCCGAGGATGCCGACGAGCATCGTCGCGAGGGCGACGACGAGCAGCAGCGCGTTGATGTCGGAGTCGTGGAAGAGCTGGGTCTCGGTGCGGATGAGCGCGTACACGCCCACCTTGGTGAGGAGGCCCGCGAAGACGGCCGTGACCGGCGCGGGCGCGGTCGGGTACGAGTCGGGCAGCCAGAACGACAGCGGGAAGACGGCCGCCTTGATCGCGAAGGCGAGCACGAGCAGCACGTGGATGACGAGCTGCACGTCGGAGGGGAGCTCGACCATCCGCTCGGCGATCTGCGCCATGTTCACGGTGCCGAGCGCGCCGTAGATCACGGCGATCGACGACAGGAAGAGGATCGACGACACGAGCGAGACGACGATGTAGACGACGCCCGAGCGGATCCGCGCCTTCGTGCCGCCGAGCGTGATGAGCACGTACGACGCGACGAGCAGGATCTCGAACCCCACGTAGAGGTTGAAGAGGTCTCCCGCGATGAAGGCGTTGAAGATGCCCGCCGCGAGGATGAGATACGACGGGTGGAAGATCGAGACGGGGGTCTCGTCGTCGCCGTCCGCCGCGCCCTGGCCGACCGAGAAGAGGAGGACGGCGAGGAGCACGACACTCGACACGGCGACGAGAAGGGCCGCGAGCCGGTCGACGTACAGGACGATGCCGAACGGCAGCGGCCATCCGGCGACCGACACCGCGAGCGGCGTGCCGAGGTCGACCGCGATGAGGAGCACGACCGCGAGCACGAACGTCACGCTCAGCGTGAGGATCGACAGCGTCACCTGGAGGCGGCGCCGGCGGCCGAAGATGAGGGTCAGGGCCGCCCCGAGGAGCGGGATGGCGACGAGGAGCGGCACGAGGTTGCTCACGGGCTCTCCTCCCCTCGGTCGTCCTGATCGGCGCGGCGTCTGTATTCCGAATCCGGTATGTCGACGGGGGCGTCATCCTGCAGGCCCGGGGCATCCGCCGCGTGCAGGAGCGTGATGGGCGACGCGGCGACCCCGACGAAGTCGGTGACCGACTCGTCGCCGGTCTCCGCGTCCTCCTCCTCGACCTCGAGCACGTCCTCCGTCTGGATCGCGCGCTCGCGCAGCGACAGGTCCTCCTCGTCGTCCTCGACCGTGTCGGCCCGGCCGAGCTGCCACGACCGGTAGATGAGCGCGAGGAGGAATGCGCTCACGGCGAAGGTGATGACGATCGCCGTGAGCATGAGGGCCTGCGGGAGCGGATCGCTCTGCGGCCCGTCGTCGCCGTAGAACGGCGAGACCCCGGGATACCCCATGACGGTCAGCAGCAGGAGGTTCGTCGCGTTGCCGAGGAGCAGGAAGCCGATGAGCACGCGCGTGAGGCTCCGCTCGAGCATCGCGTAGACACCCGCTGCGTACAGGCCGGCCATGATCGCGATGAGCGTGAACGAGGTGGTCATCGGGTCACCGCCGTCTGCTCCTGGGCATCCTTCTCGGTGCGCAGCTGGCGGTCCACCTCGGCGCCGAGGCTCCTCAGCACGTCGAGCACGAGCCCGATGACGACGAGGTAGACGCCGATGTCGAAGATCGTCGACGTGACGAACTCGACGTGGCCGACGAGCGGCAGATCGGCCTCCCAGACCCCGCGCGTGAGCGGGTCGAGCCCGAACAGCAGCGGCACGACCGCGGTCCCCACCGCGAGCACCATCCCGATGCCCAGCAGCTGGCCGGCGTCGCCCGGCGCCGCGACACCGAGCTCGTATCGCCCGCCGGCGATGTACCGCATGACGAGCGCCATGCCGGCGACGAGCCCGCCCGCGAATCCGCCGCCGGGCAGGTTGTGGCCGGCGAAGAGCAGATAGAGCGACACGACGATGATCGTGTGGAAGAGGATGCGCACGATCACCTCGAGCAGGATCGAGCGCGCCTCGCGGCTCATCCGCTGTCCGCCGACGAGCCACGCGCGCGGCCGGTCGCGGTTGGCGCTCGTCTCGGTGCGGATCCCATCCGTCGTCTCCACGAGCGGGCGTGTGCGGCCCGCCTTGCGCGCGGCCCGCGGGAGCTTCCGGGTCGTCGAGCGCAGCGTGTCGGAGCGGTGCGTGACGAACACGAGCGACGCGACGCCGGTCGCCGCGAGGACGAGCACCGAGAGCTCGCCCATCGTGTCCCACCCGCGCAGGTCGACGAGGGCGACGTTCACGATGTTCCGGCCGTGGCCGATCTCGTAGGCCATCTCGCCCCACGCCGTCGAGATCGGCTCGTGGATGCGCGCACTCGAGGCGAGGACGGCCACGACCGCCATCGTGATGCCGACCGCGATCGCGAGGACGGCGCGCGCCACGGGGGCCACCGAGTCGTTGTGGCTTCCGAGCCGAGACGGCAGTCGGCGCAGCACGAGCGCGAAGGCGATGAGGGTGATCGCCTCGACGAGCACCTGCGTGAGCGCGAGGTCGGGAGCGCCCTCGACCGCGAAGAGCACGACCATCCCGAGCCCCGTGACCGAGACGAGCACGACGCCCGTGTAGCGCTTCCGTGCGCGCACCGCGAGGATGCCCGCGGCGATCATGAGCGGTGCGGCGGCGAGCTGCACGGGGTGCTGCCACGCGTCGAGCGCGACGCGCCACTCGTGGCCGGCGAGGAGCACGGTTCCCTCCGCGGCGACGAAGACGACGAAGATCGTCCCGACGTACAGGGGCAGCGACCCGCGCTGCGTGAGCGAGGTCACCGCGACCGACAGGCGGTCGACCGTGCGGGTCGTCGCGTAGTAGACGTCGGCCGCCTGGATGCGCAGGACGCGGCCCGATGCATCCCAGCCGGTGCGGCGCGCGACCCAGAAGACGCCGGCGCCCGCGACGATCGTGAGCAGCGACAGCAGGAGCGCGGGCTCGAGACCGTGCCAGAGCGCGAGGTGGTAGCGCCCCTCGCCCAGGGCGGTGTCGGCATAGCCCGACAGGACGTCGTCGAGGAGCGGCGCGACGAGCCCGCCCGCGAGCGCGAGGGACGCGAGGATGAGCGGGGACGTGAGGAACCCGAGCGGCGGATCGGGCCAGTGCGTCTGCTCCCGCTCCGCGCCGCTCGCGTCGCGCTTCGTCCAGAACGCGCCCCAGACGAAGCGGATGCCGTACGCGAGCGTGAGCGCCGATCCGAGGACGACGCCGACGAGGGCGATGAGACCCCAGACGTCGCCCGCGAGCGCCTCGTCGAGGAGCGCCGTGAAGGCGGCCTCCTTCGCCACGAACCCGAGGGTCGGCGGCAGGCCGGCCATCGTCGCGACGGCGACCATCGAGAGGGCGGCCATCGTCGGCGCCTGACGGCCGACACCGCTCAGCTCGTCGATGTCGCGCGTCGAGAGCTGACGGTCGATCACGCCGACGACGAGGAAGAGGGCCGACTTGAACAGCGCGTGCGAGAGGAGGAGCGCGACGCCCGCGAGCGCGGTGTCTCGCGCGCCGAAGCCGATCACCGTCGAGATGAACCCGAGCTGGCTCACGGTGCCGAACGCGAGGATGCGCTTGAGGTCGGTCTCGCGCAGCGCCTGGACGCCAACGAGGATCATCGTCACGACGCCGAGCGTGACGACCACGGGGCGCCACGGATCGCTCTCGGCGAAGGCGGGGGCGAACCGGGCGAGCAGGTAGATGCCCGCCTTCACCATGGCGGCGGCGTGGAGGTAGGCGCTGACCGGAGTCGGCGCGGCCATCGCACCGGGAAGCCAGAAATGCAGGGGGAACAGCGCCGACTTGCTGACGGCGCCCACGAGCAGGAGCACGAGCGCCACATCGACGAGCGGGCCGGTCGGCGCGAGCTCGAGGATGCCCGACAGGCTCGTGGTGCCCGCGACCACGACGAGGATCACGACGCCGACGAACATGACCAGGCCGCCGAGCGTCGTCACGAGGAGCGCCTGCAGGGCAGCACGGCGGCTCGCGGCACGTGTGTGATAGTGCCCGATGAGGAGGTACGAGAGGATGCTCGTCATCTCCCAGAACATGACGAGCATGACGGCGTCGTCGGTCAGCACGAGCCCGTACATCGCCCCCGCGAAGGCCAGGAGCACCGCCGAGAAGCGCCCCAGACCCGACGTCTTGCCGCGGAAGTACACGCGGCAGTAGAGCATGACGAGCGCGCCCACGCCGGTCACGACCAGGGTCATGACCCAGCTCAGCGTGTCCATCCGCATCGAGAGCGCGACGTCGAGCGGCCCGATCCAGGTGTATGACTCGAACGGAATGGGGCCGTCGATCACACGGGGCGAGACGACCACCGCATGCACGAGCGCCGCGAGGGGGAAGAGGGCCGCGACCCAGAAGACCCGCGCTCCGAGCCACTTCGCCAGAACCGGAAGCAGAAGCGCTCCGCCCGCGAACATCGCCAGGAGCACGAGCATAGGCATCTCCTCTGGCTCGTCGCGCGCGGCGGGTCAGGTGCGGGGTTTCCCTCCATTCTAGGTGCCGATCCGCGTGATCCTGCCGAAAACCTGGGAAATGCCCTCTGCGGCATGCATCGTGACGCGCTCCAGAGGCCCTCTCGACGGTTAGGCTCGTGCGGTGCGTCTCGTCATCGCCCGCTGCTCCGTCGACTACACCGGTCGACTCAATGCGCATCTGCCGCTCGCCACGCGCGTGCTCATGCACAAGGGCGATGGGAGCCTGCTCGTGCACTCGGACGGCGGCTCGTACAAGCCGCTGAACTGGATGAGCCCGCCCTGCCGTCTCGACGTCGTCGAGCCGGATGAGGAGCTCGCCTCGGCCGGGGTCGTGCAGGTGTGGAAGGTCACGCACAAGAAGACCGGCGACGCCCTGACGGTGCGCATCCACGAGGTGCTGAGCGACACGCAGCACGACCTCGGCGTCGACCCCGGCCTCATCAAGGACGGCGTCGAGGCCGACCTGCAGCGCCTGCTCGCCGAGCAGGTCGATCTCATCGCGACCGGCGCGACCCTCGTGCGCCGGGAGTATCCCACCGCGATCGGGCCCGTGGACCTCCTCGTGCGCGATTCGGCCGGCGTCGCGATCGCGGTCGAGGTGAAGCGCCGCGGCGATATCGACGGCGTCGAGCAGCTCACGCGGTACCTCGAGCTTCTCGGCCGCGACCCCCATCTCGCACCCGTGCAGGGCGTGTTCGCTGCCCAGGAGATCAAGCCGCAGGCCCGCGTGCTCGCCGAGGACCGCGGCATCCGTTGCCTGACCCTCGACTACGAGGAGATGAAGGGCATCGAGTCGGGCGTCCCGCGCCTGTTCTGAGGCCGCGCGGGCGCGAGCATCGACCGCAGAAGCGCGGCGGGCGCATCCGCGGCCGCGCGTGCGGCCTCTGCGGGCGCAGCGAGTGCCCATTCGTCGAGTCCGCGCAGAAGGCCGAAGGCGGCCGCCGCGAGGACGTCGACGGGCAGATCCGCGCGCACCTCGCCTGAGGCGACCCCGACGTCCAGCACCTGTCGGACCCATTCGCGGACGCGGTCGAGCAGCGCGATGCGCGCGTCGTCCGCGCCGGGTGCCGGCAGATAGAAGATTCGCCCGAGAAGCTGGAGGGCACGATCCTCGACCCCGAGGTCGGCGAGGTCGTTCAGCACCTCCTCGACGAGGGGCCAGAAGTCGCGCCCGGCGAAGCGCTGCGGGTCCGGCGGGCTCCAGCGCATGCGCACCTCGCCGATGAGCGCACTCACGACGGCGTCGAGGAGCTCCGCCTTCGATGACACCGCGTGGTAGAAGGAGCTCTTGCTGATTCCCGCCGACCGGATGATGCGGTTGAGCGACGCGGCCTCGTAGCCGACCGCGGCGAATTCGACGACCGTCGCCTCGATGAGCGCGTCGCGATGCGGACCGGTGAGCTGGGCCATGCATCGATCGTACTGGACCGGGTGGTCCAGTACGATGTAGGGTGCCAGTGGACCAGATGGTCCAGAGGAGGAACATGCTCATCCCCACCGCGCTCGATGCACAGCTCGCGGCCCAGCGCCACGACCGTCTCCGTGTGCTGGTGATCGGCGCCGGCGTCGCAGGGATCACGGCCGCTCAGCTGCTCCGCCGACAGGGACTGCATCCGGTGCTCGTGGATCACCTGCCGACGATGGACCATCCGGGCTACATGCTCGCCCTGATGCCGACGGTCGACGGCGCGTTCGCCGATCTGGGCGTGCAGGAGGCCTACCGCGCCGCCGGGACGCCACTCGCTCGCTACCGGTTCCGCTCGCACCGCGGCCGCCCGCTGCGGACCGATCCGCTCGGCGAGCTGCTCCGCGTGTACGGCGACTACAACGGGATCGCGCGCGGAGCGCTGCTCGACGTGCTGACGGCGCACGGCTGCCCTGTCACCTGGGGGACGACGGTCGATCGGGTCGATGCGGACGGACACGCGCGGTTCGTGGATCGCGAGGGGTCGCCACAGGCTTCCGCGCCGTTCGACCTCGTCATCGGCGCGGACGGCATCCGTTCGCGGATGCGCGCCGTGCTCGGGGCGGCCGAGCCCGACGTCGTCACGACGGGATGGTCGGGCTGGGTCGTGTGGGCTGACGACCTCGGCGAGCACGACCTCGGCGAGGAGGTCTGGGGCGACGGCTTCTTCCTCGGCGTGTACCCCGTGAAGGATCGGCTGGGCGTGTTCCTCGGCGGGCCCGATGAAGAGCTTCTCGACGGGCCGGCGGCATTCGCCGAACGCGTCCGGCAGAAGACCTCCGGGCTCGGCACGCGGCTCGAGGCGGCCCTCATCGCGGTCGTCGAGGCGCCCGACCCGCACTTCTGGCGCCTCGACGACGCCCGGGCACGGCGCTGGGTGCTGTCACGCGGCGTCCTCCTGGGCGATGCAGCCGCGGGCTTCCTCCCCACGGCGGGCATGGGCGCCGGGATGGCCATCGAGTCGGCATGGATGCTCGCGCGCATGCTCGCGCACGCCGAGCGAGACACGCTCACGGCCGTCCTTCACGCATGGGAGCGCATCGAGCGCCCGCGCGTCGAAGCCGCTCAGGGCACCTCGCGGGCGCTGGCGGGGCTCATGTTCCGACGAGGCGCCGTCGTCGCCTGGCTGCGCGAGTCGTTGATGCGGGTGCTGAGCGTCCGTGCGGCACTGCGGCCGATCCTTCGGCTGCTGGCCGAGCGCCCCGATCCCGACGCTGTCGCGCGAGACGTCACCTCCCCGGCGAGACGGACCAGCCCCTAGGCCCGGCGCAGGCGCAGGGTCACGAGCTCGAACGGCCGCAGCTCCAGAGCAAGTGGATCACCCGACCCGGACTCCAGCGCGCGCTCGAGGAGGTCCGTCCGCCGCGCCTCGGCGACCGCGAACCCCGGCACGAGCCGGCCCGAGGCACGCGCCCCGCGGGCCTCGTACAGGCGCACGACGACGTCCCCAGACCCGTCCTCCGCGAGCTTGACCGCCTCGACGAGGATCGAGGGCGCTCCGTCGATCCTCACGATCGGGTCGACGGGGCGGCCGCGCCGGACGCGCGCGGGCAGGTTGAGCCGGTAGCCCTCTGCCGCCGCGTCGAGGACGCCGCCGGTCGACACCGCATGGCGGAAGACGTGCACGCCCTGGTCGGCCTCGGGGTCGGGGAACACCGGCGCCCGCAGCAGCGACTCCCGCACGCGCGTCGCGCCGCCCCCGCCGGCACGCGCACGGCGCGTCACGTCGTGGCCGTACACGCGGTCGTTCGCGACGGTGACGCCGAAGCCGGGCTCGTCCACGTGCAGCCATCGATGCGCCACGGTCTCGAACCGTGCGGCATCCCACGACGTGTTGGCGTGGATCGGGCGGCGGATGTGTCCGAACTGGATCTCCGACGCCGCCGCGTCGGCCAGCACGTCGACGTCGAACGCGAGCTTGAGGAGCTTCTGCCGCTCGTGCCAGTCGACCGTCGTCTCGATGTCGAGCGCGGCGCCGTGCGGGGCGATCCGCAGGCGCTGCACGACGGAGGACCTCCCCACCTCGCGCTCGACGACGACCGCGTTCCCCTCGATCCGGATGGCCGCGGTGCGGGCGGGCGCGAGCGGGGTGCGGTTGAAATGATGGTCGATGTCCCACGCGTCCCACTGGTTCGGGGTGTCGCGGAACAGCTGCAGCACGTTGCCGCGCCCCTCGGGCGGCACGACCTCGCGACCGGCTCGGCGGTCGACGAACGACACGATCTCGCCGTCGGCGTCGATCACGACCCGGAGGGCGTCCGACTCGAGCACGTACCCGCCGTCGGCCTCGCGCACGGATGAGCCCGCGCCATCCGCTCGTGTCGGCGCTGCGGCGAGCGCCGGCGCCCCGTGGAGCGCGATGGGCGCCGCGTTGAACACGACCTCCTCGTCGCCGTCGCCCGCGAGCACGTCGAGCGCGTCGGCGATGAGCACCTCGAGGTCGTCGGCCACGCGCGCGTAGTTCTCCTCGGCCTGCTGGTGCACCCAGGCGATCGACGAGCCGGGCAGGATGTCGTGGAACTGCTGCAGGAGCACGGTCTCCCATGCGCGGCGAAGGGCATCGGCCGGGTACGGCGCCCCGTGCCGCACGGTCGCGACCGTCGCCCACAGCTCGGCCTCGCGCAGGAGGTGCTCGCTGCGCCGGTTGCCCGCCTTCGTGCGCGCCTGCGACGTGTACGTGCCGCGGTGGAACTCGAGATAGAGCTCGCCCGACCATGTCGCCGGCGACGGATGGCCCGCCCGGGCCTGCGCGAAGAAGGCGTCGGGGCGCAGGAAGTCGACGCGAGGCGACCCCTCGAGGTCGCGCTTGCGGAGGCCGGTCTCGATCATCTCGCGCGTGGGCCCTCCCCCGCCGTCGCCGTAGCCGAACGGCACGAGCGACAGATCGCTGATCCCGCGTTCGGCGTTCTGGCGCTCGGCGCGCGCGAGGTCGACCGCGCCGAGGTCGGAGTTGTACGTGTCGACAGGAGGGAAGTGCGTGAACACGCGGGTGCCGTCGATGCCCTCCCACAGGAAGGTGTGATGCGGCATGACGTTCGTCTCGTTCCACGAGATCTTCTGGGTGAGGAAGTTCTCCGATCCCGATGCCGCGACGATCTGCGGCAGCGCACCGGAGTATCCGAAGGAGTCCGGCAGCCACACCTCGGTCGTCTCGACCCCCAGCTCGCGCAGGAAGAACCCCTTGCCCGCGACGAACTGGCGAGCGAGCGCCTCGCCGCCCGGCATGTTCGTGTCGGATTCGACCCACATGCCGCCCACCGGCGCCCACCTCCCCTCGGCGACGCGCTCGCGGATGCGCGCGAAGAGCTCCGGATAGTGCTCCTTCATCCACGCGTACTGCTGCGCCGACGAAGCCGCGAAGACGAAGTCGGGGTAGCGGTCCATGAGGTCGAGCACGTTCGAGAACGTCCGCGCGCACTTGCGGATGGTCTCGCGCACGGGCCAGAGCCACGCCGAGTCGATGTGCGCATGGCCGACCGCCGCGACCCGGTGCGTCGAGGCGGGGGATGCTGCGGCGAGCGCCGGCGCGAGGCTCTCCCTCGCGAGCGCGGCGGTCCCCGGGACGTCGTCCGGGTCGAGGGCGTCGGAGGCCCGCTCGAGAGCGCGGAGCAGGCCCGCGCGCCGCGTCGACCGCTCGGGAAGCACCGCGAGGAGGCCCTCGAGCGTCGACCAGTCCCGCTCGAGCGCTGCGACCTCGCGATCGCGCAGCACGAGGCGCACGCCCCCGAAGCGGTACAGCGGGTCGCTCCCCGCCGTCGCCTTGTCGCCGAGCGCCGTCGGGCGGAACTCCCAGTCCGACCCCACGTCGGGGTTCGAGGCCGCCTCGATGAGCACGTCGACCTGCGCGGCTGCCGCATCGACGGCGACCCAGTCGTTGCGCGGCTCGAGTCCCTTGAGCACACTCCCCTCGGGCGTGTAGACGAGGCCCTCGCACTGGAAGCCGGGCTGCCCCGCGATGAACCCGAGATCCACGACGAGCTCGATGTCGTGCGTCCCCGCCTCCGCGCGCTCGCGCCATCCGCTCGGCACCTCCGCGCGCACGCGGAACCAGGTGGTGCCCCACGGGCGCCCCCACGCATCACCCGATGCGATGGGCCTGAAGCCGTCGCGCGGCACAGCAGCGAAGGGCACCGGCTCGTCCGGCGCCTCCCACGCATCGACCTCGATCGGCGCCTGCGCGGCGCGGATGGCCGGGGCGATGCGATCGCGGTAGGTGCGGGCGATGCGGCTCGCGATCAGGGCGGAGTCATCGTGCATGGGGGTTCCTTTCCGAAGTGTGGGTCAGCCCTTGACCGCGCCGGCGAGAGCGAATGATCCGCCCGAGAGCCGTGTGACGAGGACGTACAGCGCGAGGACGGGGAGCGAGTAGATGAGGGAGAACGCCGCGAGCTGCCCGTAGGCGACCGCGCCGTACTGCCCGAAGAAGGCGAAGATGCTCACGGCGGCCGGCTGGCGGTCTGGGCTCAGCAGCAGCACGAACGGGACGAAGAAGTTCCCCCAGGCCTGCATGAACACGAAGATGAAGACGACTCCGATGCCCGAGCGCATGAGCGGCATGACGACGCGCGTGAGGGTGGTCAGCATCGATGCGCCATCGACCCACGCGGCCTCCTCGAGCGAGATCGGCACGGAGTCCATGAAGTTCTTCGTCATCCAGATCGCCATCGGGAGGGACGTCGCCGCGAGGAACAGGACCGTTCCGAGGACGGAGTCGATGAGGTTGAACCACACGAACAGCATGTAGACGGGCACCATCATCGCGGTGATCGGCAGACAGGTGCCGAAGAGCACGCCGTAGAGGAACGGCTGGTTGATGCGCAGCCGGTACCTCGAGAGCGGATAAGCCGCGAGGACGGCGACGATCACGGTGATGATCGCGCATCCTCCCGACAGGATGACGCTGTTCAGCAGCGGTCGGAAGGCGAGCTCGGGCGTGAGGACCGCCGTGAAGTTCTCGAGCGTCCATTCCGCAGGGATCGCGACCGACAGCGTGGCGGACCGGTCGAACGAGGCGAGCAGGAGCCACCCCATCGGGAGGAGGAAGGCGACGCCGATCACGACCAGGATGAGGTTGGCCGTGAGGCGCAGCCCGCGTCCTCGCGGCGACGTCAGTGCGAGCGTCATCGGTCTGCCTCCGGTCGCAGAGCACGGATGTACACGATCGAGAAGATGCCTCCGACGACGAGCAGGATGGTCGCGATCGCGGTCCCGAAGCCGAGCTCGGAGAACTTGAACGCCTCCTGGTAGGCGAGGACGGGGAGCGTCGACGAGGAGGTGCCGGGGCCGCCCCCGGTCATCACGTAGATGAGCGTGAAGACGGACAGCGTCTGCAGGGTGGTGAGCATGAGGTTGGTCGAGATGCTCCGTCGGATCATCGGCACCGTGATGTAGGCGAAGCGCTGCCATCCGCGCGCGCCGTCCACCTCGGCCGACTCGGTGATCTCCGGCGGCACCTCGGCGAGCGCCGCCGAGTACACGAGCATCGAGAACGCGGTGCCGCGCCAGATGTTCGCGAGGATGACCGAGAGCATCGGCGCGTCGTACAGCCAGGACGGACCCTCGACGCCGACCAGCCCGAGCAGAGCGTTGAGCGTCCCGTCCTGCGCGAAGAACGCGTACGCCGCGAACGACGCGACGATCTCGGGGAGCACCCAGGCGCCGACCACGATCGTCGCCACCACGCCCCGCACGATGGCGGCCGACGAGCGCATCGCGAGCGCGAGGATCATCCCGAGAACGTTCTGGCCGATGATCGCCGAGCCGATGAGGAAGACGAGCGTGAGGACGACCGACTGCGGGAAGTCCGGATCGGAGAAGAGATCGATGTAGTTCTGGAATCCGACGAACTCGACGTCTCGCGCGGCGGCCCCCCTCAGAGCCGCGTTCGTGAAGGCCCCGTAGAACGAGCTGATCACGGGCCCGAGCAGGAACACCGCGAGGAGCACGACGGCGGGCAGAAGCGGGAGCGCGCGCACCGCGTCGCGACGGAGCCGCCCGCGCGGCGGGCGGGGACCGCCCCGTCGTCGGCGCGGGTCCACGCCGACGACGAGAGCGGTCTCGGACAGGACGTCAGCCATCCTGCGTGTTCTCCTCGCCCACGATGTCGACGACCGCCGCGTCGTACGCGGCCGCGGCTTCCTCGGGCGTCTGCTGCCCCGTCATGACCGCTTCCATGGCCACGGTGATCTCGTTCGAGATCTGCGCGTAGTCGCTCGTCGCCGGGCGGTAGTGCGTGACGTCCACGAGCGAGGAGAAGAACTCGAACGACTCGTTCGCTGCGGTGTACTCCGGGTCGTCGGCGACGTCGGAGCGCACCGCGATCTGGCTCGCCGCGATGTCGTATGTCTGCGAGTTCTCCTTGTTCAGCGCGAGTGCGATGAAGTCCCACGCCGCATCGGGATTGTCCGTTCCCGACCCCATGGCGAGAGTCCATCCGCCCGACATGCTCGTCGCTCCCGGCTCTTGGCCGTTCTGCGTGGGCATCGGCGCCTGGCCCATCACCTCGCTCCACTCCGGCCACGGAGCGGTTCCGGTCTCGAGCCACGTGCCGCTCAGCCAGGAGCCGTCGAGCGCGATCGCCAGCTTGCCCTGCGGCAGCCATTCGGCCGCGACCTTCGTCCCCACGTTCGTGTCGAGCGCCTCCTGCGGCGTCGGGCCGAGCTCGCCCTGGTAGACGTCAGCGATGAACTGCAGCGCGTCGACGAACCCCTGGGAGCCGGTCACCCACTTCGAGGTCTCCGTGTCGTAGAGGGTGTCGTCGGTGCCGTAGAGGAGCATCTCGAACCCCTGCATGGCCGCGGCCTCCCCCTGGGGCTTGCCGGCGTACACGTTGAGCGGGATGACGTCTGGGATCGACTCCTTGATCGTCTGCGCTGCGTCGAGGACGTCCTGCCAGGTCTTGGGCTCCCACGGGACCGGCAGCCCGGCCTCCGCGAACAGCTCGGTGCTGTACCAGAGAGCGCGCGTGTCCGTTCCCATGGGGATCCCGTAGATCTTCCCGTCGTCGCCGAGCCCCGCCTGCTTCGCGTTGTCGAAGAACTGGTCCCAGTCGTCCCACTCCGCCACGTAGTCGTCGAGAGGAGCCAGATAGCCGGCGTCCACGTCGGACTTGATCATGAAGGTGTCCTCGTACATGACGTCCGGCGCCGTGGCGGGCGACTGGTTCATGAGAGCGAGCTTCGTGAAGTAGTCGTTCTGCTGTGCCTCGATCGGCACGAGCTCGACCGTGACGCCCTCGTGCGCCTCCTCGTAGTCCGCCTTCACGTCCTGGAGGAGGTCGTCGAGCTGGGTGAACGTCCCGAACTTCTGGTACGCGACGCGGATCGTGTCCGCATCGCCGCCTGCCTCGCCGCCTCCGCAGCCGGAGAGGAGCAGCGCGCCAGCCCCCAGCAGTGCCAGCGACGTCGTCGTCCTGCGCATCATGAGACTCCCTTGTCCGCATCGGCCGACGCGTCGGTGCGCGGCCGCTTCGAGAATTAATAAATCGTCTTGGTTTACTAAAGTCAAGGTGCTCGCGGTGATGCCCTCCTGCGAGGTCGATACTGGAGACGGAGGTGCGGCCCATGATGCGACGCGGCGCGAACCTGCCGTCGATCGGCGAGTTCAATCAATCCGTCGTGCTCGACGTCATCCGCGTGGCGCCGACGGGGGTGAGCCGCGTCGAGATCGCGGCGCAGACCGGTCTGTCGTCGCAGACGGTGACGAACGTCGCCCGGCGCCTCCTCGCCGACGGGCTCATCCGCGAGGGCGAGCGGCTCGCGACCGGCCCGGGGAAGCCGCGCACCTCGCTTCATCTCGTTCCCGGGGCGCGCACCGCGGTCGGCATCCACCTCGATCCGTCGTTCATCACGTACACCGTCGTGGATCTCGCCGGTTCGGTGATCGCGCGAGCGGCGACCCCGACGCCGCCCGTGCTCTCGCCCGCCGACGTCATCGAGAGCATGCGGCTCTCGGTAGAGCGGCTCCTCGGCGAGGCCGATATCAACCGCGCCCGGCTGCTCGGCATCGGAATCGCCGCGCCCGGCCCTCTCGACCTCGAACGCGGAACCGTCGACAACCCGCCGCTGCTCCCCGGGTGGAACGGGGTGCCCCTGAGGGACGCGCTTGGCGACGCGCTCGGACTTCCCGTCGCACTCGAGAAGGATGTGACCGCCGCGACCATCGGCGAGCTCTGGTCCGGCCAGGACAGCGTGCGAGACGACTTCGCCGTCTTCTACGTCGGCACAGGCGTGGGTCTCGGCGTCGCACTGGACCACAGTGTCCGGCGCGGGGCCACATCGAATCTGGGAGACATCGGCCACCTCCGGGTGTCTCACGAGGGCGTCGTCTGCGCATGCGGGAACCGCGGCTGCCTCGGAGAGAACATCGCACCGGCCCGCCTCGTGAGCGACGCCGTGCGCGGAGGGATCATCCCGCACGTGGACCCCGCCGATCACGGCGCGATCGCCGCCGCGTACGCCGACGTCTGCGCCGCCGGCGCCTCCGACGAGCGGGCGGCGCGCCTCCTCGAGCAGATCGCCGGCGACATCGCCACGGCGGCCGTCGCGGTCGCGAACCTCCTCGACCTCAGCGACCTCGTCTTCAGCGGAGCGTTCTGGAACCACCTCGCGCCTGTCGTCCTCCCGGAGGTCCGGCGGCTCATCGCCGGCTCTCGCGCATACGTCCTGCCGCATGCGCTCCGCGTGTCGACCTCGTCCCTCGGCTCCGATGCGACCGCCATCGGGGCCGGGTGCCAGGTGCTCAGCTCAGCCTTCGCGCCGTCCGCTGCGCCTCTCGTGCGTCCCGCGCCGGCCTGACGTGTTCGTCGGTGCCGCGACGGGCCGCGGATAGGGTGGGGAGCATGGCGTCCGAGATCTCCCCCTGGTCCTGCATCCTCTGGGACGTCGACGGGACCGTCGCCGACGCATCCGCCGGGATCCTCCCCCGCATCACGCAGGTCCTCACCGACCTCGGCCGGACCCCGCCCGGCCCCGACGAGCTGTCGGCCTGGATCGGCCCGCCCATGCTCGAGTCGTTCCAGGTGCGCGGCATGCTGAGCCCCGAGGAGGCCGTCGACGCCGTCGCGCGCTACCGCGAGCTCGCCGCGCGCGAGGGCTACGCCGAGTCGGTCGCGCTGTACCCCGGCGTCGCCGACCTCATCCACGCCGTGAACGCCGCAGGCGTTCCGCAGGCGACCGCGAGCACGAAGCCCGAGAACCAGGTGATCGCGATCCTCGAGCACTACGGGCTCGCCGGCTGCTTCACCTCGATCACGGGCGCGTCCTCCGACGCCGATTCACTCGACACGAAGGCCACCGTGCTCGCGAAGGCGCTCGAGCGGCTGAAGGAGGCAGGGGTCGACACGTCGCACCCCGTGCTCATCGGCGACCGCCACCACGACGTCGACGGCGCCACAGAGCACGGCCTTCCCGTCATCTTCGTCCGATGGGGCTTCGGCACCCCGGGCGAGGAGGAGGGCGCGATCGCGGTCGTCGACGACATCGACCAGCTGCGGCCGCTTCTGCTGTCCGAGCAGTCCGACGCCGCCTAGCCCGCCGCCGTGTTCGACGACTTCGACATCGAGCTCGAGACCGTCCTGGCGTGGGTCCTGCCCGCACTCGCGGTCTTCGCGGGGGCCGCGCTCGTCATCGTGCTGACGGTGTGGATCGTCAAGCGCGCCCGTCGGGGTCGCCGGGCGCGTGCACGGGCGGCGACCGCCCTGGACGGCGTCGGCACGAAGCTCGTCGCACTCGACGACGCGGTAGACGAGCTCGAGCTCGAGCTGCAGCTCTCGGGAGCCCTGTACGGCGGCGACCCGCCGCCCACGCTGCGCCGGTCGCGGATGACCGCGCAGCACACGCGCGACGATGCGTTCGGCGAGTACCGCGCGCTGCGCGAGTCGACCGAGCTTCCCGCACGCGTCCGCCGAGCCGCGCGCGCCCTCACGACGCGCCTCGACAGAGCGCTGCAGGCCGTCGAGGCCACACGCGGCGAGCACAGCGCCTGGATCGCCTCGCACGTGACGGCGGCCGAGCAGGTGGCGTCCGCCCGCGAGCGCCTCGCGGGCGTCACCGAGCGGATGGGCGACCCCACGGCGCTCCTCGACGACCTCGCGGCACGCGCGGATCGGTCGGAGTGGGACGACGCCGCGGGCGCGGCGGACGACGCCCGAGCGGCGCTCGAGGATGCGCGCCGCCTGCTCGACGAGGCGGAGCGAGCAGCCCAGGACCCGTCGCGATCAGCTCTGGACGATCTCGCAGCGGCCGAGCGCCGACTCCGCACGGCCGAGCAGCGGTCGCGCGCGCTCGAGGAGCGCCACCGCATCGTGCTGCAGACGGCGCAGGCGGTGCGCGGCGAGCTCGACGCCGCAGCGGCGGCCATCCGCTCGGCCACGGGCATCCGCGCGGCGCTCGAGCCATCCGATGCCGAGGGCCTCGGGCGCGAGATCGAGCGGGCGGCCGACGAGCTCGATCGGCTGCGCGCGGAGGCGGAGCGCCGGCCCGTCGCGACGAACGAGGGCGTCGCCCGTCTGCGCGACCGTCTCGACATGGCCCTCGCGGATGCCCGCACGGCGCAGCAGCGACTGCTCGGCGCTCGCAGCGCCCTCCCCGGCACCCTGGCCGCCGCACGCTCGGCGCTCGCCCGGGCGGAGACGGCGGTGGGTCACGGCGCGTCGCTCGAGGCGCGGGTGCGGCTCGACGCCGCCCGCGCGGAACTCGCCCAGGCGCGGCAGACCGTCGACCCGGTGGAGGCTCTCGACGACGCGCGCCGCGCCATCCGCCATGCCGAGGACGCGAAGGCGCTCGCGGACCACGACCGCGCGAGCGCCTGACCGCCGGCCCGTCCGGGCAGACGGAAGGGCCCGTGCGAGCTGGTCGCACGGGCCCTTCGAACGCTGTGGGTTACAGCGGGCGGATGTTCTCCGCCTGGAGGCCCTTGGGGCCCTGGGCGATTTCGAACTCCACGCGCTGGTTCTCTTCGAGCGAGCGGTAGCCGCTCGCGCTGATCGCGGTGTAGTGCGCGAAGACGTCAGAGCCGCCCTCGTCAGGAGCGATGAAGCCGAAGCCCTTCTCCGAGTTGAACCACTTGACGGTGCCTTGCGTGCTCATGTACTGCCGTTCTTCTTGATGGGTGCCGATGCAGATTTCGCGCCGACCGAGGCCCACGCTACGGGAGTCGAGCCGAAATGGATAGGGCCATCTGCCGAATGACGAAGATGGTCGGCAGATGGCCAGGAAAGGAATCAGCCCTCATCGACTAGGGGGGATAGCGATGAGGGCTGGACGACCGAGAGGGACGTCTGCGAACACGATACTGCATTTGTCCCCCAAATGGGGGACAAAATCGAGATTCATCAGATCGTGATCTTGCGCCCACCGGGGGCCTGCGACGGCCCTTGTTTCTCGGGCTCAGGCCCGCTGTTCTCGAGGCCAGGACACCGTGTCTCACGCGGCGCCGGAATCGCGCCCGGATAACGACACCACGCGAGACACGCACGGCTCGGGGCGGGGCCGTCCCGCACGCAGACACGCACACCCCGCAACAGCGCCCCACCGCGTCGACGCGCAGGACCCCGCGCCCTCACAGCAGGGCGCGGGGTCCGGATGGTCGCGGTGCGGTGCGGGTCAGAGCCCCTGGGCCACGCGGTAGTAGACGGCGTTCCAGCGCAGCTCGCGCTCGAAGCCGGCAAGTGTCGTGTCGTCGTCGATCGTGACGAGCTCGACGCCCGACATCTTCGCGAAGTCGCGGAAGACCTCCACGCCGACCTGCGTCGACATCACCGTGTGGTGCGCGGCGCCGGCGGCGAGCCACGCGGCCGCCGAGGTGTGGAAGTCGGGCGCGGGCTTCCACAGCGCGTGCCCGACCGGCAGCTTCGGCATGGGCGCGGGCAGCTCGACGTTCTCGACGACGTTCGCGACGAGGCGGAAGCGGTCGCGCAGGTCGCTCATCGCGACGACGACGGCCGGGCCGGGGTCGGCGGTGAAGACGAGGCGCACGGGGTCCTCGCGGTCGCCGATGCCGAGCGGGTGCACCTCGAGGCGCGGCTTCGCCGTCGTGAGCGACGGGCTGACCTCGAGCATGTGCGCACCGAGGATGAGCTCGTTGCCGGGCTCGAGGTGGTAGGTGTAGTCCTCCATGAGGCTCGCGCCACCGGGGAGGCCCGCGCCCATGACGGCCGCGAGGCGCACGAGGACCGCGGTCTTCCAGTCGCCCTCGGCCCCGAAGCCGTAGCCGTCGGCCATCAGACGCTGCACGGCGAGACCCGGGAGCTGACGGAGACCGCCGAGGTCCTCGAACGACGTCGTGAACGCACTGAAGCCGCCCGCCTCGAGGAACGACCGCAGGCCGAGCTCGATCTTCGCGCCGTAGCGCAGCGACTCGGCGCGCTCCCCGCCCGGGCGGAGCTCCTCGGCCACGTCGTAGAGCTCGAGGTACTCGTCGACGAGCGCGTCGACGTCGGCCTCGCTCGCCGCGTCGACGGCCTCGACGAGATCGTTCACGCCCCACGTGTTGACCTGCACACCGAGGCGGATCTCCGCCTCGGTCTTGTCGCCCTCGGTGACGGCGACGAAGCGCATGTTGTCGCCGAATCGCGCGAGCTTGAGACCCTGCGCGGCCGCGCGGCCGGCAGCCGCACGCGCCCACACGCCGACGCGCGCGGTGACCTTGGGGTCGCTCACGTGGCCGACCACGGTCGTCCGCGGAATGCCGAGTCGCGTCTCGATGTACCCGAACTCGCGGTCGCCGTGCGCGGCCTGGTTGAGGTTCATGAAGTCGAAGTCGATGTCGGCGTACGGCAGGTCGACGTTCACCTGCGTGTGCAGGTGGAGGAGCGGCTTCTGGAGCGCGTTCAGGCCCGAGATCCACATCTTCGCGGGGCTGAACGTGTGCATCCACGCGATGAGGCCAATGACGTTGTCGTCGGAGTTGGCCTCGAGCACGATGCGGCGGATCTCGTCCGATCCCGTGAGGACGGGCTTCCAGACCACTCGGACCGGGACATCCGGCGAGTCCACGAGGCCCTGCGCGACCTGCTGCGACTGCTCGGCCACCTGGCGGAGCGTCTCCTCGCCGTAGAGGTGCTGGCTCCCTGTGAGGAACCAGACCTCGTGCTGTGCGAGATCCGGGATGATGCTGCGGCTCATCGGTTCATGCCTCCCTGCGGCGTCTGGCCGTACACGTTCTGATAGCGGTTGTAGAGGTGGTCGATCTTCTCCTGCGGGATCGGCACCGGCTCGCCCAGCTGGCGGGCGATGTGGATGCTGCGCGCGGCATCCTCGACCATGACCGCCGCCTTGACGGCGTCCTTCGCGTCCTTGCCGATCGTGAACGGGCCGTGGTTCTGCATGAGGACGGCGCGCGAGCGGTGCCCCCGCAGCGTCTCGACGATGCCGCGGCCGATCGAGTCGTCGCCGATGACGGCGAACGGCCCGATCGGGATCTCTCCGCCGAACTCGTCGGCCATGCCCGTGATCACGCACGGGATGGGCTCGGCACGGGCGGCCCACGCGACGGCGTAGGTCGAGTGGGTGTGCACGACGCCGCCGACCTCGGGCATATTCCGGTAGACGTATGCGTGCGCGGCGGTGTCGCTCGAGGGGCTGCGCTCCGAGCCGGGGGTGCCCTCGATGACGTCGCCGTCGAGGTCGCACAGGATCATGTTCTCGGGCGCGAGCTCGTCGTAGCTCACACCCGACGGCTTGATGACAAACAGGTCGGCGCCGGGCACGCGGCCCGAGACGTTGCCGCCGGTCCACACGACGAGGCCGTAGCGCGTGAGCTCGCCGTGGAGCTTCGCGACGTCGGCGCGGACGCGGTCGATCGAGGCCTGGACCTCGGGGCTGAAGTCGGTCATGTCGTTCCTCGCTCTCAGGAGTCGGCAGGCGACGCGGACACGGCGGAGACGGCGGCCGCCTCGGCCGCGAGCCCCGCGCGCCAGCGCTGCAGGTAGGTGTCGAAGGCGGCGACGTCGGCCGCCTCCGGGACGATGGTCTCGGCCGACGCGCTCGCGAAGAGCTCCTCGTCGAGCCAGGTCGAGAGGTCGCGGCCCGACGCGGAGCCGTCGATGACCGCGCGGCGGTACTGGCCGAGGACCGCGATCCCCCAGGCCCCGCCCTCGCTCGCGGTCTCGGCGACCGAGACGGGGGCGCCGATGGCGGCCGCGAGGATGCGCTGCGCGACGCCGCGCGTGCGGAACATGCCGCCGTGCGCGCGCATCTCCTCGATCGCGACGCCCTCGTCGGTCAGCGTCCGCATGCCGAGGCTCAGGGTGGCGAATGCGCCCTGCAGCTGCGCGCGCGCGAAGCCCGCGAGGGTCAGTCGCGCGTCGGGCGTGCGCACGAACATCGGCCGTCCCTCGGTGAGACCCGCGATGGGCTCGCCCGAGAGGAAGTTGTAGACGAGCATCCCGCTGTCGGCCTCGGCCTCGAGCGCCGCGCCGAGGAACGCCTCGAAGACCGCATCGGGCGCCGACGGATGGCCGAGCGCGGCCGCGAACTCGCCGAGGACATCCGCCCAGGCGTTGAGCTCGCTCGCGCCGTTGTTGCAGTGGACCATCGCGACCGCGTCGCCCGCGGGGGTCGTGACGATGTCGATCTCCTCGTGCGGAGTGCGCGGGCCCTCCTCGAGGACGACCATCGCGAAGATGCTCGTGCCGGCGCTGACGTTGCCCGTGCGCGGCGCGACGGCGCCGGTGGCGACCATGCCCGTGCCCGCGTCGCCCTCGGGCGGGCAGAGCGGGATGCCCGGCTGCAGCGCCCCCGACTCGTCGAGGAGAGCGGCGCCGTCGGCCGTGAGGGTACCGGCGTCCTCGCCCGCGCTCAGCACCTCGGGCAGCGCGTCGGCGATCCGCAGCCCCTCCGCGCCGTGCTCGGCGGCGAGGCGGTCGAAGGTGCTCAGCATCGTCGCGTCGTACGTGCCGGTCGCGGTGTCGATCGGGAACATCCCCGACGCGTCGCCCACGCCGAGCACGCGGCGCCCCGTGAGCAGCTCGTGCACGTACCCCGCGAGGGTCGTGATCGCGTGCACGCGGGGCACATGCTCCTCGCGGTCGAGGACGGCCTGGTGGAGGTGCGCGACCGACCAGCGCAGCGGGATCGCGAAGGCGAAGGCCTCGCTGAGCTCGGCCGCCGCGGGCCCCGTGTTCGTGTTGCGCCACGTGCGGAACGGCACGAGCAGCTCCCCCTCCGCGTCGAACGCGAGGTAGCCGTGCATCATCGCGGAGACGCCGATCGCGGCGAAGGTCGAGGGCTTCGCACCGTGGTCGCGCTCGACGTTCTCCGCGAGCTCGCGGTACGCGGCGCGCACGCCCGCGCGGACGTCGTCAAGCGAGTACGTCCACAGCCCGTCGACGAGCTGGTTCTCCCACGTGAAGCCGCCCGTCGCGAGCGTCGTTCCGTCCGGTGCGACGAGGCACGCCTTGATGCGGGTCGACCCCAGTTCGATCCCGAGCGACGCCTGCGCGATTGCATCCGACATCTGTCCTCCTCGACGCGTCCATGACCGCGGATGTGAGCGCTCACATTGATGTGTGCGGTTCAGATTACCGCGCACGAGGGCCATCCGCAATCGCCGGATGGCCGGGGCTGGCTCCCGGGCTGTCAGCCCCGGCGCGGAGAGGCGGTCGACCCGCGCACGATGAGGCGCGGCGCGACCGCGGCCGGGGCGGTCGCCTCTCCCCCGTCGAGACGCCCGTCGAGACGCCCGTCGAGACGCCCGTCGAGACGCGCGACGAGGCGCGCGACGGCGAGCCTCCCGATCTCGGCGAAGTCCTGGTGCGCCGTGGTGAGCGGCGGGAGGCAATGCGCGGCCTCGGGGATGTCGTCGAACCCCGTCACGCTCACGTCGTCGGGCACACGCAGCCCGCGGTCGGACAGGCCGTGGATGATCCCGAGCGCCATCTGGTCGTTGCCCGCGACGATCGCGGTCGTCTCCGGCGCGATCGCCGCGGCGAGCGCGTAGCCCGCATCGGCCGTCCAGTCGCCCTCGAGCGTCGGGAGCGGCGCGAGTCCGCGCTCGCGCGCCGTGCGCTCGAAGGCGGCGCGACGCAGATCGGCCTCGATGTATCCCGCCGGACCGGCGACATGCTGGATGGCCGTGTGCCCCAGGCCGCGGAGGTGGTCGACGAGCGCGCCGACGCCAGCGAGCTGGTCGACGGCCACGGCGTCGGGGCCCTCGCCGCCCGCCTGCAGGGTGAGGACGGGCAGGTCGACGCCCTCGAGCTCGGCCAGCATCACCCGGTAGGGCGTGATCGCCACGAGCGCCTCGACCGAGTGATCGAGGAGGAACTCGACGCCCGCCCGCACGGCGTCGGGCTCGGGCACGACGCTCGTCACGAGCGGCCGGTACCCGGCGTCGCGCACCGCGTGCTCGACCGCGAGCAGGGTGCTGACCGGCCCGAACCCGGCCGTCGCCGGCGTGAGCACCCCGATCGATCCCGTGCGGCTCGTCGCGAGGGTGCGTGCGGCGACGCTGCGCCGGTAGCCGAGCTCGCGGATGGCGTCGAGCACCTTCTCGCGCGTGGCCGGGCGGATGCCCTCGAAGTCGTTCAGCACGCGCGAGACGGTCTGGTGCGAGACGCCCGCGCGCTGCGCGACGTCGTAGATGCTCGGCACTCGCCGCTGATCCGCCATCCGGTCCTCCTGCGCCTCCCACGCTAGCGGCACATCCCGCAACCCCTTCGCGGATGTCGGAGGGTGCCCGTAGCGTCGGCGCCATGCACGGGATCGTTCCTCCTTATCTGCTCGAGCGCCTCACCCGCCACGGAGACGAGGCGGTGTCGACGTGCGCGGCACGCACGCTCACCGTCGACGGCGCGCTGCGCACGAAGCGGTCTCTTGCGGCGCCCACGACGTGGCCGCGCGCGGCGATGGCCGCGCCCGGGCCGCAGCGGACGATCTCCGACGCGCAGAACACGACAGCGCTGCCCGGCAGCACCGTCCGCCGCGAGGGCGATCCCGCCACGGGCGACACGGCGGTCGACGAGGCGTACGACGCGCTCGGCGCGACCTGGACGATGCTCTTCGATGCCTTCGGGCGCGACTCGCTCGACGGCGCGGGCCGCCCGCTTCTGGCCACCGTGCACTACGGCGACCGCTACGACAACGCCTTCTGGGACGGCGAGCGGATGGTCTTCGGCGACGGGGACGGCGAGGTCTTCCGCTCGTTCACCTCGGCGATCGACATCGTGGGGCACGAGCTCGGGCACGGGCTCATCCAGTCGACGGTCGACCTCGTCTACCAGGGGCAGCCCGGGGCACTCAACGAGTCGATCGCCGACGTCATCGGCAGCCTCGTGAAGCAGCACCAGCTCGGCCAGACCGCCGAGCAGGCCGACTGGCTTATCGGGGCGGGCGTCTTCACGGATCAGGTGCAGGGCGTCGCGCTGCGCTCGATGAAGGCGCCGGGCACCGCGTACGACGACGACGTCCTCGGCCGCGACCCCCAGCCCGGGCACATGGACGACTACGTCGAGACGACGAGCGACAACGGCGGCGTGCACATCAACTCGGGCATCCCGAACCGCGCCTTCCACCTCGCGGCGACCGGGATCGGCGGTCACGCGTGGGATGGCGCGGGCCGGGTCTGGATGGATGTGCTCGAGCGGCGCCTGGTCGCGGCCGACGCCGACTTCGCGACGTTCGCGGCGGCGACGATCACCGCGGCGGAGGAGGAGCGATTCGGCAGCGGCTCGGCCGAGCACCGCGCGGTCGCGGACGCCTGGCAGCAGGTCGGCGTGACAGCGAGGGCGGCTTCCGCCGAGGCGCCCGCCGCCGCCGAGGACGAGACCGTGCGCGTCGAGCGGTCGGGCGGGATCCTCGGGCGGGTGCACGTGGCCGAGGTCCCCGAGTCGGAGCTCCCCGAGCCGGAGCGGGAGCGCCTCGAGTCGCTCGTCGAGACCGTCGCCGCGAGCGACGAGCCCGAGCGCGCCGTCCCCGACGCCTACACGTGGCGGATCGAGATCTCGCAGCGCATCGACATCACCGTCGGCGAGCGCGAGCTGCCCGACGAGGTGCTCGCCCTGCTGCGCGACATCCTCCAGCGCGGCGAGCGCACGTCGCGCGTGAGCCTCGAGCAGGGAGGCGAGCCCGCCGACGGCCGCGCGCCGTAGTCATCCCCGGCAGCCATCCGCCGCCGCCATCCGCCTCAGCGCGTCTCGTCGTCGCTGTGCTCGAGCCGGATGTCGCGCGCCTTCGCGAGATCCTTGCGGTGGCGCTCGGCCTCCTTGTCGATGCGCGTGCCGTCGCGCAGCGGAAGCTGGATGCGCTCCTCCGCCGGGAGGCCGGCCTGCAGCTGGCGACCGCGCTCGAGCTCGGCGTCGAACTCGGCGCCGACGAGCAGCGCCATGTTGGCGATCCACAGCCACAGGAGGAAGACGATGACGCCCGCGAGCGATCCGTACGTCCGCTCGTAGTTCGAGAAGTTCGCGACGTAGAACGCGAACCCGAGCGACGCGATCACGAGGATGACGATCGCGAGGACGGCGCCCATGCTGATCCAGCGGAACCGCGGCTGCTGGACGTTGGGCCCCGTGTAGTAGAGCAGCGCGATGAGGAACACGACGATGAAGGCGAGCACGGGCCACTTGCCGATGCTCCACGCCAGCAGGGCCGCGTCGCCCAGGCCGATCACGTCGCCGATCGCCTTCGCCACCGGTCCCGACACGACGAGCAGCACCGCGGCGACCGCGAGCGAGGCGACCGCGATCACCGTGACGAGCAGCTGGAGCGGCTTGAGCTTCCAGAACGGGCGCCCCTCCTCGACGTCGTAGATGCGGTTCATCGCGCGGCTGAACCCGCCGACGTAGCCGGATGCCGACCAGACAGCGAGCACGAGACCCGTGACGAACGCGAAGCCCGCCGCCGGGGAGTTCGCGATCTCCTCGATCGGCTCACGGACGGTGTCGACCGTGTCCTGCGGGGCGAACGAGCCGATGATCGAGAGGACGGCGCCGGCCGCCTCGTCGCCCTGACCGACGAGGCCGAGCAGCGAGAACACGGCCATGAGGCCCGGGAACAGCGCGAGCACGCTGTAGTAGGTGAGGCTCGCGGCGATGTCGGGGCACTGATCCGTCGAGAACTCACGGATCGACTTCCGCAGCACGAACGCCCAGGACGGACGGCGGATGTCCGTGGGCGAGTCCGGCTCGCGCGGGTGCTCGGGGGCGGAGGTGCGCGCGTCGTCGTCGCGGTTCGGGGCGGTGTGCGTTCGCGTCATGTCCCTGCCTTTCTGCTCCACCATCGATGGAACACGGCGGGGCCGCTTTCCGCGCGCGGGTTGACCCCGCGCGGACTCTGTGCAATCAGGGACCGGCGCGCCCGCTCAGTGCCCGGCGCCGAGTCCTCCCGAGAGGCGACCGTGGAAGTCGGTCGTCGCGTCGTTCATCCCCTCGATGACGACGCTCTTCCCGTGCTGCGCGTACTTCGTGACGATGGCGTCGAGCGCCGCGACCGTCGAGGCGTCCCAGATGTGCGAGCGCGACATGTCGATGACGACCCGCTCGGGGTCCTGCGTGTACGCGAACTGGGTGGTGAGGTCGTTCGACGACGCGAAGAACAGCTCGCCGTCGACCGCGTACCGCGCGACCGGGCCATCGCCATCCGCCCCGACCTCGCGCGTGACGCTCGTGAAGTGCGCGACGCGCCGCGCGAAGAGGATCATCGCCGCAACCACCCCGACGCCGACGCCGACCGCGAGGTTGTGCGTCCACACGGTCGCGACGACGGTGAGCGCCATCACCGCGGTCTCGCTCTTCGGCATCCGCCTGAGCGTCGACGGGCGCACGCTGTGCCAGTCGAACGTCGAGATCGACACGACGATCATGACCGCGACCAGGGCGGCCATCGGGATGATCGCGACGACGTCGCCGAACACGAGGACGAGGATGAGCAGGAAGACGCCCGCGAGGAACGTCGAGATGCGCGTGCGGGCGCCCGACGCCTTCACGTTGATCATCGTCTGGCCGATCATGGCGCAGCCGCCCATCCCGCCGAAGAGCCCCGAGAGCACGTTCGCGGCACCCTGGCCGAGCGTCTCGCGGGTCTTGCGCGAGTGGGTGTCGGTGATGTCGTCGACGAGCTTCGCCGTCATGAGCGACTCGAGGATGCCGACCACCGCCATCGCCGCCGAGAAGGGCGCGATGATCGCGAAGGTCTCGCCCGTGAGCGGCACGTTCGGGATGAACAGCTCGGGCAGGCTCTCGGGCAGCTCGCCCTGGTCGCCGACGGTCGGCACGCTCAGCCCGAAGACGACCGCCGCCGCGGTGAGCAGGACGATCGCGATGAGCGGCGCGGGCACCGCCTTCGTGAGGCGGGGCATGAGGTACATGATGAGGAGCCCCGCCGCGACGAGCGGGTACACGAGCCACGGGACGCCGATCAGCTGCGGGAACTGCGCCGCGAAGATGAGGATCGCGAGTGCGTTGACGAAGCCGACCATGACCGAGCGGGGGATGAACCGCATGAGCTTCGCCACGCCGAGCAGGGCGAAGACGATCTGGAACACGCCCGCGAGGATCACCGTCGCGATGAAGTAGTCCATCCCGTAGTCGCGCGCGACCGGGGCGATGACGAGCGCGACGGCTCCCGTCGCGGCGCTGATCATGGCCGGCCGTCCGCCGAGGAACGCGATGGTCACCGCCATGACGAACGAGGAGAAGAGGCCGAGACGCGGATCGACGCCCGCGATGATCGAGAACGCGATCGCCTCGGGGATGAGCGCGATCGCGACGACGAGACCGGCGAGCACCTCGCGCGTGAGGAGGCGGGGGCTCCGCAGCGCCTGGAGGACGGTCGGCTCGATCCGGTAGCGGGAGGCGGGATCGGCTGCGGGCGTGACGGCGGTCATGCGGCTCCTTGCGCGGGGGCTCGGGATGGTCGGGACGGTTCGAGCGCGCGCCCTTGCGCGGATCGCCGACACAGGTCGACGGGAGAGAATGGCGGATGGTCCGGGAGGCCGGACCACAGGAACTCTACCCTAACGTGAGGGTAGAGTCACGGCGAGGGGAGTCGGATGGCCGAGTCGGGCATGATGCACATCGGCGAGCTCGCCGAGCGGACCGGCCTGTCCCTGCGCACCATCCGGCACTACGACGAGGTCGGCCTCGTCAAGCCCTCCGGTCGCAGCGAGGGCGGCTTCCGGCAGTACGACGCCGACGACCTGAGCCGGCTCATGCTCATCCGCCGGATGAAGCCCCTCGGCTACACGCTCGAGGAGATGGCCGAGCTGCTCGCAGTCATCGACGCACGGCAGGGCGGGGACTCAACCCCGGAGAGCGACGCGGCGCTCGAGCGATTCCGCGAGGATGCGGCCGCCCGGCGGCGCAAGCTCGCCGAGCAGCTCGCGATGGCCGACGAGTTCATCGCGCAGCTCGAGGCGCGCTGAGCCGCGTCGCTATCCGCTCGGTCGAGCAGTGCCCATCCGCTCGGTCGACGCGAAATGCGGCGATCAGACCCGGCTTCGACGCGAAACGCGGCAACCGAGACAAAGGACCCCGCGAAGGCATCGCTAGCGTGAGGCCAGATCGACGAAGGGGTGATCGCCATGGCACGCGTCAGCATCGGCGAAGAGCGGATCACGATCCGCGACGAAGAGGTCGAGACGGTCACGGAGGCGGTGCGCGCCGCCCTCCGCGCCGGAGAGCCCTTCGTCCTCGATCTGGAAGACGCCCACGACGGCCGACGATGTCACGTGTTCGGAACGCCCAGCACGCCGGTCGTGATCAGCGCCTGGCAGTGATGTCCACCCGGGTACGGCGAAGGGCCCCGATCCGAAGACCGGGGCCCTGTCTGTGCGCGAGGTGGGACTTGAACCCACACGCCCGTGAAGGCACTGGCACCTGAAGCCAGCGCGTCTGCCAATTCCGCCACTCGCGCGCAGAATCCGGATCGCTCCGAACTCAACTTCCCGAGGATATCACGCACGAGAGGCCCTCGCGAAAGCGCGACGGCGGGCGCGTCGCACCCGCATCGCGTACATCCCGCGGATGATCCGCATCCTCCCGGAGGCGCCTTCCCAGGTCGCCCGGACCCGGCTTTCCAGACGACGTGGCTACGATGACCCTGACCAGTCGGCCTGCATGAGGAGCCCAGTGGGACTACTTGACAGCTTCGAGAAGGGGCTCGAGCGCGCCGTGAACAGCGCGTTCGCGAAGACCTTCCGCAGCGGGCTGCAGCCCGTCGAGATCGCGTCCGCCCTGCGCAGCGAGCTCGACAAGAAGGCCGCCATCGTCACCCGCGACCGCGTCCTCGCGCCGAACAGCTTCACCGTCCGCGTGAGCCCCGCGGACGCCGAGCGGATGGATGCCCTCGGCTCCGCGCTGCGCACCGAGCTCGACGAGATCGTCCGCGCGCACGCCGCCAAGCAGGGGTACAGCTTCCCCGGCCCCGTCTCGATCGCGCTGCGCACCGACCCCGACGTCGCGACCGGCACGCTCGGAGTCGACTCCGTCATGGCCGAGGGGCGCGTCGACTGGCGCGCGGTCGTCGAGATCGCCGGCCGGCGCCATCCGCTCGAGCGCGCACGCACCGTCATCGGGCGCGGAAGCGATGCCGACATCACCATCCCCGACCCCGGCACGAGCCGCCGCCACGTCGAGGTGCTGTGGGACGGCGAGCGCGCCATGGTCCGCGACCTCGGCTCGACCAACGGCTCGAAGCTCGACGGGCGCCCCGTGAAGCAGGCCGCCCTCGCGAACGGCCAGGTCATCACGATCGGCCGGACCGACATCGTCTTCCGACTCGTCCCGTCGGCCGCTCCCCCGCAGCGCGTTCCGCGTCACGAGGCCGCCACCGAGCTGTACGACTTCCGCGGAGGCGACCGATGAACGAGCTCACCCAGCTGCTGCTGCAGTACGCGTTCCTGCTCGTGATGTGGCTCTTCGTCTTCGTCGTGGTGTTCTCCCTGCGCGCCGACATCTTCGGCGTGCGGGTGCGCAAGCTGCCGAGCAGCGCCACCGCGAGCGCACCGCCGAGCGCACCGAGCACGCCGCCGTCGGGGGCACCGGCGGCCGCGAAGCCCGCGCCCGCAGCCGGCGGGGGCACGCGCATCGTCATCACCTCCGGCCCGAAGGCCGGTCTCGAGCTCCCGCTCGGACGCGACCCCCTGACGATCGGCCGCTCGAGCGAGTCGGGCCTCGTCATCCGCGACGACTACACCTCGAGCCACCACGCGCGGCTCGTTCCGTGGGGCGAGCAGTGGATGCTGCACGACCTGCAGTCGACGAACGGCACGTTCCTCGACGGGAAGAAGGTCTCGCCTGACGCCCCGGTCCCTGTGCCCTTCGGCGTCCCGGTGAAGGTCGGCGCGACGACGTTCGAGCTGCGGAAGTAGCCCCCGGCCGATGGTCTTCACAGGGTCCAGCGCCGCCATCTCCCACACGGGGAAGGTGCGCTCGAACAACCAGGACTCCGGCTACGCCGGGTCCAACCTCTTCGTCGTGGCCGACGGGATGGGCGGCCACGCGGGCGGCGACGTCGCGTCGGCCGTCGCGATCCAGAAGATCGAGCCCCTCGACCAGGTCTACGGCTCCCCCGCCGAGGCCGAGGCCGCGCTCAAGATGACGATCACGTCGACCGCGGGCGATCTCATCCAGATCGCCGCGAAGCGCCCCGAGCTCGCGGGTCTCGGCACGACGGTCAGCTCGATCGTCATGGTCGACGACAACGCCGTCATCGCGCACATCGGCGACTCCCGCATCTACCTCTACCGCGACGACGAGCTCACCCAGATCACGACCGACCACACGTTCGTGCAGCGGCTCGTCGACTCGGGTCGGATCACGCCCGAGGAGGCCCGCTTCCACCCGCGGCGCTCGGTGCTCATGCGCGTGCTCGGCGACATGGACGCGCACCCCGAGGTCGACACGTTCATCATGCCGACGCACGAGGGCGACCGCTGGCTGCTCTGCTCGGATGGCCTGTCCGGCGTCGTCGACGAGGCGCACATCACGAAGGCCCTGCGCCAGGGCTTCGCGCCCGGCCGCACCGCCGACATCCTCCTGAAGTACGCGCTCGACGGCGGCGCGCCCGACAACGTCACGATCGTCATCGTCGACGTCGGCGGCCAGCACCCGCTCTACACGGGCACGCCGACGATCGTCGGGTCGGCGTCGAACCCCGACGGCGTCGTGGTCGACGTCGCGCCGAGCCGCAGCGTGCTGCCAACGAGCTGGTTCCACCCGAATCGCGCGGCGGCCAACGAGCCCACCCACTTCGAGCCGGAGCCCGAGTACCTGCAGGAGCTCATCGCCGAGGACCGGCGACGCCGCAGACGGCGCCGCCTGGGCGCGATCGGCGCCCTGCTGCTGCTCATCGCCGCCGTCGCGGGCGGCCTGGCCGCCTTCTTCAGCTGGACGCAGACGCGCTACTACGTCGGCGCCGACGACGACACGGTCGTGATCTACCAGGGCATCCAGCAGTCGCTCGGCCCGATCTCGCTGTCCGAGGTGCGCGAGGACACGGATGTCGTGCTCGCCGACCTGCCGCAGGCCTACCGCGCGCAGGTCGAGCGGACGATCACGGCCCGCTCGCTCGCCGACGCCGAGGCGATCGTCGAGCGGCTGCGCTCGTACCAGCTCGAGCCCGGCGAACCCGATGAGACGCTCGACGAGGACGCCCCGTCCGAGGACCTCTCGACGCCGACGCCGACCCCCACGCAGACGCCGGAGGGCGAGGGATGACCGCCGCCGACACCCAGATCCAGAAGGCGCTCCGCCGCGTGCGCCGACCGCAGCCGCTGCGCAACCGCGAACTGCTCCTGCTCCTGTTCGCGCTCGCGCTCTCGGCGGGAGCCGTCGTCCTCGTGCAGTTCGGGGCGGTCGGCGAGCTGCAGCCCGGGATCTTCGTCGGGCTCGGCATCGTCGGCTTCCTGACGCTCGCGCTCCACGTCGTGCTGCGCATCCGCGCCTCGCAGGCCGATCCGTTCCTCGTCCCCATCGCGACCCTGCTCACGGGCCTCGGCATCGCGATGATCCACCGGATCGACGTCTACAACGCCACGGTGGACGCGCACATCGCCGCGCCCAGCCAGATCGCCTATGCGGGGATCTCGATCGCGCTGGCGATCGCCCTCGTGTGGGCGCTCGTGAACTACCGCGTGCTCTTCCGCTACACGTACATCTTCGGCCTCACGGGCATCGTGCTCCTCGTGCTGCCGTTCATCCCGTTCCTCAACGGCGGCGGCAACGCGGTCGTGTGGATCAACGTGTTCGGCTTCAACTTCCAGCCCGGCGAGCTCGCGAAGATCTGCCTCGCGATCTTCTTCGCCGGCTACCTCGTCCGCACGCGCGAGAGCCTCGCGTCGACCGGCAGGCGCATCCTCGGATTCACCTTCCCCCGCGCCCGCGAGTTCGGCCCGCTCATCGTCGTGTGGCTCATCTCGATGGCGATCATCGTGCTCCAGCGCGACCTCGGCACGGGTCTGCTCATCTTCGGGATGTTCGTCACGACGCTGTACGTCGCGACCGGCAAGACCGGATGGATGCTCACGGGCGTCGTGCTCGCGGTCGCGGGCGCGATCGGCGCATCGTTCGTGCTGACGTACGTCCACAACCGCTTCGACACGTGGCTCAACGCCCTCGACCCCGCGCTCTACGACGCGTCGGACGGCGGCAGCTTCCAGCTCGTGAACGGCATCTTCGGCCTCGCGCACGGCGGCCTCTTCGGCACGGGTCTCGGACAGGGTCGGCCGTACCTGACGCCCGTCTCGCAGAGCGACTACATCTTCCCGAGTCTCGGCGAGGAGCTCGGGCTCGTCGGCCTGTTCGCGATCCTCTGCCTCTACCTCGTGTTCACGGCACGCGGGCTCCGCATCGGCGTGCTCGGCCAGGACGACTTCGGCAAGCTGCTCGCGACCGCGCTGTCGTTCACACTCGCCCTCCAGGTGTTCATCATGGTCGGCGGCGTCACGCGGGTCATCCCGCTGACCGGCCTGACCACCCCGTTCCTCGCCGCGGGCGGTTCGTCGCTGGTGTCGAACTGGCTCATCGTGGCGCTCATCCTGCGCATCAGCGACGCGGTGCGCCAGCAGCCGAGGGCGGTGATCGGATGACCGGGCGTTTCGACTCGCTCCGCTCGCTCAACGACCGGGAGGAGGCGGTGATCGGATGACCAAGGAGCTCCGCAGGCTCAGCATCGTCGTGCTGTTCATGTTCCTCTCGCTCTTCGTCGCGACGAGCTGGATCCAGGTGGTCTCGGCCGCCTCGCTCAACGAGAACCCGCTCAACCGCCGCACGCTGTACGACAGCTTCGAGGTGCAGCGCGGCTCGATCATCGCCGGCGGCCAGGAGATCGCGACGTCGACGGCGTCGAACGACATCTACGCGTGGCAGCGCCAGTACGCCAGCCCCGAGCTCTGGTCGACCGTGACGGGATACATGAACCCCGTGCTCCAGTCGGTGACCGGTCTCGAGCAGGCGATGAACCAGGAGCTGTCGGGCCAGGCGGCCTCGGCCTTCTTCCAGCGCATCGACCAGATCATCTCCGGTCAGGATCCGCGCGGCTCGAGCATCGAGCTGAGCCTCGACCCCGCCGCGCAGCAGGCCGCGTACGACGCCATGACGAGTCGCGGCTACACGGGCGCCGTCGTCGCGATCGAGCCGTCGACCGGCCGCATCCTCGCGATGCTCTCGACGCCCGGCTACGACACGAACCAGCTCGCCGTGCACGACTCCGATGCGGTCAACGCGACCTACGACGCGCTCGAGGCCGACGCCCTCGAGCCGCTGCAGAACCGCGCGATCGCGGGCGACCTCTACCCGCCCGGGTCCACGTTCAAGCTCATCACCGTCTCGGCCGCGATCGCGTCGGGCGACTACACGATGGACTCGAAGCTGCCGAACCCCGCCTCGTACGAGCTGCCCGGCTCGTCGCACGTCGTGCGCAACGCGACCGGCGGCACGTGCGGATCGGGCGACGAGGTGACGCTCCACGACGCCATCCGCCTCTCGTGCAACGTGCCGATGGCCGAGCTGGCCGTCGAGCTGGGCGACGACGCGATCCGCGCGGCCGCCGAGAAGTACGGCTTCAACCAGAGCTTCACCACGCCGCTGCCCTCGACGGCATCGTCGTACCCCGAGCTCGACGACGACGCGCAGACCGCGCTCACGGGCTTCGGGCAGGGCCAGGTGCAGGCGACGCCGCTGCAGATCGCGATGCTCGCCGCCGGCATCGCCAATGACGGCCTCGTCATGAACCCGTGGATGGTCGACGACGTCATCGGGTCGGATCTCTCCGTGCAGCAGACCTTCGAGCCCTCGCAGTTCGGCCAGGCGCTCGACGCCGATCTCGCCGACGCGATCACCGACGCGATGACGGCGAGCGTGCAGGATGGCGCGGCCACCAATGCAAGAATTGACGGGGTCGAGGTGGCCGGGAAGACCGGGACTGCGGAGACGCCGAACGACGGCCCCTACACCCTCTGGTTCACCGGCTTCGCGCCGGCGGATGATCCGCAGGTCGCGGTCGCCGTCGTCGTCGAGGACGGCGGCGGTCAGGGCCAGTCGGGGAGCGGGAACACGATCGCGGCTCCCGTCGCGAAGGAAGTCATGGAGGCGGTGCTGGGACGATGAGACCTACACGAGGTGTTTCCTTCGGCGGCCGCTACGAGCTGAACTCGCGCATCGCCATCGGCGGGATGGGCGAGGTCTGGGAGGCGACCGACCACGTCATCGGGCGCTCGGTCGCGATCAAGATCCTCAAGGACGAGTACATGGGCGACCCCGGGTTCCTCGAGCGCTTCCGCGCCGAGGCCCGTCACGCCGCGCTCGTCAACCACGAGGGCATCGCGAGCGTCTTCGACTACGGCGAGGAGAACGGCTCGGCCTTCCTCGTCATGGAGCTCGTCCCCGGTGAGGCGCTGTCGACCATCCTCGAGCGCGAGGGGGCGCTGCCGCCCGAGCGCACGCTCGACATCACCGCGCAGACCGCCGCCGCGCTGCAGGCCGCCCACGCGGCCGGTCTCGTGCACCGCGACATCAAGCCCGGCAACCTGCTCATCACGCCCGACGGCCGCGTGAAGATCACCGACTTCGGCATCGCCCGGATCGCCGACCAGGTGCCCCTCACGGCGACCGGCCAGGTCATGGGCACCGTGCAGTACCTCTCGCCCGAGCAGGCCTCCGGCCACCCGGCGAGCCCCGCGACCGACACGTACTCGCTCGGCATCGTCGCGTACGAGTGCCTCGCGGGGAAGCGCCCCTTCACGGGCGAGTCGCAGGTCGCGATCGCGATGGCGCAGATCAACGAGCAGCCGCCGCCGCTGCCATCCGACGTGCCGCAGCCGGTGCAGAACCTCGTGATGGCGATGATCGCCAAGAAGCCCGAGGATCGCCCCGCCTCGTCGGCCGCCGTCGCACGCGCGGCCAACGCGCTGCGTCGCGGCGACGTCGCGGCAGCGGCCGCGGCCGTGCCGGCCGTCGCGGCGGGCGCCGCACTCGCCGATGACGACCTCACGCAGCTGCTCGGCGCGGGCGACGACGCCACGACCCGCCTCATGAACTCGACCCGGCCCATCCCCTTCGATCCGGGCCTGCCGCCCGCGGAGGCCGAGGAGCCGAAGAAGAAGAAGCGCAGCTCGTGGACGTGGCCGCTCATCGCGCTCATCGTCCTCCTGCTGCTCGTGCTCGGCGGAACGGTCGCCGCGTTCCTCATGAACCAGGACGAGGGCGACCCGACGACCGAGACGAGCAGCCCTCCGCCGAGCTCGTCGCAGCCGTCGACGACCCCGACCCCCAGCGAGACCGCGACGCAGCTCGTCGACGTCGATGCGCTCGGCCTCGTCGGCCGGCCGTACGAGGAGGCGCTCTCGGTCCTCAGCGACGCCGGCCTGGCCGGCACGCGCGCCGAGGGCGAGGAGGCGACGAGCCCCGACCAGATCGAGACGGTCGCCTCCGTCTCGCCGCGCGGCAACATCGCGGCGGGGTCGACGATCGAGCTCACGGTGTACACCGCGCCCACCTTCGCATCCGCGGAGGCCGCGACGTTCGAGTACAACGGGTCGCAGCCGAGCGAGGTGCCGGCCGGCGCCTCCCTCGTGGTGCGCTGGGAACAGTACAGCTGCCCCGAGGGCTTCGGCGACGCGACCTACGACGTGACGCTGACCGGCGCGAACTTCGCGGATGTCGGCGGCCCCCAGCGGCAGTTCCTCCAGAACGAGACGAGCGCCGTGATCACCGCCGGCGAGGCCGGCCAGACGATCACCGCGAACTACACGGTCACCTGCAGCGGCATGCCCGACAGCACGCAGGTGGCCCCCGCCTCGGGATCGGTGACGGTCGAGGCCGACGAGCCCGAGAGCACCCCGACCCCGACGCCGACCCCCGACGGCGGCGCGGACGGCGGCTCGAGCGACACCTCGTCGAACGGCCAGGGTCAGGGCCAGAGCGGCACCGGCCAGGGCGGCTCGACGACGGGCTGATCGTCTCGTCGGCGGGGCCGACGTTCAGCGGGTGAGGCTATGCTGACCCCGCCTGCTACTCCGGGGGGTCCATCTGTGAAGGCCGAGACACGCGTCCTCAACGACCGCTACCGCGTCGATGAGCTCATCGGCCGAGGGGGCATGGCAAGCGTCTTCCGCGGCTTCGACGAGAAGCTCGGCCGCACGGTCGCCATCAAGATCCTCGAGAAGGATCTCGCGGGCGACAGCACGTTCCGGACGCGCTTCCGCCTCGAGGCGCAGGCCGCCTCCCGCATGGCCCACTCGTCGATCGTGCGCGTGTTCGACGCCGGGGAGGACACCGAGACCGACGCCACGGGCGGCGTCCGCCCGGTGCCGTACATCGTCATGGAGCTCGTGACCGGCACGCTCCTCAAGGACATCATCGCGCGCGGCCCGGTCGCCCCAAAGGACGCCGTGCGCTACGCAGACGGCATCCTCGAGGCCCTCGAGTACTCGCATCGGGCCGGCGTCGTCCACCGCGACATCAAGCCGGGCAACGTCATGATCACCGAGTCCGGCCAGGTCAAGGTCATGGACTTCGGCATCGCCCGTGCCGTCTCGGACTCGTCGTCCACGGTCGCCCAGACCACGGCCATCCTCGGCACCGCCGCGTACTTCTCGCCCGAGCAGGCCAAGGGCGAGTCGGTCGACGCGCGCGCCGACCTCTACTCGACCGGCGTCGTGCTCTACGAGCTGCTGACGGGGCGCCCGCCCTTCCGGGGCGACTCGCCGGTCGCCGTCGCGTATCAGCACGTGAGCGAGACGCCCGTCACGCCGACCGCCCTCAACCCCGACGTGCCCAAGGGCCTGGACCCCGTCGTGCTGCGCGCGCTCGCGAAGGACCCCTTCCAGCGCTATCAGGACGCCGCACGGTTCCGCGAGGCGCTCGACGCCGCTCTGGACGGCCGTGCGCCGACCAAGCGCGAACTCGACACGCTCACCAACGAGCTCTACGGCCCGAGCCCGCGCCAGGCGCAGGAGACCGCGCGCACGCTCCAGCAGCTCTCGAGCGACACGACGATGACGCGGACGCAGTCCGGCCCCCCGGTCGTGTGGATCTGGTCGGCGGTCGCGCTCATCGCGGTGCTGATCGTCGCCCTCGTCTTCTGGCTCGCGACCATCCGCCCGTGGGATGGCACGCCGTCGACCGCCCGCATCATCCCGGATGTCGCCGGGATGACCTACGAGAAGGCCGTCGAGGAGCTCGAGGCGCGCGATCTCGTGCCGGTGCGCGAGGACGTGCCGAGCGACTCGGTGCCCGAGGGCGTCGTCGTCGAGACGGACCCTGGCGCCGATCTCTCGGTGAGCCCGAATCAGCGCGTCGAGGTGCTCGTGTCGGAGGGGCCCGAGGTCGCGGTCGTCCCCGCACTCGTCGGACTGACGGAGTCGCAGGCGCGCGACGCGATCTCGAAGGCCGGGCTCTCGCTGGGCGCGATCCTGCCGGTGGACGATGCCGAGCACAAGGCCTCGACAGTGCTCCGCGTCCACGCGGGAGACGACGAGGTCGCGGAGGGCGACGAGCTCCCCGCCGGTGCCACGATCGACCTCGAGGTCGCCACGGGCCGCGTCCAGGTCAACGACCTCAAGGGGTTCTCGCTCGACGCCGCGAAGCGCGCGCTCGAGGAGCTCGGCCTCACGGCGGAGGTCGTCGAGGACGACACGTGCCAGGAGTCGGACCAGCCGGGCGTCGTGTCGCAGTCCGAGATCGGATCGGTGCCGATCCAGTCGACGATCCGCATCCGCGTCTGCACGGGCAGCGAGCCGACGCCCACTCCGACCCCGACGCCCACGCAGGGCATCGACGCCGACCCGGCCGAGCGCTAGACGCCGCCGAGCGCGCCTCCCCGACCGGTCCTCCACTATCCTTCGGAAAGCAGACCAGGTCAGGGAGGCGTGCCGATGGCCATCCACGAGGACGTTCCGCTCACGGTGAGCCCGAAGACACGCGGAGACGTGTACTCCGCGGACTGCCCCTGCCGGGATCTGCTGGATGTCGTGGCGAACAAGTGGGCGGCGCTCGCGATCGGCGCACTGGCGGATGGCCCGGCGCGCTTCGGCGAGCTCCAGCGGCGCCTGGAGGGGATCTCGCCCAAGGTCCTGACGGCGACGCTGCGGCGCCTCGAGACGTACGGGCTCGTCGATCGGACCGTTCTTCCCGAGGTGCCGCTGCATGTGGAGTACGAGCTCACCGACGTCGGGCACAGCGCGCTCGGCCCGATCGTCGCGCTGCGGCAGTGGGCCGACTCGAACTACACACACGCTGTCGCCATACTTTCCCAAGGAAAGTAGAACCCCTTGCGGGTAACCACTGTTCGCCGGTTACCGTCTTGTCCCGCGGCGCCACCGTGATGCCGTGACGACGAGAAGGAGCGATCTTGACGACGAACCCGACCATCCCCTCGCAAACGATCTCGGCCGTGGTGTCGCGCACGGGAGGCGCGATCGACCTCCCCGGCAGTCTCGAGGATGCGACGATTCCGGCACCCGGAGCACCGACCGGCCACGACATCCTCGTCGCTGTGAGAGCCGTCTCGGTGAATCCCGTCGACGTGAAGGTCCGCGCAGGCGGTGCGGGCGCTGACGACGCTCGAGTCCTCGGCTGGGACGCCGCGGGAACCGTCCTCGCTGTCGGCGAGCTCGTCACGCTGTTCCGGCCCGGCGACGAGGTCTACTACGCGGGCAGCCTCGATCGGCCCGGCTCGTATGCCGCACAGCAGCTCGTCGACGAGCGCATCGTCGCCCACCGGCCGAGGAGCCTGACCGTCGCCGAGGCCGCGGCGCTGCCGCTCACGACGATCACCGCGTGGGAGGCGCTCTTCGACAAGCTGCGCCTGACCGAGAGCTCGACCGGCACCATCCTCGTGCTGGGCGCCCCCGGAGGCGTCGGATCGATCCTCATCCAGCTCGTCAAGGAGCTCACCGGCCTCCGCGTGATCGCAACGGCGTCCCGCCCCGAGTCGCGCGCGTGGGTCGAGGAGCTCGGCGCCGACATCGTCGTCGACCACCGCGCGGCGGATCTGGACCGGCAGATCCTCGAAGCCGCGCCCAGCGGCGTCGATTTCGTCTTCACCGCCCAGAGCAGGGGGCGGACCGACCTGCTCACGAAGGTGGTGCGCCCCTTCGGGCAGATCGTCGCCATCGACGACGACCGTGATGTCGATCTCCTGGCACTGAAGGACAAGTCGATCTCGTGGCACTGGGAGCTCATGTTCACCCGGCCCCGGCACGGCTGGGACCTCCTCGCCCAGCACGATCTGCTCGAGAGGGTCACGCAGCTCATCGACGAGGGCCGCATCCGCACGACGCTCACGCAGGCCCTGGCTCCGCTCAACGCCGAGAGCCTGCGTCAGGCGCACCGTCTGGTCGAGTCGGGCCAGGTGGTCGGCAAGATCGTCGTCGCCGAATCGAGGTGAACGGCAGGGCTCATGCGCGTGCCGCCGAGGCAGCTCGCGGCCACGGAATCGCGCGTGCGCCTAGTAGACTCATGCGCATGGCACGAGCATCCCAGGGCGAAGAACCTCTCGAGCGCAGCGAGAGCGGCAAGGCGCCGAACCCCGTGTGGTTCAAGCCGGTCATGGTGGGCTTCATGCTCATCGGCCTCGTCTGGATCCTCGTCTTCTACCTCTCGGGCATGGCGTTCCCCATCCCCGACATCGGCGCGTGGAACCTCGTCATCGGCTTCGGCATCGCCTTCATCGGCTTCCTCATGACGACGCAGTGGCGATAGCCGCTCTCCCCTCTTCCGCGCCCTGAGCGCGAAACGACACGGGTCGGAACCGAATGGTTCCGGCCCGTTTCGCTGTCCCGTGAAGCGGATGGGCCGGGGCGGGGTGAATTCCGGGGTGAAGAGGCCCGGAACCGGCCCGAGGACACCGCGCCGCTGTGCGACATTCGTCGATGACATGACGAACATCGCCGATGAAGTCGAGATCGCGCAGGCGCTGGCCGACGCGATCGGCACCGGCGACCTCGACGCCGTCGAGGACCTCGCCGACGCGCTCTGGTTCCGGCTCCCGGCCACGCAGGCGCCGGCGCTCGTCCGCCTCGTCAGCACCCTCTCGCCGGCGGAACTCGAGCGTCGACCTCGTCTCCTTCTCGCCGCCTATCAGGCGCACGACATGTCCACGCCCGGCGGCGATCACGCACGTCGCGGCTTCCTCCCGCTGTATCTCTCGCGTGGCGAGCGATTCGCCCTGCGATTCTCGGCGTTCCGCGAGCGCGCGGATGTGCACGCGGCGGGGATGATCGCTCTCATCGGCGCGCGCCTCCGCGGCCGTTGCACGGAGGCGGAGGGCATCGCGCATCGGCTCGCGCAGCAGCTCGCCCGCATGCCGGAGGCGGAGCCGCTGCCCTGGTCGCGACACCCCGACCACCGCCCGGGCTGGCTCGCCGCCCAGCGTGCACTCACCACGATGCTGCTCGGCCGGTACGACGACGCCATGGTGCACGCGCGCGCGGCCTTCGAGGAGATGGGGCCCGCGCCATCCCACCACTTCGCGGGCGTGAACGGCGCCGCGATCGCCGCGCTGCTGTCGGCGGCCGCCGGCGGCCGCGCCTCGGCGGAACGATGGCTTCGGGAGGTGCGCGACCACACGCGAGGCGGACTGCCGGTCGAGAGTCCGGTCACAGCCCCCGCGCGCCTGGCCGCGGCTGTACTCGCGATGGATCAGCTGGACGAGAAGCGCGCCCGGGCGTCGCTGCGGTCGCTCGGCGATCCGTTCGCGTCGAACGAGCTCTGGCCGTTCGCAGCGGCCGGATGGGCCCGCTTCGGCGCGCTCTTCGGCTCGCCCATCGCCGCACTCCTGCAGCTCGACGAGGTGTGCGCCGCGCACGGGGCGGGATCCCGTATCGCCGAGATCGCGGGAGGCCTTCTGCTGCGCGTGCGCGCGGACCTCCTCCTGGCCGCGGGAGACGGGGCGGCCGTCCTCGGGATCGCGGTGGACCATCCGGACCAGGACCTCCTGAACGTGCCGCTCGCCCGCGCGCACCTGCGCGCGGGGCACCTCTCCGAAGCGGTCCGCCTGTCGTCGTCTCCCCTCCAGCGGGCCACGACGACTCGCCGGGACGCACTCGATCATCTCCTGGTCCTCGCCGCTGCCCAACTGCGACGCGGAGACGAGCACGATGCGCGCGAGCTGTTCCGACGCGCCCACGAGTACTACCTGGCGACGCGCAACCGATCGGCGTTCCGGGAGATGGATCCGGACGACCTCGCGCGGCTGTGCACGCTCGCCGGGGTCCACAATCCCCTGCCCGAGGGGACCGGAACGGCGCATGCCCCGCTCCGCGTCGTGAGACTGACCCCGCGGGAGCAGATCGTGCTGCGTGCGCTCGCCACCTCCGAGACGCTCGGCATGATCGCTCAGCGCCTCAATGTGTCGCTCAACACCGTGCGCAGCCAGGCACGCAGCGTGTACCGCAAGCTGGGCGTCTCGAGCCGCGAGGACGCGGTCGCCGTCGCCGCGCGCGCACGCCTCCTCTGACCTGCAGCGCTCCTGACCGCCATCGCGGCCCCGAGTACAGTCGAGCCCCGCCCACGACCTTCCTGGGGGAGGAGGTCGATCGTGGACGGGGCTCGGTCGCGCCCATCGGAAGACGGGCCCGCCCGCGCCTGACCGGTCAGGCGCGGGCGAATGCGCTACCTCTCGATGCCCGAGGGGCGCCGACGGAGGTACAGCAGGATCCCTCCGGCGAGCGTCAGGAGCAGCGCGGCTCCCAGCACACCGACGCCGATCGCGACGCCGGTCGGGCTCAGCGGGTCCTGCGGAGCCGGCGGGTTGCCGGGCTCGTTGGGCTCATTCGGCTGTCCGGGCTCGTTCGGCTCGTTGGGCTCATTCGGCTGTCCGGGCTCGTTCGGCTCGTTGGGCTCGTTCGGCTGGCCCGGCTCGTTCGGCACGTCGCAGGCCTCCGCGGTGTCGGTCAGATCGTTGTGCACGATCCCTGCCGTGTTCGCGAAGCCGCCCGTGCCGTCCTCACCCGGTGCCGGGCAGGCGAACGTGGACTCGTCCGTCGCCTCCGCGTCGAGCGTGGCGGTCACGACCACACGGTAGGTGTGCTCGCTTCCCGCACCCAGGGCGACATCCGACGCGACGACGTTCTCGTCCGCGCCTTCCTCGCCCTGACCCGTCCAGGCCTCGTTCGGCGTGACGCCCTCGGGCGCCTCAGCGATCTCGGCGGTCTGGACCTCGATGCCCGCGCCGAAGCGGAGACGGTCGGAGAGGTCGTACACGCCGGCCTCCGCGCCGTCGTTCACCGCGACGATCTCGTACTCGACCGTCCACACGCCGTCCTCGTCGACCGTCGGCGAGCCGACGATCTCCTTGGCGATGTCGATGGACGGCAGCGGAGCACAGTCGGTGTCCGTGATCTCCCCGCCGGTCTCGTCCGTCAGCGTCGCGGCGTTGTTCAGGCCCTGCTCGAGGAAGTTGCCACCCTCGGGAGCCGTGCAACCCGGTGCGCCTGTGCCGTCCTGCTCCGCCTCAGCGAAGTGGAGCGGCACGTCCACGAGCACCGTCACGCGGTAGACGTGCGGGGCGTACCCCTCGTCATCCAGCCCGGCGATCTCGACGCCGGTCGCGATGCGCTGGTTCTCGGCGCCGTCGAACGACCCCTCGATCTCCACGCCCTCGGGGCCGGTCACCGACACCTCGTCGACCGTCACGACCGGAGCGAAGAGGAACTCGTCGTCCAGGTCGTACCGCGTCGGCTCGTTGCCGGTGTTGCCTACCGTCAGGTCGTACACGACCTCCCACTGGCCCTCGCCGACCGGGGTGGCCGACGTCAGCTCCTTGTCCAGAGTCGGCTTGCCCGACAGAACGCACGCGTCGTCCTCGTCGGAGATGCCGTTCCAGTTCACCGTGGCGTCGTTCCGCAGCGCGCCGTCGGGAACGCTGCGGTCGCCGGCGTCGCAGGTGTCGGCCGCGGGTGTCTGGACTTCGGCCAGATCGAGCGCATAGCGGAGCACGACCGTGTAGGTGTGTACCGTCGACCCACCCTCGGGGGCCGCCGCGATCGGCTGCCCCGTCACGATGCGGGTGTCGCCATCCGTGCCGAAGCCCGGGTTGATGCCCACCGAGTCAGGAGCATCCGTGGAGATGTCCTGCACGCCGAGGACGGTGAGGCCGTTGCCGGCGACCCACTCGTCATCAAGGTCGTACGCGCCCGCCGCCGGACCGCTGTTCGTCACAGCGATCTCGTACGTCGCGTCGTACTGCCCCGGCTGGCCCTCGACCGGCGTCACCGCACCCGAGAGCGACTTCTCGATCTCGATGAGCGGCAGCGGTGCGCAGACGTCATCCTCCTGCGTCTCGCCGTTGTGGGTCATGCCCGCGACGTTGTTCAGGCCGCCGTTCTCGCCGCTGCCCGGCGCCGGGCACGCGAGCGCATCCGGCGTGACGGTCTCGAGGTCGAGCGACACGGTGACCGCGACGCGGTAGGAGTGCGCAGCACCGGCGTCGAGCGGGATCGCCGTGGCGATCCGGTTCTCGTCGTCACCGTCTGCGCCCCGACCCGTCCAACCGGCCGGGTCCTCGACGCCCTCGGGCGTCGCGACGACATCCGACGACTCCACGACGATGCCGTCGCCGTAGCGCAGGCTGTCGTCGAGGTCGTAGTCGCCCGCGGCCTGACCGACGTTCGCGACCTCGAGGCCGTACACGATCGTCCAGGTGCCGTCCCCGTTCGCGACCGGGCCCTCGGCGAGGGTCTTGTCGAAGGTGAACAGCGGCAGCGACGCGCACTCCTCGTCCGTGGACTCGATGCCGTTGTGGAGGAGGGCGGCGGCGTTGTTCAGACCGCCGGAGCCCCCCGTGCCCGGCTCCGGGCAGGCCAGAGCATTCGGGTCGACGGACGACTCATCGAGTGCGACCGTGACCGCCACCCGATAGGTGTGGCTGCTCTGACCCTCGAGCGTCACGTCCTCGGCGATGAGGTTCTCCGCCGCGCCCTCGTCACCGAGTCCCGTCCAGGACTCGAGCGCCGTGACGCCATCGGGAGCCTCCTCCACCTCGGACTCGACGATCTCGATGCCCTCGCCGAAGCGCAGACGGTCGAAGATGTCGTACTCGCCCGACACCTCGCCGAGGTTCTCCGCCACGAGGTCGTACACGATCGTCCAGGTGCCGTCGCCGTTGGGCACGGGGCCTTCCGAGATCGACTTGTCGATCGTGATCTGGGCGACTGTCACGCATGCGTCGTCCGCATCCGCCAGATCGTTGTGCCCGATCCCCGCCGAGTTCACCAGTCCGGCCGCGCCATCCTCGTCGAACTCGGAGCAGGCCACCTCGGCCAGCCCGCCGAGCGACTCGTCCAGTTCGACGAGCACCTCGATGCGGTAGGTGTGCACCCCGCCCGCGGCGAGCGGCACGTCGGAGGCGATCACGTTCTCCGCCGACCCCTCCTCGCCCAGACCGGTCCACCCCTCCTGGGCGGTCACGCCCTCCGGCGTCTCGACGACCTCACGGGAGAGCACCCGCAGGTCGCCCATCTCGGTCATCCGGTCGGACACCTCGTAGACGCCCTCGGCTGCACCGTCGTTCGTCGCGACGATGTCGTACGTCACGGTCCACGTCCCGTCGCCGTTGGGCACCGGGCCGGCCGAGATCGACTTGTCGATGTCGATGGACGGCAGCGGCGCGCACGCCTCGTCGTCCTCGGTCACACCGGCCTCGTCGGTCAGCGTCGACGTGTTCGACAGAGCGCTGCCGCCGGGGCGCACCGTGCCGTCCGCGCACACCGTCGGGTCGTCCTCGGTGCCCGCGCCCTCGAACGCGAGCGGGACATCCGAGATCACCCTCAGCGTGTACTCGTGCGGCGCGTAGCCCTCATCGTCCGTGCCCAGGATGGGCACGAGCGAAGCCACGCGCGTGTTCTCCTCGCCGTCCCAGGCGGGGTCGGCGAGCGTGACGCCCTCGGGCGCACCGGTCACCTCGGCGGAGACCACGTCGACCTCATCGGCGTACCGGAGCGTGTCGTCGAGGTCGTAGAGGGTCTTCTCGACGCCCTTGTTCGACACGGTGATCCGGTAGTCCGCCTGCCAGCGGCCGTCCCCGATCGGGTTCGCCGAGATCAGCTCCTTCTCGTGCGTGACCTGCCCGAGCTCGCGGCACTCGTCGTCGGGCGACGGGTAGCCGTTGAACTCCGTCTGCGCCGTGTTCAGCAGACCGGTTCCGCTCTCGCCGCTGCCCGCGAGGGAGCAGTCCGACGGGTTCGGGTCGGCCGGCGGGTTCGGCAGCGTGAAGGTGTACCGGACGGTCACCTCGTAGCGGTGCGTGGCACCGCCCGCGATGGGCTCGTCCGTGACGATCACGTGATCCGTCAGGCCGTCGAACGCGTCGCGCACGGCGATGTCACCCGGATCGACGTTCTCGGCCTCGACCGAGAGCACCTCCACCGCGGAGCCGTACCGCAGCTCGTCGACCAGGTCGTAGTCGGTGTCGGCGCCCGTCAGGCTCCGCACCTCGAGGCCGTACACGACCTCCCACACGCCGGGCTCGTTGTCGCGGTCGACGACCGTGGGCTCCGAGACGATGGTCTTGTCGAGCTCGACGAGCGGCAGCTCGCCGCACTCGTCGTCGACGAGGTCCTCGTGGTTGAGGGGGTCGAGCGTCGCGGTGTTGAACAGGCCCGTTGTCGCATCGGCGGGCGTCTGCCCGTCGGTGCAGCCGAGCTGGGCCGGGTCGACGGTCGCCTCGCCGGTCTCGGCGTCGGCCGCGAGGCGTACGGTCACCGCGAGGCGGTAGACGTGCGCGTCGTCGCCGATGCTCTCGGCCGCGATCGGGAACCGCTCGGCGAGAACCGACCGGCTCTCCACGCCGTCCCAGTCCTCATTGAGGACGGCGCCCTCAGGCCCCGAGACGACCTCGGTTCCGACGACCTCGATGCCCTCGCCGTAGCCGCGCAGGTCATCCTCGAGTCCATACTCGCCGGGCGAGAGCGATGGGTTCTCGACGACGAGGTCGTATTCGATCGTCCAGGTGCCGTCCTCGTCGGGGTTCTCCGTCGGGCCCGACACCGTGCGCTTCTCGAGCGTGTAGTCGAGCTGTGCGTAGCCGAAGTCGATCGTGTGGTCGTTCTGCCCCGGACCGCCCGTGGTGACCGCCGCGAACGGGAAGTGACCCGCATCCGACACCTCCACGATGCCATCCGAGTCGTTCCGGTCGGCGTCCACTGAGTCGGCGTCACCCGTGTTCTCTACCGTCGGGTACCAGCCCAGCAGCGGGCCGCCCTCCGCGTAGTCGGCCGGGTTGTCGATGCCGACGACGTAGTCGGCGTTGGTCTTGAGCGCGTAGCCGTTCGTGTTCAGATCGGGATTCGACGAGAAGTAGTACTCGCCCCTGGCGTCGGTCAGGGTGCTCGACACGAGGGTGCGTGCGCCATCGGCGCCCACCTCGTAGAGGTTGACCGTCGCGCCCTCGACCGGGTCCTCGCTCGGGTCCTGGATGCCGTCGCGATCGGTGTCGTACCAGACGTAGTTGCCGATCTCGATCGGGGCAGCCGAGGCAAGAGCCGACATCGTGCCGAGGCCGTTGCCCTTCATCGTCGCGTCCGGCACCCCCGCCACCGGGGTGAGTTGGGTGACCATCGCGCCACGGGGGTCGTAGTGCGCGCCCGTCTCCTGATAGAGGCGTCGCACACCCACCTGGAATCCGCTGTTGGCGACATGGATGCCGGTCGTGAGCACGCCGTCGTCGCGGCTCGGCACCGTGATGATCGAGCCGAGCGCCTGACCCGTGAACTGACCGGGCTGGAAGCCGTCGATCTGCCACGCGTCGTCGAAGTACTTGTGCCCGCCCGGACCGAGCAGGCCCGCAGGCTGCTGGTACAGGGGCGCGGTCGCGCCGTCTCCCTGGACGCCGTCGGCGAAGCCGTTCGACTCCATGGTGAACGTGCCGTCGCCGTTGCCCGTGGCCATGTAGACGTCGCCGACCGAACGGATCGTCGCCAGTCGGCGATCCGTCGGGCTGACCGCGGTCTGGTAGCCGATCAGGTCGCCGTGCAGGTCGCGCACGCCCACGACGAGGTTGCCGTGCTGGACCCGGGCGTCGGCGACGATCGGCGTGGGACGACGCGCGAAGTTCTCGAAGTCACCGGAGTCCGTCGTCCAGAACTGGTAGTCGCCGGGACTCTGCGGCGTGTCACCGTAGCGCGGGAAGTCAAGCGGGAAGTCGAGCACCTGGGTGAGTGCAGCGGGGTTCGCCGGGTCGAACGCATAGACGTAGCCGTGCAGGTCGGCGTTGTTCTTCGTCGACTCGGCCGTGTTCGTGGCCGTGATGTACATGGTGTTCGTCATCGGGTCCGATGAGACGCCGAAGGGACGGAGGTCGCTGCCGTCAGGGAAGTACCCGTCCAGCTCGATCTCACGCACGTTCACGGGCGGCTGGCCAGGCTCGCCCATGTCGATGACGACGAGCGAGCGCTTGAAGAGGTTCACCGCGAACATCTGCGTCTCGTCGGGCGACATGGCGATGCCGCCGAGACCCGTGCGGCCGACGCGCGCCCACGCCTGGGCATCCATCGACCAGTCGTACGCGGGGTTGTCGATCGCGACCCGCGGTCGGATGCCGTCCGGGCCGGGGAGCGCGCCCTGGTCGTACTCCGCGCCGACGTCGATCCCATGGTCGGTGAGGTCGACGAAGAGAGAGCCCGAGCCGGTTGCCGAATCAAGGGTGCCGCCGTCCGGCGTCACGCGGTAGATCGCGCCGAGCCCTTCCGGACCCAGGCCGGAGTGGCGGCGCATGTACGCGGCGGTGAAGAGCTCGCCCACCTGGTCGGGCGACGTCGCACGGCGCCACGTCGAGCCGTTGGTGGCGCCGACGTCGCGGAACGGCACGTTGACCGTTGTCGGCACCTCGCTGCTGGCACTCGCGCTCTCCGCGTCGTACCAGATGATCTGGCCGCCCTCCTTGTCGGCGTTGGGGCCATCCGATCCGGCGTACTGGATCTTCGGAAGGTAGACGCGCGGGTTGTTCTCGACGAACGCGCCCGGAACGTGGAAGGAGAAGTCCACGGCGCCGGCATCGGCGATGTCGACGAACTGGACGGTCGTGCCGTTCGTCGTGTCGCCCGCGCGACCGACGACCGCGTCCTCCCACGCCTCCCACTGCTGGGTGTCTGGGACGTTCGCCTCGACGCGCCAACGCTGTGCGTCTGAGGTGACCGGAAGGACGTAGGTGCCGTCCGCAGCGGTCACGGCAGGTCCGGCGGAGTTCCCCGCGTCGTCGTAGGCATAGACCTCGATGCCCGCGATCCCGTCTTCATAGGTGTCGAAGACGCCGTTCGCGTCGTAGTCCTGCCAGATCGTTCCCGTGATCTCATCGCCCGTCGCGGCCGCGGCCGGCGCGGCGACGGAGACGAACCCCGTCGCGATGAGTCCTGCGATCGATGCGCTGGCGATCCATCGCCGCGCACCCCCCGACGATCCGGACAGCACGCGCTGCTCGGACCTCCTCTGCAACCGTGGCACGGTGCTCCCCTCCGAGTTGGACTGTCGCTCCGGGCGGAGCGCTCCTGGTGCCGCGCCGCCATGGCGCGAGCGGGCATGGATGTCCCCGCGGGATCAGCCAACCGGCTGTGAGCAATCTGTGTGCAAGCTGTGTGCGCTATTTCACCCCTCTTTTCACATCATCCCGAGCATCCGTAATATCGGACGCCGGTTCCGGCCTATGCTCGACCGCATGTGTCCTCGCGCGCGCGTCTCCGTTCTCGCAAGGACACTCGCGATCCTCGCCATCGCCCTCAGCGCGACGGGGTGCACCACGACGTCCGCGCAGCCGGAGGAGCCGGTACTTCAGGAGCTCGTCCGCGTTCCCGAGGACGCGGCGACGATCTCGGAGGGCGTCGACCTCGTCGCCCCGGGCGGGATGGTCCTCATCGCCCCCGGGACCTACGCGGAGGAGGTGACCGTCGACAAGGACGACGTGACGCTCCGCGGCGAGGACCGTAACGAGACGATCATCGACGGCGGCGGGACGAACTCGTTCGGCGTCTTCGTGCCCGCCGACGGCGTGCGCGTCGAGAACCTGACGGTCCACTCCACGCAGTTCTACGGGGTGCTCGTGACCGGGATGCACGACGAGAACGGCCCTCTCGCGCACGGCGGCCCCGGTTACACCGAGCTCGACCCTGAGCGGTTCCCGCCCGTCGAGCGGTTCTCGATCGACCACGTCACGGCCTACAACAACGGCCTCTACGGGATCTACGCGTTCAACGCCCGGCACGGCGCGATCACCGACTCCTATGCGTCGGGTTCCGCGGACTCGGGCTTCTACGTCGGCCAGTGCGAAGACTGCGACATCCTCGTCGCCGGCAACGTGGCTGAGCGCAACGCCATCGGGTTCGAGAACGCGAATGCGTCCGACTCGCTCACGATCGCGGGCAATCGGTTCTCGGGCAACCGCATCGGGATGACGCTCATCTCGAACTACCAGGAGGCGTTCACCCCGCAGCGGGAGAACGCGGTGTTCGGCAATCTCATCGTCGACAACGCGAACGGCGAGTCGCCGGCCCACGCGCTCGGCGGGTTCGGCGTCGGCCTCGCCGTCAACGGCGGCCAGCGCAACGTGATCTCGGCCAACCGCATCGAGGGAAACCCGACCGCCGGGATCCTGCTGTCGAACTCCGAGGACATCCCTGCCGAGGACAACGCCTTCTCGGACAACGCCGTGTCCGGCAACGGAGTCGATGCCGTGGACACGTCGGCGGAACGCGCTCTCGGCCGAGGGAACTGCTTCGACGGCGCAGGACCCGCGACCTCCGCCCCCGAGGAGCTCCGCGCGACGTCGTGCCCTTCGGATACGGTCGCACCCGGCGGAGGGACGACCCCCGACGTCGAGGTGCCGCGCGGCATGAGCTTCCTCCAGATCCCCGCTCCTCCCGCGCAACCGGGTCTCGACGACGTGGAGACCCCGCCGCAGCCCCTGCCCGCCGCGGTCGACATGCCCGCAGCCTCCGAGCATCCGCTGCCCGAGCGGACGCTCCTCGAAGACCGGGCGGCCGTCCGGTGAGAGGCCGCCGCCTGCTGCGCCGCCTCCTCATCGGCGGTGCCGTGTCGACCGTCCTCGTGGCGGCCAGCGCATGCGCCCCGACGCCGGCCCCCGCAGAGGATCCCGCTCAGGACGCTCGTCCCCTGTCATCGGACGAAGCCGAGAGCCTCGCGATGATGCGGTTCCGGAACTTCGACGCCGGCGTCCGCGCCGTCGAGCTCAGCGTCGCCGACGCGGGCCAGGACTACGCGGTGTCGGGGTGGGTCGACTACGCCGCGCACCTCGGCTACGCGACGATCGACGCCCGCGGCGAGCGCTCGCTGATCGCATGGAGTGCCGACGCGATCAGCAGCCATCCGTCGGCGGACCCGACGCCGCCGCTGCCGCCGCCCGGGCTGGACGCGGACGCGGCCGAGTGGACGACGAGCGATCTCGTGCCCGACGCGTCGCGCCTGCACGCCGCGCTCAGCGTGGTGCTCTCCCTCACCTCGGACCGCCCCGACAACCCGCTGCTCCTTCAGCAGACGGATGCCCGCTGGCTGCGGGAGGAGACGGTCGGCGACGTCGCCGTGGACGTGATCGCGGGCCCGACCTCCGACACCCCCTACGACCCGGAGTCGGGCACGGCGGACGATGGGAGCGACGCCGTCCTGCGCTACTGGATCGACGGGAGCGGCCTCCTTCACCGCGCGGAGGTGCGGCTGGGCGGGAGCGGCGAGTGGACCGCCGTCGAGTTCGACGAGGCTCCCGGCGTCGCGTTCGCCGACGCGTTCCTCGGAGCCGGGCGATGACCGGCCTGCCTCGACGCGATCTCCTGCGCAGCGTCGCGGCCGCGGGTTTCGGCGTCGCGGCCGGCGCGGTGGGCGGGTGGTCGGCGTCGCGCGCGTTCCCGGTCGAGGCGGCGGCGAACGGCGAGCCGGGGACCGCATGGGAGACGCCCGCGCCCGGCGCCTTCGCTCGCGTGGACCCGCACGGTGCGCACCAGGCGGGCATCGACCGCCCGTCCACCCCTCAGGCGCACGAGGTCGTCACCGTGCTGGACCTGCCGGATGTCCCCGCCGCGGATGGCGCGGATGAGACGTTCCGATCCGGTCTTCGCGAGATGCTGGCACACCTCGGCGAGCTCATCACGGCGCTCGTCGAGCCGGGCCCCGACGGGGAGAGCGCGCGCAGTTCCGCCGGCATGTTCGAGGGACCGCGCGATTTGACGGTCACGGTCGGGCTCGGCCCGCGGGTGCTCGCGGCCCTGGACAGCTCGCTCCCCGGCGCCGAGCCGCTCCCTGCTTTCGCGGGAGACGCGCGTCTTCCCGCCGAGCGCTCCGGCGGCGACCTGCTGATCGCGGTCTGCAGCAGCGACGTCAACGACGCCGCTGCAGCGTCTCGCGCCCTCATCGCGCGCTCGGGCGCCGTCCCTCGCTGGGCGCAGCGCGGGTTCCGCGGCGTCGGGAAGGGCACCGTCGCCCGGAGTCCGATCGGCTTCCTCGACGGCATCATCGTGCCGCACGGCGATCGGGAGATGTCGGAGCACGTGTGGATCGCGGACGGCCCGCTCGCGGGCGGCACGATCTGCGTCATCCGCCGCCTGCGGATCGACATCGAGCGCTTCCGCGCGCTCGCCCAGCCGCAGCAGGAGGGCGTGGTCGGGCGACGGCGCGGCGACGGCTCGCCGCTCTCCGGCGGTGCGCCCGACGACGAGGTGGATCTCCTCGCCAAGACCCCCGAGGGCGAGTTCGTCATCCCGGCCCGCTCGCACGTCCGCGCCGCCCACCCGTCCTTCACCGGCAGCGCGCTCATGCTCCGGCGTGGATACGGGTTCGACGACGGCATGGCCGCGGACGGCACAGCCGATGCGGGGCTCCTGTTCACGTGCTTCCAGCGCGACCTGCGCACGTTCGTCCAGACCCAGCACCGGCTCGACGAGGTGGACGACCTCATGGGGTTCACGACGACGACGGCGAGCGCGAGCTTCGCGATCCTCCCGGGCTTCTCGGACCGGCGTAGGCTCGGGTCCACACTGGTGTGACCGCGTCGCCCGACCCGCCGTTCACCCGAGAAGACCCCGCGGCGCACGCGCGCGACCGCGGGTCGAGGAGGGAGGCCTGGAACGTGACATCACGCGCTTCGTTCCCGACGGCGCCTCAGCCGCCGTCCGGGTCGATCGTGCGACCGCGGCTCCTGGCCGCTCTCGACGGACCCGAGCGCCTCTGCATCGTGCGTGCCGCGGGAGGCACCGGCAAGACGACGCTGCTGACGCAGTGGGCTGAGCACGCGCACGAGGCTGTGGTCGTCTGGATCGACGGCGACCCCGCGCCGACGTCGCGTGCGAGCTTCTGGCTCCGCGCACTGACCCAGGTGCACGCCCGCGGACTCGTCGACGATGCGACGCTCTACCGCGAGGTCGCCGCGATCGCCGACGCCCCCGGCGACGTGGAATCGGCGATGAGGCGGACACTCGACGACGTCGCCGCGCCCGTCACGCTCATCGTCGACGGCGTGCACCCGGGTGCCCACGGCGACGCGTGGGACGAGGTCGCGCACGATCTGCTCCGCCTCCTCCGCGATGTGCCGAGCTTCCGCTGCATCGTCGCCACCAGCCAGCCGACCGCGCTGGAGCACGCCGAGCCGTCGCTCGGGCGGCGCGTGCTCACCGAGGCCGATCTCGCTCTGACCGACGACGAGGTCCGCGCCGTGGCGGAGACCGCGTCGCCCTGGCTGTCCACGGGAGCGCGCGACCTCATCGCCGGCAACGACGCGTCGCGGCACGTCGGCTCGCTCCGGTACAGCCTCGACGCCGTCGCGCGCTCGGGCGAGCGCGAGAGCGACGATGTCCTCGCACACGCGCATCGCGAGCTCATCGACCGGCTCGGCGACTCGAAGCTGCGCGACTTCGTGGGCGCCACCGCGCTCTCCCCGGTCCTCGACGCGGATCTCGCGCGAGAGCTCACCGGGCGCGACGACGCATCCGAGCTCCTCACGCGCCTGGAGAGCGCGGGTGCGGGTCACTGGATCGAGTCGCACACGGGCGCCCGACTCTTCCGCTACGGCACGCACGTGCGCGCGCAGGCCGGTGGGGACTTCGCGGCACGCAAGCCGCACGCGCTGCGCGACCTCCACGCCCGCATCGCGCAGTGGCTCTTCCACGAGCTCAAGGACGACATGGCGGCGCTCGAGCACGCCCTCGAGGCCCGCGACCTGGAGTTCGCCGGCCACGTCGCCCTTCGGGCGCTCCCGCTGAACCGCGACGAGGGATCGCGGGTCGTCGAGCTCCTCCGCCGCATCCCCGCGGTCCAGATCCACCGCCATCCCCTGCTCGCGCTCTGGTACGGACTCGTCCTCAATGCCGACCCGGCGACCCACAGCCGCGCGCCCGAGTTCTTCGCGTCGGCGGGCGTCATGGCGCGGCTGCAGAGCCGAAGCCTCAGCCCCTGGGAGCGCGCGGTGCACCGCGGACTCGAGAGCGTGGTGTGGCGGATGCTGGGTCAGCCGAGGCGGATGATCGATGCGGCACGACGCTGCATCGATCTGCTCGAGGAGATGGAGGCCGCGCCGAGCCCGGAGGACCGTCTCGCCGACATCGCGAGCACCCTCCTGTACCAGAGCGGGGTCAGCGCGTTCTACGCCGACGAGCCCGACACCGCCCGGCGTGCGTTCTCGGCCCTCGTCGAGTTCTCGGACCGCCACGACTTCCGCCATCGCCGCAACGCCGCGCTGTCGGGTCTCGCCTTCCTCGACGCGATGGCCGGGCGGGTCACCTCCGCGCGCCGCACCCTCGAGCGGATCGTCGACGCCGACTGGCCGCACACCTGGCGGGACGGATACATGGGCGCTCTCGCCCGCATCGCGCGCGCGTGGGTCCTGCTCTCGGAGCCGGACCCGCAGGGCGCGCTCGACGAGCTCACCGTCCTCGATCCGCACTTCGACACGATCGAGCACTGGGAGCTCATCCTCATCGCGCGCGTGCTCGCGGAGAGCATGCTGGGGCGCCGACGCGAGGCCGCCTACCGATTCGAGCGCGTTCGCGCGGCGCGCACGAAGCGGTCGACCCTCCCCTCGAGCCTCGACCGCCTCGCGACCGCCGAGGCTCTGCTCGACCTCGTGACCGGCCACATCGCCGATGTGCGCCGCCGGGGGAACAACCGGCGCTCCTCGCCCCTGCTGCGCGCCGTGGAGGGGATGGCCGAGTCGGCGCTCGCCGGCTCGGCCGGCGCGACGCCGCTCATCGCGCGCGCGGAGCGCGACGCCCGCGACCCGGTCGACGAGCTGTTCGCCGCGATCTCGGCCACCACGCTCGCGCTGCGGACCGGCGGCCTGCGCGATACCCACCGCACGGCGGCCCGCATCGCGGGCATCGTCTCCGAGCACGGTCTCCGCTGGCCGCTCGTGCTCGTCTCCCCCTCCGACCGCGAGCGCATCCTCGCGGCCCTCGAGGGCGCCGCGGAGTTCGGGACGGCCGAGGTGCTCCGCGACGCCTTCGCCGCGTTCCCCGCCCAGATCGACGACTCGGTCTGGGGCGCGGAGGCGGCGCCGGTCCTCAGCCGCCGCGAGACCGTGGTCCTGCATGCGCTCGCCGAGACGGGCAGCAGGGCCGAGATCGCCGAGCGCCTCTTCGTCTCGGTGAACACCGTCAAGGCGCAGCTGCGCTCGCTCTACGCGAAGCTCGGCGTCAGCTCACGCGAGGAGGCTCTCGCACGCGCGATCGCGCTCGACCTCCTGTCCCCGGAGGACGACAGCGACGGAGAGGAGGCCGTGTCGTGAGGCGCGTGCTCCTGCTCGCACTCGCGCAGTGCGCGGTGCTCGGATCGCTCACGGCGCCCGCGGTCGTGGGGCTCTCGGTCATGATCCGGGACATGGTCGGTGCCGACGCCGCGCCGACCGCACTCGCCGGTGTCGCCGCGGCCGGCTCGGCCGCGGCGATGCTCGCGAATCCGCTCTTCGGATGGGCCGCCGACCGCAGCCGCGTGCCCGGTGGACGACGCACGTGGCTCGTCGCGGGGGCGATCGCCGGAGTGGCGGCCTGCGCCGCGGTCGCGTTCGCGCCGGACGTGACATGGCTCGCCATCGCGTGGATGCTCGCGCAGGCGAGCTACAACGCGTGCTTCGGCGCGATCAACGGGCTCCTCTCGGAGGGGCTCGCCCCGCAGGACCGCACCCGCGCCGCGGGCGTCTTCTCCGCGGCCTCCCTGATCGGGACGCTCCCCGGCCTCGCCGCCGCGGCGCTCCTTCCCACGCGCATCGTCGCGATGACGCTCGTCGTCCCGTGCATCGCGGCCGCGGCCATCCTGTTCGTGGCCCTGCGACTCCGTCGCCTTCCGGGGCGCGCGTCGGCGGAGCCGTGGCGGCTGGGTGCGGTCGCCGCGCTGCTGACGCGGCGGTTCGTCGCGGTGCTCGCCGTGCGGTTCGTGCTCGCACTCGAGCTCGCCGCGGGCCTCACCTTCAGCCTCTATCTGTTCCTCGACCGGTGGGCCCTCGAGGACGCCCTGGCCGTCCGCCTCGTGTCACTCGCGACGCTCATCGGCGCGCTCGGCGTCGTCGCGACATCCGTTCTCATCGCCGCGACGCCGCTTGCGCGCGTCGACCCGCGTCGTCTCCTCGCCCCCGCGCTCATCGTGCTCGCGCTCGCGATGGTCGGGCGCGGCCTCGCCACCGAGGTGCTGCACTTCCACATCGCCACAGCCCTCGCCGGCTGCGCGATCGGCGCGGGCTTCACGTCGACCCGGTCGATCGCCCAGGCGGCGCTGCCGCCGACGGAGTCCGCACTCGGGCTCGGCGTCTTCAACGTCGCCAACACGCTGGCGCCGATCGTCGCGCCCGTGCTCGCGAGCACTCTGATCGCCCCCGGACTTCTGCCCGGGCTCCCCGACGGCTACGCCGTCATGTACGTGCTGCTCGCGGTTCCCGTGCTCTCGTGCCTCGCGACGCTGCCGCTCCTCAGCTACGCGTCGACCGGCTCGAGGCCGATGAACTTCATGCGGTCCTCGCCGTAGAAGCACGACTGCAGCGCGAACGCGCCCTTGAGGCCCACGAGGTCGGCGGTCGACGACCAGATCTTCGAGGTGTACCGGATGTCCACGATCTCGTAGACCTGGTCATCCCCCTCGACTCGGATGCGCTGGCCCATCTCCCACGGCAGGAGCACGTCGCCGCCGCAGTTGTTGTGCGCGGCCCACACCGGCGGCACGCCGTCGCGCTCGTACGAGAGCATCTCGGTGAAGGTTCCGTCGCACCAGTCGAGCTCGGTCTGGCCGCCCGAGACGCCCAGCTTCACGGTGGGGAGCTCCTCGAAGACCTCCTCCTGCACCTGCTGGACCTTCTCGGCGACGCCGACCTTGATCGCGCCATACGCCTGCTCGACCGACTGCGGGGCGAGGAGCGTGCCAGCGCCGAGGCCGATCCCGCCCACGAGGAGCAGGACGCCGAAGACGGTGAGGACCGTGTTCCAGGCGCCGCCGCGACGCGATCGCTTGGCCGTGTGCTGTCCGCCGCGCGCGCGACGGGTCACCGGCGGAGCCGACGGGTGCTCGGGCGATTCGCTCATCGCGGGTCCTTTCACGATCCGCTTGCGAGCTTACGCCAGGGGGCCATCCGAGCCGAGGCCGGGCTCTGTCTCCCCAGCGATCTCCCGGTCCGGGCCATCCGAATGACAACGGTGTGATTCATCCCCAGCTCGCCTCACACCTGTGAATAACAGAGGTGTAATTCATCCCCAGGTGGGGATAGATCTGTGGATAACCCCGTGGAGAAGTGGGGGAACCAGGTGGAGAACCCCGTGGAGAGGGGGTGGAGAACGGGGGGTTAACCGTGGAGAACCTTCCCACAGCTGTGGACAGCCTGTGGACAACTCACCCGATCCGGACGTGCGCGCAGCCTGCCTGCGCAGGTCGCGAGCCGCGCCCGTGCCGCGAGTGGCCGCCATCCGCGCCCACAAGCGGCCCCACGCGGCAGGCGCCGGGACACGGGAAGGGGCCGGATCCCAGATGAACTGGTCCGCGTTTGTTGGACTGGTCTAGTTGAAGCCTAGGCTGCGAGGGTCTGGGTCCGGTGTTGCGCCGGGCTCAGGCCCTCGAGTCGTTCGGTGATGCGGTCGTTGTTGTACCAGCGGATGTAGTCGTGCAGTGCGGTGTCGAGGGCTTCGATGCTGAGGTAGCGGACGTGGTGGAAGCACTCTTCCTTGAGGTGGCCGAAGAAGTTCTCCATGACCGCGTTGTCGAAGCAGTTGCCCTTGCGGGACATCGACTGTGTTGCGCCGGCGTCGGCGAGCAGCGCCCGCCAGGAGCGGTGCTGGTACTGGAATCCCTGGTCGGAGTGCACCAGCGGGTGCTGCCCGGGCTCGAGTGTTGCGATCGCCGCGGACAGCGAGCTGTTCGTCAGGTTCAGGTTCGGGGACCGGCTGGTCGAGTACGCGATGATCTCCCGGTTGCAGAGGTCCATCACCGGCGACAGGTAGAGCTTCTCGTCGCCGACGCGGAACTCGGTCACATCCGTGACCCACTTCTCATTCATCGTCTCGGCCGTGAAATCACGGTCCAGGATGTTCTCGGCGATCTGCCCGACCTCGCCCTGGTAGGACACATACCGCCGTTTCCGGCGGGATGTGGAGGCCAGACCGAGCTGACGCATCAGCTTCAGCACGGTCTTGCGATCGATCTGCCACCCGTCGTGCACCAGCACACGGTGCACGCGCCGATACCCGTAACGGCCCTTGTTCACGGTGAACACGTCCGTGATCGCGGCCTTCAGCTCCGCATACGGGTCCGGGGCGTCGCGGCGGGCCTGGTGATAGAAGAACGTCGACCGGGCAAGCCCGGCCGCGGCGAGCAGGTCGGTGAGGGAGTGTTCTGCCTTGAGGGTCACGACGGCGTTCACTTTGACCGTCGTTGCTGCTCCATCAAGGCCCGCAATTTTCCCAAGTACGCGACCTGCGCCTGCAGCCGCGCGTTCTCCCGCCGCAACCGCTCCAGCTCAGTCGCCTCGCTCGGGTCAGCGTTCCGTTCGGGTGGTCTGCCCGTGCGTTTGGGGCGCAGCGCGTCCTCGCCCTCGTTCCGGTATCTCCGCGCCCACGTCTCGATCAGCTTCGGAGACGACAGATCGAACTCGCGAGCCAGTTCCGCCTTGGTCTCGCCGGCGAGGAACCGGGTGACGATCTCGAGTTTGCGTTCGAACGAGTACGACGCCTTCGTCGGCTTCATCAGCAATGTCCTACCCTCACGCACCCGCCACCGGTCATAGAGCCGGCGCACCGGATTCAGACGCGATTCGAGTCGCGTGGCGACCGCATCCGGACCCCACCCGACCTCGAACAACGCTACCGCCGCCTCCCGCTGGTCATCGGACAGTGAACTACGTGGATGCATGAAACTGCTCCCTGGAAGTCGGAACTGAATTCAACAGTCCAACTTCCAGGGAGCAGTTCAAGACGGATCCGGCCCCTTCGGGCGTCTGCCGTGCGTGTCAGGTGAGCGACGGGTATCCCAGCACGGGCGGCACGGCGAGGAGCACGAGGAGCGCGACGCCCACGAGCGACAGCAGCGCGATCTGCAGACCGCGGCGGTTGCGGCCGCTCGTCCGAGCGAGGACCAGTCCGACGACGAGGCCCGTGATGAGGCCGCCGACGTGCGCCTGCCACGAGACGTTGAACCCCGGGATGAACCCGATCACGAGGTTGATGCCGAGCACGACGAGGATGCCGCGGATGTCGCCGCCCAGCCGGCGCCCGATGACGAGCAGCGTGCCGAGGAGGCCGAACACGGCCCCCGAGGCGCCCACGACGGGCGTCGAGAAGGCCAGCAGGGCCACGGCGACCGAGCCGCCGATGGTCGACAGGACGTACAGCGCGAGGAAGCGCCCGCTGCCGATGATCGGCTCGAGGATGCGGCCGATCATCCACAGCGACAGCAGGTTGAGGCCCACGTGCCAGAAGCCGCCGTGGACGAGCGCGACCGTCACGAGCCGCCAGGGCTGCGTGGTGCCGGTCAGCTCGGGGTACAGCGTCGGAGCGTAGAACGCGAGCCACTGCTGGACGCCGATGGCGCCGCCGAAGCCGTATCCGTCGACCATCTGGAGGAGGTAGGCGACGGCCGTGATGCCCGCGATCCACGCCATGACGCGCGGACGGCCACCGGCGATGGCGACCGTGCCGCCTCCGCGCCAGCGCCGCTCAGCGCGGCGCTGGGCGGGTGTGCGGCTCTTGCGCTGCTCCTTCATGCACTCCGGGCACACGACGCCGACCGGCCCCTGGGTCTGGCAGTCCGCGCAGATCGTGCGCAGGCAGCGCTGGCACAGGACGAAGCTCTGGCGATCGGGGTGCCGATAGCAGTAGTCGTCGGGATTCCGGGGTCGGTCGGCGGTGGTCACGCGAGCGCCGTGTCAGACGGCGACGACGTCGATCGACGAGATGACGACGTCCTCGCGCGGGCGGTCGGCCGCGCCGGTCGGAACCTGGGCGATCGCGTCGACCACGGCGCGCGACGCGTCGTCGGCGACCTCGCCGAAGATCGTGTGCTTGCCCTGCAGCCACGGGGTGGGGTCGGTCGTGATGAAGAACTGCGATCCGTTCGTGCCGCTCAGCTTGCCCGTGATGGCGTTCGGGCGCTTGCCCGCGTTGGCCATGGCGAGCTTGTAGGGCGCGTTGAAGTCGAGCTCGGGGTGGATCTCGTCGTCGAACGTGTAGCCGGGGCCGCCGACGCCCTGGCCGAGCGGGTCGCCGCCCTGGATCATGAAGTTCGGGATGATGCGGTGGAAGATGACGTCCTTGTAGAGGGGGCCCTCGCCGGCTGCGCCCGTGCGCGGGTCGGTCCACTCCTGCGAGCCGTCCGCCAGCCCGATGAAGTTCTGGACGGTGCGGGGTGCGTGGTCCCCGAAGAGGTTGACCACGATGTCGCCGTGGTTCGTGTGGATGGTCGCGACGGCGGTGTGCTGAGTCATGGGCACATTCTCTCAGAGTCCGCAAGGCCGGAGCTGATCGGGGATGCCATCTGGCAGGATGGTCGAAAGCAGACCCCATCGACGCGGGAGGGCACACGTGAGCCTCAGCCTCAGCAGGAAGCAGAAGAAGGAGCTCAAGAAGCTCCAGCAGTCCGCGGCGCACGTCTGGGAGGCGCAGCAGGTCGTCGCCGCCGGCGCCGCCGACGTCGCACGGCAGGCGGGTCGCCAGCTCGAGACGTTCGGGCGCAAGCAGGTCGCACCCGCGATCGAGGAGAAGTACCACGAGATCCTCGAGCCCTACGTGAACCGGGCTCGCCCGTTCGTAGACCAGGGCGTCAAGGCCTCGAAGAAGTTCATCGACGGATCGGTCGTCCCGGTCGCCGGCGCGGTCGTGGGCAAGGCCCTCTCGGCCTGGGACGTCGCTGCCGAGACGCGCGACAAGCTCGCCCGCTCGCGCGCCGGGCTCCCCGTCGTCGCTCCCAAGAAGAAGTCGAGCGCGGGCCCGGTCATCGCCCTCATCCTCGGCATCGCCGCGGCCGCGGGCGTGCTCTACGCCGCGTGGCAGACGCTGCGCGCCGACGACGAGCTCTGGGTGGCCGACGACCCGCTCGCGGCGCCCGACGCCTGACCTGAGGATCCGGCGCGGCGGGGCGACCCGCCGCGCCGTTCCGCTGCGCTCGCGGGTGCTCCTCGCGGAGCGCGACGCTGAGGAGGAGAGCGGATGGCCGACGGCACGACGACGCAGGACGGGCTCGAGCGCGTCCGCGCGGCCGCCGCGCAGCGCGGACTCGACATCGACGTGCAGGCGTCTCCGCGTGCCGCGTCTCTCGAGGAGGCCGCCGCGCTCCGCGGCATCGCGCCCTCCGACATCGTCAAGACCCTCGTCGTGAAAGGCAAGGGCGACCGGTTCTACTTCGCGCTCGTGCCCGGCGATCGCTCGATCTCGTGGTCGAAGCTGCGCGCCGTGGTCGGCGTGAACAGGCTGCGCCTGCCCGAGCCGCCCCTCGCTCTCGAGGCGACGGGGTACGAGCGCGGCACGATCGTCCCGCTCGGATCCACGCGGGACTGGCCCGTCTACGCGGACGAGCGGATGGTCGGCAAGCGCGTCTCGATGGGCGCGGGAGCCCACGGCTACACGCTGTTCGTCGACGCGGACGCCCTGATCGCCGCCTACGGCGCGACCGTCGCCGACATCACGGACCCGATCGAGGCCATCCGCTGACCGCTATCCCGAGACGCGGACCGAGGACGCCTTGTTGTTCATCGTGCTGCTGATCGAGCTCGAGTACGAGTAGTACCCGTACGACGCCCCGCCGTAGTTCGTGTGCTCGTAGACCTTCACCTTGCAGTTCGAGTAGCCGCGCATCGACGAGGCGCGGTCCTGGAAGGAGATGTTGGCGTTGCCCATCCACTGCCCCGACACGCACGAGCTCGATCCGTAGAGGTCCCAGTACGAGCCGGTGTACGACGTGCCGTCGTACAGGCGCGCGAGCAGGTACGTCGCCGCGACGCCCGCCTCGATCCCGTCGGCACTCGACGAGCGGGCGGATGGCGCGGCCGCGTCGACGACGACCTGGCCGGTCTGCTCGAGGACGGCGGCGTGGAGGTCCTCCCCGCGCGGCACGCAGATGGTCTCGCCCGTGTCGACGAAGACGCCGCAATCCTGCTCGACCGATGCCGTCGCGGGCGCCGCCGCGATCGCACTCGCCCCGACAGCCGCGATGCAGGCGAGCACCGCTCCGATTCGCTTCCTCATGGCGCCCATGCCGACTCCTCTATCCGGAGCCCCGATCGACGAACCCCGTCCCCGGAATCTCGCACGCCGTGCGGACGGTGTCAAGGCGTTGTGTCCTCCGAATGGGGGACACGTCGCGGACGAAGTGTGAGACGATTCGGGACACCGGAGCATTACAGGGTGTGAACGCAGTGGAACACGACGTGGCAGCCGTGCCATCGCAGGCCGACGAGGCGCTGCTCGACGCGGTCGCACGCGGAGACCACACGGCGTTCGCCACGATCTACGAGCGCCACGTGCGCACGGTCTTCCGCTTCGCGCTGAGCCTCGGCATCTCACCGCGCGACGTCGAGGACGTGACGCAGGAGGTCTTCGTGGTCGCGTTCAAGAAGGCCGCGAGGATCCGCACCGCCGACGGATCCGCCCTCCCCTGGCTCATGGTCACGTGCCGCAACCTGTCGTACGCGCATCTGCGGAAGCGCGCGAAGGATCACGCGCACCTCGACGCCGGAGAGCACGACGTCGCCGATCCGACGGCGTCGCCCGAGAGCCGCGCCCTGCAGGCCGAGCTCTCCCTGACGATCGCCGAGGCGATCGGCCGACTCTCGCCGCGGGACCAGGAGCTGGTCCACCTCTGCCTCGACCGGGGGATGACCTACCGGCAGGCCGCGCACGCGCTCGGCGTCACCGACGGGACGGTGCGGAACCGCCTGTCGCGCGCCAGGGCCGAGCTGCGCAGCTCCCTCCGCGGCACCTTCCGTGAGCAGGGATCATGAGACTGCACCCCCCGACCGACGACCAGGTCGCGTCGATGCGCCGCAAGATCTTCGCCGAGATCGCCCGGAACCGCGCACGCCGCCGCTCGAGGCTGACGTTCACCGCGGCCACGACCGCGCTCGTCGTCGCCGTCACCACCGCGGGCGCCATCCTCGTCGAGATGGCGAAGCCCGACGACCTCAACGTGAGCTTCGACTGCTACACGACGGCCGACCTGTCGGCGCCGCACGGCACGACGTCGTTCGTCGACGACGACCGCGATCGCGACCGCACGCTCGCTCTCGAGGATCGGGTCGCGCAGGCCCTCGAGTTCTGCATGGCGGGCTACAACGCGGTGCCGACCGACGGCGACGTCGAGTTGGTGCGGGTCGTGAACCCGACCGTGTGCATGATGCAGGATCGCCGGCTCGCCGTGCTGCCCAACGAGCAGTACGCATCCACGGAGGACTTCTGCGAGGGTCTCGGCCTCGCGGCCCCGTTCGAGTAGGCCGCGGTCAGCGCGCGGGAGCGAGCAGAGCCGCGAGGCGCTGCACCGCGAACGCGTAGCCCTGCACGCCCGCTCCGACGATCACGCAGCTGGCGACGTCCGACAGGTACGAGTGGTGGCGGAACGGCTCGCGCGCGTGCACGTTCGAGATGTGCACCTCCGCGAAGGGCAGGTGCACGCCGGTGAGGGCGTCGCGCAGCGCGACCGACGTGTGGGTGAGCGCGCCGGGGTTGATCACCACCGCGTCGCAGTCGGTGCGCGCCTCGTGGATCGCGTCGACGAGCGCGCCCTCGTGGTTGCTCTGGATGGCCCGCACCTCGAATCCGAGATCGGCGGCCGTCCGCTCGACGAGCGCCACGACGTCGTCGAGCGTGTCCGAGCCGTAGATCTCGGGCTCGCGCGTGCCGAGGAGGTTGAGATTCGGCCCGTTCACGAGCAGGATCCGACCGTTCACGTGCGTTCCCTTCGTCACAGGAGTCCGGCCATCCGCAGGGCGGTGTCGACGAACGAGACCCGCTCGATCGACCGCACGCGGCTGAGCGGGATCCACTCGGCCATGTCGGTCGACCCGTCGAGCTCGTAGGCGAGGGACCCGCCCGTGATCGTCGCCCGGTAGACGATCCGCAGCGCCTGCATGTCGCCGGTGCCCGCGAGCCGCTTGCGGGCGGGGATGACGACCGAGTCGACCCCGATGACGTCTCCGAGCTCGACCTCGTAGCCCGTCTCCTCGCGCACCTCGCGGCGGCAGGTCTGGGCGGGGTGCTCGCCGGGGTCCATCCCGCCGCCCGGCATCGTCCAGGCGGGCTTCGACCCCTCGATCCAGCGCGAGAGCAGCACGCGCTCGGCGTCGTCGACGATGACGGCGTAGGCGGCGACTCTCAGGTCCATGACGTCAGCCTACTGATCCCGGATCGCGGCGCCGTCGGCCTCGCCGCGCGGCGGGACCGGCACGAGCTTCCCGGTGCCGGCGGCGGCGCGGGGGCGCGCGGTCGTCCGCACCCTCATCCGCACGCCGTCCAGGGTCGCACGCAGCGGGGAGCCGATGAACAGGCCGAGGGTCGCGCCCGCGGCGAGCGCGATGCCGATCATGCCGGCGGTCACGAGCGCCTGCGTCGCGACGATGAGCCGCGCGGTGTCGTCGCCGGCCTCGACCATCCCGAGAAGACCCCGGAACACGGCGGAGCCCGGAACGAGGGGGACGATCGCGGCCGTCGTCACGGCGACGGATGGCACGTGCAGGCGCTGGGCGATGAGCGCGCCGACGAGGCTCGCGGCGAACGCCCCCGCGAAGCTCGCTCCGGCGGCGTCGAGTCCGGCCGCCGAGGGCACCGCGTAGCCAGTCCAGGCGATCGTCGCGAGCAGGACGCTCACGACGACGATGCGGAGGCCGGCGCCGTTCATGACCGCGACGGTGATCGCCACGATCACCGCACCGACGATCTGGCCCGCGAACGGCCCGAACGGCAGCGCCTCGCTCGGCAGCTGCAGGCCGACGCCGAGCGCGCTCGCGAGCTGCAGCCCGACCACGATGCCGAGCACGACGCCGAGGGTCTGCAGGGTGAGCTCGAGGATGCGCCCTCCCGCCGTGAGCGCGAATCCGTCGATCGCATCCTGCGCGGCTCCGACGACGGCGAGACCAGCGAGCATGAGCACGATGCCCGAGGAGACGACGATCGTCGAGCGGACATCGGTGAACGGCTCGACGCCGAGGCGCGACAGGAGCGCGACGACGACCGTGACGGCGACGAGCGTGAACGCGCCGACCACCTGGCTGAAGAACATGGGCACGCGCAGCTTCGCGAGACCCGCCTGGGAGCCGGCGACGCCCAGTGCGGCGAGGAAGGTCACGGCCAGCGCGATCCACGAGGCGCCGAACATCACGCCGACGCCGACCGCGAGGAGCGCCTGCACCGTGATCACGACGCCGGGCTGGTAGAGGAACGGCGTGCGGCGGATCTGGCGGAACCGCGCCCGCGCCTCGCCGAGCTCGAGGCCCTCCTCGATCTCCGTCACGAGCGCCTGGAGGCGCTGGAGCTTCGCGTGATCGGGAACGGCCGACCGCACGACCTGCATGAGGGTGATCGGCAGGTCGTCGCCCCCGCGGTGATCCGACACCGTCACGGAGTTGTAGGTCACGTCGACGTGCACGCTCTTGAGCCCGTAGGCGCGGGTGATGCGCAGGGCCGCGAGCACGACCTCCTTCGCCGACGCGCCGACCGACAGCATGACCTCGGCCACCCGCATCGCGAGGTCGATGATCCGCACGGCCATCGCGTCGTCGACGACCGTGAGCAGCTCGGTGGGGGCGGCCTTCGACGCGTCGCTCCACAGCGCCCTGCGAACGCTCTCCATCACGCGCCGACGACGATCCTGAGCCATGCCCTCCATCCTGTGCCACGAGGTTCACCGTTCGCCGAACGATCCGGGATGTCCGCTCCGCACGTCTTCGGAACCTCACCCCGTTTCGACTCGCTCCGCTCGCTCAACGACCGGACCCGGGGCGTCCCGCAGCGACCGAGACGATCCGGAATCTCCATCCGGACATTGAGCGAGGGAGCGCAGCGACCGAGACGAAATGCCGCAACCCAGCCTCCGAACGCCCCCGCGTTTCGACTCGCTCCGCTCGCTCAACGACCGGGCCCGGGGCATCGCGCAGCGACCGAGACGATCCGGAATCCCCCCGGACATTGAGCGAGGGAGCGCAGCGACCGAGACGAAATGCCGCAACCCAGCCTCCGAACGCCCCGCGTTTCGACTCGCTCCGCTCGCTCAACGACCGGACCCGGGGCATCCCGCAGCGACCGAACGCGCAGCGGGCCGGCCCCGGACGGAACCCGGGGCCGGCTCGCGGTGCGGCAGCCCGTCAGCGCGCGGAGGCGCCACCCGGTCGGAGGGTCGCATCCCCTGCCGCGACCTGCACCGAGATCTCGCGCGGCGACGAGCTCTCGACGTCGAGGCGGTTGTCGAAGTCGCCTGCCGAGACGTCGGAGCGCACGGCGTAGGTCTCGTCGGGGAGCACGAGGTCGAGCGAGCCCGCGCTCACATCGACGGTCACCTCGGCGGGCGCGTCGCCCGTGAGCTCGGCGTCGAGACGGCCCGCAGCGACCGTGAAGCCGGCCTCCGCGACGTCGGCGAGCGCGAGGTCGGCCTGGCCCGCGCTCAGATCGACCTCGAGCGACGCGGCCGAGCCGTCGAGGCTCAGGTACCCCGCCCCGACCTCGGCGTCGACCTCGCCGAAGTCGCCCTCGGCCGTGAGGCTGCCGCCCGAGAGCGAGAGGTCGACATCGAGGCCCGCGCCCTTCAGGCGCTCCGGCAGCGTCAGCACGACGGTCTGCTCGTCGTCGAACCAGTCGCCGCCGAACCAGTCGCCGCCGAACCACCAGCCGCGGAAGAACCCGTCGCGGCGGTCGACCGACAGCTCGCCGCCGTCGCGCGAGACGCGCCATCCGTCATCCGCGTTCGTCACCTCGAGCACGGCCTCGTCGACGTCGCCGTAGGCGATCGCGAAGGAGGCCCCGGAGGCGTCGATGTCGAGGGAGGTCACGCCGGCGGCCGCCGCCGTGAGGGTCTCGTCGACCGAGAACGCGCCGCGCGCCGCGGCGACGCCCGAGCCGATGGCGGTGCCCAGCAGCGCCACGCCGCCGATCACCGCGACGACGAGCGCGACGACCTTGCCGCCTGATGCGGGAGGGGTGGGAGGGGCCGGGCGCGGGGGCACGGCCGCGGGATCGTACGCCGACGCATCGAAGGCCGGCGGGGTGGTGGGGGTGCTCATCGTGTCGCTCCTGTCTGGGGCGTTCCGCCCGTGTTCTCGATGTGGGCGAGAGCTGCGAGAACGCGGCGGTTGCCCGACTCGTCCGGCTCGAGGCCGAGCTTCTGGAAGATGGAGGTGACGTACTTCTCGACGCTCGCCTCCGAGACGAAGAGCACGCCGGCGATCGCCTGGTTCGACTTGCCCTCCGCGATGAGAGCGAGCGTCATGCGCTCGCGCTCCGTGAGCCGCGTCATCCGCTCGTCGCGGGTGCGCCGGCTGAGCAGCTGCGCGACGACCTCGGGGTCCAGCACGGTCGCGCCCTGCGCGATGCGGTCGACCGACTCGACGAACTCCGCGACGTCGGCGACCCTGTCCTTGAGGAGGTAGCCGATCGCGCCGCCCTGCGCCGTGATCAACTCGCTCGCGTAGCGCTCCTCGACGTACTGCGAGAGGACGAGGACGGGGAGCTCGCGGTGCGCCGCCCGCACCTCGATCGCCGCGCGGATCCCCTCGTCGGTGAAGGTCGGGGGGAGGCGCACATCGAGGATGCAGAGATCCGGGGCGGATGCCTCCACGGCCGCCAGCAGGTCGCTCGCGTCGGGAAGGGCCGCGACGATCTCGTGGCCGGCGTCCTCGAGGAGGCGCACGAGGCCCTCGCGCAGGAGGACCGAGTCCTCGCAGATCAGGATGCGCATGGCACGCTCACCTCCAGGGCGGTCGGTCCGCCGTTCGGGCTGTCGAGGCGGACGGTGCCGCCCGCCGACAGGATGCGGTTCGAGATGCCGTCGAGGCCGCCGCCGGGGAGCACGCGCGCCCCGCCGATGCCGTTGTCCTCGACGCGGGCCCAGAGCATGCCGTCGTCGCGGCGGCGCACGATCACCCGGCACTCCGCGGCACGCGAGTGCTTCGCGGCGTTCGTGAGCGACTCCGCGATCGCGAAGTACACGGCCGCCTCGGCCTCCCGGCTGCACCGGCCGTCCATCCGCACATCGAGGTGCACGGGGATGTGCGAGCGCCCGGCGAGCGCGGACAGGGCCGCGTCGAGGCCGCGGTCGTCGAGCACGGACGCGTGGATGCCGCGCGCGAGCTGGCGGAGCTCGGTGATGGCCGCCTTCGTCGAGGTGTGCGCCTCCTCGATGAGCGAGCGGGCGGCATCGGGGTCGCTGTCGATCTTCTGCTGGGCGAGGCCGAGGGTCATCCCGACGGAGACGAGACGGGGCTGCACGCCGTCGTGGAGATCGCGCTCGATGCGCGTCCGCTCCACCTCGGAGGCGCGCACGGCGCCCGCTCGCTGCGCGTCGGAGGTGCGGGCCTGCGCGGCCAGCTGCTCCTCCTGCGATGGCACGACGATCGCGCGGCTCAGCACGCCGTGCAGGAGCGCGAGCCCGACGATCCCGGCAGCGGTCACGATGACGCCCAGGATGCCGGCGAGCGGCGCCCACGCGGCGGCGAACTCGAGGCCGAACGCGCCGCGCACGGTGTCCGCGCCCGAGAGAGGAGCGAAGCAGATCGCGATGGACCAGATGAGCAGGCGGAAGAGCCCCATGACGATCACGCCGAAGACCGTCGCGATCGCGAGGTTGGCGATCGCCCGCCACATGCGCGGGTCGACCGCCTGACGCAGGAGCGTGCGGAGCCAGCCGCCGAAGCCGGGGCCGACGCGGGGGCGCCATGCGAGCGCGGGAAGGCCGAAGCCGTACAGCCCGTCGACACGCGCGGTCTCGAGCCAGGCGACGGCGAAGAGGACGTAGACGAAGGCGACGAGCAGCACGAGCCCGAAGCCGAGGAGCGGGAGGGTGCCGAGGCCGAAGCCGAGCAGCCCGAAGAGAGCGGTGAACGCGAAGGCGCCCAGGAAGCCGAGCGCCGCGAGATGGGCGATCGCCCCGGCCACCCGGAGCGGGCGCGACGTCCTCGCGGTCGAAGCGGAGGCGAGCTGTGTGGTCATGCCTCCAAGCTAGGGCGGCCCTCGCGCGGGCGCCCCAGAGTCAGCCGGAGACGTTCTTTCGGGTTTTCCCGAATCGCGTCACGGCGCCGCGGCGCACGTCGGCGCCGTGGCCTGCTCGAGCGCGTGCCACGCCGAGATCCCGCCCGCGAGCGAGCGGAGCGGATGAGCGCGCCACTCCGGGCGCCCGCGGAGCACCTCCGCCGCGCGGCGCGACCGCACCCCGAGGGCGCAGTGCACGACGACCTCGCGCCGCTCGACGAGCGCACGCCGCACGGCTTCGGGCGGCTCCTCCCCCGCCTCGATCTCGTCGAGCGTCCAGCGGACGGCATGCGGGATGGCCCCGGGCTCGGATGGCGCGCGCACGTCCACGACGAGAGGCGCGGCGCCGCCGGCCAGGGCAGCGCGGAGCTCGGCGGCCGAGACGATCGGCACCGCGCCATCCGCCGTGGCCCCCGTCTCGCCGTCCCCTGGGGCCTCCGCCGGGCCATCCGCCGCGAACGCGACCTCGCGCCATCCGGCGGCGAGTGCGTCCACGACGACGACGCGGCCGACGAGCGGGCGTCCTGCTCCCGTGATGAGCTTGATCGCCTCGGCCGCCATCTGGGCGCCGACGAGCGCGCACAGCGGGCCGAACACGCCCGCCGTCGCGCAGTCGAGCGCCGCGCCCGGCGCATCCGGGTAGAGGTCGCGGTAGCGCGTGCCGCGCTCGGCCCAGACGACCCCGACCTGGCCCTCCCACCGGAGGACCGATCCCCAGACGAGCGGAAGGCCGAGCGCCGCCGCCGTGTCGTCGACGAGGTACCGCGTGGCGAAGTTGTCCGAGCCGTCGACGACGAGGTCGTAGTCCGCGAGAACGCCGGCCGCGCTCCGCGCATCCAGACGCAGGGCGTGCGCGCGCACCTCGATCCCGGGGTTCCGCGCCGCGATGGCGTCGCGTGCCGATGCCGTCTTCGGTCGTCCGATGTCCGCGACCCGGTGGATCACCTGGCGCTGCAGGTTGCCGAGCTCGACGGCGTCGTCGTCGACCACGCCGAGCACGCCCACCCCCGCCGCGGCGAGCGCCAGCAGCACGGGCGAGCCGAGGCCGCCTGCGCCCACGACGAGCACGCGCGCCGCACGCAGCCGGCGCTGCCCGGCATCGCCCATGCCGGGCAGGATGAGCTGCCGGCCGTACCGCTCCCGCTCCTCGTCGGAGAGCGCCGGACCGGGCGCCACGAGCGCCGTCACAGGACCGCCATCCCCTCGGTCTCCGACGATGCGCGGGCATGCCGCCGCCGGGGGATGCGCCCCGCATGCGCGGCGAGATGGCCCGCCTCGACGGCATGGCGGAACGCGGCGGCCATCCGCACGGGGTCGTGCGCGCGGGTCACCGCGGTCGCCAGGAGCACCGCGTCGCAGCCGAGCTCCATCGCGAGCGCCGCCTCCGACGCCGTGCCGAGGCCCGCGTCGAGCACGACGGGAACCGATGCGCGCGACACGATGAGCTCGATGTTGTGGGGGTTGAGGATGCCGAGGCCCGTCCCGATCGGCGCGCCGAGGGGCATGACCGCCGCGACCCCGAGCTGCTCGAGCCGCAGCGCCGTGACGGGGTCGTCGTTCGTGTACGCGAAGACCGTGAAGCCCTCCGCGACGAGCCGCTCCGCGGCGTCGAGCAGCTCGACCGGGTCGGGCAGGAGCGTCGTGTCGTCGGCGACGACCTCGAGCTTGATCCAGCTCGTGCCGAACGCCTCGCGCGCGAGCTCGGCCGTGAGCACCGCGTCGTGCGCCGTGCGGCAGCCCGCGGTGTTGGGGAGGAGGCGGATGCCGCGCTCGCGCAGCAGGGCGTAGAGGCCGCCCGCTCCGCTTCCGTATCGCCGCACGGCGACCGTCGTGAGCTCGGTGCCCGACGCCCGCAGAGCCTCGTCGAGCACCTCGAGGCTCGGCGCACCGCCCGTGCCGACGATGAGCCGCGACGACAGGGCGACGCCGTCGATGACGAGCGGCTCCACGTCAGCCGCCCTGCGCCGCGGTGAGCACCTCGACCCGCGCGCCCGGGCCGAGCCGATGCGACCCCCAGCGGGCGCGCGGCACGAGGACCGCGTCGACCGCGACCGCGACGCCGAGGGGCGCGCCGTCCTCGGCCGTGCCCTCGGGCGTCACCGCGCGGCCCGTGAGCGCCGAGACGACCGTCGACACCGCCGCCCCCTCGGGCAGCCGCAGAGCACTTCCGTTGACATCGATCTCGATCATGCGAGGACTCCTTCACGGTCACGGGGCGCGGCGTCGCGCCCGGGTTCGAGGCGGCTGGGGGCGAACCGCCCAGGGTCGAGCAGGTCGGCCTCGACGCCGCGCGGCGGGGCGACGTCGTCGACGATGCGGCGGCAGAGGTCTGCGATGAGCGGGGCGAGCAGCACGCCGTTGCGATGCGTTCCCGTCGCGACGACGAGGCCCGGGGCGGTCCGCCCGACGAGGGGCAGATGATCGGGGGTCGCCGGACGGGCGCGGGCGGTCGCCTCGACGAAGCGGTACTCGTCGACGAGCGGCATCACCTCGGCCGCATCGCGCAGCAGCGCCGACACGCCCCCCGCGGAGACCGCGTCGTCGGCGTCCTCGCGCTCGGTCGCGCCCACGACCAGCCCGCCGTCGACGCGCGGCACGAGGTAGACGGCACGGCCGCGGACGAGGGAGCGGACCGTGTGCGCGAGGCGCGGGAGGCCCGCGGCGTGGAGGCGGAGGATGTCTCCGTGCACCGGGCGCAGCACGCCGGGCGGCGTCGCGCCCAGGTCCGCCGCGCCGAGCGCGTTCGCGACGACCACCTCGGCCGCGGCGATCGCTGTCCCGTCGGAGAGCTCGACACCGTGCACAGCACCGCCCCGCCCGCGCAGCAGGCGCCTCGCCGCGAGCGGACGGAGAGCGGATGGCGCGAGCGCGCCCCGAAGCGCGCGGACGAGGGCACGCGGATCGACGCGATGGTCGCCGTCCGCCGCGTACGCGCACGAGAGTCCCGGCGCGAGCAGAGGCTCGGCGGCCCGCGCTTCTCGGACGCTCCGTCGCTCCGCCTGCACCGCGGGCGCCGCGTCCACGAGCTCGACGATCCGACGGCGGTCGGCGTCGTCGACCCCGACGAGAAGCGTCGGGGCGGCCTCGTACCCGCACGCCGCAGCGCCGCCGGGCAGCGATGCGACGAAGTCGGGGTATGCGGCCGCCGCGGCGCGGTGGAGCGCCACGGCAGCGCGCTCGGTGTGCTGGAGCTCGCCCGCGGGGCTCAGCATTCCGGCCGCGGCATACGTTGCGCCGTCTCCCGGGCGGGGGTCGATGAGTCGCACCGAGCGCCCCGCGCGCGCACACGCCACGGCTATCGCCGTGCCGACGATCCCTGCGCCGACGACGGCGACGTCGACCCTGCTGTCAGCTCCGGACACGGGGCTCGTCGAGGTAGACGGACGCGCCGGCGGCGACGAACTCCTCGGACTTCCGGCGCATGGCCGCGATCGCCTCCTGCTCCTCGGCTCCGCCGAAGCGGTCGCGGATGTCCTGGGAGATCCGCATCGAGCAGAACTTCGGGCCGCACATCGAGCAGAAGTGCGCCGTCTTGGCCGGCTCGGCCGGGAGCGTCTCGTCGTGGAAGGCCTCTGCCGTGTCGGGGTCGAGCGAGAGGGCGAACTGATCGCGCCAGCGGAACTCGAAGCGCGCCTTCGACAGCGCGTCATCCCGATCCCGCGCCCCCGGATGGCCCTTCGCGAGGTCGGCCGCGTGCGCCGCGATCTTGTACGTGATGACGCCCGTCTTCACGTCGTCGCGGTTGGGCAGCCCCAGGTGCTCCTTGGGCGTGACGTAGCAGAGCATCGCGGTGCCCCACCGTGCGATCTCGGTCGCGCCGATCGCCGAGGTGATGTGGTCGTACCCCGGGGCGACGTCAGTGACGAGGGGGCCGAGCGTGTAGAAGGGCGCCCCCGAGCAGAGCTCCTGCTGGCGCTCGACGTTCTCCCGGACCAGGTGCAGCGGCACGTGCCCCGGCCCCTCCACCATGACCTGCACGTCGTGCTCCCACGCCCGGTGCGTGAGCTCGGCGAGCGTGTCGAGCTCGGCGAACTGCGCCGCGTCGTTGGCGTCGGCCGTCGAGCCGGGGCGGAGACCGTCGCCGAGCGAGAACGCGACGTCATACTGCGCGAAGATCTCGCACAGCTCGTCGAAGTGCGTGTAGAGGAAGTTCTCGCGATGGTGGGCGAGGCACCAGCCCGCCATGATCGAGCCGCCTCGCGAGACGATGCCCGTCACCCGCTCTGCCGTGAGCGGCACGTAGCGCAGCAGCACGCCCGCGTGGATCGTCATGTAGTCGACGCCCTGCTCGCACTGCTCGATCACGGTGTCGCGGAAGATCTCCCAGGTGAGGCGATGCGCCTGCCCGTCGACCTTCTCGAGCGCCTGGTAGATCGGGACCGTCCCGATCGGCACGGGCGCGTTGCGGATGATCCACTCGCGGGTCGTGTGGATGTCGTCGCCCGTGGAGAGGTCCATGACCGTGTCGGCGCCCCACGTCGTCGCCCACTGGAGCTTCTCGACCTCCTCGGCGATCGAGCTCGTGACGGCCGAGTTCCCGATGTTCGCGTTGATCTTGACGAGGAACGCCCGCCCGATGATCATGGGCTCGCTCTCGGGATGGTTGATGTTGCTCGGGATGATCGCGCGCCCCGCCGCGAGTTCCGAGCGGACGAGCTCGACGTCGCACCCCTCGCGCAGCGCGACGAAGCGCATCTCGGGCGTGATGACGCCCTGCCGCGCGTAGTGCATCTGCGTCACGCGCCGGCCGGGACGTGCGCGGCGCGGGCGGGCGGACTCTCCCCGCCACTCCGCGGAGGCGGCGCCGCGCCGCGCGGCCGCACGGCCGTCGTCGTGGAGGTCGCGCGGGCGCCCGTCGTACTCCTCGACGTCGCCGCGTGCGGCGATCCAGTCGGCCCTCAGCGGCGGCAGCCCTCGCACCGGGTCGCTGCCCGGGCCCGACGTCCGATAGGCCGTGAACGGCTCGTTCCGCTCGCCGTTCGGCGAGTCCGTGAGCGCGATGCGGGTGACCGGCACCCGGATCCCGTGCTCGTCGTCGTGCAGATATGCGAGCGAATGCGTCGCTTCCAGGGTGCGCAAAAGAGCTGCTCCTACTTCCTACGCCGGCATGACCCGAACAGGTTCGACGGTCGCGAGCAGCGTCAGCTCGTTCTCAGCCCCTGCTGGGACTCCCGTGTGGACCGGATCAGAGTAGCAGGGAGCCGCGGCCGCGCAAGTCGGCGGGTCAGAGCGCGTCGAGCAGCTCCCTCAGACGGGCAGATTCCTCTTCGGGCATGGAGTAGCCGTGCTCGGTCGCTGGGTACTGTCCCGCGCGGACTTCCTCGACATAGCGCTCGATGCCGGCGATCATGTCCCCCCGCAGCTCCGCGTACCGCTTGACGAAACGCGCCGCACGACCCCCGTATATGCCGAGAAGGTCATGGAATACGAGCACCTGGCCGTCGGTGGCGGGGCCCGCGCCGATGCCGATCACGGGGACGCTCATCCGGGGCATCAGGGCGTCCGTGACGTCGCTCGGGATCGCCTCGAAGACGATCGCAAAGCATCCGGCCTCCTGCAGCGCGAGTGCGCTCTCGCACACCGCGAGCGCGTCGTCGGCGGTCCGGCCCTGGGCACGGTATCCGCCGAGGGCGGTCGCCGTCTGCGGCGTGAGGCCGACGTGCCCCATGACGGGGATGCCCGCGCGGACGATGGCGCTCGCGCGATCGACCGACGTGCCGCCGCGCTCGATCTTGACCGCGTCGCACCCCGTCTCCTTCACGAAGCGCTGCGCGGTCGCGACGGCGGTCTCGTCGGAGGCCTCGTACGAGCCGAAGGGCAGGTCCGCGACGAGCAGAGGGCTCTGCAGGCCCCTGCGGACCGCGGCCGTGAGCATGATCATCTCGTCGACGGTGACGGGCACGGTGCTGTCGTATCCGAGCACCGTCATCGCGGCCGAGTCGCCCACGAGCACGACGTCGACGCCTGCCGCCTCGGCCACCTGCGCGCTGGGATGGTCGTAGGCGGTCACCATGGCGATGCGCTCGCACGCGGCCTTGCGCGCGGCGAGGTCGGCCGGCGCGACGCGCGGGCGGGCCGTCGGCCGCGTGCTCATGCGCGCGCCGTCAGGAGACGGTCGACCGCGTCATCGACCTGGATGATGCCGTTGCCCCGGTCGACGTGCACGACGACGGGCTCGTACGTCTCGAGGTCCTTCTCGTCGTACTCGGCGTAGGAGACGACGATGATCGTGTCGCCCGCGTGCACGAGCCGGGCGGCAGCGCCGTTGACCTGCATGACCCCCGAGCCGCGCTCCCCCGCGATCGTGTACGTCTCGAAGCGCGCGCCGTTGTCGACGTCGAGCACGTGCACCTGCTCGTGCTCGAGGATGTCCGCCGCCTCGAGCAGATCGGGGTCGATCGTGATCGAGCCGACGTAGTTGAGGTCGCTTCCCGTGATGGTGGCGCGATGGATCTTCGACTTGAGCATGATGCGGCGCATCAGGATTCTCCCTTGAGGATGCGGTTGTCGATGAGGCGTGCGGCGCCGACCCTGGCCGCGACCGCGAGCAGCGCGTCCCGATCGACGCGGACGAGAGGGCGGAGGTGCTCGGCGTCGCGCAGTTCGAGGTACTCGGGCTCGATGCCGGCCTCCGCGAGGACGGATCGCGCGGCCGCGAGCAGCACCGCGCCATCCCGCTCGCCCCGCGCCGCGAGATCCTCCGCCGCGGTCAGCGCCCGGTTCAGAGCGGTCGCCTGCGCCCGCGCTGCGGCATCGAGGTAGACGTTGCGCGAGCTCATCGCGAGGCCGTCCGGCTCGCGGACGATCGGGCACGCCTCGATCCGCACGGGCAGGTCGAGGTCGCGGACGAGCCGGCGCACGACGAGCACCTGCTGCGCGTCCTTCTGTCCGAAGAAGGCGACCTCTGGGGTCACGATCGAGAGCAGCTTGGCGACGACGGTGGCGACGCCGTCGAAGTGGTGCGGGCCGCGGTGCGCGCCGCACAGCACGTCGGTGATGCCGGACACATGGATGGTCGTGGCGAAGCCGTCGGGATACATCTCGGAGACGGGCGGCGCGAAGAGGATGTCCGCTCCCGCAGCCTCGGCGAGCGCGGCATCCCGGGCCTCGTCGCGCGGATAGGAGCCGAGGTCCTCGTTCGCCCCGAACTGCGTGGGGTTGACGAAGAGCGACACGACCACGACGTCGGACCCCTCCCGCGCACGGCGCATGAGCGAGAGGTGTCCCTCGTGGAAGGCCCCATCGTGGGCACGAGGCCGATCGAGGCGCCCTCGGCTCGCGCGGTGCGCACGGCGGCGCGCATGTCGGACACGGTGCGCACGATCCTCATGTCGCGTGCTCCTTCCTGCGTGCGAGCGCGCGGGTCGCCTCGCACAGCTCGTCGAAGAGCGGGACGAGCTCGGGCCGGCCGGCCGAGATCGCGGCGCGCTGGCGCTCGACCGTCTCCTCGTCCCCGCGGGCGATCGGGCCCGTCAGGGCTGTCGCGGGTCCTCCCGACGCCCAGTTCTCGACGGTGCGCCGCACGAGCGGCGCGAGGAGCAGGCGCGCCTCCTTGGCCGGGATGCCCGCGGTCTCGGCGATCCGCTCCGCGGCATCGGCGATGGTCACGAGGAAGTTCGCCGCGACCGACGCGGCTGCGTGATAGGCCGCCCGGTGGGCCTCATCGAGAGGGAACGCGCGTGCGCCGAGCAGGAGCGCGATGCCCGTCGCGGTCTCGAGCGCCTCGTCCGAGCGCCCCGCGACCGCGCACGCGACACCGCGGAACACGGTCGGGTCGTCATCGCCGGTGAACGTCTGCAGGGGGTGGAGGCCGAAGTCGACGTCGTGGATCGGCACCGCGCCGGAGGTGTGGCCGATCATCCGCCCCGCCGCCGTCGCGGCGTGCGCCGCGGCAGCGATCTCGCCGTCCGGAACGCACAGCAGCACGACCGGCGCGTCGGGGATCTCCTCGCCGCGCCCGACCGGGCCGTGCACGACGACGCCCGCCGCCCGGAGGGCACGGGCGATGCTCCGGCCGAGTCGGCCGGGGCCGACCACCGTGACGCTCTCGAGGGCGCTGTGCGGGGTGCGGAGGATGCTCATGGTCTCGGTGCGCGGGGGACGCGCGCGACATGAGTATCCGCCTCATGGGCCGATCGAGCAAAATCGGGCGACAATGTGCACATTGGTACCGGTCAGTGTCTTTCCGATCTGCTCCCTGTTTCGCTTCACGTCTGTGCACGGTGATTTCGCCGACGTTTGTCGGCCACTCGCATCCTCGCTCCGGTCCCCGGCCTGTGACAGGCTCGAAGCCGTGATCGACCCGCGCTCCTCTCTGCTCGCGTCCGCGCGCGAGGCCGTCGCCCTGGTGGGGCCGTCGGTCCCCGCGCACGACGACTTCGTCGCGGCTCTCGAGGCGCACGGCGCGGCCGCGCTCGACCGCGAGGGGCCGCCCGCGCACCTCACGGCGAGCCTGTTCGTCTTCGACTCGACCGGCGAGCAGATCCTCCTCTGCCTCCACGGCAAGGGGAGGTTCTGGGTGCAGCCGGGCGGCCACCTCGAGGCCGGGGACACGTCGCTCGCGCAGGCCGCCGCACGCGAGCTCGAGGAGGAGACGGGCGTCTCCTGCGGTCTCCTCCGCGACGTCCGGGTCGTCGACCTGGATCACCATCCGCTGAGCTCGCGGTTCGGCCGATGCGCATCGCACCTCGACGTCGGCGTCGCGGCCGTCGTCGACCGCGACGCCGTCGCCCTCCAGGTCAGCGACGAGTCGGACGACCTGGCGTGGTTCCCCCTCGACGACCTGCCCTCGCCGCTGCCGCCCGCCTTCGACGAGCGACTCGCACGTGTGCGGGCTGCGTACGCGGTCGCCCGCTGACACATCCCTCCGCAAGGCGCCATCGGCCATCCCTCCCCCGGTCGTTGAGCGAGCGAGGCTCGAGCGAGTCGAGACGCCGCGACCTGACCTCGATAACCGCCCCTGCTCACCCCTGCCCGAGCGACTCCTGCAGAGCTCGATCGGCATCGCGCAGCACGGCCGCGGCCACCTCAAGCCCTTCGACCCGGCCGAGCTCGACGTCCTCGTGCTCGATGTTGACCCACATGTCCGGGTCGACCTCGTGCAGAGCACGGAGGAACTCCGTCCAGTACGCCGTGTCGTGCCCCTTGCCGAGCGCGACGAAGTCCCAGGCGGCGGGCTTCGGCCATTCGTTCGCCCATTCGTCGCCCCCGAGGCTCGTGCGCGACTCGGACGGGTCGAGCCGCCGGAAGCCGTTGTCGAGCACGCCGTAGAGCTGCGCGGTCTCGCGGTTGATGCGGACATCCTTCGCCGCTGCGTGGAAGACGAGCTCGCCCAGCTCTCGCACGACCGCGACGGGGTCCATCTGCTGCCAGAAGAGGTGCGACGCGTCGAGCTCGACGCCGATGTGCGTCGCGTCCGTCGTCTCGACGAGACGATGCACGTCGCGGGTGTTGAAGACGACGTTCTGCGGGTGCAGCTCGAGCGCGACCTTGACGCCGTGGTCGGCAGCGAGTCGGTCGATCTCCCGCCAGAAGTCGCCGACGACCCGCCACTGGTAGTCGAGCACGTCGAGGTGCGCCGAGTTCCAGGCGTTCACGATCCAGTTCGGGAATCGCGCCGTCTCGTCGGACCCGGGCAGACCCGACATCGTGACGACGCGCGTCTGACCCAGGCGGGCAGCGAGGCGAATGGATCGGCGCACGTCCTCCGCGTGCCGCGCGCGGATATCCGCCTTCGCGTGCAGGGGGTTGCCATTGCAGTTGAGGCCGGCGATCTCGACGCCGGTCCCCTCGAACTGCGCGAGAAAGTCGTCGCGCGCGGCGTCGGACACGAGGATGTCGTCGAGGGACGGGATGTGGACCGCCGGCAGGAATCCGCCCGCGTTCAGCTCGATCCCCGTGAGACCGAGCGACGCGATGACCTCGAGCGCCTCGGGAAGCGTGCGGTCGTGCAGGATCGCGTTGTAGACGCCCAGCCTCATGCGCGCACCTCCTGCGGGATCGCGACCGCCGCGCCGCGTCGCGCGGCAGACTCCGCCACCGCCTGGAGCAGCCGCATGTTGCGGACCCCCTCCTCGAACGTCGCGCATCGCGGCAGCGATGCCGCCTCCTCGATGCCGGCGACCTCCTCGAGGAACGCCCGCGCCTGGTACACGAAGCCCTCGTTCTGACCGAACCCGACACCGGTCGCGTCCATGGCGAGACCTCCCCTGAGGTACGGATGCTCGGGGCCGAGGAGCACCCGCCGGAACCCGCGCTGCGCGACCGGGCCCTCGTTGAGCATGAGTCCGATCTCGGACGGCGTGCGGAAGTCGAACGACGCCGAGCCGTTCTCGCAGAACACCTCGAGGACGAGCGTGTTCGCGTGCCCCGAGGCGACGCGGGAGACCTCGATCGCCCCTGCTCCGCCATCCGCGAAGTCGAACGAGAACGCGGCGTAGTCGTCGTTCTCGACGGTGTCGAACGTGTCCGACACGGCGCCGTGCTCGTGGCCGATGACGGCGCCGAGGGGCTCGGGGCGCTCGGAGATCACGGTGGCGAAGCGCCCACCCGACACCTCCGCGATGTCGCCGCCGATGAACTCGGCGATGTACGCGAGGTGGCTGCCCACATCGGCGAGCGCTCCCGAGCCCTGCGCGCCCTTGAAGCGCCAGCTGATCGGGATGTGCGGGTCGGCGGCGTAGTCGGTCCAGTAGCGTCCGCTGACGTGGAGCACGCGGCCGAGCACGCCGCTGCGCACGAGGTCGCGGAGATACGCGATGCCGGGCGAGCGCCGATAGGTGAAGCCGACGCGCGCGACGCTCGTCGCCGAGCGCGCCGCGTCGGCCATGGCGACCGCATCGTCGAGGCTGTCACTGAGCGGCTTCTCGCACAGGACGTGCTTGCCGGCGGCGAGGAGCCCTTCGACGATCTCGCGGTGGAGATGGTTCGCGACGACGACGCTGACGACGTCGATGTCGGGCGCCTCGGCGATCGCCTGCCACGACGTGTCGCTGCGCTCATAGCCGAAGCGCCGCGCGGCGAGGGCGCCGAACTCGGCGTTCACGTCGCCGATCGACACAAGGCGGATGGGCGGAAGCGTCGAGGCGTAGACGGTGGACGCCGCACGGTACGCCGCGGCGTGGGCGCGGCCGGCCATGCCGGCTCCGATGACGGCGACTCCGAGGCTCTCGGGCATCGGCTCTCTCCTTCGAGGTCTCGCCCGGCCTTCCGGCCGCGGCGTCATTGCAGGTGCGAGGATGGGGATGAACCGCGTTGGAGCGGTACAACGATCACGGTAGACTACGACGTAATGTCCTGTCAAAGGCGAATCTCATGACCGCGTCCCGACCGACGATCTACGACGTCGCCCAGCGCGCAGGCGTGTCGAAGTCGCTCGTCTCCCTCGTTCTCCGCGGCTCGCCCAAGGTCAGCCCGGAGCGGCGCCGAGCGGTCGAGGAGGCCATCCGCGCACTCGACTACCGTCCGAGCCGAGCCGCCACCGCGCTCGCCGGGGTGCGCACACGCAACATCGGCCTCGTGATCGACGACTTCCGCAACCTCTGGTTCGTCGACCTCCTCGACGGCATGCGCGATGTGCTCGACCCCGCCGGCTTCCAGGTCAGCGTGGCCGACCTCCGCCGAGACGCGCACGCGGTCGAGGGCTTCATCGCGACCCATGCCGAGGCCGTCGTCGTCGCCGCCGAGCCGGACGCGGCGGCCCTGCGCATCCCCGTCCCGGTCGCCGTCGTCGGCGGGCGCGCGGGCTCGATCCCCGGCGCGGACACGGTCGCGAACGACGACACCGAGGGCGCGCGGATCGCGACGCGGCATCTCCTCGAGCTCGGCCATCGTCGCATCGGGCATCTCACCGGCGGAGGAGGGTCGGCGGCCCTGCGGCGCGCTGCGTACACCCGTGTGATGCGCGAAGCCGGGCTCGATCCGCTGCTGACCGGCGGTGAGCACGAGACGAGCGACGAGGGGGCTACCGCGCGGCACGGCAGCTGCTCGAGGCGCATCCGGACGTGACCGCGATCTTCGCGTCGAACGACGTCATGGCGCTGGGCGCCGCGGCCGCCCTGCGCGACCGAGGTCTCGCCATCCCGCATGACGTGTCGCTCGTCGGCTACGACGACTCGCCCCTCGCGAACAGCCGCTACCTGTCGTTCACGACGATCGACGATCGCAGCCGCGACGTGGGAGCGGAGACCGCGCGCGCCATCCTCGCCCGACTCGACGACCCCGAAGCCGAGCCCCGGCACATCCGCCTCTCGCCGACGCTCATCGACCGGGGATCGACGGCGCCGCCCCGCGCACGGTAGAGAAGGTTCGTCAGCCGCGCCCTCTCATGCAGCGCGTCGGCAGCGAGTGTTCCCCGTCCGTTCACCGCAGGCCCCCTTCGCCGTGCGACGCTGACGGCGGATGGAGAACGCAGACGCGATGCCGCTGCCGGCGATCCTGGCGATCGCCGGCTTCTTCACCGTGATCGTCGCGATCGCCGTCGTGGTCGCCCGGGCGCTCGCGCGGAGCTACCGGCCGGTCGGCGAGGAGAGGTCCCGCGCCGACCGCCTCCAGGTGGGCGGAGTCCGCGTCGAGGCAGGCATCACGTCGTGGGCCAGGCACCCGGGCGGCGGCGAGGAGGCCCCGGCGATGCGCCTGCACGTGCGCTTCCCGTTCCGCGGATCCTCGCACGATGCGGAGCTCGTCGTCCGCATCGATCGCGCGCTCGTCGCCGGCTTCTCCCCCGGGTCGACCGTCCACCTGCTTGTCGATCCCGCTGATCCGAGTGATGTCGCGATCGATCGATCCCGCAGCCCCGTCGAGCTGCCGCGCTCCCGGTGAGCTCCGGCGCGGAAACGCGAATCGCCCCGGCCGAGTGGCCGGGGCGATTCCTGCGTGTGGAGCCTAGGAGATTCGAACTCCTGACATCTTGCTTGCAAAGCAAGCGCTCTACCAACTGAGCTAAGGCCCCGAGAGGAGACGGAGTGGGGCTACCAGGACTTGAACCTGGGACCTCTTCATTATCAGTGAAGCGCTCTAACCGCCTGAGCTATAGCCCCGTCTTGCGAGAGCCGAACTCTCAACCTGCAAGAGCATACCCGAACCGGGGGGCCGGCGCCAATCGACGCCGCCCTCCCGGGGGTGTCGCACCCGATCGCCGGTGAGACTAGCCCCGGTCGCCGATACCTGCGCCCGGAGCGCTAGTCCGGGCGACGGGGGCTAGTCTCACCGGAAAGGGGCCGCTCAGCCGAGCGCGACCGCGATCTCGTTGGGCGCGGCGTCGAGCTCGACGGTCGCGACGGTCTCGCCCGTCGTCAGGTCGACGGCGTGCACGGCGTTCGAAGCGGGCTCGGTGACGTAGGCGATGTCGCCGTTCACCTTGATCGTGGGGTGCGGGTCCTGCCATTCGACCGGCCCCTCCCACGGCTCCACGACGGGGAACGCGTCGACGATCTCGCCCGTCTCGGGGTCGAGCACGTGGATCTGTCCGTCGGTCGAGAGGATGTACGCGAGATCCTCCGGCCCGCGCACGACATCGCGGTACGTGTACTGCACCTCGTCCGGCAGCTCCACGACCTCGTAGGTGTGCGCGGCGGTGTCGATGAGCGTCACCGCGTTGAGCAGGTAGCCCTCGGCGTCGGGGTCGCTCTTGTAGTCGCCGACGACGATCGGGCTCGTCTCCGAGACGTACGCGTTGCCCATCCGCCCGTACTCGTCGGGCGCCGTGAACTTCTCGAACGCGCCGTCGTGGAAGAGGAGCGCGCCATCCTCGCAGCCGAAGATCACGGCCTCGCCGGCCGCGGTCCCCTCGCCGTGGATGCCGGGGCACTCGTCGCTCGACGCGAGCTCATCCCAGTGGTCGTCGTGCGCGTGGAGCGCGACGGCACCCGACCGCGCGGTCTCGTCGCCGACGGTCGTGAGAAGAGTGCCGTCCTCGAGGACGATCGAGACGCCGTGGTGCGCGGCCTCGGAGCGATGCGTCTCACCCTCCGGGAGCGCGTCGTAGCCACCAGCGAACACGTCGGTGTCGAGGATGGTCGTCTCGCTCGTCGCGTCGTCGTAGAGCACCGTCTTCCCCTCGTGCACGACGACGTGCCCGGCGGCAGCCGCCTCGAAGACGAGATCGGTGAGCTCGGGCGCTCCCGTGTCGAGGATCTGGAACCCCTTCGACGTGGTCACGGCGATCGTGCGTCCGTCGCCGAAAGGATTGAGCCGCGTGAACTCCTCGGTCTCGAAGGTGTCGACCACCTCGAGCGAGGTGCCGTCGAGCACCGCGATGCCGTTCTCGTAGGCCACCGCGACGCGACCCTCCGCCGGAGCCGCCGGCTCCTCGCTCGCTGTGTCGGGGGCGGCACCTGAGCCCGACGTGGTCGCGCACGCGGTCGCGAGGAGGGAGACCCCCGCGATCACGGCCGCCGCCGTCAGACGTCGTGTGTGTCGTGTCATCGTGTTCCTTTCCGGGATGGCCTTCAGCTCAGGCCCTGGGAGATGCGCTCGGTGTTCGCGCGCATCATGGTGAGGTAGGTGTCGGCGCCCTCTCCGGGCTCCGTGAGCGACTCCGTGAAGAGCTCGACGACGTCGACCTCGATGCCGACCTCGCTCGCGAGCACCTGCACGAGCCGGTCGGGCTGCGAGGACTCCGCGAAGATCGTCGGAACCCCCGCCTCCTCGATCGCGCCCGCGAGGTCGCGCAGGTCGGCGGCGCTCGGCGCCGCGAGGGTGGTGCCGCCGGGGATGACCGCGCCGATCACGCGGAAGTCGAAACGGTCGGCGAGATATCCGAAGACGTGGTGGTTCGTGACGAGGGCACGTCGCTCCTCGGGGATCGCCGCGAACGCCGCGGTCATCTCCTCGTCGAGCGTCGCGAGCTCACTCCGATAGGCGTCCGCGTTGCCTCCGACCACGGCGGAATCGATCCCCGGGATGTCGGCGACCGCCGCCTCGAGCGCATCGACGACCTCGACCATCCGCGCAGGGTCCGTCCAGAAGTGCGGGTCCGGCGCACCGCCCTCGGCATACGGCAGGACGTCGACGACGTCGCCGGCCGCGAGCATCCGCGCCCCCTCCGCCTCCGCGCGGTCGAGGTGCTGCTGCAGCCCCTCCTCGAGGCCGAGCCCGTTCGACACGATGAGGTCGGCATCGCCGAGCGACGCGGCCTCCTGTGCCGAGATCTCGAAGGAGTGCGGATCGGCGTCGCGCTTCATGAGGGTGAGCACCTCCGCCTCGTCGCCCACGACGCTCTGCACGACGTCGCCGAGGATGTTCGTGGTCACGACGATCCGCGGCGTCTCGTCCGCGGGGGCGATGGCCGCGCACCCGCTCACCGCGAGCGCGAGCGCAGCCAGCAGCCCGGCAGCCATCCGCCTCATCGCCCGACCTCCGCGACGAACGCGGGAGCCGTCGGCGTCTCGAGCGATCGCGCGACGCGCGCGCCGTCGGCATAGGCGATCTCGTGGACGACCCCTCGAGCGGCGCGTTCACGTACGCCCGCTGCGCATCGACCGTGAGCGAGACGCCCGCGAGCGCGTCGGCGTCCGCCAGCGTCTGCGGCAGGAGCGGCTCGGACGCCCCGATCTCCGCACCGGTCTCGGCGAGGTAGACGCGCACGCGGCCCTCCGCATCGAGTGCGACGACGTGACCATCCGCGTCGTCGACCGCCGCGACGCGCAGAAGCGGTGCCTCCGTCTCGATGAGCCGCCACGCCCGCTCCCGGGTGTCGAGCAGCCAGAACCCGCGCTCCCCCGCGAGAGCGGCGACCGTCGGGCGCCCCTTGCGGCCGTCGAACGCGGTCGCGCGCTCGGCGGTCGTCCCCTCGGGGTACGGGATGCGCTCGAAGACGGGCTCGCCGCGGTCGACCGTCGCGAGCACGGCGCCGTCGGCGCAGCCGACGACGAGCCCGACGCGCGTCGTGATCGTGCCCTCGGCGTCGACGCACGGCGTCTCGGCCTCCGCCTGGTCGCCCTCTGCAGTGACGAAGCGGAGGCTCTGCACGCGACCGTTCGCGTCGGCCTCGCTCACGAGCGCGCCCGCACCGAGCGGCGCGATGACGCCGTCGGCGGAACCGGCGTCGAGACGCAGCGTCTCGACGATCTCGCCGTTCGAGAGCGCCTTGTTGTCGAGCAGCACGGCGTCTGCGCCGAGGACGATGCCCGTCGCTCCGGCCGTCGCGAGCGGTCCCGTCGAGACCGCGGCGGTGCCCGACCCCTCGAGCGTGCCGACGAGGCGCGGGTCCGCGCGGTAGTAGTGGAAGTGGTCGACGTGATCCCAGGTCCACGTGCCGCTGTCGACGATCTCGACCCCGGCCTCGGTCGTCGCGAAGACGTAGCGGCCATCCGTCGCGACCGCGGTCGGAGCGCCGATCTCGCCGAGCTCGACGGTCGTTCCGTCGAGCAGGTCGAGCACCCCGACGGCCCCCTCCTCGTCGATCGAGACGAGCTGAAGAGGCGGCTCGTCGACCTGAGCGGCCCCGGCCACCGATCCGTGTCCGTCGCCTGCCGGTGACGAGCTCGTCGGCGGCTCGGCCGCGGGCGCGGCTCCGGCGCATCCGGCGAGGAGCAGAGCTCCCGCACCCAGGGCGATCGAGAGTCGGAGGCGGGGCAGGTTTCGGGTCATGGGTTCCTTCCGGGTCATCGGATCGCCGCCGTTCGGGCGATGTGCGGTTCGCGCGGGCGCGCGGTCGCGGAGGCGTGCGTCGGCCCATCCGGGGTCTGCGCGCCATGGGTCGCCGTGCGGCGGCGCATGCGGTCGATGCTCGATCGGACGACGCCCGACAGCGCCGCGAGGAGGATGGCGCTGCCCGCGATCGAGGCGCCGGCCGCGGTGCCCGCGTTCCACGACACGAGGAGGCCCACGAGCACCGAGAGCGCGCCGATCGCGCCCGCGAGCGCCATCGTGACGGGGATCCTCGTCGTCCAGGGCCGCGCGGCGACCGCGGGTGCGAGCAGGAGCCCCACGACGAGCAGCGACCCGACGGCCTGATACGACGAGACGACCGCGAGCGTCACGAGCCCAACCAGCGCGAGCTGCGCACGACGGGGGCGCAGGCCGAGGGTGTGCGCGATGCGACGGTCGAACGCCGACGCGACGAACGCGCGATGGAACAGGGCGGCGACCGCGACGGTGACGACGAGCGCGCCGGCGAGGAGCGCGATGTCGCCGAGGTCGACCGCGAGGATGTCGCCGAAGAGCATGGCGGTGGCATCCGTGGCGAAGGTGCGCGAGTGCGACACGATGATCACGCCGAGGGAGAGCATCCCGACGAAGAGCAGGCCGATGCTCGTGTCGTACGACAGCCGCCCCCGCCGCTGCAGCGCTCCGATGGCCGCGCTCATCGCGACGGCGCTCACCGCGCCTCCGATGAGGACCGGCAGCCCCAGCACGGTCGCGATCGCGACGCCGGGGAGCATGCCGTGCCCGATGGCCTCGCCGAGGAAGGCCATCCCGCGGATGACCACCCAGGTGCCGACGATGCCGCAGATGAGGGCGACGAGCACGCCGCCGGTCAGGGCGCGCAGGACGAACGCCGTGCTGAGGGGATCGAGGAGCCAGGAGGACACGGTGGTCGAGCCTAACCCAAAATGAGAACGATTATCAATTGCTATAGTGGGCGGGATGCGCTCCCACCGCCCCGCCCTGCTCGCCCATTCGCTGTGCTTCGCCTACGGCGCGGAGGATGCCGTGCACGACGTCTCCATGCATCTCGCCTTCGGCGAGGTGACGGCGATCGCGGGCGCCAACGGCTCGGGGAAGTCGACCCTCGTCGAGCTCCTCGCCGGCGTCCGCATGCCGCGGTCAGGTCGTGTCTCTCGAGACGGCGACGTCGCCCTCGTGGTGCAGCGCCCCGAGGCACCCGACACCCTGCCCGTGACGGTGCGCGAGACGGTCGCGATGGGCACCTGGGCGCGCGGGGCCCGCCGTCGCCGAGCGGATGGCCGGCGAGCGGTCGCCGACGCGATCGCGCGCGTCGAGCTCACGGGGCTCGAGGAGCGCCCTCTCTCCAGCCTCTCGGGAGGGCAGCGTCAGCGCGCCCTGCTCGCGCAGGGCATCGTGCGTCGCCCGGCCATCCTGCTCCTCGACGAGCCCGCCGCCGGGCTCGACTCGCGCAGCCGCGACCGCACCCGCGCCATCCTGCGCGAGGAGGCCGCCCGCGGAGCGGCGGTCGCCTGCGTCACGCACGACGAGACGTCGATCGCGGCGGCCGACCGGGTCATCCGCCTCGAAGCGGGACGCGTGGTCGCCTGAGGCGAACGCGAAAGGGCCGGGCATCCGAGGATGCCCGGCCCTTCCCGCGTGAGGCGGGTCAGTTCGAGGTGAAGCCCACGAGCAGACCGCCCGTGATCTTCACGGCGAGGTTGTAGATCCCCGCCACGACCGCGCCCAGCACGGTCACCACGATGAGGTTGAGGATGGCCACCACCGCGGCGAACGCCATCACCTGCGGCAGCCCGACGAACGCGGACAGCGTCAGCTCGCCGTCGGAGAACGCCGCCATGAGCTCATCGGCCTGGGCGATGAGGCCCGTCGTCTGCACGACCATGTAGATGAGGAAGAACGTCACGATCGTCACGACGGCGAGCGCCACCGCGGCGAGGAAGGACAGCTTCACGGCCGACCAGAAGTCGACGTACACCAGGCGCAGACGCACCTGCTTCGCGCTGGTCTTGTGCGCCTGCTTCTTGGCGAGCTTGTCCGCTACTGTGCTCATGCGTCAGTGGTTCCTTCGGGGGTCTCGGATCCCGGGGCCGCCTCGTCGGCGTCTTCCCCGCTCTCGTCGCTCAGCCCGCGTTCGGTGTTTCGGGCGATCGCGAGGATGCGGTCGTTCTTGTCGGGCCGCGCGAAGACGACACCCATCGTGTCGCGGCCCTTCGCAGGTACCTCGGCCACGGCAGAGCGTACCACCTTGCCCTTTTCGAGAACCACGAGAACCTCGTCATCCTCCTGGACGATGAGGCCGCCGGCCAGCACGCCGCGGTCGTCGTTGAGCTTGGCGACCTTGATGCCGAGACCGCCGCGGCCCTGGACCCGGTACTCCTCGATCGCGGTGCGCTTGGCGTAGCCGCCGTCGGTCACGACGAACACGTACGAGCCGGGCGCCGCCACCGATGCCGACAGCAGGTCGTCGCCCTCGCGGAACGACATGCCCTTCACGCCGCTCGTCGAGCGGCCCATCGGACGCAGCGCGTCGTCGGTCGCCGAGAACCGCAGCGACATGCCGTGGTGGCTGATGAGGAGGATGTCGTCGTCCGCGTTCACCGTGAGCGCGCTGACGAGCTCGTCGCCGTCGCGCAGGTTGATCGCGATGATGCCGCCCTGGCGGTTCGAGTCGTACTCCGTGAGCCGCGTCTTCTTCACGAGGCCCGAGCGCGTCGCGAGCACGAGGTACTCGGCGTCGTCGTACGACTTCAGCTCGATCACCTGGGCGATCTGCTCGTCGGGCTGCAGCGCGAGGAGGTTCGCCACGTGCAGGCCCTTCGCGTCGCGGCCGGCCTCGGGAACCTCGTAGGTCTTGGTCCGGTAGACACGGCCCTTCGTCGTGAAGAAGAGGAGCCAGTGGTGGGTCGTCGTGACGAAGAAGTGCTCCACGACGTCGTCGGCGCGCAGCTGCGCGCCCTTCACGCCCTTGCCGCCGCGGCGCTGGGAGCGGTAGTTGTCGCTGCGCGTGCGCTTGATGTAGCCCTCGCGCGTGATCGTGACGACCATCTCCTCCTCGGCGATGAGGTCCTCGATCGACACGTCGCCGTCGAAACCGTGGAGGATGTGGGTGCGGCGCTCGTCGCCGAAGCGGTCGACGATCTCGGTGAGCTCCTCGCGGATGATCACGCGCTGACGGCCCTCGTCGGCGATGATCGCCTTGTAGTCCTCGATCTGCGCCTCGAGCTCGGTGGCCTCGTCGATGATCTTCTGGCGCTCGAGGGCGGCCAGGCGGCGCAGCTGCATCTGCAGGATGGCGTCGGCCTGGATGTCGTCGATCTCGAGGAGCGCCTTGAGGCCCTCGCGCGCCTCGTCGACCGTCGGGGAGCGGCGGATGAGCGCGATCACCTCGTCGAGGGCGTCGAGCGCCTTGAGGTACGCGCGCAGGATGTGCATGCGCTCCTCGGCCTTGCGGAGGCGGAACTCCGTGCGGCGGACGATGACGTCGAGCTGGTGGGCGATCCAGTAGTGCACGAAGCCGTCGAGCGGGAGCGTGCGCGGCACGCCGTCGACGATCGCGAGCATGTTCGCGCCGAAGTTCGTCTGCAGCTCGGTGTGCTTGTAGAGGTTGTTCAGCACGACCTTCGCGACCGCGTCGCGCTTGAGCACGATCACGAGACGCTGGCCCGTGCGGCCCGACGTCTCGTCGCGGATGTCGGCGATCCCGGTGACCTTGCCCTCGCGGGCGAGCTCGCCGATCTTCACGGCGAGGTTGTCGGGGTTCACCTGGTACGGGAGCTCGGTGATCACGAGGCACGTGCGGCCCTGGATCTCCTCGATCTCGACGACCGCGCGCATCGTGATCGACCCGCGCCCCGTGCGGTACGCCTCGTGGATGCCCTTCGTGCCGAGGATCTGCGCACCGGTCGGGAAGTCCGGGCCGGGGATGCGCTGCATGAGGCCGCCGAGCAGCTCCTCGCGCGGCAGGTCGGGGTTCTCGAGGGCCCACAGGGCGCCGTCGGCGACCTCGCGCAGGTTGTGCGGGGGGATGTTCGTCGCCATGCCGACAGCGATGCCGACCGAGCCGTTGACGAGGAGGTTCGGGAAGCGCGCCGGGAGGACCGACGGCTCCTGGGTCTCGCCGTCGTAGTTGTCCTGGAAGTCGACGGTCTCCTGCTCGATGTCGCGCACCATCTCGAGCGCGAGCGGGGCCATCTTCGTCTCGGTGTACCGGGGCGCGGCCGCGCCCTGGTTTCCGGGCGAGCCGAAATTGCCCTGTCCCTGTGCCAGCGGGTACCGCAGCGACCAGGGCTGCACGAGGCGCACGAGGGCGTCGTAGATCGCCGTGTCGCCGTGCGGGTGGTACTGACCCATCACCTCGCCGACCACGCGGGCGCACTTCGAGAACTTCTTGTCGGGCCGGTAGCCGCCGTCGTACATCGCGTACACGACGCGGCGGTGCACGGGCTTGAGGCCGTCGCGCACATCCGGAAGGGCACGCCCCACGATCACGCTCATCGCGTAGTCGAGGTAGCTGCGCTGCATCTCCGACTGCAGGTCGACCTGGTCGATGCGGCCGTGGTTGTGGGCCGCCGTGAGGTCGGGGCGCTGCTCGTCGTTGCTCTCGTCAGTCATGGTCTCTCAGTTTCGGATCAGTTCGTGAGGTCGGCGTGCGACGTCTCGACTCGCTTCGCTCGCTCGACGACCGGGTGGCGTCTCGCTCGCCGGAGTCGTCAGATGTCCAGGAACCTCACGTCCTTCGCGTTGCGCTGGATGAAGCTCCGGCGGGACTCGACGTCCTCGCCCATGAGCACCGAGAAGATCTCGTCGGCCGCGGCGGCGTCGTCGATGGTCACCTGACGCAGCGTGCGCGTCTCGGGGTTCATCGTCGTGTCCCACAGCTCCGAGTCGTTCATCTCGCCGAGACCCTTGTAGCGCTGGATGCCCGCGTCCTTCGGGAGGCGCTTGCCGGCGGCCGCGCCCTCCTTGAGGAGCGCGTCGCGCTCGCGGTCGCTGTAGACGTACTCGTGCGGCGCGTTCGACCACTTGAGGCGGTAGAGCGGCGGCATCGCGAGGTACACGAAGCCGGCCTCGACGAGCCCGCGCATGTAGCGGAACAGCAGCGTCAGCAGGAGCGTCGTGATGTGCTGGCCGTCGACGTCGGCATCCGTCATCAGCACGATCTTGTGGTAGCGCGCCTTCTCGATATCGAACTCGGGCCCGATGCCCGTGCCGAACGCCTGGATCATCGCCTGGACTTCCTTGTTGCCCAGCGCCTTGTCGATGCGCGCGCGCTCGACGTTGAGGATCTTGCCGCGCAGGGCGAGGATCGCCTGCGTGTGCGGGTCGCGGCCGCCCACGGCCGAGCCGCCTGCGGAGTCTCCCTCGACGAGGAAGATCTCGCTGATCGACGGGTCCTTCGACGTGCAGTCCTTGAGCTTGTCGGGCATCGCGGCCGACTCGAACACGCTCTTGCGACGCGCCGTCTCGCGCGCCTTGCGCGCGGCCATCCGCGCCGTCGCCGCGTCGATCGCCTTGCGGATGATGTTCTTCGCCTGCGCGGGATTCCGCTCGAACCAGTCGGCGAGCTGGTCGTTCACGACCTTCTGCACGAAGGCCTTGGCCTCGGTGTTGCCGAGCTTCGTCTTCGTCTGGCCCTCGAACTGCGGCTCGGAGAGCTTCACGGAGATGACGGCGGTCAGCCCCTCGCGGACGTCGTCGCCCGTGAGGTTGTCGTCCTTCTCCTTGATGATGTTGTTCGCACGCGCGTACCGGTTGACGAGAGAGGTGAGCGCCGCGCGGAAGCCCTCCTCGTGGGTGCCGCCCTCGTGCGTGTTGATCATGTTCGCGTACGTGAAGACGTTCTCGGTGTAGCTCGTCGTCCACTGCATGGCGATCTCGACGGCCATCCGGCCATCGCCCTGCTCCGACTCGAGCACGACGATCTCCTCGTTCACGCGCTCGGCCTTGCGCACCTTGTTCAGGTACTCGACGTAGTCGACGAGGCCGCGCTCGTAGTGGAAGACGTTGTGGCGCTTGACGATCTCGGTCGAGCCGTCCTCGGCCTCGACCTCCTCCGCCGACGACTCGCGCTCGTCCGACAGCTCGATGCGCAGGCCCTTGTTGAGGAACGCCGTCTGCTGGAAGCGGGTGCGGAGCGTCTCGTAGTCGAACTCGACGCCCTCGACGAAGATCTCCGCGTCGGGCCAGAACGTGATGCTCGTGCCCGTCTCCTCGGTGGCCTCGCCCTGCTCGATCGGCGCGATCGGCACGCCGCCGCCCGAGAACGACTGGCGCCAGACGTAGCCGTCGCGCTTGACCACCGCGTCGAGCCGGGTCGAGAGCGCGTTGACGACCGACGAACCGACGCCGTGCAGGCCGCCGGAGACCGCGTAGCCGCCGCCGCCGAACTTGCCGCCCGCGTGCAGCACGGTGAGGACCACCTCGAGCGTCGACTTGCCCTCGGTCTTGTGCATCGCGACGGGGATGCCGCGCCCGTTGTCGACGACCCGCACACCGCCATCCGCGAGCAGCGTCACGACGATCGTGTCGCAGTAGCCCGCGAGCGCCTCATCGACCGAGTTGTCGACGATCTCGTAGACGAGATGGTGAAGACCGCGCGGACCGGTCGACCCGATGTACATGCCCGGGCGCTTGCGCACGGCCTCGAGGCCCTCGAGGACCTGGATCGCATCGGCGCCGTACTCGTTCTGCACCTTGCGGGGGCCCGATGCGGCGTCGCCCCTCTCGTCTGCCCGACCGTCGTCGATCGGCTCGGACTCGTTCTGAGGGGTTTCGCTCGTCATAGGAAGAAGTGCTCCACATCTGTGATCGGCAGCCTTCCGAGTCTATCGTCCCGAGCGCTCGGCCGCGGCCGTCACCGCCCGTCTCACGCGAGAAAAACAGGCAGCCTACGATCCGACCCGTGCTAGCCGTAGGTATCGCGCGGGCCGCGCCCTGGAACGCGCCTGATGCCGTGATTCCAGGAGGGCACGTCGGGCCCGAAGAAGCGGATGTCGGTGACGCCCGCCTCGGGGTACAGCTGCACGACCCGCGTGAGGAAGTGCGCGCGCATGAGATGCATCTGCTTGCTGCGCGGCGTCGAGTCGCACCGCACGACGACGACGCCGTTCGAGAAGGTCTCGATCCGGGAGTGCGCGGCGTTGTCGGGCCCGGCGATCTCCTCCCAGTTCAGGGCGAGGTCCTCGCGCTGGAGGTGCGGCTCCCATCCGCTCGATCGGGTGAGCACGTCGAGCGCCTCTCCCAGCGGCTTCGGGTCGCGCCCCGGCGCGAACGGCGCGTTCTCATCGTCGTCGTCGACGATCCGCCGCTTCTTGCGATACCTCTTGCTGGGCTCGAGCCCGCGCAGCCGCAGGTAGGTCGCGATCGTCTCGGGGACCTCGGGCTCAGCCATCCGAGGGCTCCGGAGAGAGCGGATGGTCCGCGAGCGGCCCGAGGACGGCTCCGGCCTCGATGCGCACGGCGTTCGCGCGCAGCGGCTCGGGCACGTCCGCGGCGACGGCCGCGGTGACGAGCACCTGCTCGAAGTCGGCGACCACGTCGGCCAGGCGCCGGCGGCGGTCGGCATCGAGCTCGGCGAACACGTCGTCGAGGATGAGGATGGGGTCGCCGCCCTGAGACTCGGCGCGCAGCAGCTCGGCCGACGCGAGGCGCAGGGCGAGCGCGACCGACCACGACTCGCCGTGCGATGCGTAGCCCTTCACGGGGAGGCCGCGAACCGTGAGCAGGAGGTCGTCCCGATGCGGACCGACGAGGGTCAGCCCGCGGTCGAGCTCCTGCGCGCGGCGCGCCGCGAGCGCGGACCGGAAGAGCTCCTCGGTCGAGCCCTCGTCCGCGCCGGCGGGCAGCTCATCCCCCTCCTCGGGATCCGCGCCGCGGACGGAGAGCACCCAGCTGAGCTCGGGGCGATGGTCCTCGCCCGCCACCCCCGCGTAGGCCGCGGCGACGGGCTCGGCGAGATCCTGCGCGAGGCGCACGCGCGCGTCGATGAGCTGCGAGCCCAGCGCCACGAGCTTGTCATCCCACACGTCGAGCGTCGACAGCTGCGCGCCCTTGAGACCGCGCGCCCGCGCGGACTTCAGCAGCGCGGTGCGCTGCCGCAGGGTCCGCTCGTAGTCGGCGATGACGCCGGCCATGCGCGGCGTGCGCTGGATGAGCAGCTGGTCGGCGAAACGACGACGCTGCGAGGGGTCGCCGCGCACGATCTGCAGGTCCTCGGGGGCGAAGAGCACGGCCTGCGCGTAGCGCGGCAGCTCGGACGTGCGCACGGGAGAGCCGCTCACGCGGGCGCGGTTCGACCCCTGCTTGTTGATCTGGAGCTCGAGGGTCACGCGACGGGCGCCGTGCGCGAGGCGCGCGCGGACGAACGCCGCGTCCTTCCCCTCGCGCACGAGCGGGGCATCCGACGACACCCGGTGCGAGCCGAGCGTCGCGAGATACGCGATCGCCTCGGCGAGATTGGTCTTGCCCTGGCCGTTCCGCCCGACGAGGACGTTCGGCCCCGGCTGCAGGGCGAGCTCGGCCTCTGCGTAGTTGCGGAAGTCGACGAGGCTGAGGTGCTCGACGATCATGTCCTCGACCTCCTTCCGGGATGCGCGGAGGCGATCCAGGACGTCGTGTCGCGACGTTTCGTCTCGCTCCGCTCGCTCAACGACCGATCAGCGGCGCGCGGCCCGCGCCCGGGTCCTACCTCAGCAGCAGGTTCGGCTGGAGCAGGTACTTGAACGAGTCCTGACCCGCCTGGTCGACCGACGTCTGGCTCGTGATGAGGATCGGGCTCAGCTTGTTCGCGTTGTCGCTCGACGTGAACGTCACCCGCACGAACTCGCTCTTCACCGCGCCGAGCGCCTCGAGCAGGTACTGCGGGTTGAGCCCGAGGGTGACCTCGTCGCCGCCCGTGAGGTGCGCGTCGACCGACTCGGACGCGCGGGCCTGGTCGCCGCCCGAGGCGTCCATCGTGACCTGCGAGGTCGAGAACGTGAAGCGCAGCGGCGCCGAGCGGTCGAGCACGAGCGACACGCGGCGCACGGCCTCCGCGAGGTCGGCGGTGCTCACCACCGCGTAGTGCTCGGTCTGCGCGGGGAACAGACGGCGGACCGGCGGGAAGTTGCCCTTGATGAGCAGCGACGTCACCGTCTTGTTGCCGGCCGTGAAGGCGATGATCTCGCGGTCGCCCGAGCCGGAGAACGCGATCGAGATGTTGCCGCCGTGGGAGAAGGTCTTGCCGACCTCCTGCAGCGTGCGCGCCGGCACGAGCGCCGTCGCCTCCTGCTGGCTGCCGTCCCACGGGATGTCGCGGAGCGCGACGCGGTACCGGTCCGTGGCGACGAGGCTCAGGCCCGTGCCCGAGACCTCGAGCTGCACGCCGGTGAGGACGGGGGTCACGTCATCGCGCGACGCGGCGAACGCGACCTGCGAGATCGCGGTCGCGAAGTCGTCGCCGGGAACGAGGCCCGACTCGCCCGTGACCTCCGGGATGGCGGGGTATTCCTCAACCGGCATCGACGCGAGGGCGAAGCTCGCGGAGCCGCACGTCAGCGCGATGTTTCCGTCGTCCTCGGTCGAGATCTGGATCGGCTGGTTCGGCAGGCGGCTCGCGATGTCGGAGAGCAGTCGGCCGTGCACGAGGATCGTGCCCGGCTCGTCGACCGTGGCCTCGATCGTCGTGCGCGCCGACGCCTCGTAGTCGAACGCCGAGAGGGCGAGGCTGCCGTCGCCGTTCGCCTCGATGAGCACGCCCGCCAGGATCGGCTGAGGGTTGCGCTGCGGCAGCAGCTTGACGACGAATGAGACGGCCTCGCTGAAGACGTCGCGGTTCACGTGGAACTTCACGTGTCGCTCCCCTCGGAATCACAACAACGGGCGCTCTTGGCCCACGGGTCTCCCATGCTAGTGCCCCGCGTTCGACCGTCCGTCGAGAAGGTCATCGGAGGCCCTTTCAGACAAGAGATCTCTTAACCGTGTTAACCGCTGTGGACAGTGTGGATAACTCTGTGGATGCGAGGCGGGAGTAGGGAACGACATGTGTGTGACTTGTGGAGGAGCTGCGGACGCGTCGTGGACGGCTCGGATGGCCGCCGAGCCGCTGTCACAGGCGGTTCCACACATCCGTGGCGTGTCCTCCACACCGTCCGAGGCGTGTCTCCCCAGTTATCCACAGGAGTTTTCACATGGGGAGAACTTGTTATAGGGGGTCGACGCGCCCTGCGTCAAGAGCGCGTTCAGGCATACGTCACGCGGCGTACAGGTGACGGAAAGCGCATGTCCCGATCGAGGCCGTATTGTCCGGCAGACGCCGGCGAGGGCCCGGAACGCGTGGTTCCGAGCCCTCGTGCGGGAAGGACAGGTCAGCGCCGCCCGAGCTGCGTGGTGATCTCCTGCACCTGGTTGTAGACCGAGCGCTTCTCCTTCATGAGCTCGTTGATCTTGCGGTACGCGTACATCACGGTCGTGTGGTCGCGTCCTCCGAAGAGCTGCCCGATCTTGGGGAGCGAGAGGCTCGTGCGCTCGCGGCAGAGGTACATGGCGATCTGACGGGCCTGCGCGACGGACTGAGCGCGGCTCGAGCCGTGCAGATCGTCGGCGGTGAGCTTGAAGTAGCCGGCGGTCACGCTGATGATGTCGTTCGGCGACACGACGGTGTCCTCGGACTGGTCGACGATGTCGCGCAGCACGGTCTGGGCGAGCTCGAGGGAGACGGGCGACCTGTTGAGGCTCGCGAACGCCGAGACGCGGATGAGGGCGCCCTCGAGCTCGCGGATGTTCGTGGAGACGTTCGAGGCGATGTACTCGATCACGTCGTCGGGGATGTCGAGGCGCTCGGCCTGCCCCTTCTTCCGCAGGATCGCGACGCGCGTCTCGAGATCGGGTGCCTGGACATCCGTGATGAGGCCCCATTCGAAGCGGCTGCGCATGCGGTCCTCGAAGCCCGTGAGGAGCTTGGGCGCGACGTCGCTCGTGATGACCACCTGCTTGTCGTGGTCGTGCAGCGTGTTGAAGGTGTGGAAGAACGTCTCCTGCGTCTCTGCCTTGCCCTGCAGGAACTGGATGTCGTCGATCAACAGGATGTCGACCTCGCGGTACCGCGCGTTGAAGGCGGCGCCGCGGTTGTTCGCGATCGAGTTGATGAAGTCGTTCGTGAACTCCTCGCTCGAGACGTAGCGCACGCGGACGCCCGGGTAGAGGTTGAGCGCGTAGTCGCCGATCGCGTGGAGGAGGTGCGTCTTGCCCAGGCCCGAGTCGCCGTAGATGAAGAGCGGGTTGTACGCCTTGGCCGGTGCCTCGGCGACGGCGACGGCCGCGGCGTGCGCGAACCTGTTCGACTGGCCGATGACGAAGTTGTCGAAGGTGTACTTCGGGTTGAGGCGGGTGTCCTCGCGCGACCTGCTCTGCGGCGGCGCCGCCGCGGACGTCGATGCGACAGGGCGCTGCGGAGCCTCCACGGGGACCGGCGGCGCGGGCGCGTCGAAGGACGCCTCGGTGAGCTCGGGGTTCACCGACACGCGGAACGACTTGGCGTCGGCGCCGATGCGCTCGAGCGCCTCCATGATCGGCTCGCGCATGCGCTTGTTGATCTGGGCGGCCGTCAGATCGTTCGGCACGTCGATGTAGAGGGTCCCCCCCATGACGCCCTGAGGGACGGCGAGACTCAGGTATCCCTCGAGAAGAGGAGTGATCCGATCGTCGCTGGCCAGCTCCGCCAGCACCGTGCGCCAGACGGGGACGTCCGGGATCTCGTGCGCGCTCAT